>NZ_RAQG01000004.1:0-534175 GCF_003610655.1 Rhizobium sp. AG855 | reverse complement strand
ACAGACGAGATACAAACCCCGTCAAAAAACCATCCCGCCAAGCCTGAACCCGGCAACCAATCAGCATCGCAGCCAATTTTTAAAGAGGTTTTCTCAAGAACGAAGGACTTCGTCGCTAGCAGCGCCGCCGCCCTCGTCAGTGAGCGGATGTATAGATTCCACCTCCCAACACGTCAACACTCGATTTCATAAAAAATAGAAAAATCATACAAGCGACTGTAATGATTGGAGAATTTCGCTATCGCTGATATGCCGCCCGAAAAAGCAGGGATCCGGCACGGTCTTTGGCTCGGCAAAAAGGTGGCCTTCCCTTGCATCAGGGCCATCAGGGCGAACGTCGCCCGCACCATCCCCCCCGCGTCAAACCCCTTATAAGGAGAGGCGCCCCGCATTCTCCATAATTCGGGTTCACACAGAGCCCGAAATCGTCGCTGATTTGACGTCGGCGGCCAAAACATGAGACATGAAAGCCGCTTGGCTCCGGCTTGGGGTCTTCAGCGTCTTCACGATGATCAGGACAGGGATCGACAGACCGGCATGACGGCAGACCGCGACATGATCCGCTCGCTGGGCACCGAACCTCCGATCCTGGCGGATGGTTTTCGCGCACCCGATCGCCGCGAGATCTCGCTGCGCTGGCTTTCCGGCACCTTCCTCACCGGCATTACATCCTGCATCCTCATGGGGGTCGCGCTCTTCGCGGCACTCGATGGTCGCCAGCAACTCGCCATCCCGGCCGAAGCCTATGCCGTGGCCCCACCAGAAGGGGCGGCAGCGTCTGCGCAGGATACCGTGCGCGGCGCCCGGCTCTTCGGCCCGAAGATCGCCGCCCGTCCGGTCGACAAGGCAATCCTCGATGTGCCGACCGTGATCAAGGACGGTGAGCGCGAGGTGGTGCGCAAACAGCCCTTCGCCCATGTGAAGATGGCGCTTGCCGCCGACTACGCCGTCCAGGACCGTTACCCCCCCTTCGATCCGCTCTCGATCTTTGCGATTGATCAGACCACGCCGCCCGTCGCCAACCGCACCGGCTCTCTCTATGGATCCAACATCGAATCCGAGGTCATCCTCAAGTCGAGCCCTTTCCCGAGCGTCCCGGACCTGCCCCTCGCCGGCGAGATGACCTTCGACGAGGTCGAGGAGAATGTGCGCTCCAACGGGTCGGTCCTGACCGATGGCGACAGCCAGGTCGCCGCGCTCTATTACATCGACCCCCGCCGTTTCGACACGGAAGACACCGGCATCGATCTCGCCGCAGGCCTGTCCGCCCGGGTGGTCGAGGAGAACATGAGTGTCGCCGAGCCGGAAGCCGTCACCGCGATGACGCCGGAATTTGCCGACGACGTGCTGCCGGTGCGCAGCGCCCAATCGGTCTCGGCACTGATGATCTCATCGGGATATCCTTCCGCCAAGGCCGAGGACGTCGAAAAAGCGCTTGCCCCCCACATGCCGGGCAAACTGCTGGCGGTCGGCGATGTGCTGCGGGTCGGCCTGATTCAGCGCGGGGACGAGGTTCGTCTCGTGCGCTTCTCGCTCTATCACAATTCCGATCACGTCGTGACGCTGGCGGTCAACGACGGAGGCCGTCTCGTTGAAGGCAGCGAACCGCCGCAATTGGCCGCGATTTCCGGCGCCTTCGACGGATCGACCCCGGCCATCGTCACCGGCCGGGACCTGCCGCGCGCCTATGACGGCATCTACCGCGCCGCACTTTCCTACGGCATGAGCAAGGAACTCACGGCACTTGTCGTCCGCCTGCTCGCCTCGAATGTCGACTTCCAGGCCCAGTTGAAACCGACCGACATGCTGGAAGCCGTCTTCTCGGTGACCGACGAAGAAGGCAAGGCGACCGAAGATTCAGAACTTCTCTACGTGCGTGCCCGCTTTGGCGACACGATCACGCAATTCTACCGTTTCCAGGATCCCGAAGACGGCTCGATCGACTACTTCGACGAAGATGGCAAGTCGATCCGGCAGTTCCTGCTGCGCAACCCTGTCCCGAACGGCCGCTTTACCTCGGGTTTCGGCATGCGCCGCCACCCGATCCTCGGTTATTCGCGCATGCATACCGGCGTCGACTGGGCGGCCCCCCGCGGCACGCCGATCATCGCCGCGGGCAATGGTGTCGTGGAAAAGGCCGGCTGGGCTTCCGGCTACGGCAACCAGACCCTGATCCGCCATGCCAATGGTTACGTCACCTCCTACAATCACCAGAGCGGCATCGCCAAGGGCATCGTGCCCGGCGCCAAGGTGACGCAAGGCCAGGTGATCGGCTTTGTCGGCTCGACCGGTTCCTCGACCGGCGCCCACCTGCACTACGAACTGATCGTCAATGGCACCAAGGTCGATGCGATGAAAGTCCGCCTGCCCGGCGGCAAGGCGCTGGACGGTCCGGCGCTCGCCTCCTTCGAAGAGGAACGGCAGCGCATCGACACGCTTCTCGAAAGCGGCGGCCGGCCGGCTCAGGTGGCGAGCCGCTGAGGCAGCCGCAACCGGCAGCTCCTGCACATGATGGGCGACACAGCAAAACGGCGGCCCGATGGACCGCCGTTTCTTTTCGGTCAAGCGAGGCCACAGATCAGGCCGCAGCGCTAACCGAGGTCTTCGGCGAGATCAGCAGCCGGTCGCTGCCGGCCTCGATCCGGATCTCCGATCCATCCAGGACCTGACCCGACAGGATCTGCTCGGCCAGCGGATCCTGCAGGTATTTCTGGATCACCCGCTTCAACGGACGTGCGCCGTAGACAGGATCGTATCCCTTGTCCGCCAGCCAGTTGCGGGCATCGGGTGCCAGATCGATCGCGATCTTGCGTTCCGACAGCAGGGACAAGAGCCGCTTCATCTGGATATCGACGATCGCACCCATTTCCGAGCGGCGCAGGCGGTGGAACAGGATGATCTCGTCGACGCGGTTGAGGAATTCCGGCCGGAACGAGGCCTTCACCACATCCATCACCTGGTCGCGCACCTGATCGACATCCTGATCCTCGCCGAGGCTGGTCAGGTAATCGGCCCCGAGGTTCGAGGTCATGATGATGATCGTGTTCTTGAAGTCGACGGTACGACCCTGCCCGTCCGTCAGACGCCCGTCATCGAGCACCTGCAGGAGAACATTGAACACATCGGGATGCGCCTTTTCGATCTCGTCGAACAGCACGACCTGATAGGGCTTGCGCCGCACGGCTTCGGTGAGAGCGCCGCCTTCCTCATAACCGACATAACCCGGAGGCGCCCCGATCAACCGCGCGACCGAATGCTTCTCCATGAACTCGGACATGTCGAGCCGCACCATGGCCGTCTCGTCGTCGAAGAGGAAACGGGCGAGCGACTTGGTAAGCTCGGTCTTGCCGACGCCGGTGGGGCCAAGGAAGATGAACGAGCCGATCGGCCGGTTGGGGTCCTGCAATCCGGCACGGGCACGGCGAACCGCACGCGACACCGCCTGCACGGCATCCCCCTGGCCGACAACCGATTTTGCAAGCTCGTCTTCCATCCGGAGCAGCTTGTCGCGTTCGCCTTCCAGCATCCGGTCGACCGGAATGCCTGTCCAGCGCGACACGACATGGGCGATGCCATCGGCAGTCACCACTTCCTGCACCATGTTGCCGGTGCCCGACGCATCCTGGGCCTCCGCTTCGACAAGCTGCTTTTCGAGGTTCGGGATCACGCCATAGGCGAGTTCGCCCGCCCGCTGGAATTCACCCTGCCGCTGCGCGATCGCAAGTTCGTTGCGCGCCTCGTCGAGCTGCTTCTTCAGATCGGCAGCGAGACCAAGCTTCTGCTTCTCCGCCTGCCAGCGGGCCGTCAGCGCATCCGCCTCTTCCTCAAGCGAGGTGAGCTCGGTTTCAAGCCGGTTCAGCCGGTCGGCCGAGGCCGCATCGGTTTCCTTCTTCAGCGCCTCGCGCTCGATCTTCAGCTGCATGATGCGGCGGTCGAGTTCGTCCAGCTCTTCCGGCTTCGAATCCACCTGCATCCGAAGCCGCGATGCGGCTTCGTCCATCAGATCGATCGCCTTGTCGGGCAGAAACCGGTCGGTGATATAGCGGTTCGACAAGGTCGCAGCCGCGACCAGTGCCGAATCCGAAATCCGCACCTTGTGATGCTGCTCGTATTTCTCCTTCAGGCCCCGCAGGATCGAGATCGTGTCCTCGACATTCGGCTCGTTGACCATGACCGGCTGGAAGCGCCGGGCAAGGGCCGCATCCTTCTCGACATGTTTGCGATATTCGTCGAGCGTGGTCGCGCCGACGCAATGCAGCTCGCCGCGGGCAAGCGCGGGCTTGAGCAGATTGGAGGCGTCCATCGCTCCATCCGCCTTGCCGGCACCAACAAGCGTGTGCATTTCGTCGATGAACAGAATGATCTCGCCGCTTTCCGACTGCACTTCCGAAAGCACGGCCTTCAGCCGCTCCTCGAATTCGCCGCGATATTTCGCACCGGCAATCAGCGCGCCCATGTCGAGCGCCATCAGTTTCTTGTCTTTGAGACTTTCCGGCACGTCGCCATTGACGATGCGCAGCGCCAGCCCCTCGGCGATCGCCGTCTTGCCGACACCGGGTTCACCGATCAGCACAGGATTGTTCTTGGTCCGGCGCGACAGAACCTGAATGGTGCGACGGATTTCGTCGTCACGGCCGATGACGGGATCGAGCCGTCCTTCGCGGGCTTCTTCGGTCAGATCACGGGCATATTTCTTTAGGGCATCGAAACCGGCTTCGGCATTGGCGCCATCGGCGGTCCGGCCCTTGCGGATCTCATTGATCACCTGGTTGAGCGCAGCCGCCGTCACCCCGCCCTTCTTCAAAGAAGCGGATGTGGAGGCGGAGGATTCGATGGCCAGCGCCAGCAGCAGGCGCTCGACGGTGACAAAACTGTCGCCGGCCTTCTTCGCTGCATCTTCCGCGGTCGAAAATACCTTGGCGAGCGGCTGGGCCAGATAGACCTGGCCATTGCCGCCGGACACCTTCGGCAACTTGGCAAGGGCTGCATCATTGGCGATGCGCACGGCCTTCGCATCGCCGCCCGCGCGGCTGATCAGCGATGACGCCATGCCCTGGTCGTCGTCGAGTAGAACTTTCAGCACATGCTCGGGGGTGAACTGCTGGTGCCCCTCGGACAGGGCATAGGTCTGCGCCGACTGCAAAAAGCCGCGCACGCGTTCGGAATAGCTCTCGATATTCATGGTCTGTCTCCGTTTCCCCGCCCTGCCCGCATTCGGCACAGAACGGATGCTGTGGATCAGGCCCCCGGAACCGGCGGGCCCTGGCGCGGATCACCGCGCCCTTGATCGAGATATGGGAGTGGTTTTGTGCCCTTTAAAGAGGCATTTAAACGAAAAACTCCGGGCTTTCGCCCGGAGCTTTCATTCGTCAAATTGGCGTGGATCCAATCACTCGGTCTCCGCCGAAGCGAGCGCCGGAGCGCCGTCACCTTCAGCGTTTCCACCGCCTTCGCCACCTTCGTCGGCACCGGCACTGCGGCGCGGCTGGCGACGGGGACGATTGCCGGCAGCGCGGCGACGCGGCTGGCGTTCACCGCTGGCCTCGGCTGCGCTTTCGGCAGCAGCGGCTACGGCTTCTGCCGGCATGTCCTCGATGACCGGCTGCGGACCCGATCCGGCAATTTCCGGCTGCGGCTGAAGCTGGGGCTCTGGCTGACGCGGCGGGCGGTTGTGCTGCTGCGGCCGGTTCTGCTGCTGCGGACGCGGCTGCTGCTGCGGTGCCTGCTGGTTGCCGCGCTCACCGCCCCGTTCATTCCCACGATCATTGCCGCGCTCGGCGGTGTGACCATTGTTGTCGTCGGAACCGTCGAAGTCCTCGCCGTCGCGCTCGTTATAGTCCTGGCGATCGTCGCGGTCGTCGTTGCCATCGCGGTCGTCGCGCTGGAAGCGTTCCTGCATCTGCGCCTGGGCGGCAGCGATGATGCGGTTATAGTGTTCGGCATGCTGCAGATAGTTTTCCGCCATGACGCGGTCGCCCGCGCTCTGCGCATCGCGCGCCAGCGTCGAATACTTCTCTGCGATATGCTGAGCCGTGCCACGGATTTTGACGTCAGGACCCGAGCTGTCATAGGTCCGGGTCAGGGGGTTCTGGCCCTTGCGGTTGAAGTTGCCGCCGCCATTGCCGCCGCCACCGCCATTGTTGTTGTTACGCCCCCGACCACGCTTGTTCTGCTGTCCTGGCCTCATAGATGATTCACCTGAATGTCTCTGTTGTGCTGAAAAAGGGCAAAGCCGCTGGTTCTGGTTAGCCCGGACCAAGTCTCCACGCGCCGCCGGCAGACCGCGCTCTCGCCTTGCTCGCCGCTGGTGAAAGTCGAGTTTACTGAGTTACGCACCGGTCTTTTTGTGCTTCGCGGAGTTCGAAAGCGAACCGTGATCGAAGCCGGCCCAGACACGAACGAATCTTCGTTCTTTACCCCGCCGCCCGTTGCGTGCCCGCAAACTATTACGCTTCATCCGGAAAACCAAGCCTTTTTCTGTTTTTCCCGGAATTATCCTTAGCAGCCGCAGCAACCCCGTCAGTCACGCTTTGCGCTGAAGATCAACACACGATCGCGGCCGCCATGGTCGCGGCGCGCTTCAACGAGAAAAAAACCCGCCTGCTCAAAGACTTGCTTCACCTCGTCATGCTGGTCGTAGCCGATTTCGAGCCCAACGATACCTTCCGGCTTCAAATGGGCCGAGGCGTCCTTTGCAATGGCACGATAGGCGTCGAGACCGTCAGGTCCACCATCCAGAGCGGCGGCGGGATCATGATTTGCCACTTCCGGCTCCAGATCCGCCATCACCTCTGTGCGAATATAGGGCGGATTGGAGACGATGATATCGAAGCTTTCGGGCGTCTGCGCAAACCAGGGGCCGACCCGTGTCGCAAACCGCGCTCCGAGCCCGAGAGCCGCAGCGTTGACTGCTGCCGTCTTCAGCGCATCCTCGGAAATGTCGACGCCCACCGCCCGTGCGTCCGAACAGTCTGCGATGAGCGCCAGCGCAATTGCGCCCGTCCCCGTCCCGAGATCCACGATCTCGGCACGCCCTTGCCGGGCGATCGTGTTTCGCAGATAGGGCAACACGGCATCGACGAGCACTTCCGTATCGGGGCGCGGCTCGAGCGTGCCGGAGGAAAGCTTGAGCTCAAGCCCGTAGAATTCGCGCGATCCGAGGATCCGATAGACCGGTTCGCGCGCCAGCCGCCGCAGCACCGCCTGTTCCACGCGGGAAAGGTTTTCGTCCGATACCGCACGATCGCCGCGCAACACCAGATCCGTATGGCTGAGCCCCAGCAGCTCCATCACCAGGATCCGCGAATCCTGATCGGCATCGGCAAGGCCGGCGTCCTCGAAGCGCCGGCGGACGTCGTGGATCAGACCTCTCGCCGTTGCGCTCTTCTCGTTCACTGGATCTCACCCAACTGCGCCAGCTGCCCGGCCTGATAATCCGAGATCAGCGCATCGACCATTTCGTCGATGTCGCCCTCGATCATCTTGTCCAGCTTGTAGAGCGTCAGATTGATGCGGTGATCCGTCACCCGTCCCTGCGGGAAATTATAGGTCCGGATCCGCTCCGACCGGTCACCGGAACCGACCTGGTTCTTGCGGTTGGCCGACCGTTCGCTGTCCACCTTCTGCCGCTCGATATCGTACAGGCGCGAGCGCAACACCTGCATCGCCTTGGCCCGGTTCTGGTGCTGCGACTTTTCCGAGGACGTGACGATGAGCCCGGTCGGCAGATGGGTGATGCGCACGGCGGAGTCGGTCGTGTTGACGTGCTGGCCACCGGCACCCGAGGAACGCATGGTGTCGATGCGGATATCCTCAGCCTTGATCTCGATGTCGATCTCTTCCGCTTCCGGCAACACGGCCACGGTCGCCGCGGACGTATGAATGCGCCCGCTCGCTTCCGTCTCCGGCACGCGCTGCACCCGGTGAACGCCGGACTCGAACTTCAGCTTGGAGAACACGCCGCGTCCGCTGATCGTCGCGATGATCTCCTTGTAGCCGCCGGCTTCGCCCTCGCTTGCCGAAAGCACATCCACCTTCCATCCCTTGGTGGAGGCGAAACGCTCGTACATGCGAAAGAGGTCGCCAGCGAACAATGCTGCTTCCGATCCACCGGTGCCGGCGCGGATTTCCAGGATCGCGCTCTTCTCGTCGGCCGCATCCTTCGGCAGAAGCAGGATCTGCATCTCGCCTTCAAGCCCTTCGATCCGGGTCTCCAACTCGGGCAGTTCCATCTCGGCGAGATCGCGCATCTCGCGATCCGTCGCCTTGTCCGAGAGCATGGTCCGCAGGTCGGCCGCCTCGTCGATCGCCGCCTGGTATTCGCGGATCTTCTTCACGACAGGCTCGAGCTCGGAATATTCCGACGCGAGCTTCACATAGACGTCGGCCGCCGGACCCGCCGACATTCGCGCCTCGATCTCGCCGAAGCGGCGTTCGAGTTCGCGCATTTTCTCGACAGGAAGCTTCGCCACCCTTTACTCCGGTTTCTTCGTCAAATGTCAGACGGGAATGTTGTTCTCAGTCGCAAAGCGGACGAGCACCTCGCGCACTGACACGCCGGGTGTGTTGTCGTCAAGCGCGGCCATCAGGACACCGGCAAGCTGGCCGACATCAAGACCGAGCAGCATGGCCTTGACCGGACCGATCGAGGTCGGCGACATCGAGATCGACCGGAAGCCGATCCCGAGCAGCGCCATGGCCGAAAGCGGCTTCGACGCCATCTCGCCACACAGCGTCACCGGCGTGTTGTTCCGGTCGCCCGCACGCACGATGTCCCGAAGAATGCGCAGGAAAGGCCGCCCCAGCACATCGAAGCGATCCGCCACCCGCGCATTGCCACGATCGACCGCCATCGAGAACTGGAACAGGTCGTTCGATCCGACGGAGACGAAGTCGACCTCATCCATCAATTCGTCGAGCTGCCACATCAGCGACGGCACTTCCAGCATGACGCCGAACTGCAGTTTTTTCGGCAGTTGGTGGCCAAACTTCGACAGATGCTGCACTTCCTTCTGCATCAGCTCGCGCACGGCCCGGATCTCGGCAACCTCGGTCACCATCGGCAGCATCATCTTCAACTCGGCACCGGAAGACGCCTTCAGCAGCGCCCGCAACTGTGTCCTGAGCAATCCCGGCCGATCGAGCGACAGGCGGATTGCTCTCCAGCCCAATGCCGGGTTCTCTTCTTCCTGGCTGCGGAAATAGGAGACGACCTTGTCGCCACCGATATCGAGCGTCCGGAACGTCACCGGCCGGCCGGCCGCCTGCTTCAAGACGCTCCGATAGAAGCTCTCCTGCTCCTCGCCTTTCGGCATGGTGGAGGAGATCATGAACTGCAATTCGGTGCGGAACAGACCGATGCCATCGGCACCCGAATCCGAAAGCTGCGGCAGGTCGACCAGAAGGCCGGCATTCATCTGCAGCTTGATCCGGTGCCCGTCCTTGGTAACCGGCTCGACATCACGCAGCGCCCGGAATTGCTCCTGGCGCTTCGCCCGCAGTTTGACCTTCTCTTCATAGGCCTTCTGCAGATCGGCGACCGGGCGCACATGCACCGTGCCGTCGTCCCCGTCGATGATCACGGGGTCGCCGTTTTCTGCCAATGCCACCGCACCCGCTGCCTGACCGACCACGGCGATGCCCATGGCCCGCGCGACGATGACGACGTGACTGGTCACCGCGCCTTCTTCAAGCACGAGACCGCGCAGGTTCGCCCGCGGATAATCCAGAAGTTCGGCCGCCCCCATGGCGCGGGCAAAGACGATCGCGTCGTTCGGGAAACCTTCTGCCGTGCTGCGCGGCGAAAAGCCGGTCAGCTGCCTGAGCAGGCGGTTCGCCAAGTCGTCGAAGTCATGCATGCGTTCGCGCAGGTAAGGATCCGTCAACCGGATCATCCGCGCCTTGGTGTCGCTTTGCACCTTCTCGACGGCCGCTTCGGCCGTCAACCCGTTGTGGATCGCCTCTTCCATGCGTCGCACCCAGCCCTGGTCATGGGCAAACATGCGGTAGGTCTCGAGCACGTCGCGATGCTCGCCTTCCATGGAGATCTCACGCCGCGACAGCATGTCGTCGATCGAAATGCGCAACGATCCAAGCGCATCGGCCAGCCGACGGATTTCGGTCTCGCTGTCTTCGTTCAAGAGATTGGTGACGACGATGCGTGGTTCGTGCAGCACGACATAACCGAGGCCGATGCCTTCCGAATAGCTGTCGCCATCGATCGAAACCGGGCGCGTCAGGTCGAGTTCGAGGCCCGGACGGGTGATCTTCTTCAACTCACCTGTGGCGATCATTTCCGCCAACACCATGGCGGTCGTCTCGAGCGCTTCGAGTTCGTCCTCGCGATAATTCCGCGCGGCCTTGTTCTGTACGACGAGAACGCCAAGGCTCCGGCCGGCCCTGAGGATCGGCACGCCGAGGAAGGAGTGGTAAATTTCTTCACCCGTCTCGGGGAGATAGCGGAAGGCCGGATGCGCCTGCGCATCGGAGAGGTTGAGAGACTGCGCCGACGCCGCGATGGTGCCGACGAGACCCTGCCCCATCTTCAGCTGGGCCAGGTGAACGGCGTCCTTGTTCAGACCTTCCGTTGCGTAGAGTTCCAACACGCCGTCGGAGCGCAACACATAGACCGAGCACACCTCGGCGACCATGTTGCTCGCAATCTGGCGAACGATCCGATCAAGACGCTCCTGCGGCTCGAGCGGCTCCGCCATCATTTCGCGCAACCGCTTGAGCAGGACGCGGGGACCCGCAGAAAGGTCTCTCATCGCGCTTTTGCTCCACTTCCCATTGGTCAGCGGGCTGCTACCCTTGCCTTTTTAGGGGTCGGGCATCGGTTCTCCGCTCTCAGGAATCAATTCTTATCCAGACCGTAGCAGGAATGCAAAGTGCGAACCGCAAGCTCGGCATAGGGACCGTCGATCAGGATGGAAATCTTGATCTCGGACGTGGTGATCGCCTTGATGTTGATGCCCTTCTCGGCGAGCGCCCGGAAAGCCGTCGCGGCAACGCCCGCATGGCTGCGCATGCCGATGCCGATGACGGAGACCTTGACCAGGCCCTTCTCGCTCTGGACAACGTCGAAGCCGATCTTGTCCTTGTTCGAGCCGAGCACTGCCAGCGCCTTGTCCACGTCGCCCGACGGTACGGTGAACGTCATGTCGGTCTTCGAACCATCTTCCGAGATGTTCTGGACGATCATGTCGACATTGATGTGGGATTCGGCGAGCGGTCCGAAGATCGCAGCCGACACGCCCGGCCGGTCGGCCAGACGGCGCAGCGAAATCTGGGCTTCATCCTTGGCATAGGCAATACCGGTGACGACTTCCTGTTCCACGATCTCTTCCTCATCGCAAATCAACGTACCGGGCGGGTTCAGGAGATCGCCCATGCCCGGCGCATCGGGATCTTCAAAGCTGGAGCGCACGAAGGTGCGGACCTTGTGTACCATCGCAAGCTCGACCGAGCGGACCTGCAGGACCTTGGCGCCGAGCGACGCCATTTCCAGCATTTCCTCGAACGCGATCTTCTTGAGGCGACGCGCCTTGGGCTCGATGCGCGGATCGGTCGTGTAGACGCCATCGACATCAGTATAGATGTCGCAGCGATCAGCCTTCAGGCCGGCGGCAATCGCCACGGCCGAGGTATCCGAGCCGCCACGACCAAGCGTTGCGATCCGGTTGTCAGGGCCGATGCCCTGGAAACCGGCGACGACGGCCACCTGGCCCTCGCCCATGCGGCGCACGATATCCGAGCCGTCGATTTCCTGAATGCGGGCCGCGCCATGGGCGTTGTCGGTCTTGATCGGTATCTGCCACCCCTGCCAGGAACGGGCATTGATGCCCATCGACTGGAGAGCGATGGACAGCAGACCCGAGGTCACCTGTTCGCCGGAGGCAACGACGGCATCATATTCGCGCGCGTCATAGAACGGCGAGTCGGCACCAGCCACCTTCGGCATGGTCTGCACCCAGTCGACCAGCTCGTTGGTCTTGCCCGACATGGCCGAGACGACCACGGCCACTTCGTGACCGGCATCCACTTCGCGTTTCACATGGCGCGCGACGTTGTGGATGCGTTCCAGATTGGCGACGGAAGTCCCGCCGAATTTCATGACGATGCGAGCCATAGACTTGAACCATATGCCCTTGAGAACACGCCGCCTGAGCGGCGAAGAAACTGACGCCCTGCGCCACAGGCTGCAGGTTGCCGGGCTTTTAGCGAATATGTTCCTGGGGCGCAACGGTCAGGTATGGCCGAAACGGTACGCTCAGCCACGGAAAATCGCCGGAAATGCGCCATCCCGATGCTGCCTTAATTTGGAACCAATTCAGGCGCCAACCATCGCCCAACCGGGCTGGGAGCCGGTTTCTTTGAGTGTAAGCCGTTAATCCGGACAGGGCCGCATGACATCCAGCACTGAATTCTCCCCGCCATCCGACGAGGCCGAACCGGCTCTGCGGACATCCAGGCTCAATCGCTATGCCCGCCCGCTCGCCGCCGTCGCTGCACTCTTCGTCTTTGCGGCCGTCGGTTACGCGATCTACAGGCTCACCGAAGAGGTCACCTATGCCGATGTGGTGAACGGCCTGCGCACAACGAGCCCCGGCTCGATTGCGCTTGCCATCCTCTTCACGGCACTCAGCTTCGCGACCCTCTGCCTCTACGATTTGAACGCGCTGGCTCATATCGGCCGCCGCCGCCCCTGGCCCGAAGTGGCCCTGACGGCCTTCAGCGCCTATGCCGTCGGCAATGTCGCAGGCTTCGGCGCGCTGTCCGGCGGCGCGATCCGCTACCGGGCCTATTCCCGTGCCGGTCTGTCCCCGGACGATATCGGCCGCATCATCGCCTTCGTCACGGTGTCTTTCTCCATCGGATTGGTGCTGGTGACAGCGCTGACGCTCCTCCCGGTCGCTGGCGAAATTGCCCCCTTGATCGGCCTGTCGCAGAACGTGCTCGTCGCGGGCGACATCGTGGTTCTGGTCGTGCTTGCGATCCTGCTGCTGATGGCGAGCGGTAATGGTGTGACAATCGGCGGACGGCGCCTGCGCCTGGCCGACAGCAAGACCATGTCGCGCCAGTTCATCGTCACCGTGCTTGATGTCGCCTTCTCGGCGTCCGTGCTCTACGCCCTGCTGCCGGCTGCCGCCGACATCAGCTGGCCAACCTTCTTTGCCATCTACGCGGTCGCCATCGGTATCGGTGTGATCAGCCACGTGCCGGCCGGCATCGGCGTCTTCGAGACGGTGATGGTCGCAGCTCTGGGCAGCCATCTCGGCACGGAGGCCGTGCTGGCCTCGCTCGTCGCCTATCGCCTGATCTACTATGTTCTGCCGCTGATCGTCGCGATCATCCTCGTCACGGTTGCCGAACTCCGGCAACTGGCCACAACGCCCTTCTCGGCAGGCGTTGCCCGAACGGCGGGGCGCCTTGCGCCGACGCTCCTGGCAACGCTGACCCTCCTCCTCGGAGTCATGCTGGTCCTGTCCAGCGTCACGCCGGCGCCGGATAGCAATCTTGATGCTCTGGCCGAGATCCTGCCACTCCCGGTCCTCGAAGGCGCCCACTTCCTTGCCAGCATTCTTGGCCTCATGCTCGTGATTGTCGCGCGCGGGCTTGCACAGCGGCTGGACGGTGCCTGGTGGGCGGCAGTTTTTGTGGCCGTGGCGGCACTCGTCCTGTCGCTCGCCAAGGCGGTCGCCGTCTACGAAGCCGGCATGCTGGCGCTTCTGCTGGTCGGCCTTGTCGCCAGCCGTCGCCTCTTCCAGCGTCCGGCCTCTCTGCTCCAGGCATTGAACTCGGCCTGGCTTCTCGCCGTCGGCGTCCTGCTCGTCGGCGCCATCGCCGTCTTGCTCTTCGTCTACCGCGACGTCGAATACAGCCACGATCTCTGGTGGCAGTTCGAGTTCTCCGCCGAAGCCCCCCGCTCTTTGCGCGCCGTGCTTGGTCTCACCATCTTCTCGATGGCCATCAGCCTGTTCAGCCTGCTGCGGCCGGCCACCTTCGCGGTACCGCCCGCCGGCGAAACGGATCTGGAAAAGGCCGTCGCCATCCTCGATATCAACGACATCGCCGACGCCAATCTCGTGCGCACCGGCGACAAGAGCGTGATGTTCTCGCCCGATGGCAAGGCCTTCCTGATGTATGCCCGCCAGGGCCGCTCTTTCATCGCTTTCCTCGATCCGACAGGCCCCAAGGCCTCGCGTGACGAACTCGTCTGGCAGTTCGTCGAAACCGCGCGCGCCACCGGGTGCCGGGCCGTGTTCTACCAGGCCTCGCCAGCCCTCCTGCCGGCCATCGCCGATGCCGGCATGAAGGCCTTCAAGCTCGGCGAACTCGCCATGGTCGATCTCCAGCACTTCGACCTGAAGGGTGGTCGCTGGGCAAGCCTGCGCCAGACCGCGACCCGCGGCGAGCGGGATGGCCTCTCCTTCGAGACCATCCCGGCAGACCAGGTCCCTGCCATCCTGGAAGACCTGCGGCGCGTCTCCGACAGCTGGCTCGACCACCACCGCGCCCGTGAAAAGGGCTTCTCGCTCGGCGCCTTCACCGATGCCTACATGAACGCCCAGCCGGTCGCGATCCTGCGCTGCGAAGGCCGCATCGTCGCCTTTGCCAATATCCTGCTCACGGCCACCAAGGAGGAGGCCTCGATCGACCTCATGCGCTTCTCGCCCGATGCGCCGAAAGGCTCGATGGATTTCCTCTTCGTCCGGCTTATGAGCGACCTGCGCGACCAGGGCTACCGCCATTTCAACCTCGGCATGGCCCCACTTTCCGGCATGTCCCGCCGGCAGGTCGCCCCCGTCTGGGACCGCATCGCCAACACCTTCTATGAACACGGCGAGCGCTTCTATAACTTCAAGGGACTGAGAGCCTTCAAGGCCAAGTTCCATCCCGAATGGCAGCCGCGTTACCTGGCGGTCGCCGGCGGTCTCAACCCTGTCCTCGCGCTTCTCGACGCGACGCTCCTGATCGGCGGTGGACTGAAAGGCGTGGTGAAAAAATGACGTCGATCCTTAAAGCCTTCGCGCTGATCCTGACGCTGTCGACGGCCTCGGTCGCTCTGGCCGACGACACCCCACCACTCGACACCGGCATGATCCCGGCACCCCTGACACTCCTGCCCGACGATACCCCGAAGGCTTTGGTGGTGCTGCTGTCGGACAAGCACGGCTGGCAGGATAGCGACCAGCAGCAGGCAGAACGGCTGCAACAGAACGGCGCCATCGTCGTCGGCATCGACACACCGAAATACCTGGCCTCCCTGGCAAAGGACACCGGCGACTGCATCTACACGGTCTCTGACATCGAGGAAATCGGCCATCAGCTGCAGCGCAAGGCCGGCAACTCGGCCTTCCTGCCGCCGATCATTGCGGGTCGGGGTCAGGGCGGCGCGCTGGCACTTGCGATCCTCGCCCAGACCCCGAAGGCCACCATCGGCCAGACCCTGGCACTTGACCCGGAAGCCGGCATCCCGGTCACCAAGGAGTTCTGCACGCCCGCCAACAAGACGCGCAGCGGCGACCGCATGGTCTACGGCCTGACCGATGGCGACCTGCCGGATCCGGCGACCGTTCTCTTGAGCCCGGCGGCTCCTGCCGATGGCCGCGATCACGTGACAAGCCTCGTCGCGGCCCATCCCGACATCGACCAGCGGGACGTGAAGGACGATGCCAATAAGGCCTATTCCGATGCAATCGATGAACTGATTGCCCTCGGCAACGCCACCGACACACCACTCGGCCTGCCACTCACCATCCTGGAAACTGCGCCAACCAGCGACACCATGGCCATCATCTATTCCGGCGATGGCGGCTGGCGCGACATCGACAGCGAAGTGGCGGCCAATCTCCAGGCAAGCGGCATTCCAGTCGTCGGCGTCGATTCGCTCCGCTACTTCTGGTCCGAGCGGACACCGGAACAAACCAGCGCCGATCTCGCCACCATCATGCGCACCTATCAGAAGCGCTGGAAGGTTCGGCACGTGCTGCTCGTCGGCTATTCCTTCGGCGCCGATGTCCTGCCGGCCGCCTATAACGGTCTCTCGGACAAACTCAAGGACCGCATCCCGCAGCTCAGCCTGCTCGCGCTCTCGCACCAGGTGGACTACGAGATTTCGGTCTCGGGCTGGCTCGGCGCAAATGACGGCAAGGGCGCCGGTGACCCGCTCACCGACATCAAACGCATCGACCCGACAAAGGTACAGTGTTTCTATGGTGCCGACGAAGAAGACGACGCCTGCCGTGATCTGGCCGGGACATCCGTGGAGACCATCCAGCTCGATGGCGGCCATCATTTCGACGGGGACTACCCGGCATTGGCCAAGAAAATCTCGGATGGGCTGGCCCGCCGGTTAAAGCCCTGAACGCGGCGAAAAGCAGACGCCTCATGAAATGACAAGGGCGGCCACGGGGCCTCCCCGGCCTGCGACCTCCCACACTCTTGACTTTGGGCGGCATCAGGACGACTTGGAGAACCAAGTGTCGCCAGGAGGTTTTTTCCGTCATGAGTGCAGACGCACGCACCACCATCGATCAGTCCGAGGTCGACCGCTTTTCCGCCATGGCGGCCGAGTGGTGGGATCCGACCGGCAAGTTCAAGCCGCTGCACAAGATCAATCCGGTACGCCTCGCCTATATCAGGGACATGGTATCGGCCCATTACGGCCGCGATCCAAAGGCCCATCGCCCGCTCGAAGGCCTGCGCATCCTCGATATCGGCTGTGGCGGCGGCCTTCTGTCAGAACCCGTCGCCCGCATGGGTGCAAGCGTGCTTGGCGCAGACGCTTCGGAAAAGAACATCAAGATCGCCATGACCCATTCGGCCCAGAGCGGCGTCGAGGTCGATTACCGCGCGGTCACCGCCGAAGCCCTGGCCGCCGCCGGCGAAACCTTCGACATCGTCCTCAACATGGAAGTGGTCGAACACGTCGCCGATGTCGAGTTCTTCCTGTCGAGCTGCGCCTCCATGGTCCGCCCCGGCGGCCTGATGCTGGTCTCCACCATCAACCGCACAATGAAGGCGGCCGCCCTTGCCATCGTCGGCGCCGAATATGTCCTGCGCTGGCTGCCGCGCGGCACGCACCAGTATGAGAAGCTGGTCCGCCCGGAAGAGATCGAAGGCCCGCTCGCCCTGAGCGGCATGGGCGTCGTCGAGATGAAGGGTGTCTTCTTCAATCCGCTGCAGAACCAGTGGAACCTCTCGTCCGACATCGACGTGAACTACATGGTGCTGGCAAGCCGCCCCGGAGTGGCGGCATGAGTTCCCCTGAGGCCGTCATCGAGTGCTGGCTGCGCCACGGTCCCGAAGCCTGGTTTTCGCGCAACGAAGCCTTGGATGCGGAGATCGAGGCTGACTATGCCGATCTCCATTTCCAGGCATCCCGTTGCGCCCTGAGCCATTGGGAAGAGACCCCGACTGGCACGCTCGCGCTGCTGCTTCTGCTCGACCAGTTCCCGCGCAATCTCTTCCGCGGTAGCGGCCATTCCTACGCCACCGATCCGCTCGCCCGGACCACGGCCCGCCTTGCGCTCGCCAAAGGCTTCGACAAGAAGGTCGAGCCAATCCTGCGCCCCTTCTTCTATCTGCCCTTCGAGCATTCGGAAGACATCGAGGACCAGCGCTACAGCGTGTCGCTGTTCGAAAAGCACCGGGACGAAACGGGGGACGCTGAGACGCTGAAATGGGCGGTCGTGCATCTGGACTTGATCGAACGCTTCGGCCGCTTCCCCCACAGAAACGCCGCCTTGGGGCGTGAGACGACAGCCGAGGAACAGGCCTATCTCGACAATGATGGCTTCAAGGGGTGAAGGTCAGACAGGCAGCTTGAGGACGGCGTCGAGAAGCGCGCCCTGAGCGGCCAAATTTTCCGCCGCCAATTGCTTGACCAAGGCGCGATCAATCTCGGCGGGCCGCCCATTCGGATCATAGGGTTCCTTGAAGGTGAAGCACTGCGGCCCGCTGCCGTTGTCGAAAAGCATTTCGAGCCGTTTTGCCCCTTCCTGCCAATCCGGCCTCCTGCCGGCAGGCACCCAGAACAGTACCATCGGCGGCCATTTCTGCACCACATTCCAGTGGCGCGCGTGCTTGATGGCATCGGCATGAACGCCGGTATAGGTAAAGGCCATCAAGCTCTCGAGGTCGTGCCAGAGCGAGAGCGACGACACCGCGGCACCGCCGGATTGCTCGGTCAGGAAGCGCGGAAAGATGAGCGGTCCCCAGCTCCGAGGTCCCGGGACGCCCTTGTAGCCGGACCGTGCGACAAACCCCGGTGCCCGCTCTGCCGCCGCAAAGTTCATCGGCTCTCTGAGAGCAAATCCCCGCACCGCAGCACTTTCGGCGGCATCGACATGGATGCCGAAATTGTAGATCGCAAGGTGATGGTCCGCCGACGTCAATTCGCCTCGTCCGGCAAGACCGGCAGCGGCGCGATCTCGATACCTTCCTCGATCAACGACTTCACCTCGACCGGCGAGGCCTGGCCGATGATACCGCGGGCTTCCGCCTCGCCGTAATGGATCTTGCGCGCCTCCTCGGGAAACTTCTCGCCGACATCCTCGCTGGAGGCGCGGATTTCCTGGATGGCTTCCTTCAGCTTGCTCATCGCCAGCTTTTGCGCTGCAGAAACGGCCAGCGCCTGCGTGCCTTCCTTCTGCCGCGCGGTTGTTACCGACGGCGCCATCAACACCTTCGACACCTCGCCCGATCCGCAGACGGGACAGGTCAGAAAGCCGCTTGCCTTCTGCCGGTCGAACTCGGCGCTTTCCGAAAACCAGCCTTCGAATTCATGGGCCTTTTCGCAGCTGAGGGAATAGCGGATCAAACCGTCACGCCTCCCTTGGCAAGCTGCGGCGCGATATCGAGCTGGAAGTCGCGGCCGTTCTTCAGGTTCGGGATTTTTGCACGGCAGGCCTTGACCGCTTCAAGATCAATATCTGCGATAACGACAGCCTCGCCCGACCCGCCGGCCGACGCCAAAACCTTGCCCCAGGGGCCGACGATCATCGAGTGCCCGAAAGTCTCGCGACCATCTTCATGCACGCCGGCCTGCGCCGCCGAAATTACATAGGCGCCGTTCTCAATGGCGCGCGCGCGCAGCAGGATCTCCCAATGCGCCTCGCCGGTCTGCTTGGTGAAGGCCGCCGGTGTCGTCAGGATCTCGGCACCGGCCATCGCCTCGGTCCGGAACAGGTGCGGAAACCGCACATCGTAACACACACCGAAGCCGAGCTTGGCAAACGGCAGATCCGCCACGACTGCCCGGTCGCCCGGCCGATAGACGGCGCTTTCCCGCCAGCTCTCGCCATTGTCGAGATCGACGTCGAACATGTGGATCTTGTCATAGGAGGTGATCTTCGCGCCATCAGGTCCGAACAGGAAGGCCCGGTTGGCGATCTTGCCATCGGCAAGCTTGATCGCGGTCGAGCCGACATGCAGGTGGATCTTCAGCTCTTTCGCCAGATCCGACGCTGCCTTGACGATCAGGTCGTTTTCCTCGTCGCGCAGAACAGCGGCGAGACCCGCGCGGTCCTTCTGCACGGCCCCGGTCATCTCCGGCGTCTGCACATAGATCGCGCCTTTGGCGGCCGCGTCGCGCACGAGGCGCGCCATGGCTTGCGCATTCTTCTCCGGATCGACCCCGGAACACATCTGGACGGCAGCGGCCTTGAACACCATGGGTCTCTGTTCCTTACAAAGCGAGAAGCGGATCGAGCTTGCCGGCCCGATCAAGCGCATGCAGGTCATCACAGCCACCGACATGCTGGCCATCGATGAAGATCTGCGGGAAGGTGTTGCGGCCGGACTTGGAGATCATCTCTTCGCGCAGCTCCGGCTTGCCGGTCGCGTCATGCTCGACATAGCTCACGCCCTTCTTGTCGAGCAGCGCCTTGGCGCTGGCGCAATAGCCGCAGAACTGACGCGTATAGACAATGACATCCGCCATGAAGAACTCCGCAGAAGATGGGCACGGGACTGTGCTGGAGAGGACCGGACCCCTCATATAGGCCCGGACAAAGCCCTTGCAAAGGTCAAAACAGTGACATCCGCAGCCCCTGCCTTTTTCAGGGCAGCGGTCGCGGCACCGACCGTCGCCCCGGTCGTATAGACGTCGTCGATCAGCACCAGACGCCGCCCGAACACCAGGTCTTCCCGCCCGTCCGGTACCACGAAGGCACCGCGCACGTTGAGCGCCCGCTGGTTGACTGTCAGCCCCACCTGTTGCTGCGTGCGCTTGCGCCTGACAAGCGCCTCGGCGAAAAACGGTTTCCCTGCCTGCCGCCCGACATGCCGCGCCAGCTCCGCCGACTGGTTGAACATCCGCCGGAACATCCGCATCCGGTGCAGCGGCACCGCAACGATGCCGTCAGCCGCCACGATCTCGGCTGATGCCGCCCGCACCATCCAGGCCGCCATCATCGGCGCGAGATCGGTCCGGTCGCGATATTTCAGCCCATGCACCAGATGCCGCGCCACCCCCTCATGCAGCGCAACGGACCGCAGCCGGTCGAAGACCGGCGGATGCGTGATCGCCTCGGGCGACAGCATGCCCTCGCCTGGATCATGCGCAAAGGGCAGGCCAAGCACCTCGCAGAACGGCCGCTCGATCAGCCGCAATGTCGACCAGCAGTCGCTGCACAGCGCATTGTGCGTCAGGGTCTGCACATGGCAATGCGCACAGGTCGGCGGATAAACCAGATGAAAAAGCCCGCGCAGCATCGTCCCGGAACGATCCAGGCTGACGAACAGCGATTTCTGCACTAAGTGAGCGAGCATGCGATGACTTTACGCCTGCCGGGGCAGAGAGCCAATCCGCGTCAGCCAGGGAAGACCGCCATGAATGAAATTTTCGACGAAGCTCTCATCGCCCGCAACCGCAGCCGCGCCTGGGCACAGAGAGCGCAAGGGGCCGATTTCCTGCTGGAGCTGACAGCGCGCGAACTGGCCGACCGCCTGTCCATCGTCGAACGGCGCTTCGACAAGGCGGTCGAACTCTTCGGCGGCACGGGGCTGACGGCAGAGGCGGCGCTTGCCACCGGCAAGATTGCAGATCTGGAACGTGTCGAAACCGATGCGGCCCTGCTGGCAGGCACAGCCGGAAGCGTGACCAATTTCGAGAGCGTCCCGCTCGCGCCCCAGTCGGTCAACCTGATCCTCTCGCCGCTCTCCCTGCATCTGACCAACGACACGCCCGGCATGCTGATCCAGATGCGCCGCGCCCTGAAGCCCGATGGCCTGCTGCTCGCCGCCATCCCGGGTGCCGGAACACTTGCCGAACTGCGCGATGTGCTGCTGGCGGCCGAAACCGAAATCTATGGCGGCGCCAGCCCCCGCGTCGTGCCCTTTGCCGACATCCGCGACATCGGTGCGCTCATGCAGCGATCGGGTTTCGCTCTGCCTGTCATCGATGAGGAGAGTTTTACGGTCCGCTACGACCACATCTTCGCGCTGATGCGCGATCTGAAAGCCATGGGCATGGGCAATCCGCTGATCGGCCGAAGCCGCCGCCCGGTCTCCCGCCGCTTCTTCATGCGCGCCGCCGAACTCTATGCCGAACGGCATGGCGATCCGGATGGCCGCATCCGTGCCACCTTCTCGATCGTCTTCGTTTCGGGCTGGGCGCCGCATGAAAGCCAGCAGAAGCCGCTGAAGCCTGGCTCCGCCAAGATGCGGCTTGCCGATGCGCTGAACCCGAACAGGTCAGTGCCATCAGCCAAGCAAAGTAAAGATTAACTCCAGGCGGCCGTGATCGTCGCCGTCACGGTTTCGAAGACGTTTTGCACACGCCCGCTCAGGACGCCGAAGCCGCTGATCAGGGCAACGCTCATGATTGCGGCAATCAATCCGTATTCGATCGCGGTCGCGCCGCTCTGGTCGGCGATCATCTGACGCAATAGACGCATGCGGTCTCCTGGCGATCGACCCGGAGCCTGCCGCGCAGCGCTCCCGGCACGGTGGTGGTTAACAGGCCTGGCCGGAAACATAACCGTCGATGATACAGACGGAGCCGGGCGTTTCCTGAAGCACGCTACGACGGATCGTGTAGCGCTTGCCGGGATCGCCCTTCGGGATGGAACCTGTGGTGATCATGTCGTAGTCATCAGGCTGGAAAGCCAGGGTCTTGCGGTCGGTCTTGGAAGCAAGCATCGGCGTCAGGACGAGCGAAAGGGCGATCGCAGCCGTGCCGAAAAGCAGGGCGATATTCAGAACACCGGTCCGGCCTGATTTGATCGAAGACCGCTCTCTTGACCGTGCGGCCTTCCAGAAATCCTCGTTTACCATGATACGCTCCACACACGTTTACGACGCATGAACAGAGCGTATATTGCGGTGCGGGGTATAAACTTTGTGTTAACGACGCCCGAAGAATTCGCGACCGCTCACAGAAGGTCCTGGAGAAACGGGATCAGCGGCTCGTCGGCCGGCGGCATCGGATAGTCGCGCAACGCCTTGGCTCGAACCCACTTGATCGCCTGGCCTTCGCGCCCTTGGGGAATCCCCTCGTAACGTCGGCAGATATAGAGCGGCATCAGCAGGTGAAAGCGCTCATAGGTGTGGCTGGCGAATGTGAGCGGCGCCAGGCACGCAACCTTGGTGACGATACCCAGCTCTTCGTTGAGTTCACGCACCAGCGTTTCCTCGGGCGTCTCGCCAGCCTCGACCTTGCCGCCGGGAAACTCCCACAATCCGGCCAGCGACTTGCCCTCGGGCCGTTGCGCCAGAAGAATGCGGTTGTCGGTATCGACAAGCGCGCAGGCGGCCACCAGCAGGATCGGCCTCTTCTCGTCGCTCATGCTCAAGCCTTCCGCCAATAGTGATAGCGATAGGCTTCGCTGAAACCCATCTTGGTATAGAGCGAAAGGGCCGCTTCGTTGTTCGCGACGACCTGCAGCCAGGCGGTGCGTGCACCGCGCATCCTGGCCCAGCGCAGCGCCGTGCTCAGGATCTCGACGCCCAGCCCCTGCCCACGCTTGTCGGAGCGCACCGCAAGCGACATGACCCCCGCGAGATCATTGTCCTGCACGCAGAGCGTCGCAGCCACGGGCCCACTCTCGGGGTCCTCGATGACAAAGAGGCCACTTGGCGGCTTGATGCTGGTAATGATCTCGGCCAGCGCCGGCTTCAAGGCAGGGTCCGTCCCATGCACGGCGATATCGGCATCGACGTAGCGACCGATGTCATGCGTCGGCAGATGATCCATGGTATCGGGAAGCTCGAGCGTCGTCAGATCGCAGGTCATCGTCACGACCTCCTCGAAGCACTCCCAGCCCTCCGCCGCCAGATGATCGATCAATTGCTTCGGCGACAGGGGTGTCTGCCGGATCATCAGCGGCCGCCCATGCGCCTCGAACCGCCGCTTGGCCTTCTCGATCCGCAACGGGATGTCGCGATGGTCGGACGGATCGAGCGCAACAACACAGTTCAGCCGCTTCGACGGATGGCTCCCCGTCAGCCGCACCTGCCAGCTGCCGTCATAGACCACGCTGCTCGCCGGCCAGGCGCGAAAGCCGACGGCTTCCAGGCGCCGCACCAGCGGCAGGTTCGGATCGGAAACGTTTACCTGCATTCCGGCCATCAGCTCCGGTAATCGCCGTTGATGGCGACATATTCCTTGGTCAGGTCACAGGTCCAGACGGTCGCCGTGCCCGAGCCCAACCCGATATCGACGGTCACAGGAATGTCTTCCTTCTCCATTACCGCCGTGGTTGCAGCCTCGGAATAATCCGGGTCCCGCTCGCCATTGACGGCAACGCGCACGTCGCCGAACCAGATCGCCAGCCGGTCGCGGTCCGCCATCTCGCCGGACTTGCCGACGGCCATGACGATACGGCCCCAGTTTGCGTCCTCACCGGCAACCGCCGTCTTGACCAGCGGCGAATTGGCAATCGACAGCGCGATCTTCTTCGCCGCCAGATCGCTCTCCGCCCCCTTGACGGTGATCTCCACCATCTTGCGCGCACCTTCGCCGTCGCGGACCACCTGCAACGCCAGATCCTTGAGCAGATCGTTCAGCGCCTGCCGGAACTCACCAAGACGCGCATCATCCGCGTTTTCGACGGTCGCCTGGCCATCAGCCGCTGCAGCGCCCGTCGCAAACAGCAGCAGCGTGTCGGAGGTCGAGGTATCACTGTCGACGGTGATCGAATTGAAGCTCGGCTCGACGCCGGCCGAAAGCAGCGCCTGCAGGGCAGACGAGGAAATGGCGGCATCGGTGACAACGAAGGACAGCATGGTCGCCATGTCGGGCGCGATCATGCCGGCCCCCTTGGCGATCCCGTTGATCGTGACCGTCACGCCGTCAATCTGAGCCGAACGCGTCGCAACCTTCGGATAGGTATCCGTCGTCATGATTGCCTTGGCCGCTTCCAGCCAGAAATCGCCCTTGGCATCCGTGGCCATCTGGTCCAGCACGCCGGCAAACTTGGTGGCATCCAGCGGCTCGCCGATCACGCCGGTCGAAGCCAGATAGATCTCGTTCTCGCCGCAGCTGAGTGCGGATGCCGCAGACTTTGCCGTGAGGTCCGTCGCAGCCTTTCCCTTGATGCCGGTAAAGGCATTGGCATTGCCGGAATTCACCACCACGCCACGGGCAACCCCATGGCCGAGATTCTGCCGGCAGAAATCCACAGGCGCCGAAGGGCACTTCGACTTGGTGAAGACGCCTGCGACCGTAGCCGGCGTATCGAAAGCCATCAGCAGCACATCGGTGCGGTTCTTGTACTTGATACCCGCTGCCGCCGTCGCCATCCGCACACCGCGGATGACAGGCATGTCGGCATAGGATTTCGGAGCGAGCGGAGAAATGCTGGAAGACATGGTGCCTGGCCTGTAATGGAAGGCCCGCAAACTGCGGGCCTTTTTCTAAAGATAATGTATCGAAGGCGGCAGCAGCTTACTGCTGCTGTTCCTGCTTGTTCGCCTCTTCATAACCCTTGCGCAGGGTTTCGTCGACGATCTCGACCTTCTGTTCGGTCTTGGCCTTCTCGATCAGGGCAAGATACTTGTCACGCATGACGAGCTGACGAACCTGCTGCTCGACGGCTTCGAATGCCGGCGGAGCGGCTTCGCGCTTGTCTTCGAGCAGGATCACGTGGAAGCCGAACTGGGTCTTGACCGGGGTCTTGGTGTAGGCACCCTTTTCGAGAGCAAAGGCTGCTTCTTCGAATTCCGGAACCATGCGGCCCTTGGTGAAGTAGCCGAGATCGCCGCCTTCCGACTTGTTCGGGTCGGTGGACTTTTCCTTGGCCAGATCAACGAAGCTCTTGCCGGCGTCGAGTTCGGCGATGATCGCCTTGGCTTCCTCTTCCGTCTTCACCAGGATGTGGCGGGCGCGGATCTCTTCCTGCTTCGGAAGGGCTGCCACTTCCTTGTCGTAGCGCGCCTTGACCTCTTCGGTGGTGACGGCATCGACCACGTTCTTCTTGAAGAAGGCGTTGTGCAGTTCGCGCTCGGCGATGTAGGCCATGCGACGCTGATAGTCCGGATCATCCTTCAGACCGGCAGCCTCGGCATTGGCCGCCAGCAGCTTCACGTCGATGGCGCCGGACAGGGCGGCAACCTTTTTCTGCTCATCGGGCAGCTGGGCAAGCTGCGGGTCCAGATTGGCGATGGCGAGGTCGAGCTCGGACTGCTTGATCTCCAGGGAGCCGACCTTGGCGACCACGGCATCGTCAGCAGCGACGACACCCTGGAAGGCGATGAGCGATACGCAGGCGGCAAGCACGAATTTATTGAGGCGAAGCATGAAAGACCTTTCGGATGGTGAACCGTTTGAAGACCGTTCGAATCAGGCAAAAAATTGTCAGACGCCCGACAAATGCAGGTCTTTCCAATCGCCCTGCGCCGTTGACATCATTCGACCCCCCTCTTATCTGTCACGCAACCTCGCGTCCAGAGTAGTTTCGGGACGCATTGCGCCTATTCCTCTGTGCTCATAAGGGCCGGAAGTGTGGGTCAACGTTATGACGAAGGTCAGAAAGGACCATCGATATGGTCAGTCTTGGTGGACTTGCGCGAAAGATTTTCGGCTCGTCAAACGAACGCCGGGTTCGCTCCTATCAGCCTCAGGTGGCCGCAATCGCCGCCCTCGAGGAGAAGATGAAGGCGCTCTCCGACGAAGAACTGGCAGCAAAGACGGTGGAATTCCGTGCTCAGCTCGCCGCCGGCAAGACGCTTGACGACATCCTTGTTCCGGCCTTCGCCGTGGCCCGTGAAGGCTCCCGCCGCGCGCTCGGCATGCGTCCTTTTGACGTACAGCTGATCGGCGCGATGATCCTCAACGACAACTCCATCGCCGAAATGAAGACGGGCGAAGGCAAGACGCTGGTCGCCACACTGGCCGTCTACCTCAACGCGCTCGCCGGCAAGGGCGTGCATGTCGTGACCGTCAACGACTACCTCGCCCGCCGCGACGCCGCCACCATGGCCAAGATGTACGGTTTCCTCGGCCTGACCACCGGCGTCATCGTCCATGGCCTGTCCGACGACGAACGCCGCGCAGCCTATGCCTGCGACATCACCTACGCGACCAACAACGAACTCGGCTTCGACTATCTGCGCGACAACATGAAGTACGAGCGCGCCCAGATGGTGCAGCGTGGCCATAACTTCGCGATCGTCGACGAAGTGGACTCGATCCTCGTCGACGAAGCCCGCACGCCGCTGATCATCTCCGGCCCGCTCGACGACCGTTCGGAACTCTACAACACCATCGACGCCTTCATCCCGGTTCTGTCGGAAGAAGACTACGAGATCGACGAGAAGCAGCGCTCGGCCAACTTCTCCGAGGTCGGCACCGAAAAGCTCGAAAACCTTCTGCGCGCAGCCGGCCTGCTCAAGGGCGAAAGCCTTTATGACGTGGAGAACGTCGCGATCGTCCACCACATCAACAACGCACTGAAGGCCCACAAGCTCTTCCAGCGCGACAAGGACTACATCGTCCGCAACGACGAAATCGTCATCATCGACGAATTCACTGGCCGCATGATGCCGGGTCGCCGTTATTCGGAAGGCCAGCACCAGGCGCTCGAAGCCAAGGAAAAGGTCCAGATCCAGCCCGAGAACCAGACGCTCGCCTCGATCACCTTCCAGAACTACTTCCGCATGTACAAGAAGCTGGCCGGCATGACCGGGACGGCGGCAACGGAAGCCGAAGAATTCGCCAATATCTACGGCCTCGAAGTGGTCGAAGTCCCGACCAACCTGCCGATCAAGCGTATCGACGAGGACGACGAGGTCTACCGGACCTTCGAAGAAAAGTTCAAGGCGATCATCGAAGAGATCAAGGCCGCCAACGAGCGCAACCAGCCGGTTCTCGTCGGCACCACCTCGATCGAAAAGTCCGAACTGCTCGCCACCATGCTCAGCCAGTCCGGCTTCAAGGACTTCAAGGTCCTGAACGCCCGCTACCACGAGCAGGAAGCCTATATCGTCTCCCAGGCCGGTGTGCCCGGTGCCGTCACGATCGCCACCAACATGGCCGGTCGCGGTACCGACATCCAGCTCGGCGGCAACCTCGAAATGCGCCTCGAGCATGAACTGGCCGAAATAGAGCCGGGTCCGGAGCGCGATGCCAAGGCCGAAGCCATCAAGGCTGAAATCGCCGCCCTGAAGCAGAAGTCGCTCGAAGCCGGCGGCCTCTATGTCATCGCCACCGAACGCCACGAAAGCCGCCGCATCGACAACCAGCTGCGCGGCCGCTCCGGCCGTCAGGGCGACCCCGGCCGCTCGAAGTTCTACCTGTCGCTCCAGGACGACCTGATGCGCATCTTCGGCTCCGACCGCATGGACGGCATGCTGCAGAAGCTCGGCCTGAAGGATGGCGAAGCCATCGTTCACCCCTGGATCAACAAGGCACTCGAACGCGCCCAGAAGAAGGTCGAAGCCCGCAACTTCGACATCCGCAAGAACCTCTTGAAGTATGACGACGTCATCAACGACCAGCGCAAGGTCATCTTCGAGCAGCGCATCGAGCTGATGGATGCGCCTGACGTATCCGCGACCGTGACCGACATGCGCCACGAAGTCATCGAGACCATGGTCGGCATCCATATCCCCGAAACGGCTTATGTCGAGCAGTGGGACGTCGCCGGCCTGAAGCAGAAGGTCGCCGTGACCCTCAACCTCGACCTGCCGATCGAGGCCTGGGCGGCCGAAGAAGGCATCGCCGAGGACGACATCTACAACCGCATCATGGAAGCCGCCGACAAGGCCTATGCCGACAAGGCAGAGCGCTTCGGCGCCGAGCTGATGGCCTATGTCGAGCGCTCCGTCGTCCTGCAGACCATCGACAACCTGTGGCGCGAGCACATCGTCAACCTCGACCATCTGCGCTCGGTCGTCGGCTTCCGCGGCTATGCCCAGCGCGATCCATTGCAGGAATACAAGGCCGAAGCCTTCGAACTCTTCCAGGCCCTGCTCGCCAACCTGCGCGACGCCGTGACCACGCAGATGTCGCGTGTGGAGCTGGTCCGTGAAGCCCCGCCTGCCCCGACCCCGCCGCCGGTCATGGAAGGCCACCACCTTGATGCCACCACCGGCGAGGACGACTTTGCCGAAGGCGCCCAGGTTCCGCCGCAGGACCGTAATCCGCAGGATCCCACGACCTGGGGCACCGTCGGTCGCAACGAGGCCTGCCCCTGTGGTTCCGGCAAGAAGTACAAGCACTGCCACGGCGCCTTCGAAAGCGCCTGATCGAGAAAGGCCGTTTCAACGGTTTCAACCCGATTTCGGAACGCCCGTGCCTGCCAGCGCGGGCGTTTC
Source organism: Rhizobium sp. AG855 (assembly GCF_003610655.1). Taxonomy (NCBI): domain Bacteria; kingdom Pseudomonadati; phylum Pseudomonadota; class Alphaproteobacteria; order Hyphomicrobiales; family Rhizobiaceae; genus Rhizobium; species Rhizobium sp. AG855. Next base: position 505,414 of record NZ_RAQG01000004.1, on the reverse strand, counting down.
GCATTTGAGATGGGTGACGAAACGAGGCCTGAGCGGGAAAGGGCCTCGGCGCCCTCAGCGGCCACGTGATCTCCCGCTTGATGGTTTCTAAACCTTTACCTGCAAGAGTGCCGCCCGAGATCGGGGCGACTGGCTCTCCAGTGCGGTCCCCTACGGGAGCGAAGCCATGTCAGGTATGGCGGAACGCGAGCATCACTGGGATTCCCTGCGGGCGCTTCTGATGCTGCTCGGCATCCCCTATCACGCGGCCATGGCCTACAACACGCGGGTTCTCTGGGATGTGCAGTCGCTCGACAAAAGCGAGACCCTGACCTTTCTCAGCGGCTTCCTCGTCACCTTCCGTATGCCGGCTTTCTTCATGGTCGCCGGCTATTTCGCCGCCATGCTGCTCGCCCGTCGCCCGCCTTTGCAGTGGCTGCGTGGCCGTTTCGTCCGCCTCGGCGTCCCCTTCCTCACCGGCCTCGTCCTGCTCGCTCCGCCGCAACTCTTTTTCGTCGACCTGAAGGATGCCCTGAACGGCGCCCTGTCCATGCCTCAGGCCATGCACCAGGCAGCTTACGACGTCACCCATCCGGGCTTCGGCTGGATCATGCATCTTTGGTTCCTGCCCGCACTTCTGGCCTATAGCACGCTGGTTGCACTCGCCCTGGCATTGGTCCAGGCAAACGGCTCAATCCGGCATCTTCGCCAGGCAGGAGGCGCTTTGGCCCAGCGCCGCATGCTTCTTCTTCCGGCAGTCCTCGCCTTCGCCATGACCTGGGAAATCGCGATCGCCCTGTCGCATTCCTATTTCCTCGCAAAGCCATCGGGCCTTGCCTTCCTGCTGGCCCATGGGGTCGATCCCTATCTGCGATATCTGCCCTTCTTTCTGCTGGGCGTCGCCCTGCGCGCCGTGCCGGAACTGCGTCCGACCCTCGTCTGGCAGGGTGGCTGGATCTTGCCTCTCACCGCAACGGCTGCCGCCATCGCCGCCTCCCTGCTTCGGGGCAGAACGGGTCTGGTCCTCGAAATCCTCTACAATGCCGCCGACGGGCTCGCCGCCATCCTGATGAGCGCCGTTCTGATCGGCTGTACCAGCCGCTTCTGGAACCGGCCGAACCGCTCGGTCGACCGCATTGTCGATGCCTCCTTCACCATCTACCTCCTGCATCATCCGCTGATCTATGCCCTGGTCACGCTCTTTCTGCTGGCCCCCTGGCCACCCGTGCTGGAGTTCGCGATCGTCTGCCTGCTGACACTCAGCCTGTCCTACGGTGCGCACAGGATTCTGCGCAAAAGTCGCCTGGCACTCTTCCTGTTCAACGGCCTCCCGCTGCGGCCCGGAACCACCACGACGGCATCGGCTACCCCCGTTGAGGGCACACTTCGTTAACCCTGATGTGTCAACACTCAGATCACGCCCGTCCCTGTGAGAAGTATTGCGTTTGTCACGATGACTGTTCTGGAAGCAGCGGAGAAATGGTTGCCCGCAGGTCAGGTTCTGGCCCGCGCGCTCCGTGCTGAAGACGACCAGTCCCGTGCCCGGCTGATGGCCATGGTCGCCTTCGCCATCCGCATCTTCAGCGCCGCCATAGCCTTCGTCTCGCAGATCATCCAGGCCCGCCTGATGGGCGAGTTCGAATATGGCATCTTCGTCTTCGTCTGGGTGCTGGTCGTGCTCGCCGGCAATTTCTCCTGCCTCGGTTTCCCCACCGCTCTCATCCGCTTCCTGCCGCAATACGATCTCGATAAGGCCGAAGCGGAGATCCGCGGCCTGACCATGACCGCCCGCGTCTTTGCCATGCTGAGCGCCAGCACCTTCGTGCTCATCGGTCTGGCTGCCCTGCATGTCTTCGGCGACAAGATCGAGGCCTACTACCTCGTCCCCCTCTTCCTCGCCCTTTTCGCCCTGCCGATGATTGCGCTCGGCGACGTGCTCGACGGCACCGCACGTGCCAATCGCTGGCCGGTGGTGGCCATGAGCCCGACCTACATCATCCGTCCGACGCTGATCCTCGTCTTCATGCTGACGGCCGTTAGCCTCGGCGCGCCGGCAACGGCCACCACAGCCCTCCAGGCCGCTCTGGCTGCCACTTACGTCACCACGCTCGGCCAGTTTCTCACCATCGACCGCCGCCTGGTGCGCCGCTACGAAAAGGGTGCGCGAAAGATCGATTTCCTTGCCTGGTTCCGGGTCGCCTTTCCGATCTTCCTGATTGAAGGTTTCGGCTTCCTGCTGACCAATTCCGATGTCATCGTCGTCGGTTTTTACCTTCCCCCCGATCAGGTCGCCGTCTATTTCGCAGCCGCCAAGACCATGGCGCTCGTCCAGTTCGTCTTCTTCGCCGTCAAGGCTGGCGCCACGCCGCGCTTCTCCGCCCTGATGGCGGAAGGCGACCGGACGGGGCTCGCGGCCTTTGCCGGCACGGCCGCCCGCTGGACCTTCTGGCCCTCTCTTGCTGTTGGCGCGGTCGTGCTTCTATCAGGAGAGTTCCTGCTCGCCATGTTCGGTCCCGCCTTCACGGCCGGTTACATGCTGATGGTCATCCTCTTTGCCGGCAACATGGCGAAAGCCATGGTGGGCCCGGCTGAAATGTTGCTCACCATGGCCGGACGGCAGAAACTCTGCGTCGGGGTCTATTTCCTGGCACTCGCCACGAATATCGGCCTCAACGTGACGCTGATACCCCATCTCGGCCTCGCCGGCGCCGCAACGGCCACGGCATCGGCCATGGCCGTCGAAGCCCTGCTGCTGCACCTCGCCGTGCGTCGCGCCCTCGGCGTCGTCGTCTTTGCCTTCGCCGACCCGCTCGCCCTGATGCGCAGGATGGAGGCGAAAGCCGCATGACCGATCGCGTTTACACAGAAAGCATGAACAGCGGCGCGAACCGCCTGATCGGCAGCCTGACGGGCGGCGACATGCGCCATGGCGCTGAAGCCGAATATGCGGTGGGCCGCCCCGGCCGCCGCCTCAGCATCTATCCCGGCCAGATGGGTTATGACCTGCAGGACGAGCTGGACCACCTGACCTATCGGGTGATGGAAGCCAATGTCTTCTTCGCCCCGCGCTTCCTGGCACCGGCCATGCCGCGGCTGGAAGAGCGCCAGATCCGGCTTGCCGTCATCAGGGACGAGGACGAGCGCCGTTCGCGCCTGCGTATGCTCTTTCCCTATTCGATCGAGAAGCCAGGCTTCTCCGTCGGCCCCTCGATCCTACGGGTCTGGTCGAACCCCTTTGGTCCGCTTGGCACGCCGCTGGTCGACGCCGAGGGTGCCGCCGAAACGTTTGACAATCTTCTGGAGGTGATTGGCCGCGCGGAAACAAAGCTGCCCGGGGTCATCGTGCTCCCGGATCTGCGGCTGGAAGGCCGCTTTGCCCAGCTCGCCCGCGCCGTCGCCATCGGTCGTGATCTGCCGCTGACGGTGACCAATGCTTACGAGCGCCCCATGCTGGAAAGCCTGGAGGACGGCGAGACCTATCTGCGCGGCACGCTCAACAAGAACCACCTGCGCGAGATGCGGCGCCAGTTCCGCCTGCTCTCCGAACTCGGCCCCGTGATCTACAACGTTGCCCGCCAGCCCGAGGAAATCCGCCTGCGCATGGAGGAATTCCTGGCCCTGGAAGCGAGCGGCTGGAAGGGTCGCAAGCGCTCGGCCATGGTCAATGACCGCCTGCGCGCCGCCTTTGCCCGCGAAGCGATCACCAATCTCGCCGAAGCCGACCAGGTCCGCATCCACACGCTTGATCTCAACGGTCGTGCGATCGCCTCGATGGTCGTCTTCATCATGGCGGGCGAAGCCTATACCTGGAAGACCGCCTTCGACGAAACCTATGCCCGCTATTCGCCGGGCAAGCTGCTGGTCGCAGACCTCACGGAATGGCATCTCGACGACGCCAACATCCAGCGCACGGACAGTTGCGCCATGCCCGACCATCCGATCATGGCGCGTTTCTGGAAGGAGCGCGAACCGATGGGCACACTGGTCATCGGCCTGCGCACCAATACCGACCGCGACGTCCGTCAGGTCGGCGCGCAGCTGCACATGTACCGCAACACCCGCAACATCGCCCGCATCCTGCGCGACAAGGTGCTGAACAGACGCTTCGGCGGCTGATCGCCGATCCAGGCATGGCTTCTAAAGGTCAAGAGATTGCTGCCGAAGACCGTCGGTTTCAGCCTCTGCGCGCGGATGCGGGCACGGAATCGACACCCATGTTTGCCGGCTCTGCCGTAGCCTTGGCGATCTCGCCATCCCGCAGAAACCGTCGGATCACCTTGCCGCTGGTGGTCAGCGGCAACTCTCCGACGAAATCGATCTCGCGCGGATATTCATGCATCGACAGCCTGTGTTTCACCCAATCGCGGATCTCGGAAGCGAGCGCCTCGCCCGGCACGAAACCCGGCTGCAACACGACGAAGGCCTTGACGATTTCGGTCCGGAGCGGATCCGGCTTGCCGATCACCGCCGCCAGCCGAACCGCCGGATGGCCGCTCAGGCAATCCTCGATTTCCGCCGGCCCGATGCGGTAACCGGACGAGGTGATCACATCGTCGTCGCGGCCGAAGAACTGCACATAGCCCTCCTCGTCCTGCCGCCCGAGATCCCCGGTCTTCATCCAGTCGCCGACGAACTTTCCCTCGGTCGCCTCGGGATTGTTCCAGTAGCCGAGGAACATCACCGGATCCGGCCGGCGTACCGCGACCTGCCCCGTCTCGCCAGCCGGCAGCACGCGACCGGCGTCATCAATGATCGCGACCTCATGCCCCGGCACGGCCTTGCCGATGAAGCCGCCCTTCGTGACACCCAGATGCGCCGCCGAAGACAGCACGAAATTGCATTCCGTCTGGCCGTAAAACTCGTTGGGCACGATGCCGAGCGCCGATTTCACCCATTCATAGGTTTCGCGCCCGAGCGACTCACCGGCGGATCCGATGCTGCACAGGACAAGATCATACTGCGCCCGCGGGTTCTCCACCGCCTTCAAGAGCCTCAGCGCCGTCGGCGGAATGAAGGCGTTTTTCACCTTCATCTCGGCCATGATCCGGAAGGCCATCTGCGGATCGAACTTCTGCGCCGGCGACGAGACGACCGGCACGCCGAGCATCAGCGCCGGCAACAACGCATTGAGCAACCCGCCCGCCCAGGCCCAGTCGGACGGCGTCCAGATCTTGTCGCCCGGCTGTGGCAGGAATTCATGCGCCAGCTGGAAACCGGGAATATGCCCCGCCAGCACCCGGTGCCCATGCAGCGCACCCTTCGGCGGCCCCGTGGTGCCCGAGGTATAGATCATCAAGGCAGGCTCATCCGGTCCGCTCTCGACCACATCGAAGACCGAAGGCCGGCCGTCGAGAAGTTCGGCAAAGCCGAGCACACCATCGCCTTGCCCGTCAATCGACACGATCTCGCGCAAGTCCGTGAGCTGAGTCCGGATCGGCTGGAGCCGCGACAGGCCGAACGTGTTGGTGACGACAACGCTGGCACCCGCATCCTTCAGCCGATATTCCAGCGCCTCTTCGCCAAACAAGAGCGCCAGCGGCAGCGCGATCGCTCCCATCTTGTAGATGGCCACATGGGCAATGACCGTCTCGAAACATTGCGGCAGGAGAAGCGCCACGCGGTCACCGCGCCGCACTCCGAGCCCGGTCAGCGCATGGGCAAACCGCGACGATTGCGCCGATAGCACACCATAGGTCATCGACAGATGACGGCCATCCGGGGAAAAATGCTCAAGGCAGACCTGATCCGGCACGCGCGCCGCCCAGTCATCGGCCACCACCCGCCCGATGTTGAAATCGGCAGGGATTTCCCAACGGAAATCGCGGCGAAGATCGTCAAAGCTATCGCGAGGCGTCAGCAGCATGGCAAGGGGTCCGTGTCCTCATGCCGGCTGTGCTAACATCCATCTCGCACCTGCACAATGTTTGTCCCGCAACAGCGTAAACGGGGTGCGGGAACATGAGGGGGCAAGGGACACTGCAATCAACGCCCAACGACCAGTCGGCCTGGAGATCGCCGCCTGTTGCCGCGCCGGCATCCGGATCGGTGATCGCAACCTCAGCCCTTCGGCTTGGCCGCATCACCCTTCATGTGAGCAACCAGCGCCGGCAGCTCGCCCGCGCGCACCATCTGGGCCGGTGTGCGACCGCCAAACGCAGCAAGGTGATGGCTGCGATACCACTTTTCGGCAGCAGCACCAGGACCGACGATCTTCGCCGCCAGAGCCAGCACCAGAGCCTTGGCCTCGGTCGGCGAAACCGTATTGGCTTCGATGGCCGCGTCCACACGGGCAACGGCAGCCTTGACCGATTGCTGCCGCAGGTTCTGGCGCAAGGCCACGGCCTTGGGCGCGATCGGAGCAACAATATTGATGCGGGCCTTGCCGTCCGAGCCGGGAGCAGCCACGGCCCCTGCCGGCTTCACCGGGGATTTCGGCAGCAACGCCGCATCCACGCTCACCTGCAGGACGGGCTGCGGGATACGGATTTTCTTGCCGGACGTCGTCATGCCAGTGCCTTCCGTTGAAATCGGGTGTTTCGGCGTCACAGCACCGAAGGCGGCCACGCGCTGCAAAACCGCAAAGCCGCACTGTCGCCGTCTCTAGCAGCTTGCCACCATCCCTTCAACCGGAAGGCAAAATGCCGACGAGCCGCCCCTCCCGATTTCCAGATCCTTGGCCAAACCTGGCCAAACCTGTGCGCCGCGTCCGACCGGAACCTCAGCCGAACTCCAGCTCACGCATCATCCCCCGTACGCGCTGCCGCTCAGCCCCAGCCCCCCGAATACAAACCCGCCCAACGCATCGGAACCTGCCCAGCGACGGAGGCGCAACAGCATGCTCTCTCCCGCAAAACCGCACCTGCCAACCGCTGACGGCCCCGGCTCGGACAGCCCGTATCCGGTCCCAATCGACGCCTCATTCCGACCGAAAGGCCTTCGAGAAGAAGTCGGTAAAGGGCTTGGTGAGATAGGAGCCGACGGTCCGATCCGTGGTGCGCAGGAAGGCCTCGACCGGCATGCCCGGTTTCAATGCCAGATCCTTGCCGTCATGCTCCAGCGTCAGCCGCGCCTCGTAATAAGCGGCGCGGCTCTGCGGATCGACAATAAGGTCCGGGGAGATCCGCTCGACCGTGCCCTTCAACTCCGGTGTCAGGCGCTGGTTGAAGGCGGAGAAACGCAGGAAGGCGCTTTGCCCCATATGCACCTGATCGATGTCCTGCGGCGAAATTCGCACATCCGCCACCAGCAGGTCCGATTGCGGCACGATCAGCATCAGCGTTTCCTGCGCCAGAATGACCCCGCCGATCGTGTGAATGCTGAGTTGATGGATCGTCCCGTCCTGTGGCGCCCGGATATCCAGCCGCCGCAACTGGTCTTCCGCAGCGACCTTGCGCTCCTTCAGCTCCGACAGCGACGAACTGACGTCGTTCAGCTCTTTCGCCACATCGCCGCGCAATTGCTGATCGATCTGGAAGATTTCCAGATTGGTTTCGGAAATTCGCGCTTTCGCCTGGGCGATGCTCGCCCGGATCCCGGCCAGTTCGCCATCGAGGTCGGCCTTTTCCCGCTGCGCCGTGTTGAGGCGGGAATACTGCACCAGCTTCTGCGTCCACATCTTCTGGGCAAGCGCGAGATCCTTGCGGGCGAGATCGACCTGCACGTCCATCGCCGTCGCCTGCTCTTCGAGACCGGTCACCTGTTCGCTGAGCTGCACGATGCGTTCCTGCAGCTGGGCCTTCTGCCCTTCGCGCGCCTCTCGACGCAGGGCAAAGGCCCGTGTCTCGTTCGTCAGGATATGCTGGACGCCCTCATCCTGGCTGCGCCCCAGCAATTCGGCATCGAATGTGATGGTCGCCTGCCCGTCTCGCTCCGCCAGCAGCCGCGCCCGTTTCGCCACCAGCTCGTCCAGCGAATTGCTGACGATCGCGAGATTGGCCGCGGCCACCGTCGCGTCGAGCCGTGCCACGACATCGCCGGCCCGCACCCGCTGCCCGTTCGACACCAGGATTTCGGCGACCGTTCCACCCGCCGGATGCTGGACCTTCTTCACCTCGGAATTGACCACCACCGTTCCGCCGGCAATGACCGCCCCTGATATCTCGACGGTAGCCGCAACGCCGCCCCCCGTCGTCAGCAAGGCAAGCGCTGCGGTCGCCAGCAAGAGATTGCTGCGGATGGAGCGCGCGAGCAGGCGGGAGCGTTCCGAACTCATGCCCGTTCTCCCATCACGAGACGTCGATCTCCGGTCGAGCCGATGGCAATGGCGCCCGCGTCTCGTGTTCCCGCATCACCGGTTTCATCATGCCTCTCCGCGCTATCTGCCGCAGCGGCAGCCGGATGCGGCGAAGCCGGCACCGGACGGATCAGGTCGCGCTTGCGCTCCAGCATCTGCGTCTGCCCTTCGCTTACCAGCATGACCTGATCGCAGGCATCAAGCGCGCTGGCCCGATGGGCGATGACGATGGCGATCCCGCCCCGGGCACGCACATGGCGGATGGCCGATGTCAGCGCCGCCTCGCCCGCCTGGTCGAGGTTGGAATTCGGCTCGTCCAGCACGACAAGGAAGGGATCTCCATAAAGCGCCCGCGCCAGACCGATGCGCTGCCGCTGGCCGGTTGAGAGCACATTGCCGCCTTCCCCGATCTGCGTGTCATAACCATCGGGCAGGCGCAGGATCATCTCGTGCACACCCGCTGTGCGCGCCGCAGCGATGATCGCCTCGCTCGTTGCCGCGCCGTCGAAGCGGCCAATATTTTCCGCAACGCTGCCGGACAGAAGTTCCAGGTCCTGCGGCAGGTATCCGATATGCCGGGAGAGCATCTGCGGGTCGAAATGGTCGAGTAGCGTTCCGTCGAGCCGGATCGAGCCCCGCGTTGCCGGCCATGCGCCGACCAGGACGCGCGCCAGGGTCGACTTGCCTGCCGCACTCGGCCCGACCACCGCCAGCGCCGATCCCGCCTGCAGGCTGAAGCCAGCCTTCTGCAGGATCAGGCTGGAGCTTCCGGGAGCCGCGACCGCCAGACTGTCGACATCGAGCCGCGCAACCGGCGCCGGCAGGGCCAGCCGTTCGGCCGGCGCCTGCCCGCCAAAGGTCTTGCTCAGACGACGCCAGCTCTGGCTTGCCGCGATGAAGGTGCGCCAATGCGCGATCGACACCTCGACCGGCGCCAGCGCCCGCGACACCAGAATACCGCTGGCCACGATCATGCCCGAGCTCACTTCGCCCTTGATGAACAGGAAGGCGCTAAGCGCCAGGATCGCCGACTGCAGGAACATCCGGAACGCCTTCGACATGGCGCCGAAACCCGATGCGACGTCGCTCAGAGAAAGCTGGGTATCGACGAAGGCGCCGTTGAGCCCGGACCAGCGGGCCGACAGATGCGGCACCATGCCGAGAACCCGCACCGCCTCCGCATTGCGCGATGTCGCCTCCGCCATGCTCGATTTCTGCATCGACAGCACGGTCGCCGTAAGCGAGGTTCGGCGCGACGACAGATCGGTCGCCAGCGTCAGGCAGAGCAGGACAAGCGCGCCGGTCAGCGCCGCCATGCCGATCCAGAAATGGAAGACGAAGCAGATCAGCATATAAAGCGGGATCCACGGCAGGTCGAAGAGCGCGCTGGGACCTGGTCCGCCCAGGAAGGCGCGGATCTGGTCCATGTCGCGCAGCGGCTGCAGCCCCTCCGCGCTCGTGCGCGATTTGAGCGGACCTGCCGCCGTCATGGCGAAACAGGCTTCGCTGGCCATGCTGTCGACATAGGCGCCGACACGGGCGAGGATCCGGTTGCGCAGCAGGTCCAGCAAACCCTGACAGGCATAGAGACCGACCAGGATCACCAACAGAGAAACCAGTGTCGGGACACTGCGGCTGGGCAGCACCCTGTCATAGACTTCCAGCATGAACAGCGGACCGCTGAGGAAGAGCACATTGATCAGGGCACTGATCAGAGCGACACCGACAAGCGCACTGCGGCACCGGGAAAGCGCTTCCCGAAGCCAGAGACGCTGAGACCCCTTGGATGGGGGCAGGGAAACGGTCGACGACAAAGGCCGGCTCATGCCTGCCCCTCCCCGTCCTGCAGGCGGGCCTTGCGCGGCCGCCCCCGCTGGCGTTTGCCGAGCCCTGTCGCCTTGGCCATGTTCGAGCGCTGGGCCGCATAGGCCGGCGACGTGACCGGATGATCCGGCGGCAGGTTCCACCGCATGCGATACTCCTCGGGCGTCAGCTGGTGTTGCGCAGACAGATGCCGTTTGAGCGCCCGGAACGCCTTGCCGCATTCCAGGCAGACCAGCCGCTCCGCGCCCGGCGCAACGAAAGGAACGCTGCCCTCCGGTGGCTCCGGCCTGAGATTGGACAGGCTCAAGACCGTCCTGTGCGTCTGCTCCAGAAGGCTGGCCAGCTGTGTGGGCGGCACGATGTGATTGGCCACATAGGCCCGCACCAGATTGACGGTCAGCGCAACGGCACTTTCCGGGGAAATATCGTCGGTCGCTCCCTCAGGAGGCTCCTCCGGCAGTAGGTCTCTTTGCATTGTCGCACAGCATTTCTGCCGCCCCGGAATTAGCGTTGAATGGGCAAGTGTCGCTTGCTGTCGAGCTGGATACGCGCGGCTTCGAGGCCCCAGGCGAGCAGGTCGGATGCACGCGCCTTGGTCTGGGCTTCGACATAGCATCGCAATTCCGGTGCATTGCCGGAGGCCCGGTAATGCACGACGGCACCGTCTTTCAGGTCGAAACGGATGCCGTCCAGCCGGTCGACCGAGCGTATGCTGCCCACGGGGTCGAAATAGGTCTGCGCAAAGGCTTCGTCCTGCGAGAGACGGCCGAGAAAGTCCTGCGACTGGGCGGAGGCAACATCCTTCAGCCGGTCGGCCATCGCATGTCCCACCGGCAGATCGCCGACAATGGCCGAAAGCGGCCGCGCCGATTGCGCGACAAGCAGCAGCCCGGCCAAAATCGGCAGCACCGCATCGCGCGTGGGCAGCCGGCTGAGCGCGCGGCCCTGCCAGATGCCGTCCGAGCCGAGCAGCGTGCCGCCATTCGCCTCGAAGCCGATGATCCCGGTCTTGCCGGAGAGGGCGGCTGCCTCCATCGCGGCGATGACGAAAGGCGAGCCGACACGTGTCCGCACCACGTCAGCGGTGATACCGGAGCGCTCGATCACGCTGCCGGAGGTCACCGGTGTAACGATGGTCTGAAAACCGAGAAGCTTGGCCGCCAGAAGACCGACGACGTCACCACGCAGGATCGCGCCCGTTTCGTCGGCAACAAGGGGGCGATCCGCATCGCCGTCCGTCGAGACCACGGCGTCGAACCGCCCGGCCAGGGCCACTTCCGCGATATAGGCCACCAGCTCCGGCTCATGCGCTTCCGTATCGACCGGGATGAAGCGCGCGGCCCGGCCGACCGGCTCCACCTCGGCACCGAGGGCGCGCAGGAGGTCGACGAGCAGGTCGCGCGCCACCGAACTGTGCTGATAGACGGCAACGCGCCGGCCCTTCAGGCTCCGCGACCCGAACACGTCGACATAACGGCCGATATAGGCCGCATTGATCGAAGCGGCCTGCCTGTCGCCAATGACCTCGGCCTGCGCCAGGTTTTCAAGCGCCGGATCGTCGAGCAACGCCACTTGCGCCGCGATCGCCATCTCGTCCACCTTGGAGATCTCGCCCTGCGGCAGATAGAATTTCAGCCCATTGCGATCATCGGGGATATGGCTTCCCGTCACCATGATTGCCGGGCAACCACGCCGGATCGCTTCCAGCGCCAGCGCGGGTGTCGGCACGGCGCCGCAATCCACCGCCATCAGCCCCGCATGCTGGATCGCCGCACGGCAATCCTGCGAAATCGCAGGGCTGCTGGACCTGAGATCACGGCCAACCAACACCTGCCGGGTCTGCGGCGCGAGCAACAGCGCATGGCGAACGAACCCGATTGCATAGGCGCGTGACGGCAGACCGACCAGCTCGGTCACAAGCCCCCTGAGGCCGGAGGTTCCGAATTTCAGCCCCTCCGGAAGGGCCGTGGAACTGGCCCCCTGGGCGGGATAGGCGGAGGTTGACGACGGATGAGCAAGCGAAGAAGCGGCATCCATCACGACATCCCCATCACGATGCCCGCCGGCATCTGCGGCTGCACCTCGCCGCGGTCGAGATCCCGATCCAGCACGCCGAGGCCGGACTGCCGCTGCAGGTAGCGCGCGAGTTCGCCAAGTGCACAGATGATGTGGTAGAGCGAGCTGGCCGGGGCCGGGCCCGTCTTGAAGCTTCCGTCCTCCAGCATCACGTCATGCCAGGTGCCGCGCGCATCGACGTCGAGATAGGCGAGCAGGCCATGGCAGGCCTCCAGCGCATTCTGCTCGGCGAGCCACCGCTCTTCCCCCTCGCGGATTTCGGCCAGCGCAAGCCAGGCCTTCAGCCGCTCCGTCTGTGGCCAGAGCCGCGCCGTACCATCGGCGATCAGCCCGTCCGACCAGACTTCGTTCACGGCAACCCTGCGGCCGGGATCGACGCCGTGCTGCTCGGCGAAAGCGGCCATCCGTTCCGCCCGGTCACCAATCTTGCCGCCGGTCGCCTGTGACCAGCGGATCAGCAGCCAGGCCCATTCGAAATTGTGCCCGGGCTCGATGCGTGACCGCCCGTCCTCGTCGATCGGATCCCAATCGGCGGTGAAATACTCCCGGACGACCCCGTGCTCGGGATCATAGAAACGGCTCTTGAACAGAGCCACGATCTCGTCGGCGAGCATCCGCCACACCGGATTGGCATCGACAGCCATCCAGGCCAGCGCTGCCTCGAGCAGATGCATGTGCGGGTTCGAGCGCAGCGGATAGGGTGTCGACGTGTGGTCCTTGAAGCCGCCAGCGTGGTGCCCGAGCCGTTCGCGCAGGCTCGCCAAGGTCAGCATTGCCCGCCGCCGATAATCCTCGTCCTGGAGATGGGCGAAGGAATGCGCATAGGCAAACAGCAGAAACGCCTGATCGTAGAGGTGATGGTCCTGATCGACCAGTGCGTCGTCGTCGCTGAGCCCATGAAACAGCAACCCGTCCGGTGCACTGTAGTTGAGAAGGAAGCGATAGCCGTGCCGCAAACACGCTGCCGCCGCTGTCTTGTTCCAGCCCAGCCGCGCCGCCTCGCAGAAGCTGTAGACCTGCCGCGCAGTCACCCGCACACGCCGGGCCGATGTCGGAATGCGTCCCTCGCGGGAAATACTTTCGCAAAACCCGCCTCGAACGCGATCTATGCCGACAGTCGACCAGAGAGGGAGTATATCTTCAAAAAGCATCCGCCGAAATTGCATACCGGCGTCTTCGAGAGTCAGTGTAAAATTGCTATCGGAACCAAGATTGAATCTATTCGAGACTGCATTGGTGCGCATGCTCTCACTCCACCCATTCGGAAGGAGCTTATCGTTACCAATCAATTAATCGGTCCGTCGTTTACATGGATTAATGAAACCCAAAAAACAATTCCTAAAAAATCTATTTACACACTTGTTCATATGCTCAGATTTAGTATCATCCAGTCATAAGCAGTGCAGATGCCTGGCACGTACTTACTTATCGCAATATAATGCGGAGTTCCGGTCCCGCGATCGGAAAACGCGACAAGAAACTCAGGGGAAACAGTCAAGAGAACAGGACAGAGACGGCTCATGTCTGGGCACGTCTTGTACCTGGGATTTTCCGTGCGTCGAGATCAGCGGCGAACGGCCATAGTGAGAAGTGCAGCCATTTTCAGTCTGACATGTTGGCGTTGGGGACGTCGGAAAATGCACCATGTATCACCTTTCATGCGGCGCGTGGCACAGCTGCTGCCGTCGTCCGGACGCTCAAGTCCGATCCTGGATTCTGTCGGTTTTCGCTCAACCTGTCTTGAAAAGGGCAGCGAAATCCTGGGTGCGGGCACCAGCGTACGCCATGTGCTGACGATCGGACATGGCCTCGCGATGCGGTACCGCCTGCTGCCGGACGGCAGCCGCCAGGTCATCATGTTCCTCACCGCCGGGGACATCTGCAATCCACATATCTACCCGACAGTGATCGATCACGGCATCGCCGCCGTGACCCCGGTTCGCATCGACCGTTTCGACTGCGAGAGCCTGATCGGCCTCAGCAACAGCGTCGTCGGCCTGAACCAGGCCCTCTGGACACTGGCCGAAGAGCAGAACGCGATCATGCGCAATCACATCACCAGCCTCGGGCGCGGGGATGCCCGGGCCCGCGTGATCATGCTGCTGAAGGAACTGTCGCTCCGGCTTTCCGCAGCGGCCGGGCAGGTCGGGCCTGTCTTCATTCCGGTCACGCAGTCGCTGCTCGCCGATGCCATCGGCGTCACCCACATCCACTTCAACCGCATCATCGGCGACATGGGCAGGCGCGGCGTCATTGCCACCAGCCGCGGCGGCATCCTGGTGAACAGCATCTCGATGCTGGAAAAACTGGGCGAGGATCTGATCGTCGCCGCCTGACCTCCGGGCGGACGAATCCGGTCGCTCCTGAGAAACGTCGCAAATATCGTCAGGCGGATTGTAGATATATAAAAACGTCGAAAAGTCGCCCTTGGCGGCGGGGGAGACTGACGGTCTCGCCTGCCGCATTTTTATTTGAAAAAATTCACATTTTAATTGCGTTTTGGTTAACCAATGTTGATGTAGTGGCCGCTTTTATTTGTTTCAGTGAGGCTCTATACAAAGGAGCTGAGCATGAAGATCAGTATATTCGGTGCCGGCTATGTCGGCGCAGTGTCAGCCGCATGCCTCGTGAAGGAAGGCCACCACGTCACGGCGGTCGATCCGGATCCCAACAAGATCGGCCCGTTGATGGCCGGAAAATCGCCCATCATCGAGCCCGGCCTCGAGGAGATCATCCGCGACGGCGTCGCCTCGGGCAGGCTCACCGCAACCCATGATGCCGCAGCGGCGATTGCCGCGACGGATCTGTCGCTCATCTGTGTCGGCACGCCCTCCCTGCCGGACGGCAGCCTCAACACGGAATATCTGAAGCGCGTCGCCGAGGATATCGGTGCTGCCATCAAGCTGAAGAACACCTTCCACTCCGTCGTCGTGCGCTCGACCTGCCTGCCCGGCACCACCGAAAGCATCGTCGTCCCGGCCTTGGAAGCCGCCTCCGGCATGAAGGCCGCGGAAGATTTCGGCATCGCCTACCTGCCGGAATTTCTGCGCGAAAGCACGGCGATCAAGGACTATTACGACCCCGGCGTCATCGTCTTCGGTGCCTCCGACAAGTTCACGCTCGATCGGCTGGAATCGATCCATGCCCCGATCAACCGGCCGAAATTCGTCGTCGACATCAAGACGGCCGAAGGCATCAAATACACCAACAATGCCTGGCACGCCCTGAAGATCAGCTTCTCCAACGAGATCGGCAACATTCTGAGCAAGGCCGGCATCGACAGCCACGTCGCCCTCGACATTCTGTGCGCGGACGATCGGCTGAACATCTCCAAGGCCTATCTCACCCCCGGCTTCGCCTTCGGCGGCTCCTGCCTGCCCAAGGACCTGCGTGCGCTCATCAGCATGTCGCGCCGCCAGGGCACGCCGGCCCCGCTGCTCGAGGCGACGCTCTCGGCCAACGAAGTGCAGATCAACCGCGCCTACAGCCTGATTGCCAACCAGGGCAGCCGCAAGGTCGGCATCGTCGGCCTGAGCTTCAAGCCCGACACCGACGACCTGCGCGAAAGCCCCCTGGTCGAGCTGGCCGAACGCCTCTATGGCCGCGGTTACCAGATCAAGATCTTCGATCCGAACATCCGGATGAACCGCCTCACCGGTGCCAATGCGAGCTTCGTCAGTGCCCGCCTGCCGCACCTGGCCGAACTGCTCAACGAAGACATCGATTCCGTGCTTTCGGACTCCGATGTGATCGTGGTCGGCAACCGGGCCGAAATGAACGGGTCGCTGAAGCGGGTCAAACCCGAGACCCACATCATCGACCTGGTCCGCGTCGACAAGACGCTGCGCAGCGAAGGCAATTATCATGGCATCTGCTGGTGACTTCACCTACAGCCCGGCCGCGCACGTCCTGATGGTGCTGGGCATCGCTGTGGCAGCGACATCGCTGCCCAGCCAGGCCTATGCCATCATCGACAGCAAGACCGGGCTGGCGATCGGCCTGATCGGCGCATGGCGCTATGGCTGGGGCATCCTGCATTTCCTGCGCGGCGTTGTGTATCGCAGCTATATGTATCCGCGCATGAAACGCGCAGCGATGGCCAAGAAGAGAGAAGGCTTTGCCTCCTATCTCCTGGTCACCAGCTTTCGGATCCCGACGGAAACGACGATCGAAGTCTACCGTGCCGCCTTTGCCGCCGCATTGAAGGCGCCAGGTCCGGCCACGGTGGTGGCCTCGATCGTCGATCTCTCGGACCTGCGGATCATCAAGAAACTCTATGCCGCGATGGTGGCGGATACCGATCCCGTCGACCTCGTCATCGTCCGGATCGACGGCAGCGGCAAGCGCGATGCGCTGGCCTCCGGCTTCCGCGCCATTGCCCGTCTCTTTCCCGCCCCGGATGCCATGGTGGCGGTGATCGACGGCGACAGCATGGTTCCCGAAGACCTTGTCGAACAATGCGCGCCCTTCTTCCATGATCCGAATGTTGGCGCTCTGACCACGGACGAAATCGCCGAAGTGCATGGGAAGTGGATCTTCCAGCAATGGTGGGCCCTGCGCTTCGCCCAGCGCCATATCCTCATGTCCTCCATGGGCCTCTCGCGCCGCGTCCTGACGCTCACCGGCCGCATGTCGATGTTCCGCGCTTCGATCATCTGCAATCCCGATTTCGTCGCCCAGGTCGAGGTCGACTTCATCGACCACCCGAGGCTTGGCCGCTTCAAGTTTCTGACGGGGGATGACAAGTCGAGTTGGTTCTGGCTGCTGCGCAACGGCTACCAGATGCTTTATCTGCCGGACGTGATGGTGAAGACCATCGAGGATCCGCCATCCAAGAGCTTCTTCGGCTCCGCCGCCATGCTGATGGTCCGCTGGTACGGCAACATGCTGCGCACCAACAGGCGTGCCCTGGCGCTCGGACCGCGCCGGATCGGATACTTCGTCTGGTGGGCCATCCTCGATCAGCGTTTGTCGATGTGGACTTGCCTGGTCGGCGTCACCAGCGCCATCCTGGCCACACTGCTGGTCTCGCCCTTCACCCTTCTGGTCTATGGCGTCTGGATCCTCGCCTCACGCTACGCGATCACGCTTTCGCTGCTGACCGCCCGGCGCCAGGTCTCGATCGTGGCACCCCTGCTGCTCTACTTCAACCAGATCTTCGGCTCGGCGATGAAGGTGTTCATCTTCTTCCATCTCGATCGCCAGAAATGGACACGCCAGAACACGACGCTTGCCAAGGCAGACCGCAACTGGCTCGCCACCTACCGCAAATACGAATCCAAGCTCTACCAGTCGGTCAGCATCCTGGCACTGATCACCGCCTGCAGCTTGATGATCGGCATCACCACCATTCCCCGCCTGTGAACACGAACCGGAGTCTCGATCATGAGAGGCATATCTTACGAAGCTGAACTCCAGCGTCAGCACCCCCGATATCCATTGCCCATGAAGGCCACGATCGACGGACGGGAATATGACGTGCACGATTGGTCGATGAATGGCTTTGCCATCAACGCCAAGGGTTTCTCCGCCGGCAAGAAGGTGATGGCCCACCTCACCATTCCCTTCAGCGGCTATCATTTCAGCCTGACCCATGTGCCCTCCGAGGTTTTGTACGCAACGGATAGCGAGGGGCGCACCAGCCTCGTTTTCACCGCCCTGGAAGACAGCCAGATCAGCCTGTTGCGATACATGACCGACGCCATCATTTCCGGCGAGGTCGTCAGAGCCGGTGACGTGCTCGATGTCGCCCGTCGCACGGACATGGTCCGCTCCAAGCAGGTGCCGCCGCCGCCGCGCCTGTCGACCGGAGGCCGCATCGCCCAATTGGGTCGCCGCGTGGCGGCCACCGCCGGTGTTGCCGCCATCGGTGCAGCGCTCGTCGCCTTCCTCTCGGCGAATGTCTATGACGAACTCTATGTGGTGCGCCCGGAAAGCGCGAGCATTGCCGCCAAGACGGTCAATGTCGCCTCCCCGGCCGTCGGACGTATCACCTTCCTCAACGAAAAGGCGCAACTCGCCTTCGGCGAACCGCTGATCACGGTCAATCCGGCTGTCGGCGATCCCATCACGGTGGAATCCCCCTGCGACTGCGTCCAGACCGAACAGCGCTTCGCCAGCGGCGATTTCGTCCGCACCGGCGATCCCATCGTCCGGCTGATGCGCGCCGACGCCCCGATCGTGGTCTCGGCCGCCGTCAGCGACAACAAGCTGATGAGCCTTTACGGCGTGAAGAGCGCGTCGCTCGTCTATCCCGATGGCACCCATGTCAGCAATGCCGAGATCCTCTGGCTGCCTGGCAAGGGCGGATCGCAGTCGGATCTGCCGCGTGATCCCCTGACCGTGCTGATCGCCCCGAACAAGACGCTGTCCACGGACATGATCGGCCAGCCGGTCGAGGTTCGCTTCGATCTCTTCGGCGAAAGCGCGATCGGTCGCCTCGTCCACACGGTCGCTGGCGTATTCGGCACGGAAACGGCCGCGCAGGAGATCAAGCCATGACCCGGATCCGTCCCGTCATTCTCTGCGGCGGCTCGGGCACCCGCCTCTGGCCGCTGTCCCGGCGCCTGGAGCCCAAACAGTTCCAGACGCTGGGCGGCGAGCACTCCCTCTTCCAGGGTACCCTCGCCCGCTTCCGCGATGGCGAGTTCGGACGCGCCACGGTATTGGTCAACACGCTGCAGGAACCCCGCGTTCAATATGAATTGCAGCAGATCGACCATCCGGCCGGGGCCCCGCTCGTGCTCATCGAACCGGCGATGCGCTCCACCGCACCGGCCATTGCCGCCGCTGCCCGTATTCTCGCCGCCGAAGATCCAGACGCCGTCATGCTGGTGGTGCCGAGCGACCACCGGATCGGCCGGCCCGACCGGCTGCAGGATGCCTATCGTGCTGCTCTTGCCTTCGTCGAGAAAGGCGGCATCGCGCTCTTCGGCATTCGGCCGACGGCACCGGAAACCGGTTTCGGCTATATCGAGGCCGAACCGGCAGGCGAAGGCGAGGTGTTGAAGGTCCTGAGCTTTGTCGAAAAGCCAAACTTCGATCACGCCTCCCGCCTCGTCGCCGATGGCCGCCACACCTGGAACAGCGGCATCTTCATGTTCCGCGCCGATACCATTCTCGCCGAGCTCGCCGACCACGCGCCGCACGTCCTGTCCGCAGTCGACGCCGGGATCGCGGAGGCAGGCCGAACGCAGAACAGCCTGCGCCTGTCGCAAAGCTTCTCCACCGCGCCGGAAATCTCCATCGACCATGCCGTCATGGAGCATTCGTCAAGGCTCGGCGTGTTGCCGGTCTCGCCGGAATGGAACGATCTGGGTTCCTTCGAAGCCCTGTGGGAAACCGGCCAGCACAATGGCGAGGAAAACGTCCTTAAGGGCGATGTGCTGCTGCGGGACGTTCGCCGCAGCTATATCAGCGGTTCGCGCCGTCTGATTTCGGTCATCGGCCTCTCCAACATCGTCGTGGTCGATACCGATGATGTCCTGCTGGTCGCGTCCCGCGCCCAGTCCCAGGACGTGAAGTTCATTGCCCAGCATCTGGCGAAGACCGGTCATCCCGCAGCCGATCGCCACCTCCTGCGCCAGCAGTCGGGCGGAAGTCGCCGCCTGCTCGAAGAAGGTCCGGGTTTCCGGGTCGAACGCATCGACATTCTGCCCGGCGCAACGCTCGAACTCGATCAGGACGATGTGCCGGCCTCGGTGAGCATCGTTGTGCTGTCGGGCGAAGCGATGCTCGGCCAGCCGGACGGAGAAACGGTCCTGACCCAAGGCTTCGGGCTGGATCTCCGCTCACGCCAGAAGCTGACCTTCAGCAATCCCGGCGATCAGACCGCGATCCTCATGCTGAGCGTCACACGCACGGCGGAAGAGGTCGGCAGCCTCGGCCAGCAGCGAAAGGTGGGCTGATGGCCGCGTTGTTGCCCCCCTCCGCCGGACCCCGGCTACGAATGGCCCTGCTCTCGGCCTGTCTCGCCTGGGCCGTGCCGGCCTCGGCATCCATCGAGAGCGAGGTCGACATGGCCCGCACCATCGTGACCGAAAGCACCGTAAAGCTGGATGCGGAGCGGGATCCTCATGCACGTGTCCGCCTGCTGGACGAGGCCGTGGATGCGATCGGCGTCCTGGAAGGGCTTGGACGCAACGATCAGGCCGATGACGGTGCGCAGAAGGCCTTGCAGGATCTGGCGGCCCAGGCGATCACGCCCGATGTCCTTCGCCTGAGCCTCGTCGAGGCCCTGACCGCGCTGATCGGCCCCGGCGATGCCGGCCTGCAGGCCGATCTCGATGCCAAGGCCGCGATGGAAACGATCCGGGACCCTGCCTACCGTTCTGCCGGCTGGTCGGCACTGGCCGCCGCCCATGTCCGCGCCGGCCAGGAGGCCGAAGCCGAACGTCTGGCGACCTTGGCCATCGAGGAAGCACGCGCGATCGAGCGGGATGCAACGCGAGACGGCGCGCTGAATGCCGCCGTGCTCGTTTTCCCGCGCGGCAAGCTCCCGGAGGGTATTCTGGAGATTGCCACCAATTCCGTCGTTCTCGCCCGGACGCGTGCCGAGATGTACCAGACGGTCGCTCTTGATGCGCTGGCCGCCGAGGGCATGGCCGATCCGGCCCCCGAGACGCTGACGACACTCGCCAAGGCGGCCCTTGCCGCGAAGGACCCCGCACGTGCCCTCGTCCTTGCCCAGGCACTCGACCGCGACGAGGACGTCCGCGCCGAATTCCTCGACGGCATCCTCCACATGGCGCTCGACAAGGGGGAAGACCTTTTGGCACTCCGGGCGGCAAAGTCCATGTCCCGCGACCGCGACCAGAACAAGGCGCTCCGCCAGGTGATCGACGCCCGCATCGACCGCAGCAAGGCACTGCGCGCCCGAGAGATCGTCCCCCTGTTGCTGACAGCCAAGGCCCGCATCGATGCCGATATCGCCATCGCCAAGGATCTCCGCCGTCAGGGTTATGTCGAGGCCGGCCGCGAGATCCTGCTGCAGAATGCCAAGCTGAAGCTCGACGATCCCAATGCCACGGCCAATCTCGTCTCGGCGCTTGCCACCTTCGCGGAATTCGGGCCGGCGCAAACCCTTGCCCGCGCATTGCCGGCCGGCGACGAGCGATCCTTTGCCATGGCCCGTCTGGTAAAGGGCCTGGCCGACGACGACCTACTGGATGAGGCAACCAAGCTGCTCTCCGAGATCTCGCGTGAGGAAGATCAGGACTATGCCCGATCCGGCATTGCCCGTGCCCTGGTCAAGCGTGGCGACACGCAGGCGGCGACCGCAAGTCTCGCCGAGATCGGCGCCGGGGCAAATCGCGACCGCGTCCTCGAAGCGCTTGCCGATCACGCCGTCGAGAAAGGCGATTTGGGGCTTGCCCGCGATTATCTGGCTCAGGCCACCGGCAAGGAAAGCCGCTGCCGCATCCTGATCGAGATCGCGCTTGCAACGCAGGGCAAGGCATCGGCCCGCGAGATCCTCGACGAGGCCCTGGCCCTGCTCGCCAACGAAAAGGATGTCGACGACAGCCGTGCCGAGATCGCGATCGCCTTTGCCCGCATTGGCGAACTCGCCCGCGCCGACAGCCTGCTCGACAGCTTGACCGATGAGGGTGCGCGCCGCGACGCCGAAAGCGAAATCGCCGATCTGCTCGTCAAGCAGGGCGCCCTGGCGCCGGCAGAAGGCCGGCTGGGGCGCCTGCCGGCCGATCTCGCCGCAACCCTGCGCGCGGATCTCGCCTATGCATCCTTCGAGAAGACCGGGGAGATCGAGAGCTTCGTCACCAGCGTCGCCGCTCTCCCCTGGCAGGCGCGCGTCCCGGCCCTGCGCCGCATGGCGGAGGCCCGGGCGAAAGCGCTCGACGTCAAGGGATGGCTGAACGATCCGCAGATCGATCCCTTGGCGTCGACCACACCAGCGGCAGCGGGCCAGCCGGCCGATTTCACCATCGGCCGGCATCAGATCCTCGCACCGGCTCCATCCACCCGGGCCCTGCCCGGCGTGAGCATGCCCGACATCTTCGAACACGACGCAGCCATGCTGCGAGGCCGCGTTCCAGCGCCTGACGCTGGCGTCGGCCACCTCGCCATTCTCGGCTTCAGCCCGTTCAGCCTCGAGGCCTTCAAGCTCAGCACCGGCGGCGAAGCTGCCATCCACCAGGTCCAGCTCTCCCAGCAGATGACCTGGCCGCGTTATATCGCCGTCGAAAAGGGCGTCGTAACGCTCGGTACGCTCCTGCGCGACCTGCCGGAAACCTCGGCGCGCCGCCTGCTGGTGGTCGACGGCGATGACCTTCTCGTCCGCGTTCCCATCATCGTCCTGCCCGGCGCGACGCTCTTGATGTCCGGCACCGAATTCAGCCAGTACAAGCTCGGCGTCCAGTCGGGTGCCTTCATCGCCGTTGCCGGACGCCTCGTCGTCCAGGATGCCGAAATCGTCGGTTACGACGAGATTGCCGGCCGCCCTGCGGTCGGGTCAGACAAGACACGGGCGAATTTCCGCCCCTTCATCACCGCCTGGGGCGGCAGCGACATCCAGATCGCCGGCAGCCGGCTTGCCATGCTGGGCTACGACAGCAGCAAGGCCTTCGGTCTCACCCAGTCCAGCGGGGCCGCCGTCCAGTCGCTCTATGCCTTCGACGACAACCGCCCGACCGGCAACATCGTCGACAACAGCTTCGAAAATCTGCGTTATGGCTATTACAGCTACGAAGTGGACCATGTCCGGGTCATCGGCAACGAATATCGCGACAACATCATCTACGGCATCGACCCGCATGACCGCTCCCGCCACCTGCTGATCGCGCTCAACACGGCCTATGGCTCCCAGAAGAAACACGGCATCATCGTCTCGCGCGAAGTCGACGACAGTTTCATCGTCGGCAATGTCTCCCTGCACAACAAGGGCTCGGGCATCATGCTCGACCGCACCAGCGTGCGAAACATCGTCTATGCCAACACGGCGGTGGCCAATGATGGCGACGGCCTCACCTTCTACGAAAGCGGCTGCAACATTGCTGCAGCCAATGATCTGAGCCGCAACCGCCGCGCCGGCTTCAAGATCCGCAACAGCGCCGATGTCGGCATGTACGACAACCGCGTCGACGCCAACACGCAGAGTGGAGCCGACATCTATGTCGCCGACCTGCGCCAGTCGCCCGAGGGCCATACCCGCAACTTCGAGCTCGATCCCTACCAGATGCTGGTCACCGCCGTGATCAGCGGCAATCTCTTCTCGGAGAATGCCGACGCCATCAATGTGGCGGGTGCGGCGCAGCTGCAGCTCGACGGCAACATGTATCGCCGCCAGCGCGACAATATCTTTGCCGGCGACCTGCGCCAGCTCTCTCCCTTCCTGCTCCGCCTGCGCGAGACATCCGCCTTGCTCACCGATGACAGCTGCGAACCGGAGGAGGCCGTACAAAGCTGCAATTTCGGCGGCTGGCCCCATCCACCCCGCAAGCGCAACATCTGCACCGGCATGATGCTGAGCCCGGCTCCGGCCGCAACCAGCGAGGCGGCGCGGGATGGCTAGCCTCACCTCCCTTGCGATTGCCGCCACTCTGTCGCTGGGACTTGCCCTTCCGGCAGCGGCGTCAGGCTGGGCGGGCCTCTTCGATGTCGAGAGCCGTGCCGCAACGCTCAAGACCGACGCCTATCGCGACATTCGCGCGCTTTGCCTCGCCGTCGCCATCGATCCCGCCTGGACCAAACTGAAGCCGATCCGCAGGCTGGCAACGACAGAAGGCTATGGCTCCGACACCTCTGCCGAGGATTTTTCCTGGGCCGTCATGGTGCTCTCCGGCCGGGCTCTCGCCGGCGACGCCGATGCCCGCCGCCGCCTGTCCGATCTGCTCGATCAATGGGCCGCTGCCGGAGCCTTCACCGAGACGGAAGAGATCAACGACGCCTATTATGCCCTCAAGCGCCAGCTGCTGCCGCTGAGTGTCGCCTATGCCATTCTCGAACCCGGCCTTGACGCCGAACGATCCGGTCGCCTGCGTTCCTGGATCGATGGCCTGGTCCGAAAGATCGATCACACCTTCGACGGCGACGTGGACCAAAACAATCACCGTGTGCTGGCCGACAGCGTGCTCGCCGTCTGGGGCGCGGAGACCGGCGACAAGGCCATGATGGAAAAGGGCCTTGCCCGCTATGAAACCGTCCTCGACGAAACCAGGTCCGACGGAACACTGGCCCTGGAGGCAAGACGCGGCGCGCGTGCCCTCTGGTACCAGCGCCAGACACTGTCGAGCCTCACGGTGATGGCGGAGACGGCGCGCGGCCATGGCTGGGACTTCTACAGCCAGACCTCGCCCGAGGGCCGCTCCTACGCCACCTTGCTCGGCGCACTGCTGAACGGCATTTCCTCCCCCATTCTGGTCGCGGTTTACGCCGCAGAAAACCACATTCCCGGGCCGGAAAAGGACTTCCGCCAGCTGGAGCTCGGTTTTCTCGAAACCCGTGGTCACGGCCGCCACTACATGGGCTGGGCGGAAGCCGCCATCCTGTCCGGCCACGGCCTCGCCTTCGATCGGCTGAAGGGTCTCTTTGCGCGCCAGGTCGTGGCGCGGCGACCGCTGATCGATGAATTCATTGGTGGAAATTCGACATGTTTCTGGGGGCAGCCATGAGAGGCCTTGCACATATTCTTGCCGTCGGCCTCGTGCTCTTCGGTCTGCTTCCGTCCGCATCCGCAGCCGAGGACACGGATCTCGCCGCGCGTTTCGCCAAGGAGCAGGCGCTGGTCGAGACCCTCTCCCGCAGCACCACGCCGCGTGATCAGCGCCAGCTGGGCGATCTCTATCGCGACGGCCTGATCTTCAGCGCCGACAACCCGATCCGCAAGGCCGACCGCGACGCCGCGATTTCCGCCTATCGCCGCGCAATCGAACTGGGTGACAACTCGCCCTCCGTCACCGTCTCGCTCGGACGCCTGCTGATGCGCCAATCGGGCGGCGAAGGCTTTGCCGAAATCGAGCAGGCCCTTCAGGCCCTGGCACTCCAGGGCAATGGCGATGCGACCTATCTGCTCGCCGTCGATGCGATGGAAAACCGTCACGTACCGTTGGAACAGGCGATCCCCCGGCTCGAAGCGGCCGCCATGCTCGGCAGTGCAGCCGCCGTCAACGATCTGCTCGCCGCCGGGGTCTCGGTCGGCGACACGCTCAGGCAGGCCGTTCTTGCCCGCCTGACGGAGCGCGCCGAAGCGGGTCAGGCGCCCGCTGCGCTTGCTCTTTTCCAGATCTATGCCGACGGCCTCCTGACCGAACGCGACCCGCAAAAGGCCATGCAATGGCTGGAGCGTGCGGCGCAGAACGATCCTGTCACGGCCGTCGAACAGCTGGGGGACCAGTATCTGACCGGCCTCAATGTCGAGCCCGATCCAGCCCGCGCCGCAGATCTCTTCCGTCAGGCCGCCCGCGCCGGCGGGCGCAATGCCGCACTCGCCCTTGGTCGCGCAGCCATCGCCGAAACCGGCATGCCCGTTTCGAGCGCCGAGGCCCGCTGGTGGCTGCAGCGGGCGAGCGAAGCCGATGTGCGTACCGCATCGGTGGAATTGTCGAACCTCGATCTGAAGATCGCCTTGGCCTTCGATGGAGCGCCGGAGGAACGACAGAAGTTGATCATGGCGGCGCTCGAACCGATCGCCGACGATCCGGATGCCCTCGCCAATCTTGCCAACCAGAATTGGCGCTCGGCCCAGTCCGAGGTGATTGGCAAGGTTCTGCTGCCCCTTCTGGAGAAACAGGCTCTGGACGGCCGGACCGTCGCGGCACTCGCCTACAATGCCTGGCTGGAAGCCAATGGCAGGCCCCTGCCTGATGCGGTCGCCCGCGCCCTCATCGAAAGCCTGCGCAAGACCCCCTTCGTCAGCGTCGGCTATTCCAATTTCACCGTCGCCGGCCTGGCCCTTGATGGCCGAATGTCGGAAGCCGTGCTCAGCCGCAATCAGGCGATCCGCCTGCTGTTCAAGGCAGCCGACGACAATGTCGGCCAGGCCATGCTTCGGCTCGGCCAGCTCTATCGTCAGGGCGATCAGCTGGCGCGCAGCGACAGCTTTGCCAAACGCTGGTTCATCCGGGCGGGCGAGCGCGCCGTCGAACGTGCCAATTGGGAGCTGGCAGAAATGCAGGCCGGCTCGCGCGATCAGGCCGAACGCGACGAAGCAGACCGCTTCTATCTCACCCAGATCGATGCCGGAGACCCACGCGGCGGTCTGGCCATCGTCGCGGCCCGCCTGCGTCAGGGAACACTGGACGGGATCGTGCTGGAACGGGCGAAATCCGTCATTCAGACCCCGACGGACACGATCGCTCTTGCATCCCTGCTTTTTTCCACCGGAACGCCCGGTTACGTCCAGGAAGCCGCAGCCCTTCTCTCCGGTCTCCGCCAGGATGAGCTGGAACCTGGCGATCTGGTGTCTCTCGGCCGGCTGAAGTCCGCCATGGCGGTCACGCCGGAGCAAACCGCCATGGCCTTTTCCATGCTCGAAAAGGCGGCGGAAAGCGGTTCGCAGGTTGCCCGCACCGCCCTCGCCGCAAGCTACCTGTCGTCGGTCATGCAGCGCGACAAGGTCCCGGCCGCCATTGCCATGCTGCAGCAGGTGCTCGTGGACAATCCGAAGGATCCGGAAAGCCGCCTCTTGCTTGCCCGCGCCTACATGCTCGGCATCGGGGTGGAGCGGGATGCCCGCAAGGCGGCATCTCTGGTCGCCGATGTGCGCAGCGAAAACGGCATGCGCATGCCGAAAGCCACCTTGCTGGAGGCCGATTGGCTTGCCTTTTCGTCTGCCGGCCGCAACCCCGCAAAGGCCGTCGCACTCCTCGATGCCCAGGCCGCCCGTGGTTCCTCGGCAGCCGAGCGGGCTCTCGGCGAGTATTACCTGAACGGCTTCGGCCCCGCGATCCGGCCCGATGCCGCCGCCACCCGCATGTATGAGGCGGCAAATGCCGGCGACAAGGAAGCGATGGCGGCCCTCGGCCACATGCTGTTGAACGGCTACGGTCTCAACCAGTCGCGTGAGGCTGGCCTCGGCTGGCTGGAGCGTGCCGCCAATGCCGGCAACACGGCCGCCATGTATGAGCTCTCCCGTGTCTTCGCCCTTCGGCCGGAGGCGGAAAGCGACACGCGTCAGGCCATTGCCTGGCTGCAGAAGGCGGCCGAGCGCAATCATCCCAATGCCGCCTATCAGCTCGGCCTTGCCTATCTGACCGGGGAATGGGTCGACAAGGACGTGACCCAGGCCTCGGTGTGGTTCGAGCGCTCGGCGCGCTCCGGAAATCTTCTCGCTGCCCGCACCCTGAAGGCGGTTCGCGACGGCATCACGGCCAAGGAGGCTGCGATCGTGTCCGACACCGCAGACTGAAGCCTGGGCCGATGGCCGCCACACCGAGAACAATGCACGCAAGCAACGCGACTGGAGGACAGCACATGCAAGGGTTTCGTATCCGCCGCTTCGGACTGATGCTCGCGACCGTGGTCCTTGCGACCGCCGGCCTTGGCGACCGCAGCCATGCCGCAACGGCGGCGCTGGAAGCGCTTCCCTATCCGGTTTCGCCCCCGGCGCTGGATTATGGCCGGATCTGCCGCAAGCCGGAGACCCCGGCCCCGCTCTCCTTCGAATGGTATGGCTGGACCGGCGGCCCGGTTCCCGTGTCGCAGCAGCAGGTCTTCGCCGATGCCATCCGCTTCATCGACGGCGGCAGCGAAGTCGCGCGCGACATGCCCTTGGCCCGGCGCATGCTGGAGATGCTGGTGTCCCAGGGCACCGGCGGCACCCTGGAAGCGCGGCGCCGGCTGGCCCTGCTCCTGCTCGACGACCGGGCGGGCCCGGAAGATCCGAAACGCGCGGCGAGCCTGCTCGTTGAAGCGACGGCATCCCAGGAGACAGACGCCGCCCTCTCGCTCGGGCGGTTGATTGCTCGCGGCGAACTTCCCGACCTGCCGCTGTCGGATGCACCGCGTTACCTCGGCATCGCCGCCGGTTTTGGCGAACCCATGGCAGCTCTTGAGCTGTCCACGCTCTACGCGTCGGGCGCCCTGCCCGCCCCGTTCGAGGGAGCCGCAGCCCATTTCGCCAATCTCGCGACGATCAACCTGCAGACCGCGCTTGCCTCGGGCAATTGCGCCGTGGCAGCCGAGGTCGGCCAGTTCCTGCTCGACAAAAAACTGCCGGACGGGCCGGCCCGCGCCATAGCCTGGTTCGAGGTCGCGGCCAAGGCGGGCCATCGCAACGCCCTGGAAAAACTGGCCCGCGCCTATTCCGCTGGACGCGGCGTTGAAGCCGATCCGGCCGCCGCACGCAGATACTGGGCCCAGGCGGTCGACGCCGGCTCGGTAACGGGGCTCGCGGCCCTCGCCGAACAGGATCTGACATCAGGCCTTGATACCGACGACGTCCGTCGCCGGCTTCAGCTCGGCATGGCCAATGGCGAGCCCAATGCCTTCCTGATTGCCGCGCGCCTGCATCGCGGTGATTTCAACGCAACGGCCGATTTCACCGCCCTGCAGGAAGTGCTGCAACAGGCAGCCACCCGGCCGGATGTTTCGATCTTCACGCTCGACATCCTCGGCAATGCCATGCTCTCCGGGCAGGGAACGAAACCCGACCCGCAAAAGGCAAAGGCCGTGTACGAGCGCGTCCTGGCTGCCGGCACACCCGATGCCGAAGCCATTTATGGCCGCTATCTCCTGAAGTCGGGTGGGGGTGTCGAACCTGCGATCGCCCATCTGCAAAAGGCCGAGACAGCCGGCTCGACGCTGGTCACCACGACCCTCGCGGACATCGCGGCCTGCCGGCCGGATACCGGCCTCGACCAACCGGCACTGCTGCGCAAGGCCGCCTCGGTTGGCAATCCGCTGGCCCTGCGCAAGCTGGCCAGGCTGGCGATGGATGCCGGGGACAAGGCGCAGGCGGCCACGCTGTTCGAACAGGCAGCCAGCCTTGGCGACCGCATCGCCATGGTCGAACGTGCCGCTGCCATCCTCGGCGACGGAAAGGATGCCGGCAAGAGCGGTGCCAAGGCGGCGGCAAACCTGATCGAGGCTGCCGGCGCGCCGGGCGACGGCATGGTCGCAGGGCGTCTGGCTCTGGCCCAGGCCCTGCGCAACGGCCGCCTTGGGGAAGATGCAGGGCGCAGCGCGGATCTGTTGCAATCCCTGTCGGCCAGCCTCGATCCGGCGGCTGATGTCGAACTTGCCCGTCTCCGTCTGAAATCCGGCAATGGTTCGCCGATCGACGGGGAGACGCGCGAGCGGCTGCAACGCGCCGCAAATGCCGGCAATACGGACGCCATGGTGATGCTCGCGCACCTGCCCGCGACCGACGAGGCAGCGGCAGCAGAAGCCGCCGAATGGCTCGTCCGTGCCGCCGAGCGCGGCAATGCGGAGGCTCTATCCGCCCTGCCGACCGATCCGGCAGTGCTGAACCGGGTCACGACCGGCCTTGAGACCGTCCTGCTCTGCGATATCGACACGCTGGCGCAGAAGGCACGGCTGCATCGCCTGCTTGGCGATGAGAAGACGGCGGCAGCCGTGCTGACCACCGCCGAGCACGTCGCAACCGCCCGTGCGCCTCGCCAGATCTTCGCGCTCGCCCAGGCGGTGCTCGGTCTCTCTCCGGCAGCCCCCGACGATGCCGAACGGGCCGCCCGCCTTTTGCTCAAGAGCGCCGAGGCCGGCTATGGCAAGGCGACGCTGGCGCTCGCCCGGCTCTATGACGGCGGCAAGCTTGGAAACCGCCACGCCGAGGCCATCGACTGGTATCGTCGCGCAGCCATGGCCGACGAACAGACGGCCGTGCCGGAACTCGCGCGTCTGTCGAATGGCGGCGCCGATGCCGAAGCCCTGAAGGCCCTGAAATCGGTAGCGGAGGCCGGCAATGTCACGGCCTTGCGCAGCCTCGGCATGCTGCTGGCCACCCAAAGCGGTGCAGACCGTGATGAAGGCATCCACCTGCTGGAAGAAGCCGCCGCCCGCAAGGATGTGGCCGCCATGAAGATCCTGGCGCGCTTCCATGCCTCCGGCATCGATGGCCAGGTTTCGGCGGCCAAGAGCACCAGCTGGACCCGCATGGCCGCCGAACAGGGCGATCCGGAAGCCATGTTCCAATACGCCATCGCCCTCGACCTCGGCTTTGGCGTCGAGTCCGATCCGAAATCCGCAAAAACCTGGCATCAGAAGGCACTTGAAAATGGTTTCGTTCAGTAAGTTTCAGGCTGCACCACCGATGCTCTCGCAGCGCCTGCGCGGTGCAGCCTCCACCCTCGTCCGCACTGCCTTCGCCTTTGGCCTCGGTTTGGCCATCGCCCTCACAATACCGGTGACACCCCCGGCTTTGGCGGCCGGCGCCGAAACCATGCTGCGGCAGAACCTTCCCGCCGCCTTGCGCGGTGATCGCGTTGCGGTTCGCGAAGTCGCTCGCGCCATCGTCCGCATCGGCCCGCGCTCATTCAAGGCTGCGGCCCAGATGCGTCCGCTGCTGCGCAGCGAGGCCCTGCAGGGATCAAGCGCTGCGGCCAATGCCTATGGAATCCTGCTGCAATACGGGATCGGCGGCCCCAAGAACCCGAAGGAAGCGGCAAGCTGGTATGCCAAGGGCGGCGCCAGCGGCAATCTCAGCGCCTCGAAGAATGCAGCTCTCGCCTATGCCCTGGGCTGGGGTGTCCAGCGCAACACCAAGCGCGCCAATCAACTGCTCGCCAAGGTGCCGTCCGATCAGCGCAGCCGCAAGATGCTGGAAATCAGCAAGGCCTTGATGCATCCCGGACGCGAAGAGCCGGAACTCGCCCTCTACTGGCTGGAACGTGCCGTTTCGCTCGACAAGAACGGCCAGCTGAATGCTGCTGGCGCCTATCGAAAACTGGCCGGCTCCATGGAGAACGGCGACGAGAAACTGCTCGAATGGCTGCAGCCGCTGGCCGAAAAGGGTAATGTCCGCGCCACGATCTTCCTCGCCCGCCACTACGAGGAAAGCGGCACCGAACCCGCGCGGGTAAAGGCCGCCGATCTCTATTTCCAGGCAGCAGCCGCCGCCGATCCGGATGCCTATGAGGGTCTCGGCCGCCTGCTGACCGTCACCCAGCCGCCGCTTTCGGATCGCATCATGACCTTCCTGGAGGACAAGGCGCAGGCCGGCGTCGCATCCGCCAATCTGGCGCTCGGCACCCATTACCTCTTCGGCGCGACGGCGACCGGCGAGATGCGCGAAAAGGGTATGGCCCATCTCGAAGCGGCCGCCAGGGCCGGAGACCCGGAAACCCAGTATCGGCTGGCGCTCATCCTGCTTGGCGATGCCAGCGACAGCAAGCAGCACGATCTCGCGCGCGCCTATCTGGTCCTGTCTGCCGCAGGCGGCAACAAACTCGCCGCCCAGGCCGCCAAGCAATTCGGCCCGCTGACCGTTGCCGATGCTCGCGAGATTGTCGAAACGGCAAGAAACTGACCTGTTTCAGAGCGGAAATGATGATCTTACACTGTATTTTCAGTCTGAGATTAAGTGCGGGGTAAGCCTTCATCTTTATACCGACATGAAATTCGTTCCGGAGTTTCGTGTTGGCAACGCAGATCGCCCGCCGTTTCTGTCTGTTTCTCGGCGCCGCGCTGCTCATGGCGGGGCCGTCGAGCGGCCAATCCGCAGAGGTGACCTCGGAAGCCGCCGCGCAGCCGGTCGAGATCGCGCTGCGCACACGGACGATACCGTCGGTTGATGCCTGCCGATCTTTGCCAGATCTACCCCGCCGATTGGCGACCGCATCCAAATACGACCAGTCGATCGCCTCGAAATCGGTGATTGATCCGGCGGCCCGGCAACGCCGGGAAGACCAGCTGGCGCCGGTCACCAACGCGATCCGCAACCTCGCGCAGGAGGCGCGCCGCAATGGCACCCCCCAATCCACCGCCTGCACCATCGCCACCCTGCGCCACTGGGCCGCGACAGGCGCGCTCACCGACATGGCGACCTCGGACGCCAATCTGAGCCGCGACCGTTTCACCTCCGATATCGCCGGCATCGTCATGACGCTGCAGGCCCGCGGCCAGGACCTGCGAGGCGAAGGCGAGATCCGCGCCTGGCTTGCCACACTCGCTCGCCAGACCATGGCCTATTATGATGGCGAGGCCGGGCCGACCGCACGCCGCAACAATCACCGTTATCTCGCCGGCATCGCCGTCGCCGAGATTGCCGAAATCCTCGGCGAAAAGCCCATGCGGGAATGGTCGAAGGACGCCTTCGCCATCGGCGCCTGCCAGGTCGACACCCTCGGTTACCTGCCCCTTGAACTCGCACGCGCCGATCGCGCCTATGAGTATCACCTGTATGCCTATGGCGCGCTCGCGCGCCTCGCCATCCGCCTTTCGGCCTCGGGATCGAGACCGCTCCCCTGCGAGGACCGGCTTGACCGCCTCTATCGCCTGATCTCGCGCGGAGAGGCCAGCGCCCGCGACTTCGCGCGGCGCACGGGGCTTGAGCAGCGCACGCCCTCCCCGCGCCATCTCGAAGTCATTGCGCTTGTTCCGCCACGCCTTGAGGACATGGGCACGACCGGCGACGTAAAAAACTTCTGATTTTCAACTCATTCAAATATTAGTTTTCTCCACTCAAATAAAACCTCCCATCGTTGATCTGCGTTTATATCCTTTCCTTTGCGCCCCTCTTAAACTCGGAGGAATTGAGGAAACGGCCCTGGGGGCGATGGGGAAAACATGGCAATTTTCAACGTCTTGGAGTATGGCGCAACCCCGAATGACGACACCGTCGACAGTGCAGCCATCCAGGCGGCCATCGATGCGGCCTATGCCGCCGGCGGCGGCACCGTCTACATCCCGGCCGGCACCTTCCTGATGACCGGCAACCCGGCAAACTCCTCGGATGGCTGCATCGAAGTCCGCTCGAACGTGACGCTGACCGGCGCCGGTATCGGCGAAACCGTGCTCAAGCTCGTCGATCACTTCGATGCCCGCATCAACGGCATGATCCGCACGCCGGTCGACCAGAACGCCAGCAATGTCGTGATCGAGAACCTGACGATCGACGGCAACCGCGCCAACAATATCGAACATCAGGCGGGCATCATCACCGGGGTGAAGGAAGGCAATGGCCTCATCCATCAGGACATCACCATCCGTGGCGTCGAGGTGATGAATTGCAATGCCTATGGCGTCAATCCGCACGAGATCACCTATGATCTCCTGGTCGAGAACTGCATCTCGCACGACAACGGCAAGGACGGCTTCGTCGCCGACTATGTCGAGGGCGGCATCTACCGCAACAACATTGCCTACAACAATGTTCGTCACGGCTTCAACATCACCACGAGCAGCAACGATCTCGTGCTGGAGAACAACACCGCCTATCAGAACGGCGGTGCCGGCCTCGTCACCCAGCGCAGCGACATCTTCCCGGAGGGGCAGGACACCATTCCCTGGCCCGCGAACATCATGGTCATCGGTGGCGAATATTACGCCAACGCCCGCGAAGGCATCCTGATCAAGCTCTCCGACCACGTCACGGTCACCGGTGCCGACATTCACGACAACAAGCGCCAGGGCATCCGCATCGAGGGCGCCACCAACACGGTGATCCACGACAACACCGTCTACAACAACTCGCAGGAAGCCAACGGCGTCTATGACGAGATCAACATCCGCCTGCGGGTCGATACGGCCGTCAGCCCGTCGCGCACCTATTATTCCGAAAACACCCAGATCTACGACAACATCATCTATGCCGACGGCGCCGTCCGGGCCCGCTATGGCATTCGCGAGGAAACGACCAATTCGACCGCCGACAACCCGTCCGGCACCGTCGTCTACGGCAACACGGTGACCGGCGAAGTCAGCGGCGACATCTTCATCCCGCCCCATTCCGCCACCGAAGGCGCCGACATCTTCTACGGCACCGCGAGCGGCGACAATTTTGCCGGTCTCGGCGGTGACGACATCTACATCGTCAACCATTCGCTCGACGTGGTGACCGAGCAGCTCAATGCCGGCCACGACACCGTCATCGCCTCGCTGAACCACACCCTGTCGGCCAATGTCGAGGATCTTTTCCTCACCGGCACGGCAATTCGCGGCACCGGCAATGCGCTGGCAAACGAGATCGTCGGCAACGCACTCGCCAACGAACTGGAGGGCCTCGGCGGCGCCGATATCCTGGATGGCGGCCTTGGCGCCGATCTGATGCAGGGCGGGGATGGCAACGACACCTATTTCGTCGACAATGTCGGCGACACCATCGTCGAGAAGGACAATCTCGGCGCGGGCGGCTACGACACCGTCTACAGCACGGTCAGCTACACGCTGGCCACCGAAGTGGAAAAACTCGTGCTGCTCGGCACCGGCAATCTCGACGGCACCGGCAATGCGTCCGCCAATGCGCTGATCGGCAATGACGGCAACAACGTGCTCGACGGCAAGGCCGGCGCCGACAGCATGACCGGCGGCAAGGGCAACGACACCTACGTCATCGACCACACCGGCGACACCGTGATCGAACTTGCCGATGAAGGCATCGACACCGTCGTCAGCTCGCTCACCTATGTACTCGGCGCCAATCTCGAAAACCTGACGCTGACCGGCACGCTCAACCGCGACGCAACCGGCAACGAGTTGTCCAACGTGATCAAGGGCAATGACGGGGTCAACAAGATCCACGGCATGGACGGCGACGACGTCATCGAAGGCGGGCTTGGCGCGGACCAGCTGTATGGCGATGCCGGCAATGATACCTTCATTCTGCGCAAGGGCGAATTCGCCGGCGATGTCATCGAGGACTTCACCGGCAAGGGGGCTGCGCTGGGGGATTCGATCGTCTTCACCGGCTTCTCCTCGGCCGCCGTACTGGTCGATCTCGGCAGCGGCAACTGGATGGTCCAGGACGGCAGTTATACCGAGACCTTCCGCATCAAGACGCCGGTCGGCGAAGTTGCGTTCTCCGCACAGGACTACGGTTTCGGCACCGACGTGGTCATTCCGCAGAACACGGCGCCCACGGCATCTGCCACCGGCAACAGCGCGAGCGGCGACGAGGACACGCTGATATCAGGATCCGTACCGGCTGGCAGCGATGCCGAAAACGACGCCCTCACCTATGTCCAGGTCGGCTCCGTATCGGGCCTGACGCTGAACGCCAATGGCAGCTTTTCCTACCAGCCGCCGGCCAATGCCACGGGCCCGGTCAATTTTTCCTACATGGTGGTCGATGCAAAGGGCGCGCAGAGCGCAGCCCAGACCTTCACCATCACGGTCAATCCGGTCAACGACGCCCCGACCGCCGCGTCTGCCGGCAACACGGCTTCCGGCAACGAAGACACGACGATCACGGGCTCGGTGCCCACAGGCAGTGATATCGACGGGGATGCGCTCACCTATGTCCAGGTCGGCACTGTGGCGGGTCTGACGCTGAACGCAAACGGCACCTTCTCCTACGTGCCCGACGCCAATGCCAATGGCCCTGTCACCTTCAACTATGCCGTCCGTGATCCCTCCGGCGCCCAGAGTGCCGCGCAGGCCTTCACCATCACGGTCAACGCCGTGAACGACGCCCCGACAGCCGCTTCCTCCGGCAACACGGCCTCGGGCAACGAGGACACGACGATCACGGGCTCGGTGCCCACGGGCAGTGATATCGACGGGGATGCACTCACCTATGTCCAGGTCGGCACTGTGGCGGGTCTGACCCTGAACGCAAACGGCACCTTCTCCTACGTGCCCGCCGCCAATGCCAACGGCCCTGTCACCTTCAACTATGCCGTCCGCGATCCCTCCGGCGCCCAGAGTGCCGCGCAGGCCTTCACCATCACCGTGGTCCCGGTCAATGACGCGCCGACAGCCGCCGTCGCCGGCAATGCAGCCAGCGGCCAGACCAACACCGTGATCACCGGAAACCTCCCGACCGGCGCGGATATTGATGGGGATGCCATCAGTTATGCCCTCGTCAGCGGGCTGAGCGGCCTGACGCTCAATCCCAATGGCAGCTTCTCCTACACACCGGCTTCGGGCGCCACCGGCGATTTCACCTTCCAATACAAGGTGGTCGATCCGCTTGGAGCGGCCAGTGCCGCCCAGAGCTTCACCATTTCCGTCACGCCGCCTTCGACCGGCCAGGTCATCACCGGCACCAACAGCAGCAATATCCTGCATGGCGGCGCTGGCGATGACACGATCGACGGACTGAAGAGCTCCGACACCATGTATGGCCATGCCGGCAACGACACCTATTATGTCGATGCCTCGGGCGACAAGGTGATCGAAGTTGTCGGCGAGGGTTACGACCGCGTCATCACCACCGCGTCCTATACGCTGCAGGCCGGTTCCGAAGTGGAATATGTCAAGGCCACCGGCACATCCTCGGTCTCGCTCAAGGGCAACGAGTTCAACAACGTGCTGATCGGCAATGCCGCCTCCAACACCTTGACCGGCAACAATGGCGACGACCGCCTCGACGGCGGGCTTGGCAAGGATTCGCTGACCGGCGGCAACGGCAAGGACAGCTTCGTCTTCTCCACGGCGCTTTCTGCCGCGAATGTCGATGCCATCAAGGACTTCAAGGTGGTGGACGACACGATCGTGCTCGACAAGGCGATCTTCTCCGCCCTGTCAACGGGCCAGCTGTCAGCGGCGGAATTCGTCACCGGCACCCAGGCACTCGATGCCAACGACCACATCATCTACAACAAGACCTCCGGCATATTGCTCTACGATGCCGACGGCGCCGGCGGCGCAGCCGCCATCCAGTTCGCCACCATCTCGAAGAACCTCGCGATGACCTATCTCGACTTCGTCGTTGAGGACACCACGCTGGTGTGAACCGAAAGAGCCGGGCGGTCTTTGTAAGTGAAGGGTGAGACCGGTGAAGGGGTGCGCTGCGAAGCAATCCCCCATTTCAAGCATGTCAGAATGTAAGAGCAGAATTGGAGTGTCGTAGAGGACGAAATTTTGGGCTACACATTTGTTTCGTGACGATAAAAGCCAGCACTGGATTTCAAAAATCAGGGCTGGATTATTTATCTTTATTGAACGCAACAAGCTAAGCCAGCAATAGTCGAAACAGGCAAAAATATGCAAAACTTCATATCGCCAGTTGAACTGAAAATTCGGCGAGCTGAAGAGAAGATAAATGAACTATCAAAATTAATATCAGAATGGGGTGATGCAAAACCTATAAAAGCACGCTTAGAAATGCGCGAAGGCAGATTAGGAACAAGATTAGTTATTGAGAATATATCGAACATAGAATATTTGGAGAAATTTGGACTGATAACAGGAGAATGCATACACAATTTGCGAACTGCATTGGACAATCTAGTATATGCTTTAGCCAGAATAGTTCTAGACCCACCCGCAAAGAGGAATTCAATTCAATTTCCTATTTGCGAAACTCATGAAGAGTTCTCCAAACAAGCCAAAAAATATCTGCAACAATTACCTTTAGATGCAGTTATATTAATTGAAAAATTACAGCCGTTTCAACGACTCAAACCAGACGTGGAAGGAAATCCAAATACAGATCCCCTTGTATTGCTTAGAGATTTAAGCAACAATGACAAACATCGCATACCCATATTTCCAACAATAATTCCATCTGAGTCCATAAATTTATCTAGTCGAGTTGAATTTTTTTCAGAAGAAGACGCTTCGTCCAATGTCCCGCCCGACATCACAGTTTATCTTGGCCCTCTAGCAATAGGAACTGTGGTCATAGAACACAAAACAAATAAGCCAGTCCATTCAGCAGCCGGGGAATTCAATTTTGAGGCTTCCGTTGTATTGCAACTGAAATACGGATTTGAGGGACTTGAAAAAACACTCCGGCATTTGCACTGGTATACAAATTTAGTCACTGATCAATTCAGATATTTTTTTAGATAGAATGCGCAATACATAATCGCATAGAAACAGCGAATACGTTCTCCAATAATTCACTGAAAATCAATCAGAAAAACAGCATATTATACTTCACTGGATTGCGGAGCTGCGTCGCAAAGTGGTGCCCCGTGCCGGAATCGAACCAGCACTCCTCTCGGAACCTGATTTTGAGTCAGGCGCGTCTACCAATTCCGCCAACGGGGCACATGAGCATCGGATGACAGCGCCGGACTATACGAAGGCTTGGGCTCCGGTCAACAGCCTTTTTGGTCGAGGTCCATCACGCAAATGTTCCGGGGCTCCGGACCGGGAAACAGCGGGAGCATTTACAGGCGCGGCGCGGTCCCATAAAACGCCCGAACATCTCGCCACGGAATATCTCATGCTGCGTCGCATCTACGACTGGACCATGTCACTGGCCGGCACCCGTCATGCCGAAAAAGCACTGGCCGGCGTCTCCTTTATCGAAAGTTCGTTCTTTCCGATCCCGCCCGATGTCCTGTTGATCCCGATGGTGCTCGCAAGGCGCGACCATTGGTTACGGCTTGCCGTGGTCTGCACGGTTTCGTCCGTGCTCGGCGCCTTTCTCGGCTATGCCATCGGCATGTTTCTCTTCGAAGCCATCGGCCGGCCGATCCTCGCCCTCTACGGCAAGGAAGACGCCTTCGACCAGGTGGCGCAGTGGTACAACAGCTGGGGCGGCTGGGGTGTCCTGTTTGCCGCCGTCACACCCTTTCCGTACAAGGTCCTGACAATCTTTTCGGGTGCCACCGGCCTCAACTTTCTCGTCTTCACCATCGTCAGCATCATCGGCCGCGCCGCGCGCTTTGTGCTCGTCGCCTTCCTGCTGAAGCTCTACGGCGAACCGATCCGGCTCTTCATCGAAAAATATCTCGGCCTTCTTTTCACCCTCTTCATGGTGCTGCTCCTGGGCGGCTTCTACCTGGTCAAGGTCATCCTCTGAAAGTCATCGCGATGAACACCCATCCCGCATTCCTGCGTTCCGATACAGCCCTTGCGATCCTGCTGACCTTTGGCATGGCTCTGGTCGTCGGCTCGGCCCTCGGCTTTGAGCATATCGGCGGCTATATTCCCTGTGCGCTCTGCCTGATGCAGCGCAATCCCTATTACATCGGCATCGGCGTCGGTCTGGCGGCCGTGCTCTCCTCGATCCTGCGCCTGCCGCCTGTTGTCACGAAACTGCTGTTTCTGGCCATCGCAGCCCTGATGCTGGTCGGCATGGGGCTCGGCATCTATCATTCGGGTGTCGAGTGGAAATTCTGGGAGGGACCCGCGAGCTGCACCATCGGCGCCACCGGCGGCGACACGCCGGTCAATGTGCTGGATGCGCTGAACGCCACCAAGGCGCCCTCCTGCACGGAAGCGACGCTCAGGGTCCTCGGCCTGTCTTTCGCGGGCTGGAACGTGCTGACGAGCGCGGCATTGGCCGCCCTCGCGATCTGGGGCGTTGTCCGCAAGCGGGCTGCATAAGCAGCAAACGAAGGCCGGCAGGACAAGCCGCCGGTCGTTCACGGGACAAGCCTAAGCACGGCCCCGCCTGCCCCTTGCTTACGGCTGCAGTTCGGTATCCCAGTACAGATAGTCGACCCAGCTTTCATGCAGGTAGTTCGGCGGGAACAGCCGGCCATTGTTGTGCAGGTCCTGCACCGTCGGCCGGTAAGGCTTCTGATGCGGGAACATCTGCGCCTGTTTCGGCAGCTTGGACCCTTTTCGCAGATTGCAGGGCGAGCAGGCCGCCACGACATTTTCCCAGGTCGTCTCGCCGCCATGGGCGCGCGGGATGACGTGGTCGAAGGTCAGGTCGTCGGGCGAGCCGCAATACTGGCATTCGAACTTGTCGCGCAGGAAGACGTTGAAGCGGGTGAAGGCCGGGTTCCGGGTCGGCTGAACATAGGTCTTGAGGCTGACCACGCTCGGCAGCCGCATCGAGAAACTCGGCGAGCAGACGGAATGTTCATACTCGGCGATGATGTTCACACGGTCGAGGAAGACCGCCTTGATCGCGTCCTGCCAGGACCAGAGCGACAAGGGATAATAACTCAGTGGCCTGTAGTCGGCATTCAGGACGAGCGCCGGCAGGGCCTGGGGAGAAACTGCAATCGTCAAGGCGTACTCCTGATCGATTCGGCATCTGCCCTTCTATATTAGGTCCGTTGTTACAGCATTGTGAAGCCTGAATTTTCAGGACGCGCCGCGTCGCTTTATCGCGGCCGTTTATGCGGCCGAACCCCCTTGTTTTCCGGGCTTTGCACATGCCGAAAGTCATGTCCGGCGACATATCATCGCGGCAGGGCAACCCTGCCCGTCAGCCCCGCATAATGCGCCCAGAACAGCCGCGCCGCGACCGAGCGCACCGGGGACCAGCCCTCTGCAACGGCGGCAACGGCTTCAGGCTGCGGCCGCGCACCGCCAAAGAACACGGCCCCGACGGCAATCCTGAGGGCCACGTCGCCCACCGGAAAAATGTCCGGATGGCCGCCGCAGAACATCAGGTAGACCTCTGCGGTCCAGGGACCGACCCCCTTCAACGCCGTGAGCGCCGCCATCGCCTGGTCCGCCGGGAGAAAAGCCAGTTCATCGAGACGGAAGGGGCCCCCGAGATCCGCTTTCGCCGCCGCTTCGAGCGCCACCAGCTTGCCGCGCGACAGGCCGAAGGTCGCGACCACCTCGGGCGGCAGGCCGAGGAAGTCCTCGGCCGTCGGTCGCAGGCCCAGCACCGCCGTCATCCGCCGCCAGATCGCATCGGCGCTCGCTCGCGATACCATCTGCGACACGATGATCGAGGCGAGCCCGGCAAAGCCCGGCGGCGAGAGTCGGAGCGGCAGCGGGCCACAGCCGTCGGCGATCGCGGACAGTCGCGGGTCGCGCTCCAGAAGCTGGGCGAGCCCCTCGGCCAGATCCGCCTCGTTGCGGATGATCATCGGCGCCCCTCCCCTTTTCCTCGTCTGCGTCTCATGCGAAGGAAAATCATGACCGCACCGCCCCGTCAAACCCCCGTCTTCCGCTTTGCACCGAGCCCGAACGGCCGGCTGCATCTCGGCCATGCCCTCTCGGCCCTGGTGAATGCCGAGATGGCAGCGGAGGCGAAGGGCCGGCTGCTGCTGCGCATCGAGGATATCGATCTCACCCGCTGCAATCAGGCGCTGGAGCAGGCGATCTACGACGATCTCGATTGGCTGGGCCTGGCCTACGAACGCCCCGTGCGCCGCCAGTCGGAGCATTTCGACCAATATCGTACCGCTCTCGACACGTTGATCGCCAGGGGTCTCGTCTATCCCTCATTCCTCACGCGCGGCGAGGTGAAGGCGAGGGTCGCAGCAGCCGAGGAAAACGGCGGCAGATGGCCCCGCGATCCCGATGGTGCGCCGCTCTATCCAACCGAAGAGCGTGGCCTGTCATCCGAAGAGCGGGCGGAAAAACTGGCGACCACCGAGCGCCACGCGCTTCGGCTCGACATGGCAAAGGCGCTGGCTGCGGCCGGGCATCCGCTCACCTGGACGGAAACCGGCGACGGGGACCGGGGCGAAATATCAGCCGATCCCGCCGCCTGGGGCGATGTGGTGCTGTGGCGCTCGGACGCGCCTGCGAGCTACCACCTGGCTGTCACCGTGGATGACGCGGCGCAGGGCGTAACCCACGTGGTGCGCGGTCTCGACCTCTTCCACGCGACCTCGGTGCATCGCCTGCTGCAGCACCTTCTCGGCCTGCCGCAGCCTGTCTACCATCACCACCGACTGATCCTTGGAGCCGACGGCCGCAAGCTGTCGAAGAGCGCCGGCGACACGGCGCTGGCAGCCCTTCGCGCCGAGGGCAAGACGCCTTCAGATATCCGCGCCCTGGTCGGGATTTGAGATCCCGATATTCGGCTGGCCCTTCACCGGCACCACCTGGAACTTCATCAGCGCCGCATTGAACTCGGCTCCGATGATGAAGATGGCGCTGACCATGTAGAGGAAGACCAGCACAACCATGATCGAGGCGAGACCGGCATAGGTGGCGGCATAATTGGCAAATGTGCCGAGGTAGTAACCGAATACCAGCGCGCCGACGAGCCACAGAACCAGGGTCAGCAGCACGCCGGGCAAAACGTCGATGACCCGCCGGCGACCATCCGGCAGGCCGAGATGAAACACCATCAGGCCGACCACCAGGAAAGCAACGGTGCCATAGATGCGCCAGTTTGCCACCGTCAGCAGGAAATTCTTGAGAAGCGGGAAATAGCGCTCGGCAAAGGCAAGCGCCACGGGAACCGCGACGAGAAGCAGGCTGATCAATGCCAGCACGATGACCGCCCCCAGCACGAAGCCGAAGCTGACCAGCCGGGTGACGTACCAGGGCCGCGTCTCGACGACGCGATAGGCCCGGTTGAGCGAGATCCTGAGCGCCTCGACGCCGTTCGAGGCGAAATAGGCAGCCGCGAGAACCGATACCGTCAACAGCCCGCCACGCGGGATGGTCAAGACCTGCACGACCTGGTCGGATAGCGGCTTGGCAATGGTCTCCGGCCAGGTGTCGAAGATCAGGTGCACGGCGGTCTCGGCAAACTGGTCGGCGCCGAGAAAACTCGCCAGCGCCGTGCCGAAGATCAGGAAGGGAAAGAGCGCCAGGATCGCCGAGAGCGCCACATGGCTTGCCATGGCCCAGCCGTCATCCAGCGTGAAATGCCAGAGGGCGTCGAATGTGACCTTGTAGAGCCTGCGAAAGAATGACGGCATCCAGTCTCCTCTGACGAACAAGTGCGATTGCGACAAGTCCGATTGTAAGCTGCGGGCGAATATGGGAAACCCATCCCCGTTTGTATAGGGAAAGACGAGGTCGAAGGTGAAAAGCATCATCGTCACGGGCTGCTCCTCCGGCATTGGCGCCTATTGTGCCCAAGCCTTGAAGCACGACGGCTGGCGGGTCTTTGCGACGGTGCGCAAGGCGGAGCATGTCGCGCCCTTGGCCGATCAGGGCATCGAAACCCTGATCATGGATTACACCGATCCTGCCAGCATCGAGGCCCTGGTCGCAACCGTCTTCGAGCGCACCGGCGGAAGGCTCGATGCGCTGTTCAACAACGGCGCCTATGGCCAGCCGGGTGCTGTCGAAGACCTGCCGACCGAGGCGCTCCGCGCCCAGTTCGAGACGAATCTGTTCGGCTGGCATGATCTGACGCGTCGGGTGATCCCGGCCATGCGGGCACAAGGAGAAGGCCGCATCGTGCAATGTTCCTCGATCCTCGGGATCGTGCCCTATCGCTGGCGCGGCGCCTATACGGCATCGAAATTCGCGCTGGAAGGGCTGTCGCTGACGCTCCGGATGGAGCTCGAAGGGTCGGGCGTCCAGGTGAGCCTGATCGAACCCGGCCCGATCGAAAGCCGCTTCACCGCCAATGCGCTCGCCCATATCCGTGAGGCGATCGACCTGGAAAACTCCGTCCATGCCGTGGACTACCGTCGGCAACTGGCGCGACTTGATGGCACAGGGCCGATCAACCGCCACAAACTGGGGCCAGAGGCCGTCTACAAAGTCCTCATCCACGCCTTGACCGCCAAGCGTGCCCGCCCACATTATCTCGTGACCAAGCCGGCGAAACAGGGCGCGCTCATCAAGCGCTGGCTGCCGGCAGATCTCTTCTATCGACTGATGCGCTCGCTGGACTGACCGGCGACGAACAAAGGCTCATCCGAACTCATGTCCACATTCACCTATGTCCTCGCCATCATCGTCATGGGGCTTGTCGCCCTCGTCCTCGTCAGAGGCCTCTTCAACATGATGAAGGGCGGCGACGGCAACACCTCCAACAAGCTGATGCAAGCCCGCATCGTGCTGCAGGCGATCGCGATTGCGCTGATCATGCTGACGCTCTGGCTGACCGGCGGAGGACGCTGACCCCATGGTCAAGCTCAACAAGATCTACACCCGTACCGGCGACGACGGCACCACGGCACTGGTCACCGGCCCGCGCCGACTGAAGCACGACCTGCGCGTCGACGCCTATGGCACGATCGACGAGACCAATTCGGCAATCGGCATCGCCCGGTTGCACACGGCTGACATGCCGGAGCTGGACGCCATGCTGTTGCGCATCCAGAACGACCTCTTCGACCTCGGCGCCGATCTGGCCGCCCCCGAAACCGGGGAAGTGCTGACCTATGAACCGCTGCGCGTGATCGAGGCGCAGGTCGACCGGATCGAGAAGGAAATCGACCAGCTCAACGCCGATCTCGATCCCTTGAAATCCTTCATCCTGCCCGGCGGCACGCCGGCCGCCGCCTATCTGCACCTCGCCCGCACCACGGCGCGGCGTGCCGAACGCATCATGGTCGAACTCTCCCGCTTCGACGGCGAGGAGGTGGGCGAGCCGGCGCTGAAATATGTGAACCGTCTCTCGGATTTTCTGTTTGTCGCGGCGCGGCATGCCAATGATGGCGGGAAGGCGGATATCTTGTGGGTGCCGGGGAAGAATAGGTAGGCGGCGAGGTATCTCCGCGCTTGCGGGGAGATGGGCTCCGCGCTTGTGTCTCGGCTCCCTCATGCTGAGGTGCCCGCGTCAAGCGCGGGCCTCGAAGCATCCTGCACTGGTGGCCTCGTGCTTCTGATGTCGCTTCGCTCCCACCTCAGCATGAGGGGTGGCGCTGGTAGCCTCGCCCTTCGAGGCCGGGCGTTGCCCGGCACCTCAGGGTGAGGGGATATCTCAATGTCAAAAAACCCAAGCTTCGCCGCCGGTCGGGATCTCTCCCTCCGGGTGTGGGCATGCTTGTCTCGGACGAGGCGCCAGAAGCAACCTGTCTAAGTAGTATATGTGGCTCCTTCCGGCGCCCCGTTCGGCGTCTATTCCCGCTGCATGCGTCTCTCTGGCAAGGCGGCGACGGTCCTCGTCATCCTCGGGCTTGACCCGAGGACCGAGGATGACCGGGCGCGGGTCCGGCTGCGGCATCACACGAGATGACGCTTCAGCCTGGCCGGTGGCCCGGGAGGTTCCCGCCGGATGGTGCACCATTCCGAC
This sequence comes from Rhizobium sp. AG855, assembly GCF_003610655.1. Lineage (NCBI taxonomy): Bacteria > Pseudomonadati > Pseudomonadota > Alphaproteobacteria > Hyphomicrobiales > Rhizobiaceae > Rhizobium > Rhizobium sp. AG855. The sequence continues at coordinate 460,427 of NZ_RAQG01000004.1, read as the reverse complement.
CGGGACCCTCGCCCGGGGGATGATCGTCTGGCCATTTGCGGCTCAGGCCGTCATCCCCGCCGTTTTCTCCGCCCCGCTGTCTGGGTGTTCGCGACAGCGCGGGCGCCTTGTCTGTGTGCCTCTGAGGCACGTCCTTCCGATCAGGGTATCCAGGCTTTGGGGCATCCGACCCCATCACCCTCGTCAAGCCCTTCGTCCGGAGGGAGACCGTTGCAGCGGGCCGGGGGTCTGTGCCTGCGACAGCACTCGCCCCCGGCGCCGGCCCCGCCTCGCCTGACATCGCATCGTCAGGTGTATCCGAGGGCGGGACGGGGTTGAGTCTAAAACAGGAAAAAGGGTGGGGGATGAAAAAATGTGCCGGGGTTTGATTTTGTTGGGAAATGTTTGGAATTCATCCCCCTTTTTTTTCCGGGGAATGGCGCTGTCTGGCGTGACCGTCTGGCCTCGGAAGGCTTGTGTCTGGATCCTCGGGTCAAGCCCGAGGATGACGGAGTGTGGGGGAGCGACTGGTATCCTCCGCTACTGTCTTCACCGGATACGTCTGCGGATAACGTCTGCGGAGGATACCCCTATCTCCCCGAGAGGTCGTCATCCTCGGGCTTGACCCGAGGATCCAGACACAAGCCAATCTCGGGCTCCATGCCCCCCTTGGTGGGGGAGACTTCGGAGCGGTGGCCGAAGGCCAGAAATCGATCCAGTGAATCGATTTCAGCGAACGGAGGCCTGAGCGCGACGCCGCGCGAAGGCTCTGAGAGGAATTAGGCGAGAGCAAGCCACGGCTAAACATCGGAAATCGCAAGTGAGGGGGTCGGTTATGTCGCGGCAACGAAACCGATCCCCTCACCAACAAAATCTGAAGTTTAGCCCTGAGCGGGCTAAGCCCTCGATTTTGTAACCTCTCCCACAAAGGGGAGAGGCGAAAACCGCCGGTCGCCTGCTGCCCCATGTCCCCGCATCCAATCCTGCGCTAACTTCTCCCGACCCAAACCCCGACGAGGCGTGATGTTCATTCCCCTGCATGACCGAAACGCGCTGAAGCATATCCGGCGGCAGTATGTGACGCTGGGGCTGATTGCGGCCAATGTGATCTCTTATGCGCTGGCGAGTGTCGTGCCGGATGCGGCCTATGAACTGGGGGTCTATGGCCTCGGCTTCATTCCGGCGATCCTGCTGGGCGGCGCGACGCTCGATCCCTCGCTCACACTGGTGCCGGAGGGGGCGACATATATCACCTATGCCTTCCTGCATGGCAGCTGGCTGCATCTCGGCTCGAACATGCTGTTCCTCTGGGTTTTCGGCGACAATGTCGAGGACGCCATGGGGCATTTCAAGTTTCTGTTTTTCTATCTCGCCTGTGCGGCAGCCGGCGCCCTCGTCCATGGCCTGGTGGCGCCGACGAGCCAGGCGCCGCTGATCGGGGCCTCCGGGGCGGTCTCCGGCGTGGTGGCCGCCTATGTCATGCTGCATCCCAAGGTCAGGGTCTGGGTTCTGGTGCTGATGCGCTTTCCCCTGCCGCTGCCGGCCTTCATTCCGCTCCTGTTCTGGATCGGCCAGCAATTCGTCATGCTTGTCATCGACGCAGACAGCAATGTCTCCTGGGGCGCCCATGTCGGCGGGATCCTGGCGGGTGCCTTGCTGGTGATCGTTTTACGACGTCCAGGCGTGCCGCTGTTCGACCGCAGCATCGTCACCCCGAGGGCGGTCGAGCATAGGGCGCGGCCGGTCGATGGTTTCATGGCCGGCCCCTGGGGTCAGCGCCCCCAGCCGGCGCAGCCCGGCGCGGGCGGAACCCGCCCAGCCAACACGGCCGAAGCCGATGCGGAGGCGGGCGGGACGCCCTCTCCCGGAGTGGTTGGGCGCAGGGTTCCGCATTGGGGCCGATGACCTTCCGTCGCGGATGCGCTTGTTGACGTGAACGTCAACGTCAATTATTCCTGTTGCAAGAGCGAAGCATTCGGGTTCAAGCGTTGTGTTTGGACGAAAAATGCGTATCGATGTCGCCAATCGACAAACGGCGGAGCGCGCTTGAGCGCATTTTCCGGCGGAAGATTTGAAGGAAGGAACCCATGAAGATACTCGTCCCAGTCAAGCGGGTTGTGGATTACAACGTCAAGATCCGCGTCAAGCCAGATGGTTCCGGCGTCGAACTCGCCAACGTCAAGATGTCCATGAACCCCTTCGACGAGATCTCCGTCGAAGAAGCCCTGCGCCTGAAAGAGGCCGGCAAGGCGGAGGAAGTGGTCGTCGTGTCGATCGGCCCGGCCAAGGCCGAGGAAACCATCCGCACCGCACTCGCCATGGGCGCCGACCGCGGCATCCTGATCGAAACCGACGAGACGGTTGAGCCGCTCGCCGTTGCCAAGCTCCTGAAGGGCGTGGTGGAAGCGGAAGCTCCGGGCCTCGTCATCGTCGGCAAGCAGGCGATCGACGACGATTCGAACCAGACCGGCCAGATGCTGGCAGCCCTGATGGGCTGGGGTCAGGCGACCTTCGCCTCCAAGCTGGACCTCGGCGCCGACAAGGCGACCGTGACCCGCGAAGTCGACGGCGGCCTGCAGACGATCGAGGTCAAGCTGCCGGCCATCGTCACCACCGACCTGCGCCTGAACGAACCGCGTTATGCCTCGCTGCCGAACATCATGAAGGCCAAGAAGAAGCCGCTCGACAAGAAGACGCCGGCCGACTTCGGCGTCGATGTTGCGCCGCGCCTCAAGGTTCTGAAGACCGAGGAGCCGGGTGGCCGCAAGGCGGGCATCAAGGTGAAGTCGGTGGCAGAGCTTGTCGACAAGCTCAAGAACGAAGCCGGCGTATTGTAAGCGGAACGGACAGGAGAAACATAAAATGGCTATTCTTCTTCTCGCAGAACACGACAACGCGACCGTCTCCGAACAGACCGCGAAGACCCTGACGGCCGCGACCAAGATCGGCGGCGATGTGGCAGTGCTGGTGGCCGGCGCCGGCGCCAAGGCTGCCGCAGACGCGGCTGCCAAGCTTGCAGGCGTCTCCAAGGTGCTGCTCGCCGACGACGCGTCGCTCGGCAACAACCTGGCAGAACCGCTGGCAACGCTGATCGTCTCGCTGGCCGCTTCCTACGACACGATCATCGCGCCCGCGACCTCGGTCGGCAAGAATGTCATGCCGCGTGTTGCGGCCCTGCTCGACGTGATGCAGGTTTCGGAAATCACCGAAGTGGTCTCCACCGACACCTTCAAGCGTCCAATCTATGCCGGCAATGCCATCCAGACGGTGCAGTCGACCGATGCCAAGAAGGTCATCACGGTGCGCACCGCCTCCTTCACGGCTGCCGGCGAAGGTGGCTCGGCTGCCGTCGAGACCGTCTCGGCCGCTGCCAACCCCGGCGTTTCCAGCCATGTCTCCGACGCGCTGTCGTCGTCCGACCGCCCGGAACTGGCCTCGGCCAAGATCATCATCTCCGGCGGCCGCGCGCTCGGCTCCTCGGAAAAGTTCAAGGAAGTGATCCTGCCCGTCGCCGACAAGCTGGGTGCTGCCGTTGGTGCCTCCCGCGCGGCCGTCGATGCCGGCTACGCCCCGAACGACTGGCAGGTTGGCCAGACCGGCAAGGTCGTCGCCCCGCAGCTCTACATCGCCTGCGGCATCTCCGGCGCGATCCAGCATCTGGCCGGCATGAAGGATTCGAAGGTGATCGTCGCGATCAACAAGGACGAGGAAGCCCCGATCTTCCAGGTCGCCGATTATGGCCTCGTGGCCGACATCTTCGAAGCCCTGCCGGAGCTCGAGAAGGCGCTCTGAGCGCCATCTCGCAGCTGCGAAAGGACTGGTCAAAGACTGGTTTGCGGTCTATCAATCAGCCGGGTCCGCGATAAGCGGGCCCGGCATTTTCTTGGGTGCCATTTTCTTGGGTGAAGACTGGAACGGGTGAGGAGCGAGACGATGACGGACAAGATCAGCAATGTGGGTGTTGTGGGTGCCGGCCAGATGGGCTGCGGCATCGCACAGGTCTCCGCCGCTGCCGGCTACAAGGTCACCATCTATGATCTGTCCAAGGAGCGTATCGAAGCGGGGCTGGCCACGATCAACGGCAATCTCGCCCGCCAGGTGACCAACGGCAAGATCACAGACGAACAGCGCAAGGAGGCGCTGGCGCTGATTTCAGGCTCCGCAGATGTCAACGACCTGGCGCCCGCCGATCTCGTCATCGAGGCTGCGACCGAGGACGAAAGCGTCAAGCGCAAGATTTTCGCCACCGTCTGCCCCGTCCTGAAGCCCGAGGCCTTGATTGCGACGAACACCTCGTCGCTGTCCATTACCCGCCTGGCGTCTGCCACCGACCGGCCGGAACGCTTCATGGGCATCCATTTCATGAACCCGGTGCCGGTGATGAAGCTGGTCGAGCTGGTGCGCGGCATCGCGACCGACGAGACCACCTTCAAGACGGCAAAAACCTTCGTCTCCTCGCTCGACAAGACGATCACGGTCGCCGAAGACTTCCCCGCCTTCATCGTCAACCGCATCCTGCTGCCGATGATCAACGAGGCGATCTACACGCTTTATGAAGGCGTGGGTTCCGTCGAGGCGATCGATACGGCGATGAAGCTCGGCGCAAACCATCCGATGGGTCCGCTGCAGCTTGCCGATTTCATTGGCCTCGATACCTGTCTGTCGATCATGCAGGTGCTGCATGACGGACTGGCCGATTCGAAATACCGCCCCTGCCCGCTGCTGGTCAAATATGTCGAGGCCGGCTGGCTGGGTCGCAAGTCCGGCCGCGGCTTCTACGACTATCGCGGCGAAGTGCCGGTACCGACCCGCTGAGCGGATCGCCTTGCTGACCCGGCCATTTGCGACTATAGTGATGGAGTGAGAGGCGAGCTTTCGCCCGCCCCTCTATTTACTTAAGGAATGTGACCCGCACGCTAGCCTGCCAGCCCGTGCGGGTTTTCCGTATCGTAAACGTGATGCTAAATGGTTTTGGCCACATAGCTCACACTCCAGTTGTACGGCGAGGCCTTCGCCCTGGTCGGAGTGGCCGATCCTCTCCGATGCGCCTGGCAAAACGCGTCTGCTTTCACCGCACAACCGGAGAGAGAATATCGCAACCTGAGCTGTCGTCTAGAGGCGCGCTCAGACTCCCCGCGCCGCCGTGACCAGCGCACGGGCATCCGGGCCATCCCAGGCAGCCGGGCCGTTCATGTGGCCGAGCAGGCAGCCCTTGTCATTGACGAGCAGGGTGACCGGCAGGCCGAAGGCGAGGCCCTGTTTTTTCAGGGTGTTGAACACGCCCATCGAGGCATCGCGGTAGAAGCCGAGCGCATCGACGCCGGTCTCGCTGAGGAAGGCTTTCGGCTTTTCCGCGTCGCCGGTGTCGATGTTGATCGCGACGACCTGGAAGCGGTCGCTGCCGAGCGCCTTCTGCAACCCGTTGAGGGCGGGCATTTCTTCGCGACACGGTACACACCAGGTGGCCCAGAGGTTGATCAGCGTGGTCTTGCCGGCGAAGTCGGCGGTGCTCATCGCCTTGCCGGATGCGTCGGTGAAGGTGAGACCCTCGACCGCCTGCGCTGCATCGACCGGCACCATGGCGGCGACATCGCCCTTGAAGAAGGGTTCGAGCGCCCGCGCCTGGCCGAGCGAACCGGCGCAGGGCGTGGCATTCTGGGCCGTCTCGGCATTGCCAGACGTGGTCTCTCTCACGTATACCGCAGCCGCGCCGGCGACGATGCCGGCAACCGCCGCAATCGCAACCAGCTTGGTGGGGAAGAGACCCGAGGGTTTCTTTTCTGTCATGTCATTCTCCAGGACGGGCATTCCATGGCCGAGGACTCTAAGGACACCAAATCCTCCAACAAGATGTGGGGCGGTCGCTTCGCCTCCGGGCCATCGGCGATCATGGAGGAGATAAATGCCTCCATCGGTTTCGACAAGAAGCTTTATGCCCAGGATATCCGCGGCTCAAAGGCGCATGCGACCATGCTGGCGCACCAAGGCATCATCTCGGCCGAAGATAAAGACAAGATCCTTCACGGCCTGGACACGATCCTGTCAGAGATCGAGGCTGGCAATTTCGTCTTCTCGCGCAAGCTCGAAGACATCCATATGAATATCGAGGCGCGCCTTGCCGACCTGATCGGCCCGGCTGCCGGCCGGCTGCACACCGCCCGTTCGCGCAACGACCAGGTTGCGCTCGATTTCCGTCTCTGGGTGAAGGAAGAACTGCAGAAGACGGAACAGGCTATGTCAGGCCTGATCGCGGCCTTCCTCAACCGCGCCGACGAACATGCCGACACCGTCATGCCGGGCTTTACCCATCTCCAGACGGCGCAGCCGGTGACCTTTGGTCACCACTGCATGGCCTATGTCGAGATGTTCGGCCGTGACCGCCAGCGCGTACGCCATGCCATTGAGCATCTGGACGAAAGCCCGATCGGGGCGGCAGCGCTCGCCGGCACCGGCTATCCGATCGATCGCCACATGACGGCCAAGGCGCTCGGCTTCCGCGAGCCGACCCGCAACTCGATCGACACTGTTTCGGACCGCGACTTCGCGCTGGAATTCCTGTCGATTGCCTCGATTGCAGCCGTGCACCTGTCGCGCCTGGCCGAAGAAATCGTCATATGGTCGACGCCGCAATTCGGCTTCATCCGCCTGTCGGACGCGTTTTCGACCGGCTCCTCGATCATGCCGCAGAAGAAGAACCCGGATGCGGCCGAACTGGTGCGCGCCAAGACCGGCCGCATCAACGGCTCGCTGATTGCGCTCTTGACCGTCATGAAGGGCCTGCCGCTCGCCTATTCCAAGGATATGCAGGAAGACAAGGAACAGGTCTTCGACGCGGCCGAAAGCCTGGAACTCGCGATTGCCGCCATGACCGGCATGGTCACCGACATGACCATCCGCACCGACAAGATGAAGGCAGCCGCCGGCTCGGGTTATTCGACCGCAACCGATCTCGCAGACTGGCTGGTGCGCGAAGCAGGCCTTCCCTTCCGCGACGCCCATCACGCGACGGGCCATGCCGTAGCACTGGCGGAGAAGAAGGGCTGCGATCTCGCAGAGCTTTCGCTGGAAGAGCTGCAGGGCATCAATGCGGCGATCACCGCAGACGTCTTCAACGTGTTGACCGTCGAGGCCTCCGTCGCCAGCCGCAAGAGCTTTGGCGGCACGGCACCGTCGGAAGTCAGGAAGCAGATCGCCTGGTGGCGGGCGCGCAACTGATCGGGTGACCGATCACGGCCACTTGCAGGACACATCACGAGATCAGGGGTGCACAAGCGCCCCTTTTTTCGCTAGAGCCTAGAGGAACAACATTTCGATGGACTGGGTCATGTTCAAAACGCTGAAATCTCCGACGATCGCGCTCTCTCTGCTCATGGTCGGCATGCTGGTCATGACGGGCTGCGGCCGCAAGGGCGACCTCGACCTGCCGAGCACGCCGGTTGACCAGCAGAACAAGCGCGACAGCAAGGTGACGCCCGTGGCGGACAAGCCTTTCCTCCTCGATCCGCTTCTGTAACAGGTCTTTTGCCGTGAACCATTTCGACTTTCGCGACGGCGTACTCCACGCCGAAGACGTGGCCATCCCCGAGATTGCCCGCAGCGTCGGCACGCCCTTCTACTGCTATTCGACCGCGACGCTGGAGCGGCACTACAAGGTCTTCGCCCAGGCGTTCGACGGCGTCGATGCGCTGGTCTGTTATGCGATGAAGGCCAATTCCAACCAGGCGGTGCTGAAGACGCTCGGGCAACTGGGTGCGGGTGTCGACGTGGTCTCGGAAGGCGAACTCCGCCGGGCACTCGCAGCCGGCATTCCGGCAAGCCGCATCATGTTTTCAGGCGTCGGCAAGACGCCGAGCGAGATGGATTTAGGCCTTGAAGCCGGCATCTACTGCTTCAACGTCGAGAGCGAGCCGGAATTGGAAGTGCTGAACCAGCGCGCCATCAAGGCCGGCAAAAAGGCGCATGTCTCCTTCCGCATCAATCCTGATGTCGACGCCAAGACCCATGCCAAGATTTCGACCGGCAAGAAGGAAAACAAGTTCGGCATTTCCTACGAGCGGGCGCGTGCCGTCTACGCTCGCGCTGCGACGCTTGAGGGCATCCAGGTCTCCGGCATCGACATGCATATCGGCAGCCAGATCACCGATCTGCAGCCCTTTGAGGACGCCTTCCGTCTGCTGCGCGAACTGGTCGAGAACCTGCGCGCCGACGGCCATTCGATCGACCATGTCGATGTCGGTGGTGGCCTCGGCATTCCCTACAAGGACGACAACAACCCGCCCCCGGAACCGGATGCTTATGCCAGGATCGTCAAGGACCAGCTGGCAAGCCTCAACTGCCGCATCGTCACGGAGCCCGGCCGCCTGATCGTCGGCAATGCCGGCATCCTTGTGACCGAGGTCATCTATGTGAAGGATGGCGGCGACAAGACCTTCGTCATCGTCGATGCCGCGATGAACGACCTGATCCGCCCGACACTCTATGAGGCCTATCACGAGGTGAAGCCGGTGGTGCTGCAGGCGGCAAACGCCCCGCGCATCAAGGCCGATGTCGTTGGCCCCGTCTGCGAGACCGGCGACTATCTGGCGCTTGACCGCGAAATGTCGAAGCCGAAGCCGGGCGACCTCATCGCCGTTGGCTCGGCCGGCGCATATGGTGCGGTCCAGGCCGGCACCTACAACACCCGCCGGCTTGTTCCCGAAGTGCTGGTAAAGGGCGGCGAATTCCACGTGATTCGCAAGCGGCCGAGCTACGAGGACCTGATCGCGCTGGATTCCGTGCCCGACTGGCTGGCCTGATCCTTCACAATCGAGCGATGAGACGGGAAAACGCCCCCGCAAGGGGCGCGTCCCCTCGTCTTCGCCACAAAGACTGCTATCTTCTGATGTCACGAGCCCCGACATGTCGGCGGCGCTCTCGGAGACCAGACGGATGATCTTTTCCCGCCCGGCCGGCCAAAGGAAAGGCGCTTTGAAGAACGACCCCGCTCTGGCGCGCCGCGTCGGAGCCAAACGCGTTCTGGCAAGGACCGTCCTGCTGGCCGAGCGCGTGCTGCCGCTGTTTCTGCCGGTCGCCGGCATTGCAGCCCTCTTCGTTTCGCTCGCCTGGTTCGGCGTCTTCCGCGAACTGCCGGAGGTGGTGCGCCTCGGCCTGGTCTTCCTGCTCGTCTTCGCTTTCGTTGCCTCCTTCCTGCCCTTCTTCCGGCTGTCATGGCCAACCGCCCGCGAGGCCGACAGGCTTCTGGAAGAGCGTAACGGCCTGCCCCACCAGCCGGTGGCCGTGCAGGATGATGGGCTTGCCGCCGACACGCCCTTTGCCCGCGCGCTGTGGCAGGAGCACCAGCGCCGCATGGCCGAGCGCATTGCAGCCCTCGACACGGGCCTGCCGCAGCCCGATATCGCCCGTTACGACCGCTACGCGCTGCGCGCCATACCGGCGCTGCTCTTCGTCACGGCGCTGGCCTATTCCGGCTCAAACGGCGCCGGGACCATTGCCGATGCCTTCCGTCGCCATGTGCCCGAGAGCGAGCAGCCGGCAATCCGCATCGATGCCTGGATCACTCCGCCGGCCTATACCGGCCAGCCGCCGATCTTCCTGTCGGGACTGGGCACGCAGACGGCTGGCCTCGTGGTGCCGCAGAATTCGAAGATGACCGTGCGCATCAGCGGCGGCGCAAGTGATGAGAAGGTGCTGTTCGTTAAGCAGAGCGACGGCGCGGTGACAGAGGTTGCGGCCAGCGATGCCAAGGCATCCAGCGCAGATGGTGCGGCAACGACACCGGCACCGGGAGCTCCGCCGACGGCGTCTGCGCCGCCCGGCACGCCCCCTGCTCCGCCCACCGCTCGCACACACGAACTGAACCTCGCCGAAGCCGGCCAGCTGCGTGTCGCCGACCGGCAATGGACGATCGGCGTGACGCCGGACAAGGCGCCCGAGATCGCCTTTGACGGCAAACCGCGCCGGGCGCTGAACGGGGCGCTGGAGATCGCGTTTACCGCCAAGGACGACTACGGCCTGCAAAAGGCCCATGCGGAGATCACGCCGGTCGAGGAAAAACCTGGCGCCACGCCACTCTATCCGCTTCCAGACTACAAGCTCGATCTGCCGCGCCACAATGCGCGCGAGATGAAGAGCGTCGCCAGCCGCAACATCACCGAACATCCACTCGCTGGCAGCAAGGTGAAGATCACGCTGGTGGCAACCGACGGTGCCGGCCAGACCGGCCGCAGCGAGCCGGTCGAAATGGTGCTGCCTTCGCGAAATTTTGCCGAGCCGCTGGCGGGGGCCGTTGCCGAACAGCGCCAGACCTTTGCGCTCGACACCCGCGACATGCCGCAGGCGATTGCGCTCAATGAAGCGCTGGTCATCCGCGCCGACGAGACCATTCCCAATCTCGGCCATTTCATTCTGATCGAGAGCGCCCGCGCCCGCATGGCGCTGGCCAAGGGCGAGGAGGCGCTGAAGGACACGGCGGACTATCTCTGGGAAATCGCGCTCGGCATCGAGGATGGTGACCTGTCGCTCGCTGAACGCCGGCTGCGCGACGCCCAGCAGGCGCTGGCGGACGCGCTGCAAAACGGTGCGACGGACGCAGAGATCAAGAAGCTGATGGACGAGCTGCGCGCCGCCATGCAGGAGTTCATGACGGCACTGGCCGAGCGTATGCCGAACCAGCAGGGCGAACCGCAGCAGAATGCGCAGAACATGCTGCGCCAGAAGGACCTCGACAACCTGCTCGACCAGCTGGAAAACCTTGCCCGCTCCGGCAATCGCGATCAGGCGCAGCAACTCTTGTCCGAATTGCAGCGCATGATGAACAATCTCCAGGCCGGGCGTCCGCAGCAGGGCCAGCAGCAGGAAAACAGCGAAGCCCGCCGCCAGATCGACAAGCTCGGCGAGATCATGCAGCAGCAGCAACAGCTGATGGACGAGACCTTCCGCCTCGACCAGGCCTTGCGCGACCGCATGCAGCGCGGCGACCCGCAGCAGGGAGAGGAAGGCGCCGAGGGCCAACAGCAGGATCCCGGTCAGCAGGGACAGCAGGGCGAGCAAGGCCAACAGGGTCAGCAGGGCCTCGACGGCATGACGGCGGACCAGCTGCGCGACGCGCTGCGCCAGTTGCGCCAGCAGCAGGAAGGCCTCGGCAAGGAGCTCGGCAAATTGCAGGAGGGCCTGAAAGGCCTGGGCATGAAGCCCGGCAAGGGCTTTGGCGAGGCCCAGCAGGAAATGCAAGGTGCGGGCGAAGCGCTCGGCAAGAGCCAGGGCGACCGCGCCGTGCAGGGCCAGGGCCGCGCCATGGAAGCGCTGCGCCAGGGCGCGCGCGACATGATGAACCAGATGATGCAGGCCATGCAGGGCCAGCAGGGTCAGGGACAGCAGACGGGCCAGGGTCAGGGCAACCAGGACGGCCGCGATCCGCTCGGCCGCCCGCGCGCCACCAATGGCCCTGACTTCGGTGAGCGGGTGAAGGTGCCCGACGAGATCGACGTGCAGCGCGCCCGCGAAATCCTGGAGGCGATCCGCGAGAAACTTGGCCAGAACGCAAGCCCGGAGATCGAGCGGCGCTATCTGGAGCGGTTGCTGGATATTCAGTGAGGGAAAGAACGGGGCGCTTGCCCCGTTACCGTCAACAGAATGCCGCCTGCGTCATGGACGAGGCGGCGCTCAGCGTGTCGATCGTTTCGAAAGAACTCAGCCGGCAAGGGCCCGGGCGACGGCGCTGCGGATATCCGGAAGCGCGAAGGGTTTCGAGACCACGTCCACGATCTTCAAGGCGAGATCATCGGCCCGTTCGCGCTGTTCGGCATAGCCGGTCATCAGCAGGATCTTCATGTCGGGGAAATCGGACGAGGCGCGGTGGGCAAGCTCGATGCCGTCCATGACGGGCATGCGGATATCCGAGAGGAGGAGATCGTAATCCGCCTCGGCGAGTTTCTCCAGACCCTCGGCGCCATCGGCGGCCTCATGGGTTTCATGGCCATCCAGGCGAAGGGCGCGAGCGACGAAGGAACGCAGCGAGTCTTCGTCTTCGGTGATAAGAATTCTCGCCATGGTTGAAATCTGCCTCCATCATGGATTCACTGTTCAGGCAGGCAAATCACCAGACTTTCCTTGTCGAGTGGTAAACGCCGGACCATCAGTCCGGCGCCATGGTTAACAAGTCTCTTCCCCGATCAGGAAGGATGTCGCACTTTGGGACGGCTCAGGCGTCGCCGGTGACGACACCGACAAAGGGCAGTTCGCGGAAGGCATAGGCCACATCCATGCCATAGCCGACGACGAAATAATCGGGGCATTCGAAGCCGACGTAATCTGCCTCAAATTGTTCTTTTCGCTTCACTTTCTTGTCGAGGAGCACGGCGATCGTGACATTTGCGGCACCCCGCTGATACATCAGTTCCTTGGCGAACAGCAGCGTGCGGCCGGACTCCAGAATATCGTCGATCAGCAGCACGTTTCGGCCCTTCACGTCCGAATCGATGTCCTTGATGATCTTGACGCCCTGCGACACCGTGCCTGTGCCATAGCTGGACAGGGTGATGAATTCGACCTCCGGCGCCAGGCCCACCTGATGCAACGCCCGAATGAGGTCGGCGGCGAAGATGAAGGAGCCCTTCAGCACCGAGATGACCAGGAGGTCGTCGCAGGGACCCTTCATGATCTCGGTGGCCAGTTCGCGATTGCGGGCGTCAATCTGCTCGGGCGTGAAAAGCGGTTCGATGTTCTTTCCGCGAACGACGGGCATGGCGGTCTCCTTGATGCCGGGCCGGAAATGGCCTCACCCGGCAAGCTCCGCCGGAAAGGCACTGCCCTTAGCACAGTCGAATGCGTCAGGCACCCGCATCTTCGAAGGAAAGCCGGAGTTCCGGCGTTTTTCCCCCAGGATGCTGGAGCCGGGCGGCAAGTCCGCGGCTTTGCCCGCCTTCGAGGAAGCCGACCGGCGGCTCGACATAGGTGCTGGCAATCACCTGGCCGCCGACGAGAAGATCGGCACGCACGCGGGGCAGAGCGACCTCACGATCGGTCCGGTTTTCGACGATGGCGCTGATCAGCAGCACCCGCATGCCGTTCTTGTCCTGCGGGGTGAGGTTCACATGGGTGAGATCGAGCGGACGGGCCTCAAGCTCGGGATGGACCGACCCGCCGAAGACAAACTGCCCGGCCAGCGAGAAGATCGACACGAAGGCGATGGCGACGATCAGCGCGAAGGACATGTCGGAGAGGCGCTGCAGCCGGGTTTCGACGGTGACGAAGGCGGTGCGGATGCGGGCCTGCAGCTCGGCAACCGGAGACGGGCTACCGGCCACGCGGGTGGGCGGCGCGTCCTTTCGCACCTCCCGGACAACGACGAATTGCGCGTCGATCACTTCGGCAGTCGAGGACGGGAAAGGGCTGCGGTCGAACTTGCGGCGCGCGCGGTCCGGCGGCAGGAGATCCGCCTCGGGCGTGGCAGCCTGCGACTGATGACGGAATGCACGCATCGGTTAGACCTTTCGCACAGCCAAAATCGGGCACCCCGAAACTCGGCGGTTGAAACGAATCCACACCAGACGTAAATTCAAATGGTTAATGCTTCGGAAAGACGCCCCTGGAGGGCAACTTTCCCGGCATGTGTTTACCGGCCGTTGACGATCCTCGTTTACGAGCCCCAGACCTCAGACACGTCAGACTGGGCCCAGCCGTTGATCCACTTCGAAAATGTCGGCCTGCGTTATGGGATGGGACCGGAGATTCTCCGCGACGTCACCTTTGACGTACCGAAAGGCTCGTTCCAGTTCCTGACCGGCCCATCCGGCGCCGGCAAGACGACGCTGCTGCGCCTGCTGTTCATGTCGCTGCAGCCGACGCGCGGACTGATCCGCAGCTTCGGCCGCGACATCACCCGCATTCCCCGCGCCGAGCTTCCGATGCTGCGCCGCCGCGTCGGCATCGTCTTCCAGGATTTTAGACTGCTGGAGCATCTCACCACCTATGAGAATGTGGCGCTGCCGCTCAGGGTGCGCGGCAAGGAAGAGCAGAGCTACAAGCAGGATGTGATCGAGCTTCTGAAATGGGTCGGGCTTGGCGAGCGCATCAACGTGCTGCCGCCGGTGCTCTCGGGCGGCGAGAAGCAGCGCGTGGCGATTGCCCGCGCCCTGATCGACCGGCCGGAAATCCTGCTGGCCGACGAGCCGACCGGCAATGTCGACCCACCGATGGCGAGACGCCTGCTCAGCCTCTTCCTCGAACTCAACCGGCTGGGAACCGCCGTGATCATCGCGACCCATGATCTCGCCTTGATGGACCAGGTCGATGCGCGGCGCATGATCCTCACCGACGGGCGGCTCGACATCTATGAATGACCAGACCCCGCCCGAGCCGAAGCAGCAGAAGCGCCGCGTCGAGATGACGGTCAGGCCGACCGCGCCGATCCTGCCGCCCTCTAATATCCAGGGCAATGCGCTGATGGTGGTGATTGCCATAATGGCCTTCCTCGCCTGCCTGACGCTCGGTGCCGTCTCCATGGTGCGCGCCACCGCGACCGGCTGGCAAAGCCAGATCTCTCGCGAGATCACCATCCAGATCAAGCCCGAAGACGGGCTGGACATGGGCGCCGCACTCGTCAAGGCGCGCGATCTGGCGCTGACCTTTGTCGGCACCCGTGACGGCCAGATCATGGACGACAGCGCGACCGCACGCCTGCTCGAGCCCTGGCTTGGCACCGGCCTCAATCTCGAGGACCTGCCGGTGCCTCGGCTGATCGTCGTCACCATCGACGAGAGCAATCCGCCGGATTTCGAAGCGATGCGTGCGCTGCTGAAAGAGGAAGTGCCACAGGCCTTTCTCGACGACCACCGCACCTGGGTGAACCGCCTGGTGCAGATGGCCCGCACGACCGTGATGATCGGCGCCGGCGTGCTGATCCTCGTCTTCACCGCCATGGTGCTGACAGTGGTGTTCGCGACGCGCGGCGCGCTGTCTGGCAACCGCCACATCATCGAGGTCCTGCATTTCGTCGGCGCCGAGGGAAGCTTCGTGGCGCAGGAATTCCAGAAGCACTTCCTGAAGATCAGCCTCAAGGGGGCGGCAGCCGGCGGCGTGCTGGCAGCGGGTCTCTTTGCCGTCGCCAGTTTCTGGCAGAGCCGGTCGCTGGCCACCCCCGAAAGCGACCAGGCCACGGCGCTCTTCGGTACCTTCACCATCGGCTGGGCGGGCTATCTCGGCATCTTCGCGACGATGATCGTGATTGCCCTTTTGACCACGATCACGGCGCGGATCACGGTCATGCGCACGATCTACGAAATCGACCTCATCCGCTCGGACCCGACCCGCACCGACGGGCTGCTGGATGACTGATGAATTATTGCGTGTTGACTCGCCTTAAAGCCGCCTGTTCGGTGTGGGACATCCCGGCGATTCACGGTGGATGAGCATGGACCGGATGACGCAAAACGAGCCCCTGCGCGGCCAGAACACCGGACTATTTGCCCGCCGTGGCATCATCCGGCGGGTGCTGCGCTATGGCGGAATCCTGGTCCTGCTGATGATTGCGGCGGTTGTCGCCGGCTTCCTCGTCTTTGCCGATCAGGTCACCAATATGCGCCCGCCGGAGGTCGCCAAGGCCGATGCGATCGTCGTCCTGACCGGAGGCTATCAGCGGATCGAGCAGGCGATCGACCTGTTGAAGCGGGGTTACGGCAAGCGGCTGCTGATTTCAGGCGTCAATCCGCGGACGACGGCGGGCCAGATCCGCCGCGCGACCCGCGCCTCGCCTGACATCTTCAACTGCTGCGTCGACATCGGCTACTCCGCGATCGACACGATCGGCAACGCCAATGAGACGGCATCGTGGATCCGCGACAAGGGCTATCGCTCGGTGCTGGTCGTCACCAGCAACTATCACCTTTCCCGCAGCCTCATGGAACTGCGGCGTAGCGACCCCGGCACGGAATTCGTCGGTTATCCGGTCGTTGCGTCCGATCTGAAGACACGGGCCTGGTACAGCGAGCCGGACGCCATGCGCACCATGCTGTTCGAATACGGCAAGACCATCATCGCCTATGTCAGGGGCATCACCGGCTGGAGTCGCGATCAGGGACTGCGGCCCGATGGCGAAATCACCGAATCTGGCCGCAACTCCTGACGCCTCTTCGCGCTCTTCTGCTTTTGCTGGCGACGCTTTTGGTCTAAGCACGACCTGCACGTCGAGAGAGCCCCTTCATGATTGCCTTCCGTTCCATCCTGTTCAACACCGCCTTTTATGCCAATCTCATCCTCCGGATGATTGTCCTGTCGCCGATCTACTTCCTGCTGCCGCGCAAGCGTGCCTACTTCATTCCGAAGAACTGGGCGAAAGCCAACCACTGGCTGATGAAGACGATCGTCGGCACGACCTTCACGGTCGAGGGCCTCGAGAACATTCCCAAGGGCGGCTACATCCTGGCACCGAAGCATCAGTCCTTCTGGGACACCTATGCGCTGCTGCCCTGGCTGGACGACCCGGTCTACATCCTCAAGCGCGAGCTGACCTGGATCCCGATCTTCGGCTGGTACATTGCCAAGCAGCGGATGATCCCCGTCAACCGCGGCGCCAAGGGCAAGGTCATGGCTCAGGTGATCGAGCGGACCAAGCTGGAAATGGCGACCGGACGCCAGCTGATCATCTATCCCGAGGGCACGCGCAGGCCGCCCGGCGCTCCGCCGGAATACAAATACGGGATCGCACGCCTCTATCGCGACCTGAACGTTCCCGTGGTGCCGGTCGCCATGCATCCCGGTCTCTTCTGGCCGCGGCGCAAGTTCCTCCGTTTCCCCGGCCATTTCACCGTGCGCATCCTGCCCGCGATCCAGCCGGGGATGGACCCGGACGCCTTCCACGACAAGCTGCTGCATGATCTGGAACAGGCGAGCGACGAACTGCTGGTGCAGACGGCGCGCGACAATCCGAAGCTGCCCCTGCCGCCAACGGCAGTGCAGCGGCTGAAGGAACTGGGCGCGGCCTGAGCGAGTTGGATGTCAGCCGGGCTGGTCGAGGGTTGCGATAGCGGCAACGACGCTTTCGAGCCACTGGTCGCGAATGCCAAGTTCGCGCAGGTGTTCGACGGTGTTGGCGACATAGACCGGATTGGCACCCGAGCGGCCGACCGCGCCATGCACGACGCGCGCGGCCTCATCGACCGTGACGGCGCCTGCATACTGTGGATGTGCACGGTCGATGACGTAAGTAAGCCCCTGGACCTGGCGCCCGTCGGCAAGCGCCAGACGCACGAAGCGTTCGAGATAGACGCTGGTCACCAGTTCGCGCTCACGCAGGTATTCGAGTGTCTCGGGCCAGGTCTGGGCAGAGACGCGAAACG
This sequence comes from Rhizobium sp. AG855, assembly GCF_003610655.1. NCBI lineage: Bacteria > Pseudomonadati > Pseudomonadota > Alphaproteobacteria > Hyphomicrobiales > Rhizobiaceae > Rhizobium > Rhizobium sp. AG855. The sequence continues at coordinate 443,115 of NZ_RAQG01000004.1, read as the reverse complement.
CGACGCCCTTGCACGAGCCACCGCGATCGAGGCCGAGCACGAGGCCGGGCCGCTCCTGGGTGCCGCGATGGACATAGGAACGTACGCAGAGCGAACGGCGATATCCACCGAGGCGAGCGGTCAGCCTTTCCTCATAGGGAAAGCCCGGGTTCCACATCAGCGAGCCGTAGCCAAAGACCCAAAATTCGTCCATATCGCAGGCCAATCCAAGAAACAGAAAAACTCGCAGCGAGGAGACTTCCATGGCCGTGCCGTCGACAGCGCCGCAAAGCCCGACCAGTCGCAAGGTGCTGCTGCTCGGCCTTTTGATCGTCCTCTTCATCGCTGTCTATAGCGTGGCCTGGCATTTTGCCGCCGAATTTTTGCGAAACCGCATCACAGGCTTCTTTTCCGGCGGAAATCCGGCAGGCGTCAGTGCCAATTGCGAAAATGCCACCATGGGCGGTTATCCCTCCCGCTTCCGGCTGAACTGCGACCGCCTGTCCTTCGACGACAATTTCCAGGGCATATCCGCTTCATCCGGTCCCGTGCGCGCCGCCGCCCAGGTCTACAATCCAGGTCAGGTGGTCTGGGAAATGGACGGGCCGGCGGAAATCCGCTCTGCCCTCGGCTTCAATTCGACGCTGGAATGGAGCGATCTGCGCGCAAGCTTCCGCGCCGGTTTCTCAGGCCTGCAGCGCAGCTCGATGGAATGGACGGATCTGAAGACCAAGGTGACCTCGACGGTGACGGGGCTGCAGATCGAAGTGACGACCCCGCATCTGGAATCGCATGTGCGCCAGAACGAGGGCAATCTCGACTATGCGGCGCTGATCAACGATACGGTGGTGGCTGTCAACGGAACGGCGATTGCGCTGCCCCCGGTCTCTGCGAGCATTGATGCGACCTTTGCCGATCGGGGCGGCCTGCTCGATCCGCGCCTTGCCCATCGCCAGGAGCTCTATGGCACCAAGGGCGAACTGCGCCGCATGGTGGTCGACGCGGGAGAAGGACGGGTGCTGACTCTGCGCGGCCCCTTTTCCGTGGGCAATGACGGCCTGATTTCCGGCTCGATCCGGGTGGAGATCGAAAAGATCCGCGCCTGGAGGGATACCCTGAAAACCGCCTATCCGGACCAGCAAGAAACCTTTGACGACCTCGCCAAGGTGCTGCGGGTTCTGACGCTCGGCAAGGACGACGGCTCGGCCGAGATCACCATCCAGAACGGCGTCGCTTCCCTCGGCTTCATTCCGCTCGGCCAGCTCCCACCGCTTTAGATCACTTCCGTATTTCACGGAAACACTGAAATGATCTATCTCTTTGTTATCAAGCAATTCCGGGCGCGAAACCGGTCTCCACTCTCGCTGGAATGGCTCTGAGCAGGAGCGACAGAGGCATCACTTGTCGAGGGCGTGGCGGCCGAAGTCCGGGGAATCCACGTCCTGGCCCGCCTGGACAATCGAGCGGCGGATCGTGCGCGTGCGGGAGAAAAGCTCGAACAGCTTGTCGCCCTCGCCCCAGCGGATCGCTCGCTGCAGATAGGCGAGATCTTCGGAAAACCGCGCCAGCATTTCCAGGATCGCATCCTTGTTGTGCAGGCAGACATCCCGCCACATGGTTGGATCGGACGCGGCGAGACGGGTGAAGTCGCGAAAACCCGAGGCGGAGTATTTGATGACTTCCGATTCCGTCACCGTTTCCAGGTCATCGGCCGTGCCGACGATGTTGTAGGCGATGATATGCGGCAAGTGCGAGACGATCGCCAGCACCTTGTCGTGGTGCTGCGGTTCCATTTCGTCGATCATCGAGCCCAGCGCGATCCAGAAGGCACTCAGCCGGTCGAGCGCAGCGCGGTCCGTGTCCGGCAGCGGCGTAAAGATGCACCAGCGCCCCTTGAACAGGCCGGAGAAGCCGGCATCCGGGCCGGATTTTTCGGTGCCGGCGAGCGGATGGCCGGGGATGAAATGGACATTATCAGGCATATGCGGCGCCATCTGCGCGATGACGGAGGCCTTGGTCGAGCCGACATCGGTGACGATCGCGCCGGCTTTCAGATGCGGGGCGATCTGCTGCGCGACGACCTCTGATGCTCCCACGGGCACGGAGACGATCACGAGATCGGCGTCCTTCACGGCATCTGCAGACGAGGTCGTATAGGCCGTGCCGAGGTCCAGCTCCTCCGCGCGCTTCAGCGTCTCGGCGCTGCGCGTCGAGATGACGACATCGCGGGCGAGCCCGAGCTTCTTGATGTCGCGGGCAATCGAGGAGCCGATCAGGCCGATACCGATCAGGGCGATGCGGTCAAACAGGATTTCAGACATCAGCGCAGTTCCATGAATTCGCTTTGAGGACACGGGGCGACCGGGTGTCCTTTACCGCGCTGGCAATAAAGCGGAAACGGCGGTTTGTCGAGGCGGGCGGGCACGGGAGGCTCTTGCGCAGAGCCGGTCACGGCTGCGGCGGCCGGCTCCGCGTCGTCGGGATGCCCTGCGGCGCGAGCACGGGCGCAAAGACGCGGCGTGAGGCGCGCGAGGCGACTGGCAGGCCCTGATAGAGACGCTTCTGCGCCTCGACAACGATGACGCCGGAAAAGGCTGGCCAGAGGATGCGTCCAACCCGTTCGAAGCCGCGCCGGAGCCGGAGGATCGCGCGGATCTTGGACGGTGGGAAGAACAGCGCTTCGGCCGAGGCGCCGGGGGTGAAATTGGTCTCGCGCAAGAGCGCCGTCAGCTGGCCGCGCGAATAGGGTCGACCCGAGCCGAAGGGTGTGTGCTCCATGCGGGCCCAGACACCGCGCCGGTTGGGCACGACGATGACGAGGCGTCCACCGGGCGCCAGCACCCGCCAGATTTCCTTCAATGTCTCGCGCGGGTTCTCGGCGAATTCCAGGGAGTGCACCATCAGCACCCGGTCGACGGAACTGTCGGGCAGCGGCAGTTCTTCTTCAAAGACCAGCGTGGTGGCGGACGGCTCGCCCACGGGCCAGTTCACGGCACCCTGGCCTGCCGGCATGAAGGCCATGGTCCGTTCGGTATCGGCGCGAAAGCGTTCAAGAAAGGGGATGCAGTATCCAAGGCCGACGAGGCGCTCCTGCGGCAGACGGGCCCAGACGGACGACAATGCCAGTGCAATCGACTGCTCCGCCACACGCCCGAGCATGGTGTAATAAAACTGGCGTAGATCGACGATATCGACATGCATGAACTTATTGTTAGCAGCCGGCGATTGGAACTCAAGGCGCAACAGGCTACATTCGCGCCAAAGAGGCGGGACAAGAAACGGTACAACAATGAAATCACTGCAGATCGAGGTCTTCCAGTGTCGAAGCGACAACTTCGGCGTGCTGCTCCACTGCCCGGAATCCGGGCTGACGGCCTGCATCGACGCGCCGGAACTGGCGCCGATCCAGGCGGCGGCGGCGAAGCGAGGCTGGGCCATCACCCATATCTTCACCACCCATCATCATGGCGACCATGTGGAGGCGAACCTCGCGCTGAAGGAAGCCTATGGCTGCGAGATCATCGGTCCGCTCAATGAAGCGGTCGCCATTCCCGGCATCGACCGCACCGTCAGCGATGGTGCCGAGTTCATGTTCGGCACCCATCCGGTGCGTGTCATCGAGACACCGGGCCACACGGCGGGTCACATCTGCTATTATCTGCCCGAAGACATGCTGCTCTTTGCCGCCGACACGCTGTTTGCACTCGGCTGCGGCCGGCTCTTCGAGCGCTCGGCCATGGACATGTGGCATTCGCTGCAGAAACTGGCAGCGCTGCCCGACGAGACGATCGTCTATTTCGGCCACGAATACACCCTCTCCAACGCCCGCTTCGCGCTGACCATCGACCCGGACAACACGCGGCTGAAGACGCGCGCCGAGGTGATCGAGGCGCAGCGAAAGCGCGGCGACTTCACCATCCCGACGACGATCGGGCTGGAAAAGGAGACCAATCCCTTCCTGCGGGCCGGCGATCCGGACATCCGCCGGAACCTCGGCATGGAAACGGCGGCCAATGACGAGGTCTTCGCCGAGATCCGCAAGCGCAAGGACAATTTCTGATGCAGGCAAAAGACATCATCGAGGCCCTCGGCATGCAGCGCCATCCCGAGGGCGGCTGGTATGTCCAGACCTTTCGTGATGCGAATGGTGGCCCGCGCGGCCATTCGACGGCGATCTACTATCTGCTGGAGGCCGGCGAGCGCTCGCATTGGCACAGGGTGCGCGATGCCTCGGAAGCCTGGCATTATTACGCCGGCGCCGCACTCGCCCTGCACCGCTCGAAGGACGGGGTGAGGCAGGAGACCGTGCGGCTTGGCCCTGATATCCTCGCCGGCGAACGGCCCCAGGCGATCATCGAGGCGGATGAATGGCAGTCTGCCGAAAGCCTCGGTGCCTATACGCTGGTTGGCTGCACTGTGGCACCCGGCTTCAACTTCTCCGTCTTCGAAATGGCCCCGCCCGACTGGGCACCCGGCCGCTGAGACCGCGTCAGACGCGGACAAGGGTGAGTGTGAGGATCAGCTGGGCGGCGTAATAGGTCACCCAGACCACATGCGCGGCCACCCCGTCGATCGGGTGGTTTGGCCCCGTCCAGTATTTCCGGATGCTCAGGATGATGTCGGACAGAATGAAAAGCGCGGCCCCGACGAAGACGAAGGGATTTTCGAGCCCGAGTGTCATCCAGACCAGAACCATGAAAACCACGACGTAGATCGCGATGGGCCAGGCCATGACACCCGCCGGCCGCCAGATCCGCACAAGCACGCCCACCGTGATGCCGGCAACGATCAGTCCGCCGACAAGGCGCCAGGGTTCAGCCTGCACCAGGCTAAGATCGGTGACACCGGCGAGCAGACCCAGATAGGCGAGATGCGAGAGAAGGAAGGCTGTGACACCGCCGATAAAGGCTCGATCGCCTTCGAACGCGAGCGAGAGATCGCCGAGCGCGCCGAACACCAAGGCGGCGACAAGCAGGGGGTGAGCGCCGACGCCAAGGGCATAGACCGCCAGAAGGGTAACCGGCAGCGTCTTCCAGGCGGCGCGCAGCAGGGTCTTCTCCCGCGACAGGATCCAATGGTAGCTGACGCCGAGTGCGACCGAAAGCGCTAGAATGCCGGTCGCACTGTCCATTGCACCTCCGCCTAGCTCGCCACATCCTTCTTGCGCAGCAGCATATCCTTGGCAGCAAGCATGGCACCACCGGTGATTAAGACACAGGAGAGGCCAATTCTGGCGCTAATATCACCAAACCCAAAAATAATCAGGATCAGGGTCGAAAGCAGCGGGGCTGCATAGCTCGATGCGCCGAGGATCTGGATGTCGCCGTTCTTGACGCCATAGTCCCAGACGTAGAAGGCAAGTCCGACCGGCAGGAGGCCAAGCCCGACCACGGCGACCCACTGTGTCGCCGTTTCAGGCCAGACGGTGGTTTCGAGGCCGAGATGGCAGACGAGCGACAGGATGGACGTCGCAAGGCAGAAGCCCGTGACGACATCGGTCGACACGGCCTCGAACTTGCGGCTGATCAGCGAGTAGGCGGCCCAGGTGAAAGCGCAGAGGAAGGCGGCGACATAACCGAGACTGTAGGCCGGATCGAAGGCGAGACCGTTTTTGGCAACGATCAGCACGGTGCCGGCAAGCCCGGCGATGGCGCCGACGATATGGTGCCAGCCAAGCTTTTCACCCGGCAAAAGTGCCGACCCCACGACGATCAGCAGGGGCCAGAGATAGGCAATCAGTCCAGCCTCGACGGCCGGTGCGTTTCGAAGCGCGGTGAAATAGAGGAAGTGATAGCCAAACAGGCCGCCGACGCCGGCAAGCCAGACCTTGGGGGGCTGTCGCAACGACTGCAGGCGTTCGGGCCGCGCGGCGAACAGGGCGAGGCCCGGCAGGCTGCCAATGGCAAAGGTGATCGCCGACAGCTGGAAGGGCGGCATCGTGCCGGAAGCGGCCGTCATCAGGGCAAGGAAGGACCACATCAGAATCGCGGTGAAACCGATCAGCGTTGCCCTGGTTTTCATGCTCAACCCCTGCCCGGGGTCTGCCCCCTGCGTTATCCGTCAAAGGCCTCGGCCGAGACATGCACCGTGCCGTAGCGGGTCGGGATCTTGGCATAGACAGGAGCATATAGCTTCAGCGTCGCGGTCTTGGCAAACCAGATCTCCATGCCCGTGACCGACTTCAGATACTCGATGTCCTTGCGTCCCTTCTTGTAACCGGAGACGGGCACGTAGCGGACGGAGCAGACAATCGCCTCGCCACGCGCCTTGCCGGCGGTGAACGGCGCATTGCCGACAGGCGACAGCACCAGATCCATGCGGCTTTCGCCGTCATAGATCGGCAAAGTGCGGGAGCAGACATCGCCATCGCCGGAAATCAGCAGAGCCCCGATCGGATCGAGAACGGACTTGAGGTCGGCATCGGTGACCGGAACCCAGGACTGCGGCCTCGGCTTCGGCGGCGGCTCGACCTTCGTGTCGATAGCGCTGCCATTGCCATAGGTAATCGTATAGTGGCTCTTCTTCTTGCCGCTCGTGTAATCGAGCCGGTAGAGATCGGGCTTCAAACGGTTGCCGGCAAAGACGCCGGAGACGCTGCTGTCGGCAGAAACCTCGCGCACGATATCGACAAGCCCCGAAGAGCGGAACCGGCCCGAAATCTCGTACCGGTCGTTCTTCACCTCCGTTCGGAAGGTGAGCCGGGCGATCGGCAGGATGCCGAGCGAGACACTGTAGGCGGTGTCATAGCGGTAGTCGGCCGCCGACGCGGAGGCCGAAAGAACGAGAAAGGAAGCGAGGGCGAGACCGGTTCGACGCAAGGACACCATCTCCATATGGGACAACGCTGGGGCTTCGGCGTGGATATAGGCGCATACATGCCGTTGGACTATGGCAACAAAATAACGTAAGAACGGGCGTCAGCCGGGAAAATCCAAGGTTTGGCTTGACGGGCCGGTTCTCACTGACTATAGAACCGCAACTTTCCAATCAGACGCTGTTGGATTGCCTCACCGGCATTTGCCCGGTAGCGATGCGATGGCCTAGAAAAACAATAGGTGTACCATGTCCCGCAGTTGCGAATTGACCGGCAAGGGCGTCCAGTCGGGCAACAATGTAAGCCACGCGAACAACAAGACCAAGCGCCGGTTCCTGCCGAACCTGTGCGACGTCACGCTGATCTCGGACGCTCTCAACCAGCGTTTCCGTCTGCGCGTTTCGGCTGCTGCCCTGCGCACGGTCGAGCATCGCGGTGGCCTCGACGCCTTCCTTCTCAAGGCTTCCGAAAACGAACTGAGCATGCGCGCCCGTCTGCTGCGCCGCCAGATCGCCAAGAAGACCGCCGAAGCCGCGTAATAAACGCTTTCGGTCATTGAACGAGCAAGGCTTGGCCGGGCATCCGGGCAAGCCTTTTCGTTTGGGAACATGATGGCCGTCAAGCCGCCGATATCGTGATCCTTTCGAACAAACAGTCTTGTCCCTCCAACTGGTGGCATCACCCAGGATAAAAAAATGCTGAGCGCACGCTATTTTATCGCCTACAGCCTTCTCATGACGATCGTGGTCGTCGCCTCGAACTTCCTCGTGCAGTTTCCGCTGCAGGGAACGCTGGGCAACATCAATCTCGCCGATCTCCTGACCTTCGGCGCCTTTACCTATCCGGTCGCCTTCCTCGTTACCGACCTGACCAACCGCCAGTTCGGCCCGACGGCGGCGCGCAAGGTGGTCTTTGTCGGCTTCATCGCCGGCGTCATCCTCTCCGTTCTGCTGGCAACCCCGCGCATCGCTGTCGCCTCCGGCTCCGCCTTCCTGGTCGGCCAGCTGCTCGACATCTCCGTCTTCAACCGGCTGCGCCGTCAGTCCTGGTGGAAGGCGCCGCTGATGGGTTCGGTGATTGGCTCTGTGCTCGATACGGTGATCTTCTTCTCGCTCTCCTTCGCCCCGGTTTTCGGCTTCATCGGCCCGAATGACGACTTCGCCATTTCTGCAGCCCCGATCCTCGGCGTGATGAGCGCGGAAGCGCCGCGCTGGATCTCCTGGGCGATGGCCGACTTCAGCGTGAAGATGCTGATCGGCGTGGTGATGCTACTGCCCTATGGCGCGCTGATGAGCGTACTGCGCCCAATGCCGCAGGTCGAACGGACCGCCTGATCAAGCGGGAGCGGCAAGCCAGACGAATGGGAAGAACAGGCGGGGTGAAGATCCCGCCTTTTTCTTGTCAGGAGACCGTGTCCGAAGACACCGTCACGCCTTTCGCCAGAAGCAGTGCCAGCGCCTCCTCGGCCGCTTGCTCCGAACCAAATCCCGGTGAGACGAGACCGGGCCCCTGCCTTTTGCGCGCAGACGAAATGAGCCAAGTAGCGGCGCGCTCCAGGAGATCGCCGGGCACCGTCATAGGCGCGGCTGCGCGATCGATGACGATGTGCCAGCTCGGCGCGGAATCGCTGATTTCCTGTCGAAGGATCCGGCAATCCCCCGATCCCGGCTCCACGACGAAGACCTGTCGTGTCGTCAGAAGACGCTGATCGATCTCAACCAATCCGGGCCGGAAATGCCAGGTCTCACCAAGGCCTGTGACCGCAGTCAGGAAGAGCCCGGCCAGCACGACAAGGCCGCCACCGACGATCACCGCAAAAAAGGGTGTGACAAACGAAATCGGCCAGAGCCCGGGCGAGAGTTCGGTGACAATCAGGATTGCGAGCGCGGCGGACACCACGGCGAACACAATCCTCAGCGGTGCGGGGATGGACTGGCTGACAAGGATATCTGCGCCGGTGTCGCTCAAGATGGGCTCGTCGCTTGCCTCGGTATCGGAACTATCGCCGCAGCGAGGGGGCGGCGCAAGAGCCACAGATGGCGCCGAATTAACAACGGTCAAACGGCGTTAACGAAGTCTTCCAGCCGTTCTAGTTTGCCAGCCGGAATTCCAGCATCAGCGTCCGCTGCAGGATGGAGTGGTTGTCATCAGAGACGACGATCAGATGGATTGAGCCGTCCTCGGCGACGATCGCCTCCATGCCTTCCATATTGTCGATCTGCGAGCGGTTGTCGGCTTCGAAGATGATTTCACCATCGACCACGGCACCGGGGCGGATTGTGGCGCCCGCGATGCGTCGCAGACGCATGCCGACGCCGGTTGCGATCGAGAAGCGACGCTCCAGCAGCAACAGGTCGCCATCAGGCAGGAAGGCGCCGTCGGTGATCTCGAAGCCATCATGCGGCTTGACACGGAACTCGCCCTGAAGCGGGCCAGAGAGTATGCCGGCGTAATTGTTGCCGTTCTCGTCCACGCTCTTCTCCGAGAGCGCAAGGAGCGCGCCGGCAAGCGGGCTGGCGGTTGGCGACAATACAAGAGCCTCGATCCCGCCATTGCTGCGCAGCCGGGTGACATCGAATGGGAGCGGCAGCGGGGCCGAGGGTCGCGCCTGGCCAAGATCTGACACGGGTGAGTAGGCAACGACGCGGTGGCGTTGCTCGAAGCCGACATAGGCGCGGTCTCCATCGAGCGCCAGGCTTTCCGCATCGACCAGATACTTGGACGGACTGATCCGCCCGTCGGCATCGAGCAAGGGGGCGAGACGGACATCTGCCAGACCGATCAGGCGGCCAGCGCCATCGCGCGTGATGCGCCCTTCGATGAAATAGCCCGTATCGAAAACGCCGAGAAAACGCTCCCTGTCGCGGAAACGGATCGAGGAGAAGGCACCGAACAGCGGCTCGGGGGAGGATAGCTCCATGCCGCCGAGGAAGGTAAGGCCGGGCGCTAGTTTGGGTGCGCCGCCGAGCGCCGTCGTCACCCCGTCGAGATCGACGAAGGCACTGCTTTCAACGGGGATCGCAAGGGTTTCACCGGCAGGAATATCCGCCGGTTTGGAGCAGGCGGCCAAAAGCGCCACGCAGGCACTCAACGCCAGATGAGACGTGAAACGACGGAGCCGACCGCGCTCAGGCACGCAGACGCGCCCGTCCCGTGCCACCCGTCGACTTGTCTTCGAACAGCGAAGCGAGCTGTTCGGTCATCGCGCCTGCCAGTTCGTCGGCGTCGACGATGGTGACGGCGCGGCGATAGTAGCGGGTGACATCGTGGCCGATACCGATGGCAAGGAGCTCGACCGGCGACTTCGTCTCGATCTGCTCGATGACGGCGCGCAGGTGACGTTCGAGATAGTTGCCAGGGTTCACCGACAGCGTCGAATCGTCAACCGGTGCACCGTCGGAAATCATCATCAGGATCTTGCGCTGCTCGCGGCGGCCGATCAGGCGGTTATGCGCCCACATCAGCGCTTCACCGTCGATGTTTTCCTTGAGCAGGCCTTCCCGCATCATCAGGCCGAGATTGCGGCGCGACCGGCGCCAGGGCGCATCCGCCGACTTGTAGATGATATGGCGGAGATCATTCAGGCGGCCGGGCGCTGGCGGCTTGCCGCCGGCAAGCCACTTCTCACGTGCCTGCCCGCCCTTCCAGGCCTTGGTGGTGAAGCCGAGGATCTCGACCTTGACGCCGCAGCGCTCGAGCGTGCGGGCGAGAATGTCGGCGCAGGAGGCGGCAACCGTGATCGGACGTCCGCGCATCGAGCCGGAATTGTCAATGACCAGCGTCACGACGGTGTCGCGGAACTTGGTGTCCTTCTCCTTCTTGAAGGAGAGCGGCTGCATGGGATCGATGATCAGGCGCGTCAGGCGCGCCGGGTCGAGGTAACCCTCTTCGAGGTCGAAATCCCAGGAGCGGTTCTGCTGCGCCATCAGTCGGCGCTGCAGCCGGTTGGCGAGCCGGCCGACGGCACCCTGCAGATGGGCGAGCTGCTTATCGAGGAAGGCGCGCAGCCGCTCAAGCTCAGCCTCGTCGCAGAGTTCTTCAGCCGTGATTTCCTCGTCGAACTCCGGCGTGAAGATCTTGTAGTCGACCTTCTCGTTGAAATCGTCGAAGGGGGTGGCCGGACGGCGCATTTCGCCGGGCGTTTCGCTGTCGTCGTCGCCTTCGTCTGACATCTCCTCTTCGGAGATCTCGGCACCATCCATTTCGCCGTCGTCGAGCTGTTCCTGCGAGGCTTCGCTGTCTTCGGCAGGCGCCGAATCCTGGCCGGCTTCTTCCTCGGCGCTTTCCTGGTCCTGCTCGCCGCTGCGCGGCTGCTCCTCGTCGGTCGACTGGTCGTCTTCGCCCTGCTCCTCTTCGTCGCCCATGTCCTCGGCCATTTCCATGGACGAGAGCATGTGGCGGATCACACGGGAAAAGGCCTGCTGGTCTTCGATGACGGAGGCGAGGTTGTCGAGATCGGCACCGCCCTTGTCCTCGATGAAGGGACGCCAGAGATCGAGCACCTTGCCGGCAGTTTCCGGCGGCTTCTGGCCCGTGAGCTTTTCACGCACGAGCATGGCGACGGCTTCGCCGATCGGTGCATCTTCCTGGCGGCTGATCGTCGAAAAATTCGCCTTGGCGTATTTCTCGGTGTTCATCGACTGGATGTTGGAGGCGACGCCGGGCATGCGGATCGAGCCCAGCGCCTCGACGCGCGCCTGTTCGACGGCATCGAAAATGGCGCGGGCATCGGTGCCTTGCGGTGCCATGCTGGCATGGATTTTCTGATCGTGGCAGGCGAGCCGCAGCGCCATGGAATCGCCGAGACCACGGGTCACGGCGAGTTCATGCGCCGTCGGGCGCTTGGAGAGTTCCGGCAGGCGGATGCGCTCGCCGGCGAGACCAGGACGTTCATTGGCAAAGGCGACCTCGACCTGCGGATCGCCCGCGATCGAGCGTACGCAGCCGGTGATGGCACGGCGCATCGGCTCCATGTCCACCACGCCGCCGGCCTTGGCCTTCGAATTATCGCCCCGCACTGCCATGCTGTTCAGTCCTTATGCGCCAAGCACGATATTGGCCGCACTTTCCTTGAGTTCCACGCCGAAGGCGCGCTGATACTGCTCGGCTACCAGCGTACGCTCCAATTCGTCGCACTTGTTGAGGAAGGTGACGCGGAAAGCGAAGGCGACATCACCGAAGATCTCGGCGTTTTCAGCCCAGGTGATGACGGTACGCGGGCTCATGACGGTCGAGAGGTCGCCATTGATGAAGGCGGCGCGCGTCAGATCGGCAAGGCGGACCATGCGCGAGACGGTATCGCGACCTTCGGCCGTCGAGCCGAAGCTCTTCACCTTGGCCGAGACGATGTCGACTTCCTTGTCATGCGGCAGGTAGTTCAGCGTGGTGACGATCGACCAGCGGTCCATCTGCGCCTGGTTGATCTGCTGCGTGCCGTGATAAAGGCCGGTCGTGTCGCCGAGGCCGACCGTGTTGGCGGTGGCGAACAGACGGAAGGCGGGGTGAGGACGGATGACGCGGCTCTGGTCGAGCAGCGTCAGGCGGCCGGACGATTCCAGCACGCGCTGGATGACGAACATCACGTCCGGACGACCGGCATCATATTCGTCGAAGACGAGCGCGACATTGTGCTGATAGGCCCAGGGCAGGATGCCGTCCTTGAATTCGGTGATCTGCTTGCCGTCTTTCAAGACGATCGCGTCCTTGCCGACGAGATCGATACGGCTGACATGGCTGTCGAGGTTGACGCGCACGCACGGCCAGTTGAGGCGGGCGGCGACCTGCTCGATATGGGTCGACTTGCCGGTGCCGTGGAAGCCGGAGACCATGACGCGACGATTGTGGGCAAAGCCGGCGAGGATGGCGAGCGTGGTTTCACGGTCGAAAAGATAGTCCGGATCGAGGTCCGGCACATAGGCGTCACCCTTGGAATAGGCAGGCACCCGAATATCGCTGTCGATACCAAAGACCTCGCGAACCGACACGGTGGTGTCGGGGAGATTGGTAATATCAAGATCCATTTTGCTCATCGTCTCTCCATGCCGGGCGCCACCGACCGGCCGCATTCATCGCTGCTGTGTGTTCGGATTAACAGAAACCGGCCTGCTTTAACAATTTGTAGGCTTCAATGACAGCGCGAAAACGCTCTTCGGAAGCCCTGTCTCCGCCATTTGCGTCGGGATGGTGTTTTTTTACAAGCTCCTTGTACCGGGTCTTGATGTCGGTCGGTGTAGCGCTGACGGTAAGCCCAAGCGTATCCAGCGCTTTCGTCTCCAAGGTCTTGAGTTTCCGGTCGGCGGCCTGATAGCGCGAGGCGCCGCCGCGACCCTGCTGGATGAAGCCGAACGGGTCCTTCATGCGCGCCTGTGACGCAGCCGAACCGGAGCGCATTGTCGAGTGGATCGGGCTCGATTTGGCAGCCTTGTTGACACCGACGGTCCAGGTGGGGCGATGGCCGGTGATCGCCTCTTTCTGGTAGCGCGCAATCTCGGTGTCCGAGAGGCCCGAGAAGTAGTTGTAGCCCTTGTTGTATTCCTTCACATGCTCGAAGCAGAACAGGAAAAACTGGCCCTCGGCATGACGACCCACGGGGGCGCGATGGGCACCCGGCTTGTTGCAGCCGTCCCATTGGCAGGTTGGATCGGATTGTTCCGGCTCCGCCGTCCGTCGACGCTTGGTGCGGATCGGATCGAAGTATTTCGAGTCGAGTTTCATGCGGTGATTATGGGGTGCGGGCAGGGGCGCGACAAGAATTGACAAACGGGAATGTTCAGCGCTTTGTGGGGCTTTGGCCGAAGCAGTGCCCAGGAGAATTCCCATGTCCCTCCGCGACCGGATCGAGGCGAAACTCACCGAGACCTTCGCGCCGGAAAGGCTCGTCGTGATCGACGAAAGCGCGCATCACGCCGGCCATCAGCCTGACATCACCGGTACCGGCGAGACGCATATGCGGGTGCGGATCGTCTCCGACGCCTTTGCCGGCATGACGCGGCTGGCGCGTCACCGGGCGGTCAACGATCTTCTCAAACCCGAAATCGACGCGGGCCTGCATGCGCTCGCTATCGAACCCGCAGCACCGGGCGAAGCCACCCGCTGGTAAGGCCGCAGCCTGACGGTCAGGCCGGAGTTTCGGTCGTCTCGATTGGCCGGATGCGCAACCGCGTGATCCGGTTCTTCTCCCGCTTCAGCACGATGAAGCGCTTGCCGTAGAAGGTGAACGCCTGGCGTTCTTCCGGGATCGTCTTCGATTCGTGGATGACCAAGCCGGCGATCGTAGTCGCCTCTTCATCCGGCAGCTGCCAGTCCATGGCGCGGTTGAGATCGCGGATCGGCACACCGCCATCGACCACGATCGAACCATCGCTGTCCTGACGCACGCCCTGGATTTCCAGATCGTGCTCGTCGGAGATATCGCCGACGATCTCCTCGAGGATGTCTTCCAGCGTCACCACGCCCTGCACTTCGCCATATTCGTCCACGACAACGGCGAAATGCGTCTTGCGCCGCAGGAAGGCGTTGAGCTGGTCTTTCAGATTGGTGGTGTCGGGCACGAACCACGGCTTCTGGGCGATCTTGACGATGTCAAGGTCGTGCGGTTCGACATTGGGTTCGGCGAGCGCCCGGATCAGGTCCTTGGCATGAATGACGCCGATGATGTTGTCGGTCGCGCCGCGCCAGACGGGCATGCGCGTATAGGGACTTTCGAGAATGATGCGGATGGCGACTTCCGGCGGCTCGTCGGCATTGACCGCCCGCATGGCGGTGCGGTGGATCATGATGTCGGAGACCTCGAGCTCGCCGAGATCGAGAACGCCGCCCAGACGATCGCGATCGGCCTTGACCACGCCACCCTCGCGATGGAGCAGCGCGACCGCGCCGCGCAGTTCTTCGTGCGCCGACAGCATCGAAGCCTCGCCGGAAATGGAGACGCCGAAGATGCCGAGCAACTTGCGCACGATCCAGTTGACCACGCTCGACAGGGGGCCGACAACCGCCACATAGGGGCGCACGAGCGGCGCCACGAACAGGGCAAAACGCTCAGGCGTCGAAATCGCCCAGCTCTTCGGCAGGACTTCCGAGAAGATGACCAGAAGCACGGTCATCAGCAAGGTGGCGATCGCAACACCGGAATCGCCGAGCAGGCCGAGGAACAGGCTGGTGGTCAGCGACGAGGCAAGGATGTTGACCAGGTTGTTGCCGATCAGAAGCGCCCCGATCAGCCGGTCGCGCCGCTCGATCAGCAAATTGACCACGCCTGCACGGGTGTCGCCATTGACCTCCAGGCTGTGCATGCGAGCGCGCGACGTTGCGGTCAGCGCCGTCTCGGACCCGGAGAAGAAGGCCGAGGCACAGATCAGCCCCAGGATGGCGAGAAGCGTCAGCCAGTAGTCAGACAGGTTCGACAGGAAAGCCTGGATCTCCATCATGGTGCGCGCATCTCCTCGATGAAGCGCTCGACTTCCGAGGCCGGCACGTCATCGGCAACGAACGACTGCCCGAGGCCCCGTGTCAGGATAAAGGTGAGCTTGCCGCTTTTCACCTTCTTGTCCTGGGCGATGGCGTCCATCAGGATTTCGGTCGGTGGCAGCTCGCCGGGGATTTCGTCCATGCGGGTGGGAAGTCCCACTTCGCGCAGATGCGCCTCGACTCGGGTTGCAAGATCGGGGCTTGCCAGATTCATCCGCGCCGAAAAGCGATGCGCCAGCACCATGCCGATGGAGACACCTTCGCCATGCACGAGGCGGCTGCTGTCGTATTTCGTCGCGGCTTCCAGCGCATGGCCGAAGGTATGGCCGAGATTGAGCAGTGCGCGACGACCGTTTTCGCGCTCGTCGGCGGCGACCACATCGGCCTTGGCCTGACAGGACACGGCAATCGCTTCGATGCGGGCGGCGCCGCCGGCAAAGACCTCGCGCCAGTTCGTCTCCAGCCATTCGAAGAAATCGGGCTTGTCGATGAGGCCGTATTTGGCGACCTCGGCATAACCGGCGCGGAATTCGCGCTCGGACAGCGTGTCGAGCACATCGGTATCGGCAAGCACGAGGTCCGGCTGATTGAAGATGCCGACAAGGTTCTTGCCCTGGCGGGCATTGATGCCGGTCTTGCCGCCGACCGAACTGTCGACCTGGGAGAGCAGCGAGGTCGGGATCTGCACGAAACGCACGCCACGGCGCACGATGCCGGCGGCAAAGCCGGTGAGATCGCCGATGACGCCGCCGCCGAGCGCAATCACGGTATCGTTACGCTCGATGCGCGCTTCAAGCAGCACGTCGCAGACATTGGTGAGGCTGTCGAAGCTCTTGGTCTTTTCGCCGGCGGGAAGCGTCACCGAGACCGCTTCGATGCCGTCGGTCTGCAGGCTGTCCATCAGACCGTCGAGATAACGCGCGCCGACATTCTCGTCCGTGACGATCGCGGCACGACGGCCCTTGATGCGGCTCGTGATCTCGCCGCCGGCACGCGCCATCAGGCCGGGACCGATCAGGATGTCATAGGAGCGCTCGCCCAGCGGCACATGCACCAGGCGTTCGGTCGTTTCGAGCTTTGTCATGGGCGTTTGTCCTTGCCGATATGATCGATGACTGCGGTGAGCACTTCACCGGCGATCACCTCCTTGCGTTCGTCCCTCGACTGCACGGTGATATCAGCCAGTGCATAAATGGGATACCGCTTGTCCATCAGGTCCTTGAGTGTCTGTTTCGGGTTTTCCGTCTTCAGGAGCGGCCGATGATCCCGCTTGTTGACGCGGTCCCAAAGGACGTCGAGATCGGCGTTCAACCAGACGGAGAGCCCCCCGCGCTCGATCTGCTTGCGGGTCTTCTCGTTGATGAAGGCGCCGCCGCCGGTGGAGACCACGCGCGGACCCGAGCGCATGAGCCGCTTGATGACGCGGGTTTCCAGCGCCCGGAACTCCTCTTCGCCATAGGCGGCAAAGAGTTCGCTGATCGTCATGCGCGAAACCCGTTCGATCTCGGTATCGGTGTCGATGAAGGGCAGACCGAGCTGCTGGGCGACGAGACGCCCGATCGCCGACTTGCCGGCCCCCATCAGACCGACGAGAACGAGGTTGCGGCGCCCCAGCGCTGCCTTGGCGCGCTCACCGGGCGAGGGAGCTAGGTTGAAGATCGTATCGGTCATCGGCCTGTTCGCAACTGTTTCATGACCTATTGACAAATAGGGGGCGAGCGTCAAGCCGTAGGCGGCAAACGGGCCACACTGTCCCGGCCTTGCATCTTGGCCACGCTTCTCCCTATCTAGGACTGCGCGAGCCCAAAGGACTGTTCATGCCCACACTCTTCCGCTTTCTCTTCCTTTGCGCCACCATTGTCGGCATGGTCTATGCGACGATGTGGTCCTTCGCCGTCTTCGTCGAGCCGAGGGAACGGGATGTGACCGTGCGCATTCCTTCCGAACGCATCAACCCCGCCGAATAGCGAAAAAGGAGACAGGCGTGTCGGATCTGAGCCGGGCCCGTGTGGACGCCTTTCTCGAAATGCTGAGTGCGGAGCGGGGGGCGGCCGCCAACACGCTGTTGTCTTACGAACGCGACCTGGAAGACCTCGCCTCCTTTCTGTCGGGGCGAAAGGTATCGGTCGGCAATGCCAGCCGGGACGACCTCGTGGCCTATCTGGCCGACCTCTCAAGGCGCGGTTTCCAGCCGACGTCGCAGGCTCGGCGCCTGTCGGCCATGCGGCAGTTCTACAAGTTTCTCTATGCGGAAAACCTGCGCGGCGACGACCCGACCGCGATCCTCGATGCGCCGAAGAAGGCCCGGCCCCTGCCCAAGGTGCTGACGGTCGAGGATGTGAACGGCATGCTGACGCTGGCCGAGGAAGAGAGCCTTGAGGAAGGACCCGAACAGCCACAGCGCATACGCCTGTTGGCTTTGCTGGAACTGCTCTATGCGACCGGCATGCGTGTCAGCGAACTCGTGTCGCTGCCGGCCAAGGTCCTGACCCAGGAAGGACGCTTCCTGGTGGTGAAGGGCAAGGGCAACAAGGAACGGCTGGTGCCGCTGTCGCGCACGGCAATCGAGGCGCTGGCCCGTTATGGGGCGATCCGGGTGGAAAACCCGGTCCATGCCGCGAGTTCCTTTCTCTTTCCCGCTGCCTCAAAGGAAGGGCATCTGCCCCGTCAGGTCTTTGCCCGCGAACTGAAGGATCTCGCTGTCAGGGCCGGCCTGTCGGCCGCGGCCGTTTCGCCGCATGTGCTGAGACACGCCTTTGCCAGCCATCTTCTCGGCAATGGAGCCGACCTGCGCGTGGTGCAGGAACTGCTTGGCCACAGCGACATTTCCACGACACAAATCTACACGCATGTATTGGACGAGCGGCTGCAGCAACTGGTGCAAACACATCACCCCCTTGCAAAACAGGCCAAAAACCCCGATTAGGACCGGCAAAGCCGGTTCCTGCGGGCGGCGCGCGCCAGGGACGAACGATCGGAACGGAGTTCATGCACAATTATCTCGACTTCGAAAAACCCATCTCCGACCTCGAGGCCAAGATCCGCGAACTGAAGAAGATCGCGGAAGAGGACGAGAGCATCGACACCTCGGAAGAGATCAGCCGGCTGGAAAGCCGCGTCGACGAGGCGATGGTGGACATCTATTCGAAGCTGAACGCCTGGCAGAAGACGCAGGTCGCGCGCCATCCGCAGCGGCCGCATTTCGTCGACTATGCCGAAGCGCTGTTCACCGAATTCACGCCACTGGCCGGTGACCGCAAGTTTGCCG
This sequence comes from Rhizobium sp. AG855, assembly GCF_003610655.1. Taxonomy (NCBI): domain Bacteria; kingdom Pseudomonadati; phylum Pseudomonadota; class Alphaproteobacteria; order Hyphomicrobiales; family Rhizobiaceae; genus Rhizobium; species Rhizobium sp. AG855. Next base: position 424,588 of record NZ_RAQG01000004.1, on the reverse strand, counting down.
AGGACGCCGCCATCCAGGCCGGCCTCGCCCGCTTCCGTGGCCAGCCTGTTGCCGTGATCGGCCAGGAAAAGGGCAACGACACCAAGTCGCGCATCAAGCACAATTTCGGCAGCCCTCGTCCCGAAGGCTATCGCAAGGCGATCCGCGTCATGGAAATGGCCGATCGTTTCGGACTGCCGGTGATTTCGCTGATCGACACGGCCGGCGCCTATCCGGGCGTGGGTGCGGAAGAGCGCGGCCAGGCGGAAGCCATCGCCCGTTCGACCGAAATGTGCCTGGGCCTCAAGGTCCCGATGATCTCTGTCGTGATCGGCGAAGGCGGCTCCGGCGGCGCGATCGCGATCGCCACGGGCAACCGCGTCTACATGCTCGAACACGCGATCTATTCCGTCATTTCACCGGAAGGGGCGGCCTCGATCCTCTGGCGCGACTCGACCCGCGCCAAGGAAGCCGCGACCAGCATGAAGATCACGGCGGAAGACTTGAAAGGTTTCGGCATCATCGACGGCATCATTCCTGAGCCGGTCGGCGGCGCGCACCGCGCCCCGGAAAAGGTGATCAATGCCACCGGCGACGTGATCTTCACGGCGCTCACCGAACTCTCTGCGCAGCCGGGCGACAAGCTGCGCACCGACCGTCGGCAGAAATTCCTCGAGATCGGCCGAAATCTCTGACGCTGCAGGCTATTTGCCATCACTCCGCCGTTTTGCCGCCCTAGCGGCAGAAGGCGGGTGAGGCCAGCCGGTTTCCGGTGGTTTATAATTTGTGAAGAAAGACATTATAAACTATTGATCCCGGGCTCCTTGAGCCTGTCTATCAGTTCTGGAAAGAGCGTTTACGCATGCGCTTGACATCAACGGCCCTGCTCCTGGTTTTTGCTGCTGCCCTCGCGGGCTGCAATGACACGTTGGAAAGTGCGACCTACGATACGCCGAAGGTCTCCAACAAGGTCGAGCAGCCGCTGCCCGGCCGCATCCTTGCCGAAATCCAGAAGAAGGGCATGGAGCGCAATTCGCCGATCATGCTGCGCATCTTCAAGGAAGAGGGCAAGCTGGAGGTCTGGAAGGCGAAGACCAACAACCGCTTCGACCTGATCGCCTCCTATGACATCTGCGCCTGGTCGGGCCGCCTTGGCCCCAAGGTCAAGGAAGGCGACCGTCAGGCGCCCGAGGGCTTCTATCCGCTGACGCCCTATCACCTGAACCCGAATTCCAAATATTTCCTCGCGATCAACACGGGTTTCCCGAACCGCTTCGACCAGGCCAATGGCCGTAGCGGCACGAACCTGATGATCCACGGCGCCTGCTCTTCATCCGGCTGCTATTCGATGACGGATGCGCAGATCCTCGAGATCTATGCCTTCGCCCGCGACGCCTTCAAGGGCGGCCAGACCTCGATCCAGCTGCAGGCCTTTCCCTTCCGCATGACGGCCGAGAACATGGCGCGCCACCGCCACAGCCAGCACATCGAGTTCTGGAAGATGCTGAAGGTGGGCTATGACCAGTTCGAGGTGACCAAGCGTCCCCCCGAAGTGAATGTCTGCGAGAAGAAATACGTTTTCAACCAGGTGGCCGCTGAGGGCCAGAGCTTCGCGGCCCAGGCCGCTTGCCCGCCGATGTCGACGCCGCCGGCGCTCGAAATGGCCATGGCCGGCCACAATGCCGCCTATGACAAGGCCTATGACAAGGCCTTGAAAAAGTTCGACGGCAAGATCTGGTACGACCCGACCGAAGCCGAGCGCAAGGCGCTCGTCGCCGACCTGCGCCGGTCGCGTGCCAAGGATCTCGCCTTTGCCCCGACCGGATCGGCGCTGAAGGCGGGCAAGCTGCTTGACATCGACGATGTGGATCCCGCGACCCTCAGCGCACCCGACGGCGCTGCCGCGGTAAACCGCATGGCGAACAACGCATCGGGCAATGGCACGGCCGCACCGATGTCGACGCCCGGCAATGCAGCCCCGGTGGCAAACCAGGCAGCGACCGCGCAAGCGGCTCCGGGCACGCAGACTGCGAGCAACATTCCCGTGCCGCAGCCGAACCCGCTGGCACCGCCGCAAGCCGCAGCCGCTCCGGAAGCGCCGACCAGCAAGAAGCCCTTCTGGAAGCTCTGGCAGTCGGAATGACCGCCGCCATCCTCTATGACCTCAAGGGGCTGAAATGCCCCCTGCCCGTCCTGAAGACGCGGCGCAGGCTGGCGGACATGAAACCCGGCGAGGAACTGCTGATCGAGACCAGCGACCCGCTGGCCGGCATCGACATCCCGCATTTCTGCGGCGAGGACGGCCACGACCTTCTCGCCCAGGAGAAGATCGAGACCGGACATCGTTTCCGCATCCGCAAGGGTGGCGCTCAGAAAGCCTAGAACTTGAAACCCGGCACCGACAGCGGATTGTCGGTCATGGCGGCGCGGTCGGGACGGTCGATCGCGACCTTGCCGGTAAAGGCGCCGAACAGATCCCGCACATAATCTTCCGAGAGATCTTTGGTGATCAGCACCAGCCGCGTCTTGCGGTCAGAGCCCTCCGGCCAGGCCGGCAGGCGGACCGGCGGATGGAAGATCGACTGAACCCCATGCAGCACGAGCGGCTTGTCCGGCCGGTCGGTCAGCGCGACGATCGCCTTCATTCGAAGGAGTTTGTCGCCATGGGTGGAGCGCAACAGGTCGATGAACATGTTGATCGCCATCGGATCGATCGGCTGGTCGTGCAGAATCGAATAGGAGCGGATCTGATCGCCGTGTCGGTTCACGTCATGGGCGTGATGATGGTGGTGGTGCTCATGGCCATGGTCATGGTCATGGTCATGATGATGACGGTGATGATGATCATGGTTGTCGTGGCCGTGGTGATCGTGGTCGTGATGATGGTGATCATCGGCAGCCGCCATCTCGTCCCGCAGCCACCGGTCGACATCGGGGATCTTGCTAACGGGATCGTAGAGACCGTTAATCAGGATGGAGGCCTGGGCGGCACCCTCCTCGTCGCCATCGGTGATCGGCGCGCGCGGATTGAGCGCTCTCAGCCGGGTCGTGATGCGGTCGATCGTCTCCGCATCGGCGAGCGTCTTCTTGGTGAGGATCAGCCGGTCCGCGACGGCGACCTGGCGATAGGCCTCGGGGAAGCTCTCGATCGTCGACAGCCCGTTGACGGCATCGACCACGGTGACGACGCCATCGAGATCGAAATGCTGGGCGATGGACGGATGGCCCATGACCGACTGCATGACGGGTGCGGGATCGGCAAGGCCGGTGGTTTCGATGACGATACGCGACAAAGGCTTCAACCGCCCCGTCTGCATGCCGTCGATCAGTTCGGCGAGTGTGTCGACCAGTTCGCCGCGCACCGTGCAGCACAGGCATCCGTCGGCCAGTTCCACCACCGCATCATTCGACGCCTCGACCAGCAGGTGGTCGATCCCGACTTCGCCGAACTCGTTGATGATGACGGCGGCATCCTTCATCGCCGGGTCCTTGAGGAGCCGGTTGAGCAGGGTCGACTTGCCCGCCCCGAGGAAGCCGGTAAGGATCGAAACAGGGATGCGGTCAGTCGTCATGAAATCGCTCACAAACTCGGACGGGGCTTGGGGATCGGCACATTGGCGATTTCGCCAGCGGGCGCTTTCTTGCTGTCGACCGGCTCGCTGCCCGGGATCAGCCCGGCAAAGCTCATGACCGGCGGATGGTCCATTTCGCGGATATAGGCCGACAGGAGCTTCATGCGACCGCCTTCGTCGCGACCTTCGCTGCGCACGGCGGCGGCCTTGGGATTGCAGATATCGGCGCTGATATCGGCCACCTGATCCTGGCCCTCGCCATAAGGCGCCAGCGCTTCCAGCCGGTTCCCGGCGACATTGGTGGTCAGCGCCTTCTGCAGCAGATCCGCCGACATGTCGGCACGCGCGCCAAGACTGTCGGCACCGAGCACGACGGAGATCACGGTGCGGCCATTGCGCGTGGCAGACGACACCTGGTTGAAGCCGGAGGCGCAGATGAAGCCCGTCTTCATGCCGTCGGCGCCGGGAAAGCGACCGATCAGCAGATTATAATTGGGGTATTCCTTCTTGCCGGTGGTGACGCCTTCGAGCGTAAAATAGCCGGCATGTTCGGGGAATTCACGGCGGATGGCGGCGGCGAGCAGGGCCAGATCCCGCGCCGTCGTATACTGGCCCTTGCCCGGCAATCCGTTCGGATTGATGAAGCGGCTGGAGCTCATGCCGAGGCGTTTCGCTTCCGCATTCATCCGCGCGACGAAGGCGCCTTCCGTCCCCCCCACCGTCTCGGCGATCGCCACGGCCACGTCATTGGCCGACTTGACGAGCAGCAGCTTCAGCGCGCTGTCGAGGGTGAGCTTGGAGCCCGGCTTGAAATACATCTTGCTGGCCGGCTGGTCGGCTGCATGTTTGCTCATGACGACGACGGTATCGAGCGAGACCTGGCCGCTGCGGATGGCACTGAAGGTCACATAGGCCGTCATCAGCTTGGTGAGCGAGGCGGGATACCACTTGCGAAACGCTTCCTGATGGGCGATCACGCGGCCGCTCGCGACATCGACGACCACGACCGGATTGGCGGCGGCGACGCCGGGTGCGGCAACGGCGACGAGGGCTGCAACAGCGACCATTCGGCGGAGGGCTGCTCTGACGGAGAACCTGCCCGGGCACTTCGTTGACACGATTGGGAACCTCTTGTTCGCGGGTAAGGAGTGCTGGCATTGCCATGCCATGGGAGTGCAAGCAATGGCAAAGCCCATTGAATACGTCAATTGAAAGGCGCACATTCGGGCCCGACAATCATGTGATCGAAAGCCTCCAGGATAATGCAATGCCGATACTGAACAGTGCCTCCGAACTCCAGTCGGTGGCCACCGCATGGCGTCGCCATCTCCATGCCCATCCCGAAATCCTCTATGACGTCGAGAACACGGCGGCCTTCATCACGGAAAAACTGCAGGAATTCGGTGTCGACGAAATCGTGACCGGCATCGGCCGCACCGGCGTCGTCGGCATCATCAAGGGCACCGGCACCGGTCGCACCATCGGCCTGCGGGCCGACATGGATGCCCTGCCGCTGGAGGAGATTTCGGGCAAGCCCTGGGCGTCCGCGACCGCAGGCCGCATGCATGCCTGCGGCCATGACGGGCATATGGCGATGCTACTGGGTGCCGCCAGGCATCTGGCCGACACGCGCAACTTCGCCGGTCGCGTCGCGGTCATCTTCCAGCCCGCGGAAGAAGGTGGACGCGGCGCGCTCGCGATGGTCGAGGACGGCCTGATGGAGCGCTTCGACATCGCGGAAGTCTATGGCATGCACAACATGCCGGGCAAGAAGGCCGGCAGCTTCGCCATCCGCAAGGGTGGCATCATGGCAGCCCCCGACAAGTTTGCGCTGAAGATCATCGGTCGCGGCGGCCATGCGGCCGAGCCGCACAACACCGCCGACACGATCGTCATCGGCGCCCAGATCGTCGGCGCCCTGCAGACGATAGCCGCCCGCAACGCCAATCCGCTGCGCTCGGTGGTCGTCTCGGTCACGCAGTTTCATGCCGGCACGACGCATAACATCATTCCGGAGGAGGCCTTCATCTCCGGCACCGTGCGCTCGCTGGATGAACAGGTGCGTGACCTTGCCGAGCGCCGCATCGGCGAACTCGCCTCCGGCATTGCCGCCGCCCACGGCGCGCAGGTCGAATACGACTACGAACGCGCCTGCCCGGTCACGGTCAACCATCCGAGGGAGACCGACTATGCGGCAGAGGCCGCCATTGAGGTGGTCGGCCCCGAACATGTCGACACCGAGGTCGATCCGAGCATGGCCGGTGAGGACTTCGCCTTCATGCTGCAATCGCGCCCCGGCGCCTATATCATGATCGGCAACGGCGACACGGCCGGCCTGCACAACCCGGCCTATGACTTCAACGACGAGATCCTGTCGGCCGGCATCTCCTACTGGGTCCGCCTCGCCGAGCGCCGCCTTCCTCGCTGAATGGACACAAAAGACGATGGCCAGTTCGACCGAGCGGAAAACCGCTTGGCTTGCCCGCCCGGCTTTTGTATGGAGGAGGAAGTGGTCCCGTAGCTCAGCAGGATAGAGCACCAGATTCCTAATCTGGGGGTCCCGCGTTCGAATCGCGGCGGGATCACCATTGCGTCAGCAAGAAGTTCCCTGTGTGAATCTGGGGTTGCATTCCCCCTCAATATCGCCAGCATGGAACCATACCATGCTGGCGCCGAGTGTCCAATTTCGCCAGCTGATATCGGGAGGGAATGCGATGGCTTCAATATCCCGCAGTTTGACGACCGATGCCGCCGATATTGTCGAGAAAGCCGTGACGCGGATCAATGATGGCGCGCCGGCGATTCTTGACGGGCAAGGCGAGGAGAACGCAACGGCGCTCCTCTTCTATCTCGTGGAAAACGGGGTGAGAGACGAGGACGAGCTGGTCGAATTGACGCTGATGGCCGAAGGCAAACGATACGATCCGGCCAACGGCACGTTTAGCTGAGACGCGGAGGCGTCCGGCTCAACCGCGCCCGCCAAGATGGCGGGTATCCGCGTTTTCATCATGTTTGTAGAGTTCTTCGGCAGCGGCGTCGCTGCGTTTCTGTTCGTCAGAAGTGAGGCGCCGTTGCCGCAGGAGAGCGTAGGCGATGGCACCCCCCAGAAGAATGGGACCGACGATCACCGCCAAGAGCCAGAACAGATTGCTGATCATCAGGAAGACCTCGCTGGTTGTGAAGAGGGGGTCCTGATGCCAACCGGCAGCGGCGAGAAAGGTTCCGGGCGCTCAGCCTTCCTTGGTGAGCTTTTCGTCCAAGGCCTTTTGCAGATCCTGAGCCATATCGATCAGGCGCTGCGGCACCTTTTCGCGCTCCAGTTCGGCCATCAACAGATCGAGCTTGTCCCGCACCACGCCGCCGGTGCGATCGCGCCTGCCCGGAATAGAGCTTGCCGCCGTGTGTGACATTCAATTCTCCGCTGTATGTGCATGTTGAGGCCGCTCGGCACGAATTTCGTCTGGGAGCGCAGTATGTCTATACGCCATCCGGCGACCTTCGGATCTCATAAAGATGCGTTTCCCGGCTGTTTCTCACCGGCGCCCTCGGATCGAAGCTCCGGAAATGCCTCCAGAAGCGCCTTGCCGCCGTCATAGACCAGACGCTCGGTTTTAAGCACAATGGCGAGACTGTCGGACACATCGACTTCGTCCTCATGCACGACCTCGACCCGGTCACCCGACGCGAGAACCAGCGTTGCCCGGCGTTTGAAACCCTGCTTGATCAACCAGTCCCGCGGGGCCTGCAGATCAACCCTGACGGCGAGACCGCCATCCGCCTCTTCCGCAACAACACGATAGGACACCGGCGAAAGTCGCTCGCCGATGAGAAGCTGTCCCTGTCCGTCGGCGTTCTCCAGATGTGTCATGACTCGCCCTTTCTTGTTCCAGAATGACAAGCAAACCGCGCCTGAGGGGAGAAGTTCCAATCGAAAAACCTCGTGGGCAACGGAACCGGCGCCACGACCACACGTTGATGTCAGGAGAATTCAGGAGTGTTTTCAGCACGAGGCAGCCATGAGCAGCGCACGCCAGACAACGGATCATCAAGAGATCCGCCGCTGGATCGAAGAGCGGGAAGGGACACCCTCGCGCGTCAAGGACAGCCCTGAGGGAGGTCTCCTGAGGGTCGATTTTGGCGAGCAGGAAGAACGCCTGGAGCGGATGGATTGGGAGGAGTTTTTCTCTGTTTTCGAGAAAAGCGATCTTGCCTTCCTTCATCAGGATCGGACTGCCGACGGCAAGATCAGCCGTTTCAACAAGTTCGTCAGCCGAAGCTGATCGCCGTGCTGCTTCTGCCGGACACCTCTGCATCCGGGACGGATCGGGTCTCGCTGGAGTGGATTGGCATGACAGCGTTGAGTTCCATGGGAGGAGCGTGACTTGAATACCCGCACACGCAGAGCCGAGCTTGCCGCACAGTCCGAAGTCGTGGAACTCATTCCGGCACTGCGGGCCTTTGCACGAACCTTTTGTCCGAAGCCCGAAGAGGCCGATGACCTCGTCCAGGAAACCCTGACAAAGGCGCTGGCGAACCTCGACAAGTTCGAGCCGGGAACGCGGCTGAAATCCTGGCTGTTCACCATCATGCGCAACACCTTCTGCACGCGCTTCAAGAAGAGCAGTCGCGAGACGGTGGGCCTGCCGGAAAGCCTGACGTCGAAGCTGACGACCGATGCGACGCAGGAATGGACCGTGCAGGCCGAGGAAGTTCGCCGCGCGCTCGATCGCCTGCCGGCGCATCATCGCGAGATGCTGGTGCTGATCGTGATGCTCGGCGAACGCTATGAAGATGCAGCCGCGATCTGCGGCTGCGCCGTCGGTACGGTGAAGAGCCGCCTGAACCGCGCCCGCCAGCAGCTTCGTCGCGAACTGGGCGAAATGGGCGGCGACAGCCCGGTCTGATGATGCGGCAAACCGACGACGCAGCGCTCGAAACGACCGTGTCCGAAGATCGCGCCGAACTCGAGGAGATCGGCCTGGTTTATGTGACCGACAACAGCCCCGGTATCGCCCGGCGCCGACGTGGCGCTGGCTTCTCCTATCATCTTCCCGACGGCACGAAGATCGGCGATGAGGCGATCCTCGCCCGCATCCGCCGTCTGGCCTTGCCGCCGGCCTATGAGAGGGTCTGGATCTCGCTGGAGCCGCGCGGCCATCTGCAGGCAACCGGGTTGGACGCGAGAGGCCGCAAGCAGTACCGCTACCATGCCGATTGGGCAGCCTGGCGCAGCAGTCGCAAATTCGACGACCTCGTGACCTTTGGCCATGCGCTGCCGTCGATCCGCCGGCGGGTCTTGCGCGATCTGGAAGACCGGTCGCAGGAAACGCCCTTTCTCCTATCCGCGCTCGTCAGTCTCCTGGACGTCACCTATATGCGTGTCGGCAACCGCACCTATGTCGAGGAGAACAAGACCTATGGTGCGACCACGCTGCAGAAACGGCACCTGACCTTCGAGCAGGACGGCATACGCCTGAGTTTCACCGCCAAGGGCGGCAAGCGGGTCCGCCGCAAACTGCGCCATCCCAGACTGCAGAAGATCCTCGAGGAGATTGCGGACCTGCCGGGTCGGGATCTGTTTTCCTGGCGCGACCGCGAAGGCGCGCTCCACCGCATCGATTCAGGTCGCCTGAATGCCTATCTCGCGCAGATTGCCGGCCATGCACTGTCTGCCAAGACCTTTCGCACCTGGGGCGGCAGCGTTGCGGCCTTCGGCGAAGCCTGGAAAATGATCCAGGCGGACGAGCGGCCGACCATTCGGCAGATGTGCCAGATCGCCTCCGACCGCCTGCACAACACGCCGAGCATCTGCCGGTCGAGTTACGTGCATCCGGCGATCCTCGCGCTGAGTGACCGGGAGGCAGATCTGTCTACCGTAAAGGCTCTGATTGCGCGTTCTTCCGGTCACACATTGCTGCGTGCCGATGAGAACAGGCTGATGGCGTTCCTGGAAGCCGGGCCTCTACCGAATTCGAACGGCTGACACAGAAAGGCCCGGACGAGCCGGGCCTTTTGCAGGGTCTTGGTGAGCAGACGTCATGCAGCCTTCTTCTGGCCGGCCGAATTGACCGCGCTCTGTGCAAGCTTGCTCAGCGAGGCGTCGGTCTTGGATTCTTCCGACAGCGTTTCGCTGAGAAGCGTGACGGCTTCCGTATAGCCGAGCTGCTGGGCCCAGGCCTTCAGGGTGCCGTAACGGCTGATCTCGTAGTGCTCGACCGCCTGGGCGGCAGCCAACAGACCGGCATCGAGGGCGGGAGAGCCCTTGAATTCTTCCATGATCTCTTCGCCCTCTTCGAGGATGCCCTCGATCGCGGCGCAGGTCTTGCCGCGCGGACGTTTGCCGATGAGTTCGAAAACCTGCTGCAGGCGTTCGATCTGGCCCTCGGTTTCGTCCTTGTGCTGCTGGAACGCATCCTTCAGCTTCTCGTCCTGCGCTGCGCGCGCCATCTTCGGCAAAGCCTTGAGGATCTTGCGCTCGGCATAATAGATGTCTTTCAGCGTTTCATGGAAAAGATCGTCAAGTGTCTTGGTCGCCATGGGTGTGTCTCCTCGTTGTTGGGAATGCAAAAGCACAACCGACCGCCGTTGCCTTTGTTCCTGGGTATTTTTCTTGCAGGCGCCGGAACGTTTGCTGGCGATCGCGGTTGGCGAAGGTGCGGGGCCAGGCGCCTTGCCGGATGCAATGGAGGAGAAAATGACCGAGAGAACCACCGAGCATGGAGAGCGCCGTCTTGCACCCACCGGCGACTACGCGCCGGGAGACAGCGGCTTCGTGGACCGGACGCAAGATACAGCGGTGACGACCGGCAGCGACCGCCACGGCGCGATTGTTGAAGCGATCAGCAACGCCCTCATGGAGGATCCCGCGCTGGACGCATCCGCGATCGAGATCGCCGTCGAGAACGGTATCGTCATCCTGACCGGAATGGTCACCGACGCGGCCGAAAGATCGAGAGCCGAAGATTGCGCCTCACGAACAACCGGTGTCACGCAGGTGCAGAACCGATTGCAGACCCGCATCTCCGGCGAAGGCAGCGTGATGACGCAGGCCTGAGCCGCTTTGGAGTGTGGATCAGTCTTTCAGGACGCGCAGGGCATTGAGGATGACCGCGACGTCGATCACCTCCTGCAGCAGCGCACCCTGGACCGGCGACATAAAGCCGAAGGCTGCGGCCACCATGGCCATGCCGGAGAGCACCACGCCGGCACCGGCACTCTGTCGGGCAATGCGCCGCGAGCGGCGCGCGATGTGGCATGCCATCGGGAGGCGTCTCAGATCATCGGCCAGAAGCACGGCATCGGCCGCTTCGGACGAGGCGGCCGAGCCCCGGACGGAGATGGCGACGCCGACATGCGACGTCGCCAGCGCAGGGGCATCATTGACGCCATCGCCCACCATCATCACCACGCCGGTCAGCTTTTCCCCAAGCACGAGCGCGACTTTGTCGGGAGCGCTCAGATCCCCCGCTACCGCATCGAGACCGAGCGCGCCGGCTGCCGCTTTCGCGACATCCGTGCGGTCGCCGGAAGCCATGACGATCCTGGTGATGCCGAGGGCGCGAAAGGCGGCAATCGCCTCTGCCGCATCCTGCCGCACCGGATCGGTGAGCGTGATGAGGCCGGCGGCCCGCCCATCGATGCCGACGGCAACCACGGCGGCACCTGGCGGCAGACCGTCGCGCGAAAAATCCGCATCCGGCGGCAGCCTGCTGCGCACAAACCGCGTCCCCCCCAGCAGCACCTCATGACCATCGACCCGGCCGAACAACCCCTGCCCCGGCTGCTCGACGACATCCTGCGGCAGAGACAGCGCAAGCCCTGCGTCCAGCGCAGCCCGAACGAGCGCCTCGGCGGCGACATGGGCGGAGGCCTGATCGAGGGAAGCCGCGAGCCGCAAGACGTCGTCGCGATAAAACCCTTGCGCGGGCAGGACCGCACCGACCGCCGGCCGGGCCGAAGTGACCGTGCCTGTCTTGTCGAGAACCACCGTGGTGACGGCCGCAAGCGCCTCCAGAGCCCCGGCCATCTTCACCAGAACGCCCCGGGCGGCGGCCCGAGACATGCCGGATATGACCGCCACCGGCACGGCAAGGATGAGCGGACATGGGGTGGCGACAACAAGCACGGCGAGGGCGCGGGCCGGATCGCCGCTCCAGCCATAGGCGGCACCGGCGAGACAAAGCGTCAGGCCGAGAAAATAGAGGGCGTAGCGATCGGCAAGCCGCGCCATGGGGGAACGGCTCTGCTGGGCCTGCTCCACCAGTCGCACGATCCCGGCATAGGTGCTGGTCGCCGAACCACGCAACACAAGAAGATCAAAGGCATCGCCGACAACAGTGGCACCGCTCGGAATTTCCCGCCCGCGATCGAAACTCACAGGCATGGGTTCGCCTGTGAGGGCCGAGAGATCAAGCACGGCATTCGCGCCCATCAGCCGGCCATCGACCGGGACCACTTCGCCGCGGCGCAACAGGATGACTTCACCCGGCACGAGCGCCTCGATCGGCACCGTTTCGAGCGTTTCGCCGCGATGGACCACGGCGCTGCGCGAGACGCGTCCGAGCAGGGCGGTCATGTCGCGTCGAGCCCGGCCTTCGGCATAGCTTTCCAGCAATTGGCCACCGGCATACATCACGGCGACAATCGCCGCCGCGAGGTTTTCGCCAAGAAGAAGTGCCGTTCCAATGGCGAGGGCCGCAATGGCGTCGACGCCGATCCGGCCGCTGAGCAAAGCGCGGACCATGTCGAAGACGAGCACCACCAGCACGGCGAATGCGCCCGAAGCCCAGATAAAGCGGGCCGGCAGGGGGGCACCCGACAGATGGATCACACCGCCGACCACAAGACACAGAAGCGAAAGGACGGCCAGCAGAGTGGGGCCGTTTTCGCGCAACCGCGTCATCTGCTGCGACATTGACATACGACCTCCTGCGCATTCGGCGCATGGCCGAAAAGGCTCTCTCTTGCTGGTCCCGCTATTCCCTTGTAGAGCCATCTGAGCATGAAGCAATCGGACGTAAGCAGCATGATCGACAGCGACCGGCCCCGCCGCCTTTCCGTTCTCGGTTCGACCGGGTCGATCGGCGTCAATACGCTTGACGTCGTCGATCAGCTCGGCGGACGCGACCGCTTCGAGGTCATGGCGCTCACCGGCAATGGCAATCTCGAGCTCCTGGCTGAACAGGCACGCCGCTTCGGCGCGAAGCTCGCCGTTACCGCCGATGAAAGCCAGTATGTGGCGCTGAAAGATCTTCTGTCCGGCTCAGGCACCGCTGTGGCGGCAGGCAGCAGCGGTCTGGATGAAGCGGCCGAGATGGACGCCGGCTGGGTGATGGCGGCGATCGTCGGTACGGCCGGTCTCGCACCGACGCTCAAGGCCGCAGCCCGTGGCGCCGATATTGCGCTCGCCAACAAGGAATGCCTGGTCTCCGCCGGAAGCCTTTTCGTCGAGGCGGTAAAGAGGGGTGGCGGGCGCCTGATCCCTGTCGACAGCGAGCATTCGGCAATCTTCCAGTGCCTGGAGCAGGATCAGCGGCACGCGCTGGAGCGGATCGTGCTGACGGCCTCCGGTGGCCCCTTCCGCACCCATAGCCGCGAGCAGATGGCCAATGTCACCGTGCAAACGGCGCGCAGCCATCCGAACTGGTCGATGGGCCTGAAGATTTCGGTTGGCAGCGCCTCGATGTTCAACAAGGCACTGGAGATGATCGAGGCCAAGCACCTCTTCGACGTGGCGCCGGACCAGATCGAAGTGGTCGTGCATCCGCAGTCGATCATTCATTCGATGGTCGGTTATACCGACGGCTCCGTGATCGCCCAGCTCGGCGTGCCGGATATGCGCACGGCCATTGGTTATGCCCTCACCTATCCGAAGCGCCCGGCGCTGAATGTCGACCGGCTGGACTTCGCCAAGCTGGCAAGGCTCGATTTCGAGGCCCCGGACGAAACCCGCTTTCCGGCGATCCGGCTGGCGCGAACTGCACTGGAGCGCGGCGGATTGCAGGGGGCGATCCTGAACGCGGCGGAAGAAACGGCCTTCAACGCTTTCGTCGAGGAGCGCATCGGCTTCCTCGCCATGGCCGATGTCGTGGAACGGGTGATGGACGATCTGGCCGGGATGGCCGAGCCGGCATCGATCGCGGACGTATTTGCCGCCGACCGCGAGGCAAGGCGAAAGGCGGCCGGGGTGATCGACCGCCTCTGAGCCTCAGCTGCGATCGTAGACGGCAGCCCGCAGCATTTCCGGATAGGCCCCGGTGCAGCCTTCAAGGGCGTTGTTGGTGAGACTGACCACCGTCAATCGCTCCGCCGGATCGATGAACCAGGTATTGCCATAGACACCGCCCCACTGGATCGCCCCTTTGGGCAGAGCCGTCATGGCAGCAGCAGGGTCGACGACGAGACCGCCGACGAAGGTGAAACGATAACCGGGTTCTCCCTCGACATCGCCGATCTGGTTCGACAGCGCGGCACCGGCCGTTTCAGGCTTCAGGAACGACGATCCGTCACTGCGCAGCATTTCCAGAAGCCGCATCACGTCTTCCGCCGTTCCGGCCATGCCGGCCCCACCGGACTGGAAGGCCCTGGGGTTGAAGATACGGGCGGGTGAAAACACGGTGCGCCATGCTTCCTCGTCACCGCTCACCCAAGGGTCCGGCATGCGGACGGGGCGTTGCGGATGATCGGCATAGGGAACCGCCAGACGCTGTGGATCGGTGACGTGAAAGCGCGAATCGACCATGTCGAGCGGTCCGGCGACATGGTGCACCACGGCCGCCTCCAGTGTGCCTCCATGGGCAGCGGCAACGACACCGCCCAGGATATCAGTCGCAAAGGAATAGGCCCAACGCGTGCCCGGCTCGAATGCGAGCGGAATGCCGTTGTGGCGGCTGAAATTCTCCTCGAGGCTGAGATCCGTATTGCCAAGACCGAGTGTCATGCGCTGGCCCTCGGGCAGAAGTTCGAGCGCGGGATCGTAGATGAGACCGGAGGTGTGGGTCAGCAGATGGCGAAGGGTGATTGCCGCTTCGCGGCCATCAGGCGCCTTCGGGCGAAACCAGGGAAGATAGTCGGAAACACGATCATCGAGACCAAGCAGCCCCTTGTCGACCATCACCAGCGCCGTCACGGCAACAAACGGCTTGGTGACGGAGGCATAACGGAAGATCGTATCGAGGCGCGCCGGCACAGCCGCCTCACGATCGGCGAAACCGGCAGCTTTTTCCAGGATCGGCTTCCCATCCTGATAGACCAACACCACCGCACCGGTGATGCGTTCTTCCTCGATCACCCGGTCGACCAGGTCACTGACGCGTCTGGCAATGCTCACGTGCTCAAACCTCCCAAAGAAAATGCGGGCTCCGTTTCCGGAACCCGCATCGTTATGCGAAGGATTTTGCCTGCGATCAAGCGACCGCGCGGGCGAGCGCGCAGCGCGACCAGAGCTGGTGCAGCGAGCCGACAAGATGTTCGAGATCGGCATCGGTATGCAGCGGGGTCGGCGTGATGCGCAGCCGCTCGGTCTTTTTCGGGACCGTCGGATAGTTGATCGGCTGCACATAGATGGAACAGTTGTCGAGCAGGAGGTCCGAGATCCACTTGCACTTGGCGGCATCGCCGACCATGACCGGCACGATATGGCTCGGGTTCGGCATATGCGGAATGCCAGCCTTGTCGAGCATGAAGCGCAGACGACGCACCCGCTCCTGATGCGCGAAACGCTCGACCTGACTGGTCTTCAGGTGACGGATCGAGGCGACGGCACCGGCAGCAAGGGCCGGCGGCAGGGCCGTCGTGAAGATGAAGCCGGAAGCAAACGAGCGGACGAAATCGCAGAGCGCGGTCGAGGCAGCGATGTAACCGCCCATCACGCCAAATGCCTTGCCGAGCGTGCCTTCGATGACCGTCAGGCGATGCATCAGGCCTTCGCGTTCGGCAATGCCGCCACCATGGGCACCGTACATGCCAACGGCATGCACTTCATCGAGATAGGTCATCGCACCATATTTGTCGGCGAGATCGCAGATCTCCTTGATCGGCGCGATGTCGCCATCCATCGAATAGACGGATTCAAACGCGATCATCTTCGGCGCGCGCGGATCGGCAGCAGCGAGCTTCGCTTCCAGATCCTTGACGTCGTTGTGCTTCCAGATGACGCGCTCGGCCTTGGAATGGCGGATGCCTTCGATCATCGATGCGTGGTTGAGCGCATCCGAAAAGATGATGAGGCCCGGGATCTTGGCGCCGAGCGTTCCAAGGGCCGCCCAGTTCGAGACATAGCCCGAGGTGAAGATCAGCGCCGATTCCTTGCCGTGCAGGTCGGCTAATTCGCGCTCGAGAAGAACGTGGTAGTGGTTGGTGCCAGAGATATTCCGGGTGCCTCCCGCACCCGCGCCACAGTCATCGATCGCCTGTTTCATGGCTTCGATGACGAGCGGGTTCTGGCCCATGCCGAGATAGTCGTTCGAACACCAGACGGTAACGTCCTGGGTGCCTTTTTCGGTGTAGCGGGTGGCGCGGGGAAAATTGCCACGCTGGCGTTCGAGATCAGCGAAGACGCGGTAGCGGCCTTCCTCGTGAAGTCCAGCCAGCTGCTCCGTGAAAAACGCCTCGAAATCCATTCCTGTCACTCCAGTATTTGATACCCTTTTGGGTATCTCGGGCAGCGCGGTCAACCCCGGTATTGTACATTCATTCTAAACTGCGACAAAAGGCGCGAATTTTAGAATGCTCACATATAAATCCTAACGCTTTCTGCCGTATCGAACTTGATCTGCGTCAACTCCAGACAAAAAGGACGGCAGAGCGCCGTCCTTTCGTTGCAGAGCATCGCTCGCGCGTCGGTCAGGAAGCCTGAACGGCGCGTTTGGCCATGACGCGGATGAGATTTGCCCGGTATTCGGAGGTGCAATGCAGGTCCGACATGAGGTCGGACGAATCAATTGCGACGCCGGAAACCGCATCGGGGGACCAGTTGGCCGAGAGTGCCGCCTCAAGCCCCGCATGGCGGAAAACACCATTGGAGCCCGCACCGGTGACGGCGACGCGCACGCCGCCTGCCCCCTTCGAGACGAAGACACCGGTCATCGCATAGCGCGAGGCCGGATTGGCGAACTTGGCATAACCCGCCTTTTCCGGAGCATCGAAGCGGATGGCCGTGATGATCTCGTCGTCTGCGAGCGCGGTTTCGAACAGGCCGACGAAGAAATCGTCGGCCGCGATCTCGCGGGTATTGGTGATGACGGTCGCACCGAGCGCCAGCACCGCCGATGGATAGTCGGCAGCCGGATCATCATTGGCGACCGACCCGCCGATCGTGCCCATATGCCGGACATGCGGATCGCCGATCAGCGAGGCGAGATGGCAGATCGCCGGACAGACCGCGCGGATGGCCGCCGACGAGGCGACCTCCGCATGGGTCACGGCGGCACCGATGGTGACGCGACGACCTTCGACCTTGATGCCCTTGAGGGCCTCGATATGCCTGAGGTCAACGAGATCGGACGGCTGGGCGAGACGCTGCTTGAGCGCCGCGATCAGCGTCTGGCCGCCGGCAATGAACTTGCCGTCCTCGGCACCGGACAGGAGCTTTCCGGCATCGTCGACGGAGGAGGCGCGATGGTAGCTGGTGGAATAGAGCTGCATGGTTCTCTCCTTCCTTATTCGGCGGCCTGACGGGTCGCATTGGCCTGGAGCGCGCTCCAGACGGCAAGCGGCGTCGCCGGCATGTTGAGGTCGTTATTGCCGATGGCATCGGTGATCGCATTGATCAGCGCCGGCGGCGAACCGATGGCACCGGCCTCGCCGCAACCCTTGATCCCCAGCGGATTGCCCGGGCAAGGCGTGTTCTGGTGCGAGACGTTGAAGGACGGCAGGTCATCGGCGCGCGGCATGGCGTAATCCATGTAGCTCGCAGTCAGAAGCTGCCCGGTCTGCGGATCGTAATGCACGCCTTCAAGCAGTGCCTGCCCGATGCCCTGCGCGATGCCGCCATGCACCTGGCCTTCGACGATCATCGGATTGATGATATTGCCGAAGTCGTCCGCCGCGACGAACTGAACGATCTCAGTCTTGCCGGTGTCCGGATCGACCTCGACTTCCGCAATGTAGCAGCCGGCCGGGAAGGTGAAGTTTGAGGGGTCGTAGAACGCGCCTTCCTTCAGGCCCGGCTCCATGCCGGACGGCAGGTTGTGGGCGGTGTAGGCGGCGAGCGCCACCTGGAACCACGGCAGCGTCTTGTCGGTGCCGGCGACCTTCAACTCGCCGTTTTCGATGACGATGTCGCTCTCGTCGGCTTCCATCAGATGCGCTGCAATCTTCTTCGCCTTGGCCTCGACCTTGTCGAGCGCCTTGACGATGGCCGACATGCCGACGGCACCGGAACGAGACCCATAGGTGCCCATGCCCATCTGCACCTTGTCGGTGTCGCCGTGGACGATGGAGACATTGTCGATCGGCAGGCCGAAGCGTTCCGACACGAGCTGGGCGAAGGTGGTCTCGTGACCCTGGCCATGGCTGTGCGAGCCGGTGAGCACTTCGACCGTACCGACCGCATTGACGCGGACTTCAGCGGATTCCCACAAGCCCACGCCAGCACCGAGCGAGCCGACCGCCGCCGACGGCGCGATGCCGCAGGCCTCGATATAGCAGCTCATGCCGATGCCACGCAGCTTGCCGCGCCGCGCCGCCTCTGCCTTCCGGGCCGGGAAACCGTTCCAGTCAGCAGCCCCCATGGCGGCTTCGAGCGAGGCGTCGTAATCGCCCGCATCGTAGCACATGATCACGGGCGTCTGGTACGGGAAGGTCCGCACGAAGTTCTTGCGGCGCAGTTCTGCCGGCGAGATGCCGAGTTCACGAGCGGCGGTTTCGACGGTGCGTTCCAGAAGGTATGTCGCCTCCGGACGGCCGGCACCGCGATAGGCATCGACCGGCACCGTATTGGTATAGACGGTGCGGACATTGGCGTGGATCGCCGGGATCGCATACTGGCCCGAGAGCAGCGTCGCATAGAGATAGGTCGGGACCGAAGACGAGAAGAGCGACATATAGGCGCCGAGATTGGCGATCGTGTCGACCTTCAGCCCGATGATCCTGTGGTCCTTGTCGAAGGCCATCTTCACTTTGGAGACATGGTCACGGCCATGGGCATCGGTGAGGAAGGCTTCCGTACGATCAGACGTCCACTTGACCGGCACACCGGTTTTTTTCGACGCCCAGAGACAGACGACCTCTTCCGGATAGATGTAGATCTTCGAGCCGAAGCCGCCGCCGACATCGGGTGCGATAACGCGCAGCTTGTGCTCCGGTGCCACATTGTAGAAGGCACTCATCACGAGACGCGCGACATGCGGGTTCTGCGAGGTCGTGTAGCAGGTGAAGTGGTCTTCCGCTGTGTCGTAGATGCCGAGCGTGGAGCGCGGCTCCATCGGGTTCGGCGAGAGACGGTTGTTGAAGATGTCGATCTCGGTGACATGGGCGGCACTGGCGATCGCGGCATCGGCGGCAGCGCTGTCGCCGATCTCCCAGTCGAAGATCAGGTTGCCGGGAGCTTCGGGATGAAGCTGCGGCGCACCAGGCTTCAGCGCGTCGACCGCACCGGTGACGACCGGCAGCTCTTCATACTCGACAGACACGGCCTCCGAGGCATCGCGCGCCTCACCGATGCTGTCGGCAACGACGATCGCCACGGCATCGCCGACGTACCGCACAGTTTCATGTGCGAGGGGACGCCAGGCGCCCATCTTCATCGGCGTGCCGTCCTTGGAATGGATCATCCAGCCGCAGATCAGATTGCCGATGCCATCGGCCAAGAGCTGCTTGCCGTCGAGCACATCGATGACGCCAGGCATGGCCTTGGCGGCAGCGACATCGATCGACTTGATCTTGGCATGGGCATAGGGCGACCGGACGAAATAGGCATATTTCATGCCCGGGACGACCATGTCGTCAGTATACCGGCCCTTGCCGGTCAAAAAGCGCTTGTCTTCCTTGCGCGCCACACGCGCGCCGATTCCTTCAACACCCATTGTCTTCTCCTCCAGAGAAACAGGAATAAGGTTTTAGGCAGTAGGGGATAGGCAGTAGGCAGTAGGCAGTAGAAAACAGCTCAGGATGCTTCAGGGTCGCTGCTGCTACTGGCTATTGGCTAAATCCCATTTCCTTCCCACTCACTCGGCGGCCTGGCGGCCGGCGGTCATCGCTTCGTTGGCCGAAAGCACGGCCTTGACGATGTTGTGGTAGCCCGTGCAGCGACAGATATTGCCTTCGAGATCGTGGCGGACGGTGGCCTCGTCGAGCGCGCCGTTGTGACGACAGATCATGTCGAGCGCCGTCATCACCATGCCGGGCGTGCAAAAGCCGCATTGCAGGCCGTGATGCTCCTTGAAGGCCGCCTGCACCGGATGCAGCTCGCCGCCGGAAGAAAGCCCCTCGATCGTGGTGATCGAGGATCCCGAGGCCTGGACGGCCAGGATCGAACAGCTCTTGATCGATTTGCCGTCCATGTGAACGACGCAGGTGCCGCACTGGGTCGTGTCGCAACCCACATGCGTTCCCGTCAGACCAAGCTTCTCGCGAATGAAATGCACGAGCAGGGTGCGATCCTCGCACTCTCCGCTCACTGTCCGGCCATTCACCGTCAGTGTCACTTTAGCCATGTTGTTCCTCCTCGTGTCTCTCCCGGACACGAGGAGTATCGTGTGAGTTTTGTGTGACATGTGCAACCGTCCAAAGCGCCGCAATCGAAAATTTTATGTGCCGCATCGCAGCATCAGACATCCTGTAAATCCTGGGTTCATCTTCGATGGCTCATGCAGGAGAGCCACCTCGTCGTGCTGTGAGCCACGACCATGGACTTTCCAATGTCCAGGACTATGCTGACGGCAGCCGACCGCCGTTCGGGGAGCCCTTGGGCGGGTGGCAAGCTGTAAAAACAAGACCGGTTCGACCGGGCGCGTGGAACTTGGAGAGATGAAGATGAAGAAAGCTCTTGTGCTGATGCTGGTCGGCCTTTCGGTCGCAGGCTGCAGCCAGACCGAACGCGGCGCAGGTATCGGCGCGGCCTCCGGCGCGATTATTGGTGGCATCGCCACCGGCAACGTCCGCGGCGCAGCCGTCGGAGCTGCCATCGGTGGCGTTGCGGGTGCCGTGATCGGCAATGTGTCGGAACAGCCCGGCCAGTGCTACTACCGTGACCGCTACGGCAACCGCTACATCGACGCCTGCCCGCGCAACTACTGACGCGGACGCAGACTACCCATGAGATCGAAGGGCGGGGAGGCAACACTTCCCGCCTTTTTCGCCCTTTGCTGAAAAAGAGGGTATCCCTTTTGGGGTCTTTCCGCCTAAGTTGTTCTGAGGCAGGGGAGTGCCTGACAGATCGCGATGTAGCGAAATGCGAAGACCGAGTGGATCGATATTGCCGAAGTTTAGTCATGCGTTCCGGCTCGGGTTGGTTCTGACCGTTGCAAGCCCGCTTCTGCTGAGCGCCGCCCCGGCCGGCGCCTTCGAGCTGTTCGGTATCCATCTGTTTGGCGAAAAACAGGCCGACCGCGACATCATCGACCCCGTCGATTACACCCTGACATTCGATGCCGGCACCGATCAGCGCGACCTGCGCAAATCGCTGGAGCGCACCTCGCTTCTGCTCGCAGATGAAGAGAAACCCGTCTCCGGCGATCTTGGCCTGGTCATCAAGGCCCGCGACGACCGTGACCGGCTGATTGCGACGCTCTACGAAAGGGCGCTCTATGGCGGCATCGTCAAAATGACGATCGACGGGCGAGACATCGACCAGCTGCCGCCCAATCCGACCTTCGATCGGTCGCGGCCTGTCCCGGTCACCGTGTCCATCGAGCCTGGTGCGGAATTTACCCTGGGCAAGGTTTCCCTGGAAGGCGATGCAAGCCGCCTCGACCCCGCGGATTTCGATCTCGCGCCAGGCGAACCCGCCGGGTCGCTGGTGATTCTGAAAGCCGCCCAGAAGATGGCGGACACTCTGAAGGCCGAGAGCCGTCCTTTGGCCCGTATCAGTCGCCGTGACGTGGTGGCGGACCACGACACCAAGACGGTCGACGTCACCATTGCGGTCGATGCAGGGCCGGTCGCCCCGCTTGGGACCGTCAGTGTCAAGGGTGCGCGCGCGGTGAACGCCGACTTCATCGAGCGCTATTCCCGCCTGCGCCCCGGCCAGAAATACGATCCAGAACAGCTGCGCAAGGCGGCCGAACGGCTGCGCGCGCTCGGCGTGTTTTCGTCCGTGACCCTCAAGGAAGACGAAACGCTGGCCGACGACGGAAGCCTGCCGGTCGGCATCGTCGTGTCCGAAGGCAAGCATCGCTACTTCGGCTTCGGCGCCAGCTATTCCTCTCTGGATGGCGCCGGCCTCGAAGGCTATTGGGGCCATCGCAATCTCTTCGGCAATGCCGAATCGCTGCGCATCGAGGGCGCCGTTCGCGGTCTCGGCGAAAGCCGCGACGTGACCGACCTGAGCTCGCTCGACTATACGGCCGGCATCACCTTCATCAAGCCAGGCGCCTTCTTTCCGTCGGCCACGCTGGAGGCGAGCATCAAGGGCAGCACGCTGAAGACCGATTTTTACGATGCGGCGACCGTGACCGGGAAGGTGGCGCTCGCCTATGAACTGACGGATGCCGACACGGTGAGTGCCGGCGTTTCGCTGGCTTATGACAGCATCGACGACGCCTTCGGTGACGACAACACCTATCTGACCTTCGGCGTGCCGGTCGGCTATATCCGCGATACGCGTGACAACCGGCTCAATCCGACCGAGGGGCATTACGGCACGGTGACCGTCACGCCGAGCTACGACTTCTTCGGCCAGACGGCGTTTGCCTCGGTGGAGGGATCGATCTCCGCCTATCTTGGGCTGGGCGCGGAAGACCGGGTGGTGCTTGCCGGCAAGCTTTCTGCGGGTGCCCTGTTCGGTGGCGGCGACCTCTCCGACATTCCCGCGACACGCCGCTTCTTCGCCGGTGGCGGGGGTTCCGTGCGCGGCTATTCCTTCCAGGAAATCACGCCCTACAATGCTGCCGGAGACGGGACGGGCGGGCGTTCGTA
Organism: Rhizobium sp. AG855; assembly: GCF_003610655.1. Lineage (NCBI taxonomy): Bacteria > Pseudomonadati > Pseudomonadota > Alphaproteobacteria > Hyphomicrobiales > Rhizobiaceae > Rhizobium > Rhizobium sp. AG855. The sequence continues at coordinate 401,960 of NZ_RAQG01000004.1, read as the reverse complement.
CACCACCGCCTCCGTCGAAGCGCGCATCGGCATCACCGACACGATCGGCATCGTGCCCTTCCTCGATGTCGGGACGGTGGCCGACGACACCGTTCCCGACTTTTCGGACCTGCGCATGGGTGCCGGCGTCGGCCTGCGCTACATGACCCCTTTCGGTCCGCTTCGCCTTGATGTCGCCATGCCACTGAAACGTTATGACGGCGGCAGTCGTTATGGCATCTATGCGGGCATCGGCCAGAGCTTCTGACCGACGCAGAGGAACGATAAACACGTTATGACCTGGCTGAAGCGCATCCTCACCTGGACGATCAAACTGCTTGGCGCCCTGACGGCAGCCGCGCTGACCATCGTCATCGTGGCGGTTCTGGTCGCCGGTTTCTCGCGCTCCGGCAGCAGTTTTCTGTTCGCAAGGATCGCCGAACTCGCGTCTACCGAGAATACACAGATCGAGGTCACGGGTGCGTCGCCACTATTCAGCAACCCTCTCACGATCGAGCAGGTAACGCTGGCCGACACCCGGGGTACCTATGCGACGATCGGTGGGCTCTCGCTCGACTGGACGCCATCCGACCTGTTCCGCAAGCGGTTTTCCGCCGAGCTGATTTCTGCTGCAAACGTCGACGTGACACGCGCGCCGGAGCCGACGGCGGAGGAAAAACCCGCCAGCGACGAGCCGTTCCAGCTTCCCATCGACATCGACGTAAGAAAGGTGGACCTGCCGTCGGTTCAGCTTGGTGCCGCGCTGGCTAAGCGCGATCTGTCACTGAGCGCGCAAGGTGCGGTTCAGATTGACGGCGACACCATAGCCAGCCGCCTCACCGCGACCCGGCGCGATGATCCCGGCAACAGTGTTGTCGCAGCCCTGCTTTACGCGCCCAATGAAAACCAGCTGCGCATCCGCCTCGATTACCAGGAGCCTGCGGCCGGGCTGCTGGGTCAGGTGCTGCAATTGCCGGGGGAACCGCCACTCGCCATCAACATCGACGGCGCCGGCCCTCTCAACGACTGGGCGGGCAAGATCACGGCGGAACTGTCCGGCGAACAGACCGTGTCGGTCGACGCCAGGCACCAACTGGCCGAGGACGGCACGCGGACGATCAGCGCTAGCGGTGGTGGCAACTTCGCCAGCCTCATGCCGCCGGAACTGCGCGCCATCTTCGCCGGTCAGACGGCCATCGACGCCGATATCGCTTTCGGCACCAATGGCACGGTGACGGTGAACACCGGGACGCTCACGACAGCTTCGGCAATCGTCACAGGTGCCGGGCGCTATGATCCAGACGGCAACAACGACCTGAGACTGGAAGCCCGCGCCACCGGCGAACCGGTATTGCTGACCGCCCCGGGCCGTGACATTCCGGGGGAAATGCGGCTGCGCAAAGCCACTGTCAGCCTGCGCGGTCCGGCAGATGCTGCAGCGCTCTCCGCAGACCTCGATCTGGCGAGCCTCACGCTTCCGCAGGGCAGCATTTCGGATGTGAACCTGAAGGCGACCAGCAATGCCTTCGACCTCGCGACACGCCAGGGTCCGATGCTCGTCGACCTGACTGTCCAGTCGGCAGACGTCAACGATCCCCGGATCAAACCCTATGTGCGTGCACCTCTTCGCCTGACGGCGCCATTGACGATCGCGGCCGATACAATCTCGATCGAGAAAATGGCGTTCGACAGCGACGGACTGGACGGCACGGTCAGCGGCCTCTACAGCCTGGAAAACCAGGGTTTCTCCGGAGAGATGCAACTGACAGCGGAGCCGGGCCTTATGCCCGCTGCAATCGCATCCAAGCTCAATCGGCCCGTAACTTTCTCCACACGTCTCGATTATGCAGCCCCGCAGGCGATCAGCCTGCGAAACATCGACCTGCAGACCAATCTCGGCCAGGTGCAGGGCAGCCTCTCGCTTGACCCTCAGGGTGCACTGGCAACCGATCTGACAGGGCAGCTGAACGATCTCGGCAGCTTCGTCGACCGCATCCAGGGTGCCGCGAACTTCGATCTCTCCGCTTCCGGCCCGCTCGACGCTATCGAGGCAACCGTCAATCTGGCGGTCGAGCAGGGCATCGCAGCCGGCTATAAGGTCTCCGGCCTCACGCTGACGGCACAAGGCCTGGCAAGCCCCACGGCACCGCAAGGCGACATCAGCATCAGCGGCCAGATCGACGGGAAACCTGTCCAGGCGACCGGCAAGGTTGTCAGCGCAGATGGCTTGACGCAGGTCGAGGGACTGGCGCTGGAAATCGGCCCGAACACGGCGAAGGGAGCCCTGTCCCTGGGTGCCGATTTCAAGCCGAGCGGCGAGATCGACTTCGATTTTCCCGACATAAGCCTTCTTGCGGCGCTGGCCGGGCAGAACGTCGGAGGTGATTTGAAGGGGACCGTCGCCCTTGCATCGAATGCCGGCAAAACCTCGGCCGTGATCAAGGCGAGCGGAACCAAGATCACCCGCGAGGGTGTCCTGATTGATCGCCCTGCCATCAACCTCAATGCAACGGACATCGCGGCCCTCGCCGTCGAAGGCAAGGTGACGGCGGATGCGGTGACCGCCGGCGCAAACCGGATCGAAGGGATCGATCTGAAGATCGATCGGGCAGACGACACCACGCAATTCAACCTTTCGGCCCAATATGACAAGGCCCCTGTGAACCTGCGTGGCAGCCTCTCTCAGACACCCAACGGCATGGCCGTCGTGCTGGACGCGCTGCAGGCAGCGCCGCGCGGCATAGCCCTGTCTCTGAGCAAGCCGACGACGATCCGCATCGACAACGGCACCGTCACGCTCCCGCCCACCACCATCGCGGCCGGATCAGGCCGGGTGACGGTCTCGGGCGATATCGGCGAACGCTTGAACCTGCAGGCCGACATTGCGGGCCTTCCAGCGTCGCTCGCCAATGCCTTTGCGCCTCAGATCACCCCGGAAGGATCGATCTCCGGTCGCGTCGACATCAGCGGCACGACGGCGGCCCCAGTTGTCGACTACCGTCTCGACTGGCAGGGGGCCACCATTGCCCAGAGCCGGGCGGCGGGCCTTGCACCGCTCAGCCTCACCGCCAACGGACGCTTCGAAAATCAGCGCCTGACGCTCGATAGCCGGGTCAATGGCGCCGGCATCGGACTGGGCGGCACCGGTACCGTCTCGCTGACCAACGGTGTCGACCTTGAGCTGCGCATTGAAGGCGACGTACCCCTGAATGCCATCAATGACCGGCTGGCCGCGCAAGGGCTGGTGGCGAACGGGACGGCGCGGGTCAACCTGACGGTCGGCGGAAGTTCAGCGGAACCCAGCATCACCGGAACGATCGTCACGAGCGGAGCCCGTGTCGTCGATGTGCGCCGGAACCTTGCGGTGGAGCAGATCGCAACCACCATCAACCTCACGGGCAGCCGCGCCGAAATCGGCAGCCTGACGGGCAATTTCGCGACAGGCGGCCGCGTCACCGCGAGCGGTTCGATCGACATCCGTTCGGCGGGCCTTCCCGCAGACCTTGCCATCAATCTCGACAAGGCGGTCTATGTCGACGGCAACACCGTGACCAGCACGGCCGATGCGAGGCTGACCCTCAAGGGTCCGCTGCTGGCCGGACCGACGCTGGCAGGCACGGTCAACCTCTCGCGCACCTCCATCACACTGTCGGAAAGCAAACCTGCGAGCCTTCGGGAACTGGACATCCAGCACCGCAATGCTCCAGCCGACGTGCTGCGTCAGCAGAGTGAACAAGATCCCGCCGAAGGCAGGCAGTCGAACTCTCCGATTGTGCTCGACCTCACGATCGCGTCGCCGACACAGACCTTTGTGCGAGGGCGCGGCATCGATGCGGAACTGGGCGGCACGATCAAGCTGACCGGCACAGCCGCTGCCCCCAGCGTCTCCGGCGCCTTTGAACTGCGCCGTGGCCGCATGCAGATCCTGACCAAGCGTCTGACGATCACCCAGGCGACCATCACCTTCGGGGGCGATCTCGTGCCGTTGATCGACCTTGAGGCGACGACCACTTCGGGCGGTGCGACCATTACGATCAAGCTGACGGGGCTGGCCAGCAATCCGTCCGTCACCTTCGGCTCGTCACCCGCCCTGCCCCAGGACGAAATCCTGGCGCAACTGATCTTCGGCCAGTCGATGGCCCGGCTTTCGCCGCTGCAGATCGCCCAGTTGGCCGATGCGGCGGCCCAGCTGGCCGGTGGACGAGGCACCTCGCTCTTCCAGTCGCTGCGCACCTCGCTCGGCATCGACGACCTCGACGTTTCCACCGATGAGACGGGCCAGACCAGCATCAGCGCAGGCAAATACCTCAACGACCGCACCTATCTCGAACTGCGGCAAAGCGGCAATGGCGGGGCCAAGGCCGTCATCAATCTCGATATCGGTCGGGGCGTGAAGCTGAAGGGGGAGGCTGGCGGCGAAGGCGCCGGCGGTGGTATCTTCTACGAGAAGGAATATTGAGCATTTCCGGCGAGAACGGTCTCGCCTTCCATGCTCTATCTCTTTGTCTTTACGCAATCGCGGACGCAAAACCGCTTCGCACCTTTGCTGGACATGCTCTCTGCGGAGCTCAGCCGACCTTGCTCGTCTTCAGAAGGATGCTGGATTCCGTCAGGTTGATGCCCTCGATCAGGCGGATGCGACGCAGCGTCTCGTCAAAACCGGCGAGGTCGCGCTCTTCCAGCTCGGCGATGAAGTCCCAGCGACCATTGGTGCTGTGCAGGCTCTTGACCTGTGGCAGGCCGCGCAGCTGGTGGGCGACGCGATCGGCGAACTTGCCCACCACCTCGATCATCACGATGGCCCGCACACCACTCGACTGGATTTCCTGACCGGTCAGAATGGTAAAGGCCGCGATCGTGCCATTGGCCACCAGTCTGTCGATCCGCGCCGAAACCGTTGCGCGCGACGCACCGGTCATCGCGGCGAGCGAAGCGACCGGCAGCCGCGCATTCTGTCTGAGGGCGGCAAGAATATTGCGATCGAGATCATCCATTTTACAGATCGTCACATGATGGTTGCGATTTGTGCAAACTATAGCGCTTTGTGACGATGTTCCATCTTTTTGACTACAGCCGAATGCCCGATGATCGCGGCCAGTGAGAAGCGAGGACGACCATGAGCAACAAGAGCAAGACCGTCAGCCTGATCGGTGTCCCCCTTGAGGAAGGTTCGGGTCGAGGCGGCTGCGCCATGGGACCGGCGGCACTCCGGATCGCCGGCATTGCACAGGCCTTGTGCGACCTCGGTTACACCGTCGAGGACCGTGGCGATCTTCGCCCCGCAGCCGCCCGGGACCTGCCGGAAATGGAACGCGCCCGCAAGCTCGACGTCGTCGGCGCCTTCACCCGCGCGATCGAAGCCGAGACCTATGAGGCGGCATCCGAAGGTTCGGTGCCGGTGCTGCTGGGTGGCGATCACAGCCTGTCCATGGGCAGTGTCTCCGGCATGGCGCGCCACGCGCAGGAACTCGGCCGGCCGCTCTTCGTGCTCTGGCTCGATGCCCACTCGGATTTCAATGCGCCGGACACCTCCCCTTCGGGCAATATTCATGGCATGCCGGTCGCCTTCTTCTGCGGCAAGGCGGAATTTGCACCGATCCTTCCCAAGGATCGTCCCTTCGTCGATCCCCGCAATGTCTATCAGGTGGGGATCCGCTCCGTCGATGAAGAGGAGCGCAGGCTGATCTCGGACAACGAGGTCAATGTCTTTGACATGCGCGCCATTGATGAGGACGGCATGGGAAGCATCATCAAGCGCATCCTTTCGGACGTTCGCGCTGCCGATGCCCTGCTGCATGTCAGCCTGGATGTCGATTTTCTCGATCCGGACGTTGCCCCCGGCGTCGGCACGACCGTGCCGGGCGGGGCGACATTCCGGGAGGCGCATCTGATCATGGAACTGCTGCATGACAGCGGCCTGGTTTCGTCGCTCGATCTGGTTGAATTGAACCCTTTTCTTGACGACCGTGGACGCAGCGCGCGTGTGATGGTGGATCTGGCCGCGAGCCTTTTCGGGAAACGCATCCTGGATCGCCCGACAAGGGGTGCCTGAAAGGCACCCGGCGTGCCGCCTTTCATGGTGAGCGGGCAGTTTAGAATTACGCAACGTTCTTCGCGTATTGTCTGTCCAAAGCATGTTCACGGCGCCTCCCAGGCATCGCGACGCGCGGACGGATGGCGAGTGCCAGACACACGAGATGTCATGGCACGTGTCACAGTACAGGAAGGTTGGAAAGTTCACATGGCCACTATCAGTTCCACCAGCTTCGGCGGCGAAACACTCGAGATCATTGCTTTCCGGCTTCATGATCAGGAATTCTGCGTCAAGACCACGACCATCCGCGAAATCCGCGGCTGGGCGCCCTCGACCCCGATCCCGCACGCCCCGGCCGACGTCATCGGTGTCATGAACCTGCGCGGCTCGGTCATTCCGATCATCGACCTCGCCTACAAGCTCGGCATGAAGAGCACGGTTGCCAACGAACGCTCGGCGATCGTCGTTGCCGAAGTGCACAACATGGTCATCGGCATGCTTGTCGACCGCGTCTCGGACATCCTCACCATTCCGTCGAGCCAGGTTCAGCCGGTTCCGGAAGTCTCGGCCTCCTTCGACAAGACCTTCTCGGAAGGCATCATCGCCAACGAGAACGGCATGATCTGCTTCCTGAACCTCGCCAAGATGTTCAAGGGCAGCGACCTGGAAGACCTGGCCGCCTGATCGACCGAACCCCAATTTTCAGAAAAGGCAGTGCCAGCAGGCGCTGCCTTTTTCATTTTGGGACCTGCGATCTGCAGACCTGTTGATCTGACTGGATACTTGCCCTACCAGACGCCAAACAGACCGGAGGCGTCACCATGCAGCTCGTTTTGATCCATACCGGCGGCACCATCGGCATGGCGGAGACGCTAGACGGACTTGCTCCCCAGCGTGGCCTCGTCGAGGCGGCTCTGGAAGCAAGGCTTGGGCGGGATACGACGCTCACGAGCCATGTCTTCGACCCGCTGCTCGACAGTGCCGATGTCGGCCCCACTCACTGGAACGAGATGCTGGATGTGATCCGCAGCCATCCCGGCGCCTCTGTCATCGTCGCCCACGGGACGGATACCATGGCTTTCACCGGCGCGGCGCTCGCGCAGGCGTTGGCAGGCGAGGAACGCCGCGTCATTCTCTGCGGCTCCATGCATCCGCTCGGGACCGGTGGAGATGCCGAAGAAAACCTGTCGCTGGCGGTCGAGGCGGCAACCCGCACCGAATCGGGCGTGTTTCTCGCCTTTGCCGGTAAGCTGCTTGAAGCCGGCGGCCTGGTCAAACATCATAGCCACGAAGTCGACGCGTTCCGCGCGCAACAGCAATCAAGTCCGTCAGCGCCGCTGCACCGGCGATTTGCCGAACGCAGGTTGGCAATCCTGACGCTCTCCCCCGGCATGCCCTCAGCGATGATCGAAGCATCGCTTTCGCAGCTGGACGGAGCCGTGTTGCGGGTCTTTGGGTCCGGCACGGCCATGGCCGATCCCTCGCTGTTGAAGGTTCTGGCCGATGCGGTCAGGGCTGGAAAGCGGCTGCGCGCCGTCAGCCAGTGCGAAGCCGGCGGCCTGGCGCCCGGTGCTTATGCCGCCGGCGCCGGATTGTGGAGCACGGGCATAGAAAACGGTGGCGCGCAAACGCCGGAAGCCGCCCTCATTCATCTCTGGCTGAACTGAGCAGCCCCCGAAAACGGCAAGAGGCGGCCCGCATCCGGACCGCCTCTTCTTTCGGATTGGTAGCTGAAACTCAGCCGAAGATCGCAAGGCTGTTGCGCAGCGTGATCCAGACGCCCCACAGAAGCGGAAGGCCGACAACCGCCCAGGCAATCGCTGCCTTGGCGTCAAGACCACCCCTGCCGATCCCGAAGGAACCGGACGGCCCGGCATTGGCAGCTGCCGTCTTCGCCTGCAGAGCGGCCACTTCAGCATCCGACATAAACCACTTGTCCGACAATGGCTTCACGAAGGCATTGGCAATCAGGCCAACCGCCAGCATGCCGGCCAGGATATACATGGTGCCGGTATAGAGTTCAGGTCCGGGGGCGACCCCTGCCGAGATCTGTGCTTCGCGGATATAGTTGACCACAACGGGGCCGACGATGCCGGCTGTCGCCCAGGCCGTGAGCAGGCGGCCGTGGATCGCACCGACGAACTGCGTCCCGAAGATATCGGCAAGATAGGCCGGGATCGTCGCAAAGCCGCCGCCATACATCGACAGGATGATGCCGAAGGCAAGCACGAACATCGCCTTGGAGCCGAGGCCGGCCAGAGTGGGTGCCGCAGCGTAGAGAATGATGCCGAGGATGAAGAAACAGAAATAGGTGTTCTTCCGCCCGATCTTGTCGGACATCGACGCCCAGAAGAAGCGGCCTCCGATGTTGAACAGCGACAGGAGGCCGGTGAAGCCGGCGGCGATGGCCGCGATCTGCGCCTTCTGTGCGGTGTCGAGCTGCGAGAAGGTCAGATCCGGCAGGCCGATCAGCGAACCGGCGAAGATTTCCTGCAGCATCGGCGAGGCAACGCCGATGACGCCGATACCGGCCGAAACGTTCAGGCAGAGGACCGCCCAGATCAGCCAGAACTGCGGCGTCTTGTGGGCATCGCGCAGGTGCACATGGCGGGTGGTGATCATCGTGCTTTTCGACACCGGCGCTGTCCAGCCTTCGGGGCGCCAGCCGGCAGGCGGGATCCGATAACCGAAAGCACCACCCATCATGAAGACAAAATAGATGAGGGCCATGACCACGAAGGTCTGCCAGACACCGACCGACGTGTCGGTCTTGAACAGCGTCATGAGCATATTGGCGAGTGGGGCGCCGATCATGGCACCGCCGCCGAAGCCCATGATCGCCATGCCGGTTGCCATGCCGCGCCGATCCGGGAACCATTTGATCAGGGTGGACACCGGGGAAATGTAGCCAAGGCCGAGGCCTATGCCACCGATGACGCCGGCACCGACCCACATCAGCCACAGCTGGTGGGTCATGACGCCAACCGCCGCGATCAATATGCCACCACACCAGCAGCAGGCCGATACGAAGGCCGCCTTGCGAGGGCCGACCCGCTCGAGCCAACCGCCCCAGATCGCGGCCGAGCAGCCGAGAAAGACGAAGAAGAGTGTGTAGATCCAGCCGAGATCCGCGACCCGCCAGTTGCAGGCGGTGGTGAACAAGGCGCTCAACAACGTCAATTCCGAGCAGCTGGGATCGGGGTTGGCAATCGCCTTGCTCAGCGGCAGCCAGAAGACGCTGAAACCATAGGCCATGCCGATGCACAGATGGATGGCAAGGGCCGCCGGCGGAACCAGCCAGCGATTGAAACCCGGTTTTGCAATGATTCGTTCTTTGTCCAGAATGCCGACATCTCTCACGCTGTCAGCGCTAACACCAGAAACAGCCATTTAGTACTCCTCCTCCTCAAAAAGCCTATTTGGACCTCCCCCAAGCCCCAAAACCTGTAAACTTATGCCGTTGTCTCCGGAATGCTGGGTTCCGACAGCGATTCTCCGGCTGCCACACCTTTGCCTCCCGGCGCGCCGGTGGCGGCATCTACCCCGACGCCCACGGCACCGGAATCCGCCGACCCAGGGCGTTTGATTTCTTTGGAGGCCGCAATCACCAGCGGCAGGAAGCCCGCATCCGGCATGTCGAGCAGTTCGAAGAAGCGGCGGCGCATGCGCACCTCCCAGAACTTGTTGATGTGGGTCGCCACCCCCTCAATCCGCACATCTTCGGGCTGCGACAGGAAGAAGGTCGCGATCTGGTTTGCCATGCGGACAAGCTTTTCATCGATATGACTGTGCGACATGGCGTTCGGCTCCTTCGATCAGGCGATCGGCGCGGGTAAAGACTTCAAACTCGTCGCCCCTGGCGATCCCGATCAATGTCAGGCCCGCCTGTTCGGCGGTGCGGATGGCGAGGGCGGTGGGGACGGAGATGGCGGCCAGGACGGGTGAGCCGAGAATGGCGGCCTTCTGCACCATCTCGACCGAGAGGCGGCTGGTGACGACCACGACGCCAGTGGATGAATTCCAGCCGCCGCGAAGCACGGCGCCGACCAGTTTGTCGAGCGCATTGTGCCGGCCGACATCCTCGCGCAGGGCAACGAGACCCTGGCCGGGGATGTAGAAGCCGGCCCCATGCACGGCGCGCGTTTCGCGATTGAGAACCTGCTGGTTCCCGAGCAGGCCCATCGCCTCGACGATTTCTCCGCCTCCAATACGAAAACCATGGTCAGCGATGGCAGGCACAGGCCGCGTCGCCTGCTCGATCGACTCGATGCCGCAAAGCCCGCAGCCAACAGGCCCCGCCATGCGCCGCCGCCGCGAGGTCAGTGCCTCGGCCGTCTGGTCCTCCAGCGTGATCTGCAGGTCGATGCCGGTATCGGCTTCGATGGGCTCGATCGAGATGACCTGGTCTGCTCTGTTGATGATGCCCTCGGCGAGCGAAAAGCCGAGGGCGAAATCCTCGAGATTGTCTGGGGTTGCCATCATCACGGCATGGGTCGATCCGCCATAGGAGAAGGCGACAGGCACCTCTTCCGGAACCATCCGGCTGCCCGTACGTGGCTCACCGTCACGCACCTGAAGGCTCGCGAATGGGCGGGACGAGGGCATCATGTCGAAGCCCTTCGACCGAAAGATGCGATCAGCATCCCCGTCATTCCGCCGCTTCCAGCTTGCCGGCGATGCGCCGCGACTGACGCGACAGTTCCTCGTAGCCCTCCTGCCATTCGGTCGGACCATTCGACGGCGACACCTGCACGGCGGTCACCTTGTATTCCGGGCAATTGGTCGCCCAGTCGGAGAAGTCGGTGGTGATGACATTGGCCTGCGTGTTCGGGTGATGGAAGGTGGTATAGACCACGCCCGGGGCCACGCGATCGGTGATCAGCGCCCGTAGCGTCGTATCACCCGCACGGCTGGCAAGCTTGATCCAATCGCCATTCTTGACGCCACGCTGTTCGGCATCATGCGGATGGATTTCCAGGAGATCCTCCTCATGCCAGACGACATTCTCTGTGCGCCGTGTCTGCGCCCCGACATTGTACTGGGACAGGATGCGGCCGGTGGTGAGCAGCAGCGGGAAGCGCGGACCAGTGCGTTCGTCGGTCGCGACATATTCGGTTCGGATGAACTTGCCCTTGCCACGCACGAAGCCGTCGACATGCATGATCGGCGACCCCACAGGGAATTTCTCGTTGCAGGGCCACTGCACGGAACCCATCTTTTCCAGATAGTCGTAGGAGACGCCGGCGAAGCTCGGCGTCGTTGCCGCGATCTCGTCCATGATCTCGGACGGATGGCTATAGTTCCAGGTTAGGCCCATGGCCTGGGCGAGCTTCTGGGTCACTTCCCAGTCCGCATAGCCGTTCTTCGGGCTCATCACCTTGCGCACGCGGTTGATGCGGCGCTCGGCATTGGTGAAGGTGCCGTCCTTTTCGAGGAAGGTCGAGCCTGGCAGGAAGACATGGGCATAGTTCGCCGTCTCGTTCAGGAAGAGGTCGTGCACGACGACGCATTCCATCGCGGCAAGGCCGGCCGAGACGTGTTTGGTATCCGGGTCGGACTGCAGGATGTCCTCGCCCTGGATATAGATACCCCTGAACGAACCATCGACGGCAGCATCCAGCATGTTGGGAATGCGCAGACCCGGCTCGTTGCTGAGCTCGACACCCCAAAGCTTTTCGAAGGTCTCGCGGGTGGCGTCGTCGGAGACGTGGCGATAACCCGGCAGCTCATGCGGGAAGGAGCCCATGTCGCAGGAGCCCTGGACATTGTTCTGCCCACGCAGCGGGTTCACGCCGACGCCGGGCCGGCCGATATTGCCGGTTGCCATGGCAAGATTGGCGATCGCCATGACGGTGGTCGAGCCCTGGCTGTGTTCGGTGACGCCGAGGCCGTAATAGATGGCGCCATTGCCGCCGGTGGCGAACAGGCGGGCAGCACCCCGCAGGTCGGCTGCCGGCACGCCGGTGAACTTCTCGGTTTCCTCCGGCGAATGTTCAGGCTCGGCGACGAAGGCGGCCCAGTCCTCGAATTCCGACCAGTCGCAGCGCTCGCGAATGAAAGCCTCGGCAAACAGACCTTCGGTGACGATGACATGGGCGATGGCCGTCAACACGGCGACATTGGTGCCGGGCTTCAGCGGCAGATGGTAAGACGCTTCCACATGCGGCGTCTTGACGAGATCGATGCGGCGGGGATCGATGACGATCAGCTTGGCGCCCTGGCGCAGCCGCTTCTTCAGCCGCGAGCCGAAGACCGGATGGCCATCGGTCGGGTTGGCGCCGATGACGAGGACGACGTCCGAATGTTCGACAGAATCGAAGTTCTGCGTGCCAGCGGACGTGCCGAAGGCCTGGCCGAGACCATAACCGGTCGGCGAATGGCAGACGCGGGCGCAGGTGTCGACATTGTTGTTGCCGAAGCCGGCGCGGATGAGCTTCTGGACGAGATAGGTTTCTTCATTGGTGCAGCGCGACGAGGTGATCCCGCCGATGGCTTCGCGGCCATACTGGTACTGGATGCGCTTGAACTCGGAGGCCACATGCGCATAGGCCTCTTCCCAGGTCACTTCGCGCCAGGGATCGGTGATCTTCTCGCGGATCATCGGGTTGAGAATGCGGTCCTTGTGGCTGGCATAGCCATAGGCGAAGCGGCCCTTGACGCAGGAATGGCCACGGTTTGCCTGACCATCCTTCCACGGCACCATGCGCACCAGCTCTTCGCCGCGCATTTCCGCCTTGAAGGAACAGCCAACGCCGCAATAGGCGCAGGTGGTGACGGCCGAATGCTCCGGCTGGCCGATTGATATCACCGACTTCTCCGTCAGCGTCGCCGTTGGGCAGGCCTGGACGCAGGCGCCGCAGGAGACGCATTCCGACGAGAGGAAGGCTTCATGCGCGCCGGGTGACACGCGGCTGTCGAAGCCACGGCCCTCAATGGTCAGCGCGAACGTACCCTGCACCTCTTCGCAGGCCCGCACGCAGCGCGAACAGACGATGCATTTGGAGGGGTCATAGGTGAAATAGGGATTGCTCTCGTCTTTCGGCATCCACTGGGCATTCATGCCGCCCTCGGACGACCGCGCCTTCACGTGGTTCTCACCTTCGTAGCCATAGCGCACGTCGCGCAAACCCACGGCACCGGCCATGTCCTGCAACTCGCAGTCACCATTGGCAGCACAGGTCAGACAGTCAAGCGGATGGTCGGAGATGTAGAGCTCCATCACGCCCTTGCGGATGGCCTTCAGCCGCTCCGTCTGGGTATGGACGACAATGCCGGGCGCGACCGGCGTGGTGCAGGAGGCAGGCGTGCCGTTGCGGCCCTCCACCTCGATCAGACAGAGGCGACAGGAACCGAAGGCATCCACCATGTCGGTGGCACAGAGTTTTGGCACCTGAATGCCGGCCTCCATTGAGGCGCGCATGATCGAGGTGCCCTCGGGCACCGAGATTTCGCGGCCGTCGATGGTAAGCGTCACCATGTTTTCGGAACGCGAGGCCGGTGTGCCGTAGTCGGTTTCAGGAATGAGGGGCATGACGCTTACCTTTCCGCCGTCATCCTCGGGTTTATCCCGAGGATCTGCTGCGTCTGAACTTCGGGAGCCGGTTCAGCAATGAACGTCTCCCGCATGGCAATGTCGGTAGATCCTCGGGACAAGCCCGAGGATGACGAGAGAGAATTGACGATCATTCCGCCGCCTCCCGAACCGGCACCGGCGCAAAATCCTCCGGAAAATGCGTCATGGCACTCATGACCGGATAGGGCGTGAAGCCGCCGAGCGCGCAGAGTGAGCCGAATTTCATGGTGTTGCAGAGATCCTCCAGCAGCACCTTGTTCTTCTCCGGCTCGATGCCTTGGGCAATCTTGTCGACGGTCTCGACGCCACGGGTCGAGCCGATGCGGCAGGGCGTGCACTTGCCGCAGCTTTCGACCGCGCAGAACTCCATGGCGAACCGTGCCTGCTGCAGCATGTCGACGCTGTCGTCGAAGACCACGATACCAGCATGGCCGATCAGGCCGCCGGCGGCGGTAAACGCCTCGTAGTCGAAGATCGTATCGAACAGCGCCGGCGGGAAATAGGCGCCGAGCGGGCCGCCGACCTGCACAGCCTTAACCGGGCGGCCGGAGATCGTGCCGCCGCCGATCTCGTTGATCAGCTGGCCGAGTGGCAGGCCGAAGGCGGTCTCGTAGAGGCCGCCATGCTTGAGATTGCCGGCAAGCTGGATCGGGATCGTGCCATGCGACCGACCGACGCCGAAGTCGCGATAAAATTGCGCGCCGCGGTCCATGATGACTGGGATGGAAGCGAGCGACATGACGTTGTTGACGACGGTCGGTTTGCCGAACAGGCCCTGGAGCGCCGGAAGCGGCGGCTTGGCGCGCACGATCCCGCGCTTGCCTTCGAGGCTGTTCAGCAGAGAGGTTTCCTCGCCGCAGACATAAGCACCGGCACCCATGCGCACTTCCATGTCGAAGGCGTAAGCAGAACCCATGACCGAGGCGCCGAGGATGCCCGCAGCCCTCGCAATCTCGATCGCCTCTTCCATCATGGCGATGGCATGCGGATATTCGGAGCGGGTATAGACATAGCCCTTGGTAGCGCCAACCGCGATGCCGGCAATCGCCATGCCCTCGATCAGCACGAAGGGATCGCCCTCCATGATCATCCGGTCGGCAAAGGTGCCGCTGTCGCCCTCATCGGCATTACAGACGATGTATTTCTGATCGGCCTTCGCGTCCGCCACCGTCTTCCACTTGATGCCCGTCGGGAAGCCCGCACCACCACGACCGCGCAAGCCACTGTCGGTGACCTGTTTGACGATATCGACAGGTGCCATGGCGATGGCGTTCGCAAGACCCTTCAAACCCTGATAGTGACGGTAGTCATCAAGCGACAGAGGATCGGTCACACCGCAGCGGGCAAAGGTCAGCCGTGTCTGACCTTTGAGGAAGGGGATCTCCTTGGTGAGCCCGTGGCCAAGCGGATGATCGCCGCCATCAAGGAAGCCGGCATCGAAGAGCGACGGCACGTCGGAGGCCTTGACCGGACCATAGGCCACACGGCCGTGATCGGTGCGGACTTCGACCAGCACTTCCAGCCATAGCATGCCGCGCGAACCGTTGCGAACGATGGTGACATCCTGGCCGCGAGCCTTGGCTTCGCGTGCGATGGCAGCCGCCACCTTGTCGGCGCCGACGGCCAAGGCCGCCGCATCACGGGGAACGAAGACGGTGACACTCATGTGCGCACCTCCGCCAGAATGTCGGTCAGACAGTGCTCGTCGAGACGGGCATGCAGCTCGCCGTCGAGCATGGCGGCCGGCGCCTGGGCGCAGAGGCCGAGACAGAAGACCGGTTCGAGGGTGACGGCACCATCCGCCGTCGTCTCGTGCCAGTCGATGCCGAGCTTGGCCTTGATCTTGTCGGCAAGAGACTCGCAGCCCATCGACTGGCAAGCCTCGGCGCGACAGAGCTTCAGCACATGCCGCCCGGCCGGATCGGCGCGGAAATCGTGATAGAAGGTGATGACGCCATGGACCTCGGCGCGCGAAAGGTTGAGCGCGTTCGCAATGACCTGCTTGGCGGCTTCAGGCACGAAGCCGAACTCTTGCTGCACACGATGCAGGATCGGCAGCATCGGACCTTCCAGATGCTGCAACTCGGCCACGATTGCCGCAATGCGGGCGGACTGGTCGTCCGCGGCCACACGAATGTTCATGTCTGTCCTCCTCACCCGCCAGAGCTCCACGCGGGGTCGTTCATCGCAAGATGATGAGGGTTCGACACTTATGAGGTCAATATGCCGCTTCCGTCGGTCGATAGAAGATTTCTATCGAAGGCATGGGCCGTCGCCAGCAGACGGGCCTCGTGCAACAGGCCGGAGACCAGCGGTGTAAAGGGCTCTCGGTGAGTGGCGACCAGTCCGACAAGGTGTTCGGCATCCGGCGCGGTGATCGGGATCATGCGGATTTCTTCACCGAAACCGAAGGACTCAGCCACGTTTCTCGGCATGATCGAGGCCCATTTGCCGGTACGGATATGCGAAAACAGCACGATCATCGAATTGGATTCGAGCGTCGGCTTCGGCGCCACACCAGCATCCGCCATATGCTGGTTGATGATCCGCCGGTTCTGCATATCGGCGGTCAACAGACAGAGGCGCAGGTCCGCCACCTCGCTCCAGGCGACGCTGGAGCGATCGGCAAGCGGCGTTCCGACACCGGTGATCAGGTGATAACGTTCGGAATAGAGTGGCACGCTGGTGACGCGGCCAAGCGGCTCATTGTCGAGATAGGTGATGCCGGCATCGATCTCGAGATTCTCCAGCAGGCTCAACACCTGCAAAGAGGTGCGCGACAGAACGGAAAAGGTCACGTCCGGATGCCGGGCCTGGAAGGGTTCGGTGAGTTTCTGCACCATGGCAAGCGCAGTCGGAATGACGGCAAGCCGGATATGACCGGCAAGACCCCGCCGCGCCGCCCGCATTTCCTCGCGCATGGTCCTGGTATCGCCGACGATCCGTCGTGCCCATTCGAGCACCCGCTGGCCCTCCGGGGTCAGGCCGAGAAAGCGCGAGCCACGCTGCACCAGCATGACGCCGAGCTGCTCCTCAAGTTGCCGGATACCGGCCGAGAGCGTCGGCTGCGTTATGCCGCACTCTTCCGCCGCGCGGCCGAAATGCTGCTGGCGGGCAAGCGCGATGAAGAATTCCAGCTTGTCGATCATGTATCCCGCTCTTCGAACGCCCTTCAGGCCAAAGGCTCAGCGACAGCTTCAGCCCCACCCTCAGCCTCAGGCTTCGGGCCACAATACATCTTGTAGAGCACAGAGATCAGTTCGGCGAGCTGGGGATCTGCGATCCGGTAGTAGATCTGCCGGCCGCTGCGCCGCGTCTGGACCACCTCATCGCTGCGCAGCCGCGCGAGCTGCTGGGAGACCACCGCCTGCTGGATGCCGAGGAACTGCTCGATCTCGCCGACTGTCTTCTCGCCCTGGCAGAGGATGCAGAGCATCAACAGACGTGTCTCATGGGAAAGCGCCTTCAACAGTGCGCTCGCCGCGCGCGCTTTCGAAAGAAAGTCATCGAGATCCTGTGGCGTAAGCGGCGGCGTTTCGGTCATGACGCATCCAGTATCGGGGCTGTGGGGAAGAGGCGGTGAAGGGCTGTCCATACTCCGAGCATGCAGGCTGAAGTGGCTACAAAGCGATGGCGTCGGCGCGCTCCTTCAGAAGCGATGCACTGCGGTTCAGGGCGGTGTATTCCTCGTCGTCGAGATCGGGGAAGAGATCGGCAAGAACCCCTTCGGCACCGACCACACGCGGGATCGACAGCGCAACGTCGCGCACTCCCGCCACCTCGGGCGTGGATATCGACACGGAAAGAACGTCGCGCTGGTCGCGGGCGATCGCCTTGACGATCCGGGCAAGCCCGGCGCCGATCCCGTAATAGGTCGACCCTTTGCCGTTGATGATTTTGTAGGCCGCGTTGCGCACCCCGTCGTCGATCTGCGCCCGCACCTCTGTGGTCAACGGCGAGCCGACTTGCGCAGCAAAGGAGGAGAGCGGCACGGATCCGGCGCGCGCTCTCGTCCAGGCGAGGACCTCGCTGTCACCATGCTCGCCCAGCACATAGGCGTGGACCGATTGCGGCGAGATGCCGAGATGACGGCCGATCAGGCTCCGGAATCGCGCCGTATCGAGAATGGTACCCGAGCCGATCACCCGGCGCGGATCGATGCCGGACAGACGCGTTGTGATCTGGGTCATCACGTCAACGGGATTGGACGCGATCAGCAGGATCGCATCTGGCACCACCGGCAGCACCTCTGCGAGCACAGCCCGGAAGACGGCGGCGTTGCGCTCCAGCAGTTCCAGACGGGTCTCGCCCGGTTTCTGGCTGACGCCGGCGGCGAGGATGACCACTCCTGCTCCTTCGAGATCACGATAGTGACCGGAATTGACGACGGTCGATGACATGAAGGGCACGGCATGGGCAATGTCCTCGGCCTGCGCTACGGCAAGCGCTGCATTCTGATCGATCAGAACGATCTCGCTCGCAAGGCCCATGAGCGCCAGCGCATAGCCCGCCGAACTCCCGACCATTCCCGCACCGACGATGCCCACCTTCATGACGTGATCTCCCCTGCCGCCACAACTGCGGTTTACAGACTTCGGTTATCTCACTGGCAGGAGATCGGTTGCAACCGCTTTTGCGATGCGACCAGCGGGAACCCAAAACCGCAGAATCCGCGTGACGCCCCCACATCTCCTCTGATTAAATGCCGCAGTTGAACGGGTGAGCGGCCCCAGGGAGAGAGAATGCGACGACTGCCCGCACTATCGGCGATGAAGGTGTTTGAAGTGGTTGGCCAGACCCGCAGCTTCACGCGCGCCGCCGAGCTGCTGCACCTGACGCAAAGCGCGGTCAGCCGCCAGGTCCGCAATCTCGAAGACCAGCTCGGCGAGCCACTGGTGATCCGCCGG
The DNA here is from genome assembly GCF_003610655.1 of Rhizobium sp. AG855. Taxonomy (NCBI): domain Bacteria; kingdom Pseudomonadati; phylum Pseudomonadota; class Alphaproteobacteria; order Hyphomicrobiales; family Rhizobiaceae; genus Rhizobium; species Rhizobium sp. AG855. The sequence continues at coordinate 383,467 of NZ_RAQG01000004.1, read as the reverse complement.
CACCATTTTCTCGATCTCACGCCGTCAGGCATGGAACTGCTCGCAGCCCTGCAGCAGGCGTTCCACAATGTCGAGCTGACCGTTCGCAACATCACGGAGAGGAGCAATCCGCAGAGACTGAGGGTGAATGTCCCGCCGACCTTTGCCAAGCGCTGGCTGATGCCGCGCCTTGCCAGCCTGCGCAGTTTTCTTCCCGGCATCGATCTGAGCATCACGACCGATCTCCATGACAATCTGGCCGAACGCGGCATTCTCGACTGTGCCATCCGCTTCGGTGATGGCGAATGGTCGGCGATGAAATCCGAGCGGTTGATGACGGAGCGGCATATTGCCGTCTGCGCGCCACAGCTTCTGGCGCCGGGCACGGGGAGCGACGCGGTCGATCTGTCCAGCCTCACCTTCCTGCATGTCCTGGCCTCGGCCGATCAGCGTTACCTGACATGGCAGCGCTGGCTGGACGCGGCGGGCCTTGGCCAGACCGACACCCGCGGCGGCCTCGAATTCGACCTGCTGGATCTGGTGATCGAGGCGGCCTGCAACGGGCTCGGCGTGGCCGTGGCAGATCGGTCCATGGTGGCACCTTTGATGCAGGCCGGGCATCTGGTGCAGGTGCTGGATGTCGAGGTGGAAGGGCACGAATCCTACTGGCTGGTGACACGGGCGGACCAGCCCGCCTCCGGCCATGTGAGAGCCTTCCATGCCTGGCTGCGCTCGGAACTCACCGCCGGCGGCCTGCCGGCCCTGCGTCTCGCGGCAGGCTGAAACATTCGAAAAACGAATGTTTCGACCGAGAATAACTCGCTTGCGAAGCAGTCGACCCAGCGCCCTACTGGCGGCAGAAATCCGCCGTCGGAGCGACTGCCATGTCCATATTGCGCAATTTCATCGGTGGTTCCTTTGGAGAACCCGGCTCGCCCGAGTCGATCGAGGTGCGCAATCCGGCCACCGGCGAGGTCTTCGCCGCAGTGCCCTGCGCAACCGAGACGGAGGTGATTGCCGCAGTTCACCATGCGGCGCTGGCCCAGAAGTCCTGGGGCCGGCTTCCGGCGATCGAACGCGGCAACGCGCTGCGCCATCTGGCCGATATCATCGAGAAGAATGCCGGCCGGATCGGCGAGGCACTGGCAAAAGAATCCGGCAAGAGCCTGGCTGATGCCACCGGCGAGGCGATCTACGGCGTCGAACTGATGCGCTATCACGCCGAATGGGCGCGCCGCATCGAGGGCGAGGTGATAGAGAGCGACACCCCCGACGAGACGCTGATGCTCAAACGCGCGCCGATCGGCGTCGTTGCCTGCCTGATCCCCTTCAACTTCCCTGTTTACACGCTGGTGCGCAAGATCGCCCCGGCACTGATTGCCGGCAATGCCGTTGTCGTTCGCCCGTCGAACAACACGCCGACCTCCGCCTTCGTCTTTGCCGAATGCATCGCCGAGGCCGGCTTGCCGGCCGGGCTCGTCAACATCATGACCATGAGCCACGAGGTGGCGGAGGTCATGTGCAAGCGCCGCGAAATCGGTATGATAACGCTGACCGGCAGCGTTGCGGCCGGCCAGGTCGTGCTCGACTGCTGCAAGGCCAACATCGCCAAGCCTTCTCTGGAGCTGGGCGGCAAGACACCTGTCATCGTCGAGCCGGATGCCGATCTCGATGTGGTGACGAAGAGCGTGCTGGCAGCCAAGACGGCGCATTGCGGCCAGGTCTGCACCTCGGTGGAACGTCTCTACGTGCACGCCTCTATCCACGGGACATTGCTCGAAAAACTGAGAGACGCCTTCGAACGCCGTCTCTATGGCGACCGAGCGGGAGACCCGACCTACATGGGACCGCTCGCCAATGCGGCGGCGCGGTTGAGGGTGCATCACATGGTGGAGCGGGCCAAGGCCGAAGGAGCCGTGATCGAGACGGGCGGCTACCTGCCGGAGGGGAGCGGCTATTTCTATCCGCCGACACTGCTGTCAGACTGCCGCCAGGACATGGAGATCGTCCAGGAAGAAGTCTTCGGACCCGTTCTGGCGGTCATCCCCTATACCGATTTCGACGAGGCGCTGGCCATGGCGAGCGACCATCAGTTCGGCCTTGCCTCGGTGGTCTTCTCCGAAAACTATCGCAAGGTGATGAAGGCGGCGAACGAGATCGAGGCGGGCGAACTCTACGTCAACCGCTTCCCCGCCGATCCCTACCAAGGCTACCACGCCGGCTGGAAGCGCTCCGGCCTCGGCGGCGACGACGGCAAACACGGCATGCTGGAATTCACCCAGACACGCCTCGTCATCCTCAAACACTGATTTTTGCGCGCCACCAAGGGGGCATCCATGAAGATCGCATCGCTGAAGACACACGTCGTTGCAACGCCTGCCCCCCATATCGGCGGCATGTACTGGATCTTCGTCGAGCTGGAGACGGCCTGCGGCATCACGGGCGTCGGTGAAATCTATTCGACCGCCTTCCACCCCTCAGGCATTGCGATCCTCGTCGAAGACGTCTTCAGCCGTTATCTGGAAGGTCACGACCCGCACCAGATCGAGCGCTTCTGGCGCGCGGCCTATTCGAGCGGTTTCACCCAGCGACCGGATCCAACCATGGTCGGGATCATCTCCGGTCTCGAAATTGCCTGCTGGGATATCATCGGCAAATCGGCCGGCCGGCCGGTGGCCGATCTTCTCGGCGGCACCGTGCACGAAAAGCTGCGCGCCTATACCTATCTCTATCCGAAGAACGCCGCCGGCGAATACGACTACAACGACCCCGACCTTGCGGCCGAAGAGGCGATCCGCATGGTCGATGCCGGTTTCACCGCGCTGAAATTCGACCCTGCTGGCCCCTATACCAACTATTCCGGCCACCAGCTGTCGCTTCCCGTCATGGATCGCTGCGAGGAGTTCTGCCGGAAGATTCGCGACGCGATCGGCAACCGCGCCGATATCCTCTTCGGCACCCATGGCCAGATGGTCCCCTCCTCCGCCATCCGGCTCGCCAAGCGGCTGGAGAAATACGATCCGCTGTGGTTCGAGGAACCGGTGCCACCCGGCCAGGAAGCGGCGATGGCGGAAGTCGCCCGTGCCACCTCGATCCCGGTATCGACCGGCGAGCGCCTGACGACGAAATACGAATTCCAAAGAGTATTGCAGCTTGGCTCGGCCTCCATCCTGCAGATGAATGTCGCACGCGTCGGCGGCTTGCTGGAGGCGAAGAAGATCGCCGGGATGGCCGAGTCCTTTTATGCGCAGATCGCGCCGCATCTCTACAACGGCCCGGTCGGGGCAGCCGCCTCCATACAACTCGCGGCGACCTGCCCGAACTTCCTCATCCACGAGGCGATCATGGATTTTGGCGGTTTCCATGCTGAGGTGCTGAAGGTGAAGCTCGGCTTCGACGACGGTTATCTCATTCCCTCACGCGAGCCGGGCCTGGGCATCGAGTTGAACCACGAGGTCATCGCCCGCCACACGCCCTACACTGGCGACCGCTTGCATCTGCAGATGGCGCCCGAACCGATTGATATCAAAGCCTTCGCACCGGCCAAGGGTTGATGACACCGATGGAGTTCGATTTCGTCATCGTCGGCGCCGGTTCGGCCGGCTGCATCGTGGCCAGCCGGTTGAGCGAGAGCGGACGCTACACGGTTCTCCTGATCGAGGCGGGCGGGGAGGACAAGTCCTTCTGGTTCAGGATCCCCGTCGGTTACGCCAAGAGCTACTACAATCCCAAGGTCAACTGGATGTATCGGACGGAGCCGGAAGCCGAGCTCGGCGGCCGGCGCATCTATGCGCCGCGTGGCAAGGTGCAGGGCGGCTCGGGTTCGATCAACGCCATGATCTTCGTGCGCGGTGACCGGAGCGATTTCGACGACTGGCGGGCAGCCGGCAATCCCGGTTGGGGATATGATGATGTGTTGCCCTATTTCCGTAAGCTCGAAACCCATGCCCGCGGTGAGAGCCACTGGCACGGTGGCAAGGGGCCTATTCATGTAACCCCGATGCGCGGCGCGACCCATCCCGTGAGCGATGCCTTTTTGGACGCCTGTGGGGAGCTGGGCCTGCCGGAAAATCCTGACTTCAATGGTGCGAGCGTCGAGGGTGCAGGTGTCTACGACATCAACACCCGGCGCGGCCAACGCTCTCATTCGAGTGCGGAATATCTGCGGCCGGCTTTGCGCAAGGGGTCCGTGAAGATCGAGCGCAACGCCCTGGCGAGACGGATCGTTCTCGGCCCCGATGGCACCGCGAGAGCCGTCGAAGTCCTGAAGAACGGCCAGACGCGGACATTTCGCGCGCGCCGCGAAGTTATCCTCAGCGCCGGCGCCGTCGATACGCCGAAACTTCTGCAACTGTCCGGCATCGGGGACGGCGCGCTTCTCTTCGCCCACGGCGTCCGAACACAGCACCACCTGCCAGCCGTCGGGCAAAACCTGCAGGACCATCTGTGCGCGAGCTTCTATTATCGCTCGAAGCGCCCCACGCTGAACGGTGATTTCGGCAGTCTTCTGGGCCAGGCGAAGTTCGGCCTCACCTATCTGCTGCGCCGAAGCGGCCCCTTTGCGATGAGTGTCAATCAGGCTGGCGGCTTCTTCCGTGGCCGGCCCGAGGAAGAGCGACCGAATATCCAGCTGTACTTCAATCCGCTTTCCTATCGCATTCCTGACAATCCCCGCGCGGGGCTGACGCCCGAGCCCTATCCCGGCTTTCTGATGGCCTTCAATGCCTGCCGCCCGAGCAGTCGGGGTTCGGTTGGCATCGCCTCAGCTGACCCATTGGCAGCGCCTCTGATCCGACCCAATTACCTGACGACGGAACACGATATCGACGAAGTCCTGCAGGGCAGCCGCCTGATGCGCACAATCGCATCCGCACCTGCACTGCAGGCCTGGATAGAAGACGAAGTCTCCCCCTCTGGCAGTGCGGATAGCGATGAGAAACTGCTGGATTATTTTCGCCATAACAGCGGTTCGATCTACCACCTTTGTGGCACCTGCCGCATGGGCTCGGACGCGACCAGATCGGTGGTAGACAGCCGGCTGCGTGTGCACGGTCTGTCGGGCCTTCGCATCGTCGACGCCTCGATCTTCCCCAACATCACAGCCGGCAACATCAATGCGCCGACCATGATGGTGGCCGAAAAGGCGGCTGACATGATCCTCGAAGATCACCGCTGAGGTCGCAAAACGACAAAAGCCGGATCAGAGATCCGGCTTCATCGAATGCTGTTGTTTAGAACGCGCTCAGGCCGCGACCAGAACGCCGTTCAGGTTGGTCAGCTCAGCCAGGTACTGCTCAAGGCGGGTACGATGCTCGTGATGCTCGACGCCGTCGAGTTCCTTGCGAGCTTCATCGATACGCTTGGTGAGCGTATCAGGTGCAATCTCGGCAAGCGGCACGGCCGATTCGGCGAGCAGCGTGCAACCGGTCGGCAGGACATCGGCAAAGCCGCCGAAGACGACATACTTCGTGACCTGACCGGAAGCGAGCTTCACGCTGATGATGCCCGGCTTGATCGTGGTCATGGTCGGCGCATGATTGGCCATGACGGTCATTTCGCCATCCGTTGCCGGAATCACGACTTCGCTCACCTGGGCGGAGAGCAGCAGACGCTCGGGCGAAACGAGCTCAAAATTGAAATTGTCGGCCATGATCGTTCACTCTCTCATGAAGGGAGGAGCGGCACGCGAGGATCACCCCGCGTGCCGACGTTCCATTCTCAGGCGGCTTCTGCAGCCAGGCGCTTGGCCTTTTCGATCGCTTCGTCCATCGAGCCGACCATGTAGAAGGCGGCTTCCGGAAGATGGTCGTAGTCGCCGTTGACCAGGCCCTTGAAGCCCTTGATCGTGTCTTCGAGCGCAACCAGCTTGCCCGGCGAACCAGTGAAGATTTCAGCGACGAAGAACGGCTGCGACAGGAAGCGCTCGATCTTACGGGCGCGAGCAACCGTGACCTTGTCTTCTTCCGACAGTTCGTCCATCCCGAGGATGGCGATGATGTCCTGGAGCGACTTGTAGCGCTGCAGGGTCGTCTGGACCTTACGAGCAACTTCGTAGTGCTCTTCGCCGACAACCATCGGGTCAAGCATACGCGAGGTCGAGTCGAGCGGGTCAACGGCCGGGTAGATACCCTTTTCCGCGATCGAGCGCGACAGAACCGTCGTTGCGTCCAAGTGGGCGAACGAGGTGGCCGGAGCCGGGTCGGTCAAGTCGTCGGCGGGAACGTAGATGGCCTGAACCGAGGTGATCGAGCCCTTGGTCGTGGTGGTGATGCGTTCCTGCATCTGACCCATGTCGGTGGCAAGCGTCGGCTGGTAACCAACGGCCGACGGGATACGGCCGAGCAGAGCCGACACTTCCGAACCTGCCTGCGTGAAGCGGAAGATGTTGTCGACGAAGAACAGAACGTCCTGGCCCTTGTCGCGGAAGTCTTCAGCGATCGTCAGACCGGTCAGAGCGACGCGAGCGCGGGCGCCCGGCGGTTCGTTCATCTGGCCGTAAACGAGAGCAGCCTTGGAGCCTTCGCCACCGCCGTGCTTGTTGACGCCCGATTCGATCATTTCGTGGTAAAGGTCGTTGCCTTCGCGGGTACGTTCACCCACGCCAGCGAAGACCGAGTAACCACCATGCGCCTTGGCGACGTTGTTGATCAGTTCCATGATCAGAACGGTCTTGCCAACGCCGGCGCCGCCGAACAGGCCGATCTTACCGCCCTTGGCGTAAGGCGCCAGAAGGTCGACGACCTTGATGCCGGTGACCAGGATCTGGGCTTCGGTCGACTGTTCGACGTAAGCCGGAGCTTCCTGGTGGATCGCGCGCTTGGAAGCGGTGACCAGCGGACCGGCTTCGTCAACCGGCTCGCCGATGACGTTCATGATGCGGCCGAGCGTTTCCGGACCGACCGGAACCGAGATCGGAGCGCCCGTGTCAGAAACCGGCTGACCGCGAACCAGACCTTCGGTCGAGTCCATGGCGATCGTGCGAACCTGGTTTTCGCCGAGGTGCTGCGCGACTTCGAGAACGAGGCGGTTGCCGCCGTTGTCGGTTTCCAGCGCGTTCAGGATCGGGGGCAGTTCGCCTTCGAATGCGACGTCGACGACGGCGCCGATGACCTGCGTGACCTTGCCGAGAGCACCGGCTGCGGAGTTGACCGCCTTAGACTTGGGGGTAGCTGCCTTAGCCATGTATCTTACCCTCTTTCCTTAACCTCAGAGCGCTTCCGCGCCCGAAATGATTTCAATGAGTTCCTTGGTGATCTGGGCCTGACGCTGACGGTTGTAGGACAAGGTCAGCTTGTTGATCATTTCACCAGCATTGCGGGTCGCATTGTCCATGGCGCTCATCTTGGCGCCCATTTCACCAGCGACATTTTCGAGCAGGGCCCGGAAGACCTGAACCGAAATGTTGCGCGGGATCAGATCCGTAAGGATCGCCGACGCATCCGGCTCATATTCGTAAAGCGCAGTCGCGCCGCTTTCGGAAGCTGCAACCGGCGGAGCGGCCGGAACGAGCTGGAGAGCGGTCGGGACCTGGCTGATCACCGACTTGAACTCGGCATAGAACAGCGTGCAGACGTCAAACTCACCGCGATCGAACATGCCGATGATCTTGCGACCGATGGCATCCGCATCCGCGAAGCTCATGCGCTTGACTTCGCGCAGGTCGACGCGTTCCACGATCATGCTGCCGAATTCGCGACGCAGGCTGTCAAAGCCCTTCTTGCCGACGCAGAAGATCTTCACCGTCTTGCCGGCGGCCAGCAGCTTGCGCGCATGGTCACGGGCGAAACGCGAGATCGACGAGTTGAAGCCGCCGCACAGACCACGTTCAGCCGTGCAGACGACGAGCAGATGCACGTCGTCCTTGCCGGTGCCCGTCATCAGGCGCGGTGCGCTATCGTCCGTGCCGACCGCCTGAGCGATATTGGCCAGGACGACGCCCATGCGCTGCGAATAGGGACGCGCAGCCTCGGCCGCTTCCTGAGCGCGACGCAGCTTCGCCGCGGCGACCATTTTCATCGCCTTGGTGATCTTCTGCGTCGCCTTGACGGAGGCGATCCGGTTTTTCAGATCCTTAAGTGAAGGCATCCGTTATCCGTCCTTGGCTTGAGCCTGAATTAGGCGAAGTTCTTCGCGAAGGTATCGAGAGCGGCCTTGAGCTTGCCCTTGGTATCGTCGCTGATCGCCTTTTCGGTGCGGATGGCGTCGAGAATCGCCTTGCCTTCCGAGTGGAGGTAGGAGAGCAGGCCCTGTTCGAACTTGCCAACCTGGTTCACGGCGATCTTGTCGAGATAACCGTTCACGCCGGCGAAGATCACGGCAACCTGTTCTTCCGTCTTGAGCGGCGAGAACTGCGGCTGCTTCAGGAGTTCCGTCAGGCGCGCACCACGGTTCAGCAGGCGCTGGGTGGCGGCGTCAAGGTCGGAACCGAACTGGGCGAAGGCGGCCATTTCGCGATACTGGGCGAGTTCGCCCTTGATCGAGCCGGCAACCTGCTTCATCGCCTTGACCTGAGCGGCCGAACCGACGCGCGAAACCGACAGACCGACGTTAACGGCCGGACGGATACCCTGGTAGAACAGGTCGGTTTCAAGGAAGATCTGGCCGTCGGTGATCGAGATCACGTTGGTCGGAATGAAGGCAGACACGTCGTTGCCCTGGGTTTCGATGACCGGCAGAGCGGTCAGCGAGCCGGCGCCGGCAGCGTCGCCCATCTTTGCAGCGCGCTCAAGCAGACGCGAATGCAGATAGAAGACGTCGCCCGGATAAGCTTCGCGGCCCGGCGGACGGCGCAGAAGAAGCGACATCTGGCGGTAAGCGACAGCCTGCTTGGACAGGTCGTCATAAGCGATCAGGGCATGCTTGCCGTTGTCGCGGAAATATTCACCCATCGCGCAACCGGCGAACGGTGCGAGGTACTGCATCGGAGCCGGGTCGGATGCGGTCGCAGCGATGATGATCGAGTACTGCAGTGCGCCGCGCTCTTCGAGCACCTTGACGAACTGGGCAACGGTCGAGCGCTTCTGGCCGATAGCGACGTAGACGCAGTAAAGCTTGTCGTTGTCGGCGCCGCTGTCATGCACGGCCTTCTGGTTCAGGAAGGTGTCGAGAATGATGGCGGTCTTGCCGGTCTGACGGTCACCGATGACGAGCTCGCGCTGGCCACGGCCAACCGGGATCAGAGCGTCGATGGCCTTGAGGCCGGTCGACATCGGCTCATGAACCGACTTGCGCGGGATGATGCCCGGAGCCTTGACGTCAACGCGCGAACGCTTCGCGGCGTTGATCGGACCCTTGCCGTCGATCGGATTGCCGAGCGCGTCAACAACGCGGCCGAGCAGTTCCGGACCGACCGGAACGTCAACGATCGCGCCGGTGCGCTTGACGATGTCGCCTTCCTTGATGCCGCGGTCGGCACCGAAGAGAACCACACCGACGTTGTCGGCTTCGAGGTTGAGCGCCATGCCGCGGATGCCGCCCGGGAACTCGACCATTTCACCGGCCTGGACATTGTCGAGGCCGTAGACGCGGGCGATACCGTCACCGACGGACAGAACCTGACCGACTTCAGAGACTTCCGCCTCCTTGCCGAAGTTCTTGATTTGATCTTTCAGAATTGCGGAAATTTCCGCGGCGCGGATATCCATCAGCCAACCTCTTTCAGTGCAAGCTTAAGGGTGGAAAGTTTGGTGCGAAGAGACGTGTCGATCTGGCGGGAGCCGACCTTGACGATCAGGCCGCCGAGCAGGGAGGGATCGACCGTGACAGCGATCGAGACTTCCTTGCCGGTAACGCTCTTCAGCGCCGCCTTCAGTTCAGTTTCCTGCTCAGCCGTGAGGGCATGAGCGGAGATGACATCGGCCGTGACCTCACCCTTGTGACGGGCAACGGCCTGGCGATAACCAGCCACCATGCCGGAGACGGCAAACAGGCGGCGATTGCCGGCGACGACCTTGAGGAAGTTCAGGACCAGCGCGCTGAATCCGGCCTTTTCGCCGATCGCGGTGATCGCATTAACCTGATCCTCGGCCGTAAAAACGGGCGACAGGACGAGGCGCTTCAGATCGGCGCTCTCATCGATCATCGCCTGGAAGCGGTTGAGATCAGCCGAGACGGCGTCCAGCGCACCGGCTTCGAGCGCAAGCTCGAAAAGAGACGATGCGTAACGCTCGGCCACGCCAGAAATCACTTGGGATGCGTCTGCCACGGGCAAAAAATTCCCTGATCTTGACCCAGGATGTCCGACACCTCGATAGAGGCAGGACAAAGCCCTGAAATCGTTTTGTTTTCCTCAAAAACGCGAGCCTTCTTCGCTTGCGTTTTCCGAATTTCGCGGTTCGTCTAGCATAGCGTATCCAGACTCGCAACACGCGTATTAACGGTTTGCTCCTTCAGAGCAAGGCCTGGGACCGAATTTTGTCCGGATCTGCGTCAAATTGGCGGGATCCCGCGCCGTTCGAACGGGAAAGCGGATCTTCACGTCAGACCAAAGACATAAGCAAGCGGGAGAGCAGCAAGCATCAGCTCCACAACCAGAAGAAGCATATTGCGCCATGTGCCCCCATGGTCGGACATGATGGACAGGATGCGGGCGAAGGCTGCAAGCCCGATCGCGGCCCCGAAGGCGAGATAGACGGTGGGTTGGGCGAGAAGCAATGCCGTGCCGGAAAAGCCGACGATCAATCCGCCTGCAGAACGGGCCGCACCCAAGCCTTCCGGCCGATCGCCGGCGATGGCGAGTCCAAGCAGTCTGAGCGTGAGACCGGGAGCAAACAGCACGAAACAGCCGATGAGAGCAGCGGCGGCCGCAGCAAGGAACGCCAGCTGCTCGCCGGTTTCGGTCGGAAAATAGAACTCCATGAGAGATCCTGATATGAATGAAGTCGCGCGGCTTATGCCACGATTCCACAGCGCACGGTATCGCCCTTCAGCACTTTTCTTGTCTCAGACCGGCAGGGCAATGTCAGAGGAAGCTCTGCGGATCGACATCGACCTGCACCTGGATCGAGCGACGCTCCTTCGGCCCCTTCTCCAGAAGAGAACGCACGAAGGTCTGCATGTCGCTGCTCCGGCGCCCATGCACGAGTAGGCGAAAGCGGTGTCTTCCCCGGATCAGCGCCAGCGGCGCTTCCGCCGGGCCGAGGATGGTAATGCCCGGTTCGACAGGTGCCGTCTGGCGCAGTGCCCGGGCGTGGCCTTCGGCTTCCGCTCGCGTATCGGCCGACACGATGATCGACACCAGCCGGCCATAGGGGGGAAGTTGCGCCCGCTCCCGCTCGATGATCTCGCGCTCGTAGAAGGCAGAAGCGTCACCGGAGACGAGTGCCTGCATCACCGGATGCTGCGGCTGGAAGGTCTGCATCAGCCCCAGGCTCTTGCGCCCCGTGCGCCCGGCGCGGCCGGTGACCTGGGACAGGAGTTGGAAGGTGCGTTCGGCCGCGCGTGGGTCGCCGTTCGACAGGCCGATATCGGCATCGATGATCCCGACGAGAGTCATCAGCGGAAAATTGTGCCCCTTCGCGACGAGCTGCGTGCCGATGACGATATCCGCCTCGCCCTTCGCGATCGCCTCCAGCTCAAGCCGCAATCGCTTCACGCCGCCGAGATCGGACGACAGCACCAGCGTGCGCGCATCGGGGAAATGCTTCTCGACCTCTTCAGCAATGCGCTCGACGCCCGGACCGCAGGCGACAAGGTGGTCGAGCGTCCCGCATTCCGGGCAGGCATTCGGCGTCGGCTCGTGATAGCCGCATTGATGGCATTGGATCTGGCCACGGAAGCGGTGTTCGACCAGCCAGCTTGAGCATTGCGGGCACTGGAAGCGGTGGCCGCAGACCCTGCAGAGCGTCAGCGGCGCATAGCCGCGCCGATTGAGGAAGAGCAGCGCCTGCTCTCCCCGCTCGACCGCCTTGCCGACCGAGCGCAAGAGGATCGGCGAGAGGAAACCGCCGCGCTCCGGCGGATGCCGACGCATATCGATCAGATGCAGATCCGGCATCGCCGCGTCAGCAAAGCGCGTCGGAAGATGGATGCGCTTGTAGCGGCCTGCAATGCAATTGACCTGGCTCTCGACCGAGGGCGTCGCCGACACCAGGACTACAGGAAAGTTGGCGATGCGCGCCCGCACGACGGCCATGTCGCGCGCATTATAGAAGACGCGGTCCTCCTGCTTGAAGGCGGGGTCATGCTCTTCGTCGACAATGATGAGGCCGAGGTTCTCGAAGGGCAGGAACAGCGCCGAGCGGGCACCGGCGACCACGCGGATCTCGCCGGTTGCCGCCTGGCGCCAAACCTTTTCGCGCGTCCGTGTCGCAAGATCCGAATGCCATTCGCCGGGTTTTGCGCCGAAGCGATCCTGGAAGCGCTCAAGAAAGTTCGCTGTCAGCGCGATTTCCGGCAGCAGGATCAGCACTTGCTTGCCCTGCTTCAGCGTTTCCGCGATCGCCTCGAAATAGACCTCCGTCTTGCCCGAGCCGGTGACGCCGTCGATCAGGGAGACGGAGAAGCCACCATTGCGGATCTGCTCGCGCAACGCGTCTGCGGCCTCCAGCTGCGGCCCGGCCAGGCGATGCTCGGCATAATCGGGGTCGGGGGCAGCGACGATCGGTGGCGGCGGCAGGAAGACCTGTTCGAACACGCCCTGCTTGGCGAGACCGTCGATGACGCTGGTCGAGACGCCGGTCGCATGCGCGAGGCCACTCTTGGTCCAGGACAGTCCATCGCCGGCGAGCGCCAGAACCTTTTGCCGGGCCGGCGTCATCTTCTCCGGCTGATAGCCGCTGTAGCGCAAGCCTTCGATCATCGGCTCCGGATCGAGGGCCGCTGGCGCGCGCAGCGCCATGCGGGCGACGTAGCCGGGCGGAGACAGCGTGTAAGTGGCTACCCAGTCGAGAAAGCTGCGCATGTCCCGATCAAGCGGCGGGCAATCGAAGACTTTCGTGATTTCCCGCAGCTTCTTCGGATCGACGGTGGAACCATCTTCGCCGTCCCAGACGATGCCGACCACCTGGCGGGGCCCGAGCGGCACCTGGACGATCATGCCCGGCTCCACGGTGGCGCCATCCGGCACGGCATAGCTATAGGCGGTGGGTGCCGGCATGGGCACCAGCACCGGCACGACCTTGCGGCGCGGACTGTCGAAGAGTTCGCCGAAAAGGGTGTTCGAATCGTCCTTCATCGGCGTGCAACTTGCCCCCGTCGGCCGGGAAAGGAAACAGCCGATTGTTGGGGTTGAAGCGGTTCGACAGCGAAAGGTGACAGCAAACGTTAGGCTTTCGGTAACCCTCTCAAGCCATCGTGGGAGACGAGGACCTCTCAACACCCAAGGCTTCATTGTGATCCCGGCAGACGAAAGACTTCTTGGCGAACGGGCTGCCTGGCTCGACAGGCTGGGCGCGGAACGCCGCCTGGCCGGCAACACGCTGGAGGCCTATGAGCGCGATACGCGCCAATTTCTGCAATTTCTTTCGGGTTACATCGGCGGGACCGCGCGCCTCGACGATATCAAGGACCTGCGGCCCGCTGACCTACGCGCCTTTCTTGCCTCGCGCCGCAAGGAGGGCGCCGGTGCCCGGTCGCTCGGCCGGCATCTCGCCGGACTTCGCTCTTTTCTCCATTTCCTCGAGCGCAAGGGCCTCGTCAATGCCGCCGGCGCCTCGGCGGTGCGGTCCCCCAAGCAACCGAAGTCCCTTCCCAAGCCGCTGTCCGGCAGCCAGGCCGTCACCGTGGTCGACCGGGCCACACAGATGAACGAGGAGCCCTGGATTGCCGCCCGTGACGCCGCCGTCCTCTCTCTTCTCTATGGCTGCGGACTGCGTATCTCCGAAGCCCTCGACCTGACGCCCTCCGCCTTCCACGCCAAGGCCACCAGTCTGCGTGTCACCGGCAAGGGTGGAAAGACGCGGCTGGTGCCGCTCCTGCCTGTTGTCGGCGAGGCCGTTGAAACCTACCGCAAGCTCTGCCCCTATCACCTCGACGAGGCGGAACCCCTCTTTCGCGGCGCGCGCGGCGGCAAGCTGCAGCCGGCGATCATCCAGCGGGAGATGCAACGGCTGCGCTCGGCGCTCGGCCTGCCGGACTCGGCGACGCCCCATGCGCTGCGCCATTCCTTTGCCACCCATCTCTTGGGAAGCGGCGGCGACCTGCGCACGATCCAGGAACTGCTGGGCCACGCCAGCCTGTCGACGACGCAGATCTATACGGGCGTGGACAGCACGCGGCTGCTGGACATCTACGACCGCGCGCATCCGCGCGCGTGATGCCGGTGTTAACCACGATCATTAAGCCAACGTGAGGATCGGCACTTCTATTGTCCCGATCCACACAGGAGACATCATGAGCACGCAACCGTTCTTCCCGCTGCGAACCCGTCTGCCGCGCCCGTCGGCGGCGGATGCGCTTGTCTGGCTCGCGGGTGCGCTGCCGCTCCTGCTGCTTGTCGTGCTGATAAGCACCCTCCTAACGCTCAGCCCCGCCCATGCGGCGACGGATACGAGCTGCCACGGCCACAACCTGCTGGTCGCCATGGAGAAGGAGAATCCTGCGGAACTGCAGAAGATCCGCGACGAGGCAGCGAAGGTTCCAAACGGCAAAGGCATCTTCTGGAAGATCGAAAAGCCGGGCGTGGCGCCGTCCTGGCTGCTCGGCACCATGCATGTGACCGATCCGCGTGTCCTGACCATGCCGCCCGGTGCCCGCGAGGCAGCGGCGGCCGCCGATATCGTGGTGATCGAATCGGACGAGGTTCTCGACGAGCAGAAAGCTGGCGCGACGCTTCTGATGCATCCGGAACTCACGATGTTTACCGATGGCACCAGCATCAAGGATCATATCGATGCCGAAGACCTGAAGGCATTGGAGGCTGGCTTGAAGGAGCGCGGGTTGGCGCTCGGCACGGTGTCGCGGATGAAACCCTGGATTCTTGCCAGTTTCGTCGCCCTGCCCGCCTGCGAAATGGCGCGCAAGGCGGCAGGTGCCTCCTTCCTCGACAAGCAGATCGCCGAAGACGCCGTCAAGGCCGGCAAGCCGGTCGCTGGGCTCGAAACCATGGTCGAGCAGCTGCAGGCCATGGCCGATTTGCCGTTGAACTTCCATTTCGAGGCTCTGATCGAGACGATCGCGCTCGGCGACAAGATGGAAGACGTCACCGAAACCATGACCGAACTCTACCTCAACGGCGACGTCGGCATGACCATGCCCATGTTGAAGGCCGTCGCCCCGATGCCCGAGACCGGCGCCGAAAACAGCTACGCCGCCTTCGAGGATCGCATCGTGCGGGACCGTAACATCGTCATGTCCAAGGGGAGCCTGCGGCACCTGGAAAAAGGCAATGCCTTCATCGCCGTGGGTGCACTCCATCTGCCGGGAGAGGAAGGGCTCGTCGAACTCTTCCGCAATCAGGGCTTCACGGTCACGCAGGCCGGAAGCTGAGCCGACAAGCCGCTTAGGCCATCCGCGCCAGCATGGTCCGGACGATCAGCTTGTGGAACGGCGTGATGAGAAAGATATAGATCCGCCCGAAGAGATTGTGTCGCTCGACCAGTGTTGTGACGGCAAGCTTTCGCGCCTGAGCACCGGCAGGCGTGACATCCAACACGATTCGAAAATTCAGGTGCCTGTCGTCGAAGCCGAGTACGACCTGGTCTTCACGGGCGCTGACCACCGGGAAAGCCCCGACGGTCTCGCCATCGGCGACACCGAGTTCGGCAGATTTCAAGCCGAACAGAACAACGATGCTGTTTCGCAGGGCAAGAAGCAAGGCGATCCAGCGCGGTGCCCGCTCGAACATCGCTCGGGCGAGATCGAGAGCCTTCGCTTCGGGATCGAAGATGGTTACGGTGTAACAATCGGCCCAGTTCGCCAAGGGCAGTGCCCGGTGCGGCAGAGTCACGGATTCGGCGGATATGTCAGACATGCGCGCCCCAAGATCCGGCGACCTCAGGGCGCCGCGTTTCACCCTTTCGTCATACGCTGTGCGACGGAGGTCTTCCAGTAGAACTGGTGCACCAGCACTGCGGCAATGTGAACCACGATCAGTGCCCACATCAGCAGCTTCAGCGGTCCGCCATGGACCTCGCCGGCGACGTCGTTGCCGAAATAGTATTTGCCGATGCCGCTGAACGGCAGGAGGATGAACAGCGCATAGAAAGCCCAATGGGCTACTTTTGAGGCAAGCCGCAGGATCGGCGGCTCCTCTTCAGGCGCCGCCGGGGCACCACGGATCAGGCGCACGGCAAGCCGAATGAGCCCAAGACAGAGCACGGTGATGCCGACATAGGCGTGGAGATTGGCGGAGGAGAGGTCTTCGGCCGAGGGGACTTCTCCGCGCTCGTAAGCCTCGACGGCTTCCTCCATCGCATCGGCAAAGAGCAGGTTGAAGAGGATGAGGAGGGCCATCGACCAGTGCAGGGCTTTCTGGAGGATGGAATAGGATGTCGGCGTCATCGCGGGCATGGGTTTGCCTTTCGTCAATTGGGAAAGAGGCAGTGCCTGCGTATGATAAAGGCCGCCGCTTGGGGGGCAAGCGACGGCCTTCAATCTTATCAAAATATCATGGCGGACCATTCCAGCTCCGCAACAGTTTACATGTGCAGCGGCTTGAAGAAGGTCGCGAGCGCGGCTTCCTTCACGGCTTCCGACATGGTCGGATGTGCATGGCAGGTGCGGCCGAGATCTTCCGACGAGCCACCGAACTCCATCAGGACGGCGGCTTCGTGGATCATCTCGCCGGCGCCGAGGCCGATGATGTGAACGCCCAGGACGCGGTCGGTGTCTTTGTCGGCAAGCACCTTCACAAAGCCGTCCATGGCCTGCATGGCGCGAGCACGGCCATTGGCCGTGAACGGGAACTTGCCGACCTTGTAGGATATGCCGGCGGCCTTCAGCTCTTCCTCAGTCTTGCCGACGGAAGCCACTTCCGGCTGGGTGTAGACGACGCCCGGAATGACGTCGTAGTTCACATGGCCATGCTGGCCGGCGAGGATTTCGGCGAGTGCCACGCCTTCGTCTTCCGCCTTGTGGGCGAGCATCGGGCCCTTGACCACGTCGCCGATGGCATAGATGCCGGCGACATTGGTGCGGTAGTGGCCGTCGATCTCGACGCGACCACGGTTATCAAGCGCAACGCCCGCTTCTTCGAGGCCGAGACCAGCCGTGTACGGCTTGCGGCCGGTGGCGACGAGCACGACATCGGCGTCGAGCGTCTGGGCTTCACCGCCCTTGACCGGCTCGAACGTGACCTTGGCGCCCGCGCCGGACTTCACCACACCGGTGACCTTGGCCCCGAGGTTGAATTCCATGCCCTGCTTGACCAGCATGCGCTGGAACTGCTTGGAGACTTCGCCGTCCATGCCGCCGAGGATCGTGTCGAGATATTCGATGACCGTCACCTTGGCGCCGAGGCGCGACCAGACCGAGCCGAGCTCAAGGCCGATGACACCGCCGCCGACGACGATCATCTTCGCGGGCACCTTTTCGAGCGCGATGCCGCCGGTCGACGACACGATGACCTTCTCGTCGATTTCGACCGCCACGCCCGGAATGCCGGCGACGTCGGAGCCGGTGGCGATAACGATGTTCTTGGTCTCGAGAACCTGGACTTCACCGGCGTCGTTAGTGACTTCGACCTTGCCGGCACCGAGGATCTTGCCGGTGCCCTGGATGCCGTCGATCTTGTTCTTCTTGAACAGGAAGGAGACGCCCTCGACGTTCGACTTCACGGTCGCATCCTTGTGCGCCATCATCTTCGAAAGGTTGAGGGTCGGTGCGCCGACTTCGACGCCGAGATCCGCCATGCCGTGGGCGGCGTGGTGGAAGACTTCAGAGGCGTGCAGCAGGGCCTTGGACGGGATGCAGCCGATGTTGAGGCACGTGCCGCCATAGGTGGCGCGCTTCTCGACGACGGCAACCTTCATGCCGAGCTGCGCTGCCTTGATCGCGCAGACATAGCCGCCGGGGCCGGAGCCGATAACGATGACATCATAAGACATGAGAGCTTCCTTCGTTTTCGACGGTTAACGACCGCCGCTGACATTCAAGATGGCACCCGTCACATAGGATGCCTGAGGCGAGAGGAGATAAAGAACGCTGTCGGCCACTTCGTTCGCCGTTCCCGGTCTTTGCATGGGAACGATGGGGGCGAGATCGCGCGCCCTGTCCGGCAGGCCGCCGGATGCGTGAATTTCGGTATCGATGATGCCGGGACGGATCGCATTGACGCGTATGCCCTCGGTTGCGACCTCGCGGGAGAGCCCGACGGTGAAGGTATCGACTGCAGCCTTCGCAGCCGCGTAGTCGACATACTGTCCCGAACTCCCGAGGACCGCAGCCATGGACGAGATATTGACGATCACGCCGCCCTGCCCGCCATGCTTTGTCGACATGCGCTTCACGGCTTCCGTGGCGCAGCGGATCTTGCCGATGACATTGACGGCGAACATCCGGTCGAGCCGCGCCCGGTCGAAGTCCTCAACCCGCGCCGTCTGATCGACGACACCGGCATTGTTGACCAGGGCGGCCAACCGTCCCAGACGATCGACGGCGGCAAAGATCGCCGCGATGCCGTCTTCCGTGGCGGTATCGCCCTGCACGACCTCGGCATTGGCCCCCAGAACCCGGCAATCGGCAGCAACCTCTTCGGCCGCGGACACGTCAGAGCGGTAGTTGACGAGCAGGTCATAGCCCTGTGCTGCCGCCTTGCGGCAGACGGCGGCGCCAATGCCACGACTGCCGCCGGTCACGAGAAGGAGGGGACGACCGCTCATGACGCACATCCTTTGAACTCGAAAACATCCCAAGGGCCGCTTTCCATTCCCTTGCCGACGGGCGACGACAGGACAGCCGGCCCAAAGCCGGGCAGAAGAAGGGCGTCGGGTGCATTGCCACCTTCAGGCGGCAGAAGATCCACATGTCCGGTCTTGGTATCGATACCGTAGATGATCCCCTTCCAGACCGTGCAGGCCGCGAGATCGGCACCCGTCACGTCACCCTCCGGGCAGTTGTTCATCAGCATGCCCACAGGCCTTTCGATCTCCGGGTCATACATCACATGACCGTCGAGTCTCGCCTTGCCGATTGTCGCCGAAAAACCATGGGTAACGGGCGTGTTCTCGCCGCTGGCGGCGGCGAAGACGAGTTCGACCCCCGTCTCCGCTTCTCGATAGGTTGCTTTCTCGATCAGGCAATCAGCAGCGGAAGCGGCGTTCGAGAGCGCAAGCGCAGCAGCAAGAACCGATGCGGAAAGCGTCGCGCCCATGCCGCACCTCAAAACGCCAGCGCGAGGAACATCAGGCCAAGGCCGACCATGGATCCCAGCCAGACGAGCGAGCGAATATAGGGGATCCCGGCCAGATAGAGGGGATAGTAGACGATCCGCCCAAGAAACCAGACGATGGCACCGGTGAGACCGAGACCCGAGATTTCGCCGGTATAGAGGAGGCCAGCCGCAAGCGCGACGAAGGCCGGATAGGTCTCGCGGAAG
Source organism: Rhizobium sp. AG855 (assembly GCF_003610655.1). NCBI lineage: Bacteria > Pseudomonadati > Pseudomonadota > Alphaproteobacteria > Hyphomicrobiales > Rhizobiaceae > Rhizobium > Rhizobium sp. AG855. The sequence continues at coordinate 364,014 of NZ_RAQG01000004.1, read as the reverse complement.
TTCGAGGACGCCCGCGCGGCACGGCCGGCAAGTTTCCCCGCCGGCTGCTTGTTGTCGTCACGAGGGCCGGCATTCCACGCAGACCCCAGTTCCTTAGTCGCGAGCACGCCCTGCAGAAGGACATGCGCGATCAAGAGAACCACGCTCCAGGCAAGGAGCAGGACGAGCGGAGAGGCGGAAGCGGATACCGGCTCCATCGTGATGTCTCCTTAGAGGTCGAGAACCAGACGTTCCGGATCCTCAAGGCTTTCCTTGACGCGGACGAGGAAGGTGACCGCTTCCTTGCCGTCGACGATGCGGTGATCGTAGGACAGCGCAAGATACATCATCGGGCGGATGACGATCTGGCCGCCAACAACGACCGGACGCTCCTGGATCTTGTGCATGCCGAGGATACCCGACTGCGGCGCATTCAGGATCGGCGAGGACATCAGCGAACCGTAGACGCCACCGTTCGAGATCGTGAAGGTACCACCCTGCATGTCGGCCATCGAGAGCTGACCGTCACGGGCAGCCTTGCCGAGACGACCGATGTCCTTCTCGATTTCGGCGATCGACATCTGGTCGGCATCACGCACGATCGGAACGACCAGACCCTTGTCGGTGCCGACGGCGACGCCGATGTGGCAGTAGTTCTTGTAGATGATGTCCGTGCCATCGATCTCGGCGTTAACCGCCGGCAGTTCCTTGAGCGCATGCGTGACGGCCTTGGTGAAAAAGCCCATGAAGCCGAGCTTAACGCCATGCTTCTTCTCGAAGATGTCCTTGTAGCGGTTGCGCAGGTCCATGACCGCCTTCATGTCCACCTCGTTATAGGTGGTGAGCATGGCAGCCGTGTTTTGGGCGTCCTTGAGGCGCTTGGCGATCGTCTGGCGCAGACGGGTCATCTTTACGCGTTCTTCGCGCGATGCGTCGTCAGCCGAAGAGGCCGGGCGCGGAGCAGCCGGAGCAGCGGCCGGAGCCGATGCGGCAGGGCCCTTGGCGATAGCAGCCAGAACGTCACCCTTCAGAACCTGGCCGCGCTTGCCGGAGCCGTCGACATCGGACGTCGAGATGTTGTTGTCGGCAGCAAGCTTGGCAGCGGCCGGAGCAGCCGGCATAGCAGAGGGGGCGGCGGGTGCAGCAGCGGCAGCGGCAACAGGGGCAGGAGCTGCGGCCGGAGCCGGCGCTGCGGCACCGGCAGAACCGGCAGCACCTTCGGCGATCTGGCCGAGCAGTGCACCAAGACCGACGGTCTCGCCGTTCTGGGCGACGATTTCAGTCAGAACGCCCGAGACCGGCGACGGGACTTCGACGGTCACCTTGTCGGTTTCCAGTTCGACGAGCGGTTCGTCGGCCTTGACGGTGTCGCCGACCTTCTTGAACCAGGTGCCGATGGTGGCTTCGCTGACGGATTCGCCGAGGGTGGGTACGCGGATTTCAGTGGCCATGATCTCAATTCCGTTGGTCAGAGAACGTTTCGGTCTGTGAGGGAGCAACCGGGCGGATCAACCGCCCAGTGCGTCCTCAAGGAAGGCTTCGAGCTGGGCAAGGTGCTTCGACATCAGGCCCGTTGCCGGCGAGGCGGCAGCCGGACGACCGGTGTAGCGGACCCGCTGATACTTGGCATCGATATGCGCCAGCACCCATTCCAGATACGGATCGATGAACGACCAGGCGCCCATGTTCTTCGGCTCTTCCTGGCACCAGACCATCTCCGCATTGCGGAAGCGCGAGAGCTCATTGATGAGCGCCTTGGCCGGGAACGGATAGAGCTGTTCGATACGCAGCAGGTAGATATCGTCGATGCCGCGCTTTTCGCGTTCTTCGAGCAGATCGTAGTAGACCTTGCCCGTGCACATCACGACGCGACGGATCTTGGCATCCTTCTGCAGCTTGATCGGGCCGTCCTTGATAACCTCGGCATCGTCCCACAGCAGGCGGTGGAACGAGCTTTCGCCGGCCATTTCGGCAAGGCTCGACGTTGCACGCTTGTGACGCAGCAGCGACTTCGGCGTCATCATGATCAGCGGCTTGCGGAAGTCGCGCTTCATCTGGCGACGCAGGATGTGGAAGTAGTTCGACGGCGTTGTGACGTTGGCGACCTGCATGTTGTCTTCGGCGCACATCTGCAGCCAGCGCTCAAGGCGGGCGGAAGAGTGTTCCGGACCCTGACCCTCATAGCCATGCGGCAGAAGGCAGACGAGACCCGACATGCGCAGCCACTTGCGTTCGCCCGACGAGATGAACTGGTCGAAGACGACCTGGGCACCGTTGGCGAAGTCGCCGAACTGGGCTTCCCAGAGCGTCAGCGCATTCGGACGGGCCAGCGAATAGCCGTATTCGAAACCGAGGACCGCTTCTTCCGAAAGCATCGAGTTGATGACTTCGTAGCGGGCCTGGTTCGGCGCCAGATTGGCGAGCGGGATGTAGCGATCCTCGGTTTCCTGATCGTAGAGAACCGAATGACGCTGCGAAAAGGTGCCGCGTTCGCAATCCTGACCGGAGAGACGGATCTTGTGGCCGTCGATGGCCAGCGAACCGAAGGCAAGCGCTTCGCCCATCGCCCAGTCGATGCCTTCGCCCGTTTCGATCATCTGCGCCCGGTTTTCCATGAAGCGCTGGATGGTGCGATGCGCCTTGAACCCCTCGGGGATGGTCGACAGCTTGCGCCCGATTTCCTTGAGTTGCTTCATCGGCACGGCGGTCTTGCCGCGACGCTGCTCGTCGGCGTTGTCGGCGGTCCGGAGACCAGACCAGACGCCATCCAGCCAGTCAGCCTTGTTCGGCTTGTAGCTCTGGCCAGCCTCGAACTCCTGTTCGAGATGCGCGCGCCAGTCGGCCTTCATCTTTTCGAGTTCGCCTTCGGAGATCAGGCCTTCCGCGATCAGGCGCTCGCCATAGACCTGGACGACCGTCTTGTGGGCGCGGATTTCCTTGTACATCTTCGGCTGGGTGAAGCTCGGCTCATCGCCTTCGTTGTGACCGAAGCGGCGATAGCAGAACATGTCGACGACGACAGGCTTGTGGAACTTCATCCGGTATTCGGTCGCGACCTTGGCCGCGTAGACGACGGCTTCCGGATCGTCACCGTTGACGTGGAAGATCGGCGCTTCGATCATCTTGGCGACGTCAGACGGATAAGGCGACGAGCGCGAGAAGGCCGGGTTCGTGGTGAAACCGATCTGGTTGTTGATGATGAAGTGCATGGTGCCGGCGACGCGGTGACCGCGCAGGCCCGACAGACCGAGAATTTCCGCAACGACACCCTGGCCGGCAAAGGCCGCATCGCCATGCAGCAGCAGCGGCAGAACCTTGGCGCGCTCCTTCAGCGGAATGATGTCGCCATCGAAGACCTTGGCCAGCTGGTCCTGCTTCGCGCGGGCCTTGCCCATGACGACAGGGTTGACGATTTCAAGATGCGAGGGGTTCGCGGTCAGCGACAGATGCACCTTGTTGCCGTCGAACTCACGGTCCGAGGAGGCGCCGAGGTGATACTTGACGTCGCCCGAGCCTTCGACTTCGTCGGGCTTGAAGGATCCACCCTTGAACTCGTGGAACACCGCGCGGTGCGGCTTGTGCATGACGTTGGTCAACACGTTCAGACGGCCGCGATGGGCCATGCCGAGAACGACTTCCTCGAGACCGTCCTGACCGCCGCGCTTGATGATCTGTTCGAGCGCCGGGATCAGCGACTCACCGCCATCAAGACCGAAGCGCTTCGTGCCCTTGTATTTGACGTCGATGAACTGTTCGAAGCCTTCGGCCTCGATCAACTTCTGCAGGATGGCCTTCTTGCCGTTCGGCGTGAATTCGACGCCCTTGCCGGGGCCTTCGATGCGCTCCTGGATCCAGGCTTTTTCTTCCGGATTGGAGATATGCATGAACTCGACACCGAGCGTCGAGCAATAGGTGCGCTGCAGGATGTCGAGCATCTGCGGGATCGTGGCGTATTCCAGACCCAGCACATTGTCGATGAAGATCTTGCGGCCGTAGTCGGCTTCGGTGAAGCCGTAATTGCTCGGCGACAGCTCGTTATAGTCATCGACCGGAACGGCGAGACCGAGCGGGTCGAGCTTCGCGTGCAGGTGACCACGCATGCGATAGGCACGGATCATCATGATGGCGCGAACCGAATCGCGCGTCGCCTGCAGCACCTCGGCTTCTGAGACCGGCTTGCCGGTCGAGGCAGCGGTGGCTTCGGCCTTCGCCTGGACCTTCTTCTCGATGGCCTTCTCGACCACGCCCCAGTTTCCGTCGAGCGCGTTGACGAGATCGCCGCCTTCGGCGATCGGCCAATTCTTGCGCTGCCAGGAGGCGCCCTTGGCGGCCTTCTTCACATCGGTCGGATTGTCGGCCAGCGCCTTGAAGAAGGCCCGCCATTCGTCGGAGACCGACGAGGGATCTTCTTCGTAACGTGCGTAAAGCTGTTCGATATAGGCCGCATTCTGCCCGTCGAGGAAGGACGTGATCAGAAACTGCTCGTTGGCTTCTTGCCTACCCATGGTGTTTCGCGAGCATCTCGGCTCGCCTCCCGACTTGAATTGATGGCCGGATGCCCGACCCGCCGCTCACGATCGCCTCGAATGCGAATCGCCTCAAAGATGCGAAATCCAGGCGAAGGATTGACGGATCAATCCTTCGCCTGGCTTGATTGTCGTCAGTCTCAGCCCTTGAGGACTTCGACCAGGGTCTTGCCGAGGCGCGCCGGCGAGGGCGAAACCTTGATGCCGGCTGCTTCCATGGCGGCGATCTTCGATTCCGCATCGCCCTTGCCGCCGGAAACGACAGCACCGGCATGGCCCATGGTGCGGCCCTTCGGAGCCGTACGGCCGGCGATAAAGCCGGCCATCGGCTTCTTGCGGCCCTTCTTGGCTTCGTCGATGAGGAACTGCGCCGCATCTTCTTCAGCCGAACCGCCGATTTCGCCGATCATGATGATCGAGGTCGTGGCCGGATCGGCCAGGAACATCTCCAGCACGTCGATGAATTCGGTGCCCTTGACCGGGTCGCCACCGATGCCGACGGCGGTCGTCTGTCCGAGACCTTCATTCGAAGTCTGGAACACGGCTTCATAGGTCAATGTTCCCGAGCGCGACACAATGCCGACCGAACCCTTGCGGAAGATGGAGCCCGGCATGATGCCGATCTTGCATTCTTCCGGCGTCAGGATGCCCGGGCAATTCGGGCCGAGCAGGCGCGACTTCGACTTGTCGAGCTTGGCCTTGACCTTCACCATGTCCATGACCGGGATGCCCTCGGTGATGCAGGTGATGAACGGGATCTCGGCGTCAATCGCTTCGATGATGGCGTCAGCAGCGCCTGCCGGCGGAACGTAGATGACCGATGCGTCGGCACCGGTGCGTTCCTTGGCTTCGGCAACCGAGGCGAAGATCGGCAGGCTTTCGCCCTTCGATCCGGTCCAGGTTTCGCCACCCTTCTTCGGATGGATACCGCCGACCATCTGCGTGCCGTAGTAAGCAAGCGCCTGTTCGGTGTGGAAGGTACCGGTCTTGCCGGTCAGGCCCTGAACCAGGACCTTTGTGTTCTTGTTTACAAGAATAGACATCAGATAGGTCCCTTGAGATTAGCCGTTGATCGCCGCGACGATCTTCTTGGCAGCGTCGTCCAGATCGTCGGCCGCAGTGATCGCGAGGCCGGATTCGTTCAGGATCTTCTTGCCAAGTTCGACATTGGTGCCCTCGAGGCGCACGACGAGCGGAACCTTGAGGCCCACTTCCTGCACGGCGGCGACAACGCCTTCGGCGATGACGTCGCACTTCATGATGCCGCCGAAGATGTTGACGAGGATGCCCTCGACCTTCGGGTCGGCCGTGATGATCTTGAAGGCAGCCGCGACCTTGTCCTTGCCGGCGCCACCGCCGACGTCACAGAAGTTCGCCGGCTCCTTGCCGTAGAGCTTGATGATGTCCATCGTCGCCATGGCGAGACCGGCACCATTGACCATGCAGCCGATATTGCCGTCGAGGGCGACATAGGCGAGGTCCCACTTGGAGGCTTCGATTTCCTTGGAGTCTTCTTCCGTTTCGTCACGCAGCGCGCGAACGTCGTCGTGACGGAACAAAGCGTTGCCGTCGAAGGAGACCTTGGCGTCGAGCACGCGCAGATGGTCGTTCTTCATGACGATCAGCGGGTTGATCTCAAGCAGCGCCATGTCCTTTTCGGAGAAGGCCTTGTAGAGGATCGGGAAAAGCGACTTGGCGTCTTCGGCAGCAGCGCCGGAAAGTTCGAGCGCTGCCGAGATCTTGGCAACGTCGGCAGCCGTCACACCGGCTTCCGGATCGATCGCGATCGTGTGGATCTTTTCCGGCGTGTCATGGGCAACAGCTTCGATGTCCATGCCACCTTCCGTCGAAACAACGAAGGCTACCTGACCGACCGAGCGATCAACGAGCAGCGAGCAGTAGAGTTCGCGGGCGATGTCGGCGCCGTCTTCGATGTAGAGGCGGTTGACCTGCTTACCGGCTTCGCCCGTCTGGGCGGTCACCAGCGTGTTGCCGAACATTTCCTTGGCATGCGCCTTGGCTTCGTCGATCGAGAAGGCGAGGCGCACGCCGCCCTTGGCTTCCGCCGGCAGCTCCTTGAACTTGCCCTTGCCGCGACCACCAGCATGGATCTGGCTCTTGACCACGTAGAGCGGGCCGGGAAGCTGCTTGGCAGCAGCTTCGGCTTCTTCCGCGGAGAAGATCGCCACACCTTCGGCGACCGGTGCGCCAAAGCTCTTCAGAAGAGCCTTGGCCTGGTATTCGTGAATGTTCATCGTCGTGTCCCTGTCTTGGGCCGCCCTGTGCGGGCCGAAAGGCTGTTACTTGAGAGCCGGGGCGATATTGATGCAGGCTTCGCAGAGGCTGGCGACGGCACCGACAGACTTCTGGAAGGCTTCTTCCTCGGCCTTGTTCAGGTCGATCTCGATGATGCGTTCGACACCGCCTTCGCCGATGATGACGGGCACGCCGACATACATGTCCTTCACGCCGTACTGACCGGTGAGATAGGCAGCGCAAGGCAGGACGCGCTTCTTATCCTTGAGGTAGGACTCGGCCATCTCGATGGCGGAAGCAGCAGGCGCATAATAGGCCGAACCGGTCTTCAAGAGGCCGACGATTTCGGCGCCGCCATCACGGGTGCGCTGGATGATTTCTTCCAGACGCTCCTTGGTGACCCAGCCCATCTTGACGAGGTCAGTGAGCGGAATGCCGCCGACGGTGGAGTAGCGAGCGAGCGGCACCATCGTGTCGCCGTGGCCGCCGAGAACGAAGGCGGTGACGTCCTGGACGGAAACGTTGAATTCTTCCGACAGGAAGTGGCGGAAACGACCGGAGTCGAGCACGCCAGCCATGCCGACGACCTTGTTGGCCGGAAGGCCGGAGAACTTCTGCAGCGCCCAGACCATCGCGTCGAGCGGGTTGGTGATGCAGATGACGAAGGCGTTCGGAGCATATTTCTTGATGCCGGCGCCGACCTGTTCCATGACCTTGAGGTTGATGCCGAGCAGGTCGTCGCGGCTCATGCCGGGCTTGCGGGCAACACCGGCAGTCACGATGCAGACGTCAGCGCCTTCGATCGCAGCGTAGTCGCTTGCGCCGGAAAGCTTGGCATTGAATCCTTCGACCGGACCGGACTGGGCGATATCCAGACCCTTGCCCTGCGGGATGCCGTCAGCAATGTCGAACAGGACGATATCGCCGAGTTCCTTCAGACTGGCGAGATGCGCCAGCGTTCCACCAATCATTCCAGAACCGATAAGAGCGATCTTTTTGCGCGCCATTGCAGAGCTTCCTTTTAGATCCAAAACCAAGGTCAAGACGGAGTGTTAGCCTGCCCTTGTGGACAGACCGCATAGACCCAACCCAATAGAATCGCAATCGATAATTTTCCGTTCATAAATTTCAATCGGTTAGAACGTAAAATTCTTACGTAAACGTCAAAATTTATGTCATGCATCCGTCACGTTTTGCCGCGCATGCGCTCGTGATCCGCGAGATAGTCGGCGCTGCGCATCTCGAAAAGGCGCGAAACGGTGCGGTCGAATTCAAACCCTTCGGTACCCTTCTTCGCCGTCAAAAGCGCCTCTGGCATGGCGACTGCCGAGGCAAAGAGCCGCACGCGGGCATCGTAAAGGGCATCGATCAGGATGATGAAGCGCTTCGTCTCGTTCCGCTTCTCCGGCCCCAGATGCGGGATGTTTTCGACGAAGACGACATCGAAGCGTTCTGCAATGGCGAGGTAGTCGGAGGCGCCCAGCGGACGCGCGCAGAGTTCGTCAAAGGTGAAGCGTGCATGCCGTCCAGAAGCTCTCGGGATCTCGACAACCCGCCCCTTCATCTCGATCGTCGCGGGAACTTCAGGCTTCCCCCCGATGACGCGCCCCCAGGCGCGATCCATACTCGCCGACGTTTCAGGGGAAAGCGGCGCCACATAGACAGGAAGGCTCTCCAGCTTTTCAAGGCGGTAGTCGGTCGGCGAGTCGAGCGATGACACCTCGACATATCGCTGAAGCAGGGAGACGAAGGGCAGGAACAGCCCCCTGTTCAGTCCGTCCCGGTAGAGATTGTCGGGCTCCACATTCGACGTGGCAACCAGAATGCAGCCGCGCGCGAACAATTCGGTGAACAGGCGCGCCAGGATCATCGCATCCGCGATGTCGGTGACGGCGAACTCATCGAAGCAAAGGAGCTGAGCCTCATCCCGCAGAGCCGCTGCCACAGGCGGGACAGGGTCGGCCTGCTTGGTCTCCCCCGCCTTGAGTTTCTGCCGATGCGCATGGATGCGGCCGTGCACATCGGCCATGAATTCGTGAAAATGGGCGCGGCGCTTCTTTTCAATCGGCGCGAGCTTGAAGAACAGGTCCATCAGCATGGTCTTGCCACGACCGACGCTGCCGTGAACGTAGAGGCCCATGATGGGGGTCTGCGGCTTGCGGCGCTGGGCGAACATCCAGCCGAGCGCGCTCGACTTTGCGGCAGGCTTGCGGGCCTTGAGCTCTGTCAGGATCCGGTCGAGCTTGCCGGCAACCTGGAGCTGGGCAGGATCCGCCTGCAGGGTGCCGGCCTCCGTCATCGCGCGCAATTGTTCGACGACGCTGAGCGCATAATCGGGAATGGGCTGCATGGGATCAGGCCTCAGCGACGGCCGGGCGGCCGCCGCAGTATGGGGAGGAAATCAGCGGCTCAGGCTGACCGGCTGGCCAGAGCTGGTGGTGCCGTCGAAACGGGCATCCGCCGTCTTGTAGAGGCTGCCGATGGTGTTGCCGTTGCGATCCTTGAGCAGCACCTGCTTGCCCGCGACCTCCCAGGAGCCCATGGCGGTCAGCTCGCCGGCGCAACCGCGGGTACCACCACGCGAGCCGCTTCCGAGATTGGTCAGCGTCAGGAACATGTCGCAGCTCGAGCCTGCGCTCTGAACACGCCAGTTGCCGACCATGGATTCCTTGGTCACATCGAGCGCGGTTCCGGGAGCCGCACCGGTTCCAACGGCAGCGGCCGTGTTGGCGGGTGCTGCCGGGAACTGCGAGGCATTGGCGCCACCGGGCGGCGGCAGCTGGCCTGACTGAACGGAAGGAACCGGCTGCGCCTGAAGGGGCGGCAGAGCGCTGTTGCCCGAATTCATGTCGCTATAGGAGGTCCTCTGGCAACCTACCAGCGCCAGAAGAATGGCTGCGCCGGTGACCGCATGGCTCAATTTCATCATTATGCTCCCGCTTTTGCGACCTGCGTCGCAACCTGCCGTACAACTGGGTTAGAAATATGTTACGTCGATATGGTTAATCAAGTTCCTATCGCGCGCGATCTATAGCCGGCACTATACGGACAAAGTAAGGCCGCCCGAAACAGGTTCCGGGCGGCCTCGCAATGTCGTGAACGGCGATCAGCTGCGACGCTCGACCATCATCTTCTTGATTTCGGCAATTGCCTTGGCCGGATTGAGGCCCTTGGGGCATGCCTGCGCGCAGTTCATGATCGTATGGCAGCGATAAAGGCGGAAGGGATCCTCGAGGTTGTCGAGGCGCTCGCCGGTCGCTTCATCGCGGCTATCAATCAGCCAGCGATAGGCCTGCAGCAGAACAGCGGGCCCAAGATAACGGTCGCCGTTCCACCAGTAGCTCGGACAGGAGGTCGAGCAGCAGGCGCAGAGAATGCACTCGTAGAGACCGTCGAGCTTCTGACGATCCTCGTGGCTCTGCTTCCACTCCTTGGCCGGCGGCGGCGAGACCGTCTTCAGCCAGGGCTCGATCGAGCGATGCTGGGCATAGAAGTTGCTGAGATCGGGAACTAGATCCTTGACGACAGGCATATGCGGCAGAGGATAGACCTTCACCGTACCGCTGATGTCGTCCATGCCCTTGGTGCAGGCAAGCGTGTTGGTCCCATCGATATTCATCGCGCAGGACCCGCAAATGCCCTCACGGCAGGACCGGCGCAGCGTCAGCGTCGGGTCGATGTTGTTCTTGATGTAGAGAAGGCCATCCAGAACCATCGGGCCGCAATCATCGACATCGATGTAATAGGTATCGATGCGCGGATTGGCCCCATCGTCGGGGTTCCAACGATAGATCCGGTATTCGCGCACATTCTTGGCACCGGCCGGCTTCGGCCAAACCTTGCCTTCGGTGACCTGGGAATTCTTGGGGAGAGCGAGTTCAACCATGATGAGTTCCTCAAATCAGTACACACGGGCCTTCGGCGCGATCTTGTAAGGATCGATGCCTTCGGCGATGAGCTCGGTGTGCACCGGACGGTAGTCCAGCTTGACGTCACCCGCTTCGGAGACCCAGGCGAGCGTATGCTTGCGCCAGTTCTCGTCGTCGCGGCCGGCAAATGGGCCTGAAGTGTAGTCTTCGCGTGCATGCGAACCACGGCTCTCCTTGCGGGCCTCGGCGCCATAGACCGTGGTGATCGCATTGGCCATGAGGTTGTGCAGTTCAAGCGTCTCGACCAGATCGGAGTTCCAGATCATCGAGCGGTCGGTGACCTTGATGTCAGGCAGCTCCTTCCAGATGGCCGACAGACGCTGGCAACCGCTTTCCAGCGATTCCTGCGTGCGGAACACGGCCGCGTCTTCCTGCATGGCACGCTGCATTTTGTCGCGCAGCACGGCAGTCGGCGTCTGGCCGGATGCGTGACGCGTATTGTCGAAGCGGTCCATGATCTTGTCGCAGGCGGCAATGTTGAGAGCCGGAATCGGCGACGTGCGGTCAATCACTTCGGCAGCCCGGATGGCAGCGGCGCGGCCGAAGACCACGAGGTCGATCAGCGAGTTGGAGCCGAGACGGTTTGCACCGTGAACCGAGGCGCAGCCCGCTTCACCGACAGCCATCAGGCCCGGAATGACCCGCTCCGGATTGCTTGAATCGGCGTTCAGCACTTCGCCCCAATAGTTCGTCGGAATGCCGCCCATGTTGTAATGCACGGTCGGCAGCACTGGGATCGGCTCGCGCGTCACGTCGACACCGGCAAAAATCTTCGCCGATTCCGAGATGCCCGGCAGGCGCTCGTGGAGGACGGCCGGATCGAGGTGATCGAGATGCAGGAAGATGTGGTCCTTGTTCTTGCCGACGCCGCGGCCTTCACGGATTTCCATCGTCATGCAACGGGAAACAACGTCACGCGAGGCAAGATCCTTGGCCGACGGCGCGTAGCGCTCCATGAAGCGCTCGCCTTCGGAATTGACGAGGTAACCGCCTTCGCCGCGCGCACCTTCCGTGATCAGGCAGCCGGCGCCGTAAATACCGGTCGGGTGGAACTGGACAAATTCCATATCCTGCAGCGGCAGGCCGGCGCGGGCGATCATGCCACCACCGTCGCCGGTGCAGGTATGCGCGGAGGTCGCCGAGAAATAGGCGCGGCCATAACCACCGGTTGCCAGCACGACCATCTTGGCCGAGAAGCGATGGATCGTTCCGTCGTCGAGGTTCCAGGCGACGACGCCGGTGCAGCGGCTGCCGTCATCCGACATGATCAGGTCGAGCGCGAAATACTCGATGAAGAATTCCGCGTTGTTGCGCAGCGACTGGCCGTAGAGCGTGTGCAGGATGGCGTGACCGGTACGGTCGGCCGCAGCACAGGTGCGCTGGACCGGCGGGCCTTCGCCGTAGTTCTGCATGTGGCCGCCGAACGGGCGCTGGTAGATCTTGCCTTCCTCGTTACGCGAGAAGGGAACGCCGTAATGCTCGAGCTCATAGACCGCCTTCGGCGCTTCCATGGCGAGATACTGCATGGCGTCAACGTCGCCGAGCCAGTCGGAACCCTTGACGGTGTCATAAAGGTGCCACTGCCAGCAGTCCGGCGTCATGTTGTTGAGCGAAGCGGCAATACCGCCCTGGGCCGCAACCGTGTGCGAACGGGTCGGGAAGACCTTGGTGATGCAGGCCGTCTTGAAGCCCTGTTCGGCCATGCCGAGCGTCGCGCGAAGACCGGCGCCGCCGGCACCCACCACGACCACGTCGTAGGAATGGTCAACATAGGTATAGGCCTTGCCGGTCTGGGCGAAGTTATGAATGGTTGCCATGTTGAATTACCCTACGAAAGCGATCTTCAAGATGGCGAAAAGACAGAGGCCACCGATCAGGATCGCAAAGAATGTGTTGAGCATCAGGAGCAGGAGCTTGGGGATCTCTGCATGGACATAGTCCTCGATGATCACCTGCATGCCGAGTTTCATATGGATCAGCGCCGAGATCAGGACCAGGGCCATGACCACCGCGACCAGCGGGTGCGACAATGCGCCGACGACTTCGGCATACGGGGCGCCGTTGTACATCACCAGAAAGCCGACGAAGAAGAGGATCAGCGGGATGTTGGCGACGGCGGTCATTCGTTGGCGCCAGAAGTGTTCCGTCCCGTCCTTGGCGGAGCCAAGGCCACGGACCTTACCGAGCGGAGTGCGCATATCCATGGAAAAATGCCTCAGGTACGGATGATGTAGGCGATGACCCAGACGACCAGGGTCAGGACGATTGACGCGATGATGTTCGCTTTGGCGAGCTTCGTAGAAAAATGCTTGTCGAAGCCGTAGCCGACATCCCACATTAGATGGCGCATCCCACCCAGCATGTGATGCAGCAGCGCCCAGGTGAAGCCGAACAGGATCAGGCGACCCAGGATTGTGCCCATGAACCAGTTGACCCATTCGAAATAGTCAGCGCCGGTTGAAGCAGCGATCAGCCACCACGCAACCAGGACGGTGCCGAAATACAGAGCGCCGCCTGTGATGCGGTGCAGGATCGACATGACCATGGTGGGAATAGGCTTGTAGATTTGCAGGTGCGGCGACAGAGGCCGGTTTTTTGTCACATTCGCCATCTAAACCTCGCGGCGTCTCGATGCGGTCCGATGATACGGACATACTGTTTGCAATGCATCATAACGTTTGTGGTGCATCGCATCAGGGGGACGTTTAATCCTCGAAACCCCGGACGACAAGCACATTCGCTTGACGATTTCAATTTAATCGATTCGCGTGAATAGAACTTTAGCATCACGCATCGACGCCACTTTCACTACGAAAAAACCAAGTCATTGGATGACTTTAGCCACTTTATGCGGCATGCTGCGTTAACACCTGGTTAACCATGATCCGGAGAGTGACCCGATGCATCTGTTTCGCGTAGCCCTGGCCTCCGCACTCCCTATCCTTCTTGCCGCGACCGCCGCTTCGGCGGAAGACAACATGGCGGATCGGTATGCGCACCGGCATCACCACGACCAAAGCATCATCAGCGGCAGCGGATTGCCATCGGTCGTGCCCGGCGTCGGCACGTTTGTCGGCAACCTGTCCGCTGTGCGCATCAGGGGCAACGGTATCTTTTTCGCCTTCGACAGACGCTCGGCCCACCGCTCGGCAGTTGCCCCCGCACCCGCGGTCCAGATCATTGAAATCTCGGCGGAAAACGAAGATAGCGCCTGCTCTTTCGAAGCTGGGGTCTGTGTGATCAGGCCCCGCCGCTAGACGAAGCGCCAGACCGTCGTCTTCTTGATCTCGGCGTCTTCCAGGACGCGAGTCACCGGCACCATGTATGTGGCCAGCGGCTCCAGCCGCGCTGTGGGGCGATAGCTGCGGCCCGGATCGCCGACCAGAACCTCGCATCCTGATTTCGCCAGTTGCTCGAACCACAGCGTCAGGGATTGCGCGAAGGCGCTGTCGTAAAACACATCTCCGGCCAGCACGACGTCAACATCCACCGACAGTCCGATCAGGTCGTCATCGGTGAAGGCAAGCGTGACACCGTTCAGCGCGGCGTTGAGCCGCACAGCCGTCCGCGCCCAAGGATCAATGTCGGCGGCCAGCACCTCGCTGGCACCCGCGATCGCTGCAGCGATTGCCACGAGCCCGGAGCCGCTGGCGAAATCAAGCACCCGCTTGCCCCGGACAATCTCAGGATAATCGAGGACATGACGGGCCAGCCCTTGGCCTCCCGCCCAGGCAAAGGCCCAGAACGGCGGCGGCAGGCCGATCGCTTCCAGATCTTCCTCCGTCTTCAGCCAGAGGTCATGCACCTCACTTGCCAGATGGAGCCGGATCTCCGGCACATGTGGCGGCGCGATCGGGCTGGTATTGCCGAGGATGAATTGCTCCGGATCGGTCTTCACGGGTCTGGTCGCTCAGAGCGGAGGATTCTCGAGACCACCCATGCGGCAGACCTCGAAATACTCGTCATCCGTCACCGGCTGAACAGAAAGCCGCATCGAGGTGACGAGGGCCATCTTGGCGAGTTTCTCGTTCGCCTTGACGTCCTTGAGGCTGACCGGCTTCGGCATATCGCAGACCGCGCGGATATCGACGCAGTCCCAGCGCGCATCGCCCTCGGCCGTCGAATCCGGATGGGACAGCGCACAGACCTCGACGATGCCGACGACCTCGAGCCCTTCGTTGGAGTGATAGAAGAAGCCTTTGTCTCCAATCTTCATCGCCCGCATGTTGTTGCGGGCGAGATAATTGCGCACGCCGGTCCACTCCTCGCCGACCTCACCCTTGGCCTTCTGCATTTCCCAGGACCACTTGAAGGGCTCGGACTTGTACAGCCAGAATGCCATCGTGCTTATGCCTCCGGATTGTTGAAGACCCAGTTATAGGGCTTGATCTCGACCGTCTCGAACAGGCCGGCCTTGGCGTAAGGGTCCTGTGCGGCCAGCGCACGGGCGGCGTCGATATCGTCAGCCGCGATCAGCAGCATGGAGCCACAGGGCTTGCCGGCGGCATCGAGAAAAGGACCGGCAATCTTCAGCTGGCCGGCGGCGTTGAGACCATTCAGCCACTCGACATGGGGCGGGCGAGTTTCCATACGAAGCTTGAGGTGATCGGGTTTATCGGCGCAAATGACGGCAAACAGCATCTTGTCTCTCCTAGGGAAGCGCTTCTATTCAGTGGTGATCGGCCGCGACATCAACTGGGTGATGGCAGTCGGAATATCCAGTCGGCCATCGATGATGGCGGCAACGGCCGATGTGATCGGCATTTCAATCTGATGCCCCTCAGCAAGCCGTGCGGCAACGGCCGCAGCAAATGCGCCCTCGACAAGCGCCCCGCCCTGAGCGGCGATCGCTTCACCCCGTCCAAGCGCCAGGCCAAAGCGCAAATTGCGCGACTGGTGGCTGGTGGCGGTCAAGACGAGATCGCCGAGCCCGGACAGGCCGCGCACGGTGTCCCCGCGTCCACCCATCGCCTCGACCAGCCGCGACATTTCGGCAAGACCGCGCGCGATGAGCGCAGCGCGGGCGGACTCACCCAGTCCCATGCCCTCGACGATGCCACAGGCGATGGCGAGCACATTCTTCAAGGCACCGCCCAATTGCACGCCGATCCGGTCGTCGGACGCGTAGAGGCGAAAAGTCTGGCCGGAGATGGCCTTTGCCAGCTCTTCTGCCGCCGCAAGATCTTGCGCCGCAACCGCCATGGCTGTCGGCAGGCCCTTGGCAATATCGGCGGCAAATCCTGGTCCAGACAGAACGGCGATCGGATGATTGGGAAGCGCCTTTTCCAGAACTTCGGTCAGCAGGCGCGAGGTCTGCTTCTCGATGCCCTTGGCACAGATCACCACGGGCACACCGGCCTTCAGATGCGGGCCGTAGGTCTCGGCAGCGGCGATTTGCGCCTGCGACGGCATGGCAAAAAGCACGACATCGGCCGACGCCAGGTCTTCGGCCTTGGCGGAATAATGGAGGCTCGACGGCAGCGTGATGCCCGGCAAGGCGGCGTCGTGACGACGAAGCTGCGCGAGATCCGCCATAACAGTGGGGTCGCGCCCCAAGAGCAGGGTCTGCGCCTTGCCTGTCTGTGCAATGACAGCAGCAAGTGCCGTGCCGAAGGCGCCCGCGCCAACGACAGTAATGGCGGGAAACACACTCACGCCTTGGCCCCCCGCTTGCCGTAGGCGAGCAGCGCCTTGGCATCCGCATCAAGCGGCCAGCGCGACCGGGGCGCGACGGCGAGTTCATCGGCCGGCATCTCGAGCGCCATGCGCTCCAGCCCCGCCCAGGCGATCATCACGGCATTATCGGTGCATAGGTGATGGGGCGGTGCGACAAACCGGAAGCCATTGATAGCGCAGAGCTCGTCGAGCGTCTGCCGGACCACCTTGTTGGCAGCGACCCCGCCAGCAACGACGAGCGCAGG
This sequence comes from Rhizobium sp. AG855, assembly GCF_003610655.1. NCBI lineage: Bacteria > Pseudomonadati > Pseudomonadota > Alphaproteobacteria > Hyphomicrobiales > Rhizobiaceae > Rhizobium > Rhizobium sp. AG855. Next base: position 347,403 of record NZ_RAQG01000004.1, on the reverse strand, counting down.
CTGATCGACATCCGGAAATGTCTCGGCAAACCGCTGCAAGCCGCGCCCGATCCGGTCTTTCAGTGTGCGGGAGATTGCATATTGGAAGGACGCGCAGATATCGGCGATATCCTGATCCGTCACAGGGGCAATACCTTCGGCAGCCTGGCGAACAGCGGTCTTCAAACCGGAGAAGGAAAAATCGAGCCGCGCCTCACCAACCAGTGGACGCGGGAAGACGAAGCGCTTTGCATCGCCTGTGGCCGCCGCCCGCTCGACCGCCGGGCCACCGGGATAGGGCAGGCCCAGCAGCTTCGCGGTCTTGTCGAAGGCCTCGCCCAGCGCATCGTCGATGGTCGTTCCCCAGCGCTCATAGTCGCCGACACCCTTCACGAGAACGAGCTGTGTATGTCCGCCCGAGACGAGCAGCATCAGGTAGGGAAAGGCGACGCCATCGGTCAGCCGCGCGGTGAGAGCATGACCTTCGAGATGATTGATTGCATAGAGCGGCTTGTTTGCTGCCATGGCCAGCGCCTTGCCCGTCATCAACCCGACCAGCAATCCGCCGATCAATCCCGGACCGGAGGTGGCGGCGATCGCATCAACCTCGGAAAGCGTGATGCCGGCGCGCTGCAGCGCTTCTTCGATCAGGGTATCCAGCGCATCGACATGGGCGCGCGCGGCAATTTCCGGCACGACGCCGCCATAGGCGCTGTGTTCGTCCAACTGGCTCAAGACGACGTCGGCCTCGGTGACGGCAGACCCGTCTTCCATCCGCGTGACGACGGCTGCTGCCGTCTCGTCACAGCTGGTTTCGATGCCCAGAATGCGCAGTTTGGATGCCATGGAGCCTGTCATTGATTGCGGTTGCGGAGAAACCGGTCTACGAAACCTGTCGGTAACAACGGACAAGTTCGGATGCAAACAAAACCTTTCCGTATCGGCACGCGCGGCAGCCCGCTGGCGCTCGCGCAGGCTTCTGAGACACGCGCGCGCCTGATGGTGGCCCATGGCCTTCCCGAGGAAATGTTCGAGATCGTCGTCCTCTCGACCAAGGGCGACCGGATCACCGACCGTGCCCTCTCCGAGATCGGCGGCAAGGGCCTTTTCACTGAGGAACTTGAGGAGCAGCTCATTTCCGGCGACCTCGATTTCGCCGTGCATTCCTCCAAGGACATGCCGACGAAACTGCCGGATGGGCTTTTCCTGTCGGCCTTCCTGCCGCGCGAGGATGTGCGCGACGCCGTCGTCGGACGAACCGCGCCGACGCTGAAGGAACTCCCGCATGGTGCAACCGTCGGCTCTTCGTCGCTCCGCCGGCAAGCGCTTATTCGACGCATCCGTCCGGATATCAACGTCATCACCTTCCGCGGCCTTGTCGACACGCGACTGCGCAAGCTTGCCGATGGCGAGGTGGATGCAACGCTGCTCGCCTTTGCCGGACTGAAGCGGCTCGGAAAACCTGATATCCCGACCGAACTGCTCGATCCCAGCGACTTCCCCCCGGCACCCGCGCAGGGCGCGATCTGCATCGAAAGCCGCATCGGAGATGCGAGGGTCAACGACCTGCTCGAAGCGATCAACCACCGGGAAACCTTCGACGCCGTCAGCTGCGAACGTGCCTTTCTGGGGGCGCTGGACGGCTCCTGTCGCACACCGATCGCCGGCCATGCGACCGTGGACGCCGATGCAATCCGCTTCGCAGGCATGATTCTCACGCCCGATGGTAGTCGCTGGCACGATGTGGAAATCGAAGGAAGCCGGACGGATGCCGCCGTGCTCGGCGCGACGGCCGGCGGGACCGTCCGCAGCAAGGCTGGCACCGACTTCTTCGACAGCTGGGCCTGAGCGATGCGCGTTCTGGTGACGCGCCCCATGCCTGCGGCCGAACGCACCGCCGCAGAACTGAGGAAACGCGGCCATCAGCCGGTGCTGCTACCGCTGATGCGGGCAGAACATCGACTCAACGGTCTGCGGCAAGGGCCGTCACCTCAGACAGCCGCCTTGGCCGTGACAAGCGCCGAGGCCATCCGAGCGCTGGCCGGGCTGTCCGAGGACGACAGGTCGCGTTATCTTCATCTGCCACTCTTTGCTGTTGGCGAGGCGACCGCCACCGCCGCCCGGGATCTCGGCTTCATCAAAGTCGAAACGGGCGGTGGCGACGGCGAAGCCCTGGCGCGCCGCCTTCTGGCAGCCGTTTCTGGCGACACGGCACATCCAATCCTCTACCTCGCAGGCACCCCCCGTTCGCCTGAGTTCGAGCAGAACCTGGAAAATGCGTCACGCGGCATTGAGATTGTCGAATGTTATCGAATGGTTCCTGAGCGATGGAAGACAGACCACATAGAGGAGGTCCTGACACCCCGGCCGGATTGCATCCTTCTCTATTCTTCGGAGACCGCACGGCAATTTGTCGCACTGATCGAATCGCTCCCGACCTCTCCAGGCGCGATGAAAAACATCCGCTTCCTCTGCCTTAGCCACAAGATTGCCTCCGCCTTGCCGAAAGATTTTCGCGCTCATGCAGTGTGGCCGATGGAACCTCGAGAGGACTTACTTCTTGATCTGCTCTAGAGCGGGGAACAAGGAAATGGTTCTGCACCCTTCCCATCACCGCACGGACTGACTACGTTTAAACCCATCTAGGGAAATGAAGAGGTTGCCATGGTTTCCGGAAAGCCACCCCGTCGATCGAAGTCCCCGGACGATCCGGTCACGATCGAACTGACGGCCGAGGAAACGGCACGGACAACCGAGACGGAAGCCGCTGTCGGCGTCGGAACGGACGAGACTGCTGCTCCGGTCCAAGGAGCTGTCGATCCCGATCCCCTAACGGATAGCTCGGTCGAGCCCACACCAGTTGACGTGCCGCCCGCCGAACTGGAAGCGCAGACCATCGCCCCCGAGAGCGGCACCACAACCGAGCCTTCATCGGCTGGGGAGCCCTCAGCATCCAAAACGCCCCCGACAGTCTCACCGTCGACTTCCGCCTTGATTGCCTCGGGCATCTTCGGCGGCCTGGTCGCCCTGGCTCTCGCCGGCAGCATGCAATATGCCGGCGTCATTCCCGGCATTGGCCCGCAACAACAGGCGACCGCGCCCACGATCGACAATGCAGAACTGGAAACCCTGAAGGCAGACATTGCCAGACTGACGTCTGCTCCCGAAGCGCGAGCGACGGATCCGGCCCTGGTCGAGCGGATTGCCGCTTTGGAGGCGAAGGCGAACGACACTCAATCGGCCCCGAGCGTGGATCCGGCGGTCGTTGAGGAACTGCGAACCCAACTTGCCGGTGCCGAGCAGTCGATCACCGCATTACGCGACCAGATCGCCAGCAATGCTCAGGCTCTGAACGAGAGCCAGACGCGCCTGACCGAGGCCGAGCGCAAGATCGAAGAGCCGCGCAGCGACGTCGAGATGGCCCGTGCGATTGCACTGGCTGGCCTAAAGACCGCAATCGATCGCGGTGGCCCTTTCCTCTCCGAGCTCGACGCGCTGAAAAGCGTCTCTCCCGAAGATCCTGCCATCGCGCCTCTCTCCCGCATGGCCTCCGCCGGCCTGCCGTCCCGCTCGGACCTGTCGCGCGATTTCAGCCAGATCTCGGATGACATCCTCACCGCTATCAACCAGCCGGAGGTGGGCGAAGGCTGGACGGACCGTCTGATTGCCAGCGCAAAGTCTCTCGTGAAAGTGCGGCCCGTTGGCAATGTCGAAGGCGAGACGCCCGAAGCCATCGTCGCCCGCGTTGAAAACAAGCTGCAGAACGGCGATCTGAAGGGGGCCTCGCTTGAATGGGAAACCTTGCCGGAAGCCGGCAAGACGGCATCGGCAGACTTCGCCCAGTCCCTGAAGAACCGCATCGAGGCGGAAGACCTGGTTGCGGGCGCCTTGTCCAAGACCGTCGCCGGAAATGGGGGCTGATGGCATGACGACGATCTTCAAGGTTCTGTTTTTCCTCGCCCTCATCCTTGCCGCCGGCTTCGGCTTTTCCTGGATTGCTGATCGCCCCGGCGACATCTCGCTCGTCTGGCAGGGTCAGAGCTACCAGACGACCTTGCTCGTTGCAGTCACGGCGCTCGTTGCTCTGGTCGCCCTCGTCATGGCCTTCTGGTGGGTGATCCGCACACTGTGGACATCGCCACATTCCGTGCGCCGCTTCTTCCGCGCCCGCAAGCGTGACCGTGGCTACCAGGCCCTGTCGACCGGGCTGATCGCAGCCGGTGCCGGCAACGCGCTGCTGGCTCGCAAGATGAGCGCCCGCGCCCGTGGCTTGATCCGTGCCGATCAGGAGCCGCTGATCCGCGTGCTCGACGCCCAGACGGCCCTGATCGAAGGGCGTCACGACGAAGCGCGCCGGCTCTATCAGGAAATGTCAGAAGACTCCGAAACCCGCGAACTGGGCTTGCGCGGCCTGTTTGTCGAGGCGAACCGTCTGGGCGCACATGAAGCCGCCCGACAATATGCCGAGACAGCCGCCGAACACGCGCCCTATCTTCCGTGGGCTGCCAAGGCGACACTCGAATATCGCTGCCGCGCCGGCCATTGGGACGACGCGATCCGCCTGCTGGACCAGCAGCGCATCGCCAATGTTCTCGATCGCCATGAGGCCGACCGCCTGAAGGCCGTGCTGTTGACGGCACGCGCCCAGGACCAGCTGGAGGCCGAACCGGCGGCTGCCCGCGATAGCGCGCTGAAGGCTCTTAAGCTGGCTAAGGATCTGGTTCCTGCGGCCATCGTGGCTGCCAAAGCCTATGTCCGCGAAGACAATTTGCGCAAGGCGGCAAGCACGCTGGAGCAAGTCTGGAAGATCGAGCCCCATCCGGAAATCGCCGCCGCCTATCTGCGAGCGAGAAGCGGTGACAGTGCCGCCGACCGTTTGAAGAAAGCGGAAAAGCTGGAAGCCCTGAAGCCGAACAACTACGAATCCCTGCTTGCAGTCGCCGAAGCGGCCCTTGATGCGCAGGATTTCAAGCGTGCTCGGGCCAAGGCCGAAGCCGCCGCCCGCATGGGATCGCGCGAACGCGTCTATCTGCTGCTGGCTGACATCGAGGAAGCCGAGACGGGCGACCAGGGCCGCATCCGCCACTGGATGGGCCAGGCTTTGAAGGCGCCTCGGGACCCGGCATGGGTGGCCGACGGCCATGTGTCTGAACGCTGGATGCCAATCTCGCCCGTCACGGGTCGCCTTGATGCCTTCGAATGGAAGATGCCCTTCGACCAGCTCGAAGGCCCGGTTGAAGAGGGTAGTCTGTCTCAGGGAGAGCAGGCGCTTGCTTCGCTGCCACCCATCAGCGACAAGACAATAGCAGAATCGGACCCCATAGAGGTAATCGAGCCGGACGTTGTTGTGGTCGACCGGGCGAAGTCGACCCCCAAACCGAATGCCGATGTCCAGAGCAGCAAACCCAGAGCGCCTGCCGAGACGGCAGCCGCAGCACCGATTGAGGTCAAGAGCCCGGAGCCCTTTTTCGGCAGACCGCCGGATGACCCTGGCGTCAAGGACCCGTCGCTCGCCACTGCCGAACCCAAGACCCGCCTCAAGCTGTTCTGACAGGAACCCGATGCTGCTCGATCGCCTCCAGACCTTCTTTCAGTCCGTCATGCAGGATCATCCGAAGGCAATCTTTGCTCATGATGACCCGCGCGTGGCCATGGCAGCACTCTGTTTCCAGGTGATGGAGTCCGATGGTGTCGTGCAGGATGTCGAGCGCGACAAGCTGCGTGCGATTCTCAAGGAGCAGTATGGCCTGGAGGGTGATCAGCTCGACGCCGTTCTAGCTGCGGGCCAACAAGCAGAAAACGAGGCGGTGGACTATTACCGCTTCACCAATGATCTGAAACGCCATCTGGACGAAACGGAGCGGCAGCAACTGGTCGGCATTCTCTGGGACATCGTCTATGCCGACGGGAAACGCAGCGAGATGGAAGATCACGCGATCTGGCGCGTCGCCGATCTCCTGGGCGTTTCGGGTCGCGAGCGCATCACCCAACGGCAGGAGGCCGCCCAGAGGGCCGGCCTTGGAGCCACCGACGATGCCCTCTGACCGACGAACCGGAACTAGCCCAATCAAGCAGCCAGTCCTGATCGTCCTGCATCAGGAGCGATCCAGCCCGGGACGGGTGGGGCAAATGCTGGAAGAGAAAGGCTATCCACTCGACATCCGGCGGCCCGTTCTTGGCCAGTCACTGCCGGACACCCTGGCCGGTCACGCCGGCGCCGTGGTCTTTGGCGGTCCGATGAGCGCCAATGATCCCGATGACTTCGTCCGGCAGGAGATCAGCTGGCTCGACGTGCCGCTCAAGGAAAACAAACCCTTCCTCGGCATCTGCCTTGGCGCCCAGATGCTGGTGCGTCATCTCGGCGGCAAGGTCGAGGCGGATCGCGAAGAGCGCACCGAAATCGGCTGGTACCCGATCCGACCCACGGAGCATGGCCGCCTTCTGATGCCATGGCCGAAAATGGTCTATCATTTCCACCGGGAGGGTTTCTCGCTTCCCCATGGCGCCAAGCTGCTGGCGACCGGTGACATCTATCCCAACCAGGCCTTCCGCTATGGTGAAAATGCTTGGGCCGTGCAATTTCACGCGGAACTGACGCGCGCCATGATGCATCGCTGGGTCGTGCATGGGGCGCACCGTTTCGTGCTGCCGAATGCGCAACAGGGCCGCGAGCATCTTGAAGGCCGGATGATCTTCGACGGGCCGCTCAAGGCTTGGCTATCCGATTTTCTCGATCTGATTTTCGAGGCGCCTCAACGCGCCTCGTGACGTTCCGGCGCCTCAAGACCGTCGATCTTGCGCAATTGCGGGAAGCCCAAAGCCCATATCACGGCAACCGCCAGCGTTCCGAAGCCACCGATAACGACGGCTGGAACCGGACCGATGAAATGCGCCATGGTGCCTGCGCGGAATTCACCAAGTTCGTTGGACGCCCCGACAAAGACCATGTTGACGGCATTCACACGTCCACGCACTTCGTCCGGCGTCCAAAGTGCAATCAGCGTCTCGCGCACATAGACAGAGGCCATGTCGGCCGCCCCCATCAACATCAGCGCCAGGATCGACACCCATGCGGTTTCGGAAAGACCGAACAGCACCGTACCGACACCAAACAGGGCGACGCCAACAAACATGAAGGTCCCGGCATTGTGGCGAATCGGGAAGCTCGCGAGCGCAATGGCGACCGCGATGGCGCCGACACCGGGTGCGGCCCTCAGGAGACCGAGGCCCCAGGGCCCAAGTGTCAGGATGTCGCGCGCAAAGACCGGCATCAACGCAATCGCGCCACCGAGAAGGACGGCAAAAAGATCGAGCGAAATCGCGCCGAGCACGACCTTTTCGCCGAAGATGAAGCGGAAGCCCGCAAGCAGGCTGTCACGCGTCACCGCCTTGTTGGAAACGCGCTGCGGCGGGCGCGGAATGGTGAAAACGAGAATAGCCGCCGCAACGAAGAACAGGAAGCAGACGGAATAGGCAATCGTCGGGCTTGCACCGTACAACAGGCCGCCCGCGACCGGGCCGACGATCGACGCCGTTTGCCACGAGGACGAGTTCCACGCCACCGCATTCGACAGATCCTTCGGCGGCACCAGATTGGGGCTGAGCGACTGGACGGCGGGCGCGGCAAAGGCGCGTTCGATACCGAAGACGACGAGAATGGCAAAGACGATCGTCGGCTCGAAGGCATCCGCGATCGTCAGCGCCAGCAGGGCACCGCCACATATCGCGCTGAGCACCATGCAAGCGGCCACGATGGCGCGGCGGTTGTAGCGGTCGGCGACGGAGCCCGTCACCAGGATCAGGAGCAGCGACGGCAGAAATTGCACCAGCCCGATCAGACCGAGATAGAAGGCACTCCCCGTCTTGTCATACATCTGCCAGCCGACCGAGACGCTGAGGATCTGGGTCGCGAAGGCACCGAGGAAGCGGGCAAAGAAGAAGCGCGCGTAGGAGGAGTGGCGGAACGCCGCGAAACGGTCGTCGGCCGAGGACGGGTGCATGGTCGAAAAACCTTGAGCTGCGGGAGAAGGCCCCTGCGTTAAACATGATTCGGATTGCGTGGGCCCCTTCCACTTGTCCGTTAAGTCGCCAATGTCTACATCTCTGTCAACCAAGAAATGGAGACTTGAATGGTTGCCCTCTTTCAGACGATCGACCTCGCCCTGAGCATCTTTACCTGGATACTGATCGGGAGCGCGATCTTCTCGTGGCTGTACGCGTTCAACGTGATCAATTCGAGCAATCGCTTTGTCGCGTCGCTCGGCCAGTTCTTCTACAATGTCACCGAACCCGTTCTGCGCCCGATCCGCCGCGTCCTGCCCGATCTCGGCGGCATCGACATTTCGCCGATCATCGTCCTTCTCATCATCTTCTTCCTGCGGTCCTTCCTGTGGAACAGCATTTTCCCGCTGGTTGCCTGATCGCGGAACGATGATCTGACCCAATACAAAAAATCCTCCGGATCGGAACGACCCGGAGGATTTTCAAACTTCAATCGCGTGAGGCGCCGTTTCCGGCTTACTTCTCGTCCTTGGCGCGCTGGATCGATTCCAGGATGATCTTCTTGGCGGCATCGACATCCATCCAGTCGCCGATCTTCACCCACTTGCCGGGCTCCAGATCCTTGTAATGCTCGAAGAAGTGCTGGATCTGTTTCAGCGTAATTTCCGGAAGGTCGGTGTAGTTGGCGATCTTGTCGTAGCGGCGCGTCAGCTTCGGCACCGGAACGGCGAGGATCTTCTCATCCATGCCGCCATCGTCTTCCATCATCATGACGCCGATCGGGCGCACATTGATCACGCAGCCGGGCACCAGCGGACGGGTGTTGCAGATCAGGACATCCAGCGGATCGCCGTCCTTGCAGAGCGTGTGCGGCACGAAGCCGTAATTGCCCGGATAGGTCATCGGGGTGTAGAGGAAGCGGTCGACGACGAGCGTGCCGGCGTCCTTGTCCATTTCGTACTTGATCGGTTGGCCGCCAACCGGAACCTCAACGATGACGTTGATGTCTTCCGGCGGGTTCTTGCCAATGGCAATTGCATCGATACGCATGTCTGGACCCCGTAGAGTGTTGAATTCTCGCGCTACCTAATGCGAAATATGGCGCAATGCAACACGGCTTTGGGTGAAGCTTGGGTGACACAACGGCCGAAGGTGCCAAGGGAGGGGAAACGTATCATGAAGACCAATTGGATCTTGCCGATCGTCATATTCGCAATGAGCTTGCCGATGGAACCGACATCTGCCGCAGCCAACGAGAGCGTCTATACCGACCTTGACCTGGACAACTGCCAGACACTGTCTGAGGATCCGATGGGTGGTTCCCTCAAATGCAAGGGCTATCGGGATTATCCGGTCTATTTCAAGGAAGGCGACCTGCGCCAGAGTGTCTTCTATGGCCATGTCGATCAGGAACTGATCGACGGCGCTTTCGAGAGCTTCTCCGCCTTCAACCACATCAACACGAAGGTCGAGTGGCGGCTCGACGATCAAGGCAAGCCGTTTGCTGCGATCCTCCGCTGGTTCATCGACAATCCTGGCCCGGACGGAAGCTCGACCCGCGCATCGCGCGGCGAGATCCTGGTCGTTTCGCGCGTCGGGACGGTGGACTATGGCGGCTCCTGCATGGTGGCGCTTGTCGATGCCAAGGCCAATCCGGATGCCAATGAAAAAGCCCGTCAGATGGCCGACGACACGGCAGCGGACTTTGCCTGCGGCATGCAGGAACCGGAATGGGTGGGTAAACGCGGTGAACTCGTCAGTGAACGGACGTTCAGCTGGCCGGCAGGTTACGTGGTCGAATGAGAGGACGACAAGACGGCGTCAGTTCCAGATGAAGCCGAGCTTCTTCAGGTGCACGTCGTCGAAATCCTCCATGCCCTCGACGGCATCGACGCCACCATTCGAGCGAAAGAAGTTCGCGGCAATCTCGCTGTCTTCCAGGCACCAGACCACCATGCCCTCGCAGCCGAGTGACTTCAACAGGCGGCGGGCTTCGTGGAACAGGGAATGACCGAGACCGACGCCCTGATATTCCGGACGCAGATAAAGCTCGTAAATCTCGCCTTCGTGCGGCAGGGCGCGAGCCCGGTTCAGGCCAAGCGAAGCATAACCGGCAACAATCCCGGCCACTTCGACGACGAGGATCGTGGCGGGCCCCCGCGTGGCCTTGCGCCACCAGGCCTCGCCGCGGCGCTCGATCATGCGCGTGAGCGCACGGTGCGGAATGATCCCGGAATAGGCATGTTGCCAGGCACTGCGATGAACATCGGCAATCGCCGCCGCATCCGTCGGGCCTGCCAAGCGCATGTCTATCGACAACGTCTTCATAACGTCACTTCCGCCTCGTTGGACCGGCACCGACGTCATGCCGGCCACCGCGAGAGACAGTTTATCTGTCCTTTCCGAAATTTAACGCTTTTTTAACCGTTCTCGCAAGCGCACAGGTGGCGGTTACACAGACAAAAACCCCGGCCAAGCTGACCGGGGTTTCATAATAACCAGTTTTTCCGCAGGTTCAGCCCTGCGATGCACGCTGCTTTTCGAACCGCTTGCGGTCGTTGGCATCAAGGAACATCTTGCGCAGACGGATCGACTTCGGCGTCACTTCCATCAGCTCGTCGTCCTGGATCCACGACAATGCGCGGTCGAGCGTCATGCGGATCGGCGGGGTGAGCTTGACGGCTTCGTCCTTGCCGGCAGCGCGGATGTTGGTCAGCTGCTTGCCCTTGAGAACGTTGACTTCCAGATCGTTGTCACGAGTGTGGATGCCGATGATCATGCCCTGATAGACCTTTTCGCCCGGCTCGATGATCATCGGGCCGCGATCTTCCAGGTTGAACATGGCGTAAGCCACGGCTTCACCCGAACCGTTCGACAGGAGCACGCCGTTAACGCGACCGGCGATCGGGCCCTTGTAGGGCTGGTAGTCGTGGAACAGGCGGTTCATGATCGCCGTGCCACGCGTGTCGGTCAGCAGTTCCGACTGGTAGCCGATGAGGCCACGGGTCGGCGCCAGGAACTTCAGGCGAACGCGGTTGCCGCCCGAAGGACGCAGTTCCGTCATTTCAGCCTTCCGCTCGGACATCTTCTGCACGACGATGCCGGAATGTTCTTCGTCGACGTCGACGACGACTTCTTCGATCGGCTCCATCAGCTGGCCGGTCGCTTCGTCATTGTGCATGACAACGCGCGGACGCGAAACGGCCAGTTCGAAGCCCTCGCGGCGCATGGTTTCGATCAGAACGGCGAGCTGCAATTCGCCACGGCCGGAAACGAAGAACGAATCCTTGCCTTCGGCTTCTTCGATCTTGAGGGCAACATTGCCTTCGGCTTCCTTGAGCAGACGATCGCGGATAACGCGGCTCGTGACCTTGTCGCCTTCGGTGCCGGCCAGCGGGCTGTCGTTGACGATGAAGGACATGGTGACCGTCGGCGGGTCGATCGGCTGCGCCTTCATGGCTTCTGTTACGGACGGATCGCAGAAGGTATCGGCAACCGTGCCCTTGGAGAGACCAGCGATCGCGACGATGTCACCAGCATGGGCCTCATCAATGGCCGTGCGCTCAATGCCGCGGAATGCGAGGATCTTGGAGATGCGGCCGGTTTCGATCGTCTTGCCGTCCTGAGCCAGAACCTTGACGGCCTGGTTGGACTTGATCGAGCCCGAAGCGATACGACCGGTGATGATGCGGCCAAGGAAGGGGTTGGCTTCGAGGATCGTGCCGATCATGCGGAACGGACCTTCTTCGACCGTCGGCTCCGGCACGTGCTCGAGCACGAGGTCAAGCAGCGGGGCGAGGCCCTGTTCCTTCGGACCTTCCGGGTTGACGTTCATCCAGCCATCGCGGCCCGAACCGTAGAGGATCGGGAAGTCGAGCTGCTCGTCGGTCGCATCGAGGTTGGCGAAGAGGTCAAAGACTTCGTTGATGACTTCTTCGTGGCGGCCGTCCGGACGGTCAATCTTGTTGATCGCGACGATCGGGCGCAGACCGACCTTCAACGCCTTGCCGACAACGAACTTGGTCTGCGGCATCGGGCCTTCAGAGGAGTCGACGAGAACGATCGCGCCATCCACCATTGACAGGATACGCTCGACTTCACCGCCGAAGTCGGCGTGGCCGGGGGTGTCGACGATGTTGATGCGGTGACCCTTCCACTCGATCGAGGTCGCCTTGGCGAGAATGGTGATCCCGCGTTCCTTTTCCAGGTCGTTCGAGTCCATCATGCGCTCGGCAGTACGCTGGTTCTCGCGGAACGAGCCGGACTGCTTCAGGAGCTCGTCGACGAGGGTCGTTTTTCCATGGTCGACGTGCGCGATAATCGCGATGTTACGCATTTTCATGATTTGGATCTCTGGCGGCTGGGGCGCTAGACAGGAGGAAGCGCCGATTTACTTTGGCGCGCTCATACCCTGTTTTTTGCAATTGCGAAAGGGGGAAACGCCCGGAGCGCCGGCGATGGTTACCGCCAGCGCTGCCAATTGCGCGGGTTAAGCCGTGTCAGGCGGCAAGGCCTCGCTTCTTCAACATGGCCTCCGGGCTCGGCATCTTGCCACGGAAGGCCTGATAGGCGTCCTTCGGATCGACCGATCCGCCGACGGAGTAGATGTGGTCCTTCAGCTTGCGTGCCGTCTCGGGATCAAAGGCATTGCCAGTCTCCTCAAAGGCCGAGAAGGCATCGGCGTCGAGCACTTCCGACCACATGTAGGAGTAATATCCGGCGGAATAGCCGTCACCGGCAAAGACATGCTGGAAGTGCGGCGTCGCATGGCGCATGACGATGGAGGCCGGCATGCCGATCTTCTCCAGCACTTCGGCCTGCACCGCCATGGGGTCCTCGACAACAGGGCGCGTGTGGAAGGCCATATCGACCAAAGCCGACGAAGTGAACTCGACCGTATTGAAGCCGGCATTGAAGTTGCGGGCCGCAAGAACCTTGTCGAGCAGCGCCTGCGGCATCGGCTCACCCGTTTCGAAATGCACGGCATAGGTCTTGAGTATCTCGGGCACCGTCAGCCAGTGCTCGTAGAGCTGCGATGGAAGCTCGACGAAATCGCGCGATACGCCTGTACCCGACACGGTCGGATACGTGACGTTTGATAGCATGCCGTGCGCCGCATGGCCGAATTCGTGGAACAGGGTGCGCGCATCGTCGAGCGATAGAAGGGCAGGCTTACCCGGCTCCGGCTTTGCAAAATTGCAGACATTGTAGATGATCGGGATCTCGCCGAGCCTGCCATTGGCGAGCGGCAGGCGGTGCTGCGCCTGGAAGCTGCTCATCCAGGCGCCGGAGCGCTTCGAGGAACGGGCGAAATAGTCGCCGAGGAAAAGAGCGACGAGCCTGTCCTCTCGGTCGCGGATTTCGAAAACCCGCACATCCGGATGATAGCCGACGACATCGGTGAGTGGCACGGCATGAATGCCGAAGAGGCGGCCCGCCACGTCGAAGCAGGCTTCGATGATCTTCTCCAGCTGCAGATAGGGCTTGAGCTCGGCTTCGGAAAAATCGAACTTCCGTGTCCGCAGCTTCTCCGCGTAGTGCCGCCAGTCCCAGGGGGCGACCTCGTGATTGCGCCCTTCTTCGGCGATGAGTTCCGCCAAAGCCCGCTCTTCGTCACGAGCCTGGACGACAGCCTTGTCCCAGACCTGCATCAGGAGCCCGTTCACGGCCTCGGCCGTTTCGGCCATGGTGTTGTCGAGCTTGAGAGCGGCGTAATCGGCATAGCCGAGAAGCTTTGCCTTTTCGGCACGCAGCGCCAGCGTCTCGGTCACGATCGTGCGGTTGTCGGTCTCTCCGCCGCTGATGCCCCGCGATGTCCAGGCCTTGAAGGCAATCTCACGCAGGTCACGACGCTCGGAGAAGGTGAGGAAGGGCTCGATGATCGAGCGCGACAACGTGACGACGTGAGAATGTCCACCGTCATGCGCCTGAGCAGCAGACGCCATGGCATCGCGCAGAAAGCCCGGAATACCGGCGAGATCGTCTTCACCTGACAAGGGCAGGACCCAGGATGATTCATCCGCCAGCACATTCTGGCCGAAACTGGCGCCGAGGCTGGCAAGCCGTTCGTTGATGGCGGCAAGCCGCTCTTGCTCCGCTTTCTCCAGCTTGGCGCCGGATTTGACAAACCCCTTCCAGTGCCGTTCCAGAACCCGGGTCTGTTCAAGCGTCAGTCCCAGCGTGTCACGCTGCTCCCAAAGAGCGTCGATGCGCCGGAACAGCGGCATGTTGGTGCCAATCTTCGAATAGTGGCGCGACATCTTTGGTGCGATCTCGCGCTCCAGCGCCTGTATCTCAGGGTTGGTATGGGCACCGGCCCGGTTCCAGAACAGGGCTGAGACACGCGACAGCGCATCCCCGGCCACTTCCAGAGCAACGATGGTGTTGGCGAAGGTGGGCGCTTCTGGATTGCCCGCAATGGCTTCGATTTCCGCGTCGTGCTGGGCAAGCGCGTCCTCTAAGGCCGGCGCATAGTCGGCATCGCCAATCTGTTCGAACTTCGGCAATCCGTGAGGACCACCCCATTCCGTGACGGCGGGATTGAACGCGGGTGAACCTGTCATGAAAACCTCCTTCGGCGGCACCTGGGATCGGCGAAGCAACTATCTTGGATATGCTATTGCGACGGCGCCGTGGCAAGCATGCAAAAAGCGGTGAACAAGAATAGATTTTTCCTTTGGAGCGGAACATCACGATTGACGAATTTTCGGAGAAAGCGATAGATCGATTCATCCTATGAAAGGACGGTCACCGCCATGGAAATATTTCCAATTCAGCCGGTTGGCATTTCACCGCTGAAACTGCGGGAAAGCAGTGCCCAGCCGAATGTGAGAATGTCGGAACTCGCCCCGAAGGCGACTGCATCCAAGGACCAGGACGTCTTTGAGGAAGCGCTGTCCGTCTTTGCCAGCATGACACCGCGCCGCCTGCGGGAAATCGCGACTGAAAGCTTCCAGAAAGACGAAATCGACGAAGGGACGTTCCGCGAGCTGTCGACGGAGCTGCCTTTGCAGGCGGTAGACCGAAACGGAAACGTCGCAGACCTTTCGACACTGACGGATGACACCCAATTCGACTACGCCGAATATTACCGGACCCAGCAGTCGCTGGCCGAAATGATCGGCGATATGGATATGGCCGATTCCTATTCCAAGGTCCTGGACTTCTTCTCTCGAACGAGCTGATTCCCGCTTTTCATCGTGGGAAATTTTTAAGCTCGATACGATCTCCATTTCGCCCTAAGTGATCACAGCGCTGCCTGCGCAGATTTCGATGATCAAGGCGATGGACATGACGACAGTGTCGATGAGTGAACGGCGAACGACTTTTCTCGGTGCGCTGCTCACCACGCTTGGCCCGATCTCGATGGCGATCTATACGCCAGCCATGCCACAACTGGTCCAGGCCTTTTCGACGACGGAAGCGTCGGTAAAGCTCAGCCTCTCCCTCTTTTTCGGTGGTTTTGCGCTGGCACAACTCGTGACCGGACCCTTGTCCGATGCTCTCGGTCGCAAGACGGCGACCCTGATTTTCCTTGCGATCTACATCGCCGGCTCGCTACTGGCGGCACTGGCGCCATCGATCGAATTCATCCTTGCCGCACGGCTCATCCAGGGAATAGGCGCATCAGTCGGCGTGGTGGTTGGGCGCGCCATTGTCCGAGACCTCTACGTCGGCGTAGACGCCGCCCGGATCCTCAACACCATCGGTATCTTTCTCGCCATCGGTCCCGCCATGGGACCAACGCTCGGCGGACTGACTCTAGCGGCTTTCGACTGGCACGCCGTATTCCTGCTCCTCGTCGGCTTTGGCCTGCTGGCAGGCCTTTGCACACTCCTGTTCATGCGGGAGACGGTTGCGCGTGATCTCAGCCGACTGCGGCCTATACGTCTCGCCCGTGCTTACCTGGAGGTCGCGGGCAATACACGTTTCCTGGCCGCATCCCTCGTTCTCAGTGGGGCCATTGGAGCGCTATACGCGCAATCGACCATGTTGCCCTTCATCCTGATCAATCGTGTCGGCCTCACCCCCACGCAGTTTGGTCTCGGCATGCTGATGCAGTCCGGATCATATCTGCTCGGGTCGCTCACTTTGAAGCTGGTGGACTCGCGCCTCGGTGGACCCCATGCGGCGCGGATCGGTATTGGCCTGTGTGGTCTCGGTGGCCTCGCCATGGCGTTGTCGGTGGCTTTCGTTGAGCCCCATTATCTGACGATCATGGGCCCGGTTGCGATCTGCACCTTCGGGATCGCCTTTCTCACACCCCATGTGGTTACCGTCAGCATGGCGCCCTTTGCGCAAATTGCCGGTTCCGCCTCGGCCATGACCGGCTTTCTGCAGATGAGTGCAGGATTTCTCGGCGGCATCGCGGCAGCCGCCATGGGCGATCCGCTGCATGCCTTCGGCATCATCATACCGACGATGGAATTCTGCGCTGTCGCCGGCTTCCTCTGGCTCAACATCCTGTCGAAACAATCCTGATCACGACAAGAAAAAACCCGTCTGCCCATGGGGCAGACGGGTTGGACATGTCTTCAATGTCAGGCTTACTTGCCGAGATTGCGCTTGGCGAGCGTGCGCAGGCGGAGCGCATTGAGCTTGATGAAGCCGGCGGCATCCTTCTGGTCATAGGCACCCTGGTCGTCTTCGAAGGTGACGAGCTGGTCGGAATAGAGCGACTTCGACGATTCGCGGCCGATCACCATGACATTGCCCTTGTAGAGCTTCAGCGTCACTTCGCCTTCGACATGCTCCTGGCTCTTGTCGATCAGGGCCTGCAGCATTTCGCGCTCGGGCGAGAACCAGAAGCCGTAATAGATCAGCTCAGCGTAACGCGGCATCAGCTCATCCTTGAGGTGCGCTGCACCGCGGTCGAGTGTGATCGATTCGATCGCACGGTGAGCTGACAAGAGGATCGTGCCGCCGGGGGTCTCGTAGACACCACGCGACTTCATGCCAACGAAGCGGTTCTCGACGAGGTCAAGACGGCCGATACCGTTGTCGCGGCCGTAATTGTTGAGTTCTGCGAGCAGCGTTGCCGGGCTCATGCGAACGCCGTTGATCGAGACGGCGTCCCCTTTTTCGAAGCCTACCTTGATGATGGTCGCCTTGTCCGGTGCGGCTTCCGGGGAAATCGTGCGCATGTGCACGTATTCAGGCGCTTCCTGGGCCGGATCTTCGAGAACCTTGCCCTCGGACGAAGAGTGCAGGAGGTTGGCGTCAACGGAGAACGGCGCCTCGCCCTTCTTGTCCTTCGCAACCGGGATCTGGTGCTGTTCGGCAAAGTTCAGGAGGTCCGTACGGCTCTTGAACGCCCAGTCGCGCCAAGGCGCGATGATCTTGATGTCCGGGTTCAGCGCATAGGCCGACAGCTCGAAACGGACCTGGTCGTTACCCTTGCCGGTCGCGCCATGGGCAATCGCATCGGCGCCGGTCTTCTTGGCGATATCGATCAGGTGCTTGGAGATCAGCGGACGGGCGATCGAGGTACCGAGCAGGTAGACGCCTTCATAGACGGCATTGGCGCGGAACATCGGGAAGACGAAATCGCGGACGAATTCTTCGCGCACGTCCTCGATGAAAATCTCCTTGATGCCGAGCATCTCGGCCTTCTTGCGCGCCGGCTCGAGCTCTTCGCCCTGGCCGAGATCGGCGGTGAAGGTGACGACTTCAGCGCCGAGTTCGGTCTGCAGCCATTTCAGGATGATGGAGGTGTCGAGGCCGCCGGAATAGGCGAGGACGACTTTCTTCACGTCTTTGGGGAGTGCCATGTCGATGCGTTCCGTCTGGAGGGTGCGAGGCTCAAACCCCGCCTGGATCAAGAATGGCGGCACTTTTAGCGAGATTCCGCTGGCGTGCAAGGGCAAGAGGGGCTGAGAGCGTCAGAGATGGCGGCCAATATTCATGCGCTGATGGAGGATGCGGATGAGAACAATCGCTTGCCGGGTTTCACGATACACGAGGTAATGGGATTGGTAAGTTACGATCAGATAGGCCTTGGTGAGTTGCGGAATTTTCCGACCCCTTCGTCCACCCTCGCAGATCTCCTGCAAGCTGGACTTGAGCCCGAGCGTATAAGTGATTGCTTGATCCAGCCCCCATTGCTCTTCAGTGTAATCGAAGATCCCATCGATATCCCGCGCTGCACGTGGTGAAACGATCAGGCGCTTCATTCCGCAGCTGACTGGCGGCGTTTGCGATCAATGAAGTCGTCAAAGTCAAAAGGCTGCGGCTCCCCCGATGCCTCGCCCTCTTCGATGGCGGCCTTGATGGCGGCAAGGCCATCCACATCGTCGCGCAAAAGCGCAAGAGCGGCTTCGATCACTTCGGCCTCCGAGGCGTAATCGCCAGCGACTATCCTGGCCTCGATAAAGTCAGCCAGCTCTCCGGAAACGGTCACAGTGGTCATCTTGTTCATCGGCAGCAATCCTCCATCGACGGCTGTCACGTTGACGATGCCTGGCTAGGATACCATATCGCCATCATCGACAACACTGCATGTCTTGAAGGAGTTTGCCATGACGATCCAGCATCCCGCATTCGCGAAGGGCAATGTCGCCGTGGTCACCGGGGCCGCATCCGGCATCGGACTGGCCGCTGCCAAGGCATTTGCACGCATGGGCCTCTGTGTTGTCCTGGTCGACCTCGAAGGCGACAGGCTGGCCGATGCCGCCCTCCAGGTGGCCGCACTCTCGGCAAGCGGCGAGACCGATGTCGTCGCCATCGGCACCGACGTGTCGAAGCTCGATGAACTCGAAGCACTGGAGCGTGCCGTCATCCAGCGCTTCGGTCGGGTGCATATCCTGATGAACAATGCCGGCATCCAGCCCGGCAGCGCGCTCTTCGGCCCCCAGGCGAACTGGGAAAACGTGTTTGCCGTCAACCTGATGGCCGTGATCAACGGCAGCCGCACCTTCGGCCCCGGCATGGTCGCCCACAAGGATCCGGCCGTGATCATCAACACCGGCTCCAAGCAGGGCATCACCACGCCGCCGGGAGACCCGGCCTACAATGTGGCAAAGGCCGGCGTGAAGGCCTTCACCGAAGCCCTGCAGCACGAGCTTCGCAACACGCCAGACTGCAATGTCACCGCCCATCTGCTCATTCCAGGCTTCGTTTTCACATCACTGACTGCCAATGGCAGGACCGAGAAGCCCGCTGGCGCCTGGACGTCCGAAGAGACCGTCGACTTCATGTTCGAAAGCCTCGACCGCGGCGACTTCTACATTCTTTGCCCGGACAACGAAGTGAACCGTGCGCTGGACGAGAAGCGCATTGCCTGGGCCGCCGGCGACATCATCGAGAACCGCCCGCCGCTCTCGCGTTGGCATCCCGATCACGCCGATGCCTTCAAGACCTATCTGTCGATGCCACGCGACTGATTGGCAATCGCCAGGAAGCCCGCTAGAGAAGAAGCACCCGCGCCTGGCGGGTGTTTCGCAATGCGGTGCCCTCAATGGATTTCATTCCCAGCCTGCCCGTCTTTCTGGCCTTCAGCCTCGCCCTGCTCCTGCTCGCAATCACGCCCGGCCCCGACATGACGCTCTGGATCAGCAGATCCCTGCGCGACGGTCGCGCCGTCGGTCTGATGACGCTGGCGGGTACCAGCTTTGGCATTGCGATTCACACCATGCTGGTCGCCTTCGGCATCTCGGCCCTCATCGTCGCCTCCCCGACAGCCTTCCTGCTGCTGAAAACAGGCGGGGCGGCCTATCTGCTGTGGCTCGCCCTGCAGGCAGTCCGCCATGGCTCAAACTTCGTCATCAAAGCGGAAGGGGATGCCGTCGTCTCGAAGAAGGGGGCCTTCCTCAACGGCCTCTGGGTCAACCTCTTGAACCCCAAGGTCATCATCTTCTTCATGACCTTCCTGCCGCAGTTCGTCACAGCAACCGACCCAAATGTCACGGGCAAGCTGCTTTTCCTCGGGCTATGGTCGATCGTGCTGTCGCTGCCGATCGGCATCGGCATCGTCTATGGGGCAGATTTCATGTCGACCTGGCTGCAGGCCAACCGCAAGGTCCTGCGCGGCATCGACTACACCTTTGCCGGCGTCTTCTCGATCTTCGCCGTGAAGATCCTCATGACCCAGGCGAAGTGAGTGGAAACGCGCAACCCTTCAGCTACGTCGCGGGATGCGAGTGATCTTTGCGCCGAGTGCATTCAGTCGCTCGTCGATGCGCTCATATCCGCGTTCGATCTGCTGGGCATTCTCGATCATGCTAGTGCCATCGGCACACATGGCAGCAATCAACATGGCCATGCCGGCGCGAATGTCAGGGCTTTCGAGCCGCGCGGCGGTCAATCGGGCCGGGCCCGAAATGACAGCACGGTGAGGATCGCACAGAACAATACGCGCGCCCATGGCGATCAGCTTGTCGACAAAGTACATCCGGCTTTCGAACATCTTTTCGAACATCAGCACCATGCCTTCGCATTGGGTAGCCGTAACGATGGCGATGGACATCGTATCGGCCGGGAAGGCCGGCCAGGGCTGATCCTCGATCTTCGGCACATGGCCGCCGAAATCGGAGCGGATCTTCAGCGCTTGCGCGCTCGGCACGAAGAGATCGTCACCCTCGATCTGGCAGCGGATGCCGAGGCGCTCAAAGGTCATCAAGGTCGAACGCAGATGTTCGACACCGGCCCTGCGAATGGTGATCTCGGACTTCGTGACAGCGGCCAGGCCGATCAGCGAACCGACCTCGATATGATCCGGGCCAATCCGGTGCGCGGTCCCGCCCAGTCGCTCGACGCCATGAATGGTCACGGTATTGGTTCCGATCCCCTCGATCCTCGCGCCCATCGCGTTGAGAAAATGGGCAAGATCCTGGACGTGCGGCTCGGAGGCGCAATTGCGCAAAATGGTGGTGCCGCGGGCCAGTGCAGCCGCGCAGAGCGCGTTTTCGGCCGCCGTGACCGAGGCCTCGTCGAAAAACACATCGGCACCGACCAGTCCCTCGGTCGAAAAGACATAATGCCCATTCACCTCGATTGTCGCGCCAAGCTGCTGTAGCGCCAGGAAATGGCTGTCGACGCGCCGACGCCCGATGACATCGCCGCCTGGTGGTGGCAGGGCGATGCCGCCGCAGCGCGCCAGCATCGGACCGGCAAGCAGGATCGATGCACGAATGCGCGAGCACAGTTCCGGATCAAGATCGGCCGGCCGCAGTTCGGCGGCCTCGATCACCAGAGTATTGTCTCCAGTCCAATCAGCCCTGGCACCGACGGAGCGGATCAGCTCGACCAATGCCTCGACATCACGGATGCGCGGCACATTCGAGAGCGTCACTATGCCAGAGGTCAGGAGCGCGGCAGCAATGATCGGCAGCGCCGCATTCTTGTTGCCGCTCGGCGTGATCTCGCCCTTGAGTCGCACACCGCCCTGAACGACATATTTGACCTGCTCGCGCGCCTTGATTTCCCCCATGGCAATGTCCCCATTCGTTGAATATCTGACGGAGGCGCTAGTTTTGGGCGGTATGGTCGCCGCAGCGCCGCTTGAAAACTCGGGTGTTACAGCCGATTGAGTCGCAACAATGACATCCGCATCTCGGCAGGCGCCGTTATCGGGTCCTGTGGGGGCAGGTTTGGGAAGCGGCTGATGTGATGAGCGTCAGGATCCAAGCGTCAAATGTGGAGGGCCTCAAATTGCCCCTCAAATGCGTCAGTCATCCTCGCCGTGGCCGGCGATCATCATCGCCTCGAAGGCCATGCGTTCGGTCTTGCGCATGCGCTCTGATTCCGACTTCAGCTGGCCGCAGGCGGCAAGAATGTCGCGCCCACGGGGTGTGCGGATCGGTGAGGCATAGCCGGCCTGATTGATGAAATCGGCAAACTTCTCGATCGTTGCCCAGTCGGAACACTGATAATTCGTGCCCGGCCACGGATTGAACGGGATCAGGTTGATCTTCGCCGGGACGCCCTTCAGGAGCTGGATCAGGCCCTTGGCATCTTCCAGGCTGTCGTTGACGTCTTTCAGCATCACATATTCGAAGGTGATGCGACGGGCATTCGAGAGGCCCGGATAGTTGCGACAGGCCTCGATCAGCTCTTTCAAGGGATACTTCTTGTTGATCGGCACCAGCATGTCGCGCAGCTCGTCACGCACGGCATGCAGCGAGATGGCGAGCATTACGCCGATTTCCTCGCCTGTGCGATAGATTTCCGGCACGACGCCCGAGGTGGAGAGTGTGACACGACGCTTCGAGAGCGAAAGGCCGTCGCCATCGGTGGCGATCAAAAGCGCCTTCTTCACCTCTTCGAAATTGTAGAGCGGCTCGCCCATGCCCATCATGACGATGTTGGTCACCTTGCGGTCGCTGGACGGCATCATCGTTCCGACGGGCGTTTCCCGATCCGGGAAGTCTCCGAGACGGTCGCGCGCCAGGAGAAGCTGCGCCAGAATTTCTTCCGCCGTCAGATTGCGTACCAGCTTCTGCGTTCCGGTGTGACAGAACGAACAGGTGAGCGTGCAGCCGACCTGGCTGGAGATGCACAGCGTGCCCCGGCCCTCTTCCGGAATGTAGACGCTTTCGACTTCGACAGGACGGCCGGCACCGCGCGGGGGGAAGCGCAGGAGCCATTTGCGGGTGCCATCATTGGAGACCTGCTCTTCGACGATCTCAGGCCGCGCAATGGTGAAATGCGTCTTCAGCATCTCACGCATGTCCTTCGAGACATTGGCCATGTGATCGAAATCCGAGACGCCGCGCACATAGATCCAGTTCCAGATCTGCGCAACCCGCATCTTGATCTGTTTGTCCGGCACGCCCTTGTCCCTGAGCGCCGCACCCAGGGCTTCGCGATCGAGACCGATCAGGCTCGGCTTCTCGACGGAAGCAGCGGGGCGAACCGGGGCGGCAGTCTGGCTACGCTCGGGAAGCGTCACGGTGACAGTCATCGTCTGGACCTCTGGACCATAGCGGCAAGCATGCTCCGATCGAGCGCTTCCCGGCTGGCAGGTATGAATTCATGGATCGTGCGGACAGGGGACGACGCCCGATGCCCTAATTTGCAGCGGCCAATAGCAGCTTTTTTGCCGTTCGTCACCCCGAGGCGGGCAAGCCGGGCGCATGGCCAAAACGGCGAGGGCCGGCAGTTACCTGCCGGCCCTCGGAATGGTTAGACCCGACGCTGTTACTTGCAACCCTGGATCTTCTGCAGGGCTGCCGAAATGCCGGACAGCGAATAGGTGTAGCTCGTGGGCGTGCCGCGAGCTGAAGTGGCCTTGACCGTCATCGACGAGCCGCCCTTCATGGCTGCAACCAGTGCCGGCTCTTCTGCAGCGTTTTCGACCCAGGCAGAGGTATCCTTGACGAACATGACGAAATTTTTGGAATCGATCGTCACATTGACCTTGGAATCGCCCTTCATGGGATAGCCCATCATCGCCTGCGGCTCATAGGAGATATTCTGTCCCGGGCGCTGCGAGATCACGAAGAAGATATCGCCGTGATTGACGCTTGCGGGTTCCTTGGTCGTCGGCACGGACAGCACGTAGCAGACTGTGCCGCCATTGGACTTGTAGGAATAGGCACCCCAGGCCTTGAATTGCTCGATCCGTGTCGGCGATTGAGCATTGGCGAGACCGCTGCTCGCCAGGATGATTGCCAGTGCGGCTACGCTACTTCTTACGAACATGTCTTCCTGCCGGTTGTTTCCATCCATCGCCCAGCCAAACGGCCGGGCGCTCATCGTCAAAACCTGTGTTCAGTTTGACTTAATTTACCTTACCAAACCATGAACGGGACACAGTTTCTTGTCGCACTCTGTGTCGTCGTTCTGATCAGCCGTCGCAAGATACGGCGAGACGCGGCTTTGCACCGCGCCCTCCTCGTTCGGATGTAGAAGGAAAGAATCGGGCAAGAGTTGGGCTGGAAACGGTTTTCCGGAAAGCGGCGCGCCTCTCACGCCGGCTTTTCGTCATCCGCCAGCACTCGATCGGCTTCCTCGTAGTGCCGCTCCTTGATGTGCCGGTTGATCAGCGCGAAGGCCGTCGTGAGGACGGCGATATCATCGGTAAAGCCGATCACGGCCAGGACGTCCGGTACGGCATCGATCGGCAATACGAAATACCCCAGAGCCGCAAGCAGGATGCCCCGGACACGCAAGGGGGTTTCGCGGTCGATCGCGCAGTAATAGGCGGCCGCCACATCGCGCGAAAACGGGATCTGACGCGCTGCCTTCCGGAACGTGGGCCAGAACCGGCGCCGTACTTTCTCCTCCTGCTTCTGCTGGGTGTCTTCATCACCCGGCAGCAGGATTTCACCGATCTTCACGTCATCCATGAGCCAACGATCCTTTCGTGCGGACCCAATCAATCATATGTGATCCGCCACGGGAAAATTCAATCGGCAGCGAAAACGCTCACGCCCGCGTCCCGACCAGCCATGTCCATGAGAACGGCAAGTTGGAAATCCAGTTCCGTCAGACCATGTGCGGAATGTGTCGTCAGCTGGACATGCACCTTGCGATAGACATTCGACCATTCCGGGTGGTGGTCGATCTTTTCCGCAGCGAGTGCACACTGGGTCATAAAGCCGAAGGCCTGGCGGAAATCGTTGAAGACGAAATGCTTCTCAATAGCGCTTCCGTCTTTCACCAAGGTCCAGCCCTGCAGCTCGGCAAGTCTGGCCGACACCGCGGCGTCATCGAGTTTTTGTCTGATCATGGATCTGCCTCCTGCCAAACTCGCGTCCACCACCATGCCTGGATGGCAGGGTGCGATGGCACTGTCTGCCATGTCGGGTCGAGCATGACAGGATCAAGATGCGCTTGTCGGCGCGCTAAGGCGCGAATTTACAGCAGGCTCTTTTCCGGTTGCAGGCTTCGACCCACAAAACTGGATGCACCAGCCGGCTCATGCAGCGGGAAGATCTCTTCTGTCAGATAAGGCCCGCCACCGACTGATTCCTTGGAGGAAAGCAGAACGAAGCGGGAGACCTTGAACGGCAAAGTGTGGAAGTCACCCCGCCCGCCCAGATAATGCACGACATCATCGAGCCGGGAGGCCTTCAGCCTTGCGAGCGTGACATGTGGCGTGAACTTGCGCGGGTCAGGCGCGAGACCCAGCCGCTGGCAGATGCGCTCGATCTCGCCCTGGAGAGCGTAGAGTTCGGGAGCGGCTGATACGCCCGCCCAGATCGAATGCGGCTTCTTCGAGCCGAAGGAGCCGATGCCGTTCAGGGTGAGCGAAAATTCGGGCCGGTCAATCCGGTCGAGACGATCGACGATTTCGTCCGCCGTGCGGCCATCGACATCGCCGATGAAGCGCAGGGTGATGTGATAGTTTTCGACATCGATCCAGCGAGCCCCGGGGAGGCCACCGCGCAGCAATGAGAGGCTCATGGCGGCGTTGCGCGGAATTTCGAGGGCAGTGAACAATCTCGGCATGGAGAGCTCCCCGAATCTTTTGCAGGTGCTTACAGCGAATCATGCAATGACAAGAGGCGCAAGCGATTAATTCGGCTTACCCTTGATGCTGGACACCCAAGATTGGGCGAGGGGAAGCATGCGTTCGGCCATGACGGCAAGACCCTCCGTGTTCGGATGCATGCCATCCTCAAGCAGGAGCTTCCGCTCGGTGATCACGCCGTCCAAAACGAAGGGATAGAGCGGCAGATCGTATTTCTTGGCGAGATCCGGATAGATCGCATTGAAGCGCTCGGCATAGTCGCCGCCCATATTGGGCGGTGCCAGCATGCCGATCAGCAGGACGGAAATGTTCCGGGCCTTGAGACGCGTGATGATCTGGTCGAGATTGCGCGCCGTCTGCTCGGGAGGAATGCCGCGCAGGGCATCATTGGCGCCGAGTTCCAGGATCACGCCGTCGGTTCCATCGGGCACTGACCAGTCGACCCGTGCCAATCCACCGGATGTGGTATCGCCGGAGACCCCCGCATTCTTGATGACGACGTCGTGACCCTTGGCAACGAGATTGCGCTGCAGCTGTGCCGGCAATGCATCGTCCTGCGGCAACTGGTAGCCGGCCATCAGGCTGTCGCCGAAGCCCACCACTTTCAGCGGCTCTGCGAGCGAGGCCGTGACACCCGCCAGCGTTGCCATGAGGATCACGGCGAAATGAAGCAGCGCAGCTTTAAATGTCATGCTGTCCTTCCTAGATTGCCCGAAGTGCCGATCACCGGCAAACCCTTGATCTCAACGATATAGGATGGCCGAGTGTGAGAAACACCATCATCGAACTGAAAAGCGCTGATCTCACCCTTGGCAATGCCGCCGCCTCCGTTCACGTTTTGCGGAGCATCGATCTGAAGATCGATGAAGGTGAAGCTGTCGGTATTGTCGGCCCCTCCGGTTCGGGCAAGTCGACGTTGCTGATGGTGCTGGCGGGCCTTGAACGGTTGGACAGCGGCGAGATTATTGTCCGCGATACGCCCATTCACACGCTGAGCGAGGACCGGCTGGCTGATTTCCGCGGCCGCAACATCGGCATCGTCTTCCAGTCTTTCCATCTGATCGCCAACATGACGGCGCTGGAAAACGTCGCGATCCCGCTGGAACTCGCCAACGTCAAGAATGCCTTCGACATCGCCCGCAAGGAATTGCAGGCGGTCGGCCTTGGCGAAAGACTGAGCCACTATCCGGGGCAGCTTTCCGGCGGCGAACAGCAGCGCGTCGCCATCGCCCGCGCGCTCGCCCCCTCGCCAGCCGTCCTGATCGCAGACGAACCCACAGGCAATCTCGACACCGATACCGGCCGGCAGATTGCCGATCTGCTGTTTGCCAAGCAGCAGGAACGCGGCATGACGCTCGTGCTGGTAACCCATGATACGACGCTGGCCGCCCGTTGCTCGCGCCAGATCCGCGTCGCCTCCGGCCAGATCGCCGGCGACAGCCACGCCGAACAGGCCCGTCTGACGACGGTGTCCGCATGACTGGTTTCACCACGCGGCTGTCGGTCGCCTTTCGCATCGCGCTGCGTGAGTTGCGCGGCGGGCTGAAAGGATTTTACATTTTCCTTGCCTGCATTGCGCTCGGCACCGGCGCGATCGCGGCCGTCAACTCCGTCTCCACGGCGATCACCGATGCGATCTCCTCAGAAGGCCGCTCGCTTCTGGCGGGTGACGTCCGGGTGGAACTGGACAACCGCGAAGCAACACCAGCCGAACTCGCCTTTCTGCAAAGCTTCGGGACCGTCTCTGCCTCGACCGGCCTTCGCTCCATGGCGCGTCTGGCCGATGCCTCCGATCAGTCGCTGGTAGAAGTCAAAGCTGTGGACGAGACCTATCCGCTTTACGGTCGCCTTGTTGCCGAGCCGGATCGACCTCTTGCCGATCTTCTGGCTGCAGACGGCAATGTCTACGGCGCCGTTGTCGCACCGCTTCTGCTGGAGCGCATGAACAGCAAGGTCGGCGACGAATTCCTTCTCGGCAATGCGCGCTTCCGCATCACCGGCACAATCGTCACGGAGCCGGATGCCGTGTCCGACGGCTTCGGCTTTGCGCCGCGCTTGCTGACCAGCCGCAAGGCCCTCTTTGCCAGCGGCTTGATCGCGACCGGAAGCCTCGTCGAGCACGCCTACAAGATCCGCTACAACGATCCGGCGACCAGCCCAGAGACACTCCGCACCAAGGCTCAGGCGGAATTCCCGGCGGCCGGATGGTCGATCCGCAGCAGCGACCGGGCGGCCCCGGCCCTCACAGAAAATGTTGAACGCTTTTCGCAGTTCCTGACACTTGTCGGGCTGACAGCTCTGGTGGTGGGCGGCGTTGGCGTCGCCAATGCCGTGCGCGCCTTTCTCGATTCCAAGCGCACGGTCATCGCCACGCTCAAATGTCTGGGTGCCCCGGCATCCGTCGTCGTTCTGGTTTACCTCATCCAGATCACCCTGGTGGCCCTGGTGGGTATTGTCGCCGGCCTCCTGCTCGGCGCCATCGCCCCGCCAATCACCGCGAGTTATCTCGCCGGCATCCTGCCCATCTCGTCCGAGCCAAGGCTTTATCCGCAGGCTCTGGCGCTGGCAGCGATCTTCGGCATCCTGGTGACCTTCGCCTTTGCCATCCTGCCACTCGGCCATGCCCGCAAGGTGCCGGCCACTGCCCTGTTCCGCGAACAGGGTTTTGAAGCCTCAGGCCTTCCGTCCTGGCCTTATCTGCTGGCGATGGCGCTCTCCCTTGGCGCCCTGGCTGCGCTGGCGATCTTCACCTCGGACCAGCGCCGCATCGCCGCGATCTTCCTCGCCGCCATGGCGGCGGGCTTTGTCCTGCTGCGTCTCGTCGCCTACCTGATCTCCTGGCTGGCGCGCCACAGCCCGAGAAGCCATTCGGCAGCGCTGAGGCTCGCAGTCGGCAACATTCACCGCCCCGGCTCGCTGACGGCCTCCGTCACCCTCTCACTCGGCCTCGGCCTTAGCCTGCTGGTGGCCTTGGCCCTGATCGACGGCAATCTGCGCCGTGAGCTGACCGGCAGCCTGCCGGAACGCGCCCCCAACTTCTTCTTCGTCGATATCCAGGGCAGTGAAGTGGAAGACTTCCGCACGCTGGTCGAGGGCTTGGCCCCGGAAGGCAAACTGGTCGAAGTCCCCATGCTGCGCGGCCGCATCCTTGAGCTGAACGGCACGGATGTCGCCAAGATGGATGTGCCACCCGGCGGCCGTTGGGTTCTGCGCGGAGATCGTGGCCTAACTTATGCGACCAACATCCCCGAAAACAGCAGTGTGACCGAAGGCGAATGGTGGCCGAAGGACTATACCGGTGAGCCCCTGGTATCCTTCTCCGACCAGGAAGCGAAGGAACTGGGCCTCAGGATCGGCGACACGGTCACCGTCAACGTGCTCGGCCGCAACATCACCGCGAAGATCTCGAACTTCCGCGCGGTGCAATGGGAGAGCCTGTCGATGAATTTTGTCATGGTCTTCTCGCCCAACACCTTTGCCGGCGCCCCGCATGCCTGGCTGGCAACCCTGATCGAGCCGAACGCGACGGCAACCGACGAGGCTTCGGTTCTGCGTGCAGTCACACAACGCTTCCCGACAATCACGACGGTGCGCGTCAAGGACGCGCTCGACATGGTCGACAAGCTCGTCGGGCAGCTGGCGACCGCCATTCGCGCGGCAGCAGCAGTGGCCCTCATCGCATCGGTGCTGGTACTCTCCGGCGCGCTGGCCGCCGGCAACCGCGCACGCACTCATGATGCTGTCATCCTGAAGACGCTTGGCGCCACGCGCGCCATGCTCATCCGTGCCTTTACCTATGAGTACATGTTGCTCGGTGCGGCGACGGCTGTCTTTGCCCTCGTCTCCGGCGGCGGCATTGCCTGGTATGTGCTGAGCCAGATCATGAAACTGCCGTCGACTTTCCTGCCCGACGTCGCCGCCATGACGATCGTGATTTCTCTGGTCATCACCATCGGAATCGGACTTGCCGGCACCTGGCGGATTCTCGGCCAGAAGGCGGCCCCTGTTCTGCGGGAGCTTTGAGTCGGACCCCGCATCCCAATGATTACCGCGATTTAAGGCAACGGGTCTTGTTCCCCGGGCCTTTCCATCTCATATTGATGTCACGCATGCTGGGCTTCGCAGCGGCGCGGGGGTCATTCGGACCCCATCGTCAAACATCGAAGCTTTGAGAGAGGAAACCATGTCCGAACTTCGCAACTATCAGAGCCGCACGGGCCAAGCCCAGTCGGCCACGATGATCGACGAAGGTCTGCGCGCCTATATGCTGAAGGTGTATAACCTGATGGCTCTGGGCCTTGCCATCACCGGTATCGCAGCTTTCGCAACCTTTCAGCTCGCCGTATCGAATGGACAGCTAACCGGCTTTGGTCAGGCCATCTTCCTGAGCCCGCTCAAGTGGTTGGTGATCCTGGCGCCGGTCGCCATGGTCTTCTTCCTGAGTTTCCGCATCGAAAAGATGAGCGTGTCCGCAGCACAGACGACTTTCTGGGTCTATGCGGCCCTGATGGGCCTGTCGCTGTCGTCGATCTTCCTGATCTACACGGGCGCCAGCATCGTCCAGACCTTCTTCGTGACGGCCGCTTCGTTCGGCGCCCTGTCACTCTATGGCTACACCACCAAGCGTAGCCTGTCGGCCATGGGTTCGTTCCTGATGATGGGTCTGTTCGGCCTGATCATCGCCTCGCTGGTCAACCTGTTCATGGCCTCCTCCGCTCTGGACTTTGCCATCTCGGTGATCGGCGTCTTGATCTTCGCGGGCCTCACCGCCTACGACACCCAGTCGATCAAGGAGTCCTATCATGAGGCCCATTCGAGCGATGCCGCCGGCCGTCTGGCCATCATGGGTGCCCTGCGCCTGTATCTCGACTTCATCAACCTCTTCCTCTTCATGCTCCGTTTCCTCGGAAACCGGAACTGATCTTCAAGAAGAGTTCGATAAGTCAAACCCCGCTTCGGCGGGGTTTTTCTTTGCCTGAATGGTGGCGTGTTAAAATGACGTCCGCAGCCAGCAAGGCACAAAAAAACCCCCGGCTCACACCGGAGGTTTTTCAGGAATGCAGTTGAACGAAGAGAGGCTTATGCAGCTTCTTCTTGCGTATCGTCTTCCTCGATGGTCTTGCCGCGCTTCGGGCCTTTGGCGAGGTTGACCTCGACCAGGCGAACGGCTTCCGTCTCGGACATCTTGTTCACGGCCGCGATTTCGCGGGCCATACGGTCGAGGGCAGCTTCATAGAGCTGACGCTCGGAATAGGACTGTTCCGGCTGGTTCTCGGCACGATAGAGATCGCGCACGACTTCCGCGATGGAAATCAGGTCACCGGAATTGATCTTGGCATCATATTCCTGAGCGCGGCGCGACCACATCGTGCGCTTGACGCGGGCCTTGCCCTGGACGACCTTCAGCGCACGCTCGACGAAGTCCGTCTCGGAGAGCTTGCGCATGCCGATGCTCACGGCCTTGGCGACCGGAACTTTCAGGCGCATCTTGTCCTTCTCGAAATCGATGACGAAAAGCTCAAGCTTCATGCCCGCCACTTCTTGCTCTTCGATAGCGGTGATGGTACCCACGCCGTGGGCAGGGTAGACGATCGACTCGCCGGTCTTGAAACCATGGCGCGCCGAGGAATTTTTCTTCTGCTGGGTCGTCATTCTATTCAAACACTCCCTGTTTTGCTCCCGGCATAATGCCGGCGCCGGGTCGGTCAGGCCCGGATGAGATGGAGAAGCCGCAAGGTCTGCCATCCTGATCCTTTCCGTCACAGAAAAACATCACCCTCGTCGCGACGGCGACACGACACGAAAGTGTCGTCTATGTCACGTAGACCGCGTCGGTGGTGAAGTTGCTTTCGTGATGGCTTAGGGCACACAAGTGCCACAAAGTGGAACAGTTCCAAGACGCTATCACAAAAAGACGAGGAAATCAATATTTTAGTGCAACGCGCCATAAAGCTGGCGCACTCGGCGCCAGATTCTGGTCTCAGCGATGAAAATTAAGGCATGCGCAGGAAGCGTATACCGGCATCTGTCGCGAGTTTAGTCGCCGGAACCAGGCTGCTCGGAAAAGAACTTTTCGAACTTGCCGTCGACGCCGTCCATTTCCTTGGCTTCCGGCATCGGATCCTTCTTCACCGTGATGTTCGGCCAGATCTTCGCATAGTCCGCATTGATCTTCAGCCACTTGTCGAGACCCGGTTCGGTATCCGGCTTGATCGCCTCTGCCGGACATTCCGGCTCGCAAACGCCACAGTCGATGCATTCGTCCGGATGAATGACGAGGAAGTTTTCGCCCTCGTAGAAGCAGTCGACCGGGCAGACCTCGACACAATCGGTGTATTTGCAGCGGATGCAGTTGTCAGTGACGATATAGGTCATGCGGCACTCCAGGATGACGTTCGCAAACGGCAGGAAAGAGAACGAACACGTTGTTCCGTCTGGCCTTGGTGGCTGAAAACGGAGGCTCGTGCCCCACCGGGATTTCTGTCGGACAGGGTTGTGAGCTACTGTGTAATCGGAATCAAGGCAAGGATAAACAATCCGCTATTCTGCCGCAGGCGGACAAATTTTCTAATCGTCACCCCAATCGGGCCCGGACCTGAGATCTCGAAGCGCGCGCGCCTCTTTCTTGGTTGGTCGTCCCGATCCTGGCGCACGGACCGCCTGGTCCAAAGGCGAGAACGGCCCCTTCTCGCGCGGAGGAGTGAGGTCCTCATAGAGAAGGCGAGCCTCTTCATAAGGTCCCCGGCGCTCACCCGGAAGCTTGACGACCAGAACCAGATCGCGCTCGGGCATGGCAATCTCCAGCCTGTCGCCGATCTTCAATCCATGGCTCGGCTGGCGAACGGTCGCGCCATTGACCTTCACATGACCGGCTGACACCCGCTCCTGGGCAAGGCTGCGTGATTTTGCCACACGGGCGAAGAAGAGCCACTTGTCGATGCGCTGACGCGAACCGCTGTGTGGCTGCTTCTCGTCCATGTCACTTCTTCATCTGTTCCTTAAGCGCGGCCAGCTTGGCGAAGGGCGAATCCGGATCAACTGGCTTCTCCTTGCGCGGCGGCTTGGCTTCGAAGCGCGCGGGCTGCGACTTGTTGGCATCGCGCTCCGGCCGCGGGCCGCGATCCTTGCGATCACCGCGGTCCTGACGCTCGCCCTTGCCGGCAAACTTGCCACGTCCGCCTTCCGGCTGGTCGCGACGGCCGTCCGGGCGGCGGTTATCGCGGCGATTGTCACCGCGCGGCTCACCCGTTGCCTGCCCATCGCCCGCAGCGGCACGCTGGCCATGATTGGCCCCGCGACGATCACCGGCAGGCCGACCGGCAGGACGCTGGTTGTCGTTGCGACCACCCGGCCGCCACAGAAGAACCGGTTTAGGCTCGGCAGCATCGGCAGGCTCTGCGCCTGCAACACCCTCTTCAGCGACCGTGACATTTTCCGGAGCAGCCGCTTCGGCTGCCGGCTCGGACACCGCCGGCTCCGGCTCTGCATCCACTGCAGGCTGGTCGGCATCGTCAACGGTGTCAGCCTCGGGCTTCGCAGCCTCGGCAGTTTCCGAAGCGCTCGGCTTGTGGGCGGCCAGGAAGGCGGCTGCTTCTTCGGCACTCACGCTGTCGGCACGGTAACCGAGACCCTTCAGGATCTCTTCCATGTCGTCAGGGGTTGCCCCAAGGATCGACAGCATGGCAGTCGTCGTGACGAAGCGTCGCCCGTCATAGGCGCCATCCGGACGGGCGTTCGAGCCCGGCTTCCACTGCAACAGAGGACGGATCAGATCAGCCAGACGCTCCAGGATATCGATGCGCACGGCGCGCTTGCCGAGGAAGCGGAAGCCAGCGAGCTTGTAGAACATGCGCTCATAGCTGGCATCGGTGACCACAGAAGTACGACCGGCGGCAAGCACCGGAATGAGATCACCATAACCCGGCTTGTCCAGGCCATCATGCTTCAGGGCCCAGAGAAGCGTGATCAGTTCCGCCGGAGCAGGCTTGAGCAGCGCCGGCATGAAGATGTGATAGGCACCGAAACGCACGCCGTAGCGTCGCATGGAAGCGCGACCATCCTGATCAAGCGACTTGACGTCGTCGGCGACATCGCGGCGGAAGAGGACGCCCAGGTTCTCGACGAGCTGGAAGGCGAGACCCTTGGCCAGACCCTGCAGGTCTTCGGCACGCGAGAGGTCGTCGAGCGGCTTCAGCACGGTCGAGATGTGATGATTGACGAAGCGCTCGATACGGGCTGCCACGTGATCACGGGCGGCACCCGTCAGTTGCTCGTCGGCCAAAACAATAACGCGCGGGTGAAGGATGTGGTCGGTGCCGACAAGGCGGGCGACCGGATCGCCGACCCAGCGCACCAAGCCGTCCGAGCCGATGGCAAGGTCGCCATTGCCGGATGCATGCAGCCGCGCGGCTCGCGCCTCGAATTCGAGTGCCAATGCCCGATGGGCCGCAGCCTCAACAGCCTTGGCATCCGGACCTTCCATGCCGGAAATCGGCGTGAACCGGAAACCGGAGAGTTGTCCCATGGCATGGCCTTCCACGAAGACATCGCCGTTCACACTGATTTCAGCTTCCAACATTGCATTCTCTCTCAAGCGCTTCATGAGCACAGATGTCCTGCGATCAACAAAGCGTTTCGTCAACCGTTCATGTAACGCATCGGACAATCGGTCTTCGATTTCCCGCGTCTTTTCTTGCCAGTGTGTCGGATCGGCAAGCCAGCCGGGCCGATTCGACACGTAAGTCCAGGTTCTTATCTGCGCGATTCGCGCCGATAATGTATCAATCTCACCATCCGTACGATCGGCCCGACGCACTTGATCGGCGAGAAAATCTTCATTCACCGTACCGCGCCGAACCAGATCGAAATAAAGGCTCTGGATGAGGTCTGCATGCTGTGCCGGTGTAATGCGCCGATAGTCGGGCAGTGCGCAGGCCTCCCAGAGTTTTTCGACACGCTCCGGCCGGTCTGCGATATCGGCGATCTCCGGATAGCGCGACAGGAACTCCAGCGCCTGCTGGTCCGTCGCCGGAAGGGCCCGCGTCAATCCTTCGATCCTCGGAACGGCGTCGAGGCTGCGTTGCAGGCCTGCAATCGACGAATAATCGAATTGCGCAGTGCGCCACTGCAAGACTTTGACCGGATCGAAGACATGCGTCTCCAACCGCTCCACCAGTTCGTCATCGAAGGGATTGACCCGCCCGGTCACCCCGAAAGTGCCATCCTTGATATGGCGCCCGGCACGCCCTGCAATCTGCCCGAGCTCGCCGGAATTCAGATTGCGGAACTGGTATCCATCGAACTTTCTATCCTGCGCGAAGGCAACATGATCGACATCAAGGTTAAGGCCCATGCCGATCGCGTCTGTGGCAACGAGATATTCGACGTCACCCTCCTGATATAGGCCGACCTGCGCATTGCGGGTCCGGGGACTGAGGGCCCCGAGGACCACGGCGGCACCACCACGCTGGCGGCGGATGAGCTCGGCGATCGCATAAACCTCGTCGGCCGAAAAGGCGACGATGGCCGTGCGCTGCGGCAGGCGAGTAATTTTCTTCTGCCCGGCATAGAAAAGCTGCGACAGGCGCGGGCGTTCGACGATCGTGATCCCCGGCAGCAGCTGCAGCAGGATCGATTTCATCGTAGCCGACCCGAGCAGCAGCGTCTCTTCGCGACCGCGCAGATGCAGGAGGCGATCAGTGAAGATATGCCCCCTTTCGAGGTCACCCGCCAATTGGATCTCGTCGATAGCGACGAACGCGGCTTTTGTTTCGCGCGGAAGAGCCTCGACCGTGCAGACCGAGAAACGGGCGTTCGGCGGGCTGATCTTCTCTTCGCCGGTCACCAGAGCAACGTTTTTTACGCCGACCCGCTCGACCACCCGCGTGTAGACTTCGCGCGCCAGCAAGCGCAACGGCAGGCCGATCATACCCGACCCATGGGCGACCATGCGTTCGATGGCGAAATGGGTCTTACCGGTATTCGTCGGCCCCAGCACAGCAGAAACGCCGCGACCGCTCAAAATCATGGGGTGGGAATTCAATGACCGCTCCACTTGTCGGACGCCCGTCTCCTCGACGTCAGGCTGCCCTTGGCCAACACATGGCGACGAACACGGGCAAAGGCAAGTCGCGAGTCAGAAAGCCCCGGAAAAACCTGACAACTGTCTGATCGGAATCAATTTTCCACGGTGGAACACTGAGCGAACGAATCGGCGACGAATCGTTGACTCGGCTGAGTCCGGCTTTGTTCACGGCTAGATGTCGAAATGAGTCGGGCACTTCGACACAAAATGCTGAATCATCGGAATCGCTTAGGGCAACCGCAAATGCCCGGCGACAAGCTGATAGCCCTCGTGGAACCTCGGTCTTCATCACAGCGTTTTGGGCGTCGAGGTACCCTATGATGACGCTGACACCCCCACCTGCCCACTGGATCGGATCCGGAGAGATCCAGCAAAATTTCGTCCTGATTCACGGCATGGTCATGGCCCCCTCCTTTTGGGAGGCCTATGCGCCAGCCGCCGTGCGTCATGGTCAATCGCTCGCTTATCCTCTGCCCGGTCATCACCCATGGCATCTCGACAAGCCGGGCCAGTCACCCCAGGCACAAGAGGTTGCCAGTGCCTATGCAAGCGCAATCAGACGCGATTTCGGCGGCGAACCGGTCAATCTTGTCGGTCATTCCACGGGCGGCTTCGTGGCCCTGCTGATCGCACGCGATTATCCCGAACTCGTGAAATCCGTCATCTTGATCGGCGCCTTTGCCTGTGGCCGCTTCGAGGGGCAGGAGCGGCTGGCGGCCCGTCTCCTGCGCGTGCCGCATGTCGGCCCATATCTCTTTCGACAATTCTTCAACCGCTGGATCGCAACACCCGAACAATTCCGCTGGGGTTCCATCGAATGCGTCTACGACAAGAACTGCCCCTGGCAGAACGAAAAGGCGACCGAGGCGATGGAGGAAGTCCGCCAGCAATTGGCCCGCGCGCGACCCGAAGACATAGCGGCGTGTATCCGCTTTATGTCCGACACGAGCCTGCTCCACGATCTGGCCAAGATCACCGTCCCCGTTCTCAATATTGTCGGCAACAATGATGCAATCGTTCCGCCCGCTCATCAGTTGCGTGTTTCCCGGTTGATGAAGCGCGTTCAGACCGTCATCCTCAACAATTGCGGCCATCTGCCGATGGTGGAGCACCAGGAAAGGACGGAGCGGATTATTGGCTCGTTCATCGATACGATGGAAGCGATCCACGTCCAGCCCGGCGTCCGGGGGACCTCATTTGCACGGTCGGCTGTCGATGACACGCTCCGGCTTCTGGCGGCAGCGACACAACGAAGGGAACAAACTGGCTTCAGTCGCGTTCAGTCGCACAGAACGCAATGTTCCACATCGGCTTAGGAGAGGCCCCACATGAGTACAATTCTCATCGTCATTCTAATTCTGCTGCTTGTCGGCGCGCTGCCGACCTGGGGGCATAGCCGGAGCTGGGGCTACGGCCCGTCGGGCGGTCTTGGACTGGTGCTGCTCATTCTCATCATCCTGATGTTGATGGGTCGGATTTAACGCGAGTAAAAAAGGGATAGGACGATGAAGAAGATCATTTTGGCAATCGCATTGATCGCACCGCTGGCGTCTTGCACGCAGACTGAGCGTGGCGCAGGCATCGGCGCCGCTTCCGGCGCCATCATCGGTGGCGTTGCTACCGGCAACGTCCGCGGCGCAGCCGTTGGCGCGGCAGTCGGCGGTGTCGCTGGCGCCCTGATTGGCAACTCGCAGGAACGCTCCGGCTACTGCGTCTACCGTGACCGCTACGGCCGCACTTACGAAGCGCGTTGCCGCTAACGGATCGATCCATGAAAAAGGCCGCCGAACCTTGGTTCGGCGGCCTTTTTCATGAGACTGTTAACGTCTCGATCAAAGCCGGAACGAATCGGCGACGAATCGCAGACACAGGGATTTTCCTGTTTCGTTCACCACTATATCCTGTGGAATTACAGTTGGTTAACCATAGGACGCAGTGGATATTAAGACTTCGGGCGCAATCCGTTCGACCCCAATCTTAACGGTTTCGCGAAAGACACGGTCGATCAGACGAAGAACTGACCGCCATTGGCCGAGATGGTCGATCCCGTAATGAAGCCGGCATCATCGGACGCAAGGAAGACCACGCAGCGGGCGATTTCTTCCGGTTCGCCGAGACGACCGACCGGGATTTGCGGGATGATACGCTCGTTCAAGACCTTTTCCGGGATCGCGCGAACCATCTCTGTACCGATATAGCCGGGGCAGATGGCGTTGACTGTAATGCCCTTCGCAGCCCCCTCCTGAGCGAGCGACTTGGTGAAACCGAGGTCGCCCGCCTTTGCGGCGGAATAATTCGCCTGGCCCATCTGGCCCTTCTGGCCATTGATCGACGAAATATTGATCACGCGGCCGAAGCTGCGGTCACGCATGCCGGTCCAGACCGGATGGGTCATGTTGAAGAGGCCGGTAAGGTTGGTGTTGATGACCTCGTTCCACTGATCCGGCGTCATCTTGTGGAACATGGCGTCGCGCGTGATGCCGGCATTGTTGACCAGCACTTCGACCGGACCCAGCGCAGCCTCGACAGCAGCGATCCCGTCGACGCAGGCCTGATAGCTGGACACGTCCCACTTGAACACCGGTATGCCGGTCTCTGCCTCGAAAGCCTTCGCCTTCTCCTCATTGCCCGCGAAGTTGGCGGCCACCTTGTAGCCGGCATTCTTCAAAGCGATTGAGATTGCCGCGCCGATGCCACGCGTCCCCCCGGTCACCAAAGCCACTCTGCTCATGCTGTCCTCCCCGTTTTTTCTGTAAGGGTTTCCCGTCTGAATCAACCGTTACGGTTCCCGTCGCAACGGCATGGCTTAGCCATCCCGGCTGCAGACCGGGACAGAGATTGGTGATGTGTCAATGTTGAGCCGATGCCATCAAGGCTGCCCAGATCAGAAGGCCTCAAGGCACATGGCGACACCCATGCCGCCGCCGATGCAGAGGGTCGCAAGTCCCTTCTTGGCGCCACGGCGCTTCATCTCGAACACCAGCGTATTGAGGATGCGTGCACCGGAAGCACCGACCGGATGACCGATGGCAATGGCGCCGCCATTGACGTTGACGATCGAGGTATCCCAGCCCAGATCCTTGTTGACCGCACAGGCCTGGGCGGCGAAGGCTTCATTCGCTTCGACGAGGTCGAGATCGGAAATCTTCCAGCCAGCCTTTTCGAGTGCCTTGCGCGATGCCGGGATCGGCCCGGTGCCCATGATCTTGGGATCGACGCCGGCGGTTGCCCAGGAAGCGATACGAACGAGCGGCGTGAGACCGCGACGTGTGGCCTCTGCTTCGCTCATCAGCAAGGCGGCGGCGGCACCGTCATTGATACCGGAAGCATTCCCGGCAGTAACAGTGCCCTCCTTGTCGAAGGCCGGCTTGAGTTTCTGCATGCTTTCGAGCGTTGCACCCAGACGGATATATTCGTCCTGATCGACGGTGACGTCGCCCTTGCGGCCCGGTACGATGACCGGCACGATCTCGTCCTTGAACCGAC
Organism: Rhizobium sp. AG855; assembly: GCF_003610655.1. Classification (NCBI taxonomy): domain Bacteria; kingdom Pseudomonadati; phylum Pseudomonadota; class Alphaproteobacteria; order Hyphomicrobiales; family Rhizobiaceae; genus Rhizobium; species Rhizobium sp. AG855. The sequence goes on along the minus strand of NZ_RAQG01000004.1, from coordinate 308,440 downwards.
CGGCGACCTGCGCGGCCTCAGCCTTGTTCTGCGATGAAACAGCAAAGGCATCCTGCTCATCGCGGGTCAGCTGCCACTGGCGCGCGACGTTTTCGGCCGTCGTACCCATGTGATAACCGTAGAAGGCATCCGTCAGGCCGTCCTTGATCATGGTGTCGACCATCTTCAGGTCACCCATCTTGGTGCCGTTGCGCAGATGCGCACAATGCGGCGCAAGCGACATGGATTCCTGGCCACCGGCGACAATGATCCTGGCATCGCCCATGGCGATCTGCTGCATGCCGATGGCAACGGCGCGCAGGCCGGAACCGCAGAGCTGATTGAGGCCCCAGGCCGTCGCTTCCTGCGGAATGCCGGCCTTCATCGCAGCCTGACGCGCCGGGTTCTGACCCTGGCCTGCCGTCAGGATCTGCCCGAGGATCACTTCATCGACTTCGCCAGCCTCGACGCCCGCTCTCTCCAGCACGGCCTTGATGGCAACCGCGCCGAGATCATGCGCGGCAACCGAGGACAACGCACCGTTAAACGAGCCAACTGGGGTTCTGGCTGCGCTGGCGATGACGATGGACGGACTGGTCATGGACGTCTCCTCCGAAATGTTTGTGTTTCGAAAGAAACTGTCAAAGACTGCAGCCGGTGTCAAACGGGATAAACCCGGCCGGATCGTTCTTTGGTTGCAGGATCCTGTCTTTCGTCAAATCGGTTTCGTGCATTGCACAAAGAGATTGTCACCGGCCTTCATTTGCGCTTACATTCGTCCCCGGGAAGAGCAAAAATAACCGAAAAACGACGGGTTAGGAGACAGCAATGGCCAAAGCCGATGGCGAAATCGTGATCAAGAAATACGCCAATCGACGCCTCTACAACACCGGCACGAGCACATACGTGACGCTTGAGGACTTGGCCAAGATGGTCAAGAAGGGCGAGGATTTCATCGTCCAGGACGCCAAGTCCGGCGAAGATATCACCCACTCGGTCCTGACCCAGATCATCTTCGAACAGGAGTCGAAGACGGGCAATACATTGCTTCCGATCTCCTTCCTGCGCCAGTTGATCAGCTATTACGGCGATCAGATGCAGATGGTGGTCCCGAGCTTTCTCGAACACTCGATGAAAGCCTTCACCGAGCAGCAGACCCAGATGCGCGAACAGATGACCAAGGCCTTCGGCGATCACCCGCTGTCGAAGAACCTGCAGATGCCGATCCAGTTGATGGAAGAGCAGGTCAAGCGCAACACTGAGATGTTCCAGCAGGCCATGCAGATGTTCTCACCCTTCCTTGGCGGCCAGCAGCCAGCCAAGGAGACCCGCAAGGCGGAGGCCAAAGATATCGATGAGTTGAAGGAGCAACTGCGCTCGCTTCAAAGCAAGCTCGACAATCTCTGATTTTGTTCAAGGCCCCTCTCCGGGGCCTTTTCAATTCGCGGAGAGATCAGAGCCCGATCGATACGTCGCGGCCCGCCGCGCGATTGGATATGGTGAACCCTGCGACGACGTCGATGAAGGCGATCACCATCAGCGTGAAGAACAGCTGGGTGGCGGCGTCGCGGACCAATAGGAACTCGACGAGGAAAACCACGAAAACCAGCATCGACAGCATGTGATTGATAAGTGAACCGCGATTGCTCATCGTCGCCTTCAAGACTTCGAAGAACAGCGCGACCAGCGCGGTCAGCACCAGCACATCACTGAGTGTCATTGTCCAGATGGCGCCCGACAGCATGGGCACTGTCACCAGTGTCGCGGCAAAAGACGGCAGGCCACTCCCCAGCATGACGGCATTGTAAAAGACGAACGGCACGATCATCAGGGGTATTGCGATAAACATCAGGCATCCTTCCTAACCAGGAGCTCCCCTGCCCTGTCGGGCAGCCCACTCCAGCATGAGTTAACAATGCCTTGACTAAAAAAGTAAAGGCCGGCGCAATGGCCGGCCTTTAACAATCAGGAAGTGGCGCAGAAATTATGCGCTTTCCTTCGGCGTCAGAACCTGACGGCCGCGATACATACCGGTCTTCAGATCGATATGATGCGGGCGACGCAGTTCGCCGGAATTCTTGTCCTCGACATAGGTCGCGGCCTTCAGGGCGTCCGCAGAACGGCGCATACCGCGCTTCGACGGGCTTGTTTTTCTCTTCGGTACAGCCATTTTCGTTACTCCACGTGACGGTGCAAAACAGGTTTAGCGGCCTCGATGAGGCCGGACAGAACCTGTCGCGAACTCGGATTTTGGCGGGCTTATACATGTCCGCGAGGGCTTTGACCAGTCCCCGGCTTGATTTTTTCGAGCCCTTCTGAACTACGCCTCAGGCTTCGTCCTCGGGCACGATCCAGCTTTCGGCGAGTGCAGCCGTCTCCCATGCCATCCAGGCGGGATGGGCCTTGATGGCCGCCATATAGTCCAATGTATCCTGATCGCTGACGAGATCATAGGCTGAAAACCGATTGACCACCGGCGCGAACATCGCATCGGCGGCACTGAACGGGCCAAACAGGAAGGGGCCGCCGGACATCTGCCGCATGTCGCGCCAGATCGCCTCGATCCGCCGTACATTGGCTTCGACCCCGACCGGCAGTTCGATGGCCCGCACGGGCCGGCGCATGTTCATCGGGCAGGCGCCTCTCAGCGCATGGAAACCCGACAGCATCTCCATCGACACCGACCTTGCCATGCTGCGGAATTCTGGATCGTTCGGCCAAAGCCCTGCATCGGGGAAGAGTTCGGCGACATATTCGATGATGGCGAGCGATTCCCAAACTCTGATCCCGCCATGGTGCAGGACCGGTACCCGCCCTGTGGGCGACAATTCGCGAAACTGCGGGTTCGTCGCACCGGGACCGAACGGGATCAGCACTTCACGGAAAGGGATCCCCGCCGCGGTCAACGCGATCCAGGGCCGGAAGGACCACGACGAATAGTTCTTGTTGGCAATGTAGAGGGTCAGGTCGGACATCGGCGCCTCCGGTTCAGGTCACGGATACGTTAGACGTATTGCCGCCGAACGACCAACGAGACTTGCTGATCTCACTCATACAGGCAGGTGATGTATTCGCCCGAGCGCTTCGCCCTCCGGTCAACGACATTCGCGAGACGCTGCATGCCTTTGCCCGGTTTGCTGGCAACGCGATCAATCGGATTGGGGAGCGCGACGGCAAGCAGCGCCGCCTGACGAGCGCTGAGCTTCGCCGCAGATGTCTTGAAGTGATATCGGGCCGCAGCCTCGATGCCGTAGATGCCGGGACCCCACTCGGCGATATTGAGATAGATCTCCATCGTCCTTTCCTTCGGCCAGACGGCATCGGCGGCAAGCGCCAGGGGCAGTTCAAGCCCCTTGCGGATGAAGGAACGACTGTTCCAGAGAAAGAGATTCTTCGCCGTCTGCATCGGGATCGTGCTGGCACCACGGGTCGCCTCGCCGGCGATCGCATCGTCAACGACACCCTTCAACTGGCCCCAATCCACACCATCATGGCTGCAGAACTGTCCGTCTTCGGACATCATCACAGCCCGCACCACATTGGGAGAGATGTCCTCGAAATCGACCCAGCGGCGATCATACCCCTGCAATGTCACGAGATCGGCAAGCATGAGGGTGGATACCGGATGGATGAAATCCAAGCGGTAAAGCAGGATGAGGACATAAGGCGCAAAGACAAAGGCGACGACACCGATGGCGATACGACGCCATAGTTTCGAGCGCTCCTGGCCTTCCTCAACCGGGGCTTCCTCTTTCTCCTGCTCCAAGGTCTGCACGTCCGCTGTCAAAGAAGATCGATCCACTCATCTCGGGGGCTCGCCTGTCATACGCATCCTCTCGGCGATTGACCAGTAGACGAGGGTCAAACTCCCAGGCCTGTGACGGAATTTCCCGTTGCCACTCCAGGGGTCCCGTGCGAAATAGCCCCCATGAGCCCGTCTTCGACCTCCTTCGAGCAGAATCTTGCGCGCCATGCAGCATCGGTGGAAGCGCGCCTGGGCCTGCTCCTTGATGCGCGGCCCCGCGCTGGCGAAATCGCACGTCCGCAGAGACTGATCGAAGCGATGCATTACGGCGCATTGAACGGTGGCAAGCGCCTGCGGCCCTATCTCGTGCTTGAAGCAACCCGCCTGTTCGGCGGCGATGAGGAAGCGGCCCTGCAGGTCGGCTGTGCGCTCGAATGCCTGCACAGCTATTCGCTTGTGCATGACGACCTCCCGGCCATGGACGACGACGACCTGCGGCGCGGCAAGCCGACCGTGCACATCGCCTATGACTACGCGACCGCAATTCTCGCCGGCGACGGCCTGCTTACCTATGCTTTCGACATTATCGCGGCCCCCGAAACACCGTTGCCGGATAGCGCAAAGGCGGCCCTGATCCTGGAACTCGCCCGCGCAGCCGGCATTGGCGGCATGGCCGGCGGTCAGGCACTGGATCTGGCAGCCGAAACACAAGCGCCCGACGAAGCCGGCATCGTGCTGCTCCAGTCGATGAAGACTGGCGCCCTCCTGCGCTTTGCCTGTGAGGCCGGCGCCATCATCTCGGGCCGCAGCGCCGAGGACCGGGCAAAGCTGCGCCGTTTCGGCGAAGTGATTGGTCGCGCCTTCCAGTTGGCAGACGACCTGCTGGATCTGACGGCGGACGCCGCCACCATGGGCAAGGCAACCGGCAAGGATGCGGCCAAAGGTAAGGGCACGCTCGTTGCGCTCAAGGGTCAAGCCTGGGCTGAGGCCGAACTCAAGCGCCTGGTGGATGCTGCCAGCGAGGAACTCGCCACCTATGGAGAGGCAGCGACCGCACTGACCGAAGCAGCCCGTTTCATCGCATACAGGAAGAATTGACATGAGCCGTTTCTGGTCGACCGCCGTCCATGAGCTTGAGCCCTATGTGGCTGGCGAACAGCCGAAGATCCCGGGCCTGGTGAAGCTCAACACCAATGAAAACCCGTTCGGCCCTTCACCGCACGTGCTGGAGGCAATTGCCGCCGCTTCGGGAGACCGTCTTCGGCTCTACCCGGACCCATCGTCCTCGCGCCTGCGTGAGACCCTTGCTGTAAACTTTGGCCTTGATGCGGAGCAGGTCTTTGTCGGCAATGGCTCGGACGAGGTTCTCGCCTTCACCTTCGCAGCGCTGCTGAAGCACAACAAGCCGCTGCTCTATCCCGATATCACCTACAGCTTCTACAAGACCTACGCCCGGCTCTTCGAAATCACCGTCGAGGAGGTGCCGGTCGACGAAGGCATGCGTATCCGCATCGGTGACTACGACCGTCCTTGCGGCGCCGTCATCATCGCCAACCCGAACGCCCCGACAGGCATTGCACTGCCTCTCTCGGAGATCGAGGCCCTCGTCGCCGCCCACCCGGATCAGGTGGTGGTCATCGACGAAGCCTATGTCGACTTCGGCGGCGAGACGGCAGCAAGCCTCATTCCCCGTTATGAGAACCTGCTGGTCGTGCACACTTTCTCCAAATCGCGCTCGCTGGCGGGCCTTCGCGTCGGCTTCGCACTCGGCCAACGTCCGCTGATCGAAGCGCTGGAACGGATAAAGGACAGCTTCAATTCCTATCCGCTCGACACACTCGCCCAGGCCGCCGCCACCGCTGCAGTCGAAGACAAGTCCTGGTTCGAGCAGACCCGCAACCAGATCATCGCAAACCGCGACATGGTGACGGCGGAACTTCAGGCACGGGGTTTCGAAGTATTGCCATCCTCGGCGAACTTCGTCTTTGCCCGCCATCCCGCGCACCAGGGCGCCGATCTGGCACGGGGTCTGCGCGAGCGCGCAGTGCTTGTCCGGCATTTTGGCAAACCGCGCATCTCCGACTTCCTCCGGGTGACCATCGGCACCACAGAGGAATGCCATCAGTTTTTGACTGCGATCGATCAAATCATCTGACGTGTGCACGGGATGCGCCGAGGATAAGGTTCATACCTTTCCTTTTGCCGGAGCGTCCCATGCAAGCCATCCTGGAAAACCTGCCGCAGGTTTTCAGCGCCTATCTGGTCTATCTCGTCGCCGTACTCAGCCCCGGTCCGGCCACGATGGCCATCGCCTCCACCTCTCTTGGCCAGGGACGGCGCCACGGCTTTGCCATGGCAGCTGGCGTCTTTTCCGGCTCCATGACCTGGGCTCTGGCCGCCTCTGCGGGTCTCGCCACCGTCTTGACCCACTACGCCCATGCGCTCACGGTCATGCGGATCGTCGGCGGTCTGTATCTGCTGTACCTTGCCTGGCGCGCCTTCCGCTCGGCGGCGAGTGCAACAGATCCCCTGGCCAAAGGTGTGGTCGGGGCAAGCTATGGGCACACCTTCGTGCGCGGCTACGCCATCCACTTGACGAACCCGAAGGCGATCTTCGCCTGGCTTGCGATCCTGTCGCTCGGTTTGCCGGTTGGTGCCACTGGCGTGACGGTTGCCGTGATCGTGGCCGGATGCCTGATGACCGGCTTCACGGTTTTCATGGGTTATGCCTGGCTGCTCTCGTTGCCCGGCGCGCTCAAAGCATATCGCTCCGCGCGTCGCTATATTGACGGTACACTCGCCGTCCTGTTTGCGGCGGCAGGGGCCAGGCTACTTTTGCAGCGCTGAAACGAGAAAAGGCGCCGCTCGTGGCGGCGCCTTTCGTGAAGTCTTGACGGATGCGGACAGATCAACCCTCTTTAAGCGGCGAGATCTGGATCTCGACGCGGCGGTTCTGAGCCCGGCCGTCGGCCGTCGCATTGGACGCGATCGGCTGGCTCGGACCGAAGCCAAGCGAGGAGACGCGACGCGGGTCGATGCCCTGGCCATTGAGGTAGCCAGCGACCGACATGGCGCGACGCTCCGACAGAGCCTGATTGTGAGCGAGACTGCCGGTCGAGTCGGTATGGCCATTGATGTCGATCAGCGTCTTGTCGAACTTGCGCAGCACGATCGCGACGGAATTCAGGGTCGGGTAGAACTGCGGCATCACCGCATCCTGGTCCGTGGCGAAGGTGATGTTGGACGGCATGTTCAGGATGATGCGGTCGCCGACGCGCGTAACAGAGATACCCGTGCCCTCAAGCTGGGCGCGCAGTTCGGCTTCCTGCTGGTCCATATAATTGCCGATGGCACCACCCGCGAGCGCTCCGATACCGGCACCTATCAATGCGGCATTGCGCCGGCCGACGGGCGAGCCGCCCACCGCCAGGCCACCCAGAGCACCGACGGCCGCACCAAGTGCTGCACCACCGGCCGTATTCGAAACCTTCTGCTGGCCCGTATAGGGATCCGTCGTCGTGCAGGCACTCAGATAGGTCGCGCACAGCGCGACGATGGCAATCTTCTTGATCATGCTCGATGTCCCTCCAAGAACAGGCTGATGATTCCTGAACAGTGAAATTACGGCAACAAAAAGTTGCCGTGCAGCCTCATTCTGCCGCCGAGCGGCGCCCATACCGTTTCTCGATATAGTCGGCGACCAAGGCTTCGAAATCGCCGGCAATGTTCGGGCCACGCAGCGTCATCGCCTTCTCACCGTCGATAAAGACAGGCGCTGCCGGATTTTCGCCAGTTCCCGGGAGCGAGATGCCGATATCGGCATGTTTGCTTTCGCCCGGACCGTTGACGATGCAGCCCATGACCGCGACGTTCAGTCCTTCAACGCCCGGATATTTTTCCCGCCAGACCGGCATGTTCTTGCGCAGGTCATCCTGGATCTTCTGGGCAAGTTCCTGGAAAACGGTCGATGTCGTGCGGCCACATCCGGGACATGCCGCAACCACCGGCACGAACTGCCGGAAGCCCATGACCTGCAGCAGCTCCTGCGCCACCTGAACTTCACGGGTACGATCCCCGTTCGGTTCCGGCGTCAGGGACACACGGACCGTGTCGCCGATCCCATGCTGCAGGACGTAGCCCATGGCAGCCGACGAAGCGACGATGCCCTTTGTGCCCATGCCGGCTTCCGTCAGCCCCAGATGCAGCGCGTGATCGGAACGATCGGCCAGCATCTGGTAAACGGCGATCAGGTCCTGCACCTGGCTGACCTTGGCCGACAGGATGATGCGGTTGCGCGGCAGGCCGATTTCCTCGGCAAGTTCCGCCGACAGCAGTGCCGACTGCACGATCGCCTCACGCGTGACCTGGCGTGCCGACAGCGGTGAACCGTTTTCGGCATTGGCATCCATCAGCCGGGTCAGCAGCTCCTGATCCAGCGAGCCCCAGTTGACGCCAATGCGTACCGGTTTGTCGTAACGGATCGCCATTTCGACGATCTCCGCAAACTGCTTGTCCTTCTTGTCCTTGAAGCCGACATTGCCCGGATTGATCCGGTATTTGGCCAAGGCTTCGGCGCAGGCAGGATGATCGGCCAGCAGCCGGTGGCCGATATAGTGGAAGTCGCCGATCAGCGGCACGTCCATGCCCAGCCGCAAAAGACGCTCGCGGATCTTCGGCACTGCTGCTGCACTCTCGTCGCGATCGACCGTGATGCGAACCACTTCGGAGCCAGCCTTGAACAGAGCTGCCACCTGCGCGACGGTTGAATCAATATCAGCGGTATCGGTATTCGTCATCGATTGGACGACGACAGGTGCGCCGCCTCCGATGATCACCCCGCCGACATCGACGGCGACGGAGGATCGTCGTGGCTTCGGGTCATAGGCATCGGCGGACGGTATGGTTCCTGCGAACATGGCTGTATCTCTACGCACCTTCGAATGATGCTCTGGAGGTGGATCAAAGCACGCCGCTTGTCAACCGATCCCGCCGGCCACGATGGCGGATGATCAGCGCGGCTGGATGGCGCCAAGAACCAGTTTCAGAAGGTGCGGGATGGTGTCATCCAACTCTTCGATATCCTGACGGCGGCATTTCATGCCCTCCACCGCGTCGATCAAAAGAGACGCGACGATCTCGGACGACAGGCCTGACGGAAATGTGATGACCCGCGCCGCTTCGGACCGGCTGAGCTCCCGCGCGATTTCCTCCTCGACTGCCTTCATCCAGTCGAGAAAGAGGTCCGCCCCGAACTCGTGGCTGGTGTCGAACAGTTCAGCGCCATGCGCCGTCGCCAGGATCTGGCGTTGCGGGGCGACGATACCTTCACTTAAGGCGAGGAAAAGCCGATCTTCGAGCGGCAGATCCTGTTCGAGGCTGGATCTGACCTTCAGAAGCGCCTCCTCCATCATCGATCGCATCAAAGCCCGGAAGATGTCGGGCTTGTTGCGAAAATGGATGTAGAGCGCCGGCCTCGACAGGCCGACGACCTGGGCGATATCGTCCATGGTCGTTCGCTTGAACCCATAGCTGACGAAGGTTCCATACGCCGCCTGGAGAATGAGCGCCCGCCGCTCGCCTACACTGATCTCTGACATTCTTGACACATTGACGATTTTCGTCATCTCGTCAACCGCCCTTTTTGAGGCACTGATTCAGTCGCCAAGCCCTGCGACGGCCCTCACCTCGAAACGACCGAGGATCAGGTTTCCGCGACCCTGTCGGCATATCGGGCGAGATGGGACAGGGCGAGCACCACCAGCAACAGGGCGGGGATAGCAGTGTAAACAGTGGACAGCGTCGTATGCTCCGCGACGAAACCGATCAGCGATGGCGCAAAGAGGATACCTGAATAACCCATGGTGGTGACGACCGAGAGGCCGACTCCTGGCGCCAGTCCTGGGATGTTGCCTGCCGCCGAAAAGGCGATGGGCACCATGTTGGAAATGCCGATGCCGGCAATGGCAAACCCAATCAGGGCAAGCGTGACACTGTCCGAGCGGCCGGCAATCAGCAGACCCAGCGTCGCCAGCACCCCACATACCCGCAGCGTTTTGACCCCGCCGAACCGATCGCGCACGAAGTCACCCGCAAAGCGGCACGTCGCCATCGTCAGAGAAAACGCGGCAAAGGCGAAGCCGGAAAATTCTGTCGATGCATTGAGTTCGTTGCGCAGATAGAGGGCGCTCCAGTCGAGAACCGTTCCTTCCGGAACCATGCAGAACAATGCAATGAGACCGATCAACCAGGGAAGCGGCGTCAGCGGCAGCCTTGCCCGTGCCGGTTCGTCGCTGGGATGCGGCGCGTCGACAAGGATCATCGGGCGTGCCACGAGGAAAAGCACCACACAGATGGCTGCCAACAGAAGGACATGGCCCAGGACGCCGAGCATCGCGATCAACGCTCCGCCAGTGGCAGCCCCGAACAGTCCACCCAAGCTCCAGAATGCATGACAGGACGACATGATCGAACGCCGCATCTGCCGCTCGACCTCGACCGCATTGGCATTCATCGCGACATCCATCGCCCCGGTCAGCCCGCCGAAGAGGAAGATCGCAATGACGCCGGTCCAGATGCTGTCCACCAGGGTCAGCAACACGATCGTCGGAATGTAGAGGAGCGTTGTGATCTGCACGACGCGGCTCGACCCGAGCCGGGCAATCTGCATTCCAGCAACCGGCATCATCACCAGCGAACCCACACCGAAGACGAACAGCATGATGCCCAGCATCGATTCAGTGAGGCCCAGCGCCTGCGAGAAGAACGGGATCTTTGGCGCCCACGCACCCATGACCATGCCGTTGAGGAAAAACAGCAGTGCCACAGCTGCCCTCTCCCGGGTAACGATGGGAGCCGGCCCGGCCGATGCCTTCATCGATAGTGTGTCGTTCATCTCGTCCTCCATGCAACCGGCGGAACTCTACTTAAATCGATTTAGACGACAATCATTCATCCGCCTTCCGCGCATAACATTTTGTTTCCGCCCATGATGATCGCTGATGCCGCGCGGGCAGATTGACACAGCCGCGGATTGCCGCGACAGATGGCGCCACGCCTGCGTCGGTTGCCTGCCGCAGCGATCATTCCTTCGTTGAAAGTCATGACCTCGTGAAGACGACCATTGGCGCCGGCATCCTCCTGTCCAGCCTGGCTTATTTCCTGTTTGCTATGCATGACGCCATGATCAAGCTGCTGGTGGAAACCACGACCGTCTGGCAAATCCTGTTCTGCCGCAGCATTGCGATCCTGATCGGCTGCCTGTTCATGGGCGGTCGCGGTCTGGTGCGCGAGACCATCGCCTCCCCGGTCAGGCGGCCGATGATGGTCCGCAGTCTGTTTCTCCTCGCAGCCTGGCTCTGCTATTTCCATGCGGCCAAGTTCCTGCCGCTCGCAGACCTCACGACGCTTTACTTCGCAGCACCGATCGTGGCAGTTGTCCTGTCGATCCCGATGCTGGGCGAACATGTCTCGTTCGCGAGTTGGGCCGCCGTGATCACCGGCTTCGTCGGCGTGATCGTGGCGAGCGATCCGACCGGCATGGCGGACGGCTGGCCGGTCTACTTGGCCATCCTCGCAGCCTGTTGCTGGGCGATTGCCACCATCCTGTTGCGGCGGACGTCGCAGGACGCCAGCAGCATGGTGCAGATGGCAATGACCAACGTCTTCTTCCTGGCGCTTACGGCTCCGGTGGCGCTCAGCACCTGGACCATGCCAGCGGGCGGCGCGCAGATCCTTTTGATCGCCGTCGGGCTCATCGGAGGACTGGGGCAACTCGCCTATTTCGAGAGCATGCGACGCGCGCCGATCTCGATCATCGCACCGTTCGAGTATACGGCGCTGATCTGGGCCTTTGCACTGGGTTACGCGATCTGGGGTGATATTCCCGGCCCGAACGTGATTGCTGGGGCCGTGTTGATCGCAACTGCCGGCGTCATCATCCTCTTCGCCGAAAGGCGGCGGGCCTCCGCCTGAGCAGACCTCAAGACGCCTGCAGATAGCGCTCGGCCAGCTCGACCCAGAAGGTCGTGCCGATCGGCAGCACATCATCGTTGAAGTCGTAGCGCGGGTGGTGCAGCGGCGGGTCGCTCTCCGTGCGTTTGGTCCCGAGGAAGAAGTAGCTGCCCGGACGCTCCGTGAGCATATAGGCGAAATCCTCGCTGCCCATCATCGGGCGGGGCAGGTCGAAGACCTTGTCGGCACCCGCAAAACTGACCGCAAGGTCGCGGACGAAATCGGTCTCGGCTTTGTGGTTGATCGTCGCATTGTAGCCGCGCTGGTAGTCGATCGTGACACCCATGCCGTAGCTGGCCGCCTGCCCTTCAGCCACGGCCCGGATCCGCTGTTCCAGCTGGTCTCGGACCTTGGCATCAAAGGACCGGATGGAAAGGACCATCTCGGCCCGTTCGGGAATGACATTGCTGGCGGCCCCTGCATGGAAGCCGCCGACAGTAATCACTGACGGGTCCAGAGGGTGGATGTTGCGCGACACGATGGTCTGAAGAGCCATGATGATGGAAGCGCCGCAGACGATTGGATCGGCCGTCGACTGCGGCTCTGCACCATGTCCGCCACGCCCATTGACAGTGATCTTGCATTCGTCGATCGCCGCCATGATTGGCCCCTCCCGCACGGCGATATGGCCGAAGGCGATATCAGGATCGTTGTGCAGGGCAAAAACCGCATCGCACGGAAACTTTTCAAACAATCCGTCCTCGATCATCAGTCTTGCGCCACCGAAATTCTCCTCAGCCGGCTGGAAGATCAGATGGATGGTACCATCGAAATTTCGCCGTTCCGCCAGGATCTGCGCCGCGCCAAGCAGCATGGCGGTATGCCCGTCATGGCCGCAGGCATGCATGACGCCCGGCACTTTGCTGGCATAGTCCAACCCTGTTTCCTCCAAGATGGGAAGAGCATCGAAGTCCGCGCGAATGCCGATGCTGCGCGGACTGTCGCCATGGCGCAAGGTGGCGACCACCCCCGTTCCGGCAAGTCCACGCGTCACCGCATAGCCGAGTGCCTGCAGCCGGTCGGCGACATAGTCCGACGTCTTGAATTCCGACAATCCGATCTCGGGAAACTGGTGCAGGTGGCGGCGCGTCGCCAGCACGTCCGCCATGACATTGGGAAACTGGATCGACATAAAATACTTCCTCGTATCGGACGTTCTCTACCTTCAATGGACGGCGCCGACTTTCGCACTTGCGACCTTGTTGTTCAACCGTATAAAAAGGCATAAGGCCAAGACCGGCCCGCTTGTCCTCATTGCGAACTGTTGGGAGATGCCGATGACACGACGCACATTCCAGCGGGCTGGAGAGGCCGAACGTCGCCAGGATCTGATTACCGCCACGCTGGACAGCATCTCCGAGCACGGACTGGAAGGCGCGACCGTCCGCGATATCGCGGCAAGGGCCGGCGTCACCGGCGGGCTGATCCGTCACTACTTCACCGGCAAGGACCAGATGGTCCAGGCAGCCTACCGGGAAATGCTGGCAACCATGACCAGGACGGCGGTCGATGCGATGGCCGATGCCGGTGAGGACGCACATCACCGCCTTCACCGCTTCATCGTCGCCAATGTGAGCCCGCCGATCGCCGATCCCAAGGCACTTTCTCTCTGGGCCGCCTTCATCGGGAGAGTGCGGTCGGACGAGGAACTGGCACGGATCCACCGCGAAAATTACATGCTTTTCCTGGAGATCCTCGAAAATCTCGTCGCTTCGCTCCTCTCCGGCCATGGCCGCCAACCTACGCCATCGGAATGCCGGCATCTGGCGATCGCCATCAACGGCTTGATCGACGGCCTCTGGCTCGAAAATTCCCTCGCAAGCGATCTCTTCGACGAAGACCGCCTGCCACAGATCGCGCTCGACGCCGTCGAGGCACTTTTGGGCGGGATTGCCTTGAGACCTGCTGTGGGCATGAACTGAAACGGAAATTTTGATGAAATACGCCGCCGTGACGAAACGCCTGGCCGGATTGGGCTCGGGCAAATGGGCATTGCATATCGAAGGCCGTCGCATGGCAGCGTCAGGCATTCCCGTCATTGAGTTGACCATCGGCGAACCGGACATGCCGCCGGATCCGGCACTTCTGGCTGAATGCGCCCGTGCCATGAATGCCGGCCGCACGCGATATTCAAACGGCCGTGGCGAACCGTCGGTCGTGGATGCGCTGGTCAGCAAATATGGAAAGCGCAGGGAAGGCATCACGGCGCGCAACATCCTGTGCTTTCCTGGGACACAGAGCGCTCTCTTCGTCGTCATGATGGGACTGCTCGACGCCGGAGATGAGGTGTTGGCCGCCGACCCTTCTTATGCGACCTATGAGGGCGTCGCAGCCGCGACAGGCGGATGCCTTGTCCCGGTACCCCTTCGGGCCGAAAATGGGTTCCATCTTGACGCTGCCGACCTTGAGGCGGCGATCACGCCGAGAAGCCGTGCGCTTCTTCTCAACACACCCCACAATCCGACCGGCGCTGTTCTGTCGGCAGCGGAAATTGCGGCAATCGGCGAAGTCTGCCGCCGCCACGACCTGTGGATCGTGTGTGACGAGGTCTATGAAGAACTGACCTTTGATGACCGTTTCGCCTCGCCGTTCGACAACCCGGCTCTGGCTGACCGTACCATTGTCGTCTCCTCGATCTCGAAATCACACGCCGCTCCGGGTTTCCGAAGTGGCTGGGCAGCAGGCCCTGCAGAGTTCTTCGACCACCTGCTACCCGTGTCCGAAACTATGCTGTTCGGCGTCCAGCCGTTTATCGCCGACATGACGGCCATGGCTCTGACCCAGCCCATCGGGACGTCGGCGACCATGCGTGCCAACTACCAATCCCGGGCCAACCTGATGGTAGATCGCCTCTCAGGCAGTCCTGCACTTCGACCGCATCGCCCCGAAGGCGGCATGTTCATCGTGCTTGATGTGTCGGGCACAGGCCTGACCGGCCACGACTTCGCCACGCGCCTCCTGCAGGAGGAAAAGGTCTCGGTGATGCCGGGATCATCCTTTGGCGAAGGCGCCCGGAACCTCGTTCGCATCTCCTTGACCGTTCCGGAAACAAGCCTGGAGGAAGCGGCACGAAGAATGCTATGCTTGGCGGAAAGACTGGCTGCCTGAGTTAGTTCACGGCGCGCTTGGATGGGGGAGGCCGTCCTTTATGCGGTGACATCGAGCCTGAAGCGGGGGGCTTGGCCACCCGCTTGAAATAAGGCATAAAAACGCCAATTCAACGTCCGGGAACCCGAAGCCAGTCGATAGAGTTCAACCGCCAAAGGTCTCAGACGCATTGCGGCGTTTTTCTGCCTCGATTGTCATCCAAAAGCCCGGCTTCGTGAACTGTTCCGACGACTGCGGTCTGCCTGAGCGATCCATCAACCACATTTGAACCGAGATTCAATCCTTCATGACGCTGCATGTCCCATCGCGCGACCTCGAAACCAAGCAGATCGATCACAACGATTCCATCAGATCTGCCTATTTCACCATCGAGGAATTGCAGGAGAGCGCGGCTTCGCTCGCGCTGAACGGCGCTGACGAACTACCGGGGTTGATCGACTTCGATTTCTTCGCCCGCCACAAGGAGAACGAGCGGGAAATCCTGCGCGTCTACAGAGCCACAGCCGCTGATGTCGAGGCCGGCGCCACCATCACGCCGGCGGCCGAGTGGTTGCTGGACAACCACTACGTCATCGAAGAGGCCATTCAGGAGGTCCGCCGGGACTTCCCGAAGAAGTTCTACCGGCAACTGCCCACGATGAAGGTCGGTTCGCGCGAGATCCCGCGCACCATGGCCATGGCCTGGCTCTATGTTGCCCACACCCATTCCACCGTCAGCCAAGAAAGCATGACGGCGCTGGTCGACGGTTATCAACGACACCAGACGCTGGAGATCGGCGAGCTTTGGGCGCTCCCCTCGATCGTGCGTTTCGTACTGGTTGAAAACCTTCGGCGCATTTCGACGCGCGTAGATCGCTCACGCCGCATGCGCGGCAAGGCAAACGAGGTCGCCGACGAAATCATCCGCCTCAACGACCCGGTCGCGGCCGCCGCCTATCTGCGCCAGATCGAGCCACTGGCGGACGACAATACCTTCGCCACCCAATTCCTTTATCGTCTGCGCAACGGTTCGCAGAATACGAGTTTTGCCGTCGAATGGCTCGAAGGCCGGCTGGAAGCTGCAGGGCGGACCGCACAAGAGGCGATGGACGCCGAGCACAATCGCTTGTCCTCCGGCAATGTCACGATGGGCAACATCGTGCGCGGCTTGCGCGAGATCGACGACAAGGAATGGTCGGTCTGGGTGGAAGAGGTCAGCCAGGTCGACCACATCCTTGGTCAGCACACGGACTACCGCGAGCTCGATTTCGGTTCGCGCAATGCCTATCGCAACACCATCGAAAAGCTGGCCCGCCGGTCTGACCTCAGCGAAATCGAGATTGCCCAGACCGCCATCGACCTGGCAACGGCAAGCGCTGGGCCAGATGGCAAGCTCGACGTCGGAAACTATCTCGTCGGTTCGCATCGGGAGGAGCTTGAGGCGGCCATCGGTTACCGCGTGCCCGTCTCCCGCATTCTGACCTCCGCCATCAGGTCTCTGAACTGGCTTTCGATTGCAGCTCCGGTAATTGGCCTGACCATCGCGGCACTGGCAATCATCGGACACTTCCTCGGTCAGGCTGGGGTCTCGACGCCCCTGATCTTCGTGTTGCTGGTCATGGTTTCGCTGCCCGTATCCGAAGGAGCAACGGGGCTGTTCAACACCCTGATCACCTTCTTCATGAAGCCGACGCGGCTGACCGGCTACGAGTTCAAGCAGGGTATTCCGGAAGAAGCCCGCACGCTGGTCGTCGTCCCCTGCATGATTTCCAAGCGTGACGACGTTGACGAACTGATCCGCAATGTCGAAGTGCACCACCTGACCAACCCGCACGGCGAGATCTATTTCGCCCTGCTGAGTGACTGGAAGGACAGTCAGGTCGAAGAGACGCCTGCCGACCTCGAAGTTCTCGACTATGCGAAACGCGAAGTCGCACAGCTGAACAGCCGCTATAACCAGGACGGCAAGACGCGTTTTTATCTCCTGCATCGCCGCCGCCTCCACAATCCGGCCGAAGGCTGCTGGATGGGTTGGGAGCGCAAGCGCGGCAAGCTGCACGAGCTGAACCTCCTACTGCGGGGTGACCGCGACACATCCTACCTGCCGGGCGCCAACATGGTGCCGGAAAATGTCCGCTACGTCATGACGCTGGACGCAGACACCCGGCTGATGCGCGATGCCGTGACCAAGCTAGTCGGCAAGATGCATCATCCGATCAACCGCCCGGTCATCGATCCCAAAAGTGGGCGCGTCGTCAGCGGTTATGGCGTTCTTCAGCCGCGTGTCACACCGTCGCTGACCACTGGCAAGGACGCCTCCGTCTTCCAGCGCATCTTCTCGATGAACCGCGGGCTTGATCCTTACGTCTTCACCGTTTCCGACGTCTATCAGGACATCACGGACGAAGGCACCTTCACGGGTAAGGGTCTGTACGACGTCGACGCCTTCGAGACCGCCATCAAGGGCCGCATCGACGAGAACTCCGTGCTCAGCCATGACCTGCTGGAAGGCTCGTTTGCGCGCTGCGCGCTCGTGACCGATGTCGAACTGGTCGAAGACTTCCCGACCCGTTACGAAGTGGAAAGCTCGCGCCAGCATCGCTGGGCACGCGGCGACTGGCAGCTGTTGCCCTATATCGGCGATCCCAGCCGCGGCATCACCGCGCTCGGTCGCTGGAAGATGATCGACAACCTGCGTCGCTCGCTGACTCCGATCGCATGGTTCATGGCGTCCGTTCTCGGCTGGGCCACCATGGAGCCGGTGGGCGCCACGATCTGGCAATTGCTGTTGATCTTCAGCCTCTTCGTTGCCCCGACGCTCTCGCTCCTTTCCGGTATCATTCCGCGCCAGACCGACATCGTGCCGGCGGCCCATTTCCAGACCCTCTGGTCGGAAGTGCGCTCGATCAATGCACAGGTTGCGCTGCGCATCGTCTTTATTGCCGACAATGCCTGCATGATGGCCGATGCGATCGCACGTTCGCTGTACCGCATGTTGGTCAGCCGCAAGCTCCTGCTCGAGTGGCGCACGGCGGCCAGCGTCCAGTCGGCCGCTCAGGGCTCGATCGCGTCCTATTACCAGAGCATGCGCCATGCGCCGATCCTCGCCATCCTTTCGGTCGGGGTTGCTGCCTTGCCAGGCGGTTACGGCTATCTGATCGGCCTGCCCTTCGCGCTTCTCTGGGTCCTGTCTCCCATGGTCGCCTGGTATGTCAGCCAGTCGGCGGAAACCGAAGACAGCCTTGAAGTCCCGGACCACGTCTCTGCCGAACTGCGCAAAATCGCGCGGCGGACCTGGCGCTATTTTGAAACCTTCACCACCGCCGGCGACAACTACCTTCCGCCGGACAACTTCCAGGAAACGCCGGAACCTCTGGTCGCCCACCGCACTTCGCCGACCAATATCGGCGTGTACCTGCTCTCCGTTGTATCCGCCCGCCACTTCGGCTGGCTGAGCTTCGAGCAGACCATCGAGCGCATGGAGCAGACGATTTCCACCATCGACCGGATGGAGAAGTATCGTGGCCATCTCTACAACTGGTATTATACGGACACCCTGAAGCCGCTGGGCCCGCGTTACATATCGGCAGTCGACAGCGGTAACCTCGCCGGTCATCTGATCGCAATCGCATCCGCCTGCCGCGAATGGGCAGAAGCCCCGTCTGCGCATCTGCAAGGCAATATCGACGGCATTGGCGATGTCGGCGGCATTCTGTTCGAAGTCCTGGAAAAGCTGCCCGACGACCGCAAGACCGTTCGCCCTCTGCGTCGTCGCCTGGAAGAGCGCATCATCGGCTTCAACACTGCGCTGGCTGCCGTCAAGCGCGAGCACGAATTTGCCTCCATCCGCATCATCAATCTCGCGGTGCTGGCGCGCGACGTGCAGAAGCTTGCCGCCAACCTGCATCACGAATTGCGCTCGGACCAGAGCGCCGAAGTTGTCCGGTGGACGGAGTCGCTGGTCTCGGTCTGCGAAGCCCATATCGCCGACACCAGTTTCGACCTGTCGAACATCGATCCACTGCGCCAGCGCCTCAGCCAGCTTTCCGAGAAGGCTCGCGGCATCGCATTCTCGATGGACTTCACCTTCCTCTTCCGGCCCGAACGGCGCCTGCTGTCCATCGGCTACCGCGTCGACGGCCGGGAACTCGATGAAGCCTGCTATGACCTTCTGGCATCCGAATGCCGCCTGACCAGCCTCTTTGCAATTGCAAAGGGTGATCTGCCGACCGAACACTGGTATCGCCTCGGCCGTCAGGTCGTGCCGATCGGCGCCCGCGCCGCCCTGATCTCCTGGTCGGGTTCGATGTTCGAATATCTGATGCCGCCGCTCGTCATGCAGGAGCGTCAGGGTGGCGTGCTGAACCAGACCAACAATCTTGTGGTCGTCGAGCAGATGAATCACGGCCGTCGCCTGAACATCCCCTGGGGCATCTCGGAAGCGGCGTTCAACGCCCGCGACCATGATATGAACTACCAGTACACCAACTTCGGTGTCCCGACGCTCGGCCTCAAGCGTGGTCTCGGCCAGAACGCCGTCATCGCGCCCTATGCCTCGATTCTGGCCAGCCAGTATTATCCGGAAGCTTCGCTGGAAAATCTGCAGCGGCTGCGCAAGCTCGGCGCGCTCGGTGCCTACGGCTTCCACGATGCCGTCGACTTCACGCCAACCCGTCTGCCCGACGGCAAGAAATGTGCGGTCGTCTACAACTACTATGCCCACCACCATGGCATGTCGATCGCGGCCATCGCCAACGTCGCCTTCAACGGACGCCTGCGCGCCCTCTTCCATGCCGATCCGGTGATTGAGGCTGCCGAACTGCTGCTGCAGGAAAAGGCCCCGCGCGAAATCCCCGTGATGAGCGCGAAATACGAGCCGCAGACGCCGGGCAAGGGCCAGGCAGACCTGCTGCGCGCCGAAATCCGCACGATCAACGATCCTGCCACAAAGGACCGCGAACTCGTCTTCCTGTCGAACGGCCATTACTCGGTCATGCTGACGGCAACGGGTTCCGGTTTCTCCCGCTGGAACGGCCAGTCGGTCTCCCGCTGGAAACCCGATCCGACGGAAGATCGTTGGGGTACTTTCCTCTTCCTGCGTGATATGGCGAGCAATCAGTGGTGGTCGGCAACGGCTGCCCCGCGCCGTGCCGAGGACGAGAAGAGCAAGGTCATCTTCGGTGACGACAAGGCCGAGTTCTTCAAGACCGTCGGCGACATCGCAACCACCCTGGAATGCATCGTCGGCACTGAACATGATGCAGAAGGGCGCCGCCTGACCATCCTCAACACCGGAACCGAGGACCGCTTCATCGAAGTGACCTCCTATCTTGAGCCGGTGCTGGCCTATGACGACACAGACAGCGCCCATCCCCTGTTCTCGCGCATGTTCGTCAAGACCGAATTCGGCCGTCGACGCGATGTCATCCGCGCCGAGCGCAACAAGCGCAGCCCGGGCGATCCGGATATGTGCGTCGCCCACCTCGTGGTCGACAGCGCCGGTCAGGGCCGCCCGACCGAATTCGAGACGGACCGTCGCCGCTTCCTCGGCCGTGGTCGGACACTCGGCGAAGCGGCTGCCTTCGATCCGGGCTCTACCCTATCCGGAACCGAAGGCTTCACCCTCGATCCGATCCTCAGCCTGCGCCGCGTCGTGCGTGTACCGGCGGGCAAGAAGGTCTCCGTCATCTTCTGGACAATGGCAGCTCCGAACCGCGAAGAGATCGACAAGGCGATCGAACGTTATCGCCACCCGGACGCCTTCAGCCATGAGCTGATCCATGCCTGGACCCGCACCCAGGTCGAGCTGCGCCACATTGGCATCACCTCGCAGCAGGCTGCCGCCTTCCAGCATCTCGGCCGTTATCTGGTCTATCCGGACACCCATCTGCGAGCTGATCCGGAGACGGTCCGCAAGGGCCTCAGGTCGCAGTCGGCGCTCTGGCCAATGGCGATCTCGGGCGACCACCCGATCTTTGCCCTGCGCATCAACGACGACATGGACATGGACATCGCCCGCGAAGCGATGAGCGCGCTTGAATATCTGCGCCGTCGCGGCGTGGTCGCGGATCTCGCGATCATCAACGAGCGCGCCACCTCCTATGCGCAGGATATGCAGCACGCGCTCGACCATCTGGCCGAGAACCTGAAGCACCGTCTGCCGCCAGGCCGTCCGCATGTCTTCACTGTCCGCGATGACCTGATGGACGAAGGCGCGACACTTGCATTGCTCGCAGCCGCCCGCGTCGTGCTGCACACCCGCAATGGCAAGATCGTCGACCAGATCAACCGCGCCGTCTCGCTGTTCGCGGCACCGCGCGCCGCCGACAGCGACGGCGACTGGGCAGGTCTGCCGCCCACCTTGTCGGCACCGGTATCGGAAGCAGCCGCGATTGACGGCAGCAATCTCGACTTCTGGAACGGTACGGGAGGCTTCTCCAGGGATGGCGGCGAATATATCGTCCGCCTGTCCGGAACAGCCGCGACACCGCAGCCCTGGATCAACGTAATCACCAACGAGCAGTTCGGTTTTCACGTTTCGGCCGAGGGTGCAGCCTTCACCTGGAGCCAGAATTCGCGTGACTACCAGCTGACACCCTGGACGAATGACCCGGTCGTCAATCGCCCCGGCGAAGCCTTCTATGTCACCGATCTTGGGACTGGCCGTTCCTATGCGACTGTCAGCGCACTGAATGCCGATCCGGCGGCACAGTTCGAAACCCGCCATGGCCTGGGTTATTCGACATTCGCCAGCACTCATGATGATCTCGAAATCGAGATGACCCAGACGGTAGATCGCAATCGGCCGGTCAAGCTGGCCAAAGTCCGGGTGAAGAACGCCAGCGATGCCGCAAGAACCTTCCGGGTCTACGGCTATGCAGAATGGGTCCTCGGCAACAATGCAGCCCGAACGGCGCCCTTTGTTCTGTCGTCCTACGACCCAGAGACCGGGGCGCTGCTGGCCTCAAACCCTTACGAGATCAACTATCCGGGCCGCTTCGCCTTCCTCGCTGGCCCTGATCAACCCATCGGCTACACAACCAGCCGCCGTGAGTTCATCGGCAGAAACGGTTCGATCAAGCTGCCACAGGCGGTTGCCCGCCTGTCGAAACTGTCCGACGTGGTCGACAGCGAGAGCGACCCGTGTGCTGCGCTCGCTTTCGACATCGAACTGGCACCTGGCCAGTCGCGCGAACTGACCTTCTTCCTCGGTGAGACCGACACTATGGAGGGGGCGATCGACCTCATCAAGCAGGTCCGCACAACCGGGTTCAAGACCGTGCTTGAGGAGAACAGCACCTTCTGGAAGGGCGTTGCAGGCCAGGTCTCGGTCCAGACGGGAGACAAGGCCTTCGATCACCTGGTCAACGGCTGGCTGCCCTACCAGGCACTCGCCTGCCGTATCTTCGCCCGTGCCGGCTTCTATCAGGCAAGCGGCGCCTATGGCTTCCGCGATCAGCTGCAGGATACGCTTGCGTTCCTGCTGACGGATCCAAAGCTTGCGCGCCGGCAGATCCTCAACGCCGCCTCCCGGCAATTCCCGGAAGGCGATGTGCAGCATTGGTGGCTGCCGCGCACCGGCGCCGGCGTCCGCACCATGATCTCCGACGACGTGGTGTGGTTGGCCTATGCCATCGACCAGTATGTCGCGGCGACCGGCGACGAGACCATTCTCGATGAGGAACTCGCCTTCATCGAGGGTGCCGCCCTCGAAGCCGGACAGCACGATTCCTTCTTCCAGCCCGGCACCTCCGAAACCAAGGTCAGCCTTTACGAACATGCAGCCAAAGCGCTCGACCTCGCTGTCGAACGCACCGGTGAGCATGATCTGCCGCTGATCCTCGGCGGCGACTGGAATGACGGCATGAACCGGGTTGGCATCGAAGGAAAGGGCGAAAGCGTCTGGCTCGGCTGGTTCCTCGCCAGCACGCTCACCAACTTCCTGCCCTATGCCGACAAGCGCCGCGACAAGGAACGCCGCCAGCGCTGGGCCGCCCATGTCGATACGCTGAAGGCGGCGCTCGAAACGGTGGGCTGGGACGGCACGCATTATCGGCGCGGCTATTTCGACAACGGCGCACCGCTTGGCTCGAATGAATCACTCCAGTGCCAGATTGATTCTCTGGCCCAGTCCTGGAGTGTACTCTCGGGTCTCGGCGATCAGGAGCATACGGCGAAAGCCCTGGATGAAGCCGTGTCACGCCTTGTGGATGAGAAACACGATATCGTTCGCTTGTTCACACCGCCCTTCGAGAAATCGACGCTCGATCCGGGATACATCGGCGCGTACCCGCCGGCCGTACGTGAAAACGGTGGCCAGTACACCCATGCGGCCATCTGGCTCGGCCTGTCACTGCTGAAGGCGGGCCGCATTGCGGACGCCTGGCGCGTCTTCACGATGCTCAATCCGATCAACCACGCGCTAGATGCTGACGCAGCCGAGCGCTACCGGGTCGAGCCCTATGTCGTGGCCGCAGACATCTACGGCGGCGAGGGTTATGCCGGGCGTGGCGGTTGGACCTGGTATACGGGATCTGCCGGTTGGCTTTACCGCTTTGCGGTCGAAGGCATCCTCGGCGTCACCCGCAAGGCCGGTGCCATCCATGTTGATCCCGCCCTGCCGGACCATTGGCAGGGCTACAAGTCGACGGTCTCCTTCGATGGCCGTCAGGTGGAGATCGACGTCAAGCGGACGGCGAGTGGCTACGATATCACAATCGACGGTGAACCACAGCCGACGGAAACGGTTGCCGCGACGCCTGCAAAGCCAAAGAAAGCCACGCGCCGTCCCAAGACGACGTAAAGCCAACCATTGAACGAAAACGAAAAGGCCTCGCCGGGATCATCCGGCGAGGCCTTTTGCGTTTTGATGTAGGTCACTGACCCAGTCTATCAGGCGGAATAGACGATCAGCAGGTCCTTCGCGTCGATCTGGTCACCGATCCGCACCAGGACTTCCGAAATGGTGCCATCGCGATCGGCATGCAGCGCCGTTTCCATTTTCATGGCTTCGATCGACAGCAGCACGTCACCCGACTTCACGGCCTGACCCGCGGCGACGGCAACGGTCGAGATGACGCCGGGCATCGGCGCACCCAGATGGGCAGCGTTAGCAAGATCCGCCTTACGGCGGACGGCAGCACCCGAGGCACCATGGACGCGATCCGGCACCTTGATGCGGCGCGGCTGGCCGTTCAGTTCGAAGAACACGGTGACCATACCCTTGTCGTCGGTGTTGCCGATCGCCTGGTTGACGATGACAAGCGTCTTGCCCTTTTCCAGGTCGAGGAACAGTTCTTCGCCAGCCGGCAGGCCGTAGAAGTACTGCGGCGTCGGAATGACCGAGACCGGACCATAGGTGTCGGCCGCGAGCGCATAGTCGGTGAAGACCTTCGGATACATCAGGTAGGAGGCGAATTCGAAGTCGGAGACCTCGCGCCCGATCTTCTCCTCGATCACTTTGCGCTCGGCATCGAGATCGGCATCCGGCAGAAGCGAACCCGGCACGGCCGTATAGGCTGCGTCGCCCTTCAGAGCCTTCTTTTGCAGCGCTTCCGGCCAGCCGCCCGGGGGCTGACCGAGATCGCCCTTCAGCATCGACACGACGGAATCCGGGAAGGCGATGTCCTTGGCCGGGTTCTCGACATCGGCCACCGACAGATCCTGACTCACCATCATCAGTGCCATATCGCCGACCACCTTCGAGGACGGCGTGACCTTGACGATATCGCCGAACATCTGGTTGGCGTCGGCATAGGCCTGTGCCACCTCGTGCCATCGGGTCTCCAGGCCCAGCGAACGGGCCTGCTCCTTGAGGTTGGTAAACTGGCCACCCGGCATTTCATGCAGGTAGACTTCGGACGCTGGACCCTTCAGATCGCTTTCGAAGGCCGCATACTGGGTACGCACCGCCTCCCAGTAGAACGACAGGCGACGGATCCAGTGCGGGTCGAGGCCCGGATCGCGCTCGGAACCGCGCAGCGCTTCCACGATCGAACCGAGGCAGGGCTGCGAGGTGTTTCCGGAGAAGGCGTCCATGGCGGCATCGACGGCATCGACGCCGGCATCAACAGCCGCAAGCACCGTCGCAGCCGCAATGCCCGACGTGTCATGCGTGTGGAAATGGATCGGCAGGCTGGTCGCCTCGCGAAGCGCCTTGAACAGCACCTTGGCGGCCGCCGGCTTCAGCAGGCCTGCCATATCCTTGACGGCGATGATATGCGCGCCGGCCTTTTCCAGGTCGGCAGCCAGTGCGGTGTAGTATTTCAGGTCATACTTCGGACGAGCCGAATTGAGCAGGTCGCCGGTGTAGCAGATCGCCGCCTCGCAGAGCTTGTTCTCTTCCGCCACCGCATCCATCGACACGCGCATGTTGTCGACCCAGTTCAGGCAGTCGAAGACACGGAAGAGGTCGATGCCGCCCTTCGCCGCCTGGCGAACAAAGTACTTCACGACATTGTCGGGATAGTTCTTGTAGCCGACGCCGTTGGCGCCACGCAGCAGCATCTGGAGAAGCAGGTTCGGCGCGCTTTCACGTACCAGAGCCAGGCGTTCCCACGGATCTTCCGTAAGGAAACGCATGGACACGTCGAAGGTGGCACCACCCCAGCATTCCAGCGACAACAGTTCCGGCAGTGCGCGGGCATAGGTGCCAGCGATCTGCGCGATGTCGTGGGTGCGCATGCGGGTTGCCAGCAGCGACTGATGCCCGTCGCGCATCGTCGTGTCGGTCATCAGCACGCGCGTCTGGCTGCGCATCCATTCACCGAATTTCTTCGGACCGAGCTCATCGAGCAACTGCTTGGTGCCCGACGGGATCTGCTTGTCGATGAAGGGAATGACGGGTCTTGCCGCATCTTCCGGCGGCTTCGGGCGTCCCTTCACTTCCGGGTGACCATTGACGGTCACATCGGCAAGATAGGTCAAAAGTTTCGTGGCACGGTCCTGACGCTTGACCTGCTGGAAAAGCTCCGGCGTCGTATCGATGAAGCGCGTCGTGTAGGAATTGTCCCGGAAGCTCGGGTGACCGATGATCGCCTCGAGGAAGGTCAGGTTGGTCGCGACGCCGCGGATACGGAACTCGCGCAATGCGCGGTCCATACGGCTGATCGCCTCCTGCGGGGTGCTGCCGGAGGCTGTGACCTTGACCAGAAGCGGATCGTAATAGCGCGTGATGATCGCGCCGGAATAGGCTGTGCCGCCGTCGAGACGGATGCCGAAGCCGGCCGCCGAGCGATAGGCGGTGATGCGACCATAGTCCGGGATGAAGTTCTGCTCCGGATCTTCCGTGGTGATGCGGCACTGCAGAGCATGGCCGTTCAGCCGGATATCCGATTGATGTGGAACGCCGGATTCCGGCGTGCCGATCGCAAAGCCATCCAGAATATGGATCTGCGCCTTGACGATATCGATGCCCGTCACGACTTCGGTGACGGTATGCTCGACCTGGATGCGCGGATTGACCTCGATGAAGTAGAATTTGCCGGTATCGGCATCCATCAGATATTCGACCGTGCCGGCACCGACATAGTTGGTCGCCTTGGCGATCCTCAGCGAATAGTCCGCCAGTTCCTGGCGTTGCACGTCCGACAGATAGGGTGCTGGCGCACGCTCAACCACCTTCTGGTTTCGCCGCTGGATAGAGCAATCACGCTCGAACAGGTGAACGGCGTTCCCGTGGGTATCGCCGAGGATCTGGCTTTCGACATGTCGCGCGCGCTCGACGAGCTTCTCAAGATAGACTTCGTCCTTGCCAAAGGCAGCCTTTGCCTCGCGCTTGGCCTCCGTCACCTCGCGCAGCAGGTCCTTCGGGTCGCGAATGGCGCGCATGCCGCGCCCGCCGCCGCCCCAGGAGGCCTTGAGCATAACCGGGTAGCCGATCTCTTCGGCAAGGCGATGGATCTCGGCCTCGTCGTCCGGCAGCGGATTGGTCGCAGGAACAACGGGAACGCCGACTGAAATGGCCAGATTTCGGGCGGCAACCTTATTGCCAAGCTGGCGCATGGTTTCGGCTCGAGGTCCGATGAAAATGATACCTGCATCGTTGCAGGCCTCTACAAATTCGGGACTTTCAGAAAGAAGGCCATAACCCGGGTGAATGGCATCAGCCCCGGAAAGTTTCGCAACCCGGATGATTTCCTCGATCGACAGATAGCTTTCGATCGGTCCGAGATCCCGTGCCAGATGCGGACCGCGCCCGACCTGATAACTTTCGTCCGCCTTGAACCGATGCAGCGCGAGTTTGTCTTCTTCGGCCCAGATGGCGACCGTTTTCAGGCCCAGCTCATTGGCCGCACGAAAGACACGGATGGCGATTTCCGAACGGTTGGCGACAAGGATCTTGGATATTGGCAATTCGATCTCCCCAAACGACATGCCAGGGCATTGTGCACCTGCGAACAAAAGTCATAGCGCGTTGTTTTAGGAAGTTCAATTTCCCTTGATCGAAGCCAATAAAAATCCCGAATCGTCAGGTCACAAGCCCAAGTCTGAAGGACAGGGCAACCACGTGCTGACGATTTTTGGCGTTCAACTTGTCCTGAATGCCGTTCATGTACCAGTCGACGGTGTGGTTTGAGATCTTCAGAATTCGGCTGATCTCGTTTGATGTCAAACCATCAGCAAGATAGTTCAGAACTTCCATCTCCCGACGTGTCATCCGCGTATCGACAGGCTTGGTGATTTCCGCCAGGTCACCATGCTTGTACTCAAGCAGACGCCAGAAAGCCTTTTTGGCAACCGCGTCGAAAAGGCTGATCTCGATCGGCGACAGATCGATCGGCTTGCCGCCAACGGTCATGTTGCCCATCAATCCGCCACGCCCATGGACGGGGAAAATATAGCCGTCCGTCAGGCCGTAACGCACGCTATCGGACAGCATACGCTCCATGCGCTTGCGATGAGGGTCAGAACGAAACGCATGCAAAGCATCGCGCCAGCGAAAGCCACCTCTCGCCTGACCAAGATAACGAATGGTGGGGTCGATCAACACATATTTCTTGGCAATATAGAGTTGCGGCCAGCCATCGGGCCAATGACCTGCCAGCACCAATTGCATGGGGTTTTCATCCGGTTTGGGCTGGCGAACAATTCCGTAGTATTCGAAGCCATACGAACGGACGAGCTTTTCGAGTTCCGACACGATATCGGAAGCAGAACGGCATTCGTCGATGACGACCAAAAAATGCAGCAACTGGTTTATATTCACCAATCCCCCCCAAAAGATAAGCACTGAAATAACATTAAAAAGCCACGAGCGAACGCTTTGTCGAATGCCGGATGCAATATGAGCGCTCATTGTCAAAATGAGCCCGATGAAGTTTAAAACTGAGCGCTTGAATCTTGCAACCATTAGTGTGTCAAATTCCTGTTTGTCAGACAGTATCTTGCGCACGGCCTTCCTCGGCGTTAGGCAGTCGAGGCTTCGCTACCCGATGCGGTAGCGACATGGTAAATCCCAGCATTGGCGCGTGCCGCGCCAGCCGGAGGTAATTGCGTGTCCCTGCTCCAGGTTTACTTCAAAGCATTGAAATATCTCGCGACCTACAGGCTTCGCGTATCCCTGGTCGTGATCGCGAACATTGTGTTGGCCGCCGTCACCATCATTGAGCCGATCCTGTTCGGACGGATCATCGATGCGATCTCGGAGAAACGGGACGCAACTCAGATCCTGATCCTGTGGGGATGCTTCGGAGTCTTCAACACGGTCGCCTATGTTCTGGTCGCACGCCAGGCCGATCGCTTGGCGCATGGTCGTCGTGCGGACCTGCTGACGGAATCGTTCGCCAAGATCATTTCGATGCCGCTGAGTTGGCACCACAAGCGCGGCACGTCGAATGCCCTCCATACGCTGCTTCGCGCCGGCGAGACCCTCTTCGGTCTCTGGCTGGAATTCATGCGCACACATTTGGCAACAGCCGTCGCCCTGACGCTGCTGCTACCGACCGCCTTCTCCATGGACATGCGCCTGACCTCGGTTCTGGTGGTCCTTGCCATCCTCTATGTCATCATCGGGCGCACAGTGATGGTGAAGACGAAGGAGGGCCAGGCTTCGGTCGAGGGTCACTACCATACGGTCTTTTCCCATGTGAGCGATTCGATCAGCAATGTTTCAGTGCTGCACAGCTACAACCGGATCGAGGCCGAGACTCGAGCGTTGAAGGAATATACGACGAAGCTGCTGTCGGCCCAGTATCCGGTCCTCGACTGGTGGGCGCTGGCCGGCGCGCTCAATCGCATTGCCTCGACGCTTTCGATGCTGGTTATCCTCGTGATCGGAACCCTGCTTGTTCAGCGCGGTGAACTGAAGGTGGGCGATATCATTGCCTTTACCGGCTTTGCCGGCCTGCTCATCGCCCGCCTCGACCAGATGATCACCTTCGTCAACCAGATCTTCGAGGCTCGCTCGAAGCTCGAAGACTTTTATCTTCTGGAAGATGCTGTCCAGGAGCGGGAAGAGCGCGCCGGCGCAACCGAACTCAAAAATGTGCGTGGCGATGTCGAATTCCGCGACGTGTGTTTCGATTTCGCGTCGACCACGCAGGGTGTCCGGGACGTGTCCTTTGCCGTGAAGGCGGGGCAGACGGTGGCGATTGTCGGTCCGACAGGTGCCGGCAAGACCACGCTGATCAATCTGCTGCAGCGGGTTCACGAGCCGCAGTCCGGGCAGATTCTGGTCGACGGGCAGGACATTTCCAAAGTGACCCGCAAGTCGCTCCGCCACGCCATCGCAACCGTTTTCCAGGACGCAGGCCTGCTCAACCGCTCGATCAAGGACAATATCCGTCTGGGTCGCGAGGACGCGACCGAGGAAGAAATCATCCAGGCCGCCGAGGCAGCGGCCGCGACCGACTTCATCGAAAGCCGCATGATCGGCTACGACACCCATGTCGGCGAACGCGGCAACCGCCTGTCGGGCGGCGAACGCCAGCGTATCGCGATTGCCCGGGCGATCCTCAAGAACGCGCCGATCCTGGTGCTCGACGAAGCAACCAGCGCGCTCGACGTCGAGACCGAGGCACGCGTGAAGGAGGCGATCGACCGGCTGCGCAAGAACCGCACGACCTTCATCATCGCCCACCGGCTCTCGACGATCCGCGAGGCCGACCTCGTCGTCTTCCTCGACCACGGCAAGGTCATCGAAATGGGCAATTACGACCAGTTGAGTGCGCTTGGCGGCCGATTCAGCTCGCTGCTTCGGACCAGTGGCCTGCTCAAGGAAGAGCCAAGCCCAGCCATTTGAGGTCGGCTTGATCGCTCAGAGCGTATCGAGCGTCTCCAGCAGTCGGACGGCATGTTTGCGGATCGCGTCCTGCTTGAACGGGTCCATTCGGCGCCAAGTCGCGTACATGTTGGAAAGGCGTGGATTGCGCCCCAGCTTTTCCGTGTTGCGATCGAGAAAATCCCAGTAGAGGGCGTTGAACGGGCAGGCCTTCGGCCCGGTTGTCAGCTTGGGATCGTAACGACAGTCACCGCAGAAATTGCTCATCCGGTCTATGTATTTGCCGCTTGCGGCATAGGGCTTGCTCGCCATGACCCCGCCGTCACCATAAAGCGCCATGCCGAGCGTGTTCGGCAATTCGACCCATTCATAGGCATCGGAATAGACGGCGAGATACCAGTCGCAGACCTCTGCCGGATCGATCCCGGCGAGCATCGCGAAGTTGCCGGTGACCATCAGTCGCTGGATATGATGCGAATAGGCATGTTCAATCGTGTCCCCGATCGCACCCCGTATGCAGGCCATGTCAGTCTTTGCCGTCCAGTACATCTGCGGCAGCGGGCGGGAGGCCGAGAGATGGTTCAAGCCCGCATAATCGGGCATCTCCGTCCAATAGATGCCGCGCACATATTCGCGCCAGCCGAGGATCTGCCGGATGAAACCCTCAACCGCATTGAGCGGCGCCCGCCCCTCGAACCAGGCTGCCTCGGCCCTGCGAATGACATCAATCGGCAAAAGCAGTCCGGCATTGATGTAGGAGGAGATCAGGGAATGGTAGAGATAGGGCTCGCCCTTGACCATCGCGTCCTGGTAGTCGCCGAAGTTGGGCAAGATCTCGTCGATGAACTGCTGCAATTCCATCTCCGCCTGATCAGCGGTCACGGCAAAATGGAAGCTATCGAGCGAACCCATGTGGCCGGCAAAGCGCTCGTCGACGAGCGCCAGCACCGAGTTCGTGATGGCGTCCTTGGCATGGCTGATCCGCTTGGGCCCTTTCAGCCCAGCAGCTGGCGGCTTGCGGTTCTCGGAGTCAAAATTCCACTTGCCGCCAACAGGATCGTCACCCTCCAGCAGCACCCGGTGACGCCGGCGCATGTCGCGATAGAAGTACTCCATGCGAAGCTGCTTGCGACCCTTGCGCCAGGTGTGGAAGTCCTCGATCGAACAGAGGAAACGATCGTCTTCGCGGATCTCGACCGGCACACCGAGATCCGTTTCCCAGCCCCGCATCTCCTCGGCCAGACGCCATTCCCCGCATTCCGTGGTGATGACAGCAGAGGCACCGCTCTCGGCAAGGGTACGGGCCAGTTCGCCTCTGAGGCTCTGCGTATTCTGGGAATCATCCAGCGTAACATAGCGGACGCAAAAACCCTTCTCCTGCAACTCTTCGGCAAAGTGCCGCATCGCGGAAAAGAGAAAGGCGATCTTCTTCTTGTGATGCTGCACGTAGGTCGCCTCGCTCATGACTTCCGCCATCAGCACCAGCGAGGTTTCCGGATCGGCATCGGCAAGCGCAGAAAGCAAATGAGTAAGCTGGTCACCGAGAACCACATGGATGCGCGATGCCTTCACCATTCGATCGGCTGGCCGTCATAGGCAAAGAAACCACCGGTCTGCGCCGGCTGCAGGCGATTGAGCACCGAAAGCATCATGGCTACACTGTCTGCCGGGTGGATCTTGTCATGCGTCTTGGAGAAGCCGCCGGAAAATCCGGTATCGACGGAGCCGGGATGCAAAGCGACGACCACGCTTTTTGGTCTGAGACGGGCAATTTCAATCGCCGAGGTGCGGGTGATCTGGTTCAGAGCCGATTTCGCCGAGCGATAGGAGATCCAGCCGCCAAGCTTGTTATCGCCGATAGAGCCGACCCGTGCCGACAGCGTGGCGAACACGCTCTTGCCTTCGTTGGAAAGAAGAGGCGCGAAGTGTTTCAGCGCCAGCGCCGGGCCGATTGCGTTCAGCGCAAACTGCGCCGCCATCACATCCGCCTGGATCGCCTTGATGGTCTTTTCCGGCCCGTTGCCATTGATGACAAGCGCACCCGTCGCACAGAGGATGAGATCGAATTTGTAGCCTGCTTCCGAGAACCGGGCTGCCGCAGCGCCGACAGACACATCGTCCGTGATGCCGAACCCGTCGCGGCTGCGCGACAGTTCGACTACACTGCCGCAGGAGGGGTCGGCCTTGATAGCGGCGGCAAAGGCGCCACCAATACCGCCGCTCGCCCCGAGGACAAGCGCACGGTAGCCGGGATTGAGCGACGTCATTCCGGAAAAATCGGACATCTGGATCTCCTGCAGGTCTGTGCTACCCATTACGGCAGGCAGCCAAACCGGATCAGGCACAGATTGTCTCAGAGGCGCTCGATGGTGCCTTCGAAGGCGGGCATCTGACCCGGATCGATGTCCATCAACCGGCAGACAAGGCCGGCAATCTGGATCTGCTGCGACAGGGCCGCTTTCTCGATCCGGAAGCCCACCGTGTAGAAGGGCACTTCCGTTTCCTCCGGTGTCGGCCCTGCATGATTGCCGTCATCCCCCATGCCGTGATCGGCCGTCACGATGACGCTGTAACCGGCCTCGACCCAATCCGGTACATGCCGTGCAAGCAGATCGCCCTGCATGCGGGCGGCATTGCGATAGCCGATGCTGTCGCCCCCATGCTTGTGGCCGGCATCATCGACATTCATCGGATGCAGGAGGAGAAAATCCGGCGATTTCGACCGGAGCAGCCATTCGGCATCGGCAAAGAGATGGCTGTCGGGATAGGCATCATCCCAGTAGAAGACGCCATGGGTGATATCGCCGGTGCGATCGACGAGAATGCGGTCGCGATACCGGTCGAACGGGCAGGACACATAAAGCTCCGACACCCAGTGATAGGCGGCCGCAGCCGTCACGCCACCTTGGGCCCGAACCCGCGCAAAGAGATTGTCACCCACCGAGCGACGCACGACGCCATTGCTCACCACGCCATGGTCGACGGGCTTGCGCCCCGTCAGCAAGGTCTCATAGAGCGGCCGCGACATGGCTGGCAACTCGCAGGTGAGCTTGCGCACATCGGCCCGGCCTGCAGCCACGAGGCTTTCCATATAGCCGAGACAGGTGCGGGCCACGTCGTGACGCAGCCCGTCGAGAACGATCAGGATCACTTTGTTCATGGCGCGCAACTTGCCACGCCGCGCGCCAAAGGCAAGGCCGAGTTAGAGGATCGGCTTGCCGCCGGTGACCGCGATCGTCGCACCCGACACATAGCTGGAGAGCGGATCCGCGAGCATCACATAGGCCGTCTGCAATTCCGCCGGCTGGCCGGGACGCTGCATCGGCACCTGCTTGCCGAAGTTCTTCACCTTGTCCTCCGGCATCGTTGACGGAATGAGCGGCGTCCAGATCGGACCGGGTGCCACGGCATTGGCCCGGATTTTCTTCTCTGCCAGCATCTGCGCAAGCCCAGCGGTAAAGTTCTGGATCGCACCCTTGGTCGTCGCATAGGCGAGAAGATGCGGGCTGGGACTGTCGGAATTGATCGACGCCGTGTTGATGATCGAACCGCCGTTTTTCATATGCGGCACAGCAGCCTTGGTCAGATAGAACATCGCATGGATATTGACGCGGAAGGTGAGTTCCCACTCCTCATCCGGGATTTCAGTGATGTCCTCGA
Organism: Rhizobium sp. AG855; assembly: GCF_003610655.1. NCBI lineage: Bacteria > Pseudomonadati > Pseudomonadota > Alphaproteobacteria > Hyphomicrobiales > Rhizobiaceae > Rhizobium > Rhizobium sp. AG855. The sequence goes on along the minus strand of NZ_RAQG01000004.1, from coordinate 274,739 downwards.
ATGTCGCCTGATGGGCAGCATTGTTGACAAGAATGTCGACGCCACCGAGTTCGCGAACCGCCGTGTCCACAATCTCGCGGCAATGATAGGCATTCTGGATGTCGCCGCGCACCAGGACGGCTTTGCGACCGGCCTTTTCCACCCAACGCGCGGTATCCTGTGCGTCCTCGTCTTCTTCGATATAGGAGATCAGGACATCGGCACCTTCCCGCGCATAGGCAATGGCAACCGCGCGCCCGATCCCGCTGTCGCCTCCGGTAATGATGGCCTTCAGGCCCTCGAGCTTTCCGGAGCCCTTGTAGCTTTCCTCGCCATGGTCGGGCCTTGGATTCATGTCTGCGGTTCGGCCCGGCATCGGGACCTTGTCCTGCGAAAACGGAGGCGTCGGATAATCGGCCATCTTGTCTGTCTCCTCGTGTGGGTTCGAGGGTCAAACCGGCGAGCCATGGATGAGTTCCGGAAATCGGTGGTACCAAAAACAAAGGGCCGGCGTGATGCCGGCCCCGAATGCTTTATCTCAGGTGCGCCAGGCGGCAACCGCCTGCGGTTTCAAAATAGTCTCGCCGAGCAACGGATCCGCACCTGCTGGCAGCGCCCAGTCCTCGGTTCCGTAGTTGAAGGCGAAGACGAGGTCGCCACGGCGACGGATACGGATGAAGTCGGGCACGCGCAGCGTCGCAACGCCTGCCTTCTTCGTTGCCAGTTCCAGCACCTCGGCCAACAGCCCGGAGTCCGCCCAGCAGGCAAGATAGAGCACATTGCCCTTCTCGGTGAGAGCCGGATCGCCGTTGTCGAAGGTCGCGAGCACCGAGGCCGAGGTCTCCAGATATTCGCGCCAGCGGATCGCATGACCCGAAGCCGCACCGGAAACGCCATCCGAAAGACCCGGACGCATGGAGGAGACCTGAATGATGCGATTGCCCGTGAGTGCGCCCAGCGGACCCGGCGGCAGGTTTTCCGGAATGCGGAAATTGCGGTCGCGCGAACCCGTGCGCGCACCGATCACCAGGACACCCCCAGCCTTCTCAAGCTCGGCGCGTGCCGCTTCAGTGACTTCCGTCATGCAGGGCACGACGACCAGTGGATAACCCTCAAGCGAAGCGCCCGGACGGACGAAATCGACATTGAGGCCGAGATGGCGCAGCGCCTCATACCAGCGGAAGCAGAGTTCCTCGTAACGGAAATCCTTGCCCTGCGGCTGGATCATCGTCGACCAGTAGCTCTGATAGTCGAAGACCAGAGCGACCGGCGCCTGGCCCGTTTCGGGAAGGGCACCGAGGGCCACCAGCTCGTCCGACACCTGCATGGCTTCCTTGCCGCCGGGCGACCATTCGTCGAGACCGGGAAGGTTGAGACCCGCATGCATCTGCTCCTGCGCAAATGGTGCCTGGCGCCAGCGGAAATAGCTAACGACATCGGCCCCATGCGCCAGAGCCTCCCAAGTCCAGAGCCGAACCATGCCGGGCTTCGGAACAGGGTTCCACGGCGCCCAGTTCACCGGACCCGGCTGCTGCTCCATCACCCAGAACCGTCCCTTGCCGACGGCGCGGTAGAGATCGTGGTGATAGGGTGCGATATCAGGATGCGAGGTTTCCGCCCAGCGATTGCGCTCTTCTTCGGTGAAGGGGAACTTCTCGACGAAGCCGATCGGATAGCTGTCCCAGGAGGCCAGATCGAGATTGTCGCCCACCTTGAAGTGGTCGAAATCGGAGACGAAGCCCATGAAGTTATGGGTGACCCAACGGCCCGGCGAATGCTTGCGAATGATCTCGCACTGCATCTTGTCATAGGCCGCGACCTGATCAGAATGGAAACGCCAGAAGTCGAGACGCGTCGCCGGGTTCGGCTCCGTCACCGTCAGGTTCGGCAGGACCACGTCGTCGAAGCTCGAAAGCTCCATCGACCAGAAGACCGAACCCCAGGCCTCGTTGAGCTGATCGGTCGACTGGTAGCGCAGCCGCAGCCAGCGCTTGAAGCTCTTCAGATCTTCAGGACCCCAGGAAACCGTCGTATCGTGACAGCCATATTCATTGTCCGTCTGCCAGCCGACAATGCCGGGGTGCTCGCCATAGCGCTTGGCGACCACCTCGACGATGCGCGCGCTTTCCTTCCACCAGGTTTCCGAGGAGAAGGTGTAGTGACGGCGCGACCCGAAGCCGCGCGGGCGGCCCTGTTCATCATAGGGAATGATATCGGGGCATTCGTCCACCAGCCACTTGGGCGGTGTCGCGGTCGGCGTACCGAGCACGACCTTCAGGCCCGCTTCATGCAGCACGTCGATCGCCCGATCGAGCCATTCGAACGTGAAATCACCGCGCGAGGGCTCCAGACGAGACCAGGCGAATTCACCGATACGCACGAAGGAAATGCCGAGTTCGCGCATCCGGCGCGCGTCGGTTTGCCACCGGCTTTCGTCCCAGTGTTCCGGATAGTAGCAGACGCCCAGCATTATCGTGTCAGATCCCCATTGATGACGGCCTTGCCGTCCTTGTCGAACAGATGGCAGGCCTTGGCATTGATGCCGAGGCGCAGCGTCTGGCCGGGCTTCTCGCTGGCCAAGCCATCGGCCTTCACCGCAAGCTCCGAGCCATCGGCAAGCGTGACGAAGAACAGCGTCTCAGACCCCAGATATTCGGCAAGCTTGACGGTCGCTTCGATGACAACATCGCCTTTGCCGGTCGCATCGATATGCTCGGGACGCAGGCCGAAGGTCATCTCGCCCGCGGGAACGCTCGCCCCATGCGTCGGGATCGAAATATCGGCCCCAGGCAGGCGGACCACGGCAGCCCCCTCAGCCGCAGAGACCTGCACCTTCAGGAAGTTCATCTTCGGCGAGCCGATGAAGCCGGCAACGAAGAGATTGTTCGGGCGATGATAGAGTTCGAGCGGCGAACCGACCTGCTCGATCTTGCCGGCGGACAGCACCACGATCTTGTCGGCCATGGTCATGGCTTCGACCTGGTCATGCGTGACGTAGATCATCGTCGCCTTGAGATCCTGATGCAGCTTGGAAAGCTCCGTGCGCATCTGGACGCGAAGGGCTGCATCGAGGTTGGAGAGCGGCTCGTCGAACAGGAAGACTTCCGGATTGCGCACGATGGCGCGACCGATGGCGACGCGCTGACGCTGACCACCCGAGAGTTGGCCGGGCTTGCGATCGAGAAGCGGCTCCAGTTGCAAGAGCTTGGCGGCAACAGCCGTGCGCTCCGCAATCATGGCCTTCGAATGACCGGTCATCTTGAGGCCAAAGCCGATGTTTTCCGAGACCGTCATATGCGGATAGAGGGCATAAGACTGGAAGACCATGGCCACACCCCGTTCGGAGGGACCGATGCTGGTCATGTCTTTGCCGCCGATCGCAAGCGAACCCTCGGTGATGTCCTCGAGACCGGCGATCATCCGCAGAAGCGTGGACTTGCCACAGCCGGACGGACCGACGAACACGCAGAACTCGCCGTCCTTCACGTCGAGATCGACGCCCTTGATGACGCTCAAGGCGCCGAATTGTTTCTTGACGCCGCGCAGGCTCACGTCAGCCATGGGTATTGCCTCCCTTTGAAGGAATGAGTTCGAGGAGCAAAGCGCTTTCGGGCCGCAGCATCGGCAGCGGCAGGCCGGACAGGCCGGCATTGGTGAGATCGAAGTTTATCGCGCCTGACAGAAGCCTCTTCTGCCCCTCGGAAATGCGGATGAATTCCGGTTCGACCGGAAGGATCTGCGAGATGCTCCACCGCCCGCCGATCTGCGTCACGCTCTCGGGCAGCTTGAGCGGTGCCGGCTGTTCGCCCACCATCTGCGGCCCTTGCGCGACGATAACGACGATACGCTCGGCGCTTGCCGCACCCCAGACATACCGTCCGTCGAGCGGCTCCAGCCGGAACGAAGCGCCAGGCGCATGGAAGAGCCCGCGAAGTCGCTTGTAGGTCTCGATATAGACCTTCAGTTCATCGCGTTCTTCGTCCGAAAGCTCCAGCGGATTGAGCTCGACACCGAGGTGGTAGGCAAGCGCCACGAGCGCCCGGAAGGACAGGCTGTGACGGCGGCCCGTCTGATGGTTCGGCGATGCGGAGATATGGGATCCCAAGATCTCCGGCGGCACGAAGACGGTTGCGCCGCGCTGAATTTCCAGCCGCTCCAGAGCGTCGGTGCAATCCGAGGTCCACACACGATGCGTGCGGGCGAGCGCGCCGTAATCGATACGACCGCCACCGGATGCACAGCTTTCGATTTCGACGTCGGGATGAGCGGCACGAATCCGGTCCATCAGCGCATAGACGGCGCGGGTCTGGGTTGATGTCTTCGCCTTGCCGTCGCGACCGGCCGCATGCGTCAGATCGCGGTTCATGTCCCACTTGATGTAGGAAACGGCATGATTGGAGAGCACGGCATCGATCTTGCCGAAGAGATAGTCAGAGACTTCGGGACGGGTCAGATCCAGCACCAGTTGGGTGCGCGATTCCAGGATCGGACGACCCTCGATCGTCAGCGCCCAGTCGGGATGCGCCTTGTAGAGCTCGGAAACCGGGTTCACCATCTCAGGTTCGAACCAGATGCCGAACTGCATGCCAAGACCGGTCACATGATCGACCAGCGGCTTCAGGCCATCGGGGTATTTGCGCGCATCGATATCCCAGTCGCCAAGGCTCGTGGTGTCGTTGTCGCGCTTGCCGAACCAGCCGTCATCCAGCACGAAGCGCTCGATGCCAAGCTCGGCAGCAGCCGTCGCCTGGGCTTTCAGCGAGTCCATCTGGTGGTCGAAGTAATTGCCTTCCCAGGTGTTTAGCGTCACCGGGCGCGGGCTCATGGTGCCACCGGGCCAGGTGGTCAGCTCTTCGCGCACGAAGGCGTGGAAGTCTTCGCTATCGGCACCGACATAGGCCGTCGGGCTTTCATAGCTTTCGCCCGGTGCGAGGATCATCTCGCCCGGTTCGAACAGCTCACCGAGATGCACGAGGCGCCGTCCGTCATCAGTCCGGTCGATCACCATCTGGTGGTTGCCGCTGAAGCCCAGCGTCACGCCGAAGATCTGGGTCTCGCTCTCGATGAACAGCATCGGGAAGCGGTCATGCGAGGTGCGGCCACGACGATTTTCCTGAATCCAGGTGCCATTGCCGAGCAATTCGCGCCGCGTCTGGAATTCGCGACCCCAGATGCCGGTGAAGCTCATCACCTGCACATTGCCGGCAGGTGCCAGGAAGGTCGCCGCCATGCAGCGATCCAGCTGATACTCCGCGTCGCCGAGATTGCTTAACTCCGTCGCCATCGAGATCAGGCCTGACACATGCGCGGTGAGCGTGATGGCAATGCCGAGCCTGGCGACCGAATCGACAGCTTTCAGCACCGTCTGATTGCCGTCGCGAAGGACCGTCCAGCCGCCGAACTGCGCCACGAAGTCACGGCCCCCGCGGTGACCTGCAATCGCCGGCCAGCCGAAGAAGCCCATGCCGCCCGCCGGCAGGAGCACATTCGAGGGCACGGCGATATCCATGCCGTTGACCCGGCTGGAACGCTCGATTTCGAACAGGGGGTCGGGTTCAACAGGTTCCGAGCCGAAAGACAGGATTTCCGGCATGCCGAGTTCCGGCAGGCGCAGGCTCAGCGCCAGCTGGCCCGAATCGATGATGACGATTTCGCTCATCCTTTGGTCGCTCCGAGTGTGAGGCCAGCGATGAAGTGGCGCTGCATGAGGAAGAACATCGCGACCGGCGGCAGGGCCGCAACAATCGATCCGGCAGATACGAGATGCCAGGCGGCAACCCACTGGCCGTTCAGCGAATAAAGGCCGGCGGTCACTGGCATGGCATGCTGACCCTGCACGAGAACCGTCGCCCAGAAGTAGTCGTTCCAGACGAAGGTGAAGATGAGGACAGAGAGCGCGGCGATCGCCGGGCGCATCAGCGGCAGCACGATGTAGCGGAAAATCCGCCATTCCGAGACACCCTCGACGCGGGCCGATTCAATGAGTGCGAAGGGCAGTCCCTTGATGAAATTGCGCATGAAGAGCGTGCAGAACCCGGTCTGAAACGCGACATGGAAGAGCACGAGGCCCATGGTCGTGTCGTAGAGACCTGCCCTCAGCGTCATGTCACGCACCGGAACCATCAGGATCTGGAACGGGATGAAGTTGCCGGCAACGAACATGAAGAACAGGACGAGATTGCCCTTGAACTTGTAGACGGCGAGCGCAAAGCCGGTGAGGCAGGAGAGCGCCACGGCGCCGATCACCGTCGGGATCGTTACCTTGAACGAGTTCAGGATGTAATAACCGATCGGCGAATTGTTGAAGACGGCTGAATAGTTCTCGAAACCGGCAAAACCCGAGGGAACGCCGAAATAGTTGCCGGCGGCAAGGTCGCTCGCAGGGCGCACCGAGGTAATGGCGACGCCGATCAGCGGGAGGAGCCAGAGGAAGAGCGCGACCGGCAGCAGGATCTTGTAGGCCATCTGCGCAAACGGCGAGGCCTTCTGTATCGGAGTGGGGAACATCAGGCGTTCCTTTCCTGAGCGAGCATGCGGACGATGAAGAGCGAGATGAAAACCATCATGATCAGGAACAGCACGACTGCGATCGATGCGCCGTAACCCATACGGAACCCGTATTCGGAGAGCGCCTGCTCATACATGAAGTAGGAGAGGACGGAGCTTGAACCGTAAGGACCGCCAGCCGTCATGATCGACACGAGGTCGAAAGAGCGCAGCGAGCCGATCACGGTGACGACCATCGCGATGAAGGTCGCAGGTGCCAGCTGCGGCAGGATCACATACCAGAGCAGCTTCAGCCCCTTGGCACCGTCCATGCGGGCGGCTTCAACCTGCTCCGGATTGATGTTGTTGAGACCCGTCAGGTACAGGATCATGCAATAGGCTGTCTGCGGCCAGAGCCCGGCAATGATGATGCCGTAAGTCACGTAGCGCTCGTCGGCGAGCACTGCGATCTGCTCGCCGAACAGCATTTCCGTCAGCTTCGAGAACAGGCCGAAATCAGGCGCATAGAACCAGGTGAACATCAGCCCGACGACGACCTGGCTGATGACGAAAGGGAAGAAGAACAGCGACTTGTAAAGCCGGATGCCGGTGACCGTCTGGTTGAGGAAGAGTGCTGCCGCAAGGCCCGCCGGAATCGACAGGAGATAGAGCACCAGCCAGATCAGGTTGTTGTAGAGCGACGTGTAAAAGGTGTCGTCGTCGATCAGTTCGACATAGTTGCCGAAGCCGATCCAGGTCATGGCACCCAGACCGTCCCAGTCGTGGAAACTGATCCAGATCGATTCAAAGATCGGCACAAGCACATAGACCAGGAACATCAGGAGGCCCGGCGCCAGAAAGAGAAACGGCGCCAGTGTCTGCTGGTTGCGCTTCCAGAAGCCGGAAGTCGACGGAACGGTGTTGCGCATGGCGGCACCTCTGAGAAAACGGGGAGAGGCAACCGGATGCCACGGCCAAGAAGACCACAGCATCCGGCGCAGGGAGCTCTAAGGCTTACTTGTAGACGCGGGCGCGGATCTTCTCCAACCGCTCCAGGATCTTGTCCAGGTTGTCGGGCTTGACCATGAACTCCTGGAAGCCTTCCATGCCGGCCTTTGCCATTTCGGCATTCGCGTCACGGTCATAGAACTGCGCGAGTGCGTGGGCGTTGGACAACATTTCGAAGCCGGCCTTGAGGAACGGATCCGCCGGCTTTTCGGCCTTGTTGTTGACCGGCAGCTGACCGAGCGTCGCGTTCATCTTCGTCTGGGCTTCCGGCGAAGCGAGGTAGGCGAGGAACTTCTTCGCATCTTCCTTGTTCTTCGCGCCCGACGGGATGTGGAAGGTATCGGTCGGAGCCTCTTCGGACATCGGAATACCGGCGGTGATTTCCGGGAACTGCAAGAAGCCGATCTGCTCTTCCTTCAAGCCGCCGTCCTTCATGGTGGCAACGGCGAAGTTGCCCATCAGATACATGGCGGCCTTGCCCTGAACCATCTGCGGGATGGCATCCTGCCAGTCGATCGCGGCGTGGTTCTCGTTGAAGTAACCGGCCTTGACCAGCTCGCCCCACTTTTCGAACACGGCCTTCACGCGCGGATCCGTATAGGGAACCTTGCCGGAGGTGAGCTCCATGTGGAACTCGTAGCCATTGACGCGCAGATCGAGATAATCGAACCAGCCGCCGGTCGGCCACAGAGCCTTGGTGCCGATCGTGATCGGGGTGACGCCGGCAGCCTTCAGCTTTTCGCAAGCCGCCAGGAATTCGGCCCAGGTCTTCGGCGGGGTGATGCCCTGTTCGGCGAAGATGTCCTTACGATAGTAGATGCCCCACTGGTAGTAGGTGTAGGGGACGCCCCACTTCTTGCCGTCGATGGTCATCGAGGCGGACGCGGACTTCAGCTGGTCGTTCAGGCCATTGGCTTCCCAGACATCCGAGACGTCTTCGAACAGACCGGCCTTGACGAAGGGCTCCATGCGGTTGCCGGCATACCAGGCGGCGACATCGGGCGCGTCGGCAGTCAGGAAGTTGCGGATGGCGGACTTGTAGCCTTCGTGGTCGAAGTTGTTCCACTTGACCGTGATATCAGGATTGGCCTTCTGGAAATCGGCGATCAGCTCTTCCATCGCCTTCTTCGGCGCCGGATCGGAATGGTCGGAATTGAGCACGATTTCACCGGCAAACGCGGTGGACGACAGAAGGGCAGCACCCAGAGCAAGGCTGCTCAGGCTTTTGAAAAAGGTCATGTTTTCCTCCCTATGACCGTGATGCATGGCATGTGCGGAGCTTGCGCGCGGGATCCCACCCGAGCAGAATTCTCAGCTCGGCTTGATCATCCTCCCCAAACCCGTAATATTCTACCGAGTTTTGGCAGAACTTTTCCGGGATCCTAAGATTGGAACAACTGAAGCCTCTATTGTTAGATGAATCCGTTCCGGTGCATCCGGAACATGACCCACGACACCCGCTTGTCATCTTCGGAGATCATCGATTTTGCGCCGGCGAATGCCTGACGGTCCACCGCATGGCAGGCCCTCACATGCACAGCCAGGTTGAACTCAATTTCGTGCTGTCCGGCCAAATGACCTACTGGTTCGACGGTCGCGAGTTGACCGTCGACGAGGGGCGCCTCTGCCTGTTCTGGGGCATGATACCCCACCAGGTGATCGATCGCCGCGAAGAGACAACCTTCATCTGCCTCTACATCCCGATGTCGGTCTTTCTCGGCCTTGCCAATCTCGAGCGGTTTCGGGACGCCGTCTTCCGCGGCGCAATGATCGAGGCGCTGGAACTGAGGCCTTATGACAGGGATATCTTCATGCGGTGGCGCGATGAACTTTTGTCGGGTGACAAAGGTCTCGCAGAAATCGTCCGCAACGAACTCACCGCGCGCGTTCTCAGGATCGAGCGCGACGGCTGGCGCGACCTGCGCGAAGAAGGTTCCGCCATAGCAAGCTTCAATGCCAGCGAAAGCGAGCGCTTCGATCACATCGAACGCATGCTTCGCTACGTCGCCGAACATGCGCTGGAAGACATTTCCGCAGAAGACGTCGGTCGGTCCGTAAACCTGCATCCGAACTACGCGATGTCGATCTTCAAGCGTGCCGTCGGCCATACGATCAATCAGGCGATTGTGCGCCATCGCCTCGACACCGCGCAATCACTGCTGATCTCGACGGATCTTTCGATCACCGACGTGTCTTTCGAAAGCGGCTTCGGTTCGGTGTCCCGCTTTTACGAGGCATTTAGCGGCCGCTTCATGGAAAAGCCGACCGCGTTTCGCCGCCGGATGCGGTCCAAGGGCCTGCCTCCGGCCTGAGTGCGAACTTTCTAGCGGGCCGCGATTTCAGACAATCGCGGCATCGGAACACCCGGGCACCATTGCTGGAACCCGATGATGCGGCGGACGATCTTTTCCGCATGATTTCCTGCGATATCACGCAGGCGATGGTCGAGATAGGGATTGAGAAAACGCTGCAGTGTCGTCTCGACATAGACTTCGGCTTCCTCGCCGAGGTGGTGGACCCGGAAACCAGGCACCACCTCGTCACGGTATATGCGTTCAAGATCGGAACGGATCGCGCTATCCGCAAGAATATCCTTCACACATTCGGCCTCGGGCCGCCCTTCTCTCTGCCAGCGATCGGCAAGAACGGTGTGACCAAGATTGAGGATATGCAGCTTAAGCCTTTCATAGGGCGTCAGATCCTCAACGACCTTGATGGAGGGATGTTCGCAGGGAAGTGTGAGCCCCGGCTGACGCTCGATCGCCCATATTGCATAGGGTTCAGCGATCGCCCCTGCCGGCTCGATCGGCTCCGAGACGATGCGATCGACCAGGGTGTTGCCCCAGATGACACGATCCGACAGCCAGGACTGGAAGTTCACATCGGCAACATGTCGGTTTGCAAGGTCCAAGATCACCCGTTGTAGAACCTCGCCATTCCGCGAGATCAGCTCGCATGGCAGAATGGTGAGCGATGCGCCGCCGCTGCGGAAGCGTGCATGAAGAAGCGCCAGAAGCTTCATGGGAAACGATCGCGGCACGCCATCGAGGCTGTCACCGTCGACGAGGGCATAGCCCTTGTCTCCGGTATTGCTGATCACGACCCTCGCCTCCTCGACGAAGACACGGGCTACTTCAGCCCAGTCGCTGGCGGTTGAGAGAGACCTGGTGACCGATCGCACACGCAGCTCGCGCTCGATGGCCATGCCATCCTCAAGGCCCCGGATGATAACGGGAAAGCCGGTTGCAGCAGACAAGGCACCAATCCGACCGGCGCGCGCGGGATCGCCGCTCGTTTGGACCACGGTAATCGATCCAAGCGCCTTTCCCACCTCCAGGGCTTCACTGACGAAGAGATCGGCATGGGCCTGAAGGAACCGACTGGTACCGAATTGCAGGATGGGTGTCGTCATGGCTCAGGCGGTCTCCTGGATGGATTGTAGCAATGTCTCGCGCGCCGATTTCAGATGCTGACGGCACGCCCTCTCGATTGATGAGGGATCGCGCGAAAAGAGAGCACGGATGTAATCGAGATGCTCTTCGAGCGCGCGCTGGTTGCGCGCACGCGCATTCGTCTTGTTCCACTGATAGTGGTAGTGAAAGACGATGGCGATAATGTCGTAGAAATCGATGATGAAGCGGTTGCTTGATGCCTTCTGGACCAGCAGGTGGAAGCGCTCATCGAGTTCGGAAAAGTCCGTGTAGCGGTTGTCGATGTCGCCCAGCAGCGCATGATGTTGCGCTTCGACTTCCCTCAATTCTTCCCAGGCCGGATGCTCTTCTGCCAGCTTGACGAAGCTCATTGCCGACCGAAGCTCGAACATCTCGCGCACTTCTGTAAGTTCGAGCGCGAACTCCCGTGTGAAACCCTTCAGCACCCAATGACTGTTGGGACGCTTTTCGATCAACCCGAACCGGCTGAAGCGAATGAGGAATTCTCGCACACTGGTGGTACCGATGCCAATCTCGCGCGCGAGTTCCAGCTCGTTGATCTGCATACCCGGCTGCGCACCACCGGCGAGGATACGGCGCATGAAGCTTCGCTCGATGATATCGGACAGGGAATTTGTCTCTTCATCGGGAAAGTAATCTCCGACAACTGGTCGCCGCAGGACCGTTTTTGAACGCTTGTCCCAAGCGACCAACCCAACTTCGCCGAGGCGGGTCAAGACCGCGCGCACGGTCGTGCGACTGACGCTCAGCATACCGCAAAGCTCCGCCTCCGAGGGAAGCGCATCCGTTTCCTCGATCAGTTTCAGCGTACGGTTATAGGCGTCTTTGAAGACGGTATTCTGCTTGGCCATGGATCTGCCTAGTTGATGGAAGGCGGCATTTGAAACATTCGCCTCTTGGCCGAAGTCGCGGCCGCGTGCAACGAAAACCGCCGAATGTGGCGGCCGTCCTCCCTTTGTCTCGGGCCTCAGTTCCTCCTGCTCCGTGCTGGAGCAAATTGTTCTTTATCGATATCATACCCATTGACGGGAAACTGTCTATTGCCGATAAAAGACAAAACACAGGATCCGGTATCGCCGGACACATGGGAGAAACATCGGGTGTCGAAACCAGCCTGCATCCTGCTCTCGCAGGACGACAATGTTGCCGTGACCACAGTTGCCATCGAAGCTGGCCATATTCTGCCGGGCGGTGCACCGGCAGCAACGAAGATTGATCCTGGCCACAAGGTGGCGGTCCGCGCAATCCGCCAGGGCGAGCCGGTCGTTAAATATGCCCAGGCCATTGGCCGCGCGACCATAGACATCGCAGCTGGTGAGCACGTCCATTCCCACAATCTCGCCTTCGATGAAGATCGCCTTTCTGTGAGTGGCCTCGCCCAGCCGGAAGCCGCAACGACTGCTGACAAGACCCGCACCTTCATGGGCTATCGCCGCGCCGATGGGCGTGCGGCGACCCGCAACTACATCGGCATCATCGCCAGCGTGAACTGCTCCACCACGGTCTGTCGCGCCATCGCAGATGCGGCAAACCGGACGATCCTGCCGCATTACGAGGGTATCGACGGCTTTGTCCCGATCGTCCACGACCAGGGCTGCGGCATGAGCTCGACCGGCGACGGCATGCGCACACTGCACCGAACGATAGCCGGCTACACGAGACACGTGAATTTCGGCGGCGTGCTGATGGTGGGGCTCGGCTGCGAAGTGAACCAGCTGACGCTCTACGGTCAGAGCGGCACCGGCGCGTCGAAGCGTCACTTCAACATCCAGGACGCCGGCGGCTCGCGTCGTGCGGTTGAAAATGCCCTGTCGATCCTGAAGGAGATCGCAGCGGAAGTCGGCACGATGCGCCGGGAACCGATCTCCGTCAGCGAGATCATCGTCGGCCTGCAATGTGGCGGTTCGGATGGCCTGTCCGGCATCACCGCCAATCCGGCGCTCGGCGTTGCCGTCGATATCCTGGCCGGTGCCGGTGGTACGGCCATCCTCTCCGAAACCTCGGAGATCTACGGCGCCGAACACCTCCTGCGTAGCCGTGCGGTCAACGAGGAGGTCGCGGTCAAGCTGGACGGGCTGATCTCCTGGTGGGAGGCCTATGTTGCCCAGCACGGCGCCTCGCTCGACAACAATCCTTCACCCGGCAACAAGAAGGGTGGCCTTACCACCATTCTCGAAAAGTCGCTCGGCGCCGTCGCAAAGGGCGGACGCTCGCCGCTCACTGCCGTCTACAACTACGCCGAACGCGTCACCGAACACGGCCTCGTTTTCATGGACACGCCCGGCTACGACCCGGTCTCGGCGACAGGCCAGGTGGCCGGCGGCGCCAACGTGATTGCCTTCACCACGGGCCGCGGCTCTTGCTTCGGTTCACGCCCCGTGCCCTCGATCAAGCTGACGAGCAATACCGCGCTCTACCAGTCCATGGAGGAAGACATGGATATCGACTGCGGCGTCATTGCCACGGGCGATGCCACCGTCTCAGGCCTCGGCCGTGACATCTTCGACCTGATCATCGAGACCGCTTCGGGTCAAAAGACCAAGAGCGAGCTCTTCGGCTACGGAGACAATGAATTCGTGCCATGGCACCTCGGTGCCACGCTCTGACCTCGACAACAGGGATCCGGATATCAGCATGAAGACGAGACGCATCGGCAAAACCGCCCTCGAAGTGACCGAATACTCCTTCGGCACGGCACCGCTTGGTGGCCTCTACCGCCCCTGCCCCCGCGATGTCGGCATCGCCACGCTGCAGACGGCCTGGGATCACGGAATCCGCTATTTCGACACGGCGCCGCATTACGGTTTCGGTCAGGCGGAACGCTATGTCGGTGACTTCCTGCGCGACAAGCCGGAGGACAGCTATGTGCTCTCAACCAAGGTCGGTCGCCTGCTGGCGCCCGTGCCGAAGGACCAGATCCCGAATGTCGGCTTCGTCGATCCGCTCCCCTTCAAGCTGGTCTACGACTACAGCTATGACGGCATCATGCGTTCGGTCGACTTCAGCTATGCACGCCTTGGCCTGAACCGCATCGACATCCTCTATGTCCACGATATCGGCGTCTATACCCACGGGCGCGAAGTCAACGACCGTTATGTGAAGCAGTTGCGCGACGGCGGCTACAAGGCTCTCGACCAGCTGAAATCCTCGGGCGCGATCAAGGCCTTCGGCCTTGGCGTCAACGAAGTGCCAGCATGCTTGGAGATGATGGCCGATATCAACATCGACGTCATTCTGATGGCCGGCCGCTATTCGCTCCTCGATCGCTCTGCCGTCGAGGAACTTCTCCCGCTGTGCGAAAAACGCGGCACCTCGATCACTGCAGGCGGCGTCTTCAACTCCGGAATCCTGGCAACAGGCGCCGTCCCGGGCGCGCATTTCGACTACACACCGGCCACGGAAGAGATTCTGGAAAAGGTCCGGGCCATGGAAGCGCTTGCCGCCCAGGCCGGCAAGCCGCTCGCACAGTTTGCTCTGCAGTTCCCGCTCCACCATCCGGCAGTTGCCTCCGTCATCATCGGCACAGCGAAACCCGAAAGCCTGGACCGGAACATGGCCCTGACAACCGAAGAATTGCCGGCTTCCGCCTTCACCCCGTTTGACGCCCACACGCTCGTCGCACCACCGCTCGGCGATGCGCCGGTACGGGAATAGGAGAACGCCATGCTGAAAGGCATCCATCCCCTGCTTGGTCCCGATCTGCTGCACGCCATTGCCACAATGGGACACGGAGACGAGATCGTCATTGCCGATGGCAACTTCCCGGCCTCAACCATCGGTCCGCCGGTCATCCGTGCCGATGGCGTCGGCGCTGTGGAAGTCCTTGAAGCGATCCTGGCTCACATGCCGCTCGACCAGTTCGTGGAAGATGCGGCCTGGCGCATGCAGGTCGTCGGCGACCCGCATGCTGTCCCCGAAATCTGCACCGAATTCCAGTCGCTGATCACGCGGTTGGCCGGCGATTTCAGGCTCGAAAGTCTCGAACGCTTCGCCTTTTACGAACGCGCGCAGACAGCCGCCTATATCGTCGCAACGACAGAATTGAGGATCTACGGCAACGTTATCCTGAAGAAGGGCGTCGTCTACCCGGAGGAAGTGCACAGGGTGTGAGCTGCGCGCGAAAGCCTTGATTTTCAGGGCCTGAGGGGTTCGGAGGAGCCGTCTTTTGCCCCTTGCATTCTCCAGATTGCTGGAGTAGCGTGCCTCGATAAAATGTTTTTTATCGATAAAGATCGACCTGGTTGCGTACTGCGGGCCGATCTCACCGGAGGAACAGGACGCGTTGAGAGGAGAACCACAATGACCATTCTGAAGAGCATGACTCGCCGCGCCCTGATGGGGATCGCCGGCGCAGCAATGATGACGTCGATGATGCCGGCCGCATCCTTCGCCCAGGACGTGACCATCCCGATCATCGTCAAGGACACCACGTCCTTCTACTGGCAGATCGTGCTCGCCGGCGCCCGCGCCGCAGGCAAGGATCTCGGTGTCAGCGTACCGGAACTGGGTGCCCAATCTGAATCCGACATCAACGGCCAGATCAGCATTCTCGAAAACGCCGTCGCCGGCAAGCCGGCCGCCGTCGTCATCTCGCCGACCGAGTTCAAGGCGCTGGGCAAGCCGATCGATGAAGCCGCTAAGTCCGTTCCGATCATCGGTATCGACTCCAGCGCCGATTCCAAGGCCTTCACCTCGTTCTTGACCACCGACAACGTCCAGGGCGGCCGCATCGCCGCTGACGGTCTTGCTGCGGCGATCAAGGAAGCAACAGGCAAGGAAGAAGGCGAAATCGCCATCATCACCAGCCTGCCGGGCGTCGGCTCGCTCGATCAGCGCCGTGAAGGTTTCATGGATCAGATCAAGACGAAGTATCCGGGTCTGACTGTTGTCGCCGACAAATATGCTGACGGCCAGGCAACCACCGGCCTCAACATGATGACCGACCTGATCACTGCCAACCCGAACCTTGTCGGTGTTTTCGCCTCGAACCTGATCATGGCCCAGGGCGTCGGCCAGGCGATCGCCGAAAACAAGCTCGGTGACAAGATCAAGGTCATCGGCTTCGATTCGGATGAGAAGACCGTCGGCTTCCTCAAGGAAGGCGTTCTCGCAGGCCTAGTCGTCCAGGATCCGTACCGCATGGGCTACGACGGCGTGAAAACCGCTCTCGCCGTGTCGAAGGGCGAAAAGGTCGAAACTTTCGTCGACACCGGCGCGAACCTGGTGACCAAGGCCAATATGGCCGATCCGAAGATCGACGCCCTTCTGAACCCGAAGGTCAACTGATCGAGATCTCGGCACGCGCGGCACCTGCTGCGCGTGCCGGACCGGAAACGGCCGGCGCAGGAGGCGCCGGCCGCTTTCGCCATAGGACGGGAGGAATGACATGACTTCGCTGCACGATGTGAGCCACCGGCACGACGGCCAGCCGGAACTGCTGGAGACCGATCGCATTCCGCCGGGAACGCCGATCTTGGAGCTCATCGGCCTGCAAAAGAAGTATGGGGCCGTCGAGGCGCTGAAGCCCGCGACCGTCACCTTCCTCGCCGGAGAGATCCACGCCATCGTCGGCGAAAACGGGGCCGGCAAATCCACGCTCATCAAACTTCTGACCGGCGTCATTCCGCGCACTTCAGGCGAAATCCGCTGGTGCGGCAAGCCGGTTGCGCTTGCTACGCCGAACGAGGCGATCCAGCGCGGCATCAATGCGGTGCACCAGGAGGTCGTTCTCTGCCCGCATCTCTCCGTCGCCGCAAACATGTTCCTCGGCGACGAGATGTCATCAGGCGGCATCATGCGCAAGCGTGCCATGACGACAGCCGCCCAGAATGTCCTTGACGACCTAGGCTTCAACCTACCGGCCGGGGAAACCCTCGGCAATCTGACGATCGGCCAGCAACAGCTCGTCGCCACAGCCCGCGCCGCCATGCGCGGTATCCGCTTCCTGATTTTCGATGAGCCGACCGCCTACCTCACGCGCCAGGAATCGGCCCAGCTCTTCCGCCTCATCCGCCGCCTGCAGTCCGAAGGTGTGACGATTGTCTATATCAGCCACCGCATGGAAGAAGTCTTCGAACTGGCGGACCGCGTCTCGGTCCTGCGCGACGGCACCCATGTCGGCACCCGGCTGATCGGCGAGACGAACGATGCCGAACTCATCTCCCTGATGATCAATCGTTCGATCGAGCAGATCTACCACAAGGAAAAGCTGCCGATCGGCGCGACCATCCTGGAGACCAAAGGCCTGTCCGGCCCAGGCTTCTCGGATGTGTCGATTGCCGTCCGCTCAGGCGAGATTGTCGGCCTCTATGGCCTGATCGGCGCTGGCCGCAGCGAATTTGCGCTCGGGCTCTATGGCCGCCACAAGCCGACAGCCGGTGACATCTTCTGGGACGGCAAGAAGGTCACCATCGACACCGAACGCAAGGCAATGGACCTCGGCATTGCCTTGGCGCCTGAAAGCCGACGCGACCAGGGGCTTTGCCTGAACCTGCCGATCGGCCTCAACATCAATTTGCCGGTTTTCGGCCGCCTGAGCCGGGGCCTGACCATCAGCCCGAAGCTCGAAGCAGGCAATGCCGACAAGCAGATCAACGACCTCAAGATCAAGACCCCGACACGCGGTGTGCTCGCCTCGGCAATGTCCGGGGGCAACCAGCAGAAGATCGTCATCGGCAAGTGGCTGAGCCATGGCGCCCGCCTCTTCATCTTCGATGAACCGACCGTCGGCGTCGACGTCGGGACCAAGGCTGAAATCTACCGCCTCTTTGCCGAACTCCTCAAACAGGGCGCCGGCATCATCTTGATCTCGTCCTACCTGCCCGAGGTCTACGAATTGGCAGACCGCCTTCACGTCTTCCGCCAGGGCAAACTCGTGGCGAGCCATGATTACCGGACTGCATCGCATGAAGACGTGCTGACTGAGGCGATCGGCGTCTGAGACGAGATCTCCGAACACAAAGACATGAAAAGACGACTGGGAGGACAGAAATGAGCATCGACACCACCGAGACCAAGGTTGCACCGAAGAGGGGCATGAGCATCCTCTTCAGCCTCACGCTGCTCGGACTTCTGCTCTTCCTCTGGCTGCTTCTCGGCTTTGCCACAAACAGCTTCTGGACGCCGAATAACATCAGCAATCTACTGCGTCAGGGCGCAATGACAGCGATCCTGGCCGTCGGCCAGACCTTCGTCATTATCACCGCCGGCATCGACCTGTCAGTCGGAGCGGTGGTCGGCTTTGCCAGTGTCATCATCGCCTGGCTGCTCTCTGTCGGCCTGCCCGTTTGGCTGGCCATCGTTCTGACGCTGTTGATGGGCGTTGCCATTGGCATGTTCCACGCCTTTGGCATTGTGCGCATGGGCCTGCCACCCTTCATCATAACACTGGCGACGCTGACCTCACTGCGCGGCATCGGCCTGTTGATCACCAATGGGTCAACCATCTCGATCAGTGACGAGGCCTTCACCAACTTTGCCCGCGCCGATTTCCTGGGCGTACCGAGCCTCTTCTGGATGGTCATCGTGGTGGCGATCCCGGCCTATGTCTTCCTGCATCTGAGCCGCTGGGGCCGTTATCTCTTTGCCGTCGGCTCCAACAGCGAAGCTGCGCGGCTATCCGGTGTGAACGTCAACCGGACCATCTACATGGCCTATATCCTGTCCTCGACCTGCGCAGCCTTCGTCGGCATCCTGCTCGCCTCACGCATCGGGATTGGCAATGCCACCCAGGCTGAGGGCTGGGAACTCCAGGCCATCGCCTCCTCGGTGATCGGCGGCACGAGCCTCTTCGGCGCTGTCGGCTCGGTCCAGGGTCCGCTTCTCGGCGCCTTCATCCTGGCGACCATCAACAACGGCGCCAACCTGATGAATGTCAATTCGTTCTGGCAACGTATCATCACCGGCGCCCTGATCATCCTCATCGTCTATTTCGACCAGCTCCGCCGTCGCGGAAGCCGGTGAGAATTCCCGAGGCGGGGATGTCGCGAATGACATCCCCGATTTTCTCCGAACCCTTGCCGGGCAGCCGAAAGGAACCAGCATGAAGGCCGCATTGTGTGTCGAACCTGGCCGTCTAGAAATCGTCGATCGCGATTCGGCGCCGCACCCGAAAGCGGGTGAAGCGCGCATCGCCATCAGCCATGTCGGCATTTGCGGGACCGACTACCACATCTTCGAAGGCAAGCATCCCTTCCTTGAATACCCGCGCGTGATGGGTCACGAGATCTCGGCCACGGTCTTGGAAGCGGGGGAAGGCGTTCACCTGACCGCCGGCACGAAGGTCATCGTCAATCCCTACATCGCCTGTGGCACCTGCATCGCCTGCCGAAAGCAGAAGCCCAACTGCTGCACCAACATTCGCGTGCTGGGCGTACACACCGATGGCGCTATGTGCGAGGAGATCACGGTTCCAGCCGGCAATCTTTATCCGGCAGACGACCTATCGCCGGAAGCCGCCGCTACGGTGGAGTTCCTGGCCATTGGCGCACATGCCGTTCGCCGTTCCATGGCGCCTTCGGGTTCACGCACGCTTGTCATCGGCGCCGGCCCCATTGGCCTCGGCACCGCGATCTTTGCCCGCATTGCCGGCCACGCGGTAACGCTGCTCGACACAAGCCGCGAGCGCCTGGCGATGGCAGCAGATCGCCTGAACTTTGCATCGGGGCTGCTGGCTGATGATACGCTTGAGGAAGCAGTCGCGGAACTGACAGGGGGGGATGGCTTTGATGTGGTCTTCGATGCCACAGGCTATCGCGCATCCATGGAGCGCGCTTTCCGTTTCGTCGCCCATGGCGGCAGCCTCGTCCTTGTCAGTGTTGTGAAGGAAGACATCACTTTCTCAGACCCTGAATTTCACAAGCGCGAGATGATGCTGATTGGGAGCCGCAACGCGACACGCGAAGACTTTGACCATGTCCGCAAATCGATTGCGGATGGCCTCGTACCGATCGACCAACTGATCACCCACCGCACGACGCTTCCGGATCTTGCAACGGATCTGCCGCGCTGGGCGAGAGAGAAGTCAGGCCTTATCAAGGCCTTGATCCAGATCGGGTGAGCTTCAATGACACCAAAGGGCCCGCAGATCTGCTGCGGGCCTTTTGCGTTCAAGTCTACATGTCACGCCTTCTGCAGGAAGCCCGCGACGGCATCGATTTCGGCTTGCGAGATTTCGTGACCGCCGGAATGAAGGAATGTCTGCACAGACGCGCCTTGCGCCCCCAGATAGCCAGCTAGTCGCTCGGTAAGAGGCAGTGGGCAGATTGGATCCCGCTGGCCGGCAGTCACGAACACCGCAACATCCGAAAGCCCCGGCTGCGCCGGAGGATTGAACGGGATGAGCGGGTGCATCAGCACAACTCGGTCGAAGAGTTCTGGTGCCTCGAACAAGACAGAAGCCAGAATGTTGGCGCCGTTGGAATAACCGAGGCCGTAAATCGGTCGACCCGGGTGCTTCTCCTTGTGGGCGCGGACGAAAGCAGCCATCTGGACGGTCCGTTGGGCGAGATCGGCCATATCATAGACGCCTTCACCGGTGCGTTTGAAGAAGCGGGCAGCCCCGTATTCCGAGACATCTCCGCGCGGCGAGACAATGCCTGCCTCCGGCAGGATGCGATGAACAAGCCCCGGGAATTGGTGTTCGTCGCCACCCGTGCCGTGGAAGGTAAAAACCAGCGGGGCGGCAGCCTGGGGCGCATGATAGTGGTGGATGTAACTGTCGTTTGCCATGAGAGGCCCTCCTGCGGCTGAGACGATGCCGTTAAACTCAGGCATCGTCCCTGCCGTGTGTGATTAGTCCTGGATCGGGGGCAAATGTGCTTCGATCTGCGAGCGATGCGGCTGATAGCGGGTCGGCAGCTTCAGCGCCTCGCCGAGATGGGCGGTGTCTTCGTCGCGGTTGAAGCCCGGTTCGTTCGTGGCGATTTCGAACAACACGCCGCCCGGCGTGCGGAAATAGATCGCCCAGAAGTAGTCACGGTCGATGACCGGTGTCACCTGGTAGCCCGTATCGAGCAGGGCCTTTCGCACTTCGAGCTGCGCCGCGCGGTCTTCGACTGCAAACGCGACGTGGTGGACCGAACCGGCACCCTGCATGGCACGCGAAGCACCCGGCAGAACTTCGAGATCGATATAGTCGGCACCGTTACCGCCAGGTACGGCATAACGGATGAACTCACCTTGCCTGTCGATCGGCTGATAGCCCATGAATGTCAGGAGCTCTCCGGTGGCACCTTCATCGCGAAGCCGCATGGTCACGCCGCGGAAGCCATGAATGCCTTCCGATACCGCAACCGGGCCACCCGCGAAGGGAAGACGGTTGTCACCATCGACTTCCGCGAGCGCAAAACCGTCACCATCGGGACCGGCAAAGCGCAGACGGTCTTCCCCGAAGAGCGAATAGGAGCCGAGCTGTTTCACACCTTCCTTCTGCAGGCGCTCCTGCCAGAAGCCGAGTGTGCCCTTCGGCACAGAGAACACGGTCTCAGAGACTTCACCCGCTCCGCGACCCCCCTTGCCCATGTTGGCAAATGGAAAATAGGTCATGACCGATCCCGCATTACCGACTTCGTCGCCATAATACAGGTGATAGACATCGGGAGCGTCAAAGTTGACGGTCTTCTTGACGCGACGCAGGCCGAGCGTCTTGGTGAAGAAGTCGTTGTTTTCCTGGGCATCCGCGGCCATGGAGGTGACGTGATGCAGGCCTTTGATCTGGGTAAGCATGGCTCTGATCCTTTCCCGGCGATCACGCCGGCTTTGTTCTGTTGGACCGAATATGGGCCATAGCTTTTCCGAGGAGAATAGCTGTAATATTGGGGATATTATTTCATTTGGAGCAATAATCGATGGGCGAACTCGAAGCCATCAGGACCTTTCTGACTGTCGCTGACCAGAGCAGCTTCAGCGCGGCGGGGCGCCTTCTCGGCATGACTCCAGCTTCGGTCACACGCACCATCTCCACACTCGAGGATCAGCTTGGCATTCAACTCCTGCTCAGGACCACGCGGAAGGTCTCCCTTACGTCCGCTGGCGCAGCCTATGCGGCCCGTGTCGCCCCTCTCGTTGAAGGCTTGGCCCGCGCAACGGAGGAGACCAAGGACCTTCAAAAGGTGACGGCAGGCTCCCTTCGTGTATCGGCGCCGATGTCGCTGGGCATGAAGGTTCTACCGGCGGTACTGTCGCAGTTCTCGATCATCCATCCGCGTACCAGCGTCGCGATCGAGCTCTCGGACCATTTCATCGATATCGTCCAGGAGAATTACGATCTGGCGATCCGCATTTCGGGTCCACCGACGGATAAATCGACAATCTGGCGGAAGATCCGCCCCGTGTCGCGTCTGCTTGTGGCTTCCCCGTCATTCCTCGATCGTCACGGCACGCCGAAAACGCCCGAGGATCTGACGACACTGGAGTGTTTGAGCTACCATGACCAACTAAAAACTGAGACCTGGGAGCTAAGCCGACCCGGCCAGGTGAGAACGGTCGAAGCCAAAGGCCGTTTCTCGATCAACAACGGAGATTTCCTCTGCCGGCTCGCTGTTGCCGGCGAGGGAATAGCGCTTCTGCCGCGCTTCATCGTCGAGGAAGACCTGCACGCGGGCAAACTGGTCGAAGTGCTGCCGGGATGGAGCACACCGGAAATTTGGCTGACGCTTTACTACCCGCCCTATGAGCAGTTACCCCTTAGGGTGGCGACCTTTTCGGACTTCTTCGAAGCCTTCATCAAGGAAAGCTGGGACGGCGAACAACCGCCCTCAGCTCCATCAACGGTCACGGGATAAAAATTCGCCAATCTCTCGAGCGATCCTGTCGGTTGCGATCGGCACGTCGACCTTCTTGACCCGCTCAAAGAGCGGCTCAGGAATGGCAGACTTGCGGGCCTCCGCAAGGCCTTCGAAAAAGCGTGGCGAGAACTCCGGATGCGGCTGATAGGAGAGGCCCCAATCGCCATAGCGGATAACAGCATTCTCGCAAAAATCGGTCTTACCGACCACTTCGGCGCCATCTGGCACACGAAGAACCTGATCCTGGTGCCAAGCCAGCAGGACCTGCTCTTCGTCGAGGTCGGACCGCTTGTAGGACACGGGACCGGCAGACCAGCCGCCCTTGAACTTTTCGACATGACCACCAAGCGCCTTGGCCATCACCTGGTGGCCGAAACAGATCCCCACCATGGGCACTTTCTCGGCATGCACCTGTCGAATGAAATCCTCAAGCTGGCGGATCCAATCGTGATCTTCGTAAACGCCAAACTTGGAGCCCGTCAGCAGCCAACCATCGGCGTCACGTGGTGACGCAGGAAATTCTCCGTCGACCACGAAGTAGCGCTTGAAGGCAAAATCGAAGCCGCCTAGCAGGCGGGCGAACATGTCGGCATAGTTGCCGTAGGTCTCTGCCAACTCCGCCGGAGAATGGCCGGTTACGAGAATGCCGATGGTCTTTTCTGTCATCTTTGATCCTTAGCCCTGGTCGGGGCATCTCCCACGCGCAGCGAAGCAGCGCTATGCCTGATAATTATAACAAATGCGAGTTTGATCAAATTTCAAGGGAAGCGATGGGGACAAGGTAAAATATGCTTGTATCAACGCTTCGCCGGCCCTTTATAGAGATGGCATTCAAGCACGGATCTGAACACGAAATGGTAGCAGGCGATCGCAAGACGGAGGAATCGGTCAAGCAAAGAGTTTACCGGACATTGCGCGCGCGCGTCATGTGCGGCGCTGTAGCACCGGGCCTGGCCATCACGATGCAAGGTGTCGCAGCCGATCTCGGTGTGAGCACCATGCCTGTCCGTGAAGCGCTGCATCGCTTGGTGGCCGAAGGCGCACTTGAACATTTGGACAACCGCCGCGTCCGCGTACCCCGCATGACGCCGGCCAAATTCGAGGAAATCATCGCAGCACGTCTGGCGCTGGAGCCTCTCGCTGCTGAGCGCGCCTTGCCGCATATCGACGAAGATCGCCTTCTTCTTCTTCAAAAGATTGATTCTGATATCGGCGACGCCTATGCCGCAGATGACCTGTTGCGTTCTACCGAATTGAATTTCGCTTTTCACCGGACAATGTACGAACCCAAAGCCGGCACGGTCCTCCTAGACCTGATGGAATCCGTCTGGCTGCGCCTCGGTCCCTTCATGCGCCTCGCAACCGCAAACCTGGAAGAAAGCTACAGGATCGACCGGCACGCCGAGGCGATGGAAGCGATCAGATCCAGGGATGCCGGCGGCCTGAAAGCTGCAATCATCGCCGATATCCAGGATGGGATCGGCCACCTCGGACGCCACTTTTTCAATGACGGCGCGACCTCGCCGAAAGTTTAGATGGCTGGGTATGGACTGGATGGGCACGTTGTTCACCCGCCTTCATGAATCCGGACAGGGCCGCTTGGACTTCGTCTTGCCGTGATACGGCTCCACCAGTCCGCCTTCGAGAAGAAGATCTGCGGGACGTCTGCCGTCGTCGAGATTGAGATCAGCGACCACACGTCCGAAATATTTGTCACCGGAGATTGCCGTCAGCGTCACCCGTGGTTGTCCCACCATTAAAGTCATCAGTTGCTCTTGCGCCTGCCGCGCAGCATTTCGAAATGCTGCACATTTGGACTTAAGCTCAGGTGCATCGATACCGCGCAGGCGTACATAGGTGCTGATGTGATGATCCGGCCAGGGCATCGCGTCGACCAGGACGGTATCACCATCGATTACCCTGATCACTTGGGCCTCCACAGGGCCATCAATGAAACGAGTTGCGGCTTCAGAACTGGTTCCGAAGCCGAGGATCAGGAA
Source organism: Rhizobium sp. AG855 (assembly GCF_003610655.1). Taxonomy (NCBI): domain Bacteria; kingdom Pseudomonadati; phylum Pseudomonadota; class Alphaproteobacteria; order Hyphomicrobiales; family Rhizobiaceae; genus Rhizobium; species Rhizobium sp. AG855. Next base: position 250,028 of record NZ_RAQG01000004.1, on the reverse strand, counting down.
ATAAATCGCAGAAACCGAGAATTTGCCCATAAAAAGGAACATATTCCCGAAGATTACCAAGTTCAATAGGTATTTTTTCTTATCAGAAGTCGATCGCGCGACCCTTGATCTCCCAGTCGCCGAAACGAGCAGGATCCGCGCCGCCGCGTCCACCGATCTCCGAAGCGGGCTGCGCCTGCTCTGAGTTCTTGCGGCGCTCCTCCGCTTCCGCCAGCGCCCGCAGAGCCGCCGGGCTCAATGCGCGTGTCGCCTCTTCAACGGGGGGTGTACTGTCTTGCTCGTCTTGCATGGTAAGCAACCTCGGATGCGCTATTTCCGCTCCTGCATTGAAATTGGAGCATCCGCTTTTTAAATCAAAAGGCGAAAACGGCAATGTTCGCGTTGCCGCATCATCCGCCGGAGGACTTTCACATGAACACCATGCGCACTGCGATGCTGCTCGCTTTCATGACAGCCCTCTTCATGGGGGTTGGCTTCCTGATCGGCGGCCGTGGCGGCATGATGATCGCCTTTCTGGTCGCAGCGGGCATGAACTTCTTTTCGTATTGGCATTCCGACAGCATGGTCCTGCGTGCTTACCGCGCCCAGCAGGTTGATGAACGCACGGCACCGGAATTCTATGTCTTGGTGCGAGACCTTGTCGCCAAGGCTGGTCTGCCCATGCCGAAGGTCTATGTGTTTGACAGCCCTCAGCCCAACGCCTTCGCGACCGGCCGCAACCCGGAAAACGCTGCGGTCGCTGCATCGACAGGGCTTCTGCAGCGCCTGACACCTGAAGAAGTCGCAGGCGTTATGGCTCACGAACTTGCCCATATCGAGAACCGCGATACGCTCACGATGACGATCACGGCGACATTGGCCGGCGCCATCTCCATGCTGTCGAATTTTGCGTTCCTGTTTTCGGGCGACCGTGACAACCGCAATCCGCTTGGGTTCATTGGAGTGCTCATCGCCATGATTGTGGCTCCGCTGGCCGCCATGCTGGTCCAGATGGCGATCAGCCGGACCCGCGAATATGCGGCGGACCGCAGAGGCGCCGAAATCTGCGGCAATCCCCGATGGCTTGCATCCGCCCTGCAGAAGATCGCCGGCGACGCATCCCATATTGAAAACATTGATGCCGAGCGCAATCCCGCGACCGCTCACATGTTCATCATCAACCCCTTGAGCGGCCAGCGGATGGACAACCTCTTTTCAACCCATCCAGACACCCGCAACCGCATCGAGGCCTTGCTCGCAATGACCGATATCGACGCAAGGGGATCGACGTCGCCCGAACCCGCTGTTAAGGCAACGCGCAAAGCGCGTTCCGTTCCCACTACAGGCTGGGGTCGAGGGCCGACCGATTCATCCAGGGGACCGTGGTCTTGAACGACAAAAGCACAGGCAAGCCGAATTCGAAGCGTCACGGACCGAGGAGCGGCAGTGAACGCCAGCGTCCGGAACTTGAGGCGAAGCCTGGTCTCGACGCTCGCATGGCGGCCAGCCGCATTCTTGCCGCGGTCATCGACCGCAAGACGTCTCTGGACGGAATGCTGGATGCAGAACATGGCAATCCTGCCTTCACCGCCCTCAATGATGCGGACAGGAGTCTCGTGCGAGCCATCCTGCAGACGGCGCTGCGGCATTTGCCGCGCATCGAACTGATCCTGAAGGAACTCCTCGACAGCCCTCTCCCGGAAGGCGCCCGCGCCCTGCATCATCTTCTGATCGTTGCCGCCACGCAGATGCTCTATCTCGACATTCCCGACCACTCGGCCGTCGACCTTGCTGTTGAGCAGGCAAACCGGGATCCGCGCAACCGCCGCTTCGCCAAACTTGTAAACGCCATTTTGCGCCGCATCGGCCGCGAGAAGCAGGCGCTTCTTGAGTATGTCTCCGACGTTCCCTGCATGCCGGACTGGTTTCTCGACCGGCTGATCGACATCTACGGCGAGGACCATGCGCTCGCCATCGCCGCAGCCCAGCTGGAACCGGTGACGATCGACCTGACCGTCAAATCTGATCCTGAAACCTGGGCGAAAACGTTGGGAGGCCGCGTCCTCCCCACCGGCACCGTCCGGCTCGATCCCTTCAAGGGCACGATCACGGCCCTGGAAGGCTTCGAGGCTGGAGAATGGTGGGTGCAGGACACCGCCGCCTCTATCCCGGCGCAACTATTCGGCAGCCTGGACGGCAAACGTGTCGCCGATCTCTGCGCTGCACCGGGTGGCAAGACGGCGCAGCTCGTGCTCGCGGGCGCGACGGTGACCGCGATTGAACAGTCGCAATCCCGGTTACGCCGGCTCGCTGCGAACCTGGAGCGACTGAAACTTCAAGCGGAGACCCGCTGCATCAACCTTCTGGAAATTGAAGACGAAGAAGGTTTCGACGCAATTCTTCTCGACGCCCCCTGCTCCTCGACCGGCACCACCCGCCGCCACCCGGATGTCCTCTGGACCAAGGACAGTGCCGATATCGCCAAGCTCGCGACCTTGCAGGAGCGGTTGCTGCGCCATGCGATTACCTTGCTGAAAAAGGGCGGCCGGATTGTTTTCTCGAACTGCTCGATCGACCCGATTGAGGGCGAGATGCTGATCGACAAGGTGCTCGCAGATCATCCAGACCTGCGGATCGTGCCGGTAGAACCCGCCAATTGGCGGGGGCTCGAAGAGGCGATTACGCCACGAGGCGAATTCCGCACCACCCCGGCAATGCTGGCGGACAAAGGGGGCCTGGACGGCTTCTACGCCTGCGTGATTGCTAAAACTTAACGAATCTTTGAATAAACTTGTTGGAATATACCGGCGGGCATTTCCGGCACTGCCGGAGCATGCTTCGTGGCTAAGTCAGCCACGATGGCGCCAGCGGCGATGCGTCCAGCCTTAGCGCCCACATCAAGTCCTGGCGTCCGCACCGGTCTGGTGAACGGAGTGCCCGATCAGGAAGATTGCGGTAACAGGAACACGAATGCGGATAACCGACCGTCGGAAACTCATTGGCCTGTATCTCGACGAAACCTGGCGTCGGACTCGGCAGGCGGTGGCATCGGCCGTCTCGCCGCTGGTCGGCATCGGGGGCTTCCGCGTGAACAGGGTCGTGGTTGCCCCGACCGATCTGCGTGCCGTAGATCCCTTCGTCGCGGAGGAGATCTTGCAGGGACGCTACCCGTTGGCGGGCCGCGTTCTCGATGCAGGGCAAGATTCTCCGTTTTCAGTTGAGCTTCCGAGCCGACAATTCGCGGTGCGGCTCCACGGCTTCAGTTGGTTGCGCCACATCAGAGCCGACAAGACGGCAATGGCTTGCGACAACGCCCGATGGATTGTCGATCAATGGATCAGCATTCACGGCAATCGTACCACCGGGATCGCCTGGGACGCGGAAGTCGTTTCCCGCCGCATCATCAGTTGGCTGTCGCATTCACCCGTTGTCTTGCAGGAAGCGGATGCCGGATTCTATCGCCGTTTCATCGGCTCGCTGAGCCACCAGGTGCGCTACCTGCAGCGCCGCGTGGATTTCCTGCCTGAGGGCCTGCCGCGTCTCCTGGCCCGGATCGCACTTGCAATGGCCTCTGTCTCGACCGAAGCAAGATCGTCGATCGTGCGGCGTACCGGACGTCAACTCGATCGGGAGCTCGAGCGACAGATTTTGCCCGACGGCACCCATGTGTCGCGTAACCCGCAGGCCTGTGTCGACCTTCTTTTTGACCTTTTGCCGCTGCGCCAGACATACATCAATCTCGGCCACGATCTGCCGCAGAAACTGATCCCGGTGATCGACCGCATCTATCCGGCAGTGCGCTTCTTTCGCCACAGCGGAGGCGATCTCGCACTCTTCAACGGCGCAAGCTCCACTCTCGCGACCGATCTCATGAGCGTCCTGCGGTATGACGAGACCGCAGGCCAGCCTTTCAAGGCTCTGCCGCACGGCGGCTATCACCGGCTGTCCGGAGGCGGCACGGTGCTGCTGGTTGACACAGGAAAACCGCACTCCCTGAGATTGTCGAGCACAGCGCATGCCGGCTGCCTCTCCTTCGAACTCTCGTCCGGTCGAAACCGCTTCATCATCAACAGCGGGCTGCCACGCTTCGCTGGCGAGAAGCTGCGGCAGCTGGCCCGGACCACCGCGGCCCACAGCACCGTCTCCATTGGCGATGTCTCCTCGGCAAGGATGACACAATCGGACTATCTTGGCCCGATCCTGACAGGCGGCCCAACCGTGATCGATATTGATCGGCAGTCCGGCCCGGATGGTAGCGACAGGCTCTCCGCGCGTCACGATGGTTATGGCAAACGTTTCGGCCTTCTGCATGAACGCGAAATCCGCATCAATCAGCCTGGAACCAAAATCGCCGGTCGCGACCGTCTGCTGCAATCCGATGGACAACCGATCCCGGATCTGCCCCCCGCCGAAGCGATTGCCAGATTCCACCTCCATCCTTCAATCGTGCTGGAGCAGGTTGATCCACGTAAGGTCAGGCTTGTTGCGCCAGATGGCGAAAGCTGGGATTTCTCCATTCCGGTCGGGGAATTGACCATCGAGGAAGATGTCTTTTTCGCCGACGTCTCGGGGATCCGCCCGTCGCGTCAGCTCGAAATCCGGTTCGCAGGACCCGAGATCCGTTGGTTTCTCGCCCATCACGCCTGACAGAGGCCTCGTGACGGTTTCTTCTCTCGGTAAGCTGTGCTAGGGCGCCCGCATCGTGCCCACGTCACATTTCGGGCGCGCCTCGCAAGCTCGGAGATGAACCATGGCCGTCGTTTCAAAGAAGATCCCTGCACCAGACCTCGTGCGCGTGCGCACGGCCCTGCTCTCCGTCTCCGACAAGACCGGCATCGTCGAGTTTGCGCGCGGTCTGCATGAGCGCGGCGTGCGTCTTCTGTCGACGGGCGGAACCCACAAGGCACTCGCAGCCGAAGGCCTTCCGGTGATCGATGTCTCCGAAATCACAGGCTTCCCAGAAATCATGGACGGCCGTGTGAAGACCCTCCATCCCAAGGTGCATGGCGGCCTGCTGTCGATCCGCGACGACGCGGAGCATATCGAAGCCATGAAGGCGCACGGCATCGAGGCCATTGATCTAGCCGTCATCAACCTCTATCCCTTTGAGCAGGTCCGCGCTGCAGGTGGCGACTACCCAACGACGGTGGAGAATATCGACATCGGTGGCCCGGCCATGATCCGCGCTTCGGCCAAGAACCATGCCTATGTCACCGTCGTCACCGATGCTGCCGACTATCCGGCGGTAATCGCCGCTCTCTCGGAAAACGACGGCCAGACCACCTATGCGCTGCGCCAGAAGCTGGCCGCAAAAGCCTATGCCCGCACGGCCGCCTATGATGCAGTAATCTCGAACTGGTTCGCCGAAGCCCTCGAAATCGAGATGCCTGCCTATCGCGTTGTTGGTGGCACGCTGAAGGAAGCCATGCGCTACGGCGAAAATCCGCATCAGGCAGCAGGCTTCTATGTGACCGGCGACAACCGTCCAGGTGTGGCGACGGCCAAGTTGCTGCAGGGAAAGCAGTTGTCCTACAACAACATCAACGACACCGACGCAGCCTTCGAACTGGTCGCGGAATTCCCGGCGCAAAATGGCCCGGCCTGCGCCATCATCAAACACGCAAACCCGTGTGGCGTGGCGACCGGATCGAGCCTGGTCGAGGCCTATACGCGTGCGCTGGCCTGTGATTCCGTTTCGGCCTTCGGCGGCATCATTGCGCTGAACCAAATTCTGGATGGCGCCACCGCCACCGAAATCGTCAGACTTTTCACCGAGGTCATCATCGCGCCTGACGTCACCGACGAGGCCAAGGCAATCATCGCAGCCAAGCCCAACCTCCGTCTGCTCACCACCGGCGCCTTGCCCGATCCACGTGCCCGCGGCCTGGTGGCCAAGACGGTGTCGGGCGGTCTGCTGGTCCAGACTCGTGACAACGTCATGGTGGAAGATCTCGACCTGAAGGTTGTGACGAAGCGTGCACCCACGGCAGTGGAACTCGAAGACATGAAGTTCGCTTTCAAGATCGCCAAGCATGTGAAATCGAACGCCGTCATCTATGCGAAGGACGGACAGACAGCGGGCATAGGTGCCGGCCAGATGAGCCGTGTCGATTCCGCCCGTATCGCGGCCCTGAAGGCTGAAGACGCAGCCAAGGCGCTCGGTCTGGCCGCACCGCTGACGAAAGGCTCCGCCGTGGCTTCGGAAGCGTTCTATCCCTTTGCCGACGGACTGTTGGCAGCAATCGCAGCTGGCGCGACTGCGGTCATCCAGCCAGGCGGTTCGATGCGCGACGAGGAAGTCATTGCGGCAGCCGACGAGCATGGCGTCGCCATGGTCTTCACCGGAGTGCGCCACTTCCGCCACTGATCAGGCATCAGCAGCACCCACCAACGCAGACACTCGAAAGGGGCCGGAAGATCACTCTTCCGGCCCCTTTCTCATTCGCGTATTCCAATCAGCTTTCCCCGGCATTGGCTGCGGGATAGGGGGTTTTCCAGAGTATGACGACGCCGACCGTCAGGAAGATGAGCATGCTTGCCATACCGACCCTGGCCGATCCGGACCAAGCCGTCAGCAGCGAGAATGACAGGGTCGCCATGAAGCTGGTCGCACGGCCCGAAAGCGCATAGATGCCGAAATAACGTCCGGCTTCATGCAGCGCCACACTGCGCGCCAGATAGGATCTCGACGACGCCTGAACCGGCCCGAAGGAGACACCGATCAACAAGCCGTAGAGGATATAAGCCTTCTCGGCCGGTGTGGCGAAGAGGCCATCCGTGGTGCTCACCGGCAGGCTGACAAAGCCGAACAGGGTGAAGTCGACGCCGGTGGAGATAATCCCGAGCGTTGCAAGGATGAGCAGGCTGAGGCTGGTGACGACCACAACTTTCGAGCCGAGCAGACGATCAATCCGTCCTGCTAACAGGCAGCCGAAGATGGCAACGACATTGAGGATGATGCCGTATATGCCGACTTCCATCGTCGACCAGCCGAACATCGCCGCCGCAAACACGCCACCCAGGATAAGAAGCCCATTGACACCGTCTTGATAGATCATTCGTCCGAGGAGGAAGCGCAGTATCGGCGTGCGATTTCGAAGTTCGGCCAGCGTGTGCCCGATCTCCTTGAAACCGGATCGGACGGCCGCGCCCAGTGCCTTGCCCTTTGCTGCGTCGGGCGTGAAGAAAAACATCGGCAGGATGAAGATGAAATACCAGACGGCGGAAATAGGACCGGTCACGCGGGCATCCTCCCCGAGCGCCGGATCAAGGCCGAAAAGCGGTTGTGCCCCCAGCAGCGTCACACCGGTTGACGGATTTGCGGAGAGAAAAAGGACCACAAAGATCAGGACGATCATGCCACCAAGATAGCCAAGTCCCCAGGCGATGTTGGAGATGCGTCCAACGTCCTGCTGGCTGACCAGCCGCGGCATCATGGAATCATTGAAAACGATCGAGAATTCGGCTGCCACGCTGGCAAGGATCATCAGCAGCATGACAAAACCGACGGACGAGCCGGGCGCTGCCGTCCAGAGCAGCATCAGACAGGCGATCTTGATCACCGCGAAGAAGGCGATCCATGGCTTGCGGGCACCGGACTGATCCGCAATCGAACCCAGCACCGGGGCCAGGATTGCAATTGCAATCCCGGAGATGGTCGCCGCATTGCTCCAGGCCGTTTGGGCGCTGACCGGATCTGCGGTCATGCGCGCGACGAAATAGGGGCCGAAGATGAAGGTCGTAATGACGGTAAAGAACGGCTGTGCCGCCCAGTCAAAAAACATCCAGCCCGCGACACCTTTATCGATGGTGCCCGGGCTGGACTTTGCATTTTCAGTCGTCGTCACAATCACCCCCGGAGCTCATTTTGCTCCGGACAGTGTCACCTCGCGTGATCCTGCGCAAGATCGCCGAGCAATCCAGCCGCCACGGCAAGCTTGGAAATGCTGGGTTCGCCGCTGTCGACAATGGCGGAGATTTCCTTGCCGATGCGCTCCACATGGACCTTGTCCGCGGCCAGCCACGCCGCAACCGGATCTGCATCACCCGAATGCTCGGCAAGAGCCTTGCAGACGATCTGCCGCCGTGCCTGACCAATCCGGTCGAGGCTGCGCGTCAGAGCGAGGTTGTCATAATGATCCGATGGCTGCAGCCGCCGCGCATTCTCGATAATGCGACCGATCCGGAACGCTTCCGAAACGGCGAAGAAACCATGCATTGCGGCGGCAAAATCAGCCCCCGTCCGCTCCGCGATCTGCAGCACTTCCGGCAGAAGCTGCAGGGTCTGCAGGTTGACCACCTCGGTAGCGATCGCCTCCGGCGCACCGGCCTCCACCAGTTCGGCGATCTGCTCGTCGAAATGCTGACGAAGAAGGGGCGGAAGCGCTTCCGCAAAGACAGGCGTTGCCGTCTGCACCGCAGCGGATAGCTGCGCGACCGCCTCGCTGACCGTTCCCTTGGCAAGGCCCGTGTCGATCAGCAGGCGGGTCATGGCGGTGTAGACTTCGGATACGATGGCATAGAGGCGGTTCTGCGTCTGACCCGGCATCCTCGCATCCAGCGAATCGAGCCTGTCCCAGACAGCTGTGAGCCCAAGGGCGTCCCGCGTCACGAGTGCTGCTTTGACCACATCGCCGGGCAGCCCGCCCGTCGCATCACCGACAGAAACGACAAAGGCCGGACCACCGCGGTTGATGGCATGGTTTGCCAGCACTGTTGCGATGATCTCGCGCCGAAGCCGATGTCCGGCAATATCGGCGGCAAAGGTGTCTCTCATCTCCGCAGGGAAGTAGTTGAAAAGCGTCGTCTCGCAGTACGGATCATCGGGCAGATCCGACTCGATCAATTGATCAAACAGGGCGATCTTGGCATAGGAGAGCAGAACACCGATCTCAGGCCGGGTCAAAGCCTTGCCCGAGACATAACGCTCGGCCACTGCTGCGCTGTCGGGAAGGGTTTCCACCTTCCGGTTCAACCTGCCCTGTGCCTCAAGATAGTCCATAAGCCGGCTAAGTTCTTCCCGATTGCCAGCATCCTTGCCCTCCGTCAGCGATATGGCAAGGGACTGAAGATAGTTGTTGCGCAAGACGAGCTCGCCAACTTCCTCGGTCATCGTCGCAAGCAGGACGTTGCGCTTCTCGCGTGGCAGGCGACCGTCCTGCATGGCCGGGCTAAGTGCGATCTTGATATTGACCTCGACGTCGGAGGAGTTGACGCCGGCAGAATTGTCGATGGCGTCTGAATTGCAGCGGCCGCCATTCAACGCATAAGCGATGCGACCCTTCTGGGTCACACCGAGGTTGGCTCCTTCGCCGATCACCTTGGCACGGACATCACCGGCATTGATGCGGATTGCATCGTTTGCACGATCACCCACCTCGGCATCCGTTTCCATGGGTCCCTTGATGTAGGTCCCGATACCACCGAACCAGAGCAGATCGACCGGCGCCTGCAGAATGGCCGTCATGATGTCGAACGGCGTCACGGTCGTCGCCGTCAAACCGATCGCTGCTGCCGCTTCAGCCGTCAGCGTGACCGACTTTTCCGAGCGCGAGATGATCATCGCGCCTTTCGACAGCGCTGCCCGGTCGTAATCCTGCCAGCTCGAGCGTGGCAGTGCGAACATTCGGCGGCGTTCCGCAAAGGAGATCGCGGGATCCGGAGTGGGGTCGATGATGATGTCACGGTGGTCGAAGGCCGCAATCAGCTTGATATGCTCCGACAACAGCATGCCGTTACCGAACACGTCGCCCGACATGTCGCCGACGCCTGCGACGGTGAACGGTGTCGTCTGGATGTCGATATCCATCTCGCGGAAGTGCCGCTTGACGGTTTCCCAGGCACCACGGGCGGTAATGCCCATCTTCTTGTGATCATAGCCAGCCGACCCGCCCGAGGCGAATGCATCATCCAGCCAGAAGCCGGCGGCTTGCGCGAGACCGTTGGCCGTGTCGGAGAATGTCGCCGTTCCCTTGTCGGCCGCGACCACGAAATAGGGATCGTCGCCATCCGGCCGGAGCGTGTCGGCCGGCGGCACGATCTTGCCGGAAACAATGTTGTCGGTAATCGACAGGAGCGTCCGGATATAGGTCTTGTAGGCCTCGGTGCCGGCGGCAAGCCAGGCTTCCCGGTCGCTCTGCGGCGGCAGGAGCTTGGGGAAGAAGCCACCCTTCGCCCCGACGGGGACGATAACGGCATTCTTGACCTGCTGGGCCTTTACGAGCCCGAGGACCTCGGTGCGATAGTCCTGCGCGCGATCGGACCAGCGAAGGCCGCCGCGGGCCACCTTGCCGAAACGCAGATGCACACCCTCTACTTCGACGCCGTAGATGAAGATTTCGCGGAACGGTCTCGGCTCCGGCAGGCCCTCCAGGTGATGCGGATCGAACTTGAAGGCGAGCATGGGACGCTCACTGTGCTGGTAGCCCTTCTGGAAGAAGTTGGTCCGCAACGTCGCTTCGATCGCATTGATATAGCGCCGCAGGATGCGGTCTTCGTCCAGACTGCGAACCGCACCCAGTTCTGTCTCTAGCGACGTCAAAAGCTCGGAATTGCGTTTATTGCGCGCCTTTTCCGCTATGGCCGGATCGAGGCGGTTTCGGAAGAGGGAGACGAGATCCGTTGCGATGGCTGGATGCTTGACCAGCGTCTCCGCAATGTAGTTCAGTGGGTAGACGGCGCCGGCCTGACGCAGATAGGCGGCATAGGCCCTGAGGACCGAGGCCTCGCGGGCATCGAGCCCGGCAGCCAAAACCAGGCGATTGAAGCCATCATTGTCGACCATGCCGGTAAAGGCGGCAAGAAACGTATCTTCCAGCAGCTTGCCATGCTGGCGTATGTCGAAATGCACGGATGCCGGCGCAGCGAGTTCCATATCGTGCAGCACGACGGATTGACGCCCGCTATCCGGAGTCGCGATGCCGATGTCGAAGGTCCGCTCGCTGATGACGCCGAAGCCGAGGTTTTCGAGAAGAGGTACGCGGCGCGACAGTGGCAGGTGATCGCCGGCGTGGAAGATCTTGAGATAGAGCAGAGGTCCATGGTCCCCGTCCACCTGATGAAACTCAAGTGACAGCGGCGCCCCGGCGAGGCAGGCCTTTATATGGCGAAGATCGTTGACCGCTTGCTCCGGCGTGAAGGCCTCCTGGAAGGCCTCGGTCACGTCGAGATTGGGCGCACCGGCGCCGGCAAGGGAAGTGAACCTGTCGCTCCAGCGAGCGGTGATGCGCCGAACGGCATCTTCCAGCGTCGATTGCTCGATCTGCGGCGTCGCCCCCTCGCGCCGACCGATGATGATATGTACACGCGCCACACCACCTTCGGGGAAGGCAGGATAATAGGCCGACACATGGCCTTGGTAGACCGAGCGGAAATAGTCGCCGATCTTTTCTCGAACCATCGAATTATAGTCTTCGCGTGGCACATAGACGATCAATGAGACAAAACGATCGAAATGGTCGATGCGGGGAAGAACGCGCACGCGCGGCCTCTCCGACAGATCGTTGATCTGCTCGCAGAACTTCGCCAGCAGTTCCGGCGTGATCTGGAACAGGTCATCGCGCGGATAGCTTTCCAGGGTGTTTTGCAGCATGCGGCCGGAATGGCTGCGTGGATCGAAGTCGAAGTGAGAGACGACCTTTTCGACCTTGGCGCGCAGGAGAGGGATCTGGTTGACCGAACGGGTGTAGGCCGTCGCCGTAAAGAGGCCGACAATGCGCAATTCGCCGACGACCTTGCCATTTGGCCCGAAGCGCTTGACCCCGACATAGTCCATATAGGCCCGCCGATGCACGACGGACTTTACGTTTGCCTTGGTCACGATCAGGAAATCAGGCCCCTGAAGAAAGGCCAGGATTTCCGGCGTTGTCGTCACCTGGTTCTGGCCCTGGCGCAGGACCAGCACATCCGGATCCGAGAGAATGCCGAGCCCACTGCCCCGGTCGCGTTCGACGGTGGCGTTCTCTCCTTCGCCGGAATAGGTGTATTCGCGCATGCCGAGGAAGGTGAAGTTGTTGTTGCGCAACCATTCAAGGAAAGCGACAGCCTCGTCACGCTCGGCTTCGCTGCGACCCGCCGACAGAGATCGCAGTTCCGACAGCGCGTCTTCGAGAAGACCCAGCATCGGCTTCCAGTCGGAGGAGGCCATTTTCACCTGTGCCAGCACATGATCGATACGGCGGATGAGGTCTGCAGCCTGCTCGTCGTTCAAGGGGGCGAGATGCAGCTGGATATAGCTGACCTTGATCGCACCTTCCGGATCCGAATCCGGGTTTGACAGAGATATGTCACCCTTAGGCGTCACCGCGAGAATGGGGTGAATGGCCATGTAGATATCGCGGTAGAGGCTGGTCACCTCCCCCATCAGCGAGTCATAGAGAAAGGACTTGTTGTGATCGACGATCGAGAGCACGCTGACCGGAATGTCGTTGGGCCGCACCGGAGCGAGGCTTTCAATGCGGATATGCGGCTTCTGGCGGTTCCACGCAGCAAGATCTTCTGCAGCGCGTACCGCCGCATGAGCAAGCATATCGGCCGGGTAACGGTCGAGGTCGTCATTGCTCGCTCGGCCGAAAATCGTGGAGGGGGCGATATATGCCACTCCGAGCGCGGCGGCGCTTTCATCAGCGGATCGAAGCAGTTGATCGCGCTTGGGGTTGCCCGTCCTGGTCATATGCCTCTCCTTCGGCAGCGGCTGTTGGCCGTCATGATTCTGCAAATGTTTTGCGAAAGTATGTATGAATCAAAAATGAGGGCAATTCCGGCGAAATTGCCTTCGATTCACGAGAAAATTCCGAATTTTTCCGTGAAAAATGCTTCGAGCCGCGTCGAAAAGTCGATTTTCCAGTCGAAAGTGCCAAAAATGCATGAAATTCTGCAAAACGCCGTCATCGTGATTTCCAGCCATGTTGTCAGGGGATCGGTCGGCAACCGGGCCGCCGTATTCGCGCTTGAGACAATGGGGCACCCGGTTTGGGCCATGCCGACGATCGTGATGCCCTGGCACCCGGGAAAGGGACCCTCGACACGGCTGCGGTTCAGCGACGCCGATTTTGAAAGCGCCATTGACGACCTCGTTGACGCCCCCTGGCTCGGGGAAGTCTCCGCGATCCTGACAGGCTATTTCGGAAGCCCGGCGCAGCCGGCAGCCGTAGCCAGGCTGATCAAGGCGGCAAAGATCGCCAACCCGAATCTCATCTATGTCTGCGATCCCGTCATGGGAGACCTGGGCGGGCTTTATGTGCCTCAAGAGACGGCAACAGCCATTCGGGATCAGTTGATACCGCTCGCCGACATCGCCACACCCAACCGATACGAACTGCAATGGATGGTCGGGAGCACGCTGGATAGCAATCAGGCCATCATGGAAGCGGCGCTCTCGCTCGGCCCTCCACGCATGCTCGTGACCTCGGCCGTGCCGATGATGACGGGTGGCACCGGCAATCTGCTCCTGTCTGGCCGCAACGCAATCCTTGCCGAACACCGCCTGATCGATGACCCACCCAATGGGCTCGGCGATCTCTTGGCGGCCGTCTTCCTGGCCCGCATCCTGGAAGGCCTGGATGAGGAGAGAGCCCTGCAGCTCGCAACAGCCAGCGTTTTTGAAGTTCTGGCCAGAACCACCAAACGCGGCGGAGACGAGCTAACCCTGGAGAGCGACTCCGGCAGCCTGTCCACCCCGATGGCAATGGTCCAGATGCGTCGGCTCATGCACCCGGCTCAGCGGCCGCGCAAACCAGGCTGAACCGGACGGATACCCTTCGAAAACACGCACGGTTGCCTTGAAGGCGCATGCGCTGTAAGCGGATAGCCATGAGCAGCTTTCCGTCTACACTCCTCAGCGGTTATCGCAATTTCATGAGTGGTCGCTATGTCGACCAGCGCGAACGCTATCGTGTCCTCGCAGAGCAGGGACAAAAACCCCATACGCTCGTTGTCGCCTGTTGCGATTCCCGCGCGGCACCTGAAATGATATTCGATGCCGATCCTGGCGAGCTCTTCGTCGTGCGCAACGTCGCCAACATGGTGCCGCCCTACGAGCCCGACGGTCAATATCATTCGACCTCGGCTGCCCTCGAATTTGCTGTGCAGGCACTGCGGGTCAAGGATATCATCGTCATGGGTCACGGCCGGTGCGGCGGCATCAGCGCGGCTCTCGACCCCAATGCCGAACCGCTTTCTCCCGGTGACTTCATCGGCAAGTGGATGAACCTCGTGGCGCCGGCCGCCGAGCAGATCCAGGGCAATTCGGTGATGACCGCTGTGGAACGTCAGACTGCGCTGGAGCGGATCTCGATCCGCAACTCGATCAGCAATCTCAGAACATTTCCCTGCGTGAAGATCCTGGAAGAGCGCGGAAAGCTGCGTATCCATGGTGCCTGGTTTGATATCAGCAATGGCGAACTTTGGCTGATGGACCCTCAGACGCGTGACTTCGTCCGCCTGGACGGTCAAGAAACCGCCTGAGGCGACGGAAGGCGAATTTCTTCGCTCACATCGATCAGAAACCCACGATCTGGACGGAAGGTGTTTGCGCAGACAAGCCGGCGCGACAGGGTCCCGTCGCGCCTCAGTCAGCTTATTCGGCGTCGATGCGGGCACCGATATAGGCAATAGCCTGTTGGTAGACGGTGGCCGCATTCCAGCCTTGGATGGCCGCAAAATTGGGCTCACCCTGCTGGTAGCCAGCACCGGCCTGCCAACCATGACCCTTCAGGAAATTGGCGGTCGATGCCAGCGCATCAGCCTTGGAATGCACAAGGTCGATATGGCCATTGCCGTCACCATCGACGCCAAAGCGGACGACATTGCGCGGCAAGAACTGGGTCTGGCCGATTTCGCCGTGGGCAGCACCCTTGGCATTGATGTCAAGATTGCCGGCCTGTACGAGTTCGAGCGCAGCACGGAACTGGTCGGTGAAGAATTCACTGCGGCGGCAGTCAAAGGCAAGCGTTGCGACCGCCGAAAGCGTATGCTCCTTGCCGAGGAAAGAACCGAAACCGGTCTCCATACCCCAGATCGCAATCAGCGGACCGGCGGGCACGCCATAACGCTGTTCAATCCGCGCGAAGAGAGCGGCATTGCTCTTCTTCATGCCTTTGCCGCGGTTGATGATCGTCTGCCCGCCACGCTTCTGCATAAACTGGTCGAAAGACAGCTTGAAGCTCTTCTGACCACGGTCAGCGCTGATCGTGCTGCGGCTGTAGCTGATGGAGCTGAAAACCTGGTCCAACATACGCGGGCTCAACCCGCTACCGGCGGACTGTTCCTTGAAGGCCTCAGCCCACTGTTCGAACCCGGCGGAAGTATTGCTGCAGGCGGCAGCCAAGGCCGAACCGGACCCAGCAAATACGGACACCACTGAAATCAGGGCTGCGGACAAAGTAAAGTTCAGACGCATTCAGGCCTCGTCATTGACTGTTTTGAGTGGGGCGCACCATGGCAGCGAAACATGATCCTGTCATCAATCAACCCCTAATGAAGCACCAACCCTGCTTCAAAATGAATCACATTCCGATGAGACAGAACGATTTCCCGCCCGGCCGGAGGCCGGGCGGGAAGTGTCACGCCATCACTTGGAGGCGTTACGCGGCGTAATCAAGCCACGGTTCAGCAACAGTTCGGCGATCTGGATCGCGTTCAGGGCGGCACCCTTGCGCAGGTTGTCGGACACGACCCACATATTGAGACCATTTTCGACCGTCGCGTCTTCGCGAATGCGCGAGATGTAGGTCGCGTCTTCACCGGCGCATTCGACGGGAGTGATATAGCCACCGTTCTCGTGCTTATCGATGACGAGGCAACCCGGCGCTTCGCGCAGGATTTCGCGCGCCTGATCAGCAGTGATCTCGTTCTCGAACTCGATGTTGACCGATTCCGAATGGCCGATGAAGACCGGAACGCGCACAGCGGTGCAGGTCACCTTGATCTTCGGATCGAGCATCTTCTTGGTCTCGGCGAGAACCTTCCACTCTTCCTTCGTATAGCCGTCTTCCATGAAGCTATCGATGTGCGGAATGACATTGAAAGCGATGCGCTTGGTGAACTTCTTGGCTTCCACCGGATCGGCGACGAAGACGGCGCGCGTCTGGGTGAAGAGTTCGTCCATGCCTTCCTTGCCGGCACCGGACACCGACTGGTAGGTCGAGACAACGACACGCTTGATCTTGGCAAAGTCATGCAGGGGCTTCAGCGCCACAACGAGCTGAGCGGTCGAGCAATTCGGGTTGGCAATGATGTTGCGCTTCTTGAAGTCGACCACGGCGTCCGGATTGACTTCCGGAACGATCAGCGGCACGTCGGCGTCGTAGCGCCAGGCCGACGAATTGTCGATCACGACGCAACCCTGGGCGCCGATCTTCGGCGACCACTTCTGCGAGATGGTGCCGCCGGCGGACATCAGGCAAATGTCGGTCGTCGAGAAATCATAGTGCTCCAGGTTCTGAACCTTGAGAACCTTGTCGCCGAAGGAGACTTCGGTGCCCTGCGAACGGGCGGACGCCAGTGCGACAACTTCCGAAGCCGGAAAGCCGCGTTCGGAGAGGATGTTCAGCATTTCGCGACCGACATTGCCGGTGGCGCCTACGACTGCAATCTTGAAACCCATGTCAATGCTCTCTTTCTGTCTCTCCGCGGATGGTGAGGAGGAGGACTGCGACGGGTGCGCAACCTTCCTTGTCCCCGGCCGTGCCGGGGAGAGAGCGGTGGCCGAAGACGTCAGACGGTTTTCGTCGTCGTTTTGGCCTTGGTCGTGGATGCGAGAGAAATGCATGCGCCACCGGCAGCGGCGTGCTGCAGGTGGTTTGAGACCGCGAAGGGTTGCCCGAAAGCGTGCATGAACCGAATTCCTCTTCGCGGCGAGGGATTACAAGGTTTTTGCGGCGAGTCAAGCCGCGCGAGGAACGCCGGTGACGAAATCGCGAACCCAGGAGCGATTGGAAGCGACCCGGCGTGCTATCCGCCTGTCCCCATGACATTTCGCGGGCTTGCCCGGATTTCCCACCCATGGAACAAGAAGGCGTTTCTGCTCGGAGCATTGCATGGTCCTCGCTATCCGCGACTTGACACTCGAAGACCTTCCTTCAGTCACGGCCATCTATAAGGATGCCGTGCTGACGGGGACGGCGAGTTACGAACTTGATCCACCAAATCTCGCTGAGATGACGGGCCGTTTCACAGCGATTACCGCCAAAGGCTATCCCTATTTGGCCGCTATAGACGAAGCTGGCACGCTTCTCGGTTATGCCTATGCATCAGCCTTTCGCACGAGGCCGGCCTATCGCTGGCTGGTCGAGGATTCGATTTACGTGGCTGAAAAGGCGCGTGGCCTTGGTGTCGGCAAGGCGCTCCTGGAGGGACTCGTGGCGCGCTGCGAAGCGCTCGGTTTTCGCCAGATGGTCGCCGTCGTCGGAGGTGCGAGCGAAGCCTCGGTCGCGGTCCACCGCTCCTGCGGCTTCACATTCGCCGGACGACTCGATGGCACGGGCTTCAAGCATGGGCAATGGCTGGACACCATCTTCATGCAACGACCGCTCGGCGAAGCCCAGGCCACCAAGCCGGACCTATCGAGCTATCCCGGAACACTTGCCTGACGGTTAGTCGAGGGCTTTCAGGCTCTTGTCGAAGACCTTGAGAACCTGCTTCAGGTCATGTCCACGTTTCAAGATTCGTCCGTCGGTGGCGACCACTGAAAATGCCCCCTGCTTGGCAGCTAGCTTCGGATTTTTCTCGATCCGGTAAAGCGGAAATTCGCCGGCGCGCTTGAAGACGGAGAAGACCGCCTTGTCCTTCAGGTGGTCAATCGCGTAGTCCCGCCAATCGCCTTCCCCGACCATGCGGCCGTAAATCCAAAGGATTGCATCCAGTTCGCGGCGATGAAAGGTGACGGGGAGTGGATCGAGAGACTGTCGATATATTCCCAGGTCGACAACGCTCGCCGGGCTCTTGTCGGCACCATCGACTTCATGGCGCTGCCCTTCGGTCTGCTCGGTCATCAATGCTCCTCGAGCTTTCATTCATGACGGACAGATGACAGTGTGCCTGACATAGCCAAAATTGCAAGCTTGCGAGCCTTTCGTGAGCCACGGGCGCACCCGTTATGCTCAACGTCCGCGGTTGAGGAACCGGCTCAGCAAGAGATCCCGGAGCCGGGCCGCAATTGGTGACAGGCGCTTACCGTTCACCGTGATCAGGTGGTAGGGCGTGACCACGATCGGCGTATCGAGCTTGAGCGTGCAAAGGTCACCGACTGGCGTCTGCCGACAGAGAAGATCCGAGACTTCACGCGACATCGGCGCGATCGCGTTGGACGAAGCGAGCATGGCGATCATCACCAGAAGGGACGTCGTATTGACGATGTTGCGTGGAATGGGCGCGCCTTCCTCGATGAACACACTCTCCACGGCGTGACGCAATGGAGTGCCCGGCGCCTGCATCACCCAGGGAAAATGTGCCATGTCGGAAACGTTGAGACGATCGACGTTGGCCAGAGGATGCGTGCGGTGAACGACGATTTCGACTTCTTCCATCGTCGCACCCTCGACATGGAACTGGCGTGCATCAATCCCCGGCGGGATACGTCCGAGTACGAAATCGTACTGCCCCGACAAGAGGTCGCGGATCATCTCGCTGCTGGAGGCCACGTCGACATGAATATCGACGGTGGCAGCTTCCGCCTTCAGCGCCTTGATCGCTGGCACGACATAGCCAACGGCACCGCCGGTCACCGCACCAACGCGCACCTTGCCCGTCAAGCCTCGGCGAATCGCGTCCACCTCCCGCGCTGCTTCGCGTATTTCCTCCAGCACGTTTTGTGCTCGCCGGATCAGCGCACTGCCGACTGCGGTCGGCTCCATGCCTTTCGGCGTCCGCACGAAGATCGGAGAACCGACATACCGCTCGATCTCGCCCAACATGCGGGAAGCTGCAGGCTGCGTGAGAGCAAGTGATTGAGCTGCAAGACTTAATTGTCCAAGCTCGGCAATCGAGCTGACGAGGCTGAAGTGCTTGGGCTGCAATCTGTAAATGTGGTTCTCTGCCATGAACGATATATCAACCACGGTATGCAGAAAGTCAAAATATTCATTTGATCGGTATATGGGGCGCGATAAGAGTCCCAACGGAGCTGGGGGCTGCTGCGTCAGCCGCTCGTTCTTGTTTTTCAGCGAGTGCCAGGAGGAGCTTGGCCTCGCACGGTATGACCAGGGAGGTTACCATGAAGAAACTTGGAGCCCTGATTGCATCTTTTGCAATCGGTATCGCATCCTTTACACCCTTCGCCTATGCACAGGACAAGGGCGTTGTCGGCATCTCGATGCCGACCAAGACGTCGACCCGCTGGATCTCCGACGGCGAGACCATGGAAAAGCTGTTCAAGGAAGCTGGCTATACGCCGGACCTGCAGTTCGCTGACGACGACATTCCGAACCAGCTCGCCCAGATCGAAAACATGGTCACCAAGGGTGCCAAGGTTCTCGTCATCGGCGCCATCGACGGCACGACCCTGTCCGACATCCTGCAGAAGGCTGCTGATGCCGGCGTTAAGGTCATCGCATATGACCGCCTGATCCGTGATTCGGGCAACGTCGACTACTACGCCACCTTCGACAACTTCCAGGTCGGCGTTCTCCAGGCCACCAGCCTCGTAGAAGGCCTCAAGGCCAAGTTCCCGGACACCAAGCCCTGGAACGTTGAACTCTTCGGCGGTTCGCCGGACGACAACAACGCCTTCTTCTTCTACGATGGCGCAATGTCGGTCCTGCAGCCCCTGATCGACAGCGGTGAGATCGTCATCAAGTCGGGACAGATGGGCATGGATCAGGTCGGCACCCTGCGTTGGGACGGCACCGTCGCCCAGGCCCGCATGGAGAACCTCCTGTCCTCGACCTACACCGAAGACAAGCTGCATGGCGCCCTGTCTCCTTATGACGGCCTGTCCATCGGCATCCTGTCGGCTCTGAAGGGCGTTGGCTACGGTTCTGGCGACATGACCATGCCGGTCGTGACCGGTCAGGACGCCGAGCTGCCCTCCGTCAAGTCGATCCTGGCTGACGAACAGTACTCGACCGTGTTCAAGGACACCCGCGAACTGGCAAAGGTTGCCGTTTCGATGGTTGATGCGATCATGGGCGGCAAGACCCCTGAGATCAACGACGAAAAGACCTACAACAACGGTGTGAAGGTCGTTCCGTCCTACCTGCTGAAGCCTGTCGCCGTTGACAAGGCCAATGCCAAGGACGTTCTCGTCGGCGCCGGCTACTACACGGCCGACCAGATCGACAAGTAATCCTTCGGGTCACTCTCGGGTCCGCGAGTTATCGCGGGCCCATTTTCTATACGCATTGAAGGAGCTCGCGCCTTTGGCTTGACCTGTGTCGCCAATGGCTGCCGGAATTCTGCCCATGGACAACATCATTCTCGAGATGCGCGGCATCACAAAGACATTTCCGGGCGTGAAAGCGCTGGACAATGTCAGCTTCAAGGTGCGCGAGGGCGAAATCCACGCGCTCGTCGGCGAAAACGGAGCCGGCAAGTCAACCCTGATGAAGGTACTCAGCGGCGTCTACCCGGCCGGAACCTATGACGGCGACATCTTCTATGATGGCGAAGTGCGCCGCTTCAGCACGATTTCCGACAGCGAAGAGCTTGGCATCATCATCATTCACCAGGAACTGGCCCTCGTGCCGCTCCTATCGATTGCCGAAAACATCTTCCTCGGCAACGAAATCGCCAACAGCGGCGTCATTCAGTGGCCTCAGACCTTTGCGCGGACGAAAGAGCTGCTGGCGAAGGTGGGTCTGAAGGATAGCCCCTCCACCCGCATCACCGATATCGGCGTCGGCAAGCAGCAGCTGGTCGAAATCGCCAAAGCGCTGTCGAAGAAGGTCCGCCTTCTCATTCTCGACGAGCCGACCGCTTCGCTCAATGAAACGGATTCGGATGCCCTGCTCACCCTGCTGATGGAGTTCCGCAAGCAGGGCATGACATCGATCATCATCTCCCACAAGCTCAACGAAATTCGCAAGGTTGCTGACCAGATTACCATCCTGCGCGATGGCGGCACCGTCGAGACCCTCGACTGTCATACCCAGGAGATCACGGAAGACCGGATCATCAAGGGCATGGTCGGCCGTGACATGGAAGACCGCTATCCGCCACGCGACCCGAAGATCGGCGACGTTCTTCTGGAAGTGAAGAACTGGAATGTCTTCCACCAGAACCACCGCGACCGCCAGTTCCTGCATGACGTATCGTTCAACGTGCGTGCAGGTGAAGTCGTGGGCATCGCGGGTCTGATGGGTGCTGGCCGCACCGAAACCGCCATGAGCGTCTTCGGCAAGTCCTGGGGTCACAAGATCACCGGTGAAGTGCGGATGAACGGCAAACCCGTCGACGTGTCGACCATCCCCAAGGCGATCGACGCAGGCCTCGCCTATGTGACGGAAGACCGTAAGCATCTCGGCCTCGTCCTACAGAACAACATCAAGGAAAACACCACGCTGGCCAATCTGGCCGGTGTTTCCAACGGTGCCGTCATCGACGACCGCAAGGAAGCCAAGGTCGCGACCGACTATCGTCAGAAGCTGCGTATCCGGTCGCATTCAATCTATCAGGAAGCAGTCAACCTTTCGGGCGGCAACCAGCAGAAAGTCGTTCTGTCGAAATGGCTGTTCACCAATCCGGAAGTTCTCATTCTCGACGAACCGACACGCGGCATCGATGTCGGCGCCAAGTTCGAAATCTACACCATCATCAACCAGCTTGCCGCCGAAGGTAAGGGCATCCTGATGATCTCCTCGGAGATGCCCGAACTGCTCGGCACCTGCGATCGCATCTACGTCATGAACGAAGGGCGCATCGTGGCCGAACTGTCCAAGGAAGAAGCAAGCCAAGAGTCCATCATGCGTGCCATCATGCGCTCTGGGGAGAAACACTAATGGCCATCGATACAAGAACCGAAACCCCCAAGGTCTCCGTGGGTGAATACCTGCGAAAGAACATCCGTGAATACGGCCTGTTGCTGGCGCTGGTCGTCATCATGCTGCTGTTTCAGGTGCTGACCGACGGCGTCCTGTTCCGTCCGGTCAATATCACGAACCTCGTGCTTCAGAACTCGTTCATCGTCATCATGGCGCTGGGCATGCTGCTGATTATCGTGGCGGGCCATATCGACCTTTCGGTCGGCTCGATCGTCGCCTTCATCGGCGGCATCTCGGCGATCATGCTGGTCAAATGGGGCTGGCATTTCGCACTGGTTGTGCCCCTGTGTCTGGTTCTCGGCGCCGCCATGGGCGCGGCCCAGGGTTACTGGGTCGCCTATCAGAAAATCCCGTCCTTCATCGTGACGCTGGCCGGTATGCTCGTCTTCCGCGGCCTCACTTATGTGGCGCTCGGCGGCCGCCCGATCGGCCCCTTTCCGAAGGAATTCACGCTGCTGTCGACCGGCTTCATCCCGGACTTCCTGCCGCTGACTGATCCTGCCGTCTCGGGTATCGCAAACCATGTTGCGATCATTGCAGTGATCGCTCTCGTTGCACTGGCCATTTATTCCGGCATGAAGAACCGCCGACTGAACGATGAACATGGCAGCGAGAACGAGCCTTTCGTCTTCTTCGTCGTCCAGATGGGCATCATCAGCGCCGTCGCGATCTTCCTCGGCTATCAGCTCGCCACGTATCGCGGCCTGCCGAACGTTCTGGTCGTCATGGGCGTTCTGATCGCACTCTACTCCTTCGTCACGACCCGCACGACCATCGGCCGCCGCATCTACGCACTCGGCGGCAACGAAAAGGCAGCCAAGCTTTCCGGTATCAACACCGAGCGCCTGGTCTTCCTCACTTTCGTCAACATGGGCGTCCTTGCTGCACTGGCTGGCATGATCATCGCCGCTCGCCTCAATTCGGCAACCCCGAAGGCTGGCGTCGGCTTCGAGCTCGATGTTATCGCGGCCTGCTTTATCGGCGGTGCCTCGGCGTCCGGCGGCGTTGGCAAGATCACCGGTGCGGTCATCGGCGCCTTCATCATGGGTGTCATGAACAACGGCATGTCGATCATGGGTATCGGCATCGACTACCAGCAGCTCATCAAGGGCCTTGTGCTTTTGGCTGCTGTCTTCTTCGACGTTTACAACAAGAACAAAGCAGTCTGAGGATAGGCTTATGTTTCTCTCGCAATTGAAGACTGGCGGCGTCATTTGCCGCCAGGGTGAGGCCGCGCGCCTTGTCCCCGGTTACAACACCACCTACGATCTCGCCAAGGCAGCGATTGCTGCTGGAACGACGGTAGCAGACCTGATCGAAAAGCAGGGCGCCGGCGAAGCCGTCGACCTTCTGGCGCTCGTCGCAGACGGCAAGCTCGATTGCCCGGTCCGTCATCCAGACGCAGCTCATATGTATCTGACCGGCACGGGCCTGACCCACACCGGATCCGCCTCGGCACGTGACAGCATGCATGCCGACACGGCCGGCATGAGCGACTCCATGAAGATGTTCCGCATGGGCATCGAAGGCGGCAAGCCGAAGCCCGGTGAAATCGGCGTTCAGCCGGAATGGTTCTACAAGGGCAACGGCTTCAACGCGGTAGCTCCCGGCGAAGATCTTGTCTCGCCCTCCTTCGCGCTCGATGGCGGCGAAGAGCCCGAAATGGCTGGCTACTACATCATCGGCGAAGATGGCACGGCGCACCGCCTCGGCTTCTCGATCGCCAACGAATTCTCCGACCACGTGACGGAAAAGATCAACTACCTCTTCCTCGCACACTCCAAGCTGCGTCCGGCCTCCTTCGGTCCGGAACTGCGCGTCGGCGCCCTGCCCGACCATGTCGAAGGCACGTCGCGCATCATGCGGGCTGGCAAGACCGTTTGGGAAAAGCCGTTCCTGTCGGGTGAGGCCAACATGTCCCACACGATCGCGAACCTGGAATACCACCACTTCAAGTATGCGCTGTTCTGCCAGCCGGGCGATCTGCATGTACACATGTACGGCACGGCGACGCTCTCGGTCGCGGACGGTTTCGTCACTGAAGAAGGTGACGTTTTCGAAATCGTGTCCCCGCAATTCGGTCTTCCGCTGCGCAACCGCCTGGCAAAGGCTGCCGCAGAGACCGTCAAGGTGAAGATGCTCTGAGCGGATCGGTCTTCCGACCCGCCCATTTCCCAGAGACAGGACAAAAGCCATGAGCAAGTTCAAACCGGCGGCCTGGCCGCGCCAACTGAGATCCCAGCACTGGTATGGCGGCACGTCCCGCGACACCATCTACCATCGCGGCTGGATGAAGAACCAGGGACACCCGCACGACCTGTTCGACGGTCGCCCCGTCATCGGTATCCTGAACACCTGGTCGGACCTGACGCCGTGCAACGGCCACCTGCGCGAACTGGCCGAAAAGGTAAAGGCCGGCGTCTGGGAAGCCGGCGGTTTCCCGGTTGAAGTCCCGGTTTTCTCGGCGTCGGAAAACACCTTCCGCCCGACGGCCATGATGTATCGCAACCTCGCGGCACTGGCAGTTGAAGAAGCGATGCGCGGCCAGCCGATCGATGGTGCTGTCCTGCTCGTCGGCTGTGACAAGACCACACCGTCGCTCGTCATGGGCGCTGCATCGACCGACATTCCCTCGATCGTCGTCACCGGCGGCCCGATGCTGAACGGCTATTTCCGTGGCGAACGCGTCGGTTCCGGCACGCATCTCTGGAAATTCTCCGAAGCCGTGAAGGCTGGCGAGATGACCCAGGAAGAATTCGTCGAAGCGGAAGCCTCGATGTCGCGGTCCAGCGGCACCTGCAACACCATGGGCACCGCCTCCACCATGGCTTCCATGGTTGAAGCGCTTGGCATGGCGCTGTCAGGCAACGCCGCGATCCCGGCCGTCGACAGCCGCCGCAAGGTCATGGCGCAGCTCTCCGGCCGCCGCATCGTGCAGATGGTCAAGGACGACCTGAAGCCTTCCGACATCATGACCAAGGAAGCCTTCGAAAACGCGATCCGCGTCAATGGCGCGATCGGCGGCTCGACCAATGCTGTCGTACACCTGCTCGCCATGGCTGGCCGCGTCGGCATCGACCTGACGCTTGACGATTGGGACCGCCTCGGCCGCGATATCCCGACGATCGTCAACCTGATGCCGTCGGGTAAGTACCTGATGGAAGAGTTCTTCTATGCCGGCGGCCTGCCCGTCGTGATCAAACGCCTCGGCGAAGCCGGCAAGCTGCACAAGGATGCACTGACCGTCTCCGGCGAAAGCATCTGGGACGAAGTGAAGGACGTCCGCAACTGGAACGAGGACGTCATCCTCCCGGTTGAGAAGGCGCTGACCCAGCAGGGCGGTATCGTCGTTCTGCGCGGCAATCTCGCCCCGAAGGGCTGCGTCTTGAAGCCGTCTGCAGCCTCCGCCCACCTGATGAAGCATCGCGGCCGCGCCGTGGTCTTCGAAGACATCGACGACTACAAGGCAAAAATCAACGACGAGGCGCTCGATATCGACGAGACCTGCGTCATGGTCCTCAAGAACTGTGGCCCGCGCGGCTATCCGGGCATGGCCGAAGTAGGCAACATGGGCCTGCCGCCCAAGGTGCTGCGCAAAGGCATCACCGACATGGTCCGCATCTCCGATGCCCGCATGTCCGGCACCGCCTACGGCACCGTCCTCCTGCACACCTCGCCGGAAGCTGCCCGTGGCGGTCCGCTCGCGATCGTTCGTGATGGCGACTTCATCGAGATCGACGTCGATGCCCGCAAGGTGCATCTCGACATCTCGGAAGAGGAAATGCAGCACCGTCTGGCCGACTGGCGCCCCTCGGTCGAGCCGCCGGCAAGCGGTTACGCCCGTCTCTTCCACGATCACGTCGAGGGAGCTGACACTGGCGCAGACTTCGACTTCCTGAAGGGTTGCCGCGGCTCGCCGGTCGGCAAGGACGCACATTAAGGATCGGACGATGGCAGATCGTATTCCGCTCGCACTTGTCGGCATCGGCAAGATCGCCCGCGACCAGCACATTCCGTCGATCGCTGGTGGTAACGACTTCGTCGTTGCCGCCGGCGTGAGCCGCCATGGCAAGGTCGAGGGTGCTGAAAACTTCACCGACTTCGATGCTTTTTTGGCCGCGCGCCCGGATATCAAGGTCGTCTCGCTCTGCACACCGCCCGAAGTCCGCTTCGACATGGCAAAGGCTGCGATCGCGGCCGGCCGCCATGTATTGATGGAAAAGCCGCCGGCGACCACGCTGGGAGAAGCAGAGGCCCTCAGCAAAATCGCTGCCAAGGCCGGTGTCACGCTCTTCGCCACCTGGCATTCGCGCTTCGCCCTCGGCGTCGAGCCGGCAAAGCAGTGGCTGTCGGACAAGATCATCCAGTCGATTTCGATCGTCTGGAAGGAAGACGTGCGTCGTTGGCATCCCGGCCAGGCCTGGATCTGGGAGCCGGGTGGCTTCGGCGTCTTCGATCCGGGCATCAACGCCCTGTCGATCCTGACCGAGATCGTGCCTGGGCACATCCTGGTGCAGAAATCGACACTGGAGTTCCCGGAGAACAAGAAGCAGCCCATCGCCGCTTCCATCGCCATGCGGACCGTTGAAGGCGCGCCTATTACGGCCGAATTCGACTGGCGACAGGAAGGTCCCCAGACCTGGGACATCACCGTTCAGACAAATGAAGGCGAGCTGCGCCTTTCAAAGGGCGGCTCGGAACTCTATATCGGAGGCAAGGAGCAGGCGTCGGGTCCGGATCGTGAATATGCCGGGATCTACGAGCGCTTCGCCAAGCTTATCCGCTCTCGCCAGAGCGACACCGACTATCAGCCGCTGCGCATCGTGGCGGATTCGTTCCTCTGCGGAGAGCGGAAAGTCGTCGCTCATTTTGAAGACTGATATAAAAAGGAGGCCCCTCCCATGGCCTATACGCCGACTGGAAAACACCTGATCGCCGGCAACTGGATTGCCAGCACGGATACCTTTGCTTCGTCACCCGCAACGGGCGCGCCTCACACCTTCTCGAAGGGTACACCCGCACTGGTCGATCAGGCCGCGAAGGCAGCCGAAGAGGCCTTTGAAACCTACGCCTACTCGACCCGTGAAGAACGTGCCGCCTTCCTCGAAGCAATCGCCGAAGAAATCGACGCACGCGGTGACGCCATCACCGAAATCGGCTCTCAGGAAACCGGCCTGCCGGAAGCCCGCCTGATCGGCGAGCGTGGCCGCACGGTCGGCCAGTTGCGCCTGTTCGCCGCCCATATCCGCAACGGCGACTATCTCGACCGTCGCCACGACGAAGCCCTGCCCGACCGCAAACCGCTGCCACGCCCGGACCTGAAAATGATCCAGCGCCCGATCGGCCCGGTTGCCGTTTTCGGTGCTTCCAACTTCCCGCTCGCCTTCTCCACGGCCGGTGGTGACACGGCTGCCGCGCTCGCCGCTGGTTGCCCGGTCGTCGTCAAGGCACACGATGCCCATCCGGGCACCGGTGAAATCGTGGCGTCCGCCATCGATGCCGCGATCAAGCGCACAGGCGTCCATCCGGGCGTCTTCTCGCTCGTCCATGGCGGCAGCCGTGACGTCGGTCAGGCGCTCGTTCAGCATCCGCTGATCAAGGCTGTCGGCTTCACCGGCTCGCTCGGCGGCGGTCGCGCACTCTTCGATCTCTGCGCTCAGCGTCCGGAACCGATCCCCTTCTTCGGCGAGCTCGGTTCGGTCAATCCGATGTTCATGCTGCCAAACGCCATCGCCACCCGGGGCCAGACCATTGCCAAGGGCTGGGTTGGATCGCTGACCATGGGTGCCGGCCAGTTCTGCACCAATCCAGGCATCGTCGTGCTGCTCAAGGGCGCCGACGCCGACAAGTATGTCGAAACGGCGACCGAAGCCCTCTCGGCTGTCGGCCCGCAGACCATGCTCACCGACGGCATCGCTGATGCCTATCGCAAGGGTGCAACCAGGATCGCCGGCACGGAAGGCGTTCGCTCGGTTCTCACCTCCACCTGTGACCTGCGCAATGCCACGCCTTACCTGTTCCAGACCACAGCCAAGGATTGGCTCGACAACCACGTGCTCGGCGAAGAAGTGTTCGGCCCGCTTGGACTGATCGTGATTGCGGATAGCGAAGACGAAATGGTTGCAATGGCCCGCAGCCTTTCCGGCCAGCTCACCGCGTCGATCCATCTCGCCGAGGGTGACGAGGCGCTTGGTAAGCGGCTGATGCCGATCCTGGAGCGCAAGGCTGGCCGCGTGCTCGCCAACGGCTTCCCGACCGGTGTCGAAGTGGCGGATTCGATGGTGCATGGCGGCCCCTACCCGGCCTCCACCAACTTTGGAGCGACCTCGGTCGGCACGCTGTCGATCCGTCGCTTCCTGCGGCCGGTCTGCTTCCAGGACATTCCGGTAGCCCTGCTGCCGGTCGATCTGGCCTGAGGCAGACGCAGTGACCGCGAAACCGTTTGCCGCCCTGGTCGATTGGGGTACCAGCAATCTCCGCCTCTGGTTGGTCGACAGCCAGGGCGCGGTCCTCGCCGAGCGGCAATCGGCAGAAGGCATGGGTGGCCTGGACCGCACAGCCTATCCCGCAATACTCGAGGGCCATCTCTCGGCCCTCGGAGCCGCGCAAGACCTGCCCGTGGTCATTGCCGGCATGGCCGGTGCACGCACCGGCTGGCGTGAGGCGCCCTATGTGGCAACGCCAGCCCCTTTGATCGGTCTCTTCCAGCACGCTGTCGTCCCGGAAGGTGCCAGCCGTCCCGTATATATTCTGCCGGGCGTCTGCCAGCGTGAAGATGGCCGCTATGATGTCATGCGAGGCGAGGAAACACAGCTCGCAGGAGCTCTGGAGCAAGGCCTGGATAATGCCTTGTTTTGCCTGCCAGGCACGCATTCAAAGTGGGCCCTCGTTGAAAACGGACACATCAGCCGCTTCTCGACCGTGATGACGGGAGAGCTCTTCCATTTGATTAGCCGGCAATCGATTCTGCGGCTGTCCGTACCAGAAGATGGTGATGCCGAAGCGGATCCAGACATTTTCGACGCAGCGGTGGATGCCGCCCTGGCATCGGGTTTTGCCCTGACATCAACCCTCTTCTCCATCCGGGCCGAGGGCCTGCTCTCGCAGGGCACGAAGACCAATCCGGCGGCGCGCCTATCGGGACTGCTGATCGGCGCAGAAATTGCTGCGATTCAGTCGGATCTCAAGCGCTACGGAAAAGCCTATCTGATCGGCACCGGCAAACTGACCCGCCTTTATGCCCGCGCGATTGCGAGAGCCGGTGGCGAGGCCATCATGCTGGATGGCGGACTGCTGGTCCGCCGCGGATTGCTGGCCTGCGCCATTTCGCTGTTCGACCACGAATTCAAGGAATAGAACGATGACATCCTCCGTTGCCTGGCCGTCCCTTCGCCGCAATCTGGTGGCCATCCTGCGTGGCATCAAACCCGAAGAAATCGAGTCTGCCGTAGACGTCCTCGTAGATGCCGGCTTTGAAGCGATCGAAGTTCCGCTCAACTCGCCCGACCCCTTCCTGTCGATCGAAAAGGCTCGGAAGCTTGCACCGGCCAATGTCTTGATCGGCGCCGGTACAGTGCTGGAAGTCGCCCAAGTCGATCGCCTTCATGGGGTCGGCGGCAATCTTCTGATCACCCCCAATGTAGAGCCGGACGTCATCCGTCGTGCGGTCAGCCACGGCATGGTCACCATGCCGGGTGTGTTTACAGCCACGGAGGCCCTGCTTGCCGCCAAGAGCGGCGCTGCGGCGCTGAAGTTCTTCCCCGCCAGCGCACTCGGCCCAGGCGGCATCTCCGCTATCAAGGCCATCCTTCCGCCGCAGCTGCCGATTGGCGCGGTGGGTGGTGTCTCGGAAACCAATTTTTCGGATTACTGGAAGGTCGGCGTTCGTGCATTTGGCCTCGGCTCCAGCCTTTACAAGCCGGGCGATTCGTCCAACGTGATCGGCGAGAGAGCCGTCAAAGCCGTTGCGGCTTACGATGCGCTGCTGAACTGATCAGAATCAGATCCGCCACTGAGCGCCGTTGGGAACACCCGGCGGCGTTTTTTGTTGTCTTGCGCGGACAGTCACTGTGACATTTGTCACGCACCGAAGCAGATATTTTGCGCAGGCCGCATTTTGAACAAACGCGCGCCGTTTTTTGCGATAAAGTATAACTAACTTGGTTGGCGCGGTGCGCCAAAACGGTCCGGTCAGGCGCATTGACCCCTTACCCCCAGCCCCCCAGTGCTTCGGGCCGGACCACACCAGGTTTCCCCTCACATCAGAAATTTGTCGGCCGCCCTTTCATGACGGTTGCACCAACGATGCCGGAAGGATTCCCCTCCTCGTCGGCGCTCTGAAGCAATACGGCACATCCGTCGCTCTTATCGGAATTGATCACTCGCGCGGGCAAGGTGATATCGATCGGCTCGCCATTCCACATGCCGACGGTCTGCACATCGGTTACGCTGTGCCAATAATCCACGCTTTTTCCGACATTTTCGCCCTTCAGCATTTCTACCGTCTGGTGCTCACGAAAATAGACCACGACGACATTCGCCTTACCTGTGCCGCTGCCCACCGAGATAGACAGCTGGTCGCCGTTTTGCGACGCCTTGACCGGCACCACCAAGCCCTGCCCGGAAGCCTGCATCCCATCCAGCCGCCGGTTCAATTCGGCGGAGTCGGTTCCCTTGAGGTGGTCTCGCCCATTCAGGACCGCCTGGGGTGTATAAACACCGCTACGGCCGAACGTCTTGGCATAGGCATATTGGCGATCCGTGTTCTCGGCCGTTCCCAATGTGTCAGCCCAGCCCAGGTAGTTCCAATAGTCGACATGATAGGAAAGGGCGACAACATCGCCCTGGCGCACCAATTGCTCGAAAGCACGGTCGGCAGGCGGGCAGGAGCGGCATCCTTGCGAGGTGAAAAGCTCGATTACGCCTTTCGGCTGAACAAAGGTCCCGGCCTGCGCCTGGAACGGCGACACCGCCAGCAGTAACGCTAGGCACGTGGCACGGTAGATCCGCTGGCACTTAGAAACGGGTTGCATGTTCACCTGCAGCATTTGTCTGACTTGGGCTTCAACCTTAGTGGTGCACTTGATAGCTCCTTAGCCCCCATGCGCAAAGTCACGATGGGGTGAAACTTTCGTCACCGCCACCTCCAGACGCCCAGATACAAAAAAGGCCGCCGGTTGCCCGGCGGCCTCGCATGTTCAATCAAAAAATGTCAGGCAGCGAGGTCGCGCAGAACGGTCTGCAGGATGCCGCCATTGTTCATATACGTGACTTCGTCGAGCGTATCGATGCGGCAGAGCAACGGGACTTCCTTCACGGTGCCGTCTGAGTAGGTGATCTTGGCGATCTTCTTCTCACGCGGCTTGATCTCGCCTTCGAGACCCTCGATCGTGACGATCTCGTCACCCTTGAGGTTCAGAGAAGCCCAGCTGGTGCCGTCCTCGAAGGTAAAGGGCACAATGCCCATGCCCACGAGGTTCGAACGATGGATACGCTCGAAGGACTGCGCGATGACCGCCTTGACGCCAAGCAGATTGGTGCCCTTGGCAGCCCAGTCACGCGACGAGCCATTGCCGTATTCCACACCGGCGAAGATGACGAGCGGAACACCCTCCTGCTTGTACATCATCGCTGCATCATAAATCGACAGCTCTTCCTTGGAAGGATAGTGGATGGTGTAGCCACCTTCCTTGCCGTTCGGGCCAAGCATGTGGTTGCGGATGCGGATATTGGCGAAGGTGCCGCGCATCATCACTTCGTGGTTGCCACGACGCGTGCCGTACTGGTTGAAGTCGGCAACCGCGACACCATTGTCGGTCAGGTATGCGCCTGCCGGCGAGGCTGCCTTGATCGAGCCGGCCGGCGAGATGTGGTCGGTGGTGATCTTGTCACCGAAGAGACCGAGGACGCGGGCGCCCTTGATGTTCTTGAGGCCGGAACCGCTCTTGCCCATGCCGACGAAGTAAGGCGGGTTCTGCACATAGGTCGACTTGTCGTCCCATGCGTAGGTCTGGCCGGCGGGTACCTGGACGGCCTGCCAGTTGGCGTCACCCTTGAACACGTCGGCATACTTCGACTCGTAGAGTTCGCGCGTAACGTATTTCAGGATAAATTCCTGGATCTCATGCGAGGTCGGCCAGATGTCCTTGAGATAGACCGGGTTGCCGTTCTGGTCTTCACCGAGCGGCTCGGTCGTCAGGTCCTTCTGGACCGTGCCAGCGAGCGCGTAGGCGACGACCAGCGGCGGCGATGCCAGGTAGTTGGCTTGGACGTCAGGCGAGATTCGGCCTTCGAAGTTGCGGTTGCCCGACAGGACGCCAGCAGTGATCAGGCCCTTGTCGTTGATCGTCTTGGAGATCGGCGCCGGCAGCGGGCCGGAATTGCCGATGCAGGTGGTGCAGCCGAAGCCGACCAGGTTGAAGCCCAGGGCATCGAGCGAGGTCTGAAGGCCAGACTTGGCCAGATACTCACCGACGACCTGGGATCCCGGTGCCAGCGAAGTCTTCACCCATGGCTTGGTCTTCAAGCCCTTGGCGACGGCATTGCGTGCCAGAAGCCCTGCCGCAATCAGCACGCTCGGGTTCGAGGTGTTGGTGCACGAGGTGATGGCCGCAATGGCGACATCGCCATGACCGATGTCATAGTCGGCGCCTTCAACCGCGAAGCGATTGTTCAGCTGGCCAGGCTTCTTGTAGTCGTTTTCCAGTGCGGTTGCGAAGTTCGGCGCAATGGTTTCGAGCGGCAGGCGGCCTTCCGGACGCTTGGGGCCGGCCATCGACGGCACGACGTCACCGAGATCCAGTTCAAGCGTGTCGGTGAAGACGAGGTCCGAACCATCCCCTTCGCGCCACATGCCTTGTGCCTTGGAATAGGCCTCGACCAGCGCGATGCGATCCTTGGTACGGCCCGACATGGTCAGGTAGTTGATGGTTTCGCCATCGACCGGGAAGAAGCCGCAGGTTGCACCGTATTCCGGGCCCATGTTGCCGATGGTTGCGCGGTCGGCGAGCGACATCGAATCGAGGCCGGGGCCGAAGAATTCGACAAACTTGGACACAACGCCCTTCTTGCGCAGCATCTGCACGACGGTCAGGACGAGGTCGGTCGCGGTGACGCCTTCCTTCACCTTGCCGGTCAGCTTGAATCCGATGACTTCCGGCAGCAGCATGGAGACCGGCTGGCCGAGCATGGCTGCTTCGGCTTCGATACCACCAACGCCCCAGCCCAGAACGCCCAGACCATTGATCATCGTCGTGTGGCTGTCCGTGCCGACGCAGGTGTCTGGGTAGGCCGTCGTTTCGCCGTCCTCATCCTTGGTCCAGACGGTCTGGCCGAGATATTCCAGATTGACCTGGTGACAGATGCCCGTGCCCGGGGGAACGACGCGGAAGTTCTTGAATGCCTGCTGGCCCCACTTCAGGAAGCGGTAGCGCTCGCCATTGCGCTCGTATTCGAGTTCGACGTTACGGGCAAAGGCGGTCGGCGTGCCGAACTCATCGACGATGACCGAGTGGTCGATGACGAGGTCGACGGGAACCAGCGGATTGATCTTTTCCGGATCACCGCCGAGGTTCTTGATGCCGTCACGCATGGCAGCGAGGTCGACAACGGCCGGAACGCCGGTGAAGTCCTGCATCAGAACGCGAGCCGGGCGATAGGCGATTTCGGCTTCGGTCAGGCCCTTGTTGACGAGCCATGCGGCGACGGCCTCGATGTCGGCCTTGGTGACGGAGCGACCGTCCTCGTTGCGCAGAAGGTTCTCGAGAAGGACCTTCATCGAGTAGGGAAGCTTTGAAACGCCGGCAAGGCCGTTCGCTTCGGCTTTCGGGATGCTGTAATAGACATAGTCCTTGCCGTCGACGGTCAGGACCGACCGGCAATTGAAGCTGTCGAGAGATTTAGCCACGGATAGAAACCCCGCTTGATTCTGATAGCCAACACATTCGTGCGGACGCCTATGCACTTCATGCACATCAGGATGCGGGTACGACCATTTCCGCTGTCCGCCCGTGGAAATCGCTTTCGACGATCTACAAGTTCGGCACAAGGATGAACTTCACGCCGGCCGCTGGCGTGGTTGCAGGTCTTATAGATAATTTCTAAGAAAGGTGCCAGACCGACAAAGGGCGAAAAAAAGATTTTTTATGAGGCAGGCCTCATCCTGCCGGAAAGCGACCATGATCAGGCTCGAAGCCGAAAGCCTCTCGGCGCGCCGGGGGGAGGATCTGATTTTTGTTAATGTTTCCTTTACGTTGGCTTCCGGGGATGCCTTGGTCCTGACAGGCCGGAACGGCTCGGGAAAATCAACCTTGTTGCGCGTCGTCGCCGGTCTGTTACGCCCGGAAACAGGCAGCGCCATTTGCCTGTCGGACAGGGATGCAGAGGCCCGCCCGGCCGGGGAATTCAGCCACTATCTTGGTCATCGGAATGGCATGAAGCGGGAACTGACGGTCGCGGAAAATCTGGCTTTCTGGAAATCCTTCCTGGGTGACATCGAGGGAGGACAAAGCCTCGATATCGAAGAGGCGGCAGATGCCGTAGAGCTCAGTGGGATCACCCATCTCCCGTATGGTTATCTCTCGGCCGGACAGCAGCGCCGATTCGCCATGGCGCGGCTTCTCGTCGCGTATCGACCGATCTGGATTCTGGATGAACCAACCGCAGCCCTGGATAGCCGAGCGGATGCGATGTTCGAAGACCTTGTGAAGCGCCACCGCGAAGCGGGGGGCATCGTGATTGCCGCCACGCATCAGCCGCTTGGCATGGAAGGCGCGCAGACACTGGAAATGTTGGGCTTCGATGGCGTCGACATGGAGTATTCCGCATGATGGCGCTTTTCCTCCGGGATCTGAAGCTCTCGGTTCGCGCTGGGGGCGGCACCTTTGTGGGCGTCCTCTTTTTCACCACGGTGGTCGCCGTCATACCCTTCGGGGTCGGACCGGATCTTAATCTCCTGTCCCGCATCGGCCCGGCCATCGTCTGGATCGGCGCACTATTGTCAGCCCTGCTTGGGCTCGATCGCCTGTTTCAGGCAGAGCGCGACGATGGGTCCCTCGATATCCTGCTGATGCAGGAGACGCCGTTGGTGCTGACCGTTCTGATCAAGTGCCTCGCCCACTGGGTGGCAACGGGGCTGCCACTTGTCCTTGCCTCTCCCCTCCTGGGTCTCTTTATGAACATGGATGAAATTGCCATCGGTGCCGTGATGCTCACCCTGCTGGTCGGATCACCGGCAATCACTTTTATCGGCGCGGCGGGTGCTGCCGTGGCTGTCGCCTTGCCCCGCGGCGGTCTCCTCGTCTCGATCCTGGTCCTGCCATTGGCCGTGCCGATCCTGATTTTCGGAGTGAGCGCATCCTATGCGGCCGTGGAAGATCCCGCGCCTTTCATGCCTCCATTCCTGTTTCTGACAGCCATCACCCTTCTCTTCGCCGTGATCGGCCCCGTTGGCGCCGCTGCTGCCTTGCGAAACTCGGCTGACTGAGCCAACCCGGATTGACCAGGATCAATTGCAGGGGAAGTAGAGACACGCTAGAACGGGCCATGACCGACAACAGCCTTGCCATCACCAAAATCGGCGATCTCGCCAACCCCACGCGGTTTCTTGCGCTGGTCGGGAAAATCCTGCCCTGGTTTGCCGGAACGACCGTGTTGCTTTTCGTCTTAGGGCTCTACCTCGGCTTCTCATCGGAGACGGACTATCAGCAGGGCGACACGGTACGCATCATGTATGTGCATGTGCCCGCCGCATGGCTCTCGATGATGTGTTATTCCGTGATGGCGCTCTCAGCGATCGGAACCCTGGTCTGGCGCCATCCGCTGGCCGATGTCAGCCACAAAGCCGCCGCACCGCTTGGCGCAGCCTTTACCCTGATTGCACTCATTACCGGTTCTCTATGGGGCAAGCCGATGTGGGGAACATGGTGGGTCTGGGATGCCCGCCTCACCTCTGTCTTCGTGCTCTTCCTGATGTATCTGGGCTTGATCGCGCTGAACCGCGCCATGGACGACCCCTCCAAGGCAGCGCGCGTCAGTTCGGTGCTGATCCTGGTCGGCTTCGTCAACATCCCGATCATCAAGTTTTCGGTCGAATGGTGGAATACGCTGCACCAGCCTGCGAGCGTCATGCGTCTCGATGGACCGACCATTGATCCGGAATTTCTCTGGCCGTTGCTGATCATGGCCCTGGCCTTCACCCTCCTCTTCTTCACGCTGCATATGATGGCTATGCGCAATGAAATCTGGCGCCGCCGGATCGGGGCGCAGCGGCGATTGGCCGCCCGCCTGGCCGGCCGGGAGAACGCCGCATGAGCCACGCGTTTTACGTCATTGGTTCCTATCTTCTGACGGCAGGAATTTGTTTCGGCTTGACGACCTGGGTCTATCTCGATGGTCGGGCACGTCAGGCCGAATTGAAGGCGCTTGAGGCACAGGGTATTCGCCGTCGCTCCGCGCAACCATCTTCCGCGCAGGACAGCAAAGCATGACTGAAGAATCCGAGCAGCACGTTTCCAGCGCAAAGGGGCGGGGACGCTATCTGATCGCAGCGTTGCCGCTCGTCCTGTTTGCGGGCCTTGCCACGATCTTCATGACCCAGCTTCAATCCGGCCGGGACGTTTCAGAGATCCCATCGGCTTTGCTCGGCACGAAGGCGCCGCCGCTCCAACTCACGGCACTCGACGGTTCGGAGCGGCCAGCGCTGACCACAACGGCGATCTCCGGCAAGCTGACGCTGGTCAACGTCTTCGCCTCCTGGTGCGTACCCTGCCGCCAGGAGCACCCAATGCTGCTTGAGCTTTCCAAAGACCCTCGTGTTAACGTGGTCGGGATCAACTACAAGGACCGGAACGACAACGCGCTCCGCTTCCTTGGAGAACTCGGCAATCCCTATGCCGCGATCGGGGTCGATCCAAACGGCAAGGCAGCGATTGACTGGGGCGTCTACGGAATCCCGGAAAGCTATCTTGTCGGCCCCGACGGAACGATCCTCTATAAGAAGGTCGGCCCCTTCGATCCGGACACCTTCCAGACTCAGCTCATGCCGGCGATCGAAAAGGCCTTGAAGGGCTCCTGATCGTCAGAGCGCAGCCTGCCAGGTCTTCACGGCCTCTATCGGCCAGACCAGCATCAGGACATTGAGTGTCAGATTGTCGCGGATGACGAATGCCGTGATCACCTCGAAGCCGAGTGCGATGACGACGGTCAGCCAGACCGGTACGCGGGCCGCAAAGAAGAAACCGGCGATCATGGAAACCATGTCCATCCCGGAATTCAGAATGCTGTCGCCGGTATAGCCGACCGCCATCGTCGCCGTGCGATAGCGGTCAATGACGATGGGTGAATTCTCGAGGATCTCCCATCCCGCTTCGATGAGGGCCGCGAGTGCGAGTTTCGCTGTAAGCGGCTTCTTCCGAAGGACAAGCCAACCCAAGCCATAAAACAGGAAGCCGTGTATGATGTGAGACGGCGTGTACCAGTCGAACAGGTGCTGCGAATTGCCTGGGGTGTTCACGCCCGCTTCGAAGAGCTTCACGTAGCCGCATTCACAGATCCAGATGCGACCCATCAGATACTGAGAGACGATCTGGATCAGGATGATGACACCTGTCACGATCAGCCAGAAGCGGGTGGTGGAATTGCTGTCCGTCTGGCTGGCGGTGTCGATCATTTCTGTTCCTTGTCTTCCAGAGAGTGCTTCATGATCAGCGGCATCTGCGCCAATGTAAAAAGAATGGTGATCGGCATTGTGCCCCAGACCTTGAAGCTGACCCAGACATCGTCGGAGAAATTGCGCCAGACGACTTCGTTCAGGACCGCGAGGAAGAGGAAGAAGACACCCCAGCGCAGCGTAAGCTTGCGCCAGCCCTCAGCATCAAGCTGAAACGCCGCATTGAAGACATAACCGAGTAGAGAAGTTCCGAATACGAGGCCGCCGAGCAACACGACACCGAACAGCGTGTTGACGATGGTCGGCTTCATCTTGATGAAAGTCTCATCCTGCAGCCAGATGGAAAGGCCGCCAAAGACCATCACGACCACGCCGGATACTAGCGGCATGACCGGCAGATGCTTGAAGACGATCTTCGACACCAGAAGCGAGATCACCGTCGCCACCATGAACAGAGCGGTCGCGATCAGCAGTGGTCCGCCGATCGCCGTCAGTTCAGGAAAGGTGCGTGACAGCCATTCTCCACGCAGGTTGCCGAAGAAGAAGACCATCAACGGTCCAAGCTCGAGCGCCATCTTCAGCAGCGGATGCTGCTTGTCAGCCTTGGAAGCGTGGGTATCGGTGGATGTATCCGACATGATGTCGTTCCCTCAAATTTCCGGCGCTCGGCGCGCGATGCCGGCAATGGCGCTGGCGAAGTCTTCGGCCTCGAAGGGTTCGAGGTCGTCGATGCCTTCGCCGACGCCGATGAAATAGACGGGCAGCTTGTGCTTGGCGGCGATGGCAACAAGGATGCCGCCACGGGCCGTGCCGTCGAGTTTGGTCATGATCAGGCCGTTGACGCCCGCCACATTGCGGAAGATCTCGACCTGCTGGAGGGCATTCTGGCCTGTCGTCGCGTCGAGCGTCTGCAGCACGGTGTGCGGCGCATCCGGATCGAGCTTGCCAAGAACGCGGACGATCTTTTCCAGTTCCGCCATCAGTTCCGCCTTGTTCTGCAACCGGCCGGCGGTGTCGATGATCAGGACATCGGCCTTGTCAGCCTTGGCTTTTTCGAAGGCTTCATACGCCAGACCTGCAGCATCGGCGCCGAGTTTGGTGCCGAGGAAGGTCGAGCCGGTGCGGTCCGCCCAAATCTTCAGCTGCTCAATGGCGGCTGCGCGGAAGGTATCGCCGGCAGCCAGCATCACCTTCAGCCCCGAGCCAGAGAGCTTTGCGGCGAGCTTGCCGATGGTCGTCGTCTTGCCGGTGCCGTTGACGCCGACGACGAGGATCACATGCGGCTTGTGGCTGAGATCAAGGGCCAGCGGCTTGGCAACCGGCTTCAGCACCTTGACGATCTCTGTCGCCATGATCCTGGTGACGTCCTCGCCGGTCACATCCTTGCCGTAGCGTTCGGAGGCCAGCGTGTCGGTGACGCGCAGGGCCGTTTCGACGCCGAGGTCTGCCTGGATCAGCAGGTCTTCCAGCTCCTCCAGCGTCTCGTCGTCCAGCTTGCGCTTGGTGAAGAGGGCGGTGATCTGGCTCGTTAGCTGCGAGGAGGTGCGGAAGAGGCCCGCCTTCAGCCGCTGGAACCAGCTCAGCTTTTCGGCCGGGGCAGGAGACTCGGGCTCCGGAGCTCTCGCCTCAGCCGCCGCGAACCCCTTGGGCAATACGGGGACGACGGGTTCGGTCGCGGACTCGGCGAGGACCTCTTGCTCCTCCTCTTGTGCCGATTCGCTCGCTGGGAGTTCCTGAACCGAAGCGTCTTCAACCTCTTCCTCAGCTTCCGCCTCAAGCAGCTCGAGCGGCACCATGGAGAGATCTTCGGGCGACAGATCGTCGGACGGTCCGCCGGCCGTATCCATTTCCTCGGCGAGAACCGGATCTTCGGCCACGGGCAAATCTTCGTCGCGATCCCTAGGCTCGCTTTCGGCCGAAATCGCAGCCATTTCCTCGGCTGTCAGCTCCGTCGGCGCAACGGGCGCTTCTGCGGGCTTCTCCTTGCCGAAGGTGAAGACTTTCTTGATGAAGCCGAGGGCCATGGTCACTCTATTCCGTGTGTCAGGCAGCAGCGCTTGCCGCTGCCGCTGCAATCGTCAGATGGCGGCCTGTATGGCCGCCGATCGAGACCTCGACGAGGCTGCCGGCTTTCATGCCGGGCGCTGCGACGAGGGTGAAGTCTTCCGTATGCGCCATTTCGTTGCGCTCGACCAGCAGCTTCTGGCAGGTGCCGACATGCGAAGCCAGATGCACAGCCTGCAATCTTTCGGCCACGGCCCGAAGCTCAGCGGCACGCGCCTTGACGAGCGCCCGGTCAAGCTGCGG
The DNA here is from genome assembly GCF_003610655.1 of Rhizobium sp. AG855. NCBI lineage: Bacteria > Pseudomonadati > Pseudomonadota > Alphaproteobacteria > Hyphomicrobiales > Rhizobiaceae > Rhizobium > Rhizobium sp. AG855. Next base: position 210,101 of record NZ_RAQG01000004.1, on the reverse strand, counting down.
CATGCGAGCCGCCGGGGTCCCTGGACGCGGGCTGTAAGGGAATACATGCAGGTGCGCGATGCCGATTTCCTCGGCGAGGCGCGCCGAGTTTGCCGCCATCTCCTCGGTCTCCGTCGGGAAACCGGCGATCATATCGGCGCCGAAGGCAAAGCCGGGGCGCAGGCGCCGGACCTGTTCGGCAAAGGCAATCGCATCAGAACGCGAATGCCTTCGCTTCATGCGCTTCAGAATCATGTCGTCGCCGTGTTGCAGCGACAGGTGCAGATGCGGCATGAAACGCGGCTCGTCAGCGATCAGGTCGAAGAGATGACTGTCCGCCTCGATGCTGTCGATCGAGGAGAGGCGAAGCCGCACGATCTCCGGCACCTGCTTCAAAAGCGTCTTGGCGAGAAGGCCAAGCGTCGGCGTGCCTGGGAGATCGGCGCCATAGCTCGTGGCGTCCACTCCGGTCAGCACCACTTCGCGATAACCGTTCTCGACGAGCTTGCGCGCCTGCTCCACGACGGCGCCCATCGGCACGGAGCGCGAATTGCCGCGTCCATAGGGGATGATGCAGAAGGTGCAGCGATGATCGCAGCCGTTCTGCACCTGGAGGAAGCCGCGCACATGACCGTCGATATGCGCCACCATCTGCGGTGCCGTCTCGGTCACGCTCATGATGTCGTTGACGGCGAGTTTCTCTTCAGCCGAAACGCCGAAATCCGGCAGGCGGCGATAGTGTTCGGCCTTGAGCTTTTCCTCGTTGCCAAGCACGGCGTCAACCTCGGGCATGGCGGCGAAATTCTGCGCTTCGGTCTGGGCAGCGCAACCGGTGACGATGATGCGCGCTTCCGGGTTCTCCCGCCGCGCCCGGCGGATTGCCTGGCGGGCCTGACGCACGGCCTCCGAGGTGACCGCACAGGTGTTGACGAGGATCGCGTTATCGAGGCCGGCCTTGGCGGCTTCCGCCTTCATCACCTCGGATTCATAGGTGTTCAGGCGACAGCCGAAGGTCATGACCTCGACGGCGCCTTGTCGCGCGGAGGTCACAGGGTGGCGGCCTCTGCATCGGCGCTCACATCGCGCTGCCAGCTTCCGGTCACCGGATCAACCGTGCCGGACCACTCCCATTCCGCGGGACCGGTCATGACGACCTTGTCGTCGGCACGCCAGTCGATGGTCAGCGTGCCGCGATTGGGGCTCGACGCCACCGTGATCGTCAACTTGCGCTCGGTGCGGCCGGTACGCGCGGCGGATACGCCTGCGGCGCAGGCAGCGGAGCCGCAGGCGAGCGTCAGGCCAGCGCCGCGTTCCCAGGTGCGCGTCACCATTGATGTCTTCGAGGTGACTTGGGCCAGCGTGATATTGGCCTTTTCCGGGAAGATCGGATGGTTTTCCAGGAGCGGACCGAAGCGTTCAAGGTCATAGGTCATCGGATCGCGATCGACCCAGAAGACGGCATGCGGATTGCCCATCGACATGGCCGAGGGCGAATGCAGGATCGGCGCGTCGATCGGACCGATCTGCAGCTCGATGCGGCTGGTGTCGTAGAATTCTTCAGACAACGGGATCTTGTCCCAGGCAAAGACCGGCTTGCCCATGTCAACGGAGATCGTCCCGTCCTGATGCTCGACCGCGTTCAGGATGCCGGCGATCGCCTGGAAGGTGAAGCTCTTGCGGCCGGTTTCGGCGGCAAGCGCCTGCACCACGCAGCGCGTTCCGTTGCCGCAGGCCTGGGCCTTCGAGCCGTCGCAATTCAGGATGTCGATATAGGCGTCGGTGCCGTCGACCCTGGGATCATGGATCGCCATGATCTGGTCGAAGGCGGTCGCCGGGTCGGCAGCGAGCGCAATTGCCGCAGCCGGCGTCACCCGGTCGGTGCGACCGCGCATGTCGACGACCAGGATCTTGTTGCCAAGCCCGTTCATCCTCGCGAATTCGACCCGATCCGACATCTTCACTCCACAAAGCTGCATTTTCAGCCTATATGGCGGAAATGCAGCCGAATTACCAGTGGAGCGACCAAAACCGCGCATGCATGGTCAACGCCATGGTTCGGTCACTTCAAGCCATTCCCGGGTTCGCGCCTCAGGATCGGCATTGAGCGTGATGTCGGTGACCACCGCGGCGCTGTCAGCACCTGCTGCAAAGACACCGGGAAGCCGGTTGGGCCGAAGCCCGCCAATGGCGACCAGGGGCAGAGGAGCGATCTTTTCCTTCCACGCTGTCAGCCGTTCCAAACCCTGCGGCGCCCAGGGCATTTTTTTCAGCATCGTCGGATAGACGGGGCCGAGGGCAATGTAATCAGGCTTGGCGGCCAGTGCGGTTTCGAGTTCCACCTCGTCATGGGTCGAGAGACCGAGCTTCAGGCCCGCGCTGCGGATGGCTGCGAGATCCGCCGTCGCCAGATCCTCCTGTCCCAAATGCACGAAGTCGCAGGCCTCGTCGATGGCGATCTGCCAGAAGTCGTTGACGATGAGCTGGCAGCCGTGGTCGGCACAGCATTGCCGGGCGCGGCGGATGTGCTGGCGAAGCACGCTCTCCTCGGTATCCTTCATCCGCAGCTGCACCAGCTTGACCCCCAGCGGCACAAGCCGCTCAATCCAGTCGGCATTGTCGACGATGAGGTAAAAGGGATCGAGCTTCATGCGAAGACCCCCTTTCCGATGACGGGGGTGGATGGCACGGCCATGTCGCGCGGCTCCAGCATGCCGGCTTGATGGGCGATCTGTCCTGCCTCGATCGCCTTGGCAAAGGCCTCGGCCATATCAGCCGGATCACCCGCGCTGGCGACGGCGGTGTTGAGCAGCACGGCGTCATAGCCGAGTTCCATCACTTCAGTCGCATGGGACGGGCGACCGATGCCCGCATCGACAATCAGCGGCACGTCGGGGAATTCCGCCCGCATGGATCTGAGCCCCGGCAGATTCTGCGGCCCCATTGCGCTGCCGATCGGGGCGCACCAGGGCATCAGCACGCGGCATCCGGCGGCAAGCAGCTTTTCCCCGACCACCAGATCGTCTGTGGTATAGGGGAAGACCTCGAAGCCTTCGGTCACAAGGATCTTTGCCGCTTCCACCAGTTCGAAAACGTCGGGCTGCAGCGTGTCGTGATGGCCGATCACCTCGAGCTTGATCCAGGTGGTGCCAAAGACCTCGCGTGCCATCTTTGCCGTCAGCACCGCCTCGCGGGCGCTGTGGCAGCCGGCGGTGTTGGGCAGGACGTGAACGCCGAGATCGCGGATCAGCTGGAAGAAGGCGCCGCCCGCCTTGCCGCCCGCGGTTTCTCGGCGCAGCGAGACGGTGACGATCTCGGTCTTCGAGCGCCGCACGGCCTCCGCCAGGATTGCGGGCGAGGGGTAGCGCGCGGTGCCGAGCAAGAGGCGTGAGGAGACGGTCTTGCCATAGAGTTCCAGGGCCATCTCAGCCTCCCTGCATGGGCGAAAGGATCTCGATCCGGTCGCCCTCCTTCAAGGGATGGGCGGCGCGCTCCTCGCGGTGCACCAGGTCGCCATTGACGGCGGTGGCCAGCCAGTCGCCCTCATAGTCGAGCTTGGCGAGCAGATCGGCGAGATTGCCGGCATCGAGCTCCAGGGCTTCTCCGTTGACGGTGAGCTTCATGCGCTCCTCCTTCTCTCAGATGCGTTTGAGGTCGTCAGCCTCTCTGCCGCCTCACGCGCCAGTGCTGGAGCCAGGAGAAAGCCGTGGCGGTGCATGCCGGCGACTGCCAGGCCTTCGGAGGTTTCGATAAGGCGGGGCACATTCTCCGGGAAAGCCGGGCGGATACCGGTGCCGGTTTCCACGATGCGCGCCTCGGCAAAGGCCGGGTGCAGGGCATAGGCTGTGTTGAGCAGTTCCATCATCGAACGCGCCGTGATCGGCCCGTCATCCTCAGTCTCGATCATGGTCGCGCCCAGCATGAACAGCCCGTTGCCGCGCGGCACGATATAGAGCGGGTGGCGGGGATGCAGAAGGCGCACGGGACGGGAGAGGGTGACGTCACCTGTTTCGAGATATAGCATCTCGCCGCGCACCCCGCGCAGGCCTTCGATCTCACCGATCGCCTGTGGCCCCCGGCAATCGACGACCCTCGCATAGTCTCCCGCATCACCTGCCTCCTCCCCGAAGCGGAAGGAGACACCGAGCTTCCGCGCCGCCTGATAAAGACCCCGCAAGGCCTGGCGGGGATCGAGATGGGCCTCCTCTGAAAAGAAGAGGCCGGTGCCGAAGCGCCCCGCAAGATCAGGCTCCAGCTCTGCGATCTCTTCCTCGCCTAGCCAGCGATGGCCGCGCGTGCGCGTCGCAAAGCGCTTGAGGTCGGCAAGATCGCGGGGATTGGCCAGCACGAGCGTGCCTCGGCGCTGGACGAGACCCGGCACGGCCTCGTCCCACCAGTCGGCGGCGGCAAGACCTGATGTCAGCACGATCTCTTCCGCCGCCTCCCGCTCGCAATAGGGAGCGAGCATGCCGCCCGCCCAATGGGAGGCGCCAAGCCCGATATCGGGCCGGCGCTCCACGACCTCGACGGAGACACCCCTGCGCGCCAGTTCCAGCGCCGTCGCCAGCCCTGCAACACCGGCGCCTTTTACGAGAACGGTCATGACCGCTCCCCCGTTTCGAGTGCTTCGATCTCGTCCGCTGTCATGTAGAGATCGCCGCCAGCGCGGTATTTCTCCGCCATGGCGGTCAGGCCCTCCTTCTGGGCCTCGGCGCGGATGTCATGAGAGATGCGCATCGAGCAGAATTTCGGCCCGCACATCGAGCAGAAATGCGCGACCTTGTGCGCCTCCTTCGGCAGTGTCTCGTCATGCATGGAGCGCGCCGTTTCCGGGTCGAGCGACAGGTTGAACTGGTCTTCCCAGCGGAATTCGAAGCGGGCGCGGGACAGCGCATCGTCGCGCAACTGGGCTGCCGGATGACCCTTGGCGAGGTCGGCGGCGTGCGCCGCGATCTTGTAGGTGATGACACCCATCTTGACGTCGTCGCGGTCGGGCAGACCTAAATGCTCCTTCGGCGTGACATAGCAAAGCATCGCCGTGCCGAACCAGCCGATCATCGCGGCACCGATGCCGGAGGTGATGTGGTCGTAGCCGGGTGCGATATCCGTCGTCAGCGGTCCCAGCGTATAGAAGGGGGCCTCGCCGCAGGTCTTCAGCTGCTTGTCCATGTTCTCCTTGATCTTGTGCATGGGGACATGACCGGGACCCTCGATCATCACCTGGCAATCCTTCTCCCAGGCAATCTTGGTCAGCTCGCCCAGCGTCTCCAGTTCGGCAAACTGGGCGGCATCATTGGCATCGGCAATCGAGCCGGGGCGCAAGCCATCGCCCAGCGAGAAGGAGACATCGTAGGCGCGGCAGATGTCGCAGATCTCCTCGAAATGCTCGTAGAGGAAGCTCTCCTTGTGATGGTGCAGACACCACTTGGCCATGATCGAACCGCCGCGCGAGACGATGCCGGTGACGCGGTTGACGGTCAGCGGGATGTAATGCAGTCGAACGCCGGCATGGATGGTGAAATAGTCGACGCCCTGCTCGGCCTGTTCGATCAGCGTGTCGCGATAGACCTCCCAGGTCAGGTCCTCTGCAATGCCGCCGACCTTTTCCAGCGCTTGGTAGAGCGGCACGGTGCCGATCGGAACCGGCGAATTGCGAATGATCCAGTCGCGGATGTTGTGAATGTTGCGGCCTGTCGAGAGATCCATGACCGTATCGGCACCCCAGCGGATCGCCCAGACCATCTTCTCGACCTCTTCGGCCATGGAGGACGTGACGGCCGAGTTGCCGATATTGGCGTTGATCTTCACTAGGAAATTCCGGCCGATGATCATCGGCTCGAGTTCCGGATGGTTGATGTTGGCCGGGATGATCGCCCGTCCCAGCGCGATCTCCTGCCGGACGAATTCGGGCGTCACATAATCGGGGATCGCGGCGCCAAAACTTTCGCCGTCGCGGAGGAGCGCTTGCCTTACAGCCTTCCGGCCAAGGTTTTCACGAATGGCCACATATTCCATTTCCGGCGTGATGATGCCGGCACGGGCATAGGAAAGCTGCGTCACGGCCTTGCCGCCCGTGGCGCGAAGCGGGCGATGATTCACGGGAAACACCGGCGTCATCTTTTCCAGCGAGACGAAGCCGTTGTCCTCAGGCTTTACATCGCGTCCGTCATAGGTCTCGACATCGCCACGCGCTTCGACCCAGGCCGTTCGATGGCGGGCAAGCCCCTGGTCGATGGCGATGGTCGCCTGCGGGTCGGTATAGGGGCCGGAGGAGTCATAGACATTCACAGGCGCTTCGCCGGAGGTCGGGTGCAGGGCTATCTGGCGCAGGGGGACGCGAATGTCCGGATGGATGTCTCCTGCTAAGAAGATCTTGGTCGAGGCGGGAAGCGGCCCGGTGGTGACGACGGGCCTGTTGAAGTCAGGGGCAATGTTCATCGTGGAGCTCCAAGTGTTCAGGTTGGAGACCCAGTCATGTCAGCCGGAATGATGGAAAGACGCCACGGGATTCGGGTGTTCGAATCGTCGTTTTTGCAGCGCTTGCACCGTCCCTACGCCAGTATGAACTGGATCAGGTTCAACGGGTCACCGCGCTGCCATTGTGGCGTAGCGATATCTCAGCCCCTTGTCGGGACACCCCTGGTGAATGCGTGAAGTGTGGTCAAAAGCGTGGTCGCTGTCAACGCGGAACGTGACGCTCAGGCAACCGCACGCGGAACCTCGAACTGTTGGCCGGGTATCAAGCCCTTAAAGCGCTCGGTTCCGACGCCTGCCGAGGACATAGCCGCTACAAGCGCATTCGGCGGATCATAAATGCCTTCATTGGTCAGCTGGAAGGTGCCGAAGTGGTGACCGATGCCGAAAGCCGCACCGCTCAAGCCGAAGCCTGCGATCGCTTCCTCCGGGTTCTGGTGCTGCGCCTTCATGAACCAGCGCGGCTCGTAGGCACCGATCGGCATGATGGCGAGCCTGATGTCGCCATGCTTCTCGCGAATCTCGCGATAGTGGATTCCGTCCGCAAAACCGGTATCGCCGATATGGTAGATCTTGCCGCTTGGTGTTTCCAGGACGAAGGCCGCCCAGAGCGCCATCCGCCGGTCGCCCATGCCGCGCGCCGACCAGTGGTGACAGGGCTCGCAATGGATAATGACGTCATTGCCAATCTCGATCCGGTCACCCCAATCCATAACGCTTGCCTCCATCTGAGGCACATCGCTGCGGATGATCGTGTCGTTGCCGAGGGGCGTGACGAGGCGCGGGCTGCCCCGCTCGATCAGACGTTTCAGGGTCGCGATGTCGAGATGGTCGTAGTGATTGTGCGTCACGATCACGATGTCGATCTTCGGCAAATCGTCGAAGGCAACGCCGGGTGGATTGTTGCGTTTCGGCCCGGCAAAGGAGACCGGGCTTGCGCGTTCCGACCAGACCGGATCGGTCAGGATGTTGAGGCCCGCCGTCTGGATGAGCAGGGTCGCATGGCCGACCATGGTGACAACAAGCCGGCTCCCTTCGACGCGCGGTTCCGGCTTGGTCGTGACGAAATTCGCTGTCGCCACCGCCTTGGGCCAGTCGATCTTGCCCCCACCGAATTGCCAGCGGAGCAGATCGGTGAAACCGCGGGGCTCTTCCCCACCCGGGTTGAAGAACACCTTGCCGTCGAAATGATCCGAGAGGGGACCAGAATAGTAGCGATTGCCCGCCTGCGCTTCGCGCATGCCGAGACCTCCCAGCGTTGCGGCAACGAGCCCGAAGCCCGACCATTTGAGAAAGCTGCGTCTGTTCATGGCTTACACATATGTGGTTTCGTCAATTCTACGACAATAGGCCTGTTGCAGATCGCCAAACGGGCTCGGAATGCCGCAAAATCGGGAGTTCGCTTGACTTCCAGACTGTTTTCCTGTTTATCCGCCGCAATCTGCGAAGAGACGAGTACTCCGAGCCGCCGACCGGGACCCGAAAAGGTGTAAAGAGATCCCGGAGGTCAACACCCGACAGCGCGATGCGCCCTCGGGTGCTTTTTGGCTTTGCGTCTTGTTTTCCGCGTGGAGAAGACCGAGGTTTGGGTTTCCCCTGACCATGCAAGGAAGAGCCGATGTTTGAGAACCTCCAGGACCGACTTGGATCCATTCTGAATGGACTGACCGGCCGTGGCGCACTGTCCGAGGCGGATGTCTCGGCCGCTCTGCGCGAGGTCCGTCGTGCCCTTCTCGAAGCTGACGTCGCTCTCGAAGTGGTCCGCGCCTTCACCGAAAAGGTCCGCGAAAAGGCTGTCGGTGCGGCGGTTCTCAAATCGATCAAGCCCGGGCAGATGGTCGTCAAGATCGTCCATGACGAACTGGTCGAGATGCTCGGCACGGAAGGTGTCTCCATCGACCTCAATGCCGCAGCCCCCGTCGTCATCATGATGGTCGGCCTGCAGGGTTCGGGTAAGACGACCACCACCGGCAAGATCGCCAAGCGCCTGACGGATCGCGAGAAGAAGAAGGTCCTGATGGCCTCGCTCGACACGCGTCGTCCGGCCGCCCAGGAACAGCTTCGCCAGCTTGGCGTGCAGACCGGCGTCGACACGCTGCCTGTTATTGCCGGCCAGTCTCCGACCGATATCGCCAGCCGCGCCGTTCAGGCCGCGAAGCTCGGCGGTCATGACATCGTCATTCTCGATACCGCCGGCCGTACGCATATCGACGAGCCGCTGATGATCGAGATGGCCGAGATCAAGGCCCGCTCCAAGCCACATGAAATCCTGCTCGTTGCCGACTCGTTGACCGGCCAGGACGCCGTCAATCTCGCGCGCAACTTCGACGAACGCGTCGGCATCACCGGTCTCGTGCTGACCCGCATGGACGGCGATGGCCGCGGCGGTGCAGCCCTGTCGATGCGTGCCGTCACCGGCAAGCCGATCAAGCTGATCGGCGTCGGCGAAAAGATGACGGAACTCGACGAGTTCCATCCCCGCCGTATCGCCGACCGTATCCTCGGCATGGGCGATATCGTCTCGCTGGTCGAAAAGGCCGCCGAAAATATCGATGCCGAAAAAGCCCGCGCCATGGCCGAGAAGATGGCCAAGGGCAAGTTCGACCTCAACGACCTCGCCGAGCAGATCAAGCAGATGCAGGCCATGGGCGGCATGGGCGGGATCATGGGCATGATGCCGGGCATGGCCGGCATGAAGGACAAGATTTCGGCCGCTGGCCTCGACGACAAGGTCTTCAAGCGCCAGCTCGCGATCATCTCTTCGATGACCAAGGCCGAGCGCGCCAATCCAGACATCCTCAAGCATTCCCGCAAGAAACGGATCGCAAGCGGTTCCGGCACCGACGCCTCCGACATCAACAAGCTGCTCAAGATGCACCGCCAGATGGCCGACATGATGAAGGCCATGGGCGGCAAGAAGGGCGGCGGCATGATGAAGCAGATGATGGGCGGTCTCGCTTCGAAGATGGGTCTCGGTGGTATGGGTGGCGGCATGGGCATGCCGGATCTGTCGAAGATGGACCCGAAGCAGCTCGAAGCGCTGGCCAAGCAGGCGGAAGCCGCCGGCCTCAAGCCGGGCGGTTTGCCCGGTCTCGGCGGCGGTGGCTTGCCCGGCCTGGGCGCGCCGAAACTTCCAGGCCTCGGTGGTGGCGGTTTCCCGGGCCTTCCCGGCCTGCCGAAGAAGAAGTAAGGAGAGCCCTGATGATCGATCCGTCCGTCAAGGAGCAGCTTTCCGGCTATCGCCAGTCGATCGACAACATCGACGCGGCGCTGGTCCACATGCTGGCGGAACGCTTCCGCTGCACCAAGGCCGTCGGTGTGCTGAAGGCCACCCACGAATTGCCGCCGGCCGATCCGGCGCGCGAAGAATACCAGATCGCTCGCCTGCGCCGCCTGGCCCAGGACGCGCATCTGGATCCGGATTTCGCCGAGAAGTTCCTGAACTTCATCATCACCGAAGTCATCCGGCATCATGAAGCCATTGCCGCCGAACATGGCGGTGTCACCGAAAAGACCGCCTGACGGCGGCCTCAACAAGAAAACGGGCATGCTTCGGCGGCCCTTATGACAAACCAAGGAGTTAAGTGCATGTCCCTCAAGATTCGTCTCGCCCGCGGTGGTTCCAAGAAGCGCCCTTACTACCAGATCGTTGTTGCCGACGCCCGCTCGCCGCGCGACGGCCGTTTTCTCGAGAAGGTTGGTTCCTGGAACCCGATGCTCGGCAAGGACAACGAAAAGCGCGTTGAACTGAACGCCGACCTGATCAAGGAATGGATCGCCAAGGGCGCCCAGCCGACCGACCGCGTCCTGCGCTTCCTCGCTGAAGCCGGTCTGGCCGAGCGCGCAGTTCGCAGCAACCCGGACAAGGCAAAGCCGGGCAAGAAGGCTCAGGAACGCGCCGCTGAAAAGGCTCAGAAGATTGCTGACGCCGCTGCCGCTGCTGCCGAAGCCGCTGCAGAATAAGCGATCTTAGATCGTTTCAGGCGGGCGGTGGGTCTCCCACCGCCCGTTTTTGCGTTTTCTTTCCCCCTCGTTCCGCCTAAAAGAGTGAACGACGAGAACTTGTTTCAGGACTGCATATCCCCATGAGCACGCTGGAAAATCCGATATTGATGGCCGTCATTGGCGCCGCCCAGGGGTTGCGTGGCGACGTTCGGGTGAAAACCTTCACCGAGGATCAGCTCGGGCTCGCCGATTACGGCGTACTCTACAGCGCGGATGGCCGGAAGTTCGAGATCCTGGAGATCCGCGACGGCAAAACTGTGGCGATCGTTCGCTTCCGTGGCGTCAATGACCGCAATGCCGCCGAAGCCCTGAACGGCACGGAACTGTTCGTCAATCGGGACGCCCTGCCCGACGAGGATCTCGACGACGACGAGTTCTATTACGCCGACCTCGAAGGGCTCGAAGTCTACGATGCGGAGAACAATCACTACGGCGCCGTCACGGCCGTTTACGACTTCGGAGCCGGCGACCTTCTTGAACTGAAGGGCCCGGGCAAGCGTCCCGTTCTCATTCCCTTTTCCGAAGCAGCCGTGCTGGAAATCGACCTTGAAGGCGGACGCCTGCTGGTCGATCCGATCGCTGCGGGCTTGAAGGACGACGGCGAAGAAAAACCCTATGGTGCTGGCGGTGGCAAGCCCCGCCCCAATGGCGGTCGCTGATTTCAGATGGGCTTCAAAGCTTCGATCCTGACGCTCTATCCGGACATGTTTCCGGGGCACCTCGGCCACGCTCTGGCAGGCCGCGCGCTGGAGCGTGGCGACTGGTCCATTGAGGCAGTCCAGATCCGTGACTTTGCCGAGGACAAACATCGCAGCGTCGACGACACGCCCTCCGGCGGTGGCGCCGGCATGGTGTTGAAGCCGGACGTCCTGGCGCGCGCGATCGATTCCATAGCCGACGATGGAAGACCCCGCCTGCTGATGAGCCCGCGCGGCCGCCCTCTGACGCAGGAGCGTGTTCGCGAGATTGCAGCTGGTGACGGTGTCCTGATCGTATGCGGCCGGTTCGAAGGGGTCGACCAGCGCGTTATCGAGGCCCGCCAGCTCGAAGAAGTCTCGATCGGCGACTACATTCTGTCCGGCGGCGAGCCTGCCGCCCTGACGCTGCTGGATTCAGTGGTTCGCATCCTGCCGGGCGTCATGGGGAACCAGCTGTCTGGTGTGCATGAAAGCTTCGAAGGCGGGCTCTTGGAGCATCCGCATTACACGAGACCCCAGGTCTTCGAAGGCCGCGAGATCCCTGAGGTTCTGACATCAGGCAATCACGCCGCAATTGAAAAATGGCGGCACGATCAGGCCGTGAAACTCACCCGCGAGCGCCGACCGGATCTCTTGGCGAACGTGTCCGCTCAGCCGGTAACGAAGTAATAGACGGCAAGTCCCAGGCCCGCCGCAACCACCATCCAGCGAAGCACGTCCTGCGGCACTTTCTTTGCCACCGCAACACCGGCATAGCCACCGGCCGCGGCGGTCGGGATCATGACCAGTGCATGCAGCCACGACAGCGCCCCGGCACTGGCAAAGATGATGATGGCGACAGCCGCAATCACGATCGACAAGAAATTCTTGAGCGCATTCAGCCGATGATAGTCGCCGCCGCTCGCAAGGCCGAGCGAGGCCAGCATCATGATGCCCATCCCGGCACCGAAGAACCCGCCATAGAACGACGTGATACCCTGAAGACCCAGTCCTAGAGGACTTGCGGCGTGCCCCTCGCCCTGCGTCTTCGGTCTAAGCTTCGGCCCGGCGGCAAAGACCGCCGTGGCGCCGAGGAGAAGCCAGGGTACCATTGACCGAAAGGCCGGATTGGACAGCGAGATCAGGAACAGGGAGCCGCAGACCGCGCCGATGGCCGAGACGATCGCAAGCAGGACAGCCCCACGCCAAAGCCCCTTGAACTCGCGTCGATAGGCAAGTGTCGAGGTGATATAGCCGGGAAACTGGATCACCGAAGAGGTTGCGTTCGCGGCAATTGGCGGCAGCCCGGCAAGCGTGAGGGCGCCGAAGGTCAGAAACGTACCGCCGCCGGCGATCGCATTGACGCCGCCGGAGAGGAAGCCTGCGACGAACAGGATGACGATCATGGTTATGGACATGCAGGCTTTGTCTCCAACAGGAGGGCAAGTCTTAGGGACAGAACCCTTGCCCAGCAAGGCGCAACACCCTGCGGATCAGGAGAATTTACATCACCAGGGGTGACAAGCAGGCCGTCATGGTGTAATGGCGCCCTCGGACATGGGCAAAAGCCCGTCTGCCAAAACAAAGAACCGCGTATCCGCTCCCGCCTTTCGAGGCAAGATCCTGAGGCTAGACCCAAGGGATGATCGTTGAGCGCTCTGGCTGTTTCAGAAGAAATTGAGGTTAGACATGAACATCATTCAGCAGCTGGAAGCCGAACAGGCCGCCAAGATCGAAGCCAAGCGCAAGCTTCCGGAATTCTCCCCGGGCGACACGCTGCGCGTCAACGTCACCGTCAAGGAAGGCAACCGTACCCGCGTGCAGGCCTATGAAGGCGTTTGCATCGCTCGTTCGGGCGCCGGCATCAACGAGAGCTTCACGGTTCGCAAGATCTCCTACGGCGAAGGCGTCGAGCGCGTATTCCCGGTCTACTCGCCGCTGGTCGAAGGCGTCGAAATCGTTCGCCGCGGTAAGGTCCGTCGCGCCAAGCTCTACTACCTGCGCGATCGTCGCGGCAAGTCGGCTCGTATCGTCGAGAACACCGGCACCCGCGCCCGCAAGCTGAACGACGCCGAGCGCGCCGCCGTTGCCGAAGAAAAGGCACGTCTGGAAGCTGAAAAGGTCGCAGCAGCACAGGCTTTGGCCGCCGAAAAGGCAGCAGCAGAAGCCGCTGAAAAGGCCGCTGCCGCTGAAGCAGCAGCAGCAGAAACATCGGCTGAATAAGCCGACCAGTCGGACTTTCGTCCTGCATAATAGTCTTTGCGAAGGCCCGGCTCGTCCGGGCCTTTTGCATGTCTGGACGTCGGATGGTGATTTTGGCTGCTGAAGCTGGAGTTTGAGTAGCAACGGAGCAGAAAACCTAGATACGCTTCGCTGAATCGTTGCTCTCATCCGTGGGTCAAGGTGCCGAGTTGAACACGGCCTCGATGTGATGTCCGTCTGGGTCGACCACGAAGGCGGCGTAATAGTTTGGTCCGTAGTGGGCTCGCAGTCCTGGACCACCGTTGTCTCTACCTCCGTGCTTAAGCGCTGCTTTATGAAAAGCGACGACTGACTTCCTGTCTGGCGCTGCGAAAGCAAGATGAAAGCCTGGGCCCGGCGGACGCTGCCCCTCTGGCCTAAACTTGATGGCAAGCTTATCGCCGCCGCCCTCGGACCCATAGCCGACCGCCTGGTCGGCTTCTCCCGGCCGCAGATCTTCCCAAACCCGCACATATCCAAGAGAGCCAAGAGCCGCGTCGTAAAATGCAGCGGCGCGCTCGATATCGGAAACACCTAATGAAGCATGATGTAGCATTCGTCCTCCGATTTCGGGGTGCTAGCCTTTGCATCAAACCCCCGGTTGATGTGACTGCACGGAGCTGATCGGCAACAACCCGGATACGCCACCGATACTTATAGATACCCGTGCAGAAACCTATAGCCGCCAAACTCCTTGCCGTTATGTTTCTACAAAACCTGCATCCCTTATGTAGGTTTTCTGTTCCGTCGCTACTCAAGCCCCAAGCTTGAGCCTCAAGCGTTACAGGCTGACGCTGATCGCACCACCGGCGACAATCAGGCAGGCCAGCAGCCGCCGCACCGTCAGTGGCTCGCCCAGCACCAAAGCGCCGATCAGGACGGCGAAAACCACACTGGTCTCGCGCACTGCCGTCACCAATCCTGCCGGTGCATGGGCGTAGGCGACGACAACTAGGCCATAGGCCAGCATCGCCACGACACCGCCACCGGCAGCCTTCCAGGTGGCCGATGCCTGCAGATCGATGCGCAAGCCCCGCCGCGTGACGATATAGGCGAGCGTGATCATGACCCCGAAGAGGAAGAGGACCCAGAGCGCATAGGAGATCGGCTGCTCAACCAGCTTCACGCCACGCGAATCCACCGTCGAATAACAGGCGATGATCAGACCGGTGGTCAGCGCGAACAGGATCGACGAGGTCGCGGCCCGCGTCTTGCCGAGCGAAAGGCTCATGATGCCGGCAGCGATCAGCACGACGCCGAGCGTCTGGAACGGTCCGAGGATTTCACCGAAGAACAGGAAGCCTCCCAGCGTGACCAGGAGCGGCACCGTGCCGCGCACGATCGGATAGACCTGGCCAAGTTCTCCGTGGCGGTACGCAGCCACCAGGAAAAGGCTGTAGCCGACCTGGAGGCAGGCCGAGAGCAGAATGTAGGGCCAAGCCGGGGCAGCCGGCAACGGCAACATCAAGAGAAAGGGCAGCGTGATGATGCTGCCGGCAAGGCTCATGATGGTGATTGACCAAAGCCGATCGGCACCAGTGCGCAGGAAGGCATTCCAGCTGGCATGCAGGATCGCCGCGATCAGCGCCAGGCAGACGGCAACGGTACTCACGACCGCGACCTGCAGCGGGAGACAAGGCTGGTGGGTGATGACATGAGAAAAATCCGGAAGCGCAGCATGACAAATTTATGACAGCGCGACGATAGCGCCTTCCATCATCGTTGCAATCCAGAGAAGCGCTTCACGCAAAAAAGAAACCGCCCGCAACGAGGCGGGCGGTCCAAAGTCATAGCAAGCTCCAGTGGGCTTACTGCCAGTCGCGGATATCGACGAAATGGCCGGCAACGGCAGCAGCAGCAGCCATGGCAGGCGAGACCAGATGAGTGCGGCCCTTGAAGCCCTGACGGCCCTCGAAGTTGCGGTTCGAGGTCGAAGCGCAGCGCTCGCCCGGCTTCAGCCGGTCGTCGTTCATCGCAAGGCACATCGAGCAGCCCGGCTCACGCCAGTCGAAGCCGGCTGCCTTGAAGATCTTGTCCAGACCTTCAGCTTCCGCCTGTTCTTTGACCAGACCCGAGCCCGGTACGATCATAGCCGAGACGGTCGGGGCAACGGTCTTGCCTTCGACGACCTTGGCCACTTCGCGCAGGTCTTCGATACGGCCATTGGTGCAGGAGCCGATGAAGACGCGATCCACGGCGATATCGGTGATCTTGGTTCCAGGTGTCAAACCCATATAATCGAGTGCACGCCACTTGGAGGTACGCTTGTTCTCGTCCTGGATTTCATCCGGGTTGGGCACCACGCCCTGAACCGAGATGACGTCTTCCGGTGAAGAACCCCAGGAGACGATCGGAGGCAGTTTGGCGGCGTCAAGCACGACGACGCGATCGTAATGCGCGCCTTCGTCGGTGTGCAGGGTCTTCCAGTAGGCAATCGCCTGCTCAAGCGCCTCGCCCTTCGGTGCGCGCGGTTTGCCCTTGATGTATTCGAAAGTCTTTTCGTCAGGCGCGATCAGGCCGGCGCGGGCGCCACCCTCGATCGTCATATTGCAGATGGTCATGCGACCTTCCATCGACAGTGCGCGAATGGCTTCGCCGGCAAACTCGATGACATGGCCGGTACCGCCGGCGGTGCCGATTTCCCCGATGATCGCGAGAATGATGTCCTTGGCCGTGACATGGTCAGGCAGAACGCCATCGACACGCACCAGCATGTTCTTGGCCTTCTTCTGGATCAGCGTCTGGGTTGCCAGAACGTGCTCGACCTCGGAGGTGCCGATACCATGCGCAAGCGCGCCGAAGGCACCATGCGTTGAGGTATGGCTATCACCGCAGACGATGGTCATGCCGGGCAGCGTGAAGCCCTGTTCCGGGCCGACGATGTGGACGATGCCCTGACGCTTGTCGGACGCCGAGTAATACTCAACGCCGAATTCGGCAGCATTGTTGGCGAGCGCCTCGACCTGGATGCGGCTCTCCTCGTTCTTGATTCCGAGGTGGCGATCCGGGGAGGTCGGAACGTTGTGGTCGACAACTGCCAGCGTCTTTTCCGGGGCGCGCACCTTGCGGCCCGTCATGCGCAGGCCTTCGAAAGCCTGCGGGCTCGTCACTTCATGCACGAGGTGACGGTCGATGTAGAGAAGACAGGTGCCATCGTCCTGCTGATCGACGACGTGATCGTCCCAGATCTTGTCGTAAAGGGTGCGGGGTGCGCTCATGGGTGCGTTCCATCCAGACTGAGGAAAAGAAAATTCTTGGTTTTGTGAAGGAGCCGTCAATGCCGCGAAAGCGGCGGATCGCAATCAGCCTCGAAGGCTGGCGAGTGCGCCGGAAATGCGCGCAAAAAAGCGTGCCGGCAGACGCTTGTGATCCTGCAGCACGATGAACTGGTTTCCGAGGCATCCGAATTTCGATCCCATGAGGCGTGCCATAGCAGTTTTAAGGCGAAACGGCAATCTCGCCATGACGGCAGACTGCGCCGCAGCCCTCTCAAATTTCACGCCCCCTCTTTCTGTGACATGTCTGTCATACGGGCTTTGTCGAAGCATGGTTGATGTGGACCACCACACGGAGGATCACTCGATGTCCGCATCGACCCAGGACGACCTGAACCGCATCAAGAACGAGATTGTCGACAGCTTCGACGAGGAGCTGGAGCTCCAGATGGAAGAGGAGCGCATCGAAGATTTCATCAGCGAGGGGATGTCGGAGCCAACAATCGACCGCAGGCTTTATTTCCGCGACCTGTTCAAGCTGCAACACGAACTGGTGCGCCTGCAGGACTGGGTTCAGTACAAGAAGCTCAAGGTGGTCGTGCTGTTCGAAGGCCGCGATTCGGCCGGCAAGGGCGGCGCAATCAAGCGTGTCACGCAGCGCCTCAATCCCCGCGTCTGCCGCGTTGTGGCCCTGCCAGCGCCGACGGAGCGGGAACGCACCCAGTGGTATTTCCAGCGCTATGTGCAGAACCTGCCGAGCGCCGGCGAAATGGTTCTTTTCGATCGCTCCTGGTACAACAGGTCAGGCGTCGAACGGGTCATGGGCTTTTGCACCCAGGACGAACTAGAGGAATTTTTCCGCTCGGTTCCCGAGTTCGAACGTATGCTGGTGCGGTCGGGGATCATCCTGCTCAAATACTGGTTCTCGATCACGGACGAGGAACAGGAATTTCGTTTCCGCATGCGGATCAATGACCCTCTGAAGCAGTGGAAGCTCTCACCGATGGACCTGCAGAGCCGCGTCCACTGGGAAGCCTATACCCGGGCGAAGGAAGACATGCTGGAACGCACCCATATTCCCGAGGCGCCGTGGTGGGTCGTGCAGGCCGTCGACAAGAAGAAGGCAAGGCTCAACATGATTGCCCATCTCCTGTCGCAGATCCCGTATGAAACCGTACCAAAGCAGGAAATCGAGTTGCCGGCCCGTGTCCGCAACGCCGATTACATCCGCCATCCGGTGCCGCCAGAAATGTACGTGCCGGACCTCTATTGAGGATCCGGCTCAGTGCTTCGCGCGGTTGCGCATCCGCTTCTCGAAGTCGCGCAGCACAATCGACAACCCGATCGTCAGCACCAGATAGACATAGGCGACGATCGAATAGGTTTCGAAGAAGCGGAAGGAGCCCGAGGCGTAGACCTTTCCCATCTGGGTAATGTCGGCCACGCCGAGCACTGAGACGAGAGAGGAATCCTTGACCATCGCGACGAAATCATTCGAGAGCGGCGGGAAGATTACCCGGATCGCCTGAGGGAAGACAACCAGCCGAAAACGCTGGCTGCGGCTCAAGCCCAGGGCCTTGGCGGCCTCGATCTGCCCCTTGTCGATCGACTGGATACCGGCCCTGAAGATCTCCGCGATGAAGGCAGAATAGCCGATCATCAAGGCAATGATGGCGCGCCACATCAGGGAAAAATCGCGAACGACCATGGGCTCGATCAAGCCCGCATTGATCAGCGGACTGACAAGCAGATTGAATGCCGCAACGAAGGCTGGCGCACCGACAAAGGCGACATAGAACAACAGAACCAGGATCGGAATGCCGCGCACCACTTCGACATAGAAGCGGGCCATCTGGCGCAGGATCTGACTGTCGGACATGCCGAGAAGGGCGACAAGAAGACCCAAGGCCGCAGCCAGCAGAAATCCGACCAGCGTCACGAAAACCGTGACGCCAAGCCCCTTTACAACCGTATTGAAAACCTGAGCGTAGAGATCACTGGCGAAAATGACCAAACCCAGCGCAACGGCCAACACGACGAAGGCGACCAGCCACCACGGCCGGTCGCCCTTCGGATCACCCTGGGGCAAAGTTTGGAACGCCATCAGCCGCTGACCTTCGTGACAGGGGCGGCCAAGGGGCTCATTCGCCCATCTTATAGTCGAGGAACCACTTCTTGTTCAGGGCATCCAGCGTGCCGTCAGCCTTGAGGGCCGCGATTGCCGCATTGACCGGCGCCACCAGATCGGAGCCCTTCGGGAAGATGAAGCCGAAATCTTCCGTGCCGAGCGGCTCGCCCACGATCTTCAGGGCACCGTTGGAGGCCGCGACATAGCCGTTTCCGGCCGTGCTGTCGGTCAGGACGAGATCAACATCACCAGCTTTCAGAGCCTGCACCGTTGCACCGAAGGTCTCGAACAGCTTGATGCGCGGGTTCTGCTCATTGCCGTCCAGAACCTCGTAAACAGCCGTATAGAACGGGCTCGTGCCCGGCTGTGCGCCGACGAGGCCGCTTTCGAGTGCCGCGAAGCTCTTGGCATCGGTGAAGCGGGTTTCGTCCCCGCGAACCAGCATCAGCTGCTGCGAACGCATGTACGGATCGGAGAAATCGACCTTTTCCTTGCGATCATCCTTGATGGTGATGCCGGTCATGCCGATATTGTACTGGTTGTCCGACACCGCCTGAATCATCGCATCCCATGAGGTGTTCTGGTACTCCACCTTGAAGTTCAGCCGCTTGGCGATCTCGTTCATCGCATCATATTCCCAGCCGATCTGCTGGCCCGTCTTCGGGTCGACGAATTGCAGCGGCGGATACGCGTTCTCCGTCACGACGACGACGGATTTACCGCCGAGATCCGGCAAAGCGTCGGCGTGGGCGGTGAAGGGCAGAAGCGCGAGAGTGGACAGACCGGCAAGCACAGCGCGGCGAAACAGCATGGAAACCTCCGAAATTGTAAGGGTGCAGAGTGTCACATCTTGTTCCCTGCTGGCAAGGGACCAGCCGGAGCGGTTCCGTTCCGCCCATCACCTTGACACTTTAACAGAAGCGAAACGAAGCGTAGTTCTGTATTCCAGACCAGCACAGAAAAATCTGCCTCCTTTGACCGGAGGCGCGTGGAACATATGTGTACTCTCCAACCCTC
This sequence comes from Rhizobium sp. AG855, assembly GCF_003610655.1. Taxonomy (NCBI): domain Bacteria; kingdom Pseudomonadati; phylum Pseudomonadota; class Alphaproteobacteria; order Hyphomicrobiales; family Rhizobiaceae; genus Rhizobium; species Rhizobium sp. AG855. The sequence goes on along the minus strand of NZ_RAQG01000004.1, from coordinate 190,368 downwards.
TGAAGGATGATCCCATGATTGGAAGAACCGCATATGTCCTGATGTCGCTCAGCCTCCTTGCGCCGCTTGCGGCCTCACCCGCAGCCCAGGCGCAGGAGGCTGTCGTCGCCGCCGCCGACAAGGAGGCTCTTTTCACCAGCCCAAACCCGGCATTGAATGCCAACAAGCAGGTGGTCTACCACATCATGCGCGACCTGCTGGAAGCGGGCCATTGGGACAAGGCCGACCAATTCCTGAGCGAACGCTACCTGCAACACAATCCCACGGTCCCCTCGGGGCGCGACACGGTGGTGAACTTCTTTACAAACGTGGTGAAGGTCGAAAAGAAGCCGATCCCGGACAAGCTGACGACTCCTGTCGTCTTCGTAACCGCTGAGGGTGATCTCGTCACCGTCGCGACCGTCCGGGAGGAAAAGGATCCGCAGGATCCGACCAAGACTTACACAACCACCTGGTATGACACCTGGCGGATCGTCGACGGCAAAGCCGACGAACATTGGGATGCTGCCGTTAAAGAGTAGAAAAAATGAGGCTGCGCCGTAGATTGCGACGCAGCCTCCATTTGAACTTGGTTCGAACTCAGAAGGTGGCGGTCTTGGGATCTGGCCCGATGCGGGCTCCGGCATGATCCAGCCGACCGAACACCTGCAAATCCTCGGCGGAAAGCTTGAAATCGAAGACCTTGAAATTCTCGATGATGCGCGATGGCGTCACCGACTTCGGAATGACGATCAGACCGTTGTCGATGTGCCAGCGGATGACAACCTGCGCCGGTGTGCGCCCGAGGCGCTCGGCAATTTTCCCGATCTCCGGATGATCCAACAGCTTGCCTTGGCCAAGAGGGCTCCAGGACTGCGTCGCGATCTTGTGCTTTTCGTGGAAGGCTCGAGCCTCGCGCTGCTGGAAATCGGGGTGCAGCTCGATCTGGTTGAGCACCGGCACCACGCCCGTCTCGGCAACGATCCGCTCGATATGCTCCGGATAGAAGTTCGACACACCGATTGACTTTGCCCGTCCCTCCTCCCGGAGTTTCACGAAGGCCTTCCAGGTGTCGACAAACAGGCCCCGATGCGCTGAGGGCCAGTGAATGAGGTAGAGATCCACATAGTCGGTCCCGAGCCGCTTCAGGCTCGCATCAAAGGCCTTGAGGGTTTGCTCGTAGCCCTGATCGTTGTTCCAGAGCTTGGTCGTGAGAAAGACGTCCTTCCGGTCGAGTCCAGAACGCCGGATGCCGTCGCCAACGCCCTCTTCGTTCTCGTAGACCGCAGCTGTATCGACATGCCGGTACCCCGCGTCGAGCGCAGCCTTGACGGCCGGTGCTGCTTCATCGTTCGGCGTCTGCCAGACCCCAAGGCCGACCTGGGGGATCGTGTTGCCGTCATTGAGGGAAATAAATGATTGTTCGGTCATGATGGGAATCTCCAAAACGAAATCGAAGGCGGGGGAACGCTGGTCCGCAGGTGACGGACGGGCTCTGCAGGCATGAGGCCTGGACACGCGTGCTTAAGGTAGGGAGCTTCACCAGCATTGAAAGACTGCGGCGCGTGATTTTACGCGGGGAGCATCAGAGAACCTGAAGCCGCGTATTTGGACCCAGATGCGGCAGAAGGCGTTGCATGTCACGGGAGCTGATCGCGACGCAGCCTTCGGTCGGCGCATAGTCGGGGCGGGCGATATGAAAGAAGATTGCCGAACCGCAGCCCCGTTTTCTGGTCCGCATGTTCCAGTCCATCACCACACAGACATCGTAGAGCCGGTCATCGCGAGCGAGCTTTTCGTGGCTTGCCTGGAATGGAGCACTGACCGGTCGATTGTAACTCGGATGGTCCGGCGCGTCACACCACAGCATTGTCTCTCGAACACGCGAGAGCGGCAGTGGGGTGCGAAGGAAGGATATCCGGTCTCCGCGATGATAGGCAAAGCGCAGCGGCATGGTGGCAATTGGCGTCGCCCCGTCCCCTTCCCGCTTGTGGCTCGTGCGACCGCTGCGACCGATTGCAGCTGGTATGCGGAGGCTCCCGGCCTGCAGGATCGCACGTCTGGCATCGAGCGGCGCGGCACGCACCACCAATTTTGCGATGGTTTTTCCTTGTTTCATCGAGGCTTTCGGCCTGCTGCTCACGAGATTTTGCCTTGTTCGTGAAGAATGTTGTATTCATAGCACTTCAATGCCTGCGGCCTAGGCTTACATGGCCTTCAACGGTGCAACAAGCGCCCGCGATTGACCACTCTGGAAGGATGACGAATGACGACGCGGACCATTCTGCTGGTGGATGACGACGATGATCTGAGGCAGATCCTGGTCGAGCAGCTTTCGCTCTATGACGAGTTTTCGCTGCTTCAGGAAAGCAATGCGGCGCGCGCCATGCAGACAGCCAAGACCGCGCAGGTTGACCTCATGATCATGGACGTCGGCCTGCCGGACATGGACGGCCGGGAAGCAGTGAAGCTGCTGCGCAAGGGCGGCTTCAAATCACCAGTGATCATGCTGACCGGTCACGACACCGATTCAGACACCATTCTGGGTCTCGAAGCCGGGGCCAACGACTACGTGACCAAGCCCTTCCGCTTCGCCGTTCTGCTTGCGCGCATCCGCGCCCAGCTTCGCCAATACGAGCAAAGCGAGGACGCAACCTTCGGCGTGGGACCCTATCTTTTCAAGCCGAGCCAAAAGTTGCTGACGACCGAAGACGGCAAGAAAATTCGCCTGACGGAGAAAGAGTCCGCAATCATCCGTTACCTCTATCGCGCCGGCCAGAAGGTCGTGACCCGCGACGTTCTGCTTGAAGAGGTATGGGGCTACAATTCCGGAGTGACGACCCACACGCTGGAAACCCATGTCTACCGGCTTCGCCAGAAGATCGAGCGCGATCCGTCGAATGCCGAGATTCTGGTAACGGAAAACGGCGGCTACAAGATCGTACCCTGAAGGTTCAGGACCGCCCAATGACAGACGGGGATGAGACTGACCGGAGGGTCGTGTCCGTCCCCGTTTTGCGTTAGGACTGACGTCAGGCACGGCTTAGGCGCCGGCTGGGCGACGAATAGGGGACGTGCATGGCTCTCAGCGACGATATCGAGCTTCTCTCGGCGGTGCCGCTGTTTTCCGGTCTCGATACAGACCAGATCCGCCTGATCGCCTTCGGCGCCGAACATCGACAGGTCGCGTCGGGACAGGCTCTTTTCCGTGAAAAATCCCCCGCCGAATGCGCCTATGTCGTGGTGCGCGGCAAGCTCGATCTCTTTGTCATCGGCCGCGACGGCAAGCCGAAGCTCGAAGCGAGCGTCGGACCGGGTGTGATGCTCTCGGAACTGGCACTGGTCACCATGGTTGAGCGCAAGTTCACGGCTGTTGCGGCCAAAGATGTCGATGTCATCCGCGTGACGCGCTCGCTCTTCCACCGCCTGCTGGAGGAATATCCTAGCATGGCACGGCATGTGGAAACCCGGATCCGCAAGTCGCTGGGAGACCTGATGGACGGCTCTGCGGCACTGGCGCCAAAATTCAGCTAGATAGCCGACTATGCAGCCTTGAAATACGCCGTTACGGGAACATGGTCGGATGGCTGGGTCCAGCCGCGCGCTTCCTTCAGGATATCGATCCGCGATAGAAGCGGCGAAAGATCAGCGGATGACCAGATGTGATCGAGGCGACGGCCACGATCGGCAGCAGCCCAATCCTTGGCGCGATAACTCCACCACGTGTAGAGCTTTTCGGATGCCGGCACATGCTGACGCATCAGATCAACCCAGGCACCCTGCCGCATCACCTCCAGCAGCCCTTCGGTCTCCACCGGCGTGTGGCTTACGATCTTGAGCATCTGCTTGTGAGACCATACATCGTGTTCGAGCGGAGCAATATTCAGGTCGCCGACCAGGATTGCGCCCGTGTCGGGCTCGGCATTAGCCGACAGCGCCTTCATCTCCTCGACAAAATCGAGCTTGTGGCCGAATTTCGGATTGATCTCGCGGTTCGGCTCGTCGCCGCCCGCAGGCACGTAGAAATTATGAAGGCGGATCCGCCGTCCCGCCCATTCAAAGATCGCGGAAATGTGCCGGCTGTCGCCGACACCGCAATAATCCTGCCGGTGGTCTTCCGTCAGCGGCAGCTTCGAGCAGATGGCAACCCCATGATAGCCCTTCTGACCGTGAATCACGATGTTGGAGTAGCCCAGCGCCGCAATCTGCTCGACCGGAAACTGGTCGTTCTGGCACTTGATCTCCTGCAGGCACAGAATGTCGGGGTTCGCCTGGCGGAGGAAATCTTCGACGATCGGCAGGCGCAGCCGCACGGAATTGATGTTCCAGGTGGTGATCGCAAGGGTCATGGGGCGCCTGTTTTCGTCGGTTACTCTTGCCTCTTATGGCAAAACCGCCGACCTGAACAGAAAAAGGCGGTGCGAGGGCTTGCCCGCACCGCCTTCTCCACAATTCAGCAAGCCACGAAAGCGTTCAGCCGCCGCGCTTCTGCCCATGCACTTCGGCGTAAGGGATTTCGAACACGGAGGGATCGAGCTGCACGCCGTTCTGCACATTGAAGATCATCACCGAGGTGTCCTTCTTCTGCACATCGGTGATCGTCCACTGCCGGAGTTCGAAATTCTTCGGATCGAACATCAGCGTGATCGTCGAATCGCCAAAGATCGTCCGGTCACCGAGCACAATCGTGGTAAGGTCGGCCTCTTCCTTGACGTCGCGAACCAGCTTGTTGCCGAGATCGATTCTGTCGGCCAGAAGAAGACTCAGCGGTGTCTTGGACAGAGGATAGAGATCCCAGGTCTTCAGCTTGGTATTGCCGATGACCACGTTCTTGCCATCCGAGATGACTCGCATCGGCGAGGGCTTCTCGTAGTTGAAGCGAAGCTTGCCTGGCCGCTCAATGAAGAACTTGCCGCCGGTCTGTTCACCACGCGGACCGAACTGCACGAACTCGCCCATCATGGTCTTCACGCTGGAGAAATGGTCGGCAATCTGCTGGGCTGCATTGGTTGCGGCAAAGCTGGGAAACGGCAGGGCCGCGCATGCCATGAATGCGGCGGTTCCAAGCACGAACTGGCGACGGTTGGCCAGCACCGGCATCCCGGCATCGCGTTCAGTTTTGTCAATCATGCGATACTCCTTCATATGCTCTCGGTCTTGCCGAAAAAGGCGGCGGCTTCATGGCCGTGATCGCCTATGCCGCTGCGGCAACTCGTCCAGACCGCTCGTTGTTCCATTTGAGAGCGATCATCCGGAACATCACTCTTCCGTTGGAACCAGGATTTCGCGTTTTCCGGCATGGTTGGCAGGGCCAATGATGCCCTCCTTCTCCATGCGCTCGATCAGTGAAGCGGCGCGGTTATAGCCAATGCCCAGACGACGCTGAACATAGGAGGTGGAAGCCTTGCCGTCCCGCAGGACGATCGCCACGGCCTGATCGTAGGGATCGTCCGAATCCGCCAGATTGCCGGTCCCGGCCGGACCCCCGCCATCCTCGTCATCTTCATCATCGATGGTGATGGCTTCCAGATACTGCGGCGAACCTTGGGTCTTGAGGTAAGCGACGATCTCCTCGACCTCGTGGTCGGAGACAAACGGACCATGGACGCGCTGAATGCGACCGCCACCGGCCATGTAGAGCATGTCGCCCATGCCAAGCAGCTGCTCTGCGCCCTGTTCGCCCAGGATCGTCCGACTGTCGATCTTCGACGTCACCTGGAAGGAAATGCGGGTCGGGAAGTTGGCCTTGATCGTACCGGTGATGACGTCGACGGAGGGACGCTGGGTCGCCATGATGACGTGGATGCCGGCGGCACGCGCCATCTGGGCAAGCCGCTGCACAGCACCTTCGATATCCTTGCCCGCAACCATCATCAGGTCGGCCATCTCGTCAATGATCACGACGATATAGGGGATCGGCTGAAGATCGAATTCTTCCGTCTCGTAAATTGCCTCGCCCGTCTGACGGTCGAAGCCGGTCTGGACGGTCCGGGTCAGAACCTCGCCCTTCTCCTGGGCCTGCGCGACGCGGGCATTGAAGCCGTCGATGTTGCGCACACCGATCTTCGACATCTTCTTGTAGCGCTCTTCCATCTCGCGCACGGTCCATTTGAGCGCGACCACAGCCTTCTTCGGATCGGTGACAACGGGAGAAAGGAGATGCGGGATGCCGTCATAGACCGAAAGTTCGAGCATCTTCGGGTCGATCATGATCAGGCGGCACTGTTCCGGCGTCATCTTGTAGAGAAGCGACAGGATCATCGTATTGATCGCCACCGACTTACCGGAACCGGTCGTACCGGCGACGAGAAGATGCGGCATTTTCGCGAGATCGGCGACCACCGGCTCGCCGCCGATCGTCTTGCCGAGCGCCATGGCCAGCTTCGCCTTGTTGCCATCGAAGTCGCGCGACGCGATCAGTTCGCGCAGATAGACGGTTTCGCGGGTCTGGTTCGGCAATTCGATGCCGATTGCGTTGCGACCGGGAACGACGGCAACGCGAGCCGCAATCGCGCTCATCGAGCGGGCAATGTCATCGGCAAGGCCAATGACGCGGGACGATTTGATACCCGGCGCAGGCTCCAGTTCGTAAAGCGTGACGACGGGGCCGGGGCGGACATGGATGATCTCGCCCTTGACCCCGAAATCGTCGAGCACGCCCTCGAGCAGGCGGGCGTTGTGTTCGAGCGCTTCGGCCGAGAGCGTCGCGTCACGTGTGACGGCGCGCGGCTCGGCCAGCAGATGAACCGATGGAAGCTGAAAGCCGTCTGGCTTCAACAGAGAACCCTGCGCATCGCGTTCCACACGGGCGCCTGCCTTCGGTCGAGCAGCAGGGGCCGCAACGCGGGGCGATCCCGCAACGCCACGGGCCGGAGCCACAGGACGTCCGCGGTCGTCCGGCAGAATGCCAGACGGCCGTGGCATATCATCGATATCGAAGTCGTCCTCGTCATCATCGAACGCGCTGCTCGACATCGGCGGAGGAGACACAATAGAACGACCAGTCGCACGAGCAGGTGCACCGTCGAGAACCGGCTCGACCCGGTTGTTCAACACCGGCGGCTTGGCACGCACCGGCTCATTCAGCGTGCCAAATTCATCATCGTTGAAATCATACGGTTGGTCGAATTCGCGCGAATGGCGGTCCGGAGACTTGATGCCGAAGAGGCGACGCATGCGGCCCCGCATCAGATACCAGTTGTGAGTAAAAGCACCGAGATAGAGCGACAGCGGACCTTGGTCTTCATCCTCCTCGTCCTCATCCAGCGGGTTGGGCTCAACTTTGGTCTTCGGCGAAATCTTTGCAGGCACGACATCCTGATCTGAAACCTCTGGCGCTTTGCCAAATATCCCCGCAGCGAACAGAAGAAGCCAGGCCGCCGGAAGCGCCAGGATGGTGCCAAGCACCATGGCAAAGGTCGAGGTTGGATAAGCGCCGATAAAGAGTGCCGGAAAGCGCAGGATGAGGTCGCCGAGAACGCCGCCGGTGCCGCTCGGCAACGGCCAGGTTGTCGGCGGCGGAAAACAGCCAACGGCAGCCGCAGCCACCAGAGCGCCCGCAAGCCAGGCAGCGATTCGCGCCGGGATACGATGCAGTCTCCGCCCACCGATCAGCGCAAACGACCAGGCCAGCACCGGCAGGAGGGCGAGCAGGCTGCCAAGCCCGAAGAACTGCATCATCAGATCGGCAAACACGGCACCGGACAGGCCGAGCATATTGGTCGGCGGATTTTCGGTCGCATAGGACAGGCTGGGATCAGACACGTTCCAGGTTGCCAATGCAGCGACCGCCAGAACGAGTGCGAAGAAAAGAGCGAAGCCGAGCAAGGCGAACAGCTGTCGAAACAGGAATGCGGTGAACGCAAATCGGGTCGGATGATCCGGAAGCGCTGTCGTATGGCCTCTGCTCATGGGTCTCGATGTCCGTCCTGTTGGCGTGTGTGCCGGGATGCTGCAAGGCGCGCAGCACCCTCATGGCCAGTCCTCACCCTAAGGTACGGTCGGTTAATGGCGCATTAACCATGCATGGAATCGATGCGGCGTTGCTGAAACGCAAAACGCCCGGGCATGAAGCCCGGGCGCTCGCATTTTTAGGATCGATTGATCGCAGATCAGCTGTGATAGGCAGCCTCGCCATGCGATGCGAGGTCCAGACCTTCGCGCTCTGCTTCGACCGGGACGCGCAGGCCGACGACGACGTCGACGATCTTGTAGAGGATGATCGAACCGATGCCGCACCATAGCAGGGTAACGATGACGGCCTTCAGCTGGGTAATGAACTGACCAGCCATGGTCACACCTTCCGCATAGCCGATGCCCCCCAGCGAAGCCGACGCGAAGATGCCGGTTGCCAGAGCGCCAAAGAGGCCACCGATGCCGTGTACGCCGAAGACGTCGGCGCTGTCGTCGTAACCGAACTTGTTCTTCACCACAGCCACAAAGAAGTAACACAGCGGCGACACGATCAGGCCCATGACGATGGCACCCATCGGACCGGCAATGCCGGCAGCCGGGGTGATGGCAACGAGGCCGGCGATCATGCCCGAAGCGGCGCCGAGCATCGAGGCCTTGCCGCGGGTGAATGCTTCAACCAGAACCCACGAGACGACGGCAGCAGCGGTCGCGATGAAGGTGTTGACGGTGGCGAGCATCGCACCGCCCGAAGCTTCGAGGTTGGAGCCGGCGTTGAAGCCGAACCAACCCACCCAGAGCATTGCAGCACCGACGAGCGTCAGCGTCATTGAATGCGGAGCCATCATATCCTTGCCGTAGCCGGTACGCTTGCCGACCATGATCGCGCCGATCAGACCGGCAACACCGGCATTGATGTGAACGACGGTACCGCCTGCGAAGTCGAGCGCGCCCCAGCCGAAGATCAGACCATTGGCGTCCCATACCATATGGGCGATCGGGAAATAGACGAAAGTGACCCAGAGAAGGCAGAACAGAACTGCAGCCGAGAACTTGATGCGTTCAGCAAAGGCACCGACGATCAGGGCCGGCGTGATGGCGGCGAAGGTCATCTGGAAGAGCATGAAGATGTATTCCGGAATGACGGCGTCGGAGAAGGTCGCCGCGGTGCTGTCCGGCGTAACGCCGGCGAGGAACATCTTACCGAAGCCGCCGAAAAAGGCGTTCGTCGAACCGCCAAAGGCGAACGAGTAACCGTAAACAACCCAGACAAGCATGATCGCCGAACCGATGACCGTGCACTGCATCAGTACGGACAGCATGTTCTTGGCGCGAACGAGACCGCCGTAGAAAAGGGCCAGGCCCGGGACCAGCATGAACAGGACCAGGATGGTGCACAGGAACATGAAGGCGGTGTCGCCCTTGTTCGGAACAGGGGCAGCAGCTGCCGCAGCTGCGGCGGCCGGTGCAGCTTCCTGCGCAAAGGCGATGGCCGGCGCCAGCAGGGCTGCCGACGCGGCGCCAAGGCGCACGAGATTGGAATTCAACTTGGCAAATGACATCAGTAACAACTCCCCTAACAGCCGTTCTTACAGAGCTTCGGTATTGGTTTCGCCGGTGCGGATGCGCACGGCCTGATCGATCGAGTAGACAAAGATCTTGCCGTCGCCGATCTGTCCGGTCTTGGCGGAGGAAGCAATCGCTTCGACAGCCTTGTCCGCCAGTTCGGTGGAGACAGCGATCTCGATCTTCAGTTTCGGCAGAAAGCTCACGGCGTATTCGGTGCCGCGGTAGATCTCGGTATGTCCCTTCTGGCGCCCATAACCCTTGACCTCGGTCACGGTCAGGCCCTGGATCCCCACAGCCGTCAGCGCTTCGCGCACCTCGTCCAGTTTGAACGGCTTGATGATAGCCATCACAATCTTCATCTGGTTTCCCATCCTTTGCTTGTCCTCGGCTCGGAGCCGACTCTCCTTGCCGCTGGCAGGAACTGTTTCGCTAGCGACCGAGCAGGGACATTCAAATGGCGTGCCAGTTTGATGACGACTGGCAACCCATTGAAAAGTAAAGGCTTCGTAAAGCGGCACTAATAAACGTGCAGATGAGCGCACAATGTGCGCACAAAAATTATGCAGCTTTTCGATTTTGATGACAGTTTAGTCATTTGCCCGTTTGCGGATCAGGCCCTCTTGCGCAACCGAGGCGACGAGATGGCCTTCACGGGTAAAAATACTCCCACGCGTCATTCCTCGGGCGCCCGCGGCGCTCGGGCTGTCCTGGGTGTAGAGCAACCAGTCGTCCAGACGGCAGGGACGGTGAAACCACATGGCATGGTCGAGACTGGCGACCTGGAGTTCAGGATCGAAAATGGACGTACCATGGGCGTAAAGCGAGGTGTCGAGCAGCGTCATATCCGAGAGATAGGCAAGAATCGCCGCCTGATAGTGCCTCTCATCCGGCACGATACCCGAAGCACGGACCCAGATATGCGCCTCGGGCTCCAGCTTTTCCTTCGACAGATAATGCACGAGCGACGTCGGGCGAATCTCGATGGGACGCTCACGCCCCCAGTATTTCTTGACCGTATCAGGCGCCTGGGCAAGGAATGCCGCGCGAAACTCCGCCTCACCCATCAGCTGCTCCGGAGGAGGCACGTCGGGCATGCCGATCTGATGGTCGAAGCCTGGCTCTTCCAGCTGGAAGGAGGCCGACATGGAAAAGATGGCCTTGCCGTGCTGGATTGCGACGACACGCCGCGTGGTGAACGAAGCACCGTCTCTGATGCGCTCGACCTGATAGACGATCGGGATCGAAGGATCGCCGGGACGCATGAAATAGGCATGCAGCGAGTGGACGAACCGGTCCAGATCGACCGTACGCTGAGCCGCCATCAGAGCCTGAGCGATCACGAGGCCACCGAAAACCCGTTGCCAGCCATTTTGCGGGCTGCTGCCGCGAAACAGGTTTTCCTCAAGCTTTTCCAGGTCGAGGCGCCCGATCAGGTCCTGCATCGGCTTCGTCTGTTCGGCTGGCTGCGACATAATGCATGGCTCCGCTTATAGGCACCCGTTCAAGGCTGATCTATATAGGAGACCTAGCGTCTACAAGAGCAAAGGATTTCGCCATGCTGGATGTGGTTGTCGTCGGCGGTGGCTATGTCGGTCTTTCCGTTGCAGTCTCGATCAAGCAGGCCGCGCCGCATCTGGCTGTGGAAGTGATCGAGGCGGCCCCCGAAGATGCCTGGAAGAAAGATCCCCGCGCCTCGGCGATCATATCGGCCGCGACCAAAATGCTCGATGTGTTCGGCATCTGGGACCGCATCGAGCCGGATGCGCAACCCATCAACCGAATGATCGTGACCGATTCGAAAACCTCTGATCCCGTGCGCCCTGTCTTCCTGACCTTTGACGGTGCAGTCGAAGACGGTCGCCCCTTCGCCCATATGATTCCGAACGTCAGCATGGTCGCGGCACTGAGGGGGGCATGCACCGACCGTGGCATTACGATTCGCCACGGTCTTCGCGCCACCGATTTTCGCGACACGGGCCCTTCCGCTGAACTCACTCTTTCTGATGGCAGCAAGCTGAACGCCCGGCTTATTGTGGCCTGCGACGGTGTCCGCTCCAAACTCAGGGACCTCGCTGGCATCAAGACGGTTACCTGGCAGTATGGGCAGTCGGGCATTGTGACGACAGTCGAGCATGAACGACCACATGAGGGCATAGCAGAGGAGCACTTCCTGCCAGCCGGCCCCTTTGCCATTCTGCCACTGAAAGGCAATCGCTCTTCGCTGGTTTGGACGGAACGGACCGAGGATGCGGATCGCCTGGTGGCATCCGATGACCTGGTGTTCGAGGCCGAACTCGAACGGCGCTTCGGGCATAAGCTCGGCACGATCCGCGCAACCCCCGACCGCCGCGCCTTCCCGCTCGGCCTGACCCTGGCACGGGCTTTCATCGCCCCACGCCTGGCGCTGGCAGGCGATGCAGCACACGGCATTCATCCAATTTCCGGACAAGGACTCAACCTCGGCTTCAAGGACGTTGCTGCACTGGCCGAAACCGTCGTCGAAGCCGATCGACTTGGGCTGGATATCGGTTCGATCAACGTGCTGGAGCGTTATCAGATCTGGCGGCGGTTCGACACCTTCCGCATGGGTGTCACGACCGACGTACTCAATCGCCTGTTTTCCAACGACATCACGCCAATCAGAGTGTTGCGGGATTTCGGCCTCGGCATAGTCGAGGGGCTTCCGGCGCTGAAGAACTATTTCATTCGCGAAGCGGCGGGCTCTGCGGGAAACAACAATCCGCGCCTTCTCGCAGGCCAGCAGATCTGAGGAGGGCGGCCCGCCGGCCGCCATTCCAAGTCAGATCGGCATTTCAATCTTGCGTGCTTCGGAAACCAGCATGATGGGGATTCCATCGCGAATCGGATAGGCGAGCCGCGCCTTTTCAGAAACGAGCTCATTCTTTTCACGGTCGAACTTGAGCACCCCTTGGGTCAAGGGGCAGACAAGCAGCTCCAGCATCTTCGGATCAACCAGGCTGATCGTCTTGTCATCCATCATGCACCTATTGAAGCATGGTATCGCCCTCGCCGAAATTCCGGGCAAGTACGATTTCCGTGATGGCAATGAGCGTTTCGGCGCGTGTCTTGAGATCAGGCGCCTCGAGCAGCGCCTGCTTTTCCGCCGGGCCGAACGGCGACATCATTGACAGGGAGTTCACCAGCGTGATGTTGGACGCCCGCTCGACGCTTTCCCAGTCCGCTTCGAGCTTGTTGGCTTCGAGATAGGCCCGAAACGCCGACAGAAGTCCGGAGCGGTCGACCTGCGTCTCGTCTTCCGAAGAGGTGAGGTCGGCCACAAAGGGCGCAATATGGAAGCTGCGATAAGGCTTGGAACTCGACACCTCATCCAGAAGCCGGAAGCGGCAGACGCCAGCGAGCGACACGATGTAGCGACCGTCGCCAGTCTCCGTAAAAGACGTAACGCGGCCGATGCACCCGACGGGCGCCAGCGCCGGACGCTCCGGCAGAATATCCGCCTGCACTTCCGTCAATGCCGGCTGGATCATGCCGATCAAGCGGTTTCCGGCCATGGCCGCGTCGAGCATCGCGAGATACCGCGGCTCGAAAATATTCAGCGGCAATTGCCCGCCCGGCAGAAGCAAGGCACCGGAAATCGGAAAGACCGGCACCGTTTCTGGTAGATCTTCCGCAGTCAGATATCTGGCATTTCCCACTTGCATCGAAGCACATCCTGTCCGGAAAATTCCGGCGTTCTTTCCTGCTTCTATCTGGGTCGCGTCGGCCAAAACTCAAGGCCGGCAGCGGCTCACGAAAAGAGGATCGACGAGAGCTTTCTCCGCGCCATGACCGTTGCCGGATCCTTCGTACCCCAGACCTCGAAGAACTGCAGGAGCTGCTTGCGGGCACCGTCGTCGTCGAACGTCCGATCACGCTTCATGATAAGCAGCAGATGTTCTGCCGCTTCCTCACGACGGCCTTCCACATTGCGGATCTTGGCGAGCTTCATGCGCGCCTCGTGGTCATCGGGATGCAGAGAAAGCGTGTGTTCGAGCGCCACGGGATCGCCGAGCTTGCGCGCCTCGTCGATCTGATCGAGACGCTTCAGCAGTGCCTGCACCTCCGGCGCTTTGGAAAGTTCCTCAGGCAACTGGGTCAACAGTCCGCGCGCCCGTTGATGTTCATTGGCGCCGATCATGCAATCGGCCAGACCGGCAATCGCCTGAACGTTATCGGGGTCAGCCTGCAAGATTGCGGCAAAGAGCTGGGCTGCGCCGTCGATATCCCCGGTCGAAAGAAGACCAGAAGCCTCTTCGAGCACCGCCGCAATCTCGGCAGCCTGATCGGCACCCGCCGGACCGGCGATCTTGTCGATGAAGGCTTTCACCTGGCTCTCCGGCAGCGCGCCCATGAAGCCGTCGGCGGGGCGTCCATTGACGAAGGCGACAACGGCCGGAATCGACTGGATACCCAGTTGCCCGGCGACAGAAGGATGATCGTCGATGTTCATCTTCACCAGCTTGACGCGGCCACCGGCTTCCTTGACGGCCTTTTCAATCACAGGCGTCAGCTGCTTGCAGGGACCGCACCATGGCGCCCAGAAATCAACGAGAACCGGCTGGTTGCGTGATTCGTCCATGACATCACGAGCGAAGTTCGCTGTCGTCGTGTCCTTGATGAGTTCGCCAGCCGGGGGAGGACTCTGAGGCGCATCACCCAACTGTGCCTTGGCTGTCATCGTCTGGTTGCCATAGCCACCGTAGGGATTGCCGTAGTCGCTCATCGTGTATCTCCGCCTGTTTCGCGACCTCAAGAAGCCGCCATCCTTGCCGCTAAGATCGTATGTCAGGCCGTAACTTTCAAGACAAGCGGCGTATGCCCTGTCGCCTCCATGAAGCGGATCAAGTCGTCGCGACCGATCGATGTGGTGGCATCGTTGGACAGGGGATGGCAGTTGATGATGTCATGCTCCATCAGGTCCTGGTCGAGCACGAAAGTAACGTTTTTCCCGGTATCGTTAATCGCGCCGAGCGCGGTGACGGATCCTGGGACCACACCGAGATACTCCATGAGTTTCTCAGGCTTGCCGAAGGAAACCTTGCTGGCAGCACCGATGATCGCATGCACGCCCTTCAGGTCGACCGAGGCATTTTCCTCGACGGTCAAAAGGAAAAAATTGTCCTTCTTGTCCTTAAGGAAAAGGTTCTTGGTGTGACCGCCGGGGATTTCGTCACGCAAGGAAACAGACTCGGCAACGGTGAAGACGGGTGGATGAGTCTTCGTCGTATGGGCAATTCCGAGTTCATCGAGAAAGCGGAAGAGATCATCCGCCGTTCTGGGTGTCGTCATGTCTGGCCTCGCTATGGATTGTCCGGGCACATTCGGCCCAATTGCTGGGTTTCCCTCTGAGCAATAGGCGCAGGATCGACGTCATGCAACGTTCTCAGCACCCGAAAAGCCCGGAAAAGCTGAGCTTTGTCAGCCCGTTGCGACCTTTTCGATTTTTTTTCGTGCTGACTCGTCATTTCCCTGTTGCATTTGAAAATCGATTGGGCCATATACCGCCCGTCGCCGCAAGACGGACGGCCCACGATCCAGACACTACCCCAGGATCGCGGTTATGAGCGGGTGTAGCTCAGGGGTAGAGCACAACCTTGCCAAGGTTGGGGTCGAGCGTTCGAATCGCTTCACCCGCTCCATTTTCTCTTCCGAACTGATCAGAGACTGACTGGACACGCCACGGCGTCCCGTTGTCTATTCTGCCCAACCATTGGGAGATATGACATGGCAGGACGTCTGGCTGGAAAAGTGGCAATTATCTCGGGCGGGGCGACCGGCATGGGAGGCGCATCGTCCAAGCTGTTTGCCAGCGAAGGCGCCAAGGTCGCGATCATCGATCGCAACAAGTCCGCAGCCGATGAAACGGCGGACATGATTCGCGCGTCGGGCGGAATCGCCGAGGTCTTTCAGGCGGACGTGTCAGACGAAGAGCAGGTGAACGCCGCAGTCAAAGCGGTGGAGGGAGCCCTGGGCCCTGTTACAGTCCTCTTCAACCATGCAGGCACCATCGTCATCAAACCTTTCCTGGAAACAACCTTGGAGGAATGGGACTGGCTGCATGCGGTCAACGTCCGCTCAATGTTTCTGATGACCCGCGCGGTATTGCCGGGCATGATTGCAGCCGGAGGCGGCTCAATCGTCTGCACATCTTCGATCTCGGCAGTGGCGGCGACCCCCATGGAGGTACTCTATGACACGACCAAGGGCGCCGTACACATGTTTGCGCGGGCGATCGCGGTGGAATTCCGAGACCGCAATATCCGCTGCAATGCTGTCTGCCCCGGTTTCATCCGCACGCCGCACGGTATGCGGGAAGTAGCGGAACTGACAGCGCACGGGGTCGACGTCTCCGAAGCCGCGATTGCTGCACAGCAGGGCCGCATCGGCGAACCAGAGGACGTCGCACGCGCCGCCCTCTACCTTGCCAGTGACGAATCGCAATTCGTCAACGGCGTCCACCTCTTCGTCGACAACGGCTTCACGGCCATCTGACCTCAGTTCTTTGAAAACACGTAGTCCGTCTCCTGGCGCAGCACCTCGCCAGGTCGCAGGACGCTGGTCGGGAAGGCGGCATGGTTCACCGCGTCGGGCCAGATCTGTGTTTCGAGGCAGAAACCGGCATAGGGCCCGTATCTGCGCCCATCGAGGCCGGGGACTGACACATCGAGATAGACACCGGCGTAGAACTGGACGCCGGGCTCTGTCGTCAGAACCTCCATCGACACACCGGAATTCACGCTCCGTGCAAGCGCCACGCTCCGCTTTGCAGTACGAGTGCTTGAAAGGCAGAAGTTGTGGTCATAGCCGAACTGCTCTCCCTCCACGTCGAGACGGATTGGCCGCATCTCGCGGAAATCAAAGGCCGTGTTTTCGACGGAGCGGACTTCGCCAGTGGGAATGAGGCGCGCGTCTACGGGCGTGTAGTGGTCAGCGGCAATCATCAGGTCGTGGCCGAGAATATCGGCCCGCCCGTCGAGATTGAAATAGGCGTGGTGGCAGACATTGGCGATGGTCGGCTTATCGGCAACCGTCTCATAAAGAGCGGAGAAGACGCCGCCCTCCTTAAGTGCGAATGTCGCGCGGATCCTTGCCGTGCCGGGATAACCGGCTCGACCATCCGAATCGACAACCTCCATCACGACGAAATCGGCCCCATGGTCGAGGATCGTCCAGTTCTGACGCCCCATCCCGTCCGAACCACCATGCAGGTGAGTGATGCCTTTTTCATTCAGCTCCAGCTGGTAATCGACACCATCAAGCGTGAAACGCCCGTCACCAATGCGGTTGGCACAACGGCCGGGGGTCGCACCGAAATAGGGCGAATGAGCGAGATAGTCTGCAAGGTTTTCGAAGCCGAGAACCAGCGGCGCATCATGTCCGTCGAGACGAAGATCCTGCAACACGGCGCCAAAAGTGATGATCGAAGCCGTCAGGCCTCCCCCCGTCAACACCACCTTCTCGACGGCCTCTCCTGTGGGCATTGCGCCGAATACTGATTTCGTCATCCTGTCGTTTCCTCACCGAGTGTCATCAAAGTCTTTTATCGTCGTTACCGCGCCAATTCGCGTGCGGCGGCTTCCAGGCCACCGAGCGTGAGCGGGAACATGCGCTCGCCAATCAGCCGCCGAATCAGGCCGACAGACATGGTATAATCCCAACGGGTCTCCGAAAGAGGATTGATCCAGAGATGCCGGCGGAAATGCTCGGTCAGCCGCGTGAGCCAGACCGCACCGCTTTCCGTATTCCAGTGTTCCACCGAACCTCCGGGATGGGTGATCTCATAAGGGCTCATCGCGGCATCGCCGACGAAGATCACGCGGTAGTCCGATCCGAAAGTCCTGATCACGTCGAGCGTCGGGATCGTGTCGGAATGACGCCGCACATTGTCTTTCCAGACCCGCTCATAGGGGCAATTGTGAAAGTAGAAATACTCCAAATGCCGAAACTCTGAGCGTGTAGCCGAGAACAGCTCTTCAACCGCTCGAACGTGATCGTCCATTGAGCCGCCGATATCGAAGAACATCAGGAGCTTCACACCGTTGCGGCGCTCTGGCTGAGTCTTCACGTCCAGATAACCGTGCTCGGCAGTCGAACGGATGGTGCCGCTAAGATCCAGTTCGTCAGCAGCCCCCTCGCGCACGAAGCGGCGCAATCGCCGTAAGGCCACTTTGATATTGCGGGTGCCGAGTTCGACGCGGTCATCGAAATTGCGAAACTCCCGTTGGTCCCACACCTTCAGAGCCCGGCGGTGCCTGCTCTCGTCCTGGCCGATGCGGACGCCTTCGGGGTTGTAACCATAGGCGCCGAAGGGCGAGGTGCCCGCCGTGCCGATCCACTTGTTGCCGCCTTGGTGGCGCTCCTTCTGCTCAGCAAGGCGCTGCTTCAGCGTCTCCATCAGCCCGTCGAAACCGCCGAGCGACTCGATGAGCTTCTTGTCCTCGTCCGAGAGATGCTTTTCCGCAAGCTTGCGCAACCAGGCTTCGGGAATCGCATGCTGATCGGCGCCTTCTGTGCCGGCCTCGCCCAGAACGCCGGCGAAGATCGCGGAAAACACCCGGTCGAAGCGATCGATGAAGCGCTCGTCCTTCACCAGCGTGGTTCGGGCCAGATAGTAGAAGCCCTCTGTGTCGAAATCGACGACGCCCGCCTGAAGACCTTCCAGCAGGGTGAGATATTCCCGCAGGGTCACGGGAACCTTCTCTTCTTTCAGGCGCAGAAAAAACGACAGGAACATCTGACAGGTTTGGCTCGGTTCAGAGGTGGCGGCATCCTGTCACACAGGAGGCCGCCTGTCCCGACAAAATCCTAGCATCTCACCCCGACGGTCAGCGCTTCAGATCGTTCCCGATCTCGTTCAGATCATAAGGTGTCATCTGATAGATCTCGTTGATCCAGTTACCGAACAGCAGATGTGCGTGCCCACGCCAGCGGTTGAGCGGTGTCAACGTGTCGTCATTGTGCGGGAAGTAGTTGTGAGGCAACTTGATGGGAACACCGGCCGATTTGTCACGGAAATATTCGTCACCCAGCGAGGTCGAGTCGTATTCGACATGGTTGAACATGTAGAGGCGGTTTGCCCGCTTCTCCTGGACCAGGCAGACGCCCATCTCGTCTGATTCGAGCAAAATTGTCAGATCCGGCACCCTCTCGATATCCGCCCGGCGGACTTCTGTCCAACGCGACACCGGCACTTGGAAGTCGTCTGAGAAGCCATTGAGGTAGACCGATGACGGAGCGAGATTGCGATGGCGATAGACGCCAAACGCTTTTTCCTTCAACGGATGCTTCGGCACCCTGTGGAAGTGGTAGATCGCGGCCATGCCGCCCCAACAGACGTTCATGGTCGAATGCACGTTGGTCTCGGTCCAGTTGAGGATATCCTCGAGTTCCTGCCAGTAGGTGACCTCCTCGAAGGGCAGCGTCTCGACCGGTGCGCCGGTGATGATGAAGCCATCGAACTTGCGATCCTTCACCTCGTCCCAGGTCTGGTAGAAAGAGAGGAGATGTTCTTCCGGCGTGTTCTTGGCCTTGTGACCGCCGACACGGACCAGCGTCAGCTCCACCTGCAGCGGTGATGCGCCGATCAACCGGGCGAACTGCACCTCGGTCTTGATCTTGTTAGGCATGAGGTTGAGCAGGCCGATCTGCAACGGGCGAATGTCCTGGCGAACGGCCACGGTTTCGGTCATGACCCGCACGCCCTCATGCACGAGGGTTTCAAAAGCGGGCAACGTATCGGGGATCCTGATCGGCATCTTACTCTCGACTTTCCTTGTCACGGCGGTTCGAGGACCGCGGAAACAAAAATACCGGCAGCTTCCATATCGCCACCGGTCCTCGGAAAGTCTTCGAACTCGCCTCGGCCCTTTAGCGACTTATTTTACGTGGCTGCAAGCCGGCCGGCCAAATCACCACGGAACAGGATTTTCTTTACGCCCGTCTCCGGCGCGAATCAATGGGCAAGGTCGGAAGCATAGCTACCCCGCAGGATCAGTTCCCCCACACTACAGCTTCCTCGTGTCTCTTGATGAGGTGCTTCAGGTCGTTGAAGCTGGATCGAACGAAGCTTGCAAACTGCTCGACGGCAGGCGAGCGAGCTGCATCAACACGGCGCAGGATGGCAAGCGCCCTGTCAGGATGCGGAATGTTGATCGGCAATACCGTGATCGCCTTTTCCTTGCGCTGGGCAAAGACAACGCTGTGCGGCATGACGGTCAACGCATCGGCGGCCTTCAGATAGTTGACCACGCTGGCGAGCGAACCGCCCGAATAACGGATCCGGATCTCCGTCGCTCCAAAGGAGAGGAGCAGGGCCCTGAGATCCGCAAGCAACGGGCTGCCGGGTGGCGGGGCCACCCAGGCATAGTCGAGAAGATGCGAAGGTTGCAGCCGACGTTTGAGGAGGAGCGGATGCGTCACTCGGCAGGCAATCACGTTGCGACCGGGCAGGATCTGCTGAAAGGCGAGGCCCGAACCTTCATCCAAGATATCGATCGGACAAATGGCAAGATCGATCTGGTCCGATTTGAGGGCAGCGCGCAGGTCAGGGAAGTAACCGTAGGACTGATCGATCCGCACATCCGGATGGGTGGCCTGGAACTCCGCGCACATGCCTGCAATGAGCGAGTCCATGAAGAAGGGGCTTCCACCCACACGCACCACGCCGCTCTTTCCGACCCGGAAGCTCTCCATCAAATCAGAGGCCTTGCGGGATGCTGCCAGCATGGCGAGACCATGTTCAGCAAGCGCGGTCCCCAGCGGCGTCGGCTGGAGCGGACGCCTGCCTTTGACAAAGAGTGGTTCGCCGATCCGCTTCTCCAAGAGTGAAAGCGTTCGCGACACCGCAGGCTGTGCAAGCCCCAGCATAGCAGCACCTTCGGTGACCCCGCCCGTCTTTACAACGGCAGCCAGCTGAATGAGGTGTCGTTCATCGAACTTCATAACGAATTGTTATATTGCCTCCCAAACAAATCATCAATCGTGCATCCGGGTGCTGCTAGCTTTACCTTGACCAGCAATGCGGATTTGGGAGGAGATGCATGTCGCGGGCCGCAGACCTCATCACCTTCAACGAAACGACCTCTGCCGAGGCCTTCGCAAGCCGATTTGGCGCGACTGACGACGCAACGGCTCGCCTATTGTCTGCCGTGGTCGGCCATGTGCACGAACTGATCAAGGAATTCCGCCCAACCCAGGAGCAGTGGCGCAAGGTGATCGACTTCTTGACGGAGGTTGGTCATGCCTCTGACGAACGCCGGCAGGAATGGGTGCTGTTTTCCGATCTCGTCGGAGCCTCAGCGCTCGTGGAAGAAATCAATTCCCGTCGCCCCTCAGGCGCTACGCCTAACACGATCAGAGGACCGTTTTTCCGCGCAGATACGCCCGAACGTGCGCTCGGCAGTTCGATTTCGCTCGACGGCATCGGAGAGCCGCTGCTGGTCGAAGGCCGTGTCGAAGACCTCGATGGCCTACCGATTCCAACCGCAGAGATTGTTACCTGGCAGGCCAATGCGGAAGGCTACTACGAGAATCAACAGCCGGACCTGCAACCCGAGTTCAATCTGAGAGGCACGTTTCGCACCGACCAGAACGGTCGCTTCCAATATCGGACCGTTCGACCGTCCGGTTACGGCGTTCCCGATGATGGGCCGGTCGGGCGACTGCTGGCACAAGCAGGTTATCCTCTGCATCGCCCAGCCCATCTGCACTTCGTCGTACGCGCGCCGGGTTTCGAAACGATCACAACCCACATCTATGATGCAAGTGACCCAAAGCTTGGGGAGGATGCGCTGTTCGGCGTTCGCAAGGAACTGGTACGCCCCTTTGAATCTAGTGTCGCAGATGACCAGCCTGGACCGAAGGTCAGCGTGACATTCGTCATGGTCAGAGCGCGGCCCGGGAGGAGCAAATGACGCGCTTTACCTATACGGGTAACCCCGCCCGCATACTCTTCGGTGCGGGCAGGAGCGCGGAGGTCGGCAGTGCAGTCGAGACACTCGGTTGCCGCCGCGCGCTCGTACTCGCAACACCGCACCAGAAGGCGGATGCAGAGGCCCTGTCCGAACGGCTCGGCGCCTTGTCCGTCGGCGTCTATGCTGGCGCCGTGATGCATACCCCAGTCGAGGTGACGGAAACTGCCCTTAAGATCGTTGCTGAGACCGGCGCCGATTGCGTCGTATCTCTTGGTGGCGGATCGACCACCGGGCTCGGCAAGGCGATCGCCTACCGCACCGATCTTCCGCAGGTCGTCATCCCCACAACCTATGCCGGCTCTGAAGTCACTCCGATCCTCGGCCAGACCGAAGGGGGCCGGAAGACGACGGTGCGACACGCAAGGATTCTGCCGGAAGTCGTCATCTATGATCCGGACCTGACCCTTGGTCTGCCGGTCCCAATGAGCGTTACCAGCGGTCTGAACGCCATGGCCCATGCGGTCGAAGGGCTTTACGCCCAGGACCGCAATCCGATCTCAACCTTGATGGCGCTCGATGGTTTGCGCGCCTTTGCAACCAGCCTTCCCGTGCTGGTCAGAAGCCCTCAAGACACGGAAGCCCGCGCGGAGGCACTTTACGGCGCCTGGCTTTGCGGCATCGTGCTCGGCACCGTCGGCATGGCGCTGCACCACAAGATCTGCCACACGCTGGGCGGCTCTTTCGATGCGCCACATGCCGAAACCCATGCGGTCATGCTGCCGCACACCGCCGCCTTCAACGCCGAGGCGGCGCAAGCGGAACTCGCCGCTGCCGCCGAACTCTTCGGTGGCTCGATCGGGGGTGGTCTCTGGGACTTTGCCAAGTCGATCGGCGCACCGCTGTCGCTCAAGGAATTCGGGCTCGTTGAAGCCGATCTTGATCGCGCCGCCGATATCGCCACCGAAAACCCCTATTGGAACCCGCGTCCGATCGACAGGGCGTCAATTCGCACACTTCTGCAAAAGGCCTGGGAGGGCGTCAGACCCGACTGATCGACATGACATCTCAAGCAAGCCGAACTCTTTGGGAGGAGAGACGATGATGGGAGGAAACAGGTCTGACGGAGCACGGTCCACGCCGATCCTGGAACTGAATGGCGTATCGAAGTCCTTCGGCGCGCTCGTTGTCGCCGAAAACATCGGCTTTTCCGTCGAACCCGGCGAGGCGCTGGGCATCATCGGACCAAACGGCGCCGGCAAGTCGACGCTGTTCAATCTGATCACCGGCAATCTCTCCGTCGCCAAGGGCACCGTGAATTTCGATGGCAGAGACGTGACCAAGGTCCCGCCCATGCAGCGCTGCTTTGCCGGGATGGGCCGCACTTTCCAGATCCCGCAGCCTTTCGAGCGGCTGACGGTCTATGAGAACCTGCTCGTCGCCGGCGCCTTCGGCAGCGAAAGCAGCGAAGCCGAGGTGTCCGATTTCTGTGCCGAAATCCTGGTCGAGACCGGCCTGATCGCCAAGGCCAACCGCCCGGCCGGCAGCCTCACTCTGCTCGAGCGCAAGCGGTTGGAACTGGCCCGCGCATTGGCCACCAAGCCCAAGCTTCTGCTGCTCGACGAGATCGCCGGCGGGTTGACCGAAGGCGAGTGCCGGCAATTGGTCGCCACGATCAAGCGGGTCCACCAGCGCGGCATGGCGATCATCTGGATCGAACACGTATTGCATGCCTTGAACGCGGTCGCCGAGAAGATCCTTGTCCTGAACTTTGGACGGGTCATCGGCCATGGCGATCCGCAGGCCATCATGAATTCGCGCGAAGTGCGCGAAATCTATCTGGGCATGGAGGTCTGACAGATGAGCCTCATCGAAACGAAGAACCTCACTGCCTTCTACGGCGACTTCCAGGCCCTGTTCGGCGTTAACATCGTCCTCGATCCGGGCGAGACGATCGCGGTCATCGGTGCCAATGGTGCGGGCAAATCGACATTGATGCGCTCGATAGCAGGCGTCCTGCGCAACGAACCCACAGCCATCCTGCATCGTGGCCAGCCGATCGGCGCGCTTGGTTCCCCCGACGTGATGGCCCGCGGCATCGCGCTGGTGCCCGAAGGTCGTCGACTGTTCCCCTCGCTCACGGTCGAGGAAAACCTGCTCGTCGGTCGCCACGGCCGCAAGGTGAATGGTCCGTGGTCGCTCGAAACCGTCTATGAGCTCTTCCCGATCCTGAAGGAGCGCCGCCGCAATCCTTCGACGGCACTCTCTGGCGGCCAGCAGCAGATGGTCGCGATCGGTCGGGCGCTGATGTCCAATCCCGAAGTGCTGCTCTGCGACGAACTCAGCCTCGGCCTCGCCCCTGTCGTCATCAAGGACATCTACGCCGCCTTCCCGCGCATCCGCGAAACGGGTGCGGCCATCGTCATCGTCGAGCAGGACATCGCTCAGGCGCTGAAGGTGGCAGACCGCGTCTATTGCATGATGGAAGGCCGGGTCACGCTCGAAGGGCGCCCGGCAGAGCTCGACCGCGCGGATATCCATGCGGCCTATTTCGGAGCGGAACCCCATGAACTGGCTTGATACCATTCTCCAGGGCATTCTGCTCGGCGGGCTCTATGCCCTCTTCGCCGCAGGCCTGTCGCTCGTCTTCGGCATCATGCGGCTCGTCAATCTTGCCCATGGCGATCTGATCGTCTTTGCCGCTTTCCTGATCCTACTGCTCGTATCGACGCTGGGGCTCAATCCATTCATTGCGGCCCTGATCGCCGGTCCACTGATGTTCGGGATCGGCTACCTGCTGCAGTATCAGCTACTCAACCGGACGCTCGGCAAGGACATCCTGCCGCCGCTGCTCGTCACCTTCGGTCTGTCGATCGTCATCCAGAACGGCCTGCTTGAAGCCTTCACTGCCGACAGCCAGCGCATCCCCGCAGGCGCGCTGGAGCAGGCGTCTCTCTCGCTCGGCGGCATCAATGCCGGCGTCATGCCGTTGTTGACCTTCGCCTCCGCGATCCTGGTGATCGTCGGTCTCAACCAGCTGATCTATCGGACGGCGTTGGGCCGCGCCTTCCGCGCAACCTCCGACGACGTGGTGACGGCAGGGCTGATGGGCATCCGCCCGAACCAGATCTTCGCCATCGCAACCGGTCTCGCCATGGTGATCGTCACCATCGCAGCGCTTTATCTCGGCACGCGCGCCAATTTCGACCCGACGGCCGGACCGGCGCGTCTGATCTATGCCTTCGAGGCGGTCATCATCGGTGGTCTCGGCTCGCTCTGGGGCACGCTTGCCGGCGGCATCATTCTGGGTGTCGCACAAACGCTGGGAGCCGCCATCAATCCGGAATGGCAGATCCTCTCGGGCCACATCGCCTTCCTGCTGGTCCTGCTGTTCCGTCCGCGGGGTCTCTTCCCGCGCGCCGTCGATTGAGGTGACGATGACCACGAACCGAGACATCCTGTCGAATGTCATGCGCCCCTCACCATCCTGGCGGGTCGAGACGCGCACCCGCCTCTCCACGCTGTTTTCGATCGCAGCCATCCTCTTCGTGCTGCTTTTGGCAGCGGCTCCCTTTGTCGTCTCGCGCGGCGTGGTTCAGGACCTGTTCTTCATCCTGACCATGCTGGCGCTCGCCCAGAGCTGGAACCTGCTGGCGGGTCATGCCGGTCTGATCTCCGTCGGCCAGCAGCTCTATGTCGGCTGCGGCGCCTATGCGCTCTTCGGCTTCGTCACCCTGCTCGGCCTTGATCCGATCCTCGCCATCCCGCTCGCCGGCCTTTTCGCCGCGCTGGTCTCGATACCAACGGCCTTCTTCGCCTTCCGCCTCTACGGCCCTTATTTCGCCATCGGCACCTGGGTTATCGCCGAAGTGGGCCGCCTGCTGTTTGCCCAGTGGAAAGCGCTTGGTGGCGGCACCGGCACGTCGCTGCCCCGTGAAGCGACGCGCGAGATGTTTGGTGTGTCGTTTCTCGAAGACTGGTTCGGTATGCGAACCGCAGCAGCCGCCGACGCCATCGCCTTCTGGCTGGCGCTGCTCGTACTCGTACTGACCATCTGGTTCGTCTACCGCCTTCTGCGCTCCAAGCAGGGCTTGGGCCTGGCCGCCGTACGTGACAACGAGACGGCCGCCCGCGCGCTCGGGGTGGACGCCCAGAAGCTGAAACTCATCATCTACCTCTCCACCGCCTTCATCACCGGCGTCGTCGGCGCACTGATCTACCTGCAGAAAGCCCGCATCTCCCCGGATGCCGCCTTCTCGCTCACCGACTGGACGGCCTATGTGCTTTTCATCGTCATTATCGGCGGCATCGGCACCATCGAAGGCCCGATCCTCGGCGTGATCATCTTCTTCCTGATGCAGAACGCGCTGTCGAGCTACGGGTCCTGGTACCTGCTGCTGCTCGGGGCGATTGCCATCATCACCATGCTGTTTGCGCCGCGCGGGATCTGGGGTCTGATCACCGACCGTACCGGCATCGAACTCTTTCCGGTCCGCCGCACCTTGAGGGGTGGATCGCTTGAACAAACGACAAAGGGAGGGCCACATGGCTGACATCACCACCGACGTCCTGATCATCGGCACCGGGCCGGCCGGCTCGGCAACCGCCGCACTGCTGGCGAGCTGCGGCCTCGAGCCCATGGTCATCAACCGCTACCGCTGGCTCGCCAACACGCCGCGCGCCCACATCACCAACCAGCGCACGATGGAGGTGCTGCGCGATCTCGGCCGCGACGTCGAGGACGAAGCCTACATGTTCGCGACCGAACAGGATCTGATGGGCCAGAACGTCTTCTGCACGGCGGTCGCCGGCGAAGAAATCGGCCGCATGCAGAGCTGGGGCAACCATCCGCTCTCGCGCGCCGAACATCTCCTGTCCTCGCCCGGCCGGATGAACGACCTGCCGCAGACCTATATGGAGCCGCTGCTCTTCAAGACGGCCTGTTCACGCGGCGCGCAGTCACGCATGTCGACGGAGTATCTGAGCCACGTGCAGGATGCAGACGGCGTCACCACCACCTGCCGCGACAGGCTGACGGGCAAGGACATCACCATCCGCTCGAAATTCCTGGTCGGCGCCGACGGCGGCAACTCCAAGGTTGCCGAACATGCCGGCCTCACCTTCGAAGGCAAGATGGGCGTCGCCGGCTCGATGAACATCCTCTTCGAATGCGACCTCTCGCGCTACGTCGCCCACCGCCCCTCGGTGCTCTACTGGGTGCTGCAGCCCGGCGCCGATGTCGGCGGCATCGGCATGGGCCTCGTCCGCATGGTACGCCCGTGGAACGAGTGGCTGATCGTCTGGGGCTACGACATCAACCAGCCGGCACCCGCCGTCGATGATGCCTTCGCCACCAAGGTCGTACGCGACCTCGTCGGCGTCCAGGACCTGCAGCCGAAGATCAAGTCGGTCTCCACCTGGACCGTCAACAACATGTACGCAACCACGATGTCGAACGGTCGCGTCTTCTGCATGGGCGATGCGACCCACCGTCATCCGCCGTCCAACGGCTTGGGATCCAACACCTCGATCCAGGACGCCTTCAACCTCGCCTGGAAGCTTGCCGCCGTCATCCGCGGCCAGGCCGGCATTGGCCTGCTCGACAGCTACCAGGCCGAACGCGCCCCGGTCGCCAAGCAGATTGTCACCCGCGCCAACAAGTCGATCGAGGAATTCGGCCCGATCTTCAAGGCGCTCGGCCTGCTCGATTCCGTCGACCCGGTGAAGATGCAGGAAAACATGGACGCCCGCTGCAACGACACATCAGATGCGGAAAAGCAGCGTGAGGCGATCCGCCAGGCGATCGCCGCCAAGGTCTATGAGTTCGACGCCCATGGTGTCGAGATGAACCAGCGCTACAAGTCCGGCGCTGTCGTGACCGATGGCCAGCCGGAACCAGCCTTCGAGAAAGACGCCGAACTGCATTACCAGCCGACCAGCTGGCCCGGCGCCCGCCTGCCGCATGTCTGGCTCTTCGGACCGGAAGGCGAAAAGGTCTCGAGCCTTGACCTGACCGGTCATGGCGTCTTCACCGTTCTGACCGGCATCGGCGGCGATGGCTGGGTCGCTGCCGCAATGGCCCTGTCCAGGGAGTTTGGCCTGCCGATCACCGTCCACAATATCGGCCCCCGCCAGACCTGGCAGGACTTCTCTGGCGACTGGGCACGCGCCCGCGAAATCCGCGATTCAGGTGCACTGCTCGTTCGCCCCGACCATCACGTCGCCTGGCGCGCGGAAGCCGCCGCCAAGGACCCCGAAAGCGAACTGCGACGCGTCCTGAAAACGATTCTGGACCGGTGAGGAACGATCATGGAAGCGCATGAAAAGGGCTACTTCACTGAGGAGACCTCCGTCGAGGTCGTCACTGGGCGCAATGCCAATGCCAAGGACGAACGTCTCAAGCAGGTGATGGAGGTCATCACCCGCAAGCTGCACGAGGCAGTCAAGGAACTGGAGCCGAGCCAGGACGAATGGATGGAGGCGATCCTCTTCCTGACCCGCACCGGTCAGATGTGCAACGAATGGCGGCAGGAATTCATCCTGCTGTCAGACGTGCTAGGCGTTTCGATGCTGGTGGATGCGGTCAACAACCGCAAACCCTCCGGCGCCTCGGAAAGCACGGTGCTTGGCCCCTTCCACGTGGCCGACGCGCCTGAACTGCCAATGGGTGCCAATATCTGCCTCGATGCCAAGGGCGAGGACATGGTGATCGAGGGCCGCATCCTCGACACCGAGGGAAAGCCGATTGCAGATGCCGTGATCGATGTCTGGCAGGCGAACGACGAGGGCTTCTACGACGTGCAACAGAAGGGCATCCAGCCCGACTTCAACCTGCGCGGCGTTTTCCGCACCGGGCCTGACGGGCATTACTGGTTCCGCGCGGTGAAGCCGAAATTCTATCCGATCCCCGATGACGGTCCGGTTGGGCAGTTGCTCGGCAAGCTTGGCCGCCATCCCTATCGCCCAGCGCATCTGCACTACATCATCAAGGCCGAGGGCTACGAGACGCTCGTCACCCATATCTTCGATCCGGATGATCCCTACATCCATTCGGATGCGGTCTTCGGCGTGAAGGAGAGCCTCCTCGCGAAATTCGAAAGGATTGAGGACCCGGTACGCGCAGAGAGCTACGCTTTCCAAGGAAGTTTCTGGGCAGTTCACCACGACTTCGTGCTTGCCCGTGAGAATCAGGCGCTTGCATGAAGCCCTTTCCTCACAAAGGGCCTCATGCAGGAAGTCATCCGCCGATTGCCCTCATGCTACGCTAACCTTGAGGTCCTTCGTCCCGGATGGCGGAGACGCAGAGACGTTTCAAGACGTCGAGCGTCCCGCCTTGGCCGGAGGCGACCGAGGGCACTTGCCCTTTCGCCCCATTTCCCGGCCAGCCGACAGCGATCTTACTGCTCACCCAACTTCATATCCGGGTGATATTCCTTGCCGTGCACGGTCTTTACCACCGCCTGACCGCAGAACATCTTGTTCTCCGCAACATTGAAACTGAGGCTGGGCGCCCCGTGAAGCTCCCAGCCCTTGTTCAGGGCATCGGTGACACGGTGGCAGAAGCTCGCATCGTCCGGTCCGGTGAGGAAGCGGTAGACTTTCATGACATTTCCTTTCTGGCGTCGATTTGGGCGACCTTGGCAAGCAAGCGAGCGGCCTGCTCCGCATGGAGCCGTTCGATCATGCGCCCATCGATGTTGATGACATTGAGCCCAGCATGGGCAGGATCGGCGAAAGCGCCGGCGACGAGGCGGGCCTCCGCGATGGCGGTTTCGGATGGGCCGTAGTGGCAATTGGCAGCGTCGACCTGGGCCGGATGTATGAGCATTTTCCCGTCGAAACCCATCGCCTTGCCCTGAGCACATTCTTCCGCAAAGGCCTCTAGGTCGCGAAAATCGTTCGACACACTGTCGATGACATCAAGGCCATAGGCGCGGGCGGCGAGCACCACCTGCATGAGATAAGGGACGAGATATGTGCGCCCTGGGGCTGCGGGGATGCCGGTCGCCTTGCGCAGATCGTTCAGTCCGACAACGAAGGCGTCCAGCCGACTGTCACTGGTCCGGCCGGACGAGGCAATGGCCGCCGCATTGAGAACGCCACGGGGCGTTTCGATCATGGCCCAGATCCTGAGACCTTCCGCCGCATCCTGTTCGGAAAGCACTTCCGCAACGTCCTGGACCGTAACCGGCTCCTCCACCTTCGGCAGCAGAACGGCGTCTGGCAAAACCTCGAGGACGAGCGCCATGTCTTCGCGGAAATGCGGGGTGTCCGTTGCGTTGGTCCTGATGATGCGTTCGCAAGGGCCAAGGGCCGAATTCTGCAGGAATTTGAGGACATTGCGACGCGCTTCGGCCTTCCGGTCATCGGCGACGGAATCTTCAAGATCGAAGATGACGGCGTCGCAATCCAGACTGCCTACCTTAGCCATGGCCCGCTCGTTGATTGCCGGGACCGTCAGCACCGAGCGGCGGAGCCGGGACGTATGATGCGCGCGAAAAGAAGTAGCCTCGGATGTCATACGAGCGTTCTGGCAAGCTTTGGCTTGCCGCGCAAGATGACAATTGGGTGAAAGGGCCTTGCATTGCTTGAGAATAAGGACCACCTTGGTCATCGAGAAAGGACACGATCATGCAGATTTTCCGTTCCGCCGCTTACGCCATCGCGGCCCTTGCCTTTGTCGGTCTCGCAGCCGCTTTCGCGGTTTCGCTGACGCTGGTGATTGGTGCGCTCCTGACCGTAACGCTCGGTGCCCGCATGCTTATGGGCAAGACGAAGCGTGCGCCTGTCTACGCCAAGGCGAAGCGTCGAGAAGACGTTCGCGTCTGGAACGACGGCAAAGGCACGATCATCGACCTCTGATCGCAGACAAGTCCTGCCTACTGCAATCACCCGCATTTCGGGTGATAAACTTTTAGCGCGCCGGCTCGCACTTCAGGTGCCGCTGAGGCAGCCTCAAGATTCTCCTTCAATTTTCTGCGGTTTTGCTCTAAGGGCGAGGCATCGACAGCATTGAAGCCAGATTGAAGGCAGACTGATGGACAAGTTCGTAAAGCTCACCGGTGTCGCTGCACCGCTTCCGGTCGTCAACATCGACACGGACATGATCATCCCCAAGGATTACCTCAAGACGATCAAGCGTACGGGCCTTGGCACCGGCCTCTTCGCCGAGGCTCGCTACAAGGAAGACGGTTCGGAAAACCCGGATTTCGTGCTGAACAAGCCTGCCTACCGCAACGCCCAGATCCTCGTTGCCGGCGACAACTTCGGTTGCGGCTCCTCGCGCGAACATGCCCCTTGGGCTCTGCTTGATTTCGGTATTCGCTGCGTGATCTCGACCTCGTTTGCCGATATATTCTACAACAACTGCTTCAAGAACGGCATTCTGCCGATCGTCGTTAGCCCGGAGAACCTCGAAAAGCTGATGGACGACGCAAGCCGCGGCTCGAACGCCGTGCTGACCGTCGATCTGGAAGCCCAGGAAATCACCGGTCCCGATGGCGGCAAGATTTCGTTCGAGCTCGACGCCTTCAAGCGTCACTGCATGCTGAATGGCCTCGACGATATCGGCCTGACGCTGGAAAAGGCGAACAGCATCGCCAATTTCGAAAAGGCGAACGCGGCTGAGCGCCCCTGGGCTTGAAGCGAACTGAAGCAATGAGATGATGAAGCCGGGCCTGTGCCCGGCTTTTTTCTTTGATCAGAGGAAGCGTGCGCGCCAGGCTTCGAGCGCGGCGAGCGACACGCCTATACCGCCGCAGACCTCGATGAGCGCTGCCTTGAAACGCGAAAGCAAATCGGCATGCACGTCGGCAACAGCCAGGGCCGCGCCGCAGGCGGGCTCGACGAGGATCCGTTGCGCGTCGGCAAATTTCAGGCAGGCTTTGACCGCCTGAGCATCGGTCACCGTGACGCTTTCGATTGGATGTTTATCCAGAAGATCGAAGACATGCTGAGCGACCTGACGGGCACCGAGCGAATTGGCAATGGAGGTGATTGCCGGCAATGTAACACGTTCATTGGCAAGAACAGCCGCATGAAGCGAAGCTGCCCCTTCCGTCTCGACCGCGATCACAGGGACCTCATGCAACCCATTGCGCGTGAGGCCCTCCACAATGCCGGCCAACAGACCACCACCGCCGACACTCGTCACGACACAGTCGAATTCGGCGCCAGCCTTAACCACCTCATCAATCAGAGTGGCGTGGCCCTCCCAGAGGAGCGGATGGTCATAGGGATGGACATAGGCCGCCTTGCGCTCGGCCGCGAGCGCGACGGCATGCGCATTGGCCTCGTCGAAGACCGACCCATGTACCAACACTTTTGCTCCGGTAGCAGAGATGCGGGTGCGAACCTCGGTCGACGTGGTTTCCGGAACGAAGATCGTCACCGGCACCCCGAGCGCGCGCCCAGCAACAGCGGCAGCGATACCGGCGTTGCCGCCTGACGCACAGAAGATCTCGCGGGCGCCCTTGGCGACCTCATGTTGGCAGAGGAGACCGACACCGCGTAGCTTGAAGCTACCGGAGGGCTGCAGCGCATCGAGCTTCAACCACAGCGGCAGACCGCTTTCACTGTAATCGGCGGCGGTTCGAAGCAGAGGTGTTTCGATATGGAGGGGCGAAAGCGGCATGCGGCACTCGAACAGGCTGGAGGGATGCAGCGTTTTGGACCTAGGAACCTGCCGGGTCAACCATGTCCCAACATCGACCGCCCGCTCTGAACCGTACCGTTTCCGGCCTATCTCGCTTGAAAAGGCCCTGCCCGGCGCGTAAGAAGCCGCGACTTCTTTTTCGAGTGGAGGGTTTCCATGACGGCTCGCAATCTTCTCCTGCTGCCCGGTGACGGCATCGGCCCCGAGGCCATGGCCGAAGTCCGCAAGATCATCGCCTACATGAACGAGGAACAGGGTGCCGGCTTCGTGACCGATGAAGGCCTCGTCGGCGGTTCGGCCTATGACGCGCATGGCGTGGCGATTTCGGAAGAAGACATGGCCAAGGCGCTGGCCGCAGATGCCGTGCTCTTCGGCGCCGTCGGTGGACCGAAGTGGGACGACGTCCCCTATGACGTCCGCCCGGAGGCCGGCCTGCTGCGTCTGCGCAAGGATCTAGAACTCTTCGCCAATCTGCGTCCGGCAATCTGCTATCCGGCACTTGCCAACGCTTCGTCGCTGAAGCCGGAACTGGTCGAAGGGCTCGATATCCTGATCGTGCGTGAGTTGACCGGCGGCGTCTATTTCGGCGAGCCGAAGACGATCACCGACCTCGGCAACGGCCAGAAGCGCGCCGTCGACACCCAGGTTTATGATACCTACGAGATCGAACGCATCTCGGCCGTCGCTTTCGAACTGGCCCGCACCCGCAACAACCGTGTGTGCTCGATGGAAAAGCGCAACGTCATGAAGTCCGGTGTGCTTTGGAACCAGGTCGTGACCGCCACACACAAGGAAAAGTTTGCCGACGTCCAGCTCGACCACATGTTGGCCGATGCCGGCGGCATGCAGCTCGTCCGTGCACCGAAGCAGTTCGACGTCATCGTCACCGATAACCTTTTCGGCGATATGCTCTCCGACGTCGCTGCGATGCTGACGGGTTCGCTCGGCATGCTGCCTTCCGCCTCGCTCGGCGCTCCCGACGGCAAGACTGGCAAGCGCAAGGCGCTTTATGAGCCGGTCCATGGCTCGGCTCCCGACATCGCCGGCAAGGGCATCGCCAACCCGATCGCGATGATCGCCTCCTTTGCCATGTGCCTGCGCTACTCCTTCAACATGGTGACCGAAGCCGACCGCCTGGAAAAGGCGATCGCCAACGTCCTCGACAAGGGTATCCGCACCGGCGACATCATGGCGGACGGTGCGCGCCAGGTTGGGACCGTCGAGATGGGTGACGCGATCCTTGCAGAGTTCAAGGCACTGTCCGCCTGATCTGACTGAAGGCAAAACCGATTGAACGGCGTGGGGCAACCCGCGCCGTTTTTCGTTGGTCGACCGATTGAGGGGACCAGCGACCTCACTTCTCCGTGATAGGGCCTTCCGAAGTCGCCAACCATTGGTCAGGCGGCAATCCGACACGCCAGTGCTTGCGTAAACCTCATCAGAAAGCATTCGCAGGCCAATGCCAGCCATCCACAAAAGGGATCGGTTGGAACATGAGCGGCTTTGGGCCGTTCAACAGGAAATGCCGGAAAACGGGCTGCCGGCGTGCGGTCCCCCCAAGACCCAGGGAGATGTTTCGATGAAGGCCATATCCGCTGACAGACACATCATCAGATACGCGATGTCCCAGCCCTATCTGGAACGGGAAGAAGAGCTCGATCTCGCTATCCGCTGGAAAGAACACGACGATCAGAGTGCCCGGAACCGGATTGCCCAAGCCCACATGCGGCTTGTCATCGCCATGGCGTCAAAATTCCGAGGTTTCGGCCTGCCGCTGAACGATCTCATCCAGGAAGGATATATCGGCCTGCTGGAAGCCGCAGCCCGCTTCGACCCTGGCCGTGAAGTGCGTTTCTCGACTTATGCCGGCTGGTGGATCCGAGCATCCATGCAGGACTACATCCTGCGCAATTGGTCGATCGTCCGGGGCGGCACAAGTTCCAGTCAAAAGGCTCTGTTCTTCAACCTCCGCCGCCTTCGCGCCAAGCTTGCGCAGGGCGATAATCGTCTCTCGGATCAGGCGATCCATCAGGAAATTGCCACCGCGCTCGGCGTCAGCCTCTCGGATGTGCAGTCTATGGATGCCCGGCTCTCCGGAAATGATGCTTCGCTTCAGACGCCAGTTGCCGGGCGCAACGGAGAAGGAACCGAACAGCTGGACATGCTGGAAAGCAAAGAAGCCTTGCCGGACGAACAGGTGACCTCGATCATTGATGGAGAACGCTGGAACGGCTGGCTGAAAGATGCCCTGAACCGTTTGAACGAGCGGGAAAATCGGATCATCAAGGCCCGCCGCCTGACCGAAGACGGGGCAACGCTGGAGGAGCTCGGTGTGGAGCTCGGCATTTCAAAGGAGCGTGTTCGACAAATCGAAACGCGTGCATTGGAAAAGCTCAAAATGGCCCTCACCGACAGGGCACCGACCGCCGCCCGCTACGAGATGGCCTATTGACCGATACTATTGATTTGGAAGGCTAAAGCCGGCGGAAACGCCGGCTTGTTTCGTTTGCGTCGACCTTTTCCTACTCGGAAATGATCTTGACCCGCATGCCAGGCGCTACAGTCGATGTTGGACCGAGAGCATTGATCAAGCGGAAGAGTTCAAGCTTTCGCTCTGTTCCCATCATGCGCGCAGACAAAGTCCCGACGGTATCTCCTGAGCCAACGGTCACGACACGCACCCGCAACGGCTTCAGCGACGCGGCCTCCTGGGGCGTGATACGTCGGAAGGATGCGCGCAACTGCGCAGCCGTGGTTTCGAGAGCAGGGCTGCCCTTCGGCACAGCGGTCAGAAAGCGGAAGATCTGCGGTCCGATACGAATGACGGTAATGTCGAAATCCCACCGGTCAGCAGAAGCCTTTGCAGTCGCGGCTTCGAGACCATTGACGGAAATCGTCTGGATCGTATCCGGCAGCAGGCCAGTAACCCAGCCACTGGAGATATAGTTTGGCAGGCTGATCTTCTGATTGTCGGCCACACCGTCAAAGCGGATGGCCACATCACCTGGACCGGTGGCGAGCACAGCTTCGACCTTGTTGTCGATCTGGAAACCGACGGGCACGTCGAAGCGAATGCCGAGCTGCCCATGCAGGAAAGTCTGGCCGCGAACGAAACCTTCCTGCGGGCTGTCGCCATAGAGAAGCCCATCGATCCCGTTGAGATAATAGTCACGACCCGTTTCGCCGTGAGTGCCTTCGGGGCCGAAGGCGCGAGCATGGCGCTTGGCGAGCTCGACGCGCTGCGGCGCGTTCGGATGGCTCGACAGAAAGTCCAGGCTCTGGTCAGCGTCTGGATCGACGGAGGTAAACTGGCTGTAGCGGGCCATGGAATCGAGGAACCGGGCAGCTGCATAAGGGTCGTAACCAGCTTCGCCCAAGGTTCGCACCCCGATGACGTCGGCCTGCAGTTCCTGCTGACGTGAGAAAGCGGCAAGACGCAGTTTGCCCCGAGCAAGCGCCTGCTTGCCGGCCAGATCGCTGGAGAGAACCTCGGCGACGACCCGGCTCGCAATCACTTCCGCCTCTTCTCGGCGCTGCCGCTCGATGCCGTGATTGGCCGTCACATGCGCCATTTCATGGCTGAGTACGGCCGCGACTTCAGAGGCGTCATTGGCCAGCGCAAGCAGGCCGCGCGTGACATAGAGATAGCCTCCAGGCAAGGCAAAGGCGTTGATCGCAGGCGAGTTGAGAATGGTGATCCGGTAGGACTGGTTCGGGTTTTCCGAGACAGCCGTCAGGGCCCCGGCAATACGGGCAACGAGGCGTTCTGTCTTCGCATCGGAATATTCCCCGCCATACGATGCAACGATGCGAGGATGCTCGCGTGCACCCATCTGGGCCCGGGGATCGCCCTTCTGGACTTCCTCGACGATCTGCGGATTGCTGGAAGGCGAGACGGAAGGCTCATAGGCCTGCTCGAACAGCGACTGGCAGGAAGACAGGATCACCCCGCTCGTAACGAACGCAGCCACCGTCGACGCAAGCCTTGCAGGCCGGCGCCGCCGATCACTATCGGCAGCCATCGCGCTGTTCCGGCTGAAAAACTGCATCCTGCCCCTTCACCCTGTGCCCGAGGTTCCGCCCTGTCGGCAGGTCTCGGGTGCAGCATCCGTTTGCCTGGCTCCAGAATCGTTTGGAATCGATCCATGGGCTCATTTCCATAAAGCGAAACTGTCGCATCCTCTAGACCATAGTGGCCGCAACCGCATTGACCAAGCCCCTGCCGCGCTGGGCAACCATTCACTGGCCGCATGACAGGAGCGAACGACCAAATTAAGGCGAAGGTTCCCCGGAAGGAGCTACGCCAAGGAAGGCACGGACGGGAGGAAGATCGAACCGTGCAAGAAATGCTGCAGTGGGCGCATCAACCAGCACGCTCCCGGCATCGATGAAAACCACGCGACTGGCAAGGCGCTCAAGGTCACGCGGATCATGCGTCACCAGAAGCACGGTGGCGCCGGTCTCCTCGTGAAGAGCGGCAAGCAGTTCGACCATGGAGGATCGGAGGCCCGGGTCGAGCGCGGCAAATGGCTCGTCAAGCAGGAGCACAGGGCGTAGGCGCACAAGCGCCCGTGCAAAGGCCACGCGCTGGCGCTCTCCGCCAGACAAGGATCCGGGCAGGCGTCGCTCGTAACCTGCGAGGCCAACGCGTTCGAGCGCCTGGGATATGGCCATGCGGTCCGCTGGCCGCAGCCTGAGAGCGGGATGAATGCCGAGCCCGATATTGGTGAAGAGATCCAGATGCGAAAACAGGTTGTTGTCCTGGAAGACCAGGGAAATCGGTCGTTCTGCCGGCGCCAGACGGGTAACATCAGTTCCGCCGATCTGAACCACGCCGCTGTCCGGGCGCTCAAAGCCAGATACCAGGTTCAGCAGTGTCGACTTCCCCGCGCCCGAGGGCCCGACGACAGCAGTGACTGCGGCGCTCCTGAATTCGCAGTCGAAATGAAAGCGGGTCTTACCAAGCAGGAGGCGAACATTGTCGAGTCGGACAGAGGCAGACGCGTTAGGCGGCATCGTTCTGCTCCTTCTTCTTCATGGCTTGGGGCGCTCCGATCAGTGCCAGGACCAGGCAAATTAGACCGAGGATCAGGGCAAGACCATCGGCATCGTTGCTGCGATAACTGCCCATCCGCGCGTAAATGAGCGTCGGCAAGGTGGAGATATTCTCAGAGCCGAAGAGCGCGACGGCACCGAGATCGCCTAAAGAAAGCGCCATCGCGAAGGCGAGCGCGGTCAAGAGCGGCCCCCTCAGAACCGGCCAGTCGATGAAGCGCAACCTCTGACCGACCGACAGACCCAGGCTTTCGGAAAGTTGGCCGGTACGGGCGCGATGCTCAAAAAAGGCAGGCCCCAGCACGCGAACGGCAAAGGGCAGAGCCATCAACGCGTTGATGCCAATGACGATAACAGGCGCAAAGACGGCCACATCGCCCCGCAATCGCAACGCCAGAAACCAGCCAGTGGCAAGGACGCTGGTTGGAATGAGCAGAACCAGCGATGAAGCCCCCGCGAGACTCATGGAGAAGACGCGGGCGAGCAAAGATGCGGAATGGTCAGTGGATAGCTGGCTATGCGCTGCAATGATGCCATAGGCGCCAAAAGTGGCGACGAGACCCGCGCCCAATGCGACGAGAAGGCTGGTCGACGCTGCGTGCCTGAATGCGGGTTGGGCCACCAATTGAAGTAGGTCGGCCTGCAAGCCGGAGACGACAACCTGGCCAAGCGGCAGCAAGAGAAACAGACTGGTGGACAACAGAACCATCACATCCATCATTCGGATGGCAGGGTGCCGGCCATCGAAACGGACAAAGCCTCGGCCGCTGGTCGTGCCCACATCAGCAGCTGCGGGCAAAAGACTGAGGACCGCGAGAACGCAACCAGTCACCGTAATCTGGACCAATGCAAGGGAGACCGCGCGCGCCGGATCAAAGTCGAAGCGCAGCGCCTGATAAATCGCGACCTCGATCGTGGTCGCGGCCGGCCCGCCGCCAAAGACAAGCACGAGGGTGAAGCTCGTGACGCAGAGCATGAAGATCAGACCGGCGGCGCCTGGGATGACCCGCGCAAGCACCGGCCATTCGATGAAACGGAAGGTGGACAGGGGTGAAAAACCCAGGCTGGCGGCCGAACGCCAGTATTCCGCCGGCACACGTTCCAGCGCGGACAGCATCAGACGCGTCGCAAGCGGCAGGTTGAAGAAGACGTGGGCAATCAGAATTCCGGAAAGTCCGTAGATCGAGATCGGCTGAGAAAACCCCACACCCGCGAGCACGTGATTAACCAGGCCGTTTCGGCCAAACACGCCAATCAGGCCAAGTGCGCCGATCAGGACAGGCATGCCCATCGGCACCGCCATCAGCCGGATAAGCCATGGTCGACCAGGAAACGACGGCTGACGGACAAGCGCACTGGCGACGGGCAAGGCAAGTCCGACGGAAATCAAAGTGGAGAGAAGAGCCTGCCACAGCGTGAAGCCCAGCACCGAGCGAACAACCGGATCAGAGAACGCCTGCAGCAGCCCACCCTTACGCCCGGATAGCAGCATGACGACCGCCACGCCGACAAAGCTCAATACTGCCATCAAGACGAGAAGACCGCCCACAAGAGCGGGCAGCCTCGTGCGTCTCAGCTGATGGAGTGGGCGCAGCATCAGGCCCGTCAGTTCAGCGTTATGGCCCTGAGCCACTCGTCGATCCAGGCCTGACGATTGGCTGCCACTTCTGCCGGGCTCATCAGGAAGGTCGTCTTCGGTTGGACGAGCTTGCCGAAGGCATCCGGCAGCGGTTCGGACGTGGCGGCAACCGGCATCATCCAGTTGTTGGTGGGGATCGTGTCCTGAAAGCCGGGCTCCAGCATGAATGCGAGGAACTGGCGTGCAAGCACCTTTTCCGGTGCATTCTTGAGGATGCCGGCAACCTCGATCTGGATGTAGTGTCCTTCGGAGAAGTCAGCCGCCTGATAGCGATCCGTCTGCTCTGCGACCATGTGATAGGCCGGCGACGTGGTGTAGGACAACACCATCGGCGCCTCACCCTTGGTGAACAGGCCATAGGCCTCCGACCAGCCTGGAGTCACGGTCAGCACGCGACCCTTGAGCTTCGCCCAGGCGTCAGGCGCCTTGTCACCATAGACCGACTTCACCCAGAGCAGCAGGCCGAGACCCGGCGTCGACGTGCGCGGATCCTCGATGACGATCTTCTGGCTGGGGTCACCCTCGACCAGTTCTTTCAGACTTTTCGGCG
The DNA here is from genome assembly GCF_003610655.1 of Rhizobium sp. AG855. Lineage (NCBI taxonomy): Bacteria > Pseudomonadati > Pseudomonadota > Alphaproteobacteria > Hyphomicrobiales > Rhizobiaceae > Rhizobium > Rhizobium sp. AG855. The sequence continues at coordinate 151,081 of NZ_RAQG01000004.1, read as the reverse complement.
GGGTTTTGATCGTCTGCGTGTCATAGATCACGGCGAAATGCCCGTAGTCGTAAGGCACGAAGACGTCATCGGCAAAGCCGCCAGGAACCTTCGCTTTTGAGGCGTCGATCCCGGACGTGTCGAACAATCCGGTCTGCTTGGCTTCCTCGACCAGGTTGGTATCGAGCCCGAGCACGACATCGGCCTTGGAGCTTTCACCCTCGAGCTTGAGCCGGGTCAGGAGCGCAACTCCATCCGCCACGCCGACGAATTGGACCTTGCATGCGCAGATCTTTTCAAAGGCTTCCTGCACCTTCGGCCCCGGACCCCATTCGGAGATGAAACTCTCATAGGTGTAGACGGTCAAAACCTTGTCGGCCGCCTGCACCGGCATGGAGAGGCCGACGGACAAAGCGGCTGCGGCAAGGCCCGCGCGGAAAATTTTAGATAGACATGACGGCATGACGCCCTCCTCCAAAAGTTCATCGATATCGGGGATAGGGCGTTTTCTTTCGACGCGTCTAATCCCTCCGCCGGTGTTAACCGGATCAGGTTCCGCGGGTTGGCTTTCGCCTCTCAGCATTTCGATCCGGAAAGATCGAAGGGCACCCCGTTAGAGCAGAAGGAGAAATAGCGCGGTGGGCCGCCGAGTGCAAGGTGGCTCAAACTGCGCGGCCGCATCGCTGGTAATCGAAACGCAATCTCGCCATGCTAGGCAGACAATGAGAGTATAGTTGAACGAGCCAAGGCATGAAGGCATGACGAGTGAAATGAGCGGAAAGTCGCCCTCCGTTGATCAGACCATCGCCTCCGTCGAAGCAAGCTTCCGCCGCCAGATGGCCATTGCGCTGGACAGCTTTTGGCACTCGGCCATCCGCAACCGCATTCTGACCTTCGCCTTTGCGCTCGTCGCGGTCATCCTGGCCACGGCCTATGGCACGGTGATGCTGAACCACTGGAATGCGCCCTTCTACAATGCCCTGGAGCAGAGGAACCTGCCGGCATTCCTCCAGGAGCTACGCAATTTCGCTGCCATCGCGGGCGCGCTTCTTGTCCTTAACGTCGTGCAGGCATGGCTGAACCAGATGACAGCGCTACACATGCGGGAAGGCCTGACGCGCGACGTCATCGATCAGTGGCTCAAGGGGCGCCGCGCTTTCCGCCTTTCGATGACGAGCCCACTCGGTGTTAATCCGGACCAGCGCCTGCACGAAGATGCGCGCAAGCTCGCCGAAATGACGACATCGTTGTCGATCGGCCTCTTCAACGCGACCATCCTTCTGGTCAGCTTCATCGGAGTCCTCTGGGGCCTGTCGAGCGACATCGTCTTCAAGCTTGGGGAATGGAGCTTCCGGATTCCCGGATACATGGTGTGGGGCGCGATTTTGTATGCGCTTGCTGCATCGCTTTTGAGCCGCCTTGTCGGACATAAGCTGTCGAACCTCAACGCCGAACGTTATGCCCGCGAGGCCGATCTGCGATTTTCGCTGATGCGCGCGAATGAAAACCTCGAGGCCATTGCCGTCGCCCGAGGCGAAGAGACCGAAAGCCGTCACATCCATCAAACGCTGGACAGCGTTTTGGGATCGATACGGCATCTGGCCCTGGCACTCACCAATCTCACCTGGGTGACGGCGGGCTTTGGCTGGCTGGCGATCATCGTCCCGATCCTGATCGCCTCGCCCGCCTATTTCTCCGGCACCATCACGTTCGGTGGCCTGATGATGGCGGCAGCGGCCTTCACCCAGGTCTATTCGGCTCTCCGCTGGTATGTCGACAATTTCGGCCAGATTGCCGACTGGCGCGCAGCCCTGCTCCGCGTCACGGTATTCCGTGCCGCTCTGGCTGCCATGGACAACGAGGCGCTGGATGCCCCCAGAATCCAGATCGGTGCGTCAAAGGACGGAACACTAAGTCTGAAGGGCATCGTCATCGGGCCACGCATACCAGGCGAAGGCAATCCGGGCGCCTTTCGCCTCGTCGAACGGGATGTGGACATCGTTCCCGGCGAGCATGTGATGGTCAATGGCGACCAGGGGGTCAATCGCAAGCTGTTCTTCAATGCCCTTGCGGGCCTGTGGCCCTTCGGAACGGGAAAGATCCTTCTCCCCGCTACGGCGGACATCCTCTACGTGCCGCAGATTGGCTACCTGCCGGAAGGCAGGTTGCGCAGCCTGCTCGCCTATCCCGTAGCGTCTACAAATTTTGCCGATGCTGACATAAAGGCTGCATTGGAGAAGGTCGGACTGCAGCATCTCGGCACGCGACTCGATGAGCGCGCGCGCTGGGAACGGCTTCTCGACAAAGACGAACAGATGGCGCTTGCCTTCGCCAACATTCTCCTGCGCAAACCACGCTGGATCGTGATGCACGACGTGCTGGAGGGGTTGGAGCCGGAGACAGAGGCTCGTCTGGCAGCGCTGCTCGGAGAAATGACCGGCACGACCCTGCTCTACATCGGCCGTTCCGCCGCTTTCGCTAAGGCCACCGACGCGAGGCTGGTGCATCTTGAGCGCGTGACGGATCTCGCATCCTGAATCTGAAACTCACCCCTCAAGTTCCTCGCGCAGCATTTCGAGTTCCAGCCATTCCTCTTCCCACCGCGTGATGTCGGCACGAAGCTTCTCCATTTCCGCCGCCAACGTGTTGAAGGTCGCTGGATCCTTCGTGAAGAGGTTGGGATCAGCCATCTTCGCTTCGCGTGCAGCGATCTCCTTTTCCGCCTTCTCCATTTCCTTCGGCAGGTTTTCGAGCGCGAATTTCTGCTTGAAGGACAGCTTTCCCTTGCCTTTCGAGCCCGTCTCCGCCGGCTTTCCGCCGCCCGCGTCCTGGGTCTTGGCCTTCTCGGCCTTCTCCGCACGCTTGCGCTCGTCCTCGACGCCCTTGCGCTGGGCCAGCATATCCGAATAGCCGCCGGCATATTCGATCCAGCGACCGTCAGGCGCATCCGGATTGGCCGGCGCGATGGTTGATGTCACGGTTCGGTCGAGGAAGTCGCGGTCATGGCTGACAAGAATGACCGTGCCAGCATAACCCGCCACGATTTCCTGCAACAGGTCGAGCGTCTCGATGTCGAGGTCGTTGGTCGGCTCATCAAGGATCAGCAGGTTGGAAGGCTTCGCCATGATCCGCGCCAGCATCAGCCGCGCGCGTTCGCCGCCAGAGAGATTGCGGATCGGCGTGCGCGCCTGTTCCGGCTGGAAAAGAAAATCCTTCATGTAGCCGGTAACATGCTTCTGTTCGCCGTTTACCAGCAGATTCTCGCCCCGGCCATCGGTCAGGTAATGGGCAAGCGAATCATCCGGATTGAGGTCCTCGCGCTTCTGGTCGAGAACCGCAATTTCCAGATTGGTGCCGAGCTTGATCACGCCGTCGTCAGGCTGCAACTGGCCAGTCAACATCTTGAGAAGCGTCGTCTTGCCGGCACCATTCGGACCGATCAGGCCGATACAATCGCCACGATGTACGCGGATCGAGAAGGGGGCGACGATGGTCCGCTCACTATAGGCCTTGGTGATCTTTTCCGCCTCGACGACGAGCTTACCGCTCTCGCGGCCTTCGCTGACGGCAGCCTGGATCGTGCCCTGCGGCCCCTTATGACCGCGATAATCGGCCCGCAAAGCCTGCAAGTTGCCAAGGCGCCGCATGTTGCGCTTGCGTCTTGCCGTCACGCCATAGCGCAACCAGTGCTCTTCGCGTTCGATCTGCCGGCCAAGCTTGTGCTGCTCGATTTCTTCCTCTTCCAGAACCTTGTCGCGCCACTCCTCGAAATGGGCAAAGCCCCGGGCGAGGCGCCGTGACAGGCCGCGATCGAGCCAGACGGTGGCAGTTGATATCTTCTCAAGAAACCGGCGGTCATGGGAAATCAGAACAAGCGCGCTTCGCGTCTTCTGCAGCTCGCCTTCCAGCCATTCGATCGTCGGCAAGTCGAGGTGGTTGGTCGGCTCGTCGAGCATCAGGATATCAGGCTCCGGCGCCAGCACGCGGGCAAGCGCCGCGCGCCGCGCCTCGCCGCCGGAGAGGCGTGTCGGATCTTCCTGACCGGTAAGGCCGAGATGCTCGAGCAGATAGGTCACGCGATAGGGATCGTCACCCGGTCCCAGCCCCGCTTCGGCATAGGCCTGCACGGTGGCATAGCCGGCAAAATCCGGCGCTTGTTCAAGGTAACGGATCGTCGAAGAGGGGTGGCGAAACACTTCGCCCGATTGAGCCTCGACAAGACCGGCTGCGATTTTCATCAGCGTCGATTTGCCCGAACCGTTACGTCCCACCAGGCAGATACGGTCTCCGGGTTCCACCTGCAGTCCGGCTCCATTCAGCAGCGGCGTGCCACCGAAAGACAGGAAGATGTCGTCGAGTTTCAGAATGGGAGGCGCCAAGGCTTCAGGCTCCGGAAAAATCGTAAGGGCGCGCCAGAAGAACAGCGCGGCCACGGGTGAGCGAGACCGAAATTGGACCTTCGGCAACATTGGAAATGGTACGCGACGACCCGAAGGCCAGCGAGAAATCGGTGAGCGGATAACGTGCGTTGCGGATTGTCAGCCCCTCAAGCGCAGTAAAACCCAGCACCGAGAAGAGAGCTCCCTTGGGCAGTTCCAGTTCGAGCTCACTTTCGTCGGCAAAGGGATAGGCCTCTTCCTCACCGGAGGTCAACACGACCTCGAATCCATCTTCGACAAGGCCGAGAGCATTCAGATGGTGCTGGAGCGCGTGGTCGGACCGCTCGCCGCCGAGCGCACCGGCGACAATGAGACGCGTGGCACCGCGTGCAATGGCTTCGGCAACAGCAATTTCGCCGTCGGTAGCCGCCTTGGTCGCGGGATAGGTTCTGCGCTCGACAATCGGCCATTGTGCGATAAGAGCCGCATCGCTGCTGTCGAAGTCGCCGGCCCAAAGCTCAGGCACAATCCCGAGAGCGGATGCATGCCGCATACCGCTGTCGGCGGCGATCGCACGGCTGCCCGCAGTCAGCGCTTTAAGGCGGTCCGTCACAGTCAGATGTCCGCCAAGGAGGATAGTAAAGGACGCAGGTTTCATGCGCCTGCCCTTAGCGCATCTTCAGGCAAAAGGGAAAGGCGAATGCTCGATGCTGGTACGAGGCGGGAAGCCAATGAAAGAGAACAGGCCGGCAGGCATCGAGAACTGCCAGCGCCCCGCGACTACCGCTTCTTCGCGCCCGACGTCTCGGCGCTCTTCATCTGGGTATTGAAGGTGGAGACCGGCGCGGATGACGGCTTCTCCTTGTCCTTCTTCGGCTTTCTTACTTCGCGGTTCGAACGCTGCTGGCCTTTAGCCATGATACCTGTTCCTTGCTTTTCGTCGTTGGTTCCGGCACGCAGCCATGGCTGCGGTCCGGGTCGATGTCGTCTTCCGCTACACAACGATCGAACCCCTCGCTTTCAAAGCGGATTCGATATTGCAGAGCGCCGCCGGTCTCCGGCAGGGTTGCGAGTATTTTGCAGACCCCGGTCGTCCGGGCGAGACGGACGGGACCGTCCTTGAGGACGATCATGGCGCCGACCAGATATTTATGTCTGCTCATGCGAGCCTCCTCCGCACGTCCTCCGCTGCGGTACGGTAAGCCCGATCGGCTAGAAGGCAGACCGGTGTGTTCATCGGAGAAAGGCACGACTTGTGTGTTGCGGCACGAATTGACGATCTCTGCATGAAGCAGCGGATGGATCGGCAGTGGAGGCGCCTGGATGAATGCCTCAGGCCCAAACCTGTCCTAGAGGAGTGGGCATAGCATAGAAGGACAGGCAAAAACTCTGTTATTTCAGCCTGTCAGATCTGTGGGGAAATACAAGTTATATCTCACCCTCCCTCCAGTCCGCAGTGCAGCAGCTTGCACCCCAGCCGCCGCCTCGCTAGCCTCGGCAATCAGGTATCGGCGTGGCAGCGAGAGGGACAAGATAGATCCATGCAATTCGAGGGAACCGCCGATTACGTTGCAGACAGGGATCTGATGATTGCTGTGAACGCCGCGATCCGTCTGGAGCGGCCCCTGCTCGTCAAGGGAGAACCCGGCACGGGCAAGACCGAACTCGCCCGTCAGGTGGCCTCGGCACTCGGCCTCGACATCTTGGAATGGAGCGTAAAGTCCACGACCAAGGCACAGCAAGGGCTATACGAATACGATGCGGTCTCGCGGCTACGCGACAGCCAGTTGGGTGAGGCGCGCGTCAACGACGTCCACAACTACATCCGCCGTGGCAAGCTCTGGCAGGCGTTTGCAGCGGAAAAGAAGGTGGTGCTGCTGATCGACGAGATCGACAAGGCCGACATAGAATTTCCCAACGACCTGCTCCAGGAACTCGACCGCATGGAATTCCATGTCTACGAGACCGGCCAGACCGTGGCAGCGCGTGTGCGTCCGATCGTCATCATCACCTCAAACAACGAAAAGGAACTGCCCGATGCTTTCCTGCGCCGTTGTTTCTTCCACTACATCCGCTTCCCGGATGCAGAGACGCTGGAGCGGATTGTGGAAGTCCATTACCCCGGCATCAAGAAGACCCTGATCCGCAACGCCCTTACGCAGTTCTACGAAATCCGCGAGACACCCGGATTGAAGAAGAAACCGTCGACATCCGAGGCGCTCGACTGGATCCGGCTCCTGGTTTCAGAGGACATCGATCCCGCAGACTTGCGCGGAGATCCGAAACAGTCACTCCCGAAGCTGCATGGCGCTCTGCTCAAGAACGAACAGGACATTCATCTCTTCGAACGTCTTGCCTTCATGGCCCGTCGCGAACGGTAGAACAGAGAGGCCAATCGAAGCCACTCAGTGGAGACCGAACAGCCTCAGAAGTTCTTCTCTTTGCCGAACGAAGTGCGGAGTGCTGCGATCACGCGGGCGCGGAATATCGATGTCGATGAACTGCGGCTCTCCGCCCTTTTCGCGGGGGAGCACCAGTATCCGGTCGGCAAGGAAGATTGCTTCTTCGAGATCGTGGGTCACCAGCACAGTCGTCACGTCCTCCTCCTTCCAGATCCGGGCCAGTTCCTGCTGCATCCCGATCTTGGTCATCGCATCAAGTGCGCCAAGCGGTTCGTCGAGCAGGAGGATTTCCGGCTGGACGGCAAGCGCGCGGGCGATTCCGACTCGCTGTGCCATGCCGCCCGAAAGCTGGCGGGGATAGGCGGTTTCGAAGCCCTTGAGCCCAACGAGGTCGACATAACGCTGCGAAATGAAACGCGCCTCATCGCGGGACACTCCTCTCGTTTCAAGACCGAAGCCGATATTGTCGATGACAGTCAGCCAGGGCAAAAGGCGCGGCTCCTGGAAAATCACGGCCCGTTCGGTACCGACGCCGCGAATACGCCGACCGGCGATCAACACATCACCTGCGTCAGCCTCTTCCAGCCCCGCAAGGATCCGAAGAAGTGTCGTCTTGCCGGAGCCACTGGCACCCACGATAGCGAGGCTTTCGCCGGACGAAATGGTCAGGTTCAGATCTTTCAGGATCGGCAGCGGCTTTCCGTTGAGGGTGAAGGTCTTGGAGAGGTGGCGGATCTGGTCGAGCGGCGGAAAGACCGAGGCGTTGACCCATCCGAGTTTGGACGAAGCCTGCCAGAGGATCAGGAAAACGATCACAAGGCCATAGCGGGCGAGGTAAGGCGTGATGAGCGCTGCCGTGTTGTTCAGCCAGCGCTGTGCGGGCACCGTAGCCGGCGAGAGACGAATCCCGTAGGCCCTTGCGTGCTGGATATCTTCATAGGACATGGCGGACCTCACTCGGCAGCCTGGACGACCGAGCGGTCGGCGGTGTAGCGGTTGATGGGGAACGGCAGGCCGAGGTTCTCACGCAGGGTTCGGCCCTCATAGGCGGTGCGGAACAGCCCGCGGCGCTGCAACTCGGGTATGACGAGTTCGACGAAATCGTCGAGACCTGTCGGCAGCCATGGTGGCAGGATGTTGAAGCCATCAGCCGCTTCATTCTCGAACCATTCCTGCAGTGTATCGGCGATCTGCACGGGCGTGCCGACGATGGTAAAATGGCCCCGCGCCGAGGCAACCCACTGATAAAGCTGACGAATGGTAAAATTATTCTCGTCTGCGATTTGTCGGATCAGCGCCTGGCGGCTTTTCATGCCCTCGGTCGGCGGAGCTGGCGGCAGCGGACCATCGAGATCAAAGCCCTTCAGATCGAGCGTACCGCCTGTCAGACCGTTGAGCAGGCCGATGCCGTCTTCTTCCAGGATCAGCGAAGTCAGGCGATCATATTTTTCGCGTGCCTCTTCTTCGCTACGACCGATAAAGGGAGAAACACCGGGCATGATCAAGACATGGTGGGGATTGCGCCCGACGCCGCGTGCACGGTTCTTGATGTCGCGGTAGAACTCCTGTGCGGTCTCGATATGCTGGTGAGCGGTAAAGATCACTTCCGCCGTTGCGGCAGCAAGACCACGACCGTCGTCTGACTGGCCAGCCTGGACGATGACGGGATGCCCTTGGCGGGAGCGCGAGACGTTGAGCGGTCCCTTGACCTTGAAATGCTCGCCCCGGTGATCGGCGTCATGCAGCTTGCTGGGATCGAAGAAGACGCCAGTGTCCTTCTCGCGGATGAAGGCATCGTCCTCGAAACTGTCCCAGAGCTTCTTGACGACGTCGACGTGCTCGGCGGCGCGCTTGTATCGCTCGGCATGCGGCAGTTGCTGATCGCGATTGAAATTCTGCGCAGTTGCGTCACCCGTCGTGGTGACGACGTTCCACCCCGCGCGACCATCGGAGATGAGATCGAGCGAAGCAAATTTTCGCGCGGTGGTAAAAGGTTCTTCATACGTGGTCGAGGCGGTCGCGATAAAACCGAGATGGGTGGTGAACGGGGCAAGGGCCGAAAAAAGCGTGACGGGCTCGAAGCCTGCGACCCTTGCATTGCCACCTTCACGCGCACCGCCAAACCCCACGGCCAGGCCATCCGCGAGGAAATAGGCGTCGAACAATCCGCGCTCGGCGGTCAATGCCAGCTGTTTGTGAAACTCGAAGCTGACGGCTCCGTCAACCGGCTGATCCGGATGCCGCCAGGAGGCAATATGTTGGCCGCCACCGGGAAGAAATGCCCCGAGTTTGATCTTGCGCGTCATTGGCTCGTCCTCTCGTTCATGTGATCGAATGAGCCGAGCTTATATTGTCTATCAATTCTATATAGAAATAAGATTGCTAAAATTCGGCAGCACGGCAAAGGATTTTGCGGTAGGCCGGGCGGTCTCAGGTTTTTCAGCGTCAAAAGAAAAATTGATAAGATGCCGCGCCGAACAGTTCACAATCGCGCCACGCCCCCCTGCGATCGATCAGAGGTACGGATGCGACACCTTCTTGGCAAAGGGAGCGTGCCCTTCTGATGCGTGGATACAGTTGTCCAAGCCCGACCCCGGGAAATTCGGGGCAGCGATCACCGGATTCCATTCTGTGGGCAATCACGGCTTCTGCCACAGACATCGCCGTGACTTTAAGCTGCAAATAATCTGGGACCAAGAAGACGTCGAAGAAAGGCAGTGCCTGCCACAGCGTTCATCTTAATGATCGAGACGTCAGATAATCGGGGGGACGCGACATCCCCAATAGGTCCAAAAATGGCGGAGAGGGTGGCCGCTTTTTGGCGCAGCTCATTCAAATCCATATCCTCTCATATCGTATTGTATTCGTTAGTCATTTCTCTAATTTTCTCCTTATCCACACACCATCTCGTACCATCCCGTAACATCAAATCGCGGCTCTTGTGGCGGGCTGAGTGGCGGGCTAGCAAACCTTCATGAAGCGCATGAAGGAGAGTTAAACATGCTCAGCGACGCCAAGGCCCGGAAGGTGAAACCGACCGACAGACCCGTATCAGACGGCACCATCACCGGGCTCTATCTAGTGCCGGGAGGAAGCCCCGGCAGCGGAAAGTGGATCTTGCGGTTTCTATCGCCGGCCACCGGCAAACGTCGTGAAATGGGTCTTGGAAGTTATCCGACGACATCCATTCGGGAGGCCCGGACGAAAGCCTTCGAGGCGCGGGGCGAGATTGATGGCGGCAATGATCCCCTGGAGATCCGTCGCAAGCAGGAGCGAGAGGCCGTTCGGCTCGCTACGGTTCCAACCTTTGCCGAAGCTGCACGCCAACACCACGCTGACAAGGCGGAAGGCTTTCGTAACAAGAAGCACAGGGATCAATGGATCAGCACACTTGAACGGTTCGTTTTCCCGAAGATTGGAAAGACACGCGTCAACGAGCTCGGCCCGGCCGACTTTGCAGCCTGCCTCAAGTCTATCTGGCTGGAGAAGCCCGAGACAGCATCGCGGGTGAAGCAGCGTTGTGACGCCGTCATGAACTGGGCGGCTGCGAACGGTTTTATCGTGGCAAGTCCCGTTGGCGTGGTAGACAAGATACTGCCCAAGCAGCCCGGCAAGCGCGAACGGGTCCAGCATCAACCCGCCCTACCCTGGAGATCGCTGCCGACATTCTTCGATGACGTCCTGCGTGCCGGCGAAGCCAACACCACTCGACAGATGCTGGAGCTTGTCATCCTGACCGCCTGCCGCTCCGGCGAGCTTCGGCACATGGAATGGCAAGAGATCGACTTCGCACAAGCTATCTGGACGGTGCCTGCACCGAGGATGAAGGCCAAGGTTGCCCATCGCGTTCCGCTGGGGCCTCGAGCCATCGAGATCCTTGAAGCACGGCTTGAACAATCGGAACGCGGAGTAGGACTAGTGTTCCAGTCGCGAACGAAGAAGCCCGTTACCGACATGGCCTTGACGAAGTTCCTGCACGACCATGACGTAGAAAGCGATACCCCTGGGCGAAATGCGACCGCACACGGGTTCAGATCGAGCTTTCGCGATTGGGCATCCGAGAACGGCTACCCACGTGACCTGGCTGAAAGGGCGTTGGCCCACACCGTTAAGAATGCGGTCGAAGCTGCCTACCACCGAACCGATCTTCTCGATCAGCGCCGTCCCATGATGTTGGATTGGGAAAAGTACTGTGTTCAAACATAGCGGCAGCGGAATTCCGATCACGACCACTTTGAGTATTGCCCGGGCTCAAACATTATGGAACCATGGGTTGATCGGAGCGCTGGCTAGTCACCCGGCGCAAGATGACGGCGGTGCGTGAACTGACGCTGTTTTCCGATCGCGCTTCCTCATCAAGCAAGATGAGGAAGCGAAGCTGGTCTTTGGCTAAGTTGTTCCCCAAGGTGAAACGGCAGCGGGGTCTGGAATGGCGCTGCCGGCCAGCTTTTTCAATCGGGGGCAGTTCAAACCACCACGCCTACAGCACAAGCGAATAGGTCTGCTTACTTAGTCGCCTTGAGCTGGTTCGAACCATCGACTCTGTTGTTGCACCCTCATCATTGGCATTTTTTTGGCCAGGCCAATAATTCAACGACCGTTTAGGCGCCATAGAACAAACTTACTAAGCTGAATTGCACCTGAGGCAGAAGGCGCTTGTTGTAGTTTTCGCGCGAACTAAATGTTGGCCGCTAAAGGCAATGCATGGCGGGATCTGTAACTTAGAGCTGAGCATGCCCCCCTCAATCTGGACACGCTTGTCGATGCGATGCCTCGGCGCACCGCGCATGGCGAACAGATCCTTCGACTCGCACAGGCCATTACACTACGGACTACCCAACTGAAGGCCTCGGCTGCCACTGCTCAAATCATTCGTGACATTTGCTCTTGCGTGCTGACTTCATGAGAAAGAAAGCGTCGCCCCGCTATCGCACCAAAAACCGCCCCGACACCTATCAGAACAGGTTCATCGACGCCGATTGTCTGCATGGCATCTGGCAGGCCTCCAAGGGGCCCGGCCCAGCGGCGCTCCTGCGTGCGGCTGACAGAGGACACGACGACAACCGGCGTGTCGGACGTCATGCCGTTCTCGCTCAACCGTTGCTCGATCTGCCCTGCCATCCGCCCACCCATGTAGAAGATGGATGTCTGGTTGGCTTTGGCGAGCGAGGGCCAGTCCAGGGTTCGCGGCAATTCGGCGTTCCGGGAATGGCCGGTCACGAAACGAACCTGCTGGGCGTGGTCGCGGTGGGTGAGCGAGGTCTTTAGCGACGCCGCCATGGCAGAAGCCGCGGTGATGCCCGGCACGACGTCGACGGCAATCCCCTCGCTTTCCAGTCTTGCAATTTCTTCGCCCGCGCGACCGAAGATCATCGGATCCCCCGATTTCAGCCGGACGACACGTTTGCCGGCCTTGGCGAAGCGCACCATCATCTCGTTGATGTCGTCCTGACGGCAGCTTTCCCGACCGCCTCTCTTGCCAACGAGGAAGCGTTTCGCCTCTCGTCTCGCCAGTTCCAGAACCTCGGGCGAGACGAGGTCGTCGAAGAGGATGACGTCGGCTGCCTGCAATGCCCGCATGGCCTTCAGCGTCAGAAGTTCGGCATCACCGGGCCCTGCCCCAACCAGTGTCACCGATCCCGAGCACGGAGCAGACGCGATATGCTCCGCCGTCACCAGCAATTCGTCCGCAGTCTCTTCCGTCGGCGGTTCATTCGTCATCAGGCTTTGCGCAACGAAACGCTCCCAGAAGAGCCGCCTTGGCCCACCGGACGCAAGCCGGCGATTGACCGCATCTCTGAGCCGATGCGCAAGGCTTCCCCATTGCGTCAAAGATGGAGGGAGCAGTGTCTCGATCCGCTGGCGGATGGCCTGGGCGAGGATGGGGGCAGCGCCATCGGTGGAGATTGAGACGATCACCGGCGAGCGATTGACGATCGAGCCGAACTGGAACTGGCAGAAGGCTGGCTTGTCGATCACGTTGACGGGCACGCCCGCCGCACGCGCCGCACAGAAGAAGGCACGCGCCTCGTCCTCGGTTTCGCAGTCCGCGAGCGCCAGCGAGGCCCCGGTGAAGATGCCGCAATGCCAGGGATGGGCATGGTGGATCAGGGAGGTGCGCGCAATCAGCGCCGTCATGGTCTCGCAGAGATCATCGGGTTCGCAATAGAGCTCGACCTTGGCGCCGCAGGCCTGCAACAGCTCGGCCTTCCAGGCGGCGCCATCCGATCCGCCGGCGATGACCGTCCGCTTGCCTTGAAGGTTCCAGAACACTGGAAGCTTGGCGAGCGCCGAAATACGTTCCTGTCCGTCACTCGGCGGCAATGGATTGCGTGGCATCCAGGATTCTCCTGATTTCGGGGCGGCACGAGCCGCAATTCGTTCCAGCACTCAAGGCAGCACCGATGGCTTCCACCGACCGGCAGCCGCCTCGTGCCGCAGTGTTGATCTGGTTGATGCCAACCGAGAAACAGGAGCAGACGATCGCCCCCTTGTCCGGCCGGCCGGCAGCCGGTCGACCGGCAATAACCATCAAGCGCACACTGTTGTCCGGATGGCGCTCCCGAAGTTGATCGACCGCCCATTGTCGCGAGACCGAGACAGGGTCAGACGAGACGAACAGCGCCGCTTGAAGCTTATCTCTCTCGAAGGCGAGCAAGCGGTAGTCACCGGCTCGCTGGTCGATGTAACCTGAGAATTCATGACCATCTTCAAGCTGCAGGCTGCGCCGCAGCCAGGTCTCCCAACCCTCGGCAGGTGGATCACCTGCAAATTCCACGCGGTAGCCGCCTTCAGCTTTCGCGATCGACCAGTAGGCAAACGGGAGATCAACAGGACGGTTCGCCGATACGAGAAAGCCGTGGGTCTTCGCCGCGTGGCGGGTGACGGACGCGCGCGACATCTTCAGCGCCGGTTGACCCGAGATCGGATCGACGCGGGAGGAGACCAGGGTATCGACCCGAGCACTGGGTGCTGTCTCGCCTGTCCAATGCATGGGAACGAAGATCGAGCCTCGCCTCTGGCGTTCGGTCAGCAGGGCCCGCACGATGATCGATCTGCCGTTAGCACCCTCGACATTCACCAAATCGGCATCGCCGATACCGGCTTCATCCGCGTCTGCCGGATGGATCTCGCAGTAGGGTTCGGCGATATGTGCGGAGAGCCGGGCGCTCTTCCCCGTTCGCGTCATCGTGTGCCAGTGATCGCGGATCCGGCCCGTATTGAGAGTGAAGGGATGGCATTTATCGGCCTCTTCAGTCGCCGGTGCAGTTACAGGCACAAAGCGCGCCTTCCGATCCGCAGTGAAGAACCCACCGTTGGCGAAAAAGCGGGCAGTCGATGATCCGTCTTGCCGCAAAGGCCATTGGAACGGCAGAAGCGCGTCATAGTCTTCCGCGTTGATATCGGCATGGGCACCAATGTCGAAATCGCGCTCGCCCTCGTTCTCGAAAGCGGAGAGCGCCGCATGCTCGGCATAGATATCGGCCGGACCGCGATAGCCGAAACCAGGATCAAAGCCTAAGCGTTTGCCGACCTCCGCCAACTGCCACCAATCGGCGCGGGCCTCGCCTGCAACGGAGAGGAATGGCCTCTGCCGGGAGATCCGCCGTTCGGAATTCGTCACGGTCCCGGATTTCTCACCCCAGCCGCTGGCCGGAAGCAGAACATTTGCAAGACGCGCCGTGTCGGTATCCTTTTGGATATCGGAGACCACCACGAAAGGACAGGCTTCAAGCGCTGCCTTGACCACATTGGCATCGGGCATGGAGACCACAGGATTGGTCGACATGATCCAGATCGCCTTGATCCGCCCATCGGCGACCGCCTCGAACATGTCGACGGCTTTCAGGCCAGCTTGCCCCGGGATGACTGGCGACTTCCAGAAGCGTTGCACGCGCTCGCGGTGCTCTGGGTTGTCGATGGCCATATGGGCCGCGAGCATGTTGGCGAGCCCGCCGACCTCACGGCCACCCATTGCATTCGGCTGACCGGTCAGTGACAGCGGCCCCATACCGGGTCGACCGATCCGCCCTGTCGCTAAGTGACAGTTGATAATGGCGTTGACCTTGTCTGTGCCGACCGACGACTGGTTCACACCCTGGCTGTAGCAGGTGACGACCTTTTCAGTCTGCGCGAAGAGGCGGAAGAACTGGCGCAGCAGCATACCGGAGACGCCCGTCGCCTCAGACAGATCTGCCATGCTTTGGCGTGAAGCGGCGAGCAGCGCTTCGCCGAACCCGGAGGTGTGCTTTCCGACATAGTTTTCGTCGATCGCACCTGTCTCCGCCAGATAGGCAAAGAGGCCATTGAACAGGGCGATATCACCGTCAGCCCGGACAGCAAGATGCAGGTCGGCAATGTCGCTGGTCGCGGTTCGACGGGGATCGATCACGACCACCTTCATGGCAGGACGGGCAGCCCTGGCCGCCGCCAGGCGCTGGTAAAGGACCGGATGGCACCAGGCCATGTTGGAGCCAACGAGGACCACCAGGTCTGCAAGCTCCAGGTCCTGATAGCAGCCGGGTACAGTATCGGCGCCGAAGGCACGGCGATGTCCGGCAACCGAGGATGCCATGCACAGGCGCGAATTGGTGTCGATATTGGCAGAGCCGATGAACCCCTTCATCAGCTTGTTGGCGACGTAATAGTCCTCGGTCAGCAACTGCCCGGAGACGTAAAACGCGACGGAATCGGGGCCGTGATCGGCGATCGTCCGCTGGAAGGTCGAGGCGACGAGATCGAGCGCCTCGTCCCAGCCGGCGCGCTGGCCATGAATTTGCGGATAAAGCACGCGCCCTTCAAGGTCGAGCGTTTCGGCGAGCGCAGATCCCTTGGAGCAGAGACGACCGTAATTGGCAGGATGGTCCGGATCGCCTCGCACGCTGACCTTGCCCTGGTCATCGACAGCGGCAATTACGCCGCAGCCGACACCGCAATAGGGGCAGGTCGTCTTGGTTTCACAGGCCATGTCTGCGGCTCCGCGTGTTTATCATCCCAGTTACTCGGCCGCGACCAGCATGCTGTCGAGCATGATGGAGAGATGACCGTCAATGTTGCGGACGGGGATGGTCTTGACCTCGCCTTCATCAGCCCCGAGCGCGCGGCCGGTTTCCAGCGAGATGACCCAGTTGTGCAGTGGGCAGGTCACCGCCTTGCCATGGACAATCCCCTGCGTGAGCGGACCGCCCTTGTGGGGGCAGTGATCCTCGATGGCGAAGACTTCGTTCTCGGCTGTGCGGAACACACCGATCTTGCCTTGGGGGGTCTTCACGCAGCGCGCGCCACGTAGCGGGATATCGTCAATGGTGCCGATTGCGATCCAGTTTCCGTTCATCGCCTCACTCCGCAGCCTGATTGTAGTTGATGGTCGCCATAGGCTTGAACTCATGCTTGTCCTTGCCGGAGACGCGCTCGGACCAGGGGTCGACCTGGGCGAATTTCTGACTGAAAACGAAGCGGTCGTAGTAGGAACGGCGCTTGTCGGCATCCTCCATGATCTGACGGCGGATTTCGTCATGGCCGATGCGTTTCGCCCATTTGTAGATGCGCTCGAGATAGCGCCCCTGCTCGCGATACATCTGGGTGAGTGCCACGATATGCTCCAGCGCCTCGTCCTCGGACTTCACGAGGCCCAGAACATCGGTGCCTTTGATATCGAGGCCGGCGGCACCGGCGAAATGGATCTCGAAGCCACTGTCAACGCAGATGACGCCGATATCCTTGCAGGTCGCTTCGGCACAGTTGCGCGGGCAGCCGGATACGGCGAGCTTCAGCTTGGCCGGTGTCCAGGAACCCCACATGAATTTCTCGATGCGGATGCCAAGGCCGGTCGAATCCTGCGTGCCGAACCGGCACCAGTCGGAGCCTACACAGGTCTTCACGGTGCGCAGGCCCTTTGCGTAAGCCTGGCCTGAGACAAAGCCTGCCTTGCCGAGATCGGCCCAGACAGCGGGCAGGTCTTCCTTCTCGATACCGAGCAGGTCGATGCGCTGGCCGCCAGTCACCTTGACCATGGGGATTTCGAACTTGTCGACGACGTCGGCGATGGCACGAAGCTCGGCGGCATTGGTGACACCACCCCACATACGGGGCACGACGGAATATGTGCCATCCTTTTGAATGTTGGCGTGGACACGCTCGTTGATGTAGCGCGACTGATAATCGTCGGCATATTCGTCCGGCCAATCCGAGACGAGATAGTAGTTGAGCGCCGGGCGGCATTTGGCGCAGCCGCAAGAGGTCTTCCATTCCAGTTCCTGCATGACGGCGGGAATGGTCTTCAGCCCCTTGGCCTTGATCAGACGGCGCACATCGTCATGGCCAAGTTCGGTGCAGGAGCACATCGGCGTGACGGCGGCGGGATTATAGCCGTCGCCCAGCGTCAGGGCCATCAACTGTTCGACCAGTCCTGTGCAGGAGCCGCAGGACGCGGATGCCTTGGTATGGGCGCGCACGTCATCGAGCGAGGTCAGGCCCTTGGAGGAGATCGTCGCTGTGATCTTCCCCTTGCAGACGCCGTTGCAGCCGCAGATTTCTGCATCATCCGGCAAGGCTGCAACGGCCGCCATAGGGTCCAGCGGAGTGCCCCCCTGATAGGACTGGCCGAAGATCAGGGTGTCGCGCATCTGCGAGATATCGGTTCCGCGCTTCATCAGGTCAAAGAACCAGGAGCCATCTCCCGTTTCGCCGTAGAGCACGGCGCCGAGGATCTTGTTGTCTTTCAGCACAAGGCGCTTGTAGATGCCAGCCGCGGCATCGCGCAGCACGATTTCCTCGCGGTCCGGCGCTTCTGCGAAGTCGCCGGCGGAGAACAGATTGATGCCGGTGACCTTAAGTTTCGTGTTGACGACCGAGCCATGATATTCGCTGGTGCCGCCGGTTAGGCGGTCGGCGAGGACCCGGGCGGCTTCATAGAGCGGTGCGACGAGGCCGTAGCAGGTTCCGCGATGTTCGGCGCATTCGCCAAGCGCAAAGACATTGGGGTCCGAGGTCATCATGCCATCGTCGACGACGATGCCGCGGTTGACGGCGATGCCAGCCTCCTTGGCGAGGCTCGATGCCGGGCGAATGCCGACCGCCATGATCACCATGTCGCCTGCAATCACGCGGCCATCTTCCAGCTCGATGCCCTCTACCTTTTCGGTGCCCAGGATCTGCTTGGTATTGGCCTTGGTGATGATGTCGATGCCGCGTTCGGTAAGCGCCTTTTCGAGGAGATAGGCGGCGGCCGGGTCGAGCTGGCGTTCCATGATCGTCGGCATCAGGTGGATGACCGTGACATCCATACCCTGCTGCTTCAGTCCATAAGCGGCTTCCAGACCCAGAAGGCCGGCGCCGATGACGATCGCCCTCCCCTTGCCTTCAGCGATCCTCAGCATGGCGTCGACGTCGTCGAGATCACGATACGGCAACACGCCGGGCAGTTGATGGCCAGGCACAGGGATGATGAAGGGCAGCGAGCCTGTCGCAATGACAAGCTTGTCGTAAGCGACGCTGATGCCATTCGCCGAGGTGACCGTCTTCGCATGGCGGTCGATCTCTGTGACCCTGGCGCCCTTGTAGAGGGTCACCCCATGGGCGGCGTACCAGTCGTCATTGTGGATGACGATGTCTTCATATGCCTTTTCGCCTGATAGTACCGGTGACAGCATGATGCGGTCGTAATTGACGCGCGGTTCCGCATTGAAGATCGTGACGTCGAAATGGCCGGGTGCTTTTTCAAACAGTTCTTCCAGCATACGGCCGGGCGCCATGCCATTTCCGATGATGACGAGTTTTTCAGCCATTGATGTTACTCCGCGGCTTCGACAAAGCGGTGGCGTTCGTAGAGGAACTTCAACACGGCTTCGCGGGATTTGAGGTAGGTGCGGTCAGCGGCGAGCGCGATGCGATCGCGCACCCGTGGGATCGGCACGTCAAGCACTTCGCCGATGCGGGCGGCGGGGCCATTGGTCATCATCACGATGCGGTCGGACAAGAGCACCGCCTCGTCGACATCATGGGTGATCATGATCATCGTGTTGCCGAGGCGGGCGTGGATCTCCATCACCGCATCCTGCAGGTGGGCGCGGGTAAGAGCATCGAGAGCTCCGAAGGGCTCGTCGAGCAACAGAATCTTTGGCTCCATGGCAAGCGCCCGGGCAATGCCGACACGCTGCTTCATGCCACCGGAGATTTCCGCCGGACGCTTGTCCTTGGCATGCGCCATCTGCACGAGATCGAGATTTCGCATGACCCATTCATGCTTCTCCGCTCGCGTTTTCTTGCCGGCAAAGACCTTGGAAACGGCCAGATTGACGTTTTCGTAGACCGTCAGCCAGGGCAGCAGCGAGTGGTTCTGGAAGACGACGGCGCGTTCGGGACCGGGCTCGTTGACCTCGACATTTTCAAGGAGGACGGCGCCTGCGGAAACCCGCGTCAGGCCCGCGATCAGGTTGAGCAGTGTGGACTTGCCACAGCCGGAATGGCCAATGATCGAGACGAATTCACCCTTGCCGATGTTGAGGCTGACATCTTTCAGGACTTCGGTCTTCGTGCCGCCACGTTCGAAGCTTTTGTCGATGTGGTCGATCTTGAGATAGGCGGTCATGGTCGCTCTCCTCAGTTCTTCGCGGTGCCGCAGGTGATGACGTTGCCGAGGAGCGCGACGAGCTTGTCGAGGACAAAGCCGGTCACGCCGATGTAAGCGAGCGCCACGATGATGTCGGAGAGACGCGAGGAATTCCACGCATCCCAGATGAAGAAGCCGATGCCGACACCGCCGGTCAGCATTTCCGCGGCAACGATGGCAAGCCAGGACAGGCCAATGCCGATGCGAAGACCGGTAAAGATGTAAGGGGCGGCGGCCGGCACCATGATGCGGATGAAGAACTCCATCGGGTTTAGGCGCAGCACGCGGGCGATATTGCGATAGTCGTCCGGAATGTTGCGCACGCCGACGGCGGTGTTGATGATCACGGGCCAGATCGAGGTGATGAAGATCACGAAGATCGCGGACGGATTGGAATTCTGGAAGGCCGCGAGCGACAATGGCAGCCAGGCGAGCGGCGGTACCGTGCGCAGGATCTGGAAGATCGGGTCGAGACCGCGCATGGCCCAAACCGACTGACCGACGACCGCGCCAAGAAACACTCCGACGATGGCCGCGAGGCCAAAGCCGATTGCGACGCGCTCGAGCGAGACGAGAACGCGCCAGGCAAGCCCGATATCCTGCGAGCCAAAGTCAAAGAAAGGATAGGCGATGAGGTCATAGCTGTCAGCCCAGACCTGGGTCGGCGACGGCAGGGTGGCACCGGGCTGGGAACAGGCGAGCTGCCATATGGCAAGCAACGCGAAGAGCACCACCAACGGCGGCAGGATGTTGCGACAGACAAGTGCCAGCATTTTGCGCATATCGATCCCGCGAGCAGGACGTTGCGCCATCACGACGACGGTGCCGGTCCTGTTCACAGACGAGGCCGTCGCCTCTGTGTGGGCCTTGCGGGCGGTTGCGGTCATGGTTTGATCCTCTTGGGCGGTTGGTGTGTAGCCAGCGATGAGGGGAGGCAAATGCGCCGAGCGTCGCTCCCCTCATCCGGCCATGCGTGGCCACAGCCTCCCCCGCGGGGGAGACTATGAAATCAGGCTCCGGTCTTGATCGTCAGGCTGTCGAGATAGGCCTTCGGGTTTTCCGGATCGAAGACCTTGCCGTCGAAGAAGGTTTCTGGACCGCGCGAGCTCGAGGCCGGGATGTCGGCGGCAGCAATGCCGAGATCAGCGGCTGCCGCGCGCCAGATGTCTTCGCGGTTGACCTTGTCGACCAACGCCTTGACGTCGGTGTCGGGTGCGAACTTGCCCCAGCGGATGTTCTCGGTCAGGAACCAGGCGTCGTGGCTCTTGAAAGGATAGGACGCGTGGTCCTTCCAGAACTTCATCTCGAGCCCGGTGTTCTCGGCGAGACGGCCATTGCCGTAGTTGATCGTACCCTTGAGGCGGCCGGCGACATCCTTCGGAGGCACATTGAACCACTGGCGCTTGCCGAGGATCGTCGACATCTCTTCCTTATTGTCCATGCTGTCGGCCCAGATCTGGGCTTCCATCACCGCCATCATCAGCGCCTTTGCGGCGTTCGGGTTCTTTTCGATCCAGTCGGTGCGCAGGCCGAGGGCCTTTTCCGGATGGCCCTTCCAAAGCTCGCCGGTGGTGCAGGCGGTAAAGCCGATGCCCTGGTTGACGAGCTGCTCGTTCCAAGGCTCGCCAACACAGAAGGCGTCCATGTTGCCGACCTTCATATTCGCAACCATCTGCGGCGGCGGCACGACGATGGTGGATACATCCTTGTCCGGATCGATGCCGCCTGCGGCCAGCCAGTAGCGGAGCCAGAGGTCATGGGTGCCGCCTGGGAAGGTCATGGCGACCTTGACTTCGCTCCCTGCTGCCTTCTTGGCGGCGAAGGCCTCCTTGAGCTTGGAGGCGTCGAGCTGCACGCCGGTCTCGGCATATTCCTGGGCAACGGAAATGCCCTGGCTATCGAGATTGAGGCGGGCAATGATCGACATCGGCACCGGCACGTTGTTCTGGGTAACCTTGCCGGTCGAAATCAGGTAGGGCATCGGGGTCAGGATATGGGCGCCGTCGATGCCGTTCGCTTCACCGCCAAGCACGAGATTGTCGCGGGTGGCTCCCCAGGAAGCCTGTTTGAGAACTTCCACTTCGGTGAGGCCATATTTCGCAAACAGCCCCTTTTCCTGCGCGATGATGAGCGGTGCGGCATCGGTGAGCGCGATATAGCCGAGCTTCACACCGGTCACTTCAGGCCCGGCGGTTGCGGCGAAAGCGCCCGACGGAAACGCAAGGCGGGCAGCACTTGCCAGTGCTGCGGCAGAGCCGATCTTGAGAATCTGACGCCGGCTGATGCTCGTTGCTGTGGTCTTGGTCATAGCTGTTTGCCCCTCTTTGTCTGTTGACGGAGATCCGGAAACGAAAAAAACGCCGCGTGCTTTCCTGCGGGGTCCTGGCGGGAGGAGCCGGACAGCAAGAAGCCTGCGACGTCATTGTCTGATGGTTATCTGCGCCTCTGAGGCGCTCATCCGTCCCGCGATCGCCGTTGACCGTGGACATAGAGAGTGAAGCAAAGGCCGTGCCAGTTTCACCTGGCGACGGTTAAGCGTCCGAAAAACAAGCGCTGTTTCAAGGGCAGGTGCGACCGCCTCTCGACGGTCACAAGATCAGCCTGCTCGTTCGAGGGCCTGGCTTTTCGTGCAAATGCCTCAGGTTTGTGCACCGCAGCGCATCAGCTATCGACCGTCCTCGGGCTCGACGACAAGCTTGATCGGACCGGAAATCGCTCGACGTAAGCCTCCACATCATCTGGATCGAAGTGGTTGCCATCCATGAAGCCATCATAGCCACCGGACGCCTTTTCGCTCGCCGCATCCGGTATGGCGGCATCCTGCCCCAACGCTGTGATGTAGAGGTCAGGCCGGAAAGCGCTCCGCGCATGCATCATGCCTTCATCACTGAAGTCTGCCTGACCCCAGCGAAGCATCTGGCTATAGATCCAGCTTGCCTGATCTGGCCGCGGATGATTGGCGGCCCCGCGATGGAAGAGGAAATAATCCGGGACGACCCGTTTTGTCCCCTGCGCATCGAGACTGAACTCGCCACTTAAAACGCGGCGAATGATGCTCGTGGGCGCCGCGATGTATTCCGGCGCACTCAGGATCTCGGCAAGCTCGTTGTGGTGATCGGGGTCATCGCACCAGCGCGCCGCCCGATCGAGCGCGACGATCAGACGGGAGACCGTATCGGCATTGGCATCGGCCCAGTCGGGGCGCATGCCGAGCACCTTTTCAGGTGCCAGAGGCCAGATATCCTGCTTGGCAGCCACGATGCGCCCCGTGCCCCGTTCCGACGCAATCATGTTCCAGGGCGCCCCGACGCAGAAGCCATCGATCGCGCCGGCCGCGAGCGCATCCGAAGTCAGCGGTGGCGGAACCACCACCAGCTTCACGTCCCGATCAGGATCGATGCCGCCCGCTGCCAGCCAGTAGCGGAACTCGTAATTATGCGAGGAGAAGGGATAGGTCATCCCGAGTGTGGGCACCGGTTCGCCCCGCGTTCGCATGTCGGCGAGCAAGGCCGCCAGCGCCCTGGCATTGGCCAAGGCATCGGCATCATCTGCCAGCCCCGTCAAAGTCTTCATCCGTTCGAAGATTCGGGCGGACAAGGTTATGGCATTTCCGCCGCGACCGAGGGAAAAGGGCGCGATCGTCGGCGAGGGATTGGAGCCAAGCCCGAGCATGGATGCGACGGGCATCGGCGAGAGCATGTGGGCAATGTCAAACTGGCGGAAGGCAAGCCGGTCGCGGACATTCGCCCAGGTAACGTCCCTGACCAGCTCGAGGCGCAGTCCCTCCCTTTCAGCAAAGCCAAGCTCTGCCGCGACGATCAGGATCGAGGCATCCATCAACGGGATGTACCCTGCCCTTAGCGTTCTCTGCTCCTTGCCACGCACACTCACGGGCGCATGGATGACAGTATCGCCGGATTGGGTTGAAACCATCTCGCTCACCAGCATTCTCCGATCCACGCCGCGCTCACAGCAGCAGTCCTGCGGCCGTCACGACGCTCTGGGCGATGTCGGCCAGCTTCTTCTTCTCATTCATGGCGGTCTGTCGAAGCAGAGCGAAAGCCTGCTCCTCGCTCAAGCCCCGCATTTTCATCAGGATGCCCTTGGCGCGCTCGATGACCTTGCGCTCCTCGAGCGCATTGCGCGCCTCGACCAGTTCGCGTTGAAGGCGGCTGAAGGCATTGAAGCGGCTCACCGCCATGTCGAGGATCGACTTGATACGCTCTTTCTTCAGCCCATCGACCACATAGGCCGATACGCCGGCATCGACGGCAGCCTCAATGGCGGCAGTATCCGAGCGATCGACAAACATGGCAATCGGCCGCGAAATCATCCGGGTGAGCTGGAACATATGCTCCATCATGTCACGATTGGGGTTCTCGATGTCGATGATGATGACATCAGGATCCATCGTCTCGATCAGCCGCGCGACACCCTGCATCTCATGGATCACCCGGACATTCAGATGCCCGGCTTCGTTCAGCCCTTCTTCGATGATCGAGGCCCGAATGGCATTCTCGTCAATGACAAGGATCGTCAGATCAGTTGAAGATTTTGACATGCTCACGCCACGGCTGCCACGGACAACCACGAGTGCCGCGTGGTTCGCAGACATCTCTCTGGAGCCACTGCTGCGTCCAAAACGCGCCGTGGCTTCCTTGCAACTGCATGAGTGGTCGTGTGTACGGACAATGCGGTCTCCCACTTACATCTCCCCTCATCAAGCAATTTTCACGCCAGATTTTTGGCTCCCATCACCACGATTGTGGCCAACTGGTGCTTTCAGTTATTGCAGTTAGGGGTCTTGTTCGCTATATTGACGGCCAAGGAGATATCGCCATGGTCAGCCAGATTGTTCACTTCGCGAGACTGTCAGATCGCGACCGAAAAATAGCAACGCCCTTACCAAAGTTGGTTGCCGGCGACAGGCTGGAACTCCACGTTCGTGATGCAGGTGGCAAAGAGCGGAAGCTCCCGATCCCGCAATCGGCCGCCGCGGCTGTTGAAGCCCTTCTGGCGCACATGCTGCGCGGAGAGCGCGTTGCCGTGCTGGCCGAGGACCAGGAACTGAGCCCGAGCGAAATTTCAGCCATTCTCGGTATCTCCCGTCCGCTCGTCGTCTTGCGCATGGACCGGGGCGATCTGCCATTCCGCTACGTCGGCAAACACCGCCGCGCCCTCCTTAAGGATGTGCTCGCGTTGAAGTCGAAGCTCGACAAACGACAGACGGCGATGGAAGGGCTAGCCGAGGACACAAAGGACCTGATCGAGACCTATGGTGTTGGTTTCCACGCAGAAGTGAGCCGGTTAGGCGCATAATTTCCATTGAGAATTGAGCCATGTGAACCTTCCCCCAACGCGGTGAGCGACGGGGGCAACGGAGTGATCCACATGGGACTTTTAAATATCATCCGTCGGATGGCGCTGCGCGAGAAGCAGTCGATCCGCGAGATCAGCCGGCGCACCGGGCTGTCACGCAACACGATCGCGAAGTATTTGAGCGCTGGTACGATCGAGCCGACGTTCACGGTACCGGAACGACCGAGCAAGCTTGATCCTTTTGCCGACAAGCTTGCGGCCTGGCTGAAGACAGAGGCCGGGCGATCGCGCAAGCAGCGCCGAACGCTGAAGCAGGTTCATGCTGATCTGGTGGCGCTCGGCTTTACTGGCTCTTATGGTCGGGTCGCCGCTTTTGCCCGTGAGTGGCGGGCTGAGCAGCAGACGGTGGGCCGTGGCATATTCGTTCCGTTATCTTTCCGCCCAAGCGAAGCATTCCAATTCGATTGGAGTGAAGACTATGCTGTGATCGCCGGCGAGCGCACGAAGCTTCAGGTCGCCCATATCAAGTTGTCGCACAGTCGGGCTTTTCTGGTCAGGGCCTACTTGCTGCAAACGCACGAGATGCTCTTCGATGCCCACTGGCACGGCTTCCGGGTCTTCGGCGGCGTACCTGGCCGCGGCATATACGATAACATGAAGACGGCGGTCGATCGCGTAGGCCGGGGCAAGGAACGGCAGGTCAACATCCGCTTCCTGGCAATGACGAACCATTATGTCTTTGCGCCTGAGTTCTGCAATCCGGCGGCAGGCTGGGAGAAGGGGCAGGTCGAGAAGAACGTCCAGGATGCTCGCTCGCGACTGTGGCAACGGATGCCGGACTTCCCAAATTTGGCGGAGTTGAATGCCTGGCTGGAACAGCATTGCCAGGACCTGTGGCGGGAGACGGCGCATGGCACCTTATCCGGCACGATCGCGAATGCCTTGGTTGATGAGCGGGCAGCATTGATGTCGCTCCCCGCCAAGTTTGACGGCTTCGTCGAGCAGAGCAAGCGCGTCTCGCCGACATGCCTGATCACCTTCGAGCGTAATCGTTACAGCGTACCAGCATCGTTTGCGAACCGGCCCATCAGCCTGCGGGTTTTTCCCGAGAGACTGGTCGTTGTGGCCGAGGGCAATGTCCTGTGCGAGCATGAGCGGGTCATTGAGCGGAGCCACCACAAGCCGCCGCGAACGATTTACGACTGGCGACATTACCTTGCCGTCATCCAGCGCAAGCCCGGTGCCCTGCGCAATGGTGCACCCTTTCTGGAATTGCCACTGGCCTTCAGACAGTTGCAAGATCAGATGCTTCGCCGTCACGGCGGTGATCGTGAGATGGCCGATATCCTTGCCCTTGTCCTTCATCACGACGAACAGGTCGTCCTCAGGGCTGTGGAACTGGCTCTGGATCAAGGCGTGGCAACCAAAACGCATGTGCTGAATCTGCTGCATCGGTTGACTGACGGTAAGACGACCGATGGTCCTGACATCGATACACCCCAAGCGCTGACCTTGGCTCGTGAACCTAAAGCCAATGTCGAACGCTATGATGGCTTGCGCGTCCGTATCGTGGGAGGCCGTCATGCGTCATGATCCTGCCAGTGCCGCCGTCGTCATCATGCTGCGCAGCCTGAAGATGTATGGTATGGCCCAAGCCATCACGGACTTGATCGAGCAGGGAGCGCCAGCCTTCGATACAGCCGTACCGATTCTGTCTCAGTTGCTGAAGGCCGAGATGGCCGAGCGTGAGGTCCGGTCAATCGCCTATCATATGAAGGCCGCCCGCTTTCCAGCCTACAAGGACATCTCCGGATACGACTTCGCCGCAAGCGAGATAAACGAAGCGACGGTGCGCCAATTGCACAAATGCGAGTTCATCGACGGGGCGCAGAATATCGTGCTTGTCGGCGGACCGGGTACAGGCAAAACCCACGTGGCGACAGCCCTCGGTGTCCAGGCGATCGAGCATCATCGCCGCAAGGTCCGCTTCTTCTCGACCATCGAACTGGTCAATGCGCTGGAGCAGGAGAAGGCTAAAGGCAAGGCAGGCCAGATCGCTGAGGCGCTGGTACGTCTCGATCTGCTGATCCTTGATGAGCTCGGATACCTTCCGTTCAGTCCCTCAGGCGGAGCGCTGCTCTTCCACCTGCTGAGCAAGCTCTACGAGCGCACCAGCGTCGTGATCACCACCAACCTTAGCTTCAGCGAATGGGCAACGGTCTTCGGCGACGCCAAGATGACGACTGCTCTACTCGACCGCCTGACCCATCGTTGTCATATCCTGGAAACCGGCAACGACAGCTTCCGCTTCAAGGCCAGTTCGGCCGCCGCAGCACAGAAGAGAGGAGAAAAAACCAATCCCTTGACCAAACCCTGATCAGAAAACCATACTTAGAGGTGGCTCACTTCTCGGTGGAAAAACCGGCTCACTTCCGCGTGGAAACCAACAGTCGGCAAAACCGATCTCTGGCTTCAACCCCCGCGAGGCAAAGATCAAGTTTTTGGGCCGGCCGCCACCCCCCCCGCGCGATGGCACGAAACCCGAAGATCGGGTGGCCGGAGAGTTCGCTGTCCTGCGCCAGCTCGTATCCGTCGCGTTCAAGAATCTTGTTAAGGGCAGCGATCGTCTGAAGCTGCTCGTCTCCTGACCGCGAGAGGGGATGAACGGCTTCTTCGAGCAATGCGGCGAACCGCGCTCTGGAGCAGTCGAACGCGCCAATTTCAAAGAACAGATGCTCCACCGTCCAGTCGCCAGGGTTTTGATCCATGTGCCGAGCGATCTGGTCCCGCAAGCTTCGACCGCTGCTACCAAGGAAGTCGTCGATGGGCGAGGAGAGAGGGAAGTAGCGTCCGACGATCTCCACCGTGCCACGCTCGCCCGCGAGATCGTCTCCGAGGGCGCGTGCAACGTCTCGCCGTGTGATTTGGGACAGGGGCGGCTCGCCGGCCTCGAGTACCTTTCGGCCGGCCTCGTCGAGGGCGACGTCTCCATGGTCGGCAGCGAATTTCAGCGCGAACTGCGCTAGTTGCACCTCTGAAAGGCTCGACAGGGCCAGGTCGACTCGCTGCCGCTTCGAGAGGCCCTCCTCGTTTGGGACAACCAGTCCGGCAATCCGTGACGGCTCCTCGCTCAACTGGGCATGAGTCATCCCCTGCAGCAGGGTGCCGAGTAGGCTATGAAGGTTAGCCGCCATGCCCTGTTTCCTTATTCAAAGCCAAGACTACCGTGAGCAAGTCGCTGCCGTCACAGCACGCCGCGCCCTCCCCCATCGAAGTGAGCGTGCGCTGACGATCAGCACCCCAAAAGACAAGACATGACAACCGCCCCCATCAGGCATCCGCCTTCGGCCAGCGCAGTTTACCTCGTCCAATACGCAACGCCTCCACCAGTCTCGTGTTTCCCGGCAACCGGCCTGAAAAGAGGCTGGGCTTGGGATCGACTGCCGGTTTCTTGAACGCAGCGATCCGCTGATAGTCAGGGGTGGTCAGCCAGGTCCGCCCATCACCGTCATCGGTGTTGATCCGATAGAGACCGGCAGGCGGTGCGGCCGCGATGTCGAGCAGACGACTGTAGTGCTCGACCGACCATTTCTGGATGCCGCCACTCAGTGCTTCCGTTCGGAAACGAGCCCAAAGTGCGGCCGTCTCAGGCGTCGGCCAGTTGCCGGCGTCGGTGTAAGCCGTGATTTCGTCGGATTCGAGCCAGACTCGCATCTCGGCCGGAGTGACAAAGACCGGCTTGGCATCCTCGATCGCTGCCATGGCCGCACGCCGCGATGGAAGGCCAGCGCGGATCAACATCGACATCATGAGTTGCGGGACACCAGTTTCGACGGATGCTGCGGCGCCCCCGGCTACGGTTTCCGGCGACCAACCGAGCGACATGCGGCGGGTGCGCACAGCTTCCAGCGCCCAGACCAATCTATACATGAAAGCCTCTTCCACGACGCGCATATTCTGCGGTCCTATCGAGGCAACATCCTCGCCAGCCACCCAACTGCGTAGGACAGCTTTCCAGTTCGCCGGGAGCGCGTTTGCCTTACTAGGAATGAATGGCCTCATGAATAGCACGCGCTCGCCTAGTCCACCAAGGGCATCGACGAGGATGTCGATGTTGCCCGCCAGCGCCGCCGCATCGGCTCGGTCAAGAAGTTCGGCCAGCACATCAGCCATGGCATCGATGGCAAGACCGGCTTCAAGCCCGACGCCCATAGCGAAATGTCCCCGCCTGGCAGGCACCGTTGTGGTCTTCCAGATGAGGGCGGCGCGTGTTTCCAAAACCTTCTTGTGCAGCGGAGCGACTTCCTCGTCCTCGCGGGCGATCTGGCGAGCCCAGAGCGATCCTTTCAGCGCCTCATCCAAGAGTATAGGCAGGTCGGCGCTATCGGAGTCGAGTGCTTCTATCAGGCCAAATACGGTTGCATCGAGGCGTTCAACGATCTGAGAAAGCGGCTCTTCTTCAATCGTCTCCTCCTCCTCGTCATCATCACTGTCGACGTCGACTACGTCGGCGTCGTTTTGTCTCGAAGCAGCCAGGCGCTCTGCCAAGGAGGCCTCCTCGTCGGGCGATCTCCAAGCTTCACGGGCATTGGCGAGATATTCCCAGGCATCCTCGCGATCAAGAATCCCTTCTCGGGACAGGCGCTCTAGAATCTCAGCGACGATTTGGATAAGGCCGCTCTTGAGCGTGCGGGCTTTGGCTGAAGCAACGAGCTTTCGCCACTCCTTCTTTCGCCAATCAACCTTGTCGAACATGACGTGAACGATGAGGCCTTCGACATCCACGAAGGCGCGGCCGGCGCGACCTGCGACATTCGCGAACTCCTCTCCTTTGATCCTTTCGGACGCCCGATACAACGTCGGCACCAACAGAACGGCGGCGTTCAGGTTGAGGCCTTGCGACAGCGTCGGTGATGCGACGATTACCTTCAGCGCCCCCTCAGACAGCAGTGACTCCAGCTCACGCAGGAATGGACTCGGCAACCGGCCATGGTGAATGGCAACGCCGACTTTCAGGCAGGCAACGGCGGGATGATCCTCACCCAGCCATTCCTTTCCGACCTCCAAGGCGCGCGCGATCGACGCTTCATCCTCCAGAAGAGACTGAAGATAACCGCGCTTGCAGAGGTCCACGACTTGTTTGCCATAGCTCTCTACCCAATTCGCCTGGGTGGAAAAGATCAAGGTTCGCTTGCCTTGGCCTGCGAACTCCCATGCTGCGAATAGAGTGAGATGCGAGTTCTGGCGCGGATAGGGATTCTTCTCTCTCCCGAGCGGAGGCTTTTCTGCAACGAATTTGTCGAGAAAGGGACCGTTCTCATCAAGGTCCAGCCGCAGCAGCGCGTTTTTGCCCCGCCAGGTTAGGGCGCCGAACCGCTGGCGCGTGGGGCGCCAGTCTGACCGAACCGGTCCGCCCGGTTCGTCTGAGCGTATCCATGCGGTTAGATCGTCAAGTTCATCGCCACTCGGCAAGATGGCGGAGAGACAGACGATTCGTCGTCCGCCCGCGTCCGCGCGCCGGAGCAAGCGTTGCACGAGCGTCTCGTAGCGGATTTCGCGCTCGCTCGGGCCGATCATGTGTCCTTCGTCCAGGACGATCAAGCCGACATCGTCGATAAGCGATGGGTCGCTCCTCAACGCGAAATCGAGCTTCTCGGGCGTTGCGATGATGATCTCACGGGCGCGCAACGCATCTTCATCGCCAGCCGAGAGGCCGCTGGCGCCGTAAAGCGAGGAGACGCTGAATCCGAGCGGCGCAAATGTCTTTCTGAACGATCGCTCGGTCTGCGCCGACAGGGCACGTAGCGGCGTAACGATCAAGACTCGCCGAGCCGATGACAGGGTCATCAACGCGGCGATCTCAGCCACCCGTGTCTTGCCGGCGCTGGTCGGCAAAGCGACGACCAAATCGTCAGTGACGTCCGTGGAACGCCGGGCGGCTTCGCGCTGTGATGGCCATAGCTCTACCTCTGATGTCTTGCGGGCGAAAAGGGACGAGATGAACATTCGGCGCAGATCTGGGTATCTCTCCTCTGTTCCTTCTGGAGGCTCGGTCGGCAGGTTCTGGTGCAGCGAATGCTGCCAGAGATCGTCGATGAGATGGCGGGAGATGTTTGAGATCCACCACAGCGGAACATTCTCGGCGTTGTCCGCCAGACTGACGGCGGTCCGAAGCAATGCCCGTGCGTTCTCAATCGGCTCGGGTTCACCTGTCTCAAGCGCGAAATCAAAATGGGCGAGAGCCCGACAGATCGTCGCGTTGAGGATGGTCGACAGAACCTCGTCTATGTCGGGGTCTTCGCCTGTCAGCGCCTCGGCGATCTGCTCATCTCCGTGGGCCGCATCATCCAACCAATCACGAACGAAGGCACGCATTTGGCCGAGATCGCGCAGGATCAGATGCCTGATTGCCGCCTCGCCCGGCGATACATTGAGGTCGTCCACAGTCTCATTAAAGAGCGAATAGGCAACGGCCGAGAATCCGGCCAGATGATAGGCAGCGGCGGCGATCGTCCGGCGGAAACCGCGATCGGTCGCCCCCGGATCGCCGTTGCGTACCAGGGCTTCGAAGGCATTGGCGGCGCGCTCGAACGCCTTGCTGGTCAATTCCGACGGACCAGCCTGAGCGCGCAGCGCCATCGCACCTCGAAGCAGGGCAAAACCGTGTTCTGCAAGATCGGTCTCGATCGTCACACCGAGCGGCGGCACATTCGCCGGCAACACGCCTTCCTCGCGCATTAGCGACCAGGCTGCGCCGCGATAGAGCAGGCGCCCGAGGATGCCGTCGACGGTTGCGGCTTCTAGGAACGTGGTCAGCTCGTCAATCGTCTCCAAGGTCTTCCGCCTCCTGGTACATCGCCGCGATGAAGTCCTGGTGATCTTCGACGTGGATGTTCACCACGTAGTGGTCTCGGTTGGTCCCAGTGGCGTCGAGGTCCTCCTTCAGCGAAGCGTGCGGGCCATTGCCCGAAACAGTGAAAAGCATATGGTCGATGCGATCGGCGCGGAGAGACTTCAGGCCCACCTCGTCACGGAGGCTGCGGCCCAGCGCGTTGTCGTCCGGGTCGTTGCTGTCCAGCAGACGATTGGCGACGAACAGTAAGGAATCTGGCGTGCAGCGCCCGTTGTCTCGGTCGAGCACCTTGCGGGCGGTCGTAACGGTGGCCTTGCCGAGTTTCTCGTTGCTCTTGGCTTCACCTTTCAGGAGCCAGAGTTTTTCGCCAGCCTCGTCGTACCCGGCGCCGATGAAGTCATCGCCACGCATGGCCATGTTGCGGCCATCCTTGTAGCGAAGGCGGCGAACAGGAACTCGCAGGCCGATCTCCTCCTCCACCAATTCGGTCGCGAGAATCTCGCCGAGATCGCCCGAGCGGCCCTTAGGCGTTTGCGGCATCGCCTCCCTGAGAATCGTAGCAGCGACCTCGTAGCCGAGCCGCCTTACGTCGTCGGCAATGCGCTCCAGCCGGTCGTAATGCGAGCGAATGATCTCGGTGAGGTCGTCGCGGATTTCATCGCGGCCGCCGTCCCTCTCGGTATAGGTCCAATAACGCTTGCGTTTATCGTCTACCCTAGTGGCATCGCACCATCGTTCATAAAGCCCCACACGTTCCCCCACAATCATTCCCAACGCGGCCTTATTGAGATCAAGCATACATGTCTCAAGAATTCTACATCGACTTCCTCCCAGTCCCGCAGAAACTATAAAGAAAAGGTCCCGCCACCCGCCAGATGAACTCAGAAGAGAGCCAGCAGCCGCGACCGACCAACTTTACGACCAAGCATACAGGCAAAGGCTTTGAATTTTCGCAACTAAGGCAGTGACTGCGTGCCGGCATACGGCGCGCTCGACACGGCCCACCACCCCGCTGACGACGGGCATGTGAGGGATCGATGAGGCTGGTGTTCCGCCCGTTTGAAAACCCTAGCGAAAGCGAACTGCAACTCCTATATATCGTTAAAAGTGCAAGGACGATGGGGGTTAATTTGCCGATACCTGCTCAGCATGCGCATCGCTACTTTTATCACTTTTCCCATATCGATAATCTAGGCGGGCTATTGCAAAACGGGTTCCTTGCAACCAACCACCCTTTATTTCCGAAGAAGCACCGCTCCATCGCTGCTGTTGGAATACAAGCGCGGCGCGCCACCATGGCTGTCCAGTGCCCTCCGGGCGGCTGTGTCCATGACTACGTGCCATTTTACTTCGGGTCGTGCAGCCCAATGCTCCTAAGTGTGATCAATGCGAAGAACGTCGATCAATACGAGATCCTCTATTTTGAGTTCCCGATTGGGTTGCTCGACGGTGCGAATGCCGTGTTCACCAATGCGTCAGCAAATACCGCGGTGCCTCCGCAATTTTACTCGGATCCTGCACAACTTGATCAGTTGGACTGGTCTGCGATCGACAGCCTAAAATGGGGGAAAGAAAGCGATGATCACCACCACCGACGTATGGCGGAGGTGCTGATTCACGGTCAGGTGCCGGTGACAGCGGCTACAAGGTGCGTTGTCTGGAACGAAGGAATGAAAGAGCGAGTTGAGCAAACCGTGAACGGGCGGCCATTCCCGCCAATCGAGTTCGAAAGGCCAGAGCGTCGCCATTGGTTCAAGGATTTCGCCAATAAAAGCCGATCCAGCGCCGTGACCGGACCGCGCGAGATTGCATCCATATATGCAGCCGCATGCGATTATGTCGTCAAAAATGCAGGCAACCATTCCGCAACGGCGCCCTTCAAGAACATAACCGCTCTCCGTGACATGTTGCGCCAGGATTTTGCTTGTTTGCCGCAAACCGCTGAGCTGGTTGGGCTACAATCGGCCAACGGCATGCACAAGCACACCGTGGACGTCCACACGCTGGATGTCGTGCAGCGCCTGGTCGCCTCGCCCGAATATTTAGCGCTGGATGATCGGCCTAGAAAGCTGGTCGAACTTGCAGCCTATCTCCACGATATCGGCAAGGGGCCCCGGTCGCGCTGGGCAGCAAATGGAGGATTACAAAGGGTCGATCCAAATCATCCCGTCGGCGCAATGCCCATGATGGCTGATATTTTGACCGAGAAGATCGGCGTCATCAAACCGGCGACGGCGAAAACATTGCTTAAGCTTGTATGTTATCATGATCTGGTTGGCGACGTACTTGGCCGCAACAGGGATGAAAGCCAAATCGTTGATGTCGTGGATGACAAGGATGAGCTGGACATGCTGTTTGCATTGGGAAAGGCAGACGCTATGTCACTTGTCGAGCAGTGGTGGAATCAGCCTGCGGCGGATCAGTTGTACGCACGGTGTCTTTCTACTCTCTAAAATAGCGGTTGATCATGCTTGAATTCGTAGAAGGCGATATATTCGACGTTTCCGTCGACATTCGCGTCAACACCGTCAACTGCGTCGGTGTGATGGGAGCCGGCGTTGCTCTTGCGTTCAAGCAGCGTTATCCTGCGATGTTCCGGGACTACCAACGCGACTGCAAGAACGGCGAAGTTCGGCCCGGGAAAATGCACGTCTGGAAATCCCTTTCTGGTGACTGGATCATCAATTTCCCAACGAAGCGACATTGGCGTGAGCCGTCTCGATATGGAGACATCGAGACGGGCTTGGATGATCTGCGGTCTTATCTCGACACCTTGGGACCGGTCTCCATCGGGCTCCCAGCGCTTGGCTGCGGCAATGGTGGGTTGGATTGGGGCCGCGTCTCCAAAATGATCCGTGAGAAGCTCGAAGGCGTCGACGCGCATGTCTTCGTGTTCGAACCGGCTGCCTCAGTGCGCGCTGGAAGGCAATCGTCTTCGTCGGGGGTAACTGACGAAGAAAGAGCCAGCGCAGAGCGCCTCGGCTACACACTGCTGGATCAAACCCAGTCATTGCCATTGGAGACGCCGCTACCGTTATACTTCCAAGGCAACGAGACCGCCATATCCCGAAAGTGGATAGCGCTTATACCATCGCGATCGCCCGGTGATCGAGAGGTCCATGCACTCAAGGCAATTGCTGGGGAGCTTAATCGGGTTCGAGCCGATGTGACGGTTGCGCTGATTCATGGTTCTAAAGTCAGCGATGAAATTGCGGATTTCTTTATCCAGCACGGGATCGATACGCTGCTCCTATTGCCGTTCGGTGTTTCTGCGCGACCTGCCATCGCTAAGTCGGCGCGAAAAGAACGCTTGATCAATCTCGCCTCTATCGCGCCTGCCAATGCGAAGTGGAGCCGACAAATCCTTGGACAAACCATGGAGCTCTTGCGACTGAATGCATCGGCACTGCTGATATCCGATCCGGAACCGGAATGGCTAACGGGAAAAGGCTTAGATAGATGGCAAAGGACGTTCATTTCCTTCGTCCGCTATGAAGAAACCTTAGAATCGACGCGAGACGCGTTGCAAGCCGCCGGCGCAGCAGCGATCGGGCGTCGCGGCGATACAGGTACACCCAACCTTGAGCACCTGCTTGAGCCGTTCTGTGTGAGTTTACCGCGGAACAATCCTCAAATGAATTTGTCGCCCGCCAAGCCAGTTCAGGATGGTGAGGTGCTTTCGGTCCAGCTCGACGACTCGAAGACACTGACGCCAGCTCTGCTGCGGGCTCTGGCCGACATGGATCTCCATGATCTGGCGGTAACAGTGAGATTGCCGCCCGGTCGAAGTGAAGAAGAGCGGCGCCGCCTTATTGATTTGGGTTTCAGCCCAGCATTGCCGCCAGCCGAGTAGGCGTTGCGTCATCACCTCGCTGGGCGCTTCGACAACGCCAACTGGCGCGAATAGTGCCTTATCTCTGAGTCCGTCTGGGTCCCTGATATTCTAGAAAGCCGCGATCAGTGTGTCCTAATCCTTTGGACATTGGCATCCGGCCGTGTATCGAGGACAACTAAGCTACATCCGAGAGAACAGCGGCTTAACCGCCTATATCGTAGTAATGATTTCGTCGGCTTGCTGATTGCAGCCTCCAAGCGAAACGGGGCGTTCTTCCAGCATCTTAGGCTCCTCCCCCGGTCCGATTATTATGGACACGTTGGACGCCAGACCGGACATCCAATCCTTTCAGACGGACCGCTTGGAGGGCCTTTAAGACTTCTTTAATGACCCTCTTGACGTCCTCACATCGCCTCACTATTTTCATTTTTGAAAATGAAGGAAGTGAATGTGTTGATTTCAGTGTTCGATTTAGCTGGCAAGAGAAGCATACTGACGGGCAGCTTGGCTGGTCGGAAGGTGTTGTCCGATCTCATCGCGGCAGTCCAGCCTGAAGCGAGCGGCGAGATCGTCTTTCTCGACTTTGCCGGCATCGAAGTGGCCACGTCCTCATTTCTGCGTGAATGCGTCGTCGGTTTTCGCGACTTTGCCCGAAGTGGCCAGGCGAACCTTTATCCCGTGCTCGTGAACCTAGGCGCCCCGGTCGTTGAGGAGCTGGATTTCTTTGCGCGGCAACGAGGCGACGTTTTTTGGTCATGCACCCGCGATCACGCTGGTGCTCTGGCTGACATCAAGCTGGTGGGTGAGCTTGAGCCCGTCCTTCGTGCGACCTTTGAACATATCAAACGCCTTGGAGAAGCAACCGCGCCTCAGCTCGCAGCGCTTGGTGAAGATGGGGGAATTAAACCTACTGCCTGGAACAACCGCCTTGCGTCGCTAGCGGCAAAGGGCCTTGTTGTTGAACGTCGAATTGGCAAGACGAAGAACTTTATGCCGCTGTTGGAGGTTGGCTGATGGGTCTTGATTACATACGCAGCAATACCGGCAAGCCGTGGAAAAAGCGCTGGAATGGCGGCCTTGATCGTCTAAAGAGACCGACGCTGTTCGACCTTTCGATCACGGAGACTAGCCACAGCGTTACGGTGGAGCTGGCTCCCGGCACACGTCTCAACCTTGGCGATACCTGCATCGTTGAACGCGGCAGTGATGAATTTGCGGTGACAATGGGGCTCCACCCGGTCGGCCGTATTCGCAACCCCAACAGTGAAATTTCTGCGGCCGTCATAGCGGGCAAGGGCTTCATCGAGGCTCGCGTGACGCATGTTGGCCTTTTTGGCGATACGGCGGAGGTAAATTTTAGATGAGCGTACGTCCTGCCCATGAACCGTCACGCATATTTCGGCAGCCACAGCGACTTTGGGATGATCCAGCCGTTCATACGCCAGCATTGGGCTGCCGCGGATGCAAAGACTTCGGCATCTGCGGCGGCCTGCACACGGAAGCCGGGATATTTCTCGACTGCCATGACCTGTGCACCTGCACTGACAAGACGAAGTGCGACATGGTTTGCCGCTTCAATCCGACCCATTTCGTTGCGCGGATGCGCGAAATCGACGGTCTCGACCTGGGCACATTGCCACGTCTTGAAGAACTGCCGCTACCTAGCCTGCCGCCCGTCGTGCCGCTCATTCATCACAAATACAGCCGATCCATACCGCTAAACGAGGCGGTCGTGGCCATCCCCCTCTGCGAACTTGTCGATTTGGGAAGGGGACAGTTGCATGTTCGCACACGGGACGAACTATCGGCGCGATTTCTGGTGCCAGCCGAGGCTGCGATAATCGTGAGCGGGGTGGACAAGGACCCCATCATCGAGCGCTGGTGGGAATTAGACAACCGCCCTGTGCTAGTAGCGCAACTTCGCAAACTTGGAATCACGATGGTGACGGCGCCGAACTACAGCGTTCTCACTGACGTACCAAGAACAGACAATCTCCACGCCATGAAGCGCATTTTTATGGTTTGGAGCGAATTTGCCGCGGCGGGTCTGCCCGCGGCGCTCCATGTGAATGCGCGTACCGAGCACGACTATAAGCGCTGGGCCGAGCTTATCCGGGAACGCCCTGAGATCGGCGTGGTTGCCTTTGAATTCGCGACCGGCTGTGGCCGCGGCGAACGCATCACCTTCCATACTTCGCAGCTGATGTTGCTTGCACGCCGGGTTGGCCGGCCGCTCGATATGGTCGTCCGCGGCGGGCTCCACATCCTGCCGCAGCTGACGCAAGCGTTCCGCCGAGTAACGCTCCTTGAAACCCAATCGTTTTCACGAACGCAGCGCCGGCGCCGCGCGTACCTCAACGAGGCAGGGCGCTTGCACTGGGCGCCGTCACCGACGGAAGTGGGGGCACCCCTCGACGAGCTTCTGGCTCACAACGTCAAGGTCATACGCATGGCGATGGAAATGGCGATGCAAGAGCCGTCAAAGCCGATGCGGTTTGTTCAGCGCACGAAAGGTGTAGCACCGAACCGAAATGATGAAGCCGGGCAGATCAGCTTTTTTGACAATGCTCAGCTTGCCATTCGGGCTCAAGTTGTCACCACTAAGCGTGAGGACATGATCCCCGCTACGAAAGCGTAGGTCACCGTTCTCATGCGCCAGCGCACGAAAAAGCTGACCGATCCCATAGCCATGTCCCGATTGGCGCCCGAACCTCGAGGCGCCGTCGGATATGGCTTCACGCAGCGCTTGGCCAGAATGCTCAAGTTGTGTGAACTCGGCGTTTTGTCTGAGGCTTGCCAGAACACCCCTTCCAGCATCGGCAACAACAAACTCAAACGCATCGCCACTTACTGCATAGGCGGCAAGCCCGGTGTCAATCCGGCCGCTATGGGTATAGACGTTGTCTTGGAGCTCCCCCAGCGCACCAAGAAGACCTTCAACAAGTCTTCGCGGAATATTGCGCGCGGCTGCGGCATTCTCCGCGCGTTTGGCCCATTGATCCCAGAGAGACTGATCGTCGGATTGAGGGTCGTGACGGAACAGGGGGAAAACGCCCGCGACGTCATTAATCCCGTTACCGGTAATGGTGCCGTGATCCAGTGCTTGATCCACCATCCCGACGAAACGCGCTTCGAACGCCACGGCTCGATATGCGTCTGGCAAGAGGCGGCGAGCCATGGCCAGTTCAATCAGAGGACCAATTCTTCCCGATTTTCGGATGCGGATGTCGCCGGCTTGTGGAAGTCGGCCAGAGACAGCCTGCCAAAGCAGATCATCAGCATTCTCAAAGCTGCCCTCAATGTCACGTGCCGCCTGCATGCCGTCCTTGCAAATCCCCCAATGCTCTTTTTCGCAACGCAACACAATCCCGACCCCCATGCCACCACTGGCGACACTGGACGTGCCCTTGACCAGCCATCGGATAGGATGAATCAATCGACGTTAATGCAATATTGGCGCGAAAATGCCCCATGCGCTACAGGAAAGGGCCAGAACACCCGGTTTTATTGCGGAAGAAATGAGGAGGGTGCCGTATGCAACTTCGCCTGATTAGCGCGATATTCATCTTCGTCGGTTCGTACCTGCCCCTTAGCCTTATTCTGCTTGCGCAGAACGTCGATTACAAGCGCCTGAATCAAGCAATATGTTGGAAGTTCTGGGAGCAGGGATGCTCGCTGCCGCTGAATAACCCGGGCTTTGCACTTGGAATTTTTGGGGCCTGCATTCTGTGTTTCATCGTCACACTGGTTGCCCTGACGCTCGTCCAGCCGAAGCACGAAATTCAACTGACAGAAGTGAAGCACGTGCCGGCCGATCTCATGAACTACACATTGCCGTACGTCGTGTCTTTTATGAGCATCGACTATCAAGAGACAGGGAAATTCGTAGGCTTTCTCATCTTCCTGGGCTGGATGTTTTGGATCACATATCGTTCGGGGCAAATCATTCTGAACCCGATCCTGATCGCGTTTGGGTGGCGGCTTTATGATGTCTCGTACCGATTCGTCGGGGATGCGACGGAACATACCAGCAATGCGCTTGTCTACGGTGCAGTCGCGACCCGCGAGCGTCATCGGCAGGTTGCTATCCAAGATATTCTCATCGTTAAGCCCACTCGCAACATGGATGATTGAAAATGGCTGTACCGCAAGCATTTACGGATTTCGATATCAATGCAGCGACCGTCGCTCTTTGGGTCTTCAAGAAATCATTTCGCCCGGGAGCGGCACCTGTTTTCACAGGGCGCTGGGTGCAAACAGACGAGGCACTCGATGGCGCCCTAAAGGAAGCGGTCATTCAAGAGCGGGCTCGAATTCTTGAAGTCAATGAATACGGCCTGCTGGCTCAAAATAACGAGGACAGCGCGCTCCGGATCGATGGCCTGCTCACACACGCCGGGCTGCTGACGGCACAGATGGCCGCGGAGATTGCCACAAAGAAAGTGCGCAATTTGAAAGATGTTCAAAACAGTGATTTTTACGCCATCAAACTCGTTAGCGGTGATTCTATCCTCTACGCGATTCGAAAAACGGACGCGTCATGGAAGTCGAAAAAAGCAGTCAATTATCTGACAGTTCTCTTTGAAGACGATGAGCTAACGCTACAAGAGTCACCGAGCTTTTCAGTGTCTCGCCATGTCGACTTTTTTATTTTCGAGGACGACGTGCTAATGACGAATAAAGCGGCTTTCGAATCGGTGCTGAGTTACAAGCAGGCTCACGCAGACGACTTTATCGCCTTGCAGGCGGAGCAAGATTTTTCTTCCTTATTCTCCAGCATCGCCCCTCTAGTCACTTTCGTGGGAACGAATAAGCTTCATCTGCGGCGGGTATGCGCTATTAGACAGAAAGGCCACTACCGGAACGCGGCATTCATGAATAGATTGAGACAGACACACCAGCAATTCGGATTATTACTAGTTTTCGATGCGCAAGGTCGAATTGACCCCACCGAAGAGTCATGTGTAGACATCATCCGCGCGTTTCTGGACCACCGCCTAACATCGCCATTCTCTGAAAACGTCTACGACGTTCCGGATACAACCCCGGTTCACTGAGTGGTGTGCGGCTTGTGGTAGCGACATTGTTGCGATCCGCAATCTCGCAGTGATCCGATTTGTCTGGGGCGCTAGCGGCCTCTATCCAAAACCACATCCCGAAACCGAGTAGCCGGAATGGTGATCTACGGCACTCCCCA
This sequence comes from Rhizobium sp. AG855, assembly GCF_003610655.1. NCBI lineage: Bacteria > Pseudomonadati > Pseudomonadota > Alphaproteobacteria > Hyphomicrobiales > Rhizobiaceae > Rhizobium > Rhizobium sp. AG855. The sequence continues at coordinate 110,507 of NZ_RAQG01000004.1, read as the reverse complement.
TGCCCGAAACCTCCCCCTCCCCGTCATCTCCCTGAGGCCGAGCTCCAAAACGATCCGTCGCGCCGCCTGCGGCGTGACGTCGAGCGTCTTCGCCACCATCCCGGCCGAAACGAGCGGCTTTGCCATCACCAGCTCAACCAGCTCCGGCAGTTTCGACGACGTCCTCCTTCCCTCCAGTTTTCGGTCCATCATCGTTTTCGCCAGAGTCAGCCGATCATGCTCTTTCATGCCGATTTCGGCCGCCGACAACAAACCGTGAGCGATGGCGAACAACCGGGTCTCCCGATCGCGATGCCGGCGCCGACCGACCGGAATGGTTTTGAGGCCCAGATTGATGGCGGCTAGGTGCGCGCCGGTCGTGATGCCGGCCTGGCGCAGGATGGAGGCGACAAATAGCCGGCCGAGCCAAGGGGCGTGCTGCAGCACGGCCAGCTCGTTCCAGGCATCGAGGGCGACGATGGCCTGCAGCACCCCCGGCAAGTTTTCGGCCTGGCGCAACACAGCACGCCATTCCTCCAGCCGCGCATCCTCGTCCCAGTCGAGATCATAGACCAGCGGATCGGCCGGAGCCCGGCCGGGCTTTTTGGCTCGTTCGATCGCAGCGTCAGAGCGCGCGAGCAGCGCATCGATAGCAGCATAGTCGACGCCAGGGAGATTTTTCGCGTCGTCGGCGTCATCTCCCTCCCCTTCCGCGTCGATCGCGATCGCCGGCCAAATGACTCCGCTCGTCGTAGCCTCGTCCGCGCCGCCCGCCCCGATCTCCGAGGTTTTCCGCAGCGAGCGGATACCGTCGGCGGAGAAAGCCCAGTCGGGGGATTGGCCGGCGATGCGCCGACGGGTTCGCAGCACATCGCGGGCGATTGTCAGCTCATGGGTGGGTGTGCGAATATCGCGGGTGGCGTCCATTTCACCGTTCTACAAATCCTTCTGATAGCTGGTAGCTATCTCTGGTCTCCAGGGATAAGTTGGCCCTTTGAGCGGCAGCATCGCTAAGCCCGGCATGCCCCGGCAAGGTTTCGGAATGGCGGAACGTGCGGCCGCAAATGGAGATCAAGGCCGCACCGGCTATATTCCTATTGCCTAATTGAAGCGTGCTTCAAGACCGCCCGAATAAGATCGAGCGTCTCTGGGCCAGCTTGCTCAATATCGTCCAAGATATCGCCTGCGTCGGGGCTATTCAGTCTCGCTCGCATCTTCTTGAATAGCGCCTGCTTGGTGTCGGGATCCACTTCGCCATAATATTTCGTGGTGGTGCTGATCTGCTCATGACCGAAATTTTGGCTAATCACTTTGAAGTCCCGCATGGACCCAGCCAATTCGTCGCAATGCTTCGCAACAGTTGAACGAATGGCATGCGGCTTGAAGCGCGGAACACCCGCAGCAGCTGCTGCCTTTTGTACAACCCGACGCACAGGCGCGGCAGTAGTTAGAAACTCCAACTCAATTCGCTGCCTGCCGATCCAAGGCTTGAATGGCGCCGTTGGGATCAAGGGATCATCCTCCGACGCACCCATCGCCTTTAACTCAGTGATCCAGTCGATGATGATACGCTCGATATCTTCGCCTACTGGAAACCAATCAACGATACTTGTTTTGGAGAATTTTGTTTTCACTTCTCGCGCATCCTGGAAAACACGCTTCTGGTCGATATCGACATGCTTGATGCAAAGAGAGATCAAAGCCCCGTCACGCACCCCAAACAGGAAAAGGGCAGCAATCATCGCCCGATCTCTTCGATGAGCAAGATGCTGGGTCGGCATGCCGTCGAGCATAAGCCTGATCTGTTCGGGAGCGGGGACAAACTTTGGTGCCGCCGCACTGGCCAGCTCTGAAAGATACATGGGCGAGTTGAAGTGATTGTAGAGCTGCGCCGTAATCGATCGCCTATACCCATCTTGGACAGCGAGCCATTCGAAGAATGCTTTCAGGTGCCCAAATGTATGAACGATCGTTGAAGCAGACAAACCGCCTTTCCCGCTCTTGTCTGCGCGACTGATCCAATCGTCCTTGAAATCTTCGATCATTTTTCGGGTCACAGACCTGAAATCTGTAGATTCAGTATGTTTTTCAAACTGCCAGATGTGACGCAGGATGTCGTCGATCGTTTTGGGGTGGAAGCCTTTTGTATGCTTCAGCTCACCCTGGTACAGATAGATAATTTTAGCGTTGTCTACTGATGCGTTCATTAGTGTGACTTTCAATGAGATGTGGCAATTTGAAATTGCCTGAGAGGTTTGCGAGCGAAGCCGTAGCCAGCGCGGTTGTTGCTGCCGGCTTCGCTTGAGTGCTGGACATCCAGGATTGGGGAGATGCGCTCGGATTCGAGTCTGTCGGATTTGCACAATCCACGACTGAAATGACGAAGCATATTAGTCTCGATGGCGAGGATCAGCAGCGTTTTGAAGTATGGCGTATGCCCGCCGTCGCAGCCATCGAGAAGCCTTTGCTCCTCGTCACTGGTCAGTCTCCGGCTGCGCTCATTGCGGATCACCGGACGACGAACCAGCTTCACCACGTTCTTTGCAATCGGCAGACCCCAGTCGCGGATAGCGACCTCAAGGACGTGGCTCAGGATAGCTAGCTCCCGGACGGTCGTAGATGGAGCTACAGATTGCAGGCGCTCGTCACGGAACGACGCAATGTCCTGCTGGCTCAGTCCGATCAGCGTCCGGTAGGAGAGATCATGACGACGCAGAACGTCGATCCGCTGGATCTCTTGCACTGACCCGCGCTTGGTGGGCGAGATTTCGCGCTGGTAACGCTCCAGGAGCTGTCCCAGCGTCGTGCTTTCGAGGATCTTGGTGTCTGGGGCAGCGCCGAAGCGATCGACTTGGGCTTCCAGATCGCGCGCCCACTTCTCGGCCTCCTGCTTGGTGTCAAAGGACTTGCACCGAGGCTTCATGCCTCGACGACGCACTTGGGCTTGCCAGCGTCCTCTGAGCTTCCGGATCGTCGCCATGTGATCTCCAATGGTTATTGAAGATCACGCGTAGGACGCCCTCGGTGGGGAGCCAAGGATTATCCCGGCACGACCAGGTCTTAGTTAACTGCAATCAAAAGTAGATGGCGCATGTAGCTTGCTCCTGCTTAGCCAATATAGTTTGATGAGGTCGGGTTAGGGGCTGCGTTCATGCGTATTAGATTTCGAGCTGTCGTCACCGTCGCTCTTTTGTCTCTCGTTTCAGCGGGCAGCGCGTCGGCCGCCGAGAAGACGTTCGGGCCATTCATCGTCGACGATGCCAACAAAAGCGTCATCACATTAAACGGCGATATCGATGTCAATTCAGCGCTCAGCTTTCGCCGCGCGCTTCAAACGGCACCGGATGCAAAGCTTGTTACCCTCAACAGCCCAGGCGGCAATGTGCAGATGGGCCTTCTGATTGCCGACGATATCCATCAGCGTAAGCTTGCCACATATATCCCGCAGGGGAGCAAGTGTTACTCCGCATGCTCCTTCGTCTTCCTTGCAGGCAATGAGCGAAAAGTCGACGGCGAGTTGGGTGTCCACCAGATATCGTCAGACGCACCGGATCTCGTTGGAGCCCAGCTGGCCATTTCGGACATAATCGAGGTTCTGAACCGGTTCGGAACTCCAATGGACGTCATGCATGTGATGTTCAAAACGCCGCCAGACGACATGCACGTTTTCACCTCGGAAGAAATCGAGCGCTATCATCTGAACCGGTCAGGAGATGAGCCAAGCGGAACCGCAACAGTGGTTGACGTGCCGGCACCGTCCGGCACCGCGACCCAGCCGTCCACTGCATCAAGCGCCACGGCTGAGTTGCCAATGACTTCGGATCTTCAAACTGAATCCAGGCTTTCTCCGCTTGAAGAGTTCACCAAGAGACCCAACCGGATCGCGATTTACACTGGACTGGATCTATTCGGTGACGACATTTCTTCGCTGCGAGTTGACGACGCCGCAATGTGCGCAAAAAGCTGCCTGGTCATGGATGGCCAATGCAAGGCGTTCACCTTCAACGCCAATCCCAAGATCAAAAGAGGGCCGAATTGCTTCCTGAAGTCCAGCACTGGACGAGCCGATGGCAATAGCGTCGCCTTCTCGGGTCGCTTTCTCAGCGCGGCCGAAGAAGACCCATCAAGCCTGACGCTTGGAACGATCGATCCTCAGTCGGCTCTCTACGACGACATCGACCTACCAGGTGGCGATCTCTCACGGCGGCCGGAACGCTCGGCGAAGACACCTCTCGATTGCCGATTGGCTTGCATCGATGAAAAGAGCTGCGTCGCCTTCACTTACATAAAGCCGAAAAAAGAATGTTGGTTGAAGGGTGCGATCGGCACCCCGATATTCGGCAGGGGCATGGTATCAGGGCTGAAGAAGCTGGAAACATTTTCGCCCGCTAAAATAATCAGTCTGGATTGAGTTCGTCCGGTCTTGCCAGCGTCCTCTGAGGTTCCGGATCGTTGCCATGTGACCTCCAACGGATATTGAAGGTCACGCGTAGGATGCCCCCAGCGGGGTGCCAAGGGTTATTCCGGCTATTTGCTTTGGGACCTCGCGCTCTATTCGGATACGCTCAAAAACAAAGCAACCAATGGCTCATTGATGTAGTAGTTATTCCTGCCACTTTGATGCTTCTCAAGAAAGCCATGCTCCGCAAGAGTGTCTAGATATTTTGCTGCGGTCTGTCGGGTGACGCGAAGATCATTTTGAAGATACTCGATCCGCGTGTATGGGTGCCGGAAGAGATTGTTCAACAGGTCCTGAGAATAGAGTTTCGGTAGCTCTTCCCGAAGCCTTCTCTTCATTGAAGACATCTGGTCACGAATATTTTCGACAAGATCTAGCGTCGTCCTCGCTGTCTCATCAACCGCTCTGAGAATGTAAACTAACCAATCTTCCCACTCTCCAGTATCACGCACATGCTGCAGAAGGCGGTAATATTCGCTCTTCGAATTATTGATCGCTCTACTGAGATATAGGATCGGAATTTCGAGCAGATCGGCTCGCGTCAAATAGAGCACATTCAGAATTCGGCCGATCCGGCCATTTCCATCAGGAAATGGATGTATGCTCTCAAATTGGTGATGAACGAGTGCCATCTTGATGAGGGGATCGAGCGACGACAAGCGATCATCATTGATGAAGCGCTCCAGGGCATCCATAGCCGCAACAATTTCCCGCTGGTCCTGCGGCGGAACATAGACAACTTGTCCGGTGCGGTCGTTCTTCAAAGCCGTTCCTGGCGTCCGCCGAAACCCATCATCTCGCTGCTTGAGAAGCTGAAACATGCCAATAATTGTTGAATTGGTAATCAAGCCCTCGAACTGGCTCAGCTGTGCAAATCCATATTTCACCGCATCACGATAGAGCGCGACCTCCTTCGCAGCCGGCGACTCAGGCCCTTCAGGAAACAGATCGGCCTGAAACAACTCGTCTTGGGTGGTGACGATATTTTCGATTTCGGAACTGGCTTTTGCTTCTTGAAGAGCAAGGGTGTCGATCAGAATGCCTTGGTTGGGTATTGCTGCCGCGCGCCCTTTCAGCTCAGCAAGAGATCTGTTGGCAGAAGCCAGGGCCTTTAGAACCTCGACGGTCTCCAATCCGTCAATCTCTGTGAGATCCGGCAACTGGTAGGATGACTTTAACATGTGCGACTCGATGCGTTAAAAAATACGCATTCTTTTAACACGTCACGCCCATACGTTAAACGAAATGGGTTTGGCTTACACATCAGAAGCGAACAAAGCGGATTAGCTGGCGCACCAGAATTGACCGAGCAGTGCCCCGGTTGTGGCCCTGCCTAGCACAAGCAGAGACATTCAACTGTCAAGGCGATCTATATTTAACGGAGAAACGCTGGCTACCCAGGTTCATTATGGCGGAGAGGGTGGGATTCGAACCCACGATACCCTTGCGAGTATGCCGCATTTCGAGTGCGGTGCTTTCGACCACTCAGCCACCTCTCCGGTCACATTGGTCGGCGCACGGTGGCGCGGGCTGTCTCATAGCGGCAACTCACCCCCCACGCAAGAGCGAATGTGACGGTTTTTCCTGCTTTTGTCTTGACACCTTGGGTGCCCTCACGTATGCGACGCTCGACCCAAAGCGTAGGCGAACTGTGCCTTGTGTTCTTCGCGATCCGCGAAGCTTAACCGGCGGGGATTTTTCAGTCCCGCTCCTCCGACTGGCAAAAAGACGGCCCCTCGCAAGAGGAGAGCCGGAACGAACATGAAAGGATAAAAAATGTTCGCAGTCATCAAGACCGGCGGTAAGCAGTACCGCGTAAACGCCAACGACGTGCTGACCATCGAAAAGCTGGAAGCCGAAGCTGGCGCAACCATCGAATTCACCGAGATTCTCGTCGTCGGCGAAGGCGAAACCGCAACCATCGGCGCGCCCTTCGTGGCTGGCGCCAAGGTTACGGCCGAAGTCGTCGAGCAGATGCGCGGCAAGAAGGTCATCGCCTTCAAGAAGCGCCGTCGCCAGAACTCGAAGCGTTCGCGCGGCCATCGTCAGCACCACACCGTGGTGCGTATCACTGACATCGTCGCTGCCTGAAGCGCGTCTAACTACAAGGTTTAAAGGAGAACTCCCATGGCACACAAAAAAGCTGGCGGTTCCTCGCGCAACGGTCGCGATTCCAATTCCAAGCGCCTCGGCGTGAAGAAGTTCGGTGGCGAAGTCGTCATTCCGGGCAACATTATCGTGCGTCAGCGCGGCACCCAGTGGCATCCGGGCGCGAATGTCGGCATGGGCAAGGACCATACCCTCTTTGCACTCACGGCCGGCAATGTGGACTACCGTACGAAGTCGAACGGTCGAGTCTTCGTGTCTGTAATGCCGAAAGCCGAAGCAGCGGAATAAGCCGGTAGCGCTCTAAAACAGCCGGCGTCTCATCGACCCGGCTGACCGCACCAGGTTCAGTTCAGAAAAAGGGGAGATGGGACGCCATCTCCCCTTTTTTCTTGTCCAACGAAGGAGACTGAACCATGCAAAGTCTGATGTTGAGGGATGACCAATCACGGTCGCCCGAAGAACGGCCAAGGCCCGATCGGCCGAGGAGCGATTGCCCTGTCTTATTGTCGCAAAGGCTCGTCCTGCGCGCACCCCACATCGAAGACATAGACGCCCTTGCCCATCTCGCCAACAACGCCGCAATCGCCACCATGGTGGCCCGCATGCCGCATCCTTACACGGCGAAAGACGCGGCCGACTTCGTGCGACGCACGAATATCGGCGAGATCGGCAAGTGCGTCTATGCCATTACGAAAGCGGACAACGGCGAATTCCTCGGTTGCTGCGCGCTGGAACCCAATCCCGTCGACGACACCATATTGGAACTCGGCTATTGGTTGGGCGAGCCCTACTGGAACAAGGGTTATGCGACGGAAGCGGCCCATGCGCTCATCGATATGGCGTTTCGCTCCCGTGAATGGGTGAGCCGTATCGATGCGCGCTGCCGGGTGACCAACATCGCCTCGCGCCGCGTCATCCATAAGTGCGGCTTCCAGTTCCAGGGAACCGGCATGGTCGGCAATCTGGCCATGGGCGGCTCGGTCCCCGTCGAATGGTACAGGCTTGACCGCAAGACCTGGCTGTCCCTGAAGAGCTGGGGGGAGATGCGATGAGCGCTATGCTGGCAGAAAGACCGACGGTCGCTCCGTCGATGCCTGGCCCCTGCCCGGTCATCGAAACAGCCCGCCTCGTGCTTCGGCCTCACCGGATGCAGGATGCGGATGCGATTGCGAACTCGCTGAGTGACTTCGCCATTGCCCGCATGCTGACCCGTGTGCCGGTCCCCTACGACCGCGAGGACGGTCGCGACTGGTTGAATATGGTGACATCGGACCTGGCGCCTGACTGGCATTTCGCGCTCACGCTCGATGGCGTGCATATCGGTGTGGTCTCGCTTGAGCTCCGCCATGGCCTCTGGCACATTGGCTACTGGTTGAACCGCTTCTATTGGGGCCAGGGCATCATGTCCGAGGCGGTCGAGGCAGCACTCGACCGATTTTTCCGGCGGATGCCGGGAGCCGAGGTCTTCGGCGGCGCCTTTGCCGACAATGCCGCATCACTCCGATTGCTGGGGGCCTGCGGCTTCCAGACCATCGGAGTGAGGGACATATTCTCGAAAGCCCGCAATACAATGGGACCGCTGGTCGAATTTCGGCTGTCACAGGCCGACTTCGCCGGACGTGAGAGACGTCCATAGCCGACAATGTTCCGGGCGCCCAGCGCCCGGACTTCATATCTGTGCAAGTTCGACCCAGACAGGAAAATGGTCTGACCCACGCGCGGAGGTATCCACCCGACAGGCCTTCAGACGACTGGCAAGGCCACCACTGACAAAGCAGTAATCGAGATGCATGCGCCGCGCGCCATCTTCGCTGATCCAAGTATATCCGTCCGCCGGACGGGATTTCAGGTGCCCCTGCGCATCCGTAGGGAAGCCTGCACGAGGCGCTCGCCCATAATAGGCGTCGTTGCGGCCGGCCATGGCGAGGTACTCCGCCCCTTCGGGCTCCATGTTGAAATCCCCCATGATCAGGAAATCTTGCGGCAGCGGCGGATCGGCAACGGCGAATTCAACCGCGCCCGTCAAGACTCCGCCCTCGTCGAGATATCTGCAGGCACGATCCTTCAGGAAGGCAATCTGTGCCAACCGCTCGTCAGGCGAGACATGATCGAGATGAACGGAGTAGACGCGCAAAGCACCGCCGGGGGTGTCGATCACGGTCTCCAGCGCACCTCGCTGCAGGTTCAACTTGTTGAAGGTCCGGTTGCGCGGCAAAAGCAGATTGCGACTGGCGCGGATCGGATAACGCGACAACACCATGTTACCAAACTCGAAGCGCCGCTCGCGCAGGCGTCCATCCACAATGGCATAGTCAACGAGTACGTCACAGGCCGGACCGAAGGCGACAAAATGGGTCGGAAAGAGCGCAGAAAAGGTCTCGACGAGATCCACGTAATCGTTCCTGCTATAACCGCGGGTGACTTCCTGCAGCGCAATCACGTCCGCGTCGCGGATGCTGTCGGCAATGCGATCGGGGTCGAAACGCCCGTCCTGACCGAAGCCGTACTGGATGTTGTAGCTCACGAACTTCACGATACTCTTTGACCTCCGCTCAAAGCGGCTATATCGATGGCCGCAACTCTCCATACAGACCCTGACAGAAGAATTGACGGCAACAAGATGAAATTTCTCGACGAGGCTAAGGTATACATTCGCTCGGGCGACGGTGGCGCCGGTGCTGTGTCGTTTCGGCGCGAAAAGTTCATCGAATTCGGCGGACCGGATGGTGGCGATGGCGGTCGTGGCGGTGATGTCTGGGTTGAAACGGTCAACGGACTGAACACGCTGATCGACTTTCGCTTCCAGCAACATTTCAAGGCCAAGACCGGCACCCACGGCATGGGCCGCAACCGCACTGGCGCCAATGGCGACGACGTGACCCTGAAAGTCCCGGTCGGCACACAGATTTTCGAGGAAGACGCAGAAACCCTCATTGTCGACCTGACGGTCGAGGGCCAGCGTTTCCGCATCGCCAAGGGTGGTAATGGCGGTTTCGGCAACGCCCATTTCAAGACAGCGACAAATCAGGCGCCAGACTGGGCGAACCCAGGCCTTGAAGGTGAAGAGAAGACTGTCTGGCTCAGGCTGAAGCTGATCGCAGATGCCGGTCTAGTCGGCCTTCCGAATGCCGGCAAGTCGACCTTCCTCGCTGCCGTTACCCGTGCGCGGCCGAAGATTGCAAACTATCCTTTCACCACGCTCCATCCCAATCTGGGCGTGGCGACAGTTGACGAACGTGAGTTCATTCTGGCCGATATCCCGGGCCTGATCGAAGGCGCTCATGAAGGAGTGGGTATCGGCGACCGCTTCCTCGGCCATGTCGAGCGCACCCGCGTCTTGCTGCACCTCGTCTCCGCACAAGAAGAGAAGGTTGGCCTCGCCTATAAGACGGTTCGCCACGAACTCGATGCCTATGGTGGCGGGCTTGAAGACAAGCCGGAGATTGTCGCCCTGTCACAGATCGACGTGCTTGATGACGCGGAGCTGAAAAAGAAGGCGGCCGAACTGAAGAAGGCCTGCGGCCAGACGCCACTGTTGCTGTCGGCGATCACCGGCAAGGGCATGACGGACGCGCTGCGCGCCTTGCGCGACATCATCGTCGCTGCCCAGGGCAATGCACCTCTTCCCGCCAAGCGAGACAAGAATCGGAAGAACCGTGACAGTGAGGGCAATCTCGAAGGGGACCTCGACGGAGAAAGCGAAGACTGATGTCTACCCGGATCCGCTCGCTGTCCCGCGCCAAGCGCGTCGTCATCAAGATTGGGTCTGCCCTGCTCGTGGATCGGGCAACGGGCATCCGCAAGACCTGGCTCGACGCCATCTGTGACGATATCTCTGCCTTGAAGGCGCGCGGCACCGACGTGCTCGTCGTGTCCTCCGGCGCAATCGCACTTGGCCGTTCCGTGCTCTCGATGCCGTCGGGCGCGCTCAAACTCGAGGAAAGCCAGGCATGCGCCGCGGTCGGCCAGATCGCGCTCGCCCGCCACTGGGCGGAAAGCCTTTCGCGCCATCAGATCGTCGCAGGTCAGATTCTGCTCACGCTTGGCGATACCGAAGAACGACGCCGTTATCTCAATGCGCGTGCGACCCTTCAACAGTTGTTGAAGATCGGTGCGGTCCCGATCATCAACGAGAACGACACCGTGGCCACGACGGAAATCCGCTACGGCGACAATGACCGGCTCGCGGCGCGTGTCGCCACCATGGCTGGCGCTGACCTTCTCGTTCTGCTGTCTGATATCGATGGCCTCTACACGGCACCGCCGCATCTCGATCCGGATGCCAGGTTTCTCGAGACCGTTGAAGAAATCACGCCCACCATCGAAGCCATGGCAGGCGGTGCGGCTTCGGAACTGTCGCGCGGCGGCATGCGAACGAAGATCGATGCCGGCAAGATTGCGACCAGTGCCGGCTGCGCCATGATCATCGCCTCCGGCAAGACGATGAACCCGCTGGCGGGCATAGAGAATGGCGCCCGTCACTCCTGGTTCGCTGCATCACGCACGCCGGTGACTGCGCGCAAGACCTGGATTGCAGGGCAGTTGCAGCCTGCAGGAATGATCACGGTGGACTCAGGAGCAGAAGGCGCGCTGAAATCCGGCAAGAGCCTCTTGCCGGCAGGTGTCAAAGCCGTCGCGGGGAATTTCCATCGGGGGGATACGGTGTCGATCATCGGCTTGGAAGGGCGCGAGATAGCCCGTGGCCTTGCCGGCTATGACGCAGAAGAAGCGCGGCGCATTTGCGGCCGGAAGTCTAACGAAATCGAGAAAATCCTTGGATATGCCGGCCGTGCCGCCATGATTCACCGCGATGATCTCGTCATGACCGACGTCGGCCAGCGCGAAGCCGCTGCCGGGGAGCGAAAGGATGCGGCCCATGCTTGACACAGTCTCACAGCAGAATTCAGTCGGTGCCTTGATGCTGGATATCGGTCGCCGCGCACGTGCGGCTGCAAGACCGCTTGCAACGGCATCGACCGCAGTGAAGAACAAGGCCCTGCTCGCCATGGCCGACGCACTCCTTGTTGCCGAACCGGATATCATTGCCGCAAATGCAGCCGACCTGAAGAATGCTGCAGAGACCGGTCTTGCCGCTTCCTTCATCGATCGGCTGACGCTGAACTCCGCTCGGGTCGCGGCAATCGCACAGTCTATGCGCGAGATCGCACAGCTTCCGGATCCTGTCGGCACCATCATCGCGGAATGGGACCGCCCGAACGGCCTTCATATCGAGCGCGTTCGGACCCCACTCGGCGTGATCGGGGTGATTTATGAAAGCCGCCCGAATGTGACCGCCGATGCTGGCGCCTTGTGCCTGAAAGCAGGCAATGCGGTTGTGCTGCGCGGTGGATCTGACTCTGCCAACTCTTCGCGCGCCATACATGCATGCCTGGTGAAGGGCCTTCAGGCTGCGGGCCTGCCCGCCGATGCAATCCAGCTCGTACCGACAACGGATCGCGCGGCCGTCGGCGCGCTGCTATCCGGTCTGGAGGGATCAATCGATGTGATCGTGCCTCGCGGCGGCAAGAGCCTTGTCGCACGCGTCCAAGAGGAAGCGCGGGTGCCGGTCTTCGCGCACCTTGAAGGATTGTGCCACGTCTATGTAGACAGTTCAGCCGACCTTGAGATGGCCAGGAAGATCGTCGTCAATGCCAAGATGCGTCGCACCGGCATCTGCGGCTCGGCGGAAACACTGCTCGTCGACAGCGCCGCAATCGGCACGCATTTGCAGCCACTGATCGAGGCGTTGACTGAGGTGGGATGCGAAGTCCGGGCATCTGCAACCGTGCTGAGGGTAGTGCCAGGCCTGAAGCCTGCTGTCGAAGACGACTGGCGCACCGAATATCTCGACGCCATCATTTCCGTCGCCATCGTCGACGGCATCGGTGGAGCGATCGATCACATAGCGCGCTATTCATCCAACCATACAGAAGCCGTCATTGCCGAGGATCCCGCTGTGGTCGAACGTTTCTTCAACGAAATCGATTCCGCCATCCTGCTGCACAATGCCTCGACGCAGTTTGCCGATGGGGGCGAGTTCGGCATGGGCGCCGAGATCGGAATCGCCACCGGCAAGATGCATGCGCGGGGACCTGTTGGCGTCGAGCAGCTCACATCCTTCAAATACCGTGTTCGCGGCACCGGCCAGGTTCGTCCCTGACGTGGAGGGGGCGGCCATTAGCCATCGCTATCGGGTCATGCCGCATGTCGAGCGAGGGATGGTTGTCGGTCTCTTCGGCGGCTCCTTCAACCCGCCGCACCAGGGTCACTTGCTCGTGGCCGAGATCGCCTTGCGACGACTGGGACTCGACCAGCTCTGGTGGATGGTAACACCGGGCAATCCGTTGAAAAGCCACAGCCAACTCGCCCCCCTCACCGAACGGCTCGCCAGTTGTGAAGTTTTGGCGGAAGATCCTCGCATCAAGGTGACCGCCTTCGAGCAGGCGCTGGGCACGAGCTATACGGCAAAAACCCTGGAATTCGTCCGCGCGCGCAACCCCGATGTGCATTTCATCTGGATCATGGGGGCCGACAATCTCGCCAGTTTCGATCGGTGGCAGCGGTGGCAAAAGATTGCAACCACCTTCCCGATTGCTGTCATAGACCGTCCAGGCTCGACGCTGGCCTATCTCTCATCGAAGATGGCAAGAACTTTCGACTATGCCCGTGTCGACGAGGAGGATGCTGGTGTTCTTTGGCGCAAGAAAGCACCAGCCTGGACCTTCATTCACGGCCCACGTTCAACCCTCAGCTCGACGGCACTCAGGGCCGCCACAGATAACAGCTGAGGCAGAACTGCATCAGCAGCAGGCAAAACCACCGAATCTCTTGAAACAACGGCAGATCAGTGCCACCTTCTGATTGCGGTCCCTGACGGGAATCGCAGACGTGCTGTTCTGTTTTGCCAAAGAAAGGATGAACTCTGACAACAGTACACACCCGCGGACGTGCGCCCGTCGCCGTCCCGAAACGCCCGGAACGTGGCGCCGATGCCGCAGCCCGTGCGCTTGAGCTGGTCCTCGCAAGTCTTGAGGACTCGAAGGCAGAAGACATTGTCTCCATCGACATTGCCGGGAAATCGGCGCTGGGCGACTACATGGTGGTCGTATCCGGACGCTCGAACAGGCATGTCTCGGCGATCAGCGAACACCTCATTTCCGACTTGAAGGACGAAGGACTGGGCTCCGCCCGTGTCGAAGGCCTTGAGACCGGCGATTGGGTTTTGATCGACACCGGAGACATCATCGTGCATGTGTTCCGTCCGGAAATCCGCGAGTTCTACAACATCGAAAAGATGTGGTCGGCTCCGGACATCGAGGACCGCCTGCACTGAAGAACGGCCAGCCGTCCTGAAGGACGGTCTCGATGCCGGATTGACACGGCAGGCGTTGATCCTGCCGATACAGCTGGTTTTGTGACCGAAAAACTTGAGGCTGCCGCATGAAAATTGGCATCTACGCCGTTGGCCGGCTGAAAGCTGGACCGGAGAAGGAACTCGCGTCCCGATATCTGGACCGCTTCGCCAAAGCGGGTCCGCAATGCGGGCTGGAGTTTACACGCTCGGTCGAGTTGAACGAAAGCCGCGCCGGCAATGCCGACACCAGAAAGCGCGAGGAAGCCATGGAGCTTTCCCGCCAGATCCCTGATGGCGCGCTTCTCGTGGTTCTTGATGAGCGCGGCAAGGCCTTCGACAGTGCCGAATTCGCCAAATTTATCGGCGACGCTGCTGACAATGGCCAGAAAGACATGGCTTTCGTCATTGGTGGCGCCGATGGCATCGACCCGGATTTGCGCGACAAGGCACGCCTGGTTCTCAATCTCGGGCGCCTGACCTGGCCGCACCAGTTGGTGCGGATCCTGATTGCCGAACAGCTCTATCGCGCCGTCACCATTCTGACCGGGCACCCTTATCACCGCGTCTGAGCTTGTGCGCGCAAGCCACTTTGCCTTCAAAGCAAATCAGCGTATTTTCCGGCCGAACCGGGAAACGTCCTTGCACGCCTTTGCCACCAAAAACACCAGGAAACTGCCTTGGCGCGTATCGCGCCTCGCAACTTTGCGCGCTCTTTTCCTGGCGTGTGGACTGACCACGCTCCCGATCTCTATCGAGGCCCAGGAAGCGCGCACGGCGGCCGAACCGGAAACATCGACAGGCTCGGTGCCGCCCAGTGTGGACACCGCCATCCAGACCCCGTCCGAGGCGGCGACCACCGATGCGACGCTCGAACTCAGGGCCAAACGAGACCAGGTCAGCGGTGAGCTGCAGGAAATCGCCCGCACGATGCAGGTGTCTGGCGAGAAGGCTGCCGAGCTTGAGAAGAGCATCGAAGCGCTGAGCAAGACCACCGATAGCCTGAAGACGGCTTTGATCGACTCGGCAAAGCGTCGCAAGGATATCGAAAAACAGATCAGTGAAGGAGAAAAAAGGCTCGCCTCGATCGGTGTCAGAGAGGATGCGATCCGAAAGTCCTTCCGCGAACGCCGCTCTGTTCTGGCCGAAGTCCTGGCCGCGCTTCAACGCATGGGCCGCAATCCACCTCCGGCTTTGCTCGTCAGCCCCGAAGACGCACTCGGCTCGGTCCGTACAGCCATCCTGCTGGGCGCGGTGGTTCCTGGCATCCGGCACGAAACGGAAAAGCTTGCCGACGATCTCAAAGAGTTGATTGTCCTTCGAGACAGCGGGAAACAGGAAATGGACGGTCTTGTAACCGCCATGGCCAGCCGTCAGGAAGAAGAGCGACGCATGGATCTGTTGATTGCGGAAAACGATCGGCTGGCGCGCACCAATTCGCTGCAGCTCCAAGCGGAACGCAAGCAATCAGAGGCGCTTGCAGAACGGGCTTCGACCATGGAAGCCCTCATCCGCTCGCTTGAAAACGAGATCACCTCCGTGCGACAGGCAGCTGAACTTGCCAAGGCCGAAGAGGCAAAACGCGACCAGATGAGCGAGGAGCATAAGGCCCGGACACGCGAGATCGCACGCTCCGAATTGCCCGATAAAAACCGCATTGCGCCCGCATATCCTTTCTC
This sequence comes from Rhizobium sp. AG855, assembly GCF_003610655.1. Classification (NCBI taxonomy): domain Bacteria; kingdom Pseudomonadati; phylum Pseudomonadota; class Alphaproteobacteria; order Hyphomicrobiales; family Rhizobiaceae; genus Rhizobium; species Rhizobium sp. AG855. The sequence goes on along the minus strand of NZ_RAQG01000004.1, from coordinate 94,930 downwards.
CGAATTGAAGCAGAAACTGGAACTACCGGTTGCCGGAGAAACACTGCGGCAGTTCGGCGATCCGGACGGAACCGGCCACCAGGCTCAAGGTGTGGTTATCGCATCGCAGCCGGGATCGCTTGTGACCGCGCCGGCGGATGCATGGGTTGTTTTTGCAGGAAATTTCCGAAGCTACGGCCAGATGATCATTCTGAACACGGGCGACGGCTATCATATGGTGCTGTCAGGCATGGACCGGATCAGCACGAGCCAAGGCAAGTTTGTACTGTCAGGGGAGCCGCTGGCGACCATGGGAGAGAAAAGAGTGGCAAGCGCCACTGGATTGGCGCTGGAAACAGATCGCCCGACACTTTACATTGAACTTCGAAAAGACGGTAAACCGGTTGATTCCCGCCCCTGGTGGGTCGGAGGCGATTCTGGAAAGGCACAGAATGATTCGTAGGGTCTCTCTTCTCCTCGTTGGCGCTCTGATGGGCGCAACCGCGATGAGCCTCATCTACTCCGCAGGGATTCCGGCACAGGCTGCTGGCAATTCCACCTACAAGGAACTGTCGATTTTCGGCGACGTTTTCGAGCGCATCCGCGCCCAATACGTCACGCCGCCGGATGAGAACAAGCTGGTCGAGAGCGCCATCAACGGCATGCTCACCTCGCTCGATCCGCACTCCGTCTACATGAACGCCAAGGATGCGGCCGACATGCAGACCCAGACCCGCGGCGAATTCGGCGGCATCGGCATCGAAGTCACGATGGAAGAAGAGCTGGTCAAGGTCATAACCCCGATCGACGACACGCCTGGCGCCAAGGCCGGCATCCTGGCCGGCGACTTCATCTCCGAGATCAACGGTGAATCCGTTCGTGGCCTGAAGCTTGAGGAAGCGGTCGAGAAAATGCGCGGCGCGGTCAATACACCGATCAAACTGACGATTCTGCGGAAGGGTGCCGACAAGCCGATCGATATCACCGTGAATCGCGAAATCATCCCGATTCGCGCCGTGAAGTCGCGCGTCGAGGGCGATGTTGGTTATCTCCGCGTCATATCCTTCACCGAAAAGACCTACGACGACCTGGAAGCAGCGATCGAGAAGATCAAGAAGGAAGTCCCGGCCGACAAGCTGAAGGGCTATGTACTCGATCTTCGCCTCAATCCGGGCGGTCTGCTTGATCAGGCAATCTACGTCTCGGATGCCTTCCTGGAGCGTGGCGAGGTGGTCTCCACCCGCTCACGTGATCCGCAGGACACTCGTCGCTTCAACGCGACCGCAGGCGATCTCACAGATGGCAAACCGGTTATCGTGCTCGTCAACGGCGGCTCCGCATCGGCATCCGAGATTGTCGCTGGCGCCCTCCAGGATCTGAAGCGTGCAACCGTGCTTGGTACACGTTCCTTCGGCAAGGGCTCCGTTCAGACCATCATCCCGATGGGCGACAAGGGCGCGCTGCGCCTGACAACGGCTCTCTACTACACGCCATCGGGTCGCTCGATCCAGGGCACCGGCATCACGCCTGATATCAAGGTTGAACAGCCGCTGCCGGAAGATCTGCAGGGCAAGGTGCGCACGGAAGGCGAATCCTCTCTCCCCGGTCATATCAAGGGCAATGCCGAGACCGAGGAAGGTTCAGGCTCCGTCGCTTATGTCCCGCCGGAAGCCAAGGATGACATCCAGCTGAACTACGCACTGGACCTGCTGCGCGGCAACAAGACGGACCCAGCCTTCCCGGCAGATCCGCAGAAGGCATCGCTGCAGTAAACACCTGGAGCCACCGCCTGCGCAGGCTGTTTTGTTGCGCAGGCGTCGGGTCTGAGAGCCGTCAGGATCTTGGAAGTCTCGTATGGATTTGCATGGGCCGCTTGGTCTTGAGCGAAAAGGCGGAGGCCGCAGAAAGCGGTACCTCCGCCTTTCGACGTTGTCGTCAGGTTTCGCGGCCATCGTCCTGGCCGGTCTTTCTGTTTGGACAACCCTTTCACCCCTGCATCTGCGGCACGATCCGCCGGTCAGCCTGACGGCGGCACAAGCCGAGCCTGGTCCAATCGCTGAAGCGCCAACGGACGCCCCCCCTGCAAGCGAAAACGCCGGCATCAGGACGAGCGGTCCCCAGGATGGCGCCAATGTCCGTCACACCAAGACCTCAGATGGCAACGTCGTCACGACATTCTCCCCGACCGGCCGCAAGGGTCCGATCATCATCGGTGCCAATACGACCCAGGATCCACGGCTGGCCGGGCAGCCGAATGAAGACCTGATTGAGCAAACTGCCGAAGGCGACCTGCCCATCATATCCTCGAGCGGTCTGAGACCTTTCGATTTCTACGCCCGCCCCTGGTCAGGTGCGCGCGGCACCCGCATAGCCATCGTCATCGGCGGCATCGGCCTCAGCCAGACGGGCAGCCAGAAGGCTATCCGCGATTTGCCCGAAGACATTACCCTCGCATTTGCTGCCACCGGAAACAGCCTGCAGCGCTGGATGCAGGATGCACGCCGCAAGGGTCATGAGATCGTCCTGCAGGTTCCGATGGAGCCTTTTGATTATCCATCCAATGATCCCGGTCGCGGTACACTTCTCGCGGAAGAGCGGGCAGCTGGTAACCTTGCGAATTTGCACAAGGCCATGGCTGAGATTACCAACTATACCGGCATCATGAACTATATGGGCGCCCGCTTTCTCGCCGACGACAAGGCCATGGACCCTGTCATGCGCGACATTGGCAATCGCGGCCTTATGTTCTTGGATGACGGTTCGACAGCGCGGTCGTTGTCAGGCGATTTTGCCAAGGCGATCGGCTTTCCGCATGCCTATGCCGACGTCGTTATCGATGGTCAGGTGGATCGCCCGGCGATCCTCGCCAAGTTGGACGAATTGGAACGTATTGCCCGTCGCAATGGCCAGGCGATCGGCGTCGGTGCCGCCTTTGACGAAACCATTGCAGCCGTTGCCGAATGGCGAAACGAGGCGGTAGCCCGCGGCATCGAATTCGTCGGCGTTTCGGCGCTCGCCAATGAAAACAGACCTTGAGGACATCATGAGCAAGAACGAAACCACAAGACCTGAGGTCAAGGCTGAGGATCTGCCCTATCGCCCTTGCGTCGGCATCATGGTCCTCAATAAAGCCGGCCTCATCTGGTCCGGGCGCCGTATCCCAATCGGCAATTCCGAGTATGACGGCTCTCCACAACTCTGGCAGATGCCGCAAGGCGGTATTGATCCTGGCGAAGATCCCTTGCCTGCCGCACTCAGAGAACTTTATGAGGAAACTGGAATAAAGACCGTTTCCCTGTTGGCGGAAGCAGGACGCTGGATCCACTACGACCTGCCGGCAGAATTGATCGGCATCGGATTGAAGGGCAAGTATCGCGGCCAGACACAGCGCTGGTTCGCCTTCCGCTTCGAAGGCGACGAAAGCGAGATCGCCATCAACCCGCCCCCCGGCGGCCACGAGCCGGAATTCGACGCCTGGGCGTGGAAACCGATGACGGAACTTCCCGACCTGATCGTCCCCTTCAAGCGCCGTGTCTATGAAGAGGTCATCGCCGAATTCGCCCATCTGGTAGGATGAGCACAAGTATGGAGCCTGTCTTCAACCCCAACTCTGGCCACGCCGATAGCGCTGCACATGATCGACCAGAGCCCGAAGCTTTGGCGCCATGTTCCGACGGTTAGGGAAGTAGAGATAAAAGCCCGGGTAGGGCTTCAGGTAGGCTTCCAGCACAGGCACGAGATCTCCGCTTGCGATGAAGGGCTCGAAGGTCTCGCGGACGGCATAGGTGAGCCCCGCGCCGGCGACCGCCATGCGCAGCATCAATCGAAGATCGTTGGTGGTGATCTGCAGCGTAATCGCCACCTCGAAGCTGCGTCCGGCCTCCTCGAACTCCCAGGGTGCCGGCACCTCTTCCGGTGCCGGTCGCCAGGCGATACAGCGGTGCCCGGCAAGTTCCGTCGGATGTTGCGGCACGCCGTAACTGGCAAGATAGGCGGGTGAGGCAACCACTGCCTCGCATTGCTCGCCCGTCAGCGGGATCGCGACCATGTCCCTTTCGATCACCTCGCCCAGCCGTACGCCGGCATCGAAGCCGCGCGAGACAATGTCCCAGGTCTCGTCGGTGACCGTCACATCAATGGTGATATCGGGATGCGCCTCGGCAAAGCTGCCGAGCAGCGGCCCGGAGAGAAAGGCGTCCGCAATAGAGGTGACGGCAATCTTCAAATGTCCAGCGGGTCTCGTATCGCCGCTGAGATCCTCCAGCGCCGCCCCGATGTCCGCCATCGGACGGCTGAGCATCGCCAGCAGTTTTGTCCCTGCTTCGGTCAGCCTGACGCTCCGCGTAGTGCGCACGACAAGCGCAATGCCGCAAGCATTTTCGAGCCGCTGAACACCCTGGCTGACAGCGGAACGGGTGATACCGAGGCGGCGGGCGGCCGCGGCAAAGCTCTGCTCTTCGGCAACGGCGAGAAACAGCGGCAGCAGGTTCAAATCCAGCATCATTGTAAAGAAACACTCACCAATCTGGTCATTGTCAGCTGGATACCGACGACAGCGCCATCCGTCTAGGGTCCCTTGCATCGGCGACGCGATCCGCGCGGACCCACAAGACGAGAGGATTTCCCAATGACCACCAACACCAGGTCGATTCTAACCGGCGCGCTTGTCCTCGCCACCTTCCCCATTTTTCTCACACCCGCAGCAGCCGCTGGCGCCGCTTGCGCCACATCGGGCGCGGAAAGCCCGCTGGAACTGCATCGCGACTGGATCATGGAAGGCTGGGAACGGCGCGAAGGCGACCCTGCCTTTGTCTTCGGCACGAAGATGCAGCGCTATTACGATCTGAAGCAGACGAAGGGCGTGTTCTACGACAACTTCGCCCCCGGCAAGACGCAGCTCTTCACCGATTCCGCCCGCTACGGCGCCAATTGGGAAGATCTGCAAAATGCCGCCCGCTCCGTCCGTCACGGGCTGACCTCAGGCCATGACCAGCTGCTCGACGGCAAGGTTGCCTCCACCACGCTCGGCTTTGTCGGTCGTCTGGAGCGGCTGAATGGCGAAGTGCTCGCCTTTGATGGCCGTTCGCAGCTCGGCTGGACCTGCACAGACGGCGCCTGGAAGATCCGCCAGGAGCTGAACTATGCCTGGGTCGTCGAACCCGAAACCATTGCCGATGTGCTGGGAAAGGGAGAGCTTGCGCCATGACGGATGAAGCCCGGGCCACCCATCCGTATGTAGGCCTGTGGGTGACGGAGGACCGGCATATCCGCCATGAACTTCTGCCCGACAACCGCTATGTCGAGGCCCGCGGCAATCGTGAGCGCGCCTATCTCGGCCGTTACGAGGTTACCGGCTCCCATATCGAATACTGGGACGATACGGGCTTTACCGCTGACGGCGATTTTCGCGACGGTATTCTCTACCATGCCGGCATGGTCTTGCACCGGGAACGCTGATCCCGATAGCCCAGAAAAGGGCGGCTCCTCCCAGCCGCCCTTTGGCCTCACACATCATCAGGCAGCGGCACTGACACCGGTTTCCACGGCAAAACCCTCATCCGCCCAGCCGGTCATGCCGCCGATCATCACCTTGACCTTGCGACCGAGCCGCGCGAGTCTGAGCGCCGCTCGATCAGTACCGTTGCAATGAGGCCCGGCGCAATAGACGACGAACAGCGTATCCTCAGGCCATTCCGCCATCTTCCGCTCGGTCATCTTGCCATGCGGCAGATTGATGGCGCCCGGCACATGCGCAACCTCGAACAGCTTCGACCCACGCACATCAAGCAGCACGAAGTCGGCTTTTCCCGTGGTCAATGCATGATTCACGTCCCAACAATCCGTCTCGAAGGAAAGCCGAGCGGCATAATGGGCTGCGACAAGAGCAGATTCGGCGGCGGGCACTTCACTGACAATGCTGGACATAAAAAGCTCCTTTCGGATGGACACGATCGGATCTTGCCTTTTCGAGGTTTTCCGCGAAACTGGCGAGAATGACAACATACACAAAGATCACGCCAATCGCACCACAGACGCCTCCCCTGTCGTGCTCTCCGCTCACCGGCCCGCGCGTTGTAACCCTCGCCTATGACGGACTGTGCACTTTCGAATTCGGTGTTGCGGTAGAAGTCTTCGGATTGGCCCGTCCGGAGATGGGCACAAACTGGTATCGCCATGCGACGGCTGCAATCGAGCCGGGCCCCCTACGCGCCGCAGGCGGCCTGACCGCCACAACGACAGGTGGATTGGGTATGCTGGAGGAGGCGGACCTGATCGTCGTACCGGGTTGGCGCGGAATCGACGAACCCGTTCCAGCCCCGTTACTTGACGCCTTGCGCACCGCCCATGCGAGGGGTGCCCGTCTGATGTCGCTGTGTTCCGGTGTCGCGGTGCTGGCTGCCACTGGCTTGCTCAATGGTCGCCGGGCCACGACACACTGGCGTTATGCCGAAGCGATCGCAACGCTTTACCCCGAGATCCACGTTGATGCTGATGTCCTTTATATCGACGAAGGCGACGTCCTTACCGCTGCAGGAAGTGCCGCCGGCATTGACCTGTGTCTGCATGTCGTGCGGCGCGATTTTGGCGCTGACGCAGCCAACAGCGTTGCGAGACGCCTGGTCGTACCGCCGCATCGTGAAGGCGGGCAGGCACAATTCATCGTGACACCCGTGCCCAGAGAACATGAGGGGCAGCGGCTTGGTCCGCTGATCGATTGGATCGACGCGAACTTGCATCAGGAAGTGAGCCTTGCGCAAATGGCTGCCCGCTCCGGAATGAGCGCGCGAACATTTCAACGCCGTTTCCGCGACCTTACCGGCAGCAGCCCCGGCGAATATCTCCTCACCCGCCGGCTGCGCCGAGCCTGCGATCTTTTGGAGCGGCAGGCTACAATCTCTGTCGATGACGTTGCCCTTGCCTCAGGCTTCGGCACCCCGGCGACATTACGCCATCATTTCCGCAGCCGCCTTTCAACGAGTCCCGCCGCCTACCGGTCCCGTTTCCGGCATGTCGATTGAGACCAGCCCATAGGGCAGAAACGCAGCATGACTACTTCACCGCAGCATTGCCGCCATCCGCGTAGAGCGCCGAGCCGGCAACGAAACTTCCCATCGGTCCGGCGAGGAAAAGTGCGGCTGCGGCGATCTCTTCCGGTTGCGCGATCCGTTTGAGCGCATGAAGCGAGGCTGCCCAGTCCTTCTGCGCTTGGTCTCCGGCCATGGACGTATCGGTTCCGCCCGGAAGCAGCGCATTGGCCCGGATGCCCTCGGCCCCGTAATCCGCCGTGATCCCCTTCACAAGTCCCATCAATCCGGCCTTGGCAGCACCATAGGCCGCCATTCCCGGGAGGCCGACGCTCGTACCCACGAAGCTGGAGAGGAAGACAAGGGCACCGCCGCCCGTCTGCAGCATGGCCGGGATCTGCGTGCGCGCAGCCAGAAAGGCGGAGGTCAGGTTGACATTGATCACGTCGTGCCACATTTCCGTATCAAGTTCGGCGAGGGGAGCGATCTTTCCAACAGTACCGGCATTGTTGATCGCGATGTCGAGGCGACCGAAATGGCCAAGCGCTGCCTCCACCATTTTCGCATGCGTCGCGGTCTGGGCCACATCTCCCGGAACGGTCACGGCACGGCCGCCGGACCGCCGGATTTGCGAAGCGGCATCGTCAAGGGCACCCACACCCCGAGCGTTCAGGACAACAGCGGCACCGCATTCTGCAAAGAGGCGCGCCGTCGCGAGACCAATACCCGAGGATGCGCCGGTGATGATGGCAACCTTGCCGTTAAGACTGTTCATGATGATGATCTCCTTGGTTGGGAGATTGGTGATAGGCGCCGGCTGCGGGCTTCGCCCACCCGTTTCTTGCGGATCACGTCCCGCGTTAAGGATGCTGCTTGCAAGTCAGCCGTGAGGGGTGAGGGCGTGAGCGGAGAGGCTTAGCGATCCGTCGCTGCGGCTTCTTCTGCGCTTTCCTCGATCCGCTCCATGTCGTCATCGGAGAGGCCGAAGTGATGGCCGATCTCGTGGATCAGGACATGGGTGATGATATCCCCCAGCGCCTCCTCGTTTTCGGCCCAATAATCGAGGATGGGCCGACGATACAGCGTGATACGGTTCGGCATCATCCCAGTTTCCATGGTGAAGCGTTCGGATATGCCCCGCCCCTCGAACAGGCCGAGTAGGTCGAAAGGCGTTTCCAGCGCCATGTCCTCAAACACTTCATCCGTCGGAAAATCAGTGATCTCGATGATGAGATCCTTGGTCAGGTCGCGGAATTCCTGCGGCAGATGGCCATAGGCCTCGATCGCCAGCGACTCGAACGTGCTGATCGTCGGGGCATGGCGTTCGCGCCAATCCTCGCTCTGGTCAATACGGGCCATGATTACTCCTTACTGGTTGAAGATATAGGCGTTTTGCCCGATCATTTCGAGAGCAAATCCCGAAGAGGAATAAATTCTTATTCGAATCCGGTTGACTCTTTTGTCCAGCTCTGGAATCTCTAGGAACATATAGAGAACATCCGGGATAGGAGAGATCGTCATGGGCCTTGGCCCTCAGGCGCATGGAGAGCTTTTTGCCCTGCGGCAAACCATTGCCCGCATTGAGGGAAAGCCGGACCATGCCGCTCGTCTGGCAGCAGGACTTGACCAGGAGGGGCAAGCCGGAACGCAGGGCAGGGCAGGGCGTGAGGGTTTTGACTTATTCCCCTCGACGCTCCGGTTCGACGATCTGATGGTGGAACTGCTGATGTCCGGTCTGATGGTGGAGCTGCGCGGTGAACGACTTCAGCAGGCCGGTACCACCACCGGGTTTGCGCTGGCACTGGCAATCATGGGTGGCGATCAGGCGGCAAAGGGTGGCTCTAAACGCCTGCTTTTCATCGCTGATCCGGATGTCGTACGAGAGGCGGGTCTGGTCTATGCCCCCGGCCTCGTGGATTTCGGGTTGGATCCGGCAGAACTGGTTCACGCACTGCCGCGCCGCATCGAAGACGCGCTTTGGCTGGCGGAAGCCGCACTGGTTTCCCGCGCCTTTTCCAGCGTCGTGCTGGAGGTGCATGGCAATCCAAAGAAATTCGGCCTGACCGAGAGCCGGCGCCTTAGCCTCAAGGCGCGGGGCACGGGTGGCAGGTTGTTTGTGCTGCGGCAGGCAGGAGAAGAAGAGGCCTCCAGCGCCTCACTTCGTTTGTCTGTCCAAACCGCGCCGGCGGCGGCGCGTATTCTCGCCAACGGAACCCTGCTGGGCGGCAGCATCGGGTTTCCTGCTTTTCGTATCCTTGCCGAGAAGTCCCGATTTCCGGGACAGACCGAGCTCATCCTGGAGTGGAACCCTGATGACCGCCGCCTTCACCCCCTCGCTGATACCGGAACATCCGGCATCGGATCGCCGGATCCTCTCCCTCTACTTTCCACGGCTCGCGACCGATCGCATCGCACGCAGGCGCTGGGGTCTGTCGTGGCGTTCGGCCCCATGCTCAACCGCGCATCCTGAAAGGACGCCGCTCGTCTGTGCCGCCCGTGCTGCCAATACCATGCGGTTGACAGCGCTGGATGAGATGGCTGAGAGTTTTGGCCTGCGCGTCGGCCAGGGTTTGGCAGAGGCCCGGGCCATCTGTGCCAGTCTGGATGTGGTCGAAGCCGATCCGGCAGCGGATCGAGCCTTTCTTGAGGCGATCGCCGATTGGTGTGATCGCTACACACCGCTGGTGGCAATGGATGGCGACGACGGTCTAGCACTCGATATCACCGGCTGCGCCCATCTGTTCGGCGGTGAAACCTGTCTCGTCGATGACCTTGCCGGGCGGCTATCTGCTTTTGGCCTTGCCGTGCAGCTGTCAGTCGCTCCGACGCCGGGTCTTGCGCGGGCCTCCAGTCGGTTCGCAGGGCCGCGTGTGATTGCCGGACCAGAAGCCTCAACCCTGTTGAACCCATTGCCGATGGCAGCCCTTCGTCTTGAGCCGCAAACCATCATGGATCTGGCAAGAGTCGGTCTGAAAACCGTCGGCGATCTCATTGGAGCTGCCCGCGCGCCCATCACCCGTCGCTTTGGTCGTGCGCCCCTGCTGCGGCTGGATCAGGTTTTGGGTCGGGAGGGAGAACCCATCTCACCCCGCCGAATGCCGGCACTGCTCTCGGCAGAACGGCGGTTGGCAGAACCGATCGTCGCCGAAGATCATATCCTGGACCTTGCAGGGCGCCTGGCTGCAGGCCTGAAAGTTTCGCTGGAAGCCCGCAATGAAGGCGGGCGCCTGTTCGAATTGCTGATCTTTCGCGTCGACGGCCGCGTCTTTCGCATCGAAGTCGGCACCTCCGCTCCTTTGCGCGATCCTCATCGTATAAAGGCGCTGTTCAAGGATCGCCTCTCCGTCCTCAATGACGAGCTGGAGGCAGGCTTCGGTTTCGAGCTGCTGCGTCTCAATGTGCTCTTGAGTGAACCCTTTGAAATCCACCAGGCAGGCCTAGTCGAAGAGGAAGAGGGAAGTGAACATCTCGCCCGCTTCCTCGATCAGGTGTTTGCGCGCCTTGGGGAGAGGGCGCTTCGACTGCCGGTGTCACTCGCCAGTCATTGGCCGGATCGCGCAGCGAACCATGCCCCGCTCACCGACGGATTGAAGACACTGGGCCGCCGACACGCCATCGAACAAAGCATGAAACCGCCCGTACGCGGTTTACGACCGCTGCGTCTTCTCGCGCGTCCCGAAGAGGTAGAGGTGATGTCCGCCGTTCCGGATGGCCCACCCGCCAGCTTTCGCTGGAGACGGGTGCAGCGTCGCATCGCCCGCGCCGAAGGTCCAGAGCGGCTGACGCCCGAATGGTGGGCCGATGGTGAGGATGCCGCCCCACGTGACTATTTCCGCATCGAAGACACGATAGGTCAACGATACTGGCTGTACCGAAAGGGACTCTACGAACGAGAGACAACGATCCGGCCTACATGGTTTCTTCAGGGGATGTTCTCATGACATCCTCTTTTGCGGCAACCGGCCCCTGTTTTTACGAGATCGGTCTGAAGAGCAATTTCTCCTTCCTCGATGGGGCATCGCACGCCGAGGAACTCGTCTTACAGGCCCTTGACCTCGGGCTTGAGGGCATCGGTCTTGCCGATGTGAATACGGTCGCCGGTGTCGTTCGCCTGCATGCCTCGGCCAAACAGAAAGGTCTTGCCTTTCGACCCGGAGCACGTCTCGTCTTCGCCGACGACACGCCGCAACTGCTTGCTTATCCCATCGACCGCAAAGGCTGGGGCAACCTCTGTCGACTTTTAAGCGCTGGAAACCTGCGCTCGCAGAAAGGTGTGTGCACGCTGTACGAGGCAGACCTCATGCAATGGTCTGGAAATCTCCTTTTTGTCGCCATGCCGCCGCCCTTGCCGGAGGTCACTCATGCCGGTGCTTTTGAGCTCCGCCTTCAGCGTCTTCTGCCGGCCTTGAAGGAAAAACTCTATGTGGCACTCACCCCACGTCATGATGGTCTCGACCGCAAGACGTTTGCCGAACTGGAATTGATCGCCCAAAACTTGCGCCTGCCACTCATCGCCACCAATGACGCCATTTATCACGCACCGGAGCGCAAACCGCTTGCCGATGTGCTGGTCGCCATCCGTGAGCATGTCGCCGTGACCGAGGCAGGCTTCCGGCTCCACGCTCATGCAGAACGCCATCTAAAGAGCGGTCGCGAAATGGCACGATTGCTGAAGGAATATCCGGAGGCGATCGTCAACAATGCAAAGTTCTTTAGCCGGCTTTGTTTTTCACTCGATGAACTCGCCCATCAATATCCCGATGAGAGTTTCGGTGGCGAATCGCCTGCACTGGCCTTACGCCGGCTGACCTATGAAGGCGCGAGAAACCGCTATTCCGGGACCATTCCGAAAAAAGTTCAGGGTCTACTCGATTACGAGCTGAAGCTCATCGCGGAAAAGCGTTACGAACCCTATTTCCTTACCGTCTACCGCATCGTGTGCCATGCGCGCAGCGTCGGCATCCTCTGCCAGGGTCGGGGATCAGCGGCCAATTCTGCGGTCTGCTTCTGCCTCGGCATCACCGAGGTCAACCCGGAAAACACCACGCTTCTGTTTGACCGTTTCATTTCCACCGAACGTGACGAACCGCCCGATATCGACGTGGACTTCGAACACGAGAAGCGGGAAGAGGTGATCAAATTCATTTATGAAACCTATGGACGAGAACATGCGGCACTCACCGCTGCCGTTATCAGCTATCGGGCTCGCTCGGCTGGCCGTGAAGTGGCCAAGGCTTTCGGCTTGTCAGAGGATGTCCAATCAGCACTGGCCGGTTCGATCTGGGGCTGGTGGACCAGCGATTTTACCGAAGATCAGGCCAATGCTGCCGGGCTCGACCTGAAGGATCCGACCACGCGGCGGGTGCTGGCTTATGCTCAAGCTCTCCAGGGCTTTCCACGCCACCTATCCCAGCATGTTGGCGGCTTCGTCATCACCCGCGACCGGCTGGACGAGGTCGTTCCGATCATGAATACGGCCGATGGTCGTTACATGGTGGAGTGGGACAAGGATGATCTGGACACGCTGAAGATCCTCAAGATCGACGTGCTGGCACTCGGCATGCTCACCTGCCTCGCCAAGGCGTTTGCGCTTCTGGCACAACATTATGATCGCCACGAGAACCTCGCCTCGGTCAACGGGCAGCAGTGTCCCGAGGTTTATGACATGATCTGCCGAGCCGACACGCTCGGCGTCTTCCAAATCGAGAGCCGGGCGCAGATGAGTATGCTGCCAAGGCTCAAACCCCGAAAGTTCTACGACCTCGTCATCGAAGTCGCCATTGTGCGACCTGGCCCGATCCAGGGCAACATGGTTCATCCCTATCTTAAGCGCCGGGAGGACGAACTTGCTGGCCGGAAGATAGATTATCCGAGCCCGGAACTACGCGGCGTTCTGAAGCGCACGCTGGGTGTGCCTCTCTTTCAGGAACAGGCAATGCAGATTGCCATTACGGCAGCGGGTTTCACGCCTGCAGAAGCAGACCAGCTTCGCCGCGCAATGGCAACTTTCCGCCGCACCGGTCAGGTCTCGAGTTTTCAGAAGCGCATGATCGAAGGCATGGTCGAACGCAAATACGACCCAGAATTTGCCGCCCGCTGTTTCAGCCAGATCGAAGGTTTCGGCGAATACGGCTTTCCCGAAAGCCATGCCGCCTCCTTTGCCTTGCTGGTTTATGTCTCCTGCTGGTTCAAGGCCTATTACCCTGACGTTTTCTGCGCCGCTATCCTGAATTCCCAACCCATGGGTTTTTACGCGCCCGCCCAGTTGGTGCGAGACGCTCGTGAACATGGTGTCGACATGAGACCCGTGGATATCAATCATTCGACCTGGGACTGCAGCCTTGAAGCCGGTTCCGAGGAAGACGCTGCTTTTGATCCGAACCGGATGGCTCCACGTCATCGTTCGATGGTGACTGTCATCAAAACCAAGAAGGCCGTTCGTCTCGGCTTTCGCCAGATCAAGGGCCTGTCGCAAGCGGATATGGACCATCTCATTGCCTGCAGGGGCAGGGGATACGACTCTGTCCGTGATCTCTGGCTTCGCACCCGCCTTCCCCGGAGCACAATCGAAAAGCTCGCCGATGCCGACGCCTTTTCCTCGCTCGGTCTGTCCCGCCGTGACGCGCTCTGGGCAGCCCAGGCACTCGATGCAGAAGCGGCCATCGAAGTCCTGCCGCTTTTCGAGACAGGACCACTCGAAAATCTACAGCTGGAGGCCGAGGTCACTTTGCCACGCATGCTGCCGGGCGAGGAGGTTCTAAGCGACTACCGGACGCTGACCTTCTCGCTGAAGGCTCATCCCATCTCCTTCCTGCGTCCCGACATGCGGAGAGCCGGATTGAAATCGGCTTCGGATCTGGAAAGCCTGCCCCACGGCGCCAAAGTCACCGTGGCCGGCCTTGTGCTAGTGCGCCAACGGCCCGGCTCGGCGAAAGGGGTGATCTTCATGACCTTGGAAGATGAAACGGGCACGGCCAATGTCATCGTCTGGCCGAAGATCTTCGAGCGTTACCGGCCTGTCGTGATGGGCGCCCGCCTCGTTTCGCTTCGCGGTCGCCTGCAAAAGGCTCATGGTGTGATTCACATTGTGGCCGATCATCTGGTCGATGCCACGCAACGTCTCGGCCTGTTGCAAAAGGATTTGGCCGGATTTGATACTTTGGCGCATGCTGACGAGGTCAGAAAGCCGGGCGTCGATCAGCGCCAGAGCAAGCGGGAGAAGCAGCCTATGGCAGTTGCAGCACCACCTCCCGGCCATCCACGGCGAAGCGCTATGGCCGACCTCCTGCCCAAGGGCAGAAATTTCCATTGACGCAGGGGTAACTGGCGTGTCCGCGAATTTTCTTGACAAAGAGCATTAGGTTTACCAGAAAGGAGAGAGTAAGTGTCATGTTTGACGGTCTCCGATCCCATGCTGGTCTGCAGCTGCAATTACATCACCGACAAGGACATCAAGGCAGTTATCCATGAACTGCTGGATGAAGACTGTTGGCAGTTGATCGTTCCAGGCAAGGTCTATCACGCCATGGGTAAACGTGGCCGTTGCTGCGGCTGTTTCCCAAATGTCGTTGACCTGATCATCAAGACCACCGCTGAATATCACGCTGCGCGCAAGACCGAGGAAACCGAGGTCGTCAATTTCATGGAGCGTCTGAAGCAATTCCATGAAGAGCAGAAGGCAGCTCTCGCCGAGCGTCGCCAGACCATGCTTGCGGCCCGCCGCGCAGGCTGAGTTCACTCCCCGCTATCTTTTCCTATATTAGTCACATTGGCGTTTCATGAGTGATTGCCCTGTTGTGGATCGCAGAAGCTGAAACCTGGCATCCTGTCCGTCACCACTCTGCGAAGCGATCTGCGGCAGCGCCGCCAAAATTAGAATCCTTCTAAAAGAGGTCTCGACAGATTGGGCTGCCGACGCTAGTGTTCCCCAATTCCAATCACGTAAAGGACGATAAAGATGAAGGGTGATCCCAAGGTCATTGAGCAGCTCAACGAAGCGCTGTTTCTCGAACTCGGCGCTGTCAATCAGTACTGGCTGCACTACCGCCTGCTCAACGATTGGGGCTATACGAAGCTCGCCAAGAAAGAGCGCGCCGAATCGATCGAGGAAATGCAGCACGCCGACAAGATCATCGACCGTATTATCTTCCTCGAGGGTCACCCCAATCTGCAGACAGTCGCGCCGTTGCGCATCGGCCAGAACGTCAAGGAAGTGCTGGAAGCCGATCTTGCAGGCGAATATGACGCCCGCACCGCCTACAAGGCCTCGCGCGACATCTGTCACGCTGCAGGCGATTATGTTTCGATGAAGCTTTTTGAAACGCTGCTCATGGACGAAGAGGGCCACATCGACTTCCTGGAGACCCAGTTGGATCTTCTCGGAAAAATTGGTGAACAGAAATACGGCCTTCTGAACGCTGAATCCGCAGATTCGGCCGAGTAAAGCAACTCGGCGACGACGTTCTCAATCGTTTATGCCGATCGATCAACGCATGAATTCAAAAGCCCGAAGGTTGCAATCAACCTTCGGGCTTTTTAGTGCGCAGATGCGAATAAAATCCGGCGTCGATAAGACGCCGGATCATGTCAACGCCGATCAGGCGCTGCGGTTCTGTCGGTTCGCAATCAGGTCATCGACGACAGCCGGATCAGCAAGCGTCGACGTATCGCCGAGAGCTCCAAAATCATCCTCGGCAATCTTTCGCAGAATGCGTCGCATGATCTTGCCAGATCGGGTCTTTGGAAGTCCCGGCGCAAACTGGATCTTGTCCGGGCTGGCAATCGGCCCGATCTCGGACCGCACATGCTTGACCAAGTCGGCCCGCAGAGCCTCGTTGCCCTCATGACCAGACATCAATGTCACATAGCAATAGATGCCTTGGCCCTTGATGCTGTGCGGGTAGCCCACAACTGCAGCTTCCGAGACCAGATGGTGCGAAACCAAGGCTGATTCGACCTCGGCGGTGCCAAGTCTGTGCCCGGATACGTTCAGTACATCATCAACGCGCCCTGTGATCCAATAATACCCATCCTCATCCCGGCGGCAGCCATCACCGGTGAAATACTTGCCCTTGTAGGTCGAAAAGTAGGTCTGAACGAAGCGCTCATGGTCCCCATAGACCGACCGCGCCTGGCCTGGCCAGCTGTCCGTGATGCAGAGATTGCCGTCGGTCGCACCTTCCAGCACCTTGCCTTCGTTATCGACCAGTTCAGGTTTGACGCCGAAGAAGGGGCGGGTCGCAGAGCCGGGTTTCAGCGGAGTCGCGCCGGGCAGGGGGGTGATCATGATCCCGCCGGTTTCTGTCTGCCACCAGGTATCAACCACGGGCGACTTCTGTTCGCCGACGACGTTGTAATACCACTCCCAGGCTTCCGGATTGATCGGCTCACCGACAGAGCCGAGCAGACGGAGCGATGAGCGGTCGGAACGCTTCACGAAATCGTCACCGGCACCCATCAGCGAACGGATCGCCGTTGGCGCCGTGTAGAAGATATTCACCTTGTGCTTCTCGATGACCTCCCAGAACCGGCCCTGGTCGGGGAAGGTGGGAATGCCTTCGAACATCAGCGTGGTGGCGCAGTTCGAGAGTGGGCCGTAGACGATGTAGGAATGGCCTGTCACCCAGCCCACATCGGCGGTGCACCAGTAGATGTCCCCGTCGTGGTAGTCGAAGACATATTCGTGCGTCATCGAGGCATAAACGAGATAACCGCCGGTCGTATGCATTACGCCCTTGGGCTTGCCCGTCGAGCCGGACGTGTAAAGGATGAACAGCGGGTCCTCCGCCTTCATCTTGACCGGTGGGCATTCGGCCTTGACCGTATGCATCTCCTGGTGATGCCAGATGTCGCGGCCAGGAGCCCAGCCGATCTTGCCGCCGGTGCGGCGCACGACGAGAACCTTATTGACGATGACATACTGCTTCGCAGCGATGTCGATGGCGATATCGGTGTTTTCCTTGAGAGGTACCGGCTTGCCACCACGCACGCCCTCGTCACATGTGATCACGAAGGTGGATTCGCAGTCGACGATACGGCCGGCCAGAGCTTCAGGCGAGAAGCCACCGAAAACCACTGAATGAACGGCCCCGATGCGCGCGCAGGCGAGCATGGCATAGGCAGCTTCCGGGATCATCGGCATGTAGATGGTGACGCGATCGCCCTTCTTCACACCGTGCTTCTTCAAGACATTCGCCATCCGGCAAACATGCTCGTAAAGCTCGTTATAGGTGATCTTCTTGTCGATATACGGGTTGTCACCTTCCCAGATGATCGCCACACGTTCGCCATGCGTCTTCAGGTGACGGTCGATGCAGTTGTAGGAGACGTTCGTCAGGCCGTCTTCGAACCACTTGATCGGCACCTTTCCCTTGAACGAGGTGTTTTTTACCTTGGTATAGGGCTTGAACCAATCGATGCGCTTGCCGTGCTTGCCCCAGAACTTTTCCGGGTTCTCGATGCTTTCCTCGTACCACTTCAGGTACTTGTCCTCATCGATCAGTGCTTGCGCCTTCGCCGATTTCAGCACCGGATAGGTTTTGGCTGACATGAATTCCTCCCATGTTGACGGGCCACTCCAAATGACCAGGACCGTCCTCCCCGGCCTATCGCGGCTATTCATATCAGGAGAAATTCAGCCAGCAATTAGACAAAGGTCATTCGTGTCTTGGAGAATTGCAATTTCGTTACATTATCGCTATAAGGACGCCGAATTCCCGGAAATAGTGGTTTAAACCCACGGCCCGCGACAACCGGCGCGGACGTTCAGAAGGATTGTATCCATGGCCCAGACACTGCTCATGCCGAAGGCGACCGCCGTTTGGCTCGTCGACAACACCGCGCTGTCATTCGACCAGATTGCGCAGTTCTGCAAACTGCACCCGCTCGAAGTCAAGGCGATCGCGGACGGCGAAGCAGCGCAGGGCATCAAGGGTCTCGATCCGATCGCCACCGGCCAGCTGTCGCGCGACGAAATCGTCAAGGCCGAGAAGGACCCGAACCACAAGCTGAAGCTCTCCGAGCCGAAGGTCCGGGTTCCCGACTCCAAGCGCCGCGGCCCGCGTTACACGCCAGTTTCCAAGCGCCAGGATCGTCCCAACGCCATTCTCTGGCTGGTGCGCAACCATCCGGAACTGAAGGACGCCCAGATTTCGCGCCTCGTCGGCACGACCAAGTCGACGATCGAACAGATCCGCGAGCGCACGCATTGGAACTCGACCAACCTGGCGCCGATGGACCCCGTCACCCTCGGCCTGTGCAGCCAGATCGACCTCGACCTGGAAGTGGAAAAGGCATCCAAGGGTCGTCCGCTTCCGACTGCTGCCGAACTCGGCGCCACGCTTCAGTCGACCAGCGAAACCGAAAATCTCCCCTTCGGCTATGGCCGCGAGGAAGAGAAGGAAAAGGAAATCGACGCCAACGCCGTTTTCGCCAAGCTGCAGTCGCTCAAGTCCGACCGTCGCAACGACGACGAAGACGACCAGTACTAAGCTTTCAAACGAGCGCGACATCAGGACCCCGGCACCATCTGGTGACCGGGGTTTTCTTTTGGGCAAAGCTCACGCGCAAAAAGAACGCCGTCAGCCGACGGCAACCTTGCCGGCTGACGGGACTTGTCCATGCGCTTGCAGAACAGCTGTTATTTCGTCGAGAATGGCGGGATCATCAATCGTCGCCGGCATCTTCCAAGGCAATCCATCAGCGATTTTCTGCATGGTTCCCCGTAGAATCTTACCGGATCGAGTTTTCGGCAGCCGATCGACCATCAGCACCATCTTGAAAGCGGCAACAGGACCGATCTCATCGCGTACGAGCTGAACGACTTCCTTCGCAATAACGGCATGGTCGCGGTGGACGTTCTTTTTCAGCACCAGGAAGCCGCAGGGGATCTGGCCCTTCAACTCGTCGGCGATGCCAATCACGGCACATTCGGCGACATCAGGATGCATGGCACAGACCTCCTCCATGCCACCCGTGGAGAGACGGTGCCCCGCGCAATTGATGATGTCGTCCGTGCGCGCCATGACAAAGACATAGCCATCCTTGTCAATGATCCCCGCATCAGCTGTTTTGTAGTAACCGGGAAACTCCTCAAGACACGACGACCGAAAACGATCCTCGGCGTTCCAGAAGGAGACGAGGCAGCCGGGGGGGAGGGGAAGTTTGGCAACGATATTCCCCAGCGTTCCATGCGGCACTGGATGGCCGGCGTCATCCAGAACATCAAGCGCATAGCCCGGCATCGGCTTCGCAGGTGAGCCATGTTTGACGGGAAGCAGTCCGAGGCCGGCGGGATTGGCTGCGATCGCCCATCCGGTTTCCGTCTGCCACCAATGATCGATGACCGGGATCTTGAGCTTGGCTTCCGCCCATTTGAGCGTTTCCGGATCAGCACGCTCGCCGGCCAGGAAGAGCGCACGCAGGCCTGAAAGATCGTAGCGAGCCATGTGCTCGCCATCAGGATCATCGCGTCGGATGGCTCGGAAGGCCGTCGGCGCGGTGAACAGCACCTTGACGTCATGATCATTGACGACGCGCCAGAAAGTCCCCGCGTCCGGCGTCCCCACCGGCTTTCCCTCGAAGATCACCGTTGCATTGCCGGCAAGCAGGGGGCCATAGACGATATAGGAATGGCCGACGACCCAGCCGATGTCGGACGCAGCCCAGAACACCTCGCCCGGTTTCACGCCATAGATATTGCGCATGGTCCAGTTGAGCGCGACCATATGACCGCCAGTGTCGCGCACGACACCCTTCGGCTGTCCCGTGGTTCCCGATGTGTAGAGAATGTAGAGCGGATCGGTTGACGCCACCGGCACGCAGTCGACTTTTGTGCCCGTCAGTTTTTCCTGCTCGATCGCCTGGGCGAGATCAACATCGCCATGCTCGTAGCGCAGCGGCGCGTGATATTGGTCCCGTTGCAACACCAGACAATAGTCCGGCTTGGCCTTCGCCATGTCGATCGCCTGGTCGAGAAGCGGCTTGTAGGGAACGATACGGCCAGGTTCGAGGCCACAACTCGCCCCAATCACTACCTTGGCACCCGAATCATCGATCCGGGTGGCAAGTTCATGCGCGGCAAAACCGCCAAAAACGACGGAATGCACAGCGCCGATACGGGCGCAGGCCAGCATGGCGAAAACAGCTTCGGGGATCATTGGCATGTAGATGATCACCCGATCACCCTTGCTGACCCCATGGTTGCGAAGGACCCCAGCAAGCGCCGAGACCTCGGTCAAGACCGCATCATAACCGTAACGTGCGGTCTGGCCGGTCATCGGACTATCGTAGATGACTGCCGTCTCGGCGCCCCGCCCCGCCACGACATGGCGGTCAATACAGTTGTAGCAGGTATTCGTCTCTCCTCCGACGAACCACCGGCCATAGGCGCCAATGCTGCCGTCGAAGGTTGTCGTTGGCGGGGTGAACCAATGAATGTCCTGCGCAGCACCTGCCCAAAATGCGTCCGGATCCGCTTCCCAGGCTGAATAGGTGTCCTGATAACTGTCTTGCATGGCAACCCTCCCGAGGTATCGAGGCCGTTCGGCCTTTATCGGAATATTAGGATTGCCGGCAGCGGGAGGGAAGCCAGACCAAAGCGCTATGCCGAAGGTCTAACCTGCAGGTCAGCGGCTGCCGAATATGGCAGACCCGACACGAACGCTGGTGGCACCGAAGCCGATGGCTGTTTCGAAATCTCCAGACATGCCCATCGACAACTTGGCCACACCGTTTTCGTCAGCCAGCTTTGCGAGCAGGGCGAAATGCGGGCCGGGATTCTCGTCAACGGGTGGAATACACATCAGACCTTCTACCTGCAGGCCCAGTTCCGCGCGACACAGTGTCACGAAGCTCGACACATCATCAGGCGCAATGCCTGCCTTTTGCGGCTCCATGCCGGTGTTGACCTGGACATAAACGCGCAGCGCGCGCCGTTGCACCGCCATTTCAGCGGCCAGCGCACGGGCAATCTTTTCGCGGTCCACACTTTCGATGACATCAAACAGCGCAACTGCGTCTGCAGCCTTATTCGACTGCAGCGGACCAATGAGATGGAGTTCGATATCAGGCGCTTTTGCCTTCAGCGACGGCCACTTGCCTTGCGCCTCCTGGACCCGGTTTTCACCAAAGACCCTTTGTCCCCCATCGATCGCCGGCTGAATGTACGGCGCATCAAAGGTCTTTGAGACAGCAACAAGCGTAATCGAATCCGGCTCACGACCCGCTTCGCGAGCTGCTATGGCAATCTTTGAGCGAACCTCGCCCAGTCTCTGTTCAACAGACATGACTAATCCTCGTCATCATTCCCGCGAATAGGTGTCTCGGGCATCTGCACCATGGGTTAAGGGTCTCTGCGCCGCCTGACAAGACACTGCGATCGAGGATCAGGGAAGCACCTCAAAAACTTGACGCTTGGCCGGTTTCATGATGAAGGTCAGCCCTCCTTTTTGACGCTATTTCCGGAACTGCAAACCATGGCCACCGAACGTTATAACCCGCGCGACGCCGAGCCCCGTTGGCAAGCCAAATGGGCCGAGGAGAAGGTCTTCGAGACTGACAACGCGGACCCGCGCGAGAAATATTACGTGCTTGAGATGTTCCCCTATCCGTCGGGACGCATCCACATGGGCCATGTGCGCAATTACGCGATGGGTGATGTCGTGGCCCGCTACAAGCGCGCGCGCGGCTATAACGTGCTGCATCCGATGGGTTGGGATGCCTTCGGCATGCCCGCCGAAAACGCTGCGATGAAGAACAAGGTTCATCCGAAGGCCTGGACCTATGAAAACATCGCCACCATGCGCGGCCAGCTGAAATCCATGGGTCTGTCGCTCGACTGGTCCCGCGAGTTCGCGACCTGCGACGTCGACTACTACCACCGCCAGCAGCACCTCTTCCTCGATTTTATGGAAAAGGGACTGGTCTACCGCAAGAATTCCAAGGTGAACTGGGATCCCGAAGACATGACCGTGCTCGCAAACGAGCAGGTCATTGACGGCCGCGGCTGGCGCTCTGGTGCTCTGGTCGAGCAGCGCGAACTGACGCAGTGGTTCTTCAAGATCACCGACTTCAGCCAGGATCTGCTTGACGCACTCGATGAACTCGACCAGTGGCCGGAAAAGGTCCGGCTGATGCAGAAGAACTGGATTGGTCGTTCCGAAGGCATGCTGGTCCGCTGGGAAGTCGCATCCGGCAGTGCCGAGAAGGAAGTCACGGTTTACACAACCCGTCCAGACACCCTGTTCGGTGCATCCTTCCTCGCGATCGCAGCCGATCATCCCATGGCCCGCGAAGTCTCGGCGACCAACCCTGACGTCGATGCCTTCTGCCACGAATGCCGTCACGCTGGCACCTCCCTCGCCGCGCTGGAAACGGCTGAAAAGAAGGGGATCGACACCGGCGTCCGCGTCAAGCATCCGCTGGACCCCAGCTGGGAGCTTCCGGTCTATGTCGCCAATTTCGTGCTGATGGAATACGGCACCGGTGCGATCTTCGGTTGCCCGTCCGGCGACCAGCGCGACCTTGATTTTGCGCGCAAGTATGATCTGCCCGTCGTTCCCGTAGTGATGCCGAAAGACGACGACGCAGCCACCTTCGCCATTGGAGACACCGCCTTCACCGACGACGGCGTGATGATCAACTCTCGCTTCCTGGATGGCCTGTCGACCACAGAAGCCTTCGAGGAAGTCGCGAACCGTCTGTCGAACCAGACCCTGGGTAACGCCCCCCAGGGCGAGCGCAAGGTAAACTTCCGCCTGCGCGACTGGGGTATTTCACGCCAGCGTTATTGGGGCTGCCCGATCCCGGTCATTCACTGCGAGGATTGTGGTGTCGTGCCCGTCCCGAAGGCGGATCTTCCCGTTCGTCTGCCCGATGACGTTACCTTCGACAAGCCGGGCAACCCGCTGGACCGCCACCCGACCTGGCGCCATGTGGCCTGCCCGTGCTGCGGCAAGGATGCCCGTCGCGAGACGGATACGATGGACACATTTGTCGACTCCAGCTGGTACTACGCCCGCTTTACAGCGCCTTGGGAAGACAATCCGACGGATGTCGCGGCTGCAAACAAGTGGCTGCCGGTCGACCAGTATATTGGCGGCATCGAACATGCGATCCTGCATCTGCTCTACTCGCGTTTCTTCACGCGTGCGATGCGCGAGACTGGCCACGTCGACATCAAGGAACCCTTCAAGGGTCTGTTTACCCAGGGCATGGTCGTCCACGAAACCTACAGCATCGGCGATGGCCTGACGCGCGAATGGGTGGCTCCGGCCGATCTGCGCATCGAAGAGGCGGATGGAGCCCGGAGAGCTTACCTCCTGTCCAACGGTCAGGAGGCCCGCATCGGCTCGATCGAGAAGATGTCGAAGTCTAAAAAGAATGTCGTCGACCCCGACGATATCATTTCATCCTATGGCGCCGACACGGCCCGCTTCTTCGTCCTTTCCGATTCGCCGCCCGATCGCGATGTGATCTGGTCCGAGGCCGGCGTCGAGGGTGCTCATCGCTTTGTTCAGCGGGTTTGGCGGCTGATCTCCGAAGCCGCTTCGGAATTGCGGAACGTTTCGCCGAATCCGGCTAAGGAAGGTCCAGCGTTGGAGGCCTCTCAGGCCGCCCACAAGACTTTGAAGGCGGTTCAGGCAGATCTGGACAAGCTTGCCTTCAACAAGGCAATTGCCCGGATTTACGAACTGGTCAATACGCTGGCATCTCCCTTGACCCAGGTTGCTTCCGGCACGGCCGATACGACACAGAAAGCAGCGCTTCGTAACGCTGCTGAGATTCTCGTGCACCTTATTGCACCGATGACGCCGCATCTCGCCGAAGAATGCTGGACCGTCCTGAGCAATGAAGGCCTTGTGGCGCAGACTTCATGGCCGAGCTATGATGAAGCACTGGTCGCAGAGAACGAAGTCACGCTTCCTGTGCAGATCAATGGCAAGAAGCGCGCGGAATTGACAATCAACCGAGACGCGGATCAAACTGCGGTCAGCGAAGCCGTGTTGGCACTCGACGCGGTGCGTAACGCATTGAACGGTCAAGCGCCGAAAAAGATCATCGTCGTTCCGGGAAGGATCGTGAATATTGTTCTCTGAATCTCGGAAATCAAAAATGCTTCGTCGAACGGTTTTGCTTATGGCAGCCATGCTTTTGGCTGGATGTCAGGCTCGTCCTCTTTATCAGGACACTGACGGTCATACACGAGCTTCCCTGGCGGCAATTGCCTACTCGCCGGCGAACTCCCGAGTCGGCCTGGAGACGCGGAACCGTCTGATTTTCCTCACGACAGGCGGCGCTGAGTCTTCCACGCCCCAGTATCGTGTCGACCTCGATGTCACCGCTTCTGTTGAGGGTGTTCTACTCGACCGGGCGGCCGACACGGCCAACGCAGGCCGTGCGGTTGCAATCGGCACCTACACCCTTACGCGGATCTCGGATGACACAGTCCTGAAGTCAGGGCGCCGACAGGCCGTTGCCCTGTTCGACTATCCGCGTCAGGAGTTCGCCAAACTTCGTTCGGTCCGCGATGCAGAGACAAGGGCCGCTCGCGAACTCGCTGAAGTGATCTATGCGGATCTGACGATGACTTTGGGCCGCTAACGGCGGCCATGGTCGAGATCAAATCCCACGAAGTCGACGGCTTTCTGCAGAAGCAAGCGAAGCACTACCGCGTCTTCATCGTGTATGGACCGGACAAGGGCCTCGTTGCTGAACGGGCATCGGCCATAGCTGCGCTGACCGGCGTCGATCAATCCGATGGATTTGCTTTGATCCGCTTGGATGTGGGCGACATGCAGAGTGACCCCGGCCGTCTTCTTGATGAAGTGAACTCCTTTGGTCTCTTTGGGGGAGAAAAGCTGATCTGGGTCCGCGGAGCTGCCAATGAAAAGCCGCTGGTGGACGCACTTCAGCTCCTGGGCGCTGATCCGCCGCAGGGCAGCTACGTTATCGTAGAGGCAGGCGACTTGAAGAAGGGCGCAGCTCTTCGGAAAGTTGGAGAGACAAACAGATCCATTGCCTCGATTGCCTGCTATCAGGATGACTCTCGCGCGTTGAACGCGCTTGTGGACCAGGAGCTTGCGTCCGCCAACTTGCGCATTACGCCGGCTGCGCGTGAGTTGTTGCTCAATTCGATCGGAGGCGATCGTATAGCGTCACGCAACGAGATTCGTAAGTTGGTTCTCTATTGCCTGCATCAAGATCTGATCGATGAGCAGCACGTTCTGGACATCGTAGGGGACGCCAGTGCGACATCAACGGACGAGGTCGTTGACGCCGTTCTGAACGGCGATGTCGATGCCTTCCTCCATGCCGTTCAGAAGGTCATTGCCTCCAAAACAGCGATTTTCCTGGTACTGCAATCAACGATGAAGCAGTTTCATCTGCTGGAAACAATGCGCTTGGAAATGGACGAACGGCAGCAGCAGCCCTCTCAGGTGATGCAGTCCCTCGGACGCGGCATTCATTTTCGACGCAAACCAATAATCGAGAAAACGTTACGGACGTGGAACAGTAGCGATTTGGGAAAGGAAGCGTCGAAGCTGCAATCGACGATCCTGATCGGGCGTCAACGCGCCTCCCTTGAGGCAGATGCTGCAGTTCAGACACTTCTCGCAACCACACTCCAGGCGGCTCGGCGCAACAGGCGCGCTTAGCGCGCCTCAAGCAGGCGGCAGATGTCTTCGAGCTGCTCCAGCGACGTGTAGTTGATCTTCAACTGACCTCCGCCGCCCTTGTGATTGATCGACACCTGGAGCCCCAGTCGATCAGACAGACTGCGCTCGAGCGCGATCGTGTCTGAATCTTTAGGCTCACGGGGTTCCGGATGCTGCGGCACGCCCTGCGACTTGATGTGGTTTTGAGCCAATTTTTCAGCATCACGAACGGACATGCCTTTGGCTGTAATGACTTTGGCAAGGCTGACCGGATCAGGCGTCGAGACCAAAGCACGCGCATGCCCTGCCGAAAGGCTGCCCTCGGCCAGCATGTCGCGTACAGGCTCGGGCAGCTTCAACAGACGCAAACTGTTGGCCACATGACTGCGGCTCTTTCCGATGATCTCGCCCAGATCGTTCTGGGTGTATCCATGCTCCGCAATCAGCTGGTCGTAGCCCAGCGCCTCTTCAAGGGGATTAAGATCGGCGCGCTGAACATTTTCAACGATCGCGAGCTCAAGCGCTGTCCGGTCGTCAACGTCGCGGATGATGACGGGGATCTCAACCAGGCCAGCGAGCTGTGCTGCTCGCCAGCGCCGTTCACCGGCAATGATCTCATAGCGGTTGGTAGCAGCAATTGTACGCACCACAACAGGCTGGACGATGCCATGCTGACGGATGGAACCCGCAAGATCCTGTAGTTCCGCTTCATCAAAGTAGCGACGGGGGTTCTTGGGACTCCGCGAGACGAACTCAATGGGCAACGTGCGATCAGGGCTAACACTGGTACGAGTTTCACCGCCGACAGGGATGGGCTGATCCATCTCTCCGATAAGCGCTGCCAGGCCACGCCCGAGGCGCCGCTTTGATACGTCTTCACTCATTACTCGTACCCTTTAGATTCAAGCGGCCTTTCGCAGCCGCTCACGCTGGATCACTTCAGATGCAAGCTGCAGATAAGCCTGACTGCCCGCACACTTCAGATCGTAAAGAATTGCTGGCTTCCCATACGAAGGCGCTTCTGAAACCCGAACATTGCGCGGAATGAGCGTAGTATACACCTTCTCTCCCAGATGTTCGCGAACATCGTTCACCACCTGTTGCGCCAGATTGTTGCGCGAGTCGAACATTGTGAGCACGATACCCTGGATATCCAGTGTCGGATTCACAGTCTGGCGCACCTGATTGATCGTTTCGAGCAACTGGCTCAAGCCTTCCAATGCGAAGAACTCGCATTGCAATGGGACGAGCACCGAATGTGCTGCCGCCATGGCATTCATCGTCAAAAGATTGAAAGACGGCGGGCAGTCGAGGAGCACATAGCTATAGGCTTTAGCATCGTCAAGGCTGAGGGCCTTGCGCAGACGGAAGACCCTGTCTGCTTGCTGTGAGATTTCCATCTCGAAGCCGAGAAGATCCATAGTGGAAGGCACAATCGAGAGATTGGGAACAGCCGTGTCGAGAACGGCTTCGGAAACGGAATGGCTTCCGATCAGAATATCATAAGAAGAAAGGACCCTGTCTCTGCGATCAATGCCCAGCCCCGTGCTGGCATTGCCCTGAGGATCAAGATCAACGATGAGGACGCGCTCCCCAATCGCCGCCAAGGCAGTCGCCAAATTGATGGCGGTCGTCGTCTTGCCTACCCCACCTTTTTGATTGGCGATGGTGATGATACGGTTTTTCGCGAAACTCATCTGGCACCCGAATTGTTAGGCCCTGCGTTCCAGCGAGGTAATCTCCAGAATGACGGAATCTGCCTCGACGACGCTCTGGTGTATTACCAGATCGAAAGCCCAACGACCACGCGCTTTCTCAATCTCGACCTGATAATCCCGTCCTTTATGGAAGAGCATCTTCAGAGCCGAATTTTGCACGGCCCATGGATGACTGAACTCCAGCAATTGGTCGAGTTCAGCAAGCGCCCGAGCAGAAATGACGTCGGGAGCACCAAGCTTCTTGTGTGCTTCCTCAATACGAATAGGGTGAACTGTGCCGCGGCCGGATGTCTCGATCAATGCCATACGCAAGAAGCCGCACTTCTTGTTGTTGCTCTCAACCAGGTCAACCCACCCATCATGCAGTTCTGCGAGTGTGATTGCGGTGACGACTCCAGGAAAACCGCCGCCGCTTCCCAGATCGATCCAGCGGCAAGGGGATTTGACTATGTTACGGAGTTGCAACGAGTCTTGAATGTGTCGACTCCACAGAGCTTCCGTGGTCGAAGGGGCAACAAGATTGATTTTGCCTGCCCATTTTACAAAGAGAGCTGCGAATTTGTCGAGCCTCTCCCGCGTTTCACGTGAAACATTCAATCCATCTAAGCTTGACTTATTCAAGATGCCAGCCGTTCATTTGTTCTGCGCAACAGGGTGATTAACAGCGCGACCGCAGCCGGGGTCATCCCCTCAATCCTTGCGGCCTGCGCCACGTTTAGTGGCCGCTGTCGGCTAAGCTTCAGTTTCAATTCATTCGAAAGACCTGAGAGACTCGCGTAATCAAAATCACCCGGAATCTCCCGTGCCTCTTCCGACTGAGCGCTGGCAATGTCTGCCGCCTGCCGTCCAAGATAGACGGCGTAGACCGCATTAATGCAAACCGCATCCGCGATTTTCGTTTCAACCTCCTTGAGTTGAGGCCAAATTCGGCAAACATCATCCCAACAGCGCTCCGGATAGGAGAGAATTTCCGCTGCAGTGCGGCGTCGACCGTCCTGATTGACCGGAACGCCGTGGCCAGCCATTTCGCTCGGAGACACAGTCAACGCGGCCAATCGCGCCGATAAGTCTTCAATTTTCTGCGCATAAGTTGAGAAGCGATCTCGGCGATCAACTCCGACACAACCAAGCTCAATACCTTTTGGAGTCAATCGCATATCTGCATTATCGGCCCGAAGTGAAAGCCTGTACTCGGCGCGCGATGTAAACATGCGATACGGCTCCGTAACCCCACGCGTGGTCAGGTCATCGATCATGACACCGATATAGGAATCCGTGCGGCTGAAATGGATCGTCTCGCGACGGGATGCATAGAGCGCGGCATTAATGCCTGCAACCAATCCCTGAGCCCCAGCTTCCTCATAGCCCGTTGTCCCGTTGATCTGGCCGGCGAGAAAGAGCCCAGTAGCACGTCTGACGGCGAGCGAGAGGTCGAGCTGAGTGGGATCTACAAAATCATACTCAATCGCGTAGCCATACTGGAGAATGCGGGCGCCCTCCAACCCTGGGATAGAGTGGATAAGCGCGTCTTGCACATCCTCAGGTAACGAGGTCGAAATGCCATTCGGATATACCGTGCTGTCATCCAACCCCTCCGGCTCAAGGAATATCTGATGCCCGTCTCGATCACCGAAGCGATGGATTTTGTCTTCGATCGAAGGGCAATATCGCGGACCCACACCTTCGATTTGCCCTGAATACATCGCGGAGCGGTGGATGTTCTCGCGAATAATGCGGTGCGTCTCAGCCGTCGTCCGGGTAATGCCGCAACCGATCTGGGGAGCAACGATGCGATCGGTCATGAAGGAAAAGGGGACGGGCACCTCATCCGCCTCCTGCATTTCCAGGCCGTTCCATACAATGCTATTGCCATCCAGGCGCGCTGGCGTGCCAGTCTTCAATCGGCCCAGCGAAAGACCCAGTGCTTGCAGATCCGCGCTGAGCCCAAGGCTCGGCGCATCTCCCACACGCCCTGCCGCATATTTCTTGTCGCCGATGTGAATAAGGCCACGTAAGAAAGTTCCCGTAGTAAGGACGACTGCTCTTGAATGCAGAATGTCACCGGAAGCAAGGACAACACCTTTTATTTCGGTTCCGACTCGAACAAACTGCTCGACGCTCCCTTCAAGAATAGTCAGATTTTTTTGGGCACTCAGGAGGCCTTGCACTGCCTGTTTATACAGCTTGCGATCGGCTTGCGTACGCGGCCCCCAGACAGCCGGCCCCTTCTTTCGGTTCAGCATGCGAAACTGAATACCGCCGAGATCTGCAGCTCGTCCCATGACACCATCAAGGGCATCGATCTCACGCACCAGGTGGCCCTTGCCGAGGCCACCAATGGCGGGGTTGCAAGACATCATGCCGATCGTATCCAGCTTATGGGTCACGAGTACTGTTTTTGCGCCCATACGTGCCGAAGCGGCTGCGGCTTCAGTTCCCGCATGACCCCCCCCCACAACGATTACGTCAAAATCCAGCAGCGCCATGGCAGGTCCTTTGGCTTTGTTTCACGTGAATCACTTGCCCACGCAGAATTCTGAGAAGATTTTTCCCAAAAGCGTTTCGGTATCGATTCGGCCGGTCAGTCGAGCGAGCTCATCTGACGCCAGTCGAAGATCTTCGGCACGCAATTCCAGTGGTTTTTGGACTCCGTCAATTGCCGAACGGAGATAAGCCGCTGCTGATACAATATTCTGTGCCTGTCGTAAACGGCTGGGAACCGCAAGGCTACAAACCGCCGTCCGTCGCTTTACCTCCGAGGCCAGTTCCTCGCGTAAAGCGTCCAAACCAGTTCCCTCTGTTGCCGAAACCAACAGCTTGAACTCAGATCCAGACGCTGCAGGAGGAGAAAAAGCATCATCAACCTTGGTGCCAACGCGCCAGACGCATTGGTTATTGATGGGATCCGCTTCGGTTTGATCGTTTAGGTCAATAAGGTGTAAGACAAGATCAGCTTCGCTGATTAATTTCCTGGCGCGCTTAATTCCTTCTCTTTCGACCACCTCATCGGTATCACGCAAACCGGCAGTGTCGAAGAGGTGAACTTTGTATCCGTCCAGATCCAGTTCGGCGTGGATGACATCCCTGGTCGTTCCTGCAACTTCGGTGACGATTGCGACATCCCGTTGCACCAGCGCATTCAACAAGCTGGACTTTCCCGCGTTTGGACGACCAGCGAGAGCCACCGAGAAGCCATCGCGGATGATTTCGCCTGATTTGTGGCTTTGAAGCACACCCTCCATCTCATGGAGGAGCTGGGAAACGTCGGACCAGATGCGGTCCGAAATTGATCCCGGAATATCGCCCTCATCGCTGAAATCCAGCTCGGCCTCGATCATGGCACGCGCGAAGATCAGCTTTTCCCGCCACCCTTCGTAAACCGAAGAAAATTTGCCACTGGATTGCTCGATGGCCAGGCGTCTTTGCATCTCTGTATCGGCAGCGAGGAGATCCGATAGCCCCTCAACTTCGACCAGGTCCAGTTTGCCATTCTGAAATGCCCGGCGGGAAAACTCGCCGGCCTCCGCCATTCGAAGTCCGTTGAGTCCGGCTAATAAGTTTAATGTGGTAGAAACAACGGCTCGACTTCCGTGAAGATGGATCTCAACACAATCCTCTCCAGTGAACGAATTTGGACCTGGAAAGACCAGGACCAGAGCCTGATCAAGAAAACTGCCATCCGGGAGGCGAAGGTTACGAAGCCCCGCAACACGCGGCGGAGGAAGCTCACCATCTGACAAGCAGGATAGGATCTCGATCGCTTGAGACCCACTGATCCTGATGACGGCAACCCCGGAGGGCAGCCCGCCTGACGACAGCGCAAATATCGTATCCGACAAAGCCGCCAATAGACCGGTCCTCGCAGATCGACATATGCGGCTCGTAAAGAACGAGCCGCATAGTCAATCACGTGTTCATCGAGTCGAAGAAATCGCCGTTGTTCTTCGTCTGCTTCAGCTTGTCGATCAGGAATTCGATGGCATCGGTGGTGCCCATCGGCGCCAGGATACGGCGCAACACGAAAATCTTCTGGAGATCCTGGCGCGGCACCAGCAGGTCTTCCTTGCGCGTTCCAGATTTCAGGATGTCCATGGACGGGAAGATACGCTTATCCGCCACCTTCCGGTCGAGCACGATTTCCGAGTTGCCGGTTCCCTTGAACTCTTCAAAGATGACTTCGTCCATGCGGCTGCCAGTGTCGATCAGTGCCGTCGCAATGATTGTCAGCGAGCCACCTTCTTCGATGTTACGTGCAGCACCGAAGAAGCGCTTGGGACGCTGCAGAGCATTCGCATCCACACCACCGGTCAGAACCTTACCGGAAGAGGGGACAACCGTGTTGTAAGCGCGGCCCAGACGCGTGATCGAATCGAGCAGGATCACAACGTCGCGGCCATGCTCAACCAGACGCTTGGCCTTCTCGATGACCATTTCGGCGACCTGCACGTGACGTACGGCCGGTTCGTCGAAGGTAGACGAGACAACCTCGCCCTTCACCGAGCGCTGCATGTCCGTTACTTCTTCCGGCCGCTCATCGATGAGAAGAACGATCAGATAACATTCCGGATGGTTCGCCGTGATGGAATGGGCAATGTTCTGCAAAAGAACCGTCTTACCCGTGCGCGGCGGCGCGACAATAAGGCCACGCTGGCCCTTGCCGAGCGGCGCGACCAAATCAATGACCCGCGCGGAAAGGTCCTTGGACGTCGGAACGTCCAGCTCCATCTTGAAGCGCTCGTTCGGATAAAGCGGCGTCAGATTGTCGAAGTGGACCTTGTGGCGGATCTTTTCAGGATCCTCGAAATTGATCGTGTTGACCTTGAGCAGGGCGAAATAGCGTTCGCCTTCCTTCGGCCCTCGGATCGGACCCTCAACCGTATCACCGGTCTTCAGCGAGAAGCGCCGAATCTGTGACGGGGAGATGTAGATATCGTCCGGCCCCGGCAGATAGTTGGCATTGGCCGAACGCAAGAACCCGAAGCCGTCCTGCAGAACTTCGACAACCCCTTCGCCGATGATCTCGACATCCTGGCTCGCCAGCATCTTTAGGATCGCAAACATCAGCTCCTGCTTGCGCATCGTGCTCGCGTTTTCGACTTCGAGCGATTCGGCAAAGGTCAGGAGATCAGTCGGAGATTTGCTCTTGAGTTCTTGTAGCTTCATTTCAGCCATGAAGAGGGACCACGTCATTCTGGAATTTTAAGGGGAGCGGCGAGCTGATTGGAATTCGGTACGAATGCGAGGGCCGCAAATGACTGAATGTTACGCAAGCCAAAAGGAGAAGTGGCGCGAAAATAGCGATTCACGCATTTGACCGCAAGCGAAAAGCCCACGGTCTTGAAAATAATGCCGCGCCTCTCAATTGCTCAGAAGGGTTTCACGATGGCAAGGATCACGATGACGATCATCAGCAATGTCGGCGCTTCGTTCATCATCCGCCAGAAGCGCGGCGTCTTGACGTATCGTCCCTCGCCAAACGAACGGGCAGATTTGGCGAAATAGCCATGCACCGCAGACAGGGCAACAACTCCCGTCAACTTGGCATGCAGCCATCCGCCCTGGAATTCGAAAACGGACCAGGCCAGATACAAGCCCAAAACCCAGGAGACGATCATCGCGGGGTTCATGATCACGGTGACAAGTCGTCGTTCCATAACGGCAAAAGTTCGCGCCTGATCTGAATCCGGCTTACAATCGCTGTGATAAATAAAAAGCCGCGGCAGGTAGAGCATGCCCGCCATCCAGGAGATGATCGCGATGACATGGAGTGCCTTGATCCAGGGATAGGCAACATCCGGACCAGCAATCATGACCCCGAGCCCAATCAAAGCAAAGAAGCCCAACGCGCCGGCGGCACGTTTCGCAGCCGCGCGCCCGGGTCTTTCATCCGTTTGCTTTTCCCGACTCTCAGCCAAAGCTTCTGACCTGGTTGACGAGATCGGTAACATGAGCCGGATCGGCTTGCGGAGTGATGCCATGGCCGAGATTGAATATCAGCGGACCGTGGCCTAGCGCCTGAAGCACGGCGTCTATCCCCTCCCGCAGAGCAACGCCACCAGCAACCACCCGCATCGGATCGAGATTGCCCTGCACGGGGCCATCCTTCTGGAGTTCAACGGCAAAACGCAATGGGACCGACCAATCAAGGCCAATTGCATCGGCACCCGTCGCCTGCCGATAGTCTTTGAGAAGAATCCCGGCACCCTTGGCGAATGCGATGATCTTCGCCGCCGGCCGCCGCGCCTTCACGGATTGGATCATTCGACGCACAGGCACCACAGCATATTTCTGAAATTCAGCCTCCCCGAGAACGCCTGCCCAGGAATCGAAGATCTGCACGGCATCGGCACCGGCATCAATCTGGGCAACCAGATAGTCCGCAGAGACATCGGCCAGGAAGTCGAGCAGCCGTCCAAACGCCTCGGGATGACGATAGGCAAACAGCCGGGCAGGGGCCTGATCCGGTGTGCCGTGGCCTGCGATCATATAGGTCGCAACGGTCCAGGGCGCTCCACAGAAACCGAGCAGCGTCGTCTCGTTGGGTAGATCGCGACGCAGGCGACGCACAGTCTCAATCACAGGCTCCAGGTGATCTGCGACATGATCCGGCTTCAGTTGGCCAATGCCGTCCTCATCAATCGGATCCATCTGCGGTCCATGACCTTCCGTGAAACGCACATTGCGCTTCAAGGCATCCGGGATCACGAGGATATCGGAGAAGAGGATCGCTGCATCAAATCCATACCGTCGGATCGGCTGAAGCGTCACTTCCGCCGCCAGTTCGGGGTTATAACACAGATCGAGGAAACTTCCGGCCTGCAGCCGCGTTTCCCGATACTCCGGCAAATACCGGCCTGCCTGCCTCATAAGCCAGATTGGCGGTGGTGTGACCGTTTTCCCGTCGAGCACTTCGAGGACTTTGCGGTTCTGACTGCTCAAGGCACATGCCCCTTCAATAAAGAAAAGAGATATTGAATCTTCTTCTATTTCTAAGAGTCGGTGACTATCAAGGATTAAACCCGCTGCACAGGAATTCCGTCTTCCAAGCAAGTTGCTCCTTTGGAACCTCCGAGTGACCAGCCAAAGTGTGAACTATGGGGATAAGCGGGATTCCGTGAACGAAGTCAGAGGCTTCGGAAATTCTTAACGCCCGTCCTGTGGTGCGCAAAGTGTGCAAGCGATTTTGCAACTGCGCGTTTTCACCGCTATGCACAGATCGCGTTAGAGAGACACCGGGCGATTTCGCATTGTGGATAAATCGACGGTTTTCCGCTTGTCCACGGCGGGGTGGGACCGCTACCAGTGTTTATCCCGAACTATCAACAGGCCGAGGAGAACATCGTGGAGAACCGGAAAAACTTCTTCCATCTCCACCTCATTTCTGACTCCACGGGAGAAACTCTCATATCGGCTGGCCGTGCAGCTGCTGCGCAGTTCCGCGGCTCAAATGCTATCGAACACGTCTATCCGTTGATCCGCAGCCGAAAACAGGTCAAAGCCCTGATTGAAGCGATCGACCGGGAACCCGGGATTGTTCTCTATACGATCGTCGATCATCAGCTCGCAGCACTCGTCGAGACAGGATGCCACGAACTCGGTCTTCCTTGCGTCAACGTCTTGGCCCCGATCATCAAGACGTTCCAATCTTATCTCGGCGCACCATCTCGTGGCCGCGTTGGTGCACAGCATGTGCTGAATGCCGACTACTTCGCCCGGATCGAAGCGCTGAACTTCACCATGGACCATGACGATGGTCAGGCGCAGGAGGACTATGACCAGGCTGATGTTGTAATCATCGGGATCAGTCGGACGTCCAAGACGCCCACGTCGATCTATCTTGCCAATCGCGGTATCAAGACTGCGAACCTTCCAGTCGTGCCAGGTGTGCCTCTGCCGGAGAGTCTCCTCGCAGCCACTCGACCGCTTGTCGTCGGATTGATTGCGACGACAGACCGTATTTCTCAGGTGCGCGAAAATCGTGTGCTGGGAAATACCCCGGGATACGATCGAAGCGATTACGTCGATCGGGCGTCAATTACCGAAGAGCTCAAATACGCGCGTGCATTGTGCGCGCGCAACAACTGGCCGGTCATTGATGTGACACGGCGATCGATCGAAGAGACCGCGGCAGCCATCGTTGCCCTGCGTCCCAAGCTGCGTTAAGCGCCTTACAAGTAAACGAACGGAGCCTGAGCGAGAATGGCGACTTCCTTGATACTGGCTTCAGCAAGCAGCGCGCGTCGGCAACTGCTCAACAATGCCGGCTTGAGCTATGATGCCGAAGCGGCCAGCGTCGATGAAAGGCAACTTGAGCAGGACATTCCCGAGGCAGATCGCACGCCGACATCGATTGCGATGCACCTCGCAATTGCCAAGGCACGTGCCATCTCTCTTAGGCATCCGCTGTCAATCGTCATTGGCTGTGATCAGACGATGTCTCTTGGATCAACCCTCTTTCACAAGGCAACCGACAGGGCGGGTGCCAAATCAACCTTGCAAACCCTGCGCGGCAAGGCGCATCACTTGAACAGCGCAGTCTGCCTTGTCCGACACGGCGAGGTCATGTGGAGTCATGTATCGGTCGCTATTATGCGCATGCGCGAATTCAGCGACGCGTTTCTGGAGTCTTATCTCGATCGAAACGGTGAGAAACTGTTCGGAAGTGTTGGCTGCTACCAGTTGGAAGGCGAGGGCATCCAGCTGTTTGAGACGATCGACGGCGACTATTTCACAATCCTCGGCCTGCCGCTTTTGCCGCTGCTGGAAGAGCTGCGTAAACTGGGAATTAACCATGCGTGATTCACGTGAAACAATTCCGCCTCGGGCATTTGTGGCCGGCTACCCGATCAAACATTCGAGGTCTCCCCTGATCCATGGCTTCTGGCTTGATCAGTTCGGTCTCAACGGATCCTACGAAAAACTCGCTGTCAATCCGGACGAGTTCCCCGACTTTATACAGAGCCTCAAGCTCCAGGAATCCGGCTATGTAGGGGGCAATATCACAATCCCCCACAAGGAAGCTGCCTGCCGGTTGGCAGATCGCGTCGATCCGCTGGCGGAGGAACTGGGTGCGGCAAACACGCTCTGGCTGGCTGATGGTGCACTTCACGCGACCAATACGGACGGTATTGGCTTTGCAAGCAATCTCGATGCGGCTCGCCCGGGTTGGGATAAAGCAGAAGTCGCCATCGTCCTGGGTGCCGGCGGTGCAAGTCGGGCAATCCTGCAATCTCTGCGGGATAGGGGGATCCGGGAAATCCGGGTGGTCAACCGCACCGCGGAACGCGCGCAGGAACTTGTCGATCGGTTTGGTGGGCCGTTGAGCGCGCATCCGATACAGGCACTAGCGGAATTGATGAAGGATGCGGACCTCTTCGTGAATACCACTTCACTTGGAATGGATGGTAGCGAGGCGCCCGATCTTCCCTTCGAGACCATGCGAGTTGGTGCCCTAGTGACCGACATTGTCTACGTGCCACTTAAAACGCCATTTCTTGCAAAGGCAGAAGAAGCCGGGTTGGCAACGGTGGATGGGCTCGGGATGTTGCTGCATCAGGCGGTGCCCGGTTTCGAAAAATGGTTCGGCAGATGGCCAAACGTTACCGACGCCCTGCGTCAACTCATTCTTGCCGACATCGGGGCCAAGTCATGATTGTGATCGGGCTGACGGGTTCGATCGGAATGGGCAAGACCACGACTGCAGGACTGTTTTCCGAAGAAGGCATCCCAGTGCATGATGCGGATCAGGTGGTGCACGACCTCTATCGGGATAGGGCCGTCGCCCAGGCGATTGAATTGGCGTTTCCAGGATCTGTAATCGGCGGCGAAGTCGATAGACGGAAACTTTCGGAGAATCTGGCGAAGAATCCGGCTAACTTCATAAAGCTGGAGGCGATTGTCCATCCGCTGGTGCATGAGCGGGAGCGCGTTTTTCTTGACGAGCAGAAGCACGCCGGCCAGCCGATTGTCCTTCTCGACATTCCGCTTCTTTTCGAAACGGGTGGTCAGCAGAGGGTGGACGTGATCGTCGTTGCCAGTTGCGCCGAAGACATCCAACGTCAGCGCGTTCTGTCACGACCGGGAATGACGCAGGAGAAACTGGATCTGATCCTGTCGCGTCAGTTGCCGGACGCCGAAAAACGCGCGCGTGCAGATTTTGTCGTGGACACTGGAATAGGTATCGACGATGCCAGGAGACAGGTGAAAACTATTCTTGAGACACTGCGGGCTCGCAGTTCTCGTTCAGGGAAGACGGACAATGCGTGAGATCGTATTTGATACGGAAACGACAGGGTTGGAAAACAAGTTCGACCGCGTCATCGAAATCGGTGGGGTCGAGCTGCTCAACCACTTTCCGACCGGCAGAACCTTCCATGTCTATATCAATCCCGGTGACCGCAAGGTCCATCCTGATGCGCTGGCCGTCCATGGCATCACCGACGCTTTCCTGAAGGACAAGCCGAGCTTTGCGGAAATTGTGCCAGAGCTGCAGGAATTTTTCGACGGAGCCAAATGGGTGGCACACAATGCCACCTTCGATATGGGTTTCATCAATGCCGAGTTTGATCGGCTCGGCCTGCCGCCTGTCGCACCAGACCTGGTCATCGACACCTTGTCGCTCGCACGACGCAAGCACCCGATGGGCCCGAACTCCCTCGACGCCCTATGTCGCCGTTATGGCATCGACAATTCGCACCGGACAAAGCACGGTGCCTTGCTCGACTCCGAACTGTTGGCCGAAGTCTATATCGAGATGCTGGGAGGCCGTCAGGCTGCACTTGGCTTGACGTCGGTGGACACGCGGCGCAGCCAGGTCGTCGAGGTAACCGAGGTCATCGAAATTTCCTATGACCGGCCGCGTGCGCTCGCCCCGCGTCTTTCCCCCGAGGAAATGGAGGGACATGCCAAGCTTGTATCAGGGCTTGGATCGAAAGCGATCTGGTCGAAATACGCCAATTGAAAAGAGCCCCGTGAAGGGCCCTTTGTTTTGATCAGCGATGTTCGCGATATTCAGTTCGGTACAGATTGCGCCTGAGCGCGGGACTGCTCTTCCGCAACACGCTGCGCGAACATCTG
This sequence comes from Rhizobium sp. AG855, assembly GCF_003610655.1. Classification (NCBI taxonomy): domain Bacteria; kingdom Pseudomonadati; phylum Pseudomonadota; class Alphaproteobacteria; order Hyphomicrobiales; family Rhizobiaceae; genus Rhizobium; species Rhizobium sp. AG855. The sequence continues at coordinate 56,476 of NZ_RAQG01000004.1, read as the reverse complement.
CGTGAAATCGATCGGGTCGATCATCAGAGGTGGGAAGCCGCCATTGCGGGTGGCGTCCGCGATGATCTGACGGGCGAACGGGAACAGCAGGCGCGGGCATTCAATGAACAGCACCGGCAGCATGTGTTCCTGCGGAAAACCGGAAATGCGGAAGACACCACCATAGATCAGTTCGGTCACGAACACGACCTTGTCGCCTTCCTTTGCTTCCGCATTCAGCGACAGCACGACATCGAAATCGGTATCGGACAGTGGATTGGCGTTGACGTTGACATTGATATTGATGGCCGGAGCCTTGTCACGCGCCTGAAGTGAGCGCGGCGCACCAGGATTCTCGAACGAAAAGTCCTTGATGTACTGGGCAAGAATGTTGAGGGACGGAGAAGCTGTTCCCTGAGTGTTGTCAGCCATAGGCCATGTCCTTGAATTGAATTGCTATGGCCATCTAACATTTGAACCCTGACCTTACAACCCTCGCAGCAGGCCACAGGCGTCTCAGTCGCGGCCGATTCGCGGCCCATTCCAGGGTGAATCTTTGCGAGGCTCGCGGGTGAATTCGTCCTTGTCGAGGTCCACGACCGTCTCCGCTTCGAAGCCACCATTGCGCCCGTGATCCCCATTTTTGGTGAAATGGCTCCGCACGATGATCCGAGGTTTTAAGATCTGCCAGAAGAGATCCCGCAGCTGCGGAACGAACAAGAGCAAACCGATAACGTCGCCGACGAAGCCCGGCACGATCAGCAGGAAGGCGGCGACCACAAGCAAGGCTGCGTGGACGAGCTCGCGACCTGGGTCAACCCCGCGTCTGGTTTCCTCCTGTAGCCGCTGAAGAATTCCAGCACCCTGCTGTTTCAGCAGGAACAGGCCCAGCGCCGCAGAAAATACGACAAGGGCCAGGGTCCATAAAACCCCGATTGCCTGGCCGACCAAGATCAGGCTGGCGATTTCCAGAAGTGGTGCAAGGATGAAAAGCACCAATGGAAGGCGCATCGCGATCTCCAAACGCCTTCGTGATCGATATTCCGCAAGAGCCGGCGCATACTCGCTGCAAAGAATGCGTCACGCCATTTGAATGATGGGGCGCGCAAGTCTATATGGGAGATAGAAAAAGCGAATTCAATCAAGCCTGGCGGTATTCATGGGATCTAGCGATTTTGTCACTTTGTTCTTCCTGGTCGCCGCGGTGCTGATCTTTTTTCAGCTTCGCAGCGTCCTCGGTCGCCGCACGGGCAACGAAAAGTCGCCTTTTGAAACCCTGGCTCAGCGGGAAGCGGCCAAGGCGCCGGGCGCCGACGATGGCAAGGTCGTGACATTGCAGCGCCGTGATGAAGCGAATGCCGAAGACCGCTTTGCTGCGATCGATGCTTACGCGCCAGTTGGGACACCGCTGAATGATCAGCTCCGCGAACTGCTGCGCCACGACGCGACGTTCGCGCCGAAGGAATTCCTGAACGGTGCCAAGATTGCCTATGAGATGATCGTTCTGGCCTATGCCGAGGGCGACCGGAAGACCTTGAAGGGACTTCTGTCGCGAGAAGTCTTTGAAGGTTTTGAAAGCGCCATCGCCGATCGCGAAAGTCGCGGCGAGACCATGAAGTCGACATTCGTCGGAATCGAGAAGGCTGAAATCACCCATGCCTTGGCAAAGGACAATGAGGAGCAGATCACCGTCCGTATCCTCAGTCAGTTGATCACGGCGACCTATGACAAGAGCGGAGCATTGGTTGATGGCGATGCCGAGGCGGTGGCCGATGTCAATGATGTCTGGACGTTTGCCCGCGACGTTCGCTCGCGCGATCCGAACTGGAAGTTGATTGCGACCGAAGCGGAACAATGAGCGCGGCGTCCGTCGGATACCGACTGAAGCCGGTCGGCTTCAATGAACTTCCGGGCTGGGAGAAGGACGATCCATTGGTCCTTTGGCCCGCAATGGCGGATTGCCTGGAACACTTGCGAAAGGCAAAGCCGTATCGCAGTGGCTCGCTGGGTCTCTCGACAAGCGATTTGCTGCCTCTGTTGGAAGCTGCCGTCGGAGCGGTTCCGAAAAATACGGAAGAAGCGCGCAGGTTTTTCGAAGCAAATTGCCAGGTCCTGCAAATCGTTCCGCAACAGGGCTCGGGACTCGTTACCGCCTTCTACGAACCGGAGGTGGATGTCAGTGATCAGCCGGATGCGGTCTATAGATACCCGTTTTATGCCCGTCCCCACGATCTCGTCGATGTCTCCGATGCCAACAGACCGTCCGGAATGGACGCGAGTTATGCCTTTGCTCTCGAAGATGCAGTTGGAGTGAGGCCATATCCCGACCGTAGAGAAATTGATTGCGGCTATCTCGAAAATCGCGGGCTGGAGATTGCCTGGGCCAGGTCGAAAGTCGATGTTTTCTTCACCCATGTCCAAGGCGCGGCGCGACTGCGATATCCCGACGGACACCTCGCTCGGATAACCTATGCAGCCAAGGCCGGCCATCCTTTCTCTGGGATCGGCCGACACCTGATCGATCTTGGCGAAATCCGGGAGCAGGATATTTCAATGCAGTCCATCCGCGCCTGGCTGGCTGCGCATCCGGACCGCGTTGACGAAATCCTTTGGCATAACCGCTCCTACATTTTCTTTCGTGAGGTGGACGTTCCGGATCTGGTACGCGGACCCGTAGCTGCGGCGAAGGTACCCTTGATCGCCGGTCGATCTCTCGCCGTCGATCGCAGCATTCATACCTTCGGCTTCCCATTCTTCGTCCATGCGCGCGGACTGACCCGGCTGGACGCCGGCCGTGATTTTGCAAGGCTGATGTTGGCGCTCGATACCGGCTCTGCGATTGTCGGTCCGGCCCGTGGCGACATTTTTACAGGATCCGGACCGGAAGCCGGCGACATGGCGGGCGCGGTGCGCAATGCTGCGGATTTCTATATACTCGTTCCGAAGCAGGCGGCGGAGAGGTTTGTCTGAGTGTCGGGCGGGACGAAGCTGAATCCGGAAGATCGAATTCTGTGGGCTAAGGTAGCCCGCTCCACGCGTCCCATGCCGGGCCGTCTGGAGGATTTGGTGGCGTTCGAGCAGGAGTTCGAGCCGATAACCGATGAAGAGCCGGCCCCGCTCTCGCGCGCCCCGGTCGGCCCGAATGAAGACCTGCAGGCTTCAGCCATCAACAGGAATACGGCCGTCCGTCTCCATCAACCTCTTGAACGTCCTGTAAAGCGAAAGCTGTCTCGCGGCCATCTGGCGCTGGAAGCGCGCATCGACCTGCACGGACTGATCCAGAGTGAAGCCCATGGCATGCTGCTCGACTTCCTGATCCGAGCGCATGAACGTGGCCTGCGCCATGTCTTGGTGATCACCGGCAAGGGAAGTTCACTCGGCAGCGAAGGCGCCTTGAAGCGCGCGGTGCCGCTTTGGTTCTCGCTGCCCGAGTTTCGCTTCTTGATTTCGTCATACGAACCGGCCGCACGCCAGCATGGGGGCGATGGTGCCATGTATGTGCGCCTCTCGCGTCAGGGGCAGGGCAGGCGATGACGCCGTTTGGTCATGCCGTCCGTGATCTGCGCAAGCGCAAGGGGGTCTCGCAAAAGGAGATGGCCGCCGCAATCGGCGTCTCTCCGGCTTATCTCTCGGCCCTGGAGCATGGCAAACGCGGCGTGCCCAATTTCGACTTCCTGCAAAGAGTGGCCGGCTACTTCAATATCATCTGGGACGAGGCCGAAGAACTCTTCTCGGTTGCGGCCGTTTCTCACCCTCGTGTGGTGGTCGATACCTCTGGCATGCCACCCGAATATACGGCCTTCGCGAATGATCTGGCCCGGGTGATTCGCAACCTGCCGCCGGACATGCTAAGAAATCTGCAGGATATTGTTGATGGTGCCAAAAAACGGCCGTGAACGGGTCCGATTCCCCGCGCTATCCACGGGAAACGACGCTCTCGCCTTTGGAACTCCTGCCAAAACCCCTATAGTCGAGGCGCTTGAAGCCGCTGATTCGGTTCAGCGGAACCTTTGAGAAATGACTGGAAAGATTGCTGAATGACCGACTTGCCGATCGAGGAAAATGGCGGACCGGCCGAATATGGCGCGGATTCGATCAAGGTGCTGAAGGGGCTCGACGCCGTTCGAAAGCGCCCCGGCATGTACATCGGTGACACGGATGACGGCTCGGGCCTGCATCACATGGTCTACGAAGTCGTTGACAACGCCATCGACGAAGCGCTGGCCGGTCATGCCGATATCGTTACCGTTACCTTGAACGCGGACGGATCGGTAACAGTCACCGACAACGGACGCGGCATTCCGACCGATATCCATACAGGCGAAGGCGTGTCCGCAGCGGAAGTCATCATGACCCAGCTGCATGCCGGCGGCAAGTTCGACCAGAACTCCTACAAGGTATCAGGCGGTCTGCATGGCGTGGGCGTTTCGGTCGTGAACGCGCTCTCGGTCAAGCTCAACCTGAAGATCCGCCGCAACAACAAGCTGCACGAAATTACCTTCACCCATGGCGTCGCCGACGGTCCGTTGAAAGTGATCGGCGAATATGAAGGTCGCTCAGGCACCGAAGTCACCTTCCTGCCCAGCACCGAGACTTTCACCAATGTGGATTTCGACTACGGAACGCTTGAGCATCGCCTGCGCGAGCTCGCCTTCCTGAATTCCGGTGTTCGCATCCTTCTGACCGACAAGCGCAAGTCCGATATCCGTCAGGAAGAAATGCTTTACGACGGTGGTCTGGAAGCCTTCGTGCGTTACCTCGACCGCTCGAAGAAGCCACTGGTCGACAAGCCGGTTGCCATCAAGGGCGAGAAGGACGGGATTACGGTCGAAGTCGCCATGTGGTGGAACGACAGCTACCACGAAAACGTCCTCTGCTTCACCAACAACATTCCCCAGCGCGACGGCGGCACCCATATGGCCGGCTTCCGCGGCGCCCTGACCCGCCAGGTTACCTCCTACGCCGACTCCTCCGGGATCACCAAGAAGGAAAAGGTCTCGCTGCAGGGCGAAGACTGCCGCGAAGGTCTGACGGCAGTCCTGTCAGTCAAGGTTCCTGATCCGAAATTCTCCTCGCAGACCAAGGACAAGCTGGTTTCTTCGGAAGTCCGCCCCGTTGTTGAAAACCTCGTCAATGAGGCCCTCAGCACCTGGTTCGAAGAGCATCCGACCGAAGCGAAGATCCTCGTCGGCAAGGTGGTTGAAGCTGCCGTTGCCCGTGAGGCCGCCCGCAAAGCCCGCGAACTCACCCGTCGTAAAGGTGCGCTCGATATTGCGTCTTTGCCTGGCAAGCTTGCGGACTGCTCGGAACGTGATCCGGCAAAGTCTGAACTCTTCCTCGTCGAGGGTGACTCCGCAGGTGGTTCGGCCAAACAGGGTCGGTCGCGCGAAAATCAGGCGATCCTGCCGCTGCGCGGTAAGATCCTGAACGTCGAGCGCGCGCGCTTCGACAAGATGCTGTCGAGCCAGGAAATCGGGACACTGATCACGGCTCTCGGTACGTCGATCGGCAAGGACGAATTCAACGCCGACAAGCTGCGTTACCACAAGATCATCATCATGACCGATGCTGATGTCGACGGCGCGCATATTCGCACGCTGCTCCTGACCTTCTTCTTCCGCCAGATGCCGGCGCTGATCGAGCGCGGCCACCTCTACATTGCCCAGCCGCCGCTTTATAAGGTGGCGCGTGGCAAGTCGGTGCAATATCTGAAGGACGAAAAGGCGCTGGAAGACTACCTGATCACCATGGGCTTGGAAGAAGCGACTCTGACGCTCTCCAATGGCGAGGTGAGGGCAGGGCAGGATCTGCGCGACGTGATCCAGGATGCGCTGCGCATCCGCTCGCTGATCGACAGCCTGCATTCCCGCTACAATCGCAATGTCATCGAACAGGCGGCCATTGCCGGCGCCCTGAATCCGGAGTTGACTGGAAATCGCCAGCAGGCAGAAGCGACCGCTGCCGAAGTCGCTCGTCGACTTGATATGATCGCAGAAGAGACCGAGCGTGGCTGGCAGGGCTTCGTGACCGACGAAGGTGGTTTGCGCTTCGAACGCATGGTCCGCGGCGTCAAGGAAGTGGCTGCTGTCGACGTGGCCCTTATCGGTTCCGCCGACGCCCGTCATATGGATCAGATGTCGGCACGCCTGCGCGACATCTATGCCGCGCCGCCGGTTTTGATGCGAAAAGATGGCCGCACGGAAATGTCCGGGCCGCGCGCCTTGCTCGATTCGATCTTTGCAACGGGCCGCAAGGGCCTCTCCATGCAGCGATACAAAGGCTTGGGCGAAATGAACGCCGAGCAGCTCTGGGAAACCACGCTCGATCCCAACGTCCGTTCACTGCTCCAGGTGAAGGTCAACGATGCGACCGATGCGGACGGTTTGTTCTCCCGCCTCATGGGTGACGAAGTTGAGCCGCGCCGTGACTTCATCCAGGAGAACGCGCTCAACGTCGCAAACCTCGACATTTGATCCGTTCGAGCAATCCGGAAATGACAATGGCCGCGTCGTGAGACGCGGCCATTTTCTTGTGAACGGATATATCGCCGACCATGGTTAACGTGATTCACGTGAAACTATGACAGAAGCGATCAGAAACCTCCTTCGAAGGAGACGTCTGCCAATGCCTTGCGTTGGTTCGGCGTTTCCCTTGATCGCAGACCCTCCGGCAAGGCCTCCTTGTCTCCCAGCTTGCCGATCGCGACAGCTGCGTTGATGTGGAAGCCGTCAGGTGCACCAAGTTCAGAAAGCGCGCGGTCGAAGCTGAAGCCGGTCATGGCATGGGCAAAATACCCAGACTTGATGGCCTGAAGTGACAGAAGACCCCAGGCGGCACCCGCATCGAAACTATGACTCCGATAGGGCTTTGGCTCCGAACCATCCGCCGGGCGGCTCAATGTGTCGGAGAAGATGAAGATGAGGGCTGATGCATTCTTCGCCCAGCCCTGGTTGAACTCCGCCAGAATGTCGAGAAACCTCTCGAACTCCGCCGTTCCCTTGAGCGCATAGACGAAACGCCAAGGCTGGTAGTTGAATGCCGACGGCGCCCAGTGAGCCGCATCAAGAATGGCAAGAAGGTCTTCTTTTGGCATCGTGCTCCCGTCGAAGGCACGGGGAGACCACCGATCGAGGAAGATCGGATCGACATTGAACTCGGACTGGCGGTGATTGCTGGTGGTCATGGTGCTCCTTCACTCGTGTCATGGGATGACGAACTGAACAAACATCAATTCGAAAACCTCGAAAAGGGCAGAGCCCGCACTTTCGGGTGAACTCAAGATTTCCAATTGGCCAGATGTCGGGGATGGAACCTTAAGGCTTTTCGCCCATCATCTGCTGTCTCAGGCTTGTTTTGCAGCGCCCACAGGAAAAATCCGGGCTTTTGCAGCGCACAAAGTCTGTTAGTGTGGCGTATGAACACGGACCGCCATGGTCCTGCAAAAAGGTACAGAACCCATGTTCTATCAGCTCTACGAACTGAACCACGCATTCATGGCACCATTTCGGGCATCCGCTGACGCGATGAATCTTGCCTGGAAAAACCCGTTGAACCCTTGGTCGCACACGGTCGTTGGGCGCTCCTTCTCCGCTGGCTTCGAAGTCTTCGAACGGGTCACACGGCGGTATGGGAAGCCCGCATTCGGGCTGCCGAACACGACCGTCGACGGCGAGACCGTCACGGTCGAGGAAGAAATTGTGTGGCGTAAGCCCTTCTGCGATCTGATTCATTTCAAGCGACATTTGTCGGCAGGGGTCGACAAGGGCCCCAGGATTCTCATCGTGGCGCCGATGTCCGGTCACTATGCCACCTTGTTGCGGGGGACTGTCGAGGCTCTGATCCAGAGCGCAGACGTCTATATCACCGACTGGATCGATGCCCGCATGGTGCCGGTGACCGAAGGTGATTTCGACCTCGACGACTATATCGACTATGTCATCGACATACTCCACCACCTTGGTCCTGACACCCACGTTGTCGGCGTCTGTCAGCCCTCTGTTCCCGTTCTGGCCGCCGTGGCAGTCATGGAATATGACGGTGATACCTGTGCGCCATCCTCGATGACCCTGATGGGTGGTCCGATCGACACGCGTATCAACCCGACGGCCGTAAACCAGCTGGCCCAGGATAAGCCGCTGGAATGGTTCCGCGACAATGTCGTCATGCAGGTGCCGTGGCCACAGCCGGGTTTCATGCGCCAGGTCTATCCGGGCTTCCTGCAACTTTCGGGCTTCATGTCGATGAACCTCGACCGGCACATGATTGCCCATAAGGACTTCTATATGCATCTCGTCAAGAACGACGGGGACTCGGCCGAGAAGCACCGCGATTTCTACGACGAATACCTGGCGGTCATGGACCTGACGGCGGAATTCTATCTGCAGACCGTGGACACAGTCTTCATCAAGCATTCCCTGCCGAAGGGTGAGATGATGCATCGCACGAAGCGTGTCGATACGACAGCGATCCGCAACGTCGCGCTTTTGACCGTCGAAGGCGAAAACGACGACATCTCCGGCGTTGGTCAGACGAAGGCGGCGCAGACAATCTGCACCAACATCCCCGAGCACATGCGAATGCACTACATGCAACCGGATGTCGGGCACTACGGAGTCTTCAACGGGTCCCGTTTCCGCCGCGAGATTGCTCCGCGCATTATCCAGTTTGCCCTGACCCATGGCAAGAAGGCCAAGGCAACGACGCCGGTCAAGCGCGTCATCAAGGGCGGCAAAGCCCTCTGACATTTTCGTCATTTCGAATTTAACAAGCGGATTCAGTCGGTTCTCCGATTGGGTCCGCTTCTTTCTTGAAGCGCAGGCTGCCATTTCCCACATCGAAAGCATCGGACGGCATTCCGCCGTTCGCGCAAACGAGGTTATCGATGATGAACCAGTCAGCACTGCTTCGGCCGGATTGGACTCCGGCAACCGTCGCCCTGATGGTGCTGGGCTTCGTGGTCTTCTGGCCGCTCGGTCTGGCCATGCTTGCCTACATCCTGTTCGGCGAGAAGTTCCAAAGCTTCAAGCGGGAAGCCAACCGCAAGGCAGACAATGCTTTCGCCTGGTGCCGCACCAACAGCTACAGCGCCTCCGCTTCGACCGGCAATGTCGCCTTCGACGACTGGCGCAAGGCCGAACTCGAGCGTCTCGATGAAGAACGTCGCCGTCTCGACGAGATGCGGGCCGATTTTGACACTTATGCCCGCGAGTTGCGCCGGGCCAAGGATCAGGAAGAATTCGACCGCTTCATGCGTGACCGTCAGCAGATGAAGACGGCAGGTGAGGGCGGGTCGGCCCAGGGCTTCACCGGCAACTAATTGGTTGAACCCCTCCTGATAAGATCGAGGTCGGCGCTCTTGCGCCGGCCTTTTTTGCTGACCGACAACAGCACGAATCGGCTAGAACGCACATCATGTTTCCCTTGCTGAAAAAGCTGAAACCGCAAAGAGCCCCGGCAATCCAGCTGGAGCGCGCGATTGCCGTTGACGGACAGTCCATTCCGCTGACCATTCGCAAGAACAGTCGCGCGACCCGGATTACATTGCGCATCGAGCCGGGCGGCCGTGCTCTGAAGATGACGATTCCGCCAGGCCTGCGCGAACGCGACATCAACGACTTTCTCGATCGGCACCAAGGCTGGCTTAGCACCAAGCTCAGGCGACAGAAAACAGCTGGAAGTATCGAAGATGGTGGTGAGATCCTGCTTCGAGGTATTCCCCATCGTATCGTCCATACAGGGCAGTTGCGGGGGCTTACCCAGTCGATTGACAGTGAAATCGGCCATATCCTGAGTGTCAGCGGTCTTGAGGACCATTTGCCCCGTCGTGTTGCCGATTTCCTCAAGAAGGAGGCACGTCGTGATCTGGAGCGTCTCGTGGCACTCCATGCGAGGAATGTCGGCAAGCCGGTGAAGAGCATGACCCTCAAGGATACTCGCAGCCGCTGGGGCTCATGTTCCTGGGATGGCAAGCTCAGCTTCTCCTGGCGCATCGTCATGGCACCCCCTGTAGTCATCGACTATCTCGCGGCCCATGAAGTCGCGCATTTGCGCGAGATGAATCATGGCCCGGCCTTCTGGGCGCTCTGCAAGGAGCTTTGCCCACGGATGGACGAGGCAAAGGCCTGGTTGAAGCGCCACGGGTCGGCCCTTCACGCCATCGACTTTGCCTGACTGGCCCGCGACCTTTCCGCTTGTGTCGCAAATTGGCTCGACTCTTTTTTGATTTCGTGCGACTTCGCTGCCATGAGACCCGATATAAAGATCTGCGGACTGAAGACGCCGGAGGCTGTCGATCGTGCGGCCGACCGTGGCGCAAGCCATATCGGCTTCATTTTCTTCGAAAAGAGCCCTCGGAACATCGAGCCTGATATCGCCGGCACGCTTGTCGATCGCGTTCGCGGCCGGGTCAAGAGCGTCGCTGTCACCGTCGATGCGGACAATGACGATCTCGACGAGATTATCGCGCTGATGCGTCCGGATATTCTGCAGTTCCATGGCCACGAAAGCCCGGAACGCCTTCTCACCGTGAAGGCTGTAACCGGTCTTCCGATCATGAAGGCATTTTCCATCCGGGACGCCGATGACCTGAGGCGCATCGAGCCCTATATCGGCATTGCCGATCGTTTTCTTTTCGATGCCAAACCACCGTCAGGTTCTGATTTGCCTGGTGGCAATGGCGTTACATTCGATTGGAGCCTGCTGCGTTCGCTTGACGACAGCGTGGATTACATGCTTTCCGGAGGCCTGAACAAGGCCAATATCGCAGAGGCCCTGCGAGAGACTGGAGTGCGTGCGATCGATGTGTCTTCTGGCGTAGAATCCGCGCCGGGTGTCAAGGATCTGCAGATGATGGACGAGTTTTTTGCGGCCGTTGCCGAGGCAAGTCGCGCACAGCCGGTATCAGGGAGTGTGAAGTGAACCAGTCACCCAAACCGAATTCCTTCCGGGAAGGTCCCGACGAAGACGGCCGTTTCGGCATCTTCGGCGGTCGCTTTGTTGCCGAAACCCTCATGCCTCTGATCCTGGATCTGCAGGCAGAATGGGAAAAGGCAAAGACGGATCCGGAATTCCAGGCTGAACTGGCGCATCTGAATACGCACTACACCGGTCGTCCAAGCCCACTTTATTTCGCCGAACGCCTGACTGAAGAGCTCGGTGGCGCGAAAATCTACTTCAAGCGTGACGAGCTCAATCACACCGGTTCGCACAAGATCAACAACTGCCTCGGCCAGATCCTGCTCGCCAAGCGCATGGGTAAGACACGCATCATTGCGGAAACCGGTGCCGGCCAGCACGGTGTGGCCTCTGCCACCGTTGCTGCCCGCTTCGGCATTCCTTGCGTCGTCTACATGGGCGCGACCGACGTCGAGCGCCAGGCGCCGAATGTCTTCCGCATGAAGCTTTTGGGTGCCGAGGTAAAGCCGGTGACGGCGGGTCACGGCACGCTCAAGGATGCCATGAACGAGGCCCTGCGCGACTGGGTCACTAATGTCGATGACACCTATTACATGATCGGCACCGCGGCTGGGCCGCATCCGTATCCGGAAATGGTGCGCGACTTCCAATCGGTCATCGGACGCGAAACGCGCGAGCAGCTTATGGCCGTTGAAGGCCGCCTGCCGGATATGCTGATCGCAGCCGTCGGTGGCGGATCCAATGCCATCGGCCTGTTCCATCCCTTCCTTGATGACGCCAGCGTGCGCATCGTCGGCGTCGAAGCGGGCGGCAAGGGGTTGGAAGGCGAAGAGCATTGCGCTTCGCTCACAGCTGGTAGTCCGGGCGTCTTGCATGGCAACCGCACCTATCTGCTTCAGGATTCCGACGGCCAGATCAAGGAAGGCCATTCGATTTCGGCTGGCCTCGATTATCCCGGCATTGGCCCTGAACATTCCTGGCTCAAGGACATGGGCCGTGTCGAATACGTGCCGATCAAGGATGACGAGGCGCTGGCTGCTTTCCAGCTGCTGACGCGCACCGAAGGCATCATCCCGGCGCTTGAACCGAGCCATGCACTGGCCGAAGTCATCAAGCGTGCGCCGACCATGGACAAAGACCAGATCATAGTCATGAATCTCTGCGGTCGCGGCGACAAGGACATCTTCACCGTAGGCAAGATTCTGGGAATGGGGCTCTGATCATGACTGCTCGTATGGATAAGCGCTTCGCGGACTTGAAGGCAGAGGGCCGTCCGGCACTCGTCACCTATTTCATGGGCGGCGATCCGGACTATGAGACCTCGCTCGCGATCATGAAGGCCCTGCCAGAAGCCGGCTCTGACGTCATCGAACTGGGCATGCCTTTCTCCGACCCGATGGCCGATGGCCCGGCGATCCAGCTGGCAGGTCAGCGCGCGCTGAAAGCCGGCCAGACGCTGGTTCGCACGCTTGATCTCGCCCGTGAGTTTCGCAAGACCGACAACGACACACCGATCGTCATGATGGGCTATTACAACCCCATCTATGTCTACGGCGTCGAACGCTTTCTCGACGACGCGCTGGCCGCTGGCATCGACGGACTGATCGTCGTCGATCTGCCGCCGGAAATGGATGACGAACTCTGCATCCCAGCCCGCAGCCGCGACATCAACTTCATTCGTCTGGCGACCCCAACCACGGACGACAAGCGCCTGCCCAAGGTGCTCGAGAACACCTCCGGTTTCGTCTACTATGTCTCGATGAACGGTATCACCGGCTCCTCACTGCCGGATCCGTCCCGCGTATCGGGCGCCGTCCAGCGGATCAAGGCACATACCGACCTGCCGATCTGCGTCGGCTTTGGCGTCAAGACCGCCGAACATGCGCGGTTGATCGGCGCGAATGCCGATGGCGTCGTCGTCGGCACGGCCATCGTCAATCAGGTCGCCACCAATCTTACCACCGACGGGAAAGCCACGGCGGATACGGTGCAGGCCGTCGTCACGCTGGTTCGCGGCCTGGCAAGCGGCGTGCGCAGTGCACGCCTTGCTGCTGCCGAATAACTTTCCCATATGAGCTGGAAACGTCAGGAGTACACCGCGTGAACTGGATCACCAACTATGTTCGCCCGCGCATCAATTCTATGCTCGGCCGCCGCGAAGTTCCGGAAAATCTCTGGATCAAGTGCCCGGAAACGGGCGAGATGGTCTTCCACAAGGACCTTGAAGAGAACAAGTGGGTCATCCCGGCCTCCGGCTATCACATGAAGATGCCGGGCAAGGCGCGTTTGATCGACCTGTTTGATGGTGGCCAGTACGAGGCGCTTCAGCAGCCGAAGGTGGCCCAGGATCCGCTCAAGTTTCGCGATTCGAAGAAATACAGCGATCGACTGAAGGACAGCCGTCTGAAGACCGAGCAAGAAGACACGATCCTCGCTGGCGTCGGCACAGTGCAGGGTATGAAGCTCGTTGCCGTCGTGCACGAATTCAACTTCATGGGTGGCTCGCTCGGCATTGCCGCCGGCGAAGCGATCGTGAAGGCTTTTGAGCGCGCCATCAAGGAAAAGTGCCCGCTGGTGATGTTCCCGGCTTCCGGTGGAGCCCGTATGCAGGAAGGTATCCTTTCGCTGATGCAGCTGCCACGCACGACGGTTGCTGTCGACATGCTGAAGGAAGCCGGCCAGCCCTATATCGTCGTGTTGACCAATCCGACGACCGGTGGCGTCACCGCGTCCTATGCGATGCTGGGTGATCTGCACATCGCCGAGCCCGGTGCCGAAATCTGCTTTGCCGGCAAGCGCGTCATCGAGCAGACAATCCGCGAAAAGCTGCCCGAAGGTTTCCAGACCTCGGAATATCTGCTGGAGCACGGCATGGTCGACATGGTCGTCAAGCGACATGACATTCCCGACACACTCGCCCGCGTTCTCAAGATTATGACCAAGCGTCCGGCAAACGACACTGCAGCTGTGGTGCCGGCAGCCAAGGCGTCGGCCTGAGACCCCATTCCGTCGAGGCCGCGGCAGCGGAACACATGTGATGACAGCCCCTATCGTCAGCCTGGCCGACGCAGAGATCGAAAAGCTCATGGGGTTGCACCCCAAGGGATACGATCTCTCGCTCGACCGTATCCGCCGTCTGCTGGACGTGCTGGGAAATCCACAAACGCGCCTGCCGCCCGTCATTCACGTGGCCGGCACCAATGGCAAGGGCTCCGCGACAGCCTTCTGCCGTGCCCTTCTCGAAGCGCAGGGGCTTTCGGTCCACGTCCATACCTCGCCCCATCTCGTGCGCTGGCATGAGCGTTATCGCATCGGAGTCAAGGGCGGCGCTGGCAGGCTCGTCGAGGATGAGTTGTTTGCCGATGCCTTGCGCCGTGTTGCCGACGCCAATGGCGGCAAACCAATCACGGTCTTCGAGATCCTCACGGCCGTCACCTTTATTCTGTTTTCGGAACAGCCTGCCGACGTGGCGATCATTGAAGTGGGTTTGGGCGGCCGCTTTGATGCGACGAATGTGATCGAAAAGCCAGCTGTGTCAATCATCCAGCCGATTTCCCTCGACCATCAGGCTTACCTCGGCGATCGCGTCGAACTGATCGCGGCGGAAAAGGCAGGCATCATGAAACGTGGCGCGCCGGTGGTCATCGGCCACCAGGAATTCGACGGCGCAAAGGATGTGCTGATCAGCACCGCCGAGCGGCTCGGCTGTCCGCTCACCGTGTTTAGCCAGGATTTTCTCGGCTATGAAGAATTCGGTCGCCTGGTCTATCAGGACGAATTCGGCCTGATGGATCTGCCGCTTCCCCGCCTGCCTGGGCGTCATCAGATCGGCAACGCAGCGACCGCCATTCGCGCTGTAAAAGCCGCTGGCTTCCCCGTAACCGACCAAATCGCCGAAAAGGCGATGCTGTCGGTCGAATGGCCTGGACGTTTGCAGAGACTGACGGACGGTGCCCTTGTCGATCACGCCCCCGTCGGCGCCGAGATCTGGTTGGACGGCGGACACAATCCTGGCGCCGGTGAAGTAATCGCCGAAGCCATGGCTGCAATGGAAGAAAAGCAGGCACGCCCGCTGCACCTGATTGTCGGCATGATCAACACCAAGGACCCGATCGGATATTTCCGAGCCTTCACTGACATCGCCCACGATGTTTATACCGTTCCGATCCTTGGTTCGGATGTTGGACTGGATCCGGTGGCTCTTGCCCAATCCGCAGCAGAGGCAGGGTTGAAGGCCTTGCCTATGAGTTCTGTGGGCGAAGCGCTGGAAGCCATCCGCATACGCAGTGCGGACTCTGCCCCGCCGCGCATCATGATTGGCGGGTCACTTTATCTCGCCGGCAATGTGCTGGCCCAGAACGGCTCCATCCCGACATGAAAAAAGCCCGGCAAAACCGGGCTTTCTTGTCTCGATAGACGTGTGGCAGCCGTTCAGGCTGCTCCGGCGATCCAGCTGGTGAGCGCGGTCTTCGGCGCGGCGCCAACCTTGATGTCGGCCACTTCGCCACCCTTGAAGACAGCGAGCGTCGGGATCGAACGCACGCCGAACTGTGCGGCGAGTTCCGGATTTTCATCGATGTTCAGCTTGGCGATCTTCACCTTGCCGGCCATTTCGTTCGAGATCTCTTCGAGGCTCGGAGCGATCATCTTGCAGGGGCCGCACCATTCTGCCCAGAAATCGACAACGACCGGTTCGGACGCGTTGAGAACCTCTGCCTGGAAATTGGATTTGTCGACTTTCACGGTAGCCATGGGGCTCTCCTTATAGAACTGGAATTGACTAGATATGTGATGCCGCGTCGCGGTTATTTCAATATGCGGTATCTCACGATGTTTGGAGGTCGGCAAGAGACTGCGCAAGCAGGTCGTCATCGAGTGGAATGACGCTGCCCGTTTCCGTGTAGATCAGCCAGCATTCAATTGTCTTGTTTGGATAGAGCGGCTGCAGGATCTCCCGGTAGATGGCGAGCTGCGCGCGGTGCGAGAGGGGAGCTTCGACCGCATCGCGAGGCGTCTTGCGATTGGTCTTGTAGTCGGCGATGACGACCTTGTCGGCAAGCACAGCCATCCGGTCGAGACGCCCGGAAACAGCCCGCTGTTCGCCACGCAGCGTCAACGTTCCCATCACAGAGACTTCCGGCTGGCTGCCATCCGCAAAGAGCGAGGTCAGGTGAGGGTTCTCAATGACCGACAGCACGGTCGAGACGAGGCGTTCCCGTTCCGATGCCGGCCAGAACTGTGCCGCACGGCTCACATAGCGCTCTGCTGCATCACGCCGACCAGCCGCCGGGATCTCAGGCAGATTTTGCAGCATGCGATGGATGAGCCTGCCGCGCTGCAGGGCGATATCGGGTTTCTCGTCCGACACGAAGAGAGCCGAGGCGGTGATCATATCCTCGCTGTCATCGTCGATGAGAACGCCGCCTGCCGTCGACGGGCTGAGCGGACGCGGAAGCGCAACCGGCGGCGGAAGAGGACGCCACAGTGTCGCTGGCAGATCCACTGTTTCCTGGGTCTCACTGGTTTCCGACGCTTCCGGAAACTCCCGGCCGCGATCCGGCAAGCTCCAACACACGCCACCCCACGTCCCATCCGGTCCCTGATATTCCGCAGGTTTGCAGCGCATCTCGTCGGATTTCAGGGCATCAAGAATCATCCGATGCCAGATGTCGCCCGGATCGTTGACACCCCGATAACCGGCAATGATGAGCCGGTCTGCAGCACGGGTCATGGCAACATAGAGAAGTCGCCGGTATTCCTCTTCCGCAAGGGCCCTCAGCCGCTCGCTGTCCCTGTGCGTCAGCGAATTGGTAAGCGACTTGCCCGGCACCCAGAACGGCGTCGCAATCCCGTCCTCCGCCTCCAACAGGCGGAATTTCGCGAGGTGATTGCTGTTGAACGGTTTGGAACCGCCATCGACCAGAAACACGATCGGTGCCTCGAGCCCCTTGGAGGCATGCACGGTCATGATGCGGACTTCGTTCCGCTCCTTGTCCTGTTCGCGCTTCACCTCCGGCGCTTCCATCTCCAGCGTCGAAATGAAGGATTGCAGGCCGGGCAGGCCGGCGGTCTCGAAGGCCAGAGCAAAACTCAGGAACTCGTCGATGATGTCGCTGACTTCGGAACCCAGCCGGGCCAGATAGGCCTTGCGCCCTTGATGAGCACCGAGCACCCGGGCATAGAAGTCGTGCACGGAAAACTGGTGCGACTGCTCGAAGAACAGACTTAGTGTCTCACAGGTCTGCCGCCAGGCTGAACCCTTCGGCTCGGCCTCATGCTTCAGCCGCTGCCAGAGGCTTTCCCCCTCCGGCCGCTCCGCAGCCAATGCGAGAAGATCATCCTCTGTGTGATTGAAGAGCGGGCACTTCAAAAGCGCTGCCAGCGAAAGATCATCGTTTGGAAGCAGCATGAAGCGGCCCAATGCCAGCATGTCCTGCACCGCAATGTGGCTTGTCAGCTTCAAGCGGTCGGCACCGGCCACCGGAATGTTGTAGGGCCGCTTCAGAGCACGGGTCAGCGCATTGACGAAACTGTCGCGCTTGCGCACCAGCACCAGGATATCGCCTGGCCGGATCAACCGCGCATGCCCATCTTCGATGATCGTCTGGCGTCCAACCATCTCGCGGATTTGGAAGGCGATCCGCCGCGCCAGCACGGCAGAGGGCGCGCTTTCCGGGGTGGCGTCGAACGGAGCCGTCCAGTCCTCGGTCTTCTCCTGCTTTTCGGCTGCGATCATGTCCCAGACATCGACGATACCCGGCTGCCCGATCCGGCTCGACTGGTGCACGATGTCGTCTCCGCCAGCGCTCAGGCCCCGGCGATTTTCTGGCGCCTGGAAAACCTGGTCGACCGCCTGCAAGACAGATTCGGTGGAGCGGAAGGAGAGGGGCAATCGGACGGAGTTGAACGCCTGACCGCTTTGGAACACTGCCGCTTGGGTTTGCTTAGCCTCAGCAGAAAACTGCTCCGGCCGTGCGCCCTGGAAGGAGTAGATGGACTGCTTTTCGTCGCCCACGGCGAAGAAGGTGCGGATACCCGCTTTTGCGCTCGCCCCGCTGAAGAAGTCCTCACGCAGAGAGCGGATCACCTCCCATTGGACGGGGCTCGTATCCTGCGCCTCGTCCACCAGAATGTGGTCGATGCCCTGGTCCAGCTTGTAGTGTACCCATGCGCCGACATCGCTGCGGGTCAGCAGCTGTGCTGTGCGAACGATCAGATCCTCGAAATCGAGCTGCGAGCGTCGTTTCTTCAGATCCTCATAGTCGGCATCCAACCTGAGGCCCAAGGTAAGTGCGGCCTTTGTCGCCTCGTACATCCGGAAGATCCGCAGCCGGTCGCGTTTGGCAACGACGTGCTCGCGCGCGGCAATGACGGCATCCTTGAGCTCCGGTGCGACCTTCGTCATCGCTGCAGCAATCAGCGAGCTGTCGGCCTTGGGGCTTTCCGTGCTCGTCAGGAATGCGCTGTCGATCAGGCTGGCGCGCGCCAATGGATCGGTTTCGACAAGCGCGCGCTCAAGGATCTCGGCAACGGTGCGAACCTTCTCGCCGCCCTTCTCCAGCGCAAGCCTGACGTAATGAGCAAAACTTGGGCCAGCGAGACCGGCGAGCGGCCAGTAGTCTTCCGCCCGGGACAGTTCTGTCTCCATCGGGTAAATGCCGAAACGCTGCCGAAGGGCAGGCTCCAACCCGCCGAGCCTGTCGGCCACACGCCGGAACTCGCGGACCGCATGGCGGTTGGCCACGATATCGCCAATCAGGCTTTCCAACCCGCTTTCATCGGCGATACCCAAGACCCTGGAAAATGCGTCCGCCAGCGACGCATCGTTTTCCGTCGAGGTTGCGGTCAGCAGCGATCGTCTGGCTTCCGAGAGCACAGTCACGGCAGCGCGGTCGTCGAGCACGTTGAAATGCCCGGCGACATTGGCCTCCAGCGGGAACTGGTGCAGCAGTGCCTCGCAGAAGGCGTGAATTGTCTGGATCTTGAGCCCACCGGGCGTTTCCAGCGCCTTGGCGAACAGACGTCTGGCAGCCGCGAGTGTCACGCGGTCCGGCTGTCTCTGCTCGATTTTGGCGATCCGCTTCGACAGTTCCGCGTCATCGAGCGTCGCCCACTCGGCCAGGCGCTGGAAGACACGGTTCGACATTTCCGAGGCTGCAGCCTTGGTATAGGTCAGGCAGAGGATGGAGGAGGGGCGTGCACCGGCCAGCAGCAGGCGGATGACCCGCTGCGTCAACACATGCGTCTTGCCCGAGCCCGCATTGGCCGACACCCAGGCCGATTGGCCGGGATGGGATGCGCGCGATTGCTCCAGCGAGGTCCAATCCAGCCAGACGGCCGGATCACTGCTGCTCGGCAGCGTGTCGATATCGAGACCGCTCTCAGTCATCGGCAGCAGCCTCCTCGGTATCGGCCGTGGACCATTCGGCGACGCGGGCGAGGTGATCATATTCCCCACCATAACTGTTCTGTTCGGCCGGAATGAGTCGCGACACATAACCGCGCTCGCCGCTATGCAGCGCAGCGACGAAACGCCCGAGTTCCTCGACTGCCTGCAATGCCAGATCCGCTGCCGATTTCTTGTTGTCGGCGCGTCCGCTGAGTTCGTTGTTCACCTGATCCACGATGAACCGCTCTCCAGGCCTCAGGCGCACATAGATAAGGTTGTCCGGCCGCACCTGTCCGGCAGGTTTGAACGCCCCTTCCATCAGGGCGGCGGCTTCCAGCGCCAGCTGAGGGTCGAGCAGGCTGCGTGCCTGCGCGGCGCTCGGTGCCAGTCCCGTCTTGTAGTCGATGATGTCGGCATGCCCGCCACCTTTAAGATCGATACGGTCGGCAATGCCACTGATGGTAATCCCGACCGGTTCCAACACCACGTTTCCCCGCACTTCCGTCAGGATCCGGCGCAGTTCCGGCCGCCGCTTGCGCTCCCATTCGATGAACTCAGGCGCCACAGCATAAAACCTCTGCCGCCATACCACATCGAGATGCAGCGGCAGGGCTTCGTTGAGAAATTCTTCATCGGTGATGGTGCGCAGGAGATCGACGGCGTCGAGGCGGCTGGGATCATGGCCCTCACGCACGAACCGATCGACGATTCGGTGGTAAAGCGTACCGCGCTCTGCGGCTCCGGGATCCTGATTGAACGGTTCAACGGCATCGAGCCGTAGGATACGCCGAGCATAGGTGGCATAAGGGTCTCGCCGGAAACGCCCGACCTCGGAAAAACTGAAGGAGCGAGGCTGAAGTTCGAGGCGCGGCCGGGGCGAGGGCCGCTGAGCCGGTGCCTGGCTTTCTCCTTGGTCGATGAGATCGGCATAGCGGCGAAAAACCTGGCCGCGCCGCTTCATGGCCTCTTGCAGTTGAGGCCCGCCAAGTGCCACCAGACGCTGGAGCCAACGGGATGCGACCGTCGGCGCAGACCCCTGCCGGAGTGCCCGGGTGAAGATCAGCTTGCGTGTCCCGCAGGCCATCTGGAAGTCGTGCGCCACCTGTCCGGTCTGGCGTTCCGGTGGCTCAAGCCCGATATCGGTCTTCATCATGCGCGACAGGAACGGATTGTTCTTGGTCTGGTTCGGCCAGCTTCCCTCGTTCATGCCGCCGATCACCATCATGTCGACATTCTGCAAACGTGCTTCCAGCGTGCCGAAGATGAACACACGCGGATGGCGCATCGCTCTCGGCTTTACGGCTTGGCCGGCCATCAGAGCGGTGAGGATATCGACCCATTGCGCTCCGTCCGCTTCGATCTGCCCATCAGCCTCCAGCACCTGGCCGAGCAGCTGCGCAAGCGTCTCGCCGCCCTCGTTCCCCCAGAGGCCCGCGAGGTCCCGTCGATCGTTCATACAGACCGCCTCAAGAACACGCCCTGTTCTTTCGGCCCATTCCGCCAGGGTAAACTGGCGCGTCAGCGATGCGCCATCGGCCGAGCGCACAACGGCAGAGACCAGCGGTTCGACGGCAGCAGTGACGTTTCTCGCCAGAACCCGGGCAAGCTCGATATCTTCGGGTGGGACCGACAGCCGCCATTGCGGCTTGTGGCGATCGGCCAGGTGATCAATCAGCCCCTGCTCGAAAAGCGCTTCCATCTCGGCAAGGTCGAGTGAGCGGATGCCGCCGCGAAGCGCGATGACCTCAAGCGCGTCTGCTGCCCTCCGCATGTCCCCTTCGGAGAGACCAAAGCGCGCCAGTGGATGCTTAATCAACGAAACGATCGGCACCGGATCGCCGGGCCTGAGGCAGGCTTCGGCTGCGATCTGCGTCAGCATGGCTGCAAGCGTGCCGGTGAGCGGCGTTCCGGCCGAATCGTCGGCTTCGATGCCAAACCGGGCGAGTTCCGACATGACGCGGCGGGCAAGCGCGCGATCGGGCGTGATCAGGGCGACGCGACTGTCCGGCGCGCCGGCCGTCTCTTCCAAGGCGAGCCGGAGTGCGATTGCAATGGCGGTCGCTTCCTCTCGTTCATTGGCCGCCTCGATCAGCGAGACGTCCTCAAAGGCTGCCAGCACTCGCTCTGTTTCAAAATCGTCGCGCCAGGACTTCCAGCTGTCGGTCGCTTCCGCCGGCGCCATCGCCCGCGACAGGATTTCCGCGCGATCCTGAAGAACGGGATCGGTGTCGGCGAGTGCCGGAATATCGGCACGTTCCACCACCATGTGGCGAAGCAGCTGGGCGAGACCATATTGCGGATGACCGCGAAGGGCAGGGTTCGGTGCGATCAACGAAGAACTGCGATCGTTCAGTTTCAGCCAGTCCTCGTCCGGCATCTGCTGGTCGAGGCCAGGCAGCACCACGACGCCGTTCTCTCGCCCAGCGATGGCTGCGATCAGCTCGGCCGCTGCCGGGATTGAACCCGTCGATCCGGCCACGATGATCGGCCCGGTTGATCCGGTCCGCCTGATGCGCTCGGCCTCGGCCCGTAGCACGGCATCGCGATGACGTGCCGGGGAGGAGCGCACGAGTTCATTCAAGCGTTCTGGCCAGAAGGTCGTTGCAATCTTCAGGAATTCGAGTGTGAGCTGCCACCAGGAGCCGAAGTCCGCCGATTGCAGGGTGTTGAGGTTCTCCCAGTCGCAGCCTTCCGTCTCGGCAGCCTCTATCAATTCGACGAGTGCGCGCGCCAGCCAGACGGCGTCAGCCGGGCTTGCCGGCGCGACCAAGGGCGTGTCGCTATGGATGGAGCGCACGATCTCCGGCAGCTGATTGCGCCAGGCGAGGATCAGCCGTGCGAGCTCCAGCAGCATCACGATCCCGCTGACAGGCGGCGCCAGATCCATCAGCAGCGGGGCGTCCTGATCGAAAAAGCCGCTGTCGTCGTCGGTTTCGCCAAGCGGCCGGATGTTTGGCAAGATCGCGGAACGGCCCCCCAAGAGGTCGACAAATTCCGATCTGAGCACGCGCGCCGCGCGGCGCGTTGGCACGAGAACGGTAACTTTGGCCAGCGATAATGGATCTTCGGGATCGTAGCGATAACCGTCGACTAGGGTACCATCGAGCAGCGCCTGAGTCAGCGTCTTGAGAAACGGCCGCCCCGGCGGAATGGTAAAAACGCGGGGAGTTTTCGATGCCACGGTCAGCTCTCCTGCCGAGAAAGGGCAATCTTTGCCTCCGCCGGCGCTATCGCATCGGGGGTGCCGACAGTCAGCCAATGTCCCTGCAAGCGCTCGCCAAAGAGCCGTCTGGCAGCAATCGCGCGGTCGAAATAGATGTTGAGGTTGAAGGGTTCCTTCGGCGCATCGGCCAGAAGCCCCGGCATCAGGGCTAGAGCGCCGGCATAAACGACGGGATCGGGATCGCCCACGCGGTAGCGTGTCAGGCCGCCGTCGGCAGCCATGGAGAAATCATTCTTACCATTGTGGCCGGTGGTCTGGCTTTCCGCGACGCAAAGCATCGCCATGTCCATCATTTCAGGATCGAAGCGCTTACCGAGCCGCGTGAGATTGGATGGTTCACCCTTGGTCTCGCCGATCCAGAACAGATCAGCGTTCATCACCAAGGCCGGCATGGCTGGATCAAGTAGCTTCAGACCACGGGCCAAGCCGCCACCGGAGTCCATCAACCGCTCGCGCTCGTCGGAAATGATGATCTCCAGTCCATCAATGGAGGCCAAGTGCCGTTGCATCTGGTCGGCATGATGGTGGACATTGACCACCACGGTCGTCACGCCGGCTTCCTTCAGCGTATCAAGCGCATAATCGATCATCGCCTTGCCGCCGATTTTCACCAGGGGTTTGGGAGTCGTCTCGGTGATGGGTCTCATCCGCGTACCGAGACCGGCCGCGAGTACCATGGCTTGGGTGATGGTCATTTGAACTACGCCGCTGATTCGGGGAGTTCGATTCCAGCCTCTGCGCACCAGCGGCGCAAGGGGGCAAGCACAGGATGCTCGAAGGCAACGGACAAATGCCAGAGCGTTCTCGGCATGTGCCGCATATATCCGGGTTTCCCATCTCGTTTCAGCAGGCGAACCCACAGCCCGTTCAGCTTGCAGGCGCGTTGTGCGGCCATGATCGCCCAGCTTTTCAGAAATGTGGCCTCGTCGAATTCCGCCGTCCGGTTCCGCAGAGCAAGGTAGTCAGCCATCAACTGATCCATCAGCGGTCGGGGGATCGTCACACGGGCGTCCTGAACCAGCGAGACGAGATCATAGGCGGAAGGGCCAATCATCGCGTCCTGGAAGTCGATGAGACCGATCCGGTCATGGCCGGTCCGCTCCCCCCGCCAGATGATGTTTGGAGAGTGGAAGTCACGCAGCACGATGGATTTCTCCACCGTCGCCAGTTCATCGATCAGATTGTCCCAGATATTCAGGTAACTTTCCCGTTCTGCCGCGCTGACAGGAACGCCGTCACGCTTCCAGGGAAGGTGCCAATCAAGCAGCAACTCGACTTCCATTTTCATGGCAGGTCGGTCGAAGTCCGGGATGACGTGGACCCGTCCGCCACGCAGTGCGATCTCCCGCTCAAAAGGCGAATCGTGGATGGCGGCGAGGCAGGCGGCACTTGCCCTGTAGCGCTCCTGGATCGGCTTCCCCGCTGCGTCGAGAACGCCCTCGGTGCCAAGGTCCTCGAGCAGCAGAATTCCAGAAGCGCAATCTGTTGCAAGAATGGCCGGCGCCGCAAAACCACGCATGCGCAAAGCTTCATCAATGGCAACAAAGGGATACACGTCCTCTGCCAGGTGCACGATCTGCGAATAGGGTTTTCCGTCCCGGATCGGCGGCCCATTCGGTCGTGCCGGGGCGTCCATCAGCACGAGGCGAGCGTCGCCGTTCGCAGGATAGATATGTTCATAAGCGCGAGTGGAGGCATCGCCGGTCAGGTGGCGTCTCGAAGCGTGGTCAAAGCCGTTGTCCTCAAGAAAGCGCCTGATCTGCAGGATCCGCCGAAGCCTCGTCAGTTTAGCCTCTGGCCCTGAGAGCAAGACCACCCGGCCGCCCTCTTTCGAAAACTGGAACCGAATGTCGATCCTGCTCTTCGGAAGAGCTTTGCCGGCTCTTTCCGGCCATTCCACCAGGCAGATACCGTTGGAGAGTGCTTCGTCGAAACCGAGCTCGGCAAGTTCGCTGACATCTGCCAGCCGGTAGAGATCGAAATGCGAGACTGGCAGGCGAAGATCATAACTCTGCACCAGCGTGAAAGTCGGGCTAGGGACTTCAAGATCCGGATCGTCGGCCACCGCACGCAGCAGCGCGCGGCAGAGGGTCGATTTCCCCGCACCAAGATCTCCCCAAAGCGCGACACAGTCACCGGCCTGAAGTGCGAGCGCCAGATCCTCTCCCAACTCGACCGTTGCGGTCTCGTCAGGCAGGACTAACTCGATCAGATCGGGGTGGTCTTTCATTCGGCTGCGGCGATGACTTGCGGAATACTGGCGGAAGGAATGCGGCAATTGACCGTGGTGCCCTGACCCGGCGCACTGTCGATCGACACCTGGCCATGATGCAGGTTGACGAAACTATGCACGATTGACAATCCAAGGCCTGGACCGCTGCGCTTTCCACCCTTGGGATTGGTGGAGAATCGATCGAAGGCTGACATCACCATGTCGGCTTCCATCCCGCATCCACGGTCGGTCACGGAGAACACGAAGTCGACACCGTCGCGCCAGCATTTCATTCTGACAGCCGTGCCCTCAGGCGCGAAATTCACGGCATTGGTCAGGATCTTGATCAGGATCTGCTTCAGGCGCTGTCGGTCGGCGATGATATGGCCGAGCTGCGCCGGTGCCGAAATCTCCAGTGTAACTCCGCCTTCCTGCAGCCGATCCGTCATCTGCATCGAGACGTCATCGAGCAGATCGCTGAGATCGATCTCGGAATAGTCGAGCTGCATGATGCCGGCATCGACCGTCGCAAGGTCGAGAATATCGTTGACGATCGTCAGCAGCAGCGAAGAGGAGGTCGAGATGTGGTCGATATATTCGGCCTGGCGCTCATTAAGCGGCCCGATCGTCGGGGTCTTCAGCAGATCCGTGAAACCGATGATGTTGGTCAGTGGCGAGCGAAGCTCGTAGGAGACGTGCTGGACGAAATCGTTCTTCAGCTCGTCCGCCTTGCGCAGCGCTTCGTTCTTTTCCTTGAGTGCCCGTTCCGCGCGCACGCTGTCGGTCATGTTGACGAAGGTTAGCATGGTCTGGGCGTTGGGCAGTGGTGTCACGGCGTAGTCGAGAACGAGGCCGGAATAGAGTTCCAGCGTGCCCTGGCTCGACGGGCGTTCATCCTCGAAGCTGGTGATCATCTTGCCGAAGGCCTTCCAGCCATCCGCCTTGTCATACGAGGATTTGCAGGCAGCTTCGAGCAGGCGGATATGCGTGCCCACAGCAGCCTGGGCTTCCGTGATGCCCCACAGCGCCCGGAAAGCAGGGTTGGACAGCTGGATACGTCCATCCGGGCCAAACACTGCGACACCTTCCGAAAGGTGGTCGATGGTTTCACCCTGGACCTGCAGCAGCGTGTTGTAGCGGGTCTCAAGGCTGACCTGCTCGGTCAGGTTCTCGAACATCCAGGTGACGCCGCCCTGCGGGTGCGCCGAGGCGATGACGCGGAGTGTCTGGCCATTGGGCAGATGCCAGAGATCGGTCTGTGTCTCAAGCGCGCGATAAACGGAAAGGCAGCTTTCTTTCCAGGCCTTCCAGCTCAGTTGCTCTGGCAATTTGTGCGCGGAGCGCAGCCGATCGAGGAGTTCTGCATGGTCGGGGCGTGATTCCAGGAAGGGCGTATCGAGACCCCAGAGCTGGACGAAGGCTTGGTTGTAGAACTGCAGGCGTCGATCGGCGTCGAATATGGCAACCGGCGTCGCCAAATGATCGAGCGTTTCGGCATGGCTTTTCAGCGTCCGAACGAGTTCCTCACGCAGTGTTTCTGCGGAAGACACGTCGATTGCCATGCCACAGGATCCGGCAGGGCCGCGCACGTCAACCACTTCGAAGAAGGTCCGTCCGCCACGCACCGCAGTCGAGACTGTATCGCGGAACGGGGATTCCGGCGTCGTCGTCGCTTTGATCTTCTCGCGCGTAAGTGTGCCGAGAATTTCCCGACCTTCCTGAACGGCCTGACCCGGCGAGGTCGCTTCCACCGCTTCGCAGTAAGCCTGGTTCACCCAGGTCAAACGGCCGTCACGATCTCTCTGCCAGACAGGCTGTTCGATCGAATCCAGCAAGGATTCGAAGGATGCGATCGAATTGCGCAGGCGATTGCGTTCGATCTTCAATTCGGCCAGTTCTGCACGCAGGTTGTTCAGCGCCAGGAACAGGGCATAGGCCCGTCCCCCATAAAGGCGTCCCTGAACTTCGATGACTTCGCCGCGAATGGTCTCCACGACCAGATCGAAAGTGCTTGCATTGGAGCGGAGAGCCTCGATTGCCCGCTCCACTTCGCCGGCGGAGTTCGGCGTCAACCAACGACCGAAAGCGAGAAAATCGCTGTCGTTCTGTGGTGCACCGGTTTCACCCGGCAACTGACCGAGAAATTCTGCCTTGCCGTTCTGACCATCCCAGATCACGACACGGCGATTCTTGTCGGCAATGAAGGCTTGGTAACGCGAGATTTTGTGTTGGCTGACAGACAACTCCGACCGCAGGTCACGTCGCTCAGACTCGAGACGGTTCCGTTGCCGGGCAAGCCATCCGGCTGACAGAAGGGCAGCCGAAAGGGCACCAAGCAGCAGTGCATAGCCCGCGACATCGACGCGGTTGAGATTGCCGATAATGGAATGCTCTGTCTGAGCCTGGGCAAGAGCAGGGTATATCACGCCGGCCAGCATGCTCCCACAAGCGAGAAGCTGCCGCAGCGAGCCGATGAGGCTCCGCGGTGCGGCCACCGTTCTCCCCCGCAGGGCCGGCAGTTCTGGACTATGCCGCAAAAGGCTGGAGTTCCCGGCCATAATGGCCGTATCCCGCAAATGCGGGGCGCGTTGATCTACCGACATTCTCGGTCTGTCTCCGTCTCATTATGTGCCGCATCGTCGACAAGACATCCGTGCTCGCGGACCGCTCGTGCAGTCCACGAATCAAGTCCTAAAACAATACCGCCGATGGAATGGGTCGGGAAGGCCGAGGCCCAAAAAAGAAGACGGCGCCTTTGTCAAGACGCCGTCCACTAGATGTAGATATTATCCAGCTATATTTTAATAGCGGTAGTGTTCTGCCTTGAACGGACCCTGCGTCGTGACGCCAATATAGGCAGCCTGTTCATCCGAAAGCGTCGTAAGCTTCACGCCGAGCTTCTCAAGATGCAGGCGGGCAACCTTTTCGTCGAGGTGCTTGGGCAGAACATAGACTCCCGGCTTGTACTCTTCCGTCTTGGTGAAGAGCTCGATCTGACCGAGAACCTGGTTGGTGAACGACGCCGACATGACGAAGGACGGATGGCCAGTGGCGTTGCCGAGGTTCAGCAGACGGCCTTCCGAGAGAAGGATCATGCGGTTGCCCTTCGGGAATTCGACCATATCGACCTGCGGCTTGATATTGGTCCACTTCAGGTTCCGGAGGGCCGCAACCTGGATCTCGTTGTCGAAGTGGCCGATATTGCCGACGATCGCCATATCCTTCATCTCGCGCATGTGCTCGATGCGGATGACGTCCTTGTTGCCGGTGGTGGTGATGAAGATATCAGCCGAAGAAACGACGTCTTCCAGAGTGACGACTTCGAACCCGTCCATGGCAGCCTGCAGCGCGCAGATCGGGTCGACTTCCGTCACCTTCACGCGGGCTCCGGCACCGCTCAGCGAAGCAGCCGAGCCCTTGCCAACGTCGCCATAACCGCAGACGACCGCGACCTTGCCGGCCATCATCACGTCGGTGCCGCGGCGGATGCCGTCGACCAGCGATTCCTTGCAGCCATACTTGTTGTCGAACTTCGACTTGGTGACCGAGTCGTTGACATTGATGGCAGGGAAGGGAAGGAGGCCCTTCTTGGCCAGTTCATACAGGCGATGCACACCGGTCGTGGTTTCCTCGGTAACGCCCTTGATGGCATCACGCTGCTTGGTGAACCAGCCCGGCGAAGCGGCCAGACGCTTCTTGATCTGGGCGACCAGGATTTCTTCTTCTTCCGACTGCGGATTGGAAAGAACGTCTTCACCGGCCTCGGCGCGGGCGCCGAGCAGAATGTACATGGTGGCGTCGCCACCATCGTCGAGGATCATGTTGGACACGCCGCCGTCGGTCCACTGGAAGATCCGGTCGGTATATTCCCAGTAGTCGGTGAGCGACTCGCCCTTGATGGCGAAGACCGGAATGCCGGCGGCGGCAATCGCGGCAGCGGCATGGTCCTGGGTCGAAAAGATGTTGCAGGAAGCCCAGCGCACGTCGGCGCCAAGCTCGACCAGCGTCTCGATCAGCACGGCCGTCTGGATCGTCATGTGCAGCGATCCGGTGATACGTGCACCCTTCAGCGGCTTGCTGGCGCCGAATTCGGCGCGGCAGGCCATCAGGCCCGGCATTTCCGTTTCGGCAATGCTGATTTCCTTGCGGCCATAATCGGCGAGACCGATATCGGCGATGACATAGTCATGTTTGCTCATGAGAGTCTCCGGCTGGATCTGGGCCCGGTCTCTGCCTGGGGCAGAACCGAGGAACGCTCGACCCGCGAATGCATATCGCGGCGCTTGGGTCGTTCCTAGCAGGGATCGTCAAAGAAGGCAATGAGACATAAAGAAGTCTTTATGTCCTTATGTGGAGATGCTTTACATCTCCTCACCGAAGCGATCGGCAACGAGTGCTTCCAGCGCGTCAAGGACAGCCTCCGCCTCGTTGCCGGAGGCGCTCACGCTGATCGAACAGCCAGGACTTGCAGCCAGCATCATCAGGCCCATGATCGAAGCTCCGCCCACGCTGGTGCCATCCTTGGAGACGGTAACAGCTGCGTCAAAGCCGCTGACGGTCTGAACGAATTTGGCAGACGCGCGTGCATGCAGGCCGCGCTTGTTGACAATCAGCAGGTCGCGGGCAAGCGAGGCGGTCATTCCGTTACTTTCCACTGAGAACGCGGCTGGCGACATTGATGTATTTACGGCCGGCCTCGGAGGCTTCGACGAGGGCGCGATCCATGTCGTTGTCCCCACGGATCCCGGCCAGCTTGATCAGCATGGGCAGATTGACCCCGGCAATCACCTCAATCCGACCATTGTTCATGACGGAAATGGCAAGATTGGACGGAGTGCCGCCGAACATGTCGGTCAGAATAATCACGCCATGGCCATCGTCAGCCCGAAGGACGGCATCGAGAATGTCCTGACGACGCTGGTCCATGTCGTCTTCGGGGCCAATCGAAACGGTCTCGATGCATTTCTGTGGGCCGACGACATGTTCCACCGCGTGGTGAAACTCTTCAGCCAGCTTGCCATGTGTGACAAGCACAAGTCCGATCATTCTCTACTGCCCCTTAGCGGAAAAAATCGCCAGATAGCGCAACACCAGTGGTTCGTCCATCGATAGGACGCCATCTTGTCCATCAAAACAGGAAGTGCAAGCCAAAACCGCGTGCTTAAGAGCGCTTTGCTTGCATCGTGGCGATTTGTGCGAAGATGAGCGCCAGCGGAAAACGACTCCAGAATGGCACTCTTATGACAGGAAGATCGATCTCGGGTGTGAGGGAAAGGCGTTCGTTCTCGGGCGGCAGGCGCATATTTCCATCGGCATTGACGGGCAGGATCGCAAAATGGAGTTCGGCTTCCTCGACGCTGTTCACCGCGACAATTCCGCTGTAACGCAACTCCATGAGGCCCCTTATCGCATCAGGTCTTCTGGCCACAATCCGCTCGTTTTGCCGGGCCAAAAGCACCTGGTCGTCGGCCACGAGAGCATTTGGAAGGCCGCGCAGCGTGGCTTCTGCCAGGCAGTCGAAGGCGAGACCCGACTTCCCGCAGCCTGAGGGACCGCAGAAGAACAATCCCGTCCCATCGACCACGATGGCAGTTCCATGCGCATTGTTTGTCATATCGCTCATGTCCCGGCCTCAAACGGTAGCGCGAGGACGAAGCGGGCGCCGGTAATCCGGCCGCGCGTGCTATCAAGAACGTTTTCCGCCCTCAGTGTACCGCCATGCGCTTCCGCAATCTGACGGCTGATTGACAGGCCGAGGCCGGAATTCTGGCCGAAACTCTCTCCCTCTGGCCGATCGGTGTAGAAGCGCTCAAAGATCCGGTCGATGTTTTCGGCCTGGATGCCGGGTCCATTGTCTTCGACCTGAATGAGGCAGCGTGTCCGCGTCCGCGATAGGCGCACGGTGATGCAGCCGCCATCTTCAGGCACAAAGGACCGAGCGTTTTCGATCAGGTTCGTGACGATCTGGCCCAGCCGCAGATCGTGGCCGTTGACAATGAAGCCCTGCTTGGAGCCTGGCTTCTGGTCTATCACATAGTCGATCTGCACGGCCTTCTTGCCATGACGGATCTCGCGCGAGATATCGACGAGGCTGGAGAGCAGGATTTCCAGATCAACTGGCTTTGCATCCGAACGCGCCAGTTCGGCATCCAGACGTGAGGCATCCGAGATGTCGCTGATTAGTCGATCCAACCGTCGCACGTCGTGCTGGATGATATCCATCAGCCGCTGCCGGGACTCAGCCGTTTTCGCAAGCGGAAGGGTTTCGACTGCCGAGCGCAACGAAGTCAGTGGGTTCTTCAATTCGTGGCTGACATCGGCCGCGAAACTCTCGATCGCATCGATGCGGTCATAAAGGGCGGTCGTCATTTCCCGAAGTGCAATCGACAGATTGCCAATCTCGTCCTGGCGAACGGAGAAGTCGGGGATCTCCTCACGTTCCTTCGCACCGCGCCGTACGCGAATAGCAGCCGCTGACAAACGGCGCAGCGGATTGGCGATGGTGGACGACAACAGGAGCGACACGACGATGTTGACGAGTGTGGCGACGCCGAAGA
Organism: Rhizobium sp. AG855; assembly: GCF_003610655.1. NCBI lineage: Bacteria > Pseudomonadati > Pseudomonadota > Alphaproteobacteria > Hyphomicrobiales > Rhizobiaceae > Rhizobium > Rhizobium sp. AG855. The sequence continues at coordinate 25,202 of NZ_RAQG01000004.1, read as the reverse complement.
CGCGCAGGATGGCAAGACGTTCGGCATGAACAATCTTGTCGATGTCGCCGGCCTGCGTCGATAGCAGAAGGACGCCGAGCACGGCGCGAGAGCGCTGAACAGGGACCGCCACCGACACAATCAGTTCGCCTTGGTCCGTCACGCGCACCACGGCACCCCGAACCCCCGTGAGGGCATTCATCACTTCCGGATAGATCGATCCGTCGCCTCCGGGGGCCTCCTTGTAGATTGGAAGGTTGCCGGGTTGCAGGATCGTGTTGAACATCCTGGTAATCCAGTCTGTCAGGCTGGATGTGTCATTGTCGACGGGCGGCAGGTCAAAGCGAAGCACCTGGCCGCGAGAATACAGATGACGGGAATCGAGCAGCAGGTTGGCATCGGCATCGAACAGGCGCGCGCGGATGCGTGTCGGCGATATCAGCCGACGCAGAACCGGCGCGACGCGTTCCGGATTGATGGGGAACTCAAGGTCCTCGTCGTTTGGAACCGGGGTAATGCTCTGTCCCGCCTGCAACTCCAGCAGCTTTTCCGGATCGATGGTGATGGAGTTCGTATCAACGGACGCCGATGCCGAAACGGCCGCCGCAATGATCTCGCCCTGCGTCAGCAGGCTTTCCACGCGCGCATCGATCAGCCCCTCGCGGAACTGATTGAGATACATGATCCCGCCGACCAGAACGATCAGGGCGGCGAGGTTGAAAAAGACGATCCGTCGCGTCAGGCTCGAAAACAGCGCATGACCGAAGATCCGCCGGATGAGGATGAAAGGATGGGAAAACAGCCGCCGCTGCTCGGAGCCGCCCTCCAGCTCCTCCAGATTCCCATCGTCAACCGGTCTGGTCAAACCTCACCCTTTCGCCCGTGTCCGGTCCGAACCCGGAGATGCCGGGACCTCAAGCCGCTTCGCGGAAGCGGTAGCCCACACCGTAGAGGGTTTCAATCATGTCGAAGTCGGTGTCGACCATTTTGAACTTCTTGCGCAAGCGCTTGATATGGCTGTCGATCGTGCGGTCGTCGACATAGACCTGCTCGTCATAGGCGGCATCCATGAGGGCGTCACGGCTTTTGACCACGCCCGGACGTTGTGCCAGCGACTGTAGAATGAGAAATTCTGTAACCGTGAGGGTGACGGCATCGCCCTTCCAGGTGCAGGTGTGACGCTCCTGATCCATGACGAGCTGTCCACGCTCCAGCGTACGAGCCTGCTGTTCGCTGCCGGGTTTTGCTGCGCCGCCGCCTGTTGCCGCCAGGTTTTCGCGGCTTGCGGCACGACGCAGAATGGCCTTCACCCGTTCGACCAACAGGCGCTGAGAGAAGGGCTTGGTGATAAAATCGTCGGCACCCATCTTCAGTCCGAACAGTTCGTCGATTTCCTCGTCCTTGGACGTGAGGAAAATCACCGGCAGGTCGGACTTCTGGCGCAGCCTGCGCAGGAGTTCCATTCCGTCCATGCGCGGCATCTTGATGTCGAAGATTGCCAGCTGCGGGGGGCGTGCCAGCAAGCCATCCAGCGCCGAAGCGCCGTCGGTGTATGTTTCGACCTTATAGCCTTCGGCCTCGAGCGCGATCGAAACCGACGTCAGAATGTTGCGGTCGTCATCCACCAGAGCAATCGTCTGCATAACATAGGTCTCCATCATCTCTAAGCGCTGCTCCTGGCTCTACCCCAGCCCAGCTCCGGTTCAGTGACAGCTTCATGAGTATAAAGGTGGAACAAATTGTGGCAAACGGAAACCCTCTGTCTGTGTCGGGGCCTGATGGAGTCGCTCAGAAGCGGTCACCGGAAGAAAAACGCATTGGAATAGAACGGGAACTAAACGATTTAAAAAGGCGCTTTTCGGTTTTAAATCGATTAAATAATTGATATCATTGATTTTTTCCGAATGGCCTGCTTGCGTTGTGCCTGCAATCTATTTAAGTTTGGGCCATCGGAGAGTTGTGGCCCACACGAGAGGACGGCGCATCATGGAGGAATTCGGCATCAGGAACCCGGCAACGGGTCTCGCGGAAGCTGGTTTGGGGAAGGCTGCGAGTGTTCGCTACAATTTCCTTGAAGGCGTGCTCTATGAAGAAGCGATTCGCCGAGGTGAGGCTGAACTGACAGCCGATGGCGCCTTGCGAGCGCTAACCGGTCAGCACACTGGCCGCTCCGCCAAGGACAAGTTCGTCGTGCGTGACGAAAAGACCACCGACCAGATCTGGTGGGACAACAACAAGCCGCTTTCGCCCGAACATTTCCGCGTGTTGCACCAGGACATGCTGGCCCATGCAGCCGGCAAGGACCTTTTCGTGCAGGACCTCATCGGCGGTGCGGACAAGGACAATGCACTCCCCACGCGGGTCGTCACCGAATTTGCCTGGCACTCGCTCTTCATCCGCAATCTGCTGATCCGGCCGGAGCGCCAAGCGCTGAAGAGTTTCGTGCCGAAGCTGACGATCATCGACCTGCCCAGCTTCCGCGCCGATCCTGCCCGCCACGGCTGCCGGAGCGAAACCGTCATCGCCTGTGATCTGACCAACGGTATCGTTCTGATCGGTGGCACCTCCTATGCCGGCGAGATGAAGAAGTCGGTCTTCACCGTTCTCAATTACCTCCTGCCGTCGAAGGGCGTCATGCCGATGCACTGCTCGGCCAATGTCGGCCCTGATGGCGACGCGGCCGTCTTCTTTGGCCTCTCGGGGACCGGCAAGACCACGCTCTCGGCCGATCCGAAGCGCACCCTGATCGGTGACGATGAACACGGTTGGGGCGAAAACGGCATCTTCAACTTCGAAGGTGGCTGCTACGCCAAGACCATCCGTCTTTCGGCAGAAGCTGAGCCGGAGATCTTCGCCACCACCAAGCGTTTCGGCACCGTACTCGAAAACGTCATTCTGGACGAAAACCGCGTTCCGGACTTCAATGACGGCTCGCTGACGGAGAACACCCGCTGCGCCTACCCGCTGCATTTCATCCCGAATGCGTCGGAAACGGGTCGCGCACCGCATCCGAAGACAATCATCATGCTCACGGCTGATGCATTCGGTGTCTTGCCGCCGATCGCAAAGCTGACGCCCGAGCAGGCCATGTATCACTTCCTGTCCGGCTACACCGCCAAGGTCGCCGGCACCGAAAAGGGCGTGACCGAGCCGGAAGCGACCTTCTCGACCTGCTTCGGCGCGCCGTTCATGCCGCGTCACCCGACCGAATACGGCAACCTGCTGCGTGATCTGATCGCTCGTCACGAGGTGGATTGCTGGCTGGTCAACACCGGCTGGACCGGTGGCGCCTACGGCACTGGAAACCGCATGCCGATTAAGGCCACCCGCGCGCTTCTGACGGCCGCTCTGACCGGTGAGTTGAAGAAGGTGGACATGCGCACTGACGCCAACTTCGGCTTTGCCGTTCCGGTGTCTGTCGCTGGCGTCGACACGAAGATCCTCGACCCACGCTCGACCTGGGCTGATGGCGTCGCCTATGACGCGCAGGCCAAAAAGCTGGTCGGCATGTTCATCGACAACTTCGCCAAGTTCGAACCGCATGTCGATGGCAAGGTTCGCGATGCTGCCCCCGGCATCCGGATCGCCGCCGAGTAACAGGCGCCTGATACTGCACGAAAGCCCGGCCGCGAGCCGGGCTTTTTGCGTTGGGCTTGCCTTTGGAAAAGACCCGGCCGATATGAGGTCGGGACACAGGAAGAACCGACGACATGGCCAGCGACCCTCTTCAGATCAACAGCCGCATCACGATCGCAGGATGGGAACTCACGGAACAATTCGTTCTGGCGGGTGGGCCCGGCGGTCAGAATGTCAACAAGGTGTCGACCGCCGTCCAGCTGTTCTTCAACCTCATGGGCTCGCCGTCGCTCAGCGACCGGGTCAAGGAGAATGCCGCGAAGCTCGCCGGCAAGCGCCTGTCGAAAGAGGGTGTCTTGATGCTGGAAGCCAGCCGCTTTCGCAGCCAAGAGCGAAACCGGGAAGACGCGCGTGAGCGGTTGAAGGAGCTAATCCTCGAAGCGGCAAAGCCGCCACCGCCGCCGCGTAAGAAGACCAAGCCGACAAAGGGCTCCATCGAGCGGCGCTTGAAGGAGAAGTCTGGGCGGTCCGACGTCAAGAAGATGCGGAGCAAGCCTGCGGGAGATTGATCATGGCGAGTGCAGGGAAGGAACTCAGTCTGTCCCCCGGTCTGCTGTATCTTCCGGGTTTGCTCGATCGCGCGGCCCAGGAAAGCCTGGTCGAACAGATCCGCGCCATCGTGGAGCGCGCGCCTCTCTATGTGCCGGTGATGCCCGGCAGCGGTCGGCCCATGTCAGTGCGCATGACCAATTGCGGCCCGCTCGGCTGGGTAACGGACAAGGAGCGAGGCTATCGGTATCAGCCGACGCATCCGGTGACGAGAGAACCCTGGCCGCCAATCCCTGCCGTGCTGCTCGACCTCTGGCGGGAGATTGCGGGCTATGGGAAGGACCCAGAGGCATGCCTAGTCAATTTCTATGCTGACGAGGCCAAGATGGGGTTGCATCAGGACCGTGACGAGACGGACTTCTCGGCACCGGTGCTGTCTATTTCCCTGGGAAATACGTGCCTGTTTCGAATAGGTGGCCTCCTCCGGACGGACCGAACGAGATCCCTCAAGCTCGAAAGTGGCGATGTCTTTATTCTCGGCGGGGAGGGCCGTCTCTGCTTCCATGGCGTCGACCGAATTTATCCCGGCACGTCCACGCTGCTAAAGGCGGGTGGTCGGATCAACCTCACGCTGCGCCGGGTCAATCCATAGCCGGCGATCTATAGCCTACAGTTTTCTGAGGGCGACGGTTTCGACCAGATGATTGTTACCCTTGCGCAGGATAAGATCCGCGCGTGGGCGGGTCGGCAGGATGTTTTCCCGCAGGTTCTTGAGGTTGATGTTGGCCCAGAGCCCTTCGGCGATCTCCTTTGCTTCGCCCTCGCTGATGGTTGCGTAGCGATGGAAGTAGGAGTTCGGATCGCGGAAAGCGGTTTGGCGAAGCTTCATGAAGCGGTCGACATACCAGCGATGGATCGCGTTCTCTTCTGCGTCGATATAGATCGAAAAATCGAAAAAGTCGGAAACCATTGGCACGATCTTGCCGTCGGCGGGAAGGTTGCGCGACTGCAGGACATTGATGCCCTCGAAGATCAGGATGTCGGGCCGGTCGATGACGCGGTGTTCGTTCGGCAGAACATCGTAGGTCAGGTGCGAATAGCTCGGGGCCTTCACATTTGGAAGTCCCGCCTTGATGGCGGACAAAAACCGCAAGAGTGCACCGATATCGTAGCTTTCCGGAAATCCCTTTCGATTGAGGATCCCGTTCTTGACCAGGTGGGCGTTCGGATAGAGGAAGCCGTCGGTGGTCACGAGGTCGACCTTGGGACTTGAAGGCCAGCGGGCCAGCAACTCTTTCAAGATACGCGCGGTCGTGGATTTTCCAACCGCAACAGAGCCAGCAATTCCGATGACGAACGGCGTCTTGAACACATCCGACATGCTGAGGAAGCGGTTGCGCTGCTCGAACAGCAACTGCGAGGATTCCACATGTGAGGACAACAGACGCGACAGCGAGAGATAGATCCGTCGGACTTCGTCCAGATCGATCGGGTCATCGATTGATCGCAGGCGATGCACTTCGTCAGCCGTCAGCGTCAGCGGAGTGTCTGCACGAAAATGCGCCCATTCCTCGGAATCGAAGAAAAGATAGGGGGAATAGCCGTTCGCCTGAAAATGATCGAGGACGTCTGGCGTTTCGGGGTCCCGCATAGCTATTGTCATGGATCCTGCCGACTGGCCTTTTCACTCAGGCCCGTCTGAGCGGTCCGACGCTCAAGTTCCTGCATTACGTCTTGTAGCGGTATGTCCGCAATTTTCAATACGACCATCAGGTGATAGAGCAGGTCCGCGCTCTCGTAGACGAGGTTCTCGTGGTCGTCCTTGACCGCAGCCATCACAGCCTCGATTGCCTCTTCACCCAGTTTCTTTGCGGCTTTGCTCTGGCCGCCAGCGACGAGCTTCGCCGTCCAGGATTCACTGGGGCTCGCCTGAGCGCGGCTGGCAACGATGGCTTCCAGATCGGCGAGGGTGAAATTGCTCATCACGTGTCTTTCCGCGTCAGTCCAGACGCATGGCAATGCCGGCAGCAGCCATATGGGCCTTTGCCTCTGCGATCGAATAGGTGCCGAAGTGGAAAATCGAGGCGGCCAAAACGGCCGTCGCATGACCGTCGCGAATACCCGCGACCAGGTCATCGAGATTTCCCACACCACCAGACGCAATGACAGGCACCCTTACGCTGTCCGCAATCGTCCGTGTCAGGCCGATGTCATAGCCGCTTTTCGTCCCGTCGCGATCCATCGAGGTTACCAGCAACTCGCCGGCACCCCGCTCCACCATCTTGATGGCGAACTCAACCGCATCGATCCCCGTCGGCTGGCGCCCGCCATGGGTAAAGATCTCCCAGCGCGGGCTTTCGTTTTCACGTGAAACCTTCTTGGCGTCGATCGACACGACGATGCACTGGTTGCCAAATTTGTCGGCGGCTTCCGCAACGAAGTCCGGATTTTTGACGGCTGCCGAATTGATCGACACCTTGTCGGCGCCGCAGAGCAGGAGCTTGCGAATATCGGCAACCGCACGAACACCACCTCCGACGGTCAGCGGCATGAAGCAATGATCGGCCGTCTGCGCCACGACATCGAAGATCGTGTCACGGTTGTCAGAGGATGCCGTGATATCGAGAAAACACAGTTCGTCGGCGCCAGCGGCATCGTAGGCCTTGGCGGCTTGCACCGGGTCGCCGGCATCGATCAGATCGACGAAGTTCACGCCCTTGACGACACGGCCGTCCTTGACGTCGAGGCAGGGGATCACGCGGGCCTTGAGTGTCATCTTGTGTCCTCAGCCTTTAGCGGCTTTGATCAGTGCCAGAGCCTCTTGCGGGTCGATCCGGCCATCATAAAGCGCCCGGCCGGAAATCGCACCTTCGAGTTTCTTCGCATCCGGCTGCAGCATCCGGCGCACGTCGTCGATCGAGGCCAGACCACCAGAAGCAATGACAGGAATGGAAACGGCCTCGGCCAGTTCCAGCGTCGAGGTCCAGTTGATGCCGGTCAGGATGCCGTCCCGGTCGATATCGGTATAGATGATTGCCGCAACGCCGGCACCTTCGAAGCGCTGGGCAAGCTCAATCACGCCGAGTTCTGAAGCCTCCGCCCAGCCCTCCACGGCGACCTTGCCACCCTTGGCGTCAATGCCGACGGCAACCTTGCCCGGAAAGCGCTTGCAGGCCTCAATGACGAGGGCAGGATCACGCACGGCAATGGTTCCGAGAATCACGCGGGAAAGGCCCCGCGACAGCCAGCTCTCGATGTGGTCGAGCGTGCGGATGCCACCGCCGAGCTGCACCGGATTTTTCGTTGCCTTCAGTATCGCATCGACGGCCGCACCATTGACGCTCTCACCGGCAAAGGCACCGTTGAGGTCGACAACATGCAGCCACTCGAAACCTTGATCTTCGAAAGCGCGTGCCTGCGCGGCCGGGTCGGGATTATAAACGGTGGCCTGTTCCATGTCGCCCAGCTTGAGGCGAACGCACTGGCCGTCCTTGAGGTCGATGGCGGGGAAAAGGATCATGGCAAAGGTCCTAGCGGCTTAGGGAGCCCAGGTCAGAAAGTTGGAGATCAGCTTGAGGCCAAGCGCCTGGCTTTTCTCGGGATGGAACTGCGCGCCGACCATGGTGTCGCGTCCGACAAAGGCGGTCATCGCGCCACCGTATTCCGTCGTCGCAATCACGTCCTCGAGGTTCACTGCCGCCAAGTGGTAGGAATGCACGAAATAGGCATGCAACCCATCCGGTCCCGTCGGAATGCCGTCGAACAGCGGGTGAGGGCGGTTGAGCGTCAAGGTATTCCAGCCGATCTGCGGGATCTTGAGGCTGGGGTCCGAGGGTGTCATCTCGACGACATCACCCTTGATCCAGCCAAAGCCTTCGGTCGTCGTCTTCTCCAGCCCGCGGGACGACATCAACTGCATGCCGACGCAGATGCCGAAGAAGGGACGCCCCTTGGTTTCAACTGCCTCAGTGATTGCGTCATGCATGCCCGGCACGGCGTCGAGACCGCGACGGCAATCGGCATAGGCGCCGACGCCTGGCAGCACGATCCTGTCGGCTGACGCAACGCGGTCGGCTTTGTCAGCCAGTTCGATTTCAGCATCGAGGCCAGCTTCCCGCGCGGCGCGCTCGAAAGCTTTGGTGGCGGATCTCAGATTACCCGATCCATAGTCGATGATGGCTACACGCATGTCTTCCAGTCCTTTCCGCTCGACGGATGAGGTCAACACCTCAACCGGAGCAAGGTCGCGCGCTCTCTTAGGAGAGCATGCCCTTAAACCAGGGTGCCCTTGGTGGAGGGAATTTGGTTTGCCTGCCGCGGATCGATTTCAGTCGCGGTGCGCAGCGCCCGCGCCACCGCCTTGAAACAGGTCTCAGCGATGTGATGGTTGTTGGCGCCGTAATGGTTCAGCACGTGCAGCGTGATCCCCCCATTCTGTGCCAGCGCTTGGAAGAACTCGCGAACCAGTTCCGTGTCGAAGGTGCCGATCTTCGGCGCGCTGAACGCCACATTCCAGACGAGGAACGGTCGGCCCGATACGTCTATGGCCGCCTTGGTCATGGTCTCGTCCATGGCCAGGTCGATCGAGGCGTAACGTGTGATGCCCTTGCGGTCGCCCAGCGCCTTGGAAATCGCCTGGCCAAGCGCAATGCCGGTGTCCTCCACCGTGTGGTGGTCATCGATATGCAGGTCGCCCTTCGCCTCGATATCCATGTCGATCAGCGAATGGCGGCAGAGCTGGTCCAGCATGTGGTCGAAGAAGCCGACCCCGGTCGAAATCTTGCCCTTGCCGGTGCCGTCGATATGGACGGAAACCGAGACCGACGTTTCGTTGGTCTTGCGGGAAATCTCGCCTTTACGTTCTGCCATCTGGCCGCTCCATGGAAATAACGGCCCTCCCATACCAGCAGGGCGGACAAATATCCAGAAGTTACATTGCGTTGCCGCAAGGCGCATGCGGCAGCGCTGGCGCAAGATTGCAATCGTCGAAAGCCAACTTACATAGGATCCGACAAATCGGCAGGCATCTGCCAGAACCAAGGCCCGCGAGGCGGGCGAACAGGTGACGAATGACGACAATTATAACCGTGCGCAAGGATGGCCAGGTGGTGATGGCCGGCGATGGCCAGGTGAGCCTCGGCCAGACGGTCATGAAGGGCAATGCCCGCAAGGTACGCCGAATCGGCAAGGGTGGCGATGTGATCGCCGGTTTTGCGGGTGCGACCGCCGATGCCTTCACGCTCCTTGACCGGCTTGAGAAGAAGCTGGAGCAGTATCCCGGCCAGTTGATGCGGGCTGCCGTCGAGCTCGCCAAGGATTGGCGCACCGACAAGTATCTGCGCAATCTCGAGGCTATGATGCTCGTTGCAGACAAGAGCATTACTTTGGCGATTACCGGCAATGGCGACGTTCTCGAACCCGAGCACGGCACGATCGCGATCGGCTCCGGCGGGAACTACGCCTACGCAGCAGCCAGAGCACTGATGGACAGCGACCGATCGGCCGAAGACATTGCCCGCCGCGCTTTGACCATCGCCGGTGATATCTGCGTCTACACCAACGGCAACATCGTCATTGAATCGCTCGACGCCGCCTGACCTTGGGCAGGCCGAGCGACGAAAACCCATGCGATGATCCAATCCAAGGATCATCAGGAGCAAACCAGATGACCAATTTTTCCCCGCGCGAGATCGTATCCGAACTCGACCGTCACATTATCGGCCAGCACGACGCCAAGCGCGCGGTTGCGATCGCATTGCGCAATCGCTGGCGCCGGCAGCAGCTCTCGGAAGATCTCCGTGACGAGGTCATGCCGAAGAACATCCTGATGATCGGGCCGACCGGCGTCGGCAAGACCGAAATTTCCCGCCGCCTGGCAAAGCTGGCCGGCGCACCCTTCATCAAGGTGGAAGCGACGAAGTTCACCGAAGTGGGCTATGTCGGCCGCGATGTCGAGCAGATCATCCGCGATCTAGTGGAAATCGGCATTGTGCTGGTTCGCGACAAGAAACGTCAGGAAGTTCAGGCCAAGGCGCACGCCCTTGCTGAAGAGCGCGTTCTCGATGCGCTCGTTGGCGCAACGGCGTCTCCGGCCACCCGTGACAGCTTCCGCAAGAAGCTGCGCAACGGCGAACTGGATGACAAGGAAATCGATATCGAGGTGGCCGACAGCGGTTCCGGCGCGCCCGGCTTCGAAGTTCCCGGCATGCCCGGCGCCAATATCGGTATCCTCAATCTGTCCGAAATGTTCGGCAAGGCGATGGGTAACCGTACCAAGAAGGTCCGCACCACGGTCAAGGCTTCCTACGGCGATCTGATCCGCGACGAATCCGACAAGCTGATCGACAACGAGATCATTCAGCGGGAAGCGGTTCGTTCGGTCGAGAACGACGGAATCGTGTTCCTCGACGAAATCGACAAGATCGCAGCGCGCGAAGGTGCCATGGGTGCCGGGGTCTCCCGTGAGGGCGTGCAGCGCGACCTCTTGCCCCTGGTCGAAGGCACAACTGTTGCGACCAAGTATGGTCCGGTGAAGACCGACCATATCCTCTTTATCGCTTCCGGTGCCTTCCATGTGTCGAAGCCTTCGGACCTTCTTCCGGAGTTGCAGGGCCGCCTTCCGATCCGCGTCGAACTGAAGCCTCTGTCGAAGGAAGATTTCCGCCGCATCCTGACGGAAACCGAGGCCAGCCTCATCCGCCAATACATTGCATTGATGAAAACCGAAGAACTCGATCTGGAGTTCACCGAGGATGCCATCGATGCCCTGGCCGATGTCGCGGTTCGCCTCAACGAGACGGTCGAGAATATCGGCGCCCGTCGTCTCCAAACGGTCATGGAACGTGTTCTCGACGAGATCTCGTTCCACGCACCCGATCGGGGCGGCTCGGCTTTGATGATCGATTCCGCCTATGTCCAGAAACATGTCGGTGACCTCGCCAGCGACACGGACCTCAGCCGCTATATCCTGTGATCTTTGTGCATCTATTGGCCGCTTTCACTCTTCCGTTGTCGACAAAGTGAGAGCGGCCCAGGTCGACAATGCAGTCGACACTTATGTAAGGACTGACGCTGTCGGACGGGCGAATCCGCCTATGTCGGCTCAAGGACAGGCGTCCAGGGACAGCGCATCGTGCTAGGCATCACCAGGATCATCATTCTTGCCCTCACTCTATTGGGTGCGGGTTCCACGGTTTCGCTTGCTGCCGACAAGGTGCCGCCCGGCAACCGGAATGTCGAGCAGCCTCCTATACCCGGCGCTTCAGTCCGCCGCACCAAGGCCGGCAAGACCAGTTTCGACCTGAAATATGAAAAGGTGCGTGATCTTCTGCGCACGGATTCTGCCCTGATGGGCAAGATCAAGAAGACGGCTGCCGCCTATGGCATCGCGCCGATTCACATGATCGGCGCCATCGTTGGAGAGCACACCTACAACGTCGACGCCTATGACAGCCTGCAAAGCTATTATGTGAAGGCTGCATCCTATGCCGGCAACAGCTTTCGCTTTGCATATAAGGACGAAGGCATCGCGACCTTTGTAAAGCGACCTGAATTTGCCGAATGTGACCAGTTCACCGACTCCTACCGTCTGTGGACCTGCCGAGAAGATGTCTGGCAGGACCGCTTTCGCGGGAAGTCGGTGGGCGGCACCTCCTTCCCAAACAATCGCTTCAGCGCTGTTTTCTTCCAGCCTTTCTACGCCGGCCAGACGTTTGGCCTTGGGCAGATCAACCCTCTGACGGCCCTGATGTTGTCCGACCTCGTGCACGAGAAGTCCGGCTATCCGAAGCTGGACGAAACGGATGCCGCTGGCGTTTACAAGGCCATCATGGATCCGGACATTTCGCTGGCCTACATGGCAGCAGTGATCCGCAAGTCCATCGACGACTACAAGTCGATCGCCAATGTCGATATCTCCAGCAATCCCGGTGTGACCGCAACACTCTTCAACATCGGCGGTTCGCAGCAGCGGGCAAGGGCGCTCGCCGCACGCAAGGCGGGCGGTGCGGCCAATTGGCCGGAAGAGAACTATTATGGATGGCTCATCAATGATCGACTGGACGAGCTGGAGGGCCTGCTCTAACTCCTGAAGGGGCCTGACGCCCTAAGGAGCGAGACATGGATGGTATTCCCAAGAGGGCAGGCTTCGAGCCACCGGCACCGGTTCCGCGCACCGTGACGCCCAGCCGACTGGAAATCATCCGTACTGTCTTGAAAAACCCGCTCGAACTCTGGGGGCTTCCGTCCTACACATGGCCGTGGATTGTCACTCGTTTCTTCGGCCAGACCACCATCATCGCCAATGACCCCGGACTGATCCGCCATGTGCTCGTCGACAATGCGGCGAACTACGAAATGTCGGAGATCCGACAGCTCGTGCTCAGGCCCATTCTGCGCGATGGCCTGCTGACGGCGGAAGGTCCCGTCTGGAAACGCTCCCGCAAAGCCATGGCGCCCGTCTTCACCCCGCGCCATGCGCGCGGTTTCGCTCGCCAGATGCGAGAGCAAAGCGAACTCTTTCTTGATCGTTACAGGTCCAACGGGGATGGCGTGGTTCGCGATATCGCCGTCGACATGACGGAACTCACCTATGCGATCCTCTCCGAAACCCTGTTCTCCGGCGGCATCGTTTCCGAGAAGGGTGATTTTGCCAAGGATGTCGACGATCTCCTGCATAGCATGGGACGTATCGATCCTTTCGATCTGCTGAGAGCGCCCAAATGGATTCCGCGCCTGACACGCCTTCGCGGCCTTGGTGTTTTGCGCAAGTTCCGCGACCTCGTTCGCCGCACGATGGATCAGCGCCGGACGATGATCCAGACGGATCGGGAAAAGGCACCGGACGACTTCCTCACGCTTCTGCTCGAACTGGAAGGTCCTGACGGGCTGACCCCGGAAGAGATTGAAGACAACATCCTGACTTTCATCGGGGCAGGTCACGAGACCACGGCGCGGGCACTTGCGTGGACGCTTTATTGTGTCGCGCATAGCCCCGATGTTCGGGATGCCATGGAGCAAGAGATCGATACGGTGATTGCGTCTGGCGCAGATCCGGTGGAGTGGCTCGACCAGATGCCAAATGTGCGGGCCTCTTTTGAGGAAGCGATGCGGCTCTATCCGCCGGCGCCTTCAATCAACCGAGATGCGATCGCCGATGATCGTTATACGGCGCCCAATGGTGAGGTGGTGGAGATCGCCAAGGGCACGACCGTACTCGTCATGCCCTGGACGCTCCATCGCCACGAACTCTATTGGGACCGGCCGCGGATCTTCGATCCTTCCCGTTTTCTGCCCGGCGAGCGGGAGAAGATCGGCCGTTTCCAGTATCTGCCCTTCGGGGCAGGTCCGCGGGTCTGCATCGGCGCGACCTTTGCCCTGCAGGAAGCGGTGATTGCGCTTGCCGTTCTGATGCAGAAGTACCGGTTCGAAACGACGCCACAGACGAAACCCTGGCCTGTACAGAAGCTCACAACCCAGCCCGCCGGCGGGCTACCCATGCGGATCACCCCGCGCAAGCCGTAATGCGGCGTCATCCTGCCGCTCCTTCGCTGGAAATCGGGCCGAGGGCTGTGCCATAAGGGACGTGGCGCCAAACCGGCGGGCATTAAGGGGAAGACTGCGTGACATCCGATTACATGCTGGGCATTGATACCGGCGGCACCTACACGGACGCCGTGATCTACAGCGAGACGCATGGGATTATCGCGAAGGCGAAGTCGCTCACCACCCGCCACGACCTGTCGATCGGCATTTCCGGCGCGCTCGAAAGCGTGCTGTCCGAATCGGCGATCGATCCCTCGGTGATCGGCCTCGTCTCGCTGTCAACGACGCTCGCGACCAATGCGCTTGTAGAAGGGCAGGGCGGTCGCGCCGGCCTGATCATGATCGGTTTCGGCCCCGAAGACCTGAAGCGTGACGGCCTGGCCGACGCACTTGGCAATGATCCCGTCCTTTTCATCGCTGGCGGGCACGATGTCCACGGTAACGAAACGCCTTTTGATTCGGCGGCGCTGGAAGCCGCACTGCCGGAGCTTTCGGCCAATGTCTCATCCTTCGCGATCGCTGGCTATTTCGCCGTCCGCAATCCAGCACATGAGCAACGGGCGCGTGACATCATTCGCCGGCATTCGGGCCTGCCCGTCACTTGCAGCCACGAGCTTTCCTCAAAGCTTGGCGGGCCGCGACGGGCGCTGACCACGCTTCTGAACGCCCGACTGGTCGCGATGATCGACCGCCTGATCGGCTCGGCGGAACGCTATCTTCTGGAGCGCGGCATTCATGCGCCGCTGATGGTCGTTCGGGGTGATGGCGCGCTGATCTCGGCCGCCGAAGCCCGGTTGCGGCCAATCGAAACCATTCTCTCCGGGCCGGCCGCGAGCCTCGTCGGCGCACGACATTTGACCGGTCTCGACGATGCCGTCGTCTCTGACATCGGCGGTACCACGACGGATGTCGCGGTTATGGAAGCGGGATTGCCCCGCCTGGATCAGGACGGAGCCGTGGTTGGTGGCTACCGGACCATGGTGGAAGCCGTGGCCATGCGCACCTTCGGCCTTGGTGGCGATTCGGAAGTCCGCTTCGACGATCGCGGCCTCGCCGCCAAAATCGAACTCGGCCCGCGCCGTCTCGTGCCCTTGAGCCTTGCTGCAGCTCTTTATGGAACCGCCATCACCGATGCCCTTGAGCGGCAGCTGCGCGCGCCGCATCTCGGACGGCACGACGGGCGTTTCGCGGTTCGGACTGGTGTGCCTGATCACCTTGCAGCCGGTTTGCAGCCGCAGGAGGCGGCCCTTTTCGAGAAAATCGGTTCGGTGCCGTTGCCGCTCGACCAACTGATCAGCTTCACTCAGCAGAAGGCAACCCTCGACCGTCTTGTCGCCCGCGGCCTTGTCCATATCTGCGGACTTACGCCGTCCGATGCCATGCATGTGCTCGGCAGGCAGGGGCAATGGGATCGCAACGCAGCGGAATTAGGCATGATGCTGGCGACCCGCCAGAAGGATGGCTCCGGTCAGCCGATTGCGTCGGCGCCGGATATCCTTGCCAGGCTCATCGTCGACCGCCTCACACGCCAGTCGGCGGAAGTCATTCTGTCTGCGGTCCTTGCAGAGGATGGACTGGCCGATATCGATCCCGCGCGGTCAGTGTTGATCGACCGCGCGTTGAAGCGCGAAGCGGGGATAGCGCGCTTCAACCTGACGCTCGATCGTCCGCTCATCGGCCTCGGCGCATCGGCCGGCGTCTACTACCCAGCCATTGCCGAAATGCTGACCTCTGACTTCGCGGTCCCCGATGATGCTGATGTAGCCAACGCCGTGGGTGCCGTGGTCGGCCAGGTCCGTAGCAGTGTCGAAATAACGGTAAGTTCGCCGGAAGAGGGCCTCTTCATCATCACGGGTGGAGGCGACAGTGAGCGGGTAACCGATGAGGACGCAGCGCTAGAAAAGGCCCGTGAGCGGGCGAGCCAACTGGCCCGGGCAAGAGCCGAGGCGAGCGGGGCAGGCGATGTCCTCTTGATCCTCAAGGAGCAACTCGATGCGCCAGAGATCGAGGGGCGACGTAAGCTTGTCGAAGCGCGCATTACGGCCACAGCCACCGGACGCCCAAGAAACGCTCGAAGCTAGCTTTCGATTTTGGAAACAATATTTCGTATTTGTAACGGATTGACTGAAAATGCGTTTCAGCGATGCTGCGATGCGACAACGATATCAGTGCGAGGAGTGACGTCATGACATCAATTGAAACCCACGGTCTTTCGATCGACAAGCGTCTCTACGATTTCATCGTCAACCAGGCGATCCCGGGAACGGAGGTCGAAGCCGAAGCATTCCTCGCCGGCTTCTCGAAGATCGTGAATGATCTGGCCCCGAAGAACCGTGCTTTGCTCGCGAGGCGCGATGCCCTGCAGGCCGATATCGACTCATGGTACCGCAAGAACGGCGCTCCCTCGGATCTAGCAGCCTATGAAGGCTTCCTGCGTGACATCGGCTACCTCCTGCCCGAAGGCCCCGACTTCAAGATCGAGACGGCCAATGTCGACCCGGAGATCTCGACGATTGCCGGCCCGCAGCTCGTCGTCCCCGTGATGAATGCCCGCTATGCGCTGAATGCTGCCAATGCCCGCTGGGGCTCGCTCTACGATGCGCTCTATGGGACGGATGTGATTTCCGAGGCTGATGGTGCGGAAAAGGGCAAGGGCTACAATCCCGTTCGCGGCGCCAAGGTCATCGCTTGGGCAAAGTCCTTCCTCGACAAGAGTTTGCCGCTGGCCGGCGGCCAGTGGGCCGATGCCACAGGCTTCGAATTCGAGAACGGTGCGCTCTTTGTCGATACTGCCGCCGGCCGTACCGGCCTTGCCAATCCTGCCCAGTATGTCGGCTTCAAGCGCGAAAACGATCAGGCCTACCGCCTCTATTTCCGCACGAACGGTTTGCATACCCTGGTCTTCATCGATCCAGACAGCCTGATCGGTAAGGATGACCCTGCCAGCATCGCTGATGTCGGCCTCGAATCGGCGCTCACCACCATCATGGACTGCGAGGATTCCGTGGCCGCCGTCGATGCGGAAGACAAGGTGACCGTCTATTCAAACTGGCTCGGTCTGATGAAGGGTGACCTGACCGAGGAAGTCTCGAAGGGCGGCAAGACCTTCACGCGCGCGTTGAGCGATGACGTCACCTTGACGGGCACAGATGGCAAGGCCGTCACCTTGCCCGGCCGTTCCCTGATGCTGGTGCGCAATGTCGGTCACCTCATGACAAATCCGGCGATCATCGACCGCCACGGCAAAGAAGTGCCGGAAGGCATCATGGATGCGGCGATCACCGCTCTCATCGCGCTGCACGATATCGGCACGAACGGCCGCCGCAAGAACTCCCGCGCCGGCTCCATGTATGTCGTGAAGCCCAAGATGCATGGCCCGGAAGAGGTGGCCTTCGCCTGCGAGATCTTCTCGGCGGTAGAAGAACTGGTCGGCATGGCACCCAACACCATCAAGATGGGCATCATGGACGAGGAGCGCCGCACCACGGTCAACCTCAAGGAATGCATCCGTGCTGCCCGGGAGCGCGTCGTCTTCATCAATACCGGTTTCCTCGATCGCACCGGTGACGAGATCCATACCTCGATGGAAGCCGGGCCGATGATCCGCAAGGGCGACATGAAGCAGGCGGCCTGGATATCGGCCTATGAGAACTGGAACGTCGACATCGGTCTGGAATGCGGCCTCTCCGGCCACGCCCAGATCGGCAAGGGCATGTGGGCCATGCCGGACCTAATGGCGGCCATGCTCGAGCAGAAGATCGCGCATCCGAAGGCAGGCGCCAACACCGCCTGGGTTCCGTCTCCGACGGCCGCGACCCTGCACGCCACGCACTACCACAGCGTCAACGTCGCGGAGGTACAGAAGGTCCTGAAGTCCCGTCCGCGCGCCAAGCTCGCCGACATCCTCTCCGTGCCGGTCGCAACCCGGCCGAACTGGACCCCGGAAGAGATCCAGCGCGAACTCGACAACAACGCGCAAGGGATTCTCGGCTATGTCGTGCGCTGGATCGACCAGGGTGTTGGCTGCTCCAAGGTTCCGGACATCAACAATATCGGCCTGATGGAAGATAGGGCGACCCTGCGCATTTCGGCCCAGCATATGGCCAACTGGCTGCACCATGGTGTCATCACGAAGGATCAGGTTGAGGAAACGATGAAGCGCATGGCGGTTGTCGTGGATCGGCAAAACGAAAGTGATGCGGCCCACCGTCCGATGGCCGCAGATTACGATGGCTCCATCGCATTCCAGGCCGCCCTGGAACTCGTGTTGAAGGGCAGGGAGCAGCCGAACGGCTATACCGAGCCGGTTCTGCACCGTCGCCGTCTTGAACTGAAGGCCCAGGCGTCGGCCTAATTCGGACTTGAGATGACACAGCAAAAAGGCCACCGGATCGATCCGATGGCCTTTGAATTTTGCGTCCGTGATGGTCGTCTTACTGCTGGACGATGACCTTGGCGCTGCGGCCGGGCTTGACGCGGTTGTAGAGGTCGATGACGTCCTGGTTCATCAAGCGAATGCAGCCGGACGATGCAGCCGTACCGATCGATGCCCATTCCGGCGTCCCGTGCAGACGGAAGAGCGTGTCCTGACCCTTGTCGTTGAAGAGATACATGGCGCGGGCACCGAGCGGATTCTTCAGGCCGGGATCCATGCCCTTTTCGACATAGCGTGCGATCTCGGGCTTGCGCTCGGCCATTTCCTTCGGCGGATGCCAGGTCGGCCATTCCTGCTTCCATGCGATATAGGCTTCACCTTCCCAGGCAAAACCCTGCTTGCCAACGCCGATGCCGTAGCGAACGGCCTGGCCGCGCGGCAGGACATAATACAGGAAGCGTTCGCGGGTGTTCACGACGATCGTGCCGGGCTTCTCGCTCGTCTTGTAATCGACGATCTGCCGGTGGAATTTCTTGTCGACCTTCTGGATCGGGATCGCCGGCAGGGCGAAGCCTGCATCGGTCACATTCCCATACGCGTCACTGAAAATCTGGACCTTGGTGGTTTCGGCAACCTTGTCGGTCTCGCCGGATGTCGTCGTGCAGCTCGCGAGGCCGACGGTTGCCAGAAGGCCGATCGCGATCGAAAGTGTGCGGAAGCGCATGGGGGGCTCATCAATGTTGGCTGGAAGATGGTGTCGTGACCATCTGTGATTATGGTTTATTTTGGATTAATGTCGCCCATGCAAGGGCCACGTATCCGTCGAATGTCTTCGGCGGTGCAAAATGACGCGTCATTGTTTTTTTGCAACATGAAGCCCGGCCCCGCAGGACCTATTCATGACTTTACTTTCTGTTTCCACTAACAATCCGTTAATTGATGGCCGTCAGTCCGATCGCGCCATGATGGTGCGCCGCGGCGTGCAGGTGCTGTTGGCGAATTTGCGATTCGCGATGCTGCCCGAATTGACCTTGTCGAATGGCCGCCGTGCAGACCTTATCGCTCTGTCTGAAAAGGGCGAGATCTGGATCATCGAGATCAAATCCTCGATCGAGGACTTTAAGGTCGACAGAAAATGGCCCGACTATCGGCACTACTGTGACCGTCTTTTCTTCGCCACGCATCCCGGAGTTCCTTTGGAAATTTTCCCGGAGGATTGCGGGCTTCTTCTCTCGGATGGCTATGCCGGTCACATGCATCGGGAAGCACCCGAGCACCGGCTTGCCCCAGCAACCCGGAAGGCCGTTACCCTGGAGTTCTCGAGAACGGCAGCCCAGCGGCTGATGCTTGCCGAATGGGCTGCCCGCACACCGCTTTAACAGGGTCTATTTCGGCGCCCGTTTTGCGAGGATCCGCTGCAGTGTCCGACGATGCATGTTGAGCCGCCGTGCGGTTTCAGACACATTGCGCTCGCAGCTTTCGTAGACGCGCTGGATATGCTCCCAGCGCACCCTGTCCGCCGACATGGGATTTTCCGGGATTTCGGCCTTCTCACCCGGCCGCTGTGTCAGTGCCAGGAAGATATCATCCGCGTCGGCCGGCTTTGCCAGATAATCGAGCGCGCCGAGTTTGACCGCGGTAACCGCAGTTGCGATGTTTCCATATCCGGTCAGTACAATGATGCGGGTGTCGGAGCGACGCTCCCGGATCGCTTCGATGACGTCAAGCCCCGTGCCGTCACCGAGCCTGAGGTCGACGACCGCATAACTCGGCGGCGCTTCCTTGGCCTTGGCAATGCCTTCGGCAACCGACCCGGCGAGATCGACTGTAAAGCCGCGGCTCTCCATGGCACGCGCCAGACGACGCAGGAACGGAGCATCGTCATCGACGATCAGCAGCGTCGGGTCTGGGCCCAGATCATGGACCTCGTTCTGCGAAGTCGCCTTCGCGTTGGTGGATGCGGCATCAGTCATGTTCGACAACCTTGAGACTGTGATTGGCCTCTGCTCGCGATGTTATGGCGAGGAAAGCCGAGGGGGTAAAGTCATATGCGTTCATAAGGGCGTGTCCGCCTCCATGAACTCGCGAGGCCATTGCACGACGACCCTGGCCCCGGATCCCGACGTTTCGCCATTCTGGAACTGCAGGCTTGCGCCGGAGCGTTCCAGCAGGGTCTTGGCGATGAACAGACCGAGCCCCAGCCCTCCGGCCCTGGAGTCGCTCTGCCTGCTGGTAACATAGGGCTCGCCGATCCGTTGCAACACCCCCGGCGAAAAACCGTTGCCATCATCCTCAATGGCCACGGTAACCTGGGTGGGCGAATGATCGACGGTAACGGTGACCTTCGAACGCGCATAGTCGACCGCATTTTCGAGAAGATTACCAAGGCCGTAGAGAATCGCCGGATTGCGGGTCCCCACCGGTTCGCCGGCGCGGCTTGCCAATTCGATCAAATCGACCTTGATGCCGAATTCGCGATGCGGGGCGATAACCTCTTCTATAAGGGACGAAAGCGGCATCTCGCGCATATGCGCCTCGCCCTCGGATGCCAGCGTTGTCAGGCGCCTCAGAATGTCACGGCATCGTTCGCTCTGGCTGCGCAAGAGTTGTACGTCCTCGCGGTAGCGTTCGTCTTCCCCCAGTTCCCGCTCCATTTCTTTTGCGACCACGCTGATCGTCGCAAGCGGCGTACCCAGCTCATGCGCGGCTGCGGCTGCCAGGCCGTCGAGCTGGTGAAGATGCTTCTCGCGCTGCAAGATCAGCTCTGTTGCGGTCAGCGCATCGGCAAGAAGCGTTGCCTCCTGCGAAACCCGGTACGCATAGAAGGCCGCGAAGGCCATCATCGAGACGATCGAACTCCACATCCCGAGTTGCAGCAGCGGATGAACCTCCGGCGTCCGGCCTTCGAACCAGGGCAGGGGAAAGGGGGTGAAGGCGAGAAGCGTGATGAAGGCAAGTGCGGTAACGAAGAGCGCTATGGAATGCCGGTTGGGCTGCGAGGCGAATGAGATGATGACGGGGATGCAGATCAGCGGTGCAAAGGGATTGCTGAGCCCGCCTGTAATGAACAGCAGCGCGCCCATCTGGAAAAGGTCGAGCGACAGAACGGCAAAGGCAGCGGCTGGTTCAAGACGGTAGGTTGCGGGGAAGGCGACGGAAAGCAGGGAGTTGGCCGCGGCAAGTGCCGCGACCAATCCCAGGCAGGTCATCAGGGGCATCGAGAAATCGAACCAGTAGGCGACAAGAACGACCGTCAGCAACTGTCCCGCAACAGCAACCCAACGCAGTCTGACCAGGGTCTCCAGTCGCAGCCGCCGGCTGGAAGGACCGAATTTGGTCGCAAGGTCCATGTTCATTCGCAGATGCCTCTCTCTGTCACGGCTCAGGTGCCGCGTGGCTTGGCGCGGGTGGTTGGCTCGGCCGATGCCGGATCGTCCGGCCAGGGGTGTTTGGGATAGCGGCCGCGCATGTCCGCCCGCACATCGCGCCACGAGCCTGCCCAGAACCCGGGCAAGTCCCGTGTCGTCTGAATGGGTCGATGAGCCGGCGACGTCAACTCCAGGAGCAGTGGCAATTTGCCGCCGCCGATTGCCGGATGGCTCCGCAAGCCGAAGAGTTCCTGCACGCGGATCTGCAACACAGGCTCTGCTCCGTCGTAGCGGATGGGATGTGCTTGCCCCGTCGGTGCCGTAAAATGGGTCGGCGCCTGGCGCTCAAGCTCCCGCTGCAGTCCATGCGGCACCAGGGCCATCAGCCCGTCATGCAGGCTATTGGCCGAGATCTCCTGAAGCCCCGCCACACCGCTCTGGAAAGGAATGAACCAGTCTTCCAGCCGCGCAAGCAGACCTTCGTCACTCGTGTCGGGCCAGGGGGGGCCGTGTAGTCGATAAAGAAACCCCAGCCTTTGGCGCAATTGCTCGCCAGCCTTCGAAAACGGGAGAGCCGATAGCCCGAGAGACCGGAGGCCATCTGAAAGCGCACGCGCCGCAGCCTCACCCTTGGGTTTGGGCAAGGGGATCTCGTCGAGGACGATGGCACCGATCCGCGTCACACGCCGAGCCCGTACCTGGCGGCTCGCCATGTCGAATCCGCTCTCGTCTTGCGTCTGGATTGCGCCCGGCAGGCTTTCTTCAATCTGGGAACGGTCGATCTCGGCGGCCGCCAGGATCCTGGCCTGGGCGGCCTTGCCGGTCAGGTCGGCGATAACAAGCATGTCGGCCCCGGCCAGCCGCTCCGTCTCCGGCAGTTCCGCCCCGCGCCCGTTCGCCATGACAAAGCGTCCGCGCCCGCCGCGGCGTTTGGCGATCCGATCCGGAAAGGCATGCAGAAGAAGTGTCCCGGCCGTTTCAGGGCTTGCCTCAGCAGCCTGTGACCCCCTCGACAATCCGGCGACCAGCCGCGACGCGAGCATGCGCGCATTTTTCGCCCATTCTCCGCCCTCGCGACGAAACTGCCGCAGCCGCTCGTCGAGATCGACATTGCTGCCACCCAGTCCTTGCTCCGTCAGCAGAACGGCAAGCTCCGCCGCCGGTTTTGCCGCCCCGGTCGCGGCTGCCGCCAGCACCATCGCGGCAAGCCGGGCCGGCAGGCCAAAATCCCGCATCTGCCGACCCCGCGCCGTCAACTGCAGCGACCTGTCGAGCGCCCCGAGTTGAATCAGCAACTGCCGCGCCTCGTTAAGGGCAGCGGCAGGTGGCTGGTCGAGCAGGGCAAGCTGCGTCGGATCGCTGACGCCCCAATGGGCCATGTCGAGGGCAAGCCCGGACAGATCCGTCGCGAGAATTTCCGGCGGTGTGAAGCCTGGCAGCGCCGCCGTCTGCCCGGAATGCCAGAGCCGGATCGCGATGCCCGGCTCGGTTCTCCCGGCGCGCCCGGCTCTTTGGTCGGCCGACGCACGCGAGACCCGCACCGTCTCCAGCCGGGTAATACCGGTGGAGGCCTCATGCACTGGAAGGCGTTGCAACCCGCTGTCGACCACCACGCGCACGCCGTCGATGGTGATCGATGTTTCCGCAATCGAGGTCGACAAAACGACCTTGCGTTTCCCCTCGGGCGCCGGGCGAATGGCGGCATCCTGCTCCGTCTGGCTCAGATTGCCATAAAGAGGTGTAACCATCACATCGGACGCCACGCGGCCTTCCAGCCGTTCTGCGACACGGCGGATCTCCGCCTGACCGGGGAGGAAGGCGAGGATGGACCCGGCTTCGGTCGCAAGCGCAGACAGGATGACGGAAGTCACGGCGTCCTCGATCCGCTCGTCGCCGGACCGATCGCGATAACGGATCTCCACCGGAAAGCTGCGTCCCTCGCTGATCACCGCTTGCATCTGGCCCAGCAGGCTCGTCACCCGCTCCACATCCAGCGTCGCCGACATCACGACGATCTTCAGATCCGGACGCAGCGCCGATTGCGCATCGAGCGCCAGCGCAAGACCGAAATCGGCGTCGAGCGAGCGCTCGTGGAACTCATCGAAGATTACGGCGCAGATGCCGGAGAGTTCGGGATCATCGAGGATCATCCGGACGAAGACACCTTCCGTCACCACTTCGATGCGGGTCTGCGCCGAAATCCGGTTGTCGAGCCGCATGCGATAGCCGACGGTCGCCCCGACGCTCTCACCGATGAGGTTCGCCATGCGGGCAGCAGCAGCCCGCGCCGCAAGCCGTCGTGGTTCGAGCAGAAGGATCCGCCCATCACCCCGCCAGGGCTGCTCCAGCAGATGAAGCGGCACAAGCGTTGTCTTGCCAGCGCCGGGCGGAGCCGAAAGCACGAGCCGGTTGTCGGTGGCGAGATGATCGCTGATCGCGGTCAGCCGTTCTGTGATCGGCAGAGTGGGTAGATGATGTCGCGTCATGCCGTGCTTGGACCGCCCGATACGGTTTCATAGGCAAGGATCGCACCGGCGAGATCTTCGAGCGCTGCCCCCACCGATTTGAACAGCGTGATCTCCGCATCGGACTGCCGATCTGGCAAGGCTCCTGTTACGAGCTCGGTGAGTTCCGCCTTGATATCGTCACGCGTGATCAGCCCCGCTTCCAGGGGCTGCAAAAGGTCGCCGGCCTCGGCAAAGGCGCCGTCGCGCGTGTCGACAAAGAGCGTGGCTCGCAGCACGGCCTCGTCATCGCTTTCGCGCATATCCTTCTTGAAGGCGCCCACAAGATCCAGATGGGCGCCGGGTTTCAGCCACCCACCCCGAATGAGCGGCGAATGGGACAGGGTTGCACAAGAGATGATGTCGGCAGAGCGCGCAGCGGCTTCAAGATCACCGACAGCCTCGACGGAGTATCCAAGCGCAATGGCTTCATCCGCCACCGCTTGGGCCTTGGTGATGTCACGGCCCCAGACCAGCACCTTTGTAAGAGGCCGCACCTGACTATGGGCCTCGATCAGATTGAGCGACAGTCGGCCCGTCCCGACGACCAACAGTGTCGAGGCATCGGCCCGCGCCAGATAGCGTGCAGCAAGGGCAGACGTTGCGGCCGTGCGCCGTGCAGTGAGCTCGCCCCCATCGATGACGGCGAGCAGTTCTCCTGTCTTGCCCGAGGAGAGCAGATAGCTGCCATGAATGGCAGGCAGGCTGCGCATATGATTGTCCGGAAAAACCGAGACCAGTTTGACACCTATATACGCACCTGGCTGCCAGGCCGGCATGATGAGCAGCGTCGCGGGGCTCTCGCCAGGAACGTCTACAGTATGATGGTGCCGAACCGGCATGACGCAGGAACCGGCGAACATCTGGCCAATCGCATTAATGAGGGCAGGAAAGGCGAGAGCCTGGGCAGTGGCAGCTTGATCGAGAATGCGCATGATAAGGGAACCTCCAAACGGAAGCCGACACTAGCAAGCTGCAAGGGCCTTGCAAACGCTGGCTCGCCCATGCTGCCAGGAGGCATCGGGAAAGGGCCAAAACCAGCCGATTTGCGCCTGTGGATCAACTCGCGCCAAAAATTCCTTTCAATTTCAGTCGCTTGTTTGTTTTTCTCATTTTTTATGAAATCGAGTGTTGACGTGTTGGGAGGTGGAATCTATACATCCGCTCACTGACGAGGGCGGCGGCGCTGCTAGCGACGAAGTCCTTCGTTCTTGAGAAAACCTCTTTAAAAATTGGCTGCGATGCTGATTGGTTGCCGGGTTCAGGCTTGGCGGGATGGTTTTTTGACGGGGTTTGTATCTCGTCTGT
>NZ_RAQG01000003.1:1903551-3425369 GCF_003610655.1 Rhizobium sp. AG855 | reverse complement strand
CAAGGCGGCGACGGTCCTCGTCATCCTCGTCCTCGGGTTTAACCCGAGGATGACCCGAGGACCGAGGATGACCGGGCGCGGGTCCGGCTGCGGCATCACCACGAGAGTGACGCTTCAGCCTGGCCGGTGGCCCGGGAGGTTCCCGCCGGATGGTGCACCAATCCAACCGGGACCCTCGCCCGGGGGATGGGGCCTTTGCCATTGGCGGCTTAGGCCGTCATCCCCGCCGTTTGTTTCGCCCCGCTGTCTGGATGTTCGCGACAGCGCGGGCGCCTTGTCTGTGTGCCTCTGAGGCACGTCCTTCCGATCAGGGTATCCAGGCTTTGGGGCATCCGACCCCATCACCCTCGTCAAGCCCTTCGTCCGGAGGGAGACCGTTGCAGCGGGCCGGGGATTTGTGCCTGCGACAGCACTCGCCCCCGGCGCCGGCCCCGCCTCGCCTGACATCGCATCGTCAGGTGTATCCGAGGGCGGGACGGGGATGAGTCTACGGGAGGAAAAAGGATGGGGGATGAAAAAATGTGTCGGGGTTTGATTTTGTTGGGAAATGTTCGGAATTCATCCCCCTTTTTTGGGAAATGGGGCTGTCTGGCGTGACCGTCTGGCCTCAGAAGGCTTGTGTCTGGATCCTCGGGTCAAGCCCGAGGATGACGGAGTGTGGGGGGAGCGACGGGTATCCTCCTCTACCGTCTTCACCGGATACGTCTGCGGATAACGTCTGCGGAGGATACCCCTATCTCCCCGAAAGGTCGTCATCCTCGGGCTTGACCCGAGGATCCAGACACAAGCCAATCTCGGGCTCCATGCCCCCCTTGGTGGGGGAGACTTCGGAGCGGCGGCCGAAGGCCAGAAATCGATCCCCTCACCAACAAAATCTGAAGTTTAGCCCTGATCGGGCTAAGCCTTCGATTTTGTAACTTCTCCCACAAGGGGAGAGGGGGGAACCGCTGGGCCATCAGTTGACTGATAATGCCGAGGCCTCACTCCACCTCTTCGACCGGCGCCTCCGCGACCCGTTTCTGGATCGACTCGATGCAGTTCTTGGCGCTGGATTTCGACTTGTAGGTTTCCGAGCGCACCATGATCTCGCCATTGGCGGCGCGGAAGCGGACGAAGGTTTCGCCGTTTTTGGCTTCGTCGATCTCGAAGCGGTAGCCGCTGCCGGTTTCCTGCTTGGTGAGGTCGACGACGGGCGCGGCTGGCGCGTTTTTCTTCAGCGACTCGACGCAGTTCTTCGCGCTCGCCTTCGAGGCGTAGTTCTCCGACCAGACCATCACCTCGGCATTGTAGACGAACTGGACGCGGAACTCGCCCTTTTCGGTCTTCAGGATCTTGAACTTGTGCATGCCCGTCTCCCTCTATTTACCCATCGGCTTATGATTGCATTCGAATGCTAGCGCGATGGGCGCAGGCGGGCAAGAAGCAGTCAAAAGCCCTGGAAGAGGAAATCCGTGGCAGCGGTGATCTCGTCGGCGCGGGCGGAGAGGTCGGCGATGGCAGGGCCGACGGCGGAGACGGGGACCGTCGTGATGAACTGGGTGAGCATCGCGAAGGTTTCGCCATCGATGGCCAGGCGCGCATTGAGGCGCGGAACAAGCGTGACAACGTCACCGACCGGAGCGAGTGGCACGACCACGCGCGTCGTCAGGGCATCCAGCAGATTGGATTGCACGTCGAGGGCAAGGCTTCCGTCGTCCCCGATGCGGTGAACGTGGAAGCGGGTCATGGTCAGAACATCCGGTATTTCGCGAGTGGAAGGCCATGCTTGGCGACATAGTCGTTGGATGCCTGGATCGCCTCGGCGTTTTCGATCTTCCAGCGCCGTTCCTTCTCGGCCTTGATGGCGCGGGCAATGCCCTGTTCGGCAGCACCCGTGATGTCGAGGCCAAGGGATTGAGCTTCGGCAATGAGGGCCTCACTGACGGTGAGGTCATGGGCTTTGCGGGCTTCGATCGACATGGCGCAACTCCGAGGATGAGGCATTCTAGCGCAAAACGAGCAAGGCGGGTAGAGCCACGCTCCCCTGCAAACCAAGCTCCTCAGGCATCAATTCTTTACCCATCATCCTTCGGCACGGGTCCAGGAGACGGTTGTCGGGGCGTAGTGGCGCATCTCGGCGATCTCGCCGATGAAGGGCCTGATAGCGGCGAGGAAGGGCGGGAAGTGCGGGCCTTTGCGGAACCCCTGCAGGTGGTCCTCGGTCGAGTTCCAGAGGATGCGCAGCGTGAGGCTCGCCGGCTCCTCGACGCACTGTGACAATTCATAGCCGTGGCATTGTGGGGCCGCTTCGAGATGCGTCGCAGCCAGCCGATAGGCCTCGACAAGGTCGCCCGGCTGGTGGGTCTTGAGTTCGTAGCGGATATATTCGACGATCATCTTCAGCGTCCTCCGGTTGTGAAAATGCATGCTGGCCAAAATCCGCGCGCATGCAAGGGCTTACCTGGAGGTTAGGGCTTGCCGTCGTAAGCAGGGCCAGAAGGGATATCCGGTGGACATAGACAAAATGCGCGACTGTCCGGTCATGGCGACGATCGAGGTGATCGGCGGCAAGTGGAAGCCGAGGATCCTCTGGCGCCTGCGCGATGGGCCGGCCACCTTCGGCGACCTGCGCCGCTACGTCGGTGTGTCCGAGAAAGTTCTGTCGGAGAATCTGGCCGCGCTGCAGCGCGACGGGATCGTGTCACGCCAGCCGCAGAAGGAGGGCGAGATCGTCTATGTCGAATATGGCTACACCGCCTATGGACGCTCGCTGGTGCCGGTGCTCGACGCTATGGGCGACTGGGGAATGGGGCATGCGGAAAGACAGTCGGACCGATCGAATTCCGAACTGAAATCCGAAGGCTGCGCAGGCTGAGCCCCGGAATGAAAGACGCCGGCTTTCGCCGGCGCCAATTGAGTTCTTATTCGTCGCTCATCTTCAGCGCTGCGATAAACGCTTCCTGCGGGATCTCGACCTTGCCGAACTGGCGCATGCGCTTTTTGCCGGCCTTCTGCTTGTCGAGGAGCTTGCGCTTGCGGGATGCGTCGCCGCCGTAGCACTTTGCCGTCACGTCCTTGCGCAGTGCCGAGATGGTTTCACGCGCGATCACGTTGCCGCCGATCGCGGCCTGGATCGGGATCTTGAACATGTGCTTCGGGATCAGGTCCTTGAGCTTTTCGCACATGTCGCGGCCGCGCTTTTCGGCTGCCATGCGGTGCACCATCATCGAGAGAGCATCGACCGGCTCGCCGTTGACGAGGATCGACATCTTGACGAGGTTGCCCTCGCGATGGCCGTCGAGATGGTAGTCGAAGGAGGCGTAGCCCTTGGAGATCGACTTCAGGCGGTCGTAGAAATCGAAGACCACTTCGTTGAGCGGCAGCTCATAGGTGATCATCGCGCGCTTGCCGACATAGGTGAGTTCGGTCTGGATGCCGCGCCGGTCCTGGCAGAGTTTGAGGATGCCGCCGAGATAGTCGTCGGGCGTTAGGATCGTCGCCTTGATCCACGGCTCGTGGATTTCGGAGATCTTGACCACGTCGGGCATGTCGGCCGGATTGTGCAGCTCGCGCTCCGTGCCGTCGGTCATGAACAGCTTGTAGACGACGGAGGGGGCGGTTGCGATCAGGTCGAGATCGAATTCGCGCTCGAGGCGCTCCTGGATGATTTCGAGATGCAGCAGGCCGAGGAAGCCGCAGCGGAAGCCGAAGCCGAGCGCGGCAGACGATTCCATTTCGAAGGAGAAGGAGGCGTCGTTGAGACGCAGCTTGCCCATGGCGGCGCGCAGGTCTTCGAAATCGGCGGCATCAACGGGGAAGAGGCCGCAGAACACGACCGGCTGGGCCGGCTTGAAGCCCGGCAGCATTTTTGCGGTCGGGCGCTTGTCTTCGGTGATGGTATCGCCGACGCGGGTGTCGGCCACTTCCTTGATCGAACCGGTGAAAAAGCCGATTTCGCCGGGGCCGAGTGAATCGACCGAGAGCATCTTCGGGGTCAAGACGCCGACGCGCTCGACATTGTATTTGGCATCCGTGCCCATCATGCGGATGACCTGGCCCTTGGTCAAAACGCCGTCGAGCACGCGCACGAGAACCATGACGCCGAGATAGGTGTCGTACCAGCTGTCGACGAGCAGGGCCTTGAGCGGTGCCTTGTCGCCGCCTTCGCTCTTCGGCGCCGGCAGCTTGTGCACGATGGCTTCGAGCACGTCGGGAATGCCAAGACCGGTCTTCGCCGAAATCAGCACGGCCTCGGAAGCATCGATGCCGATGACTTCCTCGATCTGTTCCTTGATGCGCTCGGGCTCGGCGGCGGGCAGGTCGACCTTGTTGAGGACGGTGACCAGCTCGTGATTGTTGTCGATCGCCTGATAGACGTTGGCGAGCGTCTGGGCTTCGACACCCTGGGAGGCGTCAACGACCAGCAGCGAACCTTCGCAGGCCGACAGCGACCGCGAGACTTCATAGGCGAAGTCGACGTGTCCGGGCGTGTCGATCAGGTTCAGCACATAGGTTTCGCCATTGTTGGCCTTGTAGTGCAACCGCACCGTCTGGGCCTTGATGGTGATGCCGCGTTCCTTCTCGATATCCATCGAGTCCAGCACCTGCTCGGACATCTCGCGCTCGGCAAGGCCCCCGGTCGTCTGGATCAGACGGTCGGCGAGGGTGGACTTGCCATGGTCGATATGGGCGACGATGGAAAAGTTGCGGATATGGCTCAGGGGCGTGCGATCGGTGCTCATGGTTCGCGCATATAGCAGCGACCAAACGCAACGACCAGCGGGAAATTGTCCCCAGCCGTTGCGAATAAGGGCATTCAGCGGAGAAACTGCTCTGGCCAATCACGCCGGGTGGCCACCTGGCCTTCCGTCCTGAGCCGCCGGACCGCGTCCAGATCGATTTGCGCGATCAGCCAATGGCTCTCCTCGACGTGGTCACTCTCGCTTTCGGCATAGATGCCATTCGGCGGCATGCCGTAGTCGGAGGGGACGTAGAGCGCGGCGCGGCCGCGGTTTTCGTCGAGGGCCGGAGACCAGGGGGCGGTGCCCGCCGTTGGGGAGGCGAGCACGGCAATCTGGTTTTCGAGTGCCCGGGCCTGGGCGCCGATGCGCACGCGATAGGCGCCGGCGAGTGTGTCGGTGCAGGAAGGGGCGAGGATCAGGTCGACGCCCTTTTCGGCGAGCGTGTGGGCCAGCATCGGGAATTCGTTGTCGTAGCAGATCAGGATGCCGAGCTTGCCGAGCGGGGTGTCGAAGGCGGTGAGCCCGTCGCGTCCGGCCGCGATGCCCCATTGCTCGCGTTCGAAGCGGGTCATGATGATCTTGTCCTGATGGCCGATGAGGCCGTCGGGGCCGAAGAGGAAGGCCCGGTTGCGGTATTGGCCGTCGGGATCGAGCACCGGGGCGGAGCCGGGCTGGAAGACGATTTCGTGGGTGCGGGCGAGTTCCTCGCAGAGTTCGACCCAGGCCGGGATCAGCGGCTGGATGCCGGCGATCGAGCCGTGCAGGTCCGATCGGGTTTGTGCGTCCAGCTGGCCGGTCAGCACGAGGCCGGCATATTCCGGCAGGAGCACGAGTTTCGCGCCGCGCTCGACGGCCTGATGCACGAGGTGTGTCAGGTGAAGGACGTAAGCTTCCCAGTCTTCGATGAGGTCGATCTTGTACTGGCAGGCGGCGAGCGTGATGGCGGTCATGGGGTCAGATCCCGGATCCAGAAGGAAAGCGGCTTCGGGCTCTCGACTGATGCGTCGAGGTCGCGCCAGGTGAAGGTGGTCCGAAGCTCGGGGTGATGGGTATAGCCGCGCTTGTGCCAGAAACTGTCCAGCGGCACGTAGTCGGCCGGGCGGCGCGGGTGGTCGCGGGGGCGTTCGACGGCGCAGAAGGTGGCGTAGCGCAGTCCGAGTTTTGTCGCCTGCGTCTCGCGGCCCTCGAAGAAGGCAACGCCGATGCCCCGGCCGCGATACTGCGGCAGGAGCACGCTTTCGCCGAAATAGAAGAACTCTTGCGGGTCGAGCCCGGCCTCCAGGAAGGGGCGTTTGACCTCATCGGTCTCGCCGGCCATCGGCGTTCCCGTGGCAACTCCGACCACCTGGTCATCATAGCGGGCGATGACGAAGACCGAGCCTTCCGACTTGGCATAGGTCGACAGATAGGTCTGCTCGTAGTCAGGATTTCCCTGGTAGAGATAGGGAAAGGCGCGGAAGACCGTCGTTCTGAGCCGCGCGAGGTCGTTGAAGAAAGGGGCGGCGTCGCTGCCGGAAAAGGATTGGATCGTGAGCGTCATAGAGTGTTTTCAGTCCGTTGCGGAGTGGTTATACCCTTCCCTGACAACCCGAGAAAGCAATTCCACGACGAGGAGTGATCGATGACCGCCGCCGCCACCATCCGTGCCTATTACGACGCCTTCAATGCCGGCGACATGGACCGTTTTCTGGCACTCCTGACCGATGACGTGGCCCACGACATCAACCAGGGTGAGCGCCAGACGGGCAAGGAAGCGTTCGCGAAGTTCATGGATCACATGAACCGCTGCTACAAGGAAGAGCTCACCGACATGGTGATCATGGTGAACGAGGACGGCACGCGCGGTGCTGCCGAATTCATCGTCAACGGCACCTATCTCGCGACCGATGAGGGCCTGCCGGAGGCCAATGGCCAGACCTACCGCCTGCCGGCCGGCGCGTTCTTCGAGATCCGGGACGGCAAGGTCGCCCGCATCTCTAACTATTACAGCCTGCCCGACTGGATCGCCCAGGTCGGCGGCTGAGCCAAGTCGGAGACCAATTCAACGGCCATCTTGAACGAGTCCCTCACGAATATCGGAACATCATTCTAATCAACCGCTTAGGCCCAAGGCTGACTGAAACAGAATCATTTCCTTTTTGTATTCCTCATCCGTCAGCTTACGGACCAACTGAATTTTGCTTCCATCTGACAGCAGAAGACTCGGAAACTCGCCGTCAAAATTTGCGATGATGAAGATGTCGTGAGTCGCTTTTCCGTCGATGGTGAATCCACTCCGATTAGAATAAATAATGCAGGGATTATTTCTACCGCCCGCACATTTTATGATCGCGAAGTAATATTCATTGGCATCCATCGCCGGAGTCTCAGGCGGAAGTTCTATTTGATATGCGACACGCCCATCATTGTACTTCACAATCTTGATTGGCTCTCTCAATCCAAAGACCCTCCTCCATCAACGGCAAAGACGCCGACTAAACATCCGTGCCGTGACACACCATACTCAGTTTTTCACTTCTTGAGCACCAAATCGATTCACAACAAAAAGGGTCGTCACGCTGGCGCGGGACGACCCTTTCTGTTTGCCGGCATCATGCCAGCCAGAGCGATCAGTTGACCGACCAGTCGCGCTTCACGTCGTCGGAATTCTTCGACAGGTGGACGTGTTCGTCGATGTGATCGACCCAGTCCAGCGGGATGTAGTGATGCTGGCCGTCCGTCGAATCGGTCTTGGTGAGCTTGATGCGGCTCTGGCCGTCCATGTGGTCGACGGTGCCGACATGGTTGCCATCGAGGCCGCGCACTTCCATGTGTTCACGGATCTGATCTGCAGAAATCATCGGGAGTTCCTCCTGTATCGGTTGCGATGACAGGAAAAGGCGGAAGCCACCGGAATTGTTCCGGCGATGGGTCGTCGCCGGTTGAGGCATCGAGATTGGGAACATCCGGCGCAGCCGGGCATTCTATCGCATCCGCATGCGAGATCCCTCGCACGGCAGCGAGACCTCCATGCTTCCCAGAATTGCGATCATTGGCACCGGGCCGACCGGACTTTATACTTTCAAGGGGTTGATCGGTTCATCCGTCCGCCTGTCCATCACACTGTATGAAGCCGATGACGAACCGGGCAAGGGCACGCCGTACCACCCCGATGTCAACGATCCGGCCATGCTGTCCAATATCCCGAGCATCGAACTTCCGGCCTTTGCCGAGACCCTGGTCGACTGGCTGCGGCGGCAAGGTGACGACCGGTTGCAACAGCTTGGCATCCAGCGTCCTGCGATCGACAACCGGGAATTTTACCCGCGCGTGGTGCTGGGCGACTACATGCAGGAGCAGTTCCGCCTGTTGCGCCTGGCAGCCGCCGAAAACGGCCACGAGGTGACGGTGCTGGGCCGTCACAAGGTGGTCGATATCGAACTGCAGCCGGAGCAGATCCGGTTGAGCGTCGAGAGCCCGGATGGTCGCCACGATGCCGTCTTCGATCACGTCGTGATGGCAACCGGACACAACTGGCCCGAGACCACCGAGATCCGCCCCGGCTACTTCGTCTCCCCCTGGCCGGCGACGGCGCTGAAGACGGTGCGCAACGAACGCGTCGGCATTCTCGGCACCTCGCTCAGCAGCATCGATGCGCTGATGACGGTGGCGACGGCTCGCGGCATGTTCTACGCCGATGCCGCCGGCGACCTGCAATATCAGCCGGCCGAGGGCACGGAGGAGTTTCACGCCACGATGATGTCACGCAAAGGCGTGCTGCCGGAGGCAGATTTCTATTGTCCGCTGCCGTATGAAACGCCGAAGGTCTGCACGAAGGAGGCAATCGACGCGCTGATCGCGACCGGTCGCCACGACCTGCTTGATGACGTGTTCGACCTGTTTCGCCGCGAGATCGTTGCCGCCGACCCTGACTATGGCGCCCGCATCGGGTTGTCGCAGCTGACGGTCGAGACCTTTGCCCCTGCCTACTACGCCGACCGTATCCAGTCCGATCCCTTCGTCTGGGCGGCGCGCAATCTGGCCGAGGTCGAAGAGAACAGGGTGAAACAGTATACGGTGCCCTGGCGCTATGCGATCCTGATCACCCACGAGATCGTGGCGCGTGTCATTCCGCATCTGAACGAGGAGGACCTGAAGCGCTTCCACAAGCACTTCAAGACGATCTTCATCGACGACTATGCGACCGTGCCGCTGACCTCGATCCGCCGTCTGTTGGCGCTGTCGCGGGCGGGCAAGCTCGATATCCTGAAGCTCGGCGACGACTACCGGATCGAGACGGACGAGACGGGTGCCGAGCGCGGAGCTCGTGTCATCGTCGGCGATGTCGAGCATCGCTTCGGTTCCTTCATCGATGCGACCGGCCAGGAAACCCTGTCGGCGACCGATCTGCCATTCCCGACCCTCGTTGCCCAGGGCGGCGTGCGGGAATCCGCGACGCCGCGCACGGGCGCGCTGCACACGCTGGACGGGGGACCGGACATGGTGCGCACCGGCGGCATCGAGGTCGACGAGCACTACCGTCCGAAGATCGATGGGCCGCTTAGCAACCGGCTCTATTGTGCCGCGATCGCCTTCCTGCTGCACAAGGAGCCGTTCGTACAGGGGATCACCAGCGCCTGTGAGATCGGCGAGACGGTGGCCGAGGCCATCCTTGCGGATGTGGCGCCAGCAAGCGATGAGGCGCCACTGTTTCAGATCCCGGCATAGACGCGGTCGCCGATGGCGATGGTGACAGGCGCGCCCACGGTGGCATAGACGCCGAGATTGCGGGCATTGTGCCTCATGATGCCGCGCAGGATCTCCGGCTGTTCGTCGATTTCGGGCTGGGCGATCATGGTCATGCCGCAGCGGCGCGTCGGCTCGGTGACGCTGACGGGCGTCGAGCCGATGGTGATGTCCTGGCCGATCCAGCTGTTTTCAAGGAAACCCTCGGACTCGTCCGTTTCGATCAGGATGGAGGGACGGAACCGGCGATGATCCGGATGAGGCACATTGGCTGCCGCTGCCAGCTGTCGTAGTGATGCCGTCGTCACGAGATGCAGGGGCGCCGGCGCATAGCGGTTGGAGACGATGGGAAAGCGCATGTCAGCCCCGTCATCCAGCCCACCATAGGCGCCGATGCCGGCGGCAAAGCCGAAATGCGCCTCAAGCCGCGCGGCAAGGCGGGAATCGTCGAGCCAGACGCTGTCCCCATCCGGAAAGCGCAATTGCGGCAGCAGGGCGGAATCATCGCGCAGGGCCTCCAGGAAGAGAGCCGGCCGCCAGCGTGGTTCCCGCTCGGGGGCGGCGGCGAGACCGCTTGCGGGATCGAACAGGGCAAAGCGGCGGTCTCCGGGGATCCCGGTGGGCGTGACCTCAAGCTGCTGCAGCGACTGCCCGCCGACGGAACTCACCGGATATCGCCAAAGCTCAACCACCCGCCCGATCTGTTTCATGCCGTTCCCTCTCATCTGTCGCGGCAGCATAAGGCAATCCGGGACGGATGTGTTCCCTGATATCGGGAACACTTGACTCCATGATGATGTCTGTGAATTCTACTATCATGGAATCAACGGCAGACGACTTCGAAAAGACGGTGGGTGAGCGGGTGAGGGCACTCAGGATGCGGCGCGGCCTGACGCTCGATCAACTGGCGGAAGCCTCCGGGGTCAGCCGGGCGATGATCTCGCGGATCGAGCGGGCCGAGGCGAGCCCGACGGCAGCCCTTCTGGCGCGGCTGTGTTCGGCGCTCGGCGTCTCGCTCTCCGTCTTCTTTGCCGAAGAAGGCGGGGTCGCCGATCCTCTGATGCGCCGCGCCCGCCAGCCGGTCTGGCGCGATCCGGAAAGCGGCTATCTGCGCCGCGCCGTCTCGCCGCCGGGTACCGGCAGCGGCACGGATATCGTCGAGGTGGAGTTTCCGCCGCAGGCCCATGTCCGCTTCCCCGGCCGCCCAACCGGCCGCAGCCAGACCCAGCATGTCTGGGTCTTCGAAGGGGTGATCGAGCTGACAGTGGGCGAGACGGTGCACCGGCTGGAAGCGGGCGACTGTC
Source organism: Rhizobium sp. AG855 (assembly GCF_003610655.1). Lineage (NCBI taxonomy): Bacteria > Pseudomonadati > Pseudomonadota > Alphaproteobacteria > Hyphomicrobiales > Rhizobiaceae > Rhizobium > Rhizobium sp. AG855. The sequence continues at coordinate 3,414,619 of NZ_RAQG01000003.1, read as the reverse complement.
TCTTCATGAATGTCGGCGACGTGCATGCCTATCACAATCCGACCGACGCGCCTGCCCGTTATGCCGTGGTGATCGCGCTGGGTTCCTGACCCTTCCGACGCAAAATCCATAGACAGCAACTGGAACATCTTATGCCCGATATCCGTCAGCTCTCCCATGTGGAAGCCCTCGATCAGATCCCGGCCCTGACCGAAATCCTTGCCGATTGCATCGCCGACAATGCCTCTGTTGGATTCATGCCGCCCTTCACGACGCAGGAGGGTGAGGATTTCTGGCGCGGCGTGGCGGAGGCTGTCGGACGCGGCGAGGTCCTCCTGTACGGGGCCTTCGTCGAGGACCGGCTGGTGGGCACGGTGCAGATAGGCTTTGCGCTCAAGCCCAACCAGCCGCACCGGGCCGATCTGATGAAACTACTGGTGCATCGCAAAGCGCGTGGCAGAGGTCTTTCGACCGCCCTGATGAAGGCCGCCGAAGCAGGTGCTGCCGCTGCCGGTCGCACGCTGCTGGTGCTCGATACGGCCAAGGGGGAGCTGGCGGAATCGATCTACGAGAAGCTCGGCTGGCAACGGTCCGGCGAGATTCCCGACTATGCGCTCTACCCCGACGGGCGCTTCTGCGACACGGTCATCTTCTACAAGCGACTGGCTTGAACCGGCGGACGCGATCAGCCCAAAAAACGTCCAAGCCGACTCTTTCCAGAAGTCTTTCCATCTGCTTATGGTCGCCCCCCGATAGGCTTTTTTCGGGGCAGAGGGGGCAAGCATGGCGGGACGGAAGACAATCATCGGCATGGCCGCCGGACTGGTGCTGGCCGCCGTCGCGCCGGCCTTTGCGGCAGACGTGACCTTCGTGATGCGCAACGACCATCCGAATGCGGTGGAAGTGGAGCTGTACAGCCAGGACCGGGATTATGTCTGGCCGGGCAACAACCAGGTCTTCTATCTCAACGACGGCGAAACCAAGCAGATCCCGCTCTCCTGCGAAGAAGGCGAGAAGATCTGCTATGGCGCCTGGATCGAAGGCGACAAGCAGAGCTATTGGGGCGTCGGCCCCGAAAATGCCGCGACCTGTGACGACTGCTGCTACACCTGCGAAGGTGGCCAGACCGAACAGATCAATCTGACCGAATAAGTTCGACTACGGCGGGGGCCGGGGGGAAGGGGCGGCTTTTCGGGTCTGAGGACCCGGAGAGCCGCCCCTTCGGGTTTTTGGCTTTGGCGTTGCGGTTCAGGCCCGCCGGGCTTCCGTCAGGAAGAGCAGCAGGGCCGCGAGCGGCAGGGCGCCGCCGAGGATCGCTGCGGCGGTCCAGCCGCCCTGGGCATAGCTGTAGGCGCCGATGGCCGAACCGATTGCACCGCCGGTAAAGAAGATCGCCATGAACAGCCCGTTCAGCCGGCTGCGCAGCTCAGCGCCAAGGCCGAAGATGGCACGCTGGCCGGTGACCAACGTGGTGGTGACGCCGAAATCGAGGAGAATGGCGGCAAAGGTCAGCAGGCTCAGGGCGATCCACGATCCTTCCGGCGACATCAGCGTGACGACGAAGGCCGTGAGAACGCTGGAGAGACCGAAGGCGGTGGCCGGGCCGGACAGACCGCGATCGGCAAGCCGCCCGGCAATCGGCGAGGCAATGGCGCCGGCGACACCGGCCAGGGCGAAAAGGGCAATGCCCGTTTGGGTCAGGCCGAAGGCGGGACTGGCCAGATAGAGCGGCGTCACCGTCCAGAACAGGCTGAAGGCGGCGAACTGGAAGGCCTGGTAAGCGGCGCGCCGCTGCAGCACTGTCTGCGTGACGAAGAGCCGGCCCATCGAGCCGATCAGCGCGAGATAGCCGAGTTTCGCCTGCGGCCGCCGTTCCGGAAGCGTCATGGCAAGCACGACGCCAAGCGCCACCATGACGGCGGCAGAAAGAAAGAAGATCGTGTGCCAGGAGCCGAGGCGGGCAACAAGGCTCGAGACCGGCCGGGCCATCATGATACCGACCATCAGCCCGCTCATGACATTGCCCACCACCTTGCCGCGCGACTGTTCGGGGGCAAGGCCGGCGGCAAAGGGCACGATCATCTGGACCGCGACGGCGCCGAGCCCGATCGACAGCGATGCGGCCAGGAAGGGAAGCGGCGTTGTGGCAAGGCAGGCGGCGATCAGGGCTGCGGTGACGGCACCGATCATGACCAGGATCAGTTTGCGGTTCTCGACGAGATCGCCGAGCGGCACGAGGAAGAACAGCCCGAGACCATAGCCGACCTGCGTCAGCGTGACGATCAGGCCGCTGGCATGGAGCGGTAGCCCGATGGCGTCCGCAATGGGGCCGGCAAGCGGCTGGGCGTAGTAGAGATTGGCGGCGATCAGGCCGCAGGCGGCGGCCATGATGAAGGTGAGACCGGCCGAGAGGCGAGGGGCCTGCAGGGTCTCGAGGGCGGGTTCGGCGGTCGGGGAGGCTTGGGTCATGACGATGTTCCGGGGGAGGAGGGGAGGATCGAAGTGGCTTGGGTGTGCGGGCATCAGTCGAGAAGGGCGAGCAGGGCATCGGCGCTTGCGCGGGTGCGACCCGGGTCCTGACCGGATTTTCCGGCGATCCGGATGCCCTGGAGGAACGAGAAGATCGAGAGCGCCGCCGCCTGCGGATCGACCCTGCCGGAGACGGACCCGTCGGCCTGGCCCTTGACGATGAAACCCTCGATCTCAGCAAGCAGCGCGGCATGGGATCGCGCCACGCGCGCGGCAACCTCTTCATCGAAGAGGGCGAGTTCGACGGCGGCACCAATGGCAAGACAGCCGCGCCGCCCGGTCTCGCCGCAGGCGGCGTCGGCGTAGAAATGGAGGATGGCCTGCACCTGCGCGCGGCCGGTGGAGGCTTCGGCGAGTTTTTCCGCCAGAAGGGCGGCGCGCACCTGCTTGTAGCGATCGAAGGCGGCGAGGAAGATCGCCTTCTTGTCCTTGAAGGCCTTGTAGATGCTGCCGGCCGTCAGCCCCATGCACGCCTTCAGGTCGGTGATGGAGGTCCCGTGATAGCCCCGCTCGGTGAAGACGACGATTGCAGCATCGAGTGCGGTTGCGATCTCGAATTCGCGGGGGCGGCCGGCGGTGCGGCTGGACGTGGCAATATCGGGCATCGTCGGTTCCGGACAATTGGGAAATGATCGTTTCCAAATAGGCGCGCTACCGGAAAAGGTCAAGCCCGCAGTCTGCCCGGAGGAGATTTGGTCGTGTGACCGAAAATGCGGCGACGGTCTCTTGCAGCCCCGCCCGGCCTGGCGCTAGGTTCGGCGTAACGACGGATCTGCGGCCCGACCGCGGACAAGAAAAAGAGGGAACGTGATGCGCGTCTGTTATTCGGAAAAGCACAAGCTCAGAGATGCCAAGACCGAGCTGCATGGCGGCCTCCTGGTGAAACCCTTCGAAGGACCGTTCCGCGCCGAATGGGTTCTGGCGGCGGTCAAGGAAGCCGGTTTCACCGATGTCGAGGCACCGGCCGAACACGGGCTGGAAACGGCACTCAAGGTGCATGACGCCGGCTATCTCGAATTCCTGCGCACCTGCTGGGACCGCTGGGAAGCCCATGGCTTCAAGGGCGAGGCGATCGCGACCTCCTTCCCCTGCCGCCGCAGCCAGACGGCGCGGGTGCCCAAACACATCGACGGTGCTGTCGGCTATTACACCAACTCCGCCGAGACCTCGATTTCCAAGGGCACCTATGAGGCGACAATCGCCTCGATGGACGTCGCTCTGTCGGGGGCGGACTGGCTGAACGCTGGCAACCGCTTCGCCTTCTCGCTCTGCCGCCCGCCGGGTCACCATGCCGGCCGCGATCTCTTCGGCGGCTATTGCTTCATCAACAATGCCGCCGTTGCCGCCCAGCGGTTGCTGGATCATGGAGCGAAGAAGGTGGCAATCCTCGATGTCGATTTTCACCACGGCAATGGCACGCAGGACATCACCTACAGCCGCGGCGACATCTTCTTCGCCTCGCTGCATGGCGAGCCGGAAAATGCCTTTCCCTATTTCTTAGGGTATGCCGACGAGACGGGCGAGGGTGACGGCGAAGGCCTGAACGCCAACTATCCGATGCCGTCAGGCACACCCTGGTCGGTCTGGTCGGCAGCGCTTGAGGACAGCCTGAAGCGCATCAAGGCCTATGGCGCGGAAGCCATTGTCGTCTCGCTCGGCGTCGACACCTTCGAGCAGGACCCGATCAGCTTCTTCAAGCTGAAGAGCCCGGATTACATCAAGATGGGCGAAATGATCGCGGCGAGCGGCGTGCCGGTCCTGACACTGATGGAGGGTGGTTACGGCGTGCCGGAAATCGGTTTGAACGTCGCCAATGTTCTGAGAGGGCTGGAGAGCTGAGAGGCGTGCGGCCCATCGTTCGGACGATCCCGGCAGCTGGCCCGCCGGGATCGTCAACGATCGTCAAGCCTTGGTGACGATGACCTCCAGATAGTCGCTCGGCACGACCATCGTCCCGTCGGTGGCGCGGTTGAAGCGGGCAATCAGTGCGAGGAGATCCTGCCCGAGTGCGGCCTGACCGGCGTCGGGGAGGGCGGCGAAGGCCTTGTGCACGGGTCCATACCAGGTGCGAAACACCTCCAGCCAATGATCAGGCGAACGATAGCGGAAGGTGAAGACCTTCGGCTGGATGGAGACTGTGCCGGCAACTGAAAACAGGGCGTCGAGCCGGGCTTCGGTGCCCCACAGGGCCGGAGAAAGCGCGCCCGGCGGCGGTGGCAGGTGCTGGCCCATGGTGCGGAACAACTGGCAGATGAAGCCTTCCGGCGTCCAGTTGGCCATGCCGATGCGGCCGCCCGAACGGCAGACCCTCAGCAGTTCCCCGGCTGCGGCTTCCTGGTTCGGCGTGAACATGACGCCGAAGGTCGAGAGGATCACGTCGAAGGTCTCGTTCCCGAAGGGCAGCGCCTCGGCATCGGCGGTCTGGAAGGTGACCGTCAGGCCGTCGGCGGCCGCACGCGCCCGGCCGCGCTCCAGGAGGGCCGCCACATAGTCGGTCGATGTGACCACGGCAAAGCGGCGGGCGGCAGCGAGCGTGGCATTGCCGTTGCCGGCGGCGACATCGAGCACCGTCTCGCCAGCGCGCAGATCGATCGCTTCGCAGAGGGTTTCGCCGACGATCTGCAGGGTCGTGCCGACGACGGCATAGTCGCCCGACGCCCAGGCGCCCTGCTGGCGGGTCTTCAGCGCCGCGAGATCCGGTACTGGAACCGAGGCAACGGCGGCGGGCATTGCTGCAAAATTTTGCATGGTCTCTCTCCTTGTGATGGAGAGAGGAGTGTCGCGGTCGCCGGGATCAGGGGCCAGTGTAGGAACTGTAGCGCTGCCGGTACAGAAAGTGGACCGTCAGGGGGGCGCTGTCGCATAGGAGCTGCGCACCATCCAGGCACCGATGCTGGCGGCCATCGCGGCATCGCCGACCAGCGTGATCTTGTCGCGTTCGATTTCGGCCTTCAGGCTCGAAAGCCCGATCCAGGCGGAGGTAAGGGCCTTGAGGTCGGCGGTGACGAAGAGATCGACCGCATGACCAGGGTCGGTGGAGCAGAGGTCGACGGGATTTCCCGGCCTGCACAGCAGCCAGTAGCTCTGCTCCTCGCGCGGCAATTCCGGATAGATGAAGCAGATGACGCTGCGGCGCGCGGTCGGCAGGGCGGCCGGATCGATCTTCCGGCGCATGTTCCACATCAGGAGCCGCGCATCGAGATTCTCGAGCGTGACATCCGCATCGATGTTGCGATGGGCCCAGGAGCCGAGCGCCCGCACGATCGGCTCCAGCTCGTCGGCAATGGCGGCGGTCCGATAATGGATCTCTCCGGATCCGGGGTGGCGAAGACGCTGCACCAGACCCCGCTCCTCCATCTGGCGCAGGCGCTTCGACATCAGCGTCGGCGACATGCCGGGCACGCCACGGCGGATCTCGTTGAAACGCGTGGAGCCGGACCACATCTCCGCCAGCAGCAGCAGCGTCCAGCGCGGCTCCAGCACCTCGCAGGCCTTGGCGACCGGACAGAACTGGTTGTAGCCGTCATGCGCCATGGTAGCCTCCGCAGCCGCCATCATGCGCCCTCGGACCGGCAACCGTCCAGTACAGAGAGTGTAGCGGATGCACGCGCCCCGGCCTTGGACAGGCCGGGGCGCGTGCCGTCTCGGGTCGATGTCCGGCCTTAGAGTGTGCCCTGGCGCTGCTGGATCATCTGGTAGGTGTCGAAGCTGTATTCGGCGATCTGGGCCCAGAGATAGGCGTCCTGCTTGAAGGCCTGCTGGCTGTCGAAGAGCTTCTTGAACCACTCGTTCTTGGCCGAGAGATCCGAATAGGTCTCCTTCGCCGCCTTGTGGCAGGTGTCGAGGATGTCGGTCGAAAACGCACGGAGCTGCGCGCCGCCGGCGACGAGTTCGCGCAGCGCCTGGGCGTTGGACGCATCGTAACGGGCGAGCATGCGGGCGTTCGCTGCAGCGCAGGCATCGGTCAGGATGCGCTTGTAGTTTTCCGGCAGCGCATTGAACTTCTCGAGGTTGAAGAAGGCATGCACGGTCGGGCCGCCTTCCCACCAGGCCGGGTAGTAGTAATAGGGCGCCACCTTGTAGAAGCCGAGCTTCAGGTCGTCATAGGGACCGACGAATTCGGTGGCATCGATCGTGCCCTTTTCCAGCGCCGGATAGACGTCGGAGCCGGCGATCTGCTGCGGGGTGACGCCGACCTTCGACATGATCTCGCCGGCGAGGCCGGCAATGCGCATCTTCAACCCCTTGAGGTCGTCGATGGTCTTGATTTCCTTGCGATACCAGCCGCCCATCTGGGCACCGGTATTGCCGGCCGGCAGCGCGTAAAGCTTGTAGGAGGCCAGGAACTCGTTCAGCAGCTCGTTGCCGCCGCCGGCGGTGAACCAGGAATTGGTCATGCGGGCATTGAGGCCGAAGGGGATGGCGGTGCCGAGCGCAAAGGCCGGGTCCTTGCCGATATAATAGTAGCAGCAGGTATGGCCCATCTCGACGGTATCGTCGGACACGGCGTCGGCGACCTGCAGCGGCGGCACGATTTCGCCGGCGGCATAAACCTGGATCTCGAACTGGCCGTCCGTGGCCTTCGACACGCTTTCTGCGATGTCGGTCGCAGCACCGAAGATGATGTCGAGGCTCTTCGGGAAGGAGGAAGCGAGGCGCCAGGTGACCTTCGGGTTTTCCTGGGCGAGGGCAGGGGCGGCGAGTGCTGCGGCGCCTACGCCGGCAACGCCGGCCTGCTTGAAGAATTGACGGCGGTTCATGATCTCTTGCCTTGGTTTTCCAAAATTGCTCCTCCAGCTCCCGCGGCGGGTCTAAAGGCGCAAACCCTGGCGTGCAAGGGGAAATGCTCGGCAAATTGCCAGGCGGTGCCGGCTTTCTTGCGTTTTCTTGCGCAGCCAGATTGTTCCACGCAAGGAACCGTCAGCCCCTTGGCTTGCGTGCCGGATCGTCGAAGGCCGGATTGTAGAACAAGGACAGGACGAGGCTCTTTGCGATGCGCTCGGCACTGGTCATGAACCAGCCGTGGATGTCTTCGGTGGCGCCGACTTCGACAAGCGTATCGGAAAACAGCTGCAGCCACTGGCGAAACAGCCCTTCGGCCATGCCGTCGACGCCGTGATGGGCCTGCACCGGCTTGCCGCCATAGGCGCCGGTCTTGAAGGCGATCGACGACCAGAAGGATTTCATCTTCACCATATGCTCCGGCCAGCGACCGGCAAGCCGCCCCTCGAAGACCGGGCCAAGATCGGGATGCTGGCGGATATGGCCATAGAAGGTGTCGACCAGCCGGTCGATGAAGGCGGCATCGACGCCCATGGCCGCCATCTGGGCTTCGGCGCGGGCGGTGATGTCGGCGCGGTGTGCGGCGCGTCCGGAAAGCTCCATGGTCATGGCGTCGTCATCCCTGTGGTTCAGCCTCTGGCTACGTCCGCGTCGCAGGGTGGTCAAGTCGGAACTTCCCGCTTGAAAAAACCGGAGCAGAGGCATAAGTTTAGAATAATTCTAAAAAGGTGACAACAGATGTTTGGTTTCTCCCTGTCCGCCGGCAAGCGCTCCTTCGACAGTCTCAGCGAACAGGAGATTCTCGGGCTTGCCATTTCCTCCGAGGAGGACGATGCCCGCATCTATCTCGCCTATGCCGACCAGTTGCGCGCCAATGCGCCGCAATCGGCCAAGGTTTTCGAGGACATGGCCGAGGTCGAGCACACCCATCGCAACATGCTGATCGAGATGCATCGCGAGCGGTTCGGCGAGCGCATCCCGCTGATCCGCCGGGACCATGTCCGTGGTTTCTATGACCGCAAGCCCGACTGGCTGCGAAAGAACCAGACCCTCGACCAGATCCGCACCGAGGCGGAACTGATGGAGCAGGGTGCCTATCGTTTCTACATGGCGGCCGCTCAGAAAACCTCCGATGCCGGCATCCGCAAGCTGCTGGGCGATCTTGCGCTCGCCGAACAGGGCCACGAACAGATCGCCGGCATGCTCGGCGAAAAGCATGTAACCGAAGAGGCAAAGACCGAAGAGGACCAAGGCGCCCGTCGCCAGTTCATCCTGACCTATGTGCAGCCGGGGCTGGCAGGTCTGATGGACGGTTCGGTCTCGACGCTCGCGCCGATCTTTGCCGCAGCCTTTGCGACCGGTGACACTTGGTCGACCTTCCTCATCGGCCTGTCTGCCTCGGTCGGCGCCGGCATTTCCATGGGCTTTACCGAAGCGGCCCATGACGACGGCAAGCTGTCGGGCCGGGGTTCGCCGGTCAAACGCGGGCTTGCCTCCGGCATCATGACGGCGCTGGGTGGCCTCGGCCACGCGCTGCCTTATCTGATCCCGCATTTCTGGACGGCGACGATCACCGCCGCCATCGTCGTCTTCTTCGAACTCTGGGCGATCGCCTTCATTCAGAACCGCTACATGGAGACGCCCTTCTGGCGCGCCGCCATGCAGGTGGTGCTCGGCGGTTCGCTGGTGCTCGCCGCCGGCGTCCTGATCGGGCAGGGGTGAGTCTGACGGCTTGACGGAAGGGCGTATGGCGCTGTCATCTGGTCATCATCTGATACGACTAGCAAGGCGCCATGAAATTCTCACCCGCGACCATCGGTCTGGGCGTCACGATGACCATCGGTTACGGAACGCTCTATTATTCCTTCTCGGTGCTGGCACCGGAAATCGCGCGCGAATTCGGGTGGAGTCGCAGCTTCGTCTTCGGGGTGTTTTCCTTTGGCCTGCTGGCGGGCGCCATCGCAGCGCCGGTGATCGGGCGGATGGTCGACCGGCTCGGCGCGCGCCTGGTGCTCTGCGTCGGTTCGCTGGCGGCAGCTCTGGCGCTTTCGCTTTTCGCCGTCATGCAGAACGCCTGGCAGTTTGCCGGCATCACGCTTGCGGCCGAATTCATTGCACTTGCGGTGCAATATGATGCGGGTTTTGCCGCCCTTGCCCAGAGCCATGGCCGGGAGGCCCGAGCGCATATCACGCTGGTGACGCTGATCGCGGGCTTCGCCTCGACGATCTACTGGCCGCTGCTGCAATGGCTGCTGACATGGATGACCTGGCGGGAGATCTACCTGGTGCTGGCCGCCATGAATCTGCTGATAGCCCTGCCGATCCATCTTGCCCTGCCGAAGGCGCGGATCGACACGGTGGCCACGCCGGCGGCGGCGGAACGCACAGACGAGGCGAGCCTGCCGAAGGACCGCACCCGGCAGATGGTCCTGATGGCGATTGCCTTTGCCGCCGGCGGTTTCGTCATCTCGGCGATCGGCGCGACCCTGCTCGTGCTGATGCGCGATCTCGGCTACGCCACCGGCATTGCGACGCTTGCCGGCAGCCTGATCGGGCCGAGCCAGGTGGCGGCGCGACTGATCGAATATATCAGGCGCAATCTGTTCTCGCCGCCCTTGACCGCCGTGATCGCGGCCGCCGTCATGGCGCTCGGCATCGCCCTTCTCGCCGGATCGCTGCTGATCCCTGCGACCGGCTTCGCCCTGGCATTCGCCTTGTTCTACGGTGCCGGCCAGGGCCTGACATCAATCGTGCGCGGCGTCCTGCCGCTGCATTATTTCGGGGCCGCCGGCTATGGCCGGACCATGGGCACGCTGTCGGCGGTGCGCATTGTCGTTTCCGCGCTCGCGCCGGTCTCGGTGATCTGGATCAACGACTGGGCCGGGCCAGGCGCAGCCTTGGCATGCCTGGCACTCGTGTCTCTGATGGCCGTGTTGGCAACGACGGTTCTGACGGCAGGCGCAAGGCCTGCCGCGACCGGCTAGCTTATTGGAGCGCGCCGACGAGAACGTCGGACGTGCCGTTTTCGATCGTGACCCAGCGGCCGCTGTCGGTCGACGACTGGCGCTTGAGGAAGGTGTAATGCGTCTCGCTCCAGAGCTTGACGTCGTCATTGAGGTTGTCGAGCACGAAGTCACCGGCCTGGCTGCGCACGGTCAGCACCGCATGGCCTTCGCCATCCGGCTTGCGCACGACCGTGATCAGGAGGTCGGCCACGGAGAAGCCGGCTTCCATCAGCTTCTTGCGCTTCAGGAGGACGAAATCCTCGCAGTCACCGACATCCGTCGGATAGGCCCAGACCTCTTCGCGGCCATAGATCTGCTCGTCGGTCATCGGCACGATGGCATGATTGACCGAGGCATTGACGTCATGGATCAGGCCCCAGCCGTGATCGGTGATCTTCGGCGGGGTCGAGGGGCGGGTGCGCATGGCGCATTCCTGCGGCAGGGACTTGCAGAATTCGTAATGGCCAATCGGCTGGGACGTGATCTGCCCGGTAATCATCGAGCGTGACAGCGATGATGCCGAATGACCGGCATGGGCGGGTGCCAGAACCGCTGCAGCAATGATCAGCGCCTTGATGGCGCGTGAACCGTTCGTCATGAACCTGTCCCCTGTATCCTTAACAAAACGTTAAGATTGCTACAGGGCATGAGTCAACGTGGCGGGGGACGAACTCCCCCGCAATTCGGTCACTATGGTTAAAATGCGACAGTTCCAACCGGCAGACGGGCCAGAATGTTCCCGCCCTGTCAGGAATATCCTGACGCCGGCGTGTCCGGGACGTCGGTCGATGCCGTCAGATCATCGACAGGATGGCCGCTTTCATCCGCGCAATGTCCTCGGGCCGGGACAGACGGTGGTCGCCGTCGCGCACCAGCGTCAGCACCACGTCATCGAGCGGCAGGAATTCCATCAGCTTCAGGGCGTGGGTATGGGGCACGTCCGGATCCTTCATGCCCTGCAGGATATGCACCGGGCAGCCGGTCTCGATCAGGCCCGTCAGCACCCGGTTTTCTCGCCCGTCCTCGATCAGCGCGCGGGTGAAGATGTTCGGCTCGGGGCTGTATTCCGACGGTTCCTCGAAGAAGCCCCGCTCCTCAAGCGACTGGCGCTCGGCCTCGGTGAGGCTGGGTTCGATGAGCTCGGAGGTGAAATCCGGCGCCGGCGCGATCAGGACGAGGCCTGAAACGGTGAAGCCGAGGCCGAGCCTGCGGGCTTCCTGGATGACGCGAAGCGCAATCCAGCCACCCATCGATGAGCCGATGAGGATGACGCGCCGGGCGCCCGAGGCCGAGATCACCGCAAGCGCCTCCTCGGTCCAGCGCGAGATGGTGCCGTCGGCGAAATCGCCGCCGGAAACGCCATGGCCGGAATAGTCGAAGCGGATCGCGCCGATCCCATGCTCGGCGGCAAGTGCGTCCATCTCGATCGCCTTTGTCCCGGACATGTCGGAGCGATAACCGCCGAGCCACACCAGCACCGGCCTGTCCGCGCCCGCATCCGGCGCGGCCAACCGCTCGATGACGCTGATCGGCCGCGCCGAAACCCCGGTGCCGACGGTGAGGGTCTTTTCGCTGAGGATGTTCGCGGGCTGGTTCATGACGTGCTCCGATTCGCTGCAGGGGTGTAAAACACATTCAGGAAGTGACCGACAACAGGTGATTTTCTTTGCGAGCCATGCTATTGACTCTGCCGACACAAGTATCACATAGCCCTGTCACGCGTATGCGCGCGGACCAGGACCGCATGCATTTCGAAATAGTTCGAGGAGAATACGACCATTCGCAGACCGTTTAAGACCGATGCCCCCGTTAAGGATGGGCCGCGCTCCAACCGAGAAATTCGCATACCCAAGGTCCAGTTGATCAACGAAGAAGGCCAGAACCTCGGTGTCGTGCCGACGGATCAGGCGTTGCGTATGGCGGAAGAGGCCGGATTGGATCTGGTCGAGATTTCGCCCAACGCGGAGCCGCCGGTCTGCAAGATCCTCGATCTGGGCAAGCTGAAATACGCCAACCAGAAGAAGGCGGCTGAAGCGCGCAAGAAGCAGAAGATCGTCGAAGTCAAAGAAATCAAGATGCGGCCGAACATCGACACCCATGACTATGAGGTGAAGATGAAGGCGATGAACCGCTTCTTCGAAGAAGGCGACAAGGTCAAGGTGACCCTGAAGTTCCGCGGCCGCGAAATGGCCCACCAGGAACTCGGCATGAAGCTTCTTCTGCAGGTCAAGGAAGACACGCTGGCGATTGCCAAGGTGGAAGCCGAACCCAAGCTCGAAGGTCGCCAGATGATGATGGTGCTCGCTCCGAAGTGAGCCTGAGGCCGGCTCCGCCGCCGCACCTGTCGGAATTGAAGAAGCCGCCGCAAGGCGGCTTTTTCGTGCGTGAACGGTGCATCCGGTCAGGCAGCATGAATTGCTGACAGAATGCTGACCGTCGGCTTGGCCGGTCTGTCAGTCGGCACAATGCATGATCCTTCCATCGAATATGTCTAATTATGGAGGTAGCATCATGACTGCACGCATCCGACGCACCCTTCTCGCGTCCGGCACGGCGGTGCTCGCGCTCGCCCTTCTGCCGGCCGTGGGCGCCATGGCCCCGGCCCCGCTCTCCGCGCTCATGCAGCAACAGGCCCAGGCCCGTGGCGGCAGCGACGATGGCAATGACAGCGGCAGCGATGACAGCGGCAGCGATGACAGCCATGAGAGTGGTCGTGACGACTCCGGACGTGGTTCGGGCCATCACGATTCCAGTGACGACGGCCCGGATCACGACAAGGGCGACGACCACGGCGGCGACCGCGCCGCCGGCGATAGCGACGACCGCATGGATGACGGTGAGGGTGGAAATCGCGATGAAATCCGTCTGATCGTCAACGATGCACAGTTGCAGGGCCTGCTCAACGGGTCGATGGTCCCGGTCGATCAGAACGGCAAGCGTCTGCGCTTCGAGACCGAAGCGGAACATGGCCGAACCGAAATCAAGCTGCGGGCGCCCAGGGGCACGCTGACCGGCGTCACCGTCATTCCGGCCCCCTAAGCCGGTGCCAACGGCGATGCCCTAGCCGCCGCGGGACCATCGCCGTTTTACCCCGTCCGGCCCCCACCGGACGGGGCTAATCATTTGTCAGTTGGCGGCCGCGCATGGTCGCGCTAGGCTGGCCCCCCGCTACTGATCGAGCCCGTGATGGACCGCCGCCGCTTTCTGTTCCTGCTTCTTGCCGCGTCTTGTGTCGCCACGCAGCTTGCGTGGGCGCCGCAGGCTGCCGCAAAGGACGGAAGCGACGACGGCGGCAGTGACGACAGCGGTCACGGCGGCGACGACGATGGCGGAAGCGACGGCGGTTCCGGCGGTGGTGATGACCACAGCGGCAGGGACAACGGCAGCGACGATGATGGCAATCATGACGGCGGGGACGATGGCAAGGGCGGCAATGAAGGCAGCAGCGGATCGGGACGATCGCAACCGGACCGTGATCATCAGCGCGCCCGCGAGGCTGTCGGCGAGGGGCGCATCCTGCCGCTGAAGGATATTTTGAAGCGCGTGCAGGAAATGGGCGGCGGGCGCGTCATCTCGGTCAATCTCGATCTCGAGGCACGCAAGCCCTTTTATACGCTGAAGATCCAGAAAGGCGCCACCGTTCGCACCCTGAAGCTGGATGCCGCAAGCGGCCGGCGCCTGACCCTGTTTGGATGGTGAACGATGCGCATATTGCTGGCTGAAGATGATGCGACCATTGCCGACTACACCCGGTCGAAGCTGGAGGCGGAGGGCTTCGTCGTCCATCACCTGACATCGGGCCCGGAGGTCTGGGCGGAAGGCGAGACGGGTGACTATACCGCGATTGTGCTCGATCTCGGCCTTCCGGGCATGGACGGCTTGTCGATCCTGAAACGCTGGCGGGCGGCCGGCCTCGAAACGCCGATCCTCGTCTTGACCGCGCGCGGGTCCTGGATGGAGCGGGTTGACGGTTTTGAAGCCGGCGCCGATGACTACCTGCCCAAGCCCTTCCGCAATGAGGAACTGATTGCAAGGCTGAAGGCACTGCTGCGCCGGGCCGGCGGACGCATCAAGACCAAAGCCTCGGCTGGTGGTTTCGTGATTGACGATGCGGCACGGCGTGTGACCTTTGAAGGGCGCCCGATCGAACTGACGCCGCTTGAGTACCGGCTTCTGTCGCTGCTCGTCACGGAACCGGCGCGGGTGTTCGATCCGCTGGAAATCGCCCGCCAGGTCCAGGGCCGCGACGACGATGCCGCCAAGAATGCCGTCGAAGCGATGATCGCGCGGATCCGCCGCAAGACCCATCCGCTGGCCATCGCCACCCGGCGGGGCTTTGGCTACACGCTGTCGGGCGACGGCGCATGATGCAGTCTCTGCGCCTGCGCCTGGTGATCGGTGCCGTCCTGGCGATCGCCTTCGTGCTGGTGCTGGTCGGCTTCGGGCTCAGCCGGGTCTTCTCCACCTATGCCGCCGATCGTTATCGCGCCGATATGTCGGCGATCATGGATCAGTTGGCCGCGAGCATCGAGATCCGCAAGGGCGAGCCTGTTGTGACCAACGAGCCGAGCGATCCGCGGTTCGGCCTGCCTGGAAGCGGCCTGTATTGGCAGGTGATTGCCGAGGATGGCCGGGTGATCCGGTCGCGCTCCCTCTGGGATGTCGAATTGCCCTTGTCCGCCCTTCATGCCGGCCCCTACGGCTTTCGTGAGACGGAAGGCCCCGATGGCGCGCCGATCCTCGTCGATCTCCGCTGGATCGACCTCGAAACCCCAGGCGGCACCCGCCCTTTCACGCTGTTCGCGGCTTTCGACCGCAAGGTGATCGACGATGCGATCTCCGAGTATCATGGCTCGATGGCCGTGATGCTCGCCGCCACCGCAGCCGTTCTGCTCGCCGCAGCCCTGCTGCAGATCGGGATCGGGCTTGCCCCGCTGTCGCGTCTCCAGGCGAGCCTCGCGCGGGTGCGCTCCGGCCTCCTGGACCACTTCGAGGGGGAGGGGCCGACGGAGCTGAAGCCACTGGTGCTGGAACTGAACCAGTTGCTGCAGGAGCGCGAAACCGCTGTCGAGCGGGCAAGGGCGCGTGCAAGCGATCTTGCCCACGGTCTGAAAACCCCGCTGACGGTGCTCCTGCACGTGGCCGACGGGCTGCCCGAACCGGAAAAGGCGCTGATCCGCCAGCAGGTGGATCTCATCCGCCAGCGGGCGGACAGGCAGCTGCAATCGGCCCGGCTCGGGGTGGAGCAGATGGCGCAGACGCGGCTTGCGTCTCTCGCCGGCAAGCTGGTCTCGGTGCTGATGCCGGTCACGACGGCGCGCGGCATCGACTGGAACCTCCGGCTTGACGATACGCTGACGGTCGACATGGATCCCGCCGATCTCGCCGAAGCCCTCGGCAACGTGCTGGACAACGCGACCCGGTTTGCGTTGGGCGTCATCTCGGTGTCTGCCGAACGAAAGGGCGATCGCATCCGCCTTTGTGTCGAGGATGACGGTCCCGGTGTCGAGGAGGCAGCCCTGGCCGAGATTGCCGGGCGTGGCGTGCATCTGGGTGAGGGGGAAGGGTCGGGGCTCGGGCTTGCGATCAGCGCCGACGTGCTGTCGGCCTATGGTGGCGGGCTTTCCTTCGCCCGCTCTGCACTTGGCGGATTGCAGGTCACGCTGACCTTGCCGTCACGCATGCATGACGGAAAACCCGACGGCGAAGAATAAAATCCACGCCCCGTTGCGCTTTTTCGGGTCTGCGGTTATAAGCGCCCGTCCGAACGGTCCGGCAGGGCATGCCGTGGCCGTTCTTTATGCTTGAAAACGGGCATTCGTCTGCCTGTTTCGATACAAGAACAATGGAGTAGCAAAATGCCCAAGATGAAGACGAAATCCTCCGCCAAAAAGCGGTTCAAGATCACTGCAACCGGCAAGGTCCTCGCGGCTGGCGCCGGCAAGCGCCACGGCATGATCAAGCGGTCCAACAAGTTCATCCGCAACGCTCGCGGCACGATGGTTCTCGCCGAAGCTGACGGCAAGAAGGTCATCAAGAACTACCTGCCGAACGGTCTCTGAGACCCCACGCTTTTTGGATCATTTAAGGAGATCATGACATGGCACGCGTAAAACGTGGCGTAACTTCCCGCGCCAAGCACAACAAGGTATTCAAGGCAGCCAAGGGCTTCTACGGCCGCCGCAAGAACACGATCCGCGCCGCAAAGGCTGCCGTTGATCGTTCGAAGGCATTCGCCTACCGCGACCGCAAGGTCAACAAGCGCAACTTCCGCGCTCTGTGGATCCAGCGTATCAACGCTGCCGTCCGCGAATTCGGCCTGACCTACGGCCGCTTCATCGACGGCCTGAACAAGGCTGGTATCGAAGTCGACCGCAAGGTTCTCTCCGACCTCGCCATCCATGAGCCGGCAGCATTCGCGAAGCTCGTTGAAGCTTCCAAGAACGCGCTCGTCTACCTCAAGGACGCCGGCACGGCCAACGAGTTTGAAAGCGCGGTCAAGTAAGCCAGCGCTTCCCGAACGTTTGACATCTTGGGAAACCCGCGCTGGACGACCGGCGCGGGTTTTTCTTTGCGATCGCGCCTGACCGGCGTGAAGGGCAGAACGACTAAAAAGGCAAGGACGCGCGCTGGAAACGGGCGTGTCGATGGAGCTGACATGGCATATCCGGATGGGCCGGGCGCCGCGATCGAAGACGGGATCCTGCTCGGCAGTGACGAGATCGGCGAGCTGCTGCGCGCGATGATGCAAAGCGACGGCCGCGTGCAGCGGCTGGAGCTGAAGGACCGCACCGTCTGGATCAAGCGCCAGGGCGGCAAGGTCCTGCCGCCGCTGGTGGCGGTGCAGGGCTTCTTTGCGGCCCTCTTCCGCATTCCCGTTCTCAGGCCCTCGCCGCAGCTTTCGCCCGAGGCCATGCAGGCACGGGAGGTCTCCCGCATCCGCTCCTTTGCTGCGGCGGGTTTTCCGGTGCCGAAGATCGTCTACGCCTCAGCCACCGCAATGGTCATGTCCGATGTCGGTCCGACGATCGACCGTCGCATGAGGGAGATGCGCGATGCCGACCCGGTGGCGCATGATGCCTTCTTGATCCAGGTGGCGGAGGCGCTGGGCAGGGTCCATGCCGCAGGGCTGAGCCACGGCCGGCCGCATGTGCGGGATTTTTTCCTCGAAGACGGTGCGGTCGGTTTCATGGACTTCGAAGAAGACCCGGCCTCGGTCATGCCACTCGCCATGGCCCAGGCGCGCGACGTCCTGCTCTACTTCCTCGTCGTGACCGCCTTCGCGGTGAACCCCGAGGCCACCTGTCCGGCGGCCCTTGAGGCCTGGCTTGCCCGGGCGCCGGAAGCGGCCCGCGTCGAATTGGTCAGGCTGACGGCTCTGATCGGCCGAATTTTGCCGCTCGCCCGGTTGATTGGCCGCCTGCACATGGGTAGTGATCTGCGACGCTTTATCATGGCAACTGAATTTCTGATGCGGGTTCCACCCCTTTCGGTGGATGGCCCGAAGACCGCCAAGGCAGGATGAGATGGTTGAACTAGACGTTTTGAAGGCACAGCTGCTCGCCGAGATCGCCGCAGCCGGCGACGAGGCCGCGATCGAGGCGGTGCGCGTCTCCGCACTCGGCAAGAAGGGCTCGGTCTCCGAACTCCTGAAGACGTTGGGCACGATGACGCCGGAAGAGCGCCAGACGCGCGGTGCGGCGATCAACGCGCTGAAGAATGAGGTGACCGACGAGATTACCACCCGCAAGGCATCCCTCAAGGACGCCGCGATCAATGCGCGCCTGAAGGCAGAGACCGTCGATGTCTCGCTGCCGGTGCGCTCCTCGCCCGCCGAGCGCGGCCGCATCCACCCGATCAGCCAGATCGTCGATGAAATCACCGCGATCTTCGCCGACATGGGTTTCTCGATCGCCGAAGGTCCCGATATCGAGACCGATTATTATAACTTCACGGCGCTGAACTTCCCCGAAGGCCACCCGGCCCGCGAGATGCACGACACCTTCTTCCTCTCGCCCGACGAGAACGGTGACCGCAAGGTGCTGCGCACGCACACCTCGCCGGTGCAGATCCGCACCATGGAAGCCCAGAAGCCGCCGATCCGCATCGTCATTCCGGGCAAGACCTATCGCCAGGACTCAGATGCGACCCATTCGCCGATGTTCCATCAGGTCGAGGGTCTGGTCATCGACAAGACGGCGAATGTCGCCAACATGCGCTGGATCCTGGAAGAGTTCTGCAAGGCTTTCTTCGAGGTCGACAGCGTCACCATGCGCTTCCGCCCGTCCTTCTTCCCGTTCACCGAGCCGAGCTTCGAAGTCGACATCCAGTGCGACCGCTCCTCGGGCCCGATCGTCAAGTTCGGCGAAGGCAAGGACTGGATGGAAATCCTCGGCTGCGGCATGGTGCACCCGAATGTGCTGCGCGCCGGCGGTCTCGATCCGGACGAATACCAGGGCTTTGCCTGGGGCATGGGCCTCGACCGCATCGCCATGCTGAAATACGGCATGCCTGATCTCCGCGACTTCTTCAACGCCGATGTCCGCTGGATGAGCCATTACGGCTTCCGCCCGCTGGATGTGCCGACGCTGTTTGGCGGTTTGAGCGCCTGATCGGCACAATGCGTGGCTGTCCCGCTGCAAGAGGGGCGGCCAGGCGGACGGGTGGATGAAACCGCCATTCCGAGTGAATGAAGGCAAATGTGACGTGATTGAACATCTCGACAACATGCGCCCGGTCGACCTGCTTTGCGATGACGACCTGCTGCATGTGGAACTGACGGACGGTCGGATCGTCAGCGTCCCGGTCTGGTGGTACCCGCCCCTTCAGGAGGCGCTGCCGGTGGAGCGGAACAACGTGGAATTCATGCCGTCGAGCATTCACTGGCCCGATATCGATCTCGATGTGACGGTGGTCAGCATGCTCCTCGGAAGACAGGCGTCAGGCGGTCGTCCGCTGGACGCTTCGGGCAAGATGCAGATGGGAACGAGACAATGAAATTCACACTCTCCTGGCTGAAGGATCACCTGGAAACCGAGGCCTCGCTCGACGAGATCTGCGAGCGGCTGACCGCGATCGGTCTTGAGGTCGAGGATGTCGATGACAAGGCGGCCTACAAGCCCTTCGTCATCGCCAAGATCCTGACGGCCGAGAAGCATCCGGAGGCCGATCGCCTCAAGGTCCTGACCGTCGATGCCGGTGACGGCAAGCCGGTGCAGATCGTCTGCGGTGCGCCGAATGCCCGCGCCGGCATGATCGGTGCTTTGGCGCGTCCGGGCACCTATGTGCCGGGCATCGATGTGACGCTCTCGGTCGGCAAGATCCGTGGCGTCGAGAGCCATGGCATGATGTGCTCCGAAAAGGAGCTCAACATCTCCGACGACCACAACGGCATCATCGATCTGCCCGAGGATGCGCCCGTGGGCACGTCCTTCGCTTCTTATGCCGGCCTCGACGATCCGGTCATCGAGATCAACCTGACCCCGAACCGTCCGGATTGCACCTCGGTTTTCGGCATTGCCCGTGATCTGGCCGCCTCCGGCCTGGGTAAGCTCAAGGCGCCGAAGGCACCGGCGTTCAAGGTCGAGGGTGAGACCCCGGTCGAGGTGAAGCTTGAACTCGAAGACCATCTCTGCCCGGGCTTTGCCTATCGCCTCGTGCGTGGCGTGAAGAACGGCCCGAGCCCGAAATGGATGCAGCAGCGTCTGCTGTCGATCGGGCTTCGTCCGATCTCGGCGCTCGTCGACGTCACCAACTACATGACCTTCGACCAGGGTCGCCCCATGCATGTCTTCGACGCCGACAAGGTCAAGGGCGCGCTTGTCGTGCGCCGCGCCAAGGAGGGTGAGGAAATCCTCGCGCTCGATACCCGCACCTACAAGCTGAACCCGAACAATGTCGTCATCGCTGACGATAACGGTCCGGAATCGATCGGCGGTATCATGGGTGGCGAACATTCGGGCTGCGACGAGAACACCGTCAACGTACTGATCGAGTCGGCCCTCTGGGATCCCATCAACATCGCCAAGACCGGCCGCGCCCATGGCATCATCACCGATGCGCGCTACCGCTTCGAGCGTGGCGTCGATCCGGAATACATGGTCCCCGGCCTCGAGCGCACCACCGAACTGGTGCTCGAGATGTGTGGCGGCACGGCAGCTGCAGCCAAGGTTGAGGGCTACAAGGGTCACCAGAAGAAGGTGGTCGACTTCCCCTATGCGGAAGTGAAGCGCCTGACCGGCCTGACCGTCTCCAATGACGAATCGCGCCAGATCCTGACGGCCCTTGGTTTCGAGATCCTCTCGGGTGACGACAAGGCCGCCAAGGTCTCGGTTCCTTCCTGGCGTCCTGACGTCGATGGCAAGGCGGATCTCGTCGAAGAGGTCATGCGCATGTTCGGCGTCGACAAAATCGCGCCGGAACCGCTGCCGCCGACCGGCTCGGTCAATGGCAAGATTTTGACCACGCTGCAGATCCGCACCCGCACGGCGCGCCGGGCGCTTGCCGCGCGCGGCATGCTGGAAGCCGTCACCTGGTCCTTCATCCCGGCCGAGCATGCGAAGCTTTTCGGCGGCGGCAGCGACAAGCTGAAGCTCGTCAATCCGATCGCAGCCGACATGTCCGACATGCGCCCCTCGCTGCTGCCAGGCCTCCTGACGGCTGCCCAGCGCAATGCCGACCGTGGCTTCGGCGATGTGGCGATCTTCGAGGTTTCCGGCACCTATGAAGGCGATACGCCCGACACCCAGCGCCGCGTCGCCGGTGGCGTCCGTCGTGGCACGGCCTCGCTTGCCGGTGCCGGTCGCGCCTGGTCGAACACCGCCAAGGGCGGCGGCAAGCCGGTCGACGTTTTTGATGCCAAGGCCGATGCGCTGGCAGTCCTCGAAGCCTGCGGCATTCCGATGAGCAATGTCCAGATCGAACAGGGTGGTCCTGAATGGTATCACCCCGGCCGGTCCGGCACGATCAAGGCCGGCCCCAAGGTCATCCTCGGCACCTTCGGTGAATTCCATCCGAAGACGCTGGAAGCGCTCGATGTCTCCGGTACGCTATGCGGCTTCGAGATCTATGTCGATGCCCTGCCGGAGCCGAAGAAGAAGGCGACCCGCACGAAGGCAGCACTTGAGCTTTCGCCCTTCCAGATGGTGAAGCGCGACTTCGCCTTCGTCGTCGAAAAGGCGGTCGAAGCTGGCGCGATCATCAAGGCCGCAACCAGTGCGGACCGCAAGCTGATATCAGGCGTCAACGTCTTCGATATCTTCGAAGGTGCATCTGTCGGCGAAGGCAAGAAGTCGGTGGCGATCGAAGTGCTGATCCAGCCGGCCGACAAGACCCTGACCGACGAGGATTTCGACGCGCTGACGAAGAAGATTGTCGGCAATGTAGAGAAGTCCACCGGCGGTGCGCTGCGCGCCTAAGCGCGGGTCTGGCTCAGGCAGGCGCTCTGCCGGCCTCTCTCGATCGCCCATGAAAAAGCCCTTCCCCCCGTCAAACAGGGGAAGGGCTCATTTGTTTCTACCTGATGTCAGCAACGCCAGGGACAGGCGGCGAAAACCTCAAAGGCTGACGCGGCGGCCTTCCTTGTCGGCGGACTTGCGGTCGCTGCCATGCTTGGCAAGGATTGCCTTGGCGTCTTCGACCGAGATGCGGTGCTTCTTGGCGAAGGGGATGGGCTCATAGCCCTTCTGCGCCGCGGGGGCGGTGGTTTCGTCTGCCATGCTGGTCTCCAATTCGGAATATGCCCCGGCAGGATGCCGAAGCCCTAGATGTCGCGGTAAACGGGGAAGATAAGCTCGCACGGGGCGAGCGGATGCGACGCGTGCGAAGGGCGTCGTCTGTATCCCCTATGTAGGGATGTGCGGTCGAAAGCTCAATACTTCTTCTTGCGCAGCGTCTTGTTGCCCTTCGGTCCGGTATAGACAGGCGTGCGGTCGCGGTTCTCCGCCTGAAGCTGACGCCAGCGCTCGAGCCTGTCCGGATCGAGCGTGCCCTCCCGGATCGCGGCCTGCACGGCGCAGCCTTTTTCATGCGAATGGCTGCAGTCACGAAACTTGCAATGCGGTGCAAGCTCGGTGATCTCGGCAAACAGCGTGTCGATGCCGTCGGTGACGTCGCTGACATAGAGGGTGCGGATGCCGGGCGTATCGATCACCCAGCCACCGCCCGCAATCGCATGCAAGGAGCGCGCCGTCGTGGTGTGCCGGCCCTTGGCATCCTGCTCGCGGATGGTGCCGGTCTTTTGCGGCTCTCCGGCGCCCGGACCCGACAGCGTGTTGACGAGCGTCGATTTGCCGACACCCGACGAGCCGACCAGCGCCACCGTCTGACCCGGTCCGCACCAGGGCATCAGCGGTTTAATGGCGTCGGGCGAGCGCGCATTGACGATCACCACCGAAAGATCCCGCTGCAGCGCAGATGCCTGCGCGGCATAGGTCTCGGAGTCGTCGACCATATCGGCCTTGGTGAGTACGATGACCGGGCGCGTGCCGGCCTCATTGGCCATGATCAGGTAACGTTCGAGGCGTGCCGGGTTGAAGTCCGCATTGCAGGAGGTGACGACGAAGAGCGTGTCGACATTGGCGGCGGCCAGCTGGTGGCCGATCACGCCTTCGGCGCGGCGCTGGAAGACGGTACGGCGCTCCAGGCGCCGCACGAGTGCCCCGTCATGGGGATCGGCGAGCACCCAGTCACCGACAGCGTATTCGGCCGTGTTGGCATTCGGGGCAAGCGTGATCGAAACGGGGCCGCTGCCGTCGATCGCATCCAGCCGATCGCGGTGCACAGACGAGATGCGCCGCACGAGGAGATGGCTCTCATCGGGGCCAACCTGTTCAGCGAAGAAGGCGGCAAAGCCGAGCCGGTCGAGGGCCGTCCTATCGGTCAGCCGTGTCAAGAGCGGAGCCAAGGCTGGAGGGGTGAGAACATGGTCTGGCTTTCCGGGGCAGGTCAGGGGTCTCAGCCCTCATAACGCAGAAAGCGGGCGCTGACGCGCGAAATCTGCGCGTCAGCTGTTTTCACGACAGCCGCTGCCATTGGGCGTCCCGTTTGGCAACCTCTCAGGCCGGCAGCTTTTCTGCGACGAGCACGGCTTTGCGCGCCGGCAGCTTGGCAAACATCACCGCATTGCCGGCAAGCGTCATCAGCAGGCCGAGGCCTGAAAGCAAGGTCCAGTGATAGTCCTCGTAGAGTGTCGAGAGCGTCAGCGCGACCACGGGGAAGAGCACGGTGGCGTAAGCTGCCTTCTGCGAGCCGATGCGCGAAACCAGCATCAGATAGGTGGTGAAGCCGACGACCGAGCCAATCGCCGCGAGATAGAGCATGGCACCGAAATAGGTGAGTGTCGGCGGCGCGACGATCGGGGTGCCGGTGAGGAAAATCAAAGCCAGCAGCGCCAGCGCCCCATAACTCATGCCCCAGGCATTGGCGGTGATCGGCGCGATGCCGGATGCGCTGTTGCGCCGCGAGGCCATGTTGCCGAGCGAGAAGAACAGCGTGCCCAAAGCCGAGAGGCCGATGCCCTTCCAGCTGTCCGGATTGAGACTGAACAGGATGTCCACCCCGAAGAGCAGGACGAGGCCGGTGGCACCCAAGGCTGCGGCAAGCAGTGTGCGCGGACTGATGCGGTCGCCGAAGAAGAGACGGGCATTGACCGCGTTGTAGATCGTCGCCAGCGAAAAGACGACCGAGATCAGGCCCGAGGGCACATAGCTGGCGGCATGGTAGAAGCAGAGGAAGTTGCAGCAGAACAGGCAGAGCGCCTGGGCAAGCACGAAAGGTTGCTGGGCGCGCGTCGGCACCTTCAGCCGCCGAGTGACCACGAGGGCCGCGACCAGAATGAGGGCGGCGGTGGCGAAGCGGTAGAACACCGAGACCAGCACCGGGACGGGGCCGATCTGAAGCGCAATCGCGATCCAGGTCGTACCCCAGATCAGGACGGTGGAGGAAAACAGCAGGAGATTGGTCATGGCGGGTTCAATTCGGTCTTGTGCAGCGAGCGGCCAGTCATGCCGGGTGCCGCGTCATGGCGTTGTCAGTGACTTGAGCGCCGGTCCGATTGAGAATTCTTGCATGATCTTGCGGTGAACTGCGCCGAAGCGTGCGACGATGGTGGCGGATGGGTGGCGCAGGGGCCGTCTTGCGCTAGAATGCGCCGAGATCATCGGACCATTCTCATGCTGCATGCCTCGTCCGTCTTCAGTTCGCTGTCCGCTTCGTCCCGTGCCGAGCGGCTGCATGCGCTCGACCTCGGCGAGGGCAGGGCCAGCGCCCTCTGGCGCAACAGCCATGACCGGATGCGCTACGAGCGCGCCGATGGCCACACGTTCAGCTGTTACCTCTTCGGCGGGGACGGCACCCGCCGTATCGATGCCGGCTCCATTCATGGTTGGCCGGGTGCGCTCTGCATCATGCCCGAGGGCGCTTCGTCGGAGTGGGAAATCACCGACACCTTCGATTTCGTCCATCTCTATGTTTCGGACCAGGAGCTGCGACGGCTTTTTTCCGAGACCTTCGACCGCGATGCGCGGCTCATGGTCATTCCCGAAACGACCTTCGGTGAAGCGCCGCAGCTGGCCGGCGCACTCGGGCAGCTTGCCCAAGCGACGCGAAGCGGGGACCGGCTTTGGGCCGAGCAGGCGCTGACGGCATCCGTCGGGCATCTCTTCCTTGATCCGCGGTATGGCGGCGAGAAGGCCGTGACCCTGCGTGGCGGTCTCGCCCCTGTGGTTCGTCGGCGCTTGATCGAGTTTATCGACTCGGCGCTCCATCGCGCGATCACGCTGCAGGAACTGGCGACCCTGGCGGGCCTGAGCGAATTCCATCTGCAGCGCATGTTCAGTCTCAGTTGCGGTGTGTCGCCCCATGGCTTCATCATGAACCGCCGCATCGACCGCGCCCGCCGCATGCTGGAAGGCGTGGAGCCGATTGCCCAGATCGCCAGCGCCTGCGGCTTCAGCAGCCAGAGCCACCTGACGCGCATGTTCAAGACGGTGACCGGCACGACACCGTCCGCCTATCGGCGCGGTATCACGAGAAGCTGAGACCGCCGCTCGCCCCGCAAGCGCAGGTGAGCCGCTTTCAACCCTTTGCGAGCAACAGAGCGTTAATCAACTCTACCTAGGGTGCGGGTTGTGCTCCATCCTATTCCGTATGACGCGATGAATTCAGACAGGCTAGTTTCATGACCGATTCCATCGATTCGAACATCTTTGAACTCGCCCCGATTGCGATGTGGATCGAGGATTTCAGCGCGGTCAAGGCGCAGTTCGACGAGTGGCGCGCGGGCGGCGTGACCGACCTGCGCAGCTTTCTGCGACAGGATGTGTCACGCGTGGCGGAATGCTCGGCCAAGATCCGCATCCTGAAGGTCAACCGCAAGACGCTCGAATTGTTCGAGGCGGCCAGCCTGGAAGAGCTTTCTGGCAATCTCGACAAGGTTTTCCGCGATGATATGTGGGAAACCCATATCAACGAACTGACGGATCTCTGGGATGGCAAGACGGAATTCGTCGGGTCCACGGCGAATTATACGCTCTCCGGGCGCCGGCTCGACATTCAGCTGCGCGGCTCCGTCCTGCCCGGTCACGAGGAGACACTTGGCCAGCTGCTCGTCACAACCGAGGACGTCACCGATCGGGAAGATGCGCGGCGGGCCGAACAGGAAAATCGTCGTTATGCCGAAGGGGTCTTCGAGCATTCGCCCGTGTCGCTCTGGATCGAGGATTTCAGCGGCATTCACACCCTGCTCGAGGATGTGCGTGCCCGCGGTATCGTGGACTTTCGCGTCTTCACCGATGTTCATCCCGAATTCGTGCGCCAATGCATGTCCGAAATCCGGATCCTTGATGTCAACCAGGCGACCCTCGATCTCTTCGGGGCGCCGGATCGGCAGACGCTCCTGATGCGCCAGAGCGAAATCTTTCGCGGCGAGATGGAAAAACCATTCCGGGAGCAGTTGGTCGATCTCTGGGAAAATCGCCTCTTCCACAGTCGCGAAGTGGTCAACTACGCCCTCGACGGCAGCGAGCGGCATATCCTCCTGAACTTTGCGGTGTTCCCCGGGCATGAGCACGACTGGTCGCGGGTGCAGGTGGCCCTGACCGACATCACGGCCCGCAAGAAGGCCGAGGCCTATCTCGAATATCTCGGCAAACACGACATTTTGACCAAGCTGCACAACCGCGCCTTCTATACGGACGAACTGAACCGGCTGGAGCGCAAGTCGCTGCGCCCGGTCTCGGCCATCGTCATCGACCTCAACGGTTTGAAGGAGGCTAATGACGAGCGCGGGCATGATGCCGGCGATCAGCTGTTGCGGCGCTTTGGCGAGGTGCTGAACAGCGTCGTGAAGCCGCCGCATCACGCGACGCGCATCGGCGGCGACGAATTTGCCGTCCTGATGCCGGGTGCGGATCACCAGGTTGCCCTCGGCATGGCCGAAACGATCAACGAGATCCTCAAGATCAACAACCAGTTTTATTCGGATGCCGTGTTGAGCATCTCGATGGGCACGGCAACGAGCGAACCGGGCGAAAGCATGGAGGCGCTGATGAAACGCGCCGACGACGCGATGTATGAAAACAAGCGCTCGTTTTACGCCGGAAAACCGGCGGCCGAGGGGCGGAGCTCCAGAACCTGAGCGCTTCGGGCCCGCCGGACGTTCAGGGAGGCGAGACGGGGGAAGCGGTGACAGCCTCCCCCTATTCGGCTAGCGTCCGGCCATCTTCGCCATGCTTTCATTGTAGCGAGCGCCGGCCACCTTGTCGGGGGCAACGAGGGCGCCCAGTGTGGCCAGATCTTCGGGCGAGAGCATGATCGCGGTCGCCGCGACATTGCTTTCGAGATTGGCGATCTTGGTGGTGCCGGGGATCGGCACGATGAAATTGCCCTGCGCCAGCACCCAGGCGAGCGCCAATTGACCGGCGGCGACGCCCTTTGCGGCAGCCATCTCTTCCAGTGCCGTGACCAGCGCCACATTGGCATCGAAATTCGCCTGGTCGAAGCGCGGCAGTCCGCGGCGGAAATCATTCGCCCCGAGCTTGCCGAGATCCTTGAGTGCCCCCGTCAGCATGCCGCGCCCGAGCGGTGAAAAGGGCACGAAGCCGATGCCGAGCTCGCGGCAGGTGTCGAAGACACCGTTGGTTTCAGGATCGCGGGTCCACAGTGAATATTCGCTCTGGATGGCCGCGATCGGATGCACCGCATGCGCTCGCCGGAGCGTCGCAGCACTCGCCTCGGAAAGGCCGAGCGCGCGCACCTTGCCTTCCTTCACGAGATCCGCCATGGCGCCGACCGTCTCTTCGATCGGCACGTCGGGATCGACACGGTGCTGGTAGAAGAGATCGATCACCTCGACCCCTAGCCGCTTCAGCGAGGCATCCGCCACCGCACGCAGGTGTTCCGGCCGGCTGTCGAGACCCGAGGGCCGGGCGGCCTTCGCCGCGTCGCCGATGGTGAAGCCGAACTTGGTGGCGATGAGCACCCGATCCCGATGTTTGCGCAGGATCTTGCCCACCAGTTCCTCATTGGTGAAGGGACCGTAGACTTCGGCGGTATCGAAGAAGGTGACACCGAGATCGACGGCACGGTCGATCAGGGCCTGGGCGGAGGCCTCGTCGATATTGGTGCCATAGGCATGGCTCATGCCCATGCAGCCGAGACCGATGGCGGAAGGGGAAAGGGAACCGAGACGACGGGATTGCATGATGGCCTCCTTCAAGGAGTGTTCGGGAACCAGGATACCATGCCGATGCGGACCGGCACAGCAGGTAGAGGCAATCTAGGGCGTCCGATGAGTTCTGAAAATGGGTGCGGATCGTGATGGGTTGTTCTATAATTTAGAATTATGAACCGAACTCAACTCTCCCAGCTGGCGGTACTGGCCGCCGTTGCGCGGCATGGAAGCTTCCGCGCAGCGGCCACGGAGCTGGGCATCGCTCCCTCGGCCGTCACCCACGCAATCTCGGCGCTCGAAAGCAGTGTCGGGTTGCGGCTGATGGCGCGCACCACGCGCAGCGTCGCCCCGACCGAGGAAGGTCGCAGGCTTCTCGACGTGCTGGGCCCGGCGCTGGGCGACATCGAAGCTGCCCTGACGGCCCTGTCCGACGGACGCGACAAGCCGGCCGGCCCCTTGCGCATCACCATGCCGCTCCTTGCCGCACGGGATCTGATCGCCCCGCGTCTCGGCGAATTCGTCCGGCTCTATCCCGATATCGAACTGGAGATCGTCACCGACGACCGGTTCGAGGATATCGTCGAGAAAGGCTTCGACGCCGGCTTGCGGCTCGGTGAACATCTGGAAGCCGATATGGTCGCCGTGCGGGTGAGTGGGCCGTGGCGGAGTGCCGTCGTCGGCGCGCCGGGCTATTTCGAGAGCCACCCGAAGCCGATCCATCCGCGCGATCTCGCAAGCCATATCTGCATCCGCCGGCGGTTTTCCAGCGGCACCCTCTATCGCTGGGAATTCGAGAAGGACGGCAGGGCGATCACGGTGGATGTCCGGGGCGGCCTGATCCTCTCCGACCAGAGCCTGATGCGACAGGCGGCCCTAGATGGGGCAGGGCTCGCCTATGTTTTCGATGCCCGCATCGAGGCGGACATCGAAGGAGAGCGTCTGGTGCGCGTGCTCGACGACTGGTGCCCGCCCTTTGACGGCTTCTCGATCTACTATCCGAGCCGCCGTCAGATGCGCCCGGCGCTGCGCGCCTTCATCGATTTCTTCCGCTGGCGCGGGTGATGAGGATCAGCTGAATTTCAGCCGATAGCGCACGTGACCATCTTCCGGGGCATAGGTGTCGTAGAGCTTGCGCGCCGTCTCGTTGCCCCGGTCGGTGTGCCAGTAGAGCCGCGACCAGCCCTTGGCCCTGGAAAGCGCGATGAGGTCGTCGATCAGCGCCCGGCCGATGCCGCGACCGCGAAACGTGGCGTCGAGGAATAGGTCTTCCAGATAACAATCCGGCGTCTTCACCCAGGTGGAATCGTGGAAATGATGGATGGCGAAACCCGCCAGCACGCCTTCGACCTCGGCCACCCGCATGGCGACGCGCGACGAAGGGTCGAGGATGCGCGCCCAGGTATGGGCCGTGACATCGTCGGCGAGGTCCACCTTGTAGAAGGCGAGATACTGATTCCAGAGGCCACGCCAGGCGGCTTCGTCAGCCGCCGTGGCATCCCGGATCACAAGCGAGGCGCGGCTCATGCGCTGGCCGCGTTCAGGGCTTCGATCTGCGCCTTGGTCAGCTCCAGCTTTCCGGCGGCAATCAGGCTCTCCAGCTGGCGCAGGCTCGTGGCCGATGCGATCGGTGCGGTGACAGCGGGCTGGGCCGCGATCCAGGCGATGGCGACCGTTGCCGGGCTGGTCTGGGTCTCTGCGGCCACGGCATCCAATGCACCAAGGATGCGGAAGCCGCGGTCATTCAGATAAGGACCCATGTCTTCGCCGCGAGCCTTGCCTTCGGTGTCGGCAGCGCTGCGGTACTTGCCGGTCAGGAAGCCCGAGGCGAGGGCGAAATAGGTGATGACCCCGATCTCTTCCTTCTGGCAGAGTGCTGCGAGATCTCCCTCGAAGGTCGAGCGCGTATAGAGATTGTATTCGGGCTGGAGCACGTCGTAGCGGCCGACACCCGCTGCCTTGGCGGCATCTAAGGTCGCCTGCAATTGTTCGGCATTGAGGTTCGAGCAGCCGATCGCCCGGACCTTGCCCTGCTCCTTGAGCCGGGAGAAGGCCGTCAGGCTTTCCTCGTGGGAAGTGTCCGCATCCGGCCAGTGGGCGAGATAGAGATCGATATAGTCGGTCTGCAGGCGGCGAAGGGAATCGTCGACCGCCTCGGCGATCCAGCGGGCGCTGAGGCCCCGACGGTTCTCGCCGAGGTCGCCGCCGACCTTGGTGACGATGATCGCATCTTCCCGGCGCACGCTTCCACGCTTCAGCCAGTTTCCGATGATCGTCTCGCTTTCGCCGCCGACATGGCCATCGGCCCAGCTTGAATAGATGTCGGCCGTATCGATCGTGTTGAAGCCGGCGTCGAAGAAACGATCGAGAATGTCGAAGGACGTCTTCTCGTCGGCGGTCCAGCCGAAGACATTGCCGCCAAGCACGACGGGGGCGATGGAAAGGCCGGTGCGGCCGAGAGCACGTTTCTGCATGGAAAGCCTCGAAAAGTGGAGAAGGAGAGGGGACGGGGAAGGGTTAGGGAGACGCTATCAAGCGTAAGCGACGGGTACCATTAAAATCGTGGATGGGTCTGAAAACGAAAGAGAGTGCAATCAGTCACTTGCCGGTCCTTCGGAATTCGCTGGGCGACACGCCGTGGTGCTGGGACCAGACGCGGCGCATATGCCGCGACGAGGCAAAGCCGGCCCGCTGCGCCAGGCTTTCCATGTCGAGCCGCGATTGTTTGAGCAGTTCCTGGGCAAGCGTCACCCGCATCAGATTGACGTAATCGACGACGGACAATCCGACATGTTCGCGAAACAGACGGGAGAGATGCCGTTCGCTGAGATGGGCTATGGCCGCAAGCCCCGGCAGCGACCACTCGCGCGCCGGATCGGCCATGATCGCATCCTGGGCGCGGTGGATTGCCGGGTGAATGTGATTGCGCCCCGAAAGCCAGGGCGACATCTGCGGGTCCTGTCCGCTGCGGCGAAGATAGATGACCATCTTGCGGGCCACCGAAAGCGCGGTCAGCGGGGAGACGAACCGCCCCACGACATGCAGCATCAGATCGATCCCGGTTGAAATCCCGGCGCTCGAAAAGCGATTGCCGTCCTCGACATAGAGCCGGTTGTCGAGCACGCTGGCGGTCGGGGCGAGCGCCCGCAGCTCATCCAGGCATTCGACATGCGTGGTGCACTGGCAGCCTTCCATCAGCCCCGCGGCGGCGGCAAGCAAAGCGCCGGAGCAGATGGTCATCAGCCGGATGTCGGGGCGAACGGCCTGTGCCAGCCAGCGCGTCAGCACCTTCAGTTCCGGATCGCGTGCGATCTCGGCAATGCCGACCGTGAGGCTGCCGGAAATGATCAGCACGGCATCATCCGGCAGGCTGTCGGGCAGCGGTTCCAGCCCATCCAGCGTCAGTCCGATGGATGTCTGCTGCCGAGGGGTCGCGGAAATGTAGCGATAGTCGAACCGAACCTCGTCCTGCTCCTCGTTTGCATACCGCAAGGCTTCCAGCGGGCCGGCGATGTCGACCAGCAGGGTGTCGGGCGGAATGAGGATATAGACCGGGATCACGTCCATGACGGATCTTACGCAGCGACCGGAAGCGGCGCCAGCGCCTGTTCGACCGTGACGATCCGGGCGAAGCGTCCTGATAACACCAGCTCGGTCCGGACGCGAATGTCCTCGGCGGAAAACACCGCCCCGGAGGCATGCGTCATCGGGAAGGTGAGGGTCGCCTCGGTGACGAAATCGACGGCGAAGCCGAGATCCGAAGCATGCCGGGTCGTGGTCTCGCAGCACTGCTCGGTACGGATGCCGGAGACGATCACCCGGCGGATGCCGTTTTCGCGCAGCCAGGCGTCGAGCCCGGTGTCGACCAGGGCCGAATGCACGCCCTTGTGGAAGGTGGCATCAGGCGCGAGCGAAATTTCAGCGAGGGTCCGCACGAACCCGCTTTCAAGGGTAAAGGTGTCGTCGGCATCGACATGGAAGATCTGCACGATCGGCATGCCCACAGCTGTCGCGCCGTCGATCAGCGCCTGTTGGCGCGCAAGATAGGGCGCTGCGGTCGACGGATCCCAATCCGGCATCTGGCGAAAGCTTTCCTGGGCGTCGACCACGATGAGGGCTGTGTCTTGGGCGGACATATTCGACTCCTGTCGTTGCGTTCGAGCTCTACCATAGAGCCGGAGCTTGAGGCCACTATGTCCGGGACGGACGAAGTTCGGACATTTTCGGCCATCCTGTTGCGCAAGCCCGAGCGAAGATGGCATCGACGCCGTTGCACCCTGCCGGTCCTTCCCCTAATGTCCGCCCCGACATTTTTGAGGAGGATGAGAGATGCTGCGTTTCGGAATTCTGTCGACGGCCAAGATCGGTCGCGAGCTCGTGGTGCCGGCGATCCAGGATGCCGAAAACGCCGTCGTAACAGCCATTGCAAGCCGGGATCTGGCAAGGGCCCGAGAGATGGCCGACCGCTTCTCCGTGCCCCATGCCTTCGGCTCCTACGAGGAAATGCTGGCCTCCGACGTAATCGACGCCGTCTATATTCCGCTGCCGACCAGCCAGCATGTTGAATGGGCGATCAAGGCGGCCAATGCCGGCAAACACGTGCTCTGCGAAAAGCCGATCGCGCTGAAGGCCGACGAGATCGACGCCATCATCGAAGCGCGCGACCGCAACAAGGTGCTGATCACCGAAGCGTATATGGTGACTTACGCACCGGTCTGGCTGAAAGTGCGCGACCTCTTGGCCGAGGGCGCGATCGGCACGCTGAAGATGGTGCAGGGCTCCTTCACCTACTTCAACCGCGATCCCGGCAATATGCGTAACATTCCCGAACTCGGCGGCGGCGCGCTGCCGGATATCGGCGTCTACCCCACCATCACCACCCGCTTCGTGACCGGCAAGGAGCCGGTCCGCGTCCAGTCGACCATCGAGCGCGATCCGCACTTCGGCACGGACATCTATGCAAGCGTGAAGGCGGATTTCGCCGATTTCGAGCTGAACTTCTATGTCGCGACCCAGATGGCCAACCGCCAGCTGATGGTCTTCCACGGCACGGATGGTTTCATCGAGGTCAAGTCCCCCTTCAATGCCGACCGCTGGGGCGCCGAGGAAGTGGAACTCACCAATCGCGGCCACAATGTTTCACAGATCTTCCGCTTCCCCGACAGCCGCCAGTACAAGCTGGAGGCCGAAGCCTTTGCCCGCGCGGTCGAGGGGAAGACGGGTGAAGTGGTCACGCTGGAAAGCTCGAAGCTGAACCAGAAACTGATCGACGCGATCTACCGCGCAGCGACCAAGGACGGCTGGGAGGCGGTGTAAGCCGCGGCTTTATCATCTCGTCTCATCGATCAGCGAAAGCGTTTGATCCGGTACACGCCGAAGGCGATGAAGAGAAGAGAGGCCGCCCAGGCCAGAAGAAGATGCAGAATCGGCTGGATTTCCGGCGCGCGTGCGTTGAGGATCCCAAACAGGCCGAAGTTGATCAAGCCTGTGATCGCAAGCAGCGGCCACAGGCCCGGCACCTGGAGAATGGCGCCGGGAGACTTGCCAAGCCCGGTAGTCGCTCGCAGCATTTGCGAAACCGCATAAGCGGTCAGAAACGAGACGCCTCGGGACAGGATCGGCGCTTCCAGCGCAGTAAGGATCATCGGAAAGAGCACGAGATCTGCGACGATCGTAATCCCGAGCGTCACGCGCCAATCGAGTCGGTTGCGCCGCTCAGACATGGATCGTGACGAGCCCGGCAACGATCAGCAACGTTCCCATGAGATAACGAAAATGCAGTGGCTCGCCGAAGACGAGCTGGGCCAGCACGGGAACGAAGCAGAAGGTCAGCCCCATGAAGGAATAGGCGATGGTGAGGGGAACGGAGCGCAGGACGTAGATCCAGACAACCGTGCCAAAGCCGTACAGGGCGAGGGCCGCGATGAAGACTGGATTGACGGCAAGCGTGAGGAGGCTGGCCAAAGAAAATGTGCCGGTGGTCTGGCTCGCAAGCTTGAACAGGACTTGTCCCATCGCGATCATCAAGGGGGTGCCGAGCAATCCGATCCAGGTTGCGAGTGTCAGGCTGGAGAAATCCAAGGTGCTCAGCGCTCCACGTTTTCCATGTAGAAGATGTCACGCCCGATATCGACGCAGCTATGCTGCGCAGGGACCGGATGCATGGCGCGCAGAAAGGAATGCGTATAGGGGAAAAAGTTGAAATGCGGATTGAAACTGTAGCGTGCCTCGCGTTCCCGGGGAACGACAATGATGACCCGCCTGCGGGCAATGCGCCGCAGCTCGGCAATTGCACGGTGATACTCAAGCACGTGTTCGATGACATGCGTGCAAACGACGGTGTCAAACTCTCCATCGGCAAACGGGAGGTTTTCGATCTTTGCGGCAATATATTCGACGCCCGGTAAGGCTGCGGCATCATCAATGACGAAATCGACGCCTGTCACCCGCGTCAATGTCGGGTGACCTTGGCGGATGCGCGTGAGGAGCGCGCCTGTCCCGCAGCCGATGTCGCAAACGCTGTCCCCTTGGACTTCCTCTACGACCCGGCGGATGCAGGCTTCCGAATTGTCGGTGCCGGCATGCACCCGCGGATGCTTGCGGTAAAGATCAGCGTAAGCCTCCTCTGTCAGGAAGGGCGCACGCGCACGAAATTCGGCCAGGTCCGATATGTGCTTGCCCCACGCCAATTCGGCCAGCCAGAGGAACAGCTTGGAATCGCGGAGGATCGGTGGGAGGACATCTTCAATGAAGAAGCGGATCCTGTTTGTTGTTTCGCGCCTCATGCCGCATCTCTTTTGCGTGCCGCCTCTTCGGCCGGATCGGAGCGCTTGCCGGAATAAATCGACGGTAGACTGAGATAGTGCAATCGTAGCAGCTCGTTGCGACCCTGCGCCACGGAATCCAGAATCACGCCTCCGGCGAAGGAAACAAAACTCAGGCCGACAAGGCAGAGAGACAATACCCATGTCGGCATTCGCGGGACGAGACCCGTCTGAAGGTATTCGACGATTACCGGGGCGCCAAAGAGAATGCCCGCCATCAGAAACGCGCTTGCGATAGTTGCAAAGAATGCAAAAGGACGCGTCTCCTTCATCAGCATGGCAAACATGCCCAGGATCTTGAACCCGTCCCGGAAGGTGGAAAGTTTCGATTGGGATCCGGCGGGACGGCGTCCGTAATTGAG
This sequence comes from Rhizobium sp. AG855, assembly GCF_003610655.1. Classification (NCBI taxonomy): domain Bacteria; kingdom Pseudomonadati; phylum Pseudomonadota; class Alphaproteobacteria; order Hyphomicrobiales; family Rhizobiaceae; genus Rhizobium; species Rhizobium sp. AG855. The sequence goes on along the minus strand of NZ_RAQG01000003.1, from coordinate 3,379,470 downwards.
TTCAAGCTCGGTTACCGGCAGCTTGAGCCGCGAAGCATGCACCGACATCTCAGTCTCGATCTCAAATCCGCCGGATATCGCCGGAAAACTTTTCACATAGCGGCGCGAAAAGGCGCGGTAGCCGGAGAGGATGTCGGTGAAGTCGTTGCCGAAGAGCAGGCGGTAAAGCCCGTTGAACAGTCGGTTGCCGAAGGCATGGCCGTTGCGTCCGGCATCGGCATGCACGCCGCGCCGCGTGCCGACGACCATGTCGACGCGCTCGGTGATCAGCGTGCGAACAAGTTCTTCAGCGTCGGCGGGGCCATAGGTCCCGTCGCCATCGGCCATGATGTAGATATCGGCATCGATATCGCAGAACATGCGGCGCACCACATGGCCCTTGCCCTGGCGTCGTTCGCGCACGACGGTGGCGCCGGCCAGCATGGCGGTCAGCGCCGTGCCGTCGGTGGAATTGTTGTCGTAGACGTAGATCCGCGCCTCCGGCAGGGCCGCCCGGAAGTCGCGCACCACCTGGCCGATCGTCGCCGCCTCGTTGTAGCACGGCAGGAGAACGGCAATGTCGGGAGCATTGGTGGCCGGACCACTCATGGGGCAATACCTGCTGGGGCTCTGGAGACCCTTATGGTCCCCTCTCGCTTTACTATTTCTTGAGAAGGTTAAGGCTAGGTTTCGCCCGCGTATCATCTTGGAATGATGGCACCGAGCCAGTCGATGCGCCGGGTCTTTGAAGAAACGGGGGATCCATGATCGATTTGTCCGCACAGGCGTCAGACAAGGTTCAGTCGAGGGCATCCCTGCCACTCTGGATCGGTTTCTACAGTGTCGCGGCCATCGCCTTCATCGCGCTTCTCAACCTGCCCGGAGCCGTGGATTATGTCGGCGCCGACAACGACGATGTCATGCGCCTCGTCGAGGTGCGCGATCTGCTCGCCGGCCAGTCCTGGTTCGACCTGATGCAGTATCGCTTGGGCCTTGACGGCGGCACGCTGATGCATTGGTCCCGCCTGATCGACCTGCCGATCGCGCTGTTGATCCGGCTCTTTTCCCATGTCGTGCCCGGTGAACAGGCTGAAGCCCTGGCACTGCTTGTCTGGCCGCTGTCGCTCGTCGTGCCGCTGATGACGGCCATGGCGGTTGCCGCTCGCCGCATCGGGTCTGATGTGACGATGCATGTCGTGCTGATGTTCACGGCCGTCTTCTGCATCACCAGCAATCGTTTCCTGCCGGGCGCGATCGATCATCACAATGTTCAGATGGTCTTGGCCGCGATCATGGCGGCGGGGCTGCTCGACCCTGCCCGTGGCCGCATGAGCCATGCCGTGGCGGGATTGGCCGCAGCGGTGGCGCTGGCAATCGGTGCGGAAACGACGCCGCTGGTGGCGGCCGTCTGCGCCGTGGTCGGCCTTCTCTGGGTGGCCGAAGGTCCGGCTTTCACCTCGGCTGCGCGCAGCTTCTCGCTGACCCTGCTTCTGTCGCTCTCTGCGCTGTTTTTTGCCACGGTGCCGCCCGCTCGCTACGGCGCCGTCACCTGTGATAGCCTTTCGATCGGTTTCTACGCCATCGTCGGCATTGGTGCCGCAGCGCTTTATGTCGCGACCTATCTCGGCAACGGGGCAAGCCTGCGCCTGCGCAGTGTCGCAATCCTGGTCATCGGTGCCCTGGTTCTGGCCACCGCATTGACCGTTGCGCCCCAGTGCCTGCAGAACCCGCTGAATGAACTCGATCCGCTGTTGCAGAACCTGTGGCTGTCAGGCGTCATCGAGGCGCAGTCCTTTCGCCAGCAACTGGCCGCTGACCCGCAAAGCTTCGGTGGTTTTTACGCCGTCGGTTTCTTCGGCATTGCCGTCTGCCTGTTCCGCATTGCCGGTCGGGACGGCGTGCGCGTCCATCTCGTGCTGCTCGCACTGCTGGCCGTCAGCTACCTCGTTGCCCTCGTGCAGGTTCGTGGCAGCACCTTTTCAAATCTCTTCGCCATCCTGCCCCTCTCTCTCCTGATCTCGGACCTGCGCCTGAAGACCCATGACCAGCCCGAGCATCTCGGCGCCGGCCTGCTCTTTGCGCTCACCGCAATCCTCTCTGTGCCGAGTGTCTGGATCCTCAGCGGCGTGTTCTTCGTCGAGGGCACGGCGGGCGTTACCGCGCGGATGAAATCGCTGGTCGGACCAAGCCAGATGTCGCAGGACGCAGCCGTTGCCTGTGACACGCGGGCGGCATACCAGACGCTTGCCAAGCTGCTGCCGACGACGGTGGCCGCCCCCTCCGACATCGGCCCGGAAATCCTCCGTTTCACCCGGCATCGCGTCCTGACCGGCCCCTATCACCGCAACCAGGGCGGTATGCTGACCGAGATCCATATCGGCCTGGCCAAGCCAGACGAGGCCGCCGCCTTTCTGCGCGGCGCAGGTGTCGGCATTCTCGCCTTCTGCCCGGATTTCCTCCAGTCGGAAAAGATTGCCCGGATGAAACCGGATGGCCTCTATGCCCAGCTGCTCAAGGGCAATGTCCCGGCCTATCTCACTCCCGTTCCGATCGACGGCCCATCGGGATTGCAGATCTTCACCGTGACGCTGCCCTGATCAATGCCGGGGAAACCGGGCAGGCTGCGACGGCACGGGCTGATCTCGGCGGATTTTTCCGCTAGCAAAGGGGCATGAGCAATTTCTTCGACAACGATTCGCCGACGAATCTGACCGAGTTCTCCGTTTCGGAACTGTCGGGCTCGATCAAGCGCACCATCGAAACCTCCTTCGAGCATGTCCGCGTGCGCGGCGAAATCTCCGGCTATCGTGGGCCGCATTCCTCGGGCCATGCCTATTTCAGCCTGAAGGACGACAAGGCGCGCATCGATGCGGTGATCTGGAAGGGCTCGTTCTCGAAGCTGAAATATCGCCCGGAAGAGGGCATGGAAGTGATTGCCACCGGCAAGGTCACCACCTTCCCCGGCTCGTCGAAATACCAGATCGTCATCGAGCAGATGGAACCTGCCGGTGCCGGCGCGCTGATGGCGCTGATCGAGGAGCGCAAGCGCCGCTTTACGGCCGAAGGCCTGTTCGATCCCGCGCGCAAACAGCTTCTGCCCTTTCTGCCCCGGGTGATCGGTGTCGTCACTTCGCCGACCGGTGCCGTCATCCGCGATATCCTGCACCGCATCTCGGATCGCTTCCCGGTGCATGTTCTCGTCTGGCCGGTGAAGGTGCAGGGCGAGGGCTCCGGCGACGAGGTGGCGAATGCCATCCAGGGGTTCAACGCCCTGGAGCACGGCGGCCTGATCCCGCGACCCGATGTGCTGATCGTGGCGCGCGGTGGTGGCAGCCTTGAGGATCTCTGGAGCTTCAACGACGAGGCCGTGGTGCGGGCCGCCGCTGCGAGCACGATCCCGCTGATCTCCGCCGTCGGCCATGAAACCGACTGGACGCTCATTGATTACGCGGCCGATATCCGTGCGCCGACCCCGACGGGTGCGGCCGAGATGGCGGTGCCTGTCAAGGCGGACCTCGAGGCGCAGGTCTCGGCATTGTCGGCCCGTCTGTCCGGTGCCATGAACCGCCAGATGGACAATCGCCGGCAGAACCTGCGCGCGCTTGTGCGGGCACTGCCCTCGCTCGATCAGCTGCTCGCTTTGCCGCGCCGTCGCTTCGATGAAGCCGCAGCCGGGCTCGGCCGCAGCCTTGAACTCAACACCATGAACAAACGGCGCAATTTCGAACGCGCGGCGGCCAGGCTCTCGCCCGACATGCTGGTGCGTCGCTTGGTCGAGCGGAAGCAGAAGCTGTCCGAACAGGCAGCCCGTGCCGAGCGCGTCGTCGAACGGCTGCTCGACCGCAACAAGGCCCGCCTGGAACGCTTCGATGCGACGCTCAGTGCCGTGCCGGCTCGTCTGAAAGCCATGACCGACCGGTCGCGCGATCGTCTCGACGGTCTGTCGCGCCGGGCAGACAGCGCCGTGGTCAACGATCTGCGCCGCGCCCGCCAGGCGCTCGTCTCCCAGGATCGCGTGTTGCAGTCGCTCTCCTATACCAATGTGCTCGCGCGCGGCTATGCCGTGATCCGTGATGCCTGGGATCGGCCGGTGACGCGGGCAAACGCGGTGGCGCACGGTCAGGGGATCGAGATCCAGTTCGCCGATGGTCGGGTGAAAGCCGTGGCCGGGGAGGGCGTTCTGCCGCCCGAACCTGCGGCGCCGCCCAGGCCCGCGCCGCAGCCGCGCCCTGCGAGAAAGCCCGAGGGCACCTCTGGTCAGGGCAGCCTGTTCTGACATTTGTCTGGCGAGGTGCCGGCTCCAGCAGCAGACAAGGCACCTACGTTGGCAGACATGGAATCTGAGGCATCAATAATATTTTCCGCGATATGGCGGAAAAGAGCAAAATACTCGCGAAATTATCGGCAAATATTTTCGCTTATGGCCTTTGTTTTCGTGATGAAAAACCATCCGAATAGAGTCGAAATTCGTGCAATTTCGACTTTCGGTTGACTTTTAGGCCGGCGCTGTCTATATCTGGTTTGTCGATATTTGTTTGTCTGGCTTTGGTTACCGCGCTTCAGCGCTTTGAGCGAAACTTCCTTTCAAAAATCGTTATCCTGTCCGCAGCGCAGTCGCGCTGGGGGAAATCTATGCGCTACGAAAGGGTTCATCATGACCACTGGCACAGTAAAATGGTTCAATTCCACCAAGGGCTTCGGCTTCATTCAGCCTGACAACGGCGGCCCGGACGCATTCGTCCACATCTCGGCTGTTGAACGCGCCGGAATGCGCGAAATCGTTGAAGGCCAGAAGATTGCCTACGATATGGAGCGCGACAACAAGTCGGGCAAGATGTCTGCCTGCAACCTGCAGGCGGCCTGATAGATCCGGGATCCGCTTTCCTTTGACCACGGATGTACTGGCACTGTCGAAAGCAAGATCCCTAGGGAAGGTCAGGCGGTTTGCCTGGCCTTTTTTTATTGCCCGACAAGGGCAGGCTCCTGAAAGGAGACGAAATGTCCGACAACCTTACGAAGTCGCGCCAGACCGCCGAAGCGGCCTTTGCGCGTACCCAGTCACAGTTTCTCGCCCGCGGTCGCGCCGTCGACGAACTGGATGCCATTACCGCAGCGCGTGATGAAAAGACGGCGCGCCTGCGCGAAGCTCGTCTCACACGCGAACGCGAAACGCGCGAACGCGCGACGGCCGCCCTTGTGGCCAAGCGCGCGCGCCCCTGACACCCCACTCGAGAGATCGGAGCACCGATGAAATTCAGCAGAGATCATGGCCTGGCCGAGCGCCGGACGACAGCCACAGACGCCAAGGCGGCATTGCTCGAGGCCTACAAGGCCGCGCATTCCGCAGCCGACCCCGACCGTGAAGCGCGTTTGGCCGAACGGGCCGCGCGCGCCGAAGAACGCGCCAAGCGCCATGCCGAACGCGACCGCGCCAAGGCCGAGGAAAAGGCCCGCGCCGAGCAGGAAGCCCGCGAACGCGAGGAAGCCCTGACTGCCGCAGCGAGCGCCGAAAAGGACGCCCGCGAACAGGCCGAAGCATCACGCATCAGCCGCGTCGTCGAAGACGAAGCCGCTCGCAAGGCCGAGCGTGACCGCCGTTACGCCGCCCGCAAGGCCCGCCAGGGCTGACAGGCGCTGCCACCGATCTGCCGGTCATCGATTTCGGTTGACCGGCACAGCGCTGCACGGCCGCCCGGCGGCAAATAAATTGCGCGCAATTGATCAACCCGACGTGATTATACTGGAAAACTATCTTCGTCGTCGCCACATCTGTCTCCGAAGCTGAATGCGTGAAAACGGCACTCGGCGAAAAGGAGTATGATCATGATGAAGAAGACCATTCTGGCCGCCATTGTCGCTGCGGCCACGTTCGGCGTCGTTTCCGCCCAGGCTGCCACCTATGTCGAAGCCGGTGGCTGGACGCCGCGCGAGATCCTGTTCGGCAAGCAGTATAACGGCAATGTCACGGCAATCCGCGTCGATCGCGGCGGGTTCGATCGTCACACCTATCCGCGGCAGGCCATCTACCCGACCGGCAACAGTCTGCGTCTGGCTCAGGCCGTCGTCACGGAAGATCCGAGCCTGGTTGCCGCACTCCAGGTCCGCGGCATTGCCCAGCACAACGTGCTTTGGGTCCAGACCGCACTCAACGGCGGCAAGGTCGTCTACTACCGCTGATTTTGAGGCTCTGGCCGAAAATCAAAACCCCGCCCTGGAATGAGGACGGGGTTTTTTGTTTGACCGCTGAGGGATTAAGTCTCAGGCCCACTCGCCCTTGCGCATCACGGGCACCTTGGAGCCATCGGCGCGGATGCCGTCGATATCGACCTTGTCGGAACCGATCATCCAGTCGATGTGGATCAGCGAGGAATTGCCCCCTTGCGCCTTGATCTGGTCCTGGCTGAGCGAGGCGCCGTCGAGGAAGCACTTCGAATAGCACTGGCCAAGCGCGATGTGGCAGGAGGCATTTTCGTCGAACAGCGTGTTGTAGAACAGCACGCCCGAGGCCGAGATCGGCGAGGAATGCGGCACCAGCGCCACTTCGCCCAGCCGCCGTGCGCCTTCGTCGGTGTCGAGCACCTTGTTGAGCACTGCCTCGCCCTTGGATGCCTTGGCCTCGACGATCCGTCCGCCTTCGAAGCGCACCTGGATGTCGTCGATCAGCGTGCCCTGGTGGCTGAGCGGCTTGGTCGAGGAGACATGGCCCTCCACCTTCAGCGCATGCGGCGTGGTGAAGACTTCTTCCGTCGGAATGTTCGGATTGCAGGTCACGCCGTTCTTCGCCGTCGACGCACCGCCATGCCATTCATGGCCGTCGGCGAGACCGACGGTCAGGTCGGTGCCGGGGCCGGTGAAATGCAGGGCGGCAAAGCGCTCGCCGTTGAGCCAGGTCGACCGCTTCTTCAGTTCCGCATTGTGCTCGGCCCAGGCCGCGACCGGATCGTCACGGTCCACACGCGAAGCGGCGAAGATAGCGTCGGCCAGCTTGCGCACGGCCTCGTCGATCGGCAGATCCGGGAAGACGAGTTTCGACCAGGACGGGTTCGGGTAGGAGCAGATGTTCCAGTTGATGTCGAAGTTGGAGATATGCTCCAGCGCCGGCTTGTAGGCGATCGAGGTTGCCTTGTTGGCGCGGCCGACCTTGGCAGGGTCTTCGGAGGCGAGCAGCATCGGGTTGTCGCCAGCGATCGCGAGGCGTGCTGCGCCGTTTTCATAAGCCTTCGCCATGCCGTCATAGAGCCAGTTCGGCGCGCGATCGAAGCTCTCGTCGTGACCGTGGCGATAGCGCGCCAGCGTCGTCTCCTCGTCCGAATAGAAGGTGGTGACAGTCGACGCGCCCGCTTTGTAGGCATGCGCCGTGATCAGCCGCACCAGCGGCACGGCGACGAGCGGAGCCGTCAGCACCAGGTCCTGACCCTTTTGCAGCTGCAAGCCGACCTTGATCGCCACCTCGGCGAGCTTGTCGAGCTTTACGGGATCAATGGAGGCGGAGTAATCGGGAAGGGTCATGGGGCATTCCTGTTGTGGCTGTCACGCCAGAGTTAAGGGCAAAGATGGCGAAGTCCAGACCGCGGGGCGAGGTCAGGCGACCAAATGCGCGACAATTGCAAGCAGCGCCTTTTGCGCATCCTGTGGTGAGAGCCGCACCTGCAGCCCGCGCTGGCCGCCATTCATGTAGACGAGCGGCTCGTCCATGGCGGAGATCTCGATAGCAGTCGGCACCTGCTTTTTCTGGCCGAAGGGGCTGATGCCGCCGACCACGAAGCCGGTGAGTTTTTCCGCGTTGGCCGGCTTCATCATCGCTGCGGATTTGCCGCCGAAGGCTGCCGCCAGCTTCTTCATCGACACCTCCTTGTCGGAGGGCACGACGACGCAGACCGGCTTGCCGTCGAGTTCGGCCATCAGCGTCTTCAGCACCCGCGACGGATGCTCGCCGATCGCTTCTGCCGCCTGCAGCCCGATGCGCTCGGCATTCGGGTCGTAGTCATAGGTCGCGGTGGTATAGGCGACGCCGGCCTTGTCGAGAAACTGCGTGGCGCGGGTGGTCTTCGCCATGAGGTCAGGCCTTGAAGGTCTGCTGATAGGTCTCGGGCTTGAAACCGACGACAAGCGCGCCGTCCACGTCCAGCACCGGGCGTTTGATCATCGATGGCTGCGCCAGCATCAGCGTCTTGGCCTTGGCGGCGTCGAGGTTCTCTTTCTGCGCGTCGTCGAGCTTCTTGAAGGTGGTGCCGGCCTTGTTCAAGAGCACCTCCCAGCCGACTTTGCCGATCCAGCCGTCGAGGGTCGACGCGTCAATGCCCTTGGCCTTGTAGTCGTGGAAGTCATGCGAGACGCTGTGGTCATCAAGCCAGGTGCGGGCCTTCTTCATCGTGTCGCAGTTCTTGATGCCGTAGATGATGGTGGGCATGCCATGTCTCCTGTTCACAAACGAGGGATAGCAAGGCGTAGCCGGGCCTGGCAAGCCGGCACCGTTCTGCCGGATTGGCGAAGAGGAGAGGTTCGGAAATCGGGTTGCCGGGCGGGCCGGGAAGAGCCATCTTCAGCGTGCTGCAAGGGGCAGCCAGATGGACGAGCGCATCATGTCAGTCACGCATCACTATGCGACCTTCGAGGCCGCCCATGGCCATTGTGCCATTCTCTGGAGCGAGAATGGCATCGCAGGCTTCCGCCTGCCGGCTGCATCGCAGGAAGAGACGGTGCTGTCCATACATCGGCGCCACGCCTCGATCATCGAGACGGATCCGGACGCCCGGATTGCGGGTGTGATCGGCCGCGTGAAGCGCTACTTTGACGGCGAGCAGAGCGATTTTTCCGATCTGCCGCTCGACTTGTCCGCCCCGACCGATCTGTATCGCCAGATCTATGCCGCCACGCGACGCCTGGCCTGGGGCACGGCGACCACCTATGGCGCCCTGGCCGCCGAACTGGAACTCGGACCGGCGGGCGCATGGACGATCGGCCAGGCCATGGCCAAGAACCCCATTCCGCTGATCATCCCCTGCCATCGGGTCCTGGCGGCCGGACGCAAGATCGGTGGTTTTTCCGCGCCTGGCGGAACGGACGCCAAGCTGCGGATGCTGGAGCTGGAGGGGGTTGAGCTGCCTGAAACGACCCCGGCGCAACAGTCCTTCGCTTTCTGAGGACAGCGTACGGAAAAGAAAACGGAGGGCCAGGTCCTCCGTTTCATTCGTTCACTAAGGTTGAGGCGTTCGCCTCATTCCCACTCGATCGTGCCCGGCGGCTTCGACGTCACGTCGTAGACGACGCGGTTGATGCCGCGGACCTCGTTGATGATGCGGGTGGCAGCCCGGCCGAGGAATTCCATGTCGTAGTGGTAGAAGTCGGCGGTCATGCCGTCGACCGAGGTGACGGCGCGCAGCGCACAGACGAATTCGTAAGTACGCCCATCGCCCATGACGCCGACGGTCTGCACCGGCAGCAGCACGGCAAAGGCCTGCCAGATCGCGTCGTAGAGGCCGGCCTTGCGGATCTCGTCGAGATAGATGGCATCGGCTTCGCGCAGGATGTCGAGCTTTTCGCGGGTAACGCCGCCCGGGCAGCGGATGGCAAGGCCCGGACCCGGGAAGGGGTGACGGCCGATGAACGAGTCGGGCAGGCCAAGCTCCTTGCCGAGCACGCGCACTTCGTCCTTGAAGAGTTCGCGCAAGGGTTCGACAAGCTGCATCTTCATGCGCTCGGGCAGGCCGCCGACATTGTGGTGGCTCTTGATCGTCACCGACGGGCCGCCGGTGAAGGAAACGCTTTCGATGACGTCGGGATAAAGCGTGCCCTGGCCGAGGAAATCGGCGCCGCCGAGCTTTTTCGCTTCTTCCTCGAAAGTCTCGATGAACAGGCGGCCGATGATCTTGCGCTTGGTTTCCGGGTCGCTGACACCTTCGAGCTCGCCAACGAACTTGTCGACGGCATCCACATGGATGAGGTGCAGATTGTAGTGTTCCTTGAACATGGCAACGACATCCGCTGCCTCGTTCTTGCGCATCAGGCCGTGGTCGACGAGGATGCAGGTCAGCTGATCGCCGACGGCCTCGTGGATCAGCAGGGCTGCTACGGACGAGTCGACGCCGCCCGAGAGCGCGCAGATGACGCGCTTGTCGCCGACCTGGGCACGGATCTGCTCAACCGCCTTCTGGCGATAGGCATGCATGGTCCAGTCGCCCTTCACGCCGGCGATGTTCTGCACGAAGTTTTGGATGAGCTTCGCACCATCGGGCGTGTGCACGACCTCAGGGTGGAACTGCACGGCGTAATATTTGCGGGCCTCGTCGGCGATGAAGGCGAAGGGCGCGTTGGACGAGGTGGCGAGCACCTTGAAGCCCGGCGGGATCGCGGTGACGCGGTCGCCATGGGACATCCAGACCTGGTGGCGCGAGCCGACAGACCAGAGGCCTTCAAAGAGGGTGCAATCCTGCTCGACTTCGAGGAAGGCGCGACCGAATTCGCGGTGATGGCCCGCTTCGACCTTGCCGCCGAGCTGGGCGCACATGGTCTGCTGGCCATAGCAGATGCCGAAGATGGGAAGACCGCTGTCGAACAGAACCTGCGGTGCCCGGGGGCTTCCTTCATCGAGCACGGAAGCGGGGCTTCCCGACAGGATGATTGCCTTGGGCTTCAGGCGCTTGAAGCCTTCTTCGGCGGACTGGAAAGGGACGATTTCGCAATAGACGCCGGATTCACGAACGCGGCGGGCGATCAGCTGCGTTACCTGGCTGCCGAAATCGACGATGAGAACACTGTCGGGATGTGCTGTCTGGGTCATGGCGAGCCTTTAAAGAAAAAGGGGCCATCTTTCAATGGCAGATCGGACGGAGAATCCCGATTTTTTGTGCGCCTGCTCAGAACCAGAAGACGCCGTCTTCGAGCGCCGTCTGCAGGCTGTCGACCGCGAGCGCCAGCTTCTTGTCGATGATGTGCAGATACTGCGTCCAGTCGTCGATATGGTTGACGTCGTGGCGCCCATCGGAAATGCCGCGCAGGCCGATCAGCGGCACGCCAAAACTCTGGCAGGCGCGCAGGATCGCGAAGGTCTCCATCTCGACCATATCGGCATCGATCGACTGATAGGCAGCACCGGAGACCACGTTTGCGCCGGTGGAAAGGCTGGCGGCGGGAATGCCGGGGATGCGCAAGGGCAACTCGACGGCGACCGGCAGATCGAGAAACGGCGTCTTGCCCTTTTCGAAGCCGAAGGCGGAGGCATCCATGTCGCGATAGGAAACGGAGGAGACCTGATAGACTTCGGCCTGTTCGAGCCTCGCGGAGCCGGCCGAACCGAGCGAGACGACGAGGTCCGGAAGATCGTCATGGATGGCGAGCCGCGCCAGTTCCCTGGTCAGCACAACGGCGGCTTCGACCGGGCCTACGCCGGTCATCAGCGGCGAAATGCGCGTGCGCAGGAAGACGCCGTATTCGGCATCCGCTGCCATGACGAAGAGCACCTGTCTGCCGGCGATCGACTTCATCTCGTAGCTCATCCGGAAATCCCCTCCCGCCCGCGGATCACCATCAAGGTGCTGGTCATCGAGGCGATCAGCTTGGCCGGACCGTCGGTCAGCGCATAACCGCGCCCGTCGGCCACGATGATGTTCGAGCCCGGCTTGGTGATCTCGCCACGAAACAGAAAACGTTCGCCCCGGCCCGGCGACATCAGGTTGACCTTGAATTCGATGGTCAGCAGCGAGACTTCGGGCTCGACGACGGTATAGGCGGCATAGCTGCAGGCGGTGTCGAGGGCCGCCGATATCACGCCTGCATGCAGGAAACCGTGTTGCTGGGTGAGCTTGGGATCGAAACCCAGTTCGATCTCCACGACACCCTGGCTGATGCGCGAAAGCTCCGCCCCCAAGGTCTCCATGGCGCCCTGACGCGCAAAACTGCGTCGAATGCGCGCCTCGACGGTATCAGGATCGATTTCTGTCATGCTTGATGCCCCTTCGGCGCGAAATTGGCACGCAGAAATAAGGCATGCAAGCACTCATCAGCCAGTTTTCAGTTGAGCCAGGCAATGCTGAGGTTGAGCAGGCTCGCAAAGGCGACCCAGGCGAGATAGGGGACAAAGAGCAGTGTCGAGACACGGTCGATCGGCCGCGCCTTGATCATGAAGCCGACGATCGTCAGCAGCATGCCGGCAATCACGATAAGGCCGAGTTCGGGGTTCTGCAGACCGAAAAAGGCAGGCGACCAGAGCAGATTGGCACCCAGCTGGGCAAACCAAAGCTGCATCGCCGCCGATTTCGGTGCCCGCATCCAGATCCGCGCACCGGCAATGCCGATCAGCACATAGAGCGTGGTCCAGACCGGGCCGAAGAGCCAGGCGGGCGGGTTGAAAAACGGTTTCTGCAGCGTCGCATACCAGTCGCCGGGCATGTTCGCGAGGCCGGACAAGAGACCGGCCGAAACGACGATGACAATGAAGGCGGCATAGGTGAGGATGATGCGCATGGAGCCTAACTAGGGCAGCGGGTCGCCTTTGGCCAGATGCCGGTCAACCGATCAGAGCCGAACGATATGCTGGTCCCAGGCAACGCGATGGACCCGGTCGAGGAAGTCGCCGCGATAGGAGGAGACGGCAAAACTCTCACGGGACGGCGCGATGCCGGCGGCATCCGCGAGCACCGTTTCCGAGATCAGCCGTCCGTCGCGTCCGTCGAGCACGGCCCAGAGCCCATTCTTCGGCGAGGCAATGCCGACCAGGCCCTGGGCGCGGTTGACGGCGATCGCGCCGACATAATTGCCGAGCCGGTCGGTGGTCGCCTCCGGTAGCGACACGAAGGAAAGCGCCTCGCCCTTGGAGAAATGCCCGACCAGTGGCGGCCGGTCGGTGCGCGGTCCTTCATACTGGCAGGCAAACCAGATCTTGCCATCCTCGGCGGTATCCAGATGCCGAGTGGAAAGCTGGCGAAGCTCGGTAGGCAAAGCGTGCTTCTGGATCAGATCGCCGCTCTTTGCATCGACCAGCGCCAGCGACGGATCCATATGGTCGAGATTGAGCTTGGTGCGGCCGAAATCCGGATGGGTCTCGATGCCGCCATTGGCGATGACCAGAATGCCGTCAGCCGTCACCGTGATGTCATGCGTGCCGATGCCATGGGCCGGCACCTCGCCGACGCGTTCAAAACCCGACAGGCAGTCATAGATCCCGACCACCCCGGCATTGGCGTCAAAATCGTTCTCGCTGGCGTAAAACAGCTGACCATTGGGCGAAAAGGCGCCATGGCCGAAATAATGCCGCCCCTCCGGCGCCGAGATGATTTTCGGTTCGGCCCGGCGGGTGGTGTCGAAGATGACGGCAAAGGTGCCCGGTCGCCGGGCAAAGGCGACGGAGAGGCCGTTGACCTCGCTGTGGCAAAGCCCGTGGATGCGGCCCGGAAGCGCGATCTGCTCGATGAGCTCCCCGGCTTCGCTGACAAGGCCGATGGCAAAGCGGCCATCCGGCAGCTTCAGGCCGGAGGCATAGACCGCATCCGTCTGGTCGAGCGCGAAGGCGGCGCGCGGCGTCAGCCCTGCCACGAAGGCAAGGCCCGCCGCCCGCACAAAGGCACGGCGATCGATCAAGGGCAGAACCGGCATCTCAGTCCCCGTCGGAAAAGGAGAAGCCGGCGGCAAGGCCGATCCCGCCGCCGAGATCGTTGTTGAGGCGCAAGATCAGGTCGCGGCTGTTGAGCAGCAGGAAATCGAGTTTCGCCACCTGTTCCGGCGTTTCGAGCGCCTTGGCGACATCCGGTTCGATATCGCCGGAAACCCGCGCCAGGGAATGCGCCACGAAATCGGTGGAGCTGACGACCGAGCGATTGTCTTCGGCCAAGAGGTCAGCCATGCCGGATTGGTCCATCAGGTCGCGGATACCCTCGATATTCGCGGTGATCGAGCGGAAGGTATTGCCAGAGCGCCAGTAGATCGCCTGGTGGGGCAGGGCCTTCGCCGCATCGCCCTTGTAGAAGCTCTCGATACGCTGGTCGCGCACGGTTTCCGCCGCATGCACGAGCACGCCGAGCAGTTCCTTGGCCGCTTCCGCCTCGTCGCGATAGACGGGGTTATCAGGCCCCGGTGTCTTCCAGGCGGCCTGGATGCCGTCCGGTTTGTCCCATTCGGTCGCAAGCTCCCCGCCCAGCCGCTGCAGATTGGCGGCGATGGCCGCCCCATAGCGGCAGCGATAGCCGTCCTTCTCGGCGGTCAACGCCTCGGCGCCGGTGCCGTAGAGTACGAATTCGAGCGCGCCAATGCCCTGCATGGCAACGCTCTTGTCCTTCAGCGTCTCCATCGACGTCGCGCTTTCGTCCGATTTGGCAAGCGCCGCCTGCACCTGTTTCAAGCCAGTTCCCTTGCGGTCGGGGAAAAACAGGATACGCTCGAAGCGATTGCCCTCGAGCACGGGGCCGACGCGCACGATCTCGATCCGCGACCAGGCATCGACCACGCTGCCAAAGGCTGTCCGGGCACCGTCGAGGCTGAGCTGCGAAGGGGCCGCACACAGGGCGCCCATGGCGGATGCCATGGCGGTCGCGCTGTCATGGAAGCGGTGATAGCCGGGGCGAATGAAGCCGTCGACGGCCTTGGCCATGACGCCGGGCACCTTCGCGGTGTCGAGCACGCCGGGGGGGATGGGGCTTTCCTGCGCCAGCGCGGGGCCGAAGCCGAGCGGAAGTGCCAGAAGTGTGGCGAAGGCGATCCGGGTAAACGGTGTCCGCATCAGAGAGACTCCAGGAATGTGATGAGGGCCTTGCGGTCCTTTGGGGCGGAAGCAGCAAAGAGATCCCGAGCCGCTTTCGCTTCCCCGCCATGCCAGAGGATGGCTTCGGTGAGAGAGCGGGCGCGCCCGTCATGCAGGAAGAACGTGTGGCCATTGACGGCTTGTGTGAGACCGATACCCCAGAGCGGCGGTGTGCGCCACTCGCTTCCTGTGGCATCGCCCACGGCCTGCCCGTCGGAGAGGCCCTCGCCCATGTCATGCAGCAAAAAATCGGAATAGGGCCAGATCAGCTGGAAGGCCTGCGCCTTGTTGTCGGCCTTGCGGCTGGTGACGAATTTGGGTCTGTGGCAGGCGGTGCAGCCGCCGTCGTAGAACAGCTGCTTGCCGCGCAGGACCTCGGCGTGCTCGACATCGCGACGGGCCGGCGGCGCCAGGGTCTTGGCATAGAAGGTGACGAGGTCGAGCACAGGATCGGGTGCCTCCGTATCACCCAGCCGCGCCTGCACGCCGGTGGCGCTGGCGAGACATTGCGCCTGTGCTGACGTGCAATCGCCGAAATGACGTAGATCGTCCGGCGTCGAAATGCCGATATCCCCGGCAAAGGCGCCGGAACTCTGGTCGCGCACAGAAGCGTTCTGCGCCTTCCAGCCGAAACGCCCGAGCTTGATTTCACCGGTCCTGTGATCGCGGGCGCGCGCCGCCTTGCCGGAAATGCCGTCGCCGTTTTGATCATCGGGATCGGCCAGCGCCAGGATATCTTCCTCGGCAATCGCCTCGATCAGACCGAGCCCGATCATCGGATTGGCAATGCGCGGCGACAGAGTCGTTGAGGGATCGAGCGGGCCATAGGCGAGGTCGGAGACCGAATAGGTGGGGCGGCGCAGCATCACGGTCTCGCCGCCTGAAAGCGCCAGGGCCTGTTCGTCATAGCGGATCTGCATCCGTCCTTCGGCGGAAAGGCCCGGCACCGCCTGGTCCTGCAGCTGCCCGCCATAAACCGGGTCCGGCAGGCTCATCATCTCCAGCCGCTCCAGCTTGGCGCGCTCTTCCGCGGTGGCGGGGCCACGTGCGAGCCGCAGGAACATTGAGGTCGCGTCACGATCGCCCTCCGGCGGATGGCCGCGTCCATCCTTCACATGGCAGCTCTGGCAGGCGCGCGCGTTGAACAGCGGCCCCAGCCCATCGGAGGCCTGGGTCGAGGAGGGGGAGGAGACCCAGAGCTTGGTGAAGAGCGCATTGCCGAGCTTGAAATCCTGCTCTTCGGCAAAGGTGATGTTGGGGGCAAAATGCGAGAAGGCATCGCGGGAGACGCCATGCTGCGAGGTGCCGGCGCCGCCTTGTTTGATCTCGAACGGTTCTGCTTTGGAAAAATCGCTGGTTGGCGTCGTCACGGCCTGCACACGGGCAAGGTCCTTGGGCGACAGGTCGCTACGTGCGACCCGGTCCCCGGCGCTCGACGGGATCGCTGTCGGCATGAGCAGCGCGAGGCCGGCAGCGAGAGCGATCGGAGTTTTCATCGGGGAGATCGGGCCGTTCTCATCGGAACGGCCCGCCTTTGCTTCTTACTGGAACACGGCGCCAGGATTATCAAGGCTGTCGGAGCCTTCAAGCTCGATCGTGCCGAGATCCAGCGACGCAATGACGCGCTGGATGGTCTGGGTCTGGTCGATCAGCCCGTCGATGGCGGCCTGCACTGTGGCATTGCCCTCGGCATTGCCTTCACCGATCATCTGGTCATAGGCTTCCTTGGTCTCGGCGCGCTTGGCCATGGCGTTCATGGCGTCCAGCGTCTTTGCAAGCTTCGCCTTCATCTCGGCATCAAGCGCCGGATCCTTGGCGGCAACCAGTTCCGAGAGCGACGGGCCGGTGAGCTTGGTGCCGTCGGCGCGGGTGTAATCGCCGAGATAGGCCGAGGCGATGCCGATGGCGTCGTTCAGATGCGAATTGTGCGTGTTGTCGGAGAAGCAGTCATGCTCTTCTTCCGGGTCATGCAGCAACACGCCGAGCTTCATCCGCTCGCCGGCCAGTTCGCCATAGGAGAGCGAACCCATGCCGGTCAGAATGATCGACAGACCCTTCTTCTCGTCGGCAAGCACGTTCTTCGTGGCGGCGCCTTCCGGCGCCCAGGCATCGACCATTTCCTGCAGGTCCTGAACGAGCAGCGTCGAGGCGGACTTCAGATAGTCGGCGCGGCGATCGCAATTGCCGTTGGTGCAATTGGACTTGTCGTAGTCCGTATAGGGGCGGTTGCCGGCGCCGGGACCGGTGCCGTTCAGGTCCTGACCCCACAGCAGGAATTCGATGGCGTGATAGCCGGTCGCGACATTGGCTTCGACGTCGCCGGCCTCGTGCAGCGTGTTGGCGAGGAAATCGGGCGTGATCTTCGAGGCGTCGATCTCTTCACCGTTGATCTTGATCTTCGGGTTGGCGATGACATTCGCGACATAGAGCGAATTGCCGTCGCTTTCGGTGCCGTAAGCGGCATCGACATAGTCGATCAGGCCTTCATCGAGCGGCCAGGCATTCACCTTGCCTTCCCATTCGTCGACGATCGGGTTGCCGAAGCGGTAGACTTCCGACTGTTGATAGGACGGGCGCGCCGCGATCCAGGCAGCACGAGCGGCCTTCAGCGTCTCGTCGCTCGGCTTGGCGATCAGCGCGTCGATGGCGGCATCCAGAGCCTTGGCGGTGGTGAGCGCATCCTGGAATTTCGCCTCCGCGAGATCGGTGTAGTGCACCAGAACCTCTTTGGCAGACGGGGCGGCAAAGGCCGGCCCGGCGAACATCGCAGCCGACGAAGCCAGAAGCGCAAAAGATGCGCCGATGACGGTTTTCCGGATCATGGTGTCTCCCTTCGGCACCGACACGGCGCCACTCTTTGAACGGACGCCATGTCTTGGCCGAAAATCAAACTGGTGTCAAACAGTCGAGTATAAGAAAGAGAACAATCCTTGAGGCCGTTTCAGGTTTTACTTGCGCCGCATGCGGCAGAAGAAGAAGCCGTCCGTATCCATGCTGGCGGGGCTGAGCGTCAGCGTCTTGCCATCGGCCGAGCGCGGCGCCGGCGCGGAGGTGCCAAGCAACCGCTTCCAGTCGTCGAGCACGGGCACGATCTCGAAGGCCGGGTTCTTCGCACAGAAGGCACGCACCTGCCGGTCGTTTTCATCGGGCAGGACGGAGCACGTCACATAAACCAGCGAGCCGCCGGGCTTGACGAAGGCGGATGCCGCCGTCAGCGCCTCGTCCTGCTGCGACACCCGCTCCTGCAGATTGCGATCGGTCAGCCGCCACTTGGTGTCGGGGCGACGGCGCCAGGTGCCGGTGCCCGTGCAGGGCGCGTCGACCAGCACGTGGTCGAAGCGTTCCTTCAGGCTCTCCAGCGCCTTGGCGCTGTCATGCACCTGGACGTTATGCGTGCCGGCGCGCTTCAGCCGCTCGATGATCGGCGCCAGCCGCTTGCGGTCGGCGTCATAGGCATGCACCTGGCCCTTGTTGTTCATGGCCGCTGCCATGGCCAGCGTCTTGCCGCCGCCGCCGGCGCAGAAGTCGAGGACCTGCTGGCCCTCGCGCGGATCGACGAGATCGGCGACGATCTGCGATCCCTCATCCTGCACCTCGAACCAGCCCTTCTGGAAGCTGAGTTCTGCCGTGACGTTCGGCAGACGCGACGGGCCTTCGCCGGCCGGCACGCGCATGCCGAAACGGGCAATCGGCGAGGCCTGGGCGCCGGCGCGGTCCAGCGCCTTCAGCACCTTCTCGCGGTTTGCCTTCAGGGTGTTGACGCGCAGATCGAGTGTCGGGCGGGTGGCAAGTGCCTTGGCTTCCGCAAGCCAGTCGTCGCCAAAGGCCTCTTCAAAGGCGGGCTGGACCCAATCCGGGATGTCGCCCTGGATATGCAGCGGAGCAGTCGAGAGATCGCGGGAGGAAAAGGCTTCGATCTGCTGGGCGGAAAGAGGGGCCGGAGCAAAGTTGTCGCCTTCGAAGCCGGCGGTGAGCGCATCGAGCTCCATGCCCCACTGGCGCAGGAGAACGGCCCAGCCGAGGGCCTGCGCGCTGTCGTCATCCATCAGCCAGGCGTGGGAGAGCTTCATGCGAAGCGCGTCATAGACGATATTGCCGATCGCCGCGCGGTCGCCGGACCCGGCGAAGCGGTGGGCCAGCCCCCAATCCTTGAGGGCATCGGCAACGGGACGGCGACGGGTCTCGATATCATCCAAGACTTCGATCGCACCGGCAAGACGGCCGCCCAGACGCATGGTCATTCTCCTTTGAAAGAAGAGAGCGTGGTAACGGCTGTCTGGTGCAAGAGCAAGCGCCTAACCACGTTCGACCGTAAGCGCCGTCCGGACGGGTGGAGAGATCAGCCGATGATCTCGTAGCAGACCTTGGCGTGGCCGGAACGAACCATG
Organism: Rhizobium sp. AG855; assembly: GCF_003610655.1. NCBI lineage: Bacteria > Pseudomonadati > Pseudomonadota > Alphaproteobacteria > Hyphomicrobiales > Rhizobiaceae > Rhizobium > Rhizobium sp. AG855. The sequence continues at coordinate 3,360,372 of NZ_RAQG01000003.1, read as the reverse complement.
CCGATGTTCTGGGCTGCGGCCTTGGAGAGATCGAGCACGCGGCCGCGAATGAAGGGTCCGCGATCGTTGATGCGGACAACCACGCTCTGGCCGCTGCGGGCATTGGTAACCTTGACCTTGGTTCCGAACGGCAGGCTCTTGTGGGCTGCCGTCATCTTGGCCGGGTTCATACGTTCACCGGAAGCTGTCTTCGAATGCAGGGCGTACCACGAGGCGCCACCGCAGGAGGACTTGGCATTTGCACTGTGGGGCGCGAAAGCACAGAGTGCAGCAATAGTTGCAGCGGTGAAAATAGAGCGGCAGCTGATCGTCAAGTTACATTTCCCTAGTCGTTGACACGAGGTGTTTTTTGCGTGTCTGAGGCTAGGCAGGGTCAAAAGTGGCAAAAAAGTGCCAATTAGCAATCACGAACTATTTCACAATGTAACATTCGTGATGGTCGGATTGGGTGTCTTTACCTTAATGAATGGTAAAGAATTCAGAAAAATTGTTTGATTCCAGTCGTAAACGCGGAATGAAAATCCAGCCCGAGTCCGGGATGCGCCGTTCACGGAATCGAGAAAGAAAAATTTTCCACAGCGGTCATATTTGCTGCCCAAATTGTGGTGCGGAAGGGGCTGAGGCCCTGTCTTTCGGCCATTTTTGCCACTCTTCACGCAAAGTTCGACCTGGAAAAACGGCTTTCAGGCCTTTTGGTTCCATCGTCCGGAGCCAAGTAATTCCGCCAGCGACATATGGTAGTTCTGGTACCTGAAGTTGAATCCGAGCGCCTTGATCTTGGCGTTCGAAACACGCTTGTTCTCGCCGTAGAAGGAGCGCGCCATCGGCGTCAGATCGGCCGTTTCGAAGGGCTGTTCGGGCGGCGCATCCATACCCATCAACCGCGCGGCCTCGATCACCACGTCCTGTGGCGGAGAGGGCTCGTCGTCCGTGACGTTGAACACGCCACCCGTCCGTGGCCCGGCCAGGAAAGCGGTCGCCGCGGCTATGTCTTCCACCCGGATGCGGTTGAACACCTGGTCCTTCTTCACCAGCCGTCGAGCGGTGCCATTGGCAAGGTTCATGAAGGTGTTGCGCCCCGGCCCATAGATGCCGGAGAGCCGGAGAATGGCAAGCGGGATCGCCTCGCGATTGGCCAACGTCTGCCAGGCCTCTTCCGCCTCGACGCGCTCGACCGAGCGCACCGAGACCGGCTTCAGCTCGGATGTCTCGTCCACCCAGGCGCCCTGATGGTCGCCATAAACCCCGACGGTCGAGAGATAGCAGACCCATTCCAGCTTCGGCATCACGGACTTCAGGCCCTGGCCACCGAACAGCCGGACCAGCGGATCGCCATCCGCGCCCGGCGCGATCGACTGCACGAGATGGGTTACGTCTTTCAATGCGGCTTCGAGCTCCGGCGTCAGGCTGGAACCGTCAAAGACGAAAGGCTCGATGCCGGCGGCCTCAAGGGCGGCTCCTTTTTCGGCGCTGCGCGTGGTGCCGGCGACAGAGGCACCCTGGCCTCTCAACAGCTGGCCGATCGCCTTGCCCGAATAACCCGCCCCGAAAATCATCACACGCATGCGTCAGCTCTCCATCATCCATTCCAGCCGGACCGTTTCGTCCGGTTCTTGCCCTATGCGCGCTGTCCGCAAGGCCAGGAAGTCCAGGCTCGGCAAAAGCCGCGACAGCGCCCAGACGGCCATGCCGCGCACATCGGCGGAAGTATCGTCGAGAAGCGCCTCGCAGGCCGGCGCCAGCTTGACCGACCCGGAATTGCCCGCTGCAATCAGGACGTTGCGCACGAAGCGGTCGCGCCCGATGCGCTTTACGGGCGAGCCGCTAAAGTAGGTGCGGAAGGCGGCATCGTCCAGCGTCAGGAAGAAGGCGATCTCGGGCGCTTTCAGATCATCACGCGCCTTGAGCTTCATCTCGCGGGCACTCGCCGCAAACTTGTTCCACGGACAGGCGGCGAGACAGTCGTCGCAGCCATAGATCCGGTTGCCGAAGGCGGGGCGAAGCTGAGGGTCGATCCGCCCCTTGTGCTCGATGGTCAGATAGGAAATGCAGCGGCGCGCATCGATCTGGTAGGGCGCCGGGAAGGCATCCGTCGGACAGGCGTCGAGACAGGCGCGGCAGGAGCCGCAATGATCGCGTTCCGGCTGATCGATCTCGAGATCTTCAGTGGTGAACAGGCTGCCGAGAAACAGCCAGGAGCCGAAGTCGCGGCTGACGAGATTGGTGTGTTTGCCCTGCCAGCCGAGCCCGGCTGCCGCCGCGAGCGGTTTTTCCATGACAGGCGCCGTATCGACAAAGACCTTCACATCGGCGCCGGCCTTTGCCGCAAAACGCGTCGCAATCTCTTTCAGCCGCCCTTTGATCACGTCGTGATAGTCGCGGTTTCGGGCATAAACGGAGATGGCGGCCTTGTCCGGCTCTGCCTGCAAGAGGCGCGGATCCGCGTCCGGGCCGTAATTCATCCCGAACATCACGATGGAGCGCACGTCCGACCAGAGCACGCGCGGATCGCCGCGCCTCTCGATTGTCTCTTCCATCCACGCCATGGTGCCGTGCCGACCGGCCTCGACAAAAGTTTGAAGCCGCCCCGGCGCCTCCGGGATCGTGTCGGGCAGGGTGACGCGACAGACGTCAAACCCTTGTGCGAGCGCTTCCCCGCGCAGGAAGCGCGTCAGGTCTTCCCGCCGCTTCCTGATCTTCGGATCGCTCTGCGGCTCGTCCATCGGGCTGGCCGTCAGAAGTCGAGATCGGCGTAATGCGAGACCGGCGTGATGCCGCGCACGCGTTCGGTGAGGAGCGGGCGGAAGGAGGGGCGCGATTTGATCCGCTGGTACCATTCCTTGGCGACCGAGAACTCGTTCCAGTCGATCTCGCCGAGATAATCGAGCACCGAGACGGCAGCCGCTGCCGACAGGTCGCCGTAGCTCAAACGTTCGCCGGCCACCCATTGGCGCGAGCCCGACAGCCAGGTGAGGTACTTCATGTGATGGCGGATATTGCCGCGCGCGGTGCGCAGCACCTTCGAGTCAGGCGCACCGCCACCCAGGCCATTGGGGATCAGCAGCTTGTGCACCCGCTCGCGCACCAGAGGCTTGGTGACATCCTGCTCCATCTTTTGCAGGAACCACTCGACCAGCCGACGTATCTCGGCCCGTTGGAACGGATCTTCCGCAAACAGTCGCCGATCGCGCTTCAGCACGCCATGGGTCTCGTCGATGAATTCGGAAATGACCATGGGGCCGCAGAGGGCGCGCATATTATCGTCAACATAGACGGGCAGGGTGCCGGCCGGGTTGAAGGCTAGGAATTCCTTCCGCTTCTCCCAGGTCTGTTCCTCCACCAGATCCACCTGAAAGCCGTATTCGGCCAGAACCAGACGGATGAAACGGGACGCGGTGGACATCGAATGATGGTACAGGGTCGGCATTGTGACTCGGATTCTCGGATTTTTGAAAAGTGCCAAACCGCGCTATCAGAGGCGACTGGTCATGATCTCGGCTTCCAAGCTATAGGAGCTTGGTTAAAGCAATACAAGCAAATCACGGACAGCCTTCCCCTGATGGAGACCCCATGGAAGATCAATCAATTATCAGCGCGCTTGTGCTCGGCCTCATCGAGGGCTTGACCGAGTTCATCCCGGTGTCGTCGACGGCGCATGTCCTGCTCGCCGGTCATTTTCTCGGTTTCAAGTCGCCGGGCAACACCTTTGCGGTGCTGATTCAGCTGGGCGCGATCCTCGCCATCCTGAGCGTCTATTTCACCAAGCTTTTGCAGATCGCCCTGTCGTTGCCCACAAGTGCTGCCAGCCGCCGCTTCGTCGGCGCCGTGCTCGTCGGCTTCCTGCCAGCCGCTGTGATCGGCGCGATCGCCCATGATTTCATCAAGACCGTTTTGTTTGAAACGCCGATGCTGATCTGTGTCGTTCTGATCCTCGGCGGTTTCGTGCTGCTCTGGATCGACCGCAAGCCGCTCACGCCTCGCTATCACGACGTGACCGAATATCCGCTGTCGCTGGCGCTGAAGATCGGTTTCTTCCAGTGCCTGGCGATGATCCCCGGCACCTCGCGCTCGGGCGCCACAATTGTCGGTGCCCTTCTGCTCGGCGCCGACAAGCGTTCGGCCGCCGAATTCTCCTTCTTCCTCGCCATGCCGACCATGGTCGGCGCCTTCGCGCTCGATCTCTACAAGAACCGTGATGCGTTGAGCTTCAACGACGGCGCGATCATCGCCATCGGCTTCGTCGCTGCCTTCGTCTCGGCGATCTTTGTGGTCAGGTCTCTGCTGGATTTCATCTCGCGGCGCGGTTATGCGCCTTTCGCCTACTGGCGGATTGCGGTCGGTGCAATCGGCCTCGTCGCCCTTTTGCTGGTGGGGTGATCCCGCCAGGGCTGCGCGAAAAAAAGGGCCGTTCGAAGCGGCCCTTTTTTATGGAAACATGATCAGTTCGTCGCCGGGATGGAAGCCGTGCTGCACGGGTCGATCCCGTATGCCGGAGTGCAATTGCCCTTGCGGGCCGCCACCGTGGTCGGCGCCACGAAGGAGCCGGCGATGATCACCAATGCCGCACATGCAAAGAACAGTGCGATGGACTTGCCCATGAAATGCCTCTTGAGACTGTCGTAAAACAAATGACCGGCGAACAAATCTCGCCCGGCGCTGCGGGCGAGTCTTTACGCATTGCTGTGATGGCCATCAATAGGCGATCTTGCTTTATCCGCGGTTAACATGCGTCTTTCTTTAGCTGCGTCTTTTGTGCAACTCCGACACAGAAGGCCGCGCCTGGGAAAGCCTGTCAGGCCGCCTTGCCGGCGCCGGCATACTGGCCGTGCGGGCGGTACTGCACGAGATAGGTCGGCAGGATGGCAGCCACGGTCACCGGCTCGATGCCGAGGCCTTCAAGGGTACGACCCTCAGCCTTGGCGGCTGGCGAGACCACATTGTCCTTCTTCAGGAGCGTGACCTGGTCGGGCGTAAGCGGCGGCGTGATCAGCGGAATGGCCGATGCGATGCTGCCGATCAGCGAGGCGATGCCGAAGGGCAGGGGAACGAGTGCCCGCTTGCGGCCGACGACTTCGAGCATGGTCTCGAGACACTGCTTGAAGGTGAGAACGTCGCGGCCACCGAGTTCATAGGTCTTGCCACGCGCGATCGAGCCATCGACGGCCCGCGCCACGACTTCGGCGACGTCTTCGACATAAACCGGCTGGAACTTCGTCTTGCCGCCGCCAACCAGCGGCAGGAAGGGCGAAAGCTGTGCCATGGCGGCGAATTTGTTGAAGAAACCGTCTTCAGGTCCGAACACGATCGACGGACGCAGGATCGTTGCATCCGGCAGGATCGACTGGATCGCCGCTTCCGCACGACCCTTCGTGGTCGCGTAGACCGAGTCCGACTTGGCGTCCGCGCCGATGGCCGAGATGTGGGTCAGCGTCGCACCGACCGAACGGGCGGCTTCGGCGACAGCGCGTGCGCCAAAGTCCTGCACGGCATCAAAGCCGTTGCGGCCACTCTCGAACAGAATGCCAACACAGTTGACGACATGATCGGCGCCCTGAACGGCGGCATCCACCGAGGCGCGGTAACGCAGGTTGGCCTGGACGAAGGAGATCTGGCCGACATTGCCGAGCGGCTGCAGGAAGCCCGCGAGATCCGGACGGCGCACGGCAACGCGAATACGATAGCCGCGTTTGGCGAGCGCCCTGACCACATGCCGTCCGACGAAACCCGAGCCCCCGAAGACGGTGACGAGCGGCGGTTGGTTGGACAAGGTCATGGACGGGCTCCCCTGAACGGTGCGGCGCACGCGGCGCGTATGATATCGCGCCTCTCTTAGCCGAATCGCTTGCCCGGGGAAAGGGCAGATGAGGCCTTTGCCGGCAGGACAAAGAGCCTCAGGTCAAAAGCATCAGACGCCTTCGACGACCACCATTTCGGCATCTGCCACTTCCTGGCGGATTTTCGCGGCAATCTGGTATTCCGGCGAGTTGTAGCAATCGACCGCGGCCTGATGCGACGGGAATTCGATCACCACGTTGCGGGCGCGCACCTGGCCCTCAAGCTGCGTGTAAGCGCCGCCCCGGGCGAGGAAGGTCGCGCCGTATTTTTCAAAGGCCGGCTTTGCGGCGGCGACATAATCCTTGTAGCGCTCGGCATCGCGAATATCGACGCGGGCGATCCAGTATCCCTTGGCCATGCGGTCCTCCCTGACAGCTTGAAATTAGTGTGACGTACCCAGCGCCGCGTCCATCTCGGCGAGAATCGCAAGTGCGGCCGCCTTCGGGTCGGCGGCCTTCACGATCGGACGCGCCACGACGAGATGGCTGGAACCGGCGGCAATCGCGTCGGCCGGCGTCATCACCCGCTTCTGGTCGCCATGATCGGCGCCCGCAGGCCGGATACCCGGCGTCACGATCGCCATCTTCGGTCCCAGAATCTGGCGCACGGCCGATGCCTCCTCCGCCGAGCAGACAACGCCGCCCATGCCGGCAATACGCGCCTGTTCGGCGCGCTTCAAAACCAGCGTATGCGGATCATATTCATAACCGGCATCGGTCAGGTCCTGCTCATCCATGGAGGTCAGCACGGTCACGCCGAGCAGGCAGAGGCCGGAACCGGTGGCGGCCTCGACGGCCGCCTTCATCGCCTTCGGATAGGCATGCAGCGTCAGCATGGTCATGCCCATGCGCGCGATATTCTCCACGGCCGAGGCGACCGTGTTGTCGATGTCGAGCAGCTTCATGTCGAGGAAGACCTGCTTGCCGTCCTTGGCGAGGTCGCGGGCAAATTCCAGCCCGCCGGCAAAGGCGAGCTGATAGCCGATCTTGTAGAAGGAGATGCTGTCTCCGAGCGTGGTGACCACGCCCTCCGCATCGGCGACGGTCGGAACATCCAGTCCGACGATGAGACGGTGACGTGCGCTCAAGACAAAGACTCCTGCCAGATCGAGACCGACGTCAAGTCGCACGACACGCCATGAATCGCAAGCACGACCAAGGGCGTGCAGGCGATGATCCCCCGCTCAGATGGGAAGAGACACGATCAGGCCCGGCGATAGATCCACAGCTGCGCCGGCGGGATGTTGCGCACGATGAAGTCGAAATGCTGGATATGGTAGCGATCCGGCTTGGCGATAACAGGCGAAACCGGGCCGTAGGTGATCTGTACCACCGGTCGTCCGGCCGGCATGCGGGACAGCAGGTCGTCGATGAGCCGGATGCGGGCCTCCATCGGAAAGCTCAAAAGCGGCACCGCCGAGATGACGCTGTCGAAGGTCTGGTCGGCAAAGGCGCCGAGCGTCTTTTCCAGATCGAAGGCGTCGCCGTGGATGAAATTCACCCCGGCATAGTCCTCGACGAGCCGCTCGTAGAAGTCACGCGAATATTCGACGGATACGATCTTCTCGGGCGCAATGCCGCGGGCCAGGATCTGTTTGGTGATGACCCCGGTGCCCGGACCGAGTTCGAGAACAGGAAGGCCGGAGGCCGTGTCGATGACGCTCGCCATCTTCCGTGCGGTGACGGACGAGGTCGGCACGATGGCGCCGACCTGCTTTGGCCCCTGCATCATCCCTCGGAAGAAGCGGATTTCTTCGTCGAACTTCTTTTCGAACCGTTCTTTCAAGCGCAGCGCCATCATCGTCTCCGTTACTGACCGCATTGACTGGAATTCAATAAGCCGACTTTGGAGCGAATTGTCGCAAAAACAAGATCAGATGGCGCCCAGAGAGAAGATTCCGTGAAAAATTATACGCGCATCGGCATAAGCACATAAAGCGCATCGACGCCGGCCGTGTCGCGGATGAGCGTCGGAGAGCCCGCATCGGCGAGCAGGAAGATCGCGTCTTCGCCGGAAAGCTGGCTGGTGATGTCGAGCAGGTACTTGGCGTTGAAGCCGATCTCCATCGCGTCGTTTTCATAACCGACGGCCACTTCTTCCGTAGCACTTCCCGAATCCGGGTTGTTGACGGTGAGCAGCAACTGGCCATCGGACAGCGCCAGCTTCACGGCGCGTCCACGCTCCGACGAAATGGTCGAGACACGGTCGACGGCGCGGGCAAAGGTCTGGCAATCGACGCGCATTTCCTTGTCGTTCGCCTGCGGAATGACGCGCTGGTAGTCCGGGAAGGTGCCATCGATCAGCTTCGAGGTCAGGACGACCGAGCCGATGGAGAGACGGATCTTCGAATCCGAGATCTCGATCCCGATGGTCAGATCCGGATTGTCGATCAGTTTCTGCAACTCGCCGACCGTCTTGCGCGGAATGATGATGCCCGGCATGCCCTCCGAACCCGAGGGCGCATCGACATCGGCGCGCGCCAGACGGTGACCGTCGGTCGCGACCGCGCGCAGCTTGAGGGCGCCCGAAGCCTCGATCGTGTGCAGGAAGATGCCGTTCAGATAGTAGCGTGTCTCTTCGGTCGAGATCGCGAACTGGGTGCGATCGATCAGCATCTTGAAGTCGGATGCCTTGATCTTGAAGCTGTGGCTGAAGCTGCCGGCGGTCAGGTCCGGGAAATCGGACTGCGGCAGGCATTGAAGCGAGAATTTCGAACGCCCGGAGGCGACGGTCATGCTGGCACCATCAGGCGTGGTGGCGAGCAACACTTCCGAACCGTCGGGCAGCTTGCGCACGATTTCATACAGCAGATGCGCGGGCACGGTCGTGGCGCCAGCCTGCTCGACCATGGCGGCCGTGCTTTCGGTGATCTCGAGATCGAGGTCGGTCGCCTTCATGTCGAGCGCGGCGCCTTCGGCCTTCAACAGGACGTTCGACAGGATCGGGATCGTGTTGCGACGCTCGACCACGCGATGCACATGGTTCAGAGACTTGAGGAGATTGGACCGTTCAAGAGTTATACGCATGGGACGCTACCGCTTTCGACGTGTCGTCATCCGGTTGCCCGGATGGAAGAAGGGCCGGCCTGATCCCGGGCCGGACGATGTGGACGGGCAAAATGGCAGGAAACGAACGGGAAAAGCAAGAGCCTCAAAGGTTTTCCACGCCCCCACCCACCAGAGCTTGGCGGAATGGTTTATGGCCGGGCGCCCTTGTGGAAGATCGGGGCGTGGAGGATAAAGACGCCATGACAGATCATGACAAATCCGCAGCGCAGGCGCCATCCGCCAAACGCTATCGTCTGAACGACACGTTGGTCCCCGCCCGCCCGTTGGAGCCGGCGCTTTATCTCGTCGCCACCCCCATCGGCAACCTGAGCGACATTACGCTCCGGGCTCTGGAAACCCTGGCCGGCGCCGACGTACTCGCCTGCGAGGATACCCGCGTCACCCGCGTCCTGCTCGACCGCTACGGCATCGAGAACCGCCCCTACGCCTATCACGAATACAATGCCGACGAGGCTGGCGCCCGGCTTCTCGCGGCGCTGGACGCCGGCAAGTCGGTGGCCCTGGTCTCCGATGCCGGCACGCCGCTCGTGTCCGATCCCGGCTATCGCCTTGGCCAACTGGCGATCGAGGCCGGCCATCGCGTCGTGCCGATCCCCGGCGCCTCGGCACCGCTCGCAGCCCTCGTCGGCTCCGGCCTGCCCAATGATGCCTTCCTCTTTGCCGGCTTCCTGCCGACCAAGGACAAAGCGCGTCGCGACCGGCTGAAGGAACTCGCCAAGGTCCCGGCGACGCTGATCTTCTTTGAATCTCCGCATCGCATCGGCGATACGCTGACGGCTGCAGCCGAGGAACTGGATGCCAGCCGCCCGGCCGCCGTCTGCCGGGAGCTTACCAAGACCTTCGAAGAATTTCGCCGCGGCACGCTTGGCGATCTGGCGGCGATCTATGCCGACAAGGCCGTGAAGGGCGAGGTGGTGCTGGTGATTGGACCACCCATGGCCGATGCCGCACCCGATGCCGCCGATGTCGACAGCCTGCTTTCCGAACTCGCCGGCACCATGCCGACGGCCAAGGCCGCGACCGAGGCTGCCAAGCTGACCGGCCTGCCACGCAAAGACCTCTACCAGCGTCTCCTGGAACTCAAGGGGGCCGCATGAAGCCCCAGGGCGTGGATCGAAATCGCATCCGCGCCGAAAGGCTGGGCCGCTGGTCTGAAGTTCGCGCAGCGGTCGCGCTTCTCTTGAAAGGTTACCGTATCCTCGCCTTCCGCTACCGTACCAGGGCGGGCGAAGTCGACATCATCGCCCGGCGTGGCGATCTCGTCGTTTTCGTCGAAGTGAAAGCGCGAAAGACCGTCTCGTCCGGCGTCGATGCCGTCGGCTGGGAGGCCCAGCGCCGCATCCACAATGCCGCAGACCACTGGATTTCCAGGCAGTCGGACGCGACAAAACTGTCACTTCGCCATGATATCATCGTGGTGCGGCCATGGCGCTGGCCAACGCATCTGCCGGGTGCGTTCTAGGTTCATTTCGCCTTCGATGTGGAAAACTCGAAACTCGCCAATTGTGACAGGACTGTCACCAAACATTCAAGTCGCTGTCACTGAGCATGCCTAATGCAGGCCTCACCGCAACAACCGGTGGAGAGGATCTGTCCCATGATCAAGAAGATTTCCCTGGCCGCTCTGGCCCTGACCATGACCGCATCGACAACGCTTGCCGCAACCAACATCACCTGGTGGCACGGCATGGGTGGCCGCAACGGCGAAGTGATCAACGAGCTTGCCCAGAAGTTCAACGCCGCCCAGAGCGAATGCGCGATCACGCCCGTTTCCAAGGGCTCCTACGAGGAAGCCCTGTCGGCCGGCATCGCCGCTTTCCGTTCCGGCGAACAGCCGAACATCCTGCAGGTTTTTGATGCCGGCGCTGCCACCATCATCAACGCCAAGGGCGCGACCATTCCGGCTGAAGACCTCCTGAAGGACAACGGCTTTGCCTTCGACCGCAACGCCTTCATCGAGGGCGTACGCTATTTCTACGCCGACTCGGATGGCAAGTTCGTCGGCATGCCGTTCAATTCCTCGGCCCCGATCATGTACATCAATGACGAAGCCCTGAAGAAGGCCGGCGTCGAAGCCCCCAAGACCTGGGAAGAGTTCGAAGCCATCGCCCCGAAGCTGAAAGAGGCCGGCTTCATCCCGCTCGTCCAGTCGCAGCTGACCTGGCAGTTCACCGAGAACTTTTTCTCGCGCAACAACATCCAGTTCGCCTCGAACAACAACGGCTATGACAGCATCGTCGACACGACGATCAACGTCACCGACGAGCGCCACGTCATGATGTATGACAAGCTCAAGGCCTGGTACGATCAGGGCCTGTTCGGCTACTACGGCGCGGCCTGGAACGACAACCAGAAGGTCTTCGAAGAAGGCAAGGCCGCTCTCTGGATCGGTTCGTCCGGCTCCTTCGGCGGCCTGCAGAAGACCGCGACCATGCCCTTCTCGGCCACCTTCCTGCCCTATTGGGGCTCGATCGAAGGTGCTGGCGTCCACTCCTTCATCGGTGGCGCTGCCCTGTTTGCCATGTCCGGCAAGTTGGCTGAAGAAAACAAGTGCACGGCCACCTTCTTCAACTTCCTGACCTCGACCGAGATCCAGAAGTTCTACCACCAGGCCACCGGTTACGTTGCCATCACCAATGCCGCCTACGAGCTGGCCAAGTCGGAAGGCTACTACAACGAGAAGCCGGCCGCTGAAGTCGGCATCAAGCAGTTGCAGCTGCCGGGCGCCGAGTGGGACAAGGGCTATCGCCTCGGCTTCTACCCGCAGATCCGCTCGATCATGGAACGCGAATACAACCGCATCTTCGCCGGTGAAACCACCCCGAAGGACGCCATGGAAACCATCAAGAAGGAAGCTGACGAACTGCTCGCCCGCTTCGCCAAGACGGCCGGCTGATCATCGCTGGGGATCTCGCGCCCCACTCCACACCCTCTCCCCGCAAGCGGGGAGAGGAGTGCAGACGTTGCGGCCCTCGGCCTTCTCCCCGCTTGCGGGGAGAAGGTGCCGGTAGGCGGATGAGGGGCTGATCCCCCCGCCATGCGGACTGCCTTCCTTCTCGAAAGACACCACCATGAAGCGCGTCCAGTTCAACTCGCGATACCTGCCGTATCTGTTTCTGTTGCCGCAGTTCGTGATCATATCGATCTTCTTTTACTGGCCGTCCGCCCAGGCGATCACCTCGTCTTTCTACATCGAGGATCCCTTCGGCTTCGGCGCGAGCTTCGTCGGTTTCGCCAATTACACGGATGCGCTCGCCTCGCCGGAATATCGCAAGATTGCCGGCTTCACGATCGCCTACAGCCTGATCGTCACGACGCTTGCTTTGTCGCTCGGCCTCCTGCTGGCGCTGAAAGCCGATGCCGTGATCCGCGGCAAGTCGGCCTACAAGACGCTGCTGATCGTCGTCTATGCCATTGCCCCGCCGGTCGCGGGCCTGATCGGCATGATGTTCTTCGACCAGCATATCGGTCCCTTCGTCAAATTCGCCGCCCTGTTCGGCTGGGATATGAAGGTTGGCCTCAACTATTTCGACACGGCCTTTGCCATGGTCGCGGTCGCCGTCTGGAACCAGATCCCCTACAATTTCATCTTCTTTCTCTCCGGCTTGCAAGGCATCCCGGCCTCGATCCGCGAGGCGGCCGCCATCGACTGCAAGTCCGGCACGCGCCGCTTCTGGACGGTCATCCTGCCGCTCTTGACCCCGACCGCCTTCTTCCTGCTGGTCATCAACATGACCTATTCGCTGTTCGACACCTTCGGCGTCATCGACGTCATCGTGAAGGACAAGCCGGCCAACAACCCGATCACGCTGGTCTACAAGGTCTATCTCGACGGTTTCCGCGGCAATGACCTCGGCTCGTCCTCGGCCCAGTCGGTTATCCTGATGCTGGTCGTGCTGGTCCTGACCATGATCCAGTTCCGCTTCATTGAACGCCGCGTCCATTACGGTTGAGGAGAGCGCCATGTATCGCACCAAATTCTTCGACCATCTGATCCTGATATCAGGCGTGATCTTCATGCTCGGCCCGCTGGTCGTCGCCTTCACCACCTCGACGCACTCTGCCGCCGAAATCCACACCCATGGCCTGATGCTCTCGATCGGCGATGATTTCACCTCGACCTATGACAAGGTCCTGTTCAAGTCCGGTGGCTTCACCGGCCAGGTCACGGGGCTCACCATGGCGATGAACTCGCTGATCCTGGGCCTGGGCTTCGCCATCGGCAAGATCGTGCTGTCGATGCTGGCGGCTTACGCCATCGTCTATTTCCGCTTCCGTTTTGCGACACTCGCCTTCTGGCTGATCTTCACCACGCTGCTCCTGCCGCTCGAAGTGCGCATCATGCCGTCCTACAAGGTGATGAGCGATCTGGGTCTCCTCAACAGCTACCAGGGTCTGATCCTGCCGCTTCTGGCGTCGGCCACCGGCACCTTCTTCTTCCGCCAGTTCTTCAAGTCCGTGCCGGACGAACTGCTGGAAGCCGCCCGCATCGACAATGCCGGGCCCTTCAAGTTCTTCGTCGATATCCTCTTGCCGCTCTCGCGCACCATGATCGCCGCCGTCTTCATCATCATGTTCGTCTACGGTTGGAACCAGTATCTCTGGCCCATGCTGATGACCACGGACGAGGGTTTCTACACGCTGATGCGCGGCATCAAGCAGATCCTGCAGGTCTGGGTTGGCGCGCAGATCCCCGATTACAACGAAGCCTTTGCCATGGCCGTGCTCGCCATGCTGCCGCCCGTCATCGTGGTGGTGGTCTTCCAGAGCTGGTTCATCAAGGGCCTCACAGAAACCGACAAGTGAGAGAGGAACGCATCATGGCTTCCATCGACATCAACGAGGTCTGCAAGATCTACGACAAGGGCGGCGCCAGGGCCGTCGATAGCGTCGACATCCAGATCGAGGACGGCGAATTCATCGTGCTGGTTGGCCCCTCCGGCTGCGGCAAGTCCACGCTGTTGCGCATGGTGGCGGGTCTGGAGGCGATCTCGCAAGGCACGATCTCGATTGGCGGCCGCGTGGTCAACGAGGTCGAGCCTGCGGACCGCGACATCGCCATGGTCTTCCAGAACTACGCGCTTTATCCGCATATGACGGTCTACGACAATCTGGCCTATGGCCTGAAGAACCGTGGCACCCCGAAGGACGAGATCGCCGCCCGCGTCGCGGAAGCCGCAAAGATGCTGGAGATCGAGAGATATCTCGACCGCAAGCCGCGTGCTCTCTCGGGCGGCCAGCGCCAGCGCGTCGCCATGGGCCGCGCCATCGTCCGCAAGCCGGCGGTGTTCCTCTTCGACGAGCCGCTGTCCAACCTTGATGCCAAGCTCCGCGTCTCCATGCGCGGCGAGATCCGCAAGCTGCAGAAGCGGCTGAGGACCACGGCCATCTACGTCACCCACGACCAGCTGGAGGCCATGACGCTGGCCGATCGTCTGGTCGTTCTGAACGGCGGCCGCATCGAGCAGATCGGCACGCCGCTCGAGGTCTACAACCGCCCCGCTTCCACCTTTGTCGCCAGCTTCATCGGCTCGCCGGCCATGAACCTGCTGGATGGAAATGTCGACGCCGGACGCCTGATGATTGGCGGCGCACAACTGTGCTTCGGTGGCGCCCTGCCGGAAGGGCCGATCCGCATCGGCCTGCGCGCCGAGGATCTCGTCGCTGCAGAGCCGCACGCGGCGCAACTCGTGCTTGATGTCGACTACGTGGAGGAACTTGGCGCTCAGCGCCTGGTGCACGGCATGGTCGCCGGCCAGGCAATGACCGCAATCGTCTCGCCAAACTCCGACCTGGCCGATCATCTGCCGCTGACGATCGCCGCCGACAAACTGCATGCCTTTTCGGCCGAGACCGGCCGGCGGATCGAGCCGGCACCGGATGCCAACACGCAGGCCTCGATGTCACCTGCAATGGTTCCGAGCTTCGCCTGACGGTTCCGGATGGATTGCATTTTATCGATCTGCCAAACCGCGTTTTAGCGAGTTCTTGTTAGGGTCCTCCCGCATTACAGGCGAGGGGGATCACGATGCCATTGAAACTTCTGCTGGCGGGAATGGCCGGCGTCATGCTGGCGGCACCGCGCCGCAAGAGGGACGAACTGCCGCCGGTGGTCGCCGCCCATGGCGACAATCTGGCGCTGAAGGCCGCTCCGATCAATCCCGACTGGATCATCCGCGGAACGCCGCTCGCCCGCATCGGTCAGCATTCCACCAGCACCGACGAGGCAAGCTCCACGGCTGTCTGGGACTGCACGGCCGGCGAATTTCGCTGGTTCTTCGGCTGGGACGAAACGGTTGTCATTCAGGAGGGCGAGGTTCATGTCACCGGCGAGGATGGTAGCCAACGGCTTCTGCAGGCCGGAGACATCGCCTATTTCCGGGGCGGCACCTGGGCGACCTGGCGCGTCGACGCCTATGTCCGCAAGGTTGCATTCCTGCGCAAGCCCTTCCCGGGACCGCTCGCGACACTCTACCGTTTGCGCAACGCCTTGCGCCAGGGCAAGTTTTCCGCCTTGTGACGTGATCCCAGCATCAGCAAAATTCAAGCAAGCCGCCGTTGCCATCAAGGGCGGCTGAGCCTAAATCTGCCTTGCTTTTGAACGAGGACAGAGCTTATGGCGAAAATCACCAATGTCGCGGTCCAGATGGACCACGTCTCCACGATCAACATCGCGGGCGACTCGACCTTCGCCATGAGCCTGGAAGCGCAGGCGCGCGGTTACAAGCTCTTTCACTACACGCCCGATCGCCTGTCCATGCGCGACGGCAAGGTCTATGCGACGGTTGAGCCGATGGAACTGCGCGACGTCAAGGGGGACCACTATACCCTCGGCACGCCCGAGCGGGTTGATCTCTCCACCATGGATGTCGTGCTGCTCCGCCAGGATCCGCCGTTTGACATGAGCTACATCACCTCCACGCATCTGCTCGAGCGCATTCACCCGAAGACACTCGTCGTCAACGACCCGTCCTGGGTCCGCAACTCGCCGGAAAAGATCTTCGTCACCGAATTCGCCGACCTGATGCCGCCGACCCTGATCACCAAGGATCCGGCCGAGATTGCGCGGTTCCGGGAAGAGCAGGGCGACATCATCCTGAAGCCGCTTTACGGCAATGGCGGCGCCGGCGTCTTCCACTCCACCCGCGACGACCGCAATTTTTCTTCGCTGATGGAGATGTTCAACCAGATGTTCCGCGAGCCCTTCATTGCCCAGGGCTATCTGCCGGCCGTGCGCAAGGGTGACAAGCGCATCATTCTCGTCGACGGCGAACCGGTGGGCGCGATCAATCGGGTTCCCGCCGAGCATGACGCGCGGTCCAACATGCATGCCGGCGGCAGGCCGGAGCCGACCGAACTGACCGCCCGCGAGCGCGAAATCTGCGCCCGCATCGGCCCCGCCCTGCGTGAACGCGGCTTCCTCCTTGTCGGCATCGACGTCATTGGCGACTACATGACCGAGATCAACGTGACCTCGCCGACGGGCATTCGTGAAGTGAAGAAGTTCGGCGGCGCCGATATCGCAGCACTTCTGTGGGATGCGATAGAGAAAAAGCGCATCTGATTGCAACCGCCTGATTCCATTTCAGAAGTTCATCACTCGTTCTGCTTGCGCAACCCGGCACAACCGGACGCTTACCTGCAGATGTGAATGTTCTGCAAACGTTCTTGCTATTCTCTGCGTCTTATGCGAGATTGTTCCCGTCGTTGCACGCAATATGAAGTTGCGGTGACGGCTTCAGATCGATCGGCGAGGGCGGGCAATGGTAGCGCGTGTCAGTACGG
This sequence comes from Rhizobium sp. AG855, assembly GCF_003610655.1. Lineage (NCBI taxonomy): Bacteria > Pseudomonadati > Pseudomonadota > Alphaproteobacteria > Hyphomicrobiales > Rhizobiaceae > Rhizobium > Rhizobium sp. AG855. The sequence continues at coordinate 3,343,684 of NZ_RAQG01000003.1, read as the reverse complement.
TTGCATTCCAGGGGATCGAGGGTGTGCCCGTCGATGTCCAGGTCATGGTGGCCCCCGGCAAGGCCGGCATGCAGATCGTCGGCCTGCCCGACAAAGCGGTCGCCGAAAGCCGGGAGCGGGTGCAGGCCGCCCTGCATGCCTCGGGTCTCTCGCTGCCGCCCAAGAAGATCACCGTCAATCTGGCACCCGCAGACCTTCCGAAGGAGGGCTCGCATTTCGATCTGCCCATCGCGCTCGGGCTGATGGCGGCCCTCGGCGCCATTCCGGGCGACGCCCTCTCTGGCTATCTGGTCATCGGCGAACTCAATCTCGACGGCACCATCGCCCCCATCGCCGGCGCGCTTCCGGCCGCCATCAGCGCCAACAGTGTCGACAAGGGCCTGATCTGTCCGGCCGAGAGTGGTGCTGAAGCCGCCTGGGCCGGCGCCGAACTCGATATCCTCGCTCCGCGCAGCCTGATTGGCCTCGCCAACCATTTTCGCGGCACGCAGATCCTGTCCCGTCCGGAACCCTCCGTCCGTGCCTTGCCCGCCAACCTGCCTGACCTTGCGGATATCAAGGGCCAGGAAAGCGCAAAACGCGCGCTCGAAGTGGCCGCGGCCGGTGGACATAACCTTTTGATGGTCGGTCCGCCGGGATCGGGAAAATCCATGCTGGCTGCCCGACTGCCCTCGATCCTGCCGCCGCTCTCGGCGCCTGAACTGCTTGAGGTCTCGATGATCCATTCGATCGCCGGGCAACTGTCCGGCGGCAAGCTCTCCGATCGGCGCCCCTTCCGCACCCCGCATCATTCGGCCACCATGGCTGCGCTCGTCGGCGGTGGCCTGAAGGCGCGACCGGGCGAGGCCTCGCTTGCCCATCACGGCATTCTCTTTCTCGACGAACTGCCGGAATTTGCCCCGCCGGTTCTGGATGCGCTCCGCCAGCCGCTCGAAACCGGCGAATGCATCATCGCCCGCGCCAATCACCGGGTCTCCTACCCCTCCGATTTCCAGCTGGTGGCCGCGATGAACCCCTGCCGCTGCGGCATGGCGGGGGAGCCAGGCCATGTCTGCGCCCGCGGCATCCGCTGCCAAACGGAGTATCAGGGCCGCATCTCGGGCCCGCTGATGGATCGTATCGACATCCGCATCGATGTGCCGGCCGTCTCGGCCTCCGACCTGATCCGCCCCGGCACGGCCGAAAACAGCGCCGATGTCGCCCGCCGCGTGGCCGCCGCCCGCAACCGCCAGCGCGAGCGTTTTGCCCGGCTTGATCTGCCCTTTTCGACGAATGCCCGCTGCTCCACGGCCTTGATCGAAACGCTCGCCGAACCCGACCCCTCCGGCCTGCAGCTCCTGCGCGATGCGGCGGACAAATTCCGTTTTTCGGCCCGCGGCTATCACCGCGTCTTGAAGGTGGCGCGAACGCTCGCCGATCTCGATGGCGTGGAGACTCTGGGCCGCATCCACCTCGCCGAAGCGATCTCCTATCGCATCGCTTCGGAGCGCCTCGCAGCGGCTGCGTAGGGATAGGCAAGTCGGAGGAAGGCTGGGCCCTTGCCTCCGTGTTGACGCTGGAGCGAACATGCAGCCTGTAAAAGCGCCGTGTGAGTGTGGCCCGAAGGACCGGGTGGGCGGCAGAGCGGGTCTGGTGGCCGATGGTCAGGCGGGCTGTGACGTCTCGTTGGGCCGCAGCATGTCGGTTGGCAGTGACATTCGGATCACGGCGCCGGTTTCGGGATAGTGCATTTCGGCCTGGCCGCGCACGCCTGAAATCACCCGCTTCATCAGGGTGGAGCCGAAACCGCCAGCGCCCGCTTCGGGGGGCGTGGGGACCGGGCCGCCGGTTTCGCGCCACTCGATGACGAGCCGGCTCTCTTCGCCTTCCGGCTGCTCAAGCCGCCAGGTGAGATCGATCTGGCCGGTACCGACGCTGAGTGCGCCGTATTTTGCAGCATTGGTGCCAAGCTCGTGCAGGATGAGGCTGAGCACCACGACCGTCTGGCCACCGACGGGCACACGCGGGCCGGAGGCCGAGAAGCGCGGCGTGCCGACCACCGCAAACGGTTCGAGCGCCTGGAAGATGACCGCCTGCAGGGAGGCGTCCTCGCCCTCGCGCAGGCCGCGCAGGAGCAGGTTTGAACGACCGAGCGCGGTCAGCCGGTCACGCAGTCGGGCTGCCAGTTCCTCGGCGCTGGAGGCGTTCTTCAGCGACAGGCTGATGATGGCGTTGATGGTGGCGAAGATGTTCTTCAGCCGATGGTCGAGCTCCTGCGCCATCACCTCCTGGCCGTCGGCCAGCCGTTGGGTTTCCTGCCGGGCGGCGATCTCGGCCCGGTAGGCCGCCATCATCAGGTGGATGAGCGTGAGATCCGTGACGATGACAAAGACATAGAGCCCCATCGCCACCAGCGTGCCGGCGGAGACGTCGAAACGGTAGGGCGTAATGAAGAAATACCAGGCGGCAAGTCCGGAGAGAATCGACACCAGAATGCCCTGCCGCACACCGAAGACGAAACCGCAGATGACGACGGCCGGGAAGAAGGTCAGAAAGGGGAAACCGGCGGGCATCAGCGGGTCAAGCCAGGCCCGCAGCAGAAGCGCGACGAGGAAGACGAACAGGCTCGCGCCATAGGTCACAACCTTGTCCTTGCCGGACAGGGTTTTCTGGACAGCAGCAAAGGCTGGCAGTGTGTCGAAATATGCGCGCATGGGCCTCGTCATCGATACGAAAGTGCTCACGAACCTAGCTGAGCCGTGCATTGGCGACAACCCGCCAAGCTTGATATCGATTTAACGCTCATCGCAAGCAGGGATCTGGACGATTTGAACGCATTTCCGCCCCACCGCAAAGCCCGACTGCAGCCAATGCGCGCGAATTGAGACTGGTAGGATCGATGCCCCCTGATGCCGGCGACCGGAAATTGGCCGGGCGCAGATGATGTGGCGAAAGGCATGGCAGACGCGGCCTTCAGAGACCGCGTCTAGCCGGCTGTTATTCGCCGAGACCGGCAAACAGTGCGGTCGAGAGATAGCGCTCGGCAAAGGAGGGGATGATCACCACAATCGTCTTGCCGGCGTTTTCAGGGCGCTGCCCGACCTTGATCGCAGCCGTGAGTGCGGCCCCTGAGGAAATCCCGACAGGCACGCCTTCGAGGCGGGCAACCAGCCGCGCATTCTCGAATGCTTCGTCATTGGTGACGGTGACGACCTCGTCATAGATCTTGGTGTCGAGGATGGCAGGGGCGAAGCCCGCACCGATGCCCTGGATCTTGTGCGGACCGGGATTGCCGCCCGAAAGCACGGGGCTGTCGGCCGGCTCGACCGCGATCACCTGGATGGAGGGCTTCTTTGCCTTCAGCACCTGGCCGGTGCCGGTGATCGTGCCGCCGGTGCCGATGCCGGAAACGAAGATGTCGATCGAGCCTTCGGTGTCGTTCCAGATTTCTTCCGCCGTCGTCTTGCGGTGGATCTCCGGATTGGCCGGGTTCTCGAACTGCTGGGGGATGATCGAATCCGGTGTCGCCTCGGCCAGTTCCTGCGCCTTGGCGATCGCGCCCTTCATGCCCTTTGCGCCTTCGGTCAAGACGAGTTCGGCCCCGAGCAGGGCCAGCATCTTGCGGCGCTCGATCGACATGGTCTCGGGCATCGTGAGGATCAGCCGATAGCCCTTGGCAGCGGCGGCGAAGGCAAGTGCGATGCCGGTATTGCCGGAGGTCGGCTCGATCAGCGTGGTCTTGCCGGGGGTGATTTTGCCCTGGGCTTCCAGGCTTTCGATCATCGCGACCCCGATACGGTCCTTGACCGAGGCGATCGGATTGAAGAATTCGAGCTTGGCGAGCAGATGCGCCTTCACGCCCTTTTCCCTGGCCAGCTTGTCGAGCCGAACGATGGGCGTGTCGCCGATCGTTTCGGTGATCGATCCATAGACGCGTCCGCGGCCTGGTTTCTTGGCATCCGTCATGTTTCGTCTCCCTGCAGAATTTTGCTTGCACGCAAGGATAAGCACATTGTTTCCCGCCCGCCAGAACCCTTTCTCCGTGCCGTGTTTGAAAAGGGAAATATTCCTCCGCCGACCGCCTCAAGGTCGGCTGGATTGCCCCTACATCGGCTCAAGGTCTCAACCCGTCGGTCAGACAGGCCGAGCGGCAATATAGGCGGCGGTGCTGGCCAGGATCCCGGCCGCCCCACGGTTCAGCAGCTTCAGCGCCGAGGGCCGCTTCATCAGGTGCCGAGCCTGAGCGGCGAGCAGGATGTAGGGGATGAGAACGGCCATCAGCACCAGGAAGGTTAGGCTGATCAACAGCAGGTAGTCAAACAGCCCGATGGCACTGAGCGGCAGAAGGCTCGGCGCCAGCGCAATGTAGAACAGCATGGTCTTTGGATTGCCGAGCGTCACCAGCAGGCCGGACAGGAAGGAGCGGCCGGCCCGGCTTTCCTTGTCGGCCGTCACCGATTGCGACAGAAGCCCCGCTGTCCACAGTTTGTAGGCGATATAGACGAGATAGGCAGCGCCGATGAACTTGATCACCACGAAGACGGTGGCAAAGGTTTTCGCCACCAGCGCCAGGCCGAGGATCACCGCCGTCAGATAGATGATGTCGCCGAGGATCAGGCCCAGCCCCATGAAGAAGGTCGGCCGGAAGCCGGAGCCGAGCGCGCGGGCGACGATCGCGGTCATCCCGGGGCCGGGAATGGCCGCTGCAATGAAAAGCGCGCCGCAATAGGCGATTACAGTGGCAAGTGTCATGATGGCCTCCCTCTCCGTGAGATTTCCATAGTCTGGGGCGGAGAGACTTGCAACGGTGACACGTTCCCCGTTGCAGCGGACGAGCGCCGCATCTTAAGTGGCACAACGCCATCCCGGAGCCCTCCGCATGCCGAGCCTTGCTGCCTTTGCCGCCTTTGCCCTCATCTGTCTCGGCATGGTGCTCACACCCGGCCCCAACATGATTTATCTGGTGTCGCGCTCGATCTGCCAGGGGCCCGCCGCCGGCCTCGTCTCGCTCGGCGGCGTGGCGCTCGGGTTTCTCGTCTACATGCTGCTCACGGCGCTTGGCATCACGGTTCTGTTGCTGGCCGTCCCGATGGCTTATGAACTGCTGAAACTGTGCGGTGCGTTTTATCTCGCATGGCTCGCCTGGCAGGCGCTACGCCCCGGCGGTCGGTCGCCCTTCCAGGTGCGAGACCTGCCGGTCGACAGTCCGCGAAAACTCTTCGTCATGGGTTTCGTCACCAGTCTGCTCAATCCGAAGGTGGCGATCCTCTACATGTCGCTTCTGCCGCAATTCGTCGATCCGGTGTTGGGCAGCGTCTTTGTCCAGTCCGTCATCCTCGGCTTCACCCAGATCGTCATCAGCGTATCCGTCAACGCGCTGATCGCGCTCTCCGCCGGGACGATCACGCTTTTCCTCGCCGGCCGTCCGTTCTGGATGGTGGCGCAGCGCTGGCTGATGGGCACGGTCCTGGCGGCCCTCGCCATCCGCATGGTGGCGGAAGCACAGCGCTGACGGGGGAGATCATGCTACCGGTTAAAAATCAGCCATAGGCGACAGCATGGCGGGCGTGGGTACGGCGGACGGATCAATCCCCCTGACCATCAACGCGCAAGACCCGGCATAGGGTTCCGCGTCGCCGCTCCACCCCAGGCGATCCGTCGGGAAAAACACCTCGATCCGCTCAAGCGGGACCCCCAAGGCGGCGCAGATGTCCGCCATCAAAGGTATCTGGCGGGCAGCTATATCAAGCAACTGCACAGTGTCGCCATCGATCTTCCAGCCAATGACGGTGTCAAGAGCGGGTAGGTAACTCAGCCGGATCTCCGGATCAAAGAGGGCATTGAGCAGAAACATCTCGGACTGGCGCTGGACGGCAAACATCCTGGAAACCGGTTGGCGGTTGGCCAGAATGCCTGAGACCAACATGATGTCGTCGGCATTTGCCAGGTCGAGATCCCGCGAATGGATCTCTCTGGAAGAGGTTTTTGGCATGTTTCCGCAAAAGTGGAACTGCGGGACAACCTGAAACCCGAAAGAACGATAAAGGTCCGGTTTGTCGGTCAAGAGAATGCCGACCTCAAAACCCTCAGCGTCAGCCCAGGCAAAGGCGCGGTGCATGAGGTCACGGTAAAGACCCCGTCCACGATAGTCAGGGCGAACGGCACCGGATTGAAAACCTGCCGCCTTGACGACGCGCCCCTCAATCACAAGCGGCATGGAAAATGCCGAGAAATTGGCAATGCAGCGCCCGGCCTCGTCGAAATAGCCGAACGGCATAGACGACGGGTCTGGTCCGCCGAGACGGTTCTGCAGAGTGATGTCGATGCCGAACACGTCGTGCAGCAGATCCGCGAGTGCCTGAAAGGCCTTGGGATCGGCGAAATAGCCTTGCCGCAGGCTCAGTCTCTCCGACATGCCCGTGTTCTCACACCCCCGTCGACCCGAAACCGCCCGCACCCCGCGCCGTGTCTGATGTCTCGGTCACCTCGGCCACCAGCACCTGCGTCACCGGCGCAATCACCATCTGCGCAATGCGCATGCCGCGCTCAATGACGAAATCCTCGTCCCCGAGATTGATCAACAGCACCTTCACCTCGCCGCGATAATCGCTGTCGATCGTGCCGGGCGTGTTGAGGCAGGTAATGCCGTTCTTGAAGGCAAGGCCGGAGCGGGGCCGGATCTGCGCTTCGAAGCCAAAGGGAATCTCGAAGATGAAACCGGTCGGGACCAGCGCCCGGCGGCCCGGCGACAGCACCATGGGTTCGTCAGCCGTCACGGCAGCCCTCAAATCCATGCCCGCAGCCCCTGTCGTCTCGTAACCCGGCAGGTCGAGACCTTCGCCATGCGGCAGGCGCTTCAGATTGAGGTGAGGGCCGAGCACGTCGGAGCGAATGGAGGACATGGGCACATTCCTTTGTTTGTCGCGCTCAATTGCATATTGGCCGTCGAAACGCTAGATAACCGCCGACCAAAAGGAATTCCTGAGATTATGGCTGAAACCCTCGCAGAGGCGGTCTCCCGCCGCCGCACCTTTGCTATTATCGCCCACCCGGACGCCGGTAAGACGACGCTCACCGAAAAGCTGCTGCTGTTCGGCGGCGCCATCCAGCTTGCCGGTGAAGTGAAAGCCAAGAAGGATCGCATCCAGACCCGCTCGGACTGGATGAAGATCGAGCGCGAGCGCGGCATTTCGGTCGTCACCTCTGTCATGACCTTCGAATATGAAGGCAATGTCTTCAACATTCTCGACACACCCGGCCACGAAGACTTCGCCGACGACACTTATCGCACGCTGACGGCCGTCGATGCCGCCGTCATGGTCATCGACGCCGCCAAGGGTATCGAGCCGCGGACTTTGAAGCTCTTCGAAGTCTGCCGCATGCGCGACATCCCGATCATCACCTTCGTCAACAAGATGGACCGCGAAAGCCGGGATATCTTCGAGATCCTCGACGAGGTCGAGGAGAAGCTGGCGCTCGACACCGCCCCGATCACCTGGCCCGTTGGCCGCTCGAAGAGCTTCTGCGGCTCGTATAATCTGGTCGAAAACACCTTCCGGGGATCCGACAAGCAGGTCGAGGCGCTGGCCGTCAACAGCCCGAGAAACGTCGCGGAAAACCTGCCGGAAAACGAGCGCGCCACCTTCATCGACGAGCTGGAACTGGCGCAGGAAGCCTGCAAGCCCTTCGATCACAAGGCCTTCCTCGAAGGCCATATGACCCCGGTCTTCTTCGGCTCGGCGCTCCGCAATTTCGGTGTTCGCGACCTGATCAATGCGCTCGGCGATTTCGCCCCGCCGCCGCGCGACCAGGTGGCCGATGTCAGAACCGTGCATGCCTCGGAAGAAAAGATGACGGCCTTCGTCTTCAAGATCCAGGCCAACATGGACCCGAACCACCGCGACCGCATCGCCTTTGCCCGCATCTGCTCCGGCAAGTTGGAGCGCGGCATGAAGGCCAAGCTCGCCCGCACCGGCAAGCTGATGGGCCTCACCGCCCCGCAATTCTTCTTCGCCTCGCAGCGCCAGCTGGCCGACACCGCCTTTGCCGGCGACGTGGTGGGCATCCCGAACCACGGCACACTCCGCATCGGTGATACGCTGACCGAAGGCGAAAACCTCGTCTTCCAGGGCGTGCCGAACTTCTCGCCGGAAATCCTCCGCCGCGTGCGGCTGGAAGATGCAATGAAGGCCAAGAAGCTGAAGGAAGCCCTGCAGCAGATGGCCGAAGAGGGCGTCGTGCAGCTCTTCTCGCCGGAAGATGGCTCCCCCGCCATCGTCGGCGTCGTCGGCGCGCTGCAGCTCGATGTCTTGAAGGAACGCCTGCAGGGAGAATACACGCTCCCGGTTTCCTTCGAAATGTCGCGCTTCTCGGTCTGCCGCTGGATTTCGGCCGACAACAAGGACGATCTGGAAAAGTTCATGACCCAGCGTCGCGGCGATATCTGCCGGGACCTCGACGGCGATCCCGTCTTCATGGCGCAGGACCAGTTTTCGTTGCGTTACGAAGCCGAGCGTTATCCGGCGATCAAGATGGTCGCCATCAAGGAATACCACGTCGCCAAGGCGGCGTGATTATCATTGCACCGGGCCTGCCTGAAGGCCCGGTGTCGCCTTTCAGCCGTCAGCCGCGCGCGACGATCCGCAAGCGTTTCTCGGCGTCGACGGTCACCGCCAGCTCTTCATAGCTCGCAATGGTCGGATGGTCCGTGCCCAGCGGATTGCGATGCGTTGCCGTGATCACGGCAACCTGCGCGCCGGCAGCCTCTCCCGCCTGAACACCGGCCAGCACGTCCTCGAACACCAGGCACTGCGCCGGATCGAAACCAAGCCGCTCTGCGCCGAGGAGATAGCCGGTCGGATCGGGCTTGCCGACCTTTACATCCTCCGCCGTCACGATTTTTGCCGGGAAGGGCAGGCCCGCAGCGCCGATCCGCGCGCGCGCCAGGGCTGCGGGCGCAGAGGTGACGATCGCCCAGCATTCCGGCGGCAGGCTTGAGAGAAACGCGATGGCACCGGGAAGGGCCACAACCCCGTCGAGATCCTCTGTTTCCCCGCGTTCGACCTCCAGCGCTTCCACGAATGGATCGACACCTGGCAGGTTCAGCCCACGGATCGTATCGATGCCGCGTCTGCCATGCATGGTCGGAAGGAAGGCTTCGACGTCAAGTCCGTGTTTGCGGGCCCAGCGACTCCAGACCCGCTCGGTGGAGGCGGTGGAATTCAGAAGCGTTCCGTCCATGTCGAAGAGAAAGCCGTGAAAAGGTCGGTCGAAAAGACGCTCGGGGGAGTGATGCAAGAGCGGGGTCCTCGTTCTGTCGTGTCGATCCCTCCCTAGCCGGAGAGCGCTTCGGCGGCAAATGTTTAAGTGGGGAGCAGCGAGAGACAGGTGACAGGACGTCCGCTCTCGCCTAGTCTTGACCATGAGAGACAGGGGCGTCTGGCGAGAGCCGGGCTGAGAAGCACCCTTTGAACCTGAACCAGATCATGCTGGCGGAGGGAGTCGATCGGTCGTTTCGGCAGCCGGACTGCTGTAGATCGCCGTCGCTCCGCCCTTGCAAGGGAGCGCGCCCATGACGACCACGTCCATCCGCAACGTCCTGTCCATCGCCGGCTCCGATCCATCGGGCGGCGCGGGCATCCAGGCGGATATTAAGGCGATTTCCGCGCGCGGTTGTTATGCCATGGCGGCGCTCACCGCGCTCACCGCCCAGAACACCCGGGGCGTCTCGGCCGTCTGCCCGCTCGCCCCCGACTTCGTCGAAGAGCAGATCCGCATGGTCTTTGCCGACATCCGCGTCGATGCGGTGAAGATTGGCATGATCGCGAATGCCCGGATTGCCGAGGCCGTCGCCCGCGCCCTCGAACCTCATCGCGGCATTCCCGTCGTGCACGATCCTGTCATGATCGCCAAGGGCGGGGCGGCGCTGCTTGATCCGGAGGCAATCGCTGTTTTGAAGCACAGGCTGCTGCCGCTTGCCACGCTCTTGACCCCCAACTTGCCGGAAGCCGCCGCCCTCCTTGGCGCACGGGAAGCGGCCGATCGTGCGACCATGGCCGAGCAAGCCAGCCGGCTGGCGGCCCTCGGCCCGACCGCCATATTGATGAAAGGTGGCCACCTCGCCGGGCCGGAAAGCCCGGATTGCCTTTTGAGCGGGGAGGGCATCAGCTGGTTCGAAGGCGTGCGGATTGCCGGCAGCAACACCCATGGCACCGGCTGCTCGCTGTCGAGCGCCATCGCTGCGGAGCTCGGCAAAGGCAAGCCGCTCGGCGAATCGGTATCCTCTGCCAAACTCTGGCTGCAGCAGGCCATTGCCATGGCGGACCAGCTCGAAGTGGGCAGCGGTCATGGACCCGTACATCATTTCCATGCGCTCTGGCGCGCCGGTGCGGCGGACTGAACAGCCTCAGCTGTCTTCCTGGCGTTCGAGCCCGCTGATATCGAACACGAAGGGCAGGGCGGAGCCCAGCCATGACTGGTGGTGCGGTTTGAGCTCAAGGCGTTGGTCGATGGTCCCAAGCCGGATGCTGATCTTCCCGCCGGCACTCTCTCGCCAGAGCGGCGAGCCGCAATCGCCGCAGAAGAACTGGTCACTCGGCTGGCCGCTGTCGCCAAGTTTGCGATAGCGGCGCGGCGTGCCGCAGCGGAGTCGGAAACGATCGGGAAGGGCGGCCGCCGTCACCCGATAGGCAGAGCCCGTCAGGCGTTGGCAATCGGTGCAATGACAGATGCCGATCCGCTGGGGGTCTATCTCCGCTTCATAACGAACAGCGCCGCAATGGCAGGCACCGGTGATCCGCATGGGCAACCTCCGGGCAAAGAAAAGCCCGGCGCTGGAGGACCGCCGGGCGAGATGAACTTGACTGCATCCTATTAATGATCGGCCTTGATAAAGGTTCCATTCTGCAGTTCACGCATGGCCTGCATCAGCTCCTCGCGGCTGTTCATCACGATCGGCCCGTGCCAGGCGACAGGCTCCTTGATCGGCTTGCCCGTCACCAGCAGGAAGCGGATACCCTGCTCGCCGGCCTGTACGGTGATTTCGTCGCCGGTGTCGAAGACCACCAGCGTGCGATTGCCGGAGAGATCGCGGATGTTGAGCTCTTCGCCCATGTATTCCTTCTCGACCTTCACCCCGAACGGCTTGGAGGCGTCACGGAAAGAGCCGGAACCGGCAAAGATATAGGCGAAAGCCGAGCGATAGGTATCGACCGGGAAGGTCTTGCGCTTGCCGGGCGGTACCGAGATGTCGAGATAGACAGGCTCGGCGGCGATGCCGTCGACGGGGCCGTTCTTGCCCCAGAAGTCGCCACAGATGACACGCACGGCCGTTCCGTCATCGTCGACGACGACAGGAATGTCGGCCGACTTGATGTCCTGGTAGCGCGGGGTCGTCATCTTGAGGGAAGAGGGCAGGTTGGCCCAGAGCTGGAAGCCATGCATCCGCCCGGCGAAATCGCCCTTCGGCATTTCCTGGTGCATGATGCCGCTGCCGGCCGTCATCCATTGCAGATCGCCGGCGCCCAGCATGCCCTGGTTGCCCAGGCTGTCGCCATGTTCGACGGTGCCGGCCAGAACATAGGTGATCGTCTCGATGCCGCGATGCGGATGCCAGGGAAAGCCACGGATGTAATCGCTCGGATCGTCATTGCGGAAATCGTCCATCATCAGGAAGGGGTCGGTCATCGAGGGATCACCGAAGCCGAAGACGCGGTGCAGCTTGACGCCGGCACCTTCCATGGTCGGTGTGGCGCGGCTCTCATGCTTGACGGGACGAATGGACATGGGGACTGGCTCCTTGGCCGAATGCGTTGCGTGTTGAGCAAGATATAACCGCTCTGGCCGCCGCGCCACAGGAGCGGAGGGCGGAACGCAGTGTTCACATTTGCCCCTGCTGCACTGCAGAAAAAGATTGCGACGGCCGACAAAATTCTGTCATGAACGTCCGGATGTTTGCAAATCGTTAGCCTATCGGGCCAACACTGTTGTCGGGCAGCCCTTGTGTCGGCGCCTTCCGGAGTTGTGAAACGCATGTGTCGTTGGGCAGCCTATCGCGGAGAAGCGATCTTCCTCGAGGAACTCGTCACCTCGCCCGCCCACTCGCTCATCGAACAGTCCCATTGCGCCACCCGCGCCAAGACCGCCACCAATGCCGATGGTTTCGGCATCGCCTGGTATGGCGACCGGCCGGAGCCGGGCCGTTTTCGTGATGTCCTGCCGGCGTGGTCCGACTGCAATCTGAAAAGCCTCGCCCGCCAGATCCGCTCGCCGCTGTTCCTCGCCCATGTGCGCGCCGCGACCCATGGATCGACCCGTCGCGACAACTGTCATCCCTTTGTGCACGACACCTGGTCCTTCATGCACAATGGCCAGATCGATCATTTCGACCGCATTCGCCGGCCGATGGAAGCCATGCTCGACGACGAGCATTTCCACGCCCGCGTCGGCACCACCGACAGCGAACTTCTGTTCCTGCTGGCCCTGCAATTCGGCATGAAGGATCGCCCGCTTGCCGCCATGGCAGAGGCCGTCGGTTTCGTCGAACAGATCAGCCTGCACCTGGCAGGCGCCGCCGGCATCCGCCTGACCGCAGCCTTCTCGGATGGCGACACGCTGTATGCTGTCCGCTATTCGACCGATGAATTTGCCCCCACGCTTTACGCCGCCCCCATGGGGCCGAAGGGCAGCTATTGCCTCGTCTCCGAGCCGCTGAACGACGAAGCCGATACCTGGGTCGAAATCCCGGCTTCGAGTGCCGTGATCTTGAGTGCCAAGGGGTTGGAGGCTGCCGAGTTCAAGCCGGTCTCCGCGCGGATCGACATGGCGCCGGACCGGCCAATCGCGCTGGCCGGCTGAAAACGTCGTTCTCTAGAGCCGTTCATTTCTAAATGGAATCAGTTCTGTTGGCTCAAACGGAGTCGGATGGTCGACCGGCCGGCGCGTGTCGTAGCTACTGCCTACGGCCAAGCCGGCCGGTCGATCAGGCGGCCCGTTTCAGCCAACCCGAAGGGCCGGGCATCTTTCCGCCTGGATCAGCGGCGATCGGCTCGCACATACATCCGGGTATGCACGTCGCCCATCGCCACTGCCCCGACGAAAACCTGCTCCGGCAGAACTGCTTCCATTTAAAAATGAACGGCTCTAGTCTTCGATCCCGAGTTCCCGCCTGAGCTTTCGCGTCAGGCTGCTGCTGACGGTCCGGTAGGATCGAACAAGATATTCCTCGACATCCGCTGCCGTCAGTTCCGTATCCGGGCGGACGCTCACCCATTTGCGCTTGGCGAAATACGGTGCCTGGGACACGCCGCCGAGCGAAGTCAGGATCTCGAAACTTTCCTCGCTCACTTTGAAGGCGAGGTGTCGGTCCGCATCGCTGAGAAGGCCAAAGACCTTGTCTCCGACCTTGGCGACGCGGCTGTCCCATTGGTCGACGAGGCTGGTTCCGGCCAGGCCTTCGACGAAGCTCGTGAAATCGGCGCGATCGAACAGGCTCATGCGGGCGCGCCTTGCACATGCGTGGCAATCCACGCGGCCAGCCGGTCTGAAACTTCGTCCTTGGAGAGATCGGGCCAGTCCTCGACACCACTCTTCGTGATCAGCCGGACGCGATTGCGATCGCCGCCCATGATGCCGGTCTCCGGCGAAACGTCATTGGCCACGATCAGGTCCGCCCCCTTGCGTTCCAGCTTCGCCCGTCCATTGGCGTCCACATTCTGCGTCTCGGCGGCAAAGCCCACCACCAGGCGCGGCCGTTGAGCGTGATGCCCGACAGTCTTCAGGATATCCGGGTTCTCGGTGAGCAAGAGAGGGGGCGGCGCCTCGCCCGGCTGCTTCTTGATCTTCTGGTCGGAACCCGAAGCCACCCGCCAGTCGGCGACGGCGGCCACCATCACGGCGATATCGGCCGGCAGGTTGGCGATGACGGCATCGCGCATCTCTTCGGCCCGCTCCACATGCAAAACGCGCACCCCATGCGGATCGGGAATCGTCACCGGCCCCGAGACCAGCGTGACCTCGGCCCCCAGCCGGGCAAGTGCTGCGGCAATCGCGTGCCCCTGCTTGCCGGAGGAGCGGTTCGCGATATAGCGCACGGGATCGATGGGCTCATGGGTCGGGCCTGAAGTGACGATCGCCTTCAGACCGGAAAGTGGTTTCGGTCCGGACAGCAGGCCTTCCACGGCCGCGACGATCTCCAGCGGTTCGGCCATGCGACCGACACCGCGCTCGCCGCTCTCGGCCATCTCCCCGGCCATGGGGCCGATCATGGCGATTCCATCCGCCTTCAGTGTCGCGACATTGCGTCGGGTCGCGGCATTCTCCCACATCTTCGGGTTCATCGCCGGCGCAACGAGGATCGGCCGATCGCTGGCCAGCAGCACGGCGGAGGCCAGATCATCGGCCAGCCCATGCGCCATCTTGGCCATCAGGTCGGCAGTGATAGGCGCCACCAGCACGAGGTCACAGTCGCGCGCCAGCCGGATGTGCCCGACATCCTGCTCGTCCTCGCGGGAAAACAGATCGAGATAGACATGGCTCGCCGAAAGCGCGCCCACCGCAAGCGGTGTGACGAATTCCTGTGCCGCCCGCGTCATGATGGGGGTCACGCTCGCCCCGCGTTCCCGCAGCCGCCGGATCAGGTCGAGGCTCTTGTAGGCGGCAATGCCGCCGGCGATGATCAGAACGATGCGTTTACCGGCCAAGGTCATGAAAGTAGGGCCCCTTTTGTCGGCGCGACCCTAGCGCAAAACGGGCGTGAGGCAAACGCTGCCGCAAAGGCTGGTAAACGCCGGGAAAGGATCAGGAGGTCACGTCGAGCTTGAGCGGCACTTCGGCGACGGTTCCGCGCTGGCCTTCCAGATAGCGCAGCCCGTCACCCAGCGTGGACGCCATCGACTTGACGATCCGGCTGCCGAGCCCGGTGCCCTTCGGCGCGCTGTTGACGTCGATGCCGATCCCGTCATCCTCGACCCTGAGCATGGCCTCATCCGCAGAAATCGTCTTCAGATGCACGCGGATATCGCCGCTCTGGCCGGGGGCATAGGCATATTTGAAGGCATTGGTGACGAGTTCGGTGACGATCATGCCGACCGAAACGGCCTTGTCTGCCGTCATCGAAATCCTGTCAGCCTCGATCAGAAGGCGGATCGGCTTTTCCGCACTGCTGAGCGAGTTGGAAAGCTCCGCCGTCAGGCGCCCGAGATAGCGGTCCAGTTCGACACGGCTGACATCATCGGAGGTATAGAGGCTGCGATGCATGCCGGCGATCGCCGTGATGCGCGCCTGTGTCTCTGAAAGCTCCGCCTTCACTTCGTCGCTGCGCGCGCTGGAAATCTGTAGCCGCAGCAGGCTGGCGACCAGCGCCAGCGAATTGGCGACGCGGTGGTTCACCTCCGCCAGCAGGGCTTCCGCCCGCTCCTTGCCGAGCCGGATCTCTTCGTCTGCCCGCTCCTTTGCCACCCGCAGCCGCGCATTGGCCACCGACTGCTCGATGGCGCTGGTCAGCAGCGACAGGAAGTCTTCGCTGACGGTCTTGATGACATAGTCGGCAGCCCCGGCCTTGATCGCCTCGATCGCAATCTGCGCCTCGTTCGAGCCCGTCACGTAGACGACGGGCAAGTCGACACGCGTCTCGCGCATCAGCGCCAGCACCTCGTGGCCGGTCGTCTGGCGCAGGTAGTGGTCCAGCACGATGACGTCGAAGTCCTGACTGTTCAGGCGCTCCAACGCATCGCTGGCCGTCTCCGCATGCGAGACGTCGTGGCCCAGACGCCCCATATGTTTCTGCACCAACCGAGCGATGGCAGCGTCGTCGTCGATATAAAGGACGCGAAAGCTCATCGCGGTTGGCCCGGTGTCATGGGATCTGCATGACAGAAAAGAAGAGACCGAGCTGCCGGATGGCATTGGCGAAATTGTCGTAGTCGACAGGTTTGGTAATATAGACATTGGCCCCGAGGTCGTAGCACCGCTGGATTTCGCGCTCGTCGTCCGTTGTCGTCAGGATGACCACAGGCATGCGCCGCGTATGCAGATTGGATTTGATCTGGTCGAGAATATCGGTGCCGGACATGTCGGGCAGATTGAGATCAAGCAGGATCAGAAGATAGCGATCTTCCGAGGCCTTGCCGCTGCGATCCTTGCCGAGCACATAATCGAGCGCATCCGTCCCGTTGGTGAACGGAACGATGTCGTTGTTGACGCCGGCCCGCCGGACGTTCTTTTCGATGAGACGAGCATGGCCCTCGTCATCCTCGATCATGATGATTGTAACTTCCTTGCCCACCGCTTTCATAGTCAACTCCGTACCAAGCGTGATAGATCCGATGGCAGTCGCAATACGAATGTCGAACCCTCGTCCAAACGGGACTTGACGGTGATTTCACCACCCAGGTTCCGCGCCAGAGAGCGGACATGGGCAAGGCCAATGCCTTCGCCAGATTGATCTTGCTGGCCGGATCGTCGGAAGAGTTCGAAAATTCGTTCGTGGTCGTGTTCTGCTATGCCGCGACCATTGTCCTGGACCTCGATCCGCACCATGTGGCGCCCTTCGGGCATGGTGCGTACGGCGAGCTCCAGAGGTCGTACCGGATTCCTATACTTGATAGCATTGTCGAAAAGGTTACCGAGAATTTGTTCAAGCGACAACCTGTCGGTTGTCATTTCGTTCAGCCGGATGTCGAGATCGACCTTTCCGTCGCTCTCGCTGATCTGGTGATTGACGCTGGCCATGATCGTTTCCAGCATCGGCTTGAGTTCAATCGGCTCCGGCTTCAACTGCCGCCGTCCATCGCGGGATATCTTCAGGATGGCATTGATCAGGCCGTCCATCTTGCGGGTCGAGGAGCGAATGAAGCCGATCGCCTCGGGAAGGTCTTCGGATGCGGCGAGCTTTGCCTCTGCAATCTGGCTTTCGCTGAGCGGCCCATCTTCGTTCAAAACATAGGTTTGAAGCGACTTCATCGATGCGTCCAGCTCCGCCGTGAATCCCATGATGTTGACCAGGGGCGCCCGAAGGTCGTGCGTCACGATATAGGCAAAACGCTGAATTTCCTGGTTGGCCTGCATCAGGTCTTCGGTCCGCTCGGCAACCCGAGCTTCCAGGCCGGCATTGAGCAGTTCGATTTCCTTCTGCGACGCAGCGAGCGCCCGGACATGTTGCAGCACAACCAGAATGGCTCCGCCCATGACCGCGATGATGGCAATGCCGCCGCCGATGGTAATCCACTTCAGCTGCTGCGTTGCGGCGATCTGTTCGGCGGTGCCCAGATCCACGTTCTTGTCGGACTGGTCCTTGAAGAAGTCCAGGGTGGTGCGGATGCGCTCCATGTATTCCCGGCCGACTTCGGTCTGCACCAGTGCGATTGCCTCTTCGCGGGAACCGGATTGGACGAGCTCGATGGAGCGGGCCAGTTCATCGAGCTTGCCGGATACGGCGGCCCGCAGGTCGGGCATGCGTTCCGCCTTGATCGGCCGATCCTTCACGACCTCATCGAGCTTGTCGAGCGAGCCCCGGATGTCGTCGACCGCATTGGTATACGGCTGCAGAAACTTCGGGTCCCCCGTAATGACGAAACCGCGCTGACCGGTTTCGGCATCCGTGATCTCCTGCAGCAGATTGACGGCCATCCGGCGAATATTGCGCTCGCCGAGAATGTACTCGAATGTCGAACGCGTCCTGTCCACCATGGCAAGCGTGGTGCCAATGATTGCGACAAGAATGGCTGTGCCGATCAGGAGAAAAAGCAGGGTGGACCGGACGAAGCCGCTTTGCTGGACTGACATGGAGCTCCGACGGAACAAATTGAGGTCTATCAGGTTCAACGTCCCACCAGACCGTTTGTTCCACCGATGTAACAAGAAATTTTGTTATATTAGCAAAGTCAGGCAAGTTGGACGGCGATCACGACCAACGCAGCCGCTATAACCCAGAGCGCAATTCGCCCGGAGCGCGTATGTCGTGCTTCCGCCCGCCCGATCCGCTCGGCCGTCTGCGCGTCGAAGCGCAAGCCTTCTTCGCTCATCCGCATGATCTCGCCATGCAGTTTTTCCGTCTTGGTGGCGATTTCGGGCAGCGCTTCCGCCAGCCGAATAGCGGCCTTCGCGCCATCCTTCAGGTCGGTGACGATGCGTTTTGGCCCGAGATTGTCGCGGATCCAGTCGGACACCACAGGCTCGGCCGCCTTCCACATGTTGAAGCGCGGGTTGAGGATGCGCGAAACACCCTCGACGACCACCATCGTCTTCTGCAGCATCACCAGCTCGGGCCGCGTCTCCATGTCGAAGATCTCGGTCACCTCGAACAGCAGCGTCAGAAGCTTGCCCATGGAGATCGTCTCGGCCGGCTGACCATGGATCGGTTCGCCGATCGCCCGGATGGCCTGGGCAAAACTCGCGACATTGTGGTGCGACGGCACATAGCCGGCCTCGAAATGCACCTCGGCCACCCGCAGATAGTCGCGGGTGATGAAGCCGTAGAGGATTTCGGCGAGGAAGCGCCGTTCCTTCTTGCCCAGCCGTCCGGCAATGCCCATGTCGACGGCCACGATCATGCCGGAGGCATCGACGAAGAGATTGCCCGGATGCATGTCGGCATGGAAGAAACCGTCGCGCAGCGTGTGGCGCAGGAAGGACTGGATCAGCGTATCGGCCAGCGCATTGAGATCGTGGCCCGCCGCCTTCAATGCTTCGACATCCGACATCTTGATGCCGTCGATCCATTCCATGGTGACGACATCGCGACCCGTCCGCTCCCAGTCGACCTGGGGCACGCGGAAGCCTGGATCATCCTTGGTATTTTCGGCGATCTCGGAGAGCGCTGCCGCTTCCAGCCGCAGATCCATCTCCACCTTGGTGGTCTGCTCCAGCGTCTTCGTCACCTCGACCGGGCGCAGGCGCCGCGAATTCGGGATGAAGCGTTCCTGCAGGCGGGCGACCAGATACATGGCCTCGAGATCGGCGGCAAAACGCTTGCGCACGCCCGGTCGGATCACCTTCACGGCGACTTTGCACGGCCCTTCCGGGGTCTCGACCTCGGCGGGGTGAACCTGCGCGATCGAGGCTGCCGCAATCGGCTCGTCGAAGCGGACATAGAGATCTTCGATCGTCCGGCCGAGAGACTCGCGGATCGTGCTGCGCGATGCTTCCGTCGGGAAAAAAGCCATCCGGTCCTGCAGCCCCGACAGATCCTCGGCGAAATCGGCGCCAACGACGTCGGGACGCGTGGCCAGAAACTGCCCGATCTTCACATAGGAAGGCCCAAGGCGCGCGACCGCATTGGCCAGCCGATCGGCGCGCTCGACGGATTTTGCCCGGCTGCGGGCAAGCGGTGCCACGGCCGCCTTGGCGAACCCGACCAGTGGCGGCAGCCCTTCCGACGGAAGTGCTGCAACGACACCTTCCCGCACCAGCACCCAGCCGACCCGCGCCAGGCGGACATATGCACCGATCGTGCTCATGCGGTTCAGATCTTCCAGCCGGAATGCAGGGCCGCGATCCCGCCGGTGTAATTGGTGAAGCGCACGCTTGCGAAGCCGGCGCGCTCGATCATCCGGGCGAAATCAGCCTGGTTCGGGAACTTGCGGATCGATTCCACCAGATACTGGTAGGGTTCGGCATCACCCGTGATCATCTTGCCGAAGCGCGGGATCGCGTTGAACGACCAGGCATCATAGACCTTGTCGAGCAACGGCAGTTCGACTTCCGAGAATTCCAGGACCAGCAGCCGCCCGCCACGCTTCAAGACGCGGAAGGCTTCCGATAGCGCCACGTCGATATGCGGCACGTTGCGGATGCCGAAAGCGATCGTGTAGGCGTCGAAGGAATTGTCGTCGAAAGGCAGGCTCTCGGCATTGGCCTCGACAAAGGTCAGGTTCGGGGTGAGCCCCTTCTTTTCCGCCCGCTCGGCGCCGACACCGAGCATGGAGCCGTTGATGTCGAGCACGGTCGCATGGGCCAGCCGATTGGAGGCTTCCACGATGCGAAACGCGATGTCGCCGGTGCCGCCGGCCACATCGAGCACTTTATAGTTCGGGTCCTTGCGCGGATTGAGCGAGGCGACCATCGCATCCTTCCAGACCCGGTGCAGGCCGGCCGACATCACGTCGTTCATGATGTCGTAGCGCTTGGCCACCTTGTGGAAGACGTCGTTGACCAGGCTCTGCTTTTCCTGCTCGTCGACCTGGCGGAACCCGTAGGAGGTTTCCATGCCGCCATCGGCGGAAATGCGGCTTGCAGTCATCATCTCACTCCACGGTACGGACAGGTCGGGCAGACCATAGCGAAAAGGGCTCTCACGCGCTATCTGCGCAAGTGCACCCGCTTCAAGGCTGGTCTATAGACCGTAAAACAGGCGCTTCAAACAGAAAGATGGGCTGAAATGCCGGAATTGCCAGAGGTAGAGACAGTCCGTCGCGGCTTGGCGCCGACGATGGAAGGCGCGCGGCTTGAGCGGCTTGAGCTCCGCCGCCCCGATTTGCGCTTTCCCCTGCCGCGCGATTTTGCCGCAAGGGTCGAGGGCCGTCGCATCGAGGCGCTGTCGCGCCGCGCCAAATATCTGCTGATCGACCTGGAGGACGGTGCAACCGTGATTGCCCATCTCGGCATGTCCGGCTCCTTCCGCATCGAGGCGGGGGCGGCGACCGATATGCCGGGCGTCTTCCACCACGAGCGCAGCAAGGATGAAAAGCATGATCACGTGCTCTTTCATCTGGAGCGGCAGGATGGGCCGGTGCGCGTCATCTATAATGACCCTCGCCGCTTCGGCTTCATGGATCTCGTCAACCGCGCCGAACTCGACGATTACCCCGCCTTCCGCGACCTCGGCCCCGAGCCCGTTGGCAATAGGCTCTCCGCCGATTATCTGGCCACGCGATTTGCCGATCGCAGCCAGCCCTTGAAGAGCGCCCTGCTTGATCAGAAGGTGATTGCGGGCCTCGGCAATATCTATGTCTGTGAGGCGCTGTGGCGGTCGCATCTGTCGCCCACCCGCAAGGTCTCGACCTTGGTCACCAAGACCGGCAAGCCGAAGCCGGAATTGACGCTGCTCGCCTCCTCCATCCGCGAGGTCATCGCCGATGCCATCGAGGCCGGCGGCTCGTCGCTGCGCGACCATATCCAGACCGATGGCACGCTCGGCTACTTCCAGCACTTCTTCCGCGCCTATGATCGCGAGGGAAGGGAATGCCTCACGGATGGTTGTGGCGGTACCGTCGAAAGGATAGTTCAATCCGGCCGCTCGACATTCTATTGTCGCCGCTGCCAGAAGTAGCGCCGCAAGCGCCAGCCAGGGAGAGAGACATGTCCTTCGAAACGCTGTTGACCGAACGCCGCGACCGGGTTGCGATCATCACGCTGAACCGCCCCCAGGCGCTGAATGCGCTGAATTCCACCGTCATGCGCGAACTGCGCCAGTTGCTCGGTGAGCTGGAAGCCGATGCCGGCATCGGTGCGGTGGTCCTGACAGGCTCGGAAAAGGCCTTCGCCGCCGGTGCCGATATCAAGGAGATGCAGTCGCTCGATTTCGTCGATGCCTATACCGGCGGCTTCATTGGCGGCTGGGACGAGGTTGCCGGCTTCCGCAAGCCGATCATCGCGGCCGTTTCCGGCTTCGCGCTCGGCGGCGGTTGCGAGCTTGCCATGATGTGCGACTTCATTATCGCCTCGAAGACCGCGAAATTCGGCCAGCCCGAGATCACGCTCGGCATCATCCCCGGCATGGGCGGTTCGCAGCGCCTGACCCGCGCCGTCGGCAAGGCCAAGGCCATGGATCTCTGCCTGACCGGCCGCATGATGGATGCTGTCGAAGCCGAGAGCGCCGGTCTCGTCGCCCGTCTGGTCGAACCCGAACGGCTGCTGGGCGAGGCGGTGGAAGCGGCCACCAAGATCGCCGCCTTCTCGCTTCCGTCGGTGTTGATGGCCAAGGAAGCGGTCAACCGGGCTTTCGAGCAGACATTGACGGAAGGCCTGCGCTCGGAACGCCGGCTCTTCCACGCGCTTTTTGCCACCGAGGATCAGAAGGAAGGCATGGCGGCCTTCGTCGAGAAGCGCAAGCCGGTCTTCCGGAACAGATAAGCGCCCGGGAGGGCGCGTTATCTGCAGAATCCGCGTTGACGCATTCGCGCTTTCCCGCTATATGCCCGCCCACGGTTGGAAAAGCCTTCAGCGCTTTTCCCATGAAGCAGCTCCCCAAGTGCTGGTATGGCAGGTCGCAATGACCCGACGCGGCAATGGTGGGCTTTGGTTTGAATTTCGAGAGAGGCATCTATGGCCAACACTTCTTCGGCGAAAAAGGCGACCCGCAAGATCGCTGCCCGCACTGCAGTCAACAAGGCTCGTCGTTCGCGCGTCCGTGGTTTCATCCGCAAGGTCGAAGAAGCGATCGCTTCCGGTGACGCAGCGGTCGCCAAGGACGCCCTGCAGGCTGCCCAGCCGGAACTGCAGCGCGCCGCCACGAAGGGCGTCGTTCACGCCAACACCGCATCGCGCAAGATCTCGCGCCTGGCGGCTCGTGTGAAGGCTCTGGCCGTCTAATTTTCGACACCGTTTCGACAAAATTAAAAGAGCCTGGCGATTCGCCGGGCTCTTTGCGTTGTCCTTGCCACAGTCGTTAAAATTGTGTTTTAGGGTATTCTTTTGCGCTGCAGCGTGTCAATGGCGTGACAGAAAATATTATTTAATTTCAATAGCTTGAGAGAGGTGCCTGCGCATTTGTCCACTTCCCCTTGGGGCAGGTTGGGCACTCTGGGAGTCAAGAGAATTTTTATTTTTTTACGTCTGAGAAGGTCCATTTCGGGACTGCCTGTGAATCTCCTTGATTCAAAAGCGATTCTTTTTCAGCGGAATGTGACGCAAAAATGAAGTACCAAGAGTCAATGGCCGCGCGCCGGTTTCGTGCAAAAATCAGTGTTGATCTTGGCTTTTGATCCTGCATTAATGATCTCCAGCAAGGGGCGTGGGACTGGTCTGGAAAGACGGTCCGGTCGGTAGGAATATCGGTTCTCAACGCCACCATTGCCGGAACGGAGTGTTTCCATTCCGTTTTCTCATAAAGCAACCGACATTGCATCGGAGACCTGACGGTTTCCGCGTGGTGACGGCTTTGTGCCTTGACCCGGAGGAATGCCGGGCGGGGAAGGGTGGACCGCATGTCGAGGATGCAGTCCATTGGTTAGAGGGAAGGTCATCGGCTGGGGCGATGACCGGATTGGTGCGAGCCTTTGGCTGAAGGCTCGGAACCGATCCATTCGGGGATGGTTGGTCTGGTTACGGATCGGCCCGAGATGAAGTGGTTGTCGGACGGCTCAAAGAACGCCCGGCACCTGGAATGATTTGGAAGGCGGCAAAATGCAGATGAATTCTATGACGGCCGGTGCGTTGGCGAACGGGGACAATGCACATTCGGCGCTGGACGCCGCGTGCGCCGAGGGCGCAGGAGACAATGCCGAAATGAAGCATGATGCTCTTTTCGACCGGTTCAGCAAAAGATTGAAAGCCCAGGTCGGGGTCGACGTGTATCAGAGCTGGTTCGGCCGCCTGAAGCTCCACTCCGCCTCCAAGAGCGTGGTGCGCCTCACCGTCCCCACAACCTTCCTGAAGTCGTGGATCAACAACCGTTATCTCGATCTCATCACGTCGATCTTCCAGGCCGAGGATCCGTCGATCCTCAAGGTCGAGATCATGGTGCGCAGCGCAAGCCGCAGCACCCGCGTCCCGGCCATCGAAGAACGCCCGGTGGGCACCGATGCCGCCCCGCAGCAGGCAGCAACCCGCCGGACGGGTCCGCAGAGCCTTGGCCAGATCGCCTCTCCTCCGGGGCCGTCGTCCGTCACGGGCCGCGCCACGAGCACCGCAAGCCCCCTCTTTGGCTCGCCGCTCGACAGCCGCTACACCTTTGATGGCTTTGTTGAAGGCGCATCGAACCGCGTGGCGCTCGCCGCCGCCAAGACCATTGCGGAAGCCGGCGCCGGTGCCGTGCGCTTCAACCCGCTGTTCATCCATTCCTCGGTCGGACTCGGCAAGACGCACCTGCTGCAGGCGATCGCCAATGCCGCCGTCCATAGCCCGCGCGCACCCCGCGTCGTCTATCTGACGGCTGAATATTTCATGTGGCGTTTCGCAACCGCCATCCGCGACAACGACGCCCTGACGCTGAAGGACTCGCTGCGCAACATCGACCTCCTGATCATCGACGACATGCAGTTCTTGCAGGGCAAGATGATCCAGCACGAATTCTGCCACCTCCTGAACATGCTGCTCGACAGCGCCAAGCAGGTCGTCGTCGCGGCCGACCGCGCGCCTTGGGAACTGGAATCGCTCGATCCGCGCGTCCGTTCGCGCCTCCAGGGTGGCGTCGCCATCGAGATGGAAGCGCCCGACTACGAGATGCGGCTCGACATGATGAAGTCGCGTCTGGAAGCTGCCCGCAAGGAAGACGCATCGCTCGATATCCCGGATGACATTCTCGAACACGTCGCCCGCAACATCACCAGCAGCGGCCGTGACCTCGAAGGCGCCTTCAACCAGCTGCTCTTCCGCCGCTCCTTCGAGCCGAACCTGTCGATCGAACGCGTCGATGAACTGCTCGCCCATCTCGTCGGCGCCGGCGACCAGAAGCGCGTGCGCATCGAGGACATCCAGCGCGTGGTGGCTCGCCACTACAACGTCTCGCGCCAGGAACTGGTGTCGAACCGCCGCACCCGCGTCATCGTCAAGCCGCGCCAGATCGCCATGTATCTGTCGAAGACGCTCACCCCGCGTTCCTTCCCCGAGATCGGCCGCCGCTTCGGCGGACGCGATCACACCACGGTGCTGCACGCCGTGCGCAAGATCGAGGAGCTGATCTCCGCCGACCAGAAGCTGTCGCAGGAAATCGAACTGCTGCGACGCCTGATCAACGAATAAGACGAGATATCAAGGCCGGCTCCCAAGCCGGCCTTTTGCTATGGCAGATCCCATGAGCCGCGATCCCTCCCTTAGATTTTACGATGAGTACGCCGAAGTCTATGCGGCGCGCGACCGCCGTCTGCCCGAGCGCCAGATGACCCGTTTCGTCGAGCGTCTTCCGGCGGACGCGCGCATCCTCGAGCTCGGCTGCGGTGCGGGTGACGACAGCGCCGCATTGATCGCCCGCGGCTTCGACGTCACCCCCTCGGATGGATCAGCCGCCATGGCGGCCGAAGCCGAGCGCCGCCTGGGGCGCCCGGTCCTGGTCCTGCCGTTCCAGCAGCTGGCCTATGTGGCGGAATTCGACGGCATCTGGGCCAATGCCTGCCTTTTGCATGTCCCGCGCCGCGATCTGCCGGATGTGATCGGCCGCGTGGCGCGCGCGCTCCGCCCCGCCGGACGCCTCTATGCCAGCTTCAAGACGGGTGGAGGGGAGGGGTTGGACAGCCTCGGCCGCTACTACAACAGGCCGTCACAGGAAGAGCTGCATGCGCTTTGCATTGCCGCCGGCTTCGTCGATATCGAGATCGAGACGGTCTCGGGCGGTGCGTTCGACGGCGAACCGACCACCTGGCTCTATCTTCACGCCGGTCTGGCCTGAACCTTGGCCACGGAAATGATCTCGGGGCTTGCCGCAACAAGGCGGCTGCCGTCGAAGTCGCCCAGCCATTCGACGTTCTCGAAACCCGCTTCCGCCAGCAGGCGGCCGATGGTGTCCCGGTCTGCAAACCGCAGCCGGCTTTCGCTCACCCTGGTCTCGCCGGTGTCGAGCAATGTGAACACCGCATCGAAGGTGACATGTTCGCCCTCGACAGCCTTGATCTGGTAGAACACCTCGACGCGACCGATCCCGGCCACCAGCTGCACGTCGCGGGTGTCGCTCTTCGTCCAGCGCTCCCAGGCCCTCGCCAGCGGATTGCGGCTCTCGAACACCAGCCGCCCCTCGGGCGCCAGATGCCGCCGGACGAAGTTGAGCATGGACAATGTCTCCGCATCGTCGAGAAACACCTGGAAGACATGTCCGGTCAGGATCACCAGATCGAATTCTTCGCCGAGCGAAAGACTGGGATCAAGCACATTGCCGTCAACCCAACGGACCCTTTCGGCCGTGTCCTTCGTCCGCGCCACCTTGAGCATGCCGGGTGCCGGATCAAGGCCCGTCACCGTATGACCGAGATCGGCCAGCGCCAGCCCGATTGAACCGGTTCCGCAACCGATATCGAGCACCCGGCAGGGCGCATCGCAGAGACCGAGGTAAAAATCTCTGTCCATCCCATGAATATTGAAGGCATCGTAGAGCACGGCCATGTCATAGCGGGCAAAGGCATCATCGACAGGCATGACACTCTCCTTCGTTCAGCAGGCGAGATCGGCGACCACGGCGTTGAGGATCAGCATGCCCGCCGGCGTGCAGCGCAGCCGCGAATTGCCCAGCCGCTCGATGAACCCCTGTTCCAGCAGGAACTGCTCCTTGTCAGGATCGGGGTCCCGCCCGGAGAGCTGCTGCCAGCGGGCGAGATCCACGCCCTCGCGCAGCCGAAGCCCCATCATCAGCAGTTCGTCGGCCTGGGCCTCGTTGTCCAGGTCCTCGCGTTCGACAATGCCATGGCCATCCTGCTCGACGGCCGAAAGCCAGGTTTCCGGATGCTTCTGCGCGGCCGTCGCAATCTTCGTCCGCCCCTTCGTCAGCCGTCCATGCGCGCCGGGGCCGATCCCGGCATAATCGCCGTAACGCCAATAGGTCAGGTTGTGCCGGCTCTCGGCGCCGGGGCGGGCATGATTGGAAACCTCATAGGCCGGCATGCCCTCGCGCGCGGTGATCTCCTGCGTCGCCTCGTAAAGTGTCGCGGCCTGCTCCTCGTCCGGCACGATCAGCTTGCCGGCCTTGTGCAGCCCGTAAAAGGCCGTGCCTTCCTCGATCGTCAGCTGGTAGAGCGACAGGTGGTCGACGGCATAGGAGATCGCCTCCTTCAGCTCGCGCTCCCAGGCCTCGACCGTCTGGTTCGGTCGGGCATAGATGAGATCGAAGGACATGCGCGGAAAGATTTCGCGCGCCAGTCGGATGGCTTTGAGCGCGTCCGCTACATCATGCAGCCGCCCGAGGAACCGGAGGTCCGGGTCGTTCAGCGCCTGCACGCCCATCGACACGCGGTTGACGCCGGCGGCGCGATAGCCGTGAAAACGTGTCGCCTCGACGCTGGAGGGATTGGCCTCCATGGTGATCTCGATCCCGTCAGGCACATGCCAGGTCGACGCGATGCCGTCCAAGATGGCGCCGACGGTCGAAGGATCCATCAGCGACGGCGTACCGCCGCC
This sequence comes from Rhizobium sp. AG855, assembly GCF_003610655.1. Classification (NCBI taxonomy): domain Bacteria; kingdom Pseudomonadati; phylum Pseudomonadota; class Alphaproteobacteria; order Hyphomicrobiales; family Rhizobiaceae; genus Rhizobium; species Rhizobium sp. AG855. The sequence continues at coordinate 3,316,450 of NZ_RAQG01000003.1, read as the reverse complement.
CATGAACACGCTGGTCACTGTCTTCGGGCCAGACAGCGCCCGCATCGTTTTCATTTCGGTGAGGAAGGCCTGGACGAAGCGCGCCTGATCGACGGGCTGGTGGCGCACATGGCTGTTGAAGTCACAGTAGGGACATTTGGCCGCGCAGAAGGGCCAATGGATATAGACCCCGAAACCGGGCTCGCCCGTATCGGGCAGAAGCGTAAACGACCTGTCGGTCAACGGCTCATGCCTCCAGGCAGGTTTCGACAAAGAGCTTGAAGGCCCGCGCCCGGTGCGACAGCGCTGCTGCATCGCCCGGTTTCCAGCCATGCTTCTCATCCGCCGTCATTTCGCCGAAGGTGCGGTCGTGACCTTCCGGCTGGAACACCGGATCGTAGCCGAAGCCGGCCGTGCCGCGCGGCGGCCAGGCAACGACGCCCTCGATTTCGCCCCGGAAGAATTCGGTATGGCCATCAGGCCAGGCCAGGCAGAGCACGCTGACGAAACGCGCGGTCCGCTGGGCGGCCTGCGTCGCACCACGTGCCTGCAGAGCCTTCTCGACCTTTTCCATCGCCCACGGAAAATCGCGTGTGCCGTCTTCCCGCTCGGCCCAGTTGGCCGTGTAGACGCCCGGCGCGCCGTCAAGCGCATCGATGACAAGACCGCTGTCGTCAGACAGGGCCGGAAGCCCCGAAGCCTTGGCCGAAGCGAGCGCCTTGATCGCCGCATTTTCCTCGAAGGTCGTGCCGGTTTCATCCGGCTCGACGAAGTTGAGGTCCTTGGCCGATTTCGCGGAGAAGCCGAACGGGCCAATCAGGTCGGCGATTTCGGCGATCTTGCCGGCATTGTGGCTGGCGACGACGATGGTGCGGGTGTCGAGCTTGCGCATGAGGGCCTCAGAGATTCCAGAGTTTTGGTTCGGCGCATTCCAGGCTGTTGCCGGCTGGATCGCGGAAATAGATCGAGCGGGCGCCGCCTGGCCAGCGGAAATCGGCTTCGATGGGGACCCCGGCGGAGTTGAGCCGTGCCACCATCGCATCGAGTGCATCGGCCGACACTCGAAAACAGAGATGCCCCGCGCCGCTCGTGCCGTGCGTTGGCACCGGCAATGAACCGGATGCTGCGGGCTTCACTGTCTCGGCCGGATTGAAGATCAGCACCACCGTCTGCCCGCAGCGGAAGAAGATGTGTCGATCATCATGCCGTGCGATGCGATCCAGGCCGAGTACCGTGCTATAGAAATGCTCGGCAGCGTCGAGGTCGGACGCATAAAGCGCCGCTTCCAGAACGCCTTCGATCTCCCTAGCCATCCACTCGGCCCTTCGTCTCAGGCAATCGCCTGTTTCTGCAGGGTCACCAGTTCGTCGATCCCGTTGCGGGCAAGGCCGAGCAGCGTCAGGAATTCGTCCTGGCTGAACGGCTTGCCTTCGGCCGTGCCCTGGATCTCGACGATGCCGCCGGAGCCGGTCATGACAAAATTGGCGTCCGTCTCGGCTGCCGAGTCTTCGAGATAATCGAGGTCGATCACGGGCTGGCTGGCGAAGATACCGCAGGAAACGGCCGCGATATGGTCCTTCAGGACCTTCTCGACCTTGATCATGCTGCGGGTTTCCATCCACTTCAGGCAGTCATGCAGCGCAATCCAGGCCCCGGTGATCGAGGCCGTGCGTGTGCCGCCATCCGCCTGGATGACGTCGCAGTCGATCGAAATCTGCCGCTCGCCGAGCGCTTCGAGATCGACGACCGCCCGCAGTGATCGGCCGATCAGCCGCTGGATTTCCTGCGTGCGGCCGCTCTGTTTGCCCGACGATGCCTCGCGACGCATGCGCTCGCCCGTGGCGCGCGGCAGCATGCCGTATTCGGCGGTCACCCAGCCCTTGCCGGAATTGCGCAGCCATGGCGGCGTCTTTTCTTCGAGGCTCGCCGTGCACAGCACATGCGTATCACCGAACTTGACCAGACAGGACCCTTCGGCATGCTTGGAGAAATTGCGCTCGAACGAGACTTTGCGCATTTGATCTGTTTTTCTGCCGGATGGCCGCATTGCAATCTCCTGGGTTGTCAGAGCCTTCTAAGGACGGTGGCAGTCCTTTGCAAAGAAAAAACCATGCGACAGTGCGGCAAGGCAGGGCGACAGCCCAATTAGTCCTTTGTCATCGGAGGGCGAATGACTATATTCTTGCCATGGAAACAATGAGATCATGCCCGCGCTGACAATGGCCGCACCCAAGACGACCATCGCAGATGTTGCCGCATCGCTGGACGACCGCTCCAGGGAGGTCTTTCGCCGGATTGTCGAGACCTATCTCGACTCCGGTGATCCGCTCGGTTCGCGCAACCTGTCGCGCCTTCTGCCGATGTCGCTGTCGCCCGCCTCGGTGCGCAACGTGATGAGCGATCTCGAACATCTCGGTCTCATCTATGCGCCGCATGTCAGCGCCGGTCGCCTGCCGACACAGGCAGGTCTGCGTTTCTTTGTCGATGCCTTCATGCAGGTCGGTGACCTCTCGGAAACCGAGCGTGACAGCATCGAACGCCAGATTCGTCCGTCGAGCCCCGGTCAACCGGTGGAAACCATGCTGACCGAGGCAAGCCGCATGTTATCGGGCCTGTCGCGCGGCGCAGGTCTCGTCATCTCGGCGAAGAACGATCCGGTCCTCAAGCATGTCGAATTCATCCGGCTGGAGCCCACCAAGGCACTTGCCGTCCTCGTCGGCGAACACAACCAGGTCGAAAACCGCATCATAGACCTGCCGTCGGGCGTCACGGCTTCGCAGCTGACGGAGGCCGCAAACTTTCTCAACGCCAACCTGGCCGGCCAGACGCTGCGCGAATTGCGCAGCCAGATCGACAGCATGAAGACGCAGGTTGCCTCTGAACTCGACACGCTGTCCCAGGACCTTGTCGAACGGGGCCTCGCGGTCTGGTCGGGCGAAGGCGCCGAGCAGAATCCGACGCGCCTCATCGTGCGTGGCCGCGCCAACCTGCTCGAAGGGCTGGTCGATCTCGAAGATATCGAGCGTCTGCGGCTGCTGTTTGATGACCTGGAGCGTAAGGAAAGCCTGATCGAGATCCTCGATCTCGCGGAAAGCGGTCCGGGGGTGCGCATCTTCATCGGCTCGGAAAACAAGCTCTTCTCCCTCTCGGGCTCGTCGCTGATCGTCGCGCCCTATCGGGATGGCGAGGATCGGATCGTCGGCGCCGTCGGGGTCATTGGCCCCACCCGGCTCAACTATTCCCGCATCGTTCCGATGGTGGATTATACCGCCCAGCTGATGGCGCGCCTGTCACGCACGGGGCGCTAGGCTGAATTGGCCGCCGACACTTGATTTTTTCACCTCAAACCCTGATATCGGGCACGAAATCGAGCCTCGTGTTCGACAATGCAGAATCATTCGGAGAACGTCATGACCGAAGAAACCAACAAGAACGGACCTGACGCGGACGCCGCAGAGGCTTACGCTGCCGAAGCTCAGGAAGACCAGGCACAAGCAGAAGCGGAAACCGAGGCCGAAGGCGGCGAAGGCGATGCCCTTGACGCCTTGAGGGCAGAAAATGCGGACCTGCGCGATCGCTTCCTGCGTCTGGCGGCCGACATGGACAATCTGCGTCGCCGCACCGATCGCGAAATCAAGGATGCGAAGTCCTACGCGGTCACCGGCTTTGCCCGCGACATGCTGTCGGTTTCCGACAACCTGCGCCGCGCCATCGAGAGCCTGCCGGAAGAAGCCCGCACGGGTGCTGACGCCGCCGTCACCGCGCTGATCGAAGGCGTGGAAATGACGGAGCGTGGCATGTTGGCCACCATGGAGCGCCACGGCATTCGCAAGATCGAGCCGGTCGGCCAGAAGTTCGACCCGAACTTCCACCAGGCGATGTTCGAAGTGCCCAATCCGGACGTTGCCAACAACACCGTGGTCCAGGTGGTGCAGGCCGGTTATGCCATCGGCGAACGTGTGCTGCGCCCCGCCATGGTCGGCGTCGCCAAGGGTGGACCCAAGGCCGAAGCCGCAGAGGATGCGGCGAAAGCCTGATCGAGGCCCCATCGCAAACGAAAAAAGCGCCCCCGAAAGGCGCTTTTTTTGTGTCTGCCTATGTTCGATGCGCAGCTTACGCCGCGTTCGAGGCCTGTTCTTCGTTCAGGAACGTATAGATCGCGGAAGCGGAATCGGTGGCGCGCAGCTTGGCGACGAGATCCTGATCGCGCAGGACACGGGCAATGCGCGACAGCGCCTTCAGATGATCGGCGCCGGCGCCTTCCGGTGCGAGCAGCAGGAAGACGAGATCGACCGGCTGGTCGTCCAGCGCTTCGAAATCGACAGGGGTTTCGAGCCGCGCAAAGACGCCGGTGATCTGCGTGACCTTGTTGAGCTTGCCATGCGGAATGGCGATGCCATTGCCCACACCGGTCGAACCCAGACGTTCGCGCTGTAGAATGACGTCGAAGATTTCACGCTCGGGGATATTGGTGAGCTTGGAAGCCTTGGCCGCGAGTTCCTGAAGCAACTGCTTCTTAGAGTTCACCCTGAGTGCCGGTACGACAGCGTCCTGATGCAGCAAATCTGCCAAGGCCATATCAATTTCCTTCATGCGTCTGAGCCGGTGGCGGGCGAACGTTTTGCGTTCGCCCGCGCCAGTCTCGTCAGCCTTTGATGTTGGCGGAATCGATCCACCCGATATTACCGTCATTGCGACGATAAACGATATTCAATTGTTCTTTTCCCGGGCTTCTGAACAGGAGAACCGGTTCGTCCGTCATGTCGAGGGCCATGACTGCCGAAGCAACCGTCATGGTCCGCAATTTCTTCGTGCTCTCGGCCACGATCGTCGGTGCATAGTCTTCCGGCAGTTCCTCGTGGTCGTCGTCCAAGGAATCCATGACCGCATAGGCCACCTCGATCGGCGGGTTCGATGCTTCGCCGGCGTGATGATCCTTCAGCTTGCGCTTGTAGCGGCGCAGGCGCTTCTCGACGCGCTCGAAGGCGGTGTCGAAGGCCACTTGCGGATCATTGGCCTCGCCTGCGGCATGCAGGTTCGCGCCGGTATCGAGATGCACCAGGCAATCGGCCGAAAATCGCGATTGCGATTTTGCTACGACCACTTGCCCGGAATACCCTCCGTCGAAGTATTTGGTAACCGCATCCTGGATTCGGTCTTCGATCCGCTGGCGGAAAGTTTCACCGATTTCCATCTGCTTGCCGGATACACGCACACTCATGGAGTTTCCCTTCTTATGATTGGTTACGTGCCCATTTTACGCCAAGCGACGCCCGCGTCCAAGCTTTTCGAGAGGGGCGGGCAGTCTGTACCTTCGTTTGTCGGGCGTGATCCGGCCAATTGTCTCCGGGGCCAACAGTGTGCGCTGTCGATTGCGGCGCGCTTCTAGCCGCCATCCTTTCAAAAGTCAATGACCGGTCAATTTTCGGAATTTCGGGCGGCCGTCAATGAGCCGAAATCTTCGCCATCGCCCGCTTTTCCCGGCGTCTCTGCACGGACGAGGGGATGTTCATCGACTCGCGATATTTGGCCACGGTCCGTCGTGCCAGCTCGACACCACCCGCCTTCAGCGTGTCGACGATGTCGTCATCCGACAACACGGCCTCGGGACTTTCCTTCTCGATCAACGCCCGGATCCTGTGACGAACTGCCTCGGCTGAATGGCTGTCGCCGCCCTCCGCGGAGGCGATCGACACCGTGAAGAAATATTTGAGTTCGAACAGCCCGCGCGGCGTCATCATGTATTTGTTGGTGGTTACGCGGCTGACGGTGGATTCGTGCATCTTGATGGCATCGGCGACCGTCTTCAGGTTCAGCGGCCGCAGGTGATCGACGCCGTGGTCGAGGAAGGCCGATTGCTGGCGCACGATCTCGGCCGCCACCCGGCTGATCGTCCGGGCTCTCTGGTCGAGGCTTCGCGTCAGCCAGTTGGCATTCTGCATGCACTCCGACATGAAGGCCTGGTCGGGGCTGTCCTTCGCCCCGCCTTGCCGGCCGACGGCCACCATATAGCTGTGATTGACCAGTACCCGGGGCAGGGCGTCGGGATTGAGCTCCACCTGCCAGCCGCCATTGTTGTCCGAGCGCACCACCACGTCAGGTGTCACGGATTCCGACAGCGTGTGCTCGAAGCTGCCGCCCGGCTTCGGATTGAGCTTGCGGATCTCCGCCAGCATGTCGAGCAGGTCTTCCTCGTCGACGGCGCAGAGCCGCTTCAGCGTGGCAAAATCCCGCTTCGCGAGCAGTTCCAGATTGTCGATCAGCATGGCCATCGCCGGATCATACCGGTCGCGCTGACGCAGCTGGATCGCCAGGCATTCGCTGAGCGAGCGGGCGAAAACGCCGGATGGTTCCAGAGTTTGCAGGGTCTGCAGGACGGCTTCGATCTGGTCGCGCGCGCGGCCGAGGCGATCCGCAAGTTCGTCGAGATCGAGCCGCAGATAACCGCATTCGTCGAGATGGTCGACCATGATTGCCGCGATCAGCTGATCGGCGGGCGCGGGCAGGGCGAAAGGGATCTGTTGGTTGAGATGGTCGCGCAGGCTGACCTGTCCGGCCACGAAATCGTCGAGATCGACGCCCTCACCGGTTTCGCCGGCATGGCCCGGCATGGATTTCCATTGTCCCAGCAGTTCCGGCGCGTCTGGCCGCACGCTGGAGCCCTCGTCGGCAAAGGCCGTGTCGAAATTGGTGTCGAGCCGGTCGTTGAGGCGTTCGCTGCCGCTGCCTTCATACCAGTCGCTGTCGAGCGAGGGGCTTCCGGCCGTGTCATCGGTGGATTGTCCCGCATTGGCGCCGCCGCCATGGAGGTCGGAAGTGTCGGCCGATTCCCCGCCCAAATCTCCGTCATCTGCATTCAATTCGAGCAGTGGATTGCGTTCCACTTCCTGCGCGATGAATTGCATGAGTTCGAAGTGAGTCATCTGCAGCAGTTGGATCGACTGCATCAACTGCGGTGTCATCACCAGCGATTGGCTCTGTTTCAGGAACAGATTCGCGGATAAGGCCATGGCGGACGCTTAACTCCCCTGCATCCCCCCGCAGAACCACAGGTTCTGACGGGTGAATTCCAATTGGCCCAAAAATTGCTTTTTATTTTGGTTTGGTCAAGCCGCAGGGAGATGGCGGCGGGCTTTTATTGTCCCGATCACAGGCTGAACTTGTCACCCAGATACAAACGGCGGACATCCGCATTGTTGACGACGTCGTTGGCCCGGCCGTGGGTCAAGACTTCGCCGGCATGGATGATATAGGCCCGGTCGATGAGTCCGAGTGTTTCCCGCACGTTATGGTCGGTGATCAGAACGCCGATGCCGCGTGCGGTCAAGTGGCGGACGAGGTTCTGGATATCCGACACCGAGATCGGATCGACACCCGCAAAGGGTTCGTCGAGCAGCATGAAGGTCGGGTCGGTCGCGAGCGCGCGCGCAATTTCCAGGCGCCGGCGCTCACCGCCCGACAGCGCGACCGACGGCGACTTGCGCAGCTTTTCGATATGAAATTCGTGCAGTAGCTCGTCGAGCTTCGCCTCGCGCTTCTTCTTGTCCGAAACATGCACTTCCAGCACGGCGCGGATATTGTCTTCCACGCTCAAGCCCCGAAAGATCGAGGCTTCCTGCGGCAGGTAGCCGACGCCCAGCCGCGCCCGGCGATACATCGGCATGGACGTGACGTCGTTGCCGTTGATCGAGATCGTACCGGCATCCACAGGCACGAGGCCGGTAATCATGTAGAAGCACGTGGTCTTGCCCGCGCCGTTCGGGCCGAGCAGGCCGACGGCTTCGCCCCGCCGCACGACCAGCGAAGCGCCGTTGACGACACGGCGGGAATTATAGGCCTTGGTCAGGCCATGCGCGATCAGCGTGCCTTCGTAGCGCGCCTTGTCGCCGGGCAAGCCCGCCGGTGCAGCTGCCGCGCCGGCCTGCTTGGTCTTGGAGAAAAAGGGCATTTGCACGAGCCGATCCGTTATTGCTTCTGCGATTTGGGGTCGAGCTGGATCTGCACGCGACGCCCGCAACTGTCGAGCTTGGCCTGTCCTGTTTCCATATGGACCGTCAGCTTACAGCCGACGAAGACATTCTGGCCTTCCGACAACACCACCTTGTCGCCCTCAAGGACGAAAACCTGCTTCGACATGTCGAAGTAGCCCTTGTCGGCCGTCGCCTGCTGCGTCTCCGACTGCAGGAAGACCTTGTCCGTCACATCGATCTTTTCGATGTCCGCATTGCCCTGCGTGACGGTGGTGCCTTCGCCGCGATAAAGAACCGTCATGGCGCCCGCCTGCAGCGTGGTCGTGCCCTGCACGACCTTGACGTTGCCGGTGAAGAAAGCCTTCTTTTCCTGCTCCCGGATCTCCAGCGCATCGCTTTCGATCTGGATCGGCTGGTCGTTCGACAGCTTCATCCCAGCCATCTGGCTGGTTTTCGTCTGCGCCAGCGCTGCCGAAGCGGCAAAGGCGGCGCAACCCGTCGTTACGACGAGACCAGCGATCATGAGCGAGGAAAGGCGGCGTTGTTTCATGGCTGGATCGTTTCCATTGACCGATTGCTGCGCAGGGACGAAGGCTCGAGGTTCAGCCTGACATCCCCGGAAAATATCATTGTTCGACCCTTATCCTTCATATTGAGGGAGTTCGCAACAATCGAGGCGCCCTTGGTTTGAATGGCGACAGGGTCTTTCGTCTCCATCGAGCCACCCGCAATATTGAGCCGCGCCGAATTGAACTGCGCGTCGATTCCACTGGACAGATTGAGGGTGAAGGGCTTGTCCAGATCGAGGAAATTGGCGCCGCGATCGAACAACCCGCCCTGGGCCACGATTCGGGCCACCACATTGTCGCTGACCGGAACTGCCGCAGTGATGGTTTCAAGTGTAATGAGATTGGGATTCTTGACGTCCTGCAGGGCGCGATCGGCCCGCATGGAATAGTTGACCCCTTCGGAATTGCGGCCCGCGATCGCCGGCTTCTCCATCACGATCTTGCCGTTTTCAATCTTCGCCGATTCGATCTGCAGCTCTTCAGGCATCATGCTGCGCACGGCCGAAACGCCGATGAAGATCAGCGACACGACGAGCGCGCCGACAGGCAAAAGCACGCGCAGACGCCGCACGCGCGCCGAATGGCCCACCGCGCGGCGATAGGCTGCCGCGTCTGAGGCGATCCCCTTCGTCTGCCCGATATCGGAGGGTGTTTGCAGCATGTGTCGGAATCCAATCTGATGGCGGGCGACCTTATCCGTCGATCGGCCCGCAGCAATTCGTCGTTTCGCATGTCTCTTGGCGCTTGCCAATATGGCCCATATGGATTGTCGGCCGTCAGCTACAAGAGCAAGGCGAGCTTGACCGTGTCTTGCGACTGTCATGCGGAGAAAGTGAGGCCAAGACCCTTCCAAATGATTGTGACATTGGTCATTGGCTTCGCAAGGCGGTCGCTTTATGGTTAAGTTGTTCCTTGACTGGGCTTTTTCGCTTTGGCAACGTTGGCGCCGCTCAAGTCACAACAGAAAAATGCAGGGGGTCGGCGTGATCAAGTCGGAATTGGTGCAGATTGTCGCGGCCCGTAATCCGCATCTCTATCATCGCGATGTCGAAAACATCGTCAACGCCGTGCTCGACGAGATCACGGATGCGCTGGCCGCCGGCAATCGTGTCGAGCTGCGTGGCTTCGGCGCTTTTTCGGTCAAGAATCGCCCCTCGCGCTCCGGCCGCAATCCGCGCACAGGTGAAACTGTCTTCGTCGAGGAAAAGTGGGTGCCCTTCTTCAAGACCGGCAAGGAATTGCGCGAGCGCCTGAACCCCGGCATGGGCGACGAAGACGACGAATAACATCGTGTCGCATTGAAAATTCGGCGCCTGGCCTTACCTTGGCCGTGGTGACATACCGCTCGGTCCCGAGAGCGGAACTGCAGGGAGTTGCAAGATGGTCCGGAAAATCGTGAGCCTCGTGGTGCTTCTTCCGCTGGCGATCCTCCTGATCGTTCTCGCCGTCGCCAATCGCCACGCCGTGAGCCTCGCGCTCAATCCTTTCAATCCCGCCGACCAGGCGCTCTCCGTCTCAGCCCCGCTCTTCGTGCTGCTCATCCTCGCGGTCATGCTCGGCGTGCTGCTCGGCGCCGTCGTCACCTGGTTCTCCCAGGGCAAGCATCGCAAGAAGGCGCGCAGCCAGTCGCGCGCGGCACAGCAGTGGCAGGCCGAAGCCGATCGCCAGAAAACCCGCGCCGAGCAGATCGCCGGCGCAACCCTGCCTCAGGCAGCCCCGCAACTCGCCGCCAAATAAGCTCGCGGCAAATTTTCTTTCCGCGCCCTGTCCGGAATGCTAAGGGCTGGCCGAGATTAGCACCGAGCCACGGATCATTGACGTGAAGAACAAGGAACGTCGCCCCGGCGCCAAGCCATTCCCGGGAGCGAAGCCAAAAGCCAATGGCGATGCTGGCCGCCCGCGTCCCCCGAAGGGCGGCGATTTCGCTGGCAAGCCCAACCGGCCGTCGACAGGCCCGGCATCAGGGCCTGCGGCCGGCAAGCCGGAGCGCAGCAGTTCTCGCCCCGTGCGTCGCAGCCCCGCAGAGGACGGCAAGGTCGCAAGCCCGGCTGATACGGCACCAGAACCGGCCCGTGCACTCACCGTCCGCACCGGCGACCGCCCGGCCGAGCGTGTACCCCTCATCCTCGAATCCTCCGGCGCCGGTGATTTCCACCTGATCGACAGCGGCGACGGGGTAAAGCTCGAGCAGTACGGCCCCTATCGCATCGTCCGGCCCGAAGCTCAGGCGCTCTGGCCGAAGGCGCTGCCCACCCATGTCTGGGACAAGGCCGACGCGGTCTTTACCGGAGACACCGACGAAGACGGCATGGGCCGCTGGCGTTTCCAGCGCGAGGCGCTCGGCGAAACCTGGCCGCTGTCTTTGCTCGGAATCGATTTCCACGGCCGCTTCACCGCCTTCCGCCATGTCGGCGTCTTCCCCGAGCAGATCGCTCACTGGAGCTGGATGAAAGAGAAGATCGAGGCCGCCGATCGGCCTCTGAAGGTCCTGAACCTCTTCGGCTATACCGGTGTCGCCTCGCTGGTGGCCGCAGCTGCCGGCGCCGAAGTCACCCATGTCGATGCGTCCAAGAAGGCGATCGGCTGGGCGCGCGAGAACCAGTCTCTGAGCCGCCTCGATAAAGCCCCGATCCGCTGGATCTGCGAAGATGCGATGAAGTTCATCCTGCGCGAGGAGCGCCGCGGCCACCGCTACGACATCATCCTCACCGACCCGCCGAAGTTCGGCCGTGGTCCGAATGGCGAAGTCTGGCAACTCTTCGACCACCTGCCGCTGATGCTCGATGTCTGCCGCGAACTGCTGGCACCCAAGGCCGTCGGTCTTGTGCTGACGGCCTATTCGATCCGCGCGAGCTTCTACTCGATCCACGAACTGATGCGCGAAACCATGCGCGGCAAGGGCGGTCTGGTCGAATCGGGCGAACTCGTCATCCGCGAGGCCGGCCTTGACGGCAAGACGCCGGGGCGCGCGCTCTCCACCTCTCTCTTCAGCCGCTGGGTGCCGAAATGACCGACGACTATCGCCATGAGGGGCCGCGCCGCGTCGGCCAGGTCAAGGAAGTCACCAGCCTCGCCAATCCCATCATAAAGGACATCAAGGCGCTCTCGCAGAAGAAGAGCCGCGACGAAAGCCGCAACTTTTTGGCCGAAGGCCTGAAGCTCGTCATTGATGCGCTGGATCGCGGCTGGACCATCCGCACCCTCGTCTATGCCAAGGCTGGCAAGGGCAAGCCCCTGGTCGAAAAGGTCGCCGCCCGCACCGTTGCTGCAGGCGGCCTGGTGCTGGAAGTCAGCGAAAAGGTCATGTCCTCGATCACCCGGCGGGAAAACCCGCAAATGGTCGCCGCCGTCTTCGAACAGCGCTGGACGTCGCTCAAGGATATCAGGCCGCAGGGCACCGAAACCTGGATCGCGCTCGACCGCGTCCGCGATCCCGGCAATCTCGGCACGATCATCCGCACCGCTGATGCGGCCGGCGCCTCGGGCGTCATCCTCGTCGGTGATTGCACCGATCCCTTCTCGATGGAAACCGTGCGCGCCACCATGGGTTCGATGTTCGCCCTGCCGCTGGTCAAGACGACGCCCGCCGATTTCCTCAAATGGAAGAAATCGGTCGATGCACGCCTCGTCGCCACGCATCTTGCCGGCGCCGTCGACTACCGCACCATCGATTACCGTTCGAAGCCGGTTATCCTGATGATGGGCAACGAACAATCAGGTCTGCCGGATGAGCTGGCAGAGGCGGCCGACAAGCTCGCCCGCATTCCCCAGGTCGGCATGGCCGACAGCCTCAATCTGGCGGTCGCAACCGGTGTCATGCTCTTCGAGGTGCGCCGCCACCTGCTCGCGCTCGACGGAGGCAAGTGACCGATGCTGTCAGCTTTCAATCGGCCGCTGCCGGTCATCGCCTTCATCATCGCCGCCCTGCTGCTTGATCAGGCGATCAAATATGCGGTCGAGATCTATCTGCCCATGCAGGAGCTGATCCCGGTTCTGCCCTTCTGGGCGCTTTACCGCACCCATAATCTCGGCGTCGCCTTCTCGATGCTGTCCCATCTCGACGCCTGGTTCATCGTGGCGCTCCGCCTGGTCATCGTCGCCTTCGTGCTCTGGCTCTGGCGCAAGACCGGCCCTGAGCAGCACTGGGCCCATCTCGGCTTTTCCATGATCATCGCCGGCGCCCTTGGAAACCTGATCGACCGCTGCACCTATGGCTATGTCGTGGATTACATCCTGTTCTACACGCAGACCTGGTCCTTCGCCGTCTTCAACCTGGCCGACAGTTTCATCACGCTCGGCGCGGCTTGCATCGTCATCGACGAGATTATCCAGCACCGGAAGCCCAAGCCGGAAGCCGACTGACGGGCATGCCCAATTTTGTCACTTTCCTGTTGCAGTAAAGTGTTTAAACCCCCGTGACTTGAACGCTGGACGAAGCTGATGAGCGTGGACCTGATCGACCGTGGATTGATGCCGGATCTTGCCCCCGTGGCGCCGCCGCTGGCCGTATCCGGCACGCGCGATCTGCTCGGCCGCATCGGCAATCTCGAAACCCGCATCGCCCGCACAGAACGCGAGATCGATGCGGCACAGGCCGTGCGTTACCGCGTCTTCGTCGACGAGATGAAGGCCCAGGTCTCCGCTGAAGATGCCCGCCGTGGCCGTGAAATCGACAGCTGGGACAGCATCTGTGACCATCTCCTGGTGCTCGATCGCTCGATCGATGGCGACGCCGAAGACCAGATCGTCGGCACTTACCGCCTGCTGCGCCACGAAGTGGCTGTTGCCCATGGCGGTTTCTATTCCGGCTCCGAATTCGCTGTGAACGCGCTGGTCGCCCGCCATCCGGGCAAGCGCTTCATGGAGCTCGGCCGCTCCTGCGTGCTGCCGCAATACCGCACCAAGCGCACGGTCGAACTGCTCTGGCAGGGTTGCTGGGCCTATGCGCTCCATCACCGCATCGACGCCATGTTCGGCTGCGGCTCCTTCCCCGGTGTGCAGCCGGAAGAGCATGCGCTGGCGCTGTCCTTCCTGCATCAGAATGCCGTCGCCAAGGGCGAATGGGCCGTCGATGCACTGCCTCATCTCTACCGCGAGATGGACCTGATGCCCTCGGAAGCGGTCAACCCGCGCCGCGCCCTCTTCTCCATGCCGCCGCTGATCAAGGGTTATCTCCGCCTCGGCGCCATGGTCGGCAATGGCGCGGTCGTCGATCAGGCCTTCAACACGACAGACGTGCTGATCATCCTGCCGATCTCCAGCATCTCCGGCCGCTACGTCAACTATTACGGCGCCGACGCCGGCCGCTTCGCCAGCGCCAGCTGATCCTCGTCTCCCCGCTTGCGGGGAGAAGTCAGCCCGAAGGGTTCAGGTGCAACGCGTTGCACCGGGGATGAGGGGGGCGGCGCAGCCGAACCACAAACCCTCAGGTTTCACCAATCACCGCGAAACGATGCATCCGGCGGGAATATCTCCGCCTACGCCGCTCCGGCAACCATCGACCACCTCCACCTTGCCCACCCGCACTGCCACTTCCGCCACCATGGGCAGGTCGGCAAGTTCTCTCAGGCTCATGGTAAGCAGCTCCGGGTGCCCCGACGGATCAAGCCGCCAGTCCGGCTCGGCGTAACTGTTCTGCTGAAACAGCGTCTTCCAGAAAATCTTGAACATGGCCTTGCCTTCCGCGCGCCTGATGGACGCGAAATCGGTTTGAACAGGCCTTGATCCTCTGCTTCCCCTTGATGCTTTTCAATTGAGTTTTGCCCCGGCCGGCTATAGTTTTCCTATATGAAAAACCTGAACCAGGTGCATCTGAACGGCCTGCGCGCCGTCGAAGCCGTCGCCCGCTTGGGATCGCTCCATGCCGCAGCAGACGAACTTGGCGTGTCGGTCGGCGCCGTCAGCCAGCAGGTGATCAAGACCGAGCAGCAGCTCGGCCGGACGCTCTTCGAGCGCACCAGCCGCGGCATGGTCCCGATCGAGACGGCGGCCGGCGTTCTCTCGCGTCTGCTGGATGGCTTCCGGCTGTTGTCCGGTGCCGTCGCCCTGGCACAGAAGACCGATGACAGCCTGCTGACGATCTCCGTCGCCCCGGTCTTTGCCGCCCGCTGGCTCGTTCACCGCATCGCCGCCTTCTCGGCGCTCTATCCCCATATCGGTCTCAGGATCGACGCCAATGACCGGCTGACCGACGCCAGCCAGGCGGATGTCGATCTGAGGATCCGGGTCGGTCGCGGCCAGTGGCCCTGCTTCAAGGCCGAGCTGATCCTGGAGCAACGGGTGGCGCCCGTTTGCACACCTTTAATGGCGGAGCGGCTGAAGCAGCCCGCCGACATCCTGGATCTTCCCAAGATCATCGACAGCCGCGCCATGTTCACCTGGGATGTCTGGCTCTCAGCCGTGGGTTTGGCCGGCGCGGAGATCAAGGCGCGCCACAGTTTCAGCGAAGCCTCGCTGTGTCTTGATGCGGCAATCGCCGGTCAGGGGGTGATGCTCGCCTGGCAAACGCTCGCCTCGCACCAGCTGCAACACGGCCAGCTGGTCGCGCCCTTCGGCCCGGCGGTGAAGACCGGCTTCGGCCACTACTTCGTCGTCCCCGAGAATGCAAAGCGCTCCGACAAGGTCGACAAATTCAAGCGCTGGCTCAAGCGCGAGCTTGACGAGGATATGGAGCGGCTCGCGAAAGCCGCTCCGGTCTTTGCGTCCGGAAATGCGTCTTAATCAGCCCGCCGCATTATAGGCCGCAATCGCCGCCATATTGACGATGTCGCTGTCCTTCGCGCCCATCTGCGCAATCTGCACCGACTTCTCAAGCCCGATCAGCAGTGGCCCCATCACGGTCAACCCGCCCAGTTCCTGCAGCATCTTGGTCGAGATCGCCGCCGAATGGATCGCCGGCATGACCAGAACGTTTGCCGTGCCCGAGAGACGGCAGAACGGATACTGCTCCATCCGGTGGCTGTTGAGCGCGATATCTGCGCCCATCTCGCCATCATATTCAAAGGAAACGCCGCGCCGGTCGAGCACCTTCACCGCCTCGCGCACCCGCTCCGAACGTTCGCCGGTCGGATGGCCGAAGGTGGAATAGGCGAGCAGCGCCACGCGCGGCTCCAGCCCCAGCCGATGCGCAACACCCGCCGCTTCTTCCGCGATATCCGCCAGCTCCTCTGCCGTCGGCATGTCGTGCACGGCGGTATCAGCCACCACGATCGTACGCCCACGCGCCAGCGCCAGCGACACCCCGATCACCCGGTGACCGGGCGCCGTGTCGATGCAGCGGCGCACGTCTTCGAGTGCGGTCGAATAATTGCGCGTCGTACCGGTCACCATGGCATCGGCATCCCCGAGTGCCACCATGCAGGCGGCAAAGTGGTTGCGGTCGGTGTTGATCAGCCGCTGCGCATCGCGGTGCAGGTATCCCTTCCGCTGCAGCCGGGCGTAGAGATATTCGGTATAGGCCTCGACCCGGGTCGACAGCCGCGCATTGACCACCTCGATGCCGGGACGGTCGAGATCGATCCCCGCCCGCTCTGCCGTTGCCTTCAAGGGTTCGTCGCGGCCGAGCAGGATGGCGGTGCCGAGCCCCTGGTTGACGAAGGCGATTGCCGCCCGCATCACCTGCTCCTCTTCGCCCTCGGCAAAGACGACACGTTTGGGATGGCTGCGCACGTGTTCGTAGATCCGCTGGGTGGCCGCCGCGATCGGGTCGCGCCGGGCCGACAGCTCATGCGCATAGGCACCGAGATCCTCGATCGCCTTGCGCGCCACGCCGCTCTCCATCGCGGCCCTCGCAACGGCCACCGGAATGGCCGAGATCAGACGCGGGTCAAAAGGCACGGGAATGATGTATTGCGGCCCAAAGCGCGGCCGCTCGCCCTGATAGGCAGCCGCCACATCGTCCGGCACGTCTTCGCGCGCGAGATCCGCGAGCGCCCTGACAGCCGCAATTTTCATCGCATCATTGATCTGGCTCGCCCGCACATCAAGCGCACCACGGAAAATATAGGGGAAGCCGAGAACATTGTTCACCTGGTTCGGATAGTCCGAACGCCCGGTCGCCATGATCGCATCGTCGCGGATCGCAGCCACTTCCTCCGGTGTGATTTCCGGGTCCGGATTGGCCATGGCGAAGATGATCGGGTTCGGTGCCATCGAGGCGATCATGTCGGAAGACAGTGCACCCTTTTGCGAAAGCCCGAACACAACATCGGCGCCGACCATGGCTTCCTTCAGCGATCGACGGTCAGTCTTCACCGCATGAGCAGATTTCCACTGGTTCATGCCCTCGGTGCGGCCTTGGTAGATCACGCCCTTGGTGTCGCAGAGAATGATGTTCTCACCGTTGAAACCCATGGCCTTGATGAGCTCGATACAGGCGATCGCCGCAGCCCCCGCGCCATTGCACACAAGCTTGGTCGTCTTGAAGTCGCGCCCCGTCAGCTCCAGCGCATTGATCAACCCGGCAGCCGCAATGATCGCCGTCCCGTGCTGGTCGTCGTGGAAGACCGGAATGTCCATCAGCTCGCGCAACCGGCTTTCGATGATGAAGCAGTCTGGCGCCTTGATGTCTTCGAGATTGATCCCACCGAAGGAGGGGCCGAGGTAGCGCACGCAGTTGATGAATTCGTCGACATTTTCGGTATCGACCTCAAGATCGATGGAATCGACATCGGCAAAGCGCTTGAAGAGGACCGACTTGCCTTCCATGACCGGCTTGGAAGCCAGCGCCCCGAGATTGCCGAGGCCAAGGATGGCGGTGCCATTAGAAATGACGGCGACCATATTGCCGCGTGTCGTATAATCATAGGCCGTCGCCGGATCGGCAGCGATCGCCTTCACGGGCACGGCGACACCGGGGGAATAGGCAAGCGACAGGTCGCGCTGCGTCGCCATCGGCTTGGTCGGGGTAATTTCCAGCTTGCCCGGCCGCCCCTGCGAGTGAAAGTCCAGCGCTTCCTGTTCCGTCACCGAGACTTTCGTCCGGCCGGTCGTCTTCTCGTTTGCCATGCGTCCCCTCACCATGTTGTGGGCAGCGGGCGAACGCCGGCCCATCCTTGTTGTGTTTCCTCGTCTTAAGTCGTTAGTGTCACGCGACTTCCTTTTCAAGAAAACATTGAGCCCGTGACGCTATATCAAGCCACTCCGAGTGATGTCCTGAACGTCGCCGAGCTGACCTCGGAGGAGAGCCGCGCGACGGCGACCCCGATGATGGAACAGTATATCGAGATCAAGGCCGCCAACCCCGGCAGCCTGCTCTTTTATCGCATGGGCGATTTCTACGAGCTGTTCTTCGAGGATGCGGTCGATGCCTCCCGCGCCCTCGGCATCACGCTCACAAGGCGCGGCCAGCATCTCGGCCAGGACATCCCCATGTGCGGCGTGCCGGTGCATGCTGCCGATGATTACCTGCAGAAACTGATCTCGCTCGGCTTCCGCGTCGCGGTCTGCGAACAGGTCGAAGACCCGGCGGAAGCGAAGAAACGCGGCTCGAAATCGGTCGTCAAGCGCGACGTGGTGCGCCTCGTTACGCCGGGCACGATCACCGAGGACAAGCTCCTCTCGCCCTTCGAATCGAATTATCTGATGGCGCTCGCCCGCATCCGGGGCGGCGCCGCCCCTCAGCTGGCGCTCGCCTGGATCGATATCTCCACCGGCATCTTCCGTCTGGCCGAAACCACCGAGACGCGCCTGCTGGCCGATATCCTGCGCATCGAGCCGCGCGAACTGATCGTGCCCGACACACTCTTCCACGACGAAGAGCTGAAGCCCGCCTTCGATGTGCTCGGTCGTGTCGTCGTGCCCCAGCCCGGCATCCTCTTTGATAGCGCCAGCGCCGAAGGCCGCATTGCCCGCTATTTCGGCGTCGGCACGCTGGATGGCTTCGGCGCCTTCTCCCGCGCCGAGATTGCAGCGGCCGCAGCTGCCGTCGCTTATGTCGAAAAGACCCAGATCTCCGAGCGCCCCCCGCTTGGCCTGCCCGAACGCCAGAATGCTGCCTCCACCCTCTTCATCGATCCCGCCACCCGCGCCAATCTCGAACTGGTGAAGACGCTCTCGGGCGAGCGCAACGGCTCGCTTCTGAAAGCGATCGACCGCACCGTCACCGGCGGCGGCGCCCGACTGTTGGCGGAGCGCCTGATGTCGCCGCTCACAGACCCGGACGCGATCTCCGACCGCCAGGACTCCATCGCCCATCTTCTCGCCGACGGTCTGCTCATCGACCGTCTGCGTGATGCATTGAAGCGCGTGCCCGACATGCCGCGCGCGCTCTCCCGCCTGGCCCTCGATCGCGGCGGCCCGCGTGACCTCGGCGCCATCGTCGCCGGTCTCCTGGCATCGGCCGAAGTCGGCCGCCTGCTCGATCCCTCGACGCTGCCCAAGGAACTCGCCGAAGCGCTCTCCGATCTCGCAGCACTGCCCGCCGATCTGGCACCAAGCCTGGCTTCGATGCTCGCTGACGAACTGCCGCTCCTCAAGCGCGACGGCGGCTTCCTGCGCGATGGCGCGATCCGGGAACTCGACGAACTGCTTGCGCTGCGCGACCAGTCCCGCCGCGTCATCGCCGGCCTGCAGCTGCAATATGCCGAGGAAACCGGCATCAAGTCGCTGAAGATCAAGCACAACAACGTGCTCGGTTATTTCATCGAGGTGACTGCGGGCAATGCCGGCCCGATGACCGAGGGCGACGAGGCGAAATCCCGCTTCATCCATCGTCAGACCATGGCAAACGCCATGCGCTTCACCACGACGGAGCTTGCAGATCTCGAAAGCCGCATCGCCAACGCCGCCGGCCAGGCGCTGTCGCTGGAACTCGCCGCCTTCGATCGCATGGTGGCAGAAGTCGTCGCGGCCGCAGAACCGATCAAGGCCGCCGCTCGTGCGCTCGCCACCATTGATGTCGCATCCGGCCTCGCGGCCTTGGCGGAAGAGCAGGGCTATTGCCGCCCGCTGGTCGATGACTCGAGAATGTTTTCGATCACCGCCGGCCGCCACCCCGTGGTCGAACAGGCCCTGCGCCGCCAGGCCGCCAGCCCCTTCATCGCCAATGATTGCGATCTCTCCCCCCATGACACCAAGGGTCCCGGCGCCATCTGGCTGCTGACCGGCCCCAACATGGGCGGTAAATCGACCTTTCTGCGCCAGAACGCGCTGATCGCCATCCTCGCCCAGATGGGCTCCTTCGTGCCCGCCGGTGCCGCTCATATCGGCGTGGTCGATCGCCTCTTCTCCCGCGTCGGCGCCTCCGATGATCTGGCCCGTGGCCGCTCCACCTTCATGGTCGAGATGGTCGAGACCGCCGCCATCCTCAACCAGGCAACCGACCGCTCGCTGGTCATATTGGACGAAATCGGCCGTGGCACCGCCACCTTCGACGGTCTCTCCATCGCCTGGGCCGCCGTCGAACACTTGCACGAGGCCAATCGCTGCCGCTCGCTCTTCGCCACCCATTTCCATGAGCTGACGGCCCTGTCGGAAAAGCTCGCCCGCATGTCGAATGTGACGATGCGCGTCAAGGAATGGGACGGCGACGTCATCTTCCTGCATGAGGTCGGCCCCGGTTCCGCCGATCGCTCCTACGGCATCCAGGTCGCCCGTCTCGCCGGTCTGCCGGCCGCCGTGGTCGCCCGCGCTCGCGAGGTGCTGACCCGCCTCGAAGACAGCGACCGCAAGAACCCGGCCGCCCAGCTGATCGACGACCTGCCGCTCTTTCAGGTCGCCGTCCGCCGCGAGGAGATCGCCAAGGCCGGCCCCTCCAAGGTCGAGGAAGCGCTCCGCTCACTCGATCTTGACGACCTGACGCCTCGCCAGGCGCTGGATGCGCTCTATGATCTCAAGAAACAACTTGGCAAGCCTTGACCGGTAGAGTGCCTGTCAATCGCGCCCGAAAAGCGCTATAGCGCCACCAATCCCGGCCGATTCCCGGGTTCCCAAGAGATGATGCAGCCCCCATGGCCAAAGCAGAGCTTGCCTTCGACGACCTCCTCGACACCGACGCGCTGCTGGCGTCCTGCAAGACGGTCGCGGAAGCCGGCTGCGGCAACATGCTGGAGACCCGCTCGAAGCTCCTGCCCATCCTGAAAAAGGCCTCGGCCGATGCGCGCGAACAGGCGCGGCTGAAGCTCTTCGAGGATGGCAGCGGCATGAACTGCGCCAACCGCATCTCCTGGATCCAGGACCAGCTGATTTCGGTCATCTTCGATTTTGCCCGCACCCATGTCTATCCGAAGGACACGGAAGGTCTGTCAGTCGCTGCCGTCGGTGGTTACGGTCGCGGCACGCTCGCACCCGGCTCCGACATCGACCTTCTCTTCCTGCTGCCGGCGAAGGCCGGGCCGGGCATGCACAAGGCGGTCGAGTTCATCCTCTATCTGCTCTGGGATGTCGGCTTCAAGGTCGGCCACGCCACCCGCACGGTCGAGGAATGCATCCGTCTGTCGAAGTCGGACATGACGATCCGGACCGCCATCCTCGAAACCCGCCACATCTGCGGCGATGAGGCGCTGGTGACCGAGCTCCAGCACCGTTTCGACCAGGAAGTGACGACCGGCACCGCGCCGGAATTCATCGCCGCCAAGCTTGCCGAACGCGACGAACGCCATCGCAAGGCCGGCGACAGCCGTTATCTGGTCGAGCCGAACGTCAAGGAAGGCAAGGGCGGTCTGCGCGATCTCCAGACCCTCTTCTGGATTGCGAAATACAATTACCATGTCCGCGACACCGACGAACTGGTCCGTCTCGGCGTGCTCTCCCGCCACGAATGGCGTCTCTTCCAGAAGGCAGACGATTTCCTGTGGGCCGTCCGTTGCCACATGCATTACCTGACCGGCAAGCCGGAAGAGCGGCTCTATTTCGACATCCAGCCGGAGATTGCGAAAAGCCTCGGCTATCAGCCGCGCCCCGGCCTCTCCGCCGTCGAGCGCTTCATGAAACACTACTTTCTGGTGGCCAAGGATGTCGGCGACCTCACCCGCATCTTCGCCGCAGCACTTGAAGACCAGCAGGCCAAGGCCGCGCCCGGCATTGGCGGCATGCTCGGCCGCTTTGCCAACCGCCCGCGCAAGATCCCCGGCGCCAGCGAGTTCATCGACGATCGCGGCCGCATTGCGCTCGCCGATCCCGGCGTCTTCAAGAAAGACCCGATGTCGATCATGCGCCTCTTCCATGTGGCGGATCTGAACGGGCTGGAGTTCCATCCCGATGCGCTGAAAGCCGTCACCCGCTCGCTCTCTCTGATCGACCATGATTTCCGGGAAAGTGAGGAAGCCAATCGCCTCTTCCTGTCGATTCTCACCTCGCGCAAGGATCCGGGCTTCATCCTGCGCCGCATGAACGAGGCCGGCGTGCTCGGCCGTTTCATGCCGGAATTCGGCAAGATCGTCTCGATGATGCAGTTCAACATGTATCATCACTACACCGTCGACGAGCACCTGATCCGCACCGTCGAGGTGCTCTCCGAGATCGATAAGGGTAAGGCGGAGGAGATCCATCCGCTCGCCAACAAGATCATGCCGGAGATCGAGGACCGCCAGACGCTCTATGTGGCGGTCCTTCTCCACGACATCGCCAAGGGCCGTCAGGAGGATCACTCCGTCGCCGGCGCCAAGGTCGCCCGCAAGCTCTGCCCGCGTCTCGGTCTGTCGCCCAAGCAGACCGAAATGGTCGTCTGGTTGATCGATCAGCATCTGCTGATGTCCATGGTCGCCCAGACCCGTGACCTGCACGACCGCAAGACCATCACCGATTTTGCCGAAAAGGTGCAGTCGCTCGACCGGTTGAAGATGCTGCTGGTCCTGACCATCTGCGATATCCGCGCGGTCGGCCCCGGTGTCTGGAACGGCTGGAAAGGCCAGCTTCTGCGCACGCTCTATTACGAGACCGAGCTGCTGCTGTCAGGCGGCTTCTCCCAGGTCTCGCGGAAAGAGCGCGCCAAGCACGCCGCCGAGCAGCTCACCCAGGCGCTTGAGGGCTGGAGCCAGAAGGACCAGCGCACCTACACCAAGCTGCATTACGAGCCCTATCTGCTCTCGGTCGATCTCGAAGACCAGGTCCGCCACGCCCATTTCATTCGCGAGTCGGACAAGGCGGGCAAGGCGCTCGCCACGATGGTGCGCACCCACCAGTTCCACGCGATCACCGAAATCACGGTACTCTCGCCTGACCATCCGCGTCTCTTGTCGATCATCGCCGGTGCCTGCGCCGCAGCCGGTGCCAACATCGCCGATGCCCAGATCTTCACGACCTCGGATGGCCGCGCTCTGGACACGATCCTGATCAACCGCGAATTTCCGATCGACGAGGACGAGATGCGCCGCGCCGCCACCATCTCCAAGATGATCGAGGACGTTCTCTCCGGCCGCAAGCGCCTGCCTGAGGTCATCGCCACGCGCACCAAGGGCAAGAAGAAGAACAAGACCTTCCCCGTTCAGCCGGATGTGCGCCTGTCGAATGCACTGTCGAACAAGTTCACGGTCATCGAGATCGAATGCCTCGACCGAATCGGTCTCCTGGCCGAAATCACCGCCGTGTTGTCCGATCTTTCGCTCGACATCCATTCGGCCCGCATCACCACCTTCGGCGAAAAGGTCATCGATACCTTCTACGTCACCGATCTCGTCGGCCAGAAGGTCACCAACGAGAACCGCCAGGTCAATATCGCCAACCGCTTGAAACTGGTGATGGCGGAGCAGCCGGACGAGCTGAAGGACAACATGCCATCCGGCATCATAGCCCAACCACAGCGCGCCACGCCGGCACCGAAGAAGGCACGGGCCTGAAATGAGCCTCGTCAAGAAATTCATGACCGTCGGTGGCGCGACGCTTGGCAGCCGCGTTTTCGGCTTCGCCCGCGAAACCCTGATGGCAGCCGCACTCGGCACGGGCCCGGTTGCCGACGTCTTCTACGCTGCCTTCCGCTTCCCCAATCTCTTCCGCCGTCTCTTCGCCGAGGGCGCCTTCAACGCCGCCTTCGTGCCGCTCTTTGCCAAGGAGATCGAGGCAAACGGGCTGGATGGCGCCAAGCGCTTTTCGGAAGAAGTCTTCGGCGTCCTCTTCTCGGTCCTGATGATCCTCACCATCGGCATGCAGCTTGCGATGCCCCTGATCGTCGAATGGATCATCGCACCCGGCTTTGTCGGAGATCAGGAGAAGTTCGACCTGACGGTGCGCCTCGCCACCGTCATGTTCCCCTATCTGATGTGCATGTCGCTGACGGCCATGCTGAGCGGCATGCTGAATTCGCTGCACCACTTCTTCGCCGCCGCGATTGCGCCTGTCTTCCTCAATGTCCTGATGATCGGCGCCCTCGGCTGGGCATTGTGGACGGGTGCTGATCCCGCCGCCACCGCCTGGGCGCTCTCGTGGTCGGTGCTCGGCGCCGGCCTGTTGCAGATGGCCGTCGTCTATCTCGGCGTGCGCCATGCCGGCATCCGGATCGGTTTCAGGCGTCCGCGCTTCACTCCCAATGTGAAGCGGCTGCTCGTGCTGGCCATTCCCGCTGCCGTCACCGGCGGCATCACCCAGATCAACCAGCTGATCGGCCAGGCCATCGCATCCGGCAAGGAGGGCGCCATCGCCGCCCTGCAATATGCCGACCGCATCTACCAGCTACCGCTCGGCGTCGTCGGTGTCGCGGTCGCGGTCGTCCTCCTGCCGGAACTGGCGCGGGCGCTGAAAAGCGGTCACATGAAAGAGGCCGGCAATCTCCAGAACCGCGCCATCGAATTTGTGCTGTTTCTCACGCTGCCAGCCGCGGCCGGCATCTGGGTCCTCTCCGATGAGATCATCCGCGTCCTCTATGAACGCGGCGCATTCACCGAGCAGAACACGGCCGTCGTCGCCTCGATCCTTGCGATTTATGGCCTGGGCCTGCCCGGTTTCGTGCTGATCAAGGCTCTTCAGCCGGGCTATTACGCCCGCGAAGACACCAAGACGCCGATGCGCTTCACCATGGTCTCGGTGGCGCTCAACACCGGCCTTGCGGTCACGCTGTTTCCGATTTTCGAGGAAAGCGGCATCGCGATTGCCGAAGCCGCCGCCGGCTGGACCAATACGATCCTGCTCTTCTCCGTGCTGCTCTGGCGTGGCCATCTGGTGTTCGAACGGTCGTTGATCACCCGCACTTTGCGCTTGATGGTCGCCTCGGCGATCATGGCCGCTCTGTTGGTCTATCTTTCCGCCCGTTGGTCCGCCTGGCTCTCGCCGCAGAGCCCGCTGTTCGACCAGTTGCTCGCTTTGGGTGGCCTGATCGCGATTGCCATGCCCGTCTATTTCGGTATCGCCTTTGCCATCGGCGGCGCCGATCTCGGGATGATCAGGCGCAATCTGAAGCGCAAGCCGAAGTCAGCGGCCGCCAAGGATACGGTCACCGGCGAAGGCGATCAGCAATAGGTCCAGCGGCGCTTCGGCCCGATATCGACATGCACGATGCCGTTGCAATAGCGGCCGATGCCGCCGATCCCCGGCGCGCTCGCTGCTGCCGCCACGATCTTCTTCTCGGAGACGCCGGGAACGCGGATATCGGCGGCGTAACAGTGGCTGTGTTGCGATTTGCCCGAACGTGGCCGATGGCCGGAGGTGACGATCGGCTTCTTGCCGGTCTTCTTGGCGATATGGGCAAGGATGCCCTTCAGTTCGTCCGGAAAACAGCTGGCCCTCACGCTCACCCGTTGCAGGGTATAGGCAACCGTGGTGTCATGCTTCATGAAGAAGTGACGCTTCTTGGTCTCGACGGCCTCCACGGGAGAGAGAAAACCGATGGAAAGCACGCAGCCGAGCGCGACGCGAAACAATGTGCGCATGAGTGACCTTCTGGAATGAATTTGTTGCCTTAAGCGATCAAGATCGCTTGCTGGGGTTTTTTATTCCGGAGAATGTGGCGAATTTGGTGCGCTTTGCTCAATTCTTCGGGGCGGGGCTCGTCCGGGTCGCTGAATCACGATGCGGTTACACACGAAACCGCCTCCTAACCCCCTCGATTTGGGGAGGAAATCGCCTCGATCGTGACATCAGCGGGCGTTGTGTCACAGCCCGAACAGAAAGACCTTATTCATGAGCAGAAACAGCCTCTTCCTCGTCAGTCTGGTCGTCGACAGCTACGATCGCGCCAAGGCCTTCTATTGCGATGGCCTCGGTTTCACCTGCGTGGAAGACACGGTTCAGCCCGAGGGCAAGCGCTGGCTGGTGGTTCGCCCAACGGGCGGGCAGGGCGCGGCCCTCTTGCTGGCCGAAGCCACGGACGATGCCCAGCGTGCCGCGATCGGCAACCAGACCGGCGGCCGCGTCGGCTTCTTCCTCGAAACCGATGATTTCGCCCGCGACCATCGGCGTTTCGTGAAAGCTGGCGTCGTCTTCCAGGAGGAGCCACGCCACGAGCCCTATGGCACGGTCGCCGTCTTTGCCGATCTCTACGGAAACCTCTGGGATCTGATCGAGCGGGCACAGCCCTCACCTCAAAAGTGAGCGCTTGATTGCATCCCGCCCGCCGTGCATAAGCCCAGACCGACACGATCAGTAGATCGGGCCCTCCACCAGCCTGTTGAGGATTACAATGACTGAGTTCAAGCCGCTGGTTTTCTCCGGCGTTCAGCCCACCGGCAACCTCCATCTCGGCAACTATCTCGGCGCCATCAGAAAGTTCGTCGCGCTGCAGGAAAACAACGACTGCATCTATTGCGTCGTCGACATGCACGCGCTGACCGCCCAGCTGGTCCACGAGGACATGCCGACCCAGATCCGCTCGATCACCGCCGCCTTCCTCGCCGCCGGCATCGATCCGGAAAAGCACATCGTCTTCAACCAGTCCCAGGTGCCGCAGCATGCGGAACTCGCCTGGATCTTCAACTGCGTCGCCCGCATCGGCTGGATGAACCGGATGACCCAGTTCAAGGACAAGGCAGGCAAGGACCGCGAGCAGGCCTCGCTCGGTCTTTACGCCTATCCGAGCCTGATGGCCGCCGACATCCTCGTCTACCGCGCAACCCATGTGCCCGTCGGTGATGACCAGAAGCAGCATCTGGAACTCGCCCGCGACATCGCCATGAAGTTCAACCTCGACTTCCACGACAAGATCGTGCCGACGGGTCTCGGCATCGACATCAAGGTCGGTGAAGAGCCGGTGCATGCCTACTTCCCCATGGTCGAGCCGCTGATCGATGGTCCGGCGCCGCGCGTCATGAGCCTGAAGGACGGCTCGAAGAAGATGTCGAAGTCGGACCCGTCGGATCTCTCGCGCATCAACCTGATGGACGACCAGGACGCGATCTCCAAGAAGATCCGCAAGGCGAAGACCGATCCGGATGCCCTGCCGAGCGAGACGGAAGGCCTGAAAGGTCGCCCCGAAGCTGACAACCTCGTCGGCATCTTCGCGGCTCTGGCCGACAAGTCGAAGGCGGACGTTCTGACAGAGTTCGGGGGCCAGCAGTTCTCGGTCTTCAAGCCGGCTCTGATCGATCTCGCTGTCGAGGTGCTGGCGCCGATCAACGCCGAAATGCGCCGCCTGATGGAAGATCCGGGTCATATCGATGCGGTCCTGCGCGACGGCGGTGCCCGCGCCCGTGCCCGCGCCGAAAAGACCATGAACGAAGTCCGCGACATCATCGGATTCGTGCGATAAGCTCCCCTCGATCGCGGGATTGCTCCAAGCCCGCGATCGACATCGACACACCTTCAGCCGGCGGGGTTTTCCATGGTTTCAACGCGTCTGTCACGTCTTGAAGGTCACCGCCGCAAGTTCATGGCGGTCATCGACAATACCCCGGAATGCTCCCGCGCCGTCCACTACGCAGGCCGTCGCGCCAAGAATTCCAATGGCGGGCTCGTGCTGATCTACGTGATCCCGGACGGTGACTTCCAGCAATGGCTGGGCGTCGAGGAGATCATGCGCGCAGAGGCGCGCGAGGAAGCCGAGGCCGTGATGGCCAAGGCCGCCCAGACGGTGCGTGAATCGATCGGCATCGAGCCGGAACTCGTCATCCGCGAGGGCAGCGCCTATCCGGAGATCAACAGCCTGATCGAAGAAGACCGCGACATCGCGATCCTCGTTCTGGCCGCAGGCTCCACCAAGGATGGTCCAGGTCCGCTCGTCTCGATGATCGCCGGCCGGGGTGCGGCCTTCCCGATCCCCGTCACGGTCCTGCCGGACTCGCTGACCGACGAGGAAATCGACGCACTTTGCTAAAGTAATTCCAGCAAAAGTGCGCAGCGGTTTTGCGTTCGGAATTGCGTGTAAACAAAGAGCTAGGGCATTTTCGCGATTCGAAGAAAAGCGGAGAAGCTCTAGCCATTTATCCCCTCCCGGTCGATCATGTCTTGAACTGCCGGGCCGGAAGTCTTAACTTTTGAAGAATTCTAAATTTGAGCGGTGAGAGCACCGCGCGGAGACCGCCATGTTCATCCAGACCGAAGCCACGCCGAACCCCGCCACCCTGAAGTTCCTGCCCGGCAAGGTGGTGATGCAGACGGGCACGGCGGAATTCCGTGATGCTGAGACGGCGGCAGCCTCGCCGCTCGCCACCCGTATCTTCGCCATCCCGGGCGTCACCGGCGTCTTCTTCGGTTATGATTTCGTCACCGTCTCCAAGGATGGCCCGGAATGGCAGCATCTGAAGCCCGCCATCCTCGGCACGATCATGGAGCATTTCATGAGCGGCGCCCCGGTCATGGGCACGGCCTCGACATCCGCGCAGGTTGATAGCGACGAAGAATTCTTCGAGGCCGGCGACGAGACGATCGTTGCCACCATCAAGGAACTGCTCGAAACCCGCGTCCGCCCGGCCGTCGCCCAGGATGGCGGCGACATCACCTTCCGCGGCTTCAAGGACGGCAAGGTCTTCCTCAACATGAAGGGCTCCTGCGCCGGTTGCCCGTCTTCGACCGCCACTCTGAAGCATGGCGTGCAGAACCTGCTGCGCCACTTCGTGCCGGAAGTTCAGGAAGTCGAAGCGGTCTGATTGGGCCGGTCTGGGGATACGATGATCGTTCTTGCGATCGATACGGCGGGTGTGGATTGCGCAGCCGCCGTTTATGATTCATCCACCGACACAGTGCTTGCACGCGTCAGCGAAACCATCGGTCGCGGCCATGCCGAACGGCTGATGGCGATGATCGAGGAGGCCGTGACGACATCCGGCCTCAGCCTCGCTGATATCGAGAAGATCGGCGTCACCGTCGGCCCCGGCTCGTTTACCGGCATCCGTGTCGGCGTCGCTGCCGCCCGTGGCCTGGCGCTGGCGCTGGGCATCGAATGCGTCGGTGTCTGCACGCTCGAAGTCCTCGCCCGCACCGTGCCGGAGACGGATGCGCCCGTGCTCGCCGCCATCAACGCTCATCGTGAAGAAGTCTATGTCCAGGCCTTCCAGAACGGTGCCGCGCTTGAAGAACCGGCTCTGGTGACGCTGGAGGATTTCCTCTCCCGCGCCGCTGTTGCCGGAACCAAGGTCACCGGTTCGGCGTCCGCCCTGATCGCCGATCCGGAAGCCCCGACAGAACCCGATCACTACCCGATCGACATCGTCGCCCGCATTTCAGCGACGACGAAAGCTCAGGGCAAGGCCAAACCGCTCTATCTGCGGGGACCCGATGCAAAACCGCAGACGGGTTTTGCCGTATCGAGAGCCTGACATGCGCGACAGCCTTTTCTACCGCCAGCCCGAATTCGAAATCGTGGAGATGGTCCCGGATCACTGCCGGGCCGTCGCCGAACTGCATGCCCAGCGTTTTCCACGCGCCTGGGGGGATGGCGAATTCCTCAGCCTGCTTCTCCAGCCCAACACTTTCGGTTTTGCCGCCTGGCAGACCAACACGCTGATCTTCAAGGCGCCTTTGAGCGGCTTCGTGCTCGCCCGCGAAGTGGCCGGTGAAGCCGAGATCCTGACGATTGCCGTCAGCGACAAGGTTGGTCGTTTCGGCCTCGGCTGGCGCCTGATGCAGGCGGCGATGCGCCAGGCGAAAAGCAGGGGCGGCGAGGCGATCTTCCTGGAGGTCGACGACGGCAATGCGCCGGCACTCGGCCTCTACCGCAAGCTCGGTTTCGAAAAGGCCGGCGAACGCCCGGCCTATTACACCGACGAAAACGGCCGCCGGACCTCCGCGCTTGTCATGCGCCGCGATCTTCGCTAACCCGGCGATTGCACCAACCGATCATCTGCGGATATGCTGAATTCATGAACGACGCCCTGAAATCGCTGGAAGCGCTCTGTGCCGAACGCGGCATGCGCATGACCGAGCAGCGTCGTGTCATCGCCCGCATCCTGGAAGAGTCCGACGATCATCCCGACGTCGAGGAGCTTTATCGCCGCTCCTCCAAGATCGACGCCAAGATTTCGATCTCCACCGTCTACCGCACCGTCAAACTCTTCGAAGATGCCGGCATCATCGAGCGTCACGATTTCCGCGACGGCCGCTCGCGGTACGAGACGGTTCCGGAAGAACACCACGATCACCTGATCGACCTGAAGACCGGGACCGTCGTCGAGTTCCACTCGCCGGAAATCGAGGCGCTGCAGGAGCGCATCGCCCGCGAACACGGCTTCCGTCTCGTCGGCCATCGGCTGGAACTTTACGGCATTCCGCTCTCGAAGGACGAGAAGTAACCCATGCAACCCGAGGCGGGCAGGTTCGGCCTGGTCAACGGCCTGCGGATCGGCATCATGGCCGTTGTCCTCGGCCTTTTCTCCGCTGTCCTCATCCCCCTGCAACTGCTCGCCCTGCGCTTCGACTGGCGCCTGCGCCGCCGCCTGCCGCGCACCTGGCACAAGGTCGCCCTCTATTGCCTCGGCATCCGGGTCCACACCCATGGCAGCCTCGATCCGCGCCGCCCCCTGATGATCGCCGCCAATCACGCCTCCTGGAAGGACATCCTCGTCCTCGGCTCGCTCGCCGATGTCGTCTTCATCGCCAAGACCGAAGTCGCGTCCTGGCCAATTTTCGGCACGCTTGCCCGCCTGCAGAAGACGATCTTCGTCGTGCGCGAGGAAAAGCGCCGCACCGGCGATCAGGTCAATGAAATCGCCGGCCGCATGGCCGATGGCGAAATCGTCGTCCTCTTCCCCGAAGGCACCACTTCCGACGGCAACCGCGTCCTCTCGGTCAAATCGTCCCTCTTCGGCGCCGCCGCCGCGGCCCTCCCGAAGGATCAGGAAAACGCCGTCGTCCACGTCCAGCCGGTCGCCATCGCCTATACCCGCATCCAGGGCATGCCCATGGGCCGCTACCATCGCCCGATCGCCGGCTGGCCCGGCGATGTCGGCATGGTGTCCCATCTGATGGGTGTCTTGCGTGCCGGCGCGCTGGATGTCGATGTCACCTTTGGCGACACGGTCGACTTCCGCCAGGGCGACAACCGCAAGACCCTCGCCACCCATGTCGAGAGCCGCCTGCGGGACATGCTGCTCGCCCATCTGCGCGGCCGCCACCGCCGCTGAGCGCGGCCTTCAATTTTTTAGGTTTAACCGCGCGCCGAAAACCACTAAATAGCCGGCATGACCCAGGACATCCTCGACTTGCCAACCGAACAGGCGCCGGGCGCCAACACGCGCAAGGTCTTCATCAAGACCTATGGCTGCCAGATGAACGTCTATGACAGCGGCCGCATGGCCGACGCCCTGGCGGCGGATGGTTATGCCCCGACAGACGTCATGGAAGAGGCCGATCTGGTCGTCCTCAACACCTGTCATATCCGCGAAAAGGCAGCCGAGAAGGTTTACTCCGCGCTCGGTCGCCTGCGTGAGCACAAGAAGGCCCGCGCCGCCGAAGGCAAGGAATTCATGATCGGCGTCGCCGGCTGTGTCGCCCAGGCCGAAGGCGAGGAAATCTCCCGCCGCGAGCCCGCAGTCGATGTCGTCCTCGGTCCCCAGACCTATCACCGCCTGCCGCAGGCGCTCCAGAAGGCCCGTGCCGGCGAGCGCGTGGTCGATACCGAATATGCGCTGGAAGACAAGTTCGAGCATCTGCCCGATCCGACCAAGGTCATCGGCAAGCCCCGCTCGGTCACCGCCTTCCTCACCGTCCAGGAAGGCTGCGACAAGTTCTGCACCTTCTGCGTGGTGCCCTATACCCGTGGCTCTGAAGTCTCCCGCCCGCTCTCCCAGCTTCTGACCGAAGCCCGTCGTCTGGTCGACAGCGGCGTGCGTGAACTGACCCTGCTCGGTCAGAACGTCAACGCCTGGCACGGCGAGGATGAGAAGGGCAGGGCGATCGGCCTCGGCGACCTTCTCTACAAGCTCGCCGAAATCCCAGGTCTCGCCCGCCTGCGCTACACGACAAGCCATCCGCGCGACATGGACGACCGCCTCATCGAGGCGCATCGCGATTTGAGGATGCTGATGCCCTATCTGCATCTGCCGGTGCAGTCGGGCTCCGACCGTATCCTCAAGGCCATGAACCGCCGCCACAAGGCCTCCGAATATATCGCCCTCATCGAACGCATCCGTGCGGTCCGTCCCGACATCGCGCTCTCGGGCGATTTCATTGTCGGCTTCCCCGGCGAGACGGACCAGGATTTCGAAGACACGATGAATCTTGTGCGCACAGTGAACTATGCCCAGGCTTATTCGTTTAAGTATTCGACCCGACCCGGAACCCCCGGCGCCGATCTGCCCGATCAGGTGGCCGAAGACGTGAAGACCGAACGCCTGGCGCGACTGCAAGAATTGCTGCTGAAGCAACAGCAGGCCTTCATGGAATCCCTGGTCGGACAGCAGATGGATGTGCTCCTTGAGAAGCCCGGCCGCATGCCCGGACAGCTGATTGGACGCTCCCCTTGGCTGCAGTCTGTGAATCTTAATGCAAAGTCATCGCAAATCGGTGACATTATACAGGTACGAATCACCGCAGCCGGCCCAAACAGCTTGTTTGCCGAGGTGGCAGAGGGTTAGAGTGAGGGCCTGAACCTGATCCAACAGGAGCCTGATCGCTTGAACGCCACAGAAGTGATTTCCTCACCTTCGCGCAACATCAAAACCGCTGCGACCGACGCCAATCACTTCATCTTGACGTTCGAGAACAACAGGCTGGCCAGCGAGCTCTTCGGTCAGTTCGACCAGCATCTGAAGCTGCTCGAACAGCGTCTGCATATCGAGGCTCATGCCCGCGGCAATTCCGTGGCCATCACCGGCGAACTTCTGGCGACCAACCAGGCCCGCCGCGCGCTCGATTTCCTCTATGCCCGCCTGCAGAGCGGCGGTTCGGTCGAAGCCTCCGATGTCGAAGGTGCGATCCGCATGGCGGTCGCAGCCGATGATCAGCTGACCCTGCCGACGCTGGAGCGCAAGGCCCGGCTGTCGATGGCGCAGATCTCCACCCGCAAGAAGACCATCGCCGCCCGCACGCCGACCCAGGACGCCTATATGCGGGCGCTGGAGCGTGCCGAGCTCGTCTTCGGCGTCGGCCCCGCCGGCACCGGCAAGACCTATCTCGCGGTTGCCCATGCAGCCCAGCTGCTCGAGCGCGGCGTCGTCGACAAGATCATCCTGTCGCGCCCCGCTGTCGAAGCGGGCGAGCGCCTCGGCTTCCTGCCTGGCGACATGAAGGACAAGGTCGATCCCTATCTGCGCCCGCTTTATGATGCGCTCTACGACATGATCCCGGGCGACAAGGTCGAACGCGCGATCACCGCCGGCGTCATCGAGATCGCGCCGCTCGCCTTCATGCGCGGCCGCACGCTCGCCAATGCCGCGATCATTCTCGATGAGGCGCAGAACACCACGTCGATGCAGATGAAGATGTTCCTGACCCGCCTTGGCGAGAACGGCCGCATGATCATCACCGGCGACCCGAGCCAGGTCGACCTGCCACGCGGCGTGACCTCCGGCCTCGTCGAGGCCCTGCAGGTGCTCAAAGGCGTCGAAGGCGTCTCGGTCGTCCGTTTCAAGGACACCGATGTCGTCCGTCACCCGCTGGTCGGCCGCATCGTTCAGGCCTATGACGCCAAGTACAAGGTACAGGATGAAAGCGAGCAGGCCGATCACTGACGGCCCGTTCAGACCCGACATGACGCACTTGGACATACAGATCGCCGTCGAGGCAGACGGTTGGGCAGACGAGGACGCGTTGGAGGCATTGGCCTCCCGCGTGCTCGGCGCGGCAGAGACCTTTTTGCAGACACAAGAAGGTCAGCCCTTCCCGGCCCAGCCGACCGAACTCTCCCTCGTCTTCGCCGACGATGAAACAATCCGCGAAATCAATTCGGAATGGCGCGGCAAGGACAAGCCGACCAACGTCCTGTCTTTCCCCGCCTTTCCGCTCACGCCCGGCAAGATGCCGGGCCCCATGCTCGGCGATATCGTCATCGCGAGGGAGACGGTGGAGCGGGAAGCCGTCGAACTCGACAAGAGTTTTGACGATCATCTGACACACCTGATGGTGCACGGATTTCTCCATCTTTTCGGTTATGACCACATCGAAAACGACGACGCCGAGGAAATGGAAGCGCTGGAGACTCGCATTCTGGCGGAACTTGGCCTATCTGACCCCTATGCGGGGCAGGACCCCATCTGATAGTTTGGACCAATGAGCGACTTTGTAACAAGAACGGCCCCCGAGGCCAGTGACGGACCGGAAGGCCCGTCGTCCGACGAGGGCAGTAGTCCTTCGCGAGCGGAAAGCTCGAACCGAAACTCAACCTCTTTCTGGGCACGCCTCGCCCGCATCCTGAAGCCGTCGTCCTCGACGAGCCTGCGCGAGGATCTGACCGACGCGCTGAAGGCGGATGCCAGCCTTGGCGAAGCCTTCACGCCCGAAGAGCGGGCGATGCTGCACAACATCCTCCGCTTCCGCGAAGTCCGCGTCGAAGACATCATGGTGCCGCGCGTCGATATCGAGGCGGTCGACCAGAGCGTCACGATCGGCGAGCTGATGACCATCTTCGAGGTATCCGGTCGTTCGCGCATGCCGGTTTATGCCGAAACGCTGGATGATCCGCGTGGCATGGTCCACATCCGCGACCTTCTCTCCTACGTGACCAAGCAGGCGCGCAGCCGCCGCCGTGCGCCGGCCCGCGCCGCCGCAAACGGCGCCGAAAAGGTTGAGAAGACAGAGAAGGCTGCCAAGCCGAAGATCGACTTCGATCTCTCTCGCATCGATTTGTCCAAGACCGTCGCCGATGCCGGCATCATCCGCTCCATCCTCTTCGTGCCGCCCTCCATGCTTGCCTCAGACCTGATGAGCCGCATGCAGGCCGCCCGCACCCAGATGGCGCTCGTCATCGACGAATATGGCGGCACCGACGGGCTGGTCAGCCATGAAGACATCGTCGAAATGGTCATCGGTGATATCGATGACGAACATGACGACGAGGAAGTCATGTTCAGCCGGGTGTCAGACGATGTTCTGGTGGCCGATGCCCGCGTCGAACTCGAAGAGATCGCGGAAGCGATCGGTCCCGATTTCGACATCAAGGATCGTCTGGAAGACGTCGATACGCTGGGCGGTCTGATCTTCTCCGCACTTGGCCGCATTCCGGCCCGTGGCGAAGTCGTCCAGGCGCTGCCAGGCTTCGAATTCCACATTCTCGATGCCGACCCGCGCCGCATCAAGCGCGTGCGCGTCACGCGCAAGCGCGCGGCCGTCCGCCGCCGCTCTGCCAAGGGCGAGCCGGAAAGCCGTGTGGATGAGCACGAGACCGAGAAGGTCTCCACAGCGACCAAGGCCCCGGCGCCGGTGGCAACGGAGGCCAAGCCTCGTGCCACCAGGGCGGAGCCGAAGCCCCGCCGCAGCAAGCCGGCTGCGACCAACGGCGTCAAGGCGCCAACAGTCGGCAACGAGGCGGAACCCGCAGCCGCGACCGCCCCTGTCGCCGTCGGTGATGCCGGCAACTCTGTTTCCGGCGCCTGACCGCCGCCAGTGGTGAAGTCCGCGACATCCGCCCGGAAGTTTGAAACACTGCCGGGCGGTTGATTCGCGGTAGCGGAGGGGTGTGCATGGAACGACTGGCCGGCAGGATCTTGCTGCTCGGAGGATGGCGTCGATCGGGCTTGGCAGTCCTTGCGGGCGCCATCGGCGCGCTCGCCATGCCGCCTTTCGGCGTCTTCGCCGCCATGTTCGTCTCCTTCACCCTGCTGGTCTGGCTCCTCGACGGGCTTACCGGCAATCCCGAGCGCTCGGGCACGCTCAATCTGCGCGCCGCCTTCCTGACCGGCTGGCTCTTCGGCCTCGGTTATTTCGTCGCCGGCCTCTGGTGGCTCGGCAATGCGCTGCTGGTCGATGCCAGCGGCTTTGCCTGGGCGATCCCGCTTGCGGTGCTCGGTCTGCCGGCCCTTTTGGCGATCTTCTATGGGGTCGCCGCCATGTTTGCCCGCCTCGTCTGGTCCGATGGCATGGGCCGCATCGCAGCACTCGCGCTCGGCTTCGGCCTCACTGAGTGGCTGCGCGCAACGATCGCCACCGGCTTTCCCTGGAATGCCATCGGTTATGCCGCCATGCCCGTGCCGCTGATGATGCAGTCGAGTTATGTGCTCGGCCTTTTTGGTGTGACCGCGCTGTCCGTCTTCGTTTTTGCCGCTCCGGCCCTGCTCGGCACCCGCCGGGGCGCCGTGCCCGGGCTCACGCTCGCGGTGCTCTTGTCCGCAGCGCATTTCGGCTATGGCGCCTGGCGCCTCCATCTCGCTCCGCCGGAGATCGGCGAGGAGCGGCAGGTCAGCATCCGCCTCGTCCAGCCGAACATCGACCAGGCGCAGAAGATGGAAAACGCCGATCGTGTCGGTGTTTTCGAAAAACACCTGGCCCTCACTTCGGCCGCGCCCGCCGCCGGCCACCAGAGGCCGGACGTCATCGTCTGGCCGGAAACCTCCGTTCCCTTCATCCTGACGGAAAATCCGGATGCGCTGGTTCGCATCGGTGATGTCCTGCAGGATGGTCAGGTGCTGATCACCGGTGCCGTCAGGGCGGAGGAGCGCGGCGCGGGCCTGCCGCCGCGCTATTACAATTCGATCTACCTGATCGACGACAAGGGACAGATCCTGGCGGCCAGCGACAAGGTGCATCTGACACCTTTCGGCGAGTATCTGCCGTTCGAGGATCTCCTGCGCCGCTTCGGCATCGAGGAACTGATCAGCCTGCCGGGTGGCTTCTCTCCGGCCGCCAGTCGCTCACCCCTCACGCTTCCCTCCGGCCTCTCCTTCTATCCGTTGATCTGCTACGAGGCGATTTTTCCGGGCGAACTGGCGCCGGATCTGGCGGGCGCCAATGCAATCATTAATATCACAAATGACGCCTGGTTCGGCGCAACACCCGGCCCTTACCAGCACTTCCTTCAGTCCCGTTTGCGTGCAGTCGAGCGTGGCGTTCCCCTCATTCGGGACGCCAACAATGGTATATCTGCTGTGACGGATAGCTATGGTCAGGTCGTTGATGGTCTGGCACTGAACATATCGGGCGCTATCGATGCAACCATAGGCATGCCAACTGTGCCGAAACGAAACAGTTTCGACCACAACCTAAACTTTTGGTTGGTCCTGGGAGTCCTTGGTTTCGTCGCAAGCATTTCTCGTTTGGGTTTTATTAGACGGATGAATTGACCAAAAACCCCTAAAATTGCATAGTGGCTCCGACCGTGAGTCTGCAAGTATGCTAAAAGATCATCGACGACGAGTACAACGTATCGTAATGGTTGGGCGGGCATGGGGTTATGGTCAAAACGCCAACACATTTGTCAGGACGACATTAATGATCGAGAACAAGAAGAAGCCGAACCCGATTGACATCCATGTCGGTAGTCGGATTCGCCTTCGTCGAACGATGCTTGGCATGAGCCAAGAGAAGCTTGGTGAAAGCCTAGGTATCACATTTCAGCAAATTCAGAAGTATGAAAAGGGCACCAACCGCGTCGGTGCAAGCCGGCTTCAGAATATCTCCAATATTCTGACGGTTCCCGTTTCTTTCTTCTTCGAAGATGCGCCGGGCGAGCAGTCGTCGGGATCGGCGGGCATGGCCGAAGCGTCCAGCTCCAACTATGTCGTGGACTTCCTGTCCTCGTCCGAGGGGCTGCAGCTCAATCGTGCATTCGTCAAAATTGCCGATCCGAAGGTTCGCCGCAAGATCGTCGATCTGGTCAAGGCTTTGGGCGCGGAAGCGGACGCCGAGTGATCGGCACCCTGGTCTGACAAAAAAAAGCGGTCCCCCCGGGCCGCTTTTTTTTTGTCCTGTAGGGAAAAAGTTTACTCACATAAAGATATATTTATGTGGTTGTGTTCTTGTCATTGAAACTTGAACTGGGTAACGATGCCGCCATCCATACTTTGAGGGGAATCCCGATGCGCGCCAACTATCTCTTCACCAGTGAATCCGTATCTGAAGGTCATCCGGACAAGGTCTGTGACCGCATCTCCGACGAAATCGTCGATCTCGTATACCGGGAAGCGGCCAAGACCGGGGTGGATCCCTGGACCGTGCGCATCGCCTGCGAGACCCTTGCCACCACCAACCGCGTCGTCATCGCCGGTGAAGTCCGCCTGCCGCCGAGCTTGATGAAGACCGACAAGAACGGCAACGAGGTCATCAACCCCGCCAAGTTCAAGTCCGCCGCCCGCAAGGCGATCCGCGACATCGGCTACGAGCAGGACGGCTTCCACTGGAAGACCGCCAAGATCGACGTGCTCCTGCATTCCCAGTCCGCCCACATCGCCCAGGGCGTCGACAAGGCTGCCGACTCGTCCAACAGCGAAGGCGCCGGCGACCAGGGCATCATGTTCGGTTACGCCTGCAAGGAAACGCCGGACCTGATGCCGGCCCCGATCTACTACTCCCACAAGATCCTGCAGCTCCTCTCCGCCGCCCGCAAGAAGGGCGAGGGGGATGTCGGCAAGCTCGGCCCCGATGCCAAGAGCCAGGTCACCGTCCGCTACGTCGACGGCAAGCCTGCTGAAGTGGCCTCGATCGTTCTGTCCACCCAGCATCTCGACGAGAACTGGGATTCGAAGAAGGTCCGTCAGGTCGTCGAGCCCTTCATCAAGGAAGCACTCGGCGAGTTGAAGATCGCCGCCGATTGCGCCTGGTACATCAACCCGACCGGCAAGTTCGTCATCGGCGGCCCGGATGGTGACGCAGGCCTCACCGGCCGCAAGATCATCGTCGACACCTATGGCGGTGCAGCCCCCCATGGCGGCGGCGCCTTCTCCGGCAAGGACACGACCAAGGTCGACCGTTCGGCCGCCTACGCCGCCCGTTACCTCGCCAAGAACGTCGTGGCCGCCGGTCTCGCCGATCGCTGCACCATCCAGATCTCCTATGCCATCGGCATTGCCCAGCCGCTGTCGATCTATGTCGATCTGCACGGCACCGGCAAGGTCACCGAGGACGAGGTCGAGGCCGCGATCCGCAAGGTCATGGACTTGTCCCCATCGGGCATCCGTCGCCATCTTGACCTGAACAAGCCGATCTATGCTAAGACGTCCGCTTATGGCCATTTCGGCCGCAAGGCTGGCCGCGACGGTTCCTTCTCCTGGGAGAAGCTCGATCTGGTCAAGCCGCTCAAGGACGCTCTCAAGGCTTGAAGGTGAAATGACGGACGCGGAACGCAAGACGAGGTCGACCGAAGCCTTTTTCGGTCGACGCAAGGGCAAGCCGTTGCGCGAGCAGCAGGTCGGGCGCATGGAAACCATCCTGCCCGAGCTCAAGGTCGATCTCGCATCGCCCGTCCCGGCAGACCTGAAATCGCTGTTCCCCGTGCCCATCGACAAGATCCGGCTCGAAATCGGCTTCGGTGGTGGTGAACATCTCGTCCACCGCGCCCGCACCAATCCCTCGACCGGCTTCATCGGCGTCGAACCCTTCGTCAATTCCATGGCGAAGCTCCTGGCCGTGGTGGAGGCCGAGGGCTTGAAGAACATTCGCGTCTATGACGATGATGCCGTGCAGCTTCTGGATTGGCTGCCGGAAGGCCAGATCGACCAGATCGACCTTCTCTACGCCGATCCCTGGCCGAAGAAGCGCCACTGGAAGCGCCGTTTTGTCTCGCAGGTCAATCTCGAGCGTTTCCACAAGGTCTTGAAGCCCGAAGGCATCTTCTGCTTCGCCTCCGACATCGACACCTATGTCAACTGGACGCTGCAGCATTGCCGCGCTCACGGCGGCTTCGAATGGACGGCGCGCAATGCCAGTGACTGGCTCACGCCGTATGACGGCTGGCCGGGCACCCGCTACGAGGCCAAGGCCCGCCGCGAAGGCCGTTCCTCGGCCTATCTCACCTTCATCCGCCGCTGAACAAGCGTCAGCCTGCGCTGACGCTCTTCCATTCCATTGTCCCGCTCAGTGCAGAGACACGGTCTTCAGATCGTCTTCGGCCGCCTTGAAGAAGGTGCTCGAGCGATTGTCGGTCAAAAGGATCGGCGTGCCGTCTGCGGCAAACAGCGCCCAGAGATCCAGCGTCGGATCGATTTCCGGCGCTTCCGGAAAACAGCGCGACACTTCGTCGGACTTCATCTTGCGAATATAACCCACTTCGCCGGCTCCGAGATGAGCCAGTTCGGATTGCGTCAGGCGGGCTGAAGCTTCTTTTAGTAACATTCCGAGCCTCCACATTGGGGGAGAGGCGGCAAAGCATGCCGCAACCGTCATTGTGCGGCGGAGATGTTAATTTTCCTTACCAGATGCATCGGTGCCATGCGGATGATTTCGATTGAAAGCAATCCGTTGCGCAAGCTGGCCCCGGTCACTTCCATACCCTCCTCCAGGGCGAAAACCCTTTGGAATTGGCGGGCTGCGATGCCGCGGAAGAGGAAATCCTGCTCCTCCCGCTCGGCCTGTCTGCCGGTGATCGAAAGCTGCCCGCCCTCGATCGTCACGTCCAGTTCCTCTTCGGCAAAGCCTGCCACCGCAAGGGTGATTCGCAGCCGATCCTGCCCCTTGTCAGCTGGCAGTCGCTCGATGTCATAGGGCGGATAGCCGTCGCTCCCGCGCGGCCGCCGCAGCGGAACGCCCTCGGCAAGACTGAACGTGATGATCAACCCCTCGGCGGGAAGGCGGTTTCGGCTCATGCGATTCCCTGTTTGCGTCACCAGTCGACGCCGGTCCTGTATCCACCCAAATATGGGGACTGACGCGCGGCACGACAAGCGGTCGACTGCTTGACAAACGCCATCCGCAGCGCCAAGCCTCGCGCTTTCGATATCAGGACGCCCCATGACAGACCCCCGCAAGATCATCATTGATACGGATCCCGGCCAGGACGATGCCGCGGCCCTCATGCTCGCCTTCGCAAGCCCGGACGAACTGAACCTTCTCGGCATCACCACGGTCGCCGGCAATGTGCCGCTCTCCTATACCAGCCGCAACGCCCGCATCGTCTGCGAACTCTGCGGCCAGCAGGCCCGCGCGGTCTATGAAGGCGCGGATCGACCGATGGTGCGCGATCTCGTCACCGCCGAGCATGTGCACGGCAAGACTGGCCTCGATGGCGCAGTCCTTCCCGAGCCGACCATGAAGGTGCAGCCTCAGCACGCCGTCGATTTCATCATCGACACCATCCGCCGCGAGCCGGAAGGCACAGTCACGCTCTGCACGCTCGGCCCGCTCACCAATATCGGCCTCGCCCTCCAGAAAGCCCCGGATATCGCACCCCGCGTCCGCGAACTGGTAATGATGGGTGGTGGCTTTTTCGAAGGCGGTAACATCACGCCAGCAGCCGAATTCAACATCTACGTCGATCCCC
This sequence comes from Rhizobium sp. AG855, assembly GCF_003610655.1. Classification (NCBI taxonomy): domain Bacteria; kingdom Pseudomonadati; phylum Pseudomonadota; class Alphaproteobacteria; order Hyphomicrobiales; family Rhizobiaceae; genus Rhizobium; species Rhizobium sp. AG855. The sequence goes on along the minus strand of NZ_RAQG01000003.1, from coordinate 3,275,294 downwards.
ATGCGGCCGCCGCCGTCGTCGGTTCCGGCATCCCGGTCACCATGATGCCGCTCGATGTCACCCACCAGCTGATGACCACCAAGGCCCGCGTCGCCCGCATCGCCGAAATCGGCACCAAGCCGGCCGCAACCATGGTCGAGTGGCTGCAGTTCTTCGAGCGCTTCGACGAGGAGAAATATGGCTCTGACGGCGGCCCGCTGCACGATCCGACAGTCATTGCTTACCTTCTGAAGCCGGAACTGTTCGGCGGTCGCCACTGCAATGTTGAGATCGAGCTGCAGTCCGAACTCACGGTCGGCATGACCGTCGTCGACTGGTGGCGTGTCTCCGGTCGCAAGCCGAATGTCCAGGTCATGCGCAACGTCGATGCCGACGGCTTCTTCGACCTGCTCATCGAGCGCTTCGCCCGACTCTGACGCCGTAGGCTGGACTTCGGACGTGATCTCCACCTGAAAGAAGGGCCGCCGGTTTTCCGGCGGCCCTTCTTTGTTCAAGCCGAAACGTCGGTTCGGCTCAGAACTCTTCCCAGTTGTCGCCGCCGGCTGCGGGTGCCCGTCCGGCGGATGCGGCGACCTTCCGGGGTGCCGGATGGTAAGCGGGCGCCCGTGGCGTAGAAGAGGCTGGCGCCGCGCCTGTGGGCTGGCGCATGGCCTGCGCGGTTGTCCGCAACATTGCCGTAGACTGTCCGCCGCCGCTTACCTGAAACCGCGCCACGAGGTCCTTCAGCGTATCGGACTCGTTGCGCAGCGCCATGCTGGCGGCCGTGGTTTCCTCCACCATCGCTGCATTCTGCTGCGTCACCTGGTCCATCTGGTGCATGGCGGAATTGACTTCCTTCAGTCCGGATGCCTGCTCGCTGGCCGAGGCCGAGATCTGTCGGATGAGGCCGTTGATCTGCAGAACCTGTTCGGAGATCTTGTGCAGCGTCTCGCCGGCCTGGCCGACGAGCTGCACGCCATCCTTCACCTGCGCACCCGATGCATTGATCAGCGATTTGATTTCCTTTGCCGCATTGGCAGACCGCTGCGCCAGTTCGCGCACTTCCTGGGCAACGACGGCAAAGCCCTTGCCGGCTTCGCCCGCACGAGCCGCTTCGACACCCGCGTTGAGCGCCAGCAGGTTGGTCTGAAACGCGATCTCGTCAATGACGCCGATGATCCGCGAGATCTCCTGCGAGGACTGTTCGATGCCCTGCATCGAGGCAACCGCTTTTTGCACAACCTCGCCCGATTTTTCCGCATCCTTCACCGCGATGCTCACGGTATTGGCGGCGATCCCGGCATTGTCGGCGCTCGAATTGACCTGTTCGGTCAGCTCGTTCAGCGCCGCCGCCGTCTCTTCGAGGCTCGCAGCCTGCTGCTCGGTGCGCTTGGCAAGGTCTGCAGCACTTTCCGAGATTTCACCCGTACCGGCGCTGATATTGACCACGCCTGTGTTCACCGAGGCAATCGCCTGTTCGAGGGTTGCCAGGGCTTCGTTGAAGTCCCGCTTCAGGGCGCCATATTCGCCAGGGAAATCCTCGGCGATCCGGAAGGTGAGGTTGCCGCGCGAAAGTTCGGACAATCCGTTGCCGAGGGCTGCGACCACGTGCTGCTGTGTCGCGGAGGAGGCGCTGCGCTCCTGTTCATTGCGACGCCGCTCGCCTTCGGCTTCCTGGCGCTGTACATCGGCTTCGGCGGCGAGAACGCGGCTTTCGGCCAGACGATGGCGGAAGCCGTCCAGAGCCTTGGCGACCATGCCGATTTCGTCGTCACGATCCTGGTTCGGCACGGTGTCGTCATATTTGCCGGTGCTCAGCACGGTCACACTGCCGACCAACCCGGCAAGCGGCTTCCGCACGAAGCTGCCGACGGCCAGGTAAAGAGCCGCCATCACGGCGACAAGCACGATCACGCCGCCGATGATCATCATATAGGTCTGGGCTTCGACTGGAGCGCTGATCGCCGCATGCGGAACGTCGACTAGGATAACCCAGTTGGCATTCACGTCGGGCAGCTGGAAGGGATAGACCACCCGGTCGAACCGATTGTCTGCTTCGCCGAGATCCTTGATCACGCCGCCGCTCAGCGAAGAAAGGGCAGATTTTATGAGATCCGCCCCGGTTTCCTCATAGGGCTTCATCTGAAGGTCCGGTGTCGGCCCCACGATCCATTTTCCGCTTTGCGAAAGCAGGGTCACGCGGCCCGTCTCGAAGGGATGCAGCTTGTTCAGCTTGTCGGTCATCGCCTTCAGCGAAATGTCGACGCCGCTCACGCCGATCAGCTTGCCGCCGGCAATCACCGGATAGGCGATCGACGTCATTGCGGTGTGCTCGCCCGTGGTCTGTTCGGCATAGGGCTGGGTAATCGCGCCCTTCCGGCTCTTCGCGGCAAGTCCATACCACTCGGCCTCGAAATTGGAATTGAAGGTCGAGAAGGTGAAGCCCCCGTCCTTGCTCTTTGTCCAATAGGGGTTGAAGGCGCCGTCCTTGGCCGATCCGGTCTCCGTCTTCCCGGCCATGCTGGGGGACTGGCCATCAAAGGCGTTGGGTTCCTCGCCAAACCAGCTGCCAAAGGCAAAGGCGTTCTGCTCGAGATTGGCTTTCAGTACGTCGACGACGGATTTGCGATCGAGGTATTTGCCCTCCTGCGCGCGTCCGATGACGCCGGCCATCGATCGGGCCGCACCGGCCAATTCTCCGACCGAGCCTGCGACATCCGTCGCAATGGCCTTCGCTTCGGCATTGGCCTGATCCATCGTCAGGGTCTGGACCCGCTCGCGTGTCTGAAGGATAAGAAAGAGGTTCGATACGAATAGAACGACGGCAATGGCGGCGCCGGTCACGACGATCAGTTTCGCTGCCAATGACTTCATCTTGAAAATGGACATTGCTTCCTCATGCTCACATGAAAAACGATGACATTGGAGACACGTGATGCGTTCGCAATGCTGGAACATGCTCCATCATGGAAGCACGGGGGCAGGGAGCCGCCCGGAAAGGTCGGGCGGCCTTGCACCGGAAGATGAAGGTTCATTCGTAAAAAATGCTTGAAGGCAAACGCCCTCAAACCGCCTGAGGCGATTGATTTTTTGCTAATATATCAAGAGTTTGGTCAGGAAGACGTTTTATAGCCTGCCCGCGACGTCACCCGCCATGGGGATCGATGGCTGCGCGCCAGCCTTGAGGCAGGCCAGAGACCCCGCGACTGCCGCGCGTCGAAGCGCCGCGTCGAAGCCGAGACCCGCATCCAGGCTTGCGGCAAAATAGCCGCAGAACGTGTCCCCGGCGCCGACGGTGTCGACCGGCTCGATCTTCAGCCCTTGCGCCTTGTGCAGCACGCCGCCTTCGGCGGCGATCACGCCAGCAGCGCCGAGCGTGATGATCAGAACCTGGCCCGTCTCGCGATGCATGGAAAGGGCGGTCTCTTCCCGTTCGGCGGCCGTCAATCCCTGGCGTCCGGCGAGGAGCTCGAATTCGGTTTCGTTGGCAATCACCACATCCGCGAGTTTTGCCAGGGTCGCGGCTTCCGCCGTCAGCGGTGCCAGATTGAGGATCGTCCGCACGTTGGCGCCCTTGGCGGCCTTGAGCGCCGCTTCCACGGCCTTGGCCGGCACCTCCAGCTGCAGCATCAGCGTATCGCCGGCCTTCAGTGCCGAAACGGCCGCTTCCGCCTGCCCGGCGTCGACCGTGCCGTTTGCCCCGGCAACCACGGCAATCATGTTCTCCCCGTCGCCGCCGACCAGGATGAGAGCCGTACCCGTCGGACCGTCGACCGTCTTCACGCCGGAGAGATCGGTTCCCGCCGCGTCCAGCAATGCGACCGCAGGCGCCGCGAATTCGTCGCGACCCACGGCGCTCACCATCCGCACGTCGGCCCCCGCCCGCCGTGCGGCCAGTGCCTGATTGGCGCCCTTGCCGCCGGCCGCCGTGGCAAAGCTCGTGCCGGCCACCGTCTCGCCGGGAACCGGCAGGCGTGGCGTCGTGGCGACGAGATCCATGTTGATGGAGCCGAATACGGTGATCATGAGCGCGCGGGCCTCCCTGAAGCAATTCCCAGCAAAAGTCGGAACCGGTTTTGCGTCCGCAATTGCGAGAAAACAAGACATCAGACCATGGAAGGCGCCACGGAGGTCGCCGGACATGGTCTGGGGTGTGGCGCTCTTGTGGACCAGCCCGTCAGTCTTCGTCAACAACCCTGAGCTTGAGCAGGCCCGTGCGGCTTTCCACGGCCCGGGACGCGCCGTCTCCGGCATCGGCGGCACCGCCGGGCACCTCGAACTCCATCGCCTCGATCTTGGCGCCGCGCTTGGCCAGCTTGTCCGAGGAGGTGATGATCTGTTCGACATCCTTCTGCGCGGCCAGAAAATGGCTCTGCAGCTTGCGTGTCCGGTCGTCCAGGCGGCTGAGGTCCTCCATCAGCCGGATCACTTCGCCCTGGATCAGATGCGCCTGCTCGCGCATGCGCTGATCCTTCAGAACGGCCTGGATGACCTGGATCGAGAGCATCAGCAGGGATGGCGAAACGATGACCACCCGCTGGCGATGCGCCTTCTGCACCACGCCTTCGAAATTCTCGTGGATCTCCGCAAAGATCGATTCCGACGGCACGAACAGGAAAGCCATTTCCTGCGTCTCGCCCGGCAGAAGATATTTGTCGGCGATATCCTTGATATGCACCTCGATGTCGCGGCGAAACTGCTGGCTGGCGATCTTCTTGTGCTCCGGCGTCTCCCCGTCACGGATCGCATTCCACGCCTCCAGCGGAAACTTCGCATCGACCACCAGCGGCGGGGAATTGTTCGGCATGCGGATCGTGCAGTCGGGCCGCGATCCGTTCGACAGCGTCGTCTGGAATTCATAGGCACCCATCGGCAGCCCGTCGGCAACGATCGTCTCCATCCGCGACTGGCCAAAGGCCCCGCGCGTCTGCTTGTTGGAGAGGATCGCCTGCAACCCGACGACATCCTTGGCCAGCGACTGGATGTTGTTCTGCGCCGCATCGATCACCGCCAGCCGCTCCTGCAGCGTGCGCAGGTTGTCGTGGGTCGATTTCGTCTGCTCGGTGATCGTCGTTCCCAGCCGGTGCGTCATGCCATCAAGCCGTTGGCTGATTGACTGGTTCAGTTCCGCCTGTCGGCTGCCGAAGACCTCGGCCATGGTCGCGAGCCGCCCCTGCATCTCGGCCTGCGCTTTCAGCAGTTCGGCAAGCCTTGCCTCGGCCGCCTCGTCGCGTCGCAGCGTATCCTCCATCATCTGAGCCCGGATGCGCGCGGCGCGCATCGAGCCCAGGAACAGGGCAAGAATGGGGAGGAGAACCACTCCTGCGGCGAGCGCCAGCAGAATGCCGGGGCCGAGCGTGACGGAGCCGATGGTGATGGCGGGAATGTCTTGGATGTTCATCACAAGACTATACGCGATTCGCCCCGCCGAAACAGATCAAAGAGTGAACGTTTCCAGGCCCTGCTGTTTTGGCCTGGCGGACATGAGACTTTTTGTGCGGGCATAACTGATAAAAGACAAGGGCAGGGCCGATAAGTGGTCACCAACGCTATACCCTTCATAAATAGGGGGGAAAGCTTCGCATTTTAGAAACCATAGATTTACCATTTCAGGGTCTGCTTATGAAACGGTTCGGCGATTTTGCCGCAGTCTTGCAATGGATAGTAGAATTACGATGGTGTCGCAGAGTGACAATGCCGATCTGAAAAACCGCCTTCGCTTTCTCGGCTTGGACGACAAGGGGCGAGAGACCCTTCGGCGCATGGGTCCCCTGATCCGGGCCAATATCGGCGCTGCGCTCGACATCTTCTACGACAAGATCCGCAAGGTCCCCGAAACTGCGGCGTTCTTCCGTGGCGAGGATCATATTCGCGGTGCCAAGGGCCGTCAGGAAGAACATTGGGGCATCGTCGGCACGGGCGACTACACCGAAAGCTATGTCGATGGCGTCACCAAGGTCGGCAAGGCCCATGCCCGCATCGGCCTCGAGCCACGCTGGTATATCGGTGGCTACGCGCTGGTCCTCGAACAGTTGATCCATGCCGTGGCCCGCGACCGCTGGCCAAGCCGCTTTGGCCGCCAGAAGGCGCCGCAACTGGCCGACGAGATTTCGGTGGTGATGAAAGCCGCCATGCTCGACATGGATTATTCCATCACCGTCTATCTCGACATCCTCGCCGCCGAGCGCCAGAAGGCCGAGGACACCCGCCTGCGCGCCGAGGCCGAACAGGCGACGGCGCTGGCCGCATTGCGCGGGGTCCTGACAAAACTCGCCGCCGGCGATCTCGAAGCGCGTCTGCCGGATGATCTGCCGGCCAATTTCGTCGAAATGGCACGGGACTACAACGCCTCGGTGAATGCCCTCCGCTCCACCATCGGCACGGTCCGCAGCTCCGCCGACGAGATCTTCAAGTCGACGTCGGCCATCGCGGAGGCGACCGACGATCTCGCCCAGCGCACCGAACAGCAGGCAGCCGGCCTCGAGGAAAGCACGGCCGCCCTGCACGAACTCACCCAGAACGTCACGCTCACCGCCGATGGCGCCCAGAAAGCCGCCCAGGTCGTCGGCGTGGCGCTCGACGAGGCGCGTGTGTCCGAAGCGGTCGTCTCCCGCGCTGTCGATGCCATGGGCGCCATCGAGAAATCCTCCGATGCCATCTCCAAGATCATCGGCGTCATCGATGAAATTGCCTTCCAGACCAACCTGCTCGCGCTCAATGCCGGCGTCGAGGCCGCCCGTGCAGGCGAAGCCGGACGTGGTTTCGCGGTCGTCGCCCAGGAAGTCCGAGAACTTGCCCAGCGCTGCGCCAATGCGGCGCGCGAGATCAAGAGCCTGATCTCCCAAAGCTCCACCCAGGTCAATTCCGGCGTCGGCCTCGTCAACAATGCCGGCGACGCCCTGAAACAGATCATCGTCCGCATCGGCGAAATCAACGAGATCGTCGGCACCATCGCGGCCGCCGCCGCCGACCAGTCCGGCGGCCTGCGCGAGGTCAACACCTCGATCGCCTCCATGGACCAGATCACCCAGCGCAACGCCGCCATGGTCGAGGAAACCTCCGCCCAGACCGCAACGCTCGGCGAAGAAGCCGAACGTCTGCTGGCAGCCCTTCAGGGTTTCCGCATCCATGATGGTCACGCCCAGCCCCGGCAGCGCTCGACACCCGTCCGGCGCATGGCGGGATAGAAATGGCCCCCGACTTGAAATGAAGGGTTAAGGTTCGGTGGTGTTTAGCTTCTGTTTAGAAAACCGTGACAGGTCTGCTTGACGACTGTCAATCACATAACCCCGCGTTGGAACCATGCATCAGAAATCGAACACCGATCTGTCCGAACGCCTCGACTTCCTGGAAATCGACCAGAAGACGCGCGACACCCTGGGAGAGCTCCGTCCGACGATCGGTGATGTCATGGGACCGGCGCTGGACAAGTTCTACGCCAAGGTCGCCAAGACCGCCAAGACGGCAGGTTTCTTCCGCGACGGCGCCCATATGAGCGGTGCCAAGAACGCGCAGATCGGCCATTGGGACAAGGTCGCCAAGGGCAGCTTCGACGAGGATTACGTGCGCGGCGTCACCGCCGTCGGCAAGGCCCATGCCCGCATCGGGCTTGAGCCGCGCTGGTATATCGGCGGCTATTCCATGCTGGTCGGTGAACTGCTCTCCGGCATTCTGGTCAAGCATTGGCCCTTCCCCTTCGGCAAGCGCCATGCAGAAACCCTGGCGAATAAGATGAGGGCGGTGGTCAAGGCCGCCATGCTCGACATGGATTATGCCATCTCGGTCTATCTCGATGAGCTGGAAACCAAGCGCAAGGCGCTGGAAGAAGAACGGGCCCGCTTCGAGGCCGACCAGGCGATTGCCATGGAGCACCTGCGCCGTGGTCTGGAATCGCTCGCCCGCAGCGATTTCGAAAGCCACATGACCACCGACCTGCCGCAAAACTTCAAGGAGATGGCCGGCTATTACAACGACACGGTCGACAAGCTGAACGTGTCCTTCGCTGCCATCCGCCGCGCTTCGGAAGAAATCCTCGGCGGCACCGATGCCATTGCCCATGCGTCGAGCGAACTTGCGAGCCGCACCACCCGCCAGGCCGCCGGTGTCCAGCAGAGCTCGACCGCGCTCCAGCAGCTCTCCGTCAGCGTCAGCCAGACCGCGGCCAATGCCGAACGCGCGTCTGCGGCCGTGCGCGAGACGCAGCAACAGGCCCAGACCTCCGGCACGGTCGTGTCGCGTGCCGTCAACGCCATGGATGCGATCGAGAAATCGTCCACCGAGATCTCCAAGATCATCGGCGTCATCGACGAAATTGCCTTCCAGACGAACCTTCTCGCCCTGAACGCCGGTGTCGAAGCGGCCCGTGCTGGCGATGCCGGCAAGGGATTTGCCGTCGTGGCACAAGAGGTTCGCCAGCTCGCCCAGCGCTCGGCCGATGCCGCCAAGGAAATCAAGCAGCTGATTTCCCAGAGCTCAGGCCAGGTCAAGCAGGGCGTCGAACTCGTCACCGGCACCGGTGAGGTCCTGGGCGACATCATCGCCCGTATCGATGCCATCGACAGCTTCGTCTCGGATATCGCGACCGCCGCCAAGGACCAGGCGACCGGCCTCAACGAAGTCAACCAGGCGACCCGCAACATGGATCTCCTGACCCATGAAAACAGCGGCATGGTCGAGCAGACCTCGGAAGAAACCCGCCGCCTGCGCGCCGAAGTCGCCGGCCTCGTCGAACTGATGAGCCATATCCGCACCCGCACCGAGAACACCGGCCACGGCCAGCGCCGCACTGCCGCCTGATCGCAACATCGGATACGGGAGGAATTCGATGCTTTTTTCGATTTCCTCCCTTTCGAACTTGCGCTAAGGGAGGCTCATGACCATCAAGCCACTCATAATCCTGCCCGATCCGCTGCTGCGCCAGGTCTCCGAACCTGTGGAGCGCGTGGATTCCGAGCTGAACCAGCTTGTCGATGACATGCTCGAGACCATGTACGAGGCCCCCGGCATCGGGCTCGCCGCGATCCAGGTCGGCGTGCCGCGCCGCCTGCTCGTCATCGATCTCGCCAAGGAAGGCGAAGATCCCAAGCCGCTCGTCTTCATCAATCCCAAGATCATCCGCTCCTCCGATGAGTGCTCGGTCTATGAGGAAGGCTGCCTGTCGATCCCGGATTATTACGCAGAAGTCGAACGCCCGGCGACGATCACCGTCACCTCGCTCGATCGCACTGGCAAGGAAGTGACCACCGAAGCCGACGGCCTGCTCGCCACCTGCCTGCAGCACGAGATCGACCATCTCGACGGCGTGCTGTTCATCGACCATATCTCCCGTCTGAAGCGCGAGATGGTCATCAAGCGCTTCACCAAGGCAGCCCGTCAGAAGATTTGATCGAGGCCGCGCAGCTTTGCGCGACCCTCCGCTCTTGAAGGCGAGACCGATTATGGCATTGCGCATCATTTTTATGGGGACGCCGGCCTTCTCCGTCGCCACCCTCAAGGCGCTTCACGCCGCCGGCCATCAGATTGTCGCCGCCTATTCCCAGCCGCCCCGTCCGGGTGGCCGCCGTGGCCTGGACTTGCAGAAATCCCCGGTCCATCAGGCTGCCGAAACCCTCGGCATCGAGGTCCGCCACCCGCTCAATTTTCGCGAGCCCGCAGACCGCGAAGCCTTCGCCGCCTTGCAAGCCGATGTCGCCGTCGTCGTCGCCTATGGCCTGCTGCTGCCGCAGGCCATCCTCGATGGCACGCGGCTTGGCTGCTACAACGGCCACGCCTCGCTCCTGCCGCGCTGGCGGGGTGCCGCCCCCATTCAGCGGGCGATCATGGCCGGCGATGCCGAGACCGGCATGATGGTGATGAAAATGGACAAGGGCCTCGACACCGGCCCCGTGGCACTCACCCGCAAGGTCGCGATTGCCCCCGACATGACCGGCGGCGAACTGCATGATGCGCTAAGCGTCGTCGGCGCCGAGGCCATGGTCGACGCCATGGCGCTCCTGGAAAAAGGAGCGCTCGAAACCGTCGCGCAGCCGGAAGAGGGCGTGCTCTACGCCGCCAAGATCGACAAGGCCGAAACCCGCGTCGACTTCGCCCGTCCCGCCCGCGAGGTTCACGACCATATCCGGGGTCTCGCCCCCTTTCCCGGCGCCTGGACTGAAATCGAGGTCGGCGGCAAGCCCGAGCGCGTCAAGCTGCTCGCATCCCATCTGGCCGAAGCAGACGGCCAACGCGGCGCTCCGGGCACACTACTTGACGATCACCTGACCGTTGCCTGCGGCACCGGCGCCGTCAGCCTCGTGCGCCTGCAAAAGGCCGGCGGCAAGCCGCTCGATGCGCAGGATTTCCTGCGCGGCACGCCGCTTGCCAAGGGCACGGTGATCGCCTGATGCCGCGCTTCCGCATGATCGTCGAATATGACGGCACCGCCTATGTCGGCTGGCAGCGCCAGGACAATGGCCATGCCGTGCAGTCGGCCATCGAGAATGCCATTCTGGCGCTGTCGGGCGAAACCGTCGTCATCAGAGGCGCCGGCCGCACCGATTCCGGCGTGCATGCCAAGGGCCAGGTCATCCATGCCGATCTCTCCCGCGCCTGGGTGCCCTACAAGCTGCGCAACGCGCTCAACGCCCACCTGGCCCAGGCCGGCGAACAGGTCTCGATCGTTGATGTCGCGGCCGCGCCCGATGATTTCGACGCGCGCTTCTCGGCACTGCGTCGCCATTACCTCTACCGCATCATCACCCGCCCCGCGCGCCTCGCGCTGGAGGCGAACCGCGCCTGGTGGGTGCCGAAGCCGCTCGATCACGAGGCCATGCATGAGGCCGCCCAGCAGCTCGTCGGCCACCACGATTTCACCACCTTCCGCTCCGCCCATTGCCAGGCGGCAAGCCCGGTGCGCACGCTCGACCGGCTCGATGTCTCCAGGCATGGTGATCTGATCGAGATCCGCGCCAGCGCCCAGAGTTTTCTGCACAATCAGATCCGATCCTTTGCAGGAACGCTGAAACTGGCCGGCGAGGGCAAGATGACGCCTTCGGATGTGCGCGCAGCGCTCGACGCCCGCGACCGTGCCGCCTGCGGTCCGGTGGCACCCCCGGAAGGGCTCTATTTCATGCGGGTGGATTATCCCGGCGACGAGCCGCAGCCGGATATCTGAGCAATTCCAGCAAAAGTGCACGGCGGTTTTGCGTCCGGACTTGCGCAAACAAAATATGAGCAAGTCCAGCAAAAGAGTGAAGCGGTTTTGCGTCCGGAATTGCGTGTAGAACACGGGCCTCAGCCCGGATAAACGCCGAGATAGCGTTCCAGCACTTCGGCGAGGATCATTGAGGGCACCAGTACCACCATGATGATCGTCGACACCGTCAGCAGGTGATCGCCGATGATCATTCGGACGATCCGGAACAGGATGGCAATCAGCGTCACCATCAGCAGGAACCAGAGAAGCGCCACCAGTCCGCTGAGGCTGGGCAGCAGCATCATGATCAGCACCAACAGGCCATAGGCGTAAGAGGCCGGCAATGCCAGCCAGTTCGTCACCACCACAAGCGCGGCGAATTTTTCGCCGAGCCCCACCATCCAGCACAACACGCCCAGCAGAATGACCGGCACCAGCCAGTTCGCCGCTTCCACCAGGGTCAGCCGGAAGAAGAACAAGAGCCCGGTTGCCGTGCCTGTCGGCTGGCCCTCGAGAAACAGCACACGCCACCAGGCAAAGGAGAGCAGAATCGCCGGCAACGCCCAGGCGATCGACCAGAACGAGCGCGCGGCTCCCCGGTCGCTGAAATCGAGATGGGCAAAGCCTGCCGGGTCCTGCTTCACCAGCAGCCACAGGCCCTTCAGGTAAATCTCGATCTCCTTAAGCGTGGGCATGGGCGAACCACTGCTCGATGAAGGTCTGGTAGATCACCGTCAGGGTTTCCAGGTCGGCAACCGCAACCCGCTCGTCGACCATATGCATGGTCTGCCCCACCAGGCCGAATTCCACGACAGGGCAATAATCCTTGATGAAGCGCGCATCCGACGTGCCGCCCGTGGTCGAAAGCTTCGGCGTCCGGCCTGTGACCGTTTCGATGGCACCCGATAGCGACGAAATCAGGCTGTTGCTGCGCGTCAGGAAAACATGGCTCGGCCGTTCCGACCACACGATTTCATAGGCAATCGCCGCGCGACCCGGCCGAAGCTCTGGATCGACCGCTGCCGCATCGAGCCGGCGCAGGATCTCGGCCTGCACGCTCTCGGCATCCCAATGGTCGTTGAAGCGGATGTTGAACTTGAAGCGGGCGGTCGCCGGAATGACGTTCGTCGCGGCATTGCCGACGTCGATCGAGGTCACTTCGAGGTTCGACGGCTGGAAATTCTCCGTGCCCTCATCGAAGGCCGGGAACATCAGGCTTTTCGCCAGCGAAAGCGCGCCGCGCACGGGGCTGTCGGCGAGATGCGGATAGGCCGCATGGCCCTGCACGCCACGCACGGTGACCGTGCCGGAAACCGAGCCGCGTCGGCCGATCTTGATCATGTCACCCAGCGTGTCGGGATTGGTCGGCTCACCCACGAGGCAGGCATCCCAGCGCTCGCCGCGTGCGGCCGCCCATTGCAGAAGCTTCACCGTGCCATTGACCGCCGGTCCCTCTTCATCGCCGGTGATCAGCAGCGAAACGGAACCCTGCGGCACCTTGCCGGCATCCACCAGCCGCGCATAAGCCGCGATGAAGCAGGCAATCCCGCCCTTCATGTCGACGGCGCCACGGCCAAACAGCATGCCGTCGCGAACCTCGCCGGAAAACGGCCCGGCCGACCAGTCCGCCTCGTCGCCGACAGGCACCACGTCGCTGTGTCCGGCAAACATCAGGTGAGGCCCATCCGAGCCAGCCCTGGCATAAAGGTTTTCGATGTCGGGCGTATCCACATCGCGCTCGACCATCCGGTCGACGGCAAAGCCGAGCGGCTTCAACAGGTCCTCCAGCACCGAAAGCGCACCGCCTTCGGCCGGCGTGACCGAGGGGCAGCGGATCAGGGCTTGGAGAACATCGACAGGGCTGGTGGCGTTCATGGCGGTCTATCTGGGCTGTGCATCGGTGAGAAAACGGGTCCTTGCCGAGACTTAGCCGAAGGCTACGGCGGTGTCATCTCGTGTGCAGCGACAGAAGTGTCGCACAGCCGGACCGGTGGAGAAGGGCGCCGGCCGGAACCGGCGCCCTCGCATGCAATCAGTCGCGCAGCAGCTCGTTGATGCCGGTCTTCGAGCGGGTCTTCGCGTCGACGCGCTTGACGATGACGGCGCAGTAGAGGTTCGGAGCGGGCACTCCATTCGGCATGACGTTGCCACTGCCCATCGAGCCGGCGACGACGACGGAATAGGGCGGCACTTCGCCATAGGTCACTTCGCCCGTTGCGCGGTCGACGATCTTGGTCGATTTGCCGATGAACACGCCCATGCCGAGCACCGAGCCTTCGCGGATGATGCAGCCTTCGACGACTTCCGAACGGGCGCCGATGAAGCAGTTGTCCTCGATGATCGTCGGTCCCGCCTGCATCGGCTCCAGCACGCCGCCAATGCCGACGCCGCCGGAGAGATGCACGTGTTTGCCGATCTGTGCGCAGGAACCGACGGTCGCCCAGGTATCGACCATGGTACCTTCGCCGACGTAGGCGCCGAGGTTAACGAAGGAGGGCATCAGGATGGCATTCGGCGCGATATAGGCCGAGCGGCGCACGACAGCATTCGGCACGGCGCGGAAGCCGGCCGCGCGGAACTGGTTCTCACCCCAGCCTTCGAACTTCGACGGCACCTTGTCCCACCAGGTCGAGGCGCCGGGGCCGCCCTTGACCACTTCCATGTCGTTCAGGCGGAAGGAGAGAAGCACGGCCTTCTTCAGCCACTGATGCACGGTCCAGGCCCCGTCTTCGCCACGGGTCGCAACACGCGCCTTGCCGCTGTCGAGCAGGTCGAGCGCGGCCTCGACGGCATCGCGGATCTCGCCCTTGGTGGCGGTCGAGACCGTGTCGCGGTTTTCGAAGGCCGCTTCGATGACGTGTTCGAGCTGAGTGAGATCGGAGGCGCTCATCTGAATTCCTTAAACTTCGTTGTCTAACCTTGGGGATGGAAGCGATCAGGGTCTGATCGAAAATTCGCGCAAAGCTCTAGCGCATAAGTCGCTGCATGAAAACAGCGTCTGGCGGCCTTGCGCGTCGGAAAGGAACAAGCATGGCGAGACTGAAAAACGGCAAACATCGGCGCAAGGACGGCTCCTGGGATCCGTTGAAGGATTCATCCACCGATCGCCAGACCGCGCAGGTCATTCCGCGCACGCCGCAATCCGCGTCTTCGTCCTACACGCTCGCCTATGTCGACGATGAATTCCTCTGCCGCGAGGAGCTGCGCCCGGTACGCCTGCAGCTGGAATTGCTGAAAACCGAGATGATTCTGACCGAGCGCAACATCAAGTCGACGGTGGTGATGTTCGGCGGTGCCCGCATCCCGGCGCCGGGTGAGGCCGCCTGGGCGGCGAAGAACGACATCCAGAAGAAGAATCTCGAGAATGCCTCGATCTATTACGATCAGGCCCGCCGCTTCGCGCAGCTCTGCTCGACCCAGTCGAAGAGCAGCGACTATCACGAATATGTCGTCGTGACCGGCGGTGGCCCAGGTGTCATGGAAGCGGGCAATCGCGGGGCCGCCGATGTCGGCGCCCCCTCGATTGGCCTCAATATCGTTTTGCCGCACGAGCAGGCGCCGAACCCTTACGTCACGCCCGAGCTCAGCTTCAACTTCCACTATTTCGCCATCCGCAAGATGCATTTTTTGATGCGCGCCAAGGCGATCACCATCTTCCCCGGCGGTTTCGGCACGCTGGACGAGTTTTTTGAAGCCGTGACGCTGATCCAGACCAAGCGCATGGCGCCGATCCCGCTCATCCTCTTTTCCAAGGCCTTCTGGCACGACATCATCAACTTCGAAGCGCTCGCCAATTTCGGCACCATCGCACCGGAAGATCTGCAATTGCTGCACTTCGCCGAAACGGCGGAGGAAGCCTGGCAGATCATCGCCGACTTCTACGACCTGAACGCAGAAGCGGCCCCGTAAAGGGCCGCTCCATCGCGTGTTCGGTCTGGTCGTTCGCCAGTCGGCTCCGGCTTAGCGGAGCATCACCGGCCGCTTCGGCATGTCGTCGATGCTGATCACGCCGTCCTTGTTGCGGTCCATGCGCTCGAACATCCGGTCGCCCAAGGCGATGGCCTCGGCCTTGCTGATCTGGCCGTTTTCGTCCTTGTCGGCCACCCGCATCATGCGGGCAGGGCCGCCCATGCCGTGTTCGCGGCGACCTTCGCCGCGCTCGGCTCGCTCATTGTGCCAGCCGTGGCGCTTGCCGTCGTGGTGTTTGCCCTCATGGCGCGGGCCACCGGCCATATTGTCGGGAGCCATCGCATCGGGACCGGCATCGGCCATGTCCTTGGGCGCTTCGCCCGGCGCCGGCGGGGCAGGGGGAACAGCGGCTGCGTCACCCGGTTTCGCAGCGGTGCCGGCCTTCATTTCGGCGCGGGCCTTCAGCATTTCCGCGCGCATCGCCTGGCGATGCTGGCGCATTTCGCCGGGCGTGATCGAGCCGTCATTGTCCGCATCGATCTGCGTGAACAGCGCCTCGCTGCCGGCCGTTGCTTCGGCCTTCTCGATCTTGCCGTCCTTGTTCGTGTCGAACTGCTGCAGCATGCGGACGAACATGACTTCGGGGCCGCCGCGCGGCGGACCGCGCCGCTCGCCGCGATCCTGGGCAAAGGCGCTGCCGGCCGCAGTGCCGACCAGGAGAGACGCCGCAAGGGTGGCCAAGGTGATGGTTCTGCCGTTCATCTGTGGTCCTTTCAAAGACTGGGTCTATGGAAGAACTCTACGGCCTGCCGCCCCGCTGGCCTACTTAACGATCCGTAAGGCGCATGAAACTTTCGTAAGCTTCCGCTAAATTCAGGCGGCATCTCCCAGCACCTGGCCGAGAAAGCCGGCGAGATCGTCGGTCATGTAGTCGACATTGTCGCCGTCGAGATGTTCGACCCGCTCCCAGGTTTCGAGCAGCGCCGTCTCGAGATTGCGCGGCACCAGCAGCACGGTCTTCATGCCGAGCGCCTTCGGCACTTCGAGATTGCGCGGCAGATCCTCGAACATCGCCGCATGTTTCGTGTCGATGCGGTTGAGGCTGGCGAACTTGTCATAGGTGGCGCCTGCCGGCTTCGGCACGTAGTCGGCCGCCACGATGTCGAAGATGTCGTCGAAATGGTCAAGGATGCCGAGTGCGCGCGCCGCATCCTGCGCATGCGCCACCGTGCCATTGGTGAAAATGAATTTCCGCCCCGGCAGCCGCTTGATGGCATTGCCCAGCGCCTCGTCGGGCAGGAGCATCGAATAGTCGATCGCATGCGCCTTTTCGAGAAAGGCATTGGGATCGACCTTGTGATGCAGCATCAGGCCGGCGAGCGTCGTTCCATGCTCGTGGTAATAACGCTTCTGCAGCACCTTGGCCTCGACCGCGTCGACCTGCAGCAGCTCCGCCACGAAGGCGGTCATGTTCGTGTCGATCTGCGCGAAGAGGTTGATGTGATGCGGATAGAGCGTGTTGTCGAGGTCGAAGACCCAGTCACGCACATGGGCAAAATCATCGGGCGAGGGGAGCTTGGCAGGTTTGGTCATCGGGTCCTTATGGCAGAAGCCTCAGAGGATGCAACGGGGCGCCATGACGGCGTGGCTTGAACGGCTATCGAGGAAATAGGATTGGTTGGCGCTTCGGGAAGTGCTATTGCGAACGCATGCAAAAGAAGATGTCGATCCGGACCGGCAGGGCCAGTGTGATCCTCCAGGATCGCAAGCGTCTGCCATGCCGTTTCCATCCCATCGCCTCCGGCACGATCCGCCACCGCCCGGCCTGATCCGGGCCTCGTCGGGGCCATCTCCACCCAAAGCTTTCGTCGTCGTCGCGGCGTCCATGCCGCCCGCACATCTTTCCGGATCGATCCCCCATGGAATTCTGGGCCATCATCACCATCGGCAGCGCCTTCCTGCAGAACATGCGCTCCGCCCTGCAGAAACATCTCAAAAGCCGCATGGGCACGACAGGCGCCACCTTTGTGCGCTTCGGCTTCGGCCTGCCCTTCGCCTTCCTCTATCTCGCCATCCTGCATCAGGGCTTCGGCCGGCCGGTGCCGGTGCCGGGCCTGGTCTTTGCCGGCTGGGCGGTCATCGGCGCGCTCGCCCAGATCGCCGCGACCTTTCTGCTGGTGCATCTCTTCTCCTTCCGCAACTTCGCCGTCGGCACCGCCTATTCCCGCACCGAGCCTGCCCAGGCAGCGCTGATCGCGCTGATCTTCTTCGGCGAAACGATCACCGCCGGCACCTTTGCCGCGATCCTCGTCTCGATTGCCGGCGTCATGCTGATTTCAGTGGCCCGCACCACGCTGACGCCCTCCGCTCTGGTGACCTCGGTCTTGAGCCGCACGGCGCTCATCGGCCTCGCCTCCGGCTTCTTCTTCGGCCTCTCCGGCACCGCCTATCGGGCGGCGTCCCTGTCGCTGGCGCCGACCCTTCCGGCGCCCGATGCGGTGATGCAGGCGGGTTATACGCTCTGTGTGGTCATCGTTGTGCAGACCATCTCGATGCTCGCCTGGATGCTGTGGCGGGATCGGGCGGAACTTTCCCGCATCCGCGCCGCCTGGACGATCAGCGCGCTCGTCGGCTTCGTCGGCGCGACGGCCTCCTTCGGCTGGTTTATCGCCATGACCCTGCAGCAGGTGGCGGTGGTGAAGGCGCTGGCCCAGGTCGAGATGCTCTTCACCTTTGCCTCGTCGGTCCTGTTCTTCAAGGAGCGGATCAACCGGCTGGAGGTGGCGGGATGTGGGTTGATCGTGCTTGGGGTGTTGTTGCTGGTGTTGGTGTGAGTGGGATGGGGGCGGCGGTAGGGTCGGTTGAGGCCCATCTCCCCCCTTTGCGGGGGAGATGGGCTCCGCGCTTGTGTCTCGGCTCCCTCATGCTGAGGTGCCCGCGTCAAGCGCGGGCCTCGAAGCATCCCGCACTGGTGGCCTCGTGCTTCGAGGCCGGGCAAGCCCGGCACCTCAGGATGAGGGAAGCGGGGTGGCCTCGCCCTTCGAGGCCCGACGGTGTCGGGCACCTCAGGATGAGGGGTGATGTATCAATGTCAAAAAACCCAAGCTTCGCCGCCGGTCGGGATCTCTCCCTCCGGGTGTGGGCATGCTTGTCTCGGACGAGGCGCCAGAAGCAACCTGTCTAAGTAATGTATGTGGCTCCTTCCGGCGCCCCGTTCGGCGTCTATTCCCGCTGCATGCGTCTCTCTGGCAAGGCGGCGACGGTCCTCGTCATCCTCGTCCTCGGGTTTAACCCGAGGATGACCCGAGGACCGAGGAATGACCGGGCGCGGGTCCGGCTGTGGCATCACCACGAGAGTGACGCGTCAGCCTGGCCGGTGGCCCGGGAGGTTCCCGCCGGATGGTGCACCATTCCGACCGGGACCCTCGCCCGGGGGATGGAGCCTTGGTCATTTCCGACCTCGGCCACCATCCCCGCCGTTTTCTCCGCCCCGCTGTCTGGATGTTCGCGACAGCGCGGGCGCCTTGTCTGTGTGCCTCTGAGGCACGTCCTTCCGATCAGGGTATCCAGGCTTTGGGGCATCCGACCCCATCACCCTCGTCAAGCCCTTCGTCCGGAGGGAGACCGTTGCAGCGGGCCGGGGATTTGTGCCTGCGACAGCACTCGCCCCCGGCGCCGGCCCCGCCTCGCCTGACATCGCATCGTCAGGTGTATCCGAGGGCGGGACGGCGATGATTCTACGGGAGGAAAAAGGGTGGGGGATGAAAAAATGTGTCGGGGTTTGATTTTGTTGGGAAATGTTCGGAATTCATCCCCCTTTTTTTTGGGAAATGGCGCTGTCTGGCGTGACCGTCTGGCCTCGGAAGGCTTGTGTCTGGATCCTCGGGTCAAGCCCGAGGATGACGGAGTGTGGGCGAGCGACTGGTATCCTCCGCTGCTGTCTTCACCGGATACGTCTGCGGATAACGTCTGCGGAGGATACCCCTATCTCCCCGAGAGGTCGTCATCCTCGGGCTTGACCCGAGGATCCAGACACAAGCCAATCTCGGGCTCCATCTCCCCCCTTGGTGGGGGAGACTTCGGAGCGGCGGCAGAAGGCCAGAAATCGATCCAGTGAATCGATTTCAGCGAACGGAGGCCTGAGCGCGACGCCGCGCGAAGGCTGAGAGATGAATTGGCCCGATCAGGGCCAAAGCTTGAGATTTCGCGAGAGGGGGCTCGGTGAGGGGAGAGCCAACGGAACTGTGCCCCTCTCCTGGAAAATCTGAAAGTTAGGCGGCTTGCGCGCGCCTAAGCCTTCGATTTTCCGTCCTCCCCCGCATGGGGCAGGTGGTGCGCCGCTGGCGTCGAGTACCTGGCCCTTTGCCCCTCACCCTACCCTCTCCCCGCAGGCGGGGAGAGGGAGGCGCAAGCGGTGGCCGTCGTGGCCTTCTCCCCGCAGGCGGGGAGAAGGTGCCGCCCTTCGACAGGCTCAGGGGGCGGATGAGGGGCACCTGCGGAGAGGCCCGCAAAAACATTTGCGCTTTTGCCGCCGCGCGGTACATCCAGGATACGCAATGCGCAGAACCGCCGGAGACGTTTATGAGCCCATCAGACAAGCCCGGCGCTGCCGGATCCGCGCAGGCCTATCCGAAGCGCTGGACGGCGCTTGCCGTGATGATGCTGGCGAATTTCATGAACCTGCTGGATGTCACCATCGTCAATGTGGCGCTGCCGAGCCTGCAGTCGGGCCTGGGGGCGACGTCGAGTGAGATCGAATGGGTCGTGGCGGGATATGTGCTGGTCTTTGCATTGGGGCTTCTGCCCTTTGGCCGGCTGGGGGATGTGCGCGGCAAGAAGCGCGTGTTTCTGGCCGGCGTGGGGGCCTTCACCTTCGCCTCGTTGCTGTGCGGCCTGGCGCCCGGCATCGACAGCCTGATTGCAGCGCGTCTGCTGCAGGGCGCGGGTGCGGCGATCATGACGCCGCAGGTGCTGGCGATTGCCCAGATGATGTTTCCGCCGAAGGAGCGGGCCGCTGCCTTTTCGCTGTTTGGCCTCAGTGCCGGTCTCGCCTCGGTGTCCGGGCCGCTGCTCGGCGGCTGGCTGATCAGCCTGGATCTCTTCGGCCTCGGCTGGCGGCCGATCTTTCTCATCAACATTCCGGTCGGCCTGGTCACCATCCTGCTCGGTTGGCGCCTCATCCCTGCGCTGCCCGTACGCCCTGGGTTGAAGAACGATCTGGTCGGCATCGTTCTCGCGGCCTTCGCGATCTTCTGCGTCATCTTCCCGCTGATCGAGGGGCGCGGCTTCGGCTGGCCGGCCTGGTGTTTCGCCATGCTGGCGCTGTCCGTGCCGTTCGCCATCGCCTTTGCGCTCTGGGAACGCCGCCAGCATCGGACAAAGGGGCCGGAACTGCTGCCGCTCAATCTGATGACCAACCGGAACTATGTCATCGGCACGCTGATGACGGCGACCTTCTTCTCGACGCTGCCGGGTTTCTTCCTGACATTTGCGATGTTCCTGCAGCAGGGATTTGGCTTCACGCCGCTGCAATCGGGCCTCACCACGGTGCCGTTCTCGTCCGGCATCTTCGTCGCCTCGCTGATCTCGGGGCGGCTCGGCAACATCACGCCGCGCCTGCGCGTGATCACAGGCGTGTTGATGGTCATCGTCGGCATGGCGGCGCTGCGCTATCAGGTCCTGGGCTTCGGCGATGTGGCGGATCGGGTGGCGCTGCTGCCCTGGCTGCTGCTCAGCGGGCTCGGCATGGGGATCGCGATTGCGCCGATGTTCCAGCTGGTGCTCGCAGGCGTGCCGCCGCATGATGCGGGTTCGGGCTCCGGCGCGCTGCAGGCGATCCAGCAGGTGGGGAGCGCGCTGGGGATTGCCATCGTCAGCCAGATCTTCTTTGCCGATCTTTCAACGAATGTCGCTGCCGGCATGGCCAATCATGCGGCCTATATCCATGCGCTGGCGACGGGACTGTTCTACAATTTTGCCGGCTATACGCTGGTGCTGGTCGCCGTGCTGCTGATGCGGGCGCAGGCCGGACCGGCGGTGCAGGAAAGGCCCCTGCCGGTCGAGTGACCGGCGAGGGGATCTTGTGTCTCAGGGCACGAGCAGCGTGCCGGCACCGGTTTCGGTGAAGAGTTCGAGCAGGACCGAATGGGCGGTCTTGCCGTTGAGGATGACCACGCCCTGGACGCCGGCCTGGATCGCTTCGATGCAGGTCTCGACCTTCGGGATCATGCCGCCTGATATCGTGCCGTCCGTGATCAGCGCATGCGCTTCCGCGACCGACAGTTCCTTGATCAGATTGCCGTTCTTGTCGAGCACGCCGGGCACGTCGGTGAGGAAGAGCAGGCGCGAGGCATTGAGCGCGCCGGCAATGGCGCCGGCGAAGGTATCGGCATTGATGTTGTAGGTGGCGCCGTCACGGCCGGGGGCGACAGGCGCGATGACCGGGATCATTTCCGAGCGGGCGAGCAGGTCGAGCAGTGTCCGATCGACCTCGACCACTTCGCCGACGAAGCCGAGATCGAGCACGCGCTCGATATGGCTGTCGGGATCGCGGACCTTCTTCTGCGCCTTTTCGGCAAAGACCATGTTGCCGTCCTTGCCGCAGAGACCGATCGCCCATTCGCCGGTCTGGTTGATCAGGGCGACGATTTCCTTGTTGATCGAACCGGCCAAGACCATCTCGACGATCTCGACCGTCTTCTGGTCGGTGACGCGCAACCCGTTTTCGAAGCGTGATTCGATACCCATCTTGGCGAGCATCGCGCCGATCTGCGGGCCGCCGCCATGCACGACGATCGGGTTGACGCCGGACTGCTTCAAAAGCGCGATATCGGCGGCAAAGGCCTTGCCGAGCTCGGGATTGCCCATGGCATGGCCGCCATATTTGACCACGATGGTCTTGTTCTCATAGCGCTGCATGAAGGGCAGCGCCTGGACGAGAAGGCGGGCCTGGATTTCGCTTTCGGGAGCTGACATGGAAAACCTCGCATTGGATCGCGGCCTTTTAGCGCAAGTGGCGCCGCGATGGAATAATCGCCTCGCAATATAAGCGGCAGATGACATGCATCTTCATCCCCTCGCATTGCAGAAAGAAACGGCTGCCCTACATTAGCAGCGGTTGGAGCACGGGGGCATCATGGAACGCGACGAGATCGGCGAGCTGCTGGCCCGGGTGGCCCTTCGCGACCGTGCGGCGTTTTCGCGCATCTATCAGAAGCTTTCGCCGAAACTTTTTGCCATCTGCCTTCGTATGTTGAAGGACAGGGGCGATGCCGAAGAGGCATTGCAGGACGTTTTCGTCCGGATCTGGGACAAGGCCGGCAGCTATACGGGCGATGGCCTCAATGCCTATGGATGGCTGTGTGCCATCACGCGCTACCGCTGCATCGACCGCTTGCGGGCACGGCGTCCGCAAGGCGAGGATCTGGACGCAGCGGAAGATCTGGCCGATCTTGGGCCAGACCCCGAACAGACGGCGATGCTGCGCTCTGAAGGCGCACGCATTGACACATGCATGGAGGCATTGGATCCTGACCGGGCGCGCGCTGTCAGGCAGGCTTATGTCGAAGGACTGTCCTACCAGGAGCTGGCTGAAACCTATGCCGTTCCGCTGAACACGATGCGCACATGGCTGCGACGCAGCCTTTTGAAACTGAGAGAATGCATGGATGAGCACGCCCGACCAGAGCAAGGGTGACAGATCGCGGGACGAGGTCCTCGCCGGGGAATATGTCCTCGGCGTTCTCGGCGTGCCTGAACGCGCCGAGGTCGAGGCGCGTCTGCGCCATGACCGCCAGTTTGCCGAGGTCGTGCGCCGCTGGGAGGCCAATCTTCTCCACTTCAACGAGGATTACGCCGAGGTTCCGGTTCCGGATCAGCTGTTCGGCAAGATCGAGCAGCGGCTGTTTCCGGCGATGATGGACAATGCCGCGCCGCGCGGGCTGTGGAATGCGCTCTGGCTCTGGCGCGGGCTGAGTTTTGCCTCGCTCGGCGGCCTGGCGCTTGTCGCCGGCCTCCAATGGGCGCCGGCCTTGCGGTCGCAGCCGGTGGCAACCCGGCTCACGGCGGAGCTGTCGGGCGAGAAGAGCGATATTGCGCTGATCGCAAGCTATGACGCCCGTTCGGGTCAGCTGGCGGTGACGCCGGTGGCAGCCGGTGGGGCCGAGCAGAAATCGCTGGAGCTGTGGCTGGTCGAAGGCGAACAGCCGCCCGTCTCGCTCGGCGTGCTGCCGCAGACGGGGCAGGGCGCGATCGCCGTGCCGGACGCGCTGCGGGGCCGTCTGGCGGAAGGCGTGGTGCTCGCCGTCAGTCTCGAGCCGTTCGGTGGTTCCCCGACGGGCAAGGCGACCGGTCCGGTGCTGGCGGTTGGCCCTGTTCATCCCTGATCGGCTGAAAGTTTTCAATGAAATCAAATAGATGAAAGAGCGGCGAGAAATTTCTTGCCGTTTTTGAAACTTCTGTTCGAAGCGGTCCGTCCTTTGTGATGTCCCCGATAGAGGGATCCCACTCAGGCGTCCGATGGCCCGAACCGTCAGGACGCGTTCAAGAACACCAAGGACAGAGGAAACCGTAATGTTCAAGATCGCCCTTCGCCCGCTCGCACTCACCGCCGCCCTTCTTGCCGGCACCGCAACCGCCTTTGCCGCCAATCCGATGGTCGGTGGCGCTGAAATGCTCGACAGCAAGAACATCGTCGAAAATGCCATGAACTCGAAGGATCACACGACGCTCGTCGCCGCCGTCAAGGCTGCCGGCCTGGTCGAGACCCTCCAGGGCGCCGGCCCGTTCACTGTGTTTGCTCCGACCAATGAAGCCTTCGCCAAGCTGCCGGCCGGCACCGTCGACAATCTGCTGAAGCCTGAGAACAAGGACCAGCTCACCAAGGTTCTGACCTGCCACGTGGTCGGCAAGGCCGTGATGGCCGAAGCCCTGGTTAAGATGATCGCCGATGACGGCGGCGAGCACGACGTCAAGACCGTCGGCGGTTGCGTGCTGAAGGCAAAGGCTGCTGACGGCAAGGTGACGCTGACCGACGAGAACGGCGGCGTCTCGACCGTCACCATCGCCGACGTCAAGCAGTCGAACGGCGTCATCCACGTCGTCGACGCGGTGATCCTGCCGAAGATGTAAGATCGGGGGATGGGGGGCTGTTCAGCCCCCTGTTCCAAAACAGGTGCCTGAGCGTCAAAGGCCCTGTTTGACGGCCTCGGTGATTGCACCCCGCAATTGCTCGAGGCCGTCTGCTTTTTCAGACGAGGTCGCGAGCACTTCCGGGAAGGCGGCCGGGTGTTTCTTGATCTTCTCCAGCGTCTCGGCGATCAGCCTGGGCACACCGGCTTCCTTGATCTTGTCGGTCTTGGTGAGCACGATCTGGTAGGAGACGGCGGCCTTGTCGAGCAGCGTCAACACTTCGTCATCGTTCTTCTTGATGCCGTGGCGGCTGTCGATCAGCACATAGACGCGCTTCAGCGTCGCGCGACCCCTCAAGTAATCGAAGACCAGCTTGGTCCAGGCATCGACCTGTTCCTTCGGCGCCTTGGCATAGCCATAGCCGGGCATGTCGACGAGCGCCATCGGCGGCAGGTCGCCTTCCTGGCCGGAAAAGCCGTCGGGCACGAAATAGTTGAGTTCCTGCGTGCGGCCCGGCGTGTTCGACGTGCGGGCAAGCCCGGCCTGGCCGACCAGCGCATTGATCAGCGACGACTTGCCGACATTCGAGCGACCGGCAAAGGCGACTTCGAGCGGACCTTCCGGCGGCAGGAACTCCATCGACGGCACGCCGCGGATGAAGATCCACGGGCGGACGAACAGGGGATAGTCACTTCTCTGATTGGGGTCGCGCATCGCTGAGGCCTCTCGTGAACCGGTCAATTCAGGGTTTTGCGCGGCAAAGTCAAGCCGGCGCGCTGTTTGCGCGGTCTCTCGGGGGGGCGCGTGTGGCTGACGAGATAGGTGAAGAGCGCGGCCATCACGATTGCACCGCCCAGGATCGTCCGGCCCGAGGGGATCTCGTTGTGCAGGAGGACCATCCAGACGGGCGCGAGGATCATTTCGGCCGTGCCGAGCAGGGCGGCGAGTGCGGACGGGATCATGCGCGCGCCGGTGACGTAGAGCGCCATGCCGAGACCGAGATTGAGGGCGCCGAAGCAGAAGAGCAGAGCGAGATCCTGGCCGCCGACGACAAGGGCGCTGGCCTGGGTGGCGGCGATCGCGGACGCGATGAAGGAGCCGCCACAGGCAGCCGGCGTCATGCGGATGCCGGGATAGCGACGCGTGATGACCGTCATGCAGGCGAAGATCGCCGGGATGCTGGCGGCCAGCGTCAGCCCGAGGATAGAGCCGCCTTCGCCGATCGAGGCCGAGACCATGATGCCGACGCCGAGGATGACGGCGAAGATGGCGCCCCAGGTGACCGGTGTAATCGGCTCGCCGAGAACGATGCGGGCGAGAAGGGCCGCAAAGAGTGGGATCGACGCCATGAACAGCACGACGTTTGCGACGGGCGTCATGGATACCGCCAGCACGAAGAAGGTCGAGACCAGGGCGAAGCCGACGGCGATGGAGAGGCCGGGCCAGCCGAGCGCGCGAAACAGACGAATGGTGCCCTTTGGCCCGTCGCGCAGCAGCATGAAGACGGCAAGGAAGAGGCCGGCGAAGAGGCAGCGCCAGAAGACGATCGTCCAGCCGTCGGCCACGCCGATGAAGCGCTGGATCGCGCCGCCATAACTCCAGGCAATCGCGGATCCCAGCACCAGGGCGATACCGGCGAGCGAACGGGCGGGGGGAAGGGAGGCAGACTGCGTCATGACGTCTCTGAACTCTGCGGCAACGAGAAAGCCCCGGCAGGACCGGGGCTTTCAAGGATCATTTGGTTTCGGCGGGTTTTCGCCGGAAGACCTTGCCGATGTTCTTGAACAGTTCGATGTCGACGCCGTGGCGCTTCATGATGATCGACTGCTGCAGAACCGAGAGCGTGTTGTTCCAGGCCCAGTAGATGACGAGACCGGCCGGGAAGGTGCCGAGCATGAAGGTGAAGATCACAGGCATCCAGTTGAACAGCATCGCCTGGGTCGGATCCGGAGGCGTCGGGTTCATGCGCATCTGGACCCACATGGTGACACCCATGATGATCGGCCAGACGCCGAGATGCAGGAAGGTCGGGGCTTCGAAGGGAAGCAGGCCGAACAGGTTGACGAAGCTCGTCGGATCGGGCGCCGACAGGTCCTGGATCCAGCCGAAGAACGGCGCGTGGCGCATTTCGATGGTGACGTAGATGACCTTGTAGAGCGCAAAGAAGACCGGGATCTGCAGGAGCACCGGCCAGCAGCCGGCGACCGGGTTGATCTTCTCTTCCTTGTAGAGCGCCATCATCGCCTGCTGCAGGCCCATGCGGTCGTCGGCATACTTGGCTTTCAGCTCTTCGAGCTTCGGCTGCACGCGCTTCATGTTGGCCATGGAGGCATACTGCTTGCTGGCCAGCGGGAAGAACAGGAGCTTGACGACGATGGTGGTGAGCAGGATCGCGACGCCGAAATTGCCCACGAGATGATAGAAATAGTCCATCATTTTGAACATCGGCTTGGTGAAGAAATAGAACCAGCCCCAGTCGATCATCAGATCGAACTTCGGGATGTTCAGGTTGGCTTCATAGGCATCGATGACCGGAACCTGCTTGGCACCGGCGAAGACCAGCGTCTTCAGCGAGGTGTTCTGGCCGGCCGGAATGCTGACGGCGTCGGCCTTGAAGTCGGCCTGGAAGCGCGGCTGGCCGTCGGTGAAGTGCGAGAAGCGCGATTCGAACGGCAGCGTCTGGGCCGGAATGATCGACGAGGCCCAGTATTTGTCGGTGATGCCGAGCCAGCCGCCGGTTGCCTTCGGATTGACGACGGCTTCCTTCTCGATGGCGGAATACTTGTCCTGAACCAGGCTGCCTTCCGTGCCGAGCACACCGAGGAAACCTTCATGCAGAACGAAGATCGAAGGCGTTGCCGGCTTGTTGTAGCGGGTGATGCGGCCGTAAGGCGCGATGCTGGCGGACGTCGTGCCACCATTGGCGATCGTGTCCTCGACAGTGAACATGTAATGTTCGTCGACGGAGATCTTGCGGGTGAAGGTGAGGCCGGCATCATTGGTATAGGTGAGCGTGACCGGGGTCGCTTCGGTCAGCGTCGCGCCTGCGGGCGCGGTCCAGACCGTGTTCGGGCCGGGCACCTGACCGGCGTTTTCGCCGGCGATGAAGCCGAGTTCGGTGAAATAGGCATCCTTGGTCTCGGCCGGATTGAACAGCGTGACGATCGGGCTCGTCTTGTCCACCGTCTCCCGGTACTGCTTGAGCTTCAGGTCGTCGAAGCGCGCGCCGGTGAGGTTGATGGAGCCCTGAAGGTCCTGCGTGTCGATCGCGACGCGGGCGGTCTTGGCGACGGCAGCTTCACGGCTTTCGGCCGAGCCTGCGGTGGCAGCACCGGCGGGCAGCGCGCCGTTCACGGCGGTTCCAGCAGCCGGCGTCGTCGTTGCGGCGGCGGGATCCGCGGCCTTGGCGGCCTCCTGCTGCGCGATCTGGGCTTCCTGAGCCTTGCGCTGGGCTTCGATGCGCGGGTTCATGTAGAAGAACTGCCAGGCAAGTACGATCAGCACCGATAAGGCAATCGCGACGAAATAATTGCGGTTGTTCTTCATCATTCTTTCCTGGGACCGGTCTTGTGCGACCGCGTGTTGTTCGTCTGGCGGTTTTCAATACGATGGATCAGCTGTTGCGACAGCTGACTGAAGGGTGCACCGAGCACCTCGCGCCGGCCGACAATGACATAGTCGTGTCCCGGCTTCATTGCAAACGCCGCATTCAGCCGCACGGCTTCTTTCAGCCTGCGCCGCATGCGGTTGCGTTCCACTGCATTGCCATGTTTCTTGGTGACCGTGTAGCCCACCCGGGCCTGCGCGTCATCCTTGCGGTCGAGGACCTCGAGGAGGAACAGTCGACCCTTGCGCGCTTCGCCTTTTCTGACGGCGAGAAACTGGGGCCGGCTTTTCAGCCGGCCGACAGAAGTCTTTGTGTCCGTGGACGTCATGGGCCCGTCAATCTCGTCGGGCACTTCAGGCCTTAGGCCGAAAGCTTCGCACGACCGCGCGAGCGGCGAGCGTTGAGGACCTGACGGCCGCCCTTGGTTGCCATGCGTGCACGGAAACCGTGGCGACGCTTGCGAACAAGCTTGGAAGGTTGGAAAGTACGCTTCGACATTTATTTAATACCGCGGTGTGCGGCCCTTCTTGGATGTGCAATCAAGAGATTGCATCAGCGTTTGGTTTTGTCGCACGGGTAAGCGCCGCCGGGGCGCCTTTTCCGAACGTGCGCGGCTTATACGGGCGGGGGTGCGAAGAGTCAATCGCGCGAAGCCGGATTTGAGCGGGGCCGTGACTGCGGCGCAATCGTGCTCGTGAATGACCCTTCGGCCGGCCGCGCCACCCCAAATCTGGTGTGGAACGGAGCTTTAAACACTCCCTCCTAAGGTTCCCGCAAATTGGGAGAGATGCGCCAAGGCGTGTCGCGTGGAGTGGAGTGCGGGTCGTGAAGGTCAGCGGCAAGGTTTATTCATTGGTCGGCATCTTGGGAGTGGCGGCGATCGTCATCGGTGCCATGGGCCTGTTCGTGACGGTGCAATACGGCGCCAAATCGGCAGCCTTGCTGCAGATCTCGCAGCGTGCCTATCTCGGCGAGCGCCTGAACCGCATGGTGACCGCTGTCGTCATGGACGCCCGCGGCATTTACGCGGCACCCAACAGCGAAAAGGCCAAACCCTTCGCCGAAGGGATCATGAAGAGCCTGGACAAGATGGATGCCACGCTCGCCCAATGGAAGCCGCTGGTGCCCGAGGCGCAGAAGGCGACCTTCGACGGCATGACGGCGAAATCGGCGGAGTTCCGCACCTTCCGCGCGGAAACGGCGCGTCTCGGCGTGGACGTCGGTCCGAAGGACGCCAATGCACAGGGCAATACGGATGCGAACCGCGCCAACCGCAAGGCATTCCAGGCCGATATCGACGCTGTCGTCGATGCCGACCTCGCCGAATTGACGGCCTTGACCAACAGCCTGGCATCGTTCCGCAGCACCATGATGCTGCTGATCTCCAGCGTCACGCTGCTGGCGGTCGCCGTCGGCGCCGGCCTCGGCATGCATATCGGCGTCAACCATCTGAGCCGTCCGATCCGCCGCGTGACCGCAGCGATGAACGGCATTGCCGGCGGCAATTACGGCACCGAAATCCCCTATAGCGGCCGTCCCGACGAAATCGGCGAAATGGCCGCTGCCGTCGAGGTGTTCAAGGAGAATGGTCTTTCCGTCCAGCGCCTCAATGCCCAGGAAAGCGCGATGCGCGCCAAGAGCGACGACCTGCAGAGCAGCATGGCGGCCGTCGTCGCCTCTGCGGCAGCCGGCGATTTCTCCCGTCGCATCGAGAAGGACTATGAAGACGCCAACCTCAACCGCTTCGGCGCCAATATCAACGAGCTTCTCGCATCCGTGGAAACGGGCGTTTCGGAAACCAACCGCGTCATCGGCAGCCTGGCCGCCAACGACCTGTCGCAGGAGATGAATGGCAATTTCCGCGGCGTCTTCGCCGAGCTCCAGGCCAACGTCAACAAGTCGTTCCAGAGTCTCCGGCAGTCGATGTCGGACATCCGGGGCCGGACCGAGTCCATCAACGACAATACGGTGCAACTGACCTCGGCGGCCAACGACCTGTCGAAACGCACCGAGCAGCAGGCCGCAGCCCTGGAAGAAACGTCGGCGGCCCTCGACGAGATCACCGTGGTCGTTCGCCAGTCGAGCGAGCGGGCCCAGGAAGCCAGCAACATGGTCACCGAGGCCAAACACAGCGCGGCCCAGTCGGCCTCCGTCGTTGGCGAGGCGGTCAACGCCATGGGCCGCATCGAGCAGGCCTCGCGGGAAATCTCGCAGATCATCAACGTGATCGACGAGATTGCCTTCCAGACCAATCTCCTGGCGCTGAATGCCGGCGTGGAAGCCGCCCGTGCGGGCGAGGCCGGCAAGGGGTTTGCCGTCGTCGCCCAGGAGGTCCGGGAACTGGCGCAGCGCTCCGCCAATGCGGCCAAGGACATCAAGACCCTGATCACCAAATCCGGCGAGGAAGTCGCCGGTGGCGTGAAGCTGGTGCAGCGCACCGGCGTAGCGCTCTCGGAAATCGAAAGCCGCGTCCTGAAGATCAACGACCACATCCATTCGATCGCAGCCGCGGCCAAGGAGCAGTCGACGGGTCTGGCCGAGGTCAACACCGCCATCAACCAGATGGACCAGGTGACCCAGCAGAATGCGGCCATGGTCGAGGAGACCTCGGCCTCCACGCACAAGCTCTCGGGCGAAGCGGCGGGCCTTGCCCAGATCGTCGCGCAGTTCAAACTCGGCGGCGATGTGCGCGGCATGCGCGCTGCCCCGGTGGCGGCCCAGCAGCATCGTCCGGTCGCCTCGCCGGCGCGGCAGCTCGCCGGCAACGTGGCGCGCGCCTTCAGCGGTTCCGGTCGCGCGCGTGCGGCGGCTGCGGCCCCCAAGGGCGACAGTTGGGAAGAGTTCTGATCCCCAAGGGGCAGTTCTGATGTCGACGGCCGCAGCATCCGATGCTGCGGCCGTTTCGTATTCATGACCAAAGATTAACGTGTGCGGCGATCTTCCACTTGGCCTTGTCTATCGCACTGCACTAAGATAGCGACGCGCCCCGATCCGAAATCGACCTTTGGGATGACAGGAATTCGACGTGATGTTTGACCGGCAGGACAGCGATATGCAGTCCGACCTCTCGGGCGGCTACCGCATGCCGAGCCGGATCAGAGGGCTGTCCGGCAAGCTCTTGTGGCTGACCATCGCCTTCGTGATGCTGGCGGAAATCCTGATCTTCGCTCCGTCCGTGGCGACCATGCGGCAGCGCTGGCTGCAGGACCGGCTGAACACGGCGGCGGCCGCCGGCGTCGTCATCGACGGCCTGCAGCCGCTCGAACTGCCGCGCGGCGTCCAGGAAGATACGCTGGCGACCACCGGCACCAAGGCGATCGTGTTGCGCAAGGACGGGACCTCCCGGCTGCTCGCGGTGACCGAAATGCCGACGGAAGTCGATGCGGCCTATGATCTCGCCGACTATTCCGAGATGGAATCGATTCGCGACGCCTTCTACACGCTGGTCTTCGGCGGCGACCGGCTGCTGCGCGTCTATGGGCCGATTGCCGATTCGCCCGACACGACGATCGAGATCGTCATGGAGGAGCGGCCGCTTCGCCGCGCCATGCTGGGCTATGCGCACAACATTCTCATCGTCTCGCTGATCATTTCTGTGATTACCGCCCTTTTGATGTTCCTTGCCATCAACCGGGTGATGATCATGCCGGTGCGCCGGCTTGCCCGCAGCATGCAGGCCTTTGCCGAGAACCCGGAGGATCCGGAGCGCATTCTGGCGGCCACCGACGGCAAGGACGAGATTGCGGTGGCCGGGCGTCACCTGACCCGCATGCAGGACCAGCTGCAGAAAACGCTGCGCCAGCAGAAGACGCTGGTCGATCTTGGGTTAGCGGTCTCGAAGATCAACCACGACATGCGCAACATCCTTGCCTCCGCCCAGCTGATGTCCGACCGGCTGGTCGATGTCGATGATCCCCTGGTCAAGAGTTTCGCGCCGAAACTGCTGCGCGCGATCGACCGGGCGGTCGGCTATACGAGCGAGGTCCTGTCCTACGGTCAGACCTCGGAAGCCGAACCGCAGCGGCGGCGCTTCCGTCTCGCCGAACTCTGCCAGGAGGTCCGTGACCTCCTGCAGCTGAGCCACGAGACGGGCATCGAATTCGTCGATCTGATTGCCGCCGACATCGAGGTGGACGGCGACAGCGAGCAGCTCTTCCGCGTCATCCACAACATCTGCCGCAATGCCGTGCAGGCTCTGGCGAGCTTCACGCCTGAGGATCCCGATCATCCGCGCCGGATCACGATCTCGGCCCAGCGTACCGGCTCGGTCGTGGCGATCACCATCGACGACACAGGCCCCGGCATGCCGGCCAAGGCGCGCGAAAACCTCTTCGCCGCCTTCCGCGGCTCGGCCCGCTCGGGCGGAACGGGGCTGGGGCTGGCGATTGCCCGCGAGCTGGTGCTTGCCCATGGCGGCACGATCGCGCTTGTGGAAAAACCTGGCCCCGGCACCCTGTTCCGCGTCGAAATCCCCGACAGACCAGTGGCTCTCGACGACTGGCGCGCCCGCGCCTGAGCGCCTCTTTGACAGTTGCCTGAGGGGACGTGACGGCAAAATGACTCTTTTTTGAAAAAGGGCGCTTGCATTCCAAAGCGTCACGCTTTAGAGGATCGCCAACGCCGACGAACAGTCGGCTGGCACGCACCCGTAGCTCAGCTGGATAGAGCACCAGACTACGAATCTGGGGGTCAGGAGTTCGAATCTCTTCGGGTGCGCCATTCTTTCTTCCCCTTGAAATCACTGTGCACATCAGACTCTCAGTCTGTTGCCGTCGCGCTTGATGGAACATGTCGACGAGCTCGACGCCGTCAATGTTCGCTCTGGTCGCCGGATGCCGCGCGAATGGTATTGCACGACGGGCGATGCAGAAATGCGTCGCCCGTCTTTGTTTTGCCGCTTCCTCGGACAATAGGGCTTGGTGAACACGAAAGCGTGTTCTAACTGTCAACATTATCGTTTCAGGTCCGGATTCGGCCTTCCTTCGATGCGGCAGCGGGGTCGCGCGTCATCGGCAGGGGAAAGGCAACAGGCCGGGCCGATGCCGCCAATGTGAGATATTCAGATGAGATGGAAACGCACGATTCAGCTTCTCGACGTCCATGCCGAGGGCGAGATCGGTCGGGTTGCGATCGGCGGTGTGCCGAAGATCCCCGGTGACACGGTGGCCGACCAGCTGGCCTGGCTGAACACGGATCCGAAGGGCCAGGAATTGCGGCGCATGCTGGTGCTTGAACCGCGCGGTGCGCCGATCGGCTCGGTCAATCTGCTGTTGCCGCCCAAGCATCCGGACGCCGATGCGGCTTTCGTCATCCTGCAGCCGGATCAGGCCCATGCCAGCTCCGGATCGAATTCCATCTGCGCGACGACCGCCTTGCTCGAAACCGGCATGGTGGAGATGCAGGAGCCGGAAACCATCGTGATGCTGGAAACGGCGGCGGGGCTGGTCAAGGCGACGGCGACCTGCCGCGACGGCCGCTGCGAGCGGGTGAAGCTGACCATGGTGCCGTCCTTCGTGCACGAACTGGATGTGCGGCTGGAGACGGAGCACTGGGGCACGATCACCTTCGACGTCAGTTATGGCGGTATCTTCTATGCGCTGGTCGATGTTGCCCAGGTCGGGCTGACCATCGACAAGGCCAACGCCCGCGCGCTGGTCGAGGCCGGCATGATCCTGAAGGAAGAGATCAACCGCAAGATCCCGGTCGTTCATCCGGAAATCCCCGCCATTTCGGGCGTCGCCTATGTCATGTTCCGTGACGTCGATCCGGATGGCGCGATCCGCACCTGCACCACCATGTGGCCAGGCCGGGTCGATCGTTCGCCCTGCGGCACCGGCAATTCCGCAAACCTCGCGACGCTGCACGCGCGCGGCAAGGCGAAAGTGGGTGACGTCATGCTGTCGCGCTCGATCATCGGCTCGGAATTCGAGGTCGGCCTGTCCGCCCTGTCCGAGGTTGCCGGCCGGCCGGCCGTGATCCCGACCATTAGCGGCCGCGGCTTCACCTTCGGCCTGCATCAGGTGGCGCTGGATCCCTTCGATCCCTTCCAGCGGGGCTTTGCCCTGACCGACGTCTGGGGACCCTCCTCGGGCTCGATCGGCTAGGGCTGGAGGTTTTGGATGACCTGCGGTGGATGCCGGGCATTTGATGCAATTCCGAGCGGTCTTCCTAGGTGAATTGTAAGGGTCTTGGTCGCAGCCATCTTGCTATCTGGTGGATCGACCGAGATAAGTGCATTCTCGATATCGTCAGCGAAAAGATCAACAAGTACTGCAGTAGATGAAGCCACATACAACGACAGGTTCCATGGTTCAAACTCTTGCAGGCGTGCCGATGACACTCAAAGGCTGCTCGGTATTCTCTGGCCTGAGCCTGGAAGAAGATCGTGAATGGCTGTCGCGTTGCCATTCGCGGACGCTGTCGGCTGGCGAAAGTCTGGTCGATTTCGAAGATATGTCCAAGGATGTCTTTATCGTCCAGACCGGCGAGATCCGCGCGGTTCTGCGCTTCACCGTCGGCAAGGAAGCGATCCTCGGCAGTTTCAAGCGCGGCGACATCCTGGGGGAGCAGGCGGCAATCGACGATCTCGCCCGCTCGGCAAGCCTGATGGCGGTGAGCGACGCGACGGTGACGGTCATTCCCTATACCGTGTTCCACGACATCCTGAAGCAGCGCGCCGATGTGGCGCTTGCCCTGCTTCAACTGCTGTCACGGCGCATCCGCGCGATGAACGACCGGCTTTCGGAACTGTCGTTCCTCGATACCAAGCACCGGCTCTACAACACGCTGCTGCGCCTGTCGCGGGTGCGCAATGATGGCGGCCGCGAGCGCATCATCTCGCCGCCGCTCGTTCATGCGGAACTGGCCGAGCATATCGGCGCGAGCCGTGAAACCGTGTCGCGGGAAATGTCGCGGCTGGCGCGCGAGGAACTCGTGGAACGCACCAGCCGGGCCATCGTGTTGAAGAACCCGGTGGAACTGTCCCGCCGCATCTCGCGCGCGCTGGAAGGCTGAGCGGGCCTCGGCCGCCGGTCAGGGATAGATGACGCCCTTGCGCAGGATGACATTGGCATAAAGTCGCGGTTCGCCGGTCTGCACGACGGTGTGCGCGGCCTTCACCCGATTGTAGAAATCCGCACCGATCAGCTTAGTGACAGGCACCTTCGGCTCGTGGCGGGCACAGCAGTCGATGATCTCCTTATGCACCGGATCGACCTGATCCGGCTTGCCGCCGACCACCGAGCGGAAGATCGCCTCGGGAACGAAATCGTCGACCGGCATGACGCTCAGGATCGCATTCAGAACGGGAACAAGCGCATGGCCATCGAGCCGCACCAGACGGCGGGCGTGTTCGAGCGCCGGATAATTGCCGTCGACGATGGCGATCTCGTCGCCGTGCCCCATGGCGCGCAGGGTCGCGAGAAGCTCGGGGCTCAGGAGGGGATCAATTCCCTTCAGCATGGTGTGTTTCCTTGAACAAGACTGTTTGGTCGATGAGGTAGCGGTCGAAGATCGGCAGGCTCGCCCCGCCGATGGCGCGGGCCTGGGCGCCCACTTCGCCTTCGATGATGTCGGGCACCATGACGCCCTGGAGGTCGAGGCGGTTCATGGCTTCGATCGTGGCCTGGACGAGGCGTTTGCGCACCCAGTCCGGGAAGCCGCCATCGATGATGGCCGCGGCAAAGTCGATGATCGATGAGGCGGCGACGACGGCCTGGGCAAGGGCGGCCGCCGTGTCCTGGATCCAGATTTCCAGCGGTTCGCCGAAATCGATCCACTGGTCGGCCGCATACCAGAGCGGCTGCGGGTCGATGCCGCGTTCGCGCAGGAGGTTTTCGAGCACGAAGATCGAGGCGATGTCCAAGAGCTGTCGCGTCTCGCCGTGTTTGTCGCGCACGGGAAGCGGGCCGATCGCGCCGGCGGTTCCGGTGCGCCCGACGAAGAGGGCGGCATTGACGACGATGCCGCCGCCGATGAAGGAGCCGATGTAGAAATACACGAAGTCGGGATAGCGCTGTCCGGCGCCGAAGACGAGTTCCGCACCGCAGGCGCTGGTCGCGTCGTTGCGCAGATAGACCGGATGGCCCATGCGCGCCTGGACGGCGGCCTGCAGATCCACTTCGCGCCAGATGTCCATGGCACCGGGCGGTGCACCCACCTCTTCGGCCCAGTTCCACAGCTCGAAGGGAGCGGCAATGCCGATGCCGGCGATGCGGCTGCTCTGCGCCACTTCCATGCCCGCTTCAAGTTCGGCGATGCCGTCGCAGATGAAGGGCAACAGGTTGTCGGGATGCGGGTAGCGATAGGTCTGGTGCTTCTGCTGGCGGATGGCACCGGCGAAATCCATCAGCACGAGGTCGGCACTGCGCCGGCCGATCTTCACGCCGAAGGAAAAGACCGCCTCGGGATTGATGAACATCGGCACGGAAGGCTGCCCGACGCGACCGCGAATGGGCTCGCCGCGCATCAGCAGTTCGTCGCTTTCCAGAGAGCGCATGATGACGGAGACGGTTTGCGGCGAAAGCCCGGTCAGGCGCGCGATGTCGGCCTTCGAACAGCCTGGATGCTGCCGCACCAGCGACAACACGAGGCGTTCGTTATAGGCGCGCACACGGACCTGGTTCGAGCCGCCGCCAGCGCTCGATCTCAGGCCCTGTTCGGCCCCCTGCATGTAGACATCGTGTGACACCAAGGCCGCTCCTCCCGACCGCTCCCTTTTACGGCAGCTCCGCGAGAATGTCACAGCGATTTAATAATTCAACTGGATTTATTTATTGACAGCCCAAAACTTCTGATGTTTTTAATGGGGTCGTGGAGGAGTGGGGCCGAGAGACCCCCGATCGGATTGCGGAGGCGCAATCCGAGCCGACACGTTGCGGCCGGAGGAGCTGGCCCACCAACTTTCGGGAGGATACCAAATGAAAAAGTCTCTGATTACTGCTGCCCTGTCGACGCTCGCACTGGGCGTGGTTTTCGCCGCTCCGGTCCAGGCTGCCGACGTTTCGGCCTGCCTCATCACCAAGACCGACACCAACCCCTTCTTCGTCAAGATGAAGGAAGGCGCGACCGCCAAGGCTGCCGAACTCGGCGTGACCCTGAAGTCCTACGCCGGCAAGGTCGACGGCGACCATGACAGCCAGGTTGCCGCCATCGAATCCTGCATTGCCGATGGCGCCAAGGGCATTCTGATTGCGGCCTCCGACACCAAGGCCATCGTCGACCAGGTCAAGAAGGCCCAGGAAGCCGGCCTTCTCGTGATCGCGCTCGACACCCCGCTCGATCCGGCAACGGCAGCCGACGCCACCTTTGCAACGGACAACCTGCTCGCCGGCAAGCTGATCGGCCAGTGGGCTGCAGCCACCCTCGGCGACAAGGCCAAGGATGCCAAGATCGGCTTCCTCGACCTCGTGCCGTCGCAGCCGACCGTCGACGTTCTGCGCGACCAGGGCTTCATGATCGGCTTCGGCATCGACCCGAAGGATCCGAACAAGATCGGCGACGAAGATGATGCACGCATCGTCGGCCACGACGTGACCAACGGCAACGAGGAAGGCGGCCGCAAGGCCATGGAAAACCTTCTCCAGAAGGATCCTGACATCAACGTCATCCACACCATCAACGAGCCGGCTGCTGTTGGCGCCTACCAGGCTCTCAAGGCCGTGGGCAAGGAAAACGACGTTCTGATCGTTTCGGTCGACGGCGGTTGCCCAGGCGTCAAGGCCGTTGCGGATGGTCAGATCGGCGCCACCTCGCAGCAGTATCCGCTGCTGATGGCATCGCTCGGCGTGGAAGCGATCAAGAAGTTCGCCGAAACCGGCGAAAAGCCGAAGCCGACCGAAGGCAAGGACTTCTTCGACACCGGCGTTGCTCTTGTCACCGACAAGCCGGCAGCCGGCGTTGAATCGATCAGCGTCAAGGACGGCACGGACAAGTGCTGGGGTTGATCCCCAAAGCTTGATGGCGGACCATGAAAAGATCGGGGCGGCCCATGGCCGCCCCGTGTTGAATACCGGGCCCGGAGCCCGGCAGAAGAACCACATCGGGAGGTAAGTTCTATGGCGGGAGCCCAGGAATTCGAGAAGGTGCTGACCCAGAGTGAAACGAGCGTGGCGACCTTCGAGGACCGCTCCACTCTGCGCAAGATACAGCACTTCCTACACTCAACGCCGGCGGCTGTGCCTCTGATCGTTCTCGTGATGTCGATCATCATTTTCGGCCTGACGATCGGCGGCAAATTCTTCTCCAGCTATACGCTGACCCTCATCCTCCAGCAGATTGCCGTCGTCGGTATTCTGGGTGCTGCCCAGACGCTTGTCATCCTGACCGCCGGCATCGATCTGTCGATCGGCGTGGTCATGGTCATTTCAGCCGTCGTGATGGGCAACTGCGCCATCCACTATGGCATTCCCTCCGGCATTTCGGTGATCATTGGTCTCGTGGTCGGCGGACTGTGCGGTCTTCTGAACGGTGTCCTCGTCGCCAAGGTCAAGCTTCCGCCCTTCATCGTCACGCTGGGCACCTGGTACATCGTGATGGCCACCAATTTCATCTATTCGGCCAACGAGACCTTGCGCGATGCCGATGTCGAGGCGATCGCGCCGTTCCTCCAGGTCTTTGGCGAAAGCTTCAAGGTCGGCAAGGCGGTGTTCACGCTCGGCGTCGTCTTCATGCTGGTTCTGGTTTTCGGGCTTTGGTACGCGCTCAATCATACGGCCTGGGGACGGCATCTCTATGCGGTGGGTGACGACCCGGAGGCCGCACAGTTGGCCGGTATCCGCACCGACCGCGTCTTGCTCGGCACCTATACGCTTGCGGGCGTGATCGCTGGGCTGGCCGCCTGGGTTTCGATCGGCCGCAATGGTTCGATTTCGCCCTCGGCTGCGGTCACCGACTATAATCTTCAGGCGATCACCGCGGCCGTGGTCGGCGGCATCTCGCTCTTCGGCGGGCGCGGCTCGATCCTCGGCACGCTCTTTGGTGCCCTCATCGTCGGTGTGGTCTCCATGGGCCTCAACATGCTCGGCGCCGATCCGCAATGGAAGGTGCTCCTGACGGGCGTGCTCATCATCGCCGCCGTTGCAATCGACCAGTGGATCAGAAAGGTAGCAGGCTGATGACCCAGGAACCCATTCTCACCGCCCGTGGCCTGGTCAAGCGTTACGGCCGTGTGACCGCTCTCGATCAGGCCGATTTCGACCTTTATCCGGGAGAAATCCTTGCCGTCATCGGCGACAACGGCGCCGGCAAGTCTTCGCTGATCAAGGCGATTTCGGGCGCCGTCACCCCGGATGAGGGCGAGATCAAGCTGGAAGGCCGGACGATCAACTTCCGCTCGCCGATCGAGGCGCGCAAGGCCGGCATCGAGACCGTCTACCAGAACCTGGCACTGTCGCCGGCACTCTCGATCGCCGACAACATGTTCCTCGGCCGCGAGATCCGCAAACCCGGCATCATGGGCTCGGTCTTCCGTAAGCTCGACCGTCCGGCGATGGAAAAGTTCGCCCGCGACAAGCTGACCGAACTCGGCCTGATGACCATCCAGAACATCAACCAGGCGGTCGAGACGCTGTCGGGCGGCCAGCGCCAGGGTGTGGCGGTCGCCCGTGCTGCAGCCTTCGGTTCGAAGGTGATCATCCTCGACGAGCCGACGGCAGCGCTCGGCGTCAAGGAAAGCCGCAAGGTGCTCGAACTGATCCTCGACGTGCGCTCGCGCGGCATGCCGATCGTGCTCATTTCCCACAACATGCCGCATGTCTTCGAAGTGGCCGACCGCATCCATGTCCATCGCCTGGGCAAGCGGCTCTGCGTCATCAACCCGAAGGACTACACGATGTCCGACGCCGTTGCCTTCATGACCGGCGCGCGGCCGGCGCCGGATACCGGCATTGCCGCATGAGCCTTGACGTCCAGGGACTGGCGGACGAGATCATCAGGCGGGCTCACGGCAGAGCCCGCTTTCTCGTCGGCATTGCCGGACCGCCGGGCGGCGGCAAGTCGACGCTCGCCGACGCTTTGTCCGAACGCCTGAAACAGGCGGGCGAGGCACCGGCCGTCCTGCCCATGGACGGCTTTCATCTCGACAACCGTTTGCTGATCGAGCGCGGCCTCCTGCCCCGGAAAGGGGCACCTGACACCTTCGACGTGCGTGGTCTGCGGGACATTCTTCAGGCCGTGCGCGCCGGTGGTGAGGTTCTCGTCCCGGTCTTCGACCGCGATCGCGAACTGGCGATCTGTGCGGCCCGCTGTATCGCGCCGGACGATCGCATCATCCTGGTCGAAGGCAACTATGTCCTTCTCGACCGCGAGCCGTGGCGTCCGATCGCCTCGCTGTTTGACCTCACGGTCATGGTGGCGCCGCCGCAGGACGAACTCAAGCGCCGTCTGATCGCCCGCTGGGTTCATTATGGACTGTCCCAGGACGAGATCCATGCCAAGGTGCATGGCAACGACCTGCCCAACGGCCAGTTGGTGCTGAGTGCCAGCCATCCGGCGGATATCACGCTCAATTTCGGCTAAACTGCTGGTGTGGCTGGGCAGTTCGATCCTTCTTTAATTCTTAAGTTCTAATTAAATGGACGATCGATAAAATTGTATCGGTTTGCTTCAGCCAATCTCAGCCTCCCCCTGATACAACTCCTCCATGAAAGATTAACGCGTGCAACGTCTTCCCGAGAGTGCGGGCGGACGGAAACAGTCCCAGGGACCAGCGTCGGAGAGGAGTGGTGGCATGACTATATTGATCGTTGAAGATAACCCGACCAATGCGATGATCATCAAGCATCTGGCCAAGAAGGTGACCAACGAAGAGATGGTCGTCGCGTCCGATGGCAATGCTGCGCTGACCTTCTGTCATGCCGAAAATTTTTCCATGCTGATCGTCGACCATCTGCTGCCGGGCATGTCCGGGCTGCAGTTCATCAAGGCCGTGCGCCTGATGGACCGCTATCGCGACGTGCCGGCGGTGATGGTGACGGCAGAGACGGATCCGCGTCTGCGCGAGGAAGCCCGCGCCGCCGGCGTCACCGATTTCCTGCACAAGCCGGTCGAAGCCGTGGCCTTCCGCAAGCTGGTCGCCGACCACCTCGGCTCCGCCGCGATCGTCTCAGACCTGCCGAAATCCGCTTGATCAACACCATCTGGAGAAGTCCCATGAAAGGCATGCTGCTTGCGCTCCTGATCGGGGCTGTTTGCTCAACGTCTGCGCTGGCCCTGGATGCACCGAAGGGTCCCGTCGTTCTGACCGTCAAAGGTGCGATCACCAACACCAATGTCGGCGACACGGCGGAGTTCGATCTGGCCATGTTGGAGGCGCTCGCCGGCCGCAAGGCCACGATGGAAACACCCTGGACGCAGGGCATGGTCACCTTTGAAGGGCCACTGCTGAGCGCACTGCTGAAGGCTGTCGGTTCCACGGGGTCGACCCTCTCGGTCAAAGCCCTGAACGACTATGCGGCCGAAGTGCCCGCCGACGACGCCAAGCTGGCGACGATCCTGGCGACCCGCATGGATGGCAAGCTGATGTCGGTTCGCGACAAGGGACCGCTGATGGTCGTCTATCCCTTCGACCAGGATCCCAGTCTCTACAATGAGAAATACTTCTCGCGGTCTGTCTGGCAGATCAAGGAAATCGAGGTCGGCAAGTGAAAAACAGGGAAGAGACACTCCGGAAGGCGGCAGGAGGGGGCAGTGTTGCCTTCATCCTGCAGCTGATTTCGGCTGTCCTTCTCTCCGTGCTCCTGATCCTCTTCGTCGACATCGCCCGCCAATATCGGATCATGGAAGACGGCGTGCGCGAAAATTCCATGTGGTCGGTCTATCAGCTCGACCGCGAGACCCGCCAGCTCGACTACAGTCTGTCGGTCCTGCGCCGCGGCGAGGCGACGGACAAGGCCTATCAGGAACTCGCTCTGCGCTACGACATTCTCTATTCGCGCATAGCAATCCTCGATCAGTCGAAGTTCGGCAGCTATTTTGCCAAGGACATGAAGATCCAGGCTCATATCGGCGATATCACCAGAACCATCTCCGACATCCAGCCGATTTTCGATGGGATCACCGCCGGCACCTATCCCACGCGTGAGCAGCTGGACCAGCTCGAAACGATCATTTCGGGCATGGGGCGCATCACCGAGCAGTTCCTGCTCTATACCAATACGCGTGTCAGTTCCGAGCGCGCCGAAAGCCGCCAGATCATCCTTGGCCTGGAACGGACTTCGGGCATCATGCTCGTCCTGCTGATGATCTCCGTGGTCTTCCTCGTCGTGACCCTGAACCGGCAGCTGAAATCCGTCCGCGAAACCAGCCGCGAACTGCAGGACATGGCCTCCGAACTGACGGAGGCCTATGAGGCGGCCGATGCCGGCAACCGGGCGAAGTCGCAGTTCATGGCCACCATGGGGCATGAAATCCGCACACCGCTCAATGCCATCCTTGGCATGTCGGAACTGCTGGAACTCTCGGAATTGCCCGA
This sequence comes from Rhizobium sp. AG855, assembly GCF_003610655.1. Lineage (NCBI taxonomy): Bacteria > Pseudomonadati > Pseudomonadota > Alphaproteobacteria > Hyphomicrobiales > Rhizobiaceae > Rhizobium > Rhizobium sp. AG855. The sequence goes on along the minus strand of NZ_RAQG01000003.1, from coordinate 3,233,027 downwards.
CGATGCCCTGTCGAGCGTCAAGACGATCCGCTCTTCCGGCGAAGCTCTGCTCGAGATCATCAACGAGATCCTCGATTTCTCCAAGATCGAACACGGCAAGCTGGAACTCGAGGAGCGCGCCTTCGACATCTGCGGTCTGGCCGAAAGCACCGTCAGCATCATCCGCGGCCGCGCGGACGACCACGGCAATACGATCATTCTCGATCTGCCGGAATCGCTGCAGGCGCTCTTCGTCAAGACCGACCCGACCCGTCTGCGCCAGGTCCTATTGAACCTGCTGTCCAATGCGGTCAAATTCACCAGCCAGGGAACCGTCACGCTGCGCCTGCGCGAATTCTACCGCGAAGGCAAGCTGATGATCCGCTTCGAGGTCGAGGACACCGGCATCGGCATCGACGAGGCCGGCCTCGACAAGCTCTTCAAGCCGTTCTCGCAGGTCGACGCTTCGATCAGCCGTCGTTACGGCGGCACAGGCCTCGGCCTCACCATCTGCAAGCAGATCGTCGAGAAGCTGGGTGGCGAACTCGGCATGAGCAGCACGGTCGGCGTCGGTTCGATCTTCTGGTTCGAGCTGGCCGTGGTCCCGGTCAGCCGCGAAGAGGCAGACAGCGTCGCCGCCAAGATCGTCGCAGACGAAACCCTGCCGCGCTATCGCATCCTTCTCGTCGAGGACAACAAGGTCAACCAGATCGTTGCGTCGCGCTTCCTCGCGCGCCTTGGGCAGGAGGTCGAGATTGCCAATGACGGTGCCGAAGCGGTCGCCATCACCCGTGGCCAGATCTTCGACCTCATCCTCATGGACATGCAGATGCCGGTGATGGACGGCATCGAGGCGACGCGCCGGATCATCGCCGAAGGCGGACCGTGTGCGGCCACCCCGATTATCGCCATGACCGCCAATGCCTCGGATGACGACCGTCGCCGCTGCATGGATGCCGGCATGCAGGGCTTCGAATCCAAGCCCGTGACCCTGGAGAGACTGAAGCAGATGATCGCCTATGCCACCACGCCGGACCGCGCTGTGGCGCCGTCCCAGGATCAGTCAGAAGGGGGCAAGGTCGCTGTGGAACGCTTCGAGCTGCCGGAACCGGATATGAGCGGCATGCCGATGCGTGCCCTGCCGGGCCTCGGGATCGAGGGGCTGGACGAAGCCCGTCACGCCGAATTGGTCGATGCCCTGGGCGAAGACGTTTTCCAGGAGCTGGTCGAGTCCTTCTTCAACGATGCGGAAGAACTGCTGGTCGAACTGGACGAGGCCTTGCGCAAGGCGGATGCCGAGAAGCGGGACCGCGTGCTGCACACGATCAAGGGGGCGGCCTCGAATGTTGGACTGAACGATCTCGCGGTGAAGGCCAATGCCTTGCGCCATCAGGCGCCGGAGCCGGCCGACATCGAAATGCTGGGCGACGAAATCCAGGCCCTCAAATTCAAACTCGTTGCATAGAAGCACGGAGGTGACCATGCGTATCTTGTTGGTTGACGATAACAGCACCAATCTGAAGCTTCTGACCAAGCTGGTCGGCAAGCTCGACAGTTGCGAGGCGGTGCCCTTCGCCAGTCCCGATGCCGTGCTGTCGGCTCTCCCGGAGCTCGATTTCGACATCGCGATCATCGATTACCAGATGCCGGTCTATAACGGTGTCGAGCTCTATACGGAGATTGTCCGCTTCGAGAAATATGCCGAGGTGCCGGTCATCTTTGTCACCGCCGACAAGGACATGACGACGCGCATGGCGGCGCTGAATGCCGGCGCCATCGATTTTCTCACCAAGCCGGTCAACCCGGTCGAGTTCCAGGCCCGTGTGCAGAACATCGTCAGCCTTGCCCGCGCCCGCCGTCAGCTGGCCGACCAGGCCGAATGGCTGCGCCGCGAGGTGGAGCGGGCTGTCGGCGAACTGCGCGAGCGCGAGCAGGAGATCATCCATCGCCTGACACTGGCGGCCGGCTACAAGGATCCGGAGACGGCGCGCCACACACTGCGCGTCGCGTCCTATTCCGAGGCGATCGCCATCGAACTCGGCCTGTCGCCGCAGCTTTGCCACGACATCCGCCTGGCCGCCCCGATGCATGATATCGGCAAGGTAGCGATGCCCGATACGGTGCTCTTGAAGCAGGGCCGTCTGACCGAGGCGGAATACCGCCAGATGCAGGCCCATGCCGAGATCGGCAGCGACATCCTCGGCCGTTCGCATTCTTCGCTGCTGCAGCTCGCCTCCGAGATTGCCGCCAGTCACCACGAACGCTGGGACGGGCAGGGTTATCCCAACCGCCTGTCCGGCACGGCCATCCCGATTTCCGGCCGCATCGTCTGCATCGCGGACAATTTCGACGCATTGACCACCGAGCGGCCCTACAAGCCGGCCTGGAGTTTCGCCCGCACCGTCGAGCATATCCTCGGCCGCGCCGGGACGCAGTTCGATCCGGATTGCGTCGCGGCCTTCGAGCGGGCGCTGCCGCGCATTCAGGCGATCATGGAGCAGGATCGTCGCGAGCAGGCCGAAGAGGCAGAACGCGCCATGGCGGCATCGCCGGATCGTATTCCGGGTGAACGGGTCGCCTGAGATCCTTTGATCACGGCGCCGAACATGCTAAGGGCGGGCAGATTTCTGCAAGCCGGAGGCATGTCGCATTATGGTATCCCTGACGATCCGTCGCCCCGATGACTGGCATCTGCATCTGCGCGACGGCGCCATGCTGGAAGGCGTGATCGGCGACACCAGCCGCCATTTCGCCCGTGCCATCATCATGCCGAACCTTGTGCCGCCAGTGGTCACCACGGCGGATGCAAAGGCCTATCGCGAGCGCATCGTCAACGCCATTCCGGCAGGCGATCGTTTCGAGCCGCTGATGACGCTCTACCTGACAGAGCACACCAATCCCGACGACGTGGAAGAGGGCAGGCGCTCCGGCCTGATCACGGCGGTGAAGCTCTATCCGGCCGGCGCCACGACCAATTCCCATGGCGGCGTGCGCGACATGGACAAGGCCATGCCGGTGCTGGAGCGCATGGCGAAGATCGGCCTGCCGCTGTGCGTGCATGGCGAAGTGACGACGCCCGAGGTCGACATCTTCGACCGCGAAAAGGTCTTCATCGACACGGTTCTCGATCCGCTGCGCAAGCGTCTGCCGGAGCTGAAGGTCACCATGGAGCATGTGACGACGGAAGACGGCGTCGGCTATATCCAGTCGGCCGGGAAGAACCTCGCCGGCTCGATCACCACGCATCACCTGATCATCAACCGCAACGACATTCTGGTCGGCGGTATCCAGCCGCATTACTACTGCCTTCCTGTCGCCAAGCGCGAGAACCATCGCCAGGCGCTGCGCAAGGCGGCCGTCTCCGGCGATGCAAGGTTCTTCCTCGGCACCGACAGTGCGCCGCATGTCGATCCGTTGAAGGAGTGCGGTTGCGGCTGTGCGGGCATCTACACCTCGATCAACACCATGAGCTGCCTTGCCCATGTCTTTGAACAGGAGAATGCGCTCGGCAAGCTCGAAGCCTTCACGTCGCTGAATGGCCCTGCCTGGTATGGCCTGCCTGTGAACGAGGAGACGATCACCCTGGTGAAGCGCGACACGCCTGTCGAGTTTCCGGGAAAGATCGTGACCGGCGCCGGGCCGGTCACGGTCTTCAACCCGAAATTCCCGCTGCACTGGGATGTCGCCTGAAACGACAATGCCTCGCGGTTGACGCGAGGCATTGTTTTGGGCGGTTGTCGGCGATACCGGTCTCAGCCACCGAGTGAGCCGAGCTGCGGCCAGAGGCCGAGCACGCCGATGACGATCAGGTAGATCGCAACAACATAGTTGAGCAGCCGCGGCATCACGAGGATGAGAATGCCGGCGATGAGAGCGACGAGGGGCTGGATGACGAGGATGTTTTCCATCGGATGAAAGTCCTGCGGTTGGAGGCCAGCGGTAAAGGCAAATACCGCCAATTTGTTCCATCGCGCCACTCTGGTCAGCCCTGCCGCTTGCTGCTATTGGCCTTGAAACGAGACCGATGAGGAGAACGCCATGATCCAGACCCCCTTCACCGCCCCCGCCGTCATGGCAGACCTCGTGGCGAAGATGCTCTGGGAGATCAAGGCGGTGCATTTCAATGCGGCCGAGCCCTACAAGCTCTCCTCGGGCATGAAGAGCCCCGTCTATATCGACTGCCGCAAGCTTCTCTCTTATCCGCGCGTGCGCTCGGCCGTGATGGATTTCGCGGCCGCGACCCTGATGCGCAATGCCGGCTTCGAGCAGTTCGACTGCATCGCCGGCGGCGAGACGGCGGGCATTCCCTTCGCAGCCCTGCTCGCCGATCGCCTTGGACTGCCGATGATCTATGTGCGCAAGGCGCCGAAGGGCCATGGCCGCAATGCCCAGATCGAAGGCCACATGCCGGAGGGATCGCGCGTGCTCGTCATCGAGGATCTGACGACCGCCGGTGGCAGCATGTTCAAGTTCATCGATGCGGTCCGCGCAGCAGGCGGCGTGGTCGATCACGGCATCGCGCTGTTCTTCTACGGCATCTTCCCGGAGGCGCTGCAGCGCTTCGACGACGGCAAGGTGAAGCTGCATTACATCGCCACATGGCGCAATGTGCTCGCCGTCGCGCGTGAACAGAAGCTGTTCGACGACAAGACGCTGTCGGAGGTCGAGGCCTTCCTTGATGCGCCGCTGGAATGGTCCGGTCGGAATGGTGGGGTTTCGTCGCTCGCCTGAGCAATTGCTCATGGTCGCACTGGAAATCGGGAGCGACTTGGTTTAAATCGATTGAAACGGAAGACTGGGAGGTCGAGATGATCCTGTGTTGCGGCGAAGCGCTGATCGACATGTTGCCACGCGAAACCACGCTCGGTGAGCGGGCCTTCTCGCCCTATGCCGGCGGCGCGATCTTCAACACGGCGATTGCGCTCGGGCGGCTCGGCATCGACACCGGCTTCTTCACCGGTCTTTCCGACGACATGCTGGGCGACATCCTGCGCGACACGCTGAAATCCTCCGGCGTCGACTACAGCTATTGCGCCACGCTCTCGCGCCCCTGCACGATCGCTCTGGTCAAGCTGACCAACGGCCAGGCTTCCTACGCCTTCTATGACGAGAACACCGCCGGCCGGATGATCACGGAAGCCGATCTGCCCACGCTGGATGACAACTGCGAGGCCCTGCATTTCGGCGCGATCAGCCTGATCCCGGAACCCTGCGGCTCGACCTATGAGGCGCTGATGACGCGCGAGCACAAGACCCGCGTGATCTCGCTCGACCCGAACATCCGCCCCGGCTTCATCAAGGACAAGGAAGCCCACAAGGCGCGCATCGCCCGCATGGCCGACATGTCCGACATCCTGAAATTCTCCGACGAAGACCTCGACTGGTTCGATCTGCCGGGCAGTCAGGACGAACGCGCCACTTACTGGCTGAAGCGCGGCGCCAAGCTCGTGGTGCTGACCAGGGGCGCGGAAGGCGCGACCGCCTATACCGCGAACTTCAAAGTCTCTGTGCCCTCGAACAAGGTCGAGGTGGTCGACACTGTCGGCGCCGGCGACACGTTTGACGCTGGCATTCTGGCGTCGCTGAAGCGTCAGGGATTGCTGACCAAGGAAAAGGTCGCAGCGCTCTCGGAAGAGGCGGTGCGGCAGGCGCTGACGGTCGGCGCGAAGGCGGCGGCCGTGACTGTGTCGCGGGCAGGGGCCAACCCGCCGACGGCGGCCGAGATCGGGTTCTGAAATCCTGATCCGCGGTTCCAACCTCTACAGTGTCGAAAGCCAGAACGCGTGAAGATCAGGATCATCAGCAGGATTGGCGCCGAAAGCCGGCGCGCCTTTCAGGCCGCCCAGATGCAGCGTCTCGGCTTGCCGTTCTCCTTCGTCGACGCCGTCGAAGCGACGGATCTGACCGACACGTTATGCCTGGAAGCCGCGCAGACCTGGCCGGGAGCGACGCTGCCGCAGGATATCGCCTGTTTTCATTCGCATCGGAAGGTATGGAGCCAGATCGTCGAGGACAAGGCTCTGGGGCTGGTGCTGGAGGACGACGCCGTTCTCGCCGATACGATCGTCTCCGCTCTAGTGGTGATCGAGGAAAGGCACCGGGACTGGCGTCACGTCTACGACCTGGAATTTACGCCCGAGCCGCACATCATCGCCGAGCGCCCGACATGGCAGGATACACGCGGCGGATTGAGCGCGAGCCGCATCTACCGCAACCGAGTCGGTCTGGCAGGCTATGTCATAGGCCCGGAGGCGGCAGCGCGCATGCTGTCGGAGACGCGAAGCTACCGCCTGATCGATTCCTATCTCTGGCAGCGGCCCTGGCTGCTGGGCCAGATGATCGAGCCGGCCCAGGTGGTGCAAATGCGCTTCCTGCCGGATGCGCCGGAGACGCCGACCTTTGTCCGGTCCGCCGAACCTCGCGTCTTTCGCGCCTCAAGCAAGGTGCGCAACTTTGCCCTGAAGATGGAAATCGAACTGCGGCGTGGCGTCTCGCTGCTGCAGGCTGCAGGTAAGTCGAAGCGCCGCGAACCGGAGATCGACTGGCAGCGGTTTTCGGGGCAGGGGGCGTTGGGGTGAACGCGCTTTGCGGCGGACGTTCGATGAGCCTTGCCAGCGAAGCCGGTCGCGTTGTGCTCTAATCGATCAGGGTCTGATGAGCGCGGCAGTCGCGACAGCGCTATGCAAGATTGGATTGCTACTTTCCGTGCAACATAAGGGAGAGCAATCATGAAAGTCGACACAGCCGCCAGCTATATGGTCTCGGGCGCGCGCACCACTGCGGCGATGCGCGCTGAAACACAGGCATTTGGTGCGATGGTGTCTGCACGGGTGCAGGATACGCAAGAAACGACCAGCGGCAGCGATGGGCAAGAGGCGCTCGATTTCACCCGCATGACCCGCCAGGAATTGTTCGACTGGATGAATGAACAGCTCCGCAGCGGAAAAATGTCCTTCGATGAAAGCGCGCCCTTTCTGGGCATGACCTTGAAGATCTCGGCGGAGACCGGCGAACCGGTGGATATGGCGACAGACAACTCGCGGATAGACTTTACCGAGAAAGCGCGGCAAGGCATCGAGTTCTATCAGTTGCATTTCGACCAGGCATCGGCGGATGCGCTACAGGCGGCTTTGGAGAAAATGCTGGACGGGTAAGATCACGTTCAGCGGCGGAAACAGCCGGCTGGATGGCTGTTTCCAGCTGGACGGCAACGCCTTCAGGTCCCTTACGATCCCGCCGGTCGGTAGGTCCCGTTGTCGTCAGATACGATCGACAGCGGCTCAGACCTGTTGTCGTCTCCCTGCTCCTCACCTTCCTGCTTTTCCAAAGCCTTTGTCAGCTTGTCGTTCGCATCCGGGTCCTTGGCGCTGTCGATCACGTCCTGAATGGACACGCCGAGCTTGTCGAGGCCGAGTTCCTTCTCGAGGCTCTTGACGGCCATATCGCCGCCCTCCGCCTTCAGCTTGCCGAGCGCCTTCTGCATGGCACTGGAAAACTCCTCTCTCGACCCGTAATCCGACGCGTCGACGCCCAGCGCTTTGCCGGCGCGCTCGATCAGGTCGATCTTCAGCTTGTTGATGTTCACGTGGTTCACGCTGAAGAAGGATTCCGAGATTTTCGATTGTGCCTGCGTGGGCTGCGCGGCACTGCCGATCTTGCCATCAAGACCGTTCGCGGTTGCGACAAGCGCGTCAGCCCCGGCCCCGTCCTGTTCGACCGCGCCAGCGGAGCGTGTCTGCTGAAGGATCAGAAGTGCTGCAGAATTGGAGGAGGTGACGGTGGTCATCGCAGGATCTCTTATCCTCGGATGGACGCCATCATGGGCAATCCGGGCGACAGAACCAAAGCATCATGCATCAGCCAGACAGGTGATTTGCCTGCAACCTATCAGGGAAAGGTTAATGAATCCAGTGGCGGCCTTTCACTGAAACGGAACGCTTGTGGCGTGCCTCGACCGTGTTCAGGATTGGCCAAACGGGGATGCGCAGGCGGCCGTCAATGACAGGCCGCCCTGCATGCCTTACAGCGGACTGATGATCAGATGTGGCATCCCGTTTGACGTCTTTTCTGCGGAATGACCTCTATCATCGACGACGCCTCTTGCCACGCGACGCATGTTGGAGAAACCCTCAAAGGTAACGGTGTCCACCGGCGCGTCGAAACGGACGGACAGGGCGTGGCCGCTTTCCGAAGACGTGATCGCGGTGATTTCGCCCTTGAATGCCTGCCCGAGATAATGGCCCCTGACCCTTTGGTGCAGATAAAAGATGGGTGGCGCAAGTTTTGCCAGTTGAGCAGACAATGTGTTCCAGTCGCGCGCGCCGTTCCGGTGTGCGATCAGCTCCAGGGCCTTGGCGTGGCCGACAACAGTGCCTTCCGCCGCGAGCGTGATCCGCAGCGCCTTTGCCTGCGCCTTTGCTTCCGCGATGCTTTTGACTGTCACGGCCGAACCTCCGTCGCAGCGATCCCGATACCGGCACGGCCCCGCTCCTTGATGGCGGTCCATAGCACAAGGACGGTAATCACCACCGCGAGAGCATCGGCGGCGGGATAGGCGAACCACAATGCATTGCCGCCCAACAAGATTGCGGCAGCCCCGATCATCAAGGGCACGAGCAGGACGGGTTTGACGAGCGTGAGAAGCGCTGCGCGGGCCGGCTGGCCAAGAGCCTGGAAATAAAGGCCAAGCACGAGGACAGGCCCCGAAAACAGATAGAGGGCTGCCATGATCCGGAGGATCCGGCCGACGTCATCGATCACAGCCGCGTCTGCGACAAACATTGCCCCCAAGGCACTGCCCTGGCTCAACAGCAGACCCTCAACGGCAGCGCAATAAAGCAGTGTTGTCGTCGCCGCGATCCGAAGGGTGGCATCGGAGCGCGCATAAAGACCCGCGCCCACATTGTTGCCGACGATGCTCTGCATCGCCATGCCGACGGCCATGCTGGGCAAAAAGGCAAAGCCGAAAATCCGTGTCGCGATGCCGTAGGCTGCGATGGTTTTGGCATAGTCGGCGCTTGCCGAAAAGCGCATGGCCACAACGACACTGGCGGCGGAAAGTGCCATTCCGGCAAAGCCCAGGCTGAGAGGCGCGCCAAGGATCGCGATTGCTTGCCAACGACTGGTCCAGCGATTTCGCCAGAGGCTGGCGAGCGGCAGCATATCGGCTTTGAGCCGGCGCAAGACGAGGAGCAGGGTCAAGCCGAGCGCCTGCGCCAGCACGGTGCCGAGGGCCGATCCGGCCACGCCAAGCTCCATGCGCGCCACAAGAACGGAGTTCAGCACTATGTTGGCAAGGGTAACCCCAAGCGACATCAGGGCCATGGTGCCGGCATGGCCTTCGTTCCGGCAGGCATCGGCGTGCACAGCGAGGAGAAACTGGATCGGTGTTCCGGCCACGGAAATTGCCAGGAAGACCCAGACCATGTCCGCAATCGACCCGTCGGAGCCGGCAAGGTGGATCGAGAAAAGTCTGCCGCCGGCGCAGAAAAGCACGATGAGTACCAAAGCGATGGACAGGGCAAGTCCGTGGGCGCCGGCAAGCGTTGCCGAGGCTTCCTCGCGGTTTCCGGCGCCGAGTTGGCGGGCGAGCAGGCTCGACATGCCCCCGCCGACAAGGGTCGACAGCGCGATGGTGATCATCAAAATCGGGAAGGTCATGCCGACCGCCGCCATGGCATCGGCACCCACGTATTGGCCGAGAAAGAAGGCATCGACGATGCCAAGTATGCCATTCATGCCCATGATCGCGATCATCGGCAATGCGGTGACGGCGAAGAGCCTACCGGGAGAGGCAGTCAGAAAACGGTTTTCGGGCGATTGTCGCAGCGACATCACTCACTCCTCCAAAGAGGCATTTCGATGGTGATGGGGGCCTGCATTGCCCACCGACGAAATGCTTCGAGGGTGAGAAGAAACTGCGAACCGGCTTTACCGTGACTTGCGTCTGCAGGCGGCAGGTGCTCGGAACCTGGGCGCCAAGAACCATTGAAATGGGAGATTGTCAATGACGGACCGCCCGTGCTGGATCGCCGGGGAGAGGATGACATGCGGACAGGGCCGTCTATGAGAGCGCGGGGGGAGCCATTTTCAACGTCCTCCATCTTCCGGACAAAAGGGTCAACTCCGGCCGGAACGGCGAGCTGTCATGCCCCGGTAGCTGAAGGAGCTGATATCGAAGGTCATGCCTTCGACGCCGGTCTCTTGACCTCGCTGAGGGTGCTCGACTGCCTGCCGCGCCCCCCAGGTCGCCTTTAGGATTGGGCGAACGGATTGACGATGCGCAGGCTGCCATTGATGTTCATGCCGTCCTGCATGTCTTCGGACAGCAATGTGTCGCAACCGGCCACGAGTGCGGTGGCAACGATCATCGCATCATAGGTGGAAAGCCCGTAACGCTCTGAAATGACAAGCCCAGTCTCGTGGGTTGCAACCGTGAGCGGTTCGACATTCAGCAGCGCCCTGATCATGTCCAAAAACAAATGAGTGTCCGGCCAGGACATCCGCAGCTTGCGGCGCAGGACATTGGCGGTTTCGTTGAGGACCTGAACGCTGATCGTGCCGCCCTTGGCAATTTCGGCCTCCGCTCGATCGGCTTTCTCGGCATCGCTCGAGGCGAGATAAAGAATTACGTTCGTGTCGACGAACCTACCGGCCATTCGCCTCATCCCGGTCGAACGTGAAGTCGGCCGGCAGCCGTCCCCGGAAGGCTCGCAGGCGCTGAAGCAGATCTTCAGGTGTCGGCTTACGGGCGACATCGAGTGTGCGCCAGTCTGTCGCGCGAATTTCGATATCATCGCCTTCCTTCAGCTTCAGCGCTTCGACCACGCTGGCGGGAAGACGCACCGCGAGACTGTTGCCCCATTTGGCAATCTGCATGATCAACTCCGATGATATACGTGCGGCTTAATGTATATCAACGTGGTTACTCGATCAAGCATGCGGCCTTGTTGACCTCTAAGACCACGTCAAAGAACTGCATTGCCGAAGCGTCAAGGATTGCGGACCGGCAGGGGTCGTCTTCAGGTGCAGACGAAGCGTCGGTGCCTCCCGATCAAAGCTCGGCCTCGGCCAGTCGAGACAGTGTGCTTCTGCCCAATTCGGCCATCACGGGGTTGGTGTCCTTGTAGTACCAGACCAGGCCCATGGCTTGCTGGAACGCCGAGGCGGCTCCTCGTTGCCATTCGAGGTCATCGACGCCAAGTGTTTCCCGGAAAGTGGTTCGGGTCTCGTGGTTGAGGAGATGCCATGCGGCAACGAGATCGAGGGCCGGATCGGCCGGAGCGAACCCACCTGTGTCAAGCACGCCGATCAGACGCTCTCCCTTCACCAACAGGTTCGTCGGAATGAGATCCTTGTGGCACATTGCCTCGGTCCGCGAAGGGGGGAGCACACGAAGGCGTTTCCACATGCGGCGAAGGTGCACGACATCCAGGAGGCTTTCGCTCTTTTCGAAGCAGACCTCCATCCAGGCGTCGTGATCGGTCAGCTTTCCGCCTCGACCGGGACCGGAAAAGGTCCGCCCCTTCAGGTCGACCTTGCGCAACGTGTTGATCAATTGAGCAAGATCGCGCGCGAAATCGAGTGAAGTGCTGAGACCGTGAGGAGTAGCGACATCGCCGTCGATCCAGGTCTGCACCAGCCATGGCATCGGAAACCCTGCGCCCCACTGTCCGATGCCAACCGGTGCCGGGCTGGGAAATCTACAGGACTCATGGAACTCGCGGCTGGCTTCGATTTCCTGTTCCAGGGTTCGCAGAGAAACGGCGGGATCCATCGTCCGGAGCGGAAAGCGGGCTGCATGTCTCTCGCCAATCCGAAAGATCGCATTCACTGTGCCTGCGGTCTCAAGTTCCCGGATGTCCTGGCCTCGAAACTGCGGAAACTGATCCGCTATCAGGTGACGGACTTGCTCAACGGTGATGGTCAGTTGGTCTGAATGCACGCGCTGCTTACCTCGGAAGTCTGGATTGCGGTGTCCTAACCGAAGGGCAGAGCGGCCACTTCACCCCGTCTTCCGCTCCGAAAGCGCCGAGACCAGTCCGACCGTCGAGCTGTCATGCCCGGTGGCAGCCAGCTTGCCCTGCACCACCGGTAAAAGCCCCGTCGCCAGTTCCTTGCCGAGTTCCACACCCCATTGGTCAAACGAGTTGATGCGGAAGATCACGCCTTCGACGAAGACTCGGTGTTCGTAAAGCGCGATCAGGCGGCCGAGTGTATAGGGGGTGAGCTGGTCGTAGACAAAGGTGATCGAGGGGCGGTTGCCGGAGAAGACGCGGTGGGGGGCGAGGAAATCGGCGTCCTCGTCGGTCACGCCCTTGGCGGTGAGCTGGCCCTTGGCTTCGGCGAGTGTGCGGCCCTTCATCAGGGCTTCCGATTGGGCGAGGCAATTGGCGATCAGGAGGTCGTGCTGGTGGCGGAGCTCCGGCTCGAAGCCGTTGGCAGCGATCATGAATTCGGCCGGGATGACGCTCGTGCCCTGGTGGATGAGCTGGTAGAAGGCGTGCTGGCCATTGGTGCCGGGCTCGCCCCAGACGACGGGACCGGAGGCACCCTGGACGGGCTTGCCGTCGATCGTGACGCTCTTGCCGTTCGATTCCATGTCGAGCTGCTGCAGATAGGCCGGGAAACGCGACAGGCGCTGGTCATAGGGCAGGATGGCGCGGGTTGGGTAGTTCAGCACCTTGCGGTGATAGACGCCAAGCGCGCCGAGCAGCATTGGCAGGTTGTCGCGGAAGGGGGCGGTGCGGAAATGCTCGTCCATCGCGTGGGCGCCATCAAGGAACTGGCCGAAATGATCAGGGCCGATCGCGATCATCAGCGGCAGGCCGATGGCCGACCAGATCGAATAGCGCCCGCCGACCCAGTCCCAGAAGCCGAAGACGCGGGACTGGTCGATGCCGAAGGCGGCGACCTTGTCGAGCGCGGTCGAGACGGCGCAAAAATGATGGCCGACGGCCGCTTCCCCGAGCGCGTCCGCGACAAAGGCGCGGGCCGTCTGGGCATTGGTCATCGTCTCGATGGTCGTGAAGGTTTTCGACGCGACGATGAAGAGGGTGGTTTCGGCTTCAAGCGTCTTCAGCGTGTCGGCGATATGGGCGCCGTCGATATTGGAGACGAAATGCAGGCGCGGGCCGTCATGGAAGGGCGAGAGCGCCAGTGTCGCCATGACCGGGCCGAGATCCGAGCCGCCGATGCCGATATTGACGACATCCGTGATCGCCTTGCCGGTCGCACCTTTGGTCTCGCCCGAGCGAATGCCCTCGGCGAAGGTGCCCATGGCCTCGAGCACGCCGTTGACATCAGGCATGACGTCGTGGCCATCGACCATCACGGGGCGGTTCGAGCGGTTGCGCAGCGCCGTGTGAAGAACGGCGCGGCCTTCGGTGAAGTTGATCGGTGCACCTGAGAACATCTGGTCGCGCTTGTCGGCGACGCCGGCGGTCGTCACCAGTTCCTCGAGCAGATCGAGGATTTCGCCGTTCACGGCGCATTTGGAATAATCCATCAACAGGTCGCCGAGCGTGACGCTGAAACGCGAGAAGCGCTGCGGATCGGCGGCAAAGGCGGCGCGCAGGTCTTCGGCATGGGTGGCGGCAACGGCGCTCGTCAGCTTGTCGATGATGGCTTGCATCGGAATGTCCCTGTTAACATGGTTGCCCGGGACATTAGTCGCAGCACAAGGCGCTATCAAGACAGGGGGAGCCTGACAGCTCCCCCAATTTCAATCGATTTATTTCTCGTCGCGCAATTCGCGGCGCAGGATCTTGCCGACATTGGTCTTCGGCAGTTCGGTGCGGAACTCGATGTAACGCGGACGCTTGTAGTTGGTGAGGTTCGCGGCGCAGTGCGCCTTGAGTTCATCGATCGTCAGCGCCTGGTCCTTCTTGACGACGAAGAGCTTGACTGCTTCGCCCGAATGCCCGTCCGGCACGCCAACGGCGGCGCATTCAAGCACGCCCGGATGCATCACGGCGACTTCCTCGATCTCGTTCGGATAGACGTTGAAGCCCGAGACGAGGATCATGTCCTTCTTGCGGTCAACGATCTTCACATAGCCGCGCTCGTCCATCAGGCCCATGTCGCCCGAGCGGAAGAAGCCATCGGCGCTCATCACCTTGGCCGTTTCTTCCGGGCGCTGCCAGTAGCCGGCCATGACCTGCGGCCCGCGGATGCAGATCTCGCCGACCTCGCCGATCGGCAGTGTGTTGCCGTCCTCGTCGCGGATCTCGATATCGGTGGAGGGCAGCGGCAGGCCGATCATGCCGGAGAATTCGCGTGCGTCGAGCCGGTTGACGGTGGCGACCGGCGATGTTTCGGACAGGCCGTAGCCTTCGGTGATCGGGCGGCCGGTCATGTCCAGCCAGCGTTCGGCGACGGGCCGCTGGATGGCCATGCCACCGCCGAGCACGAGGAGCAGCGAGGAGAAGTCGAGCTTCTTGAACTCCGGATTGTTCATCATCGCGTTGAACAGCGTGTTGAGGCCGGGGAAGACATGCGCCTTGAACCCCTGCAGCTCCTTGATGAAGCCGGGAATATCGCGCGGATTGGCGATCAGCAGGTTATGGCCGCCGAGGGCCACGCCCATCAGCGAATTCACGGTCAAAGCGAAGATGTGGTAGAGCGGCAGGGCGCAGACGAAGTTCAGCACATCCGGGCGTTTGCCACCGGCCAGCGCCGCTTCCAGCCAGAGTGCGATCTGCTGCTTGTTGGCCAGAAGATTGGCATGAGTGAGCGCCGCCCCCTTGGAGACGCCGGTTGTGCCACCGGTATATTGCAGGAAGGCGATGTCGCCGGGCGCGACCGCGACGGGCTTCAGCGTGAGCTTGCTGCCCTCTGCCAGCATGGCCTTGAAGCCGACATGCCCGGGAATGGTCCAGGCCGGCACGAGCTTTTTCACCTTGCGCACGACAAAATTGACGATGTGACCCTTGAGGCCCAGCATGTCGCCCATGGTGCAGACGATGACGTGCTTCACATCCGTGCGGTCGACGACCTGCTGGACGGTATGGGCGAAATTCTCCAGCACGACGATCGCCTTCGCGCCGGAATCCTTCAGCTGGTGTTCGAGCTCGCGCGGCGTATAGAGCGGGTTGACGTTCACCACGGTCAAGCCGGCGCGCAGGATGCCGTAAACGGTGACCGGGTTCTGCAGGATGTTCGGCGTCATCACCGCGACGCGGTCGCCCTTGACGAGACCCTTCGACTGCAGCCAGGCACCGACCTTGCGGGACTGGTCTTCCAGTTCGCGGAAGGTCATGGAACGGCCCATGCTGGTGAAGGCCTGCCGCTCGGCAAACTTCGCGCAGCTCGCTTCGAACAGGGCGCCGAGCGACGGGTGAGAATGCGGGGCGATCTCAGCCGGCACCGAGGCGGGATAGGATTGAACCCAGATCTTTTCGGCGGCGCGGCCGCTGAGGCGGCTCATAGTTTCCGTCATGTTATCCTCCCGAACCATTCTTCTCGTCTGCTCACCAGGCGGGCTCCTCCCCTTATCCTGGAACCTCATGCTAGCGCAAAGGTCGTGCAAGTCTCGAAAAATTATATAACCTTGACGTAAACGTCAATACGCACGCCGGAACCGTGACGGGTCGAGACGAGCGGGGGGGGCGGAAAAGCCGGAAAGCAACCGCTCCAAGGCCGCCAATTCCGGCAGCTTTTGGGGAACCATCTGGGGCCAGGGTCGTTGATTCACCACAACCAACAACGACAGGAGGATACCATGGACCAGGTTAACCGCGCCGTGGACGGCAAGGACCCCTATGTGAAGGACACCCCGACCCTGATCGCCAGTGACAAGGTCGAAGGCACGGCAGTTTATGGCGTCGATGGCGACCGGATCGGCTCCATCCAGCGCATCATTCTGGAAAAGCGCGGCGGCCGCGTGGCCTATGCCGTCCTGAGCTTCGGCGGTTTCTGGGGCATCGGCGACGACTATTACCCGCTGCCTTGGGAAACCCTGACCTATGACGAGCAGTTGGACGGATACCGCATCGGCCTGACCAAGGAACAGGTCGAAGGCGCGCCGAAATATCGCGACGACAGCGAAGACTGGTATCGCAACAACGGCCGCTCGGTCTACGACTACTACGGTGTCCCGCCCTACTGGATCTAAGGGATCCGTTCGGAAACACTGACGGAAGGGCCTCGCTTGCGGGGCCCTTTTCGTTTGCGCGAAGAAAGGGGGTTCGGTGGACGGCAGCGTAATCGCGCTGCAGCAGGAGAGACGTCAATCAACCCGCCCGAGCCCGTACTAAAGTTTACGGCACTCGCGCCCGGGGCTCTCCTGACATGAAAAGCCTCCCGGGAAAAGCCCGTTTCTGCGGGTGGCCGGATACAGGACAGGCGCGGCGTGCGGATTTGGCCGGTGGCTGGCGCAAATGGAGTGGATTGCCCGGCGATGCGCGATTAGGCTCGACCTGACGCCAAAGGCAACCTGCGCATCGATCGGACTGCACATGACCGACACCCCGATGGCTCCGACCGAGCCGGCCATTCTCGATTTTCTCGCCACCTGCGCGGCATTCTACCCCGATGATGCCGTGGAGGCTCCGATCGACCAGCAGCGTCAATGGTACGACACGTTGTGTGCTCATTTCGATCGGCCGCTGCCGGAAGGCATGGTGACGCAGGACGACAGGGTGGACGGCCGCATTCCGGTGCGCTGGTATCGGCCGAAGGATATCCGGACCGAGACCGTACTCTACTACATCCACGGCGGTGGCTTTGTTGTCGGCTCGCTCGACAGCCATCATGCGATCTGCGCTGAGCTGGCGGAGCAGGCTGGCGCTGAGCTGGTGTCGGTCGATTACCGGCTGGCGCCGGAACATGTCTGGCCGGCTGCCCATGACGATGCTTTTGCGGTGCTCGGATCCCTGCTTGAGAGCGGGCGCAAGCTGGTGCTGATCGGCGACAGCGCCGGCGGCAATCTTGCGGCAGGGCTGACGCTTCGCGCACGCGACGAGGGGCTGACGGGCATTGTCGGCCAGGCGCTGATCTATCCGGCGCTCGGCGGTGACCTCGTGTCCGGTTCCTATGCCGAGATGGCCCATGCGCCAGGACTGACGACATCAGACGTCGCCTATTACCGGGCCGTGCTGCAGGCACCGGATGACAGCCCGGTCGCCCATCCGCTTCGCAGCCGATCGCTGGCCGGGCTGCCGCCGACCTTCATCACGGTTGCCCATTTCGATCCGCTGCGCGATGACGGCAGGGCCTATGCGAGCCGTCTCGCCGAAGCCGGCGTCGAGGTCTGGTTTCGCGAGGAGCCGCAGATGGTGCATGCCTGGCTGCGCGCCCGGCACATGAGTGACGGCGCGCGCATCGGGTTCGACGCGCTTTGCGCGGCGGTCACCCGTTTCGCCGCGCAGGGGTAAAGTCGGCGCGTCACATCAGATCGCGTGGGATCGCCTTTTGCGGGAAGGTCTTCTCGAACACCTGCGTCTCGCCTTCGTAAGCGATGACAGACGCACTGATCAGCCAGTGGGTCTCGGTGCAGGCGATGCGCGAGGTCGACACCGTGCGCACGAACCAGCCGGACCGCTGCATGTCGCAGGTCCAGACTGAGGTGCCCGTCATCGACTGGGGATCGCCCGGCGAGATCGACCAGATCTCGTCGCGGACCTGCCGTGTCGAGAGACCGGTGCCGGGATGTTCGAACAGGCCGGTATCCTCGTAGATCGTGTAGGAGGTGCGGTTGGCCTGGAGGTCGCGCAGCACCTGGCGGCGGGTCTCGGACGGGGCATGTTCGATATAGGTCGGCAGCGGATTGGGATTGTCCGGCTGCTTCATCTCGAAGGTCTCGTGCGCGCCGAGCTTCGGCAGGGCAAGGCCGAGCGTGGCGGTGTCGAGCGTCAGTTCGGCATCGGTTGGGGCGGGCAACACCATCGGCCAATAGGCGGAAGAGAGCGACAGGCGGATGCGGTGGCCGGGGCGGAAACGATAGCCGCAGGCATCAAGCGTCAGGCGGATCGGCGTCGGCTCGCCGGGTTTCATCGGCTGAGGATCTCCATTGCCGTTGCGATGGGTGAGGTTCAGCACGCCGAAGGCGACGCGGGTGGCCGAGCCATCGGGATGCACATCGACGATCCGGGCAATGAGATTGGCGACGGGGGCGTCGCTCGACAGCATCACGGAGAGTTCCGGTCGGCCGAAGATGTCAAGTGTCTGCGTGAGTGGCGCCGTCTGGACGGTGAGTGATCCCGCATCGTCGTGGCGCTGGTCGCCGGCAAGCTCTGCATCCGGTTTCAGCGTGAACCACTCGCCAGCGGCGGTGCCGGTGTCGAGGGGGGACTTCAGCGTGACGGGATGGGCTGGCGCATGCGGGACGGGATGACCTTCCGTTAGAGAGCCGAAGGCCTCGATATAGAAAGTCTGCATCTCCGGCGTCTGCCAGGTGTCTTTGGAGATCCAGAAACCCGGATCGACCTCGCGGCGCGGCGCAGGCTTTACGGCGTCGAGGATATAGGCGCGCACCTGGGGCACGGCTTCCGTGCCGTTTGCCTCGCCGCGCAGCCAGCGGTTCCAGAAGGCAATGGCCTCACCATGGAAATCGGCACGCGGTTTCGGCCAGGCGAAATGCGGGTATTTGTGGATCCACGGGCCGATCAGGGCCTTGGATCGATCGGGCATGCCTTCGACCGCGAGAAGCGGCGTGTTGCGATAGCCATCGGCCCAGCCGGCGATGACGAGCGACGGGATGGCAACGGCGGAGAAATCCTCGCCGATCGAGCCGTGTTTCCAGAAGGCGTCACGGCGCTGGTGCTCCAGCCATTCCTCCAGGAAGAAGGGCTCGTTTTCCAGCCGCTCCATCCACATCTCGCGCCAGCGGTCGCCGACGATCTCGGGGTCCGGCGAGCGCGACTGATAGGCGAGCATGGTGGCGGCCCAGGAGAGCTGGGCCGAGAGATGGCAGCCGTTCTTGTAATGGATATCGTCGTTGTAGCGGTCGGTGGTGGAGGCGATCGAGATGACGGCCTTAAGGGCAGGCGGCCGAAGGGCCGCGACCTGCAGGCAATTGAAGCCGCCCCAGGAGATGCCCATCATGCCGACCGAGCCGTTCGACCAGGGTTGCGCTGCGATCCAGGCGATCAGCTCGCAGGCATTGGCGAGTTCCAGCTGGGTATATTCACCATCGATGACACCGTCGGATTCGCCCGAGCCTCTGATGTCGACGCGCACGCCGGCAATGCCGGCGGCGGCGAAGACCGGATAGGTGGATTCGTCGCGCGGGCTTGTTCCGTCGCGCTTGCGATAGGGCAGGAATTCGAAGACGGCCGGTACGGGATCGCTCTCAGAGCCATCCGGCATCCAGATGCGGGCGGCAAGCCGTGTGCCGTCGGCAAGGGTGATCCACTGGTTTTCGATGGTGGTGAACGGACGAGATGTCATGCTGTGCCTTCAGGTGGAATTCGGGTTTGTGGTTTTCCCCTCCCAAACCCTCCCCACAAGGGGGAGGGCTTAACCCAGCCGCTGCCCTTAGTGGCGGAGCCGAGCTTGTGGGGGAGATGGCCGCCCTTCGACAAGCTCAGGAGGCCAGAGGGGGTCTTAGTGCGGGCCGATCAGTGCCCCGCACTTTCCATGCGGCGGGTGGCGAGTGCCTTCTCCAACCAGCCCAATTCCATTTCGGGCACGGACTTGAGCAAGAGGTCGGTATAGTCGTCGAAGGGCGGCGATAGCACCTGCGACTTCGGACCGAAGCGCACGAGACGGCCGCGATGCATGACCGCGACGCTGTCGGCGATGGCGCGCACGATGGCGATGTCATGGGTGATGAACATGTAGGACACCTGCGTTTCCGCCTGCAGCCGCATCAGGAGCGACAGGATGCCTTCCGCCACCAGCGGATCGAGCGCCGAGGTCGGTTCGTCGCAGAGGATGAGTTCGGGTTTGGCGGCGAGCGCGCGGGCAATCGCCACGCGCTGCTTCTGCCCGCCCGACAGCTCCGCCGGATAGCGATCGACGAAGCCGGAGCCCATCTCGATCTGCTCCAGCAGCTCCTTGACGCGGGCGGTTTTCGCCGAGCCATGCAGGCCGTGATAGAAAGTGAGCGGCCGCCCGATAATGTCGCGCACAGTCTGGCGCGGGTTCATGGCGGTATCGGCCATCTGGTAGATCAGCTGGATACGCCTGAGATCATCGCGGCTGCGTTGCTTCAAGGCCGGCGTCAGCGCCTTGCCGTCGAAGGTGACGGTGCCGGAGACGGGCGGCAGGAGGCCGGTGATGACGCGGGCGAGCGTAGACTTGCCTGAGCCGGATTCGCCGACGACGGCGAGTGTCTGGCCCTTCGGCAGGTGCAGACTGACATCATGCAGCACCTTGAAGCCGTTGGAATAGCCGGCCGTCACATTCTCGATCTTGAGCTGTCGATCGCTCTGGTCGGTGGCTTCCTCCTTGCGGGCCTGGCGGACATTGACGAGCGCGCGGGTATAGTCCTGGGCCGGCTGCTCGATGATCTGCTGGGTCGTGCCGTATTCGACCGTCTTGCCCTGGCGAAGCACCATGATGTCATCCGAGATCTGTGCAACCACGGCCAAGTCATGGGTGATGTAGAGGGCTGCCGTATGCGTCTCCTCGATTGCGTGCTTGATCGCGGCCAGAACGTCGATCTGGGTGGTGACGTCGAGCGCGGTCGTCGGCTCGTCGAAGACGATCAATTCCGGATTGGAGCAGAGCGCCATGGCGGTCATGGCGCGTTGCAACTGGCCGCCGGAGACCTGGTGCGGATAACGATCGCCGAAAGTCTTCGGATTGGGCAGTCCGAGCACACCGAAGAGGTAGGCGGCGCGGGCGCGGGCCTCTTCGATCGTCATCAGTTTGTGGGAGACCGTCGCTTCGATCACCTGGTCGCCCAGCCGATGGGCCGGGTTGAAGGCGGCGGCGGCCGATTGCGCGACGTAGCAGACGCGGTCGCCGCGCAGCTTGCGAATGCCGGATTTTCCGAGCTTCAGGATGTCCTCGCCATTCAGCAGCACTTCGCCGCCGGTGATGCGCACGCTGCCGCGACCGTAAGCAAGCGCCGACAGTCCGATGGTCGATTTGCCGGCGCCGGACTCGCCGATCAGGCCGAGCACCCGGCCCTTTGGCAGGCTGAAGGAGACGCCTTCGACGATGGTGATGTCCTTGGGCGGCTCGCCCGGCGGATAGGATGTGGCTTCGATCTTGAGATCGCGGACGGTAAGGAGTTCAGACATCGCCACGGCCTCCCTTCAGGCTGGATGTGCGCCCGAGCAGCCAGTCGACCACCAGGTTGACGCAGACGGCAAGTGCGGCAATGGCCGAGCCGGGCACGAGCGCTGCCGAAATGCCGAAGATGATCCCGTCCTTGTTGTCTTTCACCATGCCGCCCCAATCGGCCGCCGGCGGCTGGATGCCGAGGCCGAGGAAGGAGAGGGTGGAGAGGAAGAGGATCGAGAAGGCGAAGCGCAGGCCGAATTCGGCGAGCAGAGGAGAGAGCGTATTGGGCAGGATTTCGCGGAAGATGATCCACAGCGTGCCTTCGCCGCGCAGCCTGGCCGCTTCGACGAATTCCATGACCGCGACATCGAGTGCCACGGCGCGGCCGAGGCGGTAGACGCGGGTGGAATCGAGGATCGCCATGACCAGGATCAGCACGAAGAGGTTCTGCGGCAGGACGGCGAGCACGACGAGCGCGAAGATCAGCGTCGGGATCGACATCATCAGATCGTTGAAGCGCGACAGCGTCTGGTCGATCACGCCGCGCGAAACGGCGGCGGTGAAGGAGAGGAAGATGCCGAGCGAGAAGGATATGACGGTGGCGGCGAGCGCCACTGTCAGTGTCGTGCGCGTGCCGTAGATCATGCGCGAGAGCAGGTCGCGGCCGAGATTGTCGGTGCCGAGCAGAAAGGTGCCACCCATCGGCTCCCAGACGGCACCGACGATGTCACGCTCGCCATAGGGCGCGATGAAGGGGGCGAAGAGCGCACAGAAGACGGCAAGCGCGATGCCGAAGATGCCGACCCAGGCGCTGATGGGGATCTGTTTCAATCTCATCGCGGATGCCTCAGTCTCGGATTGGCGACAATGGCGATGATGTCGGCCAGCATGTTGAGGAAGATGTAGACGGCCGCGAAGATCAGGCCGCAGGCTTGGACGACGGGCATGTCGCGCACGGTGACTGCATCGACCATGTACTGGCCCATGCCGGGATAGACGAAGACTACTTCGACCACGACGACACCGACGACGAGATAGGCGAGGTTGAGCGCGACGACGTTGACGATCGGGGCAATCGCGTTCGGGGCGGCGTGCTTGACGATGGCGCGGAGCGCTGAGAGACCCTTGAGTTCGGCGGTTTCCATATAGGCCGACGACATGACCGAGAGGATGGCGGCACGGGTCATGCGCATCATGTGGGCGAGCACCACGAGGACGAGCGTCGCCGTCGGCAGCGCCATGGCTTTCAGCCGGTCGGCAAGCGCCATGCCGTCATGCACCGTCGACGGGAAGGTCGCGATGTTGAGGTTGATGGCAAAGACGAGGATCAAGAGATAGCCGATGAAGAATTCCGGCAGCGAGATGGCGGCAAGCGAGATCACGTTGATGATGCGATCCGGCGTGCGGTTGCGGAAGTGGACCGCGAGCATGCCGAGGCCGACGGCGAGCGGGACCGAGATGGCGGCGGCGAGAGCCGCCAGATACAGCGAATTGCCGAGCCGCTTGCCGATCTGCTCTGTGACCGAGTTGCGGCTCGCCCACGACGTGCCGAAATCGCCCTGCAGGGCGCCGCCGAGCCATTCGAAATAGCGGGTGACGATTGGTCGGTCGAGGCCGAGATCGGCACGGATATTGGCGACCGCCTGGGGCGTGGCCGACTGGCCGAGATAGGTGGTGGCGAAATCGCCGGGTAGGGCTTCGACACCGCCATAGATCAGCATGGAGACGGCCAGCAGCAGCAGCATGCTGAGCGCCAGGCGCTGCACCACCAGGACGATCAGCGGATACCGCTGGTATAAAGTCAGACCCGGCGGACCGCCGGCATCGGTTGATTGGGTCATGGGATTCCAGCCGCTATCCAGAAAAACGGGTATGGCCCGCGTACCTCATGTGCGCGGGCCGATTGACCGGAGCAGTGCGTCCGGCGCCTGTCGTTTCCGACAATCAGGCGTCCAGCCAGACGCGGGTTGCGACATAGCCGTTCGACATGTCGTTGCCGATGTCGTGGACATAGCCCTTCACGCTCTTTTGCGCGGCGTTCACGAAATCGTTGAACATCGGCAGGATCAGGCCACCCTCGTCCCGCACCATCATCGCCATCTCGCGATACATGTCCTTGCGCTTGCCCTCGTCGAGTTCGGCGCGCGCCTGGAGCAGGATCTTGTCGAAGTCCGGACGCAGGAAACGGGTGTCGTTCCAGTCGGCGGTCGAAAGGTAAGCCGTGGAATACATCTGGTCCTGGGTCGGACGGCCGCCCCAATAGGAGGTCGAGAAGGGCTGGACGTTCCAGACATTAGACCAGTAGCCGTCGCCGGGCTCGCGCTTCACCTCGATCTCGATGCCGGCCTTCTGGGCACTGCCCTGGTAGAGCACGGCGGCATCGACGGCACCGGGGAAGGCGACTTCCGACGTACGCAGGAGGACCGGGCCGGAATGACCTGATTTCTTGTAGTGGAAGGCGGCCTTATCAGGATCGTAAGTGCGCTGCTCGATGCCCTCGGGGAAAAGGGCATAGGTGCTGTTGATCGGGAAGTCGTTGCCGACCTTGCCATAACCGCCGAGCACGGTCTCGACCATGGCTTCGCGGTCCATGGCATATTTCAGCGCCAGCCGCAGGTCGTTGTTGTCGAACGGCGCGGTATTGCAATGCATGATGAAGACATAGTGGCCGCGACCTGACGTTGAGAGGATCTCGACCGTCGGCGCGCGCTTCAGCATGTCCACCGTCTTTGGATCGACGCGGTTGATGAAATGCACCTGGCCGGAGGCGAGAGCCGCGATGCGGGCGGTCGCATCGTTCATGCCGATGATTTCGATCGTATCGACATAACCGCGGTCGGAGCGCCAGTCGGCGGTGTTGCGCTCCAGCGTGGCGCGCACGCCGGCTTCGAAGCTGGTGAGCTTGTAAGGGCCGGTGCCGATCGAGGCGAGCGGGTCGTCGTAACCGCCATTCGGCTGGATGACGAGGTGGTAGTCGGTAAGCAGCAGCGGCAGGTCGGCATTGCCTTCGGTGAGCACCAGGACCAGCTTGTCGCCGTCCTTCTTGATCTCCTTGATCGACTTCATCACGCCGAGCGCGCCGGATTCCGACTTCTCGTCGGTGTGGCGCTTCAAGGTGGCGACGACGTCGTCGATGGTCAGTTCCTTGCCGTCATGGAACTGCACGCCCTTGCGGATGGTGAAGGTCCAGGTCGCGGCATCGGCCGAAGGCTCCCAGCTTTCGGCGAGTGCCGGTACGGCAGCGCCGGTTAAGGGATCGCTTTCGACCAGCATGTCGCCCCAGCAGCGGCCGATGCAGAACATGAACTGCGACAGGAATTTGGCCGGGTCCTTGCTGTCGGTGGCCGAGCCGCCTTCGAGGCCGAGCTTCAGATTGCCGCCGCGCTTGGGCTCCTGGGCGGACGCGCTGGTGGCGTAAAGCGAGCTGGCGGCCGTCAGCGTCAGGCCGGCGGCCATGGCGCGGCCCATGAATTCACGACGGCTCAAGGCCGCCGAGGTGAGGCTGGAGAAGAATTTGTCGTTGCTCATCGTCTGTTCCCTTGTTTTGGTTGGTTATGCGTCCGGCATTTTTATCCGTGACGGCGGCGATCGTTGAATGTCGCACTCGGGCCGATCGCCAGGCCCTCACGCGGCTGCTGGAAATCTATCTTCCTTTCCACACGGGATCGCGTTTCTCGGCAAAGGCGCGCGCGCCTTCGATCTGGTCTTCGCTTCCGTAAAGCACGTCCACCGTGCGGTATTGCCGCTTGGTGATCTTGTTCATGGTCGACTGAAAATCGCGGCCTTCTGCGTCGCGGACGATCTCCTTGATCGCGGCATAGACGAGCGGCGGTCCGCTTTCGAGGAGCCGCGCCAGTGCCCAGGCCCGCTCCATCAGGGCGTCGGGGGCCAAGATCTCGTTGACGAAACCCCAGCGATGCGCCTCCTCGGCATCGAGCCAGCGACCGGTCAGAAGCATGTCCATGGCGATGTGATAGGGGATGCGCTTCGGCAGCTTGATCGAGGCGGCATCGGCCACCGTGCCCGAGCGGATCTCCGGCAGCGCGAAGGTGGCGTGCTCGGCGGCGAGAATGAGATCGGCGGACAGCGCGATTTCGAGGCCGCCGCCGCAACAGATGCCATTGATCGCCGCAATGACCGGCTTGTTGAGATCGCGCAGTTCCTGCAGGCCGCCGAAGCCGCCGACCCCATAGTCGCCATCGACCGCATCGCCGTCCGCGGCCGCCTTCAGGTCCCAGCCGGGACAGAAGAATTTTTGGCCCGCACCCGTGATGATGGCAACCCTCAGTGTGTCGTCATCACGGAAGTTTGCGAAGATCTCGCCCATGATCCGGCTGGTGGCGAGATCCACGGCATTGGCCTTGGGGCGATCGATCGTCACCTCGAGCACGGCGTTCTCACGGCGGGTGCGGATCGGCTCGGTCACGCGTTCAGCTCCTTGTCCGGATGAAGGCATCGACGGCGATCACGCCCTCACCTTCCGGCAGCACCAGAACCGGATTAAGATCCAGTTCTTCCAGTCTCGTTGCGTTGTCTGCGACATAATCTGCGACACAGGCGACGAGTTGCACCAATGCATTCTTATCGCCCGGCGGCCCGCCGCGATACCCCGCGATCAGCTTCGAAACCCTCAAGCCGTCGATTGCCTTGCCGATTTCAGCAGGGTTTGTGGGAAGCAGGAGGATCGTGCTGTCATCGATGAGATCGACGAGAACCCCTCCGGCACCAAGGGTTAGAACCGGGCCGACCACGGGATCGCGCAGCGCGCCGACGATCAGCTCTGCCACGGGCTTCGGTGCCATTTTTTCCACAAGAAAGCGGTCAGCAATCGAAGACATGGCCGTGGCCGCCGCGAAGACCTCCGACGCGCTTCTGATGTTGAGCCGCACGGCGCCGACATCGCTTTTGTGAGCAATGCCAATGCCCTTGACGGCCACAGGATAGCCGAGCCGATCGGCCACCGAGACCGCCTGATCGGCATTGCGGGCGATCAGGCCATAGGGGACACTGACGCCAAAGGCGGCGAGCATCGGCTTGGCGCGGTCTTCGTAGAGAGACTGGATCTCGGTTGCCACGGCGCGGGCGGTGAGCAGCGGTGCGGGAGCCGGTCGCGCCCAGGCGGCATGGACGCCATGGGCAATTTCGATGGCGGCGAGCGCCTCGTCGATGCCGCAGAAAGGCACGACGCCTTCGCCGATGAGGCGCGTGGCGACCGCCTCCGGCATGGTTTCGCCAAGGCTTGCGACGATGCCAGTGGCTGCACCCGTTCGCCGCTTTGCGTCGAGCACCGCGTCGACGGTCGTCATCCAGTCACCTGCATCGCAGCGATCGCCGCGCGGAAAATCGAGAACGACGAGATTGATCCCATAGTCGCCGCCCATCACGGTCGAGAAGGCGTCCGCCTGCCGTGCGCGATGGCCCCAGACGAAGGTGTGGTAGTCGAGCGGATTGGAGAGTGTCACCATGGCACCGAGCGTGTCGCGCAGTGCCGGGAATTGTTCGGGTTTGAGATCCCGGAACTCAACGGCCTTGTCGACACCCGCATCCGCCATCAGCGAGGCCTCGCCGCCCGAACAGCTCATGGCCGAGACGGTATTGGCGGAGAGCGGACCGCAGACATGCAGGAGCTTCAGCGTTTCCAGCATCTGCGGCAAGGAATGCACGCGGCCGATGCCGAGACGCTTCAGGAGCGCGGAGGACACCCGGTCGTTGCCGGCCAGGGAGGCGGTGTGCGACAGCGTCGCGCGCTGTGCGGCGGCAGACTTGCCGACTTTCAGCGCCACCACCGGTTTGCCGAGCGCGCGGGAGCGGGCCGCGAGATGTTGCAGGTCTTCGAGATCATCGAAGCTCTCGATATGAAGGCCGACGGCCGTGACCCGCTCGTCCTCGATCGCTGCGGCCGCAAGGGCCGACAAGCCGGTCTGGGCCTGATTGCCGGCCGTCATCAGATAGGCGATCGGCAATCCTCTGGCCTGCATCGTGATGTTGAGCGCGATGTTCGAGGACTGGGTGAGGATCGCCACGCCCCGGTCGACATGCTTCATGCCGTGCTGGTCTGGCCAGAGCAGGGCGTCGTCCAACATGTTGATGAAGCCGTAGCAATTGGGGCCGAGCATGGCCATGGTACCGGCGGCAGCCACGAGTTCGGCCTGCAGGGCAGGGCCATCCGGCAGTTCCTGCACGGCTTCGGCAAAACCGGAGGCGTAACAGATCGCGCCGCCGGCACCCCGCTGGCGGAGGTCACGCAGGATCTCGACCGTGAGGGCGCGGTTGACCCCGACAAAGGCGGCGTCGGGTGCGCCGGGAAGGTCGGCAACCGACCGGTAGCAAGGATGGCCATGAACCGTATCCCGCGTCGGATGAACCGGCCAGATCTGGCCACGATAGCCCGCCTTGACGCACTGTTCCACCACCCGCGCCGCCTCCTTGCCGCCGAAGACGGCGATGGTTTCAGGGCGGATCAGGCGGGAGAGCGGTGCGCGGGCGTCTGTCGTCATCCAAGCCCCCTGCCGAGCCATCGGTCTGCCAGGAAGCAACCGAGCCGGATCGCCTGGAACAGCGCCAACGGCTCCGTGCCTTCCGGCAGTTCGGATACCGAGATATCGGGGTCGCAGCTCAGCAACAAACCCTGATACGGGGCCTCTGACGATCCGGGGGAGGAGTGGCGGAGAGCGGTGATCGCGGGGGAGGAGCTTTGTGGCATCATCACGCTCCGAACGGTCGCAACAGGTCGCGGCTGATGATGTGGCGCTGGATTTCCGAGGTGCCGTCCCAGATCCGCTCGACCCGCGCATCGCGCCAGAAGCGCGCCAGCGGCAGGTCGTCCATCAGCCCCATGCCGCCATGGATCTGGATCGCCTCGTCGGTGACCCGCGCCAGCATTTCCGAGGCATAGAGCTTGGCGGATGCGATCTCGCGATTGGCCGGCAGGCCCTGATCGAGGCGCCAGGCGGCGGCGAGCGTCAGATAGTCCGCCGCATCGATCTCGGTGATCATGTCGGCAAGTTTGAACGACACGCCCTGGTTCGCGCCGATCGGCTTGCCGAACTGGTGTCGCTCGGCGGCGTAGGGGACCGCGAGGTCGAAGACCCGCCGCGCCCGGCCGACGCAACTCGCAGCCACTGTCAGCCGGGTACCATAGAGCCAGGCATTGGCAAGCTCGAAGCCCTTGTGGACCTCGCCGAGGATCTGGGCCGAGGGCAGGCGGCAATCATCGAAATCGAGGATGCAGTTCTTGTAGCCGCGATGCGAGACCGAGGAGTAACCGTTGCGGATGGTGAAACCCGGCGTGCCGCGATCAACGAGGAAACAGGTGATCAGCTTCTTCACGCCCTTCGGCGTTTCCTCCTCGCCGGTGGCGACGAAGACGATGACGAAATCGGCGATATTGGCATGGCTGATGAAATGTTTGGTGCCGTTGAGCACCCAGTCATCGCCGTCCTTACGCGCCGTACAACTCATGCCGCGCAGGTCCGAGCCGGCACCGGGTTCGGTCATGGCGAGCGCATCGAACTTGTCGCCGCGCGTGGCCGGCAGCAAATAGCGTTCGCGCTGGTCGTCGTTGCAGCCCATCAGGATGCCGGAGGGCCGGCCGAAAAACACGGTGAGCGCCATGGAGGCGCGGCCGAGTTCGCGTTCGACCAGCGTGAAGGTCTGGTGGTCGAGCCCGCCGCCACCCACCTCTTCCGGCATGTTGCAGGCAAAGAAACCGAGCTGCTTGACCTTGGCCGCGATCTCCCAGCCCATTTCGGGCGGCACGTGGCCCGATCTCTCGACCTGATCCTCAAGCGGAAAGAGTTCGCTCTCCACGAAGCCGCGGACCGTCTCGACGATCATCTGCTGCTCTGCGCTTAGGGCGAAATCCATGCGGCTATCCTCCGGCCTTCAACAACATGCGGCTACCTCTTCTGCCCCACATGACGGCCGGCGCCTTCGGGCAAAGGCAGGCCGGCATGCGCGGCGAGCAACGGTTCCAGTTCTGACAGGATCGCGGGCAGCGGAGGCACGGTTTTGCCTTCCGCCGAGGAGACGTGCAGCATCAGGTGCTCGCAGGTCGCGACCACCGCATTGTCCGACGCGCGGCGCAGCCAGAAGAAGCTGTGCAGCTTCTTGCCATCCGAGGGCAGCAATTGGACTTCGACGTAAAGAGCATCACCGAGCTTGCACTCGTCGAGCAGCCGCAGATGGTTTTCGACCGTGTAATAGCTGTGGCCGGCTGAGACATAATCCATGTCGACACCGATGAGGCGCAGCAGCGCATCGGAGCTGTCGGCAAAACACTGGCTGTAGCGGTATTCGGTCATGTGGCCGTTGTAGTCGACCCAGGAGGGGTGCACGCGGAAGTCCGCAAGCTTGATCGGCTTGGTGAGGTCTGCGGCATCAGGAGCCGGTGCGGACGACCAGAGATGCGCCTCGAAATCGGCCAGCAGCTTGCCGGAACCCCAACCTTGCCCGGCATCGCCGGCCTTCAGGGCCTGCATGATGCCGACGAGGTTCTGGTCGCGAATGCGCTCGAGATCGCGGATGCCACGTGCACCGGATTGCGCGTCGGACTGGTCGGCGATCTTGTCGACGAGTTCGTCGTTGAGATCGACCACATCGGTGAGCTTGGTCCAGGGCCAGGAAAGGCAGGGGCCGAACTGAGCGAGGAAATGCCGCATGCCCGCTTCGCCGCCGGCGATGCGATAGGTTTCGAACAGACCCATTTGCGCCCAGCGCATGCCGAAGGAATAGCGGATCACGTCATCGAGGGTCTCGGTGTCGCAGATATCGTCCTTGATCAGCCAGAGCGCCTCGCGCCACAGCGCTTCCAGCAGCCGGTCGCCGACAAAGCCTTCGATCTCTTTGTTGAGGATCACGCCCTTCATGCCGATCGGCGCGAGTTTCGCCTTGGCGTCTTCCAGCACCGCGCGGCTGGTCTTTTCACCGCCGACGAGCTCGGCGAGCGGCAGGAGATAAACCGGATTATAGGGATGCGCGACGAACATCCGTTCGGGATGTTTCATGTCGCGCTGCAGGTCCGTCGGCAGGATGCCCGAGGTCGAGGAGCCAATCAGCGCCTTGGGGTCGGCTGCCGCATCGATCTGGGTGATCACGCCGCGCTTGAGATCGACGCGTTCCGGCACGCTTTCCTGGATCCAGTCGGCACCCGCGACCGCCTCCGCAAGCGAGGCGGCATAGCTGAGCTTCCCCTTGGGCGGCAGCGGCGCCATGGTCAGCATCTCATAGGCGCGCTCGGCATTGGCGAGCACTTCGCCGATGATGCGCTCGGCTTCCGGATGCGGATCGAAGATCGTCGTATCGATGCCGGCCAGCACGAAACGTGCCGCCCAGGCCCCGCCGATCACACCGCCGCCAATACAGGCCGCCTTCTGAATTCTGCTCATCACGTTCTCGTCCGCATGTGGTTTGTCTTTTGACCTGCCCCAGACAGTGTCCGGAAACGGGCGGAGCATCACCGCTTGGTAAGCTTGAGCTTCTTGCGCACCTCGTCCGGCCCGATGATCCGGGCGCCCATGCCCTCGATCACGGTCACGGCCTTTTCGACAAGCTGGGCATTGGTGGCGAGCAGGCCCTTGCCGGCATAGAGATTGTCTTCGAGCCCCACACGCACATTGCCGCCGGCAAGGACCGCTGCGGCCGGATAGGCCATGGCATTGCGGCCGATGGAGAAAGCCGAGAAGGTCCAATGCGCCGGCACATTGTTAACCATGGCCATGAAGGTGTTGAGGTCATCGGGCGCCCCCCAGGGAATGCCCATGCAGAGCTGGATGAGCACCGGATCCTCGATCAGGCCTTCCTCGACCAGCTGCTTGGCAAACCAGAGGTGCCCGGTATCGAAGGCCTCGATCTCGGCGCGCACGCCAAGATCCGTCATCAGCTTCGCCATGGCGCGCAGCATCGACGGCGTGTTGGTCATGACATAATCGCCGAGCGAGAAATTCATCGTGCCGCAATCGAGCGTGCAGATTTCCGGCAGGCACTCGGCCACATGAGACACGCGCTCGGTGGCACCGACCATGTCGGTACCCTTGGGGTTGAGCGGCAGCGGCTGCTCGACATTGCCGAAGATCATGTCGCCGCCCATGCCGGCCGTCAGGTTCAAGACCACGTCGACATCGGCCGCACGAATGCGGTCCGTCACTTCCTTGTAGAGATCGTTGCGGCGGCTGGCGGCACCCGTTTCGGGGTCGCGGACATGGCAATGTACGACGGCGGCCCCTGCCTTGGCGGCATCGATGGCGGACTCGGCGATCTGCTTGGGGGTGATCGGAACATGCGGCGATTTCGAGGTGGTGTCTCCGGCACCGGTGACGGCGCAGGTGATGAAGACATCCCGGTTCATGGCTAAAGGCACGGATTATTCTCCCTCGTTCGTTAGGCCTATTACGAGACAGAATGCCGCAGCATGCTTTGCAGGATCGGATAGCTTCTATACATTATCGGAAATCTTGAGAGTTCCTGCCGATGTCCGACCGTCCCGCAACGCTCACCGTCCCAACGACCGTGCTCGACCTCCTGGTCGTGCCGGAGACAAACCTGATCCTGGTCGCATCGGTGATCGAGCCATTGCGCCTGGCGAACCGGGTGAGTGGGCTGGAGCTCTATCGCTGGCGTATCCTCAGCCCGGACGGCCAGCCGATCGAGACCAAGAGCCACATCCCGATCCCGGTGGATGGTGCCTTTCGGCCGGGAAATGAGGAAGACCCGCTCTTCGTGCTCTCCAGCCACAACTGGAAACGCCACGCCACTTCGGATCTGAAGCGGCTTCTGGCGAAGTCCGCGCGGCATCGCAGTCTCGTCGCCGGGATCGAATCCGGCGCCTGGTTGCTCGCCGACACGGCCCTTCTCGACAATTTTTCGGCAACTTTGCACTGGGAAGACTATGACGATTTTTCCGCCGCCTATCCGCAGGTGAGAACCGTGCGCGAGCGCTTCGTCATCGACGGCAAGCGCATCACCACGGGCGGCTCACTGCCGACGCTCGATCTGATGCTGGAACTGATCCGCCGCAGGCATGGCTATTCGCTGGCGCTCGAAGTGTCGCGCCAGTTCATCTACGAGCAGGGGGGCGTCAGCAGCGATGCTGCGGCCATGCCCTCGACCGGCAGCATAAGGCTCGCCGACCCCCGTGTGAGCCAGGCGATGCGGGTGATGGAGGAGCATCTGGAACAGCCGCTGCCGCTGGTGCGGCTCGCGCGCCGCATCGGCATCAGCGAAAGACGGCTGCAGACCCTGTTCATCGAGGCGATCGGCGCGCCGCCGCACATCCATTACCTGGCGCTGCGCCTCAATGCCGCCCGCCGCAAGGTGATCGAAACCCGCACCCCCTTCGCCGACATCGCCGCTGCGACCGGATTTAACTCGGCGTCTGCCTTTTCCCGAAGTTACAGGGCGCATTTTCGCGAAAGCCCGTCGGATACAAGAAGGCGGTTGAAGGGTTATGGGGCGGGGGGATGAGGTGTGTTTGGACAGAGTGTGACGACTCGGAGGGCCGGATGGTCGTCATAGGGGCAAGGACAACGGATTTTCCGGCCCGCCAAGCATTGACGCCAAAGAACCTTTTGGAACAAGAAACCCCGCCACGCTTGTTATCGCCTTGGCGGGGTCTGCCTCCATGGAGGTCTTGAGGCTGAACGGTTTTCACCGCCAGCGATCACGTTAAATATGGGTGTTTGCTCGTTAAGGTCAAGTTAAATTCCAAGCCCATATCGAATGCCAGCTTTGATCATTTCGAATGTCTTCGCGTCGACACGCCTTGTCAGATACTTGCGGTTCCCGTTGGTATCGCGGCCGGCTCGGAAGAGATCAAGGCGCTCAAAGCCTACGGTTGCGATCATGTCGCACTTTGCCCACATCACGGGCGAATCAAATGGCGCTGGCAATGCTGGATCCAAAGTGATCTCCACCACATAGTTGAAGTTCCTTTCGGGCGGGGACGTGGAAAGTGGCACGACGGCACACAATCCATCTCGATGAGGAAGCCTCGGAGAGATCACGATCGCGGGGCGCCGCTTGACCATCTCAGGTGGCATGAAACCACCGAGCGCATAGTTGCAGAGAAGAAGTGTTCCGGGAGCGACGGAATATCGAATCGGCATATTCGAATTCTACTGAAAGATGTCGCGTCACTCAGCAGGTTTTTCTCGCGGCGTTAGGCTAGCCCAGATCTCTCACGTTGTCGCTTTGCTCGTAATCGACCACCATTGTGGCCGCCTCGGAGATCCGGTACCGCTTTAGGTTCTCCTTATCGGACGGCGCTTTACTCAGGGCCAAAATCTACGTGGAGACGAACAAGAAAGGCCTCACCGGAATGTTCCACCTGTGGAAACCGGAAGCATGTCTTTGATTTTGAAAGAAACTGGTGCCGCTTGCAGGACTCGAACCTGCGACCCCATCATTACGAATGATGTGCTCTACCACCTGAGCTAAAGCGGCATTTGCGAACAGGCTCGGCCCGTTGCTTATGGTGAGGGGCTGATACAGGGATTGCCGGGCGATTTCAAGCCGGTTTTCGGGGGCCGGGGAAAATTTCCCCGGCGTGGTCACAGGTGGCCCTTGATCTCTGGGTCAAGGCCGTGCGGCTTATTTCACCGGCCAGGTCTTCGGCCAACTGCCGGGATCGATCTCGTCGGTTTCGCTGAACTGTTCCGGGCAGTCGCGAAACGTCTCCTCGACCAGCACCAGTTGCGGACCCATGGCCCCTTCGGCGAGGCGCCACTGGCTGTAGGTGCCGCAATCGCCGATCCCGCGGCCCTTGAAGAAGGAGGACAAGCTCTTCTTTTTCCAGTCATAGTCGAGGTTGAAGGCCTGGGATGTGGCGCTCGGGGCGCCGTCGACCATGGTCGGGAAAGCAAGCGGGGCGATCATGCCGAAGCTATCGACATAGGCGGCATAGGGCACGTTGTAGGCGCCGCTCGAGCCGCAAGGCGTGATGTAGATCGTCGTGTTTTCGTCGAGTTGATGCGATAGCGCATTGCCGTTGAACATGGTGGGGTCCGTGTCGGCGCAGTCGCCGCCTTCGGCGAAATGGGGGCGGATCGCCTCCGGCAGCTCGGCGATCGTCGCGATGTCGCTGATCGGAAGCGGCGGGTTTGGCGCCTTGTCGCCCCTGGCGCTCAACGCGTCCACGTGGTCGATGCGATCCTGATATTCGTCGATGAACAGGAGGCTGGCGGCCGCACCTGATAGCGGCAGGTCGCTCCTGGCGGTCTGGTCGCCGCGTGTCATGGTGATCGTTGCGGTCGTGCCGTTCTTCAGGCTGTCGATGAGTCCATTGCCGATGAAGTCGCCGTTGAGGGTAAACGCATAGGTGCCGGCATCCGTCGTGACCGAGGGGCCCTTCAGCACCAGCGGCTCGGCCCCGTCAACCGCGATGCTCACCTCCGGCGCGCCTGCGGCTTCGGTGACGGCGTTGTCGCGCGGCGAAACCACCAGCACGACCGGCGCCTCCGGCTTGCCGCTGCGCTGCAGTTCGAAGCCGGACAGCGGATTGTCGGAGAGGAATTGCCGCATGGTGCAGGCACGGGTCTGACTGCAGGAAACCTGCCAGGCCTTGAACTCCTTGTAGGAGACATCCTCGGCCTGGCTGGAAAGGGTGCTGCCCAGCAGGGTGGCGAGCGTGAGGGTGAGTGTCAGGTGGCGCATGGGGGTCCCCGCAAATTAGATCTGCGGGGACGCTAGCAGGGCCTGCCTCAGCCGCAAATCGCCTTTTTTGCGTCTATATATTCGCGCTCCAGCCGATCGACGACTGCGGCCACCGGCTCGATGGCCTTGACCGCGCCGATCCCCTGGCCGCAGCCCCAGATATCCTTCCAGGCCTTGGCCCCTGATGTCGCCTTGTCGAAGTCCATCTTCGACGGATCGGCTTCCGGCAGATGATCGGGATCCATGCCGGCGGCAACGATCGACGGCTTCAGGTAATTGCCGTGGATGCCGGTGAAATAGTTGGAATAGACGATGTCGTTGGCATGGGCGTCGACCACCGCCTGCTTGTAGGCATCCGACGCGCGGGCTTCGGTGGTGGCGATGAAGGGCGAACCGATATAGGCCATGTCGGCGCCCATGGCCTGTGCGGCCAGCACCGCGCCGCCATTGGCGATCGCGCCGGCAAGCAGCAGCGGCCCGTCGAACCATTCGCGGATTTCCTGGACAAGGGCAAACGGCGAGAGCGTGCCCGCATGGCCGCCGGCGCCGGTCGCAACCGCGATCAGCCCGTCTGCACCCTTGCGGATCGCCGAATTGGCGTGGCGGTTGTTGATCACGTCATGCAGAACGATGCCGCCATAGGAATGCACGGCGGCATTTACCTCCGGCACGGCGCCGAGCGAGGAGATGACGATCGGCACCTTGTATTTGACGCACATCATCAGGTCGTGCTCGAGCCGCTTGTTCGACATGTGCACGATCTGGTTGACCGCGAAGGGCGCCGCCGGGCGATCCGGGTTCTTCGCGTTGTGGGAGGCGAGCTCTTCGGTGATTTCGGCCAGCCATTCGTCGAGCTGCGCTTCTGGCCGGGCATTGAGCGCCGGGAACGAACCGACGATGCCGGCCTTGCATTGCGCCAGCGTCAGCTGCGGATGCGATATGATGAAGAGCGGCGAGGCGACGACGGGAAGCCTCATATTGTCTTTCAGGATCGACGGCAGGGCCATCACTTCACCTCCCATGAAGTTTACGTTTACGCAAACGTCAAATAACAGATCCCGGGGAAACAGGAAAGAGACACCGAAGGGCGGCAATGTCGCCAACCTGTGGCAAGATCGAAGCGCATGGTCTCATTCCTGTGTTTATTCGTGGCCATAGGAGGTTTCCGGGCTTGCCCTTGAAAAATCGAGCGTTTACCGAATCGAAACTATGGATGTGATGTGGCAGGGGCGATCCCCGAAGGAGTATGGCGACCAATGAGCGGATTGGAAACAGCCATCCGGAACGCCCTGGAGCGCTCTGACCGGGCCAATGCCGAATCACGGGCACGGGTTTATCAGTCGGCTCGGCAGGCGCTCGAAACGGGGCTGCGCAAGCAGAACATCGAGGATCCCGAGGCGATCAACCACCAGCGTCGCCGCCTGGAGGCGCTGATCCACGCGATCGAGCTGGAAGAGCGCGCGCGTCTCGACATGCGCGTCGAACCGCCGGTTGTCGCCGCGACGGCCGCGCCCACCGCGCCTGCCGCCAGAGCAGAGGTTCCGCCCGCGCCGCAGGTTACCGTCGATCGGCCGGGTCGCGTGGAACCGGGCTTTGCCGCCGACCCCGTCGAACATGTGGAGCCTGTCGCCGACCGGGAGCCAGCCTTCGACGAAGACATGCAGACACCGAAACCGGATCTGCGCGAGGCCCATGCGGCCGACGAGGGGCCGATGCCGGACATGCGCTCGGAACGGGCTGTCCAGCCGCGCAAGCGTCGCCGCGGCGGTGTCGCACGTCTGATGATCTTCACCATCTTCCTGGCCACGCTCGGGATTGGCGCGTGGTGGGTCTACTCGTCCGGTCTGCTTTTGACGGCAGCCGAGCGCGATACCAGTGTTCCCAATCCGCCGCCGCGCGCCGAGGAAGAAGACTTCACCGGCAACCAGGCGCCGGTCGAGACGCCCAAAGGCCCTCAGGCCATCGATACCCGTGGCGGCTTCACCGACGACTGGATCAGCGTCTTCACGCCGGATCAGGTGTCCGCCTTGCATCCCCGTGCCAACGCGACCGTCGATATGGTGACGGCCAGCGACGGTACTGCGGCGCGCATCGTCTCGCGCAGCGGCGACGCAGCGGGCGCGATCGAGATCACGGTTCCGGCAGATGTCCTGCAGGAACTGGCGGGTCGCACCTCGACCATCGCCTTGACCGTCCAGTCACCGGACGACAATCCGGTGCAGATGTCGGTGGAATGCGATTTCCCGCGCATGGGGGATTGCCCGCGCCATCGGTTCACCGTCAACCCGCAAAAGCTCGACGCACTGTTCCGCGTGACCTTCGACAGCGGCATGGCACCCTCGACACCGGGTCGCCTGATCGTCAATGCCGATCTCTCGGGCAAGGGCCGGGGCGTCAACCTCTATGCCGTCCGCGTTCTGCCGGGGCAGTGATCGCCCCGGTCATTGCTGAAGGTTTCACCCGAACCTGTGGGAGGCTTCCTCAGTCGAGGAAGCCGGGGCCGCTGCCGATGATTTTCTTGTCGAGCTTGCCGATCTTGTCCTTGCCCTCGTAGTCGAGCGACAGAAGGATGTGGCGGATCAGGTTGAGCCGTGCCCGCCGCTTGTCATTGGCATGCAGGACGGTCCAGGGCGCACGCTCCGTATGGGTTTCCTTCAGCATCCGGTCGCGCTTCTGGGTGTAGTCGTCCCACTTGTGCAGGGCGGCGATATCCATCGGCGACAGTTTCCAGCACTTCAGCGGATCATGCCGGCGGTCGTGGAAGCGCTTCAGCTGCATCTCCTGTCCGGTGTCGAGCCAGAACTTGAAGAAGTGGATGCCCTCCTGCTCGATCAGTTTCTCGAAGCGCGGCGCCTGCTTGAGGAAAGCCTCGTATTGCTCGGGCTTGCAGAAGTTCATGACCGGCTCGACGCCCGCGCGGTTGTACCAGGAGCGGTCGAACAGCACGAATTCGCCGGCGGACGGGAAGTGCGAGATGTAGCGCTGGAAATACCATTGCCCCGCCTCGGTCTCGGTCGGCTTGGTCAGCGCCACGACGCGGGCCGAGCGGGGGTTCATGTAAGCAAGCGTCGCGCTGATCGCGCCGCCCTTCCCGGCAGCATCCCGCCCTTCGAACAGCGCCATGACGCGCTGTCCGGTCTTCTGCATCCAGAACTGCACCTTGACCAGTTCGATCTGGAGTTCGGTAAGTTCGGCGACATAGTCCTTTTCCGAGAGCTTCTTGTCATAGGGAAAACCGCCGGACTTCAGCGCCTCCTCCTCGATCCAATCCGGCAGGTCCGGCAGGTCGATGTCGAAGATCCGCTCCTTGCCGCGGATCTTCAGGGTTACGGCGCGGCTTTGCGTCTGTGCATCCATGGTCTTCCTCCGGCTCCATCGGCCTTGTTTGCCTTCAGTAATTGAGCGCAAGCGAAGATAGAGCGCAAGGCTTGTGTCCAACATCCGGGCATGCGGGGCGCGCATGGGGGATAAAGCTGACCTGGCCATGGCAGGCCACCGGAACTTCTGTCATGAATCACCGCTATCAGGCTTGGCATGGATAAAGCGCGAGGTGCGTCGCAGGTGGCAGACAACGACGGGCAGAGCAGCGGCTGGCGCCGCCCCATGAAGCACCTTCTGTCGCGCTGGCTGGCAATTGTCGCTTCGGCGCTGATGGCTTTGGCGGCATCGTATTCCGGTGCGGCTCCCGGTTACGCGCTCGTGCTTTTCGTCCTGCTGGTCGGGCTCGTGATGGTGGTCGATCCACCCGGCGCGAACGAGAGGGGGCCGACGATCGTCAACCCGCAGCCGGCCATGCCGGCTGATCCGCTGCCGTCGATCCGTGCCTCGATCGAGGCGCTCGACATGCCTGTCTTGGTGATGGGGGCTGGCGCCGACCTGCTTGCCCAGAACGCGGCGGCCGAACGCGCCTTCGGTGATCTCGGCGAAGGGCAGCACGTCTCGGCCCGTTGGCGCTCTCCAGGCATTCTCGACATGATCCGCGAGACGATCGAGACGGGAACGCCCAATCAGATCGAACATTCGGAGCGTCTGCCGTCGGAGCGCGTCTATATCGTGCGTGTCGCGCCCGTGGAGACGGAGGGGCGTCCGCTCTTTCTTCTCTCCTTCCGCGACATCTCCGAGCTGCGCCGGCTGGACCGCATGCGCAGCGATTTCGTCGCCAATGCCAGCCACGAACTGCGCACGCCGCTCGCCTCACTGCGTGGTTTCATCGAGACCATGCAGGGGCCTGCCAAGGACGATGCCAAGGCCAAGGAACGCTTCCTCGCCATCATGCTCGATCAGGCGAACCGCATGAGCCGCCTC
Organism: Rhizobium sp. AG855; assembly: GCF_003610655.1. Classification (NCBI taxonomy): domain Bacteria; kingdom Pseudomonadati; phylum Pseudomonadota; class Alphaproteobacteria; order Hyphomicrobiales; family Rhizobiaceae; genus Rhizobium; species Rhizobium sp. AG855. The sequence continues at coordinate 3,193,922 of NZ_RAQG01000003.1, read as the reverse complement.
GTCGACGATCTCCTGTCGCTGTCGCGGCTTGAATTGAAAGCACATCTGCCGCCCGACCAGATGGTTGATCTGAAGCCGGTGCTGGGTCATGTGCGCGACAGCCTTGCTCCTCTGGCGGCGGATCTCGGCGTCGAGATCCGCCTCGACCTGCCCGAAGAGAAGATCGAGGTGATGGGGGAGCGGGACGAACTCGTCGAGGTTTTCGAGAACCTGATCGAGAATGCCTGCAAATACGGCCAGGACGGCAAGGTGGTGGATGTCGTGGTGCGTCGAGAGCCGGGCGTCGGCACCGAGGTGCGCGTGCGTGACCGCGGCCCGGGCATTCCGGCTGAACATGTTCCGCGCCTGACCGAGCGTTTCTACCGGGTCAATGTCGAGGACAGTCGCTCGAAAAAGGGCACGGGTCTCGGCCTTGCCATCGTCAAGCACATCCTCACCCGTCACCGCGCACGCCTGCTCGTGAAGTCGGAACTGGGCGTTGGCAGCGAGTTTACCGTCCGTTTTTGACATAAAACCTCCATCCAGCCTGAAGGCGTCGTAAATTTCGATGCATTTTCAGAGGCTTGATATGTCACAAATGTTTCATCCAACTGACATAAAAGCGTGAGCTGAGAGCCGTTATGAACGCAGCTGCCGATGCTTGGCAGACGCCGCACGGCCGCAAAGACACACAAGCCCATTCCGGGAGATGACTATGACCGCTCTGAAACTTTCCCTCGCTGCCTTGGCGGCCACCGTGGCCTTCGCCGGCGCAGCCGTCGCCCGCGACCAGATCCAGATCGCTGGCTCCTCCACCGTTCTTCCCTATGCATCGATCGTTGCCGAAGCCTTCGGCGAAAACTTCGACTTCGGCACCCCGGTTGTTGAAGGTGGCGGCTCTGGCGCCGGCCGCAAGAAGCTCTGCGAAGGCGTGGGTGAAAACACCATCGACATCGCAAACTCCTCCTCGCGTATCAGCAAGTCGGACATCGAGCTCTGCAAGACCAACGGCGTGACCGACATCCAGGAAGTCCGCATCGGTTACGACGGCATCGTCTTCGCCTCTGAAATCAGCGGCCCGGAATATGCCTTCACCACCGCTGACTGGCACAGCGCTCTGGCTGCCAAGGTCGTCAAGGACGGCAAGCTGGTCGACAATCCGTACAAGACCTGGAACGAGATCCGCGCCGACCTGCCGGCTCAGCCGATCCTCGCCTTCATCCCGGGCACCAAGCACGGCACCCGCGAAGTCTTCGACGTGAAGGTCATCGAAGCTGGCTGCGAAAAGGACGGCACGCTCGAAGCCATCCTCGCTTCCAACAACGGCGACAAGGATGCTGCCAAGAAGGCTTGCACCGCGCTGCGCACCGACGGCGTCTCTGTTGACATCGACGGCGACTATCCGGAAACCCTGGCACGCATCGCCGCCAACAAGAACGCCATCGGCGTCTTCGGCCTGTCCTTCTACCAGAACAACACCGACAAGCTGCGTGTTGCCACCATGGAAGGCGTCGTTCCGTCGGTTGAAACCATCGCCAAGGGCGAATACCCGGTTTCGCGTCCGCTCTACTTCTACGTCAAGAACGCTCACCTCGACGTCATCCCGGGTCTCCAGGAATACGTAGAGTTCTTCGTTTCTGACGAAATCGCCGGCCCGAACGGCCCGCTCGCAGCTTACGGTCTGGTTTCGGATCCGGAGCTGGCCAAGACGCAGGCAGCCGTCAAGGCTCGCACGCCGATGGCGCCGCTGAACTAAGTCTCGAGTTTGACCGGCGGCACCAAAGTGCCGCCGGTTTCCGTTTCCAGGAGACATGGCGGGGCAAAATGGAAGTGAGTATCATCATCCTGGGCGTATTGGCCCTTGCGGCAATCGGCTACGGCCTCGGCAGGCGGCGGGCAATGGCCCTCTCGGCAGAGCGTGGCATGAAGCTGCATTCTCTTCCTGGTTTCTACGGCCAGACGGTCGCACTGATCACCGCCGTGCCGGCGCTGATCCTGCTGATGCTCTGGCTGACCGTGCAGCATCCGATCATCGATGGCCGGATCAGCGGCATGATCACGGACGCGTCGGTTCCCGAAGGTGGCGCCCACAGCCTTGTCATGGCGGATGTCCGCCGCATCGGCGACGGGCTTGCCGTTCTGCGTGAAACCGAGGCGAAGGCTGGCAGCGACGTCGATATCAAGGCACTGGACGCCGACAATATCCGCAGCCGCCTGGCCGGTGTCGGCATCGCGCTCGGCGCGGATGTCCCAGCCGAAGTCTTCGAGGCCGCCAAGGCTTATCGTGCTGATATCGACTTCAGCCAACTTCTGATGACCATCGCCGTGTTTGCGCTCGCCATCGGTGCCCTGCCGCTTGCCTACATCCGCATCGACCCCGAGCTCCGGGCGCGCAACATCAGCGAGAGCTTCGTCAAGGCGATCCTGATGATCTCCTCGCTGGTGGCGATCATGACCACGGTCGGCATCGTCGGCTCGCTGGTTGTCGAAACCTATGTCTTCTTCACCATCTATCCGGCGCAGGACTTCTTCTTCTCGACGGTCTGGAACCCGCAGTTCCGCGGTGGCTCCGACCTCGGCATCCTGCCGCTGCTCTGGGGTACCTTCTACGTCTCGCTGATCTCGCTGGTTATCGCGGTTCCGATCGGCCTGATGATCGCAGTCTTCCTGTCGGAATATGCAGGCCCGAAGACCCGCAGCATCGTCAAGCCGGCGATCGAAATGCTGGCCGGCATTCCGACCATCGTCTACGGCCTTTTCGCGCTCGTCACGGTCGGTCCCTTCCTGCGCGACTGGCTCGCCCAGCCGCTCGGCCTCGGAAGCTCGTCTTCGTCCGTCCTGACCGCCGGTCTCGTCATGGGCGTGATGATCATCCCCTTCGTCTCGTCGCTGTCGGACGACATCATCAATGCCGTGCCCCAGGCGCTGCGTGACGGTTCCTATGCGCTCGGTTCCACCCAGTCGGAGACGATCAAGCAGGTCGTTCTGCCGGCCGCCCTTCCGGGCATCGTCGGTGCCGTGCTTCTGGCGGCCAGCCGCGCGATCGGGGAAACCATGATCGTCGTGCTCGGGGCCGGTGCCTCGGCCAAGCTCGATCTCAATCCCTTCGAGGCCATGACGACGGTGACCGTCAAGATCGTCAGCCAGCTGACGGGCGACACCGAATTCGCAAGCCCAGAGACCCTGGTCGCCTTCGCGCTCGGCCTCACCCTTTTCGTCATCACGCTCCTTCTGAACGTGATCGCCCTCTACATTGTCCGTAAGTACCGGGAGCAGTACGAATGACCGACCTCACCGCATTCGGAGCCCCCGCAGCAAAGGGGCAGCCCAAGTCTCTCCTGAACCTCGACGAACGCACCCGCAAGCGCAACGCGGCGGAAGCTCGCTTCCGCCTCATCGGCAAGGCTGCCGTTGCATTCGGCATCATCGCGCTCGTCGGTCTGCTCGCCTCGATCTTGTCGAACGGTCTGTCGTCCTTCCAGCAGACCTATATCACGATCGATGTCTATCTCGATCCGGCCAAGCTCGATCCGTCCGGCACCGGTGATCGCGCTGCCATCGCCAAGGTCTCGACCTTCGGCTACACACCGCTGATCGAAAAGGCGCTAGGTGACGCAATCGCCGCCAAGGGGCTGGCCTCAGAAGGCCTGACGCCCAAGACGGTTGGTGAACTGATCTCCAAGGATGGCCCGGCCAACCTGCGCAACTACGTGCTGGCCGATCCGTCGGTCATCGGCAAGACGGTCTCCTTCGACCTGCTCGCCGCCGGCCGCATCGACGGCTACTACAAGGGCCGCGTGACGATGGAGAGCGCCAAGCTCGACCGCAACGTTTCGCCCGAGCAGCTCGTGCTCGCCGACACGCTGAAGCAGGCCGGCATCCTGGTGACCAAGTTCAACTGGGCCTTCTTCACCGCCCCCGATGCATCGGACACCCGTCCGGAAGCGGCCGGCCTCGGCATCGCCGTCATCGGCTCGGCCTATATGATGCTGATCGTGCTGGTCCTGTCGCTGCCGATCGGTGTCGCCACCTCGATCTATCTTGAGGAATTTGCGCCGCAGAACTGGTTTACCGACCTCATCGAAGTGAACATCGCCAACCTGGCGGCCGTTCCCTCCATCGTCTTCGGTATCCTGGGTCTTGCCGTGCTGATCAACTTCATCGGCCTGCCGCAATCGGCACCGGTGGTGGGTGGCCTGGTGCTGACCCTGATGACGCTGCCGACGATCATCATCGCCACCCGTTCGGCGCTGAAGGCGGTCCCGCCCTCGATCCGCGATGCCGCGCTCGGCGTCGGGGCCTCGAAGATGCAGTCGATCTTCCACCACGTGCTGCCGCTCGCCATGCCGGGCATCCTGACCGGCGCGATCATCGGCCTGGCCCGTGCGCTCGGCGAAACCGCACCGCTGCTCCTGATCGGCATGGTCGCCTTCGTCAAGGAATTCCCCTCCGGTCCGCCGGACGGGTTCTTCCAGCCCGCTTCGGCTCTGCCGGTGCAGGTCTACAACTGGACCCAGCGCGGTGACCCGGCTTTCGTGGAGCGCGCCTCCGGCGCCATCATCGTCCTCCTGGTCTTCCTGATCCTGATGAACCTGGTAGCAATCATTCTTCGTCGCCGCTTTGAGCGTCGTTGGTAAGGGGGTGTATGATGATGAACAATCTCTCGACAAAGATGACGACGACGAAAGCGCCAATCATGACTGAATCCAAGATCACCGCACGCGACGTGCAGGTTTACTACGGTGAGAAGCAGGCCCTGCGGGATGTGAACATCGAGATCCGTCCGCGCTCTGTGACCGCCTTCATCGGCCCGTCGGGCTGTGGCAAGTCGACCTTCCTGCGCTGCATCAACCGGATGAACGACACGATCGCGAGCTGCCGCGTCGAGGGCAACATCCTGATCGATGCGGAGAACATCTACGACACCAAGGTCGACCCGGTGCAGCTCCGCGCCAAGGTCGGCATGGTCTTCCAGAAGCCGAACCCGTTCCCGAAGTCGATCTACGAAAACGTCGCCTACGGCCCGCGTATCCACGGTCTGGCCAAGAACAAGGCCGATCTCGACGAGATCGTCTCGACCGCGCTGCAGAAGGCCGGCCTCTGGAACGAAGTCAAGGATCGCCTGGATGCCGCCGGCACCGGTCTGTCCGGTGGTCAGCAGCAGCGCCTGTGCATCGCACGTGCGGTTGCCGTCAGCCCGGAAGTCATCCTGATGGACGAGCCCTGTTCGGCGCTCGACCCGATCGCGACCGCCAAGGTCGAGGAACTGATCCACGAACTGCGCGAGAACTACACGATCGTCATCGTCACGCACTCGATGCAGCAGGCTGCCCGCGTCTCCCAGCGCACGGCCATGTTCCACCTGGGCGAGCTCGTCGAAGAAAACGACACCGACAAGATGTTCACCAACCCGGACGACCAGCGCACGCAGGACTACATCATGGGCCGCTTCGGCTGAGTTTTCTCGGTCACATCAGGCTCTCTTCAACATCAAGGATTAGGCTATGGCTTCCTCACACATCTATTCGGCCTTCGACGAGGAACTGAAATTTCTGATGCGCCGCATCTCCGAGATGGGCGGTCTTGCGGAGCAGATGGTCGCTGAAAGCGTACGTTCGTTGGTCAATTCCGACGCAGCACTCGCCCAGAAGGTCATCTCCGACGACGTCGTCATGGACGCGATGGAAAAGGAAATCGGCGAAAAGGCCGTTGTCACCATCGCCAAGCGCCAGCCGGTCGCATCGGATCTTCGTGAAATCATCGGTGCCCTTCGCATCGCCGCCGACCTTGAGCGCGTCGGCGATCTCGGCAAGAGCAATTCGAAGCGTGTCGTTGCCATCCAGGCAACGGGCGTGCCGCGCAAGCTCGCCCGTGGCCTCGAACATCTCTCCGACCTGGCACTCGCCCAGCTCAAGGAAGTGCTCGACGTCTACACGACTCGCTCTGCCGAGAAGGCGAAGTCGATCCGTGACCGCGACGAGGAGATCGATGCGATCTACACCTCGCTGTTCCGCGAACTGTTGACCTACATGATGGAAGATCCGCGCAACATCACCAGCTGCACGCATCTTCTGTTCTGCGCCAAGAACATCGAGCGCATCGGCGACCACGCAACGAACATCGCCGAGACGATCTATTACATGACCACCGGTGCGGTTCCCGAAGGCGAACGCCCGAAGGAAGACCTGACGTCTTCCGTCGGCGCGATCAACGAATGAGCCGTGGCCGCAGCGAGGTAATGGTTTGATGCAGCCGAAAATTGCCGTCGTCGAAGACGAGGAGGCGCTGAGCGTGCTCCTGCGTTACAATCTGGAGTCGGAAGGATACGAGGTCGAGACGATCTTGCGCGGCGACGAGGCCGAGATCCGTCTGCAGGAACGGGTGCCGGACCTGCTGATCCTCGACTGGATGCTCCCGGGCGTTTCCGGCATCGAGCTCTGCCGGCGCCTGCGCGTTCGTCCGGAGACCGAGCGCCTGCCGATCATCATGCTGACGGCGCGTGGCGAGGAAAGCGAGCGGGTACGCGGTCTGGCGACGGGTGCGGACGACTATGTCGTCAAGCCGTTCTCGACGCCGGAACTGATGGCCCGTGTCAAGGCGATGCTGCGACGGGCAAAGCCCGAAGTGCTGTCGAGCGTCCTGCGTTGCGGCGACATCGAGCTTGATCGCGAAACCCATCGCGTTCATCGCAAGAGCCGCGAAGTTCGCCTCGGCCCGACCGAGTTCCGCCTTCTCGAGTTCCTCATGACATCGCCCGGTCGCGTCTTCTCTCGCTCGCAGCTGCTGGATGGCGTCTGGGGCCACGATATCTATGTCGATGAACGCACCGTCGACGTGCATGTCGGGCGTCTGCGCAAGGCTCTGAACTTCTCCAACATGCAGGATGTCATCCGCACCGTTCGCGGCGCGGGCTACTCCATGGAAGCATGATTTGCCCGGAAGGATATGTGTTCGGAGGGCTCCCACCGGCTGAGACATCAGGGCTTTGCGAATAAAGTGCTGTTTGATCAGCGCGTTGCGAAACGTTCGCGGTAAAAAGAGGGCGTGATACTCAACCGCTTCTGGAAAACCCTGTGAAGCGTATCCAAGCTGCCGAAACCGGATCGTTCTGCAATTCGTGCAAGCGGCCAATCCGAGCTTTCCAGCAGTAGCTTCGCTCGATCGATCCGGATGGTTTCGACGAACTGCGCAGGCGTCGTTCCGGTCTGCTTGCGGAAGGCGCGCGAAAAGCTGCGTTCGCTCATTCCGCATCGCGCCGCGAGGGCCGGGCCCGAGAAGTCGCCAACCGGATTCCCGATGATATCGTGGAGGAGCGATCGCAAGCGAGGCGCCACGTCGCTTTGGATGGCAAGGCTGCTGCTGAACTGCGACTGCCCTCCTGGGCGCCGCATGAAAAGAACCATCTGACGGGCCACAGCCAGAGCAACTTTGTGGCCGAAATCGGCTTCGATCATCGACAGCGAAAGGTCGATGCCTGCGGTGATGCCTGCTGATGTGAAAACGGGCGGATCCGCGACGAAGATTGCATCTGGTTCGACGACAGCCTGTGGGCAGAGTTTTTCGAGCAGTGCGACCGAAGCCCAATGAGTGGTCGCCCTCTTGCCATTAAGATAGCCGCCGGCGGCCAATACAAAGGCTCCGGTACAGACGCTGGCCAGACGACGGGTTGCCGAGATCCGAGTGGACAGCCAAGGCAGCAGGTCCGAGTTGAAAATCAGATCGCGAAGCGCGTCTTCGCTGCCTCCGGGAACGATGATCGTGTCCAGGTCGGAGGGGAGATCCCGCAAGGCGATCGCTCCCCCCAGACTCAGGCCAGTCAGGCCACTGCAGGATACCGGCCCGCCCAAGGGAGATGCGAGGATGATTTCGTAGGATTGCCCGGCATCCGTCAGATGCTGGTTGGCAATCGCAAACGCTTCCATCGGCCCGACGACATCCAGTGCCTGGACACCATCATAGCCAATAAACGCAATCTTCCGGTGTGAAGAGACGCCCATCATCATTGGCTCAAATTGCGATATGTTTGACATTTTGGCCAGCCCTCCACACCGGTAATCTGCGTCTGGAAAGCAATCCGGAGATGACTGTGATCAGACCAGGCCTTATCCTTGCGACGCTCGCATTGAGTTGCATCTTGGCGGGAGCGACATTGTCGTCACAATCCGCTCCAGAAGTTTCTGGCGTGGAAGTGCCTCAACCCAAAGCCGGGCGGCTGCGCCCTCTTGTTGCAATCGTGGCTGATAATGCCGGGACGGAGACGACGGACCTCATCGTCCCCTATGGTGTCTTGAAGGAAGCTGACGTGGCCGACGTCATCATCGTTTCCAGCAAACCTGGTCCTGTGACGTTGATGCCGGCGCTCACCATTGAGGCAGACATGACGATCGCGGAATTCGACAGGCGTTACCGGCAAGGAGCCGACATCGTCGTCATCCCCGCCCTGCATGACAGCGAAAATGAAGCGATCGTCGAATGGGTTTCGCGGCAATACAGAAGCCGGGCCTTCATCATGTCGATATGTGAAGGCGCCTGGGTCGCTGCCAAGGCCGGTATTCTCGATGGGCGACAGGCCACCACGCACTGGTATGCGATGGACAAAATCGCAGCTCGATATCCCAAAGCGGTCTGGGTGCAAAACAAGCGATATGTGGTCGATCAGAACGTCATGACGACGACCGGCGTCACGGCCTCCCTCCCGGCCAGCCTCGCACTTGTCGAAGGCATCGCCGATGAGCGTACCGCAAGTGCGACGGCTGCGCATTTCGGGGTAACGGCTCTCGGACCGCTGGCATGGAGCCCCGAACACGATAGCGCCTCTTTCCACGTGACAAGCGGCAGGATTGGCTTGATCATGTGGAACTATCTGGCCTTCTGGCGACATCAAACCCTGGACGTTGCAGTCTTTCCCGGTGTCAACGAGGTCGCACTTGCGCTTGTATCCGACGCCTGGTCGAGAACCTATCGTTCGAAGGTCGTCGCGACCTCCTCTGCCGCTTCGGTTCGTACGCATTACGGCCTTCATCTCATTTCGGACCGAACTCCCGCCGGTGAGGCAGCCATTACCATATTAGATGAACCGGCTTTGGGGCAGTTTGACCAGGCGCTTGACGACATCGAGAAGCGTTATGGAAAACGAACAAAGGACGTCGTGGCACTTCAACTCGAATACGAAAAATGAAGGCTCGACCCAACGAAGTTCGTCTTCTCTGCAAAGGCAAAAGGCCTTTAGACCATGTCCGTTGAGCAGAGAATGAGCTTGGGCAGATTTCTTCATGTCTCAAAGGCGAAACGAAAACGGGCCCCGAAGGGCCCGTCCGGTATTCGATGCGTCTGCTATCAGCGTGCGGCCTTGCGGCGTTCGCTGACCGGCTGGTAGGCGAGCTTCGCGTGATAGGTGCAATAGGGCGAAGCGTCGCTGATTTCGCAGCCGCAGAAATGGAAGTCGTCCTTCATCGGATCGCCGATCGGCCACTTGCAGGTGCGTTCCGTCAGTTCCGTCAGCGCCAGGCGGCGCGAGATCGGCACGACAACGTTGAGCGGACGGCTGACTTCGATCTCCTGGAAGGCGTCGACTTCGACTTCTTCCTTGAGCATGGTGGCGCCGGCAGCACGGGTCACGGTGCGGGTGGTTGCAGCTGCCGGGCGCGCCTGAAAATTCGCCGGGCGCTGGGTCGTCGCAGTGCGCTTGGCAGGACGGGCAGAAGAGGAGCTGCCGCCGGCTTTCGCACGACCAGGCAGGTTCAGTCGGTGCACCTTGCCGATGACGGCATTTCGGCTCACGCCGCCCAGTTGTGCTGCAATCTGGCTCGCGCTCAGGCCTTCGGCCCAGAGACGCTTGAGTTTTTCAACCCGCTCATCAGTCCAATTCATGCCATACTTCTCCGCCGCTCGCGTGTGTCATGGCAGAATCCGTCACCGTTGCTTCGAACGAATTCGAAACAAAACCGCCTCGTAACTGTCGGTGATCACTTCCGCCGCATGCAATCTCTTAATGAAATTTAACCTAGTGGCAGGCCGACTCTGTGACAAGAGTCGCAGGAATCATCTGGAATCGATTTCGTGGTTTTCCCCAACTTGCTTCCCGAGTGAGTCAAGTATGCAACAGGTGGAATCTGCCATGGGACTCGCGTGGCGTCGCCGGCTGGGTCGCACGGCCAAAACGGAGTTTTCCGCAAGTTTCGTTGACATTGCAGGGTTAAATGCAGATAGTGCCCACGCCGCCGCAAGGCGGCATTTTTAATTGTCGAAAGCCCATCGAGGCTGAATTCCCGCAGCAGCAGCGGGGCTCCAGAAGGATGACGAACGCCATGGCCGAAGCAACGCCCCTCTACCAGACCTACAATCGGGCGCCACTGCGTTTCGAGCGAGGCGAGGGCGTGTGGCTGGAGACCGAGAGCGGCGAGCGTTACCTCGATTTCGCAGCCGGCGTTGCCGTGACCTCCGTCGGCCACGGTCACCCGCATGTGGTGGGCGCTCTGAAGGATCAGGCGGACAAGGTCTGGCATCTGTCGAACCTCTACGAGGTTCCGGGGCAGGAGACGCTTGCCCGCCGCCTGACGGAAGCAACGTTCGCCGATCGCGTCTTCTTCACGAATTCCGGTGCGGAGGCGCTGGAATGCGCCATCAAGACCGCGCGCCGCTACCATTTTGCCAAGGGGCACCCGGAGAAGTTCCATATCATCACGATGGAAGGCGCCTTCCACGGCCGCACCATCGCAACGATCGCAGCCGGCGGACAGGAAAAATATCTGGAAGGGTTCGGGCCGAAGGCGCCGGGCTTCGACCAGGTGCCCTTCGGTGATCTCGATGCCGTCAAGGCTGCCATCACGGAAGCGACGGCCGGCATCCTTGTCGAGCCGGTGCAGGGTGAGGGCGGTATCCGGCCGATCCCCGTCGAGATGCTGAAGGCCCTGCGGTCCATTTGCGATGAGCACGGACTGCTCCTGATCCTCGACGAAGTCCAGTGCGGCGTCGGCCGTACCGGCAAGCTCTTTGCCCATGAATGGGCCGGCATCACGCCCGATCTCATGGCCGTGGCCAAGGGTATCGGCGGCGGCTTCCCGCTTGGCGCCTGCCTGGCAACGGAAGACGCGGCCTATGGCATGAAACCCGGAACCCATGGTTCGACCTATGGCGGCAATCCGCTTGCCATGGCAGTCGGCAATGCCGTTCTGGACGTCGTGATGGCCGAAGGCTTCCTCGACCACGTTCGCGACGTCGCCCTCGTCTTCCGCCAAGGCCTGGCGTCACTCGGTGATCGTTATCCCGATGTCATCGAGGAGGTGCGCGGCGAGGGCCTGATGCTTGGCATGAAGGCCAAGGTGCCAAACACCGAACTCCTGATGGCCATGCGCGACGAGCATCTGCTCGGCGTACCCGCCGGCGACAACGTGATCCGCCTGCTGCCGCCGCTGACCGTCACCGCTGCCGAAGCCCGTGAGGGCATCGCCCGCATCGAGCGCGCCGCCGAACACATCAGGGCCAAGGCCGCCGCAACCGCGTAAGTGCAAGACAGGTATCATCAATGGCATCCCCGAAGCATTTCCTCGATCTCTCTGCCGTATCCGCCCAGGACCTGCGTCACATGCTGGACGATGCGCGCACGCGCAAACAGGCCACCAAGGCCGGCAACGCCGACAAGCCGCTGGCGGGCAAGATGCTCGCGATGATCTTCGAGAAACCCTCGACCCGTACCCGCGTCTCCTTCGATGTCGGCATGCGCCAGCTGGGCGGCGAGACGCTGTTCCTCTCCGGCACCGAAATGCAGCTCGGCCGCGCGGAAACCATTGGCGATACCGCCAAGGTTCTGTCGCGCTACGTCGACGCCATCATGATCCGCACGACCGATCATGCGCGCCTGCTGGAACTGGCCGAACATGCAACCGTACCTGTCATCAACGCGCTGACCGATCTGACGCATCCCTGCCAGATCATGGCGGACATCCTCACCGTCGAGGAGCATCGCGGCCCGATCGCCGGCAAGACGCTCGCCTGGACAGGCGACGGCAACAATGTTCTGCATTCGCTGGTCGAAGGCTCGGCCCGCTTCGGCTACAAGATGAATATGGCGGTGCCCCTGGGATCCGAGCCGGATGACAAGATCCTCAACTGGGCGCGCAACAACGGCGGCGAGATCATGCTCTGCCATGATGCCGACCGGGCTGTCGCTGGCGCTGACGCCGTGATCACCGACACCTGGGTGTCGATGAACCAGGAGCACAAGGCGCGTGGCCATAACGTCTTCCAGCCCTTCCAGGTAAATGCCGACCTGATGAAGAAGGCCAAGGAAGAGGCGCTCTTCCTCCACTGCCTGCCGGCGCATCGCGGCGAGGAAGTGACGGACGAGGTGATCGATGGCGCCCAGTCCGTGGTCTTCGACGAGGCGGAAAACCGCCTTCATGCGCAGAAGTCCATTCTGGCCTGGTGCCTCGGCGCCATCTGAGGCGTGAGACCGGCGGCCGGGCGCTGACTTGACCTTTGGCACAGGTGATCCCATCTGTGCGCTTTCTGATCGGGCTGCTCAAGCCCTGCGATTGGGCGTTCCGGCGCCAGGAGTAAATTCATGTCGAACAGACAAGCAGAACTCGGCGAATTTGGTTTCGCCGGTGACGATAGCGTGGTGCCCTTTCAGGTCGAGGGACTTGATGTCCGCGGTCGTGCGGTGCAGCTGGGGCCGCTGGTCAACACCATTCTCGATCGCCACGCCTACCCGGCACCTGTCGCCCGCCTTCTGGCGGAAGCGATCGTGCTGACGGTGCTCATCGGCACCTCCTTGAAATTCGAAGGGAAGTTCACCGTGCAGACCAAGGGCGACGGCCCGGTCGACCTTCTGGTCGCCGACTTCACGTCGCCCGAAAGTGTCCGCGCCTATGCCCGCTTCAACGAGGAGGCTCTCGCCGAAGCCGTTGCCGCGGGGCGTGCGTCGCCGGAGCAACTGCTGGGAACGGGCGTGCTCGCCTTCACCATCGACCAGGGTTCGTTCATGCAGCCGTACCAGGGCATCGTGCCGCTGGACGGGACATCGCTCGAGGACATTGCCGGCGTCTACTTCCGCCAGTCGGAGCAGATCCCGACGCGGGTGCGCCTGGGTGCCGCCGAACTCTTCGACCGCGACGAGAACGGCAAGCCGCGCCGCACCTGGCGGGCGGGGGGCCTGATCGCGCAGTTCCTGCCGGAGGCGCCCGAGCGTATGCGCCATCCTGACCTGCACGGCGGGGACGGCGACGACCGTGACGAGGTCAATCTCCATGGAGACGAGGCCTGGGACGAAGCCCGCATGCTGGTTGATACGATCGATGCTGACGAACTGACCGATCCCCAGGTCGGCGTCGAGCGGCTGCTGTTCCGTCTGTTCCACGAGCGTGGCGTCCGAGCCTTCCCTCCTCAGGCGGTGCAGGATCGTTGCAACTGCTCGCGCGACAAGATCAAGGGTGTTCTGCAAGGCTTTTCCGCCGAGGAGATCGAGGCGAGCACCGAGGATGGCCAGGTGACGGTCACCTGCGAGTTCTGCTCCACCAGCTATCACTATCAGCCGGACGAGCTTGCTCCGGCTTGAAGAAGTGAGCGACGGCCGGGGGGCTGACCCGGCCGGCTTCCTGCCGCCTCTGGGTCCCTTGCCGAAGCAAAGACCAGAATACCCGATCATTCATCTATTCTAAATCCCCCTGAATTACGCTGTCGTCAGACTTGGTTTGAGGACTGCGATGCGGCAGCATGCTCGAAAATCTCCGACAGAAGGCGCCTTGACGGCGCCGGATGGTTTGACCGAGGGCGCAGGACCCTGGTCGGCCGTCACCTTGTTCCGCAGCCTCAAAAGCCAGTACCATGCCTGGACCAGCGCCACTCGACGTCGAGCCATGGCGGATGCCTATCGGCCCATCGTCCGTGGCTTCCTGCTGCCGGGCTGCGCCTATTATCTGTTCGTGACCTGGGGGCACTGGGGCGACGAGACGGGTCCCAATCTCCTGATCCTCGCCGGTCTCAGTCTCGCCACCGCAATCTCCTATGCCCTGTTCCGCTGGGTTCTTCTCCCGGCCGGCCGTACCCCTCTGGCGCGCCTCGAAGCGATCGGACTGGCCACCAATGCCCTGATGTATGGCAACGTCGTGGCTTACATGACGCTGCATTTCGAAGAGCAGAAACTGATCTACTTCGTTCTGATGGCGGTCGTCTTCTCGACAACCGGCGTGACGCTTCGGGCCACGCTTGCGAGTGTCATCGTCTCCATCGCCAGCATGTTCTGGTTCGCCCAGAAGGCGTCGCCGGAGATCGCGCACCAGTTCGCCTTCATCGGTGTTGCCACGTCCTTTGCCTCGCTTGGCATGGCGACGCTGTTGCGCAAGGCGATCCTGCGCCAGATCGATGCCCGTCTCTTCGCCGACCAGCTCGCCGCCCTCGATAGCCTGACCGGAATCGCCAATCGCCGCTCGATCTTTGCCCGGATCGACACGCTGGTCGAGGCAAAGACCCCGTTCTGGCTCGGCATTCTCGATCTGGACGGCTTCAAATCCATCAATGACATCTATGGCCACGCCATCGGCGACCGGGTGCTCTGTGAGGTTGTCGACCGGCTTGGTTTTCAAAGCGCTGCCGGCGTCCAGTTCGGCCGCATCGGCGGCGACGAGTTCGCGGTTCTCGTCATCGGTGAGCACGAGGCGGCAGACGTCGAGGCGATCGGCAACGCCCTGATCGCGGACATCAGCCGTCCCTACGACATGCGTCCTCTGCAACTGTCCATCGGCGGCACCGTCGGCTTTGCCCGTTTTCCCTCCATGGGCACGACCGCCCGCGAGATTTACGAGAAAGCCGATTTTGCCCTCTACCGCGGCAAACAGTTCGCCCGGGGCCACACTGTGATCTTCACGGATGATCAGGATGCCGAGATGCGGGAGGCGCTCGCGCTGGAGCGGGCACTGCGCGAAGCCAATCTCGAACAGGAACTCTATCTTCTGTTCCAGCCGCAATTCGACCTCACCCGGGAAAAGGTCGTGAGCTTCGAAGCCCTTGCCCGCTGGCAGAGCCCGACGCTCGGCCTCGTGCGCCCGGACCGGTTCATCCGGGCGGCTGAACGCGCCGGCCTTATCCAGAATGTCACGCGTGTTCTGTTCGGCAAGGCGCTCGACGCCCTTTACCTCTGGCCGGACGAGATCACCATTTCCTTCAATCTGTCCGCCCAGGACCTGGCGGACCGCGCCTTCATCTTCTCTTTGGTCGCCCAGGTCACGGCGCGGGACATTGCGCCGGGGCGCCTGGAATTCGAGATCACCGAAACCGCCGTGATGAAGGATATCGACGCTGCCCGCGTGCTGCTCGAAAACCTCTCGTCGCTCGGCTTCAAGATCGCGCTCGATGATTTCGGTTCCGGTTATTCGAGCTTCGAATATCTGGACCAGTTGCCCCTCGACAAGGTGAAGATCGACAAGAGTTTCGTGCGCAAGGTGGCTCAAAGCGCCACCTCTCGGGAGATTGTCGCCGGGATCATCAAGCTGTGCAGCAATCTTGATCTGAAATGCGTTCTTGAAGGCGTTGAAACCGAAGACGAGATGCGCACGCTGAACCCGCTCTCACCGAAGTTGATCCAGGGCTATCTGTTCGGCAAGCCGATGTCGCAACGTGACGTGCTCGGCCTGCTGCTCGCGGCCGAACAGGTGAAGGACGGCATGACAGCCGCCTGACCGGCCGCCTCGTTCGGCTTGCCATTGCGGCTCCCAAGCGTTAGGAAGTCTGCATCCACAAGGACCCGGTGCAAATCCGGGTGGCTCTTCTGGCCGCCGATCCGCCAGACAACCTCAGCAACGCAACCTTCCCCCGTCGGGTTCTCCCCGGCTCGTTGTCCTATTCTGTGGTTTTCCATGACATCTTTCATAACCTACCGACGCGAGTGGTCCGCCAACCCTCTGCGTGAAATGCTCGCCGGCGCTGTCGCCACCTTCGCCCTGATCCCAGAGGTCATCGCCTTTTCCTTCGTCGCGGGTGTCGATCCGCAGGTCGGCCTCTTCGCCTCTTTCGTGATCGGCATCGTCATTGCCTTCACCGGCGGACGTCCCGCGATGATTTCGGCTGCAGCCGGCTCCGTCGCGCTCGTCGTCGCGCCGCTTGTTGCAGCGCATGGTCTTCCCTATTTGCTGGCTGCAGGCCTGTTGGCCGGCCTGATCCAGATCGTCTTCGGCCTGCTGCGGCTCGGTGTCCTCATGCGTTTCGTGTCGAAGTCGGTTCGCACAGGCTTCGTCAACGCGCTCGCGATCCTGATCTTCGCGGCGCAGCTGCCGCATATCCTGCATGGTGGTTGGCTGAACTATGCGATGATCGCGGCAGGGCTCGCGGTGATCTATCTCGTGCCGCGCCTGACCACGGCAATACCCTCGCCGTTGATCTGCATTCTGGTTCTGACGATCGGTGCGTCGGTCATGAACCTGCCGGTCTTGACGATTGCGGATCTCGGTCACCTGCCGGAATCGCTTCCCGTCTTTTCCTGGCTGACAGTGCCGCTCACGCTGGAGACGCTCAAGATCATCGCGGGGCCTGCGCTGGCGATCGCCATGGTCGGCTTGCTGGAATCGATGATGACGGCAAGCGTGGTCGATGACCTGACGGATACGCCGAGCTCGAAGAACCGGGAATCAACCGGCCTCGGCATTGCCAATGTTGCCGCCAGCCTGTTCGGTGGCATCGCCGGTTGCGGCATGATCGGCCAGACGGTCAGCAATGTGAAATATGGCGGCCGCGGCCGGCTTTCCACGCTGTTTGCCGGTGCCCTTCTGCTGGTCCTGATGGTTCTTCTCAAGCCCTGGGTATCGCAGGTGCCGGTCGCGGCACTTGTCGCGATCATGATCATGGTGTCTGCCGACACCTTCGACTGGTCGTCGCTGCGCAGCCTCGTCGTGCATCCGAAGATGTCCAGCGTCGTGATGGTCGCGACCGTGATCGTCACCGTCTTGACGGCCAACCTGGCACTCGGCGTCGCCGTCGGTGTTCTCCTGAGCGGGGTGTTCTTCACCTTCAAGGTGGCGAGGCTGCTGCAGGTCGAGACGACAACCGATGATGCAGCGGGCGTGCTGACCTACCGCGTCACGGGTCAGGTCTTTTTCGCCTCGGCCGACCTCTTCGTCGATGCCTTCGATATCCGGGATGGCGAAGGGCTGCGGGTGGTCATCGACCTTACCCAGGCGCATCTCTGGGACATTACGGCCGTTGCCGCTCTTGAGCGTGTCACGCAGCGTTTCGAGACACATGGTATTCCGGTTGAGGTTTTGGGCCTCAATCAGGCGAGTTCGACTCTGATCGACAGCCTTGGCGCGGCCGGCGAAGCCCGAACGGCCTGAGTTTGCTCTCACCACGAAACGCAAGCCGCCGCATTCCGGTGGAGCGCGGCGGCTTTGATCGTTGAGGGATGAGAGATGGACTGTCAGGCCGGTGCGGCGGCAGACGCATCCGCAAGGGCTGCCTCGACGGCCAGATCCGCCATGACGAGGATGGCCTCGCGGGACGTGGCGGCAGCGATGAAGCGGCCATTGTGGCAGAAGGTGGCGCCCTTGACGCCGCAGACGGCTTCCAGATCGCCATTGATCAGACCGGCCCAGGCCGCGGGAAGATTGGCCCGGAGTTCAAAACCCTCGTCCGTGCGACGGATGCCCGTGATGCACCAGTCTTTGTCTCTCGGGTGAACCACAAAGAGCAGGTGGTCGGCCCCTGACTTGACGATCGCCGGGCGGAACGGCATGCCGAAGGGCAGTTCCAGGACGCGCCGGTCGCCGGTCTCGGCGATCGCCGCAGTCACCAGCGCTTCCGCGCGGCATTTGGCAGCACGCTGGGCAATACCCGCTTCGACCAGGCTCCGTGCAATGGCGAGCGCTGCATGGAAGCTGCGATCCTCGGCACCGTCATCCCGGTCATCGAAGACCGGCTTCAGCGTTTCGAGGAGGCTCGGAAGTGTGAGGCCTGCAAGCGGGCCGGCACTCGCCGGGTTGAGCGCGCCATTGTCCATCAGGTCGACCGGCAGCACGAACTTCTGGTCGAAACCCTGATGGATCACATCGATATCCCGCTCGGGAATCCCGAGAGCCGCGAGATAGGCGCGGCCATGATGTTTCCACACCAGGCCGAAGGAGCTGTAGGGCTGGCCATCGTCACGCAAGGGCGCGCCGCGCTGGTGGTGATCGAAGATTTGCGCTTCCGCATCATAGAGCCCGCCGACGTCGTAGATGATGCGGTCGGCTCCGGGGGTGATCCATTCCGGCGCCCGGCTGCGCACAATGCGTGCCTGCGGGAAAAGCCGCGTGAGGATGACACTGGACAGGAGTTCGTCGGCATGGAAGCCACCGCTGTGGGTGACGAGATAATCTGGTCTCATGCCGGGATTTACCTTTTGCTAAACAGGGCGAGTGTTCAGTCTGATAGCGTCAGCCGCGATCGAACTCAACCCGATCTAGTTCAGCGTGCGCTGCATGCCAGGGCTATCAAGCGAAAAGGCCGGGATATCGACGTCAAACGCTTCGCCGTCGTCGGTTTCCATCCGGTAGGTGCCGTACATCATGCCCGAGGGCGTATCGAGCGGACAGCCTGAGGAATATTCATAACTGTCGCCGGGGTCGAGCCGGGGTTGCTCTCCCACCACGCCCGGACCGCTGACCTCGTCAACCTGGCCGTTCTGGTCGGTGATATGCCAATAGCGATGGGTCAGGCGCACGGTGGAAGCCGAATGGTTGGAGATCACGATCCGGTAGCCCCAGACATAGCGGCTGTCATCCGGGTCGGACTGTTCCTCGAGATAGTAAGGTTCGACCTGAACCTCGATGTCCCGTGTCAGTGCGCGATACATGCCTGGACCTTGCGATATCTGCCTGCGTTCATGACGACATGAAACATCGACGCCGGCAAGACGCACCGGCAAGATGTTTGTGACCATGGCATGGGATAACGACGCAACTGTGTGCGTCAAGGCCGATTGACCAGCCGCAGCATGGGCTGCGGCTGAATATTTTTGGATTTGATGCATTTCTGCGGTAAAATCAGAG
Organism: Rhizobium sp. AG855; assembly: GCF_003610655.1. Lineage (NCBI taxonomy): Bacteria > Pseudomonadati > Pseudomonadota > Alphaproteobacteria > Hyphomicrobiales > Rhizobiaceae > Rhizobium > Rhizobium sp. AG855. Next base: position 3,174,930 of record NZ_RAQG01000003.1, on the reverse strand, counting down.
CCCTTTCAGGGCCTTGGCAAAATCTTCCAGCAGGTCGTCAGTGTCTTCGATGCCGCAGGACAGGCGCACGGTCCCACCGGAGATCCCGAGTTCCGCACGCGCCTCGTCGGTGAGGTTCTTGTGCGTCGTCGTTGCCGGATGGGTGATCAGGCTCTTCGCGTCGCCGAGATTGTTGGAGATCTTGATCACTTCGAGCGCGTTCTGCAGCTTGAAGGCCGCATCCTTGCCGCCCTTCAGCTCGAAGCAGACCAGCGTCGAGCCGCCGGTCATCTGCTTGGCGATGATATCGGCCTGCGGATGGTCCTTGCGACCGGGATAGATCACCTTGGCAACGGCCGTCTGCTCGGCGAGCATATCGGCGATCGCGGCGGCATTCGCCGTCTGCTGCTTGACGCGCAGCGGCAGCGTTTCGATGCCCTTCAGAAGCGTCCAGGCATTGAACGGCGACATGGCCGGGCCGGTGTGGCGGAAATAATCGTGCAGGTTCTCGTCGATCCATTCCTTGGACGACAGAACGACGCCGCCGAGGCAGCGGCCCTGGCCGTCGATATGTTTGGTCGCGGAATAGACGACGACATGGGCGCCGAGTTCCAGCGGCTTCTGGAAGAGCGGGGTCGCAAACACGTTGTCGACGATCAGCTTGGCGCCGACCTGGTTGGCGAGCTTGGCGACACCGGCGATGTCGACCACCTCAAGCGTCGGGTTCGTCGGGCTTTCGAGGAACATGACCTTGGTGTTCGGCCGGATGGCGGCTTCCCAGTTGGTAAGGTCGCGGCCATCAACCAGCGTGCATTCGACGCCGTAGCGCGGCGCGAGCGTCTCGACGACATAGCGACAGGAGCCGAACAGGGCGCGGGCGGCAACGATATGATCGCCGGCCTTCACCCGGCAGAGAACAGCTGCGGCAACGGCGGCCATGCCCGACGCCATGGCGCGGGCATCCTCGGCACCTTCCAGCAGGCACATGCGCTTTTCGAACATGTCGTTGGTCGGGCTGCCGTAACGGGCGTAGATATAGCCGTCGTTCTCGCCCTTGAAGCGGGCTTCTGCCGCTTCCGAGTTTTCATAAACGAAACCCTGGGTCAGGAAGATTGCTTCGGAGGTTTCGCCGAAGGGAGACCGCAACGTGCCGCCATGCACGAGTTGGGTTGCCGGGCGCCAGTTCTTGCTCATGCCGTTGCCTTTTCGAACACAAAAAAACCGGTCGCGAAAAACGGACCGGTTTACAAGTAACCCGGTCTATTTAGCCACTTGTTTAACGTGGCTGCAAGCCGACCGGCCAAATCACCACGGGATAAGGCTGCCTTACGCCTTCGCGGCCCTTGCGTCAATTGGCGGGCTTTGGTTTTGTCGAGCCCAAACAGGATAGAGAAAATGACCAGTAAACCCGGCATTCTGGCGGACCGTGCCATCGGCGCCTTGTTCGGTGAGGGCCAGCTCATCAGCGAAGCCATGCTCGACCACGACCAGATCCAGCCGGCGAGCCTGGACCTGCGGTTGGGCGGCAAGGCAATCCGCGTGCGCGCGAGCTTCATGCCAGGCCGGGGCCACACGGTGGCCGAGAAGCTGGAACGGCTGACCCTGCACGAGATCGATCTCGAAAACGGGGCGGTGCTTGAGACCGGCTGCGTCTATATCGTGCCGCTGATGGAAAGCCTCGACCTGCCGGCCGAGATCTCCGCCTCTGCGAACCCCAAAAGCTCGACCGGCCGCCTCGACATCTTCACCCGCGTGATGGTCGATTACGCCCAGGAATTCGACAAGGTGCCGGCCGGTTACAAGGGCCAGCTCTATCTCGAAATCTCCCCGCGCACCTTCCCGATCATCGTGCGCCGAGGTTCGCGCCTGTCGCAGATCCGCTTCCGGGTTGGCCATGCACTGCTGGGTGAAACGGAACTGGTCGATCTGCACAAGACAGAGACCCTGGTCGCAAGCGACATGCCGAACGTCTCGGGCGGCGGCATTGCGCTGTCCATCGACCTGAAGGGATCAGGCCCGCAAGGCCTGATCGGCTATCGCGGCAAGCACCACACCTCGGTCATCGATGTGGACCGCAAGGGCGCCCACGAAGTGCTGGATTTCTGGGAGCCGCTCTACAGCCGCGGCCGCGACGAACTGATCCTCGACCCCGATGAATTCTACATCCTCGTGTCGAACGAGGCGGTGCATGTGCCGCCGCTTTATGCCGCCGAAATGACGCCCTATGATCCCCTGGTCGGCGAATTCCGCGTGCATTACGCCGGCTTCTTCGACCCCGGCTTTGGCCATGCCCCGGCCGGCGGCTCCGGCAGCCGCGCCGTGCTGGAAGTCCGAAGCCACGAAGTGCCCTTCATCCTCGAACACGGCCAGGTCATCGGCCGCCTTGTCTACGAGCACATGCAGGAACGCCCGGAAGGCCTTTACGGCACGGGCCTCGGCTCCAACTACCAGGCCCAGGGCCTGAAGCTGTCGAAGCATTTCCGCCTGCCGGAGTAGTGAAGGCACCGGCAAAGCCAGCCGCCGGCGCTTGACACCGGCGGCGAACTGGTGGATTTCTCATCCCCGTCGCGGGTGTAGCTCAATGGTAGAGCAGCAGCTTCCCAAGCTGAATACGAGGGTTCGATTCCCTTCACCCGCTCCAATTTTCTCGCCGGCGATGTCTTTGCCCTGATTGGGTTCAACCGCCCTCATAACCGCTGTCGATTGAGTCGCGCAGCTCACCTGGTGGTGCGATCGGCAGTGGGGCTGGTGCTTCTGTTCCCGCGCCCGTGTCGCTCTGCGTGGGAGGATCCTGAGGGAGCTGCGGTGTGGCGGCCAGTAGCTTCCCGTCTTTGTAGATGCTGGCATTGATTGCGCCTTGCCCGAGTTTGGTTTCCGCCGTCTGCGCGACGGTTGCGACGAAGAGGGCAGCGGTAGCGATGATCAGGCGTTTGCGGTGGCTGGACATGAGGGTTCCCTGACAGAGGAGATGCGGTCAGCCCGGTTTGATCCGGAGCATGCGCGGCATCTGATGTGAGAGACGATTGTCCCTCAGTCAGTGACGGTGTCCTCAATGTATGAATCCTGCGCAAAGATCGTGACGCGATCCGGACCCACTTTTGGTGAGAGTGCATCTCTCACCAAAAGTGGTGGCGTGCTGTGCAATGGAATGCCAGGGTTGAGCGCACCTCTTTACGAAGCTAGCCTGCAAACCGCCCAAACGCCGCCAGCAACTCCCCCAACCGCTTGGCCGTCGCCTCATCCGTGAGCTTGCCGTCTGCGTCGAACAGCGTATGCGCCCGTGACACCATCAGCCGCTTTTCCGAAAACACCCGGCAGCCGAGCGTGTGCAGGACGCTGAGCCAGGCATTCTGGCTGAGCAGGGTGCCGAAATTGCCGGGCGAGGCGCCGGTCAGCGCGAAGGCTTTGCCGCCGAAGACTTTGGCCATGTCCGAGGAGGGGCGGGACAGCCAGTCGATGGCGTTCTTGAAGGCGCCGGGAATGCCATTGTTGTATTCGGGCGTGAACAGGATCACGCCGTCGGCGGCGATGATCTTCTCTTTCAGGTCAGTGACGGTGGCCGGAATGCCCTCGGCCTCTTCAAGATCACCGTCATAGAGCGGAATGCCGTGGATGGTGGCGGCCTCAAGCGTGTAACCCTCGCCCTTGATCTCTGTTGCGGCCTTCATGAGCGCGGTGTTGAGCGAGCCCTTGCGCAGGCTTCCCGAAATGCCGAGCAGTTTTGCCATGTCTTTTCCTCGTCTCGATTTGTTGTAAGGGAGGGTAGAACAGGGAGACGAACATGACCAGCGGCCTGCACCACATCACGGCGATCACCCGAAAGATCCAGGCCAATGTCGATTTCTATTGCGGGTTCCTGGGCCTGCGCCTCGTCAAGCGCACCGGCGGCTTCGAGGATGCGGCCCAGCTGCATCTGTTCTACGGCGATGCGGTGGCGAGCCCCGGTTCGCTTGTCTCCTTCCTTGCCTGGGAAGACGGTTCTCCTGGCCGCGTCGGTCATGGCGCTGCAAGCGAGATCGCCTTTGCCATCCGCCCGCAGGCGATCGGTTTCTGGCTGACCCGGGCGTTGCAATCGGGAATCGGAACGGAAGGGCCGGCCATGGAGTTCGGCGAGCCGGTATTGCGGCTGAAGGATCCCGACGGCATCATCATCAAGCTGGTTGGGACTGAAACGGTCAGGGGCGGCGCGCCTTGGGGCGTACGCGGCATCGAGGTTGAGGACGCGATCCTCGCCTTGCGCGGCGCGACGCTTCTCTCCGAGCATCCGGCGGAGACCGCCGGTTTTCTGACCCGCCATGGCGGGTTCACGGCCGCTGAAACGGCCGGCAGCATCACCCGCATGACATCGCAGAGCGGCCAGATCCTCGACGTCAGGGATGCGACAGGCTTCTGGCCGGCGGCCCCCGGCACCGGTGCCATCGATCATGTGGCGCTCCGCCTGCCCGACGTCGCCGCCGTCAATGGTGAGGTCAAGGCGCTGGCGGCCGAGGGGATCGATGCGGTCAATGTGCATGACCGCAAATATTTCTATTCGCTCTATGTGCGCGAGCCGGCCGGAGGCCTGATCGAACTGGCGACCGATGACGGTCCGGGTTTTGCCGTGGACGAACCGCTGGAAACGCTGGGAACCACTCTCTTCATTCCCGAGCATTTTAGCCTGCGCCGTGAGGGCATCGTACCCATGCTGCCGCAGTTCGGCCTGCCCGGCGAACCGCGCATCCTCTACCGCGATCTGCCCTTCGTGCACCGCATCCACGAAGCGGAGGTTCCGGATGGATCGACGCTGGTCCTGCTGCACGGAACGGGCGGCAATGAGGCGAGCCTCCTGACGCTCGGCCGCAAGATCCTGCCCGCAGCGACGCTGATCGGACTGCGCGGCCGCGCGACCGAAGAAGGCGTCGCGCGTTTCTTCCGGCGCCTCGGGCCGATGCAGTTCGATCAGGCGGACATCCGTGCCGAAGCGGAAGCCTTTGCCGGCTTCCTCGAACAGGCCGGGCACGCTTACGGTCTGGCGTCAGGGAAGACAGCCTTTCTCGGCTATTCGAACGGCGCGAACCTGCTGGCGGCGGCCATGGAGCTTCATCCGGGTCTGGTTCACCGCGCAGTCCTCCTCCGACCGATGGCGGTGCTCGAGCCGGAGCCCGCAAGCAATCTGGCGGGAGCCGATGTGCTGATCGTTGCCGGTGATGAAGACCCCTATCTTGGGCATTCCGAGCAGCTCGCCGAGCGCCTGATGCGGGCAGGCGCCGATGTCAGCTACAAGCGCGTGGCAACCGGTCACGCGCTTTCGGACGAGGACGTGGCCGTGGCGAGAGAATTTCTCCGCTGATCGATGACCACCCGGCTCGGGCTGTGCGGGGTCTTGTTCCAGTAGAAGGGGCGCAACCGAAGCTCGATCACGGCTTTCCAGGCGGCGAGCGACACGCCCATCCAGTAGACGGGGATCATCGCCCATTTCCAACCCATGCCGTGTTTCTCCCGGTCGGTCATCGGGGTCGCGCCAAGCGCGAAGAAGACGGCATAGCTGCCGATGATGTTGAAGATGTCGATGCCCAGCATCATCGAGGTGAAGACGCCAGGCTGGGGCGCCGGGATCTGCATCAGGGACAGGATCGACAGCGTGACGAAGATCAGCATGCCGGGATGGCTGAGTGCCGCCACCAGCATGCCGCCGACGAGCAGCTGCGAAACCAGGAAGGAGAGCCAGCCCATCTCCCGGCAGGTCCGGATCGGTTGACGCATCATCACCAGCCAGGTCTGCAGCCAGCCCTTGTACCAGCGCGTCCTCTGCCCAAGCCAGACCCGGAAATTCACCGGCGCATCCTCGAAGGTCGGCAGCGTCAGGGTCGCGGCGCGGTAGCCCATGCGGTAGAGCCGCATGCCGAGATCGGCATCCTCGGTGACATTGTACGGATCCCAGCCGCCGCTTTCGATCAGTGCCTGGGCGCGGAAATGGTTGGATGTCCCGCCGAGCGGCAGCGGCATGCGGTGAAAGCCGAGCGCGGGCAAAAGGCGTCGGAACAGGGCGGTATATTCCAGCGCGAAGATGGCGCTGACCCAGCTTTCGCCGGCATTGGCAATGACGAGTGGGGCCTGCAGGCACACCAGATCCGGCGGTCCCATGCAAAAACTGTGATAGGCTTCGCGCAGCTGTTGCGGATGCGGCCGATCTTCTGCGTCGTAGATGGTGACGAAGCTGCCGCGCGCGCCTGCAAGCGCATAGGTCAGCGCCTTCGGTTTGGTCCGGGGTGCCATGGAGGGCACCGCGATCACCTCGATATGGGGGCCGGGCCCTGCCGCGCGGATGGCGGCCAGCGTCTCCGCATCATCCGCTTCGCAAACCAGCTTGATGTCGAGCCGACTTTTAGGCCAGTCGAGGGCATCGAGCGCCGCCAGCAATTGGGGCACGACGGCAGCCTCGCGATAGATCGCAACCATGACGGTATAGATCGGCACAGCCCCGGCATCTCCCTCGAATGCCAGCTTTTGTAAGGGTTGGTTTTGACCATAGGCAACCACGAAAAGGCGCAGGAAAAGGCCGCCGAGATGAAAGGCCGAGACCAGGAAATGGACAAGGCTCAGGCTGAGATAGGGCGCGATGGTTGCCGCAAGCGTCACCACGCTGAGAAAGAGGCCCGCGAGGAAGCCCTGATCGCCGGTGACGACGAGGCGTGCCGACAGCGGCCGCGCCTTCTCGAAAAGTTGGTGTACGGCTTGATGCGCCCGCCGTTCTTCGCCGACCTGCCACACCGCGCGCCGGATCGCAGAAGGCGTGGTGGTCACGCAGGCATCGGCCAGGTTGCCGCTGCGTTTCAGCCGGACACGCATGCTCTCGATCTGGGTGATGGTCGGCACAAGCGCCATCACCGGGGGACGATTGGGGTAGTGCAGCCGCAGCATGCGCGGCTCTGTCAGCTGGCTGTCGATGGCGCGGTGGTCGTCGACGAGTTCTGCTGGGATTTCGGCCAGGAAGGGGAGGCCGTACATGCGTGCGAGCCCGGCAAAATAGGCGTCCTCTTCGATCTCGCCGCTCGACAGCAGTTCCTGCTCGATCGTCGTTCCGCGTTGCATGGCGGTGCGCGCCATGCGCGCCAGGAGCGGTTTCGAGATGCCGAGCGTATGCAGCAGACGGGCTTCTTCCCGCAGTGACGCCGTGGTGTCAGGTCCGAGAGGTCCGCGCTCTCCTGGCCTGTCGTTACGCAATGCTGACGGACGGCGCATGGCAACAAGCCTCGGGCCGTATTCCCTCGTCCACACCAACCTGATACACGTCACCGGATCACGACGACGCCCCCACTTGCCCGGTAGAAGATGATAGAGATGCGCGTTAAAGTTACATCCCTAGATTTTGCGGGGTTGTGCCGGCGGATCGCGGCCTTTGCTCTCGTCCTGCCCCTGCTGGCACCGGTTCCGGCTGGAGCCCAGGCGGAGACTGCGGGCCAGCCCGCAGACCTGCCCGTGCTCTTCGATGCGCGCGAACGGCTGGTGCGGCCGGATATCAGCGGCATGCTGCGTCTGCGGTTTCTGACGACGACGGATTTTCCGCCCTTCAACTTCACCGACCAGGCCGACCGCCTCTCCGGTTTCCATGTCGATCTCGCGCGGGCGATCTGCGAGGAACTCTCCATGCAGGCACGCTGCCAGATCCAGGCCTTGCCGTATGAACAGCTGGCAGATGCGCTGGATGCGGGGCAGGGCGAGGCCGTGCTGGCCGGCGTCGCGGTAACGCCGGAACTGCGCAAGCGCTTCCGGTTCACGAGGCCCTACCTGCTGTTGCCGGCCCGTTTTCTCGTCGCGCGCGACAGGAGACTTGCCCGGCCCGACGCCGAGAGCCTGTTCGGACGGCCGGTCGGCGTGGTGGAGAATACGGCCCATGCCGCAATGCTGAAGGCCTTCTTTCCCGATATCCGCGCGGTGCCGTTCAAGGACCGCGACAGCCTGATGCAGGCGCTGAGAGACAAACGCATCGATGCCGTCTTTGCCGACGCGCTGCAGTCGTCCTTCTGGATGCAGAGCCCGGCTGCCGGCAATTGCTGCGCCTTTCTCGGTGGCGCCTATCTTTCGGAAACCCATCTTGGCGAAGGCATGACCGTGATGGTCGCCGGCAAGGATCAAAGCCTGGCCGCAGCGCTGGAAAGTGCGCTGGCCATGCTCTCGAAGAACGGGCGCCTGGAAGAAATCTATCTGCGCTATTTCCCGGCCGGGCTCTACTGAGAGCGCCGGACGCGGATAAGCGGATCAGGACCGACGGTAACGGGCCGATGCACTGCGCTCCAGTGCCGCACAGGTCAGCTTGTCGAGGCCGAAGCGATCGCGCAGCAGCTGCAGCAGGCGAAGTTCCTCCCGCTTGACCGAAAGGTCGACCGCAACGATTTCAACGGCCAGCGCGTAGGCCGTCTCGTGCAGCCATTCCGGCAGCGCGTCGCGGATCGTTTCCAGCGCAATGTCCAGGCCTTCAGGGCCAGCCAGGATCTTCGCACAGCGTTGCGAGACTTCGAGCAGGTCCTCTTTCTCGAAGTCGTCGAAAACCGGCAGGATGTCGATCAACTGGCCGATCCGCACGAGTTCGGTTTCGGCCATGGCATTGTCGACCGCAGAGGCCATCACCATGACGAAGATCAGGGCTTCCTGCGGCGAAACGTGGTTGGTCATGGGTGTCTTGTTCCTGTTGCTCGCGAAAGAGTAGGAAGTGCGGTCCCGCGTTTCAAGCGAAGGACGGTTCTTTCATGGCGATCCGGGTGGGTGGCGAGGTGACGCGGCAATCATACACTCACGTCTAGCGCACGGCATCACCAAAGAGCCCGCGTCTTTCCGCGCGCGCAAGTTCCGTCAGTGGAAAGAGCGAGGATTTCGGCTCGGCTTCGGCCCAGCCCTGCTTGGCGAGCCAGGCGGAGACGTCCTGCAGGCCGATCCAGCAGCGTGTGCGGATTTCGCCCTGCCAGGCGGCGCTGGCCGTCTCGCAGGCAAGAGAGCGGTTGCGGATGAAGAGGCGCTGCTGCGTTCGGGCCATCACCCCGCAGGCCCAGCGGCCATCGCTGGCATCCGGGCAGGTTCGCTCCAGCTCGGTTGCCGAGATGTCGACCAGCCGCACGGTCTGTGTCTGGCCGAAGCCGATGACGCCGGCCTGCAGGCTCGTCGGACGGTGCAGCAGAACCACCTTGGCCTTCGCCCGCTTCGGCGGATCGGCCAGCGGCGCCCGGGCCGCAACCCGCTGGAGGTCGCCGGTGTCGGAATAGGCCGGCGACGCGAATTGCTGTGGCTCTATGGCGCGCACCCGACGCGGGGTCTGGAGCGCTGCAGCCGTGGCGGCAGGGTCCGTAACAGCCTCAGGCGCCGCGCTCACATCCGGCAGGTCGAGTTCGGCAGGGTCCGGCACGTCGAGATCCTGCATGTCGTAATCAACGGGATCTTCGCGGAAACTCTGGCCGGCAGTCACGACGAGAAAGCCCCAGACAAGGAGCCCGATCACGCCCGCGATGAAGGTGACGGTCCGTCGCATAGGTTCGAATTCCTACTGGCTCGCCCAGATGATCCGCGCCACCCATTCCACATCGCTCATCTCGAGGCTGCGCGGCGGGTGTTCCGGATTGAGGGATTGCAACTCGATGGTCTTGGCGCTCTGGCGGGCGAGGATCTTGGCCATGACCTCGCCTTCGCGGGTCTTCACCACGACGCGGTCACCACGCCTGACCTGCGCGCCCGGCTCGACGATCAGGATGTCGCCGTCCCGGTAGAGCGGTTTCATGCTCTCGCCCTGGACTTCGAGCGCGTAGACCCCGTTGTTGCGGCCGGGTGCTGCCGGAAACTCGACGAGATCCCAGCCCTGACCGGCCGGAAAGCCGCCATCGTCGAAAAAGCCGCCTGCGCCCGCTTGCGCCATGCCGAGCAGCGGGATCGAGCTTGCCTGCGGCGGGAAGGACCCCTCCGGCAACTGGTTTCCGCGCAGGCCATCCGGCGACACATAGCGCATGAACTGGTCGAGGCTGGCGCCGGTCGCCTCCAGCACTTTGGAGATGGATTCGGTTGACGGCCAGCGCATGCGGCCATCCGCGCCGACGCGCTTGGACTTGTTGAAGGAGGTGGGATCGAGGCCGGCACGGCGTGCGAGACCGGAAGGCGTCAGCGCGTGCTGCTCCGCCAGCCTGTCAATCGCGGCCCATATGCTGTCATGCGAAAGCATTTTCGCGCCCCACCCGGCGCCGAGAGGATCGGATGATCCCGTCCGGCAGTCGGCAGAACCATAATGGAGCACGCCCGTCGAGTAAAGCGAAAAGGAATAAAATCCTCTAATCCTGTCTCCGCTCAGGCGACCATCGCCATATTGATCTTGCCGAGCTGGATCACCGCCTGGGTGCGGCTGTCCACCTTGAGCTTCAGCAGGATGGCCGAGACATGCGCCTTGATCGTCGCTTCCGAGACGCCGAGTTCATAGGCGATCTGCTTGTTCAGCAGGCCTTCACCCAGCATGCCGAGAACGCGGCTCTGCTGCGGAGTGAGCGTGCGCAATCGGTTGATCAGGTCGGCGACATCTGGGTCTGTTTCCTGGCCACCGGTATAGCTGGCGGGTGTGGCGATATCGCCTTCCAGGACCGACTGGATGCCGGCGCGGATATCCTCGATGCCGGCCGACTTCGAGATGAAGCCGGAGGCCCCGAGTTCGAGCGCCCGGCGAATGGTGACCGGATCGTCGGTGGCGGACACGATGACCAGCGGCAGGCTTGCGAATTCGGCCCTGAGCGACATCAGACCGGAAAAGCCGGAGACACCCGGCATGGCGAGGTCGAGCAACATCAGGTCGGCATCCGGATGGCTGGCCGCTGCCTTGCGCGCGGCTTCGAAATCGCCGGCCTCGATAATGGTCTGGGGTCCGTCGATGCCGGTCACGGCCTGACGCAGAGCGCCACGAAAGAGCGGATGATCGTCGGCGATGATGAAGGTCGATGCAGCCATGTCAAAGCCCCCTCCCAAGAGCGATGTCAAAGTGCGCGTGATCGCGTCTTCATCTTTTAGCGCTTGCAGGCCCACTAGACAATGGTTGTGCACAGATTGCCCCTTTGGACGCGCAGAAGTTTCATGTCCGGTCGGGTGTGGGTTTGGCCTCGTCATCGCGGAATTCCTGCACGAGGTTGAAAAAGGCGCGCATGAAACGCTCCATGATGCCGATGGAGCGGTCGATCTCGGCATCGCTCGGAAGCGGGGCTGCCGCCGCCGGACGCCCGGAAGCCAGCTGCCGTTCCAGGGTCTCAACGCGTTTTTCAAGCCGGGCGAGATCCGCGTCATAGGCCGCGCGCTCGTCGGCGCCCATGCGGCAGGTCAAGGTGCCCTCAGCCTCGGTGCAGAGTGTCACGGCGCCGGTCTGACGGTCGAGCCGGACGAAGCCGCTTTCCGATTTTTCCAGTGTGTAGCGATCGTTCGCGCCGTCTTGCGCGGCGGCGATCCGCGGCAATGCCGGGGCAATGAGGCATGCGAGCGCGATCAGCAGTCCCGCTGGTTTCAAGTCACACATCGTCACCTCCTCTTGATCCGACAGTCCTGTGGCGTGGACATTTGGCGCGGTTTGCGGCAAACCGCAGCCCGACGCCTGATCATCTGCGAGGAGCCGGACCGTGGTGAAGACCATATACAAGATCGTGCCGCAAGAATTATGGCAGGAGGCCCGCAAGCAGGGTGTTTTCCAGGGGGCGCCGATCGACCGCAAGGATGGCTATATCCATTTTTCCACCGCCGCCCAGGCCGTTGAGACCGCGCGGCTGCACTTTTCCGGCGAGACGGATCTCCTGTTGGTGGCAGTGGATGCGGCTGTCTTCGGCGAGGCCTTGAAATGGGAGCCGTCGCGCGGCGGCGATCTCTTCCCGCATCTCTTTGCCGACCTGCCGCTCGATGCCGTGATCTGGGAAAAGCCGCTGCCGCTGGGGCCGGATGGCACCCATGTGTTCCCTGCTGATTTTGATGAGGTGCCCTGATGCTCGATCTGTTTTCGCTCGGCCGACGGGGCCTGTTCCTCTTTGATGCCGAAACCGCGCACGGACTTTCGGTCGCGGCCCTCAAGACGGGCCTCGTGCCCGCCTGCAGAGCCCCCGCCGATCCACGCCTTGCCCAGACCGTGGCAGGTCTCCGGTTTGAAAACCCGCTCGGCATGGCCGCCGGTTACGACAAGAATGCCGAGGTGCCGGATGCGCTGCTCGGGCTCGGCTTCGGTTTTGCCGAAGTGGGAACGCTGACCCCGAAGGCGCAGTCGGGCAATCCGAAGCCGCGCATCTTCCGGCTGGAACGCGACCGCGCGGTGATCAACCGCCTCGGCTTCAACAATGAGGGCCATGAGGCGGCGCTCAACCGCCTGTTGGCCCGTGGTAACCGCCCCGGCGTCGTCGGCGTCAATATCGGTGCCAACAAGGATGCGCCGGACAGGATTGCGGATTATGTCGCCGGCATCCGCCGCTTCTATTCCGTGGCGAGCTATTTCACCGCAAACATCTCCTCGCCCAACACGCCGGGCCTGCGTGACCTGCAGGCGAAGGAAAGCCTGGATGCGCTCCTCTCCGCCGTGCTGGCCGCCCGCAAGGAGGAGGCGATCCGGGCCGGCAAACGCCTGCAGGTCTTCCTGAAGATCGCGCCTGATCTCACAGAGGAAGGTTTGGACGATATCGCGGAAGTGGCGCTCGCCCATGATCTCGACGGCCTGATCGTCTCCAACACCACGCTGTCGCGTGATGGCCTGTCCGACCGCACCCATGCCGACGAGGCGGGGGGCCTGTCCGGCGTGCCGCTCTTCGACAAGTCGACGGCGGTGCTGGCACGCATGCGCAAGCGGGTCGGTGCGACCCTGCCGATCATCGGCGTCGGTGGCGTGTCGTCAGCTGAGACGGCGCTCGAAAAGATCCGCGCCGGTGCAGACCTGGTGCAGCTCTATTCCTGCATGGTCTATGAGGGCCCGGCTTTGCCCGGCCGCATCGTCAAGGGCCTTTCTGCCCTCCTGGACCGCGAGGGTGTGTCAAACATCCGCGACCTGCGCGACACGCGGCTCGATCACTGGTTGTCGGCAAAGGTCTGATCGGTCTTCGCCTTCAGGCGCGACAGAAGCAGCAGGCCGCGCAGCGCCAGGAACATGTTGAGCGCGATCCATAACCCGTGATTGCCAAGGAGCGGCACGAGCACGGCCACGCTTGCGAGATAGCCAAGAAGCGCCAGGATCATCATGTTGCGCATCTCGGACGACCAGGTCGCGCCGATGAAGACGCCATCCATCTGGAAGGCCAGCGCCCCGGTGAGCGCCGTCAGAGCGGCATAGAGCAGATAGGTTTGCGCCACCGCCCGCACATCGCCGGCGGTGGTGATGAAGCCGACAATGGCGTCGCCGAGGGCAAGGAAGAAGCCGAGGCTGGCGATCGCAAGACCGAAGGACCAGAGACCGGTCAGTTGCACCGCCTTGACGAAGGCCGGGCGGTGGCGGGCGCCGACCGCTTCGCCGACGATCTGTTCGGCGGCTGTCGCCATGCCGTCGAGATAGAAGCTTGCGATCATGAAGAAATTCATCAGGACGGCATTGGCGGCGAGCGTCACGGCACCGAAACCGGAACCGATGCGGGTCATCACGGTAAAGGCTGTGATCAGCGAGAAGGTACGGATGAGGATGTCGCGGTTGAGCCGGAAGAGCGCCATGAGTTTGGCACCATCGGTCAGCATCGACATCCGGGGCATGGCCGCCGTACCGTAACGCCAGAAGACGAAGCCGAAACCGGCCAGCATCGCCACCGTTTCCCCGAGCACCGTGCCCCAGGCGACCCCGGCAATGCCATAGCCGAAGGTGAGCCCGAGCAGGATCGACATGGCGATGTTGACGCCGTTGAGCACGATCTGGAGGGCGAGCCCGACCTTGCCAAGTCCCCGCCCGAGCACGAAGCCAAGCAGGGTGAAATTGGCAAGCGTGATCGGGGCGGCGAGGATGCGGATGCCGATATAGGTGGCCGCTGCCATCTGCACGTCCCCGGCAGCCCCCATCAGCGCCGGGCCGCCGGTGATGATGATCGGCGCCACGAGCAGTATCAGCAGGCCGAAGCCGACCGAAAGCACGATCGACCGCCAGAAGACGGCAAAGAGTTCATCTGCTTCACCGCGCCCCTGCGCCTGCGCCACCAGCGCTGTCGTCGAGGCGCGCAGAAAATTGAGGCTGGCAAAGAGCAGGTCGAAGAGGGCTGCTGCGATCGCGAGACCTGCCAGGGCTTCGGCCGATCCCGAGCGTCCGACCACGGCCGTATCGGTCAGCCCGAGCAGCGGCGTCGTGACGAAGCCGAGTGTCATCGGCACCGCGATCGCAAGCACGGTGCGGTGGGAGACCTCGATATCTCGAAAGGGCGTGGACGGACTGGTCATCGCATGCTCCGGCAGGGACCGGAGCGGAGAATCGCTCAGGCCGAGAGTACCATGGCCCAATAGGGGCGGTTACCGGAAGAGGAATCCCAGGCGACGGCGACCCCGAGGCCGTTGAAGTTGCCGAGCATGTTGTCGAGATGGCGCTTCGAATCGATCCAGGCCTGCACGGCGCGCTGCACCGTATCCTGGCCGGCGGCGATGTTCTCGGCGGCCGGCAGGGGTACGCCATGGCCCTTCATGCGCGCCGCAAAACTGTCGTTGAAGCCGATCAGATGGGACATCTTGCCGGCGCGCGCCATGCGTTTCGCCTGCGCGACCGCCGCGATCTCGGCTTGCGCATTGCGGCTGAGGGCGGAGAGACCGCGCGACTGTCGCAGCGTATTGACCATGGTGAGTGCCGCCGTCGTCTCCACGCGCGACTGTCCGTCGGAGGGAGACAAGACATCGGTCGTGCGGCAGCCGGCCATCGCAGCGGCGAAGCCGCCGGCCGACAGGAGAAGAAGCTGCCGGCGCGGCAGGGAGGGCATGGCCATCAGCGATCAGTTCCGGGATGCGAAGAGGCGCAAAATGATGAAGGCCGGGATCACCACAGTTGCGCCGATGAGGAAATACTGGCCCACTCTGCCCAGCGCATCGAAGCCGGTATGCCAGAGATCGATGATGAAGTAACGGACGCCGTTGATGAGGTCCATCGGCTCGAGCCCGAAGACGGCCATGACGAAGCCGACGATCAGCGAGACGACGACCAGCTTGACCAGCGTCCTGCCGGGTGTGTCGCCGAGAAACCGATTGATGCCGTCAGCCATGCCTGTCTCCTGTTGTTGGCCAGAGATATGGGCGACCCGTCCAGTCCATGCAAGCGGATAGGGGCAGGTCCTGCCGATAGGACTTGAGTTTTTTCTGCCGATCGGTCAAGACCGCGCGCCTTGCCCGCGTTGGAAAAGGTCTTGAGGAACGGGCCGATGCACCCCACGCAATTCTCGTCCGGCGACGTGATCGCCGATCGTCGCGCCGATTATGCCCGCATGCTCGCCGACAATGGCGAACATGAGGCCGCCGTCGAACTGATGGAGCAGGCGCTGGAACTGGCGCCCGACTGGCCGGCGGGTCTCGTGCGCCTCGCCGATTATGCCGAGAAGGCGGGTGTTCCGGACAAGGCCGTGGCCGCATTGCGCAAGGTGCTGGAACGCGATGCCGAGGATCTCTTCGGCGCCCGCCTCAAGCTCGCCTTGCTCGGCGCCGAGGAGGTGCCGGACGCGCCGCCGAGCGCCTATGTCGAGGCGCTGTTCGATGATTACGCCGATCGCTTCGACAAGGCGCTGGTCGAGCGGCTCGACTATACCGTGCCAGGCAAGCTCGCCGCGCTGGTCGCCGAGCATCATCCCGAGCGGTTTCACACGACAGTCGATCTCGGCTGTGGCACGGGTCTCTTCGGCGCGGAAATCCGTGAGCGGACCGCCCGTCTCGAAGGCTTCGACCTCTCGGTCAACATGCTGACCAAGGCGGAGGAAAAACAGCTCTATGATCTTCTGGCCAAGGCGGACTTGTCGCTCGATAGCACGGCGTCCGGCCTCTTTGCCGATGACTTGCCCCAGGCGCGCGCCGATCTCGTCTCCGCGGCGGACGTGTTGATGTATTTGGGGGATCTCGGCAACGCCTTTTCGCTAGCCTCGGCGCTTGCCGCACCGGGCGCGCTTTTTGCCTTTTCGGTGGAGGATGCCGGCGAGGGCGACGGGTTCCAGCTCGCGCCCAGTCTGCGTTATGCCCATAGCGAAGCCCATGTTCGTGCGCGCCTCACCGAAAACGACTTCGAACTGATCACCCTGCGCCGCACGACCATTCGCATGGATGGCGGCAAACCGGTCTTGGGCATCCTGTTTCTTGCGTCGAGAAGGCCTTGAAAAGCAGCTTTCTTGCGATTTCTCCGATAGGTCAGCTTTCCTGACCCATCGCTCTTGCGATCCGGTGATTCTCGCGTAGCATTTCGGCTTGGGAGGCCACCTTTTCCGGAGAGATGTGATGGCACAAATGACGAGCATGCTGGGCATCTGGAATTCCAATCCCACCCGCCACACCCCGGCGGAGGATCTGCAGGGCCTTGTGGCTGGCAGCCTGATTGCCGCCCTTGGCCTCTATTTCCTTGCCAAGGTTGGCCTTCTGACGGGCGGCATGGCCGGACTTGCCTTCGTTTTGCACTACTGGAGCGGCTGGAGCTTCGGTCTGCTCTTCTTCCTGCTGAATCTGCCCTTCTACATCCTGTCCTTGCGCCGCGTCGGGCTCGATTTTACCATCAAGACCTTCATCGCCGTCGGTCTGACCTCTTTCCTCGTCGAAATCGAAAGCCGTTTCCTTTTGATCGAAAGTATCGCGCCGCTTTGGGCCGCAGTCCTCGGCGGACTGCTGCTCGGCTTTGGTCTCTTGGCGCTCTATCGCCACCGCGCCAGCCTCGGCGGTCTCGGCATCCTCGCTGTCTACATCCAGGATCGCTTCGGCATCCGCGCCGGCCTGGTGCAGCTCGCCTTCGACCTCTGCGTCATGGCCCTCGCTTTTGCCGTCGTCAGCCCAGGCGTGGTGCTCTATTCGGTCATCGGCGCCGTGGTGCTGAACCTGTTCCTCGCCATCAACCATCGTTCGGACCGCTATATCGCGCTGAGGTAAAGACCCGGATTGCGAAGAGACGGGAATATTCGTATATTTGTCTCGTCTTCAGGTTGCGAAAGGTCGCCCATGGCAGAGGACAGAGAGTTTCAGAATAGCCTCGTCAATCATCTCTCGTCTTTGATTGACGGGATGAAGATGCTCAATCAGAGCGTCGCGAACAACCTTCAGACGACGCATCGTTTCGATGCGGAGTTCATCAAGCTCTCACGTCAAAACATGCAGCTGCGCGACCAGATGATCGAGTTTCATTCTGAAGCGCGCGGGGATATTCGCGACGTCCGCTCCGAGATGGCGGCGTTCAGAAATGAGATGGTGAAGTTCCGAACCGAGGTCAACTCACGCCTGGACGCACTTTTCCAACGGGTCGGAGAACTTGAGGGCATCGTGGAAGGCTGCGTCACACAGCTCCGGGAGCTCGCAATCGAGGCGCGCAGTCAATACAACGAGATCCTGAACGCCTTGCAGGGCAATCTGCAAAACCGTCGCGCGATCGAGGATCTGAACGAACGGCTTGAAGCCCTGGAACGGCGTTTCGGCGTCTGACGATACCGTCGCGCCCTTATCCCCTTCTCTTTCCGCCTGCGTCCACTACCTTGGGGCCGTGAGCACCTCTGATTCCGATCTCTCGCAATTGCCTGCCCCCTTCCTTCGCTGGTTCGGCGAAAAGGGTTGGCGGCCGCGTGCGCACCAGCTGGAACTTCTGTCCCGCGCCAAAGGCGGCGAAAGCCTGCTTCTGATCGCGCCCACCGGCGCCGGCAAGACCTTGGCTGGGTTCCTGCCATCGCTGACCGAACTCACCGAGCGCGGGCCTAAGAAGCCGGGAGAAGCCTTTACCGGCATCCATACGCTCTACATTTCGCCCTTGAAGGCGCTCGCCGTCGACATTGAGCGCAACCTGATGAAGCCGGTCACCGAAATGGGGCTTTCGATCACCATCGAGAACCGCACCGGCGACACCCCAGCCTCCAAGCGTCAGCGCCAGAAGACCAATCCGCCAGATATCCTGCTGACGACCCCGGAGCAGCTGGCGCTGCTCATCTCCCATTCCGATGCCGTCAGGTTCTTCAAGGATCTGCGCTATGTCATCTTCGACGAACTGCATTCGCTGGTCACGTCCAAACGCGGCCACCTTCTGTCACTGGGATTGGCACGCTTGCGTCGCCTGGCACCGGACCTCAAGACCATCGGCCTCTCCGCCACCGTCGCCCAGCCGATCGATCTGCGGCGCTGGCTGGTTGGCCAGCGGACGGACGCAGAGGCCGCCGCCGGCCTTATTACCGTGGACGGTGGGGCGCGACCGAACATCACCATCCTGGAAACCGAAGAGCGCATTCCCTGGTCGGGCCATTCCGCGCGTTATGCCATCCCTGACGTCTACAAGGTGCTGAAGGACTTCCAGACGACGCTGCTTTTCGTCAACACCCGTTCCCAGGCTGAAATGCTCTTCCAGGAACTCTGGACCGTGAACGACGACAACCTGCCGATCGCGCTCCATCACGGCTCGCTCGATGTCTCGCAGCGCCGCAAGGTCGAGGCGGCCATGGCCGAAAACCGGCTGCGCGCCGTGGTTGCGACGTCGACGCTGGATCTCGGCATCGACTGGGGCGATGTCGATCTGGTCGTCCATGTCGGTGCGCCGAAGGGCGCCTCGCGGTTGGCCCAGCGTATCGGCCGCGCCAACCACCGGATGGATGAGCCGTCGCGCGCCATTCTGGTGCCGGCCAACCGCTTCGAGGTCATGGAGTGTCAGGCGGCGCTTGATGCCAACTATCTTGGTGCCCAGGACACGCCGCCGGTGGGGGAGGGCTCGCTCGATGTGCTCGCCCAGCATGTGCTCGGCATGGCCTGCGCGGCCCCCTTCGATGAGGAGGATCTCTACGGCGAAGTGGTGAGTGCACTGCCCTATGCCGCACTTCCGCGCGAAACCTTTGCCCGCATCGTCGATTTTGTCGCGACCGGCGGTTATGCCCTTCGGACTTATGAGCGTTATGCCCGTATCCGCAAGACCAAGGAGGGCCTCTGGCGTGTGTCGAACCCGCAGGTCGCCCAGCAGTATCGCCTGAACCTCGGCACCATCGTCGAGATGCCGATGCTGAATGTCCGGCTGGTGAAGCGCAACCATCTGGGCTCGATCGGCCGGGGCGGCATGACGCTGGGCAAGGTCGAGGAATATTTCTTCGAGCAACTGACCCAGGGCGACACATTCCTTTTCGCCGGCAAGGTGCTTCGCTTTGAAGGCATCCGCGACAATGAATGCCTGGTGTCCAACGCCTTCTCCCAGGATCCAAAAATCCCCGCCTATGCCGGCGGCAAGTTCCCGCTCTCGACCTATCTCGCCGACCAGGTCCGCGCCATGCTCGATGATTCCGCCCGCCGCACCAGCCTGCCCGATCAGGTACGCGACTGGCTGTCACTGCAGGCGGAAAAATCGGTGCTGCCGAAGCGCGGCGACCTGTTGATCGAGACCTTTCCGCGCGGCGAGCGTTTCTACATGGTCGTCTATGCCTTCGAAGGCAGGCTCGCCCACCAGACGCTGGGCATGTTGCTGACTCGCCGCCTGGAGAGGATGGGCGCAAAGCCCCTCGGCTTTGTCGCCACGGACTATGCACTCGCCGTCTGGGGCCTGGAGGATATGGGGTCGCGGATCGCAAGGGGCGCGCTCAGCCTGTCCGACCTCTTCGATCAGGACATGTTGGGCGACGACCTCGAAGCCTGGCTCGACGAGAGCTGGATGCTGAAACGCACCTTCCGCACCTGCGCCGTCATCGCCGGCCTGATCGAAAAACGTCATCCGGGCAAGGAAAAGTCCGGCCGCCAGGTGACGGTCTCGGCCGATCTGATCTATGACGTGCTGCGCAGCCACGAGCCTGACCACATCCTGATGCAGGCGACGCGACAGGATGCCGCCGCAGGACTTTTGGACATCGCCCGACTTGCCGATATGCTGGAGCGAATCAAGGGCCATATCCTGCACAAGAGGCTGGACCATATCTCGCCGCTCGCCGTGCCGGTGATGCTGGAAATCGGCAAGGAGCCGGTGGCCGGCGATGCCCAGGAGCATGTGCTCTCCATGGCGGCCGACGACCTGATCGCCGAGGCCATGGCCTGACGCCGGAAGCGACCGGCATGACGAAACGCCGGGAACGGCAGGACCGACGTATGACGAGCTTGACCGCACGGCGCCTGGCGCCGCCTGACATGGCCGAAATGGCAACCGAGATCGCACTCTGCGGCGTTGCAGCGGTCTGCGATCTGACCGGCGCGCTTTATCTGCCGGACTTGGACACGCTTGTCGTCTCGGACCTGCACCTCGAGAAAGGCGCCGCCTTTGCCCGCCGCGGCCAGCTTCTGCCGCCTTACGACACGCAGGCAACACTGAGGCTCCTCGACGCTGTCGTGACGCGTTACCATCCGAAGACGGTGATCAGTCTGGGGGACAATTTCCATGATCGGGTCGGTTCGGCTCTGATGCCCTTGCCCTTCCGCGAGATGATTCTGGCGATCGCCCGCGGCCGCGATCTCATCTGGATCAACGGCAACCACGATCCTGACGGAACGACGGGCCTGCCCGGTATCTGCGCCGATGAGATTGCGCTTTCCGGCCTCACCTTCCGGCACGAACCGTCACTGGCCCATGGCAAGGGCGAAGTTGCCGGACATCTGCATCCCTCGGCCACCGTGCGTCGGCGCGAAAAATCCGTGCGCCGCCCGTGTTTTGCGACCGATGGCAATCGCCTGATCATGCCGTCCTTCGGCGTGACGACAGGCGGCCTCGATCTGCGCCACAAGGCCTTTACCGGCCTGTTCGCCCGCACCGACCTGATCGCCCACCTGCTCGGCCGCGACCGGATCTACTCCGTACGTTTCGGCAATCTGCTCGGCTGAAACAGCGGGTTCAGCCTGCACCGACGGAATAACGCAGGATCACCGCGCCGGTGTCGACGGGGTTTGCCGCGATCAGCGCCAGCCGCCGTTCCTGACCGGGCTTGAGCAGGGGCGTCCCCTTGCCGAGCAGGACGGGCACCACGCAGACCCGCAATTCGTCGACCAGCCCCGCCTCCAGGAGATCGTGTTGCAGCGCGGCACTTCCGAACACGAAGATGGTCTTGCCTGGCTCGGCCTTCATCTGCCTCAGGTCCGTCACGGCATCCTTGATGATGCGCGTGTTGTTCCACGATGCGTCGCTCAAGGTCCGTGTGGCGACGCCCTTGGGCTTGGCATTCATATAGGCCTTGATCTCAAGCTCGTCCGTCGCGTCCGGCCAGTGAGCTGCCATGCCCTCATAGGTCTTGTGGCCGAAGACGATGAAGTCAGTCTCCTCGCCGAGAGACAGGGCATAATTCCGCAGATCCGCGCCCCAGGCGAGAAGATGAAATGCCAGGTCCCAAGGGGTGTCGCCCTCGAAATACCCGTCCAGCGACATCAGGTTCCAGCCCACCAGTTTCCGCATGATTTTCCCCTCGCTCCGGTTGCGTATT
Organism: Rhizobium sp. AG855; assembly: GCF_003610655.1. NCBI lineage: Bacteria > Pseudomonadati > Pseudomonadota > Alphaproteobacteria > Hyphomicrobiales > Rhizobiaceae > Rhizobium > Rhizobium sp. AG855. The sequence goes on along the minus strand of NZ_RAQG01000003.1, from coordinate 3,153,442 downwards.
GCAACTGGTTGATTGCTACCCCAACTGGTGGCATTACGCAATCGGTTTCGGAGGCCACTCAATGACGATGCAGCGCTCGGGCTGTCCCATCACTCTCACCCTGGAGGTGATCGGCGATCGTTGGAGCTTGATCGTCATCCGGGACGTGATGTTCGGCAATCGCAGGCATTTCCGCGAATTGTTGCAGCAGTCGGAGGAAGGCATTGCTTCCAACATCCTCGCCGATCGTCTGAAGCGTCTGGTCGCTTGTGATCTTCTGTCACGCAGGGACGATCCGACGCACAAGCAGAAGGGCGTCTATTCGCTGACGGAAGCGTCGATCCAGCTGGTTCCCCTGTTGGCGATGATGGGCGCATGGGGGCGGCGCCACCGGCCTGTCAGCGAGGATCTGTCCATCCGCGCGGAACTGCTGGAAAAGGGTGGCCCGCCGCTCTGGGAAGACTTCATGGCCGAGCTTCGGGTCATCCATCTCGGGGCCGCGCGAGAGCCGAATGCCCGAGATGTTCTTGCCGACCTGACGGCCGCCTATCTGGCTGTGAAGGCGCGCATGGCGGAGGACGCCGCGATCCTCAATCCTTCCGGAACACCAAGCTCGCCAGCCAACCCGTGATCAGCGCTGTCAGAACGGCGAACAGGCCGTAGAGGAGTGGCTGTTCATGGGCGGCTTCCGTGATCGCCTCTTCGAGACCGGTCTTGATCACGCGCAGCGGCAATTCCTTCTCCGCAATGAATTCGCCAGATTTGAACAGATAGGCATGCACCATGTGCACACCGTCCGGAATGTTCGCGGGCAGGCGCAGCGTTGCCTTGAACAGGCTCGACGAGACGAAGCGCACGCCATTCGTGTCGCGCTGGTAAAGACCCTGGCTCTGTTTCAGTCGCCGGAATGCGTCGCGGAATTCCGCGAGATTGGCGGCGGTGGTGATGTAGCCGGTCGGCGTCAATGCCAGATGATCGATGCCGATGTTGCGCGAAGTCAGCTCGCGTGCCGCAGAAATTTGCTCGACTGGCCGCGTGCTGGCCAGTGAATACGAGATCGGCATCTGCTCGAAGGTCATCGAACTGCGGTTGACCCAGATCCCGAACAGTCGCTCCTTGCGCCGCACCGTCGTCCAGTCGCTGGGGCCTTCGAGGGTCACCACCACGTCGTATTGGCCGATGGCGAGCAACAACTGGTCGGTATTGGCAAGAGCCCCGAAAATGGTGAGATCGGCGCCGGAGAAATCCGACGTGATCGCGATTTCACTGGTCGAGGTGCCGATGTCGAGGCTTTCCTTGCCGGTGAAATCGAGCGCCAGCGGGTCTTGCGCTGAGGCCGGAAGGGCGAAGAGCAGCGACAGCAGAAACGCGGAAGCAAGGATGGGGAGGCGCATCATCTGCTCAGCCCCCGATCGCAATCGAGTAGATGTCTTCCGGCGGCACGACGAGTTCGATCGCAAGACGCACGCCGACTGCGAGAACCAGCAGGCCGAGCAGCGCCCGCAGCTGTTCGCCACGCAGTTTTTGCCCGACACGCACGCCGTATTGCGCCCCGATCACGCCCGCCACCATCAGGATGAAGGCAAGCACGATGTCGACCGAATAGTTCGTCGCCGCCTGCACGATGGTCGTATAGGCCGTGGTGAAGATGATCTGGAACAGCGACGTCCCGACGACGACGTTGGTCGGGATGCGCAGGAGGTAGATCATCGCCGGCACCATGATGAAGCCGCCGCCGACACCCATGATCGAGGTGAGGATGCCGATCGCAAAACCCAGCGCCAGGATCGGAATGACACTCAGATAGATCTTCGACTTCTTGAACCGCATCTTGAAGGGCAGACGGTGCACCCAGTTGTGCTGGCCGGGTCGCTTCAGCGGTGCCGTCTCGTTGCGCGCCGCGCGGCGCAATGCCCGCAGGCTTTCCGCCAGCATCAGCCCGCCGACCGTGCCGAGAAAGACGACATAGAGCAGCGAGATGATCAGATCCAGCTGGCCAAGGCGTCTGAGCCAGGAGAAGATTCCCACACCGATACTCGCCCCTGCAAGACCGCCGATCAGCAGCACGGTCCCGAGCTTCATGTCGAGCGAACCGCGACGGAAATGGGTGATGGCCCCAGACACCGACGAAGCGACGACCTGATTTGCACCGGTGGCGACCGCGACGACGGGCGGGATGTTGTAGAAGATCAGGAGCGGCGTGATCAGGAAGCCGCCGCCGACGCCGAACATGCCCGAGAGGAAGCCGACAGCCGCGCCCATGCCGAGGATGATGAAGATATTGACCGACAACTCGGCGATCGGCAGATAGATCGTCACCTTCGGACCTCAAATGCGATTATCCGCGCTTTCGGCGCGGATCTCGTTCGGACCTGAGCGGCCCCGTTTTTGGATCAGTTCGAAGGGATCAAGTCCTTGATCGCACTTGATCCCTCGGCATTTCCTTCTTGCGCCCGCATATCCCGCGAGTCAATTCAGCATCCCTGCATAGGCAAGGATTTTACGTCTTTTGTGACGGCGCGATCACTTGTTGCGGGCCAGCAATTCCTTGACCAGCTTGTCGCTGACCTGGCCTGTCGGCTCCGCGCCGATCGAGCTCTGGAAGGCCTTGATTGCCGTCACGGTCTTGGCACCCATCACGCCATCAGGATTGCCGGCGTCGAAACCGTTCTTGTTCAGGATCGCCTGGATGTTGCGGATCGCCTTCTTCATATCGATGCTGGCGGTCTTCAGGCCCTTGCCGGCCCATTCATCCGGGATATTCGCGGAATTCGCATCCGGGTCGAGGGGCGTCGCCTTCCACAGATCGACCTCGGCGCGGGCACGCTCCAGCTGGTCCGGCTTCATGGCATTGGCCACTTCGTCTCGCTTCTGGGCGGCGTCCTTGTCGCCTCCCTTTGCCGCGATTGCGAACCATTTGTAGGACTGGACGAGGTCCGGCGCCGCGCCATTGCCGCGCGCATAAAGGATCGCAAGGTTGAACTGGCTGTCGGAAACGCCGCGCTCGGCAGCCTTGCCGAACCATTCGACCGCCTTGGCATAGTCCTGCGCGCCATCCTTGCCGGAGGCGTAGATGACCGCGAGATTGTGCATAGCGCTGGCATTGCCGGCGGCTGCCGCCAGTTCGTAATAGCGCTTGGCTTCCTTGATGTCAGGCGCGAGGCCGGTTCCTTTCTCCAGGAAGTTGGCCAGGCGATATTGTGCCAGCGCAAAGCCCTTGTCAGCCGAGAGTTTGTACCATTTGGCGGCCTCGGCAAAATTGCTGGCGACGCCGCGTCCCTCCGTATAGCGGGCGCCGATTTCAAACAGCGCCTGCGGATCGCCATTCTTGGCCGCGATCGAAAGGGACGGCGGGGTGATCTCGGCCGGCACGACAATTTCCGCTGCCGGCGCGGCAGCGGCGACGGAGACGGAGACGGCGTCCGGTTGCGGAAGTGCCGAGGGTGCGGTCGATGCCATTGCCGGCGCGGACGCATTGTCCAGTGTCTGGGCAGGCGCGGTCGCGGCGGGAGCCATCAACGCGTTGACCGGTGGGTTGGTCGGCGCGGCAGCGGTGATCGTGACCGGGGCGGTGGACGGCGAAGCGACGGCGGTGCCAGACGGCTCTGTTGCCTCGGCTGGCGGTTCCGTGGCTTCAGCGGCCGTGGCCTCGCGGGCATTCGGTTCGGTCGCATCGGCTGCCGGTGCCATCTCGCTGGCATTGTCGGATGCGGTCGGCTCGGCAGGCGGCGTCACCAGGGCATTTTCGTCCGGCGCGACGTCTTCGACAGTGGCGGGTGCATCGCTTCTGGTCAGCGTGTTGACCAGCGGCATCGCCATGGCCGCCAGCAGGATCGCGCCGACGGCCATCAGGATCGGCCGGCGATAGCGGGCAAACAGCGATGACTGACCGTGTTCGGTCGCTGCTTTGACCTTGCCGTTGGCCTGGCCGGCGGATTTTGCAGACGCCTTGGCCGAGGGGCTGGCCTTCTGCGTCTTGTTCATTTCCATCGCGGCGGCCTGGGCGGCACGGCGTGCGGCGGCAATGTAGTCGGTACGGTCGCCGCTTTCCGGCTCGGAACCGGAGGATTTCGAAGCCTGTTGGCTGGCGCGTACGCGCTCCAGGATCTTGCGCACATCGGGTGCGCCCGAACCGGGTTCCAGCAGTTCGTTCGCCTCGTCGGGTGGCAGCACGTCGGCGGCATCGAGCGAGGGCGCCGGATCGACGACCTGGCGGGTTTCTGCCTTCGCAACCGGAGCCGCCTTTGCCTTCTTCCCCGGCATCAGCTTCTTGCCGAGCCCGGCCAGCAGGCTTGGCTTGGAAGCCTTTTTCTCGCGCGCGGCATCGATGACGGGCATTGCCGTCATCGTCTGAGCGAAATCGTCGGCAGCGGCCAGTAGCTCCTGGTCGATCGGATGGGCAGGAGCAGCGGCAGGCTCCGGCATTTCCGGCGGCTTGACGCTGGCAGCCGGGGCCTGTGCATCGGTGCGGCGTGCCGGCTGCGCGGTTGCAATCGGTGCCTGGGCGAACATGACAGCCGAATCCTGCCGCTGCGAGGATTCGTGCAATTCGTCGAGGCGTCCGGCGATCTGTACCAGCGTGTCGTGCAGCGCTTCGAAGGTACGGTGAGTCCGCTCCTCGGAATTGCGGGAATAGTCCTCAAGCTGCTTCAGGTGATCCGAGAGCGCCGTCAGTGCCGAGAGATCGGCGGGCTGTGCCGCGCCGTTCAGAATGTTGCGCTGGGTGAAATTCGCCATCACCGTTTCGGCGGCCTGGCGCGCGGCCTCGATGATGTATTCGTCGCTGGTCGCGACGTAGTCTTCCAGCGCGGAGATCCGGCCAGCCACTTCCGGATCGGCCGAAGGCTGGCTGATCAAAGCGGAAAGATGTGCGATCTGTTCTTCAAGGCCGCGCAGGCTGGCGCTTTCGCTACCCGGCACCGTGGCGCTGGTTTCCTCCAGCCGGTCGACGACGGCATTCAGCCGGTCCTCAAGATTGCGCAGGGCGCTGTCATCGATGACGGCAGACGCATGCGGCGCATCGAGATCTTCGATCCGGCGTGCAAGGATCTCCAGCCGATCTGCCAGACGGTCATTCCCGGCGCCGCTGTCCAGCGCATCGATCTTGCGCGAGATGTCGGCGAGGTAGCCGGTCAATTCCGGCGCCGCAGCCGGTGCCTGGCCGCGTTCCAGCATGTAGGACAGCTGGTCCAGCCGTTCCTCCAGACGCACGGCGCCTTGTTCGGCCGAGAGCTGTTCGATCCGCATCGTCAGGATTTCCAGCCGCTCGGCCAGTTCCTGCGAGGAATCCGCCTCGGGCATGCGTCGCTCAGAGAGGGATTCAATCTGGCGGGCAAGCCCGACCAGTCGCTCTTCGAGCCGGTGGAATGTGGCCGGGTCGTTGGCCGTGCCGCTCGTGCGGCTATTGGCGGCGATCGCGCGGGTGATCTCGTCGAGGCGCAGATCGAGGCCGGCGAACTGTTCCATCACCATGCGTTCGTTCGGGTCGATATGTGCGCCGATGTGTTCCAGCGCGCTGGCCACGGTCATCAGCTTGTCTTCGAGCGCCCGGATGGTTCGGCTGTCACCCATGGTGCCGATCTGGGTCTTGATCTCATCGAGGCGGTCGGCCAGCCGGATGATCTCGTGGCGCATGGCGCCGGTGTCTTCGTCGAAGCGCACTTCGACATCGCTCCAGCGCTGCTCCATGCGCTGAACGCTCTCCTCACGGGCAAGCCCGTCCATCAGGGAGCGCAACGCGTTGAAGTCCTGCTTCAGCCCATCCGTGCCCGGCATCCGGGAGGTGTCGAGCTGCTGGATGCTGTCCGCCAGCCGTGCGATGTCGGCACGCATGTCGTCCTGCGGCCGGTGTTCTTCGGCAATCGCCCGGATGGCGCGCATCTCGTTGCGCAAACCTGCGATCTCGCGTGTGAGGGTTTCTGTCACGTCCTGGCGCAATTCCTTGCGAAGGGTCGCGATGGCATCGTTGACATCGTGAAGGGGCGCCGGGCTGGGCGCGATCGGGGCGGTGGCACGACCATCGCTGCGGGTGCTGAACCCGGGGCGCGGCTCAGAGAGCGGCGGCGTGCGCACGGCCATGCGGGGCGGCTGTTCGTCGCCGCGATTGTACAGGCTGCCGCGATCGGCGCTGAGCGCACGGCTTTCCTCCAGCGCCTTCTGACGCTGGCGGATTTCGGCGAGCGGATCGACGCGGCGCGCGGGTTCCTCCACGCGAGTGCGAGGCAGCGGGCGGGGCTGAGCTTCCGGGACTGCGGCCCGGGCGCCCGACTGGTTCATCAGGCCCTCGATCCGTGCCTCGAGCCCTTCGATGGTACGGCTCAACGCATCCAGCGAGGATGGGCTGCCGGGGCGCGGAGAGGAGGATCGAGATCCGTTCATGGTTCTGCTCGCTTCATGATGCGGGGAGGGATGCGCCCCCCGATGCGTCCGGTGCCGCTGAATTCGTCCTCCGTCTCCCGCCGGAGCGCCCGGCTTTGCCGGGCTTGGTGGGAATCGCGGCCGGATCATCGGCTTTCAAACGCAACCTTTCATGAAACATGGTAAACAAGCCGTTAAGTCATGCTTAAAAATTGGAAAACGGTGCGTTGGGTTCCGTTCGATATGCCCGGCGCAAGCCGGTTCAGGCAGTCTGTTGTGGCGGAGGAGGGCTGCGGGACGAGAACCGAAAAACAAGCGACCCGTAAATTTTGACGTTTACGCGCACGTCAATTATTTGTATAAGCCGGAACAGTCCGATCCCGTCGGAACCGAAGTCTTTGGAGGAAGATGACCGATGCCTGTCTACAAGGCCCCCGTAAACGACACGCTTTTCATTCTCAACGACGTCCTTGGTCTCGAGCGGTACAACAACCTGCCGGGCTTTGAAGACGCGACCCCCGATATGATCGAGGCGATCGTGGGCGAGGCGGCCAAGCTCGCGGAAGAGCAGCTTTTCCCGCTCAACCTCTCCGGCGACCAGGAAGGCTGCGTTCGCTCGGATGACGGTTCGGTCAAGACGCCGAAGGGCTTCAAGCAGGCTTATGACGCCTATTGTCAGGGCGGCTGGCTTGGTCTCGCTGTGCCGGCGGAATATGGTGGTCAGGGCCTGCCCTATACGCTGCATTCCGCGGTTGGCGAATACATGTCGTCCGCCAACATGGCGCTGATGATGTATCCGGGCCTGACCCAGGGTGCGATCGCCGCGATCCTGGAACACGGCTCCGACGAGCAGAAGCAGAAATATCTGCCGAAGATGGTCGAGGGTGTCTGGACCGGCACGATGAACCTCACCGAGCCCCATTGCGGCACGGACCTCGGTTTGCTGCGCACCAAGGCTGTTCCGAACGGTGACGGTTCCTACAAGATCTCCGGCCAGAAGATTTTCATCTCCGCCGGCGAACACGACATGTCGGACAACATCATCCACCTGGTGCTGGCCCGCATCGAAGGCGCACCTGAGGGCACCAAGGGCATCTCGCTCTTCATTGTGCCGAAGTTCATGGTCGGTGATGACGGCTCCGTCGGTGCCCGCAACACGGTCACCTGCGGCGCCATCGAGCACAAGATGGGCATCCACGGCAACGCGACCTGCGTGATGAACTATGACGAGGCAACCGGCTATCTGATCGGTGCCGAGAACAAGGGCTTAGCTGCCATGTTCGTCATGATGAACGAGGCCCGCCTCGGCGTCGGTCTGCAGGGCCTCTCGATCTCCGAAATCGCCTATCAGAACGCCGCCAACTATGCCCGCGAGCGCATCCAGGGCCGGTCATTGTCGGGCGTCAAGGCGCCGGAAAAGAAGGCTGACCCGATTATCGTGCACCCGGACATTCGTCGTGTCTTGCTCACCATCAAGGCCTTCAACGAAGCCGGCCGCGCCTTTACGCTCTGGACGGCACTGAAGTCCGACATCGCACATCGCTCGGGCGACGCTGCCGACAAGCAACTCGCAGACGATGTGCTGGGCCTGATGACGCCGATCCTCAAGGGCGTGCTGACCGACAAGGGCTTCGACCATGCTGTCATGGCCCAGCAGGTCTATGGCGGTCATGGCTACATCGAAGAATGGGGCATGTCGCAGTATGTCCGCGATGCCCGCATCGCGATGATCTACGAAGGTGCCAACGGCATCCAGGCGCTCGACCTCGTCGGCCGCAAGCTCGGCCTCAATGGCGGCCGCGCCGTGATGGCGCTGTTCAAGGAAATCGGTGATTTCTGCGAGGAGAACCGTTCGGACGAGAACCTCTCCCCCTATACCAAGAGCCTGAAGAAGGGCTTGAACGACCTGCAGGCTTCGACCATGTGGTTCATGCAGAACGCCATGGCCAAGCCTGACAATGCCGGTGCCGGTTCGACCGATTACATGCACCTCTTCGGTCTCGTCGTGCTCGGCTACATGTGGGCGAAGATGGCCAAGGCGGCGAACGATAACCTGGCCGCAGGTTCGGGCGATGCGGAATACTACAAGAACAAGCTGTTGACCGGCCGCTTCTACATGGAGAAGGTCATGCCGGAGACGGCCCTGCGCAAGGCCCGCATCGAAACCGGCGCCGACAGCCTGATGGAAATGGCAGCCGAAGCGTTTTGATTGTGCGACCTGCTCCCTCCCCCTTGTGGGGAGGGTTGGGGAGGGGAAATGGCGACGAAGTCTGATTTGACGGATTGGGTAGTTGATGCGCTCCGCAGCAACAACGGAGAAGGTTCAATCCTGTATGTCGCCCGCTACATCTGGGAGCATCATCAGAAAGATCTTGAAGGCTCAGATCTTTTCTATTCGTGGCAGTACGACATGCGATGGGCTGCTAGTGAGTTGCGAAAGAGGGGCCTCCTTGTGGCGGCGGATGATGATCGTCGCGGTAAGTGGACACTAAAATAATACCTAGCGGGGCTAGATTACTCCAAGGGAGAGAGACGATGACTGAAGTCTTCATTTACGACCACGTGCGCACGCCCCGCGGGCGCGGCAAGAAGGACGGATCGCTGCACGAAGTGCCGACCCCCCGTCTGGCCGCCAAGACGCTGGAAGCGCTGCGCGACCGCAATGGCCTCGACACATCCACCGTTGACGACATCATTTTCGGCTGCGTCGATCCGGTCATGGAAGCCGGCGCCGTGATCCCGAAGGCCGCCGCCTTCGAGGCCGGTTATGACTTCGCCGCTCCCGGCATCCAGATCTCGCGCTTCTGCGCCTCCGGCCTCGACGCGATCAACCTCGCAGCCGGCAAGGTCGTGGCTGGCTCGGACGACATCGTCATCGCCGGCGGTGTAGAATCGATGTCCCGCGTCGGCATGGGCATGTCGGGCGGCGCCTGGTACATGGACCCCTCGGTCAACTTCCCAGGCTATTTCATGCCGCAGGGCGTGTCCGCCGACCTGATCGCCACCAAGTATGGCTTCACCCGTGACGACGTCGATGCCTATGCCGTCGAGAGCCAGAAGCGCTCCGCCGCCTCCTGGGCTGCCGGCAATTTTGCCAAGTCCGTCATCCCGGTGAAGGATGGCAACGGCCTCGTCATTCTCGACCGCGACGAACACATGCGCCCCGGCACCGACATGCAGTCGCTGGCAAGCCTCAACCCCTCCTTCCAGATGCCCGGCGAAATGGGCGGCTTTGAAGCTGTCGCCATCCAGGCGCATCCGGAAATCGAGCGCATCAACTACATCCACCATGCTGGCAATTCGTCCGGCATCGTCGATGGCGCTGCCGCCGTTCTCGTCGGCTCCAAGGCTGGCGGTGAGGCCATGGGCCTGAAGCCCCGCGCCCGTATCCGCGCCTTCACCAATATCGGCTCGGATCCGGCCCTCATGCTGACCGGCCCGGTCGATGTGACGGAAAAGCTCCTGAAGCGCACCGGCATGAAGATCTCCGACTTCGACCTGTTCGAACTGAACGAGGCCTTCGCCGCGGTCGTCCTGCGCTTCATGCAGCATTTCAACGTCGACCATTCGAAGATGAACGTCGCCGGCGGCGCAATCGCCATGGGCCATCCGCTCGGTGCCACCGGTGCGATGATCCTCGGCACCGTGCTCGACGAGCTGGAACGCCGCGATCTCAATACCGCGCTGGTCACGCTCTGCATCGGCGCCGGCATGGGCACGGCGACGGTGATCGAAAGGGTTTGAAGATGAGTTTCAACACCGGCACGCTCGAAGACGAGTACGCGCACGTCACTGACCACTGGTCTCCCAGGGTGATCGCAGATCTCAACGGCCAGAGTGTCAAGGTCGCCAAGGTCAAGGACCACTTGACCTGGCATTCGCACAGGGACGAGGACGAGCTGTTCCTCATCTGGAAGGGCGAACTGACCATCGAATATCGCGACCGTCCGTCGGTTCATCTGAAAGCCGGCGATTTTCATGTTGTGCCGCGAGGTGTCGAGCACAATCCAGTCGCCGCAGAGGAATGCTGGATCATGCTGTTCGAGCCATCCGAGACCAAGCATACCGGCGATGTCGTGGTTGAAAAGACCAAGACGCTGGATGCGCAGCGCAGCCACCTGTCGGCCTGATCGGGGAGGAAACCCAATGACCTACAAGAATTTCACCATCGAGACCGATGCAGACGGTATTGCCCTCGTCACCTGGGACATGCCCGACAAGTCGATGAACGTCTTCACCGTCGAAGTCATGGACGAGATCGAGAAGATCCTTGAGCAGACCGTTGCCGATGACGGCATCAAGGGCGTGGTCTTCACATCAGGCAAGTCGTCCTTCTCCGGCGGCGCCGATCTCACCATGATCAAGGGCATGTTCTCCATGCTCGAAGAGGAAAAGGCGAAAAACCCGGCAGGCGCCGTCCAGAAGCTCTTTGACGCCGCCGGTCGCATGACCTGGCTGTGGCGCAAGATCGAGACCAACGGCAAGCCTTGGGTGTCCGCGATCAACGGCACTTGCATGGGTGGCGCGACCGAACTGTCGCTCGCCTGCCACGGCCGCGTCGCCTCCAATGCCAAGTCGGTCAAGATCGGCCTGCCGGAAGTCAAGGTCGGCATCTTCCCCGGCGCCGGTGGCACGCAGCGCGTCGCTCGCCTCGCCAACACGCAGGACGCCCTGCAGATGATGACCACGGGCCAGACGCTGTCGGCCGCCCGCGCCAAGGCGATGAACCTTGTGCATCAGGTCGTCGAACCGGGCGAACTCATCAATGCTGCCAAGCAGATGATCAAGGACGGTCTGAAGCCGGTCGCCCCCTGGGACGAAAAGGGCTTCAAGGTTCCCGGCGGCGGCATCTGGACCCCGGCTGCGGCCCAGCTCTGGCCGGCCGCTTCCGCCATCCTGCGCCGCGAAACCGCCGGCAACTATCCGGCAGCGCTTGCCATCCTGAAGAGCGTCTACGAAGGCCTGCAGGTACCGTTCGACACCGGCCTTCGCATCGAACAGCGCTACTTCACCGAGATCGTCCAGACCACCGAAGCCTATTCGATGATCCGCTCGCTCTTCGTTTCCATGCAGGAGCTGAACAAGGGCGCCCGCCGCCCGGCCGGTCAGCCGAAGTCCGAGATCAAGAAGGTCGGCGTCGTCGGCGCCGGTTTCATGGGCGCTTCGATCGCCTATGTGACGGCTGCGGCCGGCATCAATGTCGTTCTGATCGACCGTGATATGGAAGCCGCGGCTAAGGGCAAGACCCATTCGGAAGGCCTCGTTGCCGGTGCTGTCGGTAAGGGAAAGCTGACCAAGGACGAGGGCGACAAGCTCTTGTCGCTGATCACGCCGTCCGATGATTACGGCACGCTCGCTGACGCCGACCTCGTCATCGAAGCCGTCTTCGAGGATCGCGACGTCAAGAAGGCCGTCATCGAGAAGGTTGAAGCCGTGCTGCCGGAAGGCGCAATCTTCGCCTCCAACACCTCGACGCTGCCGATCACGGGTCTCGCCGGAAACTCCAAGCGCCCGGTCGATTTCATCGGTATCCACTTCTTCTCGCCGGTCGAGAAGATGATGCTGACCGAAGTCATCCTCGGCAAGGAAACCGGCGACAAGGCGCTCGCCGTCGCCCTCGACTACGTCGCCGCGATCAAGAAGACCCCGATTGTCGTCAACGACACCCGTGGCTTCTTCGTCAACCGCTGCGTCCTGCGTTACATGGCCGAGAGCTACAACATGCTCATCGAAGGCGTACCGCCGGTCATGATCGAAAATGCCGCGAAGTTCGCCGGTATGCCGGTCGGCCCGCTGGCGCTCAACGACGAAGTGGCAATTGACCTCTCCTACAAGATCCTGAAAGCCACTGTTGCCGATCTCGGCGACAAGGCTGTCGATCCGCGCCACATGGAACTTGTTGCCCGCATGGTCGAGAAGGAAGAACGCTTCGGCCGCAAGAACGGCAAGGGCTTCTACGACTATCCGGCCAAGCCGGCGAAGAAGCACATCTGGCCGGGCCTGAAGGATCTTTACCCGCAGCAGAAGCCGGAAGCCGTCAACGTCAAGACGCTTCAGGAACGTTTCCTCGCCACCATCGCGCTGGAAGCTGCCCGCACCGTCGAGGAAGGCATCGTCACCGATCCGCGCGAAGCCGATGTCGGCTCCATCCTCGGCTTCGGCTTTGCGCCTTACACCGGCGGCGCCCTGTCCTATATCGACGGCATGGGCGTGAAGACCTTCGTGGAGCTCTGCGAACGCCTCGCCAAGGACTACGGCTCGCACTTCACCCCGACGCCGCTCCTGAAGGACATGGCCGCCAAGGGCGAAACCTTCTACGGCCGGTTCAATCCCTATGGTGAAGCTGCCAAGGCGGCCTGAGGCAAATCGGTATGAGTTGGAAAAGGCGGCTTTCGGGCCGCCTTTTCTGTTTTGGCTGCAGGTGTAATGGTCAGTTGGTTAGGTCGTAGGGGCGTCGCAGACCCTGGGCATCGAGCCAGGCGATCACGGCCTCCGGCTCGTCGGTCTGGATGATCGTCACACCCCGATCGACGAAGAAGCCCCAGACATCTTCGGGACGTCCGGTCTTCAGCGCGAGATAATCGCCACGCCCGCCAGCCACCATGCCTTCAGGGCGGTCTGTGATGGGATAGGTATTGATCCACAGATGCGCGTTGTTGCGAATGGCGGCAGCCCGCGCCAAAGGCGACAGAAGAGGCCCGCCATCCGCGGTGATCGGCTGCGATGCGTCGCGGTGCCAATGCACGAGTTCGGCAGCCGGCGCGCCGATTGACGACTCCGTTCGGTCGATGAAGGCCGGCTCGGTGACCGCATCGTCGGCGAGGATCGGCATCAAGGCGATGTCGGGGCTGATGGCGCGGCGGATGTCGCGGGCCAGTTGCAGCCGGTCTGCATCCCAGACAGCCAGCTTGAGCAAAACGCCATCGGGCATGCCGAGGCTGCGGGCAATATCGGCGACTTCGACCAGCGCTTCCGGCTCGATCTTGTTGTCGATGTTGATCATGATCCGACCACGTGCATGCAGCATGGCCTCTTCGAGCGTGAACACATGCTCTTCGGTTGGCCTGCGCTGTCCTTCAACGAGGAGTTGGCACGCGCGCAGTTCGCCGAGCGTGTGGTCGGCAACCTTTCCATGGCACGTGGTGGTGCGGTCCAGCGTTTCGTCATGCATGATAACCAGAACACCGTCCTTCGAGCGGCGCACATCCAGTTCGACCATCTCGACACCGATGGAAACGGCGTGATCGATGGCGGCAAAGGAGTTCTCGGCGCGCATGATGACGCCGTCTTTCTTCCATCCGGCGCGGTGGGCCACGACCATGACATGATCACGGTTGAGATTGGCGTTGAGCAGCCGGTCGTGGATGAGGGACACCCGGTTCGATGGCGGAATTGGCGCAAGGCTGGCCGCACCGGTAACGAGGCAGAGCAGAAGGCCGAGGACGAGAACGGCGAGACGCATGAGCATGGCTCCGATCTTTCAGGGTCGTCCTGTCGCCTTATGTGGTTCGGATGAAGTGCCGGTGACGGTTTTCTGAAGCCTCTGTGACAGGCAGCGATGGAACAGCGCGCCACGCGACGCCGTTCAACGACGGAAGTGACACGGAAGGGAGAAGCATATGCCAGCCATCAGCGGAGTGCCGAGCGGACACAAGGCGATCGAGATGGAGCTTCCCGTCAACGCCGTGCTGCATCTCTGGCTGAAGGCGGTGACCCTGGATGAACCCGGCTCCGTGTCGCTTTACAGTGTCAACGGAAAGTTCGGTGAGGTGCAGGCGATCAACGCCGAAGAAAACTCGTTCCGCATCTACCACGTCTTCGGTGGCGGGATCGTCACCCTCGCTTATGATACGGCGATCACGTCACTCTCGGTCGCCTACTGGTTCACGCCGTCGGATGTGCTGGAAACCGGCATTACGGTCGTTCACACGAACCCGGCCAACGAACCCCCGGATCTGCCCGACGGCTATCACTTCCGCCCGCCCTTCGGCTGGATGAACGATCCGAACGGTTTTGGCCGTTTCGGCGGACGCCCGCATCTGTTCTACCAGCACTATTCGCACGGCCGCATCTGGAACAACATGCATTGGGGCCATGCCGTCTCGCCGGACTATTTGCGTTGGCGCCATCTCCCGGTCTTTCTCTTTCCCTCGGAGGAACTGTCGGTCCGCCCGGACAAACGCGGCGGGGCTTTTTCCGGATCTGCGATTGCAAGGCCGGACGGGCCGGGGCTTCGTGTCTTCTTCACCGAGAAGATTGCCGACCGGATACCGGAGCAGGAAATCCAGCTGACAGCGACATCCGCCGATCTCTTCAGCGCCGGGGCTGCAGATGTCCTGCTGCCCCGCCGTCCGGACGGCGAAGGTCTGACCTTCGATTTTCGCGATCCCTATGTGTTTCGTGGTCCCGACGGGCTCTGGAAGATGCTGCTCGGCAGCCAGAGTGCCGAAGGGGGTGTGGTGCTGCTCTACGAGACACCGGACAACACGGCCGCCGGGGGGTGGACCTATGTCGGGAAGCTCTACATCGAGACGCGCTACGAAACATCGGCGCTCGAATGCCCCTGCCTCCTGCCGGTGGATGGCGACGCCCGCGATCCCTCAACGCGCTGGGCATTGATCTACGGGCTGATGAACGGCGAGGACAAGGAAACCGGCCGGCGCAATCTCACGATGATCGACATAGGCTGGTTTGATGGCCGCAGCTTCGCCAAGTCCTTCGGCCGCGAGCTCGACTTCGGGACCGACAACTACGCCTTCCAGGCTTTCGTTGATGGCGGCACGCCGGTGGGCATCGGCTGGCTCGGCAACTGGGCCGACACCGGTCCGACGATCGATTTCCCGTCCGCCATGAGCCTGCCGCGCACGTTGTCTCTGGACGGCGACGAACTTTTGACCCCGCCGATCGGGGCGGCTGAAAGTCTGAGGGCCCGAATGATCGACCGCACGCGACTGGTCGCGGGGCAGGTGGTGTCCTTGCCGCATGGTGCTGCCGAGATCGTCTTCGAACTGGCCGAGGCAGGATCGGAATTCCGGCTCGAATTCGACCATCCGGAGGTCCGCCTAGGGCTCTCGCAGCATGGTGAGGGGCTGGAGATCCTGCATGGCTTCCTCGACCGGACGGAAGAGCCTCCGGGGCCGCGCTACATCGCAAAGGCCGCCGGGGCGAAGCGTGTGCGCGTGTTTCTCGACTACGGCTCGCTGGAGGTCTTTGCCGACGGCGGGCGATTGGCCGGCACGAAACGCATTGCCGGGTTCGAACCGGTCCGGGCCTTGCGGCTCATCGCCGAACCGGGGGCCGTGACGCAGGCGACAGTGTGGTCGCTTCGGCTATAGGGCATTGGACGGCCTGAAACTGGCACTCACGCATGGCCGGCAAGAGCGGTCTCGGCGTCTGTCGCCTCCGTCTTAGTCGCAACGGAGGCACTCGCCCCGCGCACCCGGACGACCGTGACGGAGCAGGGGGCGGACGCCGCCACTTCGCCGGAGACGCTGCCCATCAGTGACCGCAGCGTCGAATTGGCCCTGGCGCCCATCACCACATGGTCGACATTGTTGTCGCGGGCGAAGGTCAGGATCGCCTGGGCCGGCGAGACGGCTTCCAGAACGTGATAGGTGATGTCCGACTCATCGGCACCGAGCGGTGCGGCCCAGTGTTTCAGCGCCGCCAGTCGCATGACATGTTTGCTATTGCCTTCGGCATCGAGATCGTCGTCCAGCGCGATGCGGGCGATCTTCAACACGTTGACGCAGGCGATGCGGGCATGTGGGGTGTTGCGGATGATGCGCTTGGCCGTCTCCCGCAAGGCTTCCGCCAGCTCCTGGCTCGCGGCATTGAGATCGATCGCCACCATGACGATCGGCGCAGAGGCGAGGATCGCGGCCGCCCCTTTCGGCTTGATCAGCTCGATCGGGTCGGGGTTCAGCATGCGC
Organism: Rhizobium sp. AG855; assembly: GCF_003610655.1. Taxonomy (NCBI): domain Bacteria; kingdom Pseudomonadati; phylum Pseudomonadota; class Alphaproteobacteria; order Hyphomicrobiales; family Rhizobiaceae; genus Rhizobium; species Rhizobium sp. AG855. The sequence continues at coordinate 3,137,174 of NZ_RAQG01000003.1, read as the reverse complement.
TTCACCACCTTGCGCCAGCCGTCCCGGCTGGTTTTCTCCGCGCGCGCGGTAAGCCGCACATTGTAGAGATCGCCAAGATCAAGGGCGAGCTGTGCCGCCGACTGGTAGCGCCGGGCCGGATCGACCTCCAGGCAGCGCAGGATGATCTCCTGGCAGGCCTTGGAGACCATCGGGTTGAGCTCGCGCGGCGGCGGCGGATCCCACCACAGGCGTTTCTTCAAACCGCTCATCCGCTGCGGATCGCCGAACGGCCGCCGGCCGGTCGAGAAGAAATACATCAGAACGCCGAGCGCAAAGAGATCGGAGCGGAAATCGGAGCGCACGCCGAGGATCTGTTCCGGCGCCATATAGGGCGCGGTGCCATAAGGCAGGCGGAACTCCTCGTCCATCAGGTCAGGCAGCTCAAGATGCCGCGCGAGCCCATAGTCGACCAGCACCGCCTCGCCGGTATCGCGAAACAAGATGTTCGACGGTTTGATGTCGAGGTGAACGACCTTCTGTCGGTGCAGGTCGGAGAGCGCCGTTGCGATCTTCGAAGCCGTCTCGACGACCTCCGGCTGGGAGCAGGGCAGGCGCTCCAGCAGCGGATAGAGCGATTTGCCCGGCAGGCGTTCGACGACGATATAGGGCTGGCGCGAAAAATCGCCGCGCGCCACGAAACGCGGCACATGCGGTCCGCTGATCCTCGGCAGGATCATCAGCTCCATCTCGAAGCCGACGATGGTCGCCGGATCGGTGCCCGAGCCGATGCGCGGCACTTTCATGAGAAGTGGCCCCGGATGATCGGGATGGGTCACCTCATAGAGCTTCGCCATCCCGCCGGTATGGGCGAGCGTGCCGAGGGTGAAGCCGTCGATGACGTCACCTTCCTCGATGCGTGTCCGTGCCATATGTCCCGCTCCCCTTAACGTCCCCGGTAAAGCCGTTGGGCAAGCCCTTCCGGCAATGAGGCGGCGCGGATGGCGGTTGCCGCACCGTCGATGTCATAGGCAGTCCAGCGGAAGGAAAGCTCGCACGCTCCCGTGTCGTAGAGCGCCCAGGCCGCCGCCGGATTGCCGTCGCGTGGCTGGCCGACGGATCCGACGACCGCAAGCCAGCGTCGTGGGGGACCGACGGGAATGCCGATATCGGAGGTTGGAACGAAGGTCGTGACCTTGCCGCCCAGACCGAGGCCATAGAGAGCCGGCGCATGCACATGCCCGCAAAAGCTGAGCCGTGCGCTGCACCCCTTGAAATGCGCATCCGCATCGCTGCGATCGTTCACATAGGTGAAACGCGCCGGTGCCGAGCCTTCTGCATGCACATAGAGCCGATCCTCGTCGGTGACGGAGACCGGCAGGCGTGCGAGAAAGTCGCGATGTCTCGGCTCGAGCGTGATGCGGGTCCAGTCGATCGCGATGCCGGCAGACGCGTTCATCGCATAGGAGGGATCGCTGATCGCCTGATCGTGGTTGCCACGCACGGCAATGGCGCCCTCGGCGACCATGTCCATGCAGGTCTCCACGCACCATGTCGGGTCGCCGCCGTAACCGACGATATCGCCGAGAATGACGAAGCGATCGGCGCCGCGCGCGCGGGCATCGGCAAGCACGGTTTCGAAGGCCTGCCGGTTGCCGTGGATGTCGGACAAAATTGCGATTTTCATGCCCTCGTCAGCCCTCCCAGCTGCGTTGGATGGTGGCAGCATAGAGCGCTTCTGTGTCCGCGGCTATTCGCCGGAAGGCGAAGGCTTGATTGATGTCACGTGCCCGTCAAGATTGTCGGTGTAGCGTACCGGTAGGATCAGCCGGAACAGTTACGTCATGACCATTACAGCCGCCAATGTGCCCGCCCTACGTGCCGCTGCAGCCCTTGAGGAGCTTCTTGCGCTCCGGGCGCAAATCGTCGCCGATGCCGAACAACGGAAGATCGCGATCGGTGGCGAGGGGAGTTCTGTGGAAGACCCGGCGATCAACAATCTTTGCCACTATCTGGCTCTGCGCCATCATGACATTCGCCCCCTTCAGCGGCGCCTGATGGCGCTCGGCCTATCCTCCATGGGGCGCCTTGAAGGCAGGGTGCTCCCGACGATCGATGCCGTGCTGCAGGCGCTGGCCGCATTGGCGGGTGGCCGCCAGGATCTGCCTCCCGCCCCCGAGGAAAGCGCCTTCTTCGCAGGCGAGACGCGCCTGACCGAAGCGACCGCCGATCTGCTCGGAATGCGCGGCGCGGGCCGGCGTACCCGCATCATGGTGACACTGCCGGGCACGGCGGGTGACGGACCTGACATGATCCTCGACCTTGCCCGGGCCGGCATGGATGTCGCCCGAATCAACTGCGCCCATGACGGCCCGGAAATCTGGAGAGCCATGACGGCCTATGTGCGCCAGGCCGGAAAGGTGGTCGGGCGCGACATCAAGGTGCTGATGGATGTCGCGGGACCGAAGATCCGGACCGAGGCTGTGGCAACTGCCGAGAATAAGGCGCGCCTGCAGGTGGGCGACCGGCTGCGCCTGGTGGCGGAGGGTGAACCGCGCCTTGACGAGACCGTCCGTTTTTCCGCCACGGTCTCGTTGCCGGAAATGGTGACACGGCTCACGGTCGGCGACCGGCTGCGTTATGATGATGGCAAGCTGGAAGCAGTGGTGGAGAGTGTCGCGGCCGGAGAAGCCGTGGTCGTGGTGAAACGCACCAAGGCGGGTGGCACAAAGCTGAAGCCGGAAAAGGGCGTCAATCTGCCCGATACCGCCTTGGGCCTTTCTCCGCTGACTGCCAAGGACGAGACCGATCTCGAAACCGTCATCGAATGCGCCGATCTGATCGGCTATTCCTTCGTCAGCCGTCCCGAGGATATCGACCTTCTCGACGAGGTCCTGGCCCGCCGAGGGCAAGGCGACCGGCCGCTCGGCCTGATTGCCAAGATCGAGCAGCCGCTGGCGCTGACCAACCTGCCTGGCTTGATCGCAAGAGCCCGCAGACGGGGTGCCTTCGGCGTCATGATTGCACGTGGCGACCTCGCCGCGGAGATCGGGTTCGAAAGGCTGGCGGAGATGCAGGAGGAAATCCTCTGGCTCTGCGAGGCAGCCTCCGTTCCCTGCATCTGGGCGACCCAGGTTCTGGAGGACATGGTCAAGGAAGGCATCCCGACACGGGGCGAAATGACCGATGCGGCCATGGCCGCAAGGGCGGAATGCGTGATGCTGAACAAGGGACCCGCGATCGTCGATGCCGTCGCGCTGCTCGATCGCCTGCTCGGCCGCATGGATGGACACCTGTTCAAGAAGACCCCTACGCTGCGCGCGCTGAAGAGCTGGTAAGGCTTTGCGTCTACTCCGCAGCCGCCCGACGCTGGGATGAGATCTGGGTCATGAAGGCACGGAGCGCTGCCGGGCGCACCGGTTTGTGCTGCAGCGTGATCGAGTGACGCTCGGCTTCGGCGCGGACCTCTGCCGAACGATCGGCCGTGATCAGAAGGGCTGGAATATCAGACTTGGTGAGTGCCCGCAGCCGCAGGATCGCGCCGACGCCGCTACCGTCGCCGAGATGGTAGTCGGCAATGACCAGGTCCGGGGCGGGCGTGTTGTCGACAGCCGCATCCATTTCGGCGATCGAACCGGCGCACAGGACGTCACAGCCCCAGCCGGAAATCAGCAGCTGCATGCCTTCCAGGATCTTCGGCTCGTTGTCGATGCACAGCACGCGGAAACCGATGAGCGAAGGTGTTGCGCGGCTATCGGCCGGCAGTTTCACCACACCCTCGGAAGCAGGTTTCGCGACATCGAGCGGCATGGCCACCTTGAAGGTCGTGCCCTTGCCCGGCTTCGAGGCCAGTTCCACCGGATGATGCAGCACGCGCGCGATGCGGTCTACAATCGACAGGCCGAGGCCGAGGCCAGACGCTGTGCGCATGCCTTCTTCCAGGCGGGCGAATTCCTTGAAGACCGTCCGGAATTTCGATGACGGAATGCCGATGCCGGAATCGGTGACCTGGATCACCACCTTGTCGCCCTGCCGCCGCGCGCCGACCACGATCCGGCCGGAAGGCGTGTATTTGATCGCATTCGACACGAGATTCTGGATCAGGCGACGCAGCAGGGTTGGATCCGAACGCACCGAAAAGCGCGTCGGCATCACCACGAGCTTGAGGTTCTTTTCGCGCGCCATCGGGGCGAAATCGGTCTCGATCTTCTGCAACAGACCGTTGAGCGGCACGCTGGAGAAGCGCGGTTTCATCGCGCCGGTATCGAGCCGCGATATGTCGAGCACGGCGCCGAGAATGGCTTCCACCGATTCCAGCGCGGAATCGATGTTTTCGACCAGCGCGCTGTTTTCCGAATCCCCCAGCCGTTCGACCAGCGACGAGGAGTAGAGGCGCGCCGCATTGAGCGGCTGCAGGATATCGTGGCCGGCGGCGGCAAAGAAGCGTGTCTTGCCGATATTCGCCTCGTCAGCGGCTGCACGGGCTTCGGCCAGTGCATGGTTGACGCGGGTGAGTTCGGCGGTGCGTTCGCTGACGCGCTGCTCCAGCGTCTCGTTTGCCTGTTTCAGCGCCTGATCGGCCTCGACGCGGGCCGTGATGTCGCTGAAGGTCGCGACCAAACCCTTGTCTGGCATCAGATTGCAGCGGACTTCAATGATCCTGTTTCCGCCCGACAACACCATCTGGAAGGGATGATCGAACTGGTGGAAGCCGTGAATGACGGAGGCGACGTCTGTTGTTGCCACGTCGCCCCGCTGGGCCAGGATCGCGATCATATCGGCGAGCGGAAAACCGACCTGACCCACATGTTCGGGCAGGTCGAGCAGGCTGCGGAAGCGGCGGTTCCAGATCGTCAGCCGATCGGACGCGTCGAAAACCGCAATGCCCTGCTCCATCTGGGCAAGGGCGGTCTGCAGCATGTCCTGATTGTATTGAAGGGCCTCCGAAGCCTGATCGAGCAGCCAGACGGTATCGGCGGACGGGTCCTCTGCCTTTTGCAGGATCAGCGACAGCACGAGGCGGGCTGAGGACGAGCCGATCGCGCTGCCGAGCAACTGTTCGGAGAAATGGATGAAGGCCATGTCCGCCGGGCTGTCATCGGCAAGCTTGCGGCCCGCCGCCTGCTCATAGGAACGGAAGGAGCGCTCCATCCGCTCGTTGCCCAGGTAACGCGCGATGGCAGCCTTGAGATCGCCGACGGCGACGCTGGTCTTCCAGCCCCGCGTGGCGAAGTTGGAGCGCGGCTGGCGTTTGATGAAGATCGCCGACTGGATGCGCTCGACCGGGCGTGGATTGCGGCTGAGCGAGCCGACGACGAAGGCGAGCGTATTGATCAGCAAACTGAAGATCGTCGCATTGACCAGCGGGTCGGCATAGCGGGGCTCGAACATCGAGAGGCCGGGCAGCAGGAAACCGAGGACGCTGGAGGCGATCCAGGAATGGTCGGTCGCACCGAGGCTCGGCAGGAAGAGAAGATAGGCCCAGACGAGGAAGCCCGTCGTCAGGCCCGCAATCGCGCCGCGTGCATTGGCCCGCCGCCAGATCAATCCGCCGAACATGGCGGGCGCGATCTGGGCGATGGCGGCAAAGGAAAGGAGGCCGATTTTCGCGAGGCCCGTCGTGTTGTCGGCAGAACGGAAATAGACATAACCCAGCGCCAACACGCCGAAGATAGCCGTGCGGCGGATATGCAGAAGCGTCTTGGCGAAGTCTTCCCGCTGGCTGGGTCGCCCAAGCAGCCGCTGGCGCAGGAAGATCGGAAGAACCATGTCGTTCGAGATCATGATGGCGAGCGCAACGGAGGCGACGATGACCATGGCGGTGGCTGCCGAAAAGCCCCCGATGAAGGTGATCAGTGTAACCAGGCCGTTGCCGGCCTCGAGCGGCAGCGACAGCACATAAAGGTCGGCATCGCCAGTGCCGCCGAAGGTCATGATGCCGCCGATCGCGGTCGGCAGCACGAAGATGTTGATGGCGATCAGATAGAGCGGCATCAGGATGCCGGCGAGCTTCAATTCGCGCGGCGTCCGGTTCTCGACCACGGTCACATGGAATTGCCGTGGCAACATGATGATGGCAAAGGCCGAGAGCAGGATCAGCAGAATCCAGCGGCTGGCGGGTGTCTGGTGCGACAGGGCTGCCATGACGTCAGCGCTCTGCGTGGCCCTCTGCCAGAGATCCGCAGGGCCATCGAACATCGTGTAGACGACGAAAATGCCGAGCGTGAAAAAGGCTACGAGCTTGACCACGGATTCCATCGCGATGGCAAGGATCAGGCCGTCCTGATGCTCGGTCGCATCCGTGTGGCGGGTGCCGAAGACGACAGCGAAGCAGGCGAGCAGGAAGGCGACGATCAGTGGCAGGTCGATGAAATAGAGATTGCCCGTACCGATCCCGTAAGCGGAGGGGTCCATGACCGCCGCAACAGAGCTTGAGACCGCCTTCAGCTGAAGCGCGATATAGGGGATGATCCCGACGAGATAGATGATGGTGACGAGCAGGCCGACGATCGGGTTCTTGCCGTAGCGGGCGGCGACGAAGTCGGCGCCGGAGGTGATCTTCTCGGTCTTGGCAAGCTCGACGATGCGCCTGAGGATCGGCATGCCGAGCGTATACATCAGGATCGGCCCGATATAGATCGCCATGAATTCGAGGCCCCGCTCGGCCGCCAGACCCACGCCGCCGAAATAGGTCCAGGACGTGCAGTAGACGGCAAGGCTCAAGGCATAGACCATGGGCCTGCCACCGGCCGGCACGCCTGATATCTTCGACTTGCGGTCTCCATAGCTTGCCACGGCAAACAGGAACAGCAGATAGCCGAGTGCCGCGACAACGATGATCCAGCCTGGGAGCACGCTTTCCTCCTCGTCGTACCTTGGACCAACTCTAGGGGAAGTCTTCAGATTTTGAAATCGTCCCGGCCGTTGATCTAAAGTCGAAGAGAAATCGCAAAAGGTCGAAAATCACCATTTCCGAATGGACGAATTTTCATTAACCATGGCTCGGACTGTCGGGGACGGCGGTTGAGATGGCAGGACAAAGGAGCAGGGTATGCTGAACGAATTCAAGACATTCATTGCACGCGGCAACGTCATGGACCTTGCTGTCGGTGTGATCATCGGCGGGGCCTTCGGCCTGATCGTCAATTCTCTGGTTCAGGACATCGTCATGCCCGTCGTCGGCGTGGTGTTCGGCGGTTTCGATTTTTCCAACTACTTCATCGCGCTGAGCAGCAAGGTGACGGCCACCTCGCTCGCGGCCGCCCGCGAGCAGGGCGCCGTCTTTGCCTATGGCAACTTCATCACCGTGGTGATCAACTTCCTGATCCTTGCCTGGATCATCTTCCTGATGGTCAAGGGCGTGAACACGCTGCGCAAGTCGCTCGAGAAGGAGGAGCAGAAGGTTGCCGACGCTGCCCCGCCGCCGGCCGATATCCAGCTGCTGACCGAAATCCGCGATCTCCTGAAGAGCCGCTGACCGAAGGCACAATGCGGTCGGGATCGCGTCCCGACCGCGCTCATCCATCACCCGGATCGATCCCTTCCTCACGGAATATCATGGGATTTTTGCCCGGGGATCGGTTAGACAGGGCACTTCGATTCAAGGAGAGCCCACCGCATGTCTTTGCTGGAAAGCCTGAGCCCGCGCGCCCTCGCAGCCCCTGAAAGCGGCATCGTCGAGATCATCAATTATGCGCGCGGTCGCGATGGCCTTTTGCCGCTCTGGGCGGGCGAGGGCGACCTGCCGACGCCGGACTTCATCAATCGCGCGGCCAGTGAAGCGCTTCTCGGCGGCGAGACCTTTTACACCTGGCAGCGTGGCATTCCCGAACTGCGCCAGGCATTGTCTCGTTATTACCAGCGCCATTTCGCGGTCGACCTGCCGGCCGAGCATTTTTACGCGACAGGCTCCGGCATGCAGGCGATTGCGCTCGCCGTCCAGGCGCTGACCTCGCCGGGTGATGAGATGATCTATCTCTCGCCCTGCTGGCCGAACATCGTTGCCGCCATCGATCTGGCCGGCGGCAGGTCGGTCGGCCTGCCGCTGAACTTCGCCGATGGCCGATGGGTTCTGGATCTCGACCGGCTGGAAAAGGCCATCACGCCCAAGACCCGTGCGCTGTTCATCAACACGCCTTCGAACCCGACGGGCTGGACCGCCACCCGCGAGGATCTGAAGGCGATTCTCGATATCGCCCGGCGCCATGGGATCTGGATCCTCGCTGACGAAATCTACGCGCTTTATTATTACGGTGGCGCCGAACGCGCTCCGTCTTTCCTTGACGTCATGGAAGAGGGCGACCGGGTGGTCTTCGCCAATTCCTTCTCGAAAAACTGGTCGATGACCGGCTGGCGTGTCGGCTGGATCGTAGCCCCGCCGGAGCTAGGGCAGGTGCTCGAAAACCTCATTCAGTATTCGACGTCAGGTGTTGCGCAATTCATGCAGCGCGGCGCGGTCGTGGCGCTTGACGAAGGCGACGAGTTCGTCCGTCAGAACATTGTCCGCGCAACCACCTCGCGTGACATCCTGTGCGATGCCCTCATTGCCACAAACCGGGTCGAGACGTTGAAACCCGAGGGCGCTCTCTACGCCTTTCTGAAGATCGACGGCATTACCGACAGCCGACAGGCAGCGCTCGACATCGTCGACCGGACGGGTGTCGGTCTGGCGCCGGGAACGGCTTTTGGCGAGGGCGGTCTGCCGTTCCTGCGAGCCTGTTTCCTGCGCAATCCGGCACATATCGAGGATGCGGCAGACCGGCTCGCCGGCTTCATCAAGGCGTTGTGAGCCGCTGGCATTGGTCGAAGGGTGGAAACTGCATAAAATGCGAGTAAATGCATTTACCTGTCTTTCAGCAAAACTCATAAAATGCAATCAGTTTCAATCGCTTGAGGCCGCTTGATAAGCACTCGGAAAGATAAGGCGTGCTTCAGTCTTCCCCATAAGAAAATGCGGGAAGAAAATCATGGCGATCTTGGTAACCGGCGGCGCCGGCTATATCGGCAGCCACATGGTCTGGGCTTTGCTGGATGCGGGCGAAGAGGTCGTGGTCGTCGATCGGCTCTCGACGGGCTTTCGTTGGGCCGTGGCCCCGCAGGCGCGTTTCTATCTCGGTGACATCGGCAAGCCATCGGTCTTGAAGCATGTCTTCGCGGAAAACGACATTGAGGCCATCATCCATTTCGCCGGTTCGATCGTGGTGCCGGATTCCATTGCGGATCCTCTCGGTTATTACGAAAACAACACCGGCAACACCCATCGTCTCCTCGCCGCCGCCGTGAAGGCGGGCATCGACAAGGTTATCTTCTCCTCGACTGCGGCCGTCTACGGCACGCCCGACACCTCGCTTCCGATCCGCGAGGACGCACCCCTCAGGCCCGAGACGCCTTATGGCCAGTCGAAGATGATGAGCGAACAGATGCTCAAGGATACGGCCCGGTCGCATGGTCTCAACTATGTCGCCCTGCGCTATTTCAACGTGGCCGGTGCTGATGTGAAGGGGCGTAGTGGCAATTCGGCCATCGGAGCGACCCACTTGCTCAAGGTCGCCTGTGAGGCCGCGCTTGGCCGGCGCAAGTCGATGTCCGTCTTCGGAACGGACTACGATACGCCCGATGGCACTGGCGTGCGCGACTACATCCACGTCAACGATCTCGTCGATGCGCATCTGCGTGCCCTCTGCTACCTGCGCAAGGGCGGCGGTCCTCTGGTTGCCAATTGCGGCTATGGGCGTGGCTATTCGGTGCTCGATATCATCGATGCGGTTCAGCGCGCAACGAACCGGACCTTCGAAGTCGACTATACCGATCGCCGCCCGGGCGATGCCGGCCTCGTGGTCGCGGATTCCACCTTGGCACGCACGGTCCTGGACTGGCAGCCGAGATATGACGATCTCGACGTGATCGTCGAGACGGCGCTGGCATGGGAGCGGCATCTCGAAGCGATGGCGGCCCCGGATATCAAGGATCTTCGCAAGCTCGCCATCGGGTTCTGATACACAGTTCGTTGCGCCAGAAGAGCACCGCCCCGCTTCGTCGGGGCGGTGTTTTCTGTCTGTCGGTCGCCTGCGGTTGTCATTTCTTGATTTGAATCAAGATCAATGCTGCGCCGCAGTCCTATCACTGCACACGGAAGCGCCGGCCGCTGATTGGGCAAGGCGTATTGTGTTGCGGAGAGACGAGATGGCGATGCGACAGGGCGGATTGTTGGCTGCAGTGGTGATTGTCGCAGTGGCCGGTGGTGCCTACTACGGCTGGAAGACCTATGCCGGCGACGGACTGCCAGACAATATCGCCAGCGGCAATGGCCGTATCGAAGCGGTGGAAATCGACATTGCGGCCAAGGGCGGCGGTCGGGTGAAGGAGATCCTGGTCGGAGAAGGCGATTTCGTCACCGCCGGCCAGACCCTTGCGCAGATGGACACCGACCAGTTACAGGCCGGTCTTCGCCAGGCCGAGGCCGAACGGCGCCGGGCAGAGATCGGCGTCGAAACGGCCAGGAGCCTCGTTGCTCAGCGCGAAGCCGAACGGGCGGCCGCGGTGGCGACCGTCGACCAGCGCGAGGCCCAACTCGACGCGGCGTCCATCAAGCTTGCCCGGGCGGAGCGGCTGATCCAGAGCAACACGACCAGCCAGCAGGCGGTGGACGACGATCGGGCGAACGTGGCCAGTGCCAAGGCCGCGCTCGCCGCTGCCGAGGCCCAGGTGGCGGCCTCAGACGCTGCGATCAGCGCGGCCAAGGCGCAGATTGTCAATGCCGAGGCGGCAGTTGATGTGGCGGCGGCGGTCATCGAGAAGGTCGGTGCCGACATTGCCGACAGCGTCCTGCGTGCGCCGCGCGACGGTCGCATTCAGTACCGTGTTGCCCAGCCGGGCGAAGTTCTGGCCGCCGGTGGCCGCGTGTTGAACATGGTGGATCTCGCCGACGTCTATATGTCCTTCTTCCTTCCCACTGCAGAAGTCGGACGGATCGCGCTGGAGAGCGAGGCACGGATCGTTCTCGATGCGGTGCCGAACTACACGATCCCCGCCCGCGTCAGTTTCGTCGCCGATGTTGCGCAGTTCACCCCGAAGACGGTGGAGACGGATGAGGAGCGTCAGAAGCTGATGTTCCGCGTCAAGGCGACGATCCCGAAGGAACTGCTGCAGAAATACATCCACCAGGTGAAGACCGGGCTGCCTGGGGTGGCCTATGTCAATCTCGACCCGAAGGCGCCCTGGCCGGAAACCCTCACCAGCACGCTGGTGAAGTGACATGGAAGCCTTATCGCGCAGTGACGCGGGGCAAAGCCCCGTGGTGCGCCTCGGCGGCGTAAGCCTCGCTTATGGCAAGACGCCGGCTCTGAGATCAGTCACCCTCGACCTGCCCGCTGGCGTGATGGTCGGCCTGATTGGTCCGGACGGCGTCGGAAAATCAAGCCTGCTCTCGCTGGTGGCGGGGGCTCGCGTTATCCAGTCGGGCCGTGTCGAGGTCCTTGGCGGCGATATGGCCAACGCGAAACATCGCCGCGACAGCTGCCCGCGTATCGCCTACATGCCACAGGGTCTGGGAAAGAACCTCTATCCGACGCTTTCCGTTTTCGAGAATGTCGAATTCTTCGGACGCATTTTCGGCCAGGACCGGCATGAGCGGGAGCGACGAATTCGCAGTCTGCTAAAGGCGACGGGGCTGGCGCCCTTTTCCGACCGCCCGGCCGGCAAACTGTCAGGTGGCATGAAACAGAAGCTTGGCCTGTGCTGTGCCCTCATTCACGATCCCGATCTGCTGATTCTTGACGAGCCTACCACCGGTGTCGACCCCTTGTCGCGCCGGCAATTCTGGCAGTTGATCGACGATATCCGTGCCGGCCGTCCCGGAATGAGCGTGATCGTCGCCACCGCCTACATGGAGGAGGCGGCGCGTTTCGACTGGCTGGTCGCGATGGATGACGGCCGGGTTCTGGCGACAGGCGCGCCGGCCGACCTGCTCGCCCGAACCCAGACGGCCAATCTCGACGCGGCCTTCATCGCACTTCTCCCGGAAGAAAAAAGAGGCCGGCACGAGGTCCTGTCGATCCCGCCGAGGTCCAGCACCGGGGCGGTTGAAACCGCAATCCGGGCCGAGCACCTGACCATGCGCTTCGGCGATTTCACGGCGGTCGACAATGTCAGTTTCGAGATCCCGCGTGGCGAGATCTTCGGCTTTCTCGGCTCGAACGGCTGCGGCAAGACCACGACGATGAAGATGCTGACGGGCCTGCTCGCGGCGAGCGAGGGCAAAGCGGAGGTCTTCGGTCACCCTGTTGACCCGAAGGACATCAGCATCCGCCGCCGTGTCGGTTACATGAGCCAGGCGTTTTCGCTCTACGGCGAGCTCACCGTTCGCCAGAACCTCGATCTGCATGGTCGGCTGTTCGGCATGGCGGAAGCCGAGATCGCACCGCGGATCACGGAACTGACAGACCGTTTCGGGCTGACGCCCGTGATCGACGAATTGCCCGACAGCCTTCCGCTCGGTGTTCGCCAGCGCCTGTCGCTGGCGGTCGCGCTGATCCATCGGCCCGACATCCTGATCCTCGACGAGCCGACCTCGGGCGTTGATCCTGTCGCCCGTGACGATTTCTGGCAGATCCTGGCCGACCTGTCCCGGCGTGACAATGTCACCATCTTTGTCTCGACCCATTTCATGAACGAGGCGGAACTCTGCGACCGCATATCCCTGATGCATGCCGGCCGTGTGCTGGTGACGGACACGCCGAAGGCCATCATCGCGAGTCGGGCGGCAGGAAGTCTTGAAGAAGCCTTCATCGGCTACCTTGAACAGGCGATCGGCGAAACGGTGGCCCCGACCGCCGGCTTCGACGAGGAGATCGCCGAAACGGCACAAGTGCCAGCACCATCTCTGTCGCCGGCTTCCCCCAAGAGGAGGCCGCTCATCGACCGTCGTCGTCTCCTCGCCTTCAGCCGCCGCGAGGCGCTGGAGCTGCGCCGCGATCCCATCCGCGCGACACTTGCCATGGTCGGCAGCCTGATCCTGATGTTCGTCGTCGGCTATGGCATCAATCTGGATGTCGAAAACCTCACCTTCGCCACGCTTGACCGCGACGACACGGTGCTCAGTCGCGAATACATCGCCGAGATCTCAGGTTCGCGTTACTTCATCGAACGACCGCCGATCTCCGACTATGCCGAGCTCGACCGGCGCATGCGTTCCGGTGAAATCAGCCTCGCCATCGAAATCCCCCCCGGTTTCGGGCGCAATCTCGAAAGGGGCGGGCCTGCCGTCGAAATCGGCGCGTGGATCGACGGAGCCATGCCGATGCGGGCCGAGACGATATCGGGCTACGTCCAGGGCATGCATGCCGGCTGGCTTACCCGAAAGGCCCGGGAGCTTTACGGTGACGCAGCCGCCGGACGCTTTGGACTGGAACTGCGTTACCGCTACAATCCGGGGGTCGAAAGCCTTGTGGCCATGGTGCCCGCCGTTATTCCCCTGCTCCTCATGCTGATCCCGGCCATGTTGTCGGTCCTCAGCGTCGTCCGGGAAAAGGAACTCGGCTCGATCACCAATTTCTACGTGACACCGGTGACCCGGCTCGAATTCCTGCTCGGCAAGCAGATCCCCTATCTGGCGATCGCCTTCGCGAATTTTCTGATGCTGACGGCCTTTGCCGTCTTTGCCTTCCGGGTGCCGCTGACGGGCAATTTCTGGGCCCTTGCTCTCGGCGCGTTTCTCTATGTTTTCGCGTCCACGGCGCTGGGGCTGCTCTTGTCCAGCTTCATGAAAAGCCAGATCGCGGCCATCTTCGGCACCACCCTGATCACGATCATTCCGGCCGTGCAGTTTTCAGGCATGCTGTCGCCGGTCTCGGCACTGCAGGGCGCAGGCGCGTTGATCGGGCAGATCTATCCCGCAAGTCATTTCGTCACGATCTCCCGCGGCGTCTTTTCCAAGGCGCTGGGCTTCGCCGATCTGGGTGCGCCGCTGGCGGCGCTCGCAATCGTCGGGCCCGTGTTGCTGATCGCAGGGACCTTTCTCCTCAAGAAGCAGGCGGATTGAACGATGCGACTGACCACCATCCTTCAACTCGGCATCAAAGAGTTGCGCGGTCTCGCCCGAGATCCTGCGCTGATGCTCCTCATCGTCTATGCCTTCACGGTGAACATCTATACGGCGGCGACTGCCGAGCCGGAAACGCTCAACAAGGCGGCAATCGCCATTGTCGACGAGGATCGGTCCCCGGTCTCGGAGCGCATCATCGCGGCTTTCTATCCGCCCTATTTCCTCCCGCCCAAGCTGATTACACCGGCCGAAATTGACGACCGGATGAATTCGGGTCTCGATACTTTCGTGTTGGATATCCCGCCGAACTTCCAGCGTGACCTGTTGGCAGGCAAGGCGTCGCAGATCCAGCTGAACATCGACGCGACACGCATGACCCAGGCCTTTACCGGCGGCGGCTACATCCAGCAGATCGTCACCAAGGAACTGAACAGCTTCCTGGATCGTGGCCGTGGCACCACCACGGTGCCGGCCAATCTCGTGCTTCGGTCGCGCTTCAACCCAGAACTCGACAAAAGCTGGTTCGGGTCGGTCAACGAGGTCATCTCGGCGGTCACCATGCTGTCGATCATCCTGACCGGCGCCGCCCTCATCCGCGAGCGTGAACACGGCACCATCGAGCATCTGCTGGTCATGCCGGTCAGCCCGTCGGAGATCATGCTGAGCAAGATCTGGTCGATGGGTCTCGTCGTTTTGCTGGCCACGATATTCTCGCTGCTCGTGGTGGTCGAGGGAGCCTTGCAGGTGCCGCTGCATGGATCGATCCTCTTGTTCATCCTGGGGGCGGCCTTGCAGCTCGTCGCCGCGACCTGCATGGGCATCTTCCTTGCAACGGTTGCAGGCTCCATGCCGCAGTTTGGCCTCCTGCTGATGCTCGTGCTCCTGCCTCTGCAGATCCTCTCGGGCGGCATGACGCCAAGGGAAAGCATGCCGGAAGTGATCCAGTGGATCATGACGCTCGCGCCCAACACCCATTTCGTGATCCTGGCCCAGGCGGTGCTGTTCCGGGACGCCGGGATCACGGTGGTCTGGCCGCAGCTTCTGGCGCTGGTCGCCATTTCCAGCGTGTTTTTTGCCCTTTCGCTGAAGCGGTTTCGGGCCTTCTTGCGTTGAGGCTCGATCGGTCTGCTCTCAACGCAAAAAGCCGGAGACGCGGCGGCATCTCCGGCTTTCGAGGAAACCGGCACCCGCAACGGGGTGCCGGTCCATGAGGTCGCGTTAGGCCTGAAGGTCGAAGCGGTCTGCGTTCATCACCTTCGTCCAGGCGGCAACGAAGTCCTTCACGAACTTTTCGCTGTTGTCGTCCTGGGCATAGACTTCGGCATAGGCGCGCAGGATCGAGTTCGAGCCGAACACCAGGTCGACGCGGGTCGCAGTGTACTTCACGGCGCCGGTCTTGCGGTCGCAGATGTCGTAGGAGTTCTTGCCCGTCGGCTTCCAGGTAAAGCCCATGTCGGTCAGGTTGACGAAGAAGTCGGTCGTCAGCTGGCCTTCGCGGTCGGTGAACACGCCATGCTTGGAGCCGCCGAAATTGGCGCCGAGCACACGCAGGCCACCGAGCAGCACGGTCATTTCCGCACCCGTCAGACCCATCAGCTGGGCGCGGTCGAGAAGCATCTCTTCCGGGCTGACGACATAGTCCTTCTTGGCGAAGTTGCGGAAACCGTCGGCGAGCGGCTCGAGCGCTGCAAAGCTTGCAGCATCGGTCTGCTCGGCAGTGGCATCCCCACGACCGGCAGCGAAGGGAACGTCGACAGTGTAGCCGGCAGCCTTGGCAGCCTGTTCGATGCCGACATTGCCGGCAAGCACGATGACGTCTGCGACGCTGGCGCCGAATTCCGCGGCGATCAGTTCAAGAACCGACAGCACCTTGCCGAGACGGGCCGGCTCATTGCCTTCCCAATCGCGCTGCGGGGCGAGACGGATGCGGGCGCCATTGGCACCGCCGCGCATGTCGGACTGGCGATAGGTGCGGGCGCTGTCCCAAGCGGTTGCAACCAATTCGGAGACCGACAGGCCCGAAGCGGCGATCTTCGCCTTGACCGCACCGACGTCGAAATTCTCAGGGCCGGCGGGGATCGGATCCTGCCAGATCAGGTCTTCTGTCGGGGCTTCCGGGCCGATGTAGCGAACCTTCGGGCCGAGGTCGCGATGGGTCAGCTTGAACCAGGCGCGGGCAAACGTGTCCTTGAAGTATTCAGGGTCGGCCATGAACTTTTCGCAGATGGCGCGATAGGCCGGATCGACCTTCATCGCCATGTCGGCATCGGTCATCATGGGCATGCGACGGACAGACGGATCGGTCGCGTCAACAGGCATATGCTCTTCCTTGATGCCAACCGGCTGGTACTGCTGCGCACCGGCAGGGCTGTGCGTCAGTTCCCAGTCATAGCCGAACAGCAGCTCGAAATAGCCCATGTCGAATACGGTCGGGTTCGTCGTCCAGGCGCCTTCGATGCCGGAGGTGACAGCGAGGCTTGCCTTGCCGTTTTGGTTCGGGTTGAGCCAGCCGAGGCCCTGGTTTTCGACTTCACCGGCTTCCGGCTCGACGCCGAGGGCCTGGGCATTGCCGTTGCCATGCGCCTTGCCGACGGTGTGGCCGCCAGCGGCGAGTGCGGCGGTTTCTTCGTCGTTCATCGCCATGCGGGCGAAGGTTTCGCGAACCTGCGCGGCGGTGGCGAGCGGATCCGGCTTGCCGTTCACGCCTTCCGGATTGACGTAGATGAGGCCCATCTGCACGGCGGCAAGCGGGTTTTCCATCGTGTCAGGCTTGGTGACGTCGTCGTAACGGTTGTCGGAGGGCGCGAGCCACTGCTTTTCAGCACCCCAATAGACGTCCTTTTCCGGACCCCAGATGTCGGGGCGGCCAAAGGCGAAGCCGAAGGTTTTCAGACCCATGTCTTCATAGGCGACGGTGCCGGCGAAGAGGATGAGGTCGGCCCAGGAGATCTTGTTGCCGTACTTCTTCTTCAGCGGCCACAACAGGCGGCGGGCCTTGTCGAGGCTGGCATTATCGGGCCAGGAATTGAGCGGAGCAAAGCGGATATTGCCGGTGCCACCGCCGCCACGGCCATCGGCCAGGCGGTAGGAGCCGGCGGAGTGCCAGGCGAGACGGATCATCAACCCGCCGTAATGACCCCAGTCGGCCGGCCACCATTCCTGGCTGTCACGGAAGAGAGCCTTCATGTCCGCCTTCAGGGCGGAAACGTCGAGCGACTTCACGGCTTCGCGATAGTCGAAGTCCGTGCCCAGCGGGTTCGTCTTCGTATCGTGCTGGTGCAGGATGTCGAGGTTCAGTGCGTTCGGCCACCAGGCCATGACGGTGGAGCCGGTCTCGGTGTTCGAACCGTGCATGACCGGACATTTGCCGGCGCCATTGTTGCTCATTGTATCCATAATTGCCTCCTAGAAGAACCCGCGTGTGGCTGGCTGCAGCCGCCTTCATCCGTTGAAACACGGCAGCGTCACAGCCTGATGAAGTGCCGGCAAGAGGCGGGGGGCCAGTGCCGGCAGCCGGTCATTTGGCCCGCGCATTGCGATAGGATCGCGGTCCGGCCGGCAGCTTCTGGAATTGTTCTAGCAAAGCGATTCGATTAATGTAAGTTAGAAAAACTGATAAGTTCCATAGGTTTTGGTTATGATCAATTTCACGCTCCGCCAGTTGCGCTATTTCGATGCGCTGGCTCGTCACGGCCATTTTGGCCGTGCGGCTGAGGCGTGTTCGATTTCCCAGCCAGCACTTTCGGTACAGATCAAGGACCTTGAGGAAGCGCTCGGCGCTGAACTCTTCGAGCGTTCCGCGAGGCAACTCCGCCTATCGGCCTTCGGTGAAGAATTCCTGCTGCGGGTGCGCGACATCCTGCGCTCGGTCGATGAACTGGGCGATCTCGCCCGCGCCCATCGCCGCCAGCTGGTCGGGCGGCTGCGCATCGGTGTGATTCCGACGGTTGCGCCCTATCTTTTGCCGGCCATGATCTCCAGCCTGACCCGCGCCAATGCCGATCTCGACATCCATGTGCGGGAAACCGTGACGCCCAAGCTCATCCAGGAACTGGCCGATGGACGGCTCGATACGGCAATTGTCGCGCTGCCGATATCCGAGCCATCAATGCAGGAGATCCCGCTGTTCGATGAGAGCTTCGTGCTGGTCAGGCCGCTGGAGGATGAGGCCAAGCCGGTGCCGAACAAGGATATGCTGCGCGAAATGCGCCTTCTGCTTCTTGAGGAAGGACATTGCTTCCGCGAGCAGGCGCTGTCCTTCTGCGACATGGGCTCGGTGCGGCCGCGTGAAATCCTTGATGGCAGCTCTCTGACAACGCTGGTGCAAATGGTGGGTGCCGGCATCGGCGTGACGCTCATCCCCGAAATCGCCATGTCGGTCGAGACGCGCTCGGCCGCCGTCTCGGTTGCCCGCTTCCAGGAGCCGCAGCCGTCGCGCACCATCGGCATGATCTGGCGCAGGACGAGCCCGATCGCCCGGCAGCTGACAGAGGTGGCGGACGTCGTGCGCCAGGCAGCGGGCGAGCTGCGGGCAGCGGTGGCTTAAGGCTCCAGTCCGGCACAGCGGGCCGTGTTGCGGATATGGGTTTCCATCTCCAGCTTCGCCCTTTGGCCGTCATTGGCGCGGAGCGCCGCAATGATCTTGCGGTGCTCGCCGATCGATTCGCGCATGCGTTCCGGATCGGTGATCGGGATCGGCTGGCGCTGCGTTTCCGTCACCTGATCACGCACGGTCTGGTAGAGCGCCTTCAGCATGGCGTTCGAGCAGGCCGAGACAATGGTGCCGTGAAAGTCGAGGTCGGCTTCGACATTGGCAAGCAGGTCCTGGTTTGCCCAGCACTCTTCCATGGTGCGGGTTGCCTGCTCCATCCGCTCAAGCTGCAATTGCGTCAGACGACCGGCTGCAAGCCTTGCGATCTCGCCTTCCAGCAGAATTCGGGTCTGGAATACATCGAACACGGAATAGCTGTCGGAATAACGCCACGGGGCCATATGGCCCGGTGCCCCACTCGCGCTCTGGGCAGGCTTGACGACGAAGGTGCCGCGCCCGGCTTCGGTCTTCAACAGGCCCAAGGTTTCCAGCGTCAGCAGGGCTTCGCGCAAGGAGGCACGGCTGATGCCGAACTTCTGCGAGAATTCCCGCTGCGACGGGATTTTCTCTCCAGCCTTCAACTGGCCGGAGTGAATCATGGTCTGGATCTCGCGTGCCACCGATTGTGGAACAAGCGTCTTGTTGAACATGCGATTCCTTTTCCCGACCGGTGCCATCTGGCATCGGCATTGTATTTTTTCACAAGCCACCTTGCCAAGCGGAAACGAGCATGCTTGTTTGGCCTGACTGGTCTGACCAGTTAGACCAAATGTAGATTGAGTCATGTTCAAAAAACAAGGGGAACTCTCATGACACGCGCATCGAGCATCAAGACAACACTTCTCGCGGGCCTGTTTGGCGTCTTTGCCACGGCGGCCGCGAACGCTGCCGATTTGACCGTCGGCGCCAATATCGGCAACGTGCCCTGGGAATTCGAAGATGCCAGCGGCAAGGTCACCGGCTTCGAGGTCGATCTCGTCAACGAGATTGCCAAGCGCCTCGGCAAGACAGTCGAATTCGTCAATACGCCGTTCAACGGCCTCTTCCCGGCCGTCCAGTCCGGCCGCATCAACATGGCGATCTCCTCGATCACCATTACCGAGAAGCGTCTGGAATCGGTCACCTTCGCCCAGCCCTATTATGACAGCGACCAGTCGCTGACCGTCACGGCTGCCTCCGGCATCACCGGCCTCAAGGACATGGGTGGCAAGGTCGTCGGCGTCGATACCGGCTCCACCGGCGACATGTGGGCCGAGGCGCACAAGGACGACTACAAGCTCGGCGAGATCCGCCGCTTCGAGGGCCTGCAGCCTGCCATGCTCGACCTCGTCGCCGGCCGCGTCGACGGTTACATCTCCGACATCCCGGCGCTTCTCTACTACGTCAAGGACAAGCCGGAACTGAAGGTGGTCGAGCGCATCCCGACCGGCGAGAAATATTCGATCATGTTCAACAAGAACGACCCGCTCGCAACCGAAGTGAATGCCGTCATCACCACGCTGAAGGGTGAGGGCTTCATCGCCAAGCTGCATGAGACCTGGTTCGGCGCCAAGGCCGAAGACACGACCTCGACGGTTGCCGTCCTCGATATGCCCAAGGGCAAGTAACGCTCGAAACGCGTCCGGCGGAACAGTCGTGTTCCGCCGGTCTGCCACGGGGGCCAAAGCGGCATGACACTTCTCAATACCTTCTTCAATCTGCAGGTCATGATCGACAGCCTGCCGCAACTCTTGTGGGGGCTGGTCGTCACGCTGGAGATCGGCGTCACCAGCATCCTGGTCGGCCTCGTCGGTGGCCTGTTCCTCGCTGTCACCAGGCTCTATGCGCCGGGCTTCATCAAGCTCGTGATCCGCATTTACATCGACATCTTCCGCTCGATCCCGCTGCTCGTGCTGCTGATCGTCGTCTACTACGCATTGCCTTTTGTCGGCATCCGCCTCTCGCCATTCCTCTCGGCCGTGACAGCACTTTCGCTGGTCTCGGCCGCCTATACCGCCGAAATCTTCCGCGCCGGCATCGAGGCAATCCCGCATGGCCAGTTCGAGGCGTCTGCAGCGCTCGGCTTGTCCAACAAGGACTCGATGGTCGACGTGATCCTGCCCCAGGCGATCCGGATCGTCATACCGCCACTCACCAACAACTGCATCAATGTCATGAAGGATACGGCGCTCGCCTCGGTCGTTGCGATGCCGGATCTGCTCAAGCAGGCGACCCAGGCCCAGGCGCTCGCCGCCAACCCGACGCCGCTGATCGGTGCAGCGTTGATCTACATCGCGCTGCTCTGGCCCATGGTCGCCGTCGTCGCCCGCCTTGAGAAACATTTCAGCCGGGGGAAACGCTGATGGACAAGGCCCCGCTCATTTCGATCAGAGGCCTGAAAAAGGCCTATGGCACTTTTACCGTGCTGCACGGCATCGACCTCGACATCGCCGAAGGCGAGGTGGTCTGCGTCATCGGCCCCTCGGGCTCCGGCAAATCGACGCTGATCCGCTGCATCAATCACCTCGAAGCCTTTGATCCGGAGAGCCGCATCACCGTCGACGGCATCCGCGTCGAGCCCGGTCCGGCACTCGCCAAGGTCAGGGCCGAAGTCGGCATGGTCTTCCAGTCCTTCAATCTCTTCCCGCATATGACGGTCTTGAAGAACGTCATGCTCGCCCCGATGCGGGTTCGTGGAACGTCCCCGGTCGAAGCCGAACGCAAGGCCCGCGAATTGCTTGCCCGCGTCGGTATCGGTGAACAGGCAGAAAAATTCCCGGGCCAGCTCTCCGGCGGCCAGCAGCAGCGCGTCGCCATTGCCCGCGCGCTTGCCATGGAACCACGTGTGCTGCTCTTCGACGAGCCCACCTCTTCGCTCGATCCGGAAATGGTCGGCGAGGTGCTGGACGTCATGCGCAAGCTTGCCGGCACCGGCGTCACCATGATCGTCGTCACCCATGAGATGGGCTTTGCCCGCCAGGTCGCCGACCGGGTGATCTTCATGGATGGCGGCCGGCTGATGGAGGCCGGGACGCCTGCTGAAATTTTCGATGCCCCCAGGCAAGAACGGACGCGCGGCTTCCTGCGCGCGGTCCTCGAACACTGAACAAGAAGAATACATCGGAGGACGCCAAGAATGGCCACCGCTTCAAAGCTCGACCTCGACTATGTCCGCAGCCAGTTTCCCGGTCTCGACCGCGGCTGGACCTTCTTCGACAATGCCGGCGGATCGCAGATCCTGAAAGGCGCCGTGGAGCGCATCAACACCTTCCTCTACGAGAAGAACGTCCAGATTGGCGGATCCTACGAGGTGTCGCAGGCTGCGGCCGCAGCACTTTACGAAGCGCGCACAGCGGCAATGCATCTCGTCAACGCCAGCCGTCCGGAAGAGGTCGTCTTTGGCAATTCGACCACGGCGCTGATACAGAACCTCGCCCGCGCCATGCATAGCCAGCTCTCGGCCGGAGACGAGATCGTCATCACGGTAGCGGATCATGAATCCAATATCGGCCCCTGGGACCGGCTTCAGGAACGCGGCGTGGTTCTGAAGATCTGGCCGCTCAACAAGGAAACCCTCACCCTCGACCTCGCCGATCTCGCGCCGCTGATGAGCGAGCGAACGAAGCTCGTCTGCGTCACCCATTGCTCGAACATCCTGGGCTCGATCAATCCGATCCGCGAGATCGCCGATTTCGTCCATGCCCGTGGCGCCAAGATCTGCGTCGATGCGGTCGCCTATGCGCCGCATCGCGCCGTCGATGTGCAGGCCTTCGACGTCGATTACTACGTCTTCAGCCTCTACAAGACCTACGGCCCGCATTACGCGCTGATGTACGGCAAATATGACCTGCTGCTCGAGCTCGACACGCTCTACCACTACTTCTACGGCAAGGACAAAGTCCCAGGCAAACTCGAGCCGGGCAATCCGAACTACGAACTGGCCTATTCGACCTGCGGCATCGTCGACTATCTGACGGCGCTCGGAGAACAGGCCGGCGAAACCGGCAGCACGCGCGCCAAGATCGAGGCCGCTTATGGGGCGATCACCGCGCAGGAAAACGCCCTGACCGAGCGGCTTCTCACCTATCTCCGCTCGCGCAACGACTGCCGCATCATCGGACAGGCCGTCAACCGGGACAGCCAGCGTGTGCCGACGATCGCCTTCCGTTTCGACGGCCGCGAGGCCGCCGATCTCTGCAAGGCGATGGATGCGGAGAAGATCGCCATGCGTTTCGGCGATTTTCACTCGCGCCGACTTGCCGAATATCTTGGCCTGACTGACCATGGCGGCATGCTGCGCGTCTCGATGGTGCATTACAACACGATCGAGGAAGTGGACCGCTTCACATCAGCCCTCGACCGAATTCTCTCCGGCGAAGCCGGCCTCGCCAAGGCGAGCTGAACCGTCAGCAAGAAGGATGGGACGCATGCGCTTCGATACGGTGATCCGCAACGGGACGGTGGTGACGGCCAGTGATACCTTTGTCAGCGACATCGGCATCAAGGACGGCCGGATCGCAGCACTGGCGCTCGGCCTGGCCGAGGCCGACGAGATCATCGATGCGACGGGCCTGTTCGTGCTGCCGGGCGGTATAGACAGCCATGTCCATCTCGACCAACCCTCCGGCGACGGCATCGTCATGGCCGATGATTTTGATAGCGGCACGCGCTCCGCCGCGATCGGCGGCAACAGCACGGTGCTGGCCTTCTGCATGCAGGAGAAGGGCCAGTCGCTGCGCGAGGCGCTGAAGGTCTATCACGAGAAGGCCGAAGGCAAATGCCATGTCGATGTCTCTTTCCACCTCGTCATCACCGACCCGACGGCCGAGGTGCTTGGCCAGGAACTGCCGGCCCTGGTCGAGGACGGGTACACATCGCTGAAGGTCTTCATGACCTATGAAGGCCTGCGCCTGCGCGACGACGAGATTCTCGCCACGCTCGACACGGCACGGCGCACCGGCGCGCTGGTCATGGTCCATTGCGAAAACGAGGATGCGATCCGCTATCTGATCGGCCGGCACGAGGAAGAGGGCAAGTTCGCGCCGAAGTACCACGCCACGACAAGGCCCATTGCCGCCGAGCGAGAGGCGACCCATCGCGCGCTGTCGCTCGCCGAAATCGTCGATGTGCCCATCGTCATCGTGCATGTCTCGAACCGCGAGGCGATGGAAGAAATCCGCCGCGCCCGCCAGCGTGGCCAGAAAATCGCCGGCGAAACCTGCCCGCAATATCTGATGCTGACGGCCGACGACCTTGATCTCGAGGGATTGGACGGTGCCAAATTCGTCTGCTCGCCACCGCCGCGCGACAAGGCGAGCCAGGACGCCTGCTGGGAAGGCATCGAGCAGGGCGTTTTCGACCTTTTCTCCTCCGACCACTGCCCCTTCCGCTTCGACGACCCGGAGGGCAAGCTGAACGAGAAGGGCAAACGTCATTTCCGCTGGATCCCGAACGGCATTCCGGGCGTAGCGACGCGCCTGCCGATCCTGTTTTCAGAAGGGGTGATGAAGGGCCGGATCGACATCAACCGCTTCGTCGCCGTGACATCGACCAACCATGCCAAGCTCTATGGCATGTATCCACAAAAGGGCACGATCGCGATCGGGTCCGACGCCGACATCGCGCTCTGGGACCCCGAGAGACGCGTCACGCTGACCAATGAACTCCTGCAGCATGGCGCCGATTATACACCCTATGAGGGGTTGGAGCTTCGCGGCTGGCCGGTGCGCCTGCTGGTGCGGGGCCAGACGATTACCGAAGGCCATGAACTCCGCTCATCAGAGCCTTCAGGCCGTTACCAGACCCGGCAGCGAAGCAATCTCGTCGCTGCCCATCCGCGCAGCTGAGATTGGGGGCAACCTGTGGGTTGCCGCGAGATCGCGTCAAGGGTGAGATCTGACCTATGGATTACGCCGCGCAAATAGGCTCTGTTTGCCGCGCCCACTTCCCGAAAGGCCCGTCCCATGAGCGATATCACCCAATGTGTCCTGACACCTTCCGTTTCCGAAGACGGGTTCGATCCGCTGGGTGTCGCTGTCTATCGCGCCTCGACCATCGTCTTCAAGGATGCGGCATCCTATGCTGCGCGCGGTACGCGCGGCCATGAGGGCTATTCCTATGGTCTCTACGGAACGCCGACGACCCGCACGCTTGAAGCGAAACTGACCGCCCTTGAACAGGGCGCCTGGACCTTCCTCGCACCGTCGGGTCAGGCGGCCAACATCCTTGCGATCCTGCCCTTCCTCTCTGCTGGAGACCATATCCTGATGGTCGACAGCGTCTATCCGCCGATGCGGGACTTTGCCGAGACGGATCTGCGCCGGCTCGGCGTGGCCGTGGACTACTTCGATCCGTTTGATATGCAGGACGTGGCCGCCAAGATGAGGTCGACCACCCGCATGGTCTGGTGCGAGAGCCCGGGGTCGACGACGATGGAGGTGATCGATCTGCCGCAGATCGCAGCGATTGCCCATGCCCACGGTGCCCTGGTCGGGCTCGACAACACCTGGGCGACCCCGCTCAATTACAAGCCGCTTTGCCACGGCGCCGATCTCGTCACGGAAGCGCTGACCAAATTCGTCTCCGGCCATTCCGACGTGCTGATGGGCTCGCTCACGGTGGCCGACGAGCGGTTGATTGCGCCGATCCGCGCGCAGATGGGCCGTTTCGGCATCGGCGTATCGCCGGATGATGCATCCTTGGTTCTGCGCGGCTTCGAAACGCTCGGTCTGCGCCTTCGCCATTCGGAGCGGGTGGCTCTGGAGTTTGCCCATCGACTGGCCGATCATCCGCTGGTCGATCGCGTGTTGCATCCGGCGCTCAAGACCTCTCCGGGGCATGCGCTCTGGCAGCGGGATTTCCTCGGATCGAGTGGCGTCTTCAGCATCGTCTTCAACCAGGCGGCATCAACTGGTGTTGCCACAGCGCTCGATGCCTTCAGGCTCTTTGTCATCGGGGCATCCTGGGGCGGCACCCGAAGCCTCGCAGCCCCCATGCCGGTCGCAAGGCATCGCAGCGTCACACCCTGGACGGGGCCGGATGTCGTCCTGCGGCTCAGTATTGGTCTGGAAGACGAGGCCGAACTCTGGGCCGATCTTGAGCGCTTCCTGCTGGCGTTGGACCAGCAGCAGGGATAAGGGCGGTCAGCCTCCCGGCTTGAACTGCGCCGTCACCACATGCCGGTTGCCGGGATAGGTCAGCCGCACATTGGTGACCGGCCCTCCCTGACCCCAGGTCTGTCGCTCAATGACAAGGCAGGCCTCGTGCGCGGAGAGCTTGAGCAACTTCGTCGCGTCCTTGTCGGCGGAGACGGCCTGAATGCTGTGCTGGGCGCTGGTCCAGGGCACTTCCGCCAGCAGCCAGGGTCCGGGCGCGATCTCGACGAAATCGAAATCTGCTGCCTGAGGCACCATGGCAAGGTTGATCAGCCGCTTTTCCAGACAGAACGGCTCGTGACCGGCCGTATGCAGGCAGGTGATGTCAAGCACGTCGGTCGCCTTGGAAAGCCCCAGCCGCCGCATGTCCTCGGCATCCGAGCGCCTGACGGTTCGGGTGATGAGGGCATAGCCATAGGCGAGTTTCAGCGACTGCACCTCGTCCTTGATGTCATGGATCTCGAGCACGGCGGACTGCGCCTTTGGCTGGGCGACGAAACTGCCGGATTTCTTCCGTCGCTCGATCAGCCCGCTGCGCACCAGCTGCGCCATGACCTTGTTCACCGTCATGCGCGAGCAGCCATATTGCGCCGCGAGGTCGACCTCGAACGGCAGCCGGTGCCCAGGCGGCCATTCGCCGGATACGATCTGTCCCTCGATGTCGGCAAGGATCCTGCTGTGCAGGGTGGTATCACCAGAAATCGCCGTGTCCTTCCGCAGTCATGACGTCACATCCTCAAGCTACCGGATAGCGCATGACAGAGGGAATGCAAGGCCGGGTCAGGCGCTCATCAATGCCTGCATGGTCTTCACGAACCGGCTCTCGATCTGGGCCCGCCGGATATGTCGTCCCCCTGCCACCTGCTTGCGGCCACGCGCCCAGACGCTATCGACGGCAAGGCCACCGGCAAAAATCCAGTGGTCCAGCAACTGGTCTCCGGAGAGATAGGGCAGGGCCGTCGCGTCGAGCGAGACCAGATCAGCCGGATTGCCAAGGCTGAGACCGGCTTGGGTGCCGAGCGCCGCAGCCCCTCCGGCAAGGGCCTGATCGAACAGCCGGCGCCCCGTCGACCCGTTTGGCTCCGCGACCACGTTTCGCGCGCGCCGGGCAAGACGCTGCGAGTATTCCAGCTGCCGCAGCTCACCGGGCAGCGATATCAGCACATTCGAATCCGACCCGATGCCATAGCGACCGCCTTGGCTCAGAAACAGCGGCGCCTCGAAAGTTCCGTCGCCCAGATTGGCCTCGGTGATCGGGCAAAGCCCGGCAATCGCGCCACGCTTTGCCATCTGCCGCGTCTCGTCCTCGGTCATATGGGTCGCGTGGATCAGGCACCAGCGGTCATCGACGGGCGCGTTCGAGAGAAGCCATTCCACCGGCCGCGCGCTGGACCAGGCCACGCAATCCTCGACCTCCTTGACCTGTTCCGCCACATGGATATGAACCGGGCCGCCGTCTGCCAAGGGCACCACCGCTTCGAGTTCCCCCGGTGTCACGGCGCGCAGGCTATGCGGCGCCACACCGAGCACGGCACCTTCCAGATCGGCAACGACCCTGCGGCAGCCATCCATCAGACGCGCAAAACTCTCGACCGAGTTGATGAAGCGACGCTGGCCTTCCACCGGAGCGGCACCGCCGAAGCCGGAATGGGCATAGAAGACCGGCAGAAGCGTTAGGCCGATACCGGCCTCGGCGCTTGCCGCCCCGATCCGCTCGGCCAGTTCCGCGATATTGGCATAAGGTCGGCCGTCTTGGTCATGGTGGAGATAATGGAATTCGCCGACCCGCGAGAAACCCGCCTCCAGCATCTCCATGTAGAGCTGCGCCGCGACAGCCTGCATCTGGTCGGGCGTCATCGACAGGGCGAACTTGTACATGATCGTGCGCCAGCTCCAGAAGCTGTCGCTATCAGGTCCACGTACCTCCGCCAGCCCCGCCATGGCGCGCTGAAAGGCATGGCTGTGCAGGTTCGGCATGGCGGGAACGATGATACCATGCGTCTCGTCGCCGCTCGTTGGCGCCACCCCGGTTTCGATCCGCGTGATCGTCCCGCCGGTCACCGTCACCCGCACATTGCTGGCCCAGCCATCGGGAAGCAGCGCGGTGGTCGCATGAAGGCTGGTTGTTGCGGTCTGTGCCATGAGCTCCGTCTCTCCACGATCGTGCGCAAATCGATGGTCGCGATCATGCGCCGGATTTTTCGCTTGTCATCGGATTATTATGTATATACATATTTCGATCAAAGGAAAGGCGGAATTGCCATGACCGGGAACGAAAAGCGCAATCACGAGACTGAAGCACAAGGCGCGATCAGCATCTGGCGCAATGCGCGTCTGCTGACGCTGGCGCCGGGAACGAACCTCACCCTTCTCGAAGACGGCGTCATCGCTGTGCGCGATGGCCGGATCCTGTTTGTGGGAGCCGAGGCGGACCTCCCGGTGTCCCTGGAAGAAGCCGTCGAGGTGACGGACTGCGGCGGTCGGATCGTCACCCCTGGTCTGGTCGACTGCCACACCCATCTGGTCTTCGGCGGCGACCGCGCCATGGAATTCGAAATGCGGCTGAACGGTGCGACCTATGAGGAGATCGCGCGCGCCGGCGGCGGCATCGTGTCTTCGGTCAAGGCGACCAACGCCCTGACCGTCGAGCAACTGGCGGATGCAGCACTTCCGCGTCTCGATACCCTGCTGGCGGAAGGCGTTTCGACAGTCGAGATCAAGTCGGGCTATGGCCTGTCGATCGAGGGCGAACTCAACATGCTGCGCGCCGCCCGCAGGCTCGAAACCCTGCGTCCGGTGCGCGTCGTCACCTCTTACCTTGCGGCCCATGCGACCCCGGTCGAATATCGCGGCCGGAACGACGCCTATATCTCTGAGGTCGTCCTGCCTGGCATGGAACAGGCCCACGCCGAAGGCCTCGTCGATGCGGTCGACGGCTTCTGCGAAGGCATCGCCTTCTCCGTCGAGGAAATCGCACGGGCCTTTGAAAAGGCTGCGGAACTCGGCCTGCCGGTCAAGTTGCATGCCGAACAGCTCTCCAATCTCGGTGGCGCCAAATTCGCCGCCTCTTGCGGCGCCCTCTCGGCCGATCACCTCGAATATCTGGATGCCGACGGTGCTGCGGCCATGGCCAAGGCCGGAACCGTCGCCGTCCTCCTGCCCGGCGCCTTCTACGCGATCAACGAAACGCGCAAGCCGCCGGTCCAGCTTCTTCGGGATGCAGGTGTCCCGATCGCCATCGCCACCGACTGCAATCCCGGCACGTCGCCGCTTACTTCCCTGCTGCTGACGATGAACATGTCGGCGACCCTGTTCCGGCTGACGGTCGAAGAATGCCTGGCTGGCGCGACGCGCGAGGCCGCCCGTGCGCTGGGCTTGCAGGATGAGGTCGGCACGCTCGAAGCCGGCAAGTCGGCCGATTTCGCGATCTGGGACATCCAGCGCCCCGCCGAACTGGTCTACCGGATCGGCTTCAACCCGCTTCTTAGCAGAATATTCAAAGGCAAAAAGGTGTCCGCATGACCATCATCCTTCACCCGGGCAACGTCACGCTCACCGATCTCGGTACGATCTATTGGGAAAACGGCTCGGCCCGGCTCGACCCGTCCTTTGACGCCGGGATCATCCGTGCCGCCGACCGCATCGCCGAGATCGCGTCCGGCAATGCCCCGGTCTACGGCATCAATACCGGATTCGGAAAGCTCGCCTCGATCAAGATCGACTCTGCCGACCTCGCCACCCTGCAGCGCAATCTGATCCTCTCCCATTGCTGCGGCGTCGGCAGCCCGCTGCCGGAAAATGTCGTGCGGCTGATCATGGCGCTGAAGCTGATCTCGCTCGGCCGCGGCGCGTCGGGCGTGCGGCTGGAACTTGTGCGGCTGATCGAAGCCATGCTGGACAAGGGCGTCATCCCGGTCATTCCGGAAAAAGGGTCCGTTGGCGCCTCGGGTGATCTGGCACCGCTCGCCCATATGGCCGCTGTCATGATGGGCGAGGGCGAGGCCATCTTTGCCGGTGAAGCCCTGTCCGGCCGCGACGCTCTGGCAAAAGCCGGTCTGCAACCGGTCGTGCTGGCGGCCAAGGAAGGGCTCGCCTTGATCAACGGCACCCAGGCCTCGACGGCCCTGGCACTCGCCGGCCTCTTCCGCGCCCACCGCGCCCTGCAGACGGCGCTCGTCACCGGCGCGCTCTCCACCGATGCCGCCATGGGCTCGTCCGCCCCCTTCCATCCCGACATTCACACATTGCGCGGCCATCGCGGCCAGATCGATGCGGGCAAGGCGCTCCGCGAGCTTCTGGAAGGCTCGGCCATCCGCGAAAGCCATGTCGAAGGTGATGAACGCGTTCAGGATCCCTATTGCATCCGCTGCCAGCCGCAGGTCGACGGCGCCTGCCTCGATCTCCTGCGCCAGGTGGCCAATACCCTGCGCATCGAAGCCAATGCCGTCACTGACAATCCGCTTGTCCTTTCCGATAACTCGGTGGTTTCAGGCGGCAACTTCCACGCCGAACCCGTGGCCTTTGCCGCCGACCAGACGGCGCTGGCCATCTGTGAGATCGGAGCGATCGCCCAGCGCCGCATTGCGCTCCTGGTCGATCCCGCACTGTCCTACGGCCTGCCGGCCTTCCTCTCGAAAAAGCCGGGCCTCAATTCCGGCCTGATGATCGCCGAGGTGACCTCTGCGGCCCTGATGAGCGAAAACAAGCAGATGTCGCACCCGGCCTCTGTCGATTCCACCCCGACCTCGGCCAACCAGGAGGACCATGTCTCCATGGCCTGCCACGGCGCACGTCGCCTGCTGCCGATGACCGAAAACCTCTTCGCCATCCTCGGCATCGAGGCGCTGACGGCAGCCCAGGGCATCGAGCTGCGCGGCCCGACCAAGACCAGCGCCGAATTGCAGAAGGCCATAGCCACTCTCCGCGCCCATGTGCCGACGCTGGAAGAAGATCGCTACATGGCGCCGGATCTGCAGAAAGCCGCCGCCCTCGTCGCCACTGGCGCGATCGCCACGTCCGTCTCCGCAGGCCTCCTGCCGACCCTGGAGGACTGAGCATGACCGTCGCCGACGTCGTCAAGGGATCGTCCCCCGTCATCCTCGGCCTGCCGCACACCGGCACGCATGTGCCACCGGAGATCTGGGCGCGCCTCAACGAAAACGGTCGCCTGATCGCCGATACCGACTGGTTTATCGAGAGGCTGTATGACGGCCTGCTGGCCGATGCCACAACGGTACGTGCCACCTTCCATCGCTACGTCATTGATGCCAATCGCGATCCTGGCGGCGTCAGCCTCTATCCCGGCCAGAACACGACCGGGCTGGTTCCAACCACGGACTTCGATGGCCTGGCTATCTGGCTGGAAGGCGCCGAGCCCACCGACGCCGATATCGCTCAACGACGTGCGGCTTTTCACGCCCCCTATCATGCAGCCCTGCAGGCCGAGATCGACCGTGTGAAGGCAATCCACGGCGTGGCAATCCTCTATGATTGCCATTCCATTCGTTCGAAAATTCCTTTCCTGTTCGAGGGCATTCTGCCGGATTTCAACATCGGCACCGATGGCGGTCGCACCTGTGATATCAGCATCGAGCAGGCGGCAGTCGAAGCCGCGACCGCCGCTGAAGGCTATACCAGCGTGCTGAACGGCCGGTTCAAGGGCGGGTGGACAACCCGACATTACGGTCGGCCAGACACCGGCGTGCATGCCATCCAGATGGAACTTGCCCAGTCCACTCATCTCGCCACGGAAGCACCGCCCTTCGCCTATGACGCGGATAAGGCACTGCGCCTGCGCAGCCACCTCAAGACCATGCTCACCCGGATCGAAGCGATCGCGCTCGACCTCAAATCATAAGGGGATCAGATATGACCAATTCTCGCCACAACATCCGTGACATCAGGTCCCCCCGGGGCAACGAGCTGACGGCCAAAAGCTGGATGACCGAAGCGCCGCTGCGCATGCTGATGAACAATCTCGATCCCGATGTTGCTGAGAACCCGCACGAGCTCGTCGTCTATGGCGGCATCGGCCGCGCGGCCCGCACCTGGGAGGATTTCGACCGCATCGTCGCCACCCTGAAGACGCTGACCGAGGAAGAAACCCTGCTCGTCCAGTCCGGCAAGCCCGTCGGCGTGTTCCGTACCCACAAGGATGCCCCGCGCGTCCTCATCGCCAATTCCAACCTCGTGCCGCATTGGGCGACCTGGGACCATTTCAACGAGCTCGATAAGAAGGGTCTGGCCATGTACGGCCAGATGACCGCCGGCTCCTGGATCTATATCGGCACGCAAGGCATCGTGCAGGGCACCTATGAAACCTTCGTCGAAGCCGGCCGTCAGCATTATCAGGGCAATCTCAAGGGTAAGTGGATCCTGACCGGCGGCCTCGGTGGCATGGGTGGCGCCCAGCCGCTCGCCGCCGTCATGGCCGGCGCCTGCTGCCTCGCCGTCGAATGCGATGAGACCCGCATCGACTTCCGCCTGCGCACTCGCTACGTCGATGAAAAAGCGCAGACGCTGGACGAGGCGCTCGCCATGATCGACCGCTGGACCAAGGCTGGTGAAGCAAAATCCGTCGGCCTCGTCGGCAATGCCGCCGAGATTTTCCCGGAACTGGTCAAGCGAATGCAGGCCGGTGGCCCGCGCCCCGATATCGTCACCGACCAGACTTCGGCCCATGATCCGCGCAACGGTTATCTGCCGATCGGCTGGACTGTCGAGGAAGCCAAGGCGAAGCGCGAGAGTGATCCGGTCTCCGTCGAAGTGGCCGCCCGCGCCTCGATGAAGGCCCATGTCGAGGCCATGGTCGCCTTCTGGAACGCCGGCGTGCCGACGCTCGACTATGGCAACAACATCCGCCAGGTCGCAAAGGACGAGGGCCTGGAAGACGCCTTTGCCTTCCCGGGCTTCGTCCCGGCCTATATCCGTCCGCTCTTCTGCCGCGGCATCGGCCCGTTCCGCTGGGCAGCCCTGTCTGGCAATCCCGAGGATATCTACAAGACCGATGCCAAGGTGAAGGAGTTGCTGCCCGACAACAAGCATCTGCACAACTGGCTCGACATGGCCCGCGAGCGCATTGCCTTCCAGGGCCTGCCCGCCCGCATCTGCTGGGTCGGTCTCGGCGATCGCCACAAGCTCGCCTTGGCTTTCAATGAAATGGTGCGGAGCGGCGAACTCTCCGCCCCCATCGTCATCGGCCGCGATCATCTCGACAGCGGCTCCGTCGCCTCGCCCAACCGCGAGACGGAAGCCATGAAGGACGGCTCCGACGCCGTCTCCGACTGGCCGCTGCTGAATGCACTGCTCAACACCGCCTCGGGCGCCACCTGGGTGTCGCTGCACCATGGCGGCGGTGTCGGCATGGGCTTCTCCCAGCATTCCGGCATGGTCATCTGCGCCGATGGCACTGACGATGCGGAGCGCCGGCTGGAGCGCGTGCTGTGGAACGATCCGGCGACGGGTGTCATGCGCCATGCCGATGCCGGCTACGACATCGCGCTTGATTGCGCCAAAGAGCAGGGGCTCCGCCTTCCCGGCATCCTCGGCAATTGACCTCGATGCACGTCCTGCGGTCGGCCAATCACAAGCGCATGCCCTGGAAGAACGGCAAGGGAGAGACGGTGGAAATCGCCGTCTCTCCCCCCGGCGCCACGGTCGACAATTTCGACTGGCGCATCAGCATGGCAACCGTCGCCGAGGACGGC
Organism: Rhizobium sp. AG855; assembly: GCF_003610655.1. Lineage (NCBI taxonomy): Bacteria > Pseudomonadati > Pseudomonadota > Alphaproteobacteria > Hyphomicrobiales > Rhizobiaceae > Rhizobium > Rhizobium sp. AG855. The sequence continues at coordinate 3,103,745 of NZ_RAQG01000003.1, read as the reverse complement.
CCTTTCTCCGTCTTCGATGGCATCGACCGGACGCTGAGTGTGCTGACAGGCGAGGGGATAACGCTTTCGGTTGAGGGGCACGCGCCACATTCGCTTCGGCCGGAATGTGCCCCTCATGCATTCCCCGCCGATCGCCAGACCAGCGCTACATTGCTGGCGGGGCCGGTCACCGACCTCAACGTCATGAGCCGCAGGGGCGCATTCACCCACGCAGTCGAACGCGTGGTCACACGGCAGCTGACGCTTCAGCCGTCTGCCCACTTGCGAATCGTGCTGACCCTGAATGACGTGTCGGTCGTCCAAGAAAACATCCGCTTGCACCCGCTGGACGCTCTATTCTTGGGGCCGGGCGCCGGAGCCCGACTCTCCAGTGCGTCTCCTGCCACGATCTACATCATACAGATCGACGGCGTAACAACGTAGTCGCACCACCACGTCGCCATAGGCACGTAGAACCGCTCGCATACGTGTGCGGTTAAATCCCACACGTGAATTCCGCAAATCATTCTGAAGCCTGGGGAAATGAAGGTCGCCTCAGAAGATGAGACTCAGCTTTATTGAATTTCCTCACTGAATCGCAATTTCCGTCAAACTCGATGAGACTCGTCGCCACCTAAGGTGAGACGAAATCAGGCTGTCGCCACATGAGGTGAGACTCGATTCGTTTGCGGGAGGAGCCACCATCGAATCTTGCAGATGAGTACGTCATTGTGAGGGGGAGATGAACAATCTGATCGGCAATGCTATGAAATTCGACGCCCTCTTCGACCACCTAGGTCACGGCTCCCTAAGCAACCAACCGAACCTCATTCAGTGGAGTACGAGGTTGCCTCACCCAATTCAAAAAACCCTTTTCTTATGGACGGCTAGCTCCGAGATGGCTGGTCACATGAACCTGCATATTCTCGACGAAGCCGACCCCTATCAACCGCGTTCGCGCGTGATCAATGAGCCAGTTCAAGGTCTTTTCGCGATGATACCTCCCGGAATGGTCGAACTTCCGGATTGGTGTGAGATTGACGTCATTTACGACGGTGCCGACAACGTCTCATACACCTGGGCAAAGGTGAGGCTGGATCGTGAATTTGAACCAAAGGACGTAGACTGTCCGTTGATCGTTTCCAAGGCGGCTGATGGGTGGTGCCAATTTGTTGAAAACGATGCACGCGGAACCCACGGGGATTTGACAAATCAACATATCTGGAAGGACCTTTTGTCCAGGGCGGGGATCGATATCGCGGTTGAAGCTCGGTAAAACGTTGATCGCTTGATCATTCACCTATGAACATCGACTTCGGACCCAGCGGGCGGGCCGAATGCACGATACCACCACCGCTTCCCTCGGGGACACAAATCCCAACGTTGTCGATTTCCGGGCGAAGCAAGTCCTGCAGCTACCAAAGCCAATGGTCCGCGACTGATTTTACAGGGAGAAACTCATTCCGACGATGAACAAGCCGTTCAATCCCGGCGGTGATCCGAATGCTGAGATCGTCGGATTCGTCCCCTGATAGCTACCTAGTAGAACCATCGGCTTCAGCTGTTGCCGCTACCCTTGCCATCTGGCCGGTTATCCGGATGGACCCACCATGCAGGCGGCTCGTATTCATTTGGTCGCCTAGCTGCTCGATCACCGAGTACGATGTTTGGGAAGACACTCATGTCCAGGTGATCTTTGTTCAAAGCAAGCCGTTCATCAGCGATCTTCGCAATGTGAGATGAAAATTTACGGCCAGGAGGAGACACCGTCACCAGCGATTTGTGTGGGAATGCTTTCTTGAAAAAGCTGGCAGTCGCTGCTTGGTCGGAATCCGCAGTCACGAGGTAAGCTTTGTCGTAAACATCGTTCACGGCATCTTCGTATAAACTCAGAGCGAGATTAATGTCGGTTTCTTTTTCTGTCGGCTTCTGCCAGTCGAACCCGCAGTCGCGGCATTTCCAGTCTTCACGGATATAGTGCCCCATAACGACCGAAACATTTACGTTCGTTAAAGCCTGGATGTATTGTTGGTGTCGCCACTTTTTTCGCTCATCACCCGGATAGTAAGCGGTGCAAAACGTCACCTTCACAATGGCCTCAGATTTGGAGGGCACCACGATTTCAGCAAGTTTCCACAGATTGCACCACTTTAAAAATGGCTCATTCAGGTCTGCAATCGCATGATAGAGATTAAACCCATCGATATAAAACGCAGACCGTGAAACCGACATTCGCACTCCTTGACAACCTCGTCGCCATGATTCATATACAGTATATCAACGCGATGCGGTACGCCGCTAGCACCCCCCCGGCTCCGGCTGGGGGTTTATTTTTTCAGCTACAGTTTGGCGATTTTTACGACGGCTGATGCCTGTCGGGTGTTTACGTATTTGCAAAGCACTAACGTGATCGGATTTCTTTGCGGCTACGCCTCAGCGACTAAGGCTCGTTTCCCGGCCCGGCCTAACGCTCTTTTCATGGGCAATAGGTTCAAGCATAAACCGGGGTTGTCGGATTGCCGGTGTAGGTGGAGAATATGTGCTGATAGACCACGTCAGTCTTCAGGTTCACCTCGTCGTCATCATAACGGCTCTGAGGTAGCCATTGTAGGCTGTTGGCAATGATGGTTTTAACAGCGGCCGAAACCTGACTGCTCTCTCTCCACCGTGCAATCTTCAGCTTCTCTGCCTTTAGCGTCGACAGGGTCTCATCCGCGACCTTCTTGACCTCCGCCATTTCTGTTTTGGAAAGATTGGGCTTCTTCAGGAGATCGAAAATGGCCAGCGTCTCTTCATCCAAGCCTTCCGACATCGCGCGCGACTCTTCGACGGACAAGTCCTTCATGAAGTCCTGAAGATCGTCAAAGGCCTTCTGAACTGCCAGTAGGTCCTTGCCGTTGTTATACTCTTCGATGATCTCCTGGTAGCGCGCATAAAAATCGGAACGCGTTGGGTTGCGCTGTACCATTCCTTCTAGCTTGTCTTCAATTGCCTGCATAAGATCGAAGACCACTGAGTTCTGGTTGCTGGATTTTTGAAAGGCTGCGCGGAGCTTGTCGAAATTCAGTTTGCTCAAGTCCACGTAGCTGTCGTCGCCCACGGGAGTGCCGTCCAAGACGACACTCATGTTCACCTCTTGCTGAAGACGCCGGACCACTGCAGTGATGTCCGTGACATGAAGCTTCTGGTTTATGGCGCGATAAATTGCATCAATCGCGTTATGCGACGCGCTGAACTGCTTGGCGATTTCCTCCGGATAGAGCGCTTTGTATTTCCGAAAAACATCACGCGCATGAAATTCGAATTCGGTCCTGGTTTTCTGGTTCAGGCAGACGGCGTTGATTGCTCTATCCACCAAGCTAAGACGTGTCATTGGTTCTTGAGCTTCGACCAAATCATCCAATCGAAAGGCGAGTTGAAGGAGGCCCATTCTGACCTGCTCGATAGCCGCTTGTAACTCGGAAGCAAGACCTTCCAGACGCTGAGTGGGGCTGCCGGGGCCGTCACTTGGCACTGACCCGTCTGGCTTATCTTTGCCTTCGCCCTCACCGTAAACCGAATAGGCTTTTTCGAGCTGCCGGTAGACGTTGCCGTAATCGACGATAAGTCCGTTCTCTTTTTCGTCGTCATACACCCGGTTTGCACGAGCAATCGTCTGCATAAGGGTGTGCCCCTTGATCGGCTTATCTAGATAAACCGTGGATACGCATGGTGCGTCAAAACCAGTGATCCACATTGCGCACACGATGGCGAGCCGGAAGGGGTTCTCGGCGTCCTTAAACTCGTTCTCAAGGTCCCTCTCCACCATTTTCCGGCGGTGAGGTTCGATATCAAGCCCTAGTTCTCGAAACTTTTTGACTTCGTTTTGCTCACTGCTGACGACAACACAGACCTCTGTGTTTTCCACTCTGGACAGGTGTTGGCGCAGTTGGACTTCTTCTTGTTGGTCAACGCACGCGGCAATTCGTCGACGTAGCTCGGCCACATAGTCAGGCCAGTGCTTCATGACGAGATCAAACATCCGGACAGCGGTTGGCTTATCCAACGCCACGAACATAGCCTTGCCCTGATATCCCCGTTCATTGAAATGCCAGACCAGGTCTTTGGCTATGGCATCCAATCGCGCTTCAGATGTCAGGATCGGGTATTCCCGCGAAAACTCGCGTTCGAGCTTGGCCCTCTGGCGGTCATCAAGATTTTCGCTCTCGATGATTTCGGCCATTTGCTCATCGAGGTCGGGGTTATCGATAGCAAGCTTTTCCCCGCGATTCAGGTAGCGCAAAGGAAGCGTTGCCCCATCCTCTATCGCCCGCTTGAAGTCATAGACAGAAACGTATTCGCCGAAGATATTCCGGGTGATCTCCAGCTCTTCTTCAATCAGAGGGGTTCCCGTGAACCCCAGATAGGATGCATTTGGTAGTCCGTAGAACCGCATGTTCTGAGCAAACTTGCCGCCTTGGGTGCGGTGCGCCTCGTCGGAAATGACGACTATGTTCTTTTGGTCCGTAAGCAGCGGGTAGGTCGTTTCGACCTTCGGGTCTATCGAGAACTTGTGTATCAGGGTGAAGACGTAGCGGTGGTTTTCAGCCAGAAGCCTTCGAAGGTCCTCCCGGCTTTCAGCTCGGACGTTCTCTTCCGTTACCGCTCCGCAGCCAGTGAAGGTGTCGTAAAGTTGGTTCTCTAATTCTGTGCGGTCGACAACAATCAAGAACGTCAGCGAGCCGCCAAGCTTCCTATGCAGTTTTTGACAAAGGAATACGATGGAGTAGGATTTACCCGACCCCTGTGTATGCCAAAATACGCCGAGCTTTCCTTTTAGGTCTGCGAGGCTACTGGTTTGAGCAACCACCTTGTTCACGCCGATGAACTGGTGGTTCTTCGCCATTATCTTGACAACGTCGCTGCCATCGCCGTCAAACAGCAGAAAATTCTCGAAGATGTCGAGCAGCCGGGACGGCTCGCAGGTCCCTCGAAGCAGCGTGTCAAGACTGACAACGCCTTCTTCCTCTTCCTCAATGCGTTTCCAATCGAGGAAGAACTTGTATGGGCTGGTAACAGTGCCGACTTTGGCTGAAATCCCGTTGCTCAGGACAATGAACGCATTGCAGTGAAAGAGGTTCGGGATCGCATCCTTGTAGTCTTGGATGTTGTCTACGTAAGCCGACGGCAGGTCGACACCCTGTTCTTTCAGCTCGAAAACGACAAGGGGAATGCCGTTCACGAAGCCGACGATATCCGGTCGTCGTGGATAAAGCTCACTCGCGACTTCCAATTGCCGGACTGCAAGGAATTCGTTCGCACACGGATTATCAAAATCGAAAACCCGAAGACGTTTGTTTTCGATTTCACCTTTAGCGTTCCGATAGGTTACAGGAACGCCAGTCGTCAGAAGGTAATGTTTTTCCTTGTTAATTTGCCCAAGGGCTTTGTCAGCTGCCTTCTCTGAAATCTTCGAAATTGCATCCGTGTATGCAGCCTCCGGCAGGCCAGGATTCAACTCGTTCAAGGCGCGCCGCAAATGAAGGGGAAGGATGGTGTCGAGCTTGTTGGCGCGGCCGAATGTGCCCTCGGGGCCAAACGTTTCGTTTGTCCAAGCGTAGGCTACACGCCAACCGAGGCTTTTGAGGCAGTCCTCTGCGGCTTGCTCGACATCCCCCTCCCTCATTTTTTTCATGCGGCGATTTCCAGATTGTTATCGGCGGCACTAACATGCGCGGCCAGATCGCCGCTAAGCAGTCTCGGAAGTAGTATGTCGCGCGCTTCCCTAAGAAGCCGATTCTGGTGATGCAAATTTAGGACGCTTTCAATCATAGGCTCCACTTGGGTGGAGAAATCGGCCATGGTTTCAGAGTCCGGAACTAAGACCTCAACAAAATCAAGCTCTTTTCTCTTGATATGTTTCATAGTTGCGCCGGTGGTAAGCCCGTCAAATATACTCAATGATTTCTTGATTGATAAGTATACGAACGCTCTCGAAATATGATTATTAGGCACCACCTTAAAGAGGTGCTGATTAACTATTCCGGTTTCTCCAGACCAAACAACCACCTCCAGCGACGCCGACCAGGAGAAAATTATATCTCCCGGGTTGGTAACATATTTACCAGGAATATTTGTCCCGTCGTTCCTTGGTGTATCTTTTGCGATGCCATTCTTGATCTCTTTAATTTTAATCACTGGCATTCCCTCTGTGCCGAGGTCCGCAGGTTTAAATGCGTATCCGTTGAGGTATTGCGCAATCGACGACAATGGACGCAGCGCCCATCCGCGCGGAACAGCACCGTGATCGCCTGTGATTGGTGATTTGCGTCCTCGATGGGGCATCCTGACAAACCACTCGTCATATTTCATTTCAGCCAGCTCTTCGAACAGCCGTATACGTCTGTTGTTATTTGCGATTAGTCGGTCGTAGTTCGAGAGACGATCTGCGATGTATTTCTGGATGTCCAACGATGGTACCGGAACGAGGCAATTAGCTAGGATTGGCTGACTGAGGTTTTGAATTGTGGAACCGTTAGCAGCGTTAGATATCGCCTCTCTAAATGCTCTGCTCTTACAGAAATATGCTAGATACAGCGGAATAACATCGCTCATCTGCGGTCGCGCGCGTATACAGAAGCCCGAGTATGCTACCGGCTCACTTAAATCGTCTATATATAGAGACCTTCCAACGAGTGACTTGTTTCCATTCGACCTGACAAAAAGGATGTCACCGTTTTCCAATAGGTTATCAGAACGGATTAATCCGTCCGGTACAACTTCCGAAAGCTCCTCATAATTTGGAAAAAATCGATCTTTGAAATCTGCAACACTGATAAGCTTGATACCCGCACCGTATCTTTCAGCGGGGAAGTTCAATCCGTTCCTGAAATCTACTAACTCGCCGAGCCGAACAACTGGAAAATTTTCCATGTCAGTCACTCTCCCATAATCTTGTTGAAGAGCGCAGAAGCATCAGAATTTAGGGTTCTTAGCTCGGAATGAATTTCCTGCAGTCTTGTTTCGTAATCGAAATCGGTTTCGGGGCCCGCCGAGTGACCTACGTAACGCCCAGGCGTCAGACTCCAGTCATTAGCCTTGACTTCTTCCAGGTCCACGATTTTACACAGGCCCTCAGTATCCTCGTAAGTTCCGTGAGGAAAATGTGCCTTCAACCAGGTGTTTTCATTAAAAACATGTGCCACATCTTCTCTTCGATACGATTTCGCAATCGCAGCAATACCTTCTATCTGCTCATTTGAGAAATCTCTTAGGGTTTGATTCACCTGACGAAACGTGTTTCGCGCGTCGATCATCAAAATCTTGTCCCGGTTCTCAGCCTTCTTACCTCGGTCCAAGAACCACAAATGACAGGGCAGTGAGCGCGTATAGAAGAAGTTGTTGCCGACCGCGATAATGCAGTCCACAGCTCCGGTTTCTAACAACTTCTGCCTAATTAGCTTCTCACTCGCGCCGGTATCCGTTGCTGATGAAGGCATGACGAAACCTGCACGACCGGTTTCGTTCAGGTAATGATAGAAATACTGGACCCAGAGATAATTGCCATTATCGGCTTTCGGCAAGCCAATGTCTTTGAAAAGACGCTTATCCGTTTTCACGAACTCCTTGTTTTTGTCGACCTTGTTCACATTGAAAGGTGGGTTCGCCATCACGAAATCGCATTTGCCGACGAGATCGTGTGGGTCAGAATAGAAGCTGTTGCTCTCGATGATTTTCCCTTCGATGCCGTGGATCGCAAGGTTCATTTTCGCCAGCTTCGCGTTGTTCGACTTCAGCTCGGTGCCGTAGACCTTGATTGCTTCGTTTACGCCAAGGTTGGCATGGTCCTGGACGAAATGGCCAGTTTGCACAAACATGCCGCCGGAACCGCAGGCTGGATCGTAAACGATGCCGTGGTCGGGTTCGATAATGTTAACGATCAGTTGGACCAACGAAGGCGGCGTGAAAAACTCGCCGCCTTCCTGAGCACCAGCTCCGCTCATGGAGAATTTCATCAAGAAGTATTCGTAGATGCGGCCGAAGACGTCACCACTGACGTTTTTCACCGAGTCCTTGTTGAAAACGCGGATGAGGTCTCGAAGGAGATCAGGATCAAGCTGCTGATAGTTTTTTGGCAGAATTCCCGCCAGTTCTTCGTAGCTTTCCTCGATAAGGCGCATTGCCTCGTTCACTGCCTCGCAGATATCGACGCCCTCCGGCAGCGACGCCAGATACTCGTACTTTGACTGCTCTTCGAGCATGATTGCGCCCGCTGCGAGGAAGTCTTCCTTAGTTGCAGGTCGCTTACCACGGGGACCTTCTGGAATAGCCGCCGAAATTGCGATTTTGGCGTCTTCGTACCGATTTTGCGCGTATCTCAGCAGTATCAGTCCGAGAACGGGGTCTTTGTATTCTGCAGCTGTCAGCTTCGAATTTGATCTCAGGTTGTCAGCTGCGTCCCAAAGCTCTCGTTCCAGGTTTTTGATCTGCTCATTAGTCATGCGACATTCCATATGCACGGGGCTTCAGGCGAAGATATCCGGCGACATGACCGGTGGTGCTCTGAAGCGCTACAAACTACTTTCAATATGCTCGCATGGGAATATTTCCTATGCAATCCAAGGAATTGCCGTACGTGAAAAATCTATCCCTGATTGGCTCTGTGGTCATCGCGCGGCCCGCTCCCCTTGAGCGTTAGGCCTCTCTTCTGCTTTCATCGCGTCCGCCATCGCTGGCGGAACAAATCCGCGCTCCACTAAAACATTGACCAGATCGTTGAGGAAGACCAGCTCCTCTTTGACGATGCCCTTGGCCCGCTGAAACTGCTGGTGAAGCGTCTCTTCCACGCGCCGGTTCAGGTCCGGGTTCGCTCTCCTCAGCCGTTCCAATTCGGCATCTTCGGACGCTGCGCTGCGCGTAAAACTGTCACCCATGCCAAGCACGCCTTCCATTGATGTCGCAATGCGAGTGGCCAAAGCAAGGTCGGAACTGTCACCGAGACCCGCGCCATCGCCCCGGTTGCCGAGAACCAGTTCCTCCGCCGCCAGTCCAGCCATCACAACGGCGAGCTGGTCGAGATAGAATTGTCGATCCCGACGACCTGTGCTGGGTACTTCGAAATACGCGGCTCCCGCCTGCTGGGCTCCGTTAGTTGCAACGAGGTGGTCTTCGATCTTGGTGCCAAGATAGGTGCCGACCTTCAACCGCAGGCCGACCACGGTGTGCCCCGCCTCGTGGATCGCGATTGCCCGGCGCTGCTCTCCAACGATGGGGATCACCTTTGGCAATGAGGATTTCAAGTCGGACATCTGCAAATCCCGGCGTTCTCGCCGCGCCAGTCTGCGGGCGTCTCTAACTGCTTTGGCAAGGTCAGCGCCGGTCATGCCGCTCGTGACGGATGCCAACGGCTTCAGGTTCATCGGCTCCTTCTGTTGACCGATGTAATGAGCAAGGATGGCAAGACGTTCATCGGCGGTTGGCAGGCTAATCCTGATATGCCGGTCAAGCCGCCCGGCCCTCAAGATGGCCGGATCGATCCTGTCCGGATCGTTGGTAGCACCCACAACCACGATCCCTTCACGCCCACCGACGCCATCGAGGCATTCCAGGAAGGCATTCACGACCTGGATGCTGTAGTCGGAGTGATCGTGCCGAAACTGCTTCCTATCTCCCAGGGAATCGATTTCGTCCACGAACATGATGCAGGGGGCCTGTTCCCGGGCGCGCCGAAAATCTCCCCGCATCGCTTTCAGGAGGTCGCCGAGGTGTCCCGTCGACTGCCACTGACCCAAGCTTGATGCAATGAGCGGCACATCACATTGATTGGCGAGTGCCTGGGCGAAAACTGTCTTGCCGACGCCGGGTGGACCAGAGAGAAGAACCCCGCGATCCACGTCATCCCAAGAGATCACGCCGGTCTTCCAGTCAGCAAGGTCTCTGGCCAACTCCATGCCCCAGGCTTTAGCTTCTCCATAGCCATGCATCGCCTCCAACGCGGGCGTTTCCTTTGGTTGCTTTTTGGTCGGCTCCTCGTCTTGGACCGGGATTTTCGAGAGCCGCTCCAGGATATCAGAGACTTTCCGTCCGCGCCGCAGAACGGCATAGACCTGGTCCATCGGAAAACGGCACAGCGCTTCTGCATCCTGCAGGCTGATCTTCATGTTCAACACGACCGCACACGCAGCTTGCAACGCTCTGCCATCAACGGAGCCAATGTGGATGACTTTATCGACTGCAAGCATGACCGTGGGTGGCAGAGCGTCCGTGGATGGCGTGAGCACAATCGCCCGGGCCGCTGAGCCACATTTGAATGCGAAAGCTTCGACAATACGCTTAGGCTTTTCACCTTGCTCGATGACGACGACAGCCATTTCCTGCTGATTGTAGAAGTGCGTTTGATAGAGCACATCCATGACAGAGTTTGAGTAACTGTCGGTGTCGACACCGTCGGCCGCTACAAGCGCAATGATGCCTGGGCCACCACGAGAAAAGGTTGGTGATTGCTTGACGGCTCTCTGGAGCATGCAATTCAGTGCGTACTCCCGAACGGAGCGGCGAATCTGCTTCTGATATTTGCTGATCTTTTTCATTTCAGACCTTCAGGGAATTCATCGAGCGATAGGAGGTCTCAGCCGTGACGGCGGACCCGTGTTTCCGGTCCAATGAGCGTGTCGAGATCGACCTCGACGAACCGCTCCAGGATCAGGCTGGCGAGGCCAGCTATCGGTCGTGTTTCCCTAAAAGCATTGATGCATTCTGCTACTGTCAGGCTTCCGTGCTCGTCGAGACCTGCCAGCAGACGGATACGGTCTTCCAAGCTGACGGTGGTGCCCGAATACCGGAGAAGGTCGCGAGCATTCCGAAGGCGGATCGGGTCCACATCCCCGCGTGACATGGCCGAGTACACGTAGCCTTCGCCACTCGCAACTTCAGATACCCAGGCTGGCGGATGGGTTCGGGCGATGACGTCAATGACAAGGATGTCGGTTTCCCGCTCGACCACCAGATCGGGCTTGTGGGTGTCACAGCCCCGCCGAAGGGTGACAGACCGGCAGCTCCAGGCCGACACTGCGGTGTCCACGTCCAGTAAGCACGCGATATCCCGCGCCAACTGGCTGCGCAAAACAACTGGTCCGACACAACGAACGAAAAGGGGCGGGGAGTTATCCAGGATGGACGCGCTGGTCGTCACACTGGCTGAAGCAGGAGGAACTCTCATGTGCATACTCGAACTGACACGGTTGATCACGGTCCCGAAGGACGGCGGGATCAGCGGCTTATTCGGTTATGGCGTAGCAGAGTTCTCATGGTGAGAACGAATAGAGAACAGATTCCGGATTGTCAAGAGAGGCAATGATCGGAGAGTTCAGGCTGCAAGTGGCTCTGCGTGAGCGTCGTACGTAGTGACGATGGAGGTCCCATCAACGACCTCGGCGCTGACAAATCCGGTCAGAATATCGTTCTCAAAGATTGCTGCGGAAATCCGACCTGTCCGGTACGAGCCGGTGTCAATCGCGATGCGATTGTTGAAGACCTCTGGTCTTTCCGAGGGCGTGATTGAATGACCGTGAACGATGACCCGTTCCATCATCTCGGTGTGATCGAGGAAACCCTTCCTGATGTACCTGAGGTCCTTCTCGGACTGATCATTGAGGGGCCTCGTCGGATCGATGCCTGCATGCACAAAGCAATGGCGCGGCGACAGAACCATCGAGACAGCGCTCTTGAGAAGGGCGACATGCTCGGGCCGGACTCGCTCCAGGAAGACACGAATTTCGTCATCGGTTTTGAAGTCATCTACCGCGTAAGACTGAAGCGTCTCGACCCCACCCAACATCATCCAGATGCGCTGATCATCGTCGGACAGTTCACCCTTAAGAAGGCGCAGCAGGTATTCGTCGTGATTGCCGAGTACCAGGACAGAGCCCGGGTAGTTTTCAATTGTCGAGCAGACCATGTTCATTGCCGGAAGGCTATGCTCACCCCGGTCAATGACATCCCCAAGGAAGATGAAGCGGGGCTTGTCTGCGGCGTAACGAGATTCCAGGTTCTGAAGGAGCACTTCCAAAACCCAGGCAATTCCATGGATGTCGCCGATGGCGATGGTAATTTCTTTGCTCATGATCCCTCGTTCCTGCTCCAGACAAATAGGGAGCAGGTCTTGCGCGTTAAACTGCGAAATGAGCCCCAAGGCTAATTGACAGTTAACGGACCGGAGGCCGCAATGCCTGAAGGATTGCTGCTGCACGAGCCAAAGACGTTTCTGCCGCATTGAGTTCGAGAGATATCTCGTAAAGGTCTCGCCCGCAAAGCTTCAGGAATTCGTGCAGCACAGCATCGGAATTCCTAGCCAGCAGAATTAGCTGCCACCCGCTGGGGGCTTTCGAGCCTGATAACCAGTACTTTGCTGCCCTCTCGCTAGCGCCGGTCCACCTCATGATCGTTTTCGTGGCGCGCGCGCTTTGGCCTAGCTCAGCATTCAGCGCTTTCGAGATCGAGGCAGCATACAGCTGCCGCATATTGTTTGACGGCACCGGAACGTGGGTGCCCGATATCGGAACCATGTTGCACTGCCTTTCGATGTATGTTCGTCACCGGTGAGACCCGATGCGAACGGTTGAGTTGGTCGAATGGTGATCGATTGGAGTCAAAGAGCTGGCGAAACGGTACCGACCAGTCGACCTACGATCCCTGCCGCCACCTATGTGCGGATGTCCACTGAGCATCAGAAGTATTCTACAGACAACCAGATCGCGGCCATCAAGCAATATGCCGCTCGGCACGGCTTTAAGATCGTCCGCGACTATGCCGACGAAGGAAAAAGCGGGCTCCGATTGGTCGGCAGAGATGCGCTGCAACAATTGCTTTCTGACGTCAGCGAAGGTCGAGCCGAATTCGACGCCATTCTGGTTTATGATGTCAGTCGTTGGGGGCGTTTCCAAGACCCTGACGAGGCTGCTGAAGTTGAACTCCGCTGCAAACGCCAAGGCATCAAAGTTCATTACTGCGCCGAGCAGTTCGCCAACGACGGCAGTATGGGGTCTTCAATCATCAAGACTGTTAAACGAGCCATGGCTGGCGAGTACAGCCGCGAGCTTTCGGTCAAGGTGTTCAATGGCCAAGCCAACCTAATCCGGCGTGGGTACCGGCAAGGGGGACCGCCTGGTTTCGGCCTTCGGCGGCTGCTGGTTGACCAGAACAACAATCCCAAAGGAGAACTGGTCCGTGGCGAGCATAAAAGCATCGCGACTGACCGGGTAATCCTTGTTCCCGGGCCTGAGCACGAAATTCGGATTGTCAGAAAAATATACGATCTCTTCATTCGGGATGGGCTGCTCGAATCTGAGATTGCCTCCAGGCTTAACCGGGAAGGTGTTGTAACCGACCATGGAAGGCCATGGACACGTGGCACCGTTCACCAGGTGCTGATCAACGAGAAGTACATTGGCAATAATGTCTGGGGCCGAACATCGTTCAAGCTGAAGCAATCGCATATCCGCAACGCAGAAGCTGAGTGGATACGTGCCGATGGTGCGTTCACCGGCATCGTGCCAGCCGAACTTTTCAATCGCGCTCGGGCAATAATCCTGGCCCGCGATGGCCGTATATCTGACGACGAAATGTTGTCCAAGCTGTCTCAGATACTCGCTGACCAGGGCCACCTCTCGGGGCTCATTATCGACGAGGCCGAGGAGTGCCCGTCCAGCAGCTCGTACTCTCATCGATTTGGCAGTCTGCTGCGAGCCTACGCACTGGTCGGTTTCGTGCCTGATCGCGACTACCGCTATCTCGAAATCAATCGCGCTTTGCGCCGCATGCACCCGCAGTTCACCACGCAGATTATTGAAGGCGTCCGGCAAGCAGGGGGCGACATCAGGCAGTCGAGCGATAATGATCTCCTGACCATCAATGACGAGTTCACGGTATCAGTCGTCATTGTCCGGTGCATCCAGACACCGTCAGGCTCAATGAGATGGAAAGTTCGCCTCGATAGCGACTTGAAGCCTGACCTGACCATCGTGGTGAGAATGGCGGCCGGAAATATCGAGCCGAAGGATTTCTACCTGCTCCCGCTCCTCGATATGCACGAGGCTGTGCTGCGGCTGTGCGAATTTAACGAACTCTCATTCGACGCCTACCGTGTCGAAACCCTGACCCGATTTTTCAACCTGACCTGCCGGAGGTCGTTGTCGGAGGTGGCGTGATGGTCGCTGTTCCTGCTCAGAAGGTGGAGATGATCCCAATCGACCGCATAGTCGTGGTGAACCCGCGTCTGCGTAACAAAAAGCATTTCAAGGAAATCATTTCGAATATCGGGCAAATCGGTCTCAAGCGTCCGATAACCGTCACACGGCGTATGGAGTCGAGTGGGCCCTACTATGATCTTGTGTGTGGTCAGGGACGGCTGGAGGCGTTCCAGGCGCTTGGTCAGACTGAGGTTCCAGCACTTGTGGTCAGCGCGAACGCCGAAGATTGTCTCGTCGCAAGTTTGGTCGAGAACTGTGCGCGTCGACAGCATAGGGCTGTCGACCTTCTTCAAGATATCGGAGAGATGAAGAAGCGGGGTCACAGCGTGGCCGACATCGCCCGAATGACAGACCTGTCCGCCGAGTACGTTTATGCTGTCGTTAGGTTGCTAGAAAACGGCGAGGAGCGGCTGCTTAGAGCGGTCGAGGTTGGGCAAATCCCATTCAGTGTCGCACTGGAAATCGCCGAAGCCGAAGATCACGACATACAAGCGGCCCTGCAATCGGCCTACGAGCGGAAGCTGCTTCGGGGCAAGAAACTGATGGCGGCGAAACGGATCGTTGAACAGCGAAGGCAACAAGGAAAGAGCTTGAAGAATAAACCCGGCGTCAAAGCCAATCGGCGGCCGATGTCATCAGATCGACTTTTGCAGGCTTTCCAGGATGATGTTGACCGAAAGAAGATATTGATCCGCCGGGCTGAGGCGACCAAAGCGCGCCTGACCTTTGTAACGCAGGCGATTGGCAAACTATTGCGGGATAGTCGCTTCCCCGCTCTTCTGTCCGAGGAGGGGCTGCGGTCGCTGCCTGAAGGGCTTGCCTCGCGCATCGGTTCCAATGAGGGGCGAGCAGTATGAAAGCAGCGCCGGTCAGATTATCTTTCGAGAGCACCAGCCTGCGGGTGCCAATTTCCGAAATCATCCCCCTTAAGCAGCTGACTTTGTCCGTGCTCAAGTCGGTCAAATACGCGCAGATTGCAGCATCCATTGCCGAGGTGGGCATCATCGAGCCGCCCGTTGTCATCAGGGATCAGCAGGAGCCGGAAAAGTTCCATCTTCTCGACGGTCACATCCGTCTGGATGTTCTCGCAAAGCGCGGTGAAACCGAAGTCGTCTGCCTCGTGGCAACTGACGACGAGGCGTACACCTACAATCGTCGCATCAGCCGACTGGCAACGATTCAGGAGCACAAAATGATCCTGAAGGCGATTGAGAAGGGGGTTCCGGAAGAGCGTCTGGCACGCGCACTCAATGTCAACATATCGAGCATACGGCATAAGAAGAGCCTGCTTGAAGGCATCTGCCCTGAAGTCGTCGAGCTGCTAAAGGAAAAGCATGTTCCGCTGAATGCCATCGGCCAACTGAAGCGCATGAAGCCAATGCGGCAGATCGAAGCCGCCGAGCTGATGATCGCCATGAACAAGTACACGGTGACCTATGCTCAGTCGCTGGTCGCAGCCACACCGGATTCGATGCTCATACGCCCCAAAAGGAAAGTCGGCGATCTGAGCGAAGAGCAAATCAGCCGTATTGAGCAACAAGCGGCCTCGCTGGACCGGGAGTTCAAAGCAATTGAGAACGACTATGGAGCTGACCACCTCGATCTTGTTCTGTCCGTCGGGTACGTTTCACGGCTACTAGGGAATGCGCGAATTGTCCGGTTCCTGGCCCAGTACTACCCCGACATCCTCAGTGAGTTCCAGAAGATTTCCGAGCTACGCAGGGCCGCATAGACGGCTGTCCTATGTCGGTCTCCTCGTGTCTGCAAACTCGGTCACTGCTTGGCTCAACCGTCGGATTTCACGCACAGTTCGTGCAGTCGGGCCAGAAACAGCCGCCCCCTTTCGATGTGATGGACCTCGTTGATGTCGCAGCTGATTGTTACTTCTCCATACGATCCATCTTGCCAAAGTAGCCACGGCATTTCCTGTTTGATTGCTTCGACATGTTGGATCACCTGATTGTAACGGCGACGCGACTGAGCTGGGCTAAGTCTAAGTACCAGTCGAAAACCACAATCGGCTTCGAACGCCTTGAGCGAAATCTTGTTGGTTGGGCTGGCGATCCTCGCCTCACCATTGATAAACGCACTCTGGACATTCATCGAAAATCTGGCCGACCGGATAGCAGTTTTGAAGTCAGCCCAGATTGGCATTTCGGTTGCGGAACCGGCATCAGGGCAGGTCTGCAGCCCGAGTGCAGCTCGCGCATCAGTCCGTCTGACAATCGTGCCATACTTCGCACCTTTCGCCGGATCGAAGAACACCGGAATGCCATGTTCTTTCAAAGCCACCCGTACATTGCTGGGACTGCATCCAAGGAACCTCCGGTAAACTTGCGCGCTGGCATACTCAGCATGGAAGTTTTCGACCGATGATCGGCGTACCAGTGTCACCGTCGTTGAAATGGGGATGGCTACCAGTACACCGAGCGTGACCAGGATCGCGACGGTTTGAATCGCAAGACCGGTGAAAGCGGCTACTTCGCTGAATGTCATATCATCGACCCTGCGCTGCAGTGACACTGCATAGCCCGTCGGGGCGTCCTGAATGGCAAAACACAGGCTCGCGAAACCGGTCCTGACTGGATCGATTGATGTTGGAGTAAGTCGTCCCTCCAATACGGCAATGACAATATCGGCAGGCTCGCAATTCAGTCGTCGTGCATGCAGCCGAAGGTGAACGTGCTCGCGAGCCGCTAGTTCGGTAATTCCAGCGGTGGTACGTGCGACGAGGGCATTTACTTCAGATGCAACATAGCGGCGTCCGACAGGTGCCGATTGAGAGACGCCCATGATTGGACGGATGTAGCCAGCTTTCTGTAAACGTGAGAACTCGTGAGGTTTGAGCCCTGTGAGATCAGGCGTCTGCGACAGCGGCAACAGCTCATCCAGGGTGTCCTTCATGCGTTTCATCAGCGAAGCATCAAAATAGTAGTTGTATCGATCAAGCCCCAAATCGAAGTGCTTGATCAGATTCTTGACCCCGTATTCCTTCAGTCCGAGTTCTGCACACGCTTCTGCGAGAGTGATTTCTCGTCTTTGGTCAAACACTTCCTGTCTCAGAATGCGCGACACTCGCCCAACCGAGGCCAGTGCATTTCTCATGACCGCAATGCATGCCCAAAGCGCGGCTGACCTTTCACTTGGAGCCGTATCGCCCAAGTGACCGAACGCGTAGGTAAAGCCGCGTTTGCGCTGCTCCAAAGTGTAGGTATCGGTAAGCCACGTCTGCAGGCTCAAAAGAAGATGATGTTTACCGGCGGAAAGCGCCCTGTATGCCCGATGCTTACTGGCGTCCGCGCTTTCACCTGCGCGCTGGAAGACTTTGGCAAGGAACAGTACACAGTCGATGAAGTCCGCCAGCATTGCACCCTGCGCCAATTCGGGTTCCGGCCCTTGGTCATCACGCAGTCGATGAATAATGAAGGCCTCGAATCCCGCTTCTCGCTGTGCGGCATCGGCTTTTGTACGGGTGAGGTCTTCGCCACTCGCTGATAGCGTAACTCCGGCCTTGCTCCATTGAAGCTTGTCGCCCCCATCGCTTTTGTCTCTCAGTTGGGTCAGATGATGAGGGCAGACTTCGAAGCTGAGGACGTCCCACCAGATGCGATGCGCTGCCTCTTCGGCCAGGCAAGCAGGGCAGAAACGTCTGCTGACGTAGCTGATTTGCCTAAGTCTCAGCCTATCAGAGCCGAGGCGATAGCCATTTTCATCTTGGATTGGCGTGACCCGGGCAAGGTTGCTTTTGGAGCGCTCATCTAGCCCCAAGTGCAACAGTGCCTCAAGGATTTGACTTGGGTTAAGGCTAGTCCCATTCAGACCAATTTCGTTGGCATAAATTCGAGTGCTGCCGTGACCTTCGTTCTCAACCAGTCTGGCGAAATAGCCATAGGAAGGTTCCCCTGCTGCTGGCTTGATCCGCCAATTGGAAAACGGGCGAGCTGCAATGTTGTCGATTCTCATCTGACATCACTCCGTCAGGAAGAAATCGTTCGTCGCGCCCGCAGGCAACTCAGCCCATGCTTCTTCGTGTAGGTGTTGGCGCATGATGCACCCAGAACCGTCGCTGATCGCGCGATAAGCCGCGCGTCGAACCAGGTTCATCACGCGTCCAATGATCCCGTCGCTGTAGCGATAGAAGTCAAACATCCAGTCTGCCCGCCCGAGACGCGACGACGCTGTGAATGGCATCCGGCGATCAATACCGTCCAGAAGCAGGCGAAAATGTTCCATACCCTGCTCGTCCGAGGTCATCGGAACCACGCTCTCAGACGGGAACCCACCCCTGCCGACCAGATAGTCGATGTTGCGGACGAAATCGCGCAGCCTCTCCTCACCGACAAGCAGCACGTTCAGGGAATTGAGATCGGCAAGCTGCTTGATGAAGCTCTGAAACTCCGCCACATGCCTCTTGTGTCGGTCAAAAAACAAGAACTGCGCGTCGTCGATGATTACGAGTTCGGTCCCAGCCAACTTAAGCCTGACCAGTGCATTCTGAATCAGGGCGGAAATCTTGATCGTGGGGACGGACCGCGCGCCAGTTTCGAAGAAGATTCGCTCCGCCATCGTCCCGGGCGTCATCTCAGACGCGGCCGGGATGTAGACGACTGGATAAACTTCTCCGTCTTCTTCCACTCGCGGCGGGATGCGGTCTGCGTAGTAGCGGCAAATGACGGACTTGCCTGTGCGTGATTGCCCGAGAATGCCGCCGATGCTCCCGGTATCGGCAGCACCCCCTACGACCGGGTGGTGGAACCTGGCAATGAATTCCTGCACCGCCTTGAAACCGGGATAAGGATACATGGCAGTCTTCACCAAATGCTGGCGTTCGCGGGGTGACATTCTCGATACCCGACGGCGGTCTTCGTCCGTGCGGAAAGGTTCGGTGTTAAACGTCTGGTTCATATCAATCGTCCCAATCAGTATTTCGTGCCCGGATATCAGCGATTTCGTCTGCCGCTCGGCTCGTGTCTTTGGTGTTGACGCTCGGCTCCGTGACATCCGGCGCTGCCGCGATTAATGGCGGGGCTTTTGCTCCGGCTCGCTTCGAGCGAGGCTCCGTTGCCTTGACGCGCTTTGGTTTGACCAGATCAATGCGGCCGCCTCCGACGGGTGTCGGCTCGATATCAATCGTTTTCGTGAATTCCAGCCGTTTGCGGTTACTGCTGATGAACCGCGCCAACTTCTGCGCGATGTTGTGCTTCACACGCAGTGCGTGGAAGTCCATCAACTCGTTCTGAAGGGCATTTTTCGATTCCAGCAGTTCGGCTGCGCTCTCGATCTTCTTGTGATGCTTCAGGTGGTATTCCATCACCTTTTTGTGCTGGAACCGGCTGAGCCCCGAGGCATACTTCTGGTCCGAAGGCGTCGCAGGTACTGCAAAGACGCGATTTTGATAGGGATCATGAACCCACACCTTCTCCAGGTTTTTCGGATCGCGGACGAACCGGTATCGCTTGCCCTTCTTGTGTTTGGGATGGAGTTTGAGGGCGTTCAGCGCATGGCTTTGGTAGATGATGTGTTCCCACTGAACTCCATAGCTCTGGATCGTCAGTTCCTTGGTATTGCCAGCAAGGCGGATGAAGATTTGCTCATCAACGGGTCGCGCTGGTTCTGAGAGGGGAATCCCCTTTTCCCAAAGCTCTGCCGGGATGCCTTTGGCTCTAGCGATGTGTCCGAGCCCGGCATGAGGTTGGCGATTGTATACCTCGCCGTAGTATCGGTATAAGAAACCCCGGACTTCCTGCAGCGTCAGCACTGGGATGCCCTTCTTTTTGACCTCGTCAAAAAGCTGCCGCTCATCAATTGATCCCGTTGTTGAACCCGGCAATCGGTGGACGAGGTTGCAGTCCGTGAGATGAAACAGATGTTCTTCCGCACCTTTCTCATGCGGATGACCCGGACGGTACTCGACAATCTGAAAGCCAAGCTGGACGGCCGCATTGCGGATGTCCTTCTCGATGAAGTGCTTCGCGTTATCGAGACCAAGGCAGGTCGCCCGTCCATGCCATGGAAAGGCCATCCCTTCCGGAAGGTCTTCCGGGCGTTTGGGGAACATGGCGTTTCGGAGGCCACTCAAGAAGACATCGAAGCTCGGTGGGCCGAAGCTCAATTCGAAGCCCAGCAAGATGCCGCTGTGACGATCTCTGAATGTCAGCAGGTCAGGTCTACCGAATGCGATTGGCATTTCGTCGTCGATGACTACGATGTTGAGAGTCGTGTGGTCGATATCGACAACGTCCAGCGGTCTTGTCGGCCGTTCTACGCGAATTCTTGAGGCGTGTTTTCGTTCGGCAAACTCCGGTCCGTATCGCAGCAGGTCCCGCGTGAAGTGGTCCGTGTCTTGCAATCGCCGTTGCAACGTCCGGTCCGACATTTTGAATTCGCCGTTTTCGAACATCCCCTGAAGATCGGCGTATTCGCCGTCGGGGCTGCACAGAAAAGCAATTCTGGCTTTGACCGAATGCCACGTTCCTTCCGGATCGGACCAGGCGTCCTGGACTGCCAGCGCCACCATTGCTTCCACACGCTTGGCAAAGACCTGTCGACGGTTGCCCGTTCGCAGCTTGGGAGCGAGAGCCAACATCCGGTCGAAGTGGCGTCCATCTCTGTCTTGCTGAAGCCAACGGTAGCAGCTGGCCGTTGAGGGAGCAGTTTCATTTCTTTCGGCAGCGATTTTGAGCCTGATCTGGTCAATGATTTTTCGCGAACACGCGGCTAGTCCCTGTTCGACGCACGCTTCCAGAATTGCGTTCACGTACGCCGCTTTGCGTGCCGCCACATCCAGCTCTGGCTGTTTAAGCATTAATGCACTGCCCGGCGTGCGCGCGCGCTCCTCCTTTTCCGAAACGTAAACCGGCCTGATCTGCGAGTTGGCATTGAGGTGAGCGATCTGAAAATGCGTCAGATACACTTGCGCGCCGAATTGCACGTCTTCGAAGACGACCATCGCTGGCGTGTCGGCCGTCTTATGAAGCCACTGCTTTACAATGAAATGCCCAAAGCTCTCATGGTCAGGGGTGTACAGGTAATAGCGGTCGTTGACGTTCAGCTTGAACTGTTGCGTCTCGCCGACCGAGGAGTCGTGAGCTGGAACGCACAGCAGTGAAGGGTTCAGAAGCTTGTGAACGGGGTTCAAAAACTGAAAGCGATCAGGGACTACACTCATTTGTGCAAGCTCCCGTAGCGGCTGACGATACTCGTTGCCGAGATCGGTCTATCGAGTTCGATCTCCAGGTCGCCGGTGATGACCAGATGCATCAAGCTTGCAAACGCAACACTGCGTGGCTGAGACGGGTCACCTGTAGGCTGCCCAGCACCGTCGCTGAGCGAAGGTTCGAGCCTCTCAAGCAGGGTGCCCAATCTCTCCGGCATACGAAGGTTGTGCAATTGATCTCTGATGGCGCGGATCGGCAGGTCGGTATTCGGGACTGCCTTGTGCGACCAGATCGTCTTGATGTTATCGAATAACGGCTGAGCGTGGATGCTGCGCTCATCCAGAACGGAATAATGGCAATCGTAGAGATCGCTGAAGTACTCGCGCAGGTCATGCTCCCGCATCCGGTACCAACGGCTCTTCGCGCTGATGCGGTAGGGGACAAAGTCAATGAAGACGACGCTTCCGTCCTTCATTCGGACGGCCAAATCGGGAATGTGCTCGTACTTCTTCAAGTCACCTTTCTCGTTGGGCCGACCGTAGCCGACCTTTACAGGATACGGCGCGATAGCAGTCACCTGCGGGTCGGTGTCGATGTGCATCAGCCCGGCAGCCATGAGAGGCAGCCGGTACCGGATCAACCCTGTCGGACATTTGGTGGTTGGAAACCAGCCAGGCAGGGTCTTGTGCATCACGGTGGTCGGTGGCGTCCACACAGGCTTCGCGTCCGAGCTGAAGATGCCGGAGAGGCTATGGCGGGCTGTTCTTCCGCTGCTCATACCCGTTGCTCCCGTACTTTGCGGCGGTGGGCCACGACAGGCTCAGCATGCGGCTCTTCAAAGCCCTGACGGAGACGGTGAACGATCTCTCGCGGTACGCCGATCTTGTGCAAATCCTCGATGTTGAATTGCGAGCAGAGATCGTCAATTTCTTCCCAAAATGCTTCCATTAGACAAACTTCCCTGGTCACACGCTCCGCTTGGGAACGCGCGTTAAAGACGGTTTCTGAAGTGCGAGGGTTGCTCAGAAACCTATGTGGGAATTTGCCTGGAGCCGGTCACGGACCATGCCCATGACGACCGCCTGCGAAAATGCGCGGCATTTCAGGAGAAAAACGGATGGAGGGACAATCTCGGACATTTCTACCACCTGGACATCGAAGGAATGAACTGGTGGGACGGGCTCAGCACATCGCGCTGGCCAGGAAACGTGACTCAGCGAAACAGAGGTGAACGGCCGTCCCGTTCTGATAGCTCTATCTGCGATATGTGGGTCACGTCTTGCTCCGCATCGGAATAGGTTGCTGTAATCACACACAACGTGTTCGCAATTTGTTCTAAAGTCAAGGGCAACAGGCGAACCGTGGAGCCCTGCGGCTTGAACATGGTTAATCGCGCTTAAATAGCTTCTTTGATACACACGGTCTCAGCGACTTTCGCGCATGCTTGATGGGCATTACCCCCATCAGCGGCAGCTCATTTACTCAGACCAATCTGAAGCGTCCCGGATGCCGGGGTTGTTTTTTGGGCGGCCCCGCCCGTGGTGTGCGCTTTCCTGCGGGGCGCTCGGTTGAAGATATGGCTTTTACTTGTCGGCGGGCTTCCGTCACCTGCGCATAAGCGGGCGTGGACGGAATATTCATCCGAATTGAATCGACCTTCAGCAGATAACGGAGAAAAATATCGCGCAATTCCAGAAACGCGCCTCCGCGTACCCGCACGCGAAGCTCATCTCTGACGGACAGATCGTTGATGCCCGTCGTCGTTCCCATCTGCTCGACATAGACGGTCGAGGTCGTAACTAGTTCGATATGTGCCACACCTGACTCTTTGATCGATACCTTGTCGGCCATTCCAATGACCTCAACGTTTGGGTCAAGAGCCTCTATTAGGCGTCGTTCATATAGTCGTCTCACCGCTTCTAGGAGAACCTCATTGGGTACACCACACCGCTCGAAGTAATCGGCTAAGTCTGCGGTAAGCCAATGCGCGGCATCAACGTCTTTCGACCGATTGCTGTTCAGGCGCTGCCTCAGCACCCACAGGATGTAGAACGCCAACAACGGCGAACCTGGTCTCTGTGGGTTCGTTTCAAATACGTTGGTGATGAAGTCGTTTTCGACTTCCGTAAACCTATCGTATTCCCCCTTGATAAGTGCCCTGTGCGTGCGGAACTTGTCGGTGGTCACGCTAGGACCACCGAACTTTGATTTTATGATTTCGTCGATTTTTATCTCGGGCGAGAGAAAAATTCTTTCTGCGATCTTGAGCATTCGCCGGATATCAAAGTTTCCGAGACGACCGATTAGTCCAGATACGTAGTCATTTTCAACGAAGACCTTTTCCACTGCCTCCGCAAGCATTTGAAGGTTGTTGACCTCGATCTGGAAGCCCTTGCGAGAAAAATAGGACTTGGCAGCATTTGGTTCCGCACGGAGCTTCGCTTTTAAGAACGTCACACGTCTAGATATGATTTCCTTCGCCTCTGGCACGGGTAGATAAAAGCTCTTCGCGGAATAGCTCTGCAGGGCACCAGCTTTCGCCAGCCGCCAGATAGTGCGGTCGGTGATTGGGACAATGTTAAAGACTGCTCCTGCGCTTTCTAGTGAATGTGCAAGCTGGTACACTGCGTCTTGGACTTCCACCGAGAACTGGTCGGTGTTGTCAAAGATCAGGCACGGCAATCTTTTATGGCCGCTGGAGGCCCATTCAAGAAGCAAGCGTACGTATTCGTCTGGATGATTTTCCCGGCGACTTTCCATGTGAACTCCGAACTGTTCCTTGAACAATTCTCGGTCACGCTCATACAAAGGTCGACGGCTGCCGGTTTTCCAGCGCTGGTATTCCCTGAAGAAGATACCCTGCAGGTCCTCATACGTCGGTGGGTCGTTACTGCAGACACCAGCCTCAAGAATGTCGCGAAGCTGGAGGATCGCCCAAGAAACAATTCTGCTGGGGTCGCCGTGGTAGTTGCCCAGATCGACCCGTGCTACGACGCAACGCTCTCGGATCGAGAGGGGTAGTATCTGGTCAAAGAACCGATCCACGAAGGTGGATTTTCCAGAGCCTTTATTGCCGATAAGCAAAACCGTTTCTGACCGTTGTGAGGTCATAGCCCGTTCCAGCTCGACCTGGAGTGCGCCTCCACTGTCGGTGCTTATGGGGGCGATATTATTGAGCACCTTCTGGATGATTTTTTGTAGCTCCAGATCAGCCTTCCTGCTCTCGCCAGTTTCCACGAAGCAGTCCCTCAGCATTTCTTTATCCTGGTCCCCTGAGAGCCTGGAAAAGAACTGAGAAAACAGGAGTGCGGCATCATTCGCTAGGGGGTCACGTCTCTTCATCTTCGCTTCGCCAGGAGGGAAAACGAAGTAGTGCTGCTCAGCGTCGCCCACTTTCATACCTTCCGCTCCATCGAGGTGCGCAAGGTGACGTCGGTCGACAATCGCGATTGGACTGAGAAGCTCAGCGAAGATTGCAAAGTCGGCAAAAACTGATGCGAGTGTTGGGAAGAGTATGCCCTTCCCTTCGAGTGGAGGCCTTCCATCGGTGCGTGCCGCTTTGAAGAACAGCCAAGCCTCTCCGTCAGTGACGGCTGCAACCGGTGCCCCTTTTTCAACCGCGTAGCCGAACGCTTGGCGTATGCCGGGAAGGAGTGGTTTAACGACCGGGCCACTGAGGCTTACTTCCGTAATGCGCTCGGCTTTGGTGGCTGGCGCTAGTACACCAACTCGCTTCGCCTCGACCACCAGGGCGTTCCTTCGTTCACCGATGGTGAGAAGGTAATCGATGTAGCCAGATTCTGTCGTTGGTTCTGTGAAAACAGCTTCGTGCGACCAACCCAGAACCTCAAACAGAATGCGGTCGATAGCCTTCAGCCGGGTATCGCTTTCGTTGACACCTATGACGAGAGATGCACGAATCTCGGTTTCCAGCGACTTGAGGCGATCAAAAGCGTTATCTGCAAGATTGGACACGATTTTCCCCGTCCTCGAAGCGCAACTATAACAAGTGTGCCAATCGACGTGGGATAAGGCAATACGGTACACCTAGCTGCGGTAGCTCTATGGCCGCCAAGGACTGGCAAGCGTTTGGCGTTGGGGAGGGCAGAAGAGCGATATTGGCGAGGGAGCCTGTGCCGACAACTGCTTTGTGAGCAGCTTTGTCTCACCTCATGTGGCGACCAGTCTCACTTTGAGTGGCGACGGTCTCAACTTATGTGGCGAACTACAGGAAAATGGTGCTGCTAGAGAGATTTGAAGTCAAGCATCTAGCGTGAAACATGCTGGAAACGCTGGTGAAGCGCTGGCGGGTTCGGAGGCGGTGTGTACCAGTCGCGTGTCCTTAGGTCAACGCTTCAGTTGAGGCGGGCCTCGGTTCACCCTACTTCTATGCTTCAACTTCCTTAGGCGTTGGAAGTGACAAATCCTCCAGGATTTCCGCCATGTCTTGTGTGGCTAACCAGATAAGAAAGCCTTTGTCGACTACATGGAGATTTCGATTGGCACCGTCATAATCCAGAACGATTGGCCTGACGCCTTTGCTGTTCTGTAGGGACTTGATCGAAGCCAAAGCCTGCGTGATGTTGCCGTTATTCAGGTTCTCGCCCTTGGGATGATTGGCTTTGATCCGCTTTGAGATCTCCCTCAGTCGGATGCCTGCCTCAAGTTGGGTGATTGAAAAAGTCAGTATGGCGAAGATTATCCATCTCGGCATCTCCAGATCAGTCTGCTGGAAGCCGTCGGAAACGTTCATGAGGAAACCCTCGTAACGGCCTCGTTGTTCGTTGACGACCTCCTTGATCAGCGAGGTCGCCTCCGCCTCCGTCCCCAGAGTGACCAACTTGTCGCTGGTCTTAAACACGCCCGCTTTGCGGCACATTCTCCTGCAAGCTTCCTGGATGAGGTGGACGCTGTTGAAGCAGTTGGCGATAAGGGCGTCCTTGAATTCATCGGTGAACTGAACGCATAGCAAAGCTTCACCTGCTGCGATGACTTCGCGAAGACTTGGCTCATTCCACGTATCCACGTCGACAGAATAAACGCGCTCTGTAAGGTCGCCGTTGTAGGCTATGAGCCGATTTTCTTCGCGCCATACCCCGGTGATCACGAAACATATTTTAGATTTTTCGTGAAAAGCTTTAAGGGCAAACGCGAAATCCCGCTGCGTCTCTTCTGGAAGGTAGTGGAAGTCTTCAAGCACGATGAACTTCTTTAAGCCGACTTCTTCCAGAGCGCGGATAATGTCGTTGGCATCGCTTGGGTCGAGTTCAAGGCTCCCAGTTACATGCTGGTTCTCAACGGAAGCCTCTCCTTCACCCTTCGCCTCTACCGAGCCCTTAGCCACCACTGGTAAGCCAACGCTTCCCTTAGCAAGTGCTGAAATCTTGGCTGTGCCTGAGACCGTCTTGGAAGTGGAAAGCCTCACGACATACCCGGCTTCTTTGAGGATTGCCGAATGCAATTCGGGAAGTCCCCATTTGTTCTGACACGAAATTGTCAGGAAATCGTCAGGGTTCAAGCAGTGTTTCCGCAGGCAGGTCTTACCTTGCTTAGAGCTGCCATAGATGACGATATGGTGATCTCGGGTGAGGCTGTCTATCAGCTTGCCATCGACCTCAGTACGAGCAACATAATTGCCTGGGACATCTCGGCTCACACCAAAGACATCATCGACCTTCCATACCTGCTCCGCCATCACCCACCCCACGATCCCATATCGACGCTATGCACTCTTATGTTGCTGCGGAGTTCTTTGCAATCGAAGCGGCCGCTGTCGACTACCAAAAAAACAGACACCCCGTCCCTCGCATTGGTTGCGCTTATCGCGGCATTTACTGCTGGGAAGCCGTGGTAGAGATCTTACCTTACCAAAGCCAACCGATACACAGTCGAGCGCGCGACCTTGAGTTCCTTCGCTATCGTAGTGGGTTTCTTACCGGCAGCTATAGCTTCCCTGACCGCATTCGCATCCACCGTTACCGGACGGCCCTTATAGCGCCCTTCTTCCTTTGCCTTGGCTATGCCCTCAAGTTGCCTTTCCTTCCTCAGGTCCGTCTCGAACTCGGCAATCGCGCCGAGCATAGTGAACATGAGGCGTCCGGTAGGCGTGCTGGTGTCGATGTGCTGCTCTGTCACAACGAGATCGACGCCTTTCCCCTGCAACTCCTGTGTGATGGCGTGAAGGTCGGTCACCGAACGGGCCAAGCGGTCAAGTCGCGTGACCATGAGAGTGTCACCTTTCCGAGCGAAGCGGAGGGCCTCAGCAAGCTTGTCGCGCCCCTCGCGGCTCGTCCCGCTGGCCTTGTCGATGAATAGCTCGTCTGCGCCGTGGCGGCTCAGGATATCCACCTGAGCGGCTTCGTTCTGGCCAGTGGAGGAGACGCGGGCATAACCGATTTTCATGAGGAACTTTCTGTCCGATAAGGTCTAAGATGAAACCGGAATAGTGTCCGATATGTCGAATGTCAACCCAAATCGGACACCTTGGGACTGCTCGCGGCTGTCCGACAAGGGTATACCCATACCGGACACCGTTGGTTTTCGTGCCGTGAGCTATTGCCGCCTAACGTGGATAACCTTGGGCGAGCTTGCTTAACACGGTTTGAAAAGGGTATTTTAGTTGCATCAAAAGGGATGATGCAATTGAACGGTCAAATCGACATTCCACAGCAGAACCTCATCAATATTCCCCTGTTCGACAGCGAGCCTGATGAAGCCCTGTTGGCGGAGATTAAGCAGCATATCCGCGAAACGCAGCGTCCGCATACATGGCGAGGACACTCTCACACTAAGCCGCCCCAGGGGGCATTTGTGGTCTACTGTGACGAGTTCAATGTGGCTGCCCCTGATACCGTTGAACGCGTGGCGCCTTGCCCGTGCTGCAACCCGTTCCATCCTCAGTACAAGAACTCAGGGAAAGTCGCGTGGTTTCCGGATGAGAAGGTCATTCGGTTGATCGGTCCGTTGTGCTTCAAACGGATAAACGCAACTGGGCACGAGAGTGCGTTGGTCGAGTTGCGGAAGAAGATGAAGGCGAGGCGCGAGCTGGAAGTCATCAAGGCGCACATTCCCACAATACAGGCGGTGATCGACTCAATCGATGCATTAGTGCCGATTGGCGAGGCGCTTGATGAATTCCGGGATGATTTCAATCGTGCCCTGGACCACGATTTGAACCTTCCATTCTTCCGAGCAGCGCGAATGGGTGTCCTGACGGTAGCAGAGAGAACCATAGTGCCCGTGGTCAGGGCAGACGGTTCAGTTGGGCAGCGGGTAGAGGAGAGGCCCACTGCATTCGCAACAGTAGTAGGGTACTCGATGTATGATCGCTCGGGGCCGGTAGCAGCCAAGAAGAGGTTGGCCCCCCTTCGATCGGCACTTGTCGAAATCGCGGCGCGGCTGAGCGCATCGGGTGATTTGGAAAAGCTCTCAGAAGCGGAACGAGTTAGGTTCGCAGAGAGCCTTCCTGCATCGCGGGACAAGCTGGCAGAGGTTCTTGAAGATGCTGGAGCTAAGCAATCGTTCCTGACCTCAGGCACCATTGACACTTTGGCGCAATGGGGACGGCACCCGCATGCGCTACATCAGTTTTCGATCCAGCGTAAGAGGAACGTCATCATCATGTCCTCTTCACGCCAAAGGTCGGAAGGACACGTAACGATACGTGTTCCTCCTGAAGCATTAGCCCATTTGCCGTCACTGCCTGCGATCTAAGCTTTGGATAAAGGCAACGGAGCATGGCGTAACCGGAGGCGCTGGCCGGGGCACGGGGGACGTTGCTCCGAGCCGCATAATCGAATGCTGCCTC
This sequence comes from Rhizobium sp. AG855, assembly GCF_003610655.1. Classification (NCBI taxonomy): domain Bacteria; kingdom Pseudomonadati; phylum Pseudomonadota; class Alphaproteobacteria; order Hyphomicrobiales; family Rhizobiaceae; genus Rhizobium; species Rhizobium sp. AG855. The sequence goes on along the minus strand of NZ_RAQG01000003.1, from coordinate 3,074,577 downwards.
GAAGATTTTTGCCAAAAAATGAGCGGTGAGGCTGGGAACTGTGCATGGGGAAATTCCCCAGCCTCAAGGATCAAAAGTCAACGTCCACGGGGAGTTCGTTAGACGCCTCAAGGTCAAGACCTGGAATGGTGCCGTCCCACTCTTCTCGGGCTAGATCGACCTCGAACGACCGCAAGAGCCGCCTAAGCCCCGCCGCGAGCCTGCTCCTGTCCGAGCTTCCGCCTTGTTCAAAAAGGCACCGTCCTTCAAGCAGCCAAGCGTCCATCGCGTGAGCAACGACCACGACCGGTGGTGGCGGCCCATCGCCACCCGCAGTGGCCTTTTCCGGCACCATCATTCCTGCCGCTTCAGATGGGAAGTCCGCCTTCATCCAGGCGATAATGGTCTTGTGGTCCCTCCCCATGTCTTTGCCCATGTCACGGTATGATTTGAAGTCGTCCCCCTTCCTGTGACGGCCCGCTTTGACATAGGCAGCGAAAACCCTGCGGCTTTCCCTCGCTTTAAGTTGAAGCCCGTGCGTGAAGTTCGCTAGTGCAGCCTGCAAACGTGCCTCGGCCTCCGTGAGGCTAACGAACGTGGCCTGCACGGTCATGCTTGCCGGACCACCCCTTAACCGTGCTTCGGCTGCCAGAGCCTCCAACACGGTGAAGCGGTGGTGTCCGTCGAGCACTATAGGGAAGCTTGCATCTCCCTCCACAAATGCGAGCGCCAGGGCCGGCAACTCGGTGCCAGCCCGATAGGCAGCGCGAATGCGGTGCATGTTCTTCTTGTCGAGCCGGTCCCTGACTTGCATGGTCGGGTCGATGCGGATGTCGGAGAGGTCGATCTCGAGCGGGCCGATAGGTTGCCCTGGAGCCACTTTTTCAAGCTTCTTTCGAATGGCTTCAATTTTCATCAGTGTTCCTTGCGGTTGTCGCATGCAGATGACTCTCCTGCGTCTGGAGAGCGCTGCCGTTTGTCGTGAGGAGCTTACCGTTCGCCGCGAAGAAAGCGGGCAAGAGCGCGTTTCGCGAGGGCATCGGCTCGCTCGTTATCTGGATCGCCAGAGTGGCCTTTGACCCATGTCCAGGTGACGTCTCGGTGCTCGACGAGTTCGTAGAGCTCTAGCCAGAGCCCCCGGTTTTTCACGGGCTCACCCGATGCCGTTCGCCAGCCTCTTGCCAGCCATCCCTCTCGCCATTCGGTCATGCCCTTGATCAGGTACTGGCTATCCGATTTGACGGTGACCGGAATGGTCCGGTTCTTGAGGAAGCGCAGCGCGTGCATCGCCGCGAAAAGCTCCATCTCGTTGTTGGTGGTAGCCTCCTGCCAGCCCGACAGCTGCTTAGGCTGCCGACGAAGAACACTCCCGTCCCAGGAAAGCAGTCGCGCGCCCCAGGCACCAGGGCCGGGATTGCCGCTGCAAGCGCCATCGGTGGCGATCTCGTAGCGTCGGTTACATTTGTGGGAAGTTGGGGCGGTATTGTTGATCTCAGACATCGAATTCCTTGTGGCGCTTGAACGCGAAAACGCCCCACCTCGGCTTGAGGCAGGGCGTCGATATGGGTTTCTGCCGGTGCCGACCCCGCCCCCTCGGCTGTTCTCCTAGGGGGTGGGATAATCCGCATGGCTCTTTGGGGGTGGGGTAATCGGTCCGATTGGTCAGTTCACGGCGGCGAACGCGCTCCAGCCAGCCCATGCCGCCAAGGCCCAACACGCTAGTCTGATCGGGAAAGCGAGAGGTGAGAACCGGAGTAGCGCCGACATGGCCTGACTGCTCCCGCACAGGAAGCCGTGGACAGCTCCCAGAAGACCATTGGTGACGATGTAGGCAGCTAGCCCGGCAAGAATGGCGAGCAGCATCAGCGAGTCCCCTCGGTCGAAAGAGTGCCCTGCAGCCGACCGGCGAACAGATGGACGGTACCTGTCTCGTCTTGTTCGATGCCGAGACCGATCGATACCTCCCGCCACTCAACCCAGAGGCTGCGGCCTGCGAAAGGGGGATGGATGAACAGGCCGTTGCCGACGAACGCGAAGCGCCGCTTGAAGCCTTCTGAGAGGTCCATTGCGAGGTTATAGAGAGCCTGAGTGCTCACGGTAGTTATTGAAGAACGCATGAGTTATCCATTCGAGAAGAAGTTGAGACGTCGGGCTAGGAAGCCCCCGAACGGACGCATGGACGCGGCAGGTCGCCGACCAGTGGGTGGGTCGGAGCTGAAACCCGATGCCGCACATGAGCCCGTCACGGGGCTCCTCAGGCGTCGCGCTTTTTCTTCAATGGAATTGCCGGGACCTTGCGCATCTGGTCGGCGAGGCCGGGAAGCATCGCTTGGCTCTTGCCGTAGCCTTCGCTGGATTTGCCCGTAGCACGTCCGGTGATGTAGCTGCGGGCTGCGTCCGTCATGCCACCATTCATGCAAAGGTCTTCAAACAGGTGTCGCCACCCGTGGCTCGGTGCGAGTTCTTTACGGGTGAGCCCGACCTTTTCGCGCACCCATCTTTGAACGGCCTGGGTGGACCAGACATGGAACAGGCGCTTTTCCCCTTCTGGGGGGAAGGTGCCGATGTAGGCGATCAGGCCTTCCTGGACGAGTGCCGGATGGATCGGCACGACGCGTTCGCTGGCCTTGGTTTTGAGGGTTTTGCCGCCCGCTGTGGTCAATCGGAAGTACCAGTCGTCGCCGACCGTAAAGAAATCCCGAGGGGTCAACTGGGCTAGCTCGTTAATCCGGGCGCCCGTGTAGGCGCACATCCAAGGTAGCCAGCGCAGTTCAGGTTCCGCTTGCTGCCGCGCTGCCAACAGAACCGTTGCAGCTTCGTCCATGGTGTAGGTACGGGCGTCGCTGGCCACGGTCTGGAAGGCCGGTGCTTTGACGATGTCGAGCGGATTTCCGGTTGCGTACAGTTCCCCGAGGCTGTGCTGCCGCGCCCATTGCAGGACGGTCCGCAGGTTCTGCAGGCGCTGCTTGATCGAGTTGTTCGAAAGCTTGCCTTCGCGGAGCATGGACTGCTTCCAGTCGTCGGCCTCTCGCGCTGTGACCATGGTCGCATCGTCGCTGCCCCGGAAGATGCGAAACCCATCCGCTGCGCTTCTGAACTTGTTCACGGTCGCGTCGCGCATCGGCACGGCATCTTTGCCCGCCGACCGCCTTCGGACTTCCTCGTCTATCACAGAGGTGAAGGTGAGGGCGGATGCCGTCTGCTGCTTCGGCTTTGTCGTGATCTGAGAGTTGGTCCCAGTAGGAACGAAATCGGGGTACTTGGCTGTCGCGCCACTGTTCGAGTAGTCGCCATCGGCTTTGGCCATGTTGACCACTGCAGCGTCGTCCAGTGCCTGCGCCACGTATTGTAACAAGACGGGGCGTTGTTCGGGTGAGATCGAAAGGCCCTTCTGAGCCAGCTTGATGTCTACGAAGCTCCCGAACCGCTTTTCCATATCCAGCGCGATCGTCTCGGGAGTGGAGATCTTGAGCGGGTGTGAGTGCCCGGCTGTTGCCCGCTGGTTCTTCACCAGGACGTTTGCCCACATCTTGACAGCGCCGGGCTCATCATCGAATGCAGACACGAAGGCGCCACGGATTTCTCCAGCCAGCGCCAACATCTGCTTGTGGGTGAGTGCTGCCGGTACCGACCGCATTGCCTCCCAGGCTTGCCCAAGCGCTGCGTAGGCCTCACCAAAGCGCCTCTTCGCTGCGGTTGCGTCGCTCGTCTCCAAGGACAGCTTGACGGCACTGCCCACCTTCACAGGTCGCCACACGCCGTCCACCGGAAGATGAATGGTTCGACCAGGGGCGATCTTCAATAGGTCTTTCGGAACGCGGACGCGAAGGTAGAAGCGTCTGCTGATGAGGGCAGGTGAGGGCATTACGAGGCTCATTGTGTACCGCCGCTGTGTACCAGTGGGACGGCCAGACCTCAAGCAAATCCAATATGTTCTGCAAATCCAAGGGGATGGAATGGTGCTGCTAGAGAGATTTGAACTCTCGGCCTCTCCCTTACCAAGGGAGTGCTCTACCCCTGAGCTATAGCAGCATCTGGCGGGCGAAGCGTTTGTCCGCCCGGAACGAGGGGCCTATTGCCATAGACTTTCCGGCAGTGCAAGCCGGAAAGCGAAATGGACCGAAGTTTTCAGAGGTTGTCATACGGGTCTTTTGCACGAAGGTGCTTTGGGTTATCAAGCGGGCCATGACAGATCCATTGGAAAACAAGGCATCAATCGCAGAAACCGACGTTTCGGATGCTCAAGAGCGGGCGGGTTCCGGCCGTGGAAAACCGAAGCTGAGTGCGGCCGAGGAGCAGCGTCGGCTGCGGGTCGCCGTGAAGCTTCGTGAAAATCTCGCCCGCCGCAAGCAACAGGCCCGCGCCCGCCGCGCTGGCGAGGCGGAAGACGGCGAGGGGCTGCCTGCCGCAAATTTGTCCAATCCGGATGCGAGTGCGGTTGAGGATGGAACAACCGATCGTGATGCCCCCTCGGGCGAATGAAACCATGTTCCGCAGGCTCGATTGAACCTGAAATGCTTTTCGTCTAAACAGCCAGCCTCGCCAGACTGGCTGACCCCTTACATCTCATCAGGAAAGGCGGGCCTCTTCGCCCGTATCGCAGGCTCATATGGATCGCATCAGGATAGTCGGTGGCAATGCGTTGAACGGGATCATCCCGATCTCGGGTGCGAAAAACGCAGCGCTCCCCCTGATGATCGCCTCGCTTCTGACGTCGGACACACTGACGCTCGAAAACGTGCCGCATCTGGCCGACGTTGAAGGCCTCATCCGCATTCTCGGCAATCACGGCGTCGACATCGCCGTCAACGGTCGCCGCGAGCATCAGGACGGTTCCTATTCGCGCACGGTGCATTTCACCTGCCGCACGGTGGCCGATACCACGGCCCCTTATGAGCTGGTCTCCAAGATGCGCGCCAGCTTCTGGGTCATCGGGCCCTTGCTCGCCCGCGAAGGCCAGGCCCGTGTATCCTTGCCTGGCGGCTGCGCCATCGGCACGCGTCCGGTCGATCTCTTTATCGAAGGTCTGACGGCACTCGGCGCCGAGATGGAAATCGACGGTGGCTATATCAACGCCAAGGCGCCGAAGGGCGGCCTGATCGGCGCCCGTTATACCTTCCCGAAGGTCTCGGTCGGTGCAACGCACGTCATGCTGATGGCGGCTTCACTCGCCCGCGGCACAACCGTGATCGGCAATGCAGCCCGCGAGCCTGAGGTCGTCGATCTCGCCAACTGCCTGATTGCCATGGGTGCTAAGATCTCCGGCGCCGGCACCTCGACGATCACCATTGAAGGCGTCACCAGCCTTTCCGGCGCCCGTCACCGCGTGTTGCCGGACCGCATCGAGACCGGCACCTATGCCATGGCGGTTGCCATGACCGGCGGTGATGTGACGCTTGCTGGCACCGACATCACGCTTCTCGACACCGCGATCGAGGCGATCCGCCGCGCTGGTGCAGAAGTCTCGGCCGTTGATGGCGGCATCCGCGTCATCGGCCATGGCGACGCGATCCGCCCGGTCGATATCGTCACCGAACCTTTCCCGGGCTTCCCGACCGATCTGCAGGCGCAGTTCATGGGTCTGATGACCCGTGCCAACGGCATCTCGCATGTGACGGAGACGATCTTCGAAAACCGCTTCATGCATGTGCAGGAGCTGGCCCGCCTCGGTGCCAAGATCACGCTGTCGGGCCAGACCGCCCGCATCGAAGGCGTCACCCGCCTGCGCGGCGCGCCTGTGATGGCAACCGACCTGCGCGCCTCCGTCTCGCTGGTCATCGCCGGCCTTGCCGCCGAAGGCGAAACCATGGTCAGCCGCGTCTATCACCTTGATCGCGGTTTCGAGCGGTTGGAAGAAAAGCTCACCCGTTGCGGCGCCATCGTCGAGCGCATCAGCGACTGATCCACGCCTGACTCTGATGGCGGTACGGCGGCTGCGGGGCGAAAAGTCTTTTTGTCCCGTTGCCACTGGACAAGCGGCAACCTATGTCCAAAACATGAACTCCATCATGCAATGCGATGGATGAGACACGATAGCGCCGCAAGGCAGGACGGACAGGTGACATGGCAGACGTGAAGCTTCTGGCGCTCGACGCGGATGATCTGGCGATCATCTCCGCCCATATGCAGGACGCCGTATTCAAGGTTGCCCACCTGTCCTTTTCGCCCCGCTCCGGTCTGTTTTCGCTGGTTGCCAATCGCTTCGTCTGGGAAAAGGCTGAGCGAGGTGCCAAGAGCTTCGAACGCTGCCGCGCAGCACTCACCTTCAAGCGCGTCGAGGCCGTGCGCTCGATTGGCTTCGATCGCGACAAGACCGAGGAGGTCTTGAGCCTTCTCGCCATTCGCTTTGCCGTGAAGGGCGAGGGGCCCGACGGTGTCGTGGAACTCGTGTTGGCCGGCGGTGGTGTGATCGCGCTCGACGTCGAATGCATCGAGGCCCAGCTTGCCGATACCGGCGGTGCCTGGGAAACGACGTCGCGACCGGCACACGAGGCAGACTGACAAGCTTGGCCGGCGATTTCGGGCAAACGCATAGCATGTGAAGAGGAAGACTGGGGACGTGGCAATCTGGCTCAATCAGACATCGGGGGATTTCGAGGCACGGTTTGCCGCCTTCCTGACGACCAAGCGTGAAGTGTCCGACGACGTCAACGACGCCGTGCGCACGATCATCGACGATGTGCGCGCCCGGGGCGATCAGGCCTTGGCCGATTATTCGAAACGCTTCGACGGCATTGATTTCACGCAGGTCTCGATGCGCGTGACGGACGCGGAAATCGACGCGGCTGTGGCGGCAACGTCACCCGAACTGATTGAGGCGCTGAACCTCGCGGCAGAACGCATCGAGCGCCATCACGCCCGCCAGATGCCGAAGGACGACATCTATGAGGACGCGATTGGCGTCGGCCTCGGCTCCCGCTGGACGGCAATCGATGCCGTCGGCCTTTATGTGCCGGGCGGAACGGCGAGCTATCCGAGCTCCGTTCTGATGAACGCGCTGCCGGCCAAGGTGGCGGGCGTGCCGCGTGTCGTCATGGTGGTGCCGGCAACCGGCGGCGCCATCAACCCGACGGTGCTGGCGGCGGCGAGGATCGCCGGCGTCACCGAAATCTACCGTTTGGGCGGTGCCCAGGCCGTGGCAGCCCTCGCCTATGGCACCGAGACCATTGCGCCGGTCGCGAAGATCGTCGGCCCTGGGAATGCCTATGTTGCCGCCGCCAAGCGCCATGTCTTCGGAACCGTCGGCATCGACATGATCGCCGGTCCATCGGAAGTGCTCGTCATTGCCGACAAGGACAATGACCCGGATTGGCTGGCCGCCGATCTGCTCGCCCAGGCCGAACACGATACCGGCGCCCAGTCGATCGTCATCACCGACGATGAGGCTTTGGGGAAAGCGGTCGAGGCCGCCGTCGAGCGCCAGTTGAAGACCTTGCCGCGTGCCGAGACGGCATCCGCCAGCTGGCGCGATTACGGCGCCATCATTCTGGTCGACCGGCTGGAAGATTCAATTCCGCTCGCCAACCGCATCGCCGCCGAGCATCTGGAACTGGCGGTCGATGATCCCGAGCCGCTGCTCGCAGGCATCCGCAATGCCGGCGCGATCTTCGTCGGGCGGCACACCCCGGAAGTGATTGGCGATTATGTCGGCGGCTCCAACCACGTCCTGCCGACGGCGCGGTCGGCGCGCTTTTCCTCCGGGCTTTCGGTGCTGGACTACGTCAAGCGCACCTCGATCCTGAGGCTCGGCCCGGACCAGTTGCGCCAGCTCGGCCCCGCCGCCATCGCCTTGGCGAAGTCGGAAGGCTTGGAAGCCCATGCCCGTTCCGTCGCCATCCGTCTCAATCTCGGGGACTAGGACATGGCGGCGGGCGATTTCCGGCTCTCAGATGTCGTGCTGGACGAGACGATCGGGCGCTCGACACCTGATGTCGAGCACGAACGGGCCGTCGCCATCTTCGACCTGATCGAGGAAAACTCGTTCGAGCCGGTCGGCCATGCCGGTGGTCCCTACAAGCTGTTTTTGTCCCTCGTCGACCGCAAGCTCGTCTTCTCGATCAAGACGGAGACGGGGGAGGACGTCGCCGTCCACATTCTGTCGCTGACACCGCTGCAGCGGATCATCAAGGATTACTTCATGATCTGCGAGAGCTACTACGAGGCGATCCGCTCCTCCACGCCATCGCAGATCGAGGCGATCGATATGGGTCGGCGCGGCATCCACAATGACGGCTCGCAGACCTTGATGGACAGGCTGTCAGGCAAGATCAAGCTTGATTTTGACACCGCCCGCCGTCTCTTCACCCTGGTCTGCGTGCTCTATTGGCGGGGTTAGGAAACGTGCAGGAGGGCGGGATCGAGAGCCGCCGGACACCGCGCCCGGGCGCGATCCTCTTCATGTGCGGCCAGAATGTCATCCGCAGCCCCATGGCCGAGGCGATCGCACGGCAGGCTTTGCCGTCAGGCACCTGGGTCGCATCTGCAGGTGTGAGGAAGGGGGAGCGTGATCCGTTCGTCGACGTGGTGCTCGACGAGATCGGCCTTTCGCTCGGCCGCCGTCAGCCCCAGACCCTCGAAGATATGGCCGACGACTTCTTCGATCTCGTCGTAACGCTGACGCCGGAGGCCCATCATGCGGCTCTTGAGTTGACCCGGCATTCCGCCGTCGACGTGGAGTACTGGCCGATGCCCGATCCGACGGTTGAGACGGGCAGCCGCGATCAGCGGCTTGCCGCCTATCGTGACGTACGGGATCGGCTGACGAAACTGATCCGCGAAAGGCTCGTGCTGGCGCCGGAATAGCCGGGATTTCGCCCGCGGTGAAACAATTTCCGAAAGCCGAATCTACAAGGTTCACAAATGCCGGGCGATTGTGTAGTTTCCGCCCACATTTTAAGGGGCCCTCTGCGCGCCCCGTTTAAAACCCCAGGAAAGACAACCGCTCTATGGCTAAAGAAGAAGTCCTCGAATTCCCCGGCGTCGTCACCGAACTGCTGCCCAACGCCACCTTCCGCGTGAAGCTCGAAAACGAACATGAAATCATCGCCCACACAGCGGGCCGCATGCGCAAGAACCGCATCCGCGTTCTCGCCGGCGACAAGGTTCTGGTCGAAATGACGCCTTACGACCTGACCAAGGGCCGCATCACCTACCGCTTCAAGTAAGCGCCGCCGAGAACGGCCGCGAGGTGACATGGAACTCAGACAGAAGCTGATCTTGGCCTCCGGGTCGCCGCGCCGTGTCGATCTGCTCAAGCAGTCCGGCATCGAGCCCGCGCGTCTGATGCCGATGGACCTCGATGAAACGCCGAAGAAATCCGAGCATCCGCGCTCGCTGGCGCGGCGCCTGTCGGCCGACAAGGCAAAGGCGGCGTACCAGCAGATCCGCAAGGATGTCGCCTGGAACGACAGCTATGTGCTGGCAGCCGACACGGTGGTTGCCGTTGGTCGCCGCATCCTGCCCAAGGCCGAACTCATCCAGGAAGCCTCTTCCGCCCTTCATCTTCTGTCCGGCCGCAGCCACTGGGTCTTCACCGGCGTCTGCCTGATCGCGCCTGACGGCAAGCTGCGCCAGAAGATCGTGGAAACCAAGGTCCGCTTCAAACGGCTCTCGGGCTACGACATCGAATGTTATCTGGCCTCGGGTGAATGGCGCGGCAAGGCGGGTGCCTATGCCATCCAGGGCATTGCCGGCAGCTTCGTCCAGAAACTCGTCGGCTCCTACACCAATGTCGTCGGCCTGCCGCTCTTCGAAACGCTGCAGATGCTCCAGGGCGAGGGTTACGACGTGCATAGCGGCTGGACGGAGGGCTGACATGCGCGATGAAGAAAGCCCGCGGGTGGCCAAGGTGGAGCCGCTGCGCAAGGCGCTGCCCTGTCCCGAGTGCCGCCGACCTTCGACGCGGGAGAACTATCCCTTCTGTTCCGACCGCTGCCGCAATCTCGATCTCTCCCGCTGGCTGAACGGTTCTTACGCCATCCCGGTCGCCGACGACGAATCCAAGGCCGACGACGAGGGCTACACCTGAAAAGCGTTTCCGGCTGCGAAGTCAGCCGGGCGATCCTCTTGTTCGGATTGACTTTTCTGCGATTTTCACATCTTCTTCAAAAAAGTGCTCTCAAGCGCTTGCCATGGCCGAACAAGATGTTATAACCCCGCTCGCTCCCGGGGACATAGCCCGGCGGTTTCGAGAGAAACCGGAAGGTTCGTCAAAGAGCCGAGATGCCCGGATAGCTCAGTTGGTAGAGCAGCGGATTGAAAATCCGCGTGTCGGTGGTTCAAATCCGCCTCCGGGCACCATTCCATTCCATTCCATCATCATGTGAATGTTTGAACGTGTCCACGGACCGCGACGTCTGTGCACGATCCAGCCGGCGGCGCGGGTATTTGCTTTGCTGGCTTTGGCGCATGTCCTGCCGACCTCATTCTCGAACAAAAGTCTGGAATCTTTTGAGCGGACTCATTAAGGCAATAAAACATGATGAATTTTGTCATGATAAGGTGTTTTCAATGAGCGTATCCGACATGAAGCAGCCCGAAACGATTTCCACCTGGTATATCGATCCCGATGCGGAGGATGCCATGGCGGATGGTCATGCGCCCATCTGGCGGCATTTGATCGGGCTTGTGCCGGAACCCGACCTGTCGCGTCAGGCAGTCCTTGATTTTGGCTGCAATCAGGGTGGTTTCCTGCGCCACCTCCATGCCCTCAGACCGTTCCGCAAGGCGCTCGGCGTCGACATCGCCCGACAGTCCATCGACAAGGCGAATGCGCTCAAGGGCAATCTGCCGGTCCAATATCAGACGGATACGAAGCTTGCCGGCTGGGACGCCGAGTTCGACATCGCCTTTAGCCACGAGGTCATCTATCTCATCGAGGATATCGAAGCCCATGCCGCCGATATGCTGCGGGTCCTGAAGCCCGGCGGCGTGTATTACGCGGTCACGGGCTGCCATACGGACAATCCGTTGTGGCCGGCCTGGCGCAAGCTGGTTGCAGAGCGCACCAATACGGTGGTGCAGGACCGTTCTGTGACGGACTACGCCCGCGTTTTTGCCGGGGCCGGGTTTGCCGTCTCTGCGCGAAAACTCGCTTTCGACGGCTTCATTCCCTACCAGCCGGGCGGCTGGACGCCGGATTACGCGACCGCGCTGGACTACTACAGTCAGACCAAGATCGTCTTCCGCCTGATCAAGGCGTGAGAAAGCTCAGGCGGACCGGGTAACCGGGTCCGCCCATCGCTGGAGATGAACGTCGAAATGTGGCGGGCCGTCCGGGGAGATTTGGACAAACTGCCCGTCGACGCGGAAAACCCGTTCGATCATGCCGCTTTGGGCGAGATCGGTCGCAATGCCGTCGAAGACCATACGGCCCCGTTCCATGAGCGAAATGCGGTCGCAAATCGACAGGGCTTGATTGAGGTCGTGGATCGCCATGACCACGGTGACCCCGCGGTCTCGGCTTAAGCGGTGGACGAGGTCGAGCACCTCGATCTGGTAGCCGATATCGAGGAACGAAGTCGGTTCGTCGAGCAGCAGGATTTTTGCTTCCTGCGCCAGTGCTGCAGAGATCCAGGCCCGCTGTCGTTCCCCGCCCGAAAGCGCGCTCAGGCTTCGCTCTGCCAGAGCGGAAAGGCCGGTGCTCTCCATCGCCCATGCAATGGCGTCCTCATCGTTCTGATCATAGCGCCGGAACAGGCCGACATGGGCAAAGCGACCCTGGCGAACCAGTTGCTCGACGGTCATTTCGTCGGGTGCCGTCGGCTGCTGCGGAAGGAAGGAAAGCCGGTGCGCGATCTGGCGGCGGGTCATGCCGGAGATCGGAGCGCCGTTGATCGCCACGCTGCCTTCCACAGGTTTGACCAGACCGGCGAGACCTTGAAGCGCCGTGCTTTTGCCCGAGCCGTTCGGACCGATCAGGGCGCGGATCTCGCCGGGTTCCAGTGTGAGGTTGAAACGCTCCAGCGCCTTGCGCGCGCCGTAGGTGATCGACAGATTGGAACAGGATAACATCGCGGTCCTCATGGCGTTCTGCGCAGCAGCGCGACGAGCAGCGGCACACCGCAGATTGCGGTGACGACGCCGATCGGGATTTCCTCCGCCCCGCCGGCCAGCCGTCCCGCAAGGTCGGCGAGCGTCATGGTGATCGCCCCGAGCATGATGGTCAGTGGCAGGACGATGCGTGTGTGCTGCCCGGCGAGGAACCGTGCCATATGCGGCACGATCAGCCCGACGAACACGACCGGCCCGACGACACCGACTGCGCTGGCGGCGAGCGTGCAGGCAATCAGCAGCACGACGGAGAATTGTGTTCGATAGGACAGGCCGAAGGAGCGGGCGACCGTCGCATCGAAGCGCAGCAGATCCAGCGGCCGGCGGACCACCGGCAGGACGGCAAGGCCTGCGATGGTGAAAGGCAGGAGAAACAGAGCATGCTGCCAGCCACGGGCATAGAGGCTTCCGGAAAACCATTCGAGCAGCACTTCCAGGCGGCCTGATCCCCAACCAGCCATCAGGCCGATGCCGATGGCATGCAGCACGGCGCCAACCGCAATGCCGCATAGTGTAATGCGCAGGGGACCGAGATCCCGGCGGAACGCGATGAGATAGATGAACGCGCCCGCCGCCAGGCCGCCGAGGGTCCCGATCAACGGTAGCCAGTGAACGGGCAGTTCCTGCAGCGTGGTGGAGCCGGTGTCGTGGCTGTAGACGGAGATGACGAGGAACCCGCTGACAGCCAGCATTGCGCCTTGCGAGACGCCCATCAGCGAGGGATCGGCAAGGGGATTGCGCGTGATCGATTGCAGCAGCAATCCCGCCAGCGCGAAATGAACCCCGGCCAGCATGCCGGTGAGGATGCGCGGCAGCCGGATATCGAGAATGATGGCATGTGCTTCCGCCGAGCCTTGGCCCGTCAGTGCGGCCAGTGTGTCGGATGGATCGAGATCGACCACGCCGAGGAAGACGGCAAGCACAAGGCAAACCAGCATGAAGGCGAGGAGGCCCGGCAGGAGATAGGCTTGTCGTCGGGCTTGTGCGAGGTGCGGGCTGCTGCTCATGCATTCCCCGTGAAACTGAGTGCCCGTCGCTGGACGAGGTAGATGAAGATCGGTCCGCCAATCAGCGCGGTCACGATCCCGACAGGGATCTCCTTGGGCAGGGCGACGCTGCGGGCGACAAGATCGGCGCTGACGGTCATGAGGCCACCTGCGGCGACATTGAGCATGATCGACCAGGCCGGTCCGCCGGGTTTCAGCAGGCGCACGATATGGGGCGTTGCAAGCCCGACAAAGGCGACCGGACCCGCAATGGGCGCAACACCGGCGACGGGCAGGGCCGCAACGAAGAGCAGCAGCGGCTTCCACAGGGCAAGATTGAGCCCCATGCCGGCCGCAGCCTGATCGCTCAGCGCCAGGATTTGCAGGATGCGATGACAGCAAAGCGCCAGACCCGTCCCGCCGACCACCCAGGGGAGCATTTGCACGAGCTGAGGCCAACTGCGTCCCTGAAACCCGCCGGACAGCCAGAAGAGCAGGGAAGGGACCTGCGGGCCACTGAGGAGAAGGATGTAGGTCGTGATCGCGCCGAGAAACAGCGACACGCTGATCCCGGCGAGCGCCAGATGCAGTGGCCTCGCATTGCCGCCACGCGCGATCCAGAAGGTGACGGCGCAGGCCGACAGTCCGCCAATGAGGCCGATCAGGGGGTAAAAGACCGATGACAGGGTTGGCAGGAAAACGAAACAGGCGACAATGGGCGTAACGGCGCCGGCGCTGACGCCGGTCAGGCCAGGCCCCGCCAACGGATTGCGTGTCAGGGTCTGCAGGAGATAGCCGGAGACCGCGAGGCCCGCGCCACCCACGAAAGCGACGAGGCTGCGCGGCAACCGCAAAGCCCAGACCAGGATCGAGTCGAGCTTGCCGTCCGGTCGAAACAGCGCGCGAAGTGCGGCTTCTGCCGCAAGCGGCTTGGTGCCGAAGGTCAGGCCGGCGGCAATGACGACTGCGGCTGCGGCCAGAAGGGCCACCAGCAGGATCACGGCGCGCATGCTGTCGGCCCTGACCGGGCCGACAGGTGTCACGGATGTCATTGCTGCAGGCTGGCGGGAATGATCTTCGCCGCCTCGGCCTTGATGTCGACGGCCGGGAAAGTCTCGGGGTAGAGATAGTGGGCGGCTTCGCGCAGCACCAGTTCGCGCGCGATCGGGCCGTTGGTTTCCACCCATTCGTCGCCGACATAGATGACCCGCCCGTTCTTGACCGCCGACAGCTGGCTCCAGATCGGATTGTTCTCATGTGGGCGGTCTGGGCCGCTATCCATGACGAAGATCACCTCAGGGTCCTTTTCGAGCATGGTCTCCAGGCTGATTTCGAGACCGAACTTGCCGCCGGGTGTCATCGGTCCGGCAATGTTGTCGCCGCCGAGTGCGGCCACGATCGAGGCAGCCGTGTTTTCCGTGTGGAACGAGAAGGGCGTGTCACCGCCCCACATGATCTGGAAGCGCGGATGCTGGTCCTTCGGTGCCTTGGCGGCGAATTCCTCGAGATGCTTTTTGAACTCGGCATTCAGTTCAAGCCCGCGTTCGGGCTTGCCCAGAAGGTCGGAAAGCTGTGCCACTTCCGTATAGCTCTCGCTCAGAAGCTCCATATTGTAGGCAATGTAAGGCGCGATCTTCTGCAGGGCTTCGGCATTGCCAACCGTGTAGCGCGCCATCGCGACGATCAGATCCGGCTTTGACTCGGACAAAAGCTCGAGATTGGGCTTCGCCCGCTGGCCGATCTGCTGGATATCCTGGGTCAGCCCAAGCAGATAGTCCGGATGGCGATCGGGAACCATGTAGGTGGTGGCCACCGGCTTCAGGCCGAGCGCCAGCGCCACATCGGTTGCAAAGAAGGAGATCGAGGCGATGCGCTGCGGATGCGCGGGAACCTGAACCGTAACGCCTCGCTCGTCGGTGAAAGTACGGGTCTTGGCGTCTTCAGCATGGCCTGTGCCAGCACCGGCAAGGCTCAATGTGAGGGTCAGGCCAATGGCCAATCGGCGGAATGCAGGCATGCGTCGGCTCCTTTGAGGTTCGCTGCCTGCTGCTTATTCCCTTAACATGATTTTTTCAATCATGTTTTTTACCGTGTTGACGACACGCCATTTTGCCTGGTGTCTCGACGCCCCGCAGTCAGTCGCATTGTCCTGCGGGCACGTCGATCGCATACGTCGTCTTGCCCGGTCCATTCGGCAGGGTCGGGACCAGATAGACTTTCAGGTCACAGTCTTGCGTCCGGATCGTCCACTCCGCTGCGCCGTCCTTCCGTGTGCCGGTGTTGCTGATTGCGCCGATCGGCTGCTGGTGCAGAATGTCCGCCAAGCGCCCGTCAGCGAGGATCGTGCCAATGCGCTCGAGGCTGTCATAGTAGCCGGAAACGGCGGCCTGCGCGGAGGCGACAGGGGCAACCGACATCACAATGCTGGTCAGGATCAAATATTTCATAGGCATCTCCCGGTTTGATGCCGGAAGGTTCCATGGCCAAGGAACCTTGGCAAGCCCCCGGCAACCAATGTCCAATGGTCGTCAAGTCCGGCCAACTTCCGGCGTTAACCGCGTCCGTAAAGATTGCATTCAGCATTTGCCCGTAAAGCTTTGTTAGCCATTCCCGGAGTTCCCGGGTGCACGCGCGTGTGCCCGGCCAACCTGCGAGTTCCTGTGTCATGCGTTTCAAGGCTCTTCCGTCCCTTCTCGCTCTCACGCTGGCTCTGACCAGCTGCACGGCGCGGACAAGCCCCATCGACGCCTTGGGGCTGGCGCCGCAGCCGAAAACGCAGGTTGCTCAGGCAGCGGCTCCCGTTCCGGCTGTCGCGGTCGACGAACAGACCGGCGCGATCACACCGCCTCAGGACACCGGATCGCATCCCGAAGCCCTAGCCTGGGCGGGCAATACGCCGAACCAGGCCCATTTCGAATCCGCGACGATGTCAGCCGGCATGCCGGTGCCGGATCCGCGACCCGTCGCCATGCTGATGCCGCCCGTCCCGCCGGCGTCTTCCCTGCCACCGACCATGGCGCCTGCTGAAGAACAGGCGCCGAGCGCCGGTGGCCGCCACCGCGTCTACAGCCAGCGGTTCCGCGATGCCAAGCCGATGAATTTCGGCAAGGTCAAGCCGAAGCACCACGCCGTGCATGGCGTGGATGTATCGCGCTGGCAGGGGGATATTGATTGGGTGAAGCTGAGAAGCCAGGGTGCGAACTTCGCCTATATCAAGGCGACCGATGGTGGTGATCACACCGACCCGATGTTCCGCACCAATTGGCGCAAGGCCAAGGAGGCCGGTCTCAAGCGCGGCGCCTACCACTTCTTCTACTGGTGCCGTGTCGCAAGCGATCAGGCCGACTGGTTCATCCGCAACGTCCCGCGCGATCCGGACGCACTCCCGCCTGTTATCGACGTTGAATACAACGGCGAATCGAGCTGCCGCTTCCGCCTGTCACCGGAAAAGGCACGCGAAAAGATGCAGGTCTTCATGGATCGCCTGGAACGCCACTACGGTAAGCGCCCGGTCATCTACACGGCCCCGGACTTCTACAAGGACAATCTGGACGGCCATTTCCTTGATTATCCCTTCTGGCTGCGATCGGTCGCTGCCCACCCGTCGAAAACCTATCCAGGACGCAAATGGGTCTTCTGGCAGTATTCCGGCTCTGGTCTTTCCCAGGGTGTCAACGGGAAGATCGACCTCAACGTCTTCCGCGGCTCGGTTGCCGATTGGCAGAACTGGGTGTCCGGCTCGAAGAGCTGGAACAAGGTCGCGGGCCTGCGCTGAGCCAAAGAAGCGGGGACTAAGTCATCCTTGTCTAACAGCGGGGGCGTTGGGGACGCCAGGTCGTCAACGGCAACAGTCTAAATGCCGACTCCCGGTTCGATCACCGGCGGTTCCGGGTTTTCGTCGGGATTGGGGTTCGGGAATTCATCCGGCAAGAGATCCGGCGCCGGCTCTTCGATCTCTGGCACCCAGGTTGGCGCTGGCATGGGCGGCTGATCGGCGGGGGGCGTCTGGGGCGGCGTGGCACCATCGATGAAGGCCATGACGTTTCTCCTGGTTTGCGAAAGGGCGGTGTGTTTCATCCGCCGTCACCAGGGACAATCCGCGTCGGTCGCCAAAAGTTCCTCCATCCGCACCGCAGGCCGCCACCAGTTTCATTCGGAACCTTTCCCGCAACCTGCCGTTCGATGCGGGAAACGGCGACGAAAGGTGGATGCAATGAACGTGGCACAACGGCCCACAGCCAATGGCGGGCGATCGCAATCTCGGGTCTCCCCAAAAAGCTGGGGCGCTGAATACACCGCTGCCGGTGAAGTTCGTTTCCGCATCTGGGCACCGTCCCTCAAGGCGCTGACGCTGCGTCTTGCGGATAAGGACCTGCCGATGTCGCGGACATTCGACGGTTGGTTCGAGCTGAGCGTGAGCAATGTCGCGCCCGGCACGCCTTACGCCTATGTGCTGCCCGACGGTCTTGTCGTTCCCGACCCGGCCGGCCGGGCCCTGAAGGACGACGTCCATGGTCCTTCTCTGGTCGTCGATCCAACGGCCTATCGCTGGCGTGACGGCGAATGGCAAGGGCGACCCTGGCGCGAGGCGGTGGTCTACGAACTGCATGTGGGCACCTTCACTGCGGAGGGCACCTTTGCTGCGGCGGCTGAAAAACTTGCAGATCTTGCCGAGGCCGGCATATCCGTCGTGGAGCTGATGCCGGTTGCGGCTTTCGGCGGGACACGCGGTTGGGGTTACGACGGTGTGCTCCTGTATACGCCGCACCCGTCCTACGGCACTCCCGACGACATGAAGGCCTTCATCGACCGTGCTCATGAACTGGGCCTGATGGTCATGCTGGACGTCGTCTACAATCACTTCGGCATCGACGGCAATTATCTCTCCGTCTATGCGCCCGAAGTGATGCACGAGGAGGGCACACCATGGGGGCCGACGATCGATTTTGAGCGGAAGCCGTCGCGCGATTTCGTTATCGAAAACGCCCTCTATTGGCTGGAGGAGTTTCATCTCGACGGCTTGCGCTTCGATGCGGCAGACCAGATCAGGGACGAGACGTCGGCAATACACATCCTGGAGGAATTGGCGCTTGCGGTTCGCGAACGCTTGACTGGTCGCCACGTCCATCTGGTTCTGGAGGATGCCCGCGGGATCACCCGCTTTCACGAGCGGGACAAAGACAATTCCGTGCGGTTTTATGACGGCGTATGGAACGATGGCTATCATCATCTCATCCATGCCTGGGCCACCGGCGAGCATGGAGGGCACTACAAGCCCTTCGCGAGGGACTTCTGGCCGCGGATCGGCAAGACGCTGGCCAGCGGTTTCGCATTGCAGGGTGAGACGATCGAGGGGCGGGGAGACGAGATCTTCGGAGAGCCGAGCGGACACCTTCCCCCTGTCACCTTTGTCAATTTCATTCAAAACCACGATCAGGTCGGCAATCGGGTGGGAGGGGACCGTTTGTGGGCGCAGATCGACAAGGGCTTGCGCGAGCGGTTGATGGCCATGCTGCTTCTCTCGCCGCAGATACCTTTGGTCTTCATGGGCGACGAATTTGCCAGCCGATCCCGGTTCTTCTTTTTCAGCGATTATCCCGAGGAGCTGCAGCAGAATACCCCTGACGATCGCTTGCAACAGGCCCGGGATTTCGGCGCTGGCGACCATGTGACGGTGGATGAAGTGCCTGATCCGAATGACCCCGAAACATTCCGCATCTCCAAACTGGACTGGGAGGAGATGAACACCTCGAACGGCAGGGAAGCGCGGGCCTATTTCAAGACCCTTGTCGGAAAACGCCGAGACCATCTGATGCCACTGCTCGAAAACATTGGTGGTGACACCGGCCAAGTCCTGAAGGCACAGGACGGCATTCTGGCGGTCGACTGGCAGCTGGGGGAAACCCTTTGGCAATTGAGGGCGAATTTCACCGACGTGCCTGCCAAAATCCCTCCCGTGCGGGGACAGGTCATCCATGTGCTGCCCACCTCCGCCGAAACCGGCGTGCTGGACCTCGCAGAACTCTCAGCCCAGGGCCTCATCTTTGTTCGAGGCTGACGCCGGCGGCGATTTATTTTGGGCCGTCGCGGGAACCGGAGCGCCGCAGAGGTGTTTATCACGAGATCAGGAGGAGTGCGGCCATGAGTGAGACCTATTGCGACATCATCCCCCAAGCTGCAGGCTGGGCGTTTGTCTTCGAGGGCCGTCAGTCGGCCGTGTATCCGAGCTACAGGCTTGCTGTCGAGGCGGCTCGCCTTTGCTCTGAAAAGCTGGCAGGCACGCGCAGCAAATTCGTGCTTCGCCAGCAGGATTTGCGCGGACGAATGCATGAGGTTCAGGGCCGATCGGACATCTGGTCGCCCGCCGGACGTGGGCCTTCGATGTCGATCCATGTCGGTGGAGGTGGTCAGGCATAGGCCTGACAATGCCGATCGAAAGCTGACAAAGGGTTGGAACTCAGGATCGCAAACAGTGTGGCAGTGAACAGACGATGTTTCCCATCGTCATTGTTCCCTGTTGGCTCCTTCTCAGGGAAGGCCGGGAGACTGCATCTGCACGGTGACAGTCTGGACGCCTGGGACCGCAAGCGCAATTTCCACAGCCCGATCGAGTTCATCCCGCGATCCGATCCACCCTCCGAGAAAGATCTCTCCTCCCGTGGCGACGACCGTCAATTCGGTCGCGTCCAGACCCTCGGATATGGCGAGCGCCTCCGCCACTTGCTGCTCAAGCGAAGCTTCGACGGGAAACGCATCCGCCATTGCCGAATTTTCATCGTGAAACTGCTGTGGCTTGAAAACCATGTCGGGCTCCCGCGTTTGTCCTTGGAGCCTAACGCGGGAGTCCGACTTTGGTTCGCCTGGCGTTCGGCGATCACAGAGGAATTCGATCCGGATTATGTCCGGCCTGAAGACAAGCCCTTCCGCAGGGCAGGCCCATGACGTGGCTCAGGCGGCTCCTTCGCGATCTGTTCCCGACGGCCTCGATCGGCACCTATCTGACGATCATGGTGACGCTCTCCACTCTGCCTCTGTTGGGTTTCGCCGCGTTTCTTCTTCTCGAACTCGAACAGTCCCAGTTCCAGGCGCTCAAGGTCAATGCCGGCCGGGACGCTCAAAACATCGGTCGAAGTGTCGAGCGCAAGATTTCCGACCTTGAGACCACCCTGACACTGATCGCAAACTCGCCGGAGGTGCAGGACGGCAATCTCGAAGCCTTTTACGATCGGGTTGCCGGAAGCCTCAAAGGAAGTTCGATGTATATCCTGCTTGTCGGACGGGACGGCCGACAGCTCCTGAACACCCGCAGACCCTGGGGCTCCTCGCTTCAACCCATGTCGAACATCGCTTCGCTGCAGTCGGCTCTGCGCTCCGGTCATGTCGAGCTGTCCGGCATCTTTTTCGGCCACACCAGTCAGCAATGGGTGGTCAACCTCACCATGCCGGTCCCAGAAGGCAATCGCGCCGGGGTGGATGCGGTGGTCCTCACCCAGGATGCTGAAAGCCTCGCCAGTCATACGTCGCGGGAAAACTTGCCGCCCGGCTGGTCGGCAGCTCTTCTCGATGACGATGGCAAGGTGGTCGTTTCCAGCGGTATCGACAGCCGCCCTTCCGGCGAGCAGTTTCCGCAAGGGTGGCTGGAGCTGATGTTCGGACCGAACGGCAGCGCGGTTTTCTATCAGAATGGTGACCAGTATATGCTGGGTTATGCCCGGGTAACCGACTGGCCCTGGCGTGTCGCAGTCTGGGGTCCTGTTGCCGGCGCACAGAAGACGTTTGTTGCAGCCTGGAAGAGCCTCTTGGTCGGAAGCCTCGTCATTCTCACCATCAGTCTCTCCGTCGCCCTGATTGCGGCCCATCAGTTGCGGTCGTCGATCCGCACCATCGCTTTGATGGCGGACCGGATCGGCAAGGGCGAGATCGTCTCGCCGGCGCGCACGCGGATCGTTGAGGCGAACCAGGTCGCCATCGCGCTCTCCAATGCGTCCTTTGATCGTGCCGAGGCCGAAGAGCGCATTCATTTCATCCTGCAGGAACTGGTTCACCGCACGAAGAACATCCTGTCGCTGGTGCAGGCGATGATGCGCCAACTCGCGCGCAGTGCCGACAGTGTGGAGGGTTTCCAGCGCGCTGTGAGCGGCCGGCTGGCAGGCCTTGCCCAATCCATCGAAGCGCTCGCCCGGCAGGAATGGGGTGGAATTCCGCTGGCAAACCTCGTTGATCTTCAGCTGGCGACAGTCGCAGGCTCGGCCGACAGGGTCGAGCGCCGGGGACCCGATCTTCTGGTCAACGCGAGTGCGGTTCAAAATCTCGGCCTCGTCTTCCACGAACTGGCGACCAATTCGGTGAAATACGGCGCGCTGTCGGTGCTGGAGGGGCGCATCCGTGTGGAATGGATCGTGGAGGACGAGACTTCCGAAGATCCGAAGCTGCGGCTCACCTGGACAGAGCAGCACGGACCGCCTGTTATCACGCCCACCCGCCGCGGTTTTGGTTCCACAGTCATCGAACGGCACGCAGCCAGTTCTTTCGCAGGCGAGGTGACGATGGACTTCGATCCAAGCGGTCTGCGCTGGGAACTGCTGGCGCCGCTCAGCGCCTTTACCGGGGGCACGACGACCTGACCTGGAACCTTGCGATTGCTTCTCTGTTGTCTTTCACACACGACAGAGGAGACATGAGCGTGCACAAGGATCGCCAAGAGAACTCCGAAAAAGCGGGGTCGGCCAAGAAACAGTCGGAGCGTATTGAAAAGATGCCACCGGACAGTTCGTCGGCACGCAGCATGGCGGAGACAATGATGGTGTCGTCAGTGCCAAGCCCACGGTGATAACGGGTTCGCAAGACGCCACAACCCACAAACGGCCAGCGAATGGGAAGAACCCACCATAGGATTGGAATGTCAATTTCGATCTTCGCGATAAAGACAAGTCCTGATGTGTGAAGGCCTCGTCCGAATGTCGCGGGGGACACACATCACGAAGCCGTTCCGTCCGCATTTTCCATGGTGATCCGCCTCAGCGCTTCGGCTCTTTCCTTCGCGGTATCGAGGATTTCCCGGATCTCCTGGCTTTTCTCGTTGCCGCGTCCAACGCCGGCAGACGGCGTGGCACCCGGATCCTCCGACCCGTCACGCAGGAGCACTTCCTGTTCCAGGTTGCGCAACAGATGCTGAGGCCCGCCGGGCACCAGCAGCGCTTCCGTCAAAAGGGAGATGAGGATCTCCCGATGGGCGTTCAATCGACCTTCGATCGTCTGGGCATTATCCGGCATGTCTTGCTCCCTGGGCTTTCTGCGGACCCGAAAGGGGAACAATGGCGGGCGATAAAAGTTTCCTGCAGAACCGAATTGTCTACCTGAAAGGACAAGGCCATGGCCCAGACAGTCCGCCCCCCACAATGGCGTCGCTATCCGGATCCCCGCGACCGGCTGATCATCGCGCTCTTTGCCCAGCTGGAGGCGGAGCGCCAAACGCGTGAGACGCTGCGCATGGCATTGCGCTCCGGTGCGCTCGATCCGGCCGTGCTGGAAGCGATTGCAGAAGATCCTGTGCCCGCGACAAGCGATGATATCGCAGCACTGGAGCGCAGCATTGCCCTTCGCGGTGGTCCTGTCGGAACGGAGCAGCGAGCAGAAGATTGGCGATGAGAATGGTAGGGGCAACCCTATCCCAGGGTGCCTGGCGCCGGTTGGAAAAGTAGAGCAAGATCAGGGATCTTGTGATCCAATCACCCTGGACGAAAAAGGGACCCGGTGAGCGCCGGGTCCTTTTTTCGTGGGTGCATGTCCTCAATGCGTGGCCTGGAACCGCTGTTCCGTCAGGCGGCCATAGACCTGTGCGTAACTCTCGGCGCTGCGATCCCAGGAGTAATCGGCACGCATGGCCTGCAATTGCAGTCGCGCCCATTTGCGTTTGTCCTCATAAGCGTCCGCTGCGCGCCGAAGCGCCTGGCGCAAGCCCTCCGGACGAACCGGATGAAACTGGAAACCCGTTGCTGCCCTTGCCGACAGCGCCGCGTCATTGGCGTCGATGATCGTTTCCGACAGGCCGCCCGTCCGGGAGACGACGGGCACACAGCCATAGCGCATGGCATAAAGCTGGGTCAGCCCGCAGGGTTCAAAACGCGATGGCTGGATGATCGCATCCGATCCCCCATGAATGAAATGCGCCGTCGGTTCATTGTATCCGACACTGACGGCCATCTTGCCGGGGAAGCGGGCCGCAGTTGACTTCAGCGCATCCTCGATCGCATGATCGCCCTGGCCAAGTACGATCAACCGGCCACCGCGATAGAAGATCTCGTCCGCCACCTCGGCAAGCATGTCCATGCCCTTCTGCCAGGTCACGCGTGTCACCGCCGAAAACAATGGCCCGTCACCGGGCTGGAGGTTGAAACGCTCCAGGAGCAGAGCTTTGTTGTTTTTCTTGTTCCGCAGGCTTTTCATGTCGAAGCGGAACGGAAGATAGGGGTCGGTGGCCGGATTCCACACTTCGTTGTCGATGCCGTTGACGATGCCCTGAAGGCGGTCGATCTTCGTGTTCAGCACCCCATCCAGACCCATGCCGAAAGTCGGAGACAGGATCTCGCGGGCATAGGTCGGGCTGACCACGGTGATGTGGTCGGCGGTCATCAATCCACCCTTCAGGTAACTGATGTCGCCGAAATACTCCATGGAATCGACGGAATAGGCCTCGGGCGGCAGACCGATATACGGCAGCAGATCCGCAGAATATTGGCCTTGGAAGGCAAGGTTGTGAATGGTCAGCACCACCGGTACCGGCGATCCCATCTGGCGCAGGTAAACCGACGTCAGAGCCGACTGCCAGTCGTGCGTGTGCACGAGATCCGGCCGCCATCCGGGCAGTGCCCCGGCTGCGATCTCCGCGCCGGCGAGGGAGAGAACCGCAAAGCGCTTCCAGTTGTCGGGATGGTCGTAACCGTTTTCGTCGACGTAGGGCCCCCCCGGACGGTCGTAGAGTGCCGGGGCGTCGAGGACGAAGAGGCTGATCCCGTCGATCTCCAGATGTCGCAGGCTCGCCTTCTCGCCGAGCAGGTCGTCGAACTCCATCAATGGCGGGTGAAGCCGCGCCAAAGCCAGGATGGACGGATATCCGGGGATCAGGGTGTGGGTCTCGATGCCGTAGGTGGCGAGCGCCTTCGGCAGCGCGCCTGTGACATCGGCCAGGCCGCCGGTCTTCACCAGCGGATAGATTTCCGAGGTCACGGCCAGCACGTGCAAAGGCACGCGGGTGATGGCACGACGGCGGTTGGGCACCTCTTCCTCGTCGCGGTGATAGGCCGCACGAACGCGTTGGATGAACTGTGCCCGGCTGAGGGCCAGTGAAAGATCAAGTCCGGCCACTTTCGTCACCCTTTCTTGCTCCTGACCGCCTTGCGTCGCGGTTGCTGGATGGGTTCCTCCGTGATGATCAGGCCTTCCTCCTCGGCCGATGCCTGCGCCTGGGCGATGCGCCTCCCTGCCTTTTCCGTGGTCTCGTCTGCCGACGCCTGAAGCCTCTCCCAGTCGCCCAAGGCAGACAGCCAATGGGCCTCGTCGGCGCCATGTGGGCGCCCTTCTTCTTCCCACAGCGTATAGGCCCGCCGGGCTATCCAGTCGTAGTCACGTTCAGGCATGGCAATTCTCCGTCGTCGCCGCTGGCCTGGCTCCACGGGAATGCGTTTCGGTCGGGCGCGGTCTCGTCGCGTCCACCGGTACCGGACCGATCTGCCAGCGGTACCCCCATACCATTGGCTGATCCCCGGACTGTCATTCGAGGGGAACTGGCTTCAGAGGAACGCGATTGCGGGCAAACGGTTCCCGTCGCAACTGCCGAATTGATGGGAAAGGGGAACCCCTGTCGGCTGCGCGCGTTTTCCGGGGCAGATCTGCGGACGGACCGCACGAGAGGGAGAGAATGCGGTGGCACAAAGAGCGTTTTGGAAAGGCTATCTGAAGCTTTCGCTCGTGACTTGCCGCGTTTCGATGACACCCGCCGTCACCGAGAGCAGCAAACTCCGCTTCCACAACATCAACCGCCAGACAGGCAACCGCGTGGTGAACCGCTATATCGATGCGCAAACCGGCGAGCCTGTTGATGACGAAGACCAGGTCAAGGGGTATGCCCGGGGAGAGGATGACTATGTCCTCATCGAAGACGAAGAGCTCGATGACGTGGCGTTGGAAAGCACCCGCACGATCGATATCGAAAGTTTCGTCCCGCAAAACTCGATCGGCTGGATCTGGTACGACAGCCCGCACTTCCTGGCCCCCGCCGACAAGGTGAGCGAGGAAGCGTTTGCGGTGATCCGCGAAGCCATGCGCAAGACCGATACGGGCGGCATCGCACGTCTGGTGCTCTATCGCCGTGAACACTCCGTGCTTCTTGTGCCGCGCGACAACGGCATGATCGTCTGGACCTTGCGGTACGGAGACGAGGTGCGCGACGCCGATCCCTTCTTTGCGAAAGCAGGCGAGGAAGCGTCGCCAGCGCGTGCCAGGACGATGATGAAGAAACTGGTTCAGGCGCGCATGCGCAACTGGTCTCCCAAGCTGGTACAGGACCCGGTCGAAGAGCGCCTCCACGAAATCATCGCGATGCGCAGCAAGAAGTCGAAACGGTCGAAGCAGAGGGCCGCGCCGGAGCCCGCGTCCAAGGACAATGTCATCGACATCATGGAAGCGCTCCGCCGCAGCCTCGCCTCCGAAAAGAAGGGCGGTGCGCGCAAGTAGGCTTCACCGCTTGCTGCGCGACTTGCGAATGCTGGTGGAGATGGGCGCCTCCGCCTTGCGAAAATCCCCCCATGGATCACCGTCCTGCTGTTCGAGCCGGCTCGGGGTATTCGTCACCGTGTAATGGTTTGGCCCGATGTTGGGCCCCAGTTCGTCGAATGACAGCGGCATGGATACCGGCGCGCCCTCTCTCGCACGGGTGGAGTAGGGCGCGACAGCCGTATTTCCGCGCCCGTTGCGCAGGTAGTCGATCAAGATCTTGCCCTTTCGCTTTGCCTTGCTGATCGTCGCGACATAGTCGTCCGGGCTGTCGGCTGCCATGCTGTCCGCAAGTGCCTTCATGGCAGCTTTCACGGCCGGCCATTCGGCCTTCGGCTTCACGGGCGCGACCACATGCAGCCCCTTGCCGCCGGATGTCTTGACAAAACCGGTCAGCCCCATGTCCGAAAAGCGCTGTCGAACTTCGAAAGCTGCAGCGACCACACGCTCCCAGTCCACATCCGGCCCCGGATCGAGATCGATATTGACCATGTCCGGCCGTTCCAGATCGCCGCCGCGCGAACCCCATGGATGGATCTCGAGGGCTGCGCCCTGCACCAGGGCCAGCAGTCCATCGAGATCGTGAATGCCGATCAACGCCTGTTCGTCATCATCCTTGGGATCGCGGATCGTGATGATCTCCTTGCGCATGCCGCGCCACCCATGTTTCTGGAAGAAACAGGTGCCGGCATGCCCTTCCGGGCAGCGCAACAGGGCGAGCGGCCTGTCAACGATGAAAGGCGCGATGCGCGGCCAGACCTGAACGTAATAGTCCGCCAACCCCTCCTTGGTGACACCGGCTTCCGGCCAGTAAAGCCTGTCGGGATGGGTGAGCGGCACACTGCGCTTGGCGGTCGCCTCGGCCCGCGCGCGCGGCTTGGCGGTCGACCCACGCTGCGGGATAGGCCCGCTCTCCTGGACAACCTCGGTTGCCGTCTTGTCGTCGCGCAAGCCGCGGAACGAGGCATGGCGGAGATGGGCATCGCCGGTCCAGCCGCGAAACTCGACCTCGGCCACCAGTTCGGGTTTGACGAAGACAGCATCCTTGCGCTCGAGGCTCGTCAGTGTCCCTGCAAACGGACTCTTCTTCTGAACCAATGGCTTGAGCTGCCTGAAGAGCTGGCGCGCGACGCTGGCGCTGTAGCCTGTCCCGACGCGGCCGACATGACGAAGGCCGTCCTTGTCGTTGACGCCCATGATCAACGATCCAATCGCCGTGTCCGAAACAGACGACGGCACGTACCCCCCGATCACCAGTTCCTGCCGCGCCGTGCACTTTGACTTCACCCAGTCGCGCCCGCGACCGGACCGATACGGTGCGTCGGCAACCTTGGAAATGACGCCTTCGAGGCTCAGCCGACAGGCGTGTTTGAGCACGAGGTCGCCACTCTCGTCGAAATGCGTCGAGTATTTCAAAGGCCCTTCTGCGGGTCGCATCAAGTGTTCGAGCACCGCTTTTCGCCGGATCAGCGATGCGCCGGTCAGATCCTGTCCGTCGAGATGCACGAGGTCGAAGATGTAGTAGACGAAGCGGTCGGCCCGTCCGTCGCTGAGATCCGCCTGCAGAAGAGAAAAATCGCTGCTGCCATTGCCCGTCTCGACCACGATTTCCCCGTCGAGCAAAGCGGTCTGCACCGGCAGTGCTTTCAATCCCTGGCTGATTGCGTCACCGAAGCGGTCCGTCCAGTCCAGGCCGGTCCGGGTCAGCAGCCTTACGTCGCCATGATCGACACGGGCTTGAATGCGATAACCGTCGAGCTTGATCTCGTGCAGCCAGCGACCGCCCTTCGGCACCGTCTTGACCAGTGTGGCCAGCGCCGGCGGCACGAAATTCGGCAAGTCCGCCGGTTTTGTACCCTTCACTGTGGTGCGGGCCTTGGTCTCCGCCGCCTTGGCAACTTTCGATTTCCCCGGCGTCTTGGCCTTAGCTGCCTGCTTGGTCTTGCGGGAATTCCACACCTCGGCCTTTCCGTCTCCCTTCAGGCTTTCGATCGGCCGGCCGCTTTTGACCGATAGAGGCAGTTCCTCGATGACGTCGGGATCTGTGTCGCTGCGGGCAAACTCGTCGTCGCCCTTGATCAGCAGCCAGTTCTCCCGCGTCTCGCCGTCTCGTTTCGCCATGCGCACGAGATGCCAGTGGCCGTGGAGTTTTTCTCCCTGCAGGGAAAATTCCAGATGCCCTTTTCTGTAGCCCTTGGCCGCATCATGCAGCGGCTCCCAGTTGCCACGATCCCAGACGATCACCTCGCCGGAACCATATTGCCCAGGCGGAATGACGCCTTCGAAATCACCATAGGCCAGCGGGTGATCCTCGACATGAACCGCCAGCCGTTTCTCGCTCGGCACGAGGCTTGGGCCACGCGTGACCGCCCAGCTCTTCAGGACACCGTTCATCTCCAGGCGGAAATCGTAGTGGAGCCGGCGGGCGGCATGCTTCTGGATGACGAAGGAGTTGCCCTTCGTCTTCGCCGCTTGCGCCTTGGGTTCCGGCGTTGCCTTGAAGTCGCGCTTGCGACGATATTCCGACAGCGACATGATCAGCTCGCCCTTTTCTGCCGCCCCGCCGATGGCGCCGCCTTGCGGCTTTTCGCCGGCTGAGCCTTGCCTTTCGAGCTGGCAGGTGCACCGGCGCTCCTGCGCAGTGCATCCATGAGGCTGGTGACATTCTCCGCCTTGCGCTTCGGCAGCTTCTTCGGCTTGCGGCCGGCGATTTTGGCCCGCACGAGTTCCGCCAGCGCCTCCTCGTATCGGTCTTCGAAGGCCGCCGGGTCGAAGCGTCCCATCTTCGTATCGATGATGTGGCGCGCCAGATCGAGCATCTCGGAATCGATCTTCACCTTGGCGATATCACCGAAGCTTTCAGCCGGATCCCGCACTTCATAATCGTAATTCAGCGTCGTCGCGATCAGACCTGGTCCTTCGGGGCGGATCAGCACGCTGCGGACCCGCCGGAAGAGCACCGTCCGCGCAACGGCGGCCACATTCGTCGCCACCATGGTGTCCCGGATGAGATCATAGGCCTCGACTGATTGTGCATCCGCTGGCGCCAGGAAATACGGCCGCTCGAGATACAGCGTGTCGATGTCAGCGCAGGGAAGAAAGGTCGACATCTCCAGCCGCTTGTCGCTGTCGGGAACAGCCTCTCGGATTTCCTCTGCTTCCAGCACGACGGTGTGTCCGTCCGCCTGATCGTAACCCTTGACGAGGTCGTCCTTGTCGACGGCTTTGCCCGTATCCTCATCGACATATTGCCGCCTGACCCGGTTGCCCGTGTCGCGGTTGATGATGTGAAAGGACGTTCTTTCCTGAGCGTCGATGGCCGAAAAGAGGGCAACGGCGCATCCCACATCCCCGATCGACAGATAACCCTTCCAGATCGCCCGTGCGCTCACGTCTCACTCCCGTGTTTCGCTTCGAACGAGCGCGGTGACAGCTTTGTTCCACCATGGGTTCCCGGTGAAAATCGGAATGTCTGGAGAAGAAACAAAAATGATCGCTAATATTAGATGGATCAGGACTACGGCGAAGTTTTATTAACCTTCAGGCAAGGAATTAACCATAAACATGAGTGGACACGTCGGAGTGGGACTCACCTCGAGTTTCCTTCGGGCATGACGCCGTCCCGTCGTACCGGTTTTGGTCCGGTTTGAAATGTTCATGAAATCTGTTCGACGAACCGCCTGTCCATGACACGGAAGGCGACGGAGGCTTCGGCCCCCGCCAGCTTTATCGTGCCAAATCAAGGCGATCACCGAACCGACGGGGAAGCACCGGTCTCGCAGGAGCCGGCGGCGATGCGGTAGGAATGACAAGTCAGGGCATGTCGACGGAGCGGGCGGCGGGATCACAGGCGGGAAGCCTGCGCGACCGGCTGCGCTTTGCCGGTCTTGACGAAAGTCAGTGCGAGCTGCTGCGTCAGAACCGTCATCTGCTCTCACCGCAGCTGAAGACGGCGCTCCGAGATCTTTTCCAGCGTCTGCAGACCTCTCCTGATGCCGCCCGCGCATTTACAAGCGAACGCCAGTACGACCGCTTCCACGACCTTCTGTCCTCCCACTGGGATGTCCTGACGGATGCCCGTTTCGATGGTCTCTATGCCGAGCGCGTGAAGGTCCTGTCGGACAGCGAAAGCCGGATGGGGCTCGATCCGCGTTGGCACATCGCCGGCCATGCCGTGGTGCTGGAACATCTGGTGACCGCCGTGGTTTCTGAGGCGACCGGCTCCGGTCTGTTGCCGTCAAGCCGACGCAAGCAGCGTGAGATCAGTGATCTCGTCAGCTCCCTCATTCGCCTCGTGATGGTTGACGTCGAGATCGCCGTCTCGCTGCGCTTCAACGAATTGCGCCTCAAGCATCACCGCGACATGGCCGCCCAGCGCATCGAGGATCGCGCCGAGTTCGAGGCGATATTCCGCCCGGTTGTCGACGGTCTCGCTGAAGGCGATCTGACCGTGCGTGTCGCACCGGATGTCTCGGACGCCTATTCCGACATGTCGACACGCATGAACGATGCGTTGGAGAATCTGCAGTCTGCATTCCTTGCCTCCGAAGAAAAAGTTTCCCGCGCCATGGGTGCGACCGATCAGGTTGCCACGAGCGCGCGGGATTATGCCGGCCGTGTCGAGAGCCAGTCGGAAACGCTGGCAGAGACGGGACGGGCACTGGAAACGCTGACAGCCGGCGTTCGTGACAGCGTTGTGCGCACGAAGAAGGCAGAAGGCACGGTCGCCGCGACCCGTCAGTCGGTCGAGGCGAGCGGCCACGTGGTTGGTCAGGCGATTGCCGCCATGGCCGATATCGAAGCCTCTGCCGAACAGATTGGCCACATCATCGGCGCCATCGACGAAATCGCCTTCCAGACCAATCTTCTGGCGCTGAACGCCGGGATCGAAGCGGCCCGAGCCGGCGACAGCGGTCGCGGCTTCGCCGTCGTCGCGCAGGAAGTCCGCGCGCTCGCGCAGCGTTCGGCTGATGCCGCCCGTGAAATCAAGACCCTCGTTGCGACCACCAAGAACCAGGTCGAAGCCGGGGTCGACATGGTTGCGCGCACACAAGGCGCAATTGCAGATATCGTCGTCCAGGTCGGTGACATCAGCGGGACCGTTTCCGATATCGCCCGCCAGACGGACCTCCATGCCGGAGAACTCGGCGGGCTAACGGCGACAGTGGCTGGCCTTGGCGCCGACCTGTCAAGCACCGCAGATCTGGCCCGGCGCACCAGTGACGGCTCTCAGGATCTGCACGCGGTCATCCTCGAACTCGGGGCGACCATTCGCGAATTCCACATCGAGCGCCAGTCGCGTCCGCAGCGCAGCACAACGCCGCAGATCCAGATCTCAAATGCTCGAAACACGGGCTCTGCCGCCGTTCACAGCACGTCCGTGAGCGGATCAACTGACAGTGAATCGCTTGCGGAGGACTTCGCAATGTCCTTCCCGCTCGCAGGCCTGGGAGGTTGAGAAGATTGTTTACCACCATACGCTACAACAGAAATCGACGGGCGTGCATCGCGACAAGGCTGACGGTGGAATGGTTCAACCGACAGAA
Organism: Rhizobium sp. AG855; assembly: GCF_003610655.1. Lineage (NCBI taxonomy): Bacteria > Pseudomonadati > Pseudomonadota > Alphaproteobacteria > Hyphomicrobiales > Rhizobiaceae > Rhizobium > Rhizobium sp. AG855. Next base: position 3,043,244 of record NZ_RAQG01000003.1, on the reverse strand, counting down.
GCTGTTCGGGCATGTTGCGGCGGTGGCCACATCGGACAAGGAAAATAATGATGGCGAGTAAGAAAGGCGAACAGAAAGGTTTGAAACTGGCAGCAGTCTTGGACCTGAACGAGGCATCCAATCTCAAGGCCAACATCCTGGCCATGCGCGGCGCGCCACTGACCATCGACGCCTCCGGCGTTGAACGTCTCGGTGCTCAATGCGCACAGGTTCTTCTGGCTGCGGCCAAGGCCTGGGAAGTCGACAAGCATCCGTTCTCGTTTGGAAAGGCCTCTGAAGCCTTTCTCAAAACCCTTCAACTGATTGGCGTGAACATCGATCATCTGCTCGCTAAGGAGATCCGGCAATGAAGAAAAAAGTGCTTACCGTGGATGACTCCAGAACTATCAGGAACATGCTTCTGGTCACCTTGAACAATGCGGGCTTCGAAACCATCCAGGCCGAAGACGGTGTCGAAGGTCTGGAAGTGCTCGAAGAATGCAACCCTGATGTCATCGTGACCGACATCAACATGCCGCGTCTCGACGGCTTCGGCTTCATCGAAGGCGTTCGCCGCAACGAGAAGTATCGCGCCATTCCGATCCTGGTCCTGACCACGGAAAGCGATGCCGAGAAGAAGAACCGGGCTCGCCAGGCTGGCGCTACCGGCTGGATCGTCAAGCCGTTCGATCCGACCAAGCTGATCGATGCCATCGAGCGTGTAACCGCCTAAGCCAGGAATTTTTCCTATGGATATGAACGAAATCAAAGAGATCTTCTTCCAGGAGTGCGAGGAGCAGCTCGCCGAACTGGAATCCGGTCTTCTGAAAATGAATGACGGGGATCGCGATCCGGAAACGGTCAATGCCGTGTTTCGGGCCGTTCACTCCATCAAGGGCGGTGCCGGCGCATTTGGTCTCGATGACCTGGTCGCCTTCGCGCACGTCTTTGAAACGACTCTTGATTGCGTTCGATCCAACAAGCTGGACCCTGGCCCTGAGGTCATGAAGGTCATGCTCAAGTCAGCCGACGTTCTGGCTGACCTGGTCACGGCATCCCGCGATGGCGTTGGTGTCGATCCGGGCCGCTCGAGCGGGCTGGTCAAGGAACTGGAGCAGTTGGCAAATGGCGAATTGCCGGCGCCTTCCGCTGCTGCTGCCCCTGCGCCCAAGCCTGCCGCTCCTGCACCGGTTGCCGCAGCGCCTGCGCCATCGGACGACAGCGGCTTCCAACCCATCCCGTTTACCTTCGACGGTTTCGGCGGCGAGGAAGAGCAGACGGTCGTTCCCTCCACCTTCGAAGTCACATTCAAGCCGCGCCGCGAACTCTACGGCAAAGGCAACGAGGCAGCACTGCTGCTGAGAGACCTGTCGCGCCTCGGCGACATGAGCATTCACTGCAATACCGACGACCTGCCGCCGCTTGACGAGATGGACCCGGAAGCGGCCTATTTCAGCTGGAAGATCCAGATCACCGCCGAAAAGGGTGAAGAAGGCATCCGCCAGGTCTTCGAATTCGCCGAATGGGATTGCGACCTCGAGATCAAGGTCGTCGAAACGGAAACCAAGGAAGCGGCAGAAGAGCTGCCGATGGTTCCGGTTCCCTTCGACCTTTCGGCGCTCGACGAGGGCCCGGAAGCCGACACCGACAACGGTGCGCAGGAGGCGGTCACCGCTGCCGTTGCCGCAGCCGAGACGGCGTCCAACGTGGTGAAGATGGCAGCGGGTGCTGCCAAGCCCGAGAAGAAGGAATCGCCCGCCGCTGCCGCCGCAGCCGCAGCAGCAGCTGCGGCCGCTCAGGCCAACAGCGCCGCCGGCCAGACCATCCGCGTCGATCTCGACCGCGTCGACCGCCTGATCAACCTGGTGGGCGAGCTCGTCATCAACCAGGCCATGCTGTCGCAGAGCGTCATTGAAAACGATGCGACCGGGACCTCGGCCGTCAATATGGGCCTCGACGAGCTGCAGCAGCTCACCCGCGAGATCCAGGACTCGGTCATGGCGATCCGCGCGCAGCCGGTGAAGCCTGTCTTCCAGCGCATGTCGCGTATCGTTCGCGAAGTTGCCGACATGGTCGGCAAGTCGATCCGCCTGGTCACGGAAGGCGAAAACACCGAAGTCGACAAGACGGTTATCGACAAGCTCGCCGAGCCGCTGACCCACATGATCCGTAATGCCGTCGACCACGGCATTGAAACACCCGAAAAGCGTGCCGCTGCCGGCAAGAATCCGGAAGGCACGGTCAAGCTGACCGCGAAGCATCGTTCGGGCCGCATCGTCATCGAACTCGTCGACGACGGCGCGGGTATCAACCGCGAGCGCGTCCGCCAGAAAGCCATCGACAACGATCTGATCGCGGCCGATAGCAACCTGACAGACGAAGAGATCGACAACCTGATCTTCGCGCCGGGCTTCTCCACCGCCGACAAGATCTCCGACATCTCCGGTCGTGGCGTCGGCATGGATGTGGTCAAGCGCTCGATCCAGGCACTCGGCGGTCGTATCTCGATCACCTCGCGTCCGGGCCAGGGCTCGACCTTCACCATGAGCCTTCCGCTGACGCTTGCCGTTCTCGACGGCATGGTCGTCACGGTGGCTGGCCAGACCCTCGTCGTTCCCTTGACGGCGATCGTTGAAACCTTGCAGCCGGAAGCCCGCAACATCCATTCCTTCGGTGCAAACCAGCGGCTGATCTCGATCCGTGACAGCTTCTGCCCCTTGGTGGATGTCGGCCGGATCCTCAACTTCCGCGGCACGCAGGCCAATCCGGTGGAAGGCGTTGCCCTTCTGGTGGAATCGGAAGGTGGCGGCCAGCGTGCCCTCATGGTCGATGCGATCCAGGGCCAGCGCCAGGTCGTCATCAAGTCGCTTGAGGCCAACTACACCCATGTTCCGGGCATTGCCGCCGCAACCATCCTCGGGGATGGCCGCGTGGCACTGATCCTCGACGTGGACGCCGTCGTCGCCGCCTCTCGCGGTCAGTCACTCAAGCAGGAAATGTCGCTAGCCGTCGCAGGGTAATCGTATGTCGTATGCGGTGAAAAACTTGATTGAAGGGGCCCGGGAGCTCATCGCCTTCCGGGTAGGCGATCAGGAATTTTGTGTGAACATCATGGCTGTCAGGGAGATCAGGGGCTGGACCCCGGTAACCCCGCTGCCTCACGCGCCGCAATACGTCATGGGCGTGATCAATCTGCGCGGTGCCGTCCTGCCGATCGTCGACCTCTCGCTCCGTCTGGGCATGAGGTCGGCAGAACCGACCGCCCGCCACGTCATCATCGTGGCGCAGGTCAAGTCAAAGGTCATCGGCCTGCTGGTCGATGCCGTGTCGGATATCCTGACGGTGACCGACGAAAACATACAGCCGACGCCGGAGATCTCCTCCGACCTTGGAAGACTATACGCCCGCGGCATTCTCGCGATCGATAAGCGGATGATCTGCTTCATCGAGCTTGGTGCTCTGTTCAACGACGCCGAAAGCGAGGCTGCATGACGATCGCAATGAGCACATCCCGTCAATCCGACGACGAAGTACTGGCCAGCGGCGAATACCCGCTGACCCGTCGGGATTTGAACGAGATTGCATCGATGATCTACTCGGATGCCGGGATCGCGCTGAACGATTCCAAGGCTTCGCTGGTCTATTCGCGTCTGTCCAAGCATATCCGCAATCTCGGCCTGTCCGGTTTTCGCGCCTATTGCCAGCTGGTTTCATCGCCGGAAGGTGCCGCTGAACGGCGCGAAATGCTGTCGCACCTGACCACCAATTTCACCCGCTTCTTCCGGGAAAACCACCATTTCGAACATCTCCGCGACGAGGTGCTGCCGGGCCTGATCCAGCGTGCCAAGTCTGGTGGTCGTGTGCGCATCTGGTCGGCTGCAAGCTCGGACGGGCAGGAGCCCTATTCGATCGCGCTCACCGTCTTTCAGGCGTTCCCGAATGTCCTGGACTATGATTTCAAGATCCTTGCGACCGACATCGATCCGAAGATCCTGGCAATCGCCCGGCAGGGGGCCTATGACGAGCAGGCGCTTGAAACCGTGTCGCCGGCCATCCGCAAGCAGTGGTTCAAGGAAGTCGAGATCGCAGGCCGCCGCAAGTGGCAGGTCGATGACCGCTTGAAGCGGCTGATCACCTACAACGAGCTGAACCTGATGGCCCAATGGCCCTTCAAGGGCAAGTTCGACGTCATCTTCTGCCGCAACGTTGTCATCTATTTCGACGAACCGACCCAGGTCCGCATCTGGAACCGTTTCTGCGAACTGCTGCCCGTCGGCGGCCATCTCTATATCGGCCATTCCGAGCGTGTTTCCGGCGAGGCGAAGAACGACTTCGACAACATCGGCATCACCACCTATCGCTATCTCGGCAAGCAGGGAGGGCGCAGGTAATGGCTTCTCCTGCACGTGTTCTCGTTGTCGATGACAGCCCGACGATGCGAGGGCTGATCACGGCGGTCCTCAGCCAGGATCCTGATGTCAGCGTCATCGGCCAGGCCGGCGACGCCATGGAAGCGCGGGCCGCGATCAAGCAGCTCAACCCTGATGTGGTCACGCTGGATATCGAGATGCCGAATATGAACGGCCTCGAATTCCTCGAGAAGATCATGAAGTTACGGCCCATGCCCGTGATCATGGTCTCGACCATGACCCATCGCGGTGCCGAGGCGACGCTCGCTGCGCTCGAAATCGGCGCCTTCGACTGTGTCGCAAAGCCCCAGCCCGGCGAGCCGCGCCCCTTCGGCGAGCTGGCCGACAAGGTCAAGGCTGCCGCCCGATCGCAGCACCGCTACAATCATCCCGCAGTTCAGGCCCAGCCTGTGCAGCCGGCGGCCGTTGCCGACTTCCGCGTCGGTCGCAAGATCGTCGCGATCGGCTCCTCGACCGGCGGTGTGGAAGCGCTGATCGCGGTCTTGCAGAAATTCCCGCGCAATTGCCCGCCCACGGTGATCACGCAGCATATGCCGCCCACCTTTACCAAGAGCTTTGCCGAGCGGTTGAACCGCCTTTGCGCGCCGGTGGTTGAGGAAGCGACGGATGGCGCGCGGCTCGAAATCGGCAAGATCTATCTGGCGCCGGGTGGCGAACGCCATCTGCAGGTGTCCAACGTCAATGCGCCCTGCTGTCGCCTGATCGAGCGCGCACCGGTCAACGGCCATCGCCCGTCCGTCGACGTCCTTTTTGACTCGGTTGCTGAACTTGCCGGCCGAAATGCCGTCGGCGTCATTCTCACGGGAATGGGCCGCGACGGAGCCTCCGGCCTCCTGAAGATGCGCCATGCCGGCGCACGCACGATCGGCCAGAACGAAAAGACCTGTGTGGTCTACGGAATGCCACGCGTCGCTCACGAACTGGGCGCCGTCGAGCATCAGCTACCCCTGACTTCCATTGGGGAGGAAATCCTCAAACTCACTGCCGCCCGAAAAGAAGGTATCGAATAATGTCCCTAGCTGAAAAAATCAAAGTTCTGATCGTAGACGATCAGGTCACAAGTCGCCTTCTCCTCAGCGACGCGCTGACCCAGCTCGGCTTCAAGCAGATCACTGCCGCCGGTGACGGTGAGCAGGGTATGAAGATCATGGAGCAGCAGCCCCATCATCTGGTCATCTCGGACTTCAACATGCCGAAGATGGACGGATTGGGCCTCCTGCAGGCCGTGCGCACCAATCCCAACACCAAGAAGGCCGCGTTCATCATCCTGACCGCCCAGGGCGACCGGGCGCTGGTTCAGAAAGCTGCACAGTTGGGCGCCAACAACGTCCTCGCCAAGCCCTTCACCATCGAGAAGATGAAGGCGGCGATTGAAGCTGTATTCGGAGCACTGAAATGATCGAAGACGGGGCAGCGAAACGCGTCCATATCATTCAGGGGGAATGGAAGGTGGCCAAGGACCCGAATGTGGTTCTCTCGACCATCCTCGGGTCGTGTGTTGCTGCCTGTATTCGCGATCCGATCGCAGGTGTCGGTGGCATGAACCACTTCCTCCTGCCAGGTTCGGCGGTACCGGGTGCCGGTGGCGGTGACGCCACCCGGTACGGTGTTCACCTCATGGAGCTGCTGATCAACGGTCTTCTCAAGCAGGGCGCCCGCAGGGACCGACTTGAGGCGAAGATTTTCGGTGGCGCCAAGACGATCGCGACGTTCTCCAATGTCGGAGAGCAGAATGCCGCCTTCGCTCAGCAGTTCCTGCGCGACGAAGGCATCAAGGTAGTGGGTTCGTCGACGGGCGGCGATCACGGCCGAAAACTGGAATTCTGGCCTGTCAGTGGTCGGGCAAGGCAGTATCCGCTCACGGGCGCAGAAACGCAGAAGACGGTCGCTCTGGAACAGCGTCCCGTACCTGTCGCCAAGCCGGTGGAAAGTTCAATCGAGTTTTTCTAGTACTGGAAATCGGATGCAAAACGAAAACAGAACCGACAATCAGGGTTTCCAGGAAGAACTGCCGGAAATTCTCATGCGCATCGTCAGTGAGCTCCACGACGTGGCTTACTTGATCGAGCGTGTCGAGCCGCAGTTGCTGGAACTCGGCGGTCCGAACGTGCTCGCGTCCCCGGACAGCGTGAAGGTTCTCCAGGGCATCGACCTTGCAGTCCAAAAGGCACGGGGCCTGGCGGAATTCATCGACACGATCACGGCCACCATTCCGAATGACTGGATGATCGACATGACGACCGCTCTCAGCCTCGTCAAGCTTGCCGATATGCAGAAGGCCCTTGGCGCCGGATTGCGTCACGGCCATTCCCAGCCGCTGGTCAAGGCGGCCGGAGACTTCGACTTCTTCTGAGTGTCCGGAAACGGACGGCGGATCCAGTACGTGCCTGAACAGCCGAAATGACTTCGGCTTTTCCGCCCCGCGAAACGTTCGCACAAGTTTCGCTTTCTATTGTCTCGCCAAGGGCTAAAGCGCCCAGACCTTTCATGTTGATGGTGCGAGACAGAATGAATCTGTTAAATCAAGTACTTCAGATATCAAAAAACTTTGCGGCGATGGGTCAGGCGAAGCTCTTGGCCATGGCCGGTGTCACGCTCGTTTCCTTCGCAATCATCATTGCCGGCGCTCTCTACGTTAACAAACCCTCCTTTGAAACGCTTTATGTCGGCCTGGAACCGGTCGATCTCAACCAGATCAGCATCGCCCTCGCCGAAGCCGGCATCGATTTCGAGACCGGCAGCGATGGCGCCAGCGTCATGGTGCGCGCCGGTATGACCGGCAAGGCGCGTCTTCTCCTCGCCGAGCGGGGCCTGCCCAACAGCGCCAATGCCGGCTACGAACTCTTCGACAATGTCGGCTCGCTCGGCCTGACGTCGTTCATGCAGGAAGTGACCCGTGTCCGCGCTCTGGAGGGTGAAGTCGCACGCACCATCCAGCAGATTGCCGGCATCGCGGCTGCCCGTGTGCACATCGTGATGCCCGACGTCGGCAACTTCCGCCGTGGCGAACAGAAGCCGACCGCCTCCGTCATGATTCGTGCCTCCTCGGATGCCGGCCGGAAGGCCGCCGGTTCGATCCGCCAATTGGTCGCCTCGTCCGTCCCGGGCCTCAATGTCGAGGATGTGACGATTCTTGATTCCACCGGCCAGCTTCTTGCAGCCGGCGATGAGACCGGCGGTGAAGCCGCACGGTCCCTCGGCGTCGTCCAGTCGGTCCAGCGGGAAATCGAGACAAACATCGACAAGGCGCTTGCGCCTTTCCTTGGCATGGACAACTTCCGCTCCAGCGTCACCGCCCAGATCAACACCGACAGCCAGCAGATCCAGGAAACGATCTACGATCCGGAATCGCGCGTCGAACGGTCTGTCCGGGTGACCAAGGAAGCGCAGAAATCCCAGCAGCGGCAGTCTGATACTGCGGCAACCGTCGAGCAGAACATTCCCCAGGCTGCCCCCCAGGCGGGCGGCAACGGTCCTGAATCCACCGACGAGCAGGACAAGAAGGAAGAGCAGACCAACTACGAGATCAACAGCAAGACGGTCGCGACCGTCAAGAACAGCTATGTCGTCGAAAAGCTGTCCGTTGCCGTCGTCGTCAATCGCGGTCGCATCGCCAAGATGGTTGGCGAACCGGTCGACCAGGCGAAGATCGACGCCTATCTTGCCGAAATGCAGAAGATCGTCGCGTCTGCCTCTGGCCTCGACACGGCACGCGGCGACGTCGTCACCCTGACCGCGATGGACTTCTTGGAAAACCAGCTTCTGGAAGAATCCGCGACCGGCCCCGGCGTCATGGAAATCCTCAGCCGCAATCTCGGCGGCATCATCAACTCGCTTGCCTTCGTCGCCGTGGCATTCCTGATTGTCTGGATGGGTCTCCGTCCGATGATCCGCTCGGCGGGTGGCGGTGCGGATCCGGCCCTTGCTGGCGGTATCGGCGAGCAGGCGGCCGGCCTCGAGTTGCCCGACTTCTCGCCGGCCATCGGCGGCGGCAGCGCCGGCGGCCTCATGGACGGCTTCGGCTCGGACTTCGGCTTCGATTCCACCGACGACCTCCTGTCAATGGACGACGATCCGAACGGTGGCTTCAATCGCCGGGTCAAGGAAGGTCCCGAACGGCGTCTGTCGCGCATGGTGGAGATCTCCGAAGAGCGTGCCGCCAAGATCCTGCGCAAATGGGCTGTGGAAAACGCAGCCTGACAACAACTGGATTGAGTATTGCGAACCGCGCCCCAAAGGCGCGGTTTTCCTTTGTGCGGCCGGCCGGGTCTATTGAATTGCGGGGCGTGGTAGAGCATTCTCGTGTTGTGTTCCGCAATACCGGATCTACTTGTGACCTTTGCCACTTTATATTTTAGAATGAACATGATTCGTTACGATGATGGCGGGACTGCCGTTGAGTCGGCACGAACTGATTCGGACTGCAGGCGGGTGGTCCGGACGGCGATGACATCGAGGGGACTGGGCGGATGGATGCCGAGCTGACAAAGGGGCAAGCGGAAGGACTGGCGCATGCGGTCGATTCCGGCGCGCCTTTGCAGGCTTCGGCGTCTAAGGACATCCTGATCCGCAAGCTCACGTCCCCGGCGCTGGCCGGCGACATCGCCCACTGCCTGCGGCTTCTGTGCCAATATGTCGGTTCCTCACACTACCTGCTGGCGCGTTATGACCTCGTGCAGGAAGAGGGGCTCGACTTTGTCGTCGCGGCGGATTGGCCGTTCGACATGGTCCGTCGTCTCGAAAGCGAGCTGGCGACGAGCTATTCGCAGTCGACCGAGCTTGAGAAATGCCTGTCGGTCCTGCAGCCGAAATACAATATTCTCCCTGACGACGTGTATGTGCCGCTGGGCCTCAGCCGCCAATACTGCTCCATCACTCTGAATGTCGGTCGCACACGCCTCGCCCTGATGCTGCTTTTCCCGCAGGATTTCGTTCTCTCTCCGGAGCGTTTGCGCGAAGTCGGCCTGCTTTCGGGTTATGCCCTGAGCCTGTCGACGACAAAGGGCCAGAAGAGCGAGCGTGATTTTGAACTGACCGACCGTGAACTCGAATGCCTGTTCTGGATCGCCGAAGGCAAGACGAGCGACGAGATCGCCACGATCCTCGGCATCTCCCGCAACACGATCAACAACTACATCACCAGCGTGATGCGCAAGACAGCGACGAAGACCAGATCGGAGGCCATTGCCTATGCGGTCCGAAACAATCTTGTCTAGGGGAGGCGGAATGGCCAACAACAGCAGGCCGGGTGGATCCATCCTGGAAGATGCCACTTGGTCGGGCCAGCGTCCGGTCACCTCGCGTTCCGATATTTTCCCCAAGCTCGTTTCGCTTCAGCGCTCATTGAATGCCCGTGGTTTTGCAGCCTTCCGCATCGCGGGCGCCAACCTTCCCCACAAGCGCCGCCTGGACCCCGAATTCGAGAACTGGAGCCCGGGCCTTGCGAGTGGCCGGGATGCTTTCATCGCCGCCTATGGGGAAACACTGCTGGCGCATATCGAAGTCTCGACGCAACCGATCCTGTGGAGTGCCGAAGAGAAGACGAGCTTCCTCGACGCGTCCGATTTCACGCCCTTCGTGCATCAGCTTGAAGCGCGCCTCCTGCCATATTCAGGCATTGCCTTTCCGGTGCGCCTGGGCGCTGTAGGCAACGGCTACGTTGTCTTCCCGACGATCGGCGGCGCGGATCTGCCGGGGGATCTGATCCTTGCGGTCCACAGCCGCTGCTACAAGGTGATGACCGATATTCTGTCGCTTGATGAGCGCCGCGCCGCGCCCTCGGAGACGCTCAGCGAACGCGAGATCGCCTGCCTGCAACTGGCGGGTGATGGTCGCATCAGCGAAGAAATCGCGGAGCGCCTGAATCTCTCGGTACACACGGTCAACGCCTATCTCGGATCGGCTACGATCAAGCTGGATTCGGTCAACCGCATCCAGGCGATCGCCAAGGCGATCCGCCTTGGCTACATCACCTGATCCATCCTCATCCGTACAGCGGGGACGCCTGTCCCTTGACGAAGCGGGCCTCCTGAAGACGCTCTTCGAGGATCCGGGTATTGGTGTCCGGATCACCGGACGTCTCGTGAAATGCGATATGCTTGATGTCGATGCCGGCATGCTCCTCGGTCAGCGTCAGCTGCGAGTAGATCGTGATGCCGCGCGGCTTGATCTCGAGGTCAAGCACCACTTCCGGCGGTCCGCCCCATTCCAGCCTGTAGTCGCCGCCCGCGCCAAAGACGATGGTGCCGGGATGGAAATACAGTTCGGCGGCCGACGAAACGAGGTCGGACAGGTTGCCGTAAAGTTCAAAACGCAGAAGTGAAATGAGGTCGGCAGCATCGAGAAGGCGTAATTCGCTCGCCACGGGGCTGATTGCCGCTGCCACGATGCGTTCACGCTGGTTGGTAAAGGAGCACTTCTTCATCGGAGCTAGCGTATCCGTCTTTTGGGGGCCTTGGACGCGTAGACCCGATGCACGAGTTCCGCGACCGCCTTATAAAATATCGACGGTATGACGCTATCGACCGAGACTTGCGCAAACATGGAGCGGGCGAGGGGCGGGTCCTCAAAAATCGGGATATCGTGCTCTCGGGCGAGTTCGCGAATTCGCAAGGCAACGATATCCTGGCCCTTGGCGACAACCACCGGCGCTTCGTTTTCCTCGCGCACATAGCGCAAGGCGACCGCAAAATGGGTCGGGTTCGTGATCACGAGCGTAGCGCGCGGGACGTTCGACATCATGCGCTTGCGTGCGCGATCCCGGGCGATGGAGCGCTGGCGGGCTTTGACCACAGGGTCGCCCTGCGCCTGCTTGTATTCGTCCTTGATCTCCTGCTTCGTCATGCGAAGCTGTTCGTACCAGTGGTGCCGCGTCCAGAAGACGTCGACGGCCGCCAACAGCGCCGTCGAGAGAAGGATGACGATCATCATCTTCTGCAGGATCGTGGCAAACTTGACGAAAATCACCTGCGGATCGGAGAACATCGCATCTATGACGCCGAAATATTCGCCCTTCAGTGCAAAGACCATGATCACCGAAACAACGACAATCTTGAAGACGGACTTGGCAAATTCGACCATGCCCTGAGCGCTGAACAAGCGCTGCCATCCCTTGAACAACGAGATCCGGCTAACCTGCGGCGTGATTCGCTCCAGGATGAACTCGGGAAGATGTTGCGCGACGTTCGACCCGACGCCCAGCATGATCAGCATGATGAGCAGCGGGGCAAGCAGGGCACCGATTTCCCAGGCCAGGTGCGTGAAGAGCGAGACGACATCGACGGCCGTTCCGATTCGCCACTGGTCCGGTTGCTCGAAGATGTCCTTCAGCGTTTCACTCATCCGTTTCATGCCGCCGGGCAAGAAAAAGACGGCGTAGAAATAGAAGGCGAGCGCCGTGGCAAAGCTCGGCAGTTCGCGCGACGAGGGCACGTTGCCCTTCTCCCGCGCGTCACGCATCTTTTTCTCTGTCGGGTCTTCTGTTTTGCTGTCGTCGTCTTCATCGGCCATGATCGACGCCATCCTCGAGGGCTTGCCGGGTGGCAGATGCCCCCTGAAAGATCAAGTCGGCCGCGTTTGCGGCGCGCCGGCCGGTGATCGTTTGGACCACCTCAGCAAACGTAACCGCCCGCCGATCGGGGTTCAATCGGCGGGCGGGAGATCGGTAGGGTTTTCAACAGAGCCGGCGGCTCAGGCGGCCTGGGTTTCGCCTTCGGTTTCCTTGAGCTGGATCTGCCCGGCATTGGCAAGGCGGATTGCTTCCTGTGCCACGGCGCGCCGGGCAATCGCGATTTCGCGCGGATTGATGCCTGTAGTCCCGGATTGAAGATCCGATTCGATCATGCGGCGTGAACGCGGGCTGATCGATGCCAGCACACATTCCTTGATTTCGGCATTGGCGCCGCGAAGCGCCATGGTGAGGATGTCGCCGGAAATGTCGTTGAGCAGCAGGACGCGGCTGCGCTGCGGCATGACGAGCAGATCCTCGAACAGGAAGATCTTGGGCCGTACCTTGTTGACCGAATCCTTGCTGATCGATTCGAGCGATTGCAGAAGCGTGTCGACTTCGGGCTTGTCGAGTTCGTTCATCAGCTCGGCAACCTTCGCCGAACCCGTCGAATTCTTCTCGGCCTCGATCTCGGCGATCAGGTCATGAACCCGGTTTTCGATGATCTGGGCAGCCTTGGGGCTGACATTCTTCAGGTTGACGGTGCGGTTCATGATGTCTGCCCGGCGGCTCTCCGGCAGCTTGAGCAGAACCTTGGCGCCAAAGGAGGACGGCAGCATCGAGAGGATATAGGCCACCGTCTGCGGATGTTCGCGCATCAGGAATTTGGCGATGAAATCGGGATCTGCGTCCTGCAGACGGTCCCAGATAGACGCCTCATAGGCCTGGAAAGCCGTACGACGCCCGAGCAGTCCATCGACTTCTTCCGGCGTCAGGCCCTCTTCCAGGATGCTTTCGATGGCCTTGGCGTTGTCCATCAGGCCGGCGCCTTCGGTAAACAGATCCTCGAACTCGTTGACGAGTTCGGTCAGTTCATCCGGCGGAATGGTGCGCAGCGTCTGGGCAGACGCGATGATGGTCTGCAGTTCGGCCTGGGTAAAGTATTTCAGCAGCTTGCCGGCAACGCCCTTTCCCATGGCCAGCAGCACGGCGGCTGCCTTATCGGCCTGGGAAAGCGGTTTACCGGTTAAGGGGCCGCCAAAATCGTCAAAGTCCATCATGGTCTTGCCCTCTCTGGCCCGTCATGGGTCAGGATGTCTTGGTCGCCATCACTTCGATCAGTTTAACACCAAAGCGCGTATCGTCGTTTTCGAGAACCGTGATCTCGCCGCGCGCAATGCGCCGACCGTTCACCATGATCTCCACAGGCTCACCGATCTTCTTGTCGAGCGCGATGATGGCGCCCTCTTCGAGATTCATGAGACCCGAAACCTGCATCCGGCTCGACCCCAGCACGATCTGGACGTCGATCGGAATATCCATGATCAGGTCGAGATTGGCGGTGAGGCCGCTACCCGGTTCCTGATGGCTGCTCCCCATGCTGCCGAACGACGTGTCGCCGCCGAAGCTTGTCGAGCCGCCGAGATCGCCACCACCGAAGTCACCGCCGCCAAAGTCGCCGCCACCGATGTCGCTGCCCAGGTCGCTCATGCCGAAGCCGGCATCGGGAGCCGCCGTAGCGCCGCCGAAATCCGATTCAAACGCCGCTAGCGGGTCCGACTTGTCGTCGAGACCGCCGCCGAAATCGCCAAAGTCCGAACCGATGTCCGGAAGGCCGCCATCTGCATCCGCCTTGAGGACGCCGCGCAGATCATCGACCGCTTGGTCGAAGTCGCTGTCGCTCGCACCTGGCATCGCCAGTGCGTCTGCATCCGTCTGTGGTGTCTTTTTCGTTGCCATGGACCCATTATTCCTGTTGAAACTTGCCTCAAGCTGCCTTCTGGCTCGCCTCGATAAATGTCTAGCTCATCAAATGTTTTAGGATTTCATCTTCGCTGCTCACATTGTCCTTGACCCGGACGGTGTAGCGGTCGCCGGCACGGCCGAATTCGCAACGATAGAGATCTTTTCCGTTGGCGCTGACGTCGACCATGACGTCGCCCTTGTCGCGAAAGGCAATCACATCGCCGGCCATTAGGCGCGAGACCGTAGCAAGCGTGAGCGATTCAAGCCTTACGCGTGCTTCGAGTGTCACCTGCGAACGACGGACCTGTTCGGCGATCTGTTCCTGCCATTCCTTGCGCGAACGGCCGGCCTGGTTCTTAGACTTCGGCATGGTGACCACGGTCTTGAGCAGAGCCTTCTGCGGGATGACCAGGTAGAATTCGGAGGTCACCGTGCCGAGCGTGATGCCCATCTTCACGGTGACGGCATATTCGTCGACGTGATCCTCGTCCGGCTTCACCCGATCTTCGGCGTTGTGCGCCTTCTCCAGCAACGGCTCGAAACCGCCAGCGGCATTGACGCCCGAACGAAGCACATTGGCGATCTTGTCGAAGACCATGGTCGAGAGGTCGAGCTCGATCTGCGATAGCGGCCGCTCGATCGGTTCCTGGATCGTTTCCGGCAGGGCGCCCAGCAGGTTTTCCATGAGCGTGATGATGAAGCTGTTGCCGCAGGCCAGCACGAAGTTCGGGGACCAGTTGCGCAGCTGGCCGTCCGAGAAGGCGACATTGTCGCCGAGATCGGCGATCAGGTCGGTCATCAGCCCGCTTTCGTGGCCGTTGTAGTGGACCTGCATCGAAAGCCCGGTCTCGCTGTGGAAGACGTCCGGGAGGAACTCCGTATAGAGCTGGCCGAACTCAGTGCACAGCTTTTGCAGTGTCTTGGCATCACCGAGCCCGCCGGTCAGCATGGCGAGAAGGGCGCGATCCATTGCGGGAGGTGTCTGGGTGCTTGCGTCGCTCATGGTCATGCCGCCTTGCTTTCACCGCCGCCGCCTGGGTTCATCATTTCCTGCTCGACGGCGTCGATCGACGGACGCTCGTAGGAGGAGATGGTCTTGCGGCCGTATTCGAGTGCCACCTGCGGAACCGAGCCGTTCATGTAGGCAAGCAGTGTCTGCTTCACGATGATGTAAAGGCGGTGCTGCTTGGTACGAACGGTCTTGATCTGCGCGATCAGCGGGTTGCAGAGGCAGTAGGACAGGAAGATGCCGAGCATGGTGCCGACGAGCGCGGCGCCGATCAGGCCGCCCAGAACTTCCGGCGACTCGTTGATCTTGCTCATCGCCTTGATAACCCCGAGAACGGCCGCGACGATACCGATGGCCGGGAAGCTGTCCCCCATGGCCGTCATCGCGTGATAGGGCTTCATCTTGTCATAGAGGATGGTGTCGATTTCCTCGTCCATCAGCGCTTCGATCTCATGGCTGCGGGCATTGCCGATGATGATCAGACGCACATAGTCGCAGATGAAAGAGGTCAGTTCCTTGTTCTTCAGAAGGTTCGGTGCGGCGGTGAAGATCGAGGATTCTTCCGGATTGTCGATGTGGGCTTCGATCTCGTTGCGCGACTTGGTGCGCAGGTCGCGCATCAGCGAATAAAGCACGCCGAGCACGTCGAGATAGGCGCGTTCGGTCGGCACTGAGTGCTTGAAGGCTTCACCGACGGCCTTGCCGGTATCCTTGATGACCTTCATCGGGTTGGCCATGATGAAGCCGCCGACGCCGGCGCCGCCGATGATCATCAGCTCGAACGGCTGAATGAGCACGTTGAGGTGTCCGCCCATCGCCATGAAGCCGCCGAGGACGCAGCCTACCGTTATTACAAATCCGATGATGAGATTCATTTTGCCCGCACCTGAACGTTACATTTCATCGTAAGCGATACGTCTCGTGCCTTGCGTGAGGCTGAATCACGGCCTCATTTTTGGGCCGGGCGACCCGCGCACAAGCCGCCTTTCCACTCAACAGTTTCGCACAAGGCTTTTGGCTCAGAAGATCGTGAGCAAGCGTAGGCAGTCTGCGTTAAATAATGATTTACTGAAATTCATCCCGATCGGAGGCAACACAGTGCAATCCGGAATCTATGTGTCCCTGTCGTCGCAGATGGCGCTCGAACGCCGCCTGACGACCATCGCCGACAACATGGCCAACGTGAACACCGTCGGCTTCCGCGCCACCGAGGTGAAGTTCGACGAGATGTTGAGCAAGACGGGCAATGACCTCAACGCCAAGATTGCCTTCGTCAGCCAGGGCAATGACTATCTGTCCACCAAGAATGGCGAGCTTGCCCAGACCAACAACGCACTGGATTTCGCCATCAAGGGTGATGCCTGGTTCGCGATCGACACGCCTGTTGGCCAGGTGCTGACGCGTGACGGCCGCTTCACCATGACCGACACCGGCGAATTGGTCTCGGTGAAGGGATACCCGGTCCTCGACACCGGGGGCGCGCCGATCCAATTGAACCGCGCAGGCGGGCCGCCGGAAGTCGGCGCTGATGGCAAGATCCTGCAGGATGGCCGCCAGGTGGCCACGCTCGGCCTGTTCACGGCGGACGTCCGCAACGGCTTCCTGCGTTACGAAAACAGTGGCGTCACGACCGTCGACAATCCGCAGCCGGTTGTCGATGACCCGGAAGTCTCGGTCATGCAGGGTTATGTCGAGAACTCGAACGTCAATGGCATCAGCCAGATGACGCAGTTGATCCAGGTGAACCGCGCCTTCGAAAGCGTGAGTGCACTGATCCGTGACAGCGAAGCCTCGATCGGCGACGCGATCAAGGTTCTCGGCGGAGGCTCCTGATCCTGAGATGGGACTGTGATGGCATTGCACGTGACAGACGATTTACCGCTTTCTCCCAAGCTCGGCCAGTTGGCTTCGCTGGCGGAACGCTATGCAAAGCCGGAATTTGCCGTGACCCATGGCGGTCACGTCCGCACCATCGCCGCCGGCCACTACACGGTCACCGGTCTTTCGCGGCATGTCCGACTGGGCGAATTCGTTGCCCACAGGTCCTCGAACGGCGTACATCTGGGTGAGGTGATCCGCGTCGAACCCGACGTCTGCTACGTCTGCCCGATCGAACCGGGCGAGCCGATCGGCATCCATGACGTGGTCATCCGCAAGGGCGCCTTCCGCATTGCTCCCGACGACAGCTGGTGCGGCCGCACTCTCAACGCCCTGTGCGATCCGATCGACAACGGCCCGCCGCTCGCCCCAGGTACCGAACGCCGGCCGATCTCGACCACCGCACCGCCGTCGATGACCCGCCGCCGCGTCGAAACCGGCTTCAAGACCGGGGTCCGCGCTATCGACATCTTCTCGCCCCTTTGCCTCGGCCAGCGCCTGGGCATCTTCGCCGGCTCCGGCGTCGGCAAGTCGACCCTGCTCTCGATGCTGGCGCGTGCAGATGCCTTCGACAAGGTGGTGATTGCCCTTGTCGGCGAACGTGGCCGCGAAGTGCGCGAATTCATCGAAGACACGCTTGGCGACAACATGGCAAAATCGATTGCGGTCGTTGCGACGAGCGACGAAAGCCCGATGCTGCGCAAGATGGCGCCGCTGACAGCGATCACCATTGCCGAGCACTTCCGCGACAAGGGCGAAAACGTCCTTTTCATCGTCGACAGCGTAACCCGTTTCGCTCATGCGATCCGCGAGGTCGCGACTGCGGCCGGCGAGCCGCCGATTGCACGCGGCTATCCGGCTTCCGTCTTCACCGAGCTGCCGCGGCTGCTGGAGCGCGCCGGACCGGGCGCGGAAGGGGCAGGGACCATCACGGCCATCATCTCCATTCTGGTCGACGGCGACAATCATAACGATCCGATCGCAGACTCCACCCGCGGTATTCTTGATGGCCACATCGTCCTCGATCGCGCCCTGGCCGATGAGGGACGCTATCCGCCGATCAATCCGTTGACCTCGATTTCGCGACTGGCCCGCAAGGCCTGGACCTCGGAACAGGAAAAACTGGTCTCGCGCCTCAAGGCGCTGATCCACCGGTTCGAGGAAACCCGTGACCTGCGCCTCATCGGTGGTTACCGCAACGGTTCCGACCCGGATCTCGATATGGCGATCAAGCAGGTGCCGGTGATCTACGACATCTTGAAACAGACGCCGGGCGACAAGCCCGCGAGTGATGCCTATGCCGACCTGGCAAACGCTCTGAAGGCGGCGGCAGGTGGCCAGGCTGGCATGAGGCAGAGGGGCTGAGGATGACCGATTTCGATGCAGACGAGCCCGTAGCACCGCTTAAGCCGGCCGGTTTGAAGCGACGCGTCCCGACGGTCGACCGCCTGCTTGCGTTCACCGGAATTGCGCTTGCCTGCAGCGCCGCCTTCTTCCCGTGGTTCGTTTTCTTCAACGAAGAGAAGTTCGGCATCCGCGTCGCTGACTGGAGCCGCACGCGTGATCTGCCGGAAGGTCCCGGCCGCAACGTCTTCAGCGTTTCGCCACTCGCCTTGGTGGACAAGGATGATGAAGGCGGCGAGAGCCCGACTGCGCCGCCGCAGGTTGACGAGATCATCACGGCGACGGTACCGACCCTCGGCAAGGAACGTCCGCAAGGTCTTGAACCGGTCACGTCGCAGCCCTTCCCGGGCAAAAGCGGTTTCCGTCTCCTCCACGTCGCCAACGGTCGCGCCCTGATCGAGGACACGGCCGGCATGTATCTCGTCCGTGTAGGTTCGATCCTTCCCGACAACAGCCGTGTTGCGACGCTCGAGCAGCGCGACGGCAAGTGGGTTATCGTCACCTCGACAGGTGCCGTCTATCAAAACAACTGATGCAGCGCGGGGCGAGCAAGTCCCACGCAAGATTACCGGCCTAGGCTCCGAACAGTACAAGACGGAGTGACGCCCATGAATCCCATCCAGTTGTTCGAGCTGGCCTCGCGACAGGCCGAATGGCTCTCGGTGCGCCAACAGGTGGTGGCGACGAACATCGCCAATGCCAACACGCCGAAATACCTGTCAAAGGACATCACTCCCTTCAACGCCGTCCTCGACCGGACGGCCGCGGTGCAGGGCATGGCCGTCACCCAGCCCGGTCACATGGCGTCCAACGACTTCAGTGATGAGAACATCGCGGTCGAGGAAGCCAAATTGAATGACGAGATCGGTGTTCAGGAATCCGGCAACTCCGTCGCCATTGCGGATGAGCTCACCAAGACGGGTGAGATCAAGCGCCAGCATGAACTGAACACGTCGCTAATGTCCTCTTTCCATCGCATGATGCTGATGACGGTGAAACGCTGATGACCGATCCTTTAGGAGCAGCCCTCAAGATCGCAGGCAGTGGCCTGGAAGCCCAGTCCACGCGCATGCGGATCGTATCCGAAAACATTGCCAACGCGCGGACCACCGGCGACACGCCTGGTGCCGATCCCTATCGCCGCAAGACCATCACCTTCGGCAGCGAGCTCGACCGGGTTTCCGGCGCCGAGACGGTCGAGGTGAAGAAGCTCGGGGTCGATGAATCCGATTTCATCGAGGAATACGATCCCGGCAATCCGGCCGCGAACGAAAAAGGCATCGTGAAGATGCCGAACGTGAACGTCCTGATCGAAATGGGCGACATGCGCGAAACCAACCGAACCTATGAAGCGAATCTGCAGACCATCAAGCAGACACGCGACATGATTTCCCAGACAATCGCCCTGCTGAAGGCCTCGCAATGATCGAATCCATTACCAAGGCCGGCATGGTGTCCGGCACAAGCGGTCTCGACTCCCTGTCGAGCATCTTCTCCGCCAAGAGCCAGGCATCAGAGGGCGTGAGCCCAGGGATGGCCACGGGCGAAACCTTCCTTTCGGCGCTCACCGATATGGCGGCGCAGGCATCAAACAATCTGAAGCAGGCGGAACAGAGCTCCTTCGACGGACTGACCGGCAAGGCGAATCCGCGCGAAGTGGTCGACGCCGTGATGCAGGCGGAACAGTCCCTCCAGACGGCAATCGCGTTCCGCGACAAGATCGTCAACGCCTATCTCGAAATCACAAAGATGCAGATCTAGTAGGGGTATAGACATATGAGAGCGCTTGCCATCGCCGCGACGGGTATGGATGCCCAGCAGACCAATCTTGAGGTCATCGCCAACAATATTGCCAACATCAACACGACGGGCTTCAAGCGCGCGCGTGCCGAGTTCTCCGATCTGCTCTACCAGACCGAGCGAGCGCAGGGCGTTCCCAACCGCGCCAACCAGGCCATCGTCCCGGAAGGTGCCAACATCGGTCTCGGCGTGCAGACGGCCGCTGTCCGCAACATCCACACCCAGGGTGAACTCACCCAGACCGGCAACGAACTCGACGTTGCCATGATCGGTCGCGGTTGGTTCCAGATCGAGAGTGCTGACGGCCAGACCTTCTACAGCCGTTCCGGCGCGTTCAACATGAATGCCCAGGGCCAGCTGGTCACGATCGACGGCTATCTGGTCACACCGCAGATCACGATCCCGCAGAACGCGTCCGAAGTGGTCATCAGCCGGACCGGTCAGGTCTCGGCGCGCCTCGGCAACGATGCCGACTACACCAATCTCGGGCAGCTCACGGTGGCGAACTTCGTCAACGAGGCGGGTTTGAAGCCGCTCGGCGACAACCTGTTCGCCCAGACGACCGCTTCGGGTGAGGCAATTGTTGGTGCGCCGGAAGATCCGGGCTTCGGATACCTCAAGCAGTCCTATCTTGAAGCATCCAACGTCGACTCGGTGAAGGAGATCACGGACATGATCTCCGCGCAGCGTGCCTACGAGATGAATTCCAAGGTCATCACCACCGCCGACGAAATGGCTCAGATCGTCAGCAAGAACCTCAAGTAAGACAACTGGAGGCAAACATGAGGTTTCGCCGAACATTCGGATATCTGGTGCAGGTTGCGGCGCTCGCCGTCGCGGCTGCCCTCTGCCTTGGCACAGGGTTGGCGTCCGCACAGGACACCGCCGTCGTTCCCAAGCGCGTGATCTATCCCGGCGAGACCGTGTCGGCCGATCAGGTGGACGTGGTTGCTGTGACCAACCCCAATCTGACCGGCGACTATGCCCGCACCAAGGAAGAGGTGGTGGGCATGGTCACCAAACGCACGTTGCTGCCCGGCCGTACGATCCCGACGGGAGGTCTCCGCGAAGCCTTTGCGGTCAAGCGCGGCGGAAGCGTGCGGCTGACCTTTTCGATTGGCAACATGTTGATCAGCGCCAGCGGCACGCCTCTGACCGATGCGTCGGTCGGCGAGCTGATCAAGGTTCGCAATCTCGATTCCGGCACGATCGTATCCGGGACAGTGATGGCCGACGGCACGGTACAGGTGATGGCAAAATGAGATTGCTCTCTTCAATGCGGCTCGCCCTTTGCGTATTGTCGCTCGTCCTGGCGCCTTTCGAGCCGGCGCTCGCGACGAATTCGCGCATCAAGGACATCGCCTCGCTGCAGTCCGGCCGAGACAACCAGTTGATCGGCTATGGCCTCGTGGTTGGCCTGCAGGGCACCGGCGACAGTCTTCGCTCTTCGCCCTTCACCGATCAGTCCATGCGGGCCATGCTGCAGAACCTCGGCATCTCCACGCAAGGTGGTCAGTCGAATGCAAAGAATGTCGCGGCTGTCATGGTCACCGCCAATCTGCCGCCGTTTGCCAGCCCCGGTAGCCGCATCGACGTGACGGCGAGTTCCCTCGGCGATTCGACGTCCCTTCGCGGCGGTACCCTTGTCATGACTTCGCTGACCGGCGCGGACGGACAGATCTATGCAGTGGCTCAAGGCTCGGTCGTAGTGTCCGGCTTTACGGCTCAGGGAAATGCCGCCAGCGTCCAGGAAGGGATCACGACCTCCGGTCGCGTCCCCGGCGGCGCGATCATCGAGCGCGAGCTTCCCTCCAAGTTCAAGGACTCGGTCAACCTCGTCCTCCAGCTGCGCAATGCCGACTTTACCACCTCGCTCCGCATTGCCGACACCATCAATGCCTATGCGGCAGCCAATTATGGAGCGCCGATCGCGGAAGCCCGCGACAGCCAGGAAGTGGTGATCCAGAAGCCACGCACCGCAGACCTCGCCCGCTTGATGGCGGATGTCGAGAACCTGGTGGTCGCGACGGATTCCCCGGCGAAGGTCGTGATCAACGAGCGCACAGGCACGATCGTCATCGGAGCGGACGTGCGGGTATCCCGCGTGGCGGTCGCTTACGGGACATTGACCGTCACCGTCAGCGAGACGCCCCAGGTCGTCCAGCCGGAGCCGTTCTCGCGTGGACAAACGGCGATCCAGGATCAGACCGACATCATCACACAGAAGTCGGGCGACAAGATCGCGGTCGTTGAAGGGCCCGACCTTCGAACGCTGGTGAGCGGGTTGAACAGCATCGGCGTGAAGCCTGATGGCATCATCGCCATTCTCCAGGGCATCAAGTCGGCCGGTGCGCTGCAGGCGGAGCTCGTGCTGCAATGATCCAGATGCACTCTCTCATTCCCTCAGCGACGGTCCTGCGCAATGGCGCAGCCGTCATCCTGATCGCCACTCTGCCCGCTTTTGCGGGGATCGCGGTCGGCCAGCAGCAACCGCAGCCGCCGGATGCGGCCTCCGAAGCCGAGATCAAGCAGTTCTGCTCCAGCATTGCCGATGCAGCACGCGACCAGCGTTATCTTCTGCAGAAGCAGGAACTGGAGAAACTGCAGGCCGACGTCGACAGCCGCATATCGGTTCTGGAAACGCGCCGGGCCGAATACGAGGACTGGCTCACGCGGCGCAACGCGTTCATGAAGAAGGCGGATGAACAGCTCGTCGAAATCTACCGCAAGATGGCGCCCGATGCGGCAGCGCCCCAGTTGGCTGAGACCGATGTCATGCTCGCCGCCGCCATCATCATGAAGCTTCCGCCGCGCCAGTCGAGCCTCATTCTCACGGAAATGAAGCCGGACAAGGCGGCCGCAGTCGCCTCGATCATGTCCAGTGCGGGCGACCCCACCACTTCGAAGGATCCATCATGACCAAGCGTTCCCCGGCCTTGCTGGCCATCCTCCTCCTGGCTGGCTGCCAGAGCCAGACCATCAAGGAAATCGGCAACGCCCCGGCCATGAGCCCGATCGGGTCCGGTCTCCGTTACAGCCAGACCCCGCAGATGGCGCTCTATCCGAAGCAGCCCATGCAGACGGCAAGTGGCTACTCGCTGTGGAGCGACAATCAGTCTGCGCTGTTCAAGGATGCACGCGCCCTCAATGTCGGCGACATTCTCACGGTCACGATCGAGATCGATGATAGGGCGACCTTCAAAAACGCGACGGACCGCAGCCGCGACAATGGTACCTCTCTGAAATGGGGCGCCAAGGTGAAGGAGTTCCTCGGCTTCTCGACGGATACCGGCACCAGCGGCGACCTGTCCACGGGGTCCAGCACGAGCTCCAAGGGCGATGGCAAGACCGAGCGCTCGGAGAAGCTGAACTTGCTGATCGCAGCGGTCGTGACCGGCATTCTGGAGAACGGCAACCTGTTGATCAGCGGTTCGCAGGAAGTTCGCGTCAATCACGAGATCCGGATCTTGAATGTTGCCGGTATCGCACGCCCGCAGGATGTGGATGCAGAGAATACGATTTCCTACGACAAGATCGCCGAGGCCCGAATCTCCTACGGTGGCCGGGGTCGTCTGACGGAAATTCAGCAGCCGCCGATCGGTCAGCAGGTCGTCGATATCTATTCGCCCTTCTGATTATTGCGGCAGCACGAGGGACCATCCATGGAAGAAGGCCAGGAAGGCGAAGGCAAGAAGAAGTCGGGACTGATGGCGCTTCTCATCCCGCTCGTCGTGCTGACGGTCGTTGGCGGCGGCGGCGGCTGGGCGATCGGCACCATGCTGTCGCCGAAGGTCAAGCAGGCGAAGGAAGCTGTAGCCGCAGCCGAAGCGCCGGCCGGTCACGGCGAGGCGAAAAAGGAAGAGGGGCTTCCCCACGTTTCCACGGAAGCCAATGGCGTCGTTGCTCTGGAGCCCATCACGACGAATCTTGCCTACCCGTCGGAAAACTGGATCCGCGTCGAAGTTGCCCTGATGTTCAACGGGCCGCCCGACGTGAAGATCGCCGAGGATGTTCATCAGGACATCCTCGCGTATTTGCGCACCGTATCCCTGCAGCAGGTCGAGGGGCCACGGGGCTTTCAATATCTCAAGGATGACCTCCAGGAGCGTGTTGACCTGCGCTCGGAAGGGCGCGTATCGAAGGTGATGTTCAGAACCCTCGTGATCGAATGATTCGGCTTCTCACCCTCGTCGCCGTCTTGATGATGGCGCCGGAACTGGCTGTGGCCCAGCAGTTCCCGACCGAGATCTTCAACGCTCCGATCGACGGGTCGGTGGCGGCGTGGATCATCAGGACATTTGGACTGCTGACGGTGCTGTCGGTTGCACCGGGCATCCTGATCATGGTCACGAGCTTCCCGCGCTTCTTGATCGCCTTTTCGATCCTGCGTTCGGGCATGGGCCTCGCCACCACGCCCTCCAATATGATCCTGACCAGCATGGCGCTCTTCATGACCTTCTATGTCATGGCCCCTACCATGGACCAGGCCTGGACCAACGGGGCGCAGCCCCTGATGGCCAATCAGATCACGGAAGCGGAAGCGGTGGCACGCATTGCCGAGCCATTTCGCACGTTCATGACCGCCAATACCCGCGACAAGGACTTGAAGCTCTTCGTCGACATTGCCAATGAGCGTGGCCAGGCGACGATTTCAGATGGCAAGGTCGACTACCGGGTTCTGGTTCCCGCCTTCATGCTGTCGGAGATCCGCAGAGGCTTCGAGATCGGCTTCCTGATCATCCTGCCCTTCCTCGTGATCGACATGGTTGTCGCCACCATCACCATGGCCATGGGTATGATGATGCTGCCGCCGACCTCGATTTCCTTGCCGTTCAAGATCCTGTTCTTCGTTCTGATCGACGGCTGGAATCTGCTGGTGGGAAGCCTGGTAAGATCCTTCGCCTGATTCCGGGCACCCTCCCCAAAATCGTTATCACCCTGTTTACCATAGGCCCCGGAAGCATGAATGCACTCGGTTGGCTTAAGGTCTTGGCAACATATGGCTGCGAGTTTGGAGCTCGCACGACGGAACTGGTAGCAACGAAAAAATACCAACTGGCATGATGCCGAACGTCCGTGACCGGTAAGTTTTTAGTCCGGTATGTCCCCGTTAGTACCTCGTTTTTAAGGGACAAATCCTATGGCCAGCATTCTGACCAACACCAGCGCAATGGGCGCGCTGTCCACCCTCCGCTCGATTTCTGCCAGCATGGAAGACACCCAGGCCCGTATCTCTTCGGGTCAGAAGGTCGGCTCCGCTTCGGACAACGCCGCTTACTGGTCGATCGCTACGACCATGAAGTCCGATAACATGGCCCTGTCGGCAGTTTCCGACGCCCTCGGTCTCGGCGCTGCCAAGGTTGATACTGCCTATTCCGGTATGGAAGCGGCAATCAACGTCGTCAAGGAAATCAAGACCAAGCTCGTTGCCGCCACCGAAGACGGCGTCGACAAGACCAAGATCCAGGAAGAAATCACCCAGCTCAAGGACCAGCTGACCAGCATCGCGCAGGCTGCTTCGTTCTCGGGTGAAAACTGGCTCCAGGCAGACCTGACTGCCGGCGGTACCGCGCTGCAGAAGAGCGTTGTTGCGTCCTTCGTTCGTGCAGACAACGGCAGCGTTTCGGTCAAGAAGGTTGATTATGACCTCTCGACGACCAACGTCCTGTTCGACACCGGAGGCAACACCGGCATCCTCGACAAGCAGCAGAACGTTTCTCAGGCCAGCATCACCCTGAAGGTCAACATCAACGGTACCGAAACCGAAAAGACGGTGGGTGCGTTCGCTGTTGATGGCCTGATCTCGGCTGGCGCGACCTTCACTGGTGACTACGCAAGCGTAACCGGCTACACCGTTCCGGCTGGCGGCATCAACTACAACGGCAACTTCGTCAAGACCGAAGGCACCTGGGTTCGTGCGGTCGACTCTGCGACGCTGAGCCAGGAAGTTGTCTATGACGACGGCACCACGAAGTGGGGCGTTGACACGACTGCAACCGGCCAACCCGCTACCAACGTTGTGGCAACGCAGTCGATGGCCGATCTGGACATCACCACGCTCGCGACGAGCCAGGATCTGGACACCATGATCTCGGCTGTTGACCAGGCCCTGACTCAGATGACCAGCGCTGCGGCTTCCCTGGGTTCGGTTTCTGCACGTATCGACATGCAGGAAGAGTTCGTCCAGAACCTCAGCGACTCCATCGACGCCGGTGTAGGTCGTCTCGTCGATGCCGACATGAACGAAGAGTCCACCCGCCTGAAGGCCCTGCAGACACAGCAGCAGCTCGCGGTCCAGGCTCTGTCGATCGCCAACTCGGAATCGCAGAACGTTCTGTCGCTCTTCCGCTAATAGCGCGAAAAGTTCGGAAAGACATTCGTCTCGAAAATGGGAGCCGCGCCTGGAAACAGGCGCGGCTTTACCATTATTTTAAGCCTTTCGTGATACGCGCGCGTACCCTCTCTGGCTGTATTCCAAAAATCTCTCATTTTTAAAAAAGATATCTGGCTTAGAAGTTCATTAACCTTGCTGTCGTTAACTACGTTCATTGAAACGGTGAGTTAACCAGATAAATTAAAAGGTTAACAAGCATGATGCTGTGCGCCGTTTCCGGGGAAACCGGAATGTCCCTTCACGAACGCCAATAGGGGCAATACAACCATGACAAGCATTTTGACCAACACAGCAGCGATGGCTGCGCTTTCTACCCTTCGCACCATCTCGTCTAGCATGGAAGAAACCCAGGCTCGGGTGTCCTCTGGTCAGCGCGTTGGTTCTGCATCCGACAATGCCGCATACTGGTCGATCGCGACCACCATGCGTTCCGACAACATGGCTCTGTCGGCTGTGTCCGACGCCCTCGGTCTTGGCGCCGCCAAGGTTGATACTGCCTATTCCGGCATGAATTCGGCCATCGAAGTCGTTAAGGAAATCAAAGCCAAGCTCGTTGCCGCCACCGAAGACGGCGTCGACAAGACGAAGATCCAGGAAGAAATCTCCCAGCTCAAGGACCAGCTGACCAGCATCGCGCAGGCTGCTTCGTTCTCGGGTGAAAACTGGCTGCAGGCTGATCTGACTGCCGGCGGTACGCCGCTGCAGAAGAGTGTTGTTGCGTCCTTCGTTCGTGCCGACGACAGCAGCGTTTCAGTGAAGAAGGTTGCCTATGATCTGACGACGACCAACGTCCTGTTCGACACCGGAGGCAACACCGGCATCCTCGACAAGCAGCAGAACGTTTCTCAGGGCAGCGTCACCCTCAAGGTCAACATCAACGGTACCGAAACCGAAAAGACGGTAGGTGCGTTCGCTGTTGATGGTCTGATCTCGGCTGGCGCGACCTTCACCGGTGACTACGCAAACGTAACCGGCTACACCGTGCCGGCGGGCGGCATCGACTACAACGGCAATTTCGTCAAGACGCAAGGCACTTGGGTGCGTGCAGTCGACTCTGCGACGCTGAGCCAGGAAGTCGTCTATGACGACGGCACCACGAAGTGGGGCGTTGACACGACTGCAACCGGCCAACCCGCGACCAACATCGTGGCAACACAGTCCGTGGCTGATCTCGACATCACCACGCTCGCGACGAGCCAGGACCTGGATGTCATGATCTCGGCCGTCGATCTGGCCCTGACGCAGATGACCAGCGCTGCAGCGGACCTCGGTTCGGTGAGCGGCCGCATCGATATGCAGACGGAGTTCGTCCAGAACCTCAGCGACTCGATCGACAGCGGTATCGGTCGTCTCGTCGACGCAGACATGAATGAAGAATCCACCCGCCTGAAGGCCCTGCAGACACAGCAGCAGCTTGCGATCCAGTCGCTGTCCATCGCGAACTCGGCATCGGAAGTCATCCTCACGCTGTTCCGCTAAGCATCTGGTTTCCAAAGAATTTGGGTCGCGCCTTGATTGGCGCGACCCTTTTTTTGTTTAACGGTCCAGCAAATTTTAATCTTCCATTTAGGCTTTGTTAACCATGAGCGGCTTAACTGCACCCATCGAAACGATGGATTAACCAAAACGAAGAAGTGGTTAACGGCATAAGGCCTTCCGATCGTTCCCGGCAGAACCGGGATGTCCCTCTATCTAGCCAATTCCAGGGGCAACCATCATGACCAGCATATTGACGAACAATGCCGCGATGTCGGCACTTCAGACTCTCCGCACTATCGACAACAGCATGGAGCAGACGCAGGCACGTGTTTCCTCGGGCATGCGTGTCGGGACTGCATCGGACAACGCCGCATACTGGTCGATCGCCACCACCATGCGTTCGGACAACATGGCGCTCGGTGCCGTTCAGGACGCTTTGGGTCTAGGCGCGGCGAAGGTAGATACGGCCTACTCCGCCATGGAGGCGGTCGTAGATGTCGTTAAACAGATCAAGGCGAAGATCGTCGCTGCGACCGAGGATGGCGTCGACAAGAACAAGATCCAGGAAGAAATCACCCAGTTGCAGGAGCAGCTCCGGACAGTGTCTTCGGCAGCTTCGTTCTCCGGTGAAAACTGGTTGCAGGCCGATCTCACCAACAACGCCGGTGCGATCACCAAAAGCGTCGTAGGATCATTCGTGAGAGCCGACGACGGCAGCGTTTCGGTCAAAAAGATCGACTACGAGCTCAATACCAACAGCGTCCTGTTCGACACCGGCGGCAATACCGGCATCCTCGACAAGCAGTTCAATGTGTCCCAGTCCAGCAAGACGTTGATCATCAACATCAACGGCACGCAGACGGAAAAGACGGTCGGCGTATACAATGTCGACGGCTTGATCTCTGCTGGTGCGACGTTTACCGGCGCCTATGCCAACGTCACCGGCTACACTCCGCCAGCGGGTGGGATCGACTACAACGGGAATTTCGTGAACGTTGGCGGCAACTGGGTGCGCGCTGTTGACTCGGCGGTTCTGTCGCAGGAAGTTGTCTACGATGATGGCACCACCAAGTGGGGCGTTGATACGACCGCGACGGGGGAACCGGCGACGAATGTCATTGCGCCGACATCGGTGGACACACTCGACATCACTGGTCTCTCCGCAACCGACCTCGACACCATGCTGAAGGCCGTTGACATGGCACTCGAAGCAGTCGTCAGCTCAAGCTCTGCCCTCGGCTCGATCTCCATGCGCATCGGGATGCAGGAAGAATTCGTGAACAACCTCACCGACTCGATCGACAGCGGCATCGGCCGCCTGGTCGACGCTGACATGAACGAGGAATCGACTCGCCTGAAGGCACTGCAGACGCAACAGCAGCTCGCCATCCAGTCGCTCTCCATCGCCAACTCCGCTTCCGAAAGCATCCTGACACTCTTCCGTCAGTAAGGGCGCCTTGGCTAGGGGCGACTTCGTCCCTCGCTGACGTATCAGGTGCTTCCGGTATGATCCGCGCCTCGAAAGGGGCGCGGATTTCCGCGTCTGCCTTGCGCGAAACTTTTGGGCTTTCTCATTCTCAGCGATTTCGGGGTCGTCAGCCTTGCCTTCTCAGCGTTACGCTTGTTAGATGACACCGTTAACGATTTGTTAACGGTGACGGGGGTTGCGCCGAGGCGCAGTCTGCATGATGCCCACCCGTCTCTGCCGACCTTCGTCGGATGCGCACGGATGTACGCTTGAGGGCACCAGCATGACCAGCATTATGACCAACGCAGCCGCCATGGCCGCGCTCCAGACGCTTCGCTCGATCGATACCAATCTCGAGACGACCCAGAGACGGGTTTCCTCGGGGTATCGCGTCGAAACCGCGTCGGACAATGCTGGCTACTGGTCGATCGCCACGACAATGCGCTCCGATAACGCCGCTCTGTCCACGGTTGCCGACGCGCTCGGTCTGGGTGCTGCGACCGTTGATACCGCTTACACGGCGCTCGACAACGTCATCAAGGTGATGTCGAGCATCAAGGCAAAGCTGGTTGCCGCCAGCGAGCCGGGTGTCGACAAGGAAAAGATCAACGAGGAAATGAAGCAGTTGAAGGACCAGCTCGTGTCCTCGGCGCAGTCGGCCTCCTTCTCCGGCGAGAACTGGCTCTACAACACCAATGTCAATCCGCTCGGTACCAAGCAGGTCGTGTCCTCCTTCATCCGCGGTGCCGACGGCTCCGTTCAGGTCACCACCCTCGACTTCGATACGCAAAACTCGGTCCTCATCGACACGGAAGATGCAAGCCGTGGCTTCCTCACCAAGGCCATCGATGCGGACGCGCTGTCCTCCACGCCGACGGGCACGGCCCGCGAATATTATCTGCTGAATGTCGGCTCGGTGATCCCCGTGACCGGCACAGAAATTGCGATCGATACATCAACGACGACGGCACAGCTCGATGACATGATCAGCGTCATCGATACCGTGATGGGCCAGCTCACCGATTCGGCCGCCACGCTCGGCGCCATCACCAGCCGGATCGAAATGCAGGACAACTTCGTCTCCAATCTGATGGACGTGATCGACAAGGGTGTCGGTCGTCTGGTCGATGCCGACATGAACGAGGAATCGACCCGGCTGAAAGCGCTCCAGACCCAGCAGCAGCTCGGCATTCAGGCGCTCTCCATTGCCAATACCAGCGCCGAAAAACTCCTGACGCTCTTCAAAAATTGACGCGTGGTGAGCCTCACGCCGGCGTGGCTGTTCGCGCCGGCAATGCTGCGGCCGCAGAGCCTGCGGCGCCATTCATCTTCGCGCAAGTTTGACACCCTAGTTTCAAGCATTGTCCATGGCAGGAACCTGCCGAGAGTTGCGGCCCCGAAGCGAAAGCCGAATCCGGAAGATGAGAACACGTTCTGGCCCCGTTGATGTCGATGTCCCGCGCGCGCCGGAAGGTGCAGCCGGATCGAACCCTGTTGTCGGTGGGGGTGACCGCTGATGAGCATGCCTCTGGCCAGATATCTGAAGGACTTCTCCACGCCGTCGGCCCCGCCGCAACCGGTCGAAACCGCTTTCAGCGGTGGCATGGATGATTTCGAAATGGACTTTCCGGCCCTTCCAGAACCGGAACCCGAACCGGTCGATCTCGAAGCCCTTCGCCGGGCGGCCTATGCTGAGGGCCATGAGGCAGGTGAGCAGGCGGCAGTCGAGCGCCTCGAGGCGGAACGCCAGGCCTTGGAAGCGGCCCATGCGGACGCCTTGGCCGAGATTGAACAGCGGCTGCGCGACGAGTTCGCTGCGGCAATCGCCGAACAACTGCCCGAGGTTGTCAAGCGCCTGTCGATTTCCGTCAGCGAGCAGGTCGCTCATGCTCTGGCGCCGGTGATCGAGGAAGGCATCGTTGAGCGGGCGGTCGATGAATTGGCCGAACAACTCGAAGCGGCGATTTCGAGTGGCGAAGCCGGCACGATCCAGGTCAGGGGCCCCCGTGACCTATTTGAGAAACTCCTGTCTGAAATGCCCGATCACGCAGAAATGCTGCACCATGTCGATGGCACGGATTTGGATCTGACGGCTGAGTTCGGCGATACGGCACTCGTGACCCGCATCTCCGCCTTCAGTGCAAGCCTGAAGAAAGTGCTGTCATGAGCGACGAGAACCACCACCACGGTAAGAACGAGATCATCATCGTCAAGCGCCACAAGGGCGACCACGATGGCGCTCATGGTGGCGCGTGGAAGATTGCCTATGCCGACTTCATGACCGCGATGATGGCCTTCTTCCTCGTCATGTGGCTCGTCAACGCCGCCAATGAGGAAACGAAGGCGTCGGTCGCCAGTTATTTCAATCCGATCAAGCTCTCGGACGAGAAGCCGACGGAAAAGGGCTTGAAGAAGCCGGTCGATCAGGCGGAAGGCGAACAGAAGAAAGAACGGTCGAAGGTCGAGGACGACGAGGATAGGGTCGGTTCCTCCGCAGCGACGGGTGAGGATCTGACGGCATCTTCGGGTGAAAACTCCAACTACTCGGAAGCCGATTTCTTCGAGAATCCCTATTCGGTTCTGGCCGAGATTGCCCAGGAAGTCGGTCAGCAGGCCAATGTCAGCGCCAAGGGCGAGGGTGGTGCCGCCGATTCCGGTCCCTCGACCGGCGCCCAGGGCGGTGAAGCCTATCGCGACCCGTTTGATCCGGACTTCTGGACCCAGCAGGTCCAGACGGCCAACGGACCTGTCGGAAAGCCGACAGACGCGACGACGCCATCGGATCAGCAACAGCGGACCGCGGCGCAGCAGCCACAGGACCCATCGCAGCCGTCCACCGAACCGGGACAGCAGGTCGCCCTCGTGGTGCCGGGCCAGAAGCCGACACCCGAGGAGATGAAGCCCGAGAACCCGCAGGCGGAGTCGAAGCTTCCGGCTGCCGAAGGCGAAAAGCCTGAGGATGGCAAGACCGAGGAGGCGAAACTCGCCGATCCTGCCCAGGCTCCGGCAGAGACCAAGGCGGAACTGGCAGCTGCCGCGCAGTTGAAGCAGGACATCGAAGAGGCCATCGGTGGCACCGCCGGCAAGCTGGCAGAGGGGCTCATCGTCACGCCCGCCGAAGGTGGCCTGCTCGTCACCATCAGCGATCAGAGTGATGCTGCCATGTTCAATGTCGGCTCCGCCGTGCCCCAGCGGGATATGGTTCTGGCGATGGAACGTATCGGCAAGCTCCTGCAGGACCGGCCTGGCCAGATCGTCATTCGCGGCCACACCGACGGCCGGCAGTTCAAGGGCACGGAAAACGACAACTGGCGCCTTTCGATGGCCCGCGCGCACAGCGCCTACTACATGCTGGTCCGCGGTGGCCTGAAGGAGGACCGCGTCGAACAGGTATCCGGCTTCGCCGATCGCCGTCTCCAAGTCCCTTCCGATCCGTTGGCCGATGCTAACAGACGCATCGAGATCCTGATCCAGGGGGAGCAGGGATAAATCATGGCGATCCGGCGGTTCTCCCTTGCTCTTCTGGCCTGCGCTGCGGCTGCCCTTTCGGGCGGCCTTGCGGCCTATGCCCAGAGCATGGACGATACCATCGAACCCTATCGCATGCTGCGCTCGCTGCAGTTCGTCCAGGATACCGTCGTGCGCGGAGATCATTCGGCCGCCGAGATGCAGCGGTTCATGCTGGGTGCCATCGACAAGCGGCTGCGCACGGCCGACCCGGCAATCTTCGCCGATCCCCGAAATGTCGATGCGGCTTTGATCTACGCCATGAGTGGCGGCAATCCGGCGACGCTGGAATTTCTGGTGGCCCGCGACGTTGATGGCAACTTCGACAACCGCATCGCGGACGCCTTACGCAAATACTTGAGCGGCAAGGGCACGCTGATCGCCAAGACGCTTGGCGAGATGGTCACCGAATACAAAGATGCCGACATTGCCCCTTACCTGGCGCTGGTCGCGGGCAATGTCACGATCGCCAAGGATCCTGCGGGTTCGCTGAAATTCTACGACTGGGCGCGATTGACCGCCCCGGGAACAATCGTCGAGGAGGCGGCGCTGCGCCGTTCGCTCGCGGTCGCCGTCGATGCGAAGATCGTCGATAAGGCATCGGGCTACGCAAATCGCTACGCCCGCCGTTTCCTCTATTCGCCCTATGCAAGCCAGTTCGCCGATCTTTTCGTACGCTTCGTCGTCGAGCACTATGATGCCCTGAAACCGGAGGACATCGAAGCGACGCTTGGTTACATGGATGTGGACCGCCGTCGTGAGGTCTATCTGCGCATCGCTCGTCAGGCGGCGATCGCCGGGCGGCGTGACCTTGCCGTCATGGCGGCCACCCAGGCGCAGGCCCTGTCGGGC
The DNA here is from genome assembly GCF_003610655.1 of Rhizobium sp. AG855. Taxonomy (NCBI): domain Bacteria; kingdom Pseudomonadati; phylum Pseudomonadota; class Alphaproteobacteria; order Hyphomicrobiales; family Rhizobiaceae; genus Rhizobium; species Rhizobium sp. AG855. The sequence continues at coordinate 3,009,632 of NZ_RAQG01000003.1, read as the reverse complement.
GATGGGGCCGGTGCAGACACCTTGGCCAAGCTCTATGGCAGCCTCGTCAGTATTCCCACCGAAAAGGTGGACGATGCCATGGCTGCCCTGATGGCGATCCCGGAAGAATCCCTGTCTCCCAAGGACCGTGCGTTGCGACAGGCCGCCGAGGCGGTCGCAAAGGAAGTGCTGCGAAAGCCACAGGGGCCGGCAACATCGCCTCCGGTCGAGCAGCCCACCCCCGCTGCCGACACAGGTGTCGCCGCAGCAACGGTCGATCCGGAGCTTCAGGATCCCTTGGCGCCGTTGCCCCAGGCCAAGGCCGAGGCTGCAAAACCTGCAGACACCGCACCCGCGACCGTTCAGCCCGTGGCGGCAGATCCCAAAGCCCCCGCGATCGATCCGGAACTGCGCACCTTTGTCGATGCTGGGCGCTCCAAGCTCGATGCGATCGACGATCTTCTCAAGAAGGAAGGCCCCTGACATGTTGGATGCATTATCGGCTCCCCCAGTGCCCGCGCCGGGCACGGTCGTAACGCAAACGGGGTCTGGCGCGCGAGCGGATCAGGCGCAGGACGGAAGCTTTTCGAAGGTCCTTTCGAATTCCGGGAACCAGGAGAAATCGGCCAGGCAGGGCGATCAGGAACATGCGGCGAAGACCGATGACGGCGTTGCCGGAAAGCCTGCGGTCGATGCTCGGTCGAAAAGCCCGGTGATCGATATCTCGGAAAACCCGGCGGCCACCTCCGATGGGCCCTTGATCGACCTTGCCGACCTCTCTACGGACGAACTGGCTCGCCTTCTGGCGGCGGCGCGTTCCAAGACGAAGGAACCGGGGGCGGAAAACGAGAAGGCCAACGATGGGGCGTCCCACGCCGGCACCATGTCGAAAGCAGAACTCGCCAAGGCATTGGCGGGCTTGCGCGACAACAAGGCCGCCATGAATGGCGAGCCGGCGGCATCCGACACTGCGGAGGAAGAAGCATCCGCCAGCACCAAGGAAGCCGATCTATCCGATGTCCTGCGCCTGCTCGCCGGCGCGCCACAGCTGGATACGAAAGCTGACAAGACTGGTGATGGCGAGGACGCATCCAAGGCTCCGATTGAGCAAAAGGCGCATGTCATACTGGCCGAGGCGGTGGCTGCCGCCGCAGGTGCGGCGCCGGACGATGCTTCGACCTCGCAAGGCCAGGGCAGCGACCCGGACCGGACCTTCCGCGTGGTCAAGGCTGACGGCAAGGCACAGCCGATGATCCTGCAGGGCGAGACGGCCGGGCGTGGCGAAGACATGGGCGATGCAGCGCCGGTGGAGACGATCGCCGTGCTGGATGCGCGTCGTTTCATTGCTCCCGCCTCGACCAACAACGCTGCCTCGATCACCGCGGCCATGCTCGGCGACGGCGAATGGGTGAGCGCAATGTCGCCCGGCTCCGAACTCGCCAATGCAGCGTCCCAATCCGGTCACGGCAAGGTGGTGAATACCTTGAAGCTGCAGATGAGCCCGATCGAACTGGGCAGCGTCACGGCAACGCTGAGGCTTTCGGGTGAGGAACTGAGCGTCCAACTGACCGTGGACAATCCCGCAGCCCTGCGACAGCTGCAGAATGACACGAGCGATATTCTAAAGGGATTGCGTGCGCAGGGACTTACCGTTGACCACGTTCATGTCAACATGCAGGTCGCGTCAGCAGATCGCAGCGCCGATGCCGGCCAGAACAATACTCCAGGCCAGCAGCCTGGGCAGCAGGCCTTCCAATCGGGTGGCCAGGGCAGTGAAGGCCGCGCCCGTGGCGAAACCAACAGCAGCACGAGGATGGCCGATGAGAGACTGGTGCAGCAGACCGAGGTTCAGTCTTCTGACGCTCGTGGCGCTCGCCCTGGTCAGCTTTACCTCTGATGCCGAAGCGAGCACCGGCAGCTGCGAGACAGAGATCAGCGCCGCTGCCGCCAAATACGGCATTCCCGAAGGCATCCTCTATTCTGTCGGATTGACGGAGACAGGGCGGAAGGGAAGTCTTCAGGCCTATGCCCTGAATGTGGAGGGCAAAGCCTATTATTTCGACGGGCTTGAGGAGGCGTTGAACGCCTTCCAGAGAGCAAGGGATGGCGGTGCCAAGTTGATCGATGTTGGATGCATGCAGATCAACCAGCACTTCCACGGAGAGAATTTTACCTCTGTGCAGGCGATGTTTGACCCCCGGCGCAACGTCGAATATGCAGCACGCTTTCTGAGCAATCTGCACCAGCGACATGAAACCTGGACCATGGCTGTTGCGAGATATCATGCGGGGCCGAACAACGACCCCGCGCAGAAGCGTTACGTGTGCCGCGTGATCGCCAATCTGGTCGCCACCGGCTATGGAAACTGGACGTCTTCCGCGCGACAATTTTGCGGTGAATAGCAACCAAAAATTGATTGACACCTGCCTTATGTGCGATTTGCCAAATGTGGCGACACTGCGTCGAAAAGTGGGAAAGCAAGAGCTTGCGCGAAGCTTGCGTTAACTTTTCCACTAAAAAATAGTGCGGCAATCACCGGTAACCCACTATATCTAGTTCAAATCGGCACCAAATCCTTAATCAATTATTAATATCTGTCATTAAGTTTACCTAGTTGTCCCTGAATCGCACGATTCGTACCCATAGCCTATCGAAACACCACACTGATTCGGAGGCGGCTGAATGATCGTCGTGGTTGATGAGCGCGAGCTCGTGAAAGACGGATACACATCTTTATTTGGGCGCGAGGGGATTCCTTCGACGGGTTTTGACCCGAGGGAGTTCGGGGAATGGGTCAATACGGCGGCCGATTCCGACATCGCAGCAGTCGAGGCTTTCCTGATCGGACAGGGTGAGGCGATGCTGGAACTGCCGCGGGCAATCCGCGACAGAACCCAGGCGCCGGTCATCGCTGTCAGCGATCAGCCCTCGCTTGAGGCGACGCTTGCACTGTTTGATTGCGGCGTCGACGACGTCGTGCGCAAGCCGGTGCATCCCCGGGAGATCCTGGCACGGGCAGCGGCTATCCGCCGACGTCTGCGTGCTATTACCAACTTCACCGAGATCGGACCGATCAAGGTGTTCTCCGACGGCCGCGATCCCGAGATCGCCGGCGAGGTCTTCCCGCTGCCGCGCCGCGAGCGCCGCATCCTGGAATATTTGGTCGCAAACCGCGGTCGCCGCGTCTCGAAGACCCAGATCTTCAACGCGATCTACGGCATCTTCGACGAAGAGGTCGAGGAAAACGTCGTCGAAAGCCACATCTCGAAGCTTCGCAAGAAGCTGCGCAAGAAGCTCGGTTTCGATCCGGTCGATTCCAAGCGCTTCCTTGGCTACTGCATCGATTGGAGCTGATCCGGCGCTGAAGCCGGATCCCCGCTGCGGCGGCTCTTGAACGATTTTGGTTCAGAGCCGCAATGCCAGACAGCTTCACGCAAGGCCCACCTCATACCCTCTGAAATGACTACGGAAGCGAGGATTTTAATATGAGCCTTTATGGAACCATGCGAACGGGTGTCTCCGGCATGAATGCCCAGGCCAACCGCCTGGGTACGGTCGGCGACAACATCGCCAATTCCAGTACCGTCGGCTACAAAAAAGCCTCGGTGCAGTTCTCTTCGATGATTTTGCCGACCACTGACGGCGCCTACAATTCAGGCGGTGTCGAGACCGACGTTCGTTACTCGATCTCCACCCAGGGTACGTTCAGCTATACGACGTCGAAAACCGATCTCGCCATCAACGGCGCGGGTTTCTTCATCGTCAAGGGTGACGACGGAACCCCTTACATGACCCGTGCAGGCGCCTTTGTCCTTCAGGACGATGGCACGCTGAAAAACACGGCCGGCTATACGCTGCAGGGTTATGAATACGATTCAAACGCGGATCCGACCATCGTGGTCAACGGTTTCGACGGTCTTCAGAATGTGGACCTTTCGGGCTCCGGTATTTCTGCCGTTGCATCGACCACGGGCGTGTTGAACGTCAACCTTCCGAACGGTGCCGCCGTCGGCTTCGAGCAGAAGACATCGCTCAAGGTCTTCGACAGCCAGGGTTCGAGCCGTCTGGTCGAGTTCGTGTATAAGAAGGTGAACGCCAACGAGTGGACCGTAACGGCGACGGGTCCTGGTACACCCGCTGCGCTGCTCGGTCCCGAATCGCTGATATTCGACACAAACGGCAAGCTGACGGACCCAGCGACCGGCGAACTTACACTGGATGAGTTCGACATCGACGGTGCGGTAGTTCCTGAAATCAAGCTTCAGATTGGTGACACCACGCAGCTGGCGTCCGCCTTCTCCGTCGAGCGCGGCAATGTCAACGGCAACGCAGCCTCGAAGGTCAAGGGTTACGAGATCGACGACAAGGGCATTGTTTCGATCGCCTATCAGAATGGTGATCTGGTGCCGAAGTTCCGTGTGGCACTCGCCAGTGTGCAGAGCCCGGACAACCTCAATCCGGTGGCCGGCAACCTCTACACCCAGTCCAACGATTCCGGCGTCGTCATTCTCGGTTATGCCGGCTCCAGTGGCTTCGGCAAGATCATCTCCAGCGCCCTCGAAGACTCCAACGTGGACGTCGCAGAGGAACTGACGGCGATGATTGAGTCTCAGCGGAATTACACCGCAAACTCCAAGGTTTTCCAGACGGGCTCCGAATTGATGGAAGTCCTGGTCAACCTGAAGAGATAATCGAAAGAGTAGGTTAGTCCTATGTCGCTTGCATCGTCGCTCAACACGGCCAATTCGATCTTCCGGAACACGTCCCAGCAGACGGCGGTGGTGTCCACCAACATCGCCAATGACGGGAACCAGAACTATGTTCGCCGGCAGCCGGTCGTGGTGCAGACGGTTTATGGCGCAACGACAACCCAGAACGAGCGGTCGCAGCAGACGGCGTTGCTGCGACAGCTTTCCTCCTCGACCTCCCAGGAGAGCGCCCAGACCACTCTTCTGGAGGGCTTGACCACGCTCTCCGATGCCCTCGGCGGCAATAAATACGAGCTGTCGACGTCGACCTATCTCGCAAACCTGCAGAGCAGTTTGCAGTCCTTTGCCGCCGCTCCGGGTGAATATGCACTCGCCTCGACCGTCGTCACGGACGCCATCGATGTGGTCAATTCCTTGAACAACTCGACGGCTGCTGTTCAGGATGTCCGCGAAAAGGCCGATGCGCAGATCGCGCAGCAAGTTGAATCGCTCAACAAGCTGCTGGCCGAATTCAAGACGGTGAACGATACGGTCGTCAGCATGACGGCTACCGGCGACGATCCGAGCAATTACCTCGACCGTCGCGATACCCTTCTCAAGGAAATTTCCGGGATCGTCGGTGTCAGTGTCAACATGCGCGAAAACAGCGACATGGTGCTCTATACCACCGACGGCACGACCCTGTTCGAGACCGATCCCCGCGAAGTTACGTTCACCCGGACTTACACTTACGATTCGACCGTCACCGGTAACCCCATCTACATCGACGGCACTCCCGTGCGCGCCGGAGTGGGCGGCAATACCGATGCCAATGGCTCCCTGGCCGCCCTCGTGCAGCTGAGGGACGAAGTTGCCCCAACGTTTCAAACCCAGCTTGATGAAGTGGCGCGCGGCCTGATCGAGGCCTTTGCCGAAACCGACGCTGGTGGTGTCAACGAGCTCCCGGGCCTTTTCACCTGGCCGGGCGGGACCGTCCCGGCGACGGGCACCGTTCAGCCGGGACTTGCAGCTCTCATTCAGGTCAATCCGGCTGTGCGCTCCGATTCCGGCGGCGATCCGATGCGCATCCGTGACGGCGGGATCAACGGACCCGGCTATGTCCGCAACACCGACGGCGCATCCGGTTACACTGATCTGATCAATGCCTATGTGGATGCCCTGTCGGCAGAGCGGTCCTTTTCCGCAGATGCGGATCTCAAGACGACGGCGAGTATCCTGTCCTTCTCCAGCAACTCGATCGGTTGGCTCGAAGAGCTCCGTTCGAATGCAACGACGGCCAATGAAAACAAGACTGCGCTCTATGAGCGGACCTTCCAGACCTACTCGTCCAAGACGGCCGTCAATCTCGATGAAGAACTATCGCTACTGCTCGATGTAGAGCAGTCCTACAAGGCAGCAGCCAAGCTCGTGAGCACAGTCGACGAGATGCTGAAGGCCGTTCTCGAAATGGCGGGATGATCCCAAATGTCGACGTCTAGTGTATCCAACCTTTCTACCCAGACTTCTATGCGCCTGACAATTCGTCAGGCCCAGACGGAGTTGCTCAAGGCGCAGCAGGAAGTCAGCACCGGTTCCTATGCCGATGTCGGTGCGGAGCTTGGCAGCAAGACGTCCACCGTCGTTGATCTCAATCGCGAAAGCCTGCGGTTGACCTCGATGATCAGCAACAATTCGATCGCCACGCAAAGGCTCTCGGCTTCGCAGGAAGCCCTGAACCAGATTGCCAAAGCGGCCGAGGAAATGAACACGTCACTGATCACGATCGCAGGCGCTTCCAACAGCGACACGATCAATACGACCGTGATGACCGTGAAGAACTCGCTCTCGACCATGGTGAGCATGGCCAATCAGTCGGCCAATGGCGAATTCCTCTTTGCCGGCATCAACACAGACGTGCAGCCGTTGGCAGAGTATACGCCAACTTCCGACGCCAAATTGGCCTTTGATGCTGCCTTCACCGGCTATTTCGGCTTTCCGCCGACCGACAAGGCTGGCGCGGCGACGATCGTGGCCAAGGGCGCAGCGCCGAGCATGCAGGACTTCATCTCGTCGACGCTTGAACCGATGTATTCGGGCGCTGCCTGGAACGCCGACTGGTCGCGTGCCACTGACACGGTGATGACGAGCCGCATAACCCAATCTGAAACAGTCAACTCCTCGGCCTCTGCCAACGAAAATGGCTTCCGCTACTTCGCTCTGGCATCGGTCATCACGCAGGAATTGCTGCAGATCGGCGCCCCGGCCAATGCCGTCTCCGCGGCCGTCGATGCGGCTATCGGCTATACCGGCAAGGCAATTACCGGGGTAAACGCGACACGGACGGGCCTCGGCCTTTCCGAAAACCGGATCCAGAAGGCGGATGCGTCTCTGCAGATCCAGGTCGACATCATAGAGACCAGCCTTTCCAGCAAGATCGAGGTCGATGCGTACGAAGCATCGACACGCGTTAACAGTTTGCTGTCCATGGTGGAAGCATCTTACAAACTGACCTCCAAGATCCAGGGGCTGAGCCTTGTCAATTACCTTTGATGAGCAAAGGGTGAAATGAAACTGAAGGGCAACTGAATGTACCAGTTCTCATACGCCGAAATCATGGAAGATGGCGTTGCCGATGCGAAGGAGCGCGAACGCCAGGCCCTTGATCGTTGCATCCAGCTTCTGAGCGCCGCTCGCGACAAAAGCGGTTACGGGCGAGAGGCGATCGAAGCGTTGTATTATACCCGGCGGGTGTGGGTCCGTCTGATCGAGGACCTGCAGAACCCCGAAAATCAGTTGGACGATGACATCCGGGCCAATCTGATCTCCATAGCCATTTGGATACTGAAGGAATGCGACCGGATCCGGAAGCGCCAGTCTGAAAATTTCCAGGGCATCATCGACGTGACAACCATCATCAGGGATGGACTTAAATGAAGAGCACTTTGCGCATCTCGCTCAAGTCGGGCGAACGTATTTTCATCAACGGAGCGGTTCTGCGCGTCGACCGCAAGGTGGCTCTCGAATTTCTCAACGACGTGACATTCCTGCTGGAAAACCACGTCCTTCAGCCCGAGCAGGCAACGACCCCGTTGCGGCAGCTTTATTTCATCGCGCAGATGATGCTGATCAACCCGGAGGGCAAGGACCAGTCTCTGGCCATGTTCCGCAAGTCGGTCATCATGTTGCTCACATGCTTTGAAAACGAGGAAATCCTCGCCGAACTCAAGCGGATTGACGGCATGGTATCGTCTGGCCGCGCGTTTGATGCGCTGAAGGCGATCCGTTCGCTCTATCCGATCGAGGACAAGATCCTCAACAACCAGGAAATGGCACCGGCAACGATCGAACAGATCCGCAAGGAAATTGCGCCATGGCGGTAGATCCGGTCACGGGTTCAAACACAGGCACCAGCACGCAGGAGACTGCGTCTGCTGCAAAGAAGCCCGCCTCGGCGTCTGCCAAGGCTTCGCTGGACTATGACAACTTTCTCAAGTTGCTCATCGCCCAGATGAAGAACCAGGATCCGACCGATCCGATGAAGGCCAGCGAGCAGATCGCCCAGCTGGCGACATTCTCCCAGGTCGAGCAGACGATCCAGACCAACACGAACCTTCAGACGCTGATCCAGGGCAATGCCCTGACCAACGCCTCCTCCTACATCGGCAAGACGATCACCAGCGCCGATGAATCGATCTCGGGCATTGTTGCCTCGGTTCGTGTCTACTCCGACACGATGGTCGCCACGACGACGGAAGGTAAGGAAATCCCGATCGGCGTTGGTGTTCGTGTGGGAACAAAGCCCGCTCCTCCGCCGGCGACGACTGGCTCTTAAAATGCTACGCCTTCGGGAGTGGAGGGCATGATTCGCCGCTCCGGAAGGATACTGCCATGAATGAAGCAGATGCCCTGGACATCATGCAATCGGCAATCTGGACGATTCTCATCGCGTCCGGACCGGCTGTTGCCGCCGGTATGATCGTCGGTATCGTCATCGCCCTGATTCAGGCGCTGACCCAGGTCCAGGAAATGACGCTGACCTTCGTGCCGAAGATCCTGGCCATCATGATCACCATCGGTATATCAGCTCCCTTCGTCGGGGCGCAGATTTCCCTCTTTGCCAATCTGGTTTTCTCACGGGTGCAATCCGGCTTCTGACGGCCTCCAAGGTTGACACCCTCGCGCAAGCTTCGACCTCTATCCCTCGTCTGCAGACTGCCAGAGATATGATCCTCTGGCCGACTTCTCATGAAGAGATGGAACAGACATGGCGCAACCACCTGCACTCGTGATTCCGAAAGTCAGTCCCAGCGGGCGCGATATCGGCTTTGCCCTTGGCATCGTCCTCATCCTCTGCATTCTCTTCCTGCCCATTCCGCCGTTCCTGATCGATCTCGGTCTGGCCTTCTCGATCGCCTTCTCTGTGCTGATCCTGATGGTCTCGCTGTGGATCCAGCGGCCACTCGATTTCTCGTCCTTCCCCACCATTCTGCTGATCGCGACGATGATCCGCCTGTCGCTCAACATTGCGACGACGCGTGTCATTCTGTCCCATGGTCATGAGGGACACGGCGCAGCAGGTGGCGTCATCGCCGGCTTCTCGAACCTCGTGATGGGCGGCGACTTCGTCATCGGTCTCATCGTCTTCATGATCCTGATCACGGTGAACTTCATCGTCATCACCAAGGGTGCGACGCGTATCGCCGAAGTTGGTGCGCGCTTCACCCTCGATGCCATCCCCGGCAAGCAGATGTCGATCGACGCCGACCTGTCGGCCGGCATCATCGATGAGCGCGAAGCCCAGCATCGCCGCCGCGAACTGGAGCAGGAAAGCTCGTTCTTCGGGGCTATGGACGGTGCGTCAAAGTTCGTCCGTGGCGATGCGATCGCCGGCCTGATCATTACGGCCATCAACGTCTTCGGCGGCATCATCATTGGCTATTTCCGCCATGGCATGGAAATCGGTCAGGCCGCCGACGTCTTCGTCAAGCTTTCCGTTGGTGACGGTATCGTTTCCCAGGTTCCGGCCCTGATCGTCTCGCTTGCCGCAGGCCTTCTCGTCTCGCGCGGCGGCACTCCCGGCTCGACCGACCAGGCCGTCGTCAACCAGCTGAGCGGTTACCCCCGCGCGCTCTCCGTCGCGGCCGCTCTGATGTGCTCGCTGGCGCTCGTTCCGGGTCTGCCCTTCATTCCCTTCATGACCCTTGGCGGTCTCATGGCCTTCGGCGCCTGGTTCATCCCGCGCCAGGTCGAGGCTGAAAACAAGCTCAAGCGCGACCAGGAAGAAAAGAAGGTCATCCAGAGCAAGGAAGCCGAAAAGGACTCGGTCAAGTCTGTGCTCAAGACCGCCGAAATCGAACTGGCGCTTGGCAAGCTCGTCTCGACGCGCCTGCTCGGCGCGCATCAGGAACTCGCCTTCCGGGTCGGCAAGATGCGCAAGAAATTCGCCAGCCAGTACGGTTTCGTCGTCCCCGAAATCAAGGTGACCGACGATATCGCCATCCCGGAGAAGTCCTACCAGATCCGAATCCACGGGACGACGATTGCCTCGAACAATCTGCGTGTCGGCGAAGTCCTCGTCGTCACCGGCTCCGGTCGCAAGCCGAATGTTCCGGGCGACGACATCCGCGAGCCCGCTTTCGGCATGCCGGCCGTTTCGGTTCTGGAAACCTTCACCGAGGAACTGAAGCGCGAGGGCTTCCATCCGATCGACAACGTCTCCGTGGTCTTGACCCACGTCAGCGAAGTCATCCGAAACAATCTGCCGCAGCTTCTGTCCTACAAGGACGTGAAGATCCTCATCGATCGCCTCGACCCCGAATACAAGAAGCTGGCTGACGAGATCTGCTCGTCGCATATGTCCTATTCGGGCCTGCAGGCGGTGTTGAAGCTGCTCCTGGCCGAGCGCGTGTCGATCCGCAATCTGCACTTGATTCTCGAGGCGGTTGCGGAACTGGCCCCGCATGTACGCAAGACCGAGCAGATCGTCGAACACGTGCGCGTGCGCATGGCCCAGCAGCTGTGCGGCGACCTGACGGACAACGGCGTCTTGCGTGTTCTGCGCCTTGGTTCCAAATGGGATCTCGTCTTCCACCAGGCGCTCAAGCGCGATGCCAAGGGCGAAATTGTCGAGTTCGATATCGATCCGCGCAATCTCGAGGAGTTTTCTGAACAGGCGAGCAGCGTAATCCGTGAATTCATGGATCGCGGGTTGCCCTTCGTTCTTGTAACCTCGCCGGAAACGCGCTCCTATGTTCGTATGATCATCGAACGACTCTTTGCCACCCTGCCGGTTCTCTCGCATGTCGAACTGGCCAAGGGCATCGAGATCAAGATTCTGGGCTCGATTTCATGATATCCGACCCGCAGGGGACTGTTCTGGTGCTGTTTGCGGTCTTCTGCCGTATCGGTGCCTGCTTCATGACCCTGCCGGGCTTCTCTTCTGCCCGCATCTCCGCCACGACCCGGCTCTTTCTCGCCATGTCGGTCTCGATGGCGATGATGCCTCTGCTCTTCGACAGCATCTATCCACGTGTTGCCAGTGGCGGTGCGCCGCTCATTCCGGTCTTGATGGCCGAACTGATGATCGGCCTGATGTACGGTCTCGTGCCGCGCTTTTATGTGCTTGGCCTGCAGTTTGCCGGCACGGCGATCTCCATGTCCATCGGCCTCAGTTCTCCGGGTGGCGGAGACGTGCTGGAAGACACCAGTGAAACCCAGCTGACCAACCTGCTGAGCTTTGCCGGCCTTCTCGTGCTCTTCCTGCTCGATTTCCATCACATCGTTTTCAGGGCGCTGATGGAGTCCTATTCGGTGATGCCGCTCGGCGGCATGCCGGGCAGCCAGAAGATGCTGATCACGCTGACGGATACCCTGTCCCAGACCTTCGTGCTGATGCTGCGGCTGTCCAGCCCTTTCCTGATCTTCGGCCTGATGTTCAACTTTGCCGTCGGCCTTGTGAACAAGCTCGCGCCGCAGGTTCCGATTTTCTACATCTCCACGCCGTATCTTCTGATCGGCGGCCTGATTCTGATCTATTTCACCATCGCGGCAATGGTCATGCAGTTCGGCCGCTACTTCCCGATGATCTTCAATTTCTAAGGACGATGCGGCGATGGCGCAGAAGAAATCGGACAAGCTGAAACGTCTCGTCGCGGTGCAGCGGCACATGGAGCGGATGGCCGAAAGTGATCTCGGCATTACCGCGCAGCGCATCGAGGAAAATGCCCGCTCGATGGACATGGTGATGGAGGCGATCGGCTCGCTCGACCCGCTCCACCGTCTTTTCGCGCAGAACTACGCCGATCGCTTCGACCGCCTGTCCAATACCGACAAGCAGTTGCACAGCCTGCAGCAGGTCCAGGAAATGAAGCTGATGCGCGAGCGCGCCAAAGGCGATCGCCTGGAAGAAAATCGCAAGGAAGCCCGTGCACACGAAGAGCGTGCGGCCGATGACGACGCCATCTACGATCTGATCGACATCCGTTTTGGCACACCAGCCTCCAGCAAGCTTGGAGAGTGATAGTCGCCTCGAACATAAATCGAGGATGTCATCGTGGCCATTTCACCTCCGAGCGATCTCGTGCTGGACGTTGTCCGTGCGGCAGATCCGTCCCAAGTTGCCGCTGCCCAGGCGCAGATGAAGACCAACCGTGCCAATTTTCTCGCGACCAGCCTGGCCGAAAAGGGCGCGGGTTTCGGGGCAACGGTCGATATTCTCAACCGCACGACCAATGCAGCCCGCCTTGAAGCGACGGCCGAGACGAAAGACAAGCCCGGCGACGTTCCGAAGGTCTACCGCGACTTTGAGGCGGTTTATCTCACCAATTTCGTCCAGACCATGCTGCCGAGCGACAGCGAGGAAGTCTATGGCAAGGGCAATGCAGGCGAGATGTGGAAGAGCATGATGGCCGAGCAGATGGGCTCTGTCCTCTCTGAATCCGGTGGCGTCGGCATCGCCAAGCAGATGTACAGCGAGGCTTTGCAGCGCACCCGTGGAGAAGACACGGTGAACGCAAGGACCGATGAGGCACAGCGTACGACTGCGCTGAACTGGGTGACCGACCTTGAGCGGCGCACCCTTGGCGCCGGTGCTGAAAGCCAGAAACCTTAAAAATCAAAAACAAGGTATAATTTCATGGAAGTTGTTTCGAGCGAATATCGCGTCAAGACGGTACTCAGCCGCCTGGAGCGCATCATCGACAACGAAAACGAACGGATTGGCAAGGACCCGGAATTCGACTTCAAGGTGTCGAATGCCCACAAGAGCCGGTGCCTGTATGAGCTGACCATGCTTTTCCGCGACACCGATCCGCGCGAATTTGCCGTCAATTATGTTGATCAGCTGCATGTTCTCAAGGAGAAGCTCGCGGTCAATGCGCGCCGTGTCGAGGCACATCTCTCCGCCGTCCGCGCCGTGGCGGATCTCCTGAAGAACGCCATGCGGGATGCGGATGCTGACGGCACCTATTCCCAGGAACAGTTCCAGTTCAGCGAGTTCTGATGGGCAAGATACTCGGAATCGGTCTGTGGGTCTGCATCGTGACGCTTGGCGCCGTCTACGGCTCGATCTATCTTGCCACGGCACCTGCCGGACCGAGCGAGGACGAAGCCAAGAAGGCTGCGCTCGAACTGGTGCGGGGAGAGCCCATCACCATTCCGGTGCTCGCCGGGGGTGATGTGCAGGGATACTTCCTGACCCGCATCTCCTTCATGATGGACAAGGAAAAGGTGAAAACCCAGGCGCCGCCAGTCACGGAGATGATGACCGACGAACTGTTCACCCTGCTGGTTGGCAACAAGATGGTCGACATCGCCAATGTCGGCACCTTCGATGTCATGGCGTTCCGCGAAAAGATCAAGACCGAGATGAATGCGCGGCTCGGGGAGGGCATGGTCGATCAGGTGATGATCGAACAGCTCGATTATGTCTCGAAGGACGCAGCCCGAAAGGCTGCCGATGGCGCGCCGGGTCCGATGGAAAAGACCACGGTCGTCGAAGGCGAGAAAATCGAGGAAAAACCCGCGTCGGGCCACTGAGTCCAAGTGACCTGCAACATTGGTTTCCTATCGCCGGGCGTCGCAACCAAAGCGCCGCTCGGCATTTTTGTTGCGACGAAGCCGTCTCTTCCACCCTTGCAAATTGCCGCAATTTGACAGCATAGGACGGGGACAGGCAAACGCGACGTCTGTGATGGCGCTAGCTTGCCGGAAGTCTGAGGCGAGGAACAAGCACAGTGACGACGGTGATTGATGGAAAGGCGGCGGCCGCCTCGGTGGTCGAAGCGGTAAGCGCTGCGGCGGAGAGGCTCGAAACGCTCGGACATCGCCGTCCGGGCCTGGCGGTTGTCATTGTCGGCAACGATCCGGCGAGCCACGCCTATGTCGGCGCCAAAAGCCGCATGGCCAAGCAGTGCGGTTTCAACTCCATCCAGCATACGCTCCCGGAAGACACCGCCCAGGATGACCTGATGGCGCTCGTCGCCTCGCTGAATGCCGATCCCGAGATTGACGGCATCCTTGTCCAGCTTCCACTGCCCAAACATCTCGACAGCGATCCGGTGATCCAGTCGATCCTGCCGGAAAAGGACGTTGATGGACTGCACGTCGTCAATGCCGGCAAGCTCGCCACCGGTGACATGGACACGGGCCTCGTCTCCTGCACCCCGGCCGGTGCCATGATCCTCGTGCGCCAGATCCACGGCAAGGACCTGTCGGGGCTGAACGCGCTGGTGATCGGGCGGTCCAACCTGTTCGGCAAGCCGATGGCGCAACTGCTCCTCGCGGCCAATGCAACCGTGACCGTGGGGCACTCGCGAAGCCGGGATCTCCCGGCTTTGGCGCGCCAGGCAGACATTCTCGTGGCGGCCGTCGGGCGTCCCGAAATGGTCAAGGCGGATTGGGTGAAGCCGGGCGCCACCGTCATCGACGTCGGCATCAACCGCATCGATGCACCCGAACGCGGCGAAGGCAAGTTCCGCCTGGTCGGCGATGTCGCCTTTGCCGAATGCAAGCCGGTGGCCGCCGCAATCTCCCCGGTTCCGGGTGGCGTCGGTCCGATGACCATCGCCATGCTGATGGCCAATACGGTCATCGCCGCCTATCGCCGGGCGGGTCAAACCGCTCCGAAGTTCTGAAGTCAGGAAAGTCTGTTCACGGCATGTCAGGCGCCAGCTGGCGCAGGACCTGTCGAGGCCCGGACGACAAGTTCCACCTTCCACAATTCCTGCATCGGCAGGGCAGGGGTATTGCCTCCGATCATCGCGATCAGCCGTTCGCCAACACGCCGCCCGGCCGCGCGAAGCGACGAGCGCGTCGTGGTGAGGGGCGTGGAGAAATTCTCCGGCTTCAGGAGCGGCAATTCGTCGTCATGGGCGATCAGCGACATGTCGACGCCGAGCTTCAGCCCCGCCTCGTTCATCGCCCGCACGGCGCCGAGTGCCAGGACCGTACTGGCACAGAGCACGGCGGTCGGTCGCTCCGGATGGGCCAGGATTTCCTTCATGCCCCGATAGCCCTGTTCGTCACCCATGAAGGTGTGGCGGACATGCGCGGGGTCGAGACTGAGCTGCGCCTGCGCCAGCGCCTTTTCGGTGCCGAGTTTGCGCCGGAAGGCAAAGTCGAGATCGGCCGGACCGTTGAGAAGCGCGACACGCTTGTGCCCGAGCTGCATCAGGAACCGCGTCGCATCGAAAAACGCGCCTTCATTGTCCACGTCGAGATAGGGGTAGTCGAGTTCCATGCCATAGGACCGCCCATGCACGATGAAGGGCAGGGCCAGCGACTTTGCCATGGCGATGCGCGGGTCCCTCTCGCGCACGTAAGCGAGATAGTAGCCGTCCACGCTGCCGCTTGCGACGAGCCAGCGGATCGCTTCTTCCTCCTGGCTCGCCTTGGCCGGCATGATGACGAAGTGGAAGTCCCTGATGATGGCGGCTTCCGCCAAACCGCTCTGGAATTCGGCAAAATGCATATCGGAACTGTGGTCGGGCGAGATCGGCATGATCAGGCCGATCGACCCGGCCTTTCCCGTTGCCAGTCGCTGTGCCGCCCGGTTGGGTCTATATCCGGTTTCTTTCGCGGCCAGCAGAACCCGCTGCCGGGTCTCTTCGCTGACCTCCGGATAACCGTTGAGCGCGCGGCTGATCGTCGTTTGCGACAGCCCGAGCATCTGCGACAGTTCTTTTAGGTTCACCGGTGGCATTCCTCTCCGAGTTGGGGCGCAAACTCCCTCCATTGCGCTCCAAAGCGCTTCGACTATGGCTTATCCGAGGTCAAATTCACAAGAGGAAATCTGAATAAAATCAAGGCATATGCATGCTGCACTGCGGCATCTTGCAGCGAATTCGATCAATGAGACAAAAGCGCTTGACTCAAGATGGAACCCAATGGGATGAAATGAGGGCCAAAGCGCTTTGAGAAATGCGCATTCGAAGGACGTTTGGCGGTCCGATGTGATGGGAGGTAAATCACATGAAGAAGTTGTTTCTGATGGGCGTGGCGGCAGCCGCGCTGGTCGCCGGCACAGCCGCCGCTGCAGACCTGAAGTTCAAGCCGGGGCAAGATTCCAAGTTCAACTGGGCGAGCTTTGAAGAATACAAAGCTGCAAACAGCGCCCTGAAGGGCCAGACCATGACCATCTTCGGCCCCTGGCGTGGCGAAGACCAGGTCTTGTTCGAAAGCATCCTCGCCTATTTCGAAGACGCAACCGGCGTCGATGTCCAGTATTCGTCCTCTGAAAACTACGAACAGCAGATCGTCATCGACACCCAGGCTGGCAGCCCGCCGAATGTGGCCATCCTGCCGCAGCCGGGCCTGATCGCCGACCTCGCCTCGAAGGGCCATCTGACGCCGCTCGGCGACGAAACCAAGTCCTGGCTCCTGGAAAACTATTCGGCTGGCCAGTCCTGGGTCGATCTCTCCACCTACAAGGGCAAGGACGGCACGGCTGCCCTTTACGCTTTCCCCTACAAAATCGACGTGAAGTCGCTGGTCTGGTACGTGCCTGAAAACTTCGAGGACGCCGGCTACGAAGTGCCGAAGACCATGGAAGAGCTGAAGGCCCTGACGGAAAAGATCGTGGCTGATGGCGGTACGCCGTGGTGCATCGGTCTGGGTTCGGGCGGTGCGACCGGCTGGCCGGCGACCGACTGGGTCGAAGACATGATGCTGCGTACGCAGCCCGCCGACGTCTATGACAAGTGGGTCACCAACGAAGTGAAGTTCACCGACCCGGCCGTCGTCGCGGCCATCGACGAGTTCGGCTGGTTCGCCAGGAACGACAAGTTCGTCGACGGTGGCTCCAAGGCTGTAGCCTCGACCGACTTCCGCGACAGCCCGAAGGGTCTCTTCGGCGCACCGCCGAAGTGCTATCTCCACCATCAGGCCTCCTTCATCCCGTCCTTCTTCCCCGAAGGCACGAAGGTTGGTGAGGACGCAGACTTCTTCTACATGCCGCCTTATGCCTCGAAGGCCGATCTCGGCAATCCGGTCCTGGGTGCCGGCACGCTCGCTATGATCGCCAAGGACAGCCCGGCTGCCCGCGCCTTCATCGAGTTCCTGAAGACCCCGATCGCGCATGAAGTCTGGATGGCGCAGTCGAGCTTCCTGACGCCGTTCAAGGGTGCCAACAAGGAAACCTATGCCAACCCGCCAATGGCCAAGCAGGGGGACATTCTCCTGAATGCAACCACCTTCCGCTTCGACGGGTCCGACCTGATGCCGGGCAAGATCGGTGCTGGCGCATTCTGGACCGGTATGGTTGACTACACCGGTGGCAAGCCTGCTGCCGATGTCGCAGCCGACATCCAGAAGGCCTGGGATGGGCTGAAGTAAGCCCGCAACCCACCGCAATTCGCCGGGCCGCGTCTCTCTGATGTGGCCCGGTCGTCGATACACAAGAACAAGTGCCCCGGGCGCTTTCAAGCGGCGCGGAGCGATCGACAGGGAGGGGACATCTTGGAACAGTTACTCTTTGCATTGCTGACGATTGTCGTCGGCGTCGCAGCAGCGATCGGGTATTTCTACGGTTCGAACCTGCTGCTTGATTGGATCTTTCCGTCACGCATCGCTGATACCGCCAAGGCTTCGCGCAACTTGCGCCGGGCGGCTCTGATCCGGCCCTGGCTTTTTCTCGGCCCGGCGTTGATCTCCCTGACAGTCTATCTGGTCTATCCGCTGTTCTCGTCGATCAACTACTCCTTCATGGATCGCGCAGGCGACAACTATGTCGGCCTCGCGAACTATCGCTGGATGGTCAACGATGCGGAATTCCGCCAGTCGATCTACAACAATCTCCTCTGGCTGATCGTCGTGCCGGCCGGTTCCACCTTCTTCGGCCTGATCATCGCGGCGCTCACCGATCGCATCTGGTGGGGTAACATCGCCAAGTCGCTGATCTTCATGCCGATGGCAATTTCCTTCGTTGGCGCATCCGTCATCTGGAAGTTCGTCTACGACTATCGCGACGCCGGCTCGGAACAGATCGGCATCCTGAACGCCATCGTCATGGCGCTCGGTGGCGATCCGCAGATCTGGATCTCGCTGCCCTTCTGGAACAACTTCTTCCTGATGGTGATCCTCATCTGGATCCAGACCGGTTTCGCCATGGTGCTTCTGTCGGCCGCCCTGCGCGGCATCCCGGAAGAGACCATCGAAGCGGCTGTCATCGACGGCGCCAATCCCTGGCAGATCTTTATCAAGATCAAGGTGCCGCAGATCTGGACGACGATTGCCGTCGTCTGGACCACCATCACCATCCTCGTCCTCAAGGTCTTCGACATCGTTCTCGCCATGACCAACGGCCAGTGGCAGAGCCAGGTTCTGGCGAACCTGATGTTTGACTGGATGTTCCGCGGCGGTGGCGATTTCGGCAAGGGTGCCGCAATCGCCGTCGTCATCATGGTCATGGTCGTGCCGATCATGATCTGGAACATCCGCAATGCCCGCCGGGAAATGGAAGGACGCTGAGATGGTCTCGAAGAAGCTCTCGCCCCTGACGATCGTCGTCAATCTCACGGTCCTCTTCCTGGTCGTCCTCTGGACCTTGCCGACCGCCGGCCTGCTGATCTCGTCGCTGCGCGACAAGGATCAGATCGTTGCCTCGGGGTGGTGGACGGCGCTTGGCACCTCCAGCCAGAATGCGATTTATCGGGCACCGCCCCCGAGCGCGCAGGTGGAGGAAAACGGCGTCTTCGTCATTTCCGGTAACGTCTTTGAAGACAATGCCGGCAGTGTTTCGGCCTTCGGCATCAATATCAACGCGCCGGCAGCCTATGAGCCGGGCCAGACAGCCGAACGCAACGACGGCAGCAAACTCACCCTTCAGGAAAACGGAGACTTCCGGATCGAATCCGCCACCGCCTTCGAAGGTTCACGCGGCGATCGCATTTTCTTCACCGCCTCCGTGCCGCCGCGCTTCACGCTGGAAAACTACCAGACGGTTCTGACAGCCGAGGGACTTGGAAAATCCTTCCTCAATTCGCTCACCGTCGCGATACCCTCCACCATCATCCCGATCCTCGTTGCGGCATTTGCGGCCTATGCGCTCGCCTGGATGAAATTCCCTGGCCGCGCCCTTCTGCTCGCCGTCATCGTCGGCCTGCTGGTCGTTCCCTTGCAGATGTCGCTGATCCCGCTTCTGAAGATGTATAACGGTGTCGGCGCCTTCTTCGGGGTTCCGGCCAAGGGGTATGTCGGCATCTGGCTCGCCCATATGGGCTTCGGTCTGCCGCTCGCCATTTATCTGCTGCGCAACTATATCGCCGGCCTGCCGCGCGAGATCATGGAATCGGCGCGTGTCGATGGGGCCTCCGACTTCGAGATCTTCACCAAGATCGTTCTGCCGCTGTCCTACCCGGCCCTCGCGTCCTTCGCGATCTTTCAGTTCCTCTGGACCTGGAACGACCTGCTGGTCGCTATGGTCTTCCTCGGAACCGGCGACAACGAGCTTGTTCTGACCGGGCGCCTGGTCAACCTGCTTGGCTCGCGCGGCGGCAACTGGGAAATCCTGACGGCCTCGGCCTTCGTCACCATCATCGTCCCGCTTCTCGTCTTCTTCGGCCTCCAGCGCTACCTCGTCCGGGGCCTGCTCGCGGGTTCGGTCAAGGGAGGCTGAGCGGGACGGCCAACTTCAAGACATGCACAAGGATTGACTATGAATTCCACGACGCAATCGACGCTTTCCGCTGACAAGGATTGGTGGCGTGGTGCGGTGATCTACCAGATCTACCCGCGCTCCTACCAGGATTCGAACGGCGACGGCATCGGCGATCTCAAGGGCATCACCGCCCGCCTGCAGCACATCGCCGACCTCGGCGCCGATGCGATCTGGATCTCGCCCTTCTTCACCTCGCCGATGAAGGACTTCGGCTACGACGTCTCGAACTATGTCGATGTCGATCCGATGTTCGGCTCGCTGACCGATTTCGACGGCCTGATCGCCGAGGCCCATCGCCTGAGCATCAAGGTCATGATCGACCTCGTGATGTCCCACTCGTCCGACCAGCACCCCTGGTTCGTCGAAAGCCGCTCAAGCCGCGTCAATCCGAAAGCCGACTGGTATGTCTGGGCCGATTCCAAGCCGGACGGCACGCCGCCGAACAACTGGCTGTCGATTTTCGGTGGTTCGGCCTGGCAGTGGGATCCGACCCGCATGCAGTATTATCTGCACAACTTCCTGACCTCGCAGCCGGACATGAACCTGCACAATCCGGAAGTGCAGGATGCGCTGCTCGCGGCCACCCGCTTCTGGCTGGACCGCGGCGTCGATGGCTTCCGCCTCGATACCATCAACTTCTATTTCCACGACAAGGAATTGCGGGACAATCCGCCGCTGGCGCCTGAGCGTCGCAATGCCTCGACGGCCCCGGCGGTCAACCCTTACAATTTCCAGGAACACCTCTACGACAAGAACCGCCCTGAGAACATCGCCTTCCTCAAGCGGTTTCGCGCGCTCCTGGATGAGTATCCGGCGATCGCGGCGGTGGGTGAAGTCGGTGACAGCCAGCGGGGCCTTGAGATCGTCGGCGAATACACATCCGGCAACGACAAGATGCAGATGTGCTACGCCTTCGAATTCCTGGCGCCGGAGCCTCTGACGCCGGAAGTCGTGCGCAACACCCAGAACGCCTTTGCCGCCGCCGCCCCCGAGGGTTGGGCCTGCTGGGCGTTTTCGAACCATGACGTGGTTCGCCACGTCAGCCGCTGGGGTGCCGGCGTGCTGGACCGTGAGGCCTATGCCAAGATGATGTCGGCCCTGTTGCTCACCCAGCGCGGCTCTGTCTGCATTTACCAGGGTGAGGAACTCGGTCTGACCGAAGCGGAGATCGCCTTCGAGGACCTGCAGGACCCCTATGGCATCCAGTTCTGGCCGGAGTTCAAGGGCCGCGACGGTTGCCGCACGCCCATGGTCTGGGACGACCACGCGACCCAGGCCGGCTTCTCGACTGCGCCGAAGACCTGGCTGCCGATCCCGGTCGAGCACGTGCTGAAATCCGTCAACACGCAGGTGGGCAAGGATGAGTCGGTTCTTGAACAGTATCGCCGCTTCCTCGGCTTCCGCCGCCAATATCCGGCCTTTGCCAAGGGCGATATCACCTTCCATGAGGCAGGCGAGTTTGCGCTGGTCTACACCCGTGCTCTCGGCAATGAAAAGTTGCTCTGCCTCTTCAACATGAACCCGGAACCCGCAGCCATCACCTTGCCCGAAGGCCAGTGGCTAGCGCTGGAAGGGCATGGCTTTGCCAGCGAAACCAACGATAACAAGGTAGCATTGCCGGCCTGGGGCGCTTATTTCGCGCGCCACGCCTGACAGGGGAGGAAGAGAAATGACGGGTCTGGTTCTCAAAGACATCCGCAAGTCCTATGGGCAGGTCAAGGTGCTGCACGGCATCGATCTGGAGATCAAGGAAGGCGAGTTCATCGTCTTCGTCGGCCCATCCGGCTGCGGCAAGTCGACCTTGCTACGCATGATCGCTGGTCTTGAGGACATCACCAGCGGTGAGATGTATATCGACGGCCAGCTCGTCAACGACGTCCCCCCCTCCAAGCGTGGCATCGCCATGGTGTTCCAGTCCTATGCGCTCTATCCGCATATGACGGTTTACGACAACATGGCCTTCGGCATGCGGATTGCCGGCGAAAGTAAGGACGAGATCGACCGCCGCGTCCGCTCGGCGGCCAATATCCTCCAGCTCGGCCCTTATCTCGACCGTCTGCCGAAAGCCTTGTCCGGCGGCCAGCGTCAGCGCGTCGCCATCGGCCGTGCCATCTGCCGCGACCCCAAGGTCTTCCTTTTCGACGAGCCGCTGTCGAACCTCGACGCAGCGCTGCGTGTGGCGACCCGTATCGAGATCGCCAAGCTCAACGAGCAGATGGCCGACACCACGATGATCTACGTTACCCACGATCAGGTCGAGGCCATGACGCTCGCCGACCGCATCGTGGTGCTGTCAGCCGGCAAGATCGAACAGGTCGGCCCGCCGCTCGAACTCTATGAGCGTCCGGCCAATCTCTTCGTCGCCGGCTTCATCGGCTCTCCGGCCATGAACATCATGCCGTCCACCATCATCGAAACCGGTGCCGTCACCCGCATCAAGCTCAAGGATGGCTCCGAAGTCGCCGTCGATATCGAAACGGCGGCAACCGAGAAGGGCAAGACCGCGAGCTTCGGCGTACGCCCGGAGGATCTCTCCATTGCCACGGGAGACCAGTTCCTTTTCGAAGGCACGATATCGATCGTCGAAGCCCTGGGCGAAGTGACGCTTCTGTACGTCATGGGTCCGGTCGAGGAGGAGCCGATCGTCGTCAAGCTGCCCGGTATCGTCGATGTCAAGAAGGGCCAGACCGTGCGCTTCTCGGCCGACAAGACCAAGCTGCATCTCTTCGATGCCGCCGGCCAGACCTATCGCCACTGACCGCCTGCCGCATTTTCGGACATCTTAAGGCCCTGTTATCCGTAAGGATACAGGGCCTTTCGTCATGCCCTTCGGGACGCGCGCCAAATACCGACTGTTAAACTGTCGCTGGTAGCTTTTTACCCACAACAAACGACAAAAAGACAAAGGGCAGAACGATGAGAACGGCAGGTGGCAATCACTTTCTGAAAAAGGAAGAATCCTTCATGTACGACCGGGAGAACCGGTACCGCATGGAAGACACGATGAATGCCGGACGTCTCGAATATACCGAGAACGGCATGACCCATATGGCGGCGCGTCGCTGCGATGTCATTCGCATCTCGATGAGCGGTGCCGTCGTCGCGCTGCTGACCCAGGTCAATCTGCCGAAGCAATTCTATCTCGACATCCCGGATGCCCGCATCAACAAGGTCGGCGCCGTGCTGATGAAGACCTTTCCGAACAACACCGCAGAGATCCGCTTCCTGCGTCTGCTGACGCAGAAGGAGCTCGACCGCATCTTCGTCTTCTCGACCCACCCGGCGCACAAGGACCGCGTGCTCGACGTCCGCAGTTGGTAAAACGGGCTCAATCGTTCTTCGAAGGTCGGTGCCGGTGAAACTGCGCCGGCCTTCAGCTTTTTTGACTGGACTTCCGCTGCCGCAGCTTTGATCTTGCCTGAAAACCAGGGAGATCATGCATGTCCATCGAAAAAGTAGCCATCGTAACCGCCGGCGGAAGCGGCATGGGAGCCGCTGCGGCGCGCCGTCTGGCCGCCGACGGCTTCAAGGTCGCGATCCTCTCGTCGTCAGGCAAGGGCGAGGCGCTTGCGGCCGAACTCGGCGGTTATGGCGTGACAGGCTCCAACCGTTCGCCTGAGGATCTCGCCCGCCTCGTCGATGGCACCATGGAGCGCTATGGCCGCATCGACGTGCTGGTCAACAGTGCCGGCCACGGTCCGCGTGCGCAGATCCTGGAGATCACCGACGAGCAGTGGGCGACCGGCATGGACGTGTACCTGCTGAACGTCATTCGCCCGACCCGGCTCGTCACCCCAATCATGCAGGCGCAGAAGTCAGGCACCATCATCAACATCTCCACCGCCTGGGCCTTCGAGCCCTCGTCGATGTTCCCGACCTCGGCCGTCTTCCGCGCCGGTCTTGCCTCCTTCACCAAGATCTTCGCCGACACTTATGCAGCCGAAAACATCCGGATGAACAATGTTCTGCCCGGCTGGATCGACAGCCTGCCAGCCACGGAGGAGCGCCGTGACGGCGTGCCGATGAAGCGTTACGGCACCAGCGAGGAGATCGCCGCCACGATTGCCTTCCTCGCCTCGGATGGCGCCGCCTATATCACCGGCCAGAACCTCAAGGTGGATGGAGGGCTGACCCGCCACGTCTGAGACCACTCGGTCACCATGCCGTGAACTGGAATGTGACAAGAAACCGGTCCGCGTAAACCACTTGGTTACCAAACTTCTTCATTCTTTAGGACAAGCGACAGGATGGAAAATTCCGATCCTGTCCCAGTAAAGCCGGCATTCCCTGTCATGTGCCGGTTCCCTTGAGTTTTGGTAAGCGAGTTCAAGTATCATGGCGTCCTCGACCTCCTCGGTCTCCGGCGGCACAACGCCCGCCGTCAAGAAGATGCAGCCGCGCAAGGTCAAGCGCGGCTCCAGCCTGCCGACGGTGATGGGGATTGCACTCGCCTGTGCCTTCTGGACCACCGCGAGCCTGGCCATATTCAAGGGCCTCTCATCCTCGCCCATCGAGGCCCCCGTCTACGCCGGCCATGTCCTGCCAAAGCCGACGCTGATGGTTACGCAGCCTCTGGCGCCGCGCGCGCAGAAAGCCCCGTCCGGTGAACAGGAAGCGCTGGAAACCATGCGCCAACGTTTCGCCGAGGCGGTTGCCGCGACAGACAATCTCGGCCTCCTGATGCTGCCGGCCGCAATGCGGCTGGCAGAAGTCGAAAAGTCCGACCGCCTGCTTCTTGCCCGCATTGAAAGCTTTACCGATCCCCAGGCGATCGCTGTCCTGCGCGAGGCTCTCGGCAAGTTCGAGACCGAACGCCAGCAGGCTGCATTGGCGACAGCGGCCCGTGATCGCCGCAGCGGTGTGGACGACGCGAATCCGGTCGATCCTGTTGTCACGGCCTCCATCTCTCCTGCCTCTTCCGCTCCGCCAGCCCTCGGCTATGCCGCGCCGCCAAAAGCGGACGACATGATGGCGGCTGCCGATCCGCGTGAAGAACCTTTTCAGGAACTGTTGTCCGAACCCCAGGCCAGCGAGCATGGGGATCTTCCCGATGATGGCCCTGTGCCGCAGGTCAAGCCGCGCGCCGCGGCGATCCCGGCACCCGAGCCTCCCGTCGCCGCCGAAACTCCAGCTCCGGAAAAGCCGAAGAGGAAGACGCTCGCCAATCTTCTGGCCTATGCGAAGCCCAACAATCCGATCACCACGGATGATGGCGCAGGCGGTCTGTTCAGCCGCAAGAACAGCTTGCCCGGTCCGGGCAGCCGCATCGCAGTCTACGTGATCGAGGATGCCACCGTTCACATGCCGAACGGCGAAAAGCTTCGCGCTCATTCGGGACGGGCGCACATGCGCGACAATCCGAAATATGTGCACATGAAGAACCAGGGTCCGACCCCGCCGAACGTCTACAAGCTGCGCATGCGTGAGGCCCGCTTCCACGGCATCGAGGCGATCCGCATGACCCCGGTAGGCGATGCCAAGATGTACAATCGCGATGGCTTCCTGACCCACACCTATCTGCTGCGTCGCCGTGGGGACAGCTCCGGCTGCGTCGTGTTCGAGGATTACAATCGCTTCCTCAATGCCTTCAAGCGAGGCCAGGTCAATACGCTGATCGTGGTGCCGTCCTTGCGGGAACTGCCGAAATACACGGCAATGCTCTGAGACAGGACGAAGAAAAGCCTAGCAAGCCTCCGCAGCAACGCTGCGGAGGCTTTGTCGTAGATGGTGCGAGGAATTTTGCCCTTACATGGCCGGCATGACGGTGATCGCCTTGATCGGCATCTCGGCGCCGCCGATCACGTTCACCTTGGTTGCCGCACCTGTTTCAAGGTTCACCGTGTAGAGCACATTGTCGGCCACCAGCCAGGCGGTGTTCTTGCCCTCGCCAGTCGCCTGAATGTCGAAGGCGTAAGTCTTCGGCATGCCGTCGATGCCAAGCTTGCCGATCGCTTTTAGCGTGCCGTCATTCGGCTTGGTCTGCTGGATCAGCGCCCCGATCGTGGCGTCGATGTTGTACATCGCTGTCTTTTCCGGCTTGCCCACCGAATTGGTATAGGCGGCAGCAACGATGTTCGGCGTCTCGCCCTTGTGCATGTCGCCCTCCTCGAAGGCGAGGTTGCCATCGACGGTCACGGCACCCGTGTCGGGATGAACGCGGTAGTTCGTCGTGCCGGTCATGTAACGCAGCCGATCAGCCGCCGGGTTGAAGTTCACCACAACAGGCGCGTCACCGATGGCAAGCGGCTTGTCCATCTTGGCAACCTCCGTTGCTGCCCCCGTGGCCGGATCGATGGTGACGATCACGCTGTCGGCGGTCACGCCCACCAGACTCTGGTTGCCGGGCCGGTAGTCGAGGCCGACCAAACGCTCGGCGCCGCTGATGGCGACCGTCTTGGCACTCTCCGGCTTGTCTGTGTCGAAGATCACGAGCGTCTTGTCGCCGGCAAGGCCGACGACCTCGGCAGCCTGAGCGCCGAATGCGGTGAGCGCGGTTGCGGCGGCGAGGCTGAGGATACGGATGCTGGTCATGAAAATCTCCCGAATGATGAAACCGGCGACACCGATTGGTGCCTCCTGATCCCCAGACACGCGACCACCCGTGTTTGGATGCAGCGGTGCGAAAATTATTTTGCCTGCATCCAAATGAACGTCGCCGGTGTCTGACTTGCAGAGAGGGCGAGAGAAAGAACGAAGGCGATGCAGGTCACGCAGAGAGAACCGGTCATGCCGCGCGGCGAGGCCACAGCTGGTTGTCAAACGGCTGCTGCGGCCTACTTTCGCAGGACATATCATGGGGAAGCACGGATGCAGGATCCGCAACGGGTATTGGAACAGGCACTGAAGGCCTGTGCCTCTGGCGACAGGGCAGGGCTCGCAACGCTCTATGAGTTTGAGGCGAGCCGCATGGTGACCATTGCCGTGCGCATCCTGCGCCGGCATGAATTGGCCGAGGAAATCGTCCAGGAAGCCTTTCTGCAGATCTGGGCAAAGGCCTGGCAATATCAGCCCGAACGCGGCTCGGCGCGCGGTTGGCTGTATGCGGTGGTGCGCAGCCGCGCACTCAATGCCCTGCGCGACGGACGCCGGGAGGAACTGACCGACACGGACAGTCTGGAACGCCTGCAGGAGGATGCCGGTGACAGCCTCTATGTCGATCTCTTCGACGATCTCGACACATCAAGCCGCTTGCGCGCGTGTCTGTCACGGCTGGATGAGGTCCGTCGCAAGACGGTCTTCATGGCCTATGTCTCAGGCTACAGCCATGGCGAGATCGCCGGGCGGCTCAAGCTTCCGCTCGGCACTGCCAAGGCCTGGATACGCAGGTCCCTCTCGGCCCTCAGGGAGTGCATGGCATGACGATCTGGCAGACGATGGCCGAACGTGCCGATGCCTATGTCCTGGGCTTGATGGACGATGCCGAGCGAACGCGCGTCGAGGAAGAGATGCAGGCGAATGGCGATCTCGCGACTGCCGTGGGAGAGGCGCGCGACCGCTTCATCGAACTCGATCTGGCCGGTCCGTCCTCGCCGGTTTCGGACGGCCTGTGGAAGAAAATAGAGCAACAGCTGGAAGCGACAGGACCACAACCGGTCATGCGACCGAGTGTCCCGCCACAAGCATCGAACGATAACCGGCTCGATCGCTGGAAGCGCATCGCTCTGTCATCCGCTGCCGCCGCAATGCTGTTCTTCGGCATCTCGCTCTACGCGCTGTTCAGGCAGGGCGAGCCCCAGGTCATCGCCATCCTCATGGACAGCGCTGGCCAGCCGGTCGCGACGATCGAGGATTTTGGCAATGACAGCGCGAAGGTGACGCCGCTGGTCGATCTTGCGGTACCGACAGACCGTTCATTGCAACTCTGGACCCTGCCGACGCGGGACATGGGCCCGGTCTCGCTCGGGATCCTCGATGGTTGGCAGACCTCCACGGTCACCGGGCCGGCCCTTCCCGGACCCATCGAGGAGCAGCTCTACGAGATCACCCTAGAGCCGCTCGGGGGTTCACCGACCGGCCGGCCGACAGGCCCCATTCTGGGCAAGGGCTTCGCCAAGGCGCCCCGCCTCTAGAAACAGCAAAGGCCGGCTGCTGCCAGCCGGCCTTTGGGTTGGACACGACGCGTCGGATCAGAATTCCTGCCAGTCTTCCTTCAGGGCCGTGTTGCCACGGACCGCAGCCGGACGGGCCGATGGACGGCGCTCGGCCGGTGCTGCCGAAGGTGCATGGCGGACAGGTGCAGAGCTCTGGCCCGTATTGCCGGAATAATGATGCCCGAGCGTGAAGCGAGCGATGAACTGCCGCAGTCTCTCGGTTTCGTGGGCGAGCGTGGCACTGGCCGCGTTCGATTCTTCCACCATCGCCGCGTTCTGCTGGGTGACCTGGTCCATCTGGTTCACCGCCGAATTCACCTCGGACAATCCCGTCGCCTGTTCGCGGGCGGAGCTTGCAATGGCCTGCATGTGATCGTTGACCGCGACGATGTTCTCCTGGATGGTTTTCAGCGCCTCGCCGGTCTCGCTCACCAGCTTTACGCCGTTCTTCACCTCTTCCGACGAGTTGCGGATCAGTTCCTTGATCTCCTTCGCTGCTTGCGCAGAGCGTTGGGCCAGCTCGCGAACTTCCTGGGCGACGACCGCGAAGCCCTTGCCGGCCTCGCCCGCACGGGCAGCCTCGACACCGGCATTGAGGGCAAGCAGGTTTGTCTGGAAGGCGATCTCGTCGATCACGCCGATGATGTTGGAGATCTGGTTCGAAGACTGTTCGATCCTGGCCATGGCGCCAACGGCTTCTGCCACGATCTGCCCGGACCGCGTCGCGCTGGCATCGGCCAACTGGGTGGAGTTGCGCGCCTCTTCCGATCTCTTGGAGGCATTGCTGACATTGACCGTGATCTGGTCGAGCGCCGCGGCCGTTTCTTCGAGGGACGCTGCCTGCTGCTCGGTCCGCTTCGAAAGATCCTGAGCGCTGTGGCTGATTTCGCGCGTCCCGCTGTCGATCTGGTCCGTCGACTTGGCAACGGCACCAAGCGTCGAGCCAAGCTGCGTCAGCGCCTCGTTCAGGTTGATGCGCAGTGCGTCGAAGTCCGGAGCAAACGGCCGGTCGATGGTAAAGCTGACATCGCCATCGGCCATCTTCTTCAGCGAATCGCCGATCGTATCGACCGCATGCACGCGTTCGGTCACGTCGGTAGCGAACTTTACGACCTTGGTCACGCGACCGCGATCATCAAGGATCGGATTGTAGGAAGCGTTGATCACGACCTTCTTGCCGCCCTTGCCGTAGCGGGTGAATTCTGCCGCCTGAAACTTGCCGGCGCGAAGCTGCTTCCAGAATTCCTGGTAGTCGGGCGATCGGCTGTAGTCCTGATCGACAAACATGCTGTGATGTTTGCCCTTGATCTCGTCGAGACGGTAGCCAAGAGCATTGAGGAAGTTGTCGTTGGCCGTCACGACCTCACCTTCGGGCGTGAATTCGATGATGGCCTGAACGCGGCTGATCGCGACCATCTGGTTCTGGTAATCGAGATTCTGCAGGCGGGCACTGGCATTGGCCCATTCGACCACGAAACCTGTTGTCTTGGAGCCGCTCTTCAGAGGCGTCACGATCAGGTCGAAGGCATGATGCCCGACCCAGATGGTCGCCCGGTGCTGCGTCTTGAGGCTCGCCAGCATGTTGCGCTGGTGCGACGGGTTCTTGTGGAAGATGTCGATATTGCTGCCGATCAGCTTGGCAAATTCAAAGCGCGGCAGCTCTTTTCTGAGGTCAGCTTCCGCCTCCTTCAGCATCTCCTTCACGGCTGCGTTCATATAGCGGATGTTAAGCTTCTCATCCGCGATCATGATATTGGCCGTGACCACCTCGAGGGATTCTAGTTGCGCCTTTGTGTTATATGACTGTCCGAACATCTCTGCGCTGGTCCTTCTTTGCCAGTATTACGGGTGGACCTTCGCTCCGTCCCGAACGAAGGTAGACAAAAGGCAGAACTGTCATGAAGATCGGCGAGATTCGTATATCTTCCTGATTCTGCAGGCTTTTCCGTATCGAAATATACAATATTAGAGGTTTCGAATGCGTTAAGCCGGCCGATTTTTGTCACAATTGCTGGATCTGACCGCAAAAAAAAGGCCGCGAGTTTTCGCGGCCTGGCTGTTGTAAGGGAGGGCTTTATTAGAAAAGTACGCTGGCGCCCTGGTCTGCCGGACCTGCAATCCGCCGGAAACTGGCGAAAAGCTCGCGACCCATGCCGAATTCATTGGCGTCGAGATCTGTCGTCGCATTGTCACGGGAGGCAAGTTCGGCAGCGTCGACCAGAACTTCGAGTGTCCCGGCAATGGCGTCGAGGCGAATGATGTCGCCGTCCTTGATCCGCGCGATCGGCCCGCCGTCCACCGCTTCCGGTGTCACATGGATCGCCGCCGGTACCTTGCCGGATGCGCCGGACATGCGGCCGTCGGTCACCAGCGCCACCTTGAAGCCGCGGTCCTGCAGCACACCGAGCGGAGGTGTCAGGCGGTGCAGTTCCGGCATGCCATTGGCCTTCGGTCCCTGGAAGCGGACGACCGCGATGAAGTCCTTCTCCAGCTTGCCGGCCTTGAACGCGTCCTGCAGTTCCTGCTGGTCGTGGAAAACGATCGCTGGTGCTTCGATGACATGCCGCTCCGGCTTCACCGCCGAAATCTTGATCACGCCCTTGCCGAGATTGCCGGTCAGCATCTTCAAGCCGCCATTCGACTGGAACGGCTTGTCGATGGTGCTGAGCACCTTGGGATCGGCGCTGACCTCGGAGGCCGGTTCACGGGATACCGTGCCGTCTTCGGCGAGCTTTGGATCGATCGTGTATGCGGCAAGACCCTGGCCATAGACCGTGCGCACGTCATCATGCACATAGCCGGCCTTGAGCAGCTGCTTGATCAGGAAGCCCATGCCGCCTGCCGCGTGGAAATGGTTCACGTCGGCGAGCCCATTCGGATAGACGCGGGCGAGCAGCGGCACGATATCCGACAGGTCGGAGATATCCTGCCAAGTCAGCTGGATGCCGCCGGCACGAGCCATGGCGATCAGGTGCAGCGTATGGTTGGTCGAGCCGCCGGTGGCATGCAGGCCGACCACGCCGTTGACGATGGAACGTTCGTCGATCATCTCGCCTGCGGGCGTGAACTCATTGCCCAGCGCGGTAATGGCAAGCGCCCGCTTCGTCGCTTCCTTGGTCAGCGCAT
The DNA here is from genome assembly GCF_003610655.1 of Rhizobium sp. AG855. Classification (NCBI taxonomy): domain Bacteria; kingdom Pseudomonadati; phylum Pseudomonadota; class Alphaproteobacteria; order Hyphomicrobiales; family Rhizobiaceae; genus Rhizobium; species Rhizobium sp. AG855. The sequence continues at coordinate 2,978,595 of NZ_RAQG01000003.1, read as the reverse complement.
CACGCAGTGGCGTGCCGGGATTGATGAAGGAGGCACCCGGCAGGTGGAAGCCCATGATCTCCATCAGCATCTGGTTGGAGTTTGCAGTGCCGTAGAAGGTGCAGGTGCCAGGCCCGTGATACGACTTGGACTCCGCCTCGAGCAGCTCGGCGCGACCAACCTTGCCTTCGGCATAGAGCTGCCGGATGCGCGACTTCTCGTCATTTGGCAGGCCGGTCGTCATCGGGCCGGCTGGAATGAAGACAGACGGGAGGTGGCCGAAGGTCAGGGCTGCGATCATCAGGCCGGGCACGATCTTGTCGCACACGCCGAGATAGACGGCGGCATCGAACATGTTGTGCGACAGGCCAATCGCGGCTGCCATGGCGATCGCATCGCGGGAGAAGAGCGACAGCTCCATGCCCGGCTGCCCTTGGGTCACGCCGTCGCACATCGCGGGAACGCCGCCCGCGACCTGTGCCACGCCACCCGCTTCCGCTGCCGCCTGACGGATCAGCGCCGGATAGGTCTCGAAGGGCTGGTGGGCGGAGAGCATGTCGTTATAAGCGGTGATGATGCCGAGATTGGGCACCACGTCGCCGGCAAGGGCCGCCTTGTCCGAGGGGGAACAGACGGCAAAGCCGTGGGCGAGGTTGCCGCAAGACAGGGTAGAGCGGTGCACGCCCTTGGAGATCGCCCGGCGCGTCCGGTCGAGATAAACCTCACGCGTCGGCTTGGATCGCTCGACGATCCGCTTGGTGATGGCTTCGATACGGCTGTCTGCACTCATAGGATTTCGCTCCTCTTTCGGCGCGCGCGTCTGGTCACGCTTCGCGCAGGGCCTCCAGGCCCGGACATCGGGTTGTCGCGCATCGGGCCAGACCGTGATCCGTCACGGCATGGCAAGGGTCACCCGTTCAGGGCGCCCAGTAGATTTCGGGCGTTGTCGCTGCCCGTTCAAGCACCGCACGGATCGGCATGTCGGCTTCGTCCGTTCCGGCAGTCGCTTTTTCAAGCACACTCTTCTTCTCCGCGCCCTCGATATGGATGACGAGAAGACCGGCATCCTGCAAGGCCGAGAAGGAGAGCGTCAGCCGGGCTTCGCCTGCACCGGGGGCTTCCATCGTCATGACGCGCCGGGGCAGGGTAAGGTCCAGCGCGGCGGTGAGGTGATCTCCGCCCGGGAAGAAGGAGGCGGTGTGGCCATCCGTGCCCATGCCGAGAATGACGACATCGAAAGGCCCCGTCATGCCGGGAACGATGCCGGATGCCGTGATTGCCGCGTCCTCGATTGTCGCTTCCGGCCGATAGAGCGGCACGAACTGCGCCATCGCCGCAGCGTCCTTCAGCAGGTGGGTCTTGACCAGCAAATGGTTCGAACGCGGATTGTCCTCCGGAACGAACCTTTCGTCGACCAGCGTCACCTTGACCTTGGGCCAATCGATTGCGCGGCTCGAAAGGGCTTCGAAAAAGGCCTTGGGGGTTGATCCGCCGGATACGGCGAGCGTTGCCTCTCCCCGCGCCGCGATGGCGGCAGAGAGAGCCGCCGCAACGCGGTCTGCAAGCGCTGCCGCCAGGAATGAGGCGGTCTCGAAACTGTGCATCTGATACGCCATCGATCCCGGCCTCAGTCGTTTTCGTGCCATGTGCGGCCGTCGCGCTCGATCAGCGCAATGGCCTGGCTCGGTCCCCAGGTGCCGGACGTATAGCCTTGAGCCTTCTGGCCGATCTCTTCCCAGGATTTCAGGATCGGATCACACCACTTCCATGCCGCTTCCACTTCGTCGCGGCGCATGAACAGCGTCTGGTTCGAGCGGATGACGTCCATCAAGAGGCGTTCATAGGCGTCCGGATTGCGGACGTCGAATGCCTGGGCAAAACTCATGTCGAGTGAAACGTGGCGCAGGCGCATGCCGCCCGGACCCGGATCCTTGATCATCAGCCACTGCTTGACGCCTTCGTCCGGCTGCAGGCGGATCACCAGCTTGTTGGCTTCGATCCGGCCGGCCGCATCGCCGAAGATCGAATGCGGGATCGGCTTGAAGGCGATGACGATTTCCGACATCCGGGTTGCGAGACGTTTGCCGGTGCGCAGGTAGAAGGGCACGCCCGCCCAACGCCAGTTGTTGATCTCCGCCTTGATGGCGACGAAGGTTTCCGTATCGGAGACCGCGCCCAGTTCTTCCTGGTAGCCGTTGACCGCACCGCCCGCCGAGGCACCGGCGCGGTACTGTCCGCGAACCGTCTGCTTCTCGACATTGGCCGGCGTGATCGGCTTCAGCGAACGCAGGACCTTCAGCTTTTCGTCACGCACGGCTTCGGCGTCGAGCGAGGACGGGGCTTCCATGGCCACGAGGCAGAGAAGCTGCAGGATGTGGTTCTGCACCATGTCACGCAGCGCGCCGGCCTTGTCGTAATAGGTCACGCGGCCTTCGAGACCGACGGATTCGGCAACCGTGATCTGCACGTGGTCGATATGGGCGGAGTTCCACAGCGGCTCGTAGAGCGCATTGGCGAAGCGAAGCGCCATCAGGTTCTGCACCGTCTCCTTGCCGAGATAGTGGTCGATGCGGAAGATCTGCTCTTCCTTGAACACCTTGCCGATCGTGTCGTTCAGCGCCTGCGCGGAGGCGAGGTCACGGCCGATCGGTTTCTCGACGACGATGCGGGTCGACTTGGTGATCAGCTTGTGGTCGCGGATCTTGTCCGCGATGTCACCGAAAATCGCCGGCGAAACAGCGAGATAGAAGGCGCGAACGATGTCCTTGCCCTGGTCGAGAAGCTTTTTCAGATCTTCCCAGCCCTGATCCGACTTGGCGTCGACCGAAACGTAGTGGATGCGGGCAAGAAATTTCGCGAGCTCGGCTTCTTCCAGTTCTTCCGCCTTCAGATGCTCCTTCAGCGCGTCAAGCGTGAACTTGCGATACTCGTCGTCGGTCATGGCGGTGCGCGAGGCGCCGATCACGCGGGTCGGCTCGGTCAACTGGCCGGCCAGCTGGCGATGATACAGCGCCGGCAGAAGCTTGCGTTCGGCCAAGTCGCCGGTGCCGCCGAAGACGACGTAGTCAAAGGGTTCCACGGGGATGATCTGGCTGCTCATGCGGCGTCTCTCATTCGGAAAAGCGTTGCACCGGTTCTAATCTAATCGATTTAAAAAAGCCACCCTGCACCCGGAAATTTGTGGAACCAATGCCGCCGAAAGGATGAATACATCCTTATCTGCGACATTGGATCGCGGGCACGATGATCAGAATCGGTCCCGAAGCGCATACCATGTGAGCGCGAGGAAGAGCAGGGGTTTGCGCAGGCGGCCACCGCCGGGGAAGGGCGGGATCTTCAGATCCTTGAGTGCATCCAGTTCTCGGGCGTTCCCAGCGATCGTATCCGCATACATCTTGCCACAATAGTTCGACAGCATCACGCCGTGGCCGGAATAGCCGGCAAGCGACGTGACGCCCGGCAGGACGTCCCGCGCAAACGGTTTGCGTGGCATGGTGATGCCGACCGAGCCGCCCCACGCATGGGTCATCTCGACCGATGCGAGAGCAGGGTAGATCTCGGCAATCTGCCGGCGGATGTGGCTGGAGATGTCGCGCGGACTGTCGGAGGTATAAGCCTCGCGTCCGCCGAACAGCAGCCGCCCGTCCTGCGTCTTGCGGAAATAGCGCACCACGAACCGGCTGTCGGCCACCGCTTCTGAACCCGGAAGCACTTCCGGAAACGTGTCCAGCGGCACTGTCGCCCCGATGAAGGATCGGATCGGCATGACATGGGCCGCCGTCACCGGCTCCAGATTGCCGATATAGGCATTGGTCGCGATCAGCACGCGATCGGCGGTAATCGTGCCTTTCGGCGTATCGATGACCGTTTTGCCGCCGGCCTGGCGAATCGCCCTGGCTGGCGTCATTTCGTGGATCATCGCCCCGGCAGACGCGGCCACTCTTGCCAGCCCCACCAACAGCTTCAGCGGGTGGATATGGCCGGTGCCGCTGTCCCGCACGCCGTAGTGATAGCGTTTGGAGCCCAGTCTCTCCTGCGTCTCGGCTTCGTCCATGAAGGAAACATGCGGATAGCCATATCGCTCAGCCATGACATCGGCATCGTGCCGATAGTCTTTTTCCCAGCCGCGTTTGTGCGCGACATTCATCTGGCCCGGCATGTATTCCATGTCGATGCCGTGTTGTTCGGCGAAGTCGAGCAGGTAACGCTTCGCGTTCTCCGCCATGTCGAACAGCGCCTTGGAACGCGCGAAACCGAGCTCCTCTTCGAGTTCGGCCGGCCAGGCGCGCTGGCCGGTGCCGAGTTGTCCGCCGTTGCGGCCGGACGCTCCGTCACCGAAGCGGCTGCCCTCGATCAGAACAACGGAGGCGCCAAGGCGTCGCAGGTTGAACGCGGCCTGGAGACCGGTGAAACCGCCGCCGATGATGGCGACGTCGGCGCGCACCGAGCCGTCGAGTTCAGGATATTCCGGGCGCTCGCCGACGCTGGCCTGATACCAGGAGATCCCCGGTGCGATCGGGCTTTGCCATGTCATGGGGCCAACTCCCTCACACGTTGAGCAGGAGGAATTCGCGTTCCCACGGGCTGATAACCTGCATGAAGGTTTCGAATTCGCCGCGTTTGACCCCGGCATAGAGCCCGATGAACTCTCGACCGAAGACGTCGTGGAAATCAGCCTGGCTTTCCATCAGGGACACCGCTTCCAGGAGACCGCGCGGCAAGTCGACCGATCCCTCGTTCTCCGATCCTTCGGCGGCAGCCGTCGGTTCGATCTCCTTGACGATGCCGAGATAGCCGCAGGCGAGCGAAGCCGCGAGCGCGAGATAGGGGTTTGCATCCGAACTCGGGAGCCGGTTCTCCACGCGCCGCGCGGCAGCATCGGACACCGGCACGCGGAAGGCCGTCGTCCGGTTGTCGTAACCCCAGGCATTGTTGACCGGAGCCGCCATGTCGGGCGTCAGTCGGCGATAGGAGTTCACGTAAGGTGCCAGCATCGCCAGCGCGCTCGGCACATATTTCTGCATGCCGCCGATGAAGTGGAAGAACTCCGGCGAGGCCGACCCGTCCGGCTTCGAGAAGACGTTTTTGCCCGTCTTGATGTCGACCACCGACTGGTGGATGTGCATCGCCGAACCCGGCTGGCCCTGCATCGGCTTGGCCATGAAGGTGGCGTAGATGCCATGCTTCAGCGCCGCCTCGCGGATCGTGCGCTTGAACATGAACACCTGGTCGGCAAGTTCGATCGGATTGCCGTGGCGCAGGTTGATTTCGAGCTGGGCGGGACCTTCCTCGTGGATCAGGGTGTCGATCTCCAGCCCCTGCTTTTCCGAGAAGTGGTAGATGTCGTCGATCAACTCGTCGAATTCGTTGATCCCGGCAATCGAATAGCCCTGGCCTCCGACGATCGAACGGCCGGACCGACCTTTCGGCGGATGCAGCGGATAATCCGGATCATCGTTCATCGCGACGAGGTAGAACTCGATCTCCGGCGCGACGACCGGTTTCCAGCCCTTCTCTTCGTACAGGCGAAGAACGTTCTTCAAGACGTTGCGCGGCGTGTAGGACACGTTCTCGCCGTCGGAATCGACGATGTCGCAGATCACCTGGGCAGTCGGGTCCGTTTCCCACGGGACGACCGCCAGCGTGGAAAGGTCGGGCAGCAGCTTCAGATCGCTGTCGCGCGGCTCGTAACGGAAATTCTCCGTCTCATCCGGATACTCGCCGGAAATCGTATGGCGGTAGATCGCGGAGGGGAGGGCCAGCGACGTGTTCGAGGTGAACTTCGACGACGGCATCATCTTGCCGCGCGGCACGCCGGCAAGGTCTGGCGTGATGCATTCGATGTCCTCGATGCCACGCGCCCTCAGCCAGTTGGCCGCCTCCTTCCAGCTCGAGACGCCACGCTTCGATCCAGGGTCCGGCGGAACGCTCGTCTTCTTGGATGTGACGTTGAGGGGTCTCTGCATGGGCTTCTTCGGAGGCATGTCTCACCGGTTGGTTGTTGATGGGTTCCATCATAACCAGACTTTCCTCAATGGCGAGGGGGGAGCGTTGACTTTGATCAAAAGTTTGCCGAGACAGGCGCGGAGCTGACAGGAGAAGCGGCATGGCCATGACCTATGACGTCGCCATCATCGGAGCCGGAGCCGCCGGCATGATGGCGGCTTTCACCGCCGGAAGGCGCGGCCGCTCCGTCGTCGTGCTCGATCATGCGAAAGCACCGGGCGAGAAGATCCGCATCTCCGGCGGCGGGCGCTGCAACTTCACCAATATCCATGCGGGTCCGAAGAACTACATTTCCGAAAATCCGCATTTCGCCAAATCGGCGCTCGCCCGCTACACGCCTTCCGATTTCATCGCGCTGGTCGACCGCCACAAGATCGCCTGGCACGAAAAGACGCTCGGCCAGCTCTTCTGCGACGACAGCGCCAGGGACATCATCCGCATGCTGCTCGACGAGATGCGCGCGGCCCATGTCGAACTGAAACTGTCCTGCGAAATCTCTGATGTCGCGAAGAACCTTGATGGTTTCCGTCTGCAGACGAGCGACGGCACGGTCCTTGCCCGCAATCTGGTGATCGCCTCCGGCGGCAAGTCGATCCCCAAGATGGGCGCGACCGGATTTGCCTATCGCATCGCCGAGCAGTTCGGCCTCTCCGTGACGGAGACGAGGCCCGCGCTCGTGCCGCTGACGCTGGAACCCAACCTGCTGTCTTCCCTGTCCGATCTCGCCGGTGTCGCCGTCGAGGCCGATATCGCCCATGGCAAGACGCATTTCCGTGAGGCCATGCTGTTCACCCATCGCGGTCTCTCAGGCCCGGCCATCCTGCAGATCTCGAGCTACTGGCGGGAGGGCGACGAGATTGTCATGTCGCTGGAGCCGGACCGCGATTTTGCCGAGATCCTGAAATCTGCCAAACGCGACAACGGGCGCCAGCAGGTGCAGACGGTGCTGGCCCAGCACCTGCCCAAGCGCTTGGCACAGTACCTTGCCGAGACGCACAAGCTGGAACGTCCGCTCGCCGATCTCCCGGACAAAGCGCTCGTCGCGCTGGCCGATCAGATCCGTGGCTGGCGGCTGAAGCCGGCAGGCTCCGAGGGCTATCGCACGGCCGAGGTGACCTTGGGCGGTATCGACACCCGAAAGCTCGACAGCCGCAGCATGCAGGCGAAGGACGTGCCCGGCCTCTTCTTGATCGGCGAATGCGTCGACGTGACGGGCTGGCTCGGCGGCTACAATTTTCAGTGGGCCTGGGCATCGGGGCATGCGGCCGGCGAAAGCGTCTGATGCTTTTCGCCGGTTACAGGCAAGCTTTGCATTGTAATTCAGGACTTGTTAACATGCGTCGGCCATCCTGACAGAATGCCGGCGCGGCAGGAGATAAGCCGCGACATGACGTCAGGCCGGCAGCCAAACAGGCATGTTCTCGTCACGGACCTTTTCAAGGATTGCATTGATGACCCCTGAGAACCGCAAGCCCCGCGCCATTGCCATCGCCGTCACCCGCCGGCAGGACGAAGAGCGAAACACACTCCGCGCGCTGCTGATCAGCAGCCTGTTTGCCGCAAGCATGCTGGCAACCCTCGCGACCAGCTATCTCCTCGGTTGACGATATCCCCCACGCGATTGAGGTGAACGGGTCTGTCGCCCCTGGCTTCGCCTCCGCATGCGCCCCGCATGACGCGCAAGACCCGGTGGTGCCGCCCGATCGGCGGTATCCTTGTTCCGGCCTAGAACAAGAACCGTCGGCCCCGCAGTTCCTCGGACTAAGCGCTTAACCTCGCCTTGATACTTTTCCGGTCATTCTGATCCTCGGAGTGGAGGACTGTCGGCGCGGATCCTGTCTGCGCAGACTTGGAATGTTTCGGAGGAGCCTGTCTCCTCTTGCGTGGAGGACGCGTTTTGATCGATCATATTTTGTCCCGATTTTCGATTTCGACGAAGGTCATGGCCTTCGTGCTTCCCTTTGTGCTGTCGATAACCGCCGTCGGTCTGATGGGGCTTTACGCGTCGGGACTGCTGCAGCAGCGGATGGAGATTTCCAACGGCACGATGCGCTCGCTGAACGGCTTTCGCAGTGTGAACGCGGCCATGACCCGGTTCCTCAACGAGACCTCGGATGAAACCCGCACCGCCGTCGTCTCCCAGCTCGACGCCCAGCAGGCGACGCTGAAGGACAATATTGCCGAGATCGGCGAAGGCGGCATGGGCCGCAACTTCCTCGACGAAGCGATCGCCGGCACCGGCGCGATCAACCAGAAGATCGACGCTCTCTGGCAGTTGCATCAGGCGGAGGTTCAGACCGCCACCGCCATTCAGGAACATCTGAAGGGCCTGATGGCACAGCAGATCCGCGTCGGCGACGAAGCGCAGAAACTGCAGCGCGCGGTCGTCAGTGGCGAAGCTGACGCCAAGGCGGCCCTTCGCGAAGCCGATCGTCTCTCCGCTGCAGCCACCCAGCTCGCCGAATTTGTTCGCGGCTATTTTGCAGCCGGCCTGCCCGAGGCGCAGATCCCCTATCTGCAGAAGCAGCTTCCCGAACTGGTGAAGACCCAGCGCAAGATCGCCAATGCCTTGCCGGCCAAGTCGAAGCCCATGGCCAAGGAATTCCAGGCCGCTATCGGCGAACTGAAGACCGAGATCGCAACCGGCGACACCAGCCTGGAGGCCGGTCGCAAACTCGGCTCCATCACTGCGCGCTTCCGGGGCTTCGCCACGACGCTGGATCAGGGCGCGAAGGAGAAATACGCGTCGTCGGTCGAGAAGTTTGCGGCCGTCGAAACGGGTGCCGTCCAGGCCGACGATGTACAGGCTGGCAGCCGCATGCTGGTGGCGGACGTCTATGACCTGCGCCTCGTCGCTGCCAACTTCCTCAACGTCAAGGACGACAAGGCCCGCGAGCCGCTCCTGCGCCAGATCAAGCTGGTCAGCGACAACCTCGTCGTGCTCGGCGGCAGCATTGCCGACAAGGCCTTCTACGACAGCCTGACCGGCGCCATCCAGCCGCTTCTGGCCTCGCTGACATCAGACTCGGAAACATTGGTCAAGACCAGCGGCGCCCGCGCCGAGAGCTTCGCCGATGCCAGCCGCACCATGGATGCGATCTGGGCGTCGCTCACCTCCTTTGCCGACCTGCAGAAGGATGCCGCCGGCACCGAGCGCCAGGAAGCCAATCGCCTCTCCATCGGCACCACCATTGCCGGCGTGATCCTCGCCATCATCGGCGGCTTTGCGCTGGTGCTGACGTTGCAGCGGCCGATTGCCCGGATCACCGCCACCATGCAGCGTCTGGCAGAGGGAGACCTCGAAGCCGGCATTGCCGGCGACAGACGCGGCGACGAGATCGGCGCGATGGCCCGCGCATTGGCGGTCTTCAAGACCAACGCCCGCACCAAGCTCGAGATCGAATCCGAGCGTCAACGCGAGCAGCAGGAAGCAGAGGCCGAACGCCGCCGCAACGACGAAGACAAGCAGGCCCTCGACCAGCAGATCGACCATGCCGTCGGCAAGCTTGCCCAGGCATTGGAGCGCCTCGCTGTCGGCGACATCTCCTTCGAGATCGAGGGCCGCTTCCACGGTCGTCTTGAGCAGCTGCGCAATGACTTCAATCTGTCGCTTGCCCGCCTGCGTGACACCATGCACCAGATCTCCGGCAATGTGGACCAGATCCAGAACAATGGTCGCCAGATGGCGCAGTCCGCTTTGGATCTCGCCCGTCGCACCGAACAGCAGGCCGCTTCGCTTGAGGAAACGGCCGCCGCCGTCGATGAAATCACCGTCGCCGTTCGCTCCTCTTCGGAACGTGCGGAAGAAGTGAACGGCGTTGTGCGTGAAGCCAAGAAGAACGCAGACGAATCCGCCGTCGTCGTTGGCAGTGCGATTTCGGCCATGGGCCGGATCGAGGATGCCTCGCGTCAGATCTCCAACATCATCGGCGTGATCGACGAAATCGCCTTTCAGACGAACCTGTTGGCCCTCAATGCCGGCGTCGAAGCCGCCCGCGCGGGCGAAGCGGGCAAGGGCTTTGCAGTCGTGGCACAGGAAGTCCGTGAGCTCGCCCAGCGCTCGGCCAATGCGGCGAAGGAGATCAAGGGCCTGATCAACCGCTCGGCTGCGGAAGTGGCAAGCGGCTCGACCCATGTCCAGCAGACCGGCGAGGTGCTGTCGCGCATTGGCTCGCAGATATCAGCGATCAGCGACCACGTGGAAAAGATCGCCTCGGCAAGCCGCGAACAGTCCGGCGCGCTGCAGGAAGTCAACGGCGCCGTCAACCGCATGGACCAGATGACCCAGCAGAACGCCGCCATGGTGGAAGAGGCGACAGCCGCAACACAGGATCTGTCACTGCAGACCGATGCCCTGCGCGATCTCCTCCAGCAGTTCCGCATCGAGGCGGATCGCGGGCAGGGGACGGTTCGGGCGGCTTGATCGAGCCATTCAGAGACAGAAATTGAAGAGCCCAGTGCGTCCCACTGGGCTCTTCCGCATTCAGCGGCATGGCTCGAATGCCGGGACAGGATGATCGCTGGTCAGTGCCGCCTCGCGGGGCTGACGGTGGCCCAGAAGACGTTTGGAAAGCCGAAGCCATCTTTGATAAAAGCGCCGATAAATCGGTTCCCGATACCGCTGGTAGAAGGCGTCTTCCTCTTTCCGGCCTGAGGGTCGCTCGCAGGTCTTCTGCAGCGACAGGATGGCAAGGATCATGTGGGGCTCAAGCATGAGAGATCTCCTTCAAGTCTGGACCTGGGAAGAGGTTACTCATCAAAATTGGCTGTATAAACATGAAGGAATGCATTATGTCTTTCATTCATGAAAGACATAGCCTGGGATGCCTATCAGCTGTTCATCGTGATCGCCCGCCAGGGCGGCTTGACCGCTGCCGCTGACGCCACGGGCCTCAGCCCCGCCACGCTGGGGCGGCGCATGGTCGAACTGGAGCAGCGGTTGGGCCGCGAACTCTTCCTGCGCAGCCAGACCGGGTATCGGCTGACCCTGGACGGTGGCCAACTGCTGGAGCAATTGTCCGAACTGGAGGCGGCGAGCCGTAAGGTAGAGGAATGGAGGCGGGGAACCGGCGGGCAGGCGCTGGTGCGCATCAGCCTCGGCACCTGGATCGCCTGGCTGGTAGCACAGAACATGCACGCGATCCGTACGGAGCGAGATGCTTTTCGTATCGATATGAACGTTGCCGAGCAAAGGGCCCGTCTCGCCCATCGTGAAAGCGATATCGGCATCCGCGCCTTCGAGCCGGAGGAGCCAAACCTCGCCTCAGTCGCCGCAGGCGAGGTGGCCTATGCCGTCTATCGCGCCCGCAATCGTGATTGGATCGGTGCCGAGCCGTGGCTGGCTGTGGATACGGAAAATGCAGTCTCAAACTATCTGCGCTGGCCGCATGAAAATAAGCCGGATCGCATCGTCGTCACGGCCAATCGTCCACGCTCGCTGCTCGATCTTGTCAGGGCCGGAGCCGGTATGGCGATCCTGCCATGCTTTGTCGGTGACCTTGATCCAACTCTGGAGCGGACCGGCGAAGAGATCGCCGCGCTCCGTCACCGGCAATGGATCGTGATGAACAACGATGATCGCCATCGACGGGAAATCCGCATCGTTGTTGACCGCATGGCAAAGCTGCTCGGGGCGCACAAGGACCTATTGGCCGGACGTCGACCAAGCAAGACGGGATAACGCCGAGCGTTTTGCCGCTTCGAATGTAATCTTTGGGGGAAATGAAAAAATGGTACGGTTGGGGGGTCTCGAACCTCCGACCTCAGGTGCCACAAACCTGCGCTCTAACCAACTGAGCTACAACCGCACATGACCGCGTCGCTGACGCCGTCGAGGGGTCACATACGAGCAGTGAGATTTTTTTTCAAGCCCTTTCTGCGGATGTTGCAAAATGGGCTGGCATGAAAAAGGGCCAGGCTCGAAAGCCCGGCCCCTTTGATCTGGGAGGATCTGGTGTCAGGAGGCTCGATCAGGCAGCCTTGAAGGTCGAAGCGACCTTTTCAGCGGCTTCCTTGCCCGGCTTGGCGACGGATTCGGCAACCTTCTTGGCGGTTTCCTGGATTGCCTTGGCCTGTTCGATCGTCACTTCAGCCTGCTTGCGGATGAAGGCGGTCTGCAGTTCGAAGAGTTCGGCAACCGACTTCACGCCGAGCAGGGCTTCAAGATGCGAGAGCGAATGCTCGGTGTTGGTGCGCAGCGCGTCGATGGCCTTGAGGCCGAGTTCGACGGTGCCGGCCTGGGCGGTCTGCACGGTGGCTTCCACGGTCTTGGTGGCTTCTTCGGTTGCGGCCTTCATCTTGGCATAGGCTTCCTTCGACTGTGCGGCGCCCTTTTCGGCGAAGTCGCGGAAGTTTTCCTGCATCTTGGAAGGATCGAAGGTCGAGAAGGAGAACATGTCCTTGGTATTCATGGCGTATTTCCTCTTGTCTTGTGGGCCGTGCAGGCCGCTCGTTCATGCATGAATTCTATATAGCATCGAATATGGTGCATTGCAACATGATTGTGCAACGCACAATTAGAAAAGATGCATGTGGGTAATTCTGGCCGGTTAACCTTATCGACCGAAACAGCGCGCACTTTCTGGACCCAAGGCCCCTCCCTAGCTATTAAAAATCTGTTAATTTGCCCTCGAGGCCATGACGTGACAGGTTCAGCAATGCCCGCCCAGTACCCCTTCATCGATGTCGCCGTGCACGATCTGATCCGCCCCCGGCTGGCCAGGGGCGAGGCTCTCGTGCTGTTTTCGCCGGCGCTCGAGCGTGTCCTGTGGTGCAATGGCGCGGGCGCCCGATTCTTCGGCCAGGCCTCGATTTATGACTTCCTCGAAGAGGGGCCGGATCGCGCGGACGTGACCTTCCGTCAGATCGATGCCGCCACCCGACAGCTGCAGGCAACCGGCGACAGCCGCAGCCTGATGCTGCGCGTCACATCGGGATTCCAGAAGATTCCGGTCACGGCAACCGCCGAGCGCATCGAAATTCGCGCCGGCGAGCCCGTCGTCCTCCTGGCGGTGCCCGCCCTTGGCAAGGGACGGCCCGGCATTGCCGAGCGCGCGCAGGACCTGATGAGCGGCTTCGACGATCCCGACACCCATATGGCGGTCCTCGATTCGGACGGCAATGTGGTTGCCGGTTCCGCCGAGTTCGCCAAGCTCGGCATGACCACGCACACGGCACGCATGCTGATCGCCCTCGTCGAGGCGGATGCCGATCGCCTCGTGAAGCGTCCGATCCCGACCGGCCGCGGTTACCTGCCGGCCGCGATCGGCAAGATTTCCGACGATCCGTCGCTGCATCTGCTGTTCGCCGTGGAGACGATTCTCGGACAGATGGACCCGAGCGACGATTTCAACGAGACAGCGGACGTGGAGGCGGTCTCGGAACCCCTGGAATCGGATCTGCCGGTGGCGATCGCCGAGCCGGTGCGCGCCGACGATACCGACGGGCCGGCAGCTGCGGATATGGAGCAGGTCGAAGATACGGCTGATTCGGTCGAGACTGCAGAACCCTTCTCCGCCGTGATCGATGCGATCGGTGAAATCGAGGAAATCGAGCCGGTAGCGGAAGATGACGCCGCGCTCGATTACACCGGCGTGGAAACGCAGGCCGCGGACGAACGCGCAGGAGATGAAGGCGCGGAAACCGAAACCGCGCCGGACGCCACGGCCGAGCTTCAGGGTGATGAAATCATCGCCGGCGACGATCAGGATCTTCCGGAAGCGGTTGCCGCGACTGAACCGGAAGAGACGCTTGCGGCAGACGAAGCCGTAAGCGCGGATCAGTCTCTGAACAGCGAAGCCGAAGTCCTGCCGCAGGCTGCGCCCGATGCGACGCCTGCCGTGACAGACACCCTGTCCGATTCGACCGCCGAAGCCGCAACCACCGTCCGCATGTTCTCCTCGCCCGTTGTCGCCGGTGATAAGCCCTTCATTTTCGAACGCGGCCGCCGCGCCACGCGTTTCGTCTGGAAGATCGATGCCGAAGGGCGCTTTAGCGAAGTCTCGCCGGAATTCGCCCACGCCGTTGGGCCACGGGCGGCCGATATCAACGGTGTCGCCTTTTCCGACCTCGCCGCCCTTTTTAATCTCGACCCGGAAGGCAAGATCGGTGAGCTTCTGAAGAAGCGCGACACCTGGTCCGGAAAGACCATCCTCTGGCCGGTCGAGGGAACGAGCCTCGTCGTGCCCGTCGACCTCGCAGCTTTGCCCACCTACACCCGCAACCGTGATTTCGACGGCTTCCGCGGCTTCGGCATCGTTCGCGGCACGGATGCACAGGAAGACCCCAACGCAACGGGCCTGACCTTCGTGCCATCGGCCGACAGCGCAGATATGCCGTCAGCGGCGCCTGAACTTGCCGAAACGACGCGCGAGGAAGATCTCGAAGAGTTCCTGTCCGAGCTGCGTGAAGGGGAAAACCATCCGCCGGAGGATTTCGAAGAAGAGCAGCTTCATCATCCTGAGCTCGATGATGTCGACACCTGGATTGTCGGCGGCGACGACGACAACGAAACCGACCTCGATGCCGGCGTTTCTGAGGCCGGGGAGGGGGATCGGAGCACGGACACCGACACCACCGAAACCGCTATGCCTGTAAAGGCTGAGGATGCTCCTCCGACAACGGTATACGAACCGCCGGTGCTGCGCATCATGCAGCCGCAAAAGCAGAGCCAGCCGGACAAGATCGTCCAGCTCGAAGAACACCGCAGCCGCAGCCGCGATAACCTGACCCCGGGCGAACAGGCGGCCTTCCGCGAGATTGCCCGCAAGCTCGACCCCTTGGGGCTGCGGGCGCGGGTGGAGGAATCGCTGAACCCGGCAGCCGCCCCGCCGCCGGCGCTCCGCATGTCGCCGCCGACATCGCCGTCAGCTCTTCCGGAAACCCCGTCGGGCAACGAACCTGTGTCCCCGCGCACCGAGCCGACACAGGCGGAAGCAGCCGAGCCCGCCACCCCGACCGAAGCCGGTCGTGCGGCAACGCCCCCGGTCGAGCTTCCGCCCGCGCCGGTCATCGACGGTCTCCCGTCCCGCCGCGATCGCAGCCTCAGCGCCGAAATCGTCGACCTGATGCCCGTGGCGCTGCTCGTTCATGTCGGCGACAGGCTGATCCACGCCAATCCGGAATTCTTCGCGCTCACCGGTTATTCCTCCCTGGAGGATCTGGAAGCCGTCGGTGGCCTCGATGCGTTGATCCAGCGCCAGGATGTCGACGAAGAAGGTGGCCAGAGCGCCCGCATGGTTGCGGTCTGCGCCGATGATCGCCTCGTGCCGGTCACTGCCCGCCTGCAATCCGTCCGCTTCGACGATGCAAGCGCCCTGATGCTCGCCTTGATCGCCCAGCCTGGCCACACGACCAATGCAGAAGAAGGGGACGGCCCGCGCGAGGAAACGACCCCGCCGGGTGAACTCGCGCGCCTCAAGGTCGAGGTCGACGAGTTGCGCTCGATCCTGGAAACCGCGACCGACGGCGTCGTCATCCTGGATGCAGACGGTGACATCCGCTCGATGAACCGAGCCGCCAGCGCGCTGTTCAATTTCGATGACATGGAAACGCGCGGCAAACCCTTTGTCATGCTGTTTGCCCATGAAAGCCAGAAGTCGATCCTCGACTACCTGAGCGGCCTCTCCGGTCATGGCGTGGCGAGCGTCTTGAACGACGGGCGCGAGGTCATCGGGCGCGAGGCCTCCGGTGGCTTCCTGCCGCTGTTCATGACCATCGGCCGTCTGAACTCCTCGAACGGCTATTGCGCCGTCATCCGTGATATCACCCAGTGGAAGCGCACGGAAGAAGAACTGCGCAACGCCAAGCGTGCCGCCGAAACGGCAAACGCCCACAAGACCGATTTCCTCGCCCGCGTCAGCCACGAGATCCGCACGCCGCTCAACGCCATCATCGGCTTTGCCGACATGATGGCCAACGAACATTTCGGCCCGGTCGGCCATCCGCGTTACGGCGAATATGCCCATGACATCGTGCGCTCCGGCCGTCATGTGCTCGACATCGTCAACGACCTGCTCGATATCTCCAAGATCGAAGCCGGCGAGATGGAGCTCGATTTCGCGTCTGTGGGCCTGAACGACATGGTGCAGGCGGCGGTCTCGATCGTCCAGCCGCAGGCCAATAGCCAGCGCGTGATCATTCGCACGGCTTTGTCCCAGGCTGTCCCGAACGTTGTCGCCGACGGCCGCTCGATCAAGCAGATCGCGCTCAACATCCTCGCCAACGCCATTCGTTACACCCCCTCGGGCGGCCAGATCATCGTCTCCACCGCCTATGAGGCAAACGGCAGCGTCATCTTGCGCATCCGCGATACCGGCATCGGCATGTCACGCAGCGAACTGGAACAGGCGATGAAGCCGTTCCGCCAGGTCTCGACCGGCACGCCGCGCAATCGCGGCGACGGCACGGGCCTTGGCCTGCCGCTCACCAAGGCCATGGTCGACGCCAATCGCGCCCAGTTTGCGATCTCGTCCACCCCGAACGAGGGCACGCTCGTGGAAGTCACCTTCCCCTCGCCACGGGTACTGGCGGACTGAATTCTGAAGGACCCGGCGTTGCCCGGCTATCTAGGGCTTGAGGGAGGTCTGCCAGGTCGTTAGCCTCCGTGTTGTGACAGGGGCCTGGCAAGGTGAGTGCCTCGCGGACTTCCAGGAAAAGGCGGATTTGATTGTGACCACGATGGGCGTTCTCGCCATCATTCTCCTCGCAATCGCCGTCGGCGCGATGAGCCCAGGGCCGAGCTTCGTGCTGGTATCGCGCATCTCCATGTCCCATTCGCGCATCCACGGCCTGGCCTGCGCCATCGGCATGGGACTTGGCGGCGCGCTCTTCACGACCTTGGCCCTTGTCGGCCTGGTCGCACTTCTCCAGCAGGTGGAATGGCTTTATCTGGTGTTGAAATTGGCCGGCGGCCTTTACCTCGTCTATCTCGGCATCCGGATCTGGCAGGGTGCGAAGGTGCCGATGACACCCGTCAGCGGCGGCGAGGCAGGTCAACTCTCCTCGCCCTGGCGCAGCCTCGGCTTGGCTTTCGCCACCCAGGTCAGCAATCCGAAGACAGCCGTGGTTTATGCCAGCATTTTTGCCGCCATGATGCCGGCCACGCCGCCACTTGCTCTACTGCTGGCCCTGCCGCCGGCAATCTTCCTGGTCGAGGCGGGCTGGTATGCCATTGTTGCCTTTGCCTTTTCGGCGGAGCGCGCACAGCGGGTCTATCTGCGCTGGAAGACGGGCATCGATCGCCTGGCCGGTCTGGTGATCGGCGCGCTTGGTCTGCGTCTCCTTGGCGAAACGCTTTCTTCTGCATCGCGCCTGACCCTGCGGTGATTGGGACGGTTTCCTTCGGCCGGCCTTTGCGCTAGAGGAAAGCCACTCCCGCATCCGCAAGGGCCGACAGCTTGTACTCAGACGCCAGCTCGGGCACAGCCCCCTCGATCCAGTCTCTTCGCACACGAACCGGTGTCGCCACCCGGGCGGCCCTGCTCGTGGCCCTGGTCGTCGTCATGCCGATCGTCGCGATCTTTGTCATTGGACTGTCGTCCGATCCGGAGAACTGGCAGCACATGCTGACCAATGTCATCCCGAAGGCGGGTCTGCGCACGCTCTGGCTGCTGCTGTTTACCGGTCTGGTCACCTCCGCCTTCGGCATCGGCACGGCCTGGCTGGTCGCAGCCTGCGATTTTCCCTTCCGCCGCGTTCTTTCGCCAGCCCTTGTTCTGCCGCTCGCTATCCCGTCTTATCTCGCCGCCTATGCCTTCGGCGAATTTCTGGATTTCACCGGCCCGGTGCAAACGCTGTATCGGGGAGTTTTCGGCTACACCTCGGCGCGCGACTACAGCTTCTTCGAAGTCAGGTCCCTGAGCGGTGCCGTGCTGGTCATGTCATCGGTGCTCTATCCATACATCTATCTTGCATGCCGCTCGATGTTCCTGATGCAGGGACGCGCGGCGGCCGATGTTGCCCGCACGCTGGGCGCCAGCCCCTTGCGCGTCTTCGCCCGCATCCAGGTGCCGATGGCAAAGCCCGCCATCATGATCGGCCTTACGCTGGTGATGATGGAAACGCTCAACGACATCGGCGCAGTCGAATATCTCGGCGTGCAGACGCTGACGTTCTCGATCTACGACACCTGGCTCAACCGTGGCAGCCTGGCCGGTGCCGCACAGATCGCCTGCGTCATGCTCGCACTGGTGGCGCTTCTGCTCTTTGTCGAGAGACATGCCCGCAAGCGCCAGCGTTTTGCCAGCCACAAGACGACTGCCGTTGTCGTCGATGCCGTCAGGCTGAAGCTACGGGGCGCCAAAGGCGTCTTGGCGAGCCTGTTCTGCCTTTTGCCCATTCTGCTTGGGTTCGTCGTGCCGGTGAGCGTGCTCGGTGGTTTTGCCCTTCGGCGCCTGGGAGATTTCCTCCAGCCGAGACTGCTGGATGCCCTGTGGCACTCGACCGTCATTTCCGCAACGGCCGCCCTGATCACGGTCTTCCTCGCCTTTGTGCTCGCCTATGCGGCCCGCACCGAGCGTTCCCGCCTGGCGCGCGGTGCCAGCCGCTTCGCGTCCCTCGGCTACGGCATTCCCGGAACCGTGCTCGGCATCGGCGTGTTGATCCCGCTGGCTGCCTTCGACAACGCGTTTGACGGTTTCTTGCGTGAGACATTCGGCATATCCAGCGGGCTTCTCTTGTCCGGTACGGGTTTTGCCATCGTCTATGCCTATACTGTGCGTTTCCTCACCATGGCCGAAGGCACCATCGACGCCGGTTTCCAGAAGCTGTCGCCGCATCTCGACATGGCCGCTCGCACGCTCGGACGATCTGGGCCGCAGACGCTCCGCCAGGTGCTCCTGCCCAATCTGAGGCCAGCCGTTCTGACAGCCGGTCTTCTGGTGTTCATCGAAACGCTGAAGGAACTCTCCGCCACCATCCTGTTGCGGCCGTTCAACTTCAATACCTTGGCGACACTCGTCTACGAAGATGCCTCGCGCGGCATGGCGCAAGATGCGGCCGTCGCCGCCATCATCATCATTCTCGCTGGGTTGGTGCCGGTACTGCTCGTGTCGCGTTCGCTGGACGACAAGCGCTGACGACAAAAAAATGGGCGGCCGAAGCCGCCCGCAGTGGATGCTGTCGAACCGGAGAAGAAAGCGATCAACATCATGTCTTCGGAGCCGTCGCTGGCTCTGACCGCACATCATCGTGCGTCTCCAAGTTGCCGATAGTCTTGCCAAACCCGGCTTAACAGATCCTTACTGCCGGTGCACGCGGACTACCCTAGAATTGAGGTGTTATGTCCGGGGCGGCCGGTTTCGGGACACAATCGCGTCAACTCTGCAATTGCGGCAGATTGGCAAAGAGATCGAGCGCGTCCGGGTTGGCCAGCGCTTCCTTGTTCTTCACCGGACGGCCATGCACCACTTCCCGTACGGCAAGTTCCACGATCTTGCCCGACTTGGTGCGGGGAATGTCGCTGACCTGAATGATCTTCGCCGGCACGTGCCGCGGCGAGGCACCCGTGCGGATCTTCGCCTTGATCTTCTTGTCCAGCGCCTCGTCGAGCGTCAGCCCCGGCGCCAGACGCACGAAGAGGATGACGCGCACGTCGTCCTCGAAGTCCTGTCCGATGCAGATCGCCTCGATCACCTCGTCCAATTGTTCGACCTGATTGTAGATCTCCGCCGTTCCAATACGCACGCCGCCCGGATTGAGCGTCGCGTCCGAACGGCCGTGGATGATGATCCCGCCATGCTCGGTCCATTCGGCAAAATCGCCATGGCACCAGACATTGTCGAACCGGTCGAAATA
The DNA here is from genome assembly GCF_003610655.1 of Rhizobium sp. AG855. Taxonomy (NCBI): domain Bacteria; kingdom Pseudomonadati; phylum Pseudomonadota; class Alphaproteobacteria; order Hyphomicrobiales; family Rhizobiaceae; genus Rhizobium; species Rhizobium sp. AG855. Next base: position 2,958,816 of record NZ_RAQG01000003.1, on the reverse strand, counting down.
GGCAGCATGATACTTGGCACCGTCAGGGTCGTTCCAGAACATGATCGGCATCGAAGGAAAGGCCTTTGTGCAGACCAGCTCACCCTTCTCGCCACGCACCGGTTGGCCCTCGTCGTTCCATACGTCCATGGCAAGGCCCAGCCCCGGCCCCTGGATCTCCCCACGCCAGACCGGCTTCAAAGGGTTGCCCAGCACGAAACAGGAAACGATATCGGTGCCGCCGGAGATCGAGGCAAGCTGGATGTCGCCCTTGATCCCCTCATATACGAAGGAAAAGCCTTCGGGAGACAAGGGAGACCCGGTCGAGGTCATGAGACGAAGGCTCGAAAGATCATGAGTCGTCTTCGGCGTCAGTCCCCCCTTTCGCACGGCGTCGATATATTTGGCGGAGGTCCCGAAGATCGCAAACCGTTCCTCAGCCGCATAATCGAACAGAACGTTGCCATCGGGGTAGAAGGGCGAACCGTCGAAGAGGCAGAGCGTTGCGCCACAGGCGAGCCCGGACGCAAGCCAGTTCCACATCATCCAGCCGCAGGTGGTGAAATAGAACAGCCGGTCGCCGGCACTGATACCGCAGTGGAAGCGGTGTTCCTTCAGATGCTGCAACAGGGTGCCGCCGGCTGAATGCACGATGCACTTCGGCACGCCCGTCGTCCCGGACGAGAAGAGGATGTAGAGCGGATGGGCGAAAGGCAGGCGGCGGTAGATGATCTCCTTGACGGAAAACGGCGAGACGAACTGTTCGAGGCTTCGGCCGTCCTGAAGCTTTTCGACGAGCGCTGCCGTCTCTCCGGCATAGGGAACGATGAGCACAGGCACGCCAAGCCTGGCCCCAACGGCCACCACCTTGTCGGCGACATCCTGTCGCTTGCCGTTGTACCAGTAGCCGTCACAGGCGATGAACAGGCTCGGCTCAATTTGGCCGAACCGGTCCAGAACGCCCTGTTCGCCGAAATCGGGCGAGCAGGACGACCAGATGGCGCCGAGCGAACTGGCAGCCAGCATCAGCGCGATGGTTTCGGGCATGTTGGGCATCATCGCGGCGATACGGTCCCCCGGGCCGATCCCCAAGGCCTGCATCGCCTGCTGCAGGCGGGAGACCATGGCGGTCAGTCTCTGCCAGCTCCAGCGGTCTGAGACCTTGTTTTCACCACGGAAAATCAGCGCATCGCCGTCGCCTGCATGCGCGAGCAGGTTCTCTGCGAAGTTGAGTTGGGCTTCGGGAAAGAAGCGTGCCTGCAGCATGTCGTCACCGTTTGCGAGCGCAATGCCGCCCTTTGTTCCGACAACGCCGCAATAGTCCCAAACCGCCGACCAGAATGCACCCCGATCGCTGGTCGACCATGTATGGAAGCTGTCATAATCCGCAAACGAGGTCCCAAGAGAGGATTCGCACCAATCGATGAAATGGCTCAGGGGTTGGGCGGCCTTGAATGCCTCCGACGGGACCCAAAGGGGGGCTTGTTCCATAAAATTCTCCTCCGCAGATGGCTGAGGTTTATAGCATAGTGCAGTGCGACATGAAGCGGGATTTGCGGCATCAATGGGTGCGAGACCATTTGCAGCAGGAGGCCAAATCCTGTATCGCGCAGGAAGCTTGCCAACCGGTCCTAAAGTTCCGGCAAAGGAAAATGGATGTCATCAGCCGATCGTCTTTCGCGACAGGATGATAGAGCAGCGCACAGGACGAAGTGGCGCCGCCTGCTGAAGCTCGTCCTGGTCCCGATTGTGATCCTGGTCGTCGGCTCTATCGGTCTTCGGCTGGCGGCCCCCCATCTGGTTTCGAGCGCCCTGGTGCGCTCCGCACTGGCGTCGGCGGTCTCGCGTTGGACGGGGCACGATGTCTCGATCGATGACGTCGCGGAGATCACCTTCTGGCCGGAGCCGCAGGTGACATTGACAGGTATCACGGTGAGCCGTGGAAAGGGGGCGTCGCGCCAGATTCTCGGCGAGATAGATGCCCTCTCGGCAAGTTTCAGCCTTCTCTCGGCAGTCCGCGGCCAGCCGCGCTTCAACGCCTTCGAATTCGTCCGCCCGAAGATCCGCATCGAACGGGGTGCGGATGGAGGGCTCGACTGGAGCAACGAGGGACGCCTGAGTGAGGCAGTGCGCTCGGTCATGCCGAGCGGGGCAGGTGGGCAGCAGATCGAAACGGGTATGGATGCCGATGTCGGCACGGTGGATGTGGTCGATGGCGAGGTTCTTCTCGTGGATGCCGCAAGCGGTCGAAACTTCGAGGCGCGTGGCGTCACCGCAGAGATCGACTGGCCAAAGCTGTCATCCGCACTCTCAGGCAAGGCATCGTTCACCTATGACGGTGCACCGGTCTCCTTGAAACTGGAAACGGGCGCGCCGCTGCTGATGATCGGCGGCCAGGATGCCACGATCAGTGTGTCTGCCGAAGTCCCGGGCATGACGGGCAAGTTCGCGGGCGCGGTCAACCTGCGCCACGGCATTGCCGGCAGCAGTGATATCGAGCTGTCGCTGACCGACGTCTCGGCGGTCGCAGCGCTCGCCGGCGTCCGGGTCGCCGGGACCGAGAGCTGGAAAAAAGCCTCGCTCAAGACCCGGCTGATCAAGGCGGATGACGAATGGCGCCTGGAGGACTTCAATTTCGGCGTCAATGACAGCCGGGGCCAAGGCTTCCTGGCCGTTCGCCGAGCGCCCGACAGTCGGCCGATGCTGAGCGGCACGCTCGCACTCGATCATCTGGAGCTTGAAGATCTGCTGCAGGCCCTGTCGATCGAGATCGGCGACCGGGCTGACGTGCGCCTGCCGAGCCTGACACGCTGGCTCGATTTCGATTTGCGCCTGTCTGCCGGCACCGCCACGCTGACACCGTTCGAATTGGAGAATGTCGGCGCGAGCCTCATCGGCCGTGGAGATCAGCTGAAGCTGGTGATCGCTGACAGCGAGTTCCTCGGTGGTTCTCTCAGCGCCCGGATCAGCGGCACGGGTGATGGATTCAGCGAAGGCGCGGAACTTGCCGTGATGATCAGCGATGCGCGCCTCGGTGACCTGGCCAAAGGGCTCGCTTTGGACGGGCCGGCCATTGCCGGGACAGGCTCCATCGATCTCAATGCGCGGCTGACCGGCGCCGGCTGGCGCCGCAACATCGAGACCATGTCGGGAACCCTGCGCATTTCTTCCAATGCCGGCGAGCTGCAAGGTTTCGACGTCGATGGTATCAGGCGGTTCGCGCTCGACCGGGCCTATTTCCAGTTGAGTGCAGCGGGCACGGGGCATCTCGATTTCGACCGCTTCGACATGCGGGCACGATTTGCCAACGGGTCGGCCGAGATCGAGCGCTGTGTTTTTGTCGGCGCGGATCAATCGCTCTCGTTCTCCGGCATCATACCCTATAGCCGAAAGGCGCTGGCGATGATCGGCGAGCTTTCGCCTTCGTCATCGGCTCCATCTGAGGGCGCAGTACGCTTCTTCATCGGAGGCGGGTTCGCTGATCCCGTCATCTCCCCCATTCCGCCCGCAGCCTCTGCAAACCCATAAAGAACAGGGGGCTTGAGAAGCAGGACAGTTCACTTCGGTTCGGCACGCGCTACTATGTGTCGAATCGATGAACGTCTGGGGGACGGACGGTGCAGGCATTCGTTTCGGGCTTGATCAAGATGGCGCTGGCCTCGCTGATCGCGGGGACGCTTCTGTCCTTCTTCGGACTGACACCACGCACGGTGCTCGATGGCTTGGGGCTGACGGCACAGGACATTCAGGATGGCATCGTCGCGGCATTTGCCTGGACCGCCCCACGAATGCTCATGGGCGCGATCGTGATCATTCCGCTGTGGTTCCTCACCTACATGCTGTTGCCGCCCCGCGGATAGGCGGGACGGCAATGGAAAACCGTCTTCAGTCTCAGGCCGTTACCCCGCGGGCAGCGACATGTTCATCACGCTGGCGCTGCAACTCGCGCTGCTTGGTGCCGATCGACGCGATGATCACGCCGATCGTGACGATCCCGATCAGGATGGTGCAGACTGCGTTGATCTCCGGCGTCACCCCGAGGCGCACCTGCGAATAGATCTTGATCGGAAGCGTCGTTGCGCCCGGTCCCGTGGTGAAACTGGCGATCACGAGGTCATCAAGCGACAGCGTGAAGGCCAGCATCCAGCCGGATATCACCGCAGGCAGGATAAGCGGCAGAGTGATCTTGAAAAAGGTCTTGACCGGCGGGCAGCCGAGATCATGCGCGGCCTCCTCAAGACTGGTATCGAAAGTCAGCAGTCGCGACTGCACGACGATCGCCACATAACACATGGTGAAGGTCGTATGGGCGATGACGACCGTCACGAGGCCGCGGTCGACGCCGATGGCGACAAAGAGTAGCAGCAGCGAAAGGCCGGTGATCACCTCCGGCATGACGAGCGGTGCATACACCATGCCGGAAAACAGCAGCCGGCCGGGAAACCGGCCGTAGCGCACGAGTGCCAGCGCCGTGAGCGTGCCCAGGATGGTACCGAGGGTCGCGCTCAAGAGCCCGACCCTGAGGGTCACCCAGGCTGCACTCATCAGGCCCTCGTTCTGCCACATGGCGCCATACCATTTCAGCGAGAATCCGCCCCAGACAGTGACCAGTTTGGAATCGTTGAACGAGTAGATCACCAGGATCAGGATCGGGATGTAGAGGAAGGCGAAGCCGATGGTCAGGATCGTCGCGTCGAATTTACCAGGTTTCATCGGTCCACCTCACGCTTTCTGCTGCTGGTTCTGGAAGATCGCAATCGGAACCACCAGAAGCAGGAGAAGGAGGACAGCGACCGCCGAGGCAAGTGGCCAGTCGCGGTTACCGAAGAACTCGGTCCACAGCGTCTTGCCGATCATCAGCGTCTGGGCGCCGCCCAGGAGGTCCGGGATGACGAATTCACCGGTGATCGGAATGAAGCAGATCATGGCGCCTGCAATGACACCGGGAATAGAGAGCGGGAAGGTGATCTTCCAGAACGCCTTCCAGGGCGGGCAGCCGAGATCGCTGGCAGCCTCGAGCAGCGTGCCGTCCATCTTTTCGAGGGCCGAATAGAGCGGAAGCACCATGAACGGCAGGTAGGAATAGACGATGCCGATGAAGACGGCGATCTCGGTGCGGAAGATCTGCACCTGATTGCCCTCGTCCATGAGGCCGAGCGAATGCAGCAGCGCCGTCAGCAGACCTTCGGGTTTCAGGATCCCGATCCAGGCGTAGACGCGGATCAGGAACGAGGTCCAGAAGGGCAGGATGACCAGCATGACCAGCGTCGGCCGGATGGTGACGGACGCACGCGCCATGGCGAGCGCCATCGGATAGCCGATCAGAAGCAGCAGCAGGGTCGAGATCGCAGCGATGCGCAGCGACGACACATAGGCGTTGAAATAGAGGGGGTCTTCCGTGAGGAAGGTATAGTTCTCGAAGTCGAGCTGGCGGAAGAAGTCGCCGATGGCAGACAGCCCGTCAAGCAAGGGCACGTAGGGCGGCATCGCAATTGCCGTGTCCGACAGCGAGATCTTCACGATGATCAGGAAGGGGGCGACGAAGAACAGCACCATCCACAGATAGGGGATGATGACGACCAGCCAGCGGGCTGGACCGGATGTGGTGGAAGCGGCGACGGGTTCGGCCATGTCGCCCTCCTCAGCGTGTCAGAACGAGGCCGGCATCGCCCGGCCAGGACAGCCAGACCATGTCGCCAAAGGTGATGGGTCGGTCGACCAGCCGCGAAACATTCGCCTGGGCAGCGCGGAACATGCGTCCGTCATCCAGTTTGACGATGAAGATTGAAAAGTCGCCGAGATATCCGATGTCCCACACTTCGCCATGAAGCGCGTTGGGCGTGGCCTCATCGGGCTTGGAAGTCGAGATGCGCACCTTTTCCGGCCGGATGGCGAACGCGACGCTGTCGCCCACATTGGCATCACAGGTCTGGTCGACGGCAATCAGCGCGCCGTCGCAATCCACTTTGACCAGCTCCCCGGCCGTGCCGGTCTCCTTGGCGGCGACCTTGCCTTCGAGAATGTTGATGTCGCCGATGAAGTCGGCCACGTAGCGCGAATTCGGCGCCTCGTAGATTTCCGCCGGCGTTGCCACCTGGACAAGGATACCCTTGTCCATGACCGCGATCCGGTCGGAAACGGTCATCGCCTCTTCCTGGTCGTGGGTGACAATCAGGAAGGTAAGGCCAAGCTTGGTCTGGATGTCCATCAGCTCGAATTGGGTCTCTTCGCGCAGTTTGCGGTCGAGAGCCCCGAGCGGTTCGTCGAGCAGCAGCACCTTCGGGCGTTTGGCAAGCGAGCGCGCCAGCGCCACGCGCTGACGCTGACCGCCCGACAGCTGGTTCGGCTTGCGTTTGGCAAAGGCCTCCAGCTTGACGAGCTTCAGCATTTCCTGAACGCGGGCATCGATCTCGCCTTTTGGCAGGTTGTCCTGCTCCAGGCCGAACGCGATGTTCTTCTCCACCGTCATATGCGGGAAGAGCGCATAGGACTGGAACATCATGTTGGTCGGACGCTTGTAGGGCGGTGTGCCGGCAAGGTCCTTGCCCTGCAGCAGGATGCGACCCGATGTCGGCTGTTCGAAGCCGGCCAGCATGCGCATCAGGGTCGTCTTGCCGCAACCGGACGGGCCGAGCAGCGAGAAGAATTCGCGCTCGTAGATATCGAGTGTCAGGTTGTCGACGGCGATGAAATCGCCAAAGCGTTTGGTCACGTTTTCGAACCGGATGAACGGCACGGCGTCCGCTTCGGTCCACGGAGAGAATTTGCGTTTAACAGGTCCCAATGACTTCGCCATTACCCGATCCCAGTCGTGTTTTGATTATTGCCCCAAGCAGGAAGTAAAACGCCGGACGCTTGGAGCGCCCGGCGATGTGTGTGTCGGCAATTAGCTGCCGGTCTTGATTTGTGTCCAGACCCGGTTCAGCACGCGCTGTTCTTTCGGGCCATAAGGCTGGATCGTGAAGAGTTTTGCCATCACGTCTTCAGGCGGATAGACTGACGGATTGTTGCGAACTGACGGATCGATCAGTTCCTGGGACGCCAGATTGCCGTTGGCATACTGAACATAGTTCGAGGCCTTGGCGATGACGTCGGGCTTCATCATGAAGTTGATGAATTCGTGCGCCTCGGCAACATTCTGCGCATCCGCCGGGATGGCCATGTTGTCGAACCACATATAGGTGCCTTCCTTCGGGATCACGTAGTTGATCTCGACGCCGTTCTTGGCTTCTTCCGCACGAGCCTTGGCCTGCAGGATGTCGCCCGACCAGCCGATCGTGACGCAGATATCGCCATTGGCGAGATCGTCGATATAGGCCGAGGAATTGAAGGTACGGACCGAAGGACGGATCTTCGAATAGACCTCGCCGCCGGCTTCGAGATCGGCAGTATCCTTGCTGTCCGGGTTCTTGCCGGCATAGTTCATGGCAATCGCGAAGGTCTCGTCGGAGGCGTCAAGGATGTTGAGACCGCACTTTGCCAGTTTTTCGGCGTTTTCAGGCTTGAACACCGCATCCCAGCTATCGACCTTGAAATCGGCGCCCAGAACTTCCTTCACCTTGGCGACGTTGTAGCCGATGCCGGTGGTGCCCCACATGTAGTTCACGGCATATTCGTTGCCGGGATCGTATTTCGCCAGACGCTCGGACACTTCCGGCCACATGTTCTTCAGGTTGGGCAGCTTCGCCTTGTCGAGCTTCTGGAACACGCCGGCCTGGATCTGGCGTGCCAGGAAGGGCGCGGTCGGCACGACCACGTCATAGCCGGATCCACCAGCAAGCAGCTTGGTCTCGAGCAGCTCGTTGGAATCGAACACGTCGTAGACCACCTTGATGCCGGTTTCCTTGGTGAATTCCTGCAGCACCGACTCGTCGATATAGTCCGACCAGTTATAGACGTGTACGACGCGCTCCTGCGCCTGGACAGCCGATGTGATGAAGATCGTCGCCAGGGCCACTGACGCCGTACGGATGAAATGAGCCTTCATTTTTTCTCCTGTTCCAGCCTTGGGGAGCGAGAGCCCCCGATGCCATTCCCGTTATTTTTTAAGAGACTAGAAAGGAATTGGACGTGCGACAAGCAAAATTCTTCGCGGACGCGAAGGCAGTGGGCGTCTTGTCAGCGAAGCTAATCGTTCATTGAAAATCGAAGGCTGAGAGCCCGGTGACCATTTCATCGAGGCCGAGCGGCCGCGTCAGCGGTGGCTCGGCGCGAGCCAGACAGCCGGATCTCTCGCACAGACGGCAGGCCGCGCCGATGCCGATCGGCGCGACGGTCCGGTCGGGCAGGGCGGCCGCATAGGCCACGTCGTCGCGATGGGCAATGTCGCAGGCGACCAGCATGGCGGTGCGGCGGATCCGCTCGCCGAACCCCGCCTGCGGCCCCTCCAGGGTGCGCGATATCGTCAGAAAGCCTGCGCCATCCGGCATCTCGACCTGCTCGACCAGAACCTGTCCCGGCTGGGCAAAGGCCGCGTGCACATTGAGCTTGGGGCAGGCGCCACCGAACTTCGAATGCGGATAACCCTGTGCACCCGACCGCCGGAAGCGGTTGCCGGCATTATCCACCTCCATCATGAAGAAAGGCAGACCGGCGGCGCTCGGTCGCTGCAGCATGGTGAGCCTGTTGGCGGCCTGTTCGAAGGAGACGTTGAAGCGCGCCCGCAGGATGTCGATGTCATAACGCGCGCGGATCGCTGCGGACAGGAACGTGCCATAGGGCATCATCAGGGCATGTGCGCCATAGCGCGCCAGTTCGAAGCGACCGAGCCGCCGCGCTTCGCCGGAGCTCAGTTCAAGCGCCTCCAGCTCGGCTTGCACAACCTCCCCCAGTGCCAGCAAGGCGACTTCCATCGCCACCTCCCGCAACTGGTCGAAGGCGGACAGCCGTTCGGACAGGAAGAGCCGCATGGAGTGACGGTCATAGCGTCGCCGCAGCGATGGCATCGTCTGCACAGGAAGCGCGCGAACCACGATCCCGTGCGTGTTGCGCAACCAGGATTTCAGGGCGACCGCCAGATCGTCGCCCGCCGTAAGCCCCAGGCTGGCATGAAAAGCTTCCGCAGCTTCGTCCAGACGGTTGAAATAGTTCGCCCGGCGCTCGAAGGCCTCCCGCACCTCGTCGATTGGCAGGCGCGCGCCGGACAGCGACGTCTGGTGCCCCTCGCGCGCGAGAAGATCGGCAAGGTCGGAAAGCCGCGCCGCCTGTTCGCGATAGGCGCGGTAGAGCTTGATGATGCCGCTCGCCGCATTGGGGGCGGCCTCCGCCACCTCGATCAGTTCCTGATCGCCGGGCAGTTCGCCCGACAGCAACGGGTCGGCAAAGACCTCGCGCAATTGGCTGGCCGTGCCGCCGGCCTCGCCCTGCAGTTCGTCGAGATCCACCTTATAGACAGAGGCGAGCTTCAGGAGCAGTTGAACGGTCAGTGGTCGCTGGTTGCGTTCGATGAGATTGAGATAGGACGGCGAGATCTCCAGCGCCTCCGCCATGGCCGTCTGGGTCAGGCCCAACCCGTTGCGAATGCGCCGCACCCGGGGTCCTGCAAAGATTTTGCGCTCCGCCAATTTACAGATCCTTACAAAAGAGGGCGCCGATTGCCTCTGAGGCTATTTGACTAACTTTACAAATTTACATTGCACTCCTGTCAAAGGCAAGACAGCCTGACCTCTTTCATACCGTTGTTTTATCGAATTTTCTAGCCCTGTTTTGCGGTGCGGTGTAAATCTAGTCACATCAAAAGCGGCCAAGAAAAACTCGAAAGTTTCGCTTGCCCGCGCCGAGCAGTGACAGGGAGACACGTCATGACTGAATTTTACAATCTCGTTCCGAATGCCCCGAAGGGCCGTTATGACGGCATCGATCGTCCCTATACTGCAGAAGACGTGAAGCGCCTGCGCGGCTCGGTCGAGATCAAGTACACGCTCGCCGAAATGGGCGCGAACCGCCTCTGGAAGCTGATCAACGAAGAGCCCTTCATCAACGCACTCGGCGCTCTCTCCGGCAACCAGGCCATGCAGATGGTGCGCGCCGGCCTGAAGGCCATCTATCTCTCCGGCTGGCAGGTTGCCGCTGACGCCAATACGGCTTCTGCCATGTATCCGGACCAGTCGCTCTATCCGGCCAATGCTGCACCGGAGCTTGCCAAGCGCATCAACAAGACGCTGCAGCGTGCTGACCAGATCGAAACCCAGGAAGGCAAGGGCCTGTCGGTCGACACTTGGTTTGCCCCGATCGTCGCTGACGCGGAAGCCGGCTTCGGTGGCCCGCTCAACGCCTTCGAGATCATGAAGGCCTTCATCGAAGCCGGTGCTGCTGGCGTTCACTTCGAAGACCAGCTCGCCTCGGAAAAGAAGTGCGGCCATCTCGGCGGCAAGGTTCTGATCCCGACCCAGGCCCATATCCGCAACTTGACGGCTGCCCGTCTTGCCGCTGACGTCATGGGCGTGCCGACGCTGATCGTTGCCCGTACCGATGCGGAAGCCGCAAAGCTCCTGACCTCAGACATCGACGAACGCGACCAGCCCTTCGTCGATTACGATGCCGGGCGCACGGCGGAAGGCTTCTACCAGGTCAAGAACGGCATCGAGCCCTGCATCGCCCGTGCGATCGCCTATGCGCCGCACTGCGACATGATCTGGATGGAGACCGGCAAGCCGGATCTGGAACAGGCCCGCAAGTTTGCCGAGGCGGTGCACAAGGTCCATCCGGGCAAGAAGCTCGCCTACAACTGCTCGCCGTCCTTCAATTGGAAGAAGCATCTCGACGACGCGACGATCGCCAAGTTCCAGAAGGAGCTGGGTGCCATGGGCTACAAGTTCCAGTTCATCACGCTCGCGGGCTTCCATCAGCTGAACTACGGCATGTTCGAACTGGCGCGCGGTTACAAGGATCGCCAGATGGCGGCCTATTCGGAGCTGCAGGAGGCGGAATTCGCGGCGGAAGTCAACGGTTACACCGCGACCAAGCACCAGCGCGAAGTCGGCACCGGCTATTTCGACGCCGTGTCGCTCGCCATCACCGCCGGCCAGTCCTCGACGACCGCGATGAAGGAATCGACCGAAACCGAGCAGTTCAAGCCGGCGGCCGAGTAAGGATCGCACCCTCCCTTGAGGGGGAGGGTCGGCACGCAGCGCCGGGGTGGGGTGACCACCGCAATCATCAAAGGTTCACCCCCACCCGCAGTACGCTGCGACCTCCCCCGCGAAGGGGGAGGTGACTTCAAAAACCCCTGACACCAAGAGGAGAAATGCGATGACACCCCAGACCCGAGTCAAGGAACGCGCCGAAGAACAGTCCTCGGCCATGAGCACCGATCAGCAGGCGATGATCCGCATGCTGGCCAACGACCTGCACCGTCTCAACCACTCGATCATGAAGGCCGTCGATGCTGGCGTCTCGGTCGAACTCGTCCGCTCGGCCCGTCACCATGGCGGTGACGGCAACTGGGGTGATCTCCTGATCCCCGTAATCGTGACCCAGGGCAGCCACGCGGCCTGATCCTGAGACACGAGATCCCCTGTCCGGCCCCTGACCTCCGGATTGGAACCGCACAGTGATCGCCTCTCCCGTGAGGAGGATCGCTGTGCGGCTTTTTTGTGTGTACCCTTAGAGGCGGGTGACGTCCTTCACCCAGCCATAGGGATCGGCCACCGTGCCACGCTGGATGCCGGTCAGCTGATTGCGCAGCTTTTCCGTTTCCATGCCGGTGCCTGCATTGCCGATAACGAACTCACCCTCCGGATGGCGCACCGTCCCGATCGCGGCGACCACGGCGGCCGTGCCGCAGGCAAAGGCCTCGCGCAGCTTGCCGCTCTTGGCATCCGCCATCCACTCGTCGAAGGAATAGGGGCGCTCGATGACCTTCAAGCCGTTGTCGCCGGCAAGCTTGATGATCGAGTTGCGGGTGATGCCCGGCAGGATCGTGCCCGAGAGCGGCGGGGTGACGACCGTGCTGTCATCCATGACGAAGAAGACGTTCATGCCGCCCAGTTCTTCGATCCACTTGTGTTCGGCAGCGTCGAGGAAAACGACCTGATCGCAACCGCGGCTGGAAGCTTCCTTCTGGGCAAGCAGGCTCGCTGCATAATTGCCGCCGCATTTGGCCGCACCGGTGCCGCCGGGGGCGGCACGCGTGTAGTGTTCGCTGACCCACAGAGTGACTGGCTTGCTGCCACCCTTGAAATAGGGGCCGACCGGCGAGGCGATGACGCTGAAGATATATTCGCGCGAGGGGCGCACGCCGAGGAAGGTCTCGCTCGCAAACATGAAGGGGCGCAGATAGAGGCTGCCTTCGCCTTCCGGCACCCACTTGGCGTCGATCTTCACCAGTTCCTCGACAGCCTTGAGGAACAGCTCTTCCGGGATTTCCGGCATCGCCATGCGCTCGGCCGAGCGGTTGAAGCGGCGGGCATTTTCTTCCGGGCGGAACAGGGTGATGCGGCCGTCCGCGCCCTTGTAGGCCTTCATGCCTTCGAAGATTTCCTGCGCGTAATGCAGCACGCTCGCGGCCGGGTCGATCTGGAACGGGCCGCGGGCCTTCACTTCGGCCGAATGCCAGCCCTTGTCGGCGTGCCACTGCACCACGGCCATATGGTCGGTGAACAGCGTGCCGAAGCCCAGGTTTTCGAAGGCCGCCAGCCGCTCGGCTTCAGGCATGGGAGAGGCATTGGGAACGATATGGAAGTCGAGCTGTGCGGTATTCGTGGTCATGAAAAGCCTGTGCCTGGATGTTCACGGTTTCGCGGGGCCGCACCGAAATGGCTCCGGCCGGCCGATGCCGTGGTTTGTGCGGTTCCGCGTCCATTTGTCAACTGAAACCGTATGGCTGCAATGCAGCAAAATGCGCGTGTGGGCAGGGGCTGCAGCCATCTGGAAGCCCGCGGTTCAGCCGGTGACGAGTGCCAGCAGGAACCAGACACCGGCAAGCGCGATCGCAGCACCGATTGCCTGCACCAATTTTCCCTGGGCGATCGGCTTCAGCGCAGCGCCGATGCCGATCCCGACCACGTGGATGACACCGGTCGAAACGACGAAGCCGACGGTGAAGGCCGCCGGATCGCTGGCGCGCGGAGCAAGCACGCCATGCGGGATGCCATGCAGGATGGCAAAGGCGGAGATCAGCGCCAGCGCCAGCCATTCCGGGGCCTTCCAGGCCGCAGCGATCGCTGCCCCCAGCGCCAGCACCGAGATGGCGATCCCGGCCTGCACGATGCCGGATGGCAGGATCTCCAGCATCCCGGCAACGCCGCCAATGCACATGACCAGCGGGAAGGTGGCCGGCAGCGTCCAGACGGAGCGCCCGCCCATCTGCGCGCCCCAAAGGCCAACCGCCAGCATGGCGAGGAAATGGTCCGGCCCCGCCAGCGGGTGGCCGAAACCGGAACCGAAGCCACCGAGCGGGCCATCCATCACATGCGCCTGGGCGAGCGAGGGAATGAAAAGAAATGCGACTGCCAGTCCGGCAGCCGCGAGGCTCTGCCGCGTTGGGGCCGCCTTGCTGGATAGTCTGTCCATCATCCCGCTCCGATGTCGTGTCTCGGTGGCAGCGCCCGTCGGGTCGACAGGGTCGCAACCACCATTGCCCATCTACAGTTTCGCGCGATTCGGATATAGTCGTGGCGGCACGATGCTTCGCTTCTGCCTCATCGCGATTTTGCCGCAAATCTGGTTTCAGCCTTCCCCGCCCAATTTGGAGATTTCTATGCCGTCCATTCGCCTCCTTCCTCATCTCATGCTCGCCGCACTTCTTTTCGCGCTGCCGACGGTGGCAGAGGCCCATGTGCTGGTGGGTGAGGGGGGCGGTTTCCTGCATGGTTTCGAACACCCGCTCTCCGGGCTCGATCACATGCTGGCCATGTGCTGCGTCGGTCTCTGGGGTGCCCAGATGGGCGGTCGCTCGGTCTGGAGCCTGCCGATCGCCTTTCCGTTGATCATGGTCGCGGGCGGCATGATGGGCATTGCCGGCATCCCGCTTCCCGCCGTCGAAAGCGGCATTGCACTCTCGATCATCGTGTTGGGTGCCGCCATCGCCTGCCTCTGGCGTCCGCCGGAATGGCTGGCCCTCGTCGTCATCGGCGTCTTCGCCATCTTCCATGGTTATGCCCATGGCGCCGAACTCCCGAATGCCGCTGATCCCGCCGATTATGCCTTCGGCTTCGTCGTCGCCACGGGCCTCATCCATCTCGCCGGCATTGCCGTCGGCCTCGGCTTCCAGCGTCTGCATGGCGGCCAGCTTGCCCGCGCACTCGGCGGCCTGATCGGCCTCGGCGGCGTCTATTTCCTCGTCGCCTGATGTCTGTCACGCCATCCCGGCTGGTTCCGCTGATCGTGCCGGCATTGGCCGTGCTGGTCTTCGCTGTCTTGCTGGCCTCCGGAATGCAGAACGGCTCGTCCGCCTTTGCCGCCATCCTCACCGTCGAATTGCTGCTGCCTTTGGTTGGCGTCGCGGTCGTGCTTGGACAGCTGGCGCAGGCCCAGCGTGTCTGGGCCTTGGTCGCCATCGTCCTTGGAGCGGCAATCGGCCTTCTGTTCCGCGAGGCGTTTTATATCCTCTTGGCGCCGGTTCCGGGCGCGGCCGCCCACCTGTTTCTCGCCGGGCCGATTGCCTGCGCCCTGACTGGTCTTATCCTGATCCTCCCGCCAGCCATGCGAGCGCCTGTCGCCCTGCCGCTACTGCCGGTGATTGCAGCCGCACTTGCGATTGCCACCCGACTCGGCGATCCCGCCCTCTTTGCCCGGCATTATCTCGAAACGGCCATCGCGTTGCAGGTCTCCATCCTCGCGGCGGTCGCCTGGCCCGTGGCGCATTTTCCCCATCCTGTCCTGCAAACTGCCTCCCGAATTCTCGGAAGCTGGATGCTCGCCGTTGCCCTTCTCTATGGCGGGGCCTATGTGGCCGGGCGCGACGGCGGCCTGACACCGCCACCCTTCCCCGAGATCCCCTTCGAGGAGAACGTCGGCACCCATGCGGGTGGACCCGAAACACTGGCGGAGCCGGTCTGATGATGCGCAGCCTGCCGATCTTCGCAGCAATCTCTTCCGTCGTGTTCGGGCTGGCTGGTGCCGTCGCGGCTCACCCCGATATTGCAGCCTCTGTCCGCCTGATCTTCGCGCTGGAGGGCACCCGGTTGACAACTCTCACGGAACGCCTCGCCTTCGACGCCGCGACCAGCGCCCGCCTGCTGGCCCGCTTCGATGCCGATCGAGACGGCTTGCTGTCCGAGGCTGAGGTGAGCCTGCTGGCAGATGAACTTCTGCCGCGCCTCGCGGAGCGCAACGCCTATACCGAACTGCGGCTCGATGGTCGAAGCCTCTCCCTTCCGGAACCGGCGATCTCGGATCTGCAGCTGCATGACGGATATCTTGGGTTACGGCTCGATTACCGTTTTCCAGAGCCACCCGAAATCCGGGCTTCCACCGTCGGCGTTCTCCTACGCGACCGTGACCTCGTCATCGCATTCCGACCGGATCCGAACATGCCGGCAATCGTCACGCCCGACGTCGAAGGTGCTTGTTCTACAAGCATCGAGGCGCGCCCGGACGAGGCCTATTTCGGCGGTCTGGTCACCCCGAGCCTGGTCACGCTGACCTGCCGATAACCGGCGGGGCCGGTGGCCCGGCCTCAGTCGAAGATCCCGCGATCCCGCTCGACGGCCTCTTGCAGGAACTTCACTACGGCCCGCACGCGCACCAGTTCCCGCGCACTTTCATGAAAGGTCGTCCAGTAGGCGCGACGGATCGTGATGTCGGGCATCACCCGCACGAGGCTTTCATGCTGTCGTGCGATGTAGCTGTGCAGGATGCCGACCCCTGCTCCGGCGAGCACGGCCTCCGTCTGGCCGATCGCCGAGGAGATCTCGAAACCGGCATTCCAGTCGCGCATGACTTCACCGGTAAAATTCAGGGATGGCGTGAAGATCAGGTCCTCGACGTAACCCACCCGCCGGTGCCGTTTCAGTTCCTCCGCCGTTGCCGGCAATCCGTTCGCCTCGACATAGGCGCGCGAGGCATAGAGGCCGAGCGTGTAATCGACGAGCTTGGACGAGACGAGACGCCCCTGGTCCGGCCGCTCCAGCGTGACCGCAATATCCGCCTCGCGCTGCGACAACGAGAACGAGCGTGGCACCGGCACCAGCTGGATCTTCAGTTCGGGATGGCGCTCGATCAGGGCACCGAGGCGGGAGGCAAGGAAGAAGACGCCGAAACCGTCGGGTGCACCGATGCGCACGGTGCCCGCAACCTGCGTATCGGTCCGCCCGAGGCGTGCCTGCACCTCCAGCATTTCCGTTTCCATCCGTTCTGCGGACCCGAGAAATGCCTCGCCCTCGGCGGTCAGTTCGCAGCCATTGGTGCGGCGGATGAAAAGCCGGGTGGCCAGGGCCGTTTCGAGCGCCGTCAGCCGGCGCGAGAGCGTTGCGTGGTTGAGGCCCAGGCGCCGGGACGCCGCGAGGATCTGGCCCGTGCGGGCGACGGCCAGAAAGATGCGAACGTCGTCCCAGTTCATGGCAAGATCTCCGGAGGGATTTTGTGCAGGGATGTCATGCGTCGAACCCCGGCAGACCGGCGCCAAGGCCCAGCATGGCCAATCGCCTGTCGAAGTCGCCGGCGATATCCGAGAGTTTGAGCGTCGCAAAGCGCGACAGCAGCAGCGCTTCCGCCTCCTGCCGCGCGTCCTCCAATGCTTCGTTGACTGAAATCTCGACAAGGCATCCGGGATGATCGGAGGCCCGAACGAGACAGAAGAGCTCCGGCCGATCGAGGGCTTCGTAAACGTCGAGAAGACTGATCTGGTCCAGCCCCTTGGTCAGCTTCCAGCCGCCGCCATGGCCTTTTTCGGACTGCACATAGCCGCGCTCGCGCAAGCCCGCCATGGTCCGACGGACGACCACCGGATTGGTGTTCAGCATCTTGGCGATCAGTTCCGACGTTGCGGCATCCTTCCGGCGTCCGAGATGGATCAGCACATGCAGCATTCGGGAGAGGCGGCTATCCCCACGCATCGTCATCTCCGTGTTCGAGTGGATCAGGCGTAGCGCATGCGGGCTCACGCAACAAGTCGAGTTACATCACTTGACGAGTCTGGATCATGTAACTTAAGAAGATACATAACATCAAAAGTTACATGAAAGGCCTCCCGCATGAAATATGATGCAATCGTCGTCGGCGGCAGCTTTGCCGGCCTTTCCGCCGCCATGCAGCTGGTCCGCACCCGCCGCAACATCCTCCTGATCGACGCCGGTCGTCCGCGCAATCGCTTCGCTGAAGCTTCGCATGGCTTTCTCGGCCAGGATGGTGTGGCACCAGCGGAAATCCGCCGCCGGGCCTTGGAGCAGCTTGCCCGCTATCCGAACTTCACCCTCCTGGAAGGGGAGGCCGAGACCGCCGAGCGCCGTCTTGGCGGGTTCAAGGTGGGAATTGTCGGTGGCCGTCTGGTCGAGGCCTCCGTGCTCGTGCTCGCCCTCGGCGTCACCGATGCGCTGCCGGAGATCCCCGGCCTTGCCGAACGCTGGGGCCGCACCGTCCTGCATTGCCCCTATTGCCATGGCTATGAAATCGGTGGCGGTCCGATCGGCATTCTCGCCTCCTCGCCGCTTGCGGCCCATCAGGGCGGTCTCCTGCCCGATTGGGGCAAGACGACCATGTTCGTCGAACCCGGCATCGTCTTCGAAGAGGAGCATCACGCCATGTTGCTCGCCCGCGGCGTGACCATCGAGACCGAAAGGGTCGTCGGACTGATCGGCGAGGGGCAGGCGCTGGAGGGTGTTCGCCTGGAGGATGGGCGTGTTGTGCAGGTCGACGCTCTCTTTGCTCAGTCGAAGGTATCGATCGCCTCGCCGCTGGCGTCGCAACTCGGTCTGGAACTGGAAGAAGGGCCGCAGGGTCTGCACATCAAGGTCCAGATGGGCTCGACCAGCCTGCCGGGTGTCTTTGCCGCTGGCGACGCGGCAAGTCCCATGCACAATGCCACGCTGGCGAGCGCGTCCGGCGTCATGGCCGGCATTGCCGCCCATCGTGCCCTGATTGAAGCCTCGCTCTGGAAATGATGTGTAGCTTCGATTTTTGCACAACGGATGCGGAAATCATCGCGTTGATTTGTCGAAATCGAAGCGCATACTGCCTCCATCAGAATTCAGGAGGAAACCCATGTATCAGGTTGGTCATTTCATTGGCGGCAAGCATGTCGCCGGCACTTCGGGTCGCAAGCAGCCGATTTATAACCCGGCCACCGGCGAAGTGCAGGGTGAGGTTTCGCTCGCCAGCGCCGAAGAGCTGAACGCCGCCGTGGAGAACGCCAAGTCGGCCCAGGCCAAGTGGGCCGCCACCAATCCGCAGCGCCGCGCCCGCGTCTTCATGAAGTTCGTTCAGCTTCTGAACGACAACATGGACTCACTCGCCGAGACCCTCTCGCGCGAACACGGCAAGACCATCGAAGACGCCAAGGGCGATATCGTCCGCGGCCTCGAAGTCTGCGAATTCGTCATCGGCATTCCGCATCTGTCGAAGAGCGAGTTCACCGAAGGCGCAGGCCCGAACATCGACATGTATTCGATCCGCCAGGCCGTCGGCATCGGCGCGGGCATCACGCCGTTCAACTTCCCGGCCATGATCCCGATGTGGATGTTTGCCCCGGCCATCGCCTGCGGCAACGCCTTCATCCTGAAGCCCTCGGAGCGCGATCCCTCCGTTCCGATCCGTCTCGCCGAACTGATGATCGAAGCAGGCCTGCCGGCCGGTATTCTCAACGTCGTCAACGGCGATAAGTCAGCGGTCGATGGCATCCTCACGCATCCCGATATCTCGGCTGTCTCCTTCGTCGGCTCGACCCCCATCGCCCGTTACGTCTACGGAACCGCTGCGATGAACGGCAAGCGCGCCCAGTGCTTCGGCGGCGCCAAGAACCACATGATCATCATGCCGGATGCCGATCTCGACCAGGCTGCCCAGGCGCTGATGGGAGCAGGCTACGGCTCGGCCGGCGAGCGCTGCATGGCGATCTCGGTTGCCGTTCCCGTCGGCGAAGAAACCGCCAACCGTCTGATCGAAAAGCTGACCCCGATGGTCGAAAGCCTGCGCATCGGCCCTTATACCGATGACAAGGCGGACATGGGGCCTGTTGTCACCAAGGAAGCCCAGGCCCGCATCAGGTCGCTGATCGACTCGGGCGTCGAAGCGGGCGCCAAGCTCGTGGTCGATGGCCGCGACTTCAAGCTGCAGGGCTACGAGAACGGCTATTTCGTCGGCGGTTGCCTCTTCGACCACGTCACGCCCGACATGGACATCTACAAGACCGAAATCTTCGGCCCGGTTCTCTCCGTTGTTCGCGCCAAGACCTATGAGGAAGCCCTCGACCTGCCGATGAAGCACGAATACGGCAATGGCGTTGCGATCTACACCCGCGATGGTGACGCTGCCCGTGACTTCGCCAGCCGCATCAACATCGGCATGGTCGGCATCAACGTGCCGATCCCGGTCCCGCTCGCTTACCACTCCTTCGGCGGCTGGAAGTCCTCGTCCTTTGGCGATCTCAACCAGCACGGCACGGATTCGATCAAGTTCTGGACCCGCACCAAGACAGTGACCAGCCGTTGGCCGTCGGGCATCAAGGACGGCGCCGAATTCGTCATGCCGACGATGAAGTAAGCCGAGCCTACGTTTCGTGACTGCAACAATGCCATCCTCCTGCCAGGGAGGGTGGCATTGTCGTTTGAGTGGACAAAGACGAAATTTGCGGCGACCTGTGTCATCGCACAGTGTCGTTCAACACTTGAGCCTGCTCTCTTCTCGTGGTCAATGTGTGTGACGCGTCGCCGGGGATAGTGACGCGCAGTCTGGCATTACGAGGGATATTTTATGCAAGAGGCAGTGTTTGGCCGCGCGGGGAATCTCCGCCGCGGGGAGTTTCGTGGCAGCGCCGGCGAGTATTTCGGCATCTGGATCGTCAACATCCTGCTGACCATCATTACGGTCGGAATTTATTCGGCCTGGGCGAAGGTGCGCCGCAACCGCTATTTCTACGGCAATACCTTTGTCGACGACCACTCCTTCGACTACCACGCCCGTGGCCTGCAGATTTTCATCGGCCGTGCCATCGTGCTTGGCTATATCATCGTCTACAACGTCGTTCTCACCATCAGCCCGATTGCCGGTGGCGTGCTTGCGCTGCTGATGCTGGTCTTCTTGCCGTGGATCGTCATGCGCAGCCTGCGTTTCAATGCACGGGTCACCAGCTATCGCAACATTCGCTTCGATTTTGTCGGCAAGACCTGGGGTGCCGTCGTCGCCATCATCTTCGGCGGTCTCATTTCGGTGTTTTCGCTGGGCATTCTCGCACCGTTCGCCAGCCGCTGGCTCTACGGATATATCTTCAACAACCTGCGCTACGGGGATCGCAAGTTCCAGGCCGATCCGAAGATCGGCGCGCTTTATCGCGTCTGGCTGCCAGCTTTCCTGCTGATGCTGGTCGGCGCGGCGATTGGCGGCTTCCTCGGCATGATGGCCTATTACAGCCTCGAGGGCGTCGAAGACACCATGGACGAGCCCCAGGTCCAGATCATTCTGGCGATCTATGGCGCGCTCATTCCAGCCCTCGTTCTGTGGAGCGTTGCTGCGATCTTCTACCGTGTCGGTGTCCGAAACGTTGTGATGAACTCGTCTACCTTCGACGGACGTCACCCGCTTTTCTCCGATCTCGGGCGCCTGCGCTATCTGTGGATCCTTCTCTCCAATCTGGTCGTTTCCGTCGTGACCTTCGGCCTGATGCGCCCCTGGGCTGCGGTCCGCGAGCATCGGTATGTCGTCACCCATTCCGGCATTGTCGTGGATGGCGAACTGGGGGATGTCGTCTCGTCCATCCAGGAGTCCGGATCGGCCGTCACGGCGGAGTATCTCGATCTTGAAGGGTTCGATTTTGGCTTCTGATGACAAGCGCATCGTCGCGGGCCGCTGGCATCCGCCCCGCTCCAGTCGGGCGGAGGCTGCCGGCCTCTTCGGTGAGGGCAAGACGCTCTTCGTCCGCCTGGAAACGGGCGGCGATCCCGTTTCCGTCGGCGATGTCAATCGGGTCGAGGTTTCCGACCGCATAGGGCGCGTGCCCCGGCGGATCGTGTTTCCCGATGGTTCGATGTTCGAGGCCGGGGACAATGACGCGATCGACGGCTGGCTGAAGCGCCACGGCCGAACGGGCATCATCCACGAGGTGGAGCGCTTCCATCCGAGGCTCCTGGCCTTTGTCGCCGCCATCATCCTGTTGTCCTTCGCGATCTATCGTTATGCAGTTCCGGCTCTGGTCGAGATCGCCGTTGTCGTCACGCCACCGGCGGTGACCGAATGGATGGCGAGCGGCACGCTCCTGTCGCTCGACAAGGCCGTCTTCAGTCCGAGTGACCTGCCGGAGGAGAAGAAGAACGAGATCCGTTCGGCCTTCAACGAAGTTGCAGCTCACTCTGTCCGGGGAGTGGCGAGCTACAATCTCAACTTCCGCAAGGGCGGTGTCATCGGTCCGAACGCCTTTGCCCTGCCGGACGGTACCCTGGTGATAACCGACGAGCTGATCACGCTGACCGACGGGGATATGGACATGATCGTGGGTGTCCTCGCTCACGAAATCGGCCATGTCGAGCGGGACCATTCGCTGCGTCAGCTCTACCGCGCCGCTGGAACGGCCGGCCTCATCATGTTGATTGCCGGCGATGTCGGATCGGCCGGGGAGGACATCCTGACCAATGGCGCAGCTCTGGTCTCCCTGTCCTATTCCCGCGATGCGGAAAGCGAGGCGGACCGAATATCCGTCGAACTGATGGCAAAAGCCGGCCGCGATCCCCGGGCCATCGGACGCTTTTTTGCGCGGCTCGAGGAAAAGCTGGGCGTCGACAGTGAAACCTCGTTCATCTCCACCCATCCCGGCACGGCAGAACGCCGCCAGGCGATCGAGGATTACGTAAAGTCTCTGACGCCGGGCGGAACCTGACCAAGATCTGTGGTCGCGCAACAAGGAACAAAAAAAGGGGCAGTCGGAACTGCCCCTTTTTCTTGTCTTGTGGAGGATCGGGATTACTGCGTCGGACCTTCGTTCAGGCCAACCTTGTCGACCAGTTCGGACGCGATCTTGCGGTTGGCTGCGATTTCGGTCAGCGGCAGCGTGTCCGGCTTGATGGTGCCGAAGCCGGCGACGATTTCCGAAGGCTTCGCATGCGGGCCGACCGGATATTCGAAGACCTTTTCGGCGTAGATCGTCTGGGCTTCGTCGGAGGCCAGGAATTCCATCAGCTTGACGGCATTGTCCTTGTTCGGAGCGTTCTTGGCGAGCGCCATGCCGGAGATGTTCACATGGGTGCCGCGGTCGGCGCTGTTCGGGAATAGAACCTTGACGGCAGCCGCCCAGTCCTTCTCCTCGGGATCCTTCTCGTTCGTCTTCATCAGGCCGAGATAGTAGGTGTTGGCAAGGCCGAGATCGCATTCGCCGGCGAAGATCGCCTTGGCCTGGCTGCGGTCGTTGCCGTCGGGCTTCTTCACCAGGTTCTGCTTGAGGCCGGCGAGCCACTTCTCGGTGTATTCGGCACCGTGATGGGCGACCATCGAGGCAAAGAGACCGATGTTGTAGGAGTGCTGGCCGTCACGCATGCAAATGCGGCCCTTCCACTTGGGATCGGCCAGTTCTTCATAGGTGATCGCATCTTCGGACACCCGGTCCTTGGACGCATAGATCACACGGCCGCGCGTCGTCAGGCCGAACCAGTTGCCGTCGGTGTCGCGATACTGCGCCGGGATCTGCTTGTTGATGTCCTCATCGTTGAGAGGCTGGGTGACGCCGCCGTCCTTGGCTTCGGTGAGGCGTGCGATATCAACGGTCAGGATGACGTCTGCCGGCGAGTTTGCACCTTCGGCGGAAATGCGCTCGACAAGGCCCTTATCCAGGAACAGCACGTTCGTCTTGATGCCGGTCTCTTTAGTGAACTGGTCCATCAGCGGCTGGATCAGCTCCGGCTGGCGATAGGAATATATATTCACTTCACCTTCGGCGAGGGCGGAACCGGCCGTCAGGGCCAGCAGCGATACGGCGCCAAGCGCGATGCGACGCAGTGGGTTGTAGGTCATCATAAGTCTCCCTATCTTGCTTTGTTGAGCGCCATAATCATGAATCAAGATAAGCTGTCAATTCGAGTCCACTTTAATCACGGATACGTGAGCGGAGAACTTGAGTATTTTGGAATTGTTCAAAAGTGCAAAAAGCGCTATATACCCCTGAAGGCAACCGAAGGAATCGTGCATGCGTTTGACAAAGCAGACAAATTACGCCGTGCGCATGCTGATGTACTGCGCAGCAAACAATGAGCAGTTGAGCCGAATTCCGGAAATTGCCAAGGCTTATGGTGTCTCCGAGCTCTTCCTGTTCAAGATTTTGCAGCCGCTGAACAAGGCTGGTTTGGTCGAAACCGTGCGTGGCCGCAATGGCGGTGTGCGTCTCGGTCGTCCCGCCGACAAGATCACGCTGTTCGATGTCGTCAAGGTCACCGAAGACAGTTTCGCCATGGCGGAATGCTTCGAGGATGATGGTGACGTCGATTGTCCGCTGATCGACAGCTGTGGCCTGAACTCAGCGCTGCGCAAGGCACTCAACGCCTTCTTCGACGTGTTGACCGAATACTCGATCGACGATCTGGTGAAGGCCCGGCCGCAGATCAATTTCCTGCTCGGCATCGATGACCTTGCCCCGCGCCGCGTCACCGCGGTGACAGCGCCCGCCGCCTGACCTTTAAAGCACGGCAGGACTGCTTCCAATGACCCGCCTCTTGGCGGGTTTTTTTGTTCACGCGCAGGGGCGGTATCGCCCGAAGATCCTTGCAGGCCAAGCTCTTGCGTCGACCGGTGGCTATGCTACGCTTACGTTCACGGCAGAATAAGTCTGATATTTGAGACGCAAGACCGGCGGGGGCCGGACAGGCCGTGTGGGGGACAGCATGGACGACTATGTGATCGTGGGAGGCGGGTCGGCCGGTGCGGTACTTGCCGCTCGACTCAGCGAGGATCCGTCCGTCACCGTGCATCTCCTTGAAGCCGGCGGCCGCGGCGATGGCATATTCGCCCGTATCCCCATGGCCGCCGCCGCCGTCGTGCCTGGCTATGTGAAAGGCAGCAACTGGCGCTTTTCCACCGTTCCGCAAAAGGGCCTGAACAACCGCATCGGTTATCAGCCACGGGGCAGGGGCCTTGGCGGCTCGAGCCTCGTCAATGCGATGCTCTATGTGCGCGGCCATCAGCGGGACTACGACGAATGGGCCGAACTGGGTTGCCATGGTTGGTCCTGGGATGACGTGCTGCCCTGGTTCCGCAAGGCGGAGGACAACATCCGCGGCGCCGATGCCCTGCATGGGCGTGGCGGGCCGCTGCAGGTCTGCGACCAGAACTGGGCGCGGCCGATCAACCTCGCCTTCATCAAGGCCTGCGAACAGAGCGGCTATCGCCACAACGACGATTTCAACGGCCCGAGCCAGGAGGGCGTGGGCCTTTATCAGGCCACGCAGTTCTGGCAGGGGCCGAAGCGCGGCGAACGCTGCTCTGCCGCTGCCGCCTATCTCCATGATGTCATGCATCGCCGCAATCTGACCGTGACGACGGAGGCGCATGTCATGCGCATACTCGTCGAGCGCGGCAGGGCGGTGGGGGTGGTTTACCGACAAGGCGGCGAGGAGCGCACGGTTCGCGCTGCCCGCGAGGTTATCCTCTCCGCTGGAGCTTTCCAGTCACCGCATATCCTGATGTTGTCGGGCATCGGCCCGGCTGACCATCTGCGCCAGCATGGGGTGGACGTTGTTCTGGATCAGCCGGGGGTGGGCGCCAATCTCCAGGATCACCTGGACTACACGATGATCTTCCGTTCGCCTGACACGGATCTTTTCGGCCTCGGCCTTGCGGCGGCCCGCGATCTCCTGGGCGCCGCCAACGAATGGCGCGCGGACCGCATGGGCCATCTCCGCTCGACCTGCGCGGAATCGGGCGGCTTCCTCAAGACCGATCCTGCCCTCGACAGGCCGGACGTCCAGCTGCATTTCCTCGTCGGCATGGTCGATGATCACGTTCGCAAGATGCACTGGGGCCATGGTTACTCCGCCCATGTCTGTGCGTTGCGCCCCTATTCGCGCGGCACGGTACGCCTGGCGAGTGCCGATCCCTTCGCAGCCCCGCTCATCGACCCCGCTTTCCTGAGCGATCCCCGGGATTTGACGACCTTGCGGAAGGGCGCGCGCCGCCTGAGCGAGATCATGGCGGCTCCGGCGCTTGCTCGCTATCGCGGACGGGAGATCTATCCGGCCGGCGAAACCGATGCCGAACTGAATGCCGCCATCCGCGCCCGCGCCGATACGATCTATCACCCGGTCGGCACCTGCCGGATGGGCTCGGACGCCGCAGCCGTGGTTGATCCCGAGTTGAAATTCAACGGCATCGACGGTCTGCGCGTGGTCGACGCCTCGGTCATGCCGCGCCTGATCGGCGGCAATACCAATGCACCCGTCATCATGATGGCGGAAAAGACAGCCGCCGCCATTCGGGCGGCGCGACAACCCGCGCGACGGGTGGAAGCCGGATTGAATTTCGCCTGAACCCTTTTATTGTCGCGCCGTCACAGGAACCGTACGACAGGAAGAGCATGCAGGCCGAACATATCACGTCGTCACCCACCGCCATCATCGTCATGGGTGTCAGTGGCTGTGGCAAATCCTCAGTCGGTGCGGATCTGGCGGCCCTGCTCGGTCTCCCCTTTATCGAGGGCGACGCTCTGCATCCTGAGGCCAATGTCGACAAGATGGCCGCCGGCACGCCGCTGACGGACGAGGATCGCTGGCCCTGGCTGACGATCATCGGCGAGACCATGGCCGGAGCTTTGGCAAAGGGGCAGGGGATCGTCGTTTCCTGCTCGGCGCTGAAGAAGATCTACCGCGATCATCTGCGCCGGGCGACGTCAGGGCGGCTCACCTTCGTCTATCTGGAAGGATCGCATGCCCTGCTGAGCGCCCGCATGGGCGCCCGCACTGGCCATTTCATGCCGCCGGCCCTGCTGGAGAGCCAGCTCGCAACGCTGGAGGTGCCAACCGGCGAACCGGGAGTCATCACCGTCTCGATCGACCAACCCGTCGCGGCCATCGTCGCCGATGCGTCGAGGGGCCTTGCCAGTCTGGCTTGATCTCTCAGAGCCTCAGCCTTCGTAACCCATTAATGCGCCGTACAGCTCCGGACGACGGTCGCGGAACAGTCCCCAGGAGGCGCGTTGCCGGGCGATGCCGTCGAGATCGAAAGTCGCCGTGAGCACACTTTCCGTCTCGCGATCGGCCGTTACCACCATCGCGCCAGTCTGGTCGCAGATGAAGGAGGAGCCGTAGAAGGTCAGCGACGTGCCCTTGCGTCCCTCTTCCTTGCCGACGCGGTTGGAGGCGATCACGGGCATCACATTTGCCGCTGCATGGCCCTGCATCACCCGCTGCCAGTGACCGGAGCTGTCGAGAGAACTGTCCTGTGGCTCCGAACCGATGGCGGTCGGGTAGAACAGCAGTTCCGCGCCC
Organism: Rhizobium sp. AG855; assembly: GCF_003610655.1. Taxonomy (NCBI): domain Bacteria; kingdom Pseudomonadati; phylum Pseudomonadota; class Alphaproteobacteria; order Hyphomicrobiales; family Rhizobiaceae; genus Rhizobium; species Rhizobium sp. AG855. The sequence continues at coordinate 2,932,285 of NZ_RAQG01000003.1, read as the reverse complement.
TGCAGCGCCATGGACCGCGCGGCCTCCGGGAACCACTGGTCCCAGCAGATGCCGACGCCGATGGCGGCATACTTGGTTTCCCAGACCTCGAAGCCGGTATCGCCCGGCGAGAAATAGAACTTCTCCGTATAGCCAGGGCCATCGGGAATGTGGCTCTTGCGATAAATGCCGAGCACCTCGCCGCCGGCATCGACGATCGCCACGCTGTTGAAGAAGGTCTGCCCGGCCTTCTCGAAGAAGCTGACCGGGATCACCACATCCAGCTCTTCCGCAAGTTTTGCGAAATGGTCGATCAGCGCGCAGTCATGGGCAGGTTTGGCGAGATCGAAGAACTCGGCGATCTGGTCCTGGCAGAAATACGGCGCCTCGAACAGCTCCTGGATCAGGACGATCTGCGCGCCTTTGGATACGGCCTCGCGCACGAGCTTTTCCGCCCGGGCGATATTGCCCTGGAGATCCCAGCTGCAGGCCATCTGCGTGGCAGCGACGGTCACGGTACGGGTCATGTTTTTCTCCTCAAACGCCGAGTTTATCGCGCAGGCCGTAGTACCAAGCGCCCAGAGCTGTGAACGGGACCCGGAACAGGCGACCGCCGGGGAAGGGATAGGCCTGCAAGGACGACCAGACGTCGAACCGGCTCATCTGGCCGTGCACGGCTTCGCCCAGGATCTTGCCCAGCAGATGTGTGGTCGTCACCCCATGTCCGCTGTCGCCATGCGAGAAATAGACCGTGTCGGACAGCTTGCCCATGTGCGGGATGCGCGTCAGCGTCAGCGCGAAATTGCCGCTCCAGGCAAAGTCGATCTTCACGTCCTTCAGCTGCGGGAAGGTCTTCAGCATGTTCGGCCGGATGACGCCCGTGAGGTTCTTTGGATCCTGGCCGCCATACCCGATGCCGCCGCCATAAAGCAGGCGGTTGTCGGCCGTGCGCCGGTAGTAGTCGAGCACGTAATTGGCATCCTCGACGCAGTAATTGGCCGGCAGCAGTTCTTCGATGAGTTTCGCGTCGAGCGGTTCGGTTGCCATGACTTGGCTGGACACCGGCATCATCTTCTCGGTGATCTTCGGTGCCAGCCCGGCCATATAGGCATTGCCGCAGACGAGGATGTGCTTCGCCTTGACCATCCCGCCCTCAGTGCGAACAAAGGGCTGCGGGCCGGTGTCGAGATGCACGACCTTCGACTTCTCGAAGATCTTCGCACCCAGACTTTCGGCCGCTGCCGCTTCCCCCAGCACGAGGTCGAGCGGATGGATATGGCCACCCCGCCGGTCGATCATGCCGCCGACATAGCGGTCGGCCTTCACATATTTGCCGACCTCGGCCTTGGAGACCATCTCGAGCCCGTCATGGCCGTGCTTCTTCCAGTTGGCCCGAACATCGGCCATTTCCTTGACCTGCTTGTCGGTGAAGGCCGCGAAGAAACCACCGTCGACGAGGTCGCATTCGATCCCGTATTTCGCCACGCGTTCCCGAATGATCTGCCCGCCTTCCAGCGACATTTCGCCGAGCCGTGCGGCCCTGTCGGGTCCATAGCGCCGGGCGATCGTTTCCAGGTCGCGGCTATAGCCGTTGACGATTTGTCCGCCATTGCGGCCGGACGCGCCAAAGCCGATGCGATCGGCTTCGAGCACGATGACCGTATATCCGCTTTCCGCAAGCTGAAGCGCCGCCGAAATGCCGGTGAAACCGGCGCCGATGACGCAGACGTCCGCCGTGTGTTCACCCTCAAGCGAGGGGCGCACGCGTTTGTCGCGGGCAGATGCCGCATAATAGGTGGCCGCATGGCCGGGATTGGGTCCGATCGACTTTTCCATGGGTCTTACCTCAAACGGTTCTGATATAGGCGTCGTATTCGACGTCGGTCACGCGCAGCGAGAACTCCGAGAGTTCCTGGTATTTGCAGGCCGTGTAGAGCCCGCGATATTTCGGCCCGAGTGCCGCGTAGGCGAAGCTCGACTTGGCGAAACGCTGCAGCGAATAGTCCCAGTTGGTCGGCAGTGGCTCGTGGTTCACGGCGTGGTCGTCGCCCGAGATGGCGCCACCTGGCGAAAGCTTTTCCTTCATGCCGGCCAGTGCCGCCGAGAGGATCATGGCGAGCACCAGATAGGGATTGGTATCGGAGCCGGCCACGCGATGCTCGATGCGGGTTGCGGGTTTCGACGCAGTGATCACGCGCACGGCGGCCGATCGGTTGTCGATGCCCCAGGACGCATAGGTCGGTGCGTGTTCCGAAGGCCGCAGGCGGCGATAGGAGTTCTGGTGCGGGGCAAAGATCGCCATGCTCTCGCCCATGTTCTCCAGAAGCCCGCCGACGGAATGGAAGAGCGCGTCGGACGGGCCGTCCTCGCCGACATAGATATTGCGGCCGTTTTCGTCCAGCACCGAGAAATGCACATGCATGCCGCTGCCGGCCTGCATGCCATAGGGCTTGGCCATGAAGGTGGCGTCGAGATCGTTGGCCCGCGCCACGCCTTTGACGATGCGCTTCAGCAGCACCGCATAATCAGCCGCCGCCAGCGCATCCGGCACATGGTTCAGGTTGATCTCGTACTGGCCCGGTCCGTTTTCGCGCAGCGTCGTGTCCGCGGGCACATTCTGGGCGCGTGCGGCCGTCGAGATGCCGTGGAAGACCTCTTCGAAGTCCTGCAGTTCGGAAATCGAGAGCACTTGCGTCTGGCCGGTATGCCAGCGACCGTCACGCGTGTTCGGCGGGCGCACCGGATCGAGCGCCGAGCGCACGGGGTCGATCAGGTAGAATTCGAGTTCCGTCGCGACGACAGGTGTCAGCTTGGCGGCTGCAAAGCGCGCCATGACATTGGCCAGAACCTGGCGCGGGTCGGCATAGAAGCTCTCGCCTTCGGTCGTATACATCTGCAGCAAAACCTGCGCCGTCGGTCGCGACAGCCAGGTCACGCGTGAGAGCGTGCCGGGAACGGGGAAGCAGATGCCGTCAGGGTCACCGGTTCCTTCGGCGAGGCCGGCAGCATTCACGTCTCGGCCCCACACGTCGAGCGCATAGACGGAGCGTGGCATTGCCATGCCCTTGGTCAGCACGTCGATGGCCCGCTCGCGCGGGATCCACTTGCCGCGCGGAACGCCGTTCACGTCGATGACGAATGCTTCGAGTACTTCAATATCGGGATTTGCCGCGAAGAATTCGCGTGCCTCTTCGGCCATGTTCATGGGTCACCGTAATGGCTGATGTCGATCGGGTTCAAAATGGCGCAGGAAAGCGCGAGCGGCTTGTCCGCTAACGATAGACGCTTTTCGCGTTATGGATCAAACACCGGCGCATGCCACTGCCCGTCTCTTCCTGATCCCCTCAACCGGCGGCGTGCTTGCGACGCGAAGTTCATCCGGCCTGTTTCCGTCGGGAAACAATTTGATCAAATTATTCGGCCTCAGTAGCACCTGGGCTCGAAAAAGGCTAGCCCCCTGAGAAGGGGGCTAGCGGAGATTTCCGGATCAAGGGTGAAAACGCTCGGGTTTCCAGGCGCTTGCGTCGAGGAAAGTCTTTTCGCCGGTGATCATTTCGGCAATCAGTCTACCCGTTGTCGGCCCAAGCGTCAGGCCATGATGGGCATGCCCGAAGGCAAACCAGAGGCCATCATGGCGCGGCGCCTTGCCGATGACCGGCATCATGTCCGGCGTGCAGGGGCGAGCGCCCATCCAGGGTTCGGCATCCAGACGGTCTGCGAGCGGGAAGATTTCGCGGGCGACCTTTTCGGCGCGCGCCAGCTGTACGGGTGATTTCGGCGCATCGCGTCTGGCGAATTCCGCGCCCGTCGTCAGCCGGATGCCCTTGTCCATCGGTGCCAGGAAATAGCCGCGCTCGGCATCCATGGTCCAGTTGTTGAGAACGGCATTGCCGGCAGGCGAATAATGCATGTGGTAGCCACGCTTGACGCCGAGCAGGAAGCTGTAGCCGAATTTGCGCGTTACCTCCTCCGACCATGGGCCGAGCGCGAGAACGACTTCATCGCCCTCGACCATTCCGTCGTCGGTCTTCACTCTCCACCCCTTACCCGAAGCGCCCTGTTCCAGGCTCAGCGCATCGCCCTTGACGAAGCGTCCTCCGAGCGATTGGAAATAGGTGAGATAGGCCTGTGTGAGCCCATGCGGGTCGGTCACAGACCAAGGGTCGTTCCACTTGAGGCCGCCGACGAAGTCGCCGCGGATATGTGGTTCTTCCGTGGCCAGATCCGCACGGCTAAGGGCCCGATAGCTGATCCCGTATTCGCGCGCCAGCCGCTCCGCTTCGGCGATCTCCTTGTCCCGCTTGGCGGTGGTTCGGAAGATCTGCATCCAGCCATCCTTGCGGATCAGATGCCCGGCATTGGCCGTTTCGATCAGGTCCTTGTGCTCCGTCACGGAGCTTTCGATCAGCGGTGCATAGGCACGCGCGATCACTTCATGTCGGCTCTTGTTGGAGTGCCACCAGTAGCGCGACAGGAAGGGCACGAGCTTCAGCATGGCGCTCGCATGGTAATGTGCGTCGATCCGGTTGTTGAAGCCGTAGCGGATCAAAAGGCCCGGATCCTGGGGGAAACCGTAGGGCACGACCCCTTCGCGCTGGATAAGTCCGGCATTGCCGAAAGAGGTTTCCTCCCCGGCGCCACGACGGTCCACCAGCACCACGGAACGGCCCCTGCGGGCAAGGTGAATGGCCGTGGAGACACCGATGATGCCGGCGCCGAGGACGATCGTGATCTTGGACATGGGCCTGCGTATTCCTGAGGACGAGATTGCCGTCCAAGGATGCATGTCCCCTGTTGCGGTGCAAACGAAAAATTGCCGCAATTCGTCCGATCCTCAACATCCTTGCCAAGTTGCGAACAAGCGGTATCTCTGGCGCAACTTAGAGCTTTGCCGCGAAGGAACCCGCATGCGTCTTCTCACTCTCGCCGCCGCCTGGCTGCTGGTCGCGATCGGCGTGGTCGGTGTCTTCCTGCCGATTCTTCCGACGACGCCCTTCATAATCCTGGCGGCAGCGCTCTTCGCACGGTCGTCACCGCGCTTCGAGAGATGGCTTCTCGATCATCCGCGCTATGGCCAGCCTTTGACCGATTGGCGTCGCGAAGGCGCCATCTCAAGGCGTGCCAAGATCGCGTCCGTGTCCTTGATGTCGATGAGTTATGTCATCGTCTGGTTCGTCGGGCCGCCGCAGCTATGGTTGAAGCTGCTGGTCGGCGCGATCCTGATCGGTTGCGCAGCCTTTGTTTTGACACGGCCTGATCCCCTGGGGCCCGGCGTCGGTCCGCAGGACTAACCTTAGACGTGAAAATCGAAGGCGCCTGATTATACGTTCAGGAATGGCCATTGAAGCGGGAATGCCAGGTCCAGGCTGAGCGGATGATGTCGTCGATCTCGTGCTCCGGCTCCCAGCCGAGTATGGTGCGTGCTGTCTCGTTGCTGGCCACCAGAAGTGGTGGATCGCCTGCGCGCCGCTCCGCCTGCGTGACCGGCAAGGGACGTCCGGAGACAGCTTCCACGGCGGAGACGAGTTCCTTGACGCTGGTGCCGGTGCCGGTTCCCAGATTGATTGCGACCGTCTCCCCGCCGTTCAGAAGATACTCGACCGCCCGCACATGCGCATCGGCGAGATCCGTGACATGCACATAGTCGCGGATGCAGGTGCCGTCGCGCGTCTCGTAGTCGTCCCCGAAGATCGAGAAGCCGGCACGCCGCCCGAGGGCCGCTTCGATCAGCAACGGCACGGCATGGGTCTCCGGCGTGTGCCATTCGCCGATCCGGCCCTCGGCATCGGCGCCGGCGGCGTTGAAATAACGCAGCATGACCGAGCGCATGCGGTCGCACAGATCGAAGTCGCGCAGGGCCTGTTCGACGATGTACTTGGTGCGTCCATAAGGATTGATCGGCGCCTGCGGATGCGCCTCATCAAGGGGCATGTATTCGGGACGGCCATAGGTGGCGCAGGTAGACGAGAAGACGAAGGCGCGGATATCCGCTTCCATCATCGCCTGCAGCAGCGCGAGCGAGCCCCCGACATTGATGTCGTAGAAGGCTTCCGGCTCCTTGAACGATTGCCCGACCTCGATCAGGCCCGCAAAATGCAGCACGGCCGCCGGCTTGTGCAGTGCCAGGACCTCGCGCAGCCGTGCCCGATCGCGGATATCGCCGTCTTCCGCCGGCCCCCATTTCACGAATTCGCGGTGGCCGCTTGAGAAATTGTCGTAGACCACGGGCACATAGCCCTTGGCCGAGAGCGCCAGGCAGGTATGCGAACCGATATAGCCGGCACCGCCGGTGACGAGGATTTTGGTTTCGGTCATCAAACAGGGCTTTCAATATCGACGATTCGGAGCAAGACCCGGATCCATACAGGCAAGTGGTCAGACTGGCGAATGCAGGAAGACCGGCATTGCAGCATCGGCCCTGCGGCGATCGAGGAACAGACGTGCCGTATCGAGCGCTTCGCGGATCGTCACGTCCATGTCGAGATAGCGATAGGTGCCGAGGCGCCCGACAAAGGTAATCGCCTTCTCTGCTTCCGCACGGCGCACATAGGCGGCCAGCTGCTGCTTTTCTTCGACGAGCCGGATGGGGTAATAGGGAATATCCTCAGGGCCGCATTCGCGTGAGAACTCGCGGTAGCAGACGGAACCCTGATGCGTCTCCCACGGGGAGAAGTGCTTGTGCTCGGTGATGCGGGTATAGGGTACCGAGACATCGCCGTAGTTCATCACCGCGCAGCCCTGATAATCGCCGTCATAGGTGAACCGCTCGAAATCGAGGGTCCGGTAGCCGAGCTGGCCGTTCTCGTAATCGAAATAACCGTCCAGCGGCCCGGAATAGAAGACATGGTCGAAGGCATCCTTCTGCGAGCGGTGGAACACCGTTTCGAGATGCAGCGTGATGCCCGGCTGATCGAGGATGCCACGTACCAGGTCGGTATAGCCGTTCTCCGGCATGCCCTGATGCTTGTGGAAGAAATAGTTGTCGTCGTAGTTGAAGCGGACCGGCAGCCGCTTCAGGATCGAGGCGGGAAGGGCGGTCGGCGAGCAGCCCCACTGCTTCTGCGTATATCCCTTGAAGAAGGCCTCGTAGAGATCGCGGCCGACGAAACGCAGTGCCTGTTCCTCGAAGGTCTGCGGATCGGTGATGGCAGTATCGGCCTGCGTCTCCAGAAAGGCGCGCGCCTCGTCGGGCCGAAGCGTCTTGCCGAAGAACTGGTTGATGGTGTGCAGGTTGACCGGCAGCGAGAAGACCTGCCCCTGGCTCGTCGTTTTCACCCGGTTCTTGTAGGGCATGAAGGTGGCGAAGCGGTTGACGTAGTCCCACACCTCGTCGTCATCGGTGTGGAAGATATGCGGGCCATAGACGTGAACCATCACGCCGGTGTCTGCATCGCGCTCCGTGTGGCAATTGCCACCGATATGGCTGCGGCTGTCGAAGATCTCGACGGAATAGCCGTCCGCTGCCAGCGCCCGTCCGATCACCGCCCCCGAAAGGCCGGCACCGACGATCGCTATTCTTCCCTTGGCACTCATCTCTATTCCCTGCTTGTCTGGTGTCTCGGCAGTCCGATCCGTTGTTGACGGAGGGGCTCAGGCCGAAGGGCCTGTCCAAAGGCGTGGGTCGCGGGGAAGCGGCGAGAATTCATTCCACCGGGCAAGTTTCTCCAGGTAGCGCTGGCGATAAGCCCCCTCGTCCTGGAAGTCCGTGTTCTCGAGCATCAGCTCCGCGCCGATCTCGTAGTAGACATCGAGGTTTGTCAGGTCGGGAACCGGCGTTTCGCCCCGCTCGCATTCGCCCTGCATCTGCCAGAAGAGCTCTTCCAAGCGACGAACGAGGGCAGGGATGTCGCGCAGAACACTACCTTCGCGCTGGTCCTGCAGCGACTGTCTGACAACCTTGAGGGCTGCCGGATTGCGGGCATAGGTAATCGCTTTGGCGACGTAGTCGTTGGGCGAGCTGCAGACCAGTTCGGGAATGCCGGCCGCAACGACGATGCTGCTGCAGAAGCGTGAGGCAAAGGTCTTGCCCGGCAGCGTCAGCACGGGCAGACCCATGGTGATCGCATCGGCCGCCGTCGAATGGGCGCCATAGGGGAAGGTGTCGAGGAAGAGATCGGCGAGCGCGATGCGCGCGAGGTGATGCGGATTGGCGGCCTTGGGCGCGAAGATCAGCCGTTCCGGCGCCACGCCACGCTCTGTCGCCAGGGTGCGCAGGCGCTGGTTGACGACGTCAGGTCCGCCGAGAAGCCACAACACGCTGTTCGGTGTCGCGAGAAGGATGTCCATCCAGCGCGAGAAGACCGGCGCCGTCATCTTCTGCATGCCATTGAAGCAGGCGAAGACGAAGGCATCTTCCGGCAGTCCGGCTTCCGTGCGTGTCGGTGTCTTGGCGATGACGCGCTTGCGGTCGATCGGCTGGTTGCAGGGGATCCGCAGCACCTTCTCAGTGTAGTAGATTTCCGCTTCCGGCGGCACGATCTGATCGTCGGCGATGAGATACTGGTGATAGGGGCTGCCCATTGAGCCGGGATAACCGCAAAAGGCGACGATCACGGGTGCCGGGCGGTAGGCGAAGATCTTGGTGCGGGCATGCTTGGTAAAGCCGTTGACGTCGACGAGGATATCGATCTCGTCGGCCACGATCTGGTTTGCCGCCTGAAGATCGGTGATCGATGCGATGTCGCGCCAGCCGTCCACTGCAGCCTTGATCCGGTCCTGGGTGGCGTCGCCGGTACGGGCTTCGCCACAATAATAGGCGAAGATCTCCACCTGGCTCTTGTCGTGCAGCTCGAGCACTTCACGCAGCGCGAAGCCGACCGCATGATCGCGCAGGTCGGACGAGACGTAACCGATGCGCAGCCGTTGACCCGTGCCGCTCTTGATCCGTGGCGTCTGGCGGGTGAAGCCGGTCGTGTCGGGGCGGCCGACGAGGAAGGTGTTGTAGCGATAGGCCTTGGCGAGCTGGAACAGCGGGTCATCCGAGTAGCAGCCGAGCGGAAGCGGCGACATGGCATCGACGAGATTGCGTGCCGTGACATGCTCGGAGGTGACGATGACGGGCCACTTGCATTGATGCTGGCGCAGCGACAGCCAGTGCTGTCCGGCCTCGGGTTTGTCCGGCCGCAACTCGATGGCCTGCCAAAGGGCCGTCTCCGCTTCCTCCAGCAGGCCGGCCCCCTCCATCACGCGGCCGATATGCTGCAGCGTCATCAACCGGTGGCTCGACCGCTCGGCGGTGATCTCGGCCGTCTGCTCTGCATAGGCCCGCCATTGCTGGATCGCCTGCAGCGTCAGGCCGCTGTCTTCCATGGCGCGACCGAGATTGATGTGAGCCTGGCCGAATTGCGGATTGATCCGCAGGCACGCCTGAAGCGCCTGGATGGAACCGGCAAGGTCGTCCATCTGCCGCAGCGTGACGGAATAGTTGAAGTAGACGAAATGCAAAAGCGGATTGCTGTCGTTGTAAGCGATCCACGCCTTGTAGAGTTCGGCTGCCAGCACCCGCTGGCCGCTGGCACTCAAGGTCTCTGCAACCTGGAACAGTTCACCCAGCGGGAGCTGCTGGTTGCGGGCGCGCAACAACAGGGCGGTAAACAGCGAAGCATTATCCTGGGCGGGTGCATGATCCATGATCTGGACATTCCACGAAGGTTGGAGCCAGAGGCTCGAATTGACACGGGCGCCATCGCGCGTCATCTCATCTAGCGGCGCTAGCTTGCTTTGGGCTTGCCTCTGCATGCGGCGATAAAAAGAGGCGGGGCAATCAGAAGTTCGAAATTTAGGTATGATGCATCAGTATCGCCGCGAGTGTTGCTTGATGGGTCGCGATATCCGAGTGGATGTTCAAGCATCGCGTCCCGCAAAGATTGTCTGATGGAAAAATGCGACTTTCCAGTTCGGCAATTAACTGAATCTTAGAATCTGAATGCAAGGTTTACATCAAGGCTTCTTCGGTCCTCCGACTCAGGTTAGGTATGGAACGATAGAATTCGGTAGAGGCTCCTGTGGCAGCAGGAACTTCATGACCTTCGAAAGCGCAGGATTAGAGATCTCACCCGATCTCGAATGCATGATGCCTCCCGCGTTCCGGCTTCATCGCAAGCCATGTTTTACCTCAAGTTTCAGTCCGCTAGGACACCCTTTCGACGACGGCCGATGATGGCGCGCATCGAAGGGCTAAATCGCCAGCAGGTGCAGGATGCGCCTGGGTCCGCGGTGGCAGGGTGATCAGGCCCTTTCACATTGCGGCGGCAGGGGAATGACATCTGCAAATCGCAACGTCAAAGGCGCGCGTAAATGACCTCGATCATCACATCTCTGACCACCACCCAGGTCAAGGCACTCACCACGGCCTCCATCGTCTCGCTCAACACCGAAGACATGGCGGCCCTGTCCTCTGCTCAGATCAACGTCCTTTCGTCCGCGCAGATTGCAGCGCTGGAGACGGTGGATCTGGCGGCTCTCAGCTCCGCCCAGCTCAGCGCGGTTTCGGCAGCCTCCATGGTTGGCCTGAGCGCTGCCCAGCTCGCCGTGATCGACTCCGCCAAGATCAGCGCCCTCGGCACCGGCCAGATTGCAGCTCTCTCCTCCGCCCAGGTCGGCAACCTCTCCTCCGCCCAGATCGCTGCAATGACCAGCACGCAGATCGGTGCACTGACCTCCACCGCCATTTCCTCCCTGGCGACAGAAGATTTCGCAACGCTTGATTCTGCCGATATCGCCGCGATCAGCAGCAAGGCGATCACCGGCCTTTCAACTGCCAACATCGCAGCTCTCACCACCGCACAGCTCGCCGGCCTCTCGACATCGCAGGTCGCAGCACTGACGACCGCCCAGGTTCGCGCCCTCAGCACCGCCAGCGTTGCAGCTCTCTCGACCGCACAGGTTGGCGCTCTCGTTTCGACCCAGGCTGCCGCTCTCGGCGGCACGCAGATCCAGAGCTTGACGACGGCCCAGGTCAGCGCCCTCAGCACCAAGGCCATCTCCGGCCTGAGCTTCACCCAGATTGACACGCTGAACACCAACGTTGCCGGCTTGACCTCCAGTCAGCTGGCCGTGATGAGCTCGACTCAGCTCTCCGCCTTCCTGGCCGACGACGTTGACACCTTCTCGACCGACGAAATCGCAGCGATCAACGTCAAGGGCTTTGCCGGCCTGACGACAACAGCTCTGGCTTCGTTCGACACCGCCCAGATGGCTGCCCTGACCACCGGTCAGCTCGCTGTCATGACCTCGACGCAGGTCGGTTCGCTCAGCACCGCCCAGGCAGGCGCCCTGACGAGCGCGCAGGCCGCCGGCCTCGGCTCGTCCCAGATGGCGGCCCTGAACACGGCCAACGTCGCTGCCCTGTCCACCGCCGCCGTGGCAGCCTTGAGCTCCAAGGCGATTTCTGCCTTGACGAGCGCACAGGTTGCGGCGCTCACCACGGACCAGGTTGCTGCGCTCACCACCACCCAGCTGGCTGGCCTCAGCTCCGCTGCAGTCGGCGCGCTCGGCACCGACGATCTCGCAACGCTCACTTCGGCTGAGATCGCCATCATCAGCAGCAAGTCCATCGGCGGCCTCGGAACGGCTGCCATTGGTTCGCTCACCACGGCCCAGACGCAGGGCCTGACCACCGCACAGATGGTCGCGCTCAACACTGCACAGCTCGGTGCCCTGACCACCGCACAGGCCGCGGGTCTGACCACTGCCCAGGTCGGTGCTTTGACCTCGACGCAGGTCTCCGCCCTCAGCACGGCCAATCTGGCTGTCATGTCCACCGGCCAGATCGCCGCCCTCGGCTCCGCCGCTGTCGGTGCACTGTCTTCCGCCCAGTTCACGGCGCTGACGACCGCCCAGGTCGAAGCCCTGACGCCGGCCCAGGTCGCCGCTCTCGGCTCTGAGGACCTCGCAGCGCTCGGCAGCGACGATATCGCCCTGTTCTCGACCCTCGACGTGGCTGCTATCTCCAGCAAGGCGATCAGCGGCTTGTCGACGGCGGCCGTCGCCGGCCTGACCACCGCACAGGTTGCCGCTCTGTCTTCGGCACAGGTTGGCGCCATGTCCTCCGCCCAGATCGGCGCGATGACGACGGCTCAGGTTGACGCTCTGGGCAGCACGCAGATCGCTGGCCTCGGTTCGGCAGCTCTGGCCGCTCTCGGCACGGATGACCTCGGCACCTTCTCGACCGCAGAAATCGCGGCTATCAGCTCGAAGGCAATTGCCGGTCTCACAACCGCCAGTGTTGCAGCCCTGACAACGGGCCAGGCCGCCGCATTGACGACCAGCCAGATCGCAACTCTGTCGACGGCCCAGGTGGCATCGCTGACCACCGGCAGCGTTGCTGCTCTGACCACGTCCCAGATCTCTGCCCTCGGATCGAGCCAGGCTGCCGCCCTCGGCGTGACGCAGCTTCAAAACATGACGACGGCACAGATTGGCGCCCTCAGCACCAAGGCGATTTCGGGCCTGACATCGACGCAGATCGACGTCTTCAACACCGGACAGATCAACGGCTTCGGCACCGGCCAGCTCGCGGTCCTGACCTCGGCCCAGCTCACCGCGCTGATGGCGGATGACATCGACACCTTCTCCACCGACGATGTCGCTGCCCTGAACTCCAAAGCCATCGCTGGTCTGACCACCGCAGCCCTCGGCTCCTTCGACACCGCCCAGGTTGCGGCTCTGACGTCGTCGCAGGTTGGATCTATGACTTCGACCCAGGTCGGCGCGCTGACCACGGCCCAGGCTGCAGCCTTCACGACCACGCAGGTTGCCGGTCTCGGTTCCACGCAGATCGCCGCCCTGAACACCGCAAATCTGGCCGCGTTGACCACGGCAGCGATCGCCGCCCTGAGCTCCAAGGCCATGGCTTCGCTGAGCAGCGCTCAGATGGCGGCCCTGACGACCGCCCAGGTTGCGGCACTGTCCACGGGTCAGATCGCTGGCATGAGCTCGGCATCGATTGCCGCCCTTGGCACGGATGACCTTGCCACCTTCGACTCCGCCGACATCGCGCTTATCAACAGCAAGGCCATCTCCGGCCTGACCACGGCGGCGCTTGCCAGCCTGACGACGGCCCAGACCGCCGGCCTGACCTCCGCTCAGGTCGCAGCGCTCACCACCGCGCAGCTGGGTGCCCTGACCACCGCGCAGGCCGCTGGCCTGACAACGGCCCAGGTCGGTGCTCTGAGCTCGAAGCAGGTGGTTGGCCTCAGCACGGCAAGCCTCGCAGTCCTGACCACCGCCCAGATCGGTGCGCTCGGTTCTGCTGCCGTCGGCGCTCTTTCCTCGGCGCAGTTTACCGCCATGACGACCGCTCAGGTCGAAGCCCTGACCCCGGCACAGGTTGCCGCTCTCGGCTCCGAAGATCTGGCCGCTCTCGGAACGGACGATATCGCCCTGTTCTCTAGCCTCGACGTCGCCGCGATCTCCACAAAGGCGATCTCGGGTCTGTCGACCGCAAACGTGGCAATCCTCTCTACCGCCCAGTTTGCCGGGCTGACTTCGGCCCAGATCGGTGCCATGTCGTCTGCCCAGATCGGCGCAATGACGACGGCTCAGGCCGATGCCCTGACCAGCACGCAGATCGGCGGTCTGAGCTCTGCAGCCCTGTCGGCACTCGGCACGGATGACCTTGCGACCTTCTCGACCGCAGAAATCGCTGCGATCAACACCAAGAGCCTCAGCGGTCTGTCGACAGCCAATGTTGCAGCCCTCACCACCGGTCAGGCTGCCGCACTGACCTCTGGCCAGATTGCCGCCTTCAGCTCCACGCAGATCGCCTCCCTGACCACCGGCCAGGTCGCCGCCCTGACGACCGCTCAGGTCAGCGGCCTTGGCTCCACCCAGGTGGCGGCACTGAACACGGCAAGCCTCGCCGCACTCACCACCGGCCAGGTGGCAGTGCTCAGCAGCAAGGCCATCGAGAAGCTGTCTTCCGCCCAGGTAACGGCCCTCACGACGGCTCAGGTCGACGCTCTGACCACGACACAGATCGGTTCGCTCGGTTCGGCTGCACTTGGTGCACTCGGAACGGATGATCTGGCGCTCTTCGCCTCCACCGACATCGCTGCGATCAACAGCAAGTCGCTGGCTGGCCTGTCGACCGCCAACGTCGCCGCTCTGACAACGGCTCAGCTCGCCGGCCTGACGTCCACACAGATGGCGGCACTGAGCACAGCTCAGCTGGGTGCACTGACAACGGCACAGACGGCGGCTCTGACGACCGCTCAGCTGTCCGCACTGAAGTCGACCCAGATTTCGGCACTAAACACGGCGAGCATCGCAGCGCTGACCACCGCTCAGGTCGCGGGCCTCGGATCTGCTCAGATCGGTGCATTGAGCTCGACCCAGATCGGGGCGCTCTCGACGGCCCAGGTCGACGCTCTGACGACGACGCAGATTGCCGGTTTGAGCTCCGCGGCCCTGGCCTCCTTCGGCACCGATGACCTGGCGACCTTCTCGTCGGCAGACATCGCAGCAATCGGCTCCAAGGCTCTGGCTGGTCTGTCGACCGCCAATGTCGCAGCGCTGACCACGGCCCAGACGGCAGGTCTGACCACGACGCAGGTCGCAGCCCTGACCACGACACAGGTCGGCGTCCTGACCACCGGTCAGGTGGCGGGTCTGACCACGGCGCAGACCGCAGCGCTCACCTCGACACAGGTCAAGGTCCTGGCCACGGCCAGCGTTGCGGCTCTGACCACCGCTCAGGTTGCAACCCTCGGCACCGCCGCAGTTGCCGCATTGACGACGGCACAGATCGACGCCTTCACGACGGCGCAGGTCGAAGCTCTGACCGCGGTTCAGGTCGCCGCACTCGGCTCGGCCGCCATCGCCGCTCTCGCGACGGCCGATCTGGCCACCTTCTCGACCGCGGAAATCGCAGCGATCACCACCAAGGCGATTGTTGGCCTCGAAACCGGCGACTTCGCAAGCCTGACAACAGCCCAGGTTGCTGCCTTCACCGGCACGCAGATCGGCGCCATGACCACCGATCAGGTCACCGCGATCGTTGCCGCCTACCAGGCGATCTAACAAGTCCGGCGCGGATTTCTCCGCGCCGCCTGACGACACATGACACTCAAGAACGGCGTCTCCGAGCGGAGGCGCCGTTTTTTGTTGCGTGGCTTGCAGCACAGGTGCCCAGCTTCGTCAGGTCATCTTGAGTCGCATCCATCCACAGCCTCTATCGCCCGCCCAACGCGCGTTATGCGTGTCCGGGCGCCCGTCTTGCGCCTGCAAGTCCTCGCTCCAGTCTCAGGCAAGCCCAGCTCCCTAAGAGTATTGTCCATTGGTGGACACGCGCGATCTGCCGTTGTGGCGCGGGCGATGATTTTGATGACAACATAGCATCACGGATTTTGTATATGAGCACCACGATTTCCTCCCTCAGTCTCAATCAGATCCGGGCCGCGACAACAACGCAGGTCGCGGCCTGGTCGACGGAAGATGTGGCCTCGCTCACCACCCAGCAGATCGGAGTCTTGTCGTCGGGACAGATCGCGGCGCTGGATACTGAAGACGTCGATGTGATGAGCACCCAGCAGCTCAAGGCGATCTCGCAGTCGGCAATCGTCGGCCTGACGCTCGACCAGCTCGCGGTGCTGGATCAGTACGACATCGAAAACCTCAATATCAATGTGATCGGTAAACTGACGCCCGGCCAGATCGCCGGACTTTCGAGCGCGCAGGCGGCGGCGCTCACTCCCGGTCAGGTCTCTTCGCTGACGGCGGCACAGCTTGCGGCCTTGGGCACGGAAGACATTGCCGCATTCTCGACGGCTGATATGGCAGCCATCAACAGTCGAGCCATCGTCGGTTTGTCGACCGAAGCCATTGCTGTCTTGTCCACAGACCAGATCGCCGCCTTGAATACGGGCAGCATCAGCCAGTTGACGACGAGGCAGTTGGCCGCGCTGTCCTCGACCCAGACGGCAGCGTTGACAGCGCAGCAGGTTGGCAGCCTGTCGGGCAAGCAGAGCATGCAGTTGTCGACGGGCAACTTGGCGGCATTGACCACCGCTCAGATCGCCGCGCTGAGCACTAGCGCTATTGCCGGTCTGTCGACGCTCCAGATCGGCGTCCTGTCGACAAGCCAGGTCGAGGCTTTGACGAGCGGCCAGATTAAGGTCTTCTCTGCGGCCCAGATCGGCGCACTGGGCGCAGACGATTTGGCGACATTCTCGACAGCCGAAATCGCCGTGCTGTCCGGCAGGACCGTGACCGGCATGACCACGGCGGTTCTGGGAAGCCTCACCACCGACCAGATCGCGGCATTCGGTACGGGCGCGGTCGCAGGGTTCACCACCCTGCAGATCGGCGCTTTGACGACAGATCAGGCCGAGGCCTTGACGAGTATCCAGGTAAAGGCGCTGACCTCAGCCCAGGTCGCAGTCCTCTCGACGGCTGCGCTCGCCACATTTTCGACCGCAGATTTCGCCGCACTGACCAGCAGGGCCGTGATCGGGCTGTCCACCGATGCCATGGTGACGCTGACGGCCGATCAGATCACGGCCTTGAACACGGGTGCCGTTGCCGGGCTGACCACCAAACAGCTCGGTGTCTTGACCTCTGCCCAGGTTGCAGCCCTCTCCACCTCCCAGATTGGCGCGATGAGCTCGCGCCAGGTCATCGGCTTTACGACAGACAATGTCACAGCCTTGAGCGCAACGCAGATCGCAGCCATCACCACGGCCGGGATCGCCGGTCTGTCAAGCACCTTGGTCCGCGCGCTCTCGACAGCACAGGTCGAGGCCTTGTCCTCCTCACAAGTCAGGGCCTTGCGCTCGGATCAATTGGCAGCACTCGGCTCCGACGACATTGCCACCATGTCCACGGCTGATATTGCCGCGATCGCCAACAAGGCAGTCTTGGGCCTCAGTCTGGAGGCGATCGCTGCCCTGTCGACGGCACAGATGATGGCCCTCTCGACCTCGGCGCTGGCAAGCCTGTCGACGGACCAGATCAATGCCCTCTCCACCGGCCAGGTTGCGGCTCTGACCGTAGACCAGGTAAAGGTCCTGAGTGCCAAGCAGTTGGGAGCACTCGGGACCGATGACATCGCGACCTTCTCGACGGCTGAGATTGCTGCCCTGGTCAGCGCTTCGATGCCCGGGCTCAGCACCGATCACATCGCGGCTCTGACGACAGCGCAGATCGCTGCTCTCAATATCGGTTCGGTCATCAACCTCTCAACGTCGCAGATCGCGACCTTGAACACGGCACAGGTGTCGGCCCTGGCGACATCCCAGATCAGGCTTTTGAACGCGAGACAGCTGGCGGCACTGAGTGCTGAAACCATTGCCGTTCTCTCGACCGGCCAGATCGCGGCCCTCAGCGCCGTCGGCGTTTCCGGACTGACCAGTGACCAGATCGAAGCCTTGTCGACCGCCCAGGTTGAAGCGCTGACGACAGCCCAGGTCAAGTCGCTGACGTCCGCCCAGCTCGGTATGCTCGACGCCGCCGACCTTGCAACCTTCTCCCAAGAGGACATGGCTGCGATCACGGGTCAGGCCGTGGCCGGCATCAATACCGGAATTCTCGCAGCACTCCCGACAACCCAGTTTGCCGCTCTGACAACGGGAGCCATTGCCGCTTTGTCCGTCGGCCAGGTCGAGGCTCTCGGAACGAGCCAGCTGGGCGCCTTGTCCACCAAGCAGATTGCAGCTCTGACCGCCGCTCAGGTGGCAGCCATCAGCAAGACGGCAATTGCAACCTTGTCGACCGACCAGATCGCCGCACTGAGTGTGGTAGGGATTGGTGGCTTGACCGCAGAGCAGGTGCAGGCCCTGTCGACAGACCAGGTGCAGGCCCTGACAGACAAGCAGGTGAAGGCCCTCAAGTCTTCGCAAGTGGCCGCCTTGGGGACTGACGATCTCGCGACCTTCTCCACACTGGAGATCGCCGCCCTGACGAGTGATGCCATCGCTGGCCTCACCAAAGAAGGCTTTCAATCTCTCTCGACAGCACAGGTCTTGGCCCTCAACGTTGCCGCAATGGCAAAGCTGCCTCTCGATCTGATCGAGGTCATGACCTCCGATCAGGTTGCCGCGCTGACGACAAAGCAGATCGCTGCCTTGGGTTCAAAGCAAATTGCAGCGCTATCGACCGCGAACATCGCCAATCTGACGACATCGCAGGTCCTCTCGCTCAGCAGCGCCGGCATCGGCGGCCTCACATCCGCACAGATTGCAGCACTCAGCACCGACCAGGTGGCAGCGCTTTCGAATGTTCAGGTCGTCTATCTCAGTTCCACACAGCTGGAAGCCCTCGATTCGAATGATCTGGCTGTCTTTTCTACCAAGGACATCGCCGCGATCACTCCGTCTGCGATAGCAGGCCTCTCAGCCGCGATAATCTCCTCCTTGTCCACCGAGCAGGTTGCCGCATTGAGCGGCAGCACGATTGCGGCCCTGACGACAAATCAGGTCGTCGCCCTCGGGTCGAACCAGATCGCCGCCTTGACCAGCAAGCAGATGGCTGCCCTCGGCACGGTGCAGATTGGTGCCCTGGCAACGGGTACGATCGCGGGGCTCTCGACGCTCCAGATCGCATCGCTGAACACAGCAGCTGTGGCTGCGCTCAACTCGGCCCAGATTGCAGCTTTGACGACCGACCAGGCGGAAGCCCTGACGACGGTGCAGGTTGCGGCCCTGAAGTCGGATCAGCTGGCGGCCCTGGGCACCGATGATCTCGCGACCTTCTCGACCAAGGAAATCGCGGCGATAGGCGCAGCGGCAGTAGGCGGCCTCACATCCACCGTTATCGCCTCCCTGTCCACGGCTCAGGTCGAGGCGTTGAGCACAAGTGCTATCACCGGCCTCTCGACCAAGCAGCTCGATGCCATGACCACGGCTCAGATCGAGGCTCTCGGTGCCAATCAGGTGGCAACGCTGAACTCGACCCAACTTGCGATACTCGGCACTGATGACATCGCGACCTTCGCCACGAAGGATATCGCCGCGATCGGCTCCGGGGCCATTTCCGGCTTGTCCACGGCCGTGATCGCTGCCTTGACCCCGGCCCAGGTGGCGGCTTTGACCAATGCCAGCATTGCCGGCATGAGCACCAAGCAGGTGGCGGCAATCGATGTCGGGCAGTTTGGTGCGATGAGCACGAACCAGATCGCGGCACTGACGTCCGCGCAGATTGGTGCGATCGCCACCGCCACCATCGCGACGCTGTCGACCAGCCAGGTCGCAGCCCTCGGCGTCGGTACCGTGGCCGGCCTGTCCTCAAGTCAGATCGATGCGCTGAGCTCCAGCCAGGTGGAAGCGCTGACCAGCAGCCAGGTGGGTTCGCTGAGTTCTGGACAGCTGGCCATGCTGACCAGCCAGGACATTGCGACCTTCTCGACCGCGGATATCGCGGCCCTCGGATCCGTCGCGATCGGTGGTTTGTCTCCGAGCGTCATCGCGTCGCTGTCGAGCGCACAGGTGGCCGCACTGACGGCGACAGGCATCGGCGGGCTTCGAACCCAGCAGGTTGCGGCTTTGACCTCCGGCCAGATTGCTGCCCTGACCTCATCGCAGATTGCAGCCCTCTCGTCGTCTCAGATCGCGGTGCTCAGCACCGACAAGATCGCGCTTCTTTCCACGGGCCAGGTGACGGCACTCACAGCCGGCGGCATCAGTGGCCTCTCCACCGCGCAGATCGTGGCCTTGAGCACGGCGCAGGTTGAGGCCTTGACGCCGGCCCAGGTGGCCGCTCTGAGTTCCAAGCAGATTGCGGCCCTCGGCACAGACGATATTGCCGTGTTCTCGACGGCCGATATCGCCGCAATCAGCTCTAGCGCCGTCACGGGAATGACGTCGCAGTTGATTGGGGCTCTCTCTGCCGACCAGCTCGCGGCCTTCAGCGCCGGTGGCGTCGGCGGCCTGTCGACCACGCAGCTGAGCGGCCTGACCCCGGCCCAGGTGGCGGAACTCACCACGGCGCAGATCGCGGCACTGAGCTCAAGCCAGATTGCCGCCATCACCACCACCAGCATCGCAGCCTTCTCCACCACCCAGATAGCCGCCATCAGTGCGCAGGGCATTGCCGGTCTCTCCACCTCTTTGATCAGTGTCCTGAGCACCGGGCAGATCGAGGCCCTCACCACGGGCCAGATCGGCGCGCTCAGCTCGCGCCAGCTCTCGGCTCTTGGCACGGATGACATCGCGGTCTTGTCGACGGCGGATATCGCCGCCATCAACACGGCAGCCGTTGCCGGTCTGGCGAACGGACAGATAGCGGCCCTTTCCGCCGAGCAGGTCATGGCGCTGAGCACCGGCGTGATCGCGGGCCTGTCCACCGCCCAGATCGCAGCACTGAGTGTCGCGCAGGTCGATACCCTGACGACGGCTCAGATCGCCGCATTCGGTTCGCGCCAGATCTCTGCCCTCGGCACCGATGATATCGCAGTGCTCTCGACCGAGCAGATCGCCGCCATCAGTGGCACGGGCGTGGCAGGTCTCACTCAAACTCAGATCCAGGCCTTGCTGTCGGATCAGGTCGAAGCCCTGACCCCGGCCCAGATTGGCGCCTTGAGCTCGATGCAGATCTCAGCCCTTGGCAGCGAGGACTACCGCGTCTTCTCGAGCGCTGATCTTGCCGCGATTGCATCCGGTGCCATTTCGGGCATCCCGACCGCCGTGCTTGCAGCCCTGACGCCTGACCAGATTTCCGCGTTCAGCGCGGGCAGTATCTCCGGGCTTTCGACAC
The DNA here is from genome assembly GCF_003610655.1 of Rhizobium sp. AG855. Classification (NCBI taxonomy): domain Bacteria; kingdom Pseudomonadati; phylum Pseudomonadota; class Alphaproteobacteria; order Hyphomicrobiales; family Rhizobiaceae; genus Rhizobium; species Rhizobium sp. AG855. The sequence goes on along the minus strand of NZ_RAQG01000003.1, from coordinate 2,911,618 downwards.
TGCAAATCAATGCTCTCGGTACGCAGCAGATCGAGGCCATGAAGACCGACCAGATTGCGGCGCTGACCACCCGCCAGATTGCGGTGTTCGACTCCGCTGACCTTGCCGCGCTTACGACGATGCAGATCGCGGCCCTCGGTACGGCCGCCGTGAGCGCGCTGAGCACCACGCAGTTCGTCGCCCTCAGCGCCGGACAGGTGGAGGCCTTGACCACGGCCCAGGTTGCCGCCCTGACGTCTGGCCAGATTGCCGTTCTCGGTACCGATGACCTGGACATGTTCTCGATCGCCGACATCGCGGCGATCAGCTCGAGCGCCGTGACCGGCTTCTCCACGGACACCATTGCGTCTCTGTCCACCGAACAGATTGCGGCCCTCGGGACCGGTGGCATCAGCGGCCTGTCGACCGCCCAGATTGCAGCACTCAGCACCCTCCAGGTCGAGGCGCTGACCACGCTGCAGGTCGCAGCTCTCGGGTCGCGGCAGATCGCGGCACTTGGCACGGACGATCTTGCGATACTGTCGACCGCCAAGATCGCGGCCCTGAGCACCGCCGGGGTGGCGGCGCTATCCACCGCGCAGGTCGCGGCCCTGAACATCGACCAGATCGAAGCCTTCACCTCGAACCAGGTGGCGGTTCTGACCTCCGCGCAGATCGCGGTGCTGACCATCAACGCCATCGAGACCTTCTCGACGGCCGATATGGCAGCCATCAGTTCGTCCGCCATTTCCGGCCTGTCGACGGGCATGATCGCAGCCTTCTCGACAAACCAGATCGCAGCCCTTGGGGCGACCGGCATCGCGGGTCTGTCGACCGCCCAGATCAACGCCATGAGCATCGACCAGGTGGAGGCTCTGACGCCGAAACAGGTAGCGGCCCTGACCTCACGGCAGATCGCGGCCCTGGGGACGGATGATCTCGGCGTCTTCTCGTCAGCGGACATTGCCGCGATCAGCGCCGGCGCAATGGAAGGTTTTTCGACCGCCCAGATCGCCAGCCTGACGCCGGCGCAGGTCGGCGCGCTGAGCACGGCAGCCGTTGCTGGCCTCAGCACCACGCAGTTGGCCACGCTGACGTCGGAGCAGATCGATTCCCTCAGCACAGCGCAGATCGCAGCCCTGACATCGAGGCAGATCGAATCTCTGGGCACGGACGACCTGGGTTCGTTCTCGACGGCGCAGATCGCAGCCATCAGTGCAGCCGGCATTGCCGGCCTGACCGGCACGCAGATGGCAGCGCTCAGTGTCGAGCAGATCGGCGCCTTGTCGATCCCCCAGATCGCGGCGCTGAGTTCGGGCGCACTGTCGGGATTGAGCATTTCCGATCTCGAAGGCTTTACCGCCGCCGAGATTGCCGCCATCAGTTCGTCGGGAATTGCCGGCCTGTCGACGGACTTCATCGCCGGCCTCACCACCAGCGCGGTCGCAGCTTTGGGCACAGCCAGTGTTTCGGGTCTGTCGAGCGCCCAGGTCGCGGCACTCAGCGTCGACCAGATCGCCGCCTTCTCGACCACGCAGATTGCAGCCTTGAGCGCCAACGGCCTGGCAGGTCTCGGAACGCAGGATATTGCGGCCCTGTCGTCGGCCGATCTTGCAGTGATCGGCGTCTCGGCCATCAAGGGGCTGTCGACAGCGGTCATTGCAGCGCTGTCCACCGGTGACATCGCCGGACTGTCGACCGGCCAGATCGCCGGTCTGACCTATAACCAGGTTGCAGCGTTGAGCACGGCCCAGGTTGCGGCACTCTCCCTGGCGCAGATTGGTGCCATGGGAGCCGTCCAGGCCGCAGGTCTCGGCACGGATGACATCGCCTTGCTGTCCACGGAGAAGATCGCGGCTCTCAGCTCCAGCGCCATTGCCGGGCTGAGCACGCAGGTAATTGCCGCTTTGAACACCGCTCAGGCGGAAGTGCTGAAGCCGGGCCAGGTTGCGGCACTCACCTCGGCACAGGTTGCAGCGTTGGAGCGGGAAGATCTTGCGACATTCTCGGCCGAGGACATCGCCGCCTTCAGCGCCAGCGGTATCTCTGGCCTGTCGACGGACGATATCTCGCATCTGTCGAGCAACCAGCTCGGAGCTCTGATGGATCATCAGATGGGCGTGATGAACTCCGATCAGGTCGCCGCTGTCATTGCGGCCTATCTGGCCGGCGGAAACGCCTGATTCGAGCCGCGTTCAGCGTCTCGTCCGCAAACAAAAACACCGGCCGAGGTCTCCCGGCCGGTGTTTTCTTATGGTGTGCAGGTCGTGAGCGTCAGGCGAGCAACACAGGCTCCAGATCCCGTTCCATCGCGACACGTCCCTGTTTGAACTCCTCGTTGTAGAGGCGATATTGCGGGCTGTTGTCGCGTGCGGGCAGGGGAGCCTGGACGGTGTAGGTCGATGCCGCCTTGGGCGACAGGACTGCAAGATTGGTCAGACGGACGGCTTGGCCGACGGTAAATCGGTGGATCGACATGATAATTCCTCGCGGTGCTGGAGTAAGATCCGGAAGCAGGATCGGGAAAAAGACGTCGACACGTGTCGGTCCGGGCAGATGGTCAAGGTCGTCGCCTCGAAACGGCCCGTTTCATCTCGGTAACTACTCTCAGATATGGGGCCTGGATCGTAAATTTCAAGGTCTGCGGAGCAAGGTGTCGCCATCGGCCGGCAATACGGTCGGCCACCTGTACATGACGGAAAGAAACTCAAAGACGGGACGCGGGCTCACCTAGGATCGAACGCTCGGATCAGCTAAGACGGGACGAACAGAACAGGCCGGGATCTTGTAAACCCATGGGTATGGCGCAGCGCACCACCAAACCACAGCTGAAGATCGCCTTCGTGCTGTCGCGCGCCTTCACGTTGTCGGCATTCGCCCTGTTCATCGACACCATCCGGCTCGCCAGCGACGAGTTCGATCGCTCCGGCCGGGTCAATGCCGATTGGCAGGTGCTGGGCAGCACACGTCATCTGATCACCTCCAGCTGCGGCGTTCAGGTTGCTCCCACCAGTGATTTCGTCGATCCGGGCCGTTTCGACTATATCGTCGTGGTCGGCGGCCTGCTCGGTCAGCACGCTGCGGTCGATGCGGACACGGTGCAGTTCCTCAAGCGCGCCGACGCTCAGAAAGTGCCGCTGATCGGGCTGTGTACCGGCACCTTCATCTTGGCGGAAGCCGGCCTGATGAAGGGTCATCAGAGCTGCGTCAGCTGGCTGCACTATCAGGCCTTCCGCGAACGTTTCCCGGATCTCGATGTTCGCTCGGACCGGCTTTTCAACCTCGACCGGCGGCGCGGTTCCTGTGCCGGTGGCAGCAGCTCGGCCGATCTCGCGGCTTTCATCGTCCGCCAATATCTCGGCCACGACGCGGAGCGAAATGCATTGGAGGTTTTGCAGATCGAACGCGCGCGGTCGAACCGGGATATCCAGGTGCGCCGGCCTCTCACCATCGAATGCGAGGATCCGCGCATCAAGGCCGTGCTGATCCTGATGGAGCAAACGCTTGAAAGCGAACTCAGCATCGATCAGCTCGCCCGCTCGGTTGGCCTGTCGCGGCGGCAGCTCGAACGGCTGTTTGCCCAGGAACTGAAGGCATCCCCCGCCAAGGTCTATATGCGGCTGCGTATGGAGCGTGCGAAGATGCTGGTTGCCCAGACGGATGCCTCGCTGATCGACATCGCCCTGCAGGTCGGCTTCGAGAACACCTCCCATTTCAACCGGGTCTTCAAGAGCATTCACGGCAAGACACCCGGACAGATGCGCAACCCTGTTCCGGCTTGATCGGCAAACTGCTTGCGTTCAATCGCTGGCGTGTTGGACGAGGTGGTGCTGCGGGAACCCGCCCAGATGGCCACAGGTTTGGGCGGCGAGCCTGCGACCGCTCTCCAGGCATATATTCCAGTCGGAGCCTGCGATGCGGGCCGAAAGAAACCCGGCGATGAAACTGTCGCCGGCACCCGTGGTATCGACGACATCCACGGGCTCGGTGCCTGCCGTCACAGTGCGGACGCCATCGCTGACGGAGGCCCCTTTCGCGCCGCGCGTGACGACCGCCAGACCGGCGCCTTCCAGGATCAACCGTCGCAACATGGCGTCAGCCACGGTCGCGTCTTCGCCGGCCGAGCCGAAGGCGATGGAGAGGCCTGAAACGGCAAGATTTCGCGCGTCCGCATTGACAGAGATATCCTGCGACACGCTCACGCCTGCATCGCAAAGTGTTTCGCGCAGCGCCCCTTGATCGTCCATCCACCCGATATGTACGTGGTCCATGGTCTTCAGCGTTTCGATTTGTGCCGCAGTTGGCCGGTAACCGGCGCAGGCGCCGAAATCCTCGTAGGCGAAAACCCGTTCGCCGGAGGGAAGGATGTCGATTTCGGTGAAGGCCGTTTGCCCGGGTTGGCGCTGGACGTTGTCGACATGCACGCCATGAGAGGCCAGTTCGTCGAGTGTGCGGCGACCGTCCGCGTCGTCGCCGACGGCGCCGAAATAGTGGGCTTCATGACCCAGGCGTGCCAGTTGCACGGCCACGTTGACTGCATTGCCGCCAATCAAGGACAGGCCCGAGGGGCGGAAGCGGTCGATGCAATTGTCGCCGACAGCGGCAAATCTGAGCATGGTCATTCCCCCTTCTTGCCGTGCGCAACGGGATCGCGCAAGACAAGCCGCGCGATCCTTGATGCCTCGTCAGCCTCAATAGGCAACGCGTTTGTAGTAGCGGCGCGTGGTAAGCGGATGATTGCGCATCACCTCCAGGTGCGCGCTGATCCGCTCGAGCACGGTGGCCAGCAGAACCGGCGAAATCAACGCGCGGACGTTGGGCGAGATGCCGGGCAGGTCGAACTCCGCCGTATCAAGCACCGTCATCGCCTCGGTGTAAGCCGGAGCGAAGTTTTCCACCCGTTCTGCCAAAGGCCGCAGCTCGTCCTCACCCTTGAACAGGATGAGGCTCACGCCCTTGTCGATCAGTTCGAGCGTGCCGTGAAAGAAATCGGAGGCGTGCACAGGACGGGTGCGGATCCACTGCATCTCTTCCAGGATGCACATCCCGTAATAGAAGGCTTCCGGCCAGACGTTTCCAGCGCCGGTGATGATGTGATAGTCGGCCGCCGCAAGCTTCCGGGCAAATGCTTCCGCTTTCGGTTCAAAGGCGCGTTTCACCTCAAGCAGCAGTGACGGAAGCCGCTCCAGTTCGCCCGCGATCTCCCCATAGTTGGAGATCTCGCCCCGGTGGCGCATGACCGAAAGGGCAATGAACAGGGATTGCAGATAGAAGGATTCGCAGGACGTATCGTCTTCTGCGAAATTGACGAAGACATGGTCGCCACCTTGACCGAGCGGCGTATCCGCGTGGCCGACCAGCGTGATCACGGTCGCGCCGATCTCCTTCAGACGCGCGAGCAAGGCGACACTCTCCTTGGTCGTGCCGGAAAGCGACGGCATGACGACGATGGACTTGGGCGTCAGGTTCGCCGAGCCTGCAAGGATCAGCTCTGCCGGCATGTCGATGAAGGCAGGGAAGCGGGAGCGGCGTTGCAGCAACTGGGCCGCCGGCTGCATCAGGATCGCCGCGCCGCCGGTTCCAAGAAAGTAGATGTTCTCGGCGCCCGCTGAAAGGCACTCCGATATGACGTCGTCGAGACGCTGGCGCAAGGCGACTGCGCCAGCCTGGATCTTGAGGAAGCGTTCTTCGTCGAAATTCAGCATTCGGTTCTCCAATCCGTCGCGGTGCGGCACAGGTCAAACAAGACAATGTTGTAAGACAACTGACATCATTGCCAGGCGTCGTCAAGAGAAGGAAGCATGCGTATGCCCGGCATTTTTGCGCGGGATCGTCGCAGAGGCAACGGTCTCGCCCCGTGCTTGACCTTCCGACCTTTGTCAGACAAGAACGGGTGGAGACAAACTGCGAGGTAACCGTGGAAGATCCCATCCGTGATTCCAGAACCCTGGCGATCCAGCTTCGGGACCGGATAGCAGAGCTCATTCGCGCGGAGGGGCTCAAGCCCGGTGACAAGCTGCCGACCGAGGCGCAGTTGACGCAGCGGTTCCGCATTTCCCGTCCGGCTCTTCGCGAGGCTTTGAAGCTCCTTGAGCAGGATGACATCATTTACGTGGAGCACGGGCGCGGGCGCTTCATCTCTGCCATGTCGGCCGTCCAGGTCGACAGACCGATCACCGTCTTCGAGAGCGTCACCGACATGGCGCGGCACTATGGCTACAAGCCGGTGAACAAGGTTCTCTCGATCAGCGAGGAAGACGCACCCGCGACGGTGGCGGAAAAACTCGCGCTCGAAGACAAGGCACGCGTCATCCGGATCGAACGACTGCGCCTGCATGACGAAGAGCCGATCCTCTACTGCATCGACTACATCCCGCGCGCGATCATTCCGGCCAAGGTTTATGATATCGACTGGAGCGGGTCATTGCTCAACCTGCTGGAGCAATACCGTCATCGGCCCCGCATGTCCGCGGCGACCGTCTCCTCCGTCCTGTTGCCCTCAGATGTCGTGGAACGACATGATCTCCGCGATTTCGGGCCGGCGCTGCTGATTGCCGAGACCTGTTTCGATGTCGCGGGCAAACCGGTCAACTATGCGCTCGACTATCATCGCGGCAGCCATTTCACATTCAGTCTGGTCAGGAAGTGAGAGCTGGGGAAAGCGCCATTGTTGGCGCTTTATTTGAGCACCAGCCAGCCGGAGACGATGATGATGGCCGCGCCCGCCAGGGTGTGGAACTCGATCGGCGCTGAGAACAGAAGCGCTCCATAAAGGCAGCCCCAGATGATCTGACTGTATTGGAACGGGGCGATGAACGAGGCTTCCGCGATCCGGAATGCGCGGATCAGCAGCCCATGGCCGGCAAGAAGCAGGATGCCGCCCGCCACCACCAGCACGGCTTCGAACGGCCGCAAGGGCAAAAGGCCGTCATGCGCCAGGGCGACGCCGAGTGCGAGGGGGATCAGTACCACGAACAAGGTCGACAGCAGGGCCTCGTCATTTTCCTCGACCTTTGTCCGGCGCAACAGGATGAGCGAGAGCGCAAAGAATACGGCCGAACCGAGCGCGGCGAGGTGGCCCAGATTGACGCCCGCGGTTCCGGGTTTCAGAGCCACCGCCACGCCAACAAAGCCGAGGAGCACACCCGCCCAGCCGGTGAGTGACAGCCTCTCCCCCAGCAGTGGCCATGACATCACCGCCACCAGGATGGGCGTGAGAAACGCCAGAAGATAGGCTTCCGAGAGGGGCAGCAGCGCGAAGGCGTAGTGGATCAACAGCGTGTCGCCGGCAAGCAGCAGGGCCCGCAGAAATGCAACCGCCGGCTGGCGGGGGATGAGCCGTCGCATATGGCCCGTTACCGCCGCATAGCCGCACAGGACGACGAAGGCGGCCAGGGTGACGAGAAGCGTGATCTGCGGTGCAGGCAAGCGCACCGCAGTCAGTTTCACGATCGCATCGGTTCCTGAGAAGACGGCGAAGGCCAAAAGCGTCAGCACCACGCCGCGCCGGTTGTCCAGGGACCGTGACGCACCGGCGTCCAATCTGACGTCAGCGGACATTGAACCGCCCAAAGCGTTCCTCGATGCGCGACTGCATGAATTCGAGCCCGATCGACAGAAGCCAGTAGATCATCGACGCGGTGATCAGCATCTCGATGTGGCGGAACTCGGTCTGTCCCTGCGTGCGGGCGAGATACATGATTTCCCAGACGCCGACGACCGACACGAGGGACGAGTCCTTCAGCATCGCAATGAACTGGTTGCCCGTCGGCGGGATGATCACCCGCATTGCCTGCGGCAGGATCACGAGGCCCATGGTCTGGCTCGGGGAAAGGCCGAGTGCCGTGGCGCCTTCCGTCTGTCCCCGCGAGATGCTCTCGATGCCAGCCCGGAAGATCTCCGTCATGTAGGCACCGTAACACAGCGACAGGGCAAGGATGCCGGCGGGGATGGCCCCGATGACATAACCCACCTGGGGCAGACCGAGATAGATGATGTAGATCTGCATCAGCAGGGGAAGCCCGCGGAAGAGCGAGGTGTAGAAGGTCGCAAGCCCGTAGATCACTCCATTGCGCGAGAGTTTGGCGATGGCGCCGGCAAGCGCAATCGCGGTGGCGATCACGATCGAGATCGCCGAGATGAACAGCGTGGTGGTCACGCCCTGGGTGATCAGAAAGCCGATCTTCTTGGCGATGAAGGCGAAGGAGAGATCGAAGGAATAGAAGAAGACCATCAGCAGCCCGAAGAGCTCGAGCCAGACCGCAATGATCTGATAGCGCCTGTTGAACAGGTGCAGAAGCTTCCAGTTGATGGCCATGATGATGGCGATCAAGGCCGCAGACATCGCCCGACCTGCGGACGGGTAGTCGACGAGATAGGTCTCTGCCGGGGGGACGAGCCTGCCAATCCAGGCACCACTGATCCCGAGGCTGTAGAGCGCCACAGCAATCACGAGCAGGATCAGCAACCCGCCGATCCGGCGCGAGGCCTCGGGGTAGCTTAAAATCAGACGACCGATCATTCTCTATTCCTTTCAGGCCGCCCGCTCGCGCCACCAGTCCTGTGCCTGCAGCTTCCAATAGGTCAGTTGTGCGACAGTGAGCCCGGCGATCCCGCCTGCCCAGGCCAATCCGAAGGGGGCAAAGAGCGTGTGGCGGTCGCTCTGCTTGAGGATCGCCTCCGCCACCACCTTGCCGCCGATTGCCGTTGTATTCAGGCCATGGCCGCCGAAAGCCGTGCAATGCCAGACGCCGGGCTGCATCTCGCCGATCTGGGGCATGAGATGGCGGGCATAGGCCATGAGCCCGGACCAGGCGAGCTCCGTCTTCAGGTCCCGCAGTTGCGGATAGGTGCCGGTCATCTCGCGTCGCAGTTCCTGGACGAGGCCGGCGGTAGAAGCCGCCCGCGTGGTGATCCGGCCGCCCCAGAGAAGCCGCCTGCCATCGTCGACCAGGCGATAGTAGTCGCCGGCCCGGCGGTTGTCGCCAATGCCGTCACGGGTGGTGATCGCGGAGGCGATCAGGTCCGGCGCCTCTTCGCTGACCATGACATAGGTCGCGATCGGCAGCATGGCCCGTCTTAGCTGCGGGTTCAGGTGATCCGTATATCCGCCGGTCGAGAAGACCACGCTTCGCGCGGTGACCGCTCCACTTTCTGTGCGCACCTGCTTTTTGGCGCCAGCAAGATCTGTGGACAGCGCTCGAGAATTCTCGCAGATCACGCCGCCCAGCCGTTCAATCTCGGCTGCGATGCCGCGTAGGTAGTTGAGCGGGTGGATGTGAAACGCCTTGCCATCGCGAACGCCATGGAAGTAGCGCGTCGATTTCAGCGACTGCCTGACGCTGGCTGTATCGAGATAGGTGAGTTCCTGGCCGTATTTCTTGCGAGCCTCGGCCGCATAGGCCTTAAGGCCGGCCCCATCGTCGTAGCGCATGACGCTCGTGACGCCGTCGATCGGGTCCGCACCCGCGATGCCGAGGGCCGCAATGGTCTCCCGGACGAACTCGGCGCCTTCGATCGACATCAGGTAGAGTTGATGCGCGCGCTCGGCGCCACCGATCCGCGCGATGTGCTCCACGTCCGTCGCATAGCCCGCGCTGACGAAGCCGCCATTGCGGCCGGATGCGCCGAAGCCGATCGACTGCGCCTCGAGCACGACGACCTTCTGCCCGCCACGGGCCAGTTGCAGAGCTGTCGTGAGGCCGGCGAGACCACCGCCGATCACGACCGTGTCGCACTCGACAGGGCCTGAAAGTGCTGGCCGCTCTGTTCGGTCGACGATCGTGCGGGAATAATAGGTATCGGGATAATTCATGAGGCACCGGGTGGTTGGGGCGCGGAGACCGGGTCTCCACGCCCTTCGGATCAGTTGGCGCTATAATCCTTGCCGTACCACTTCGTGGTCAGGGCAGACAAAGTGCCGTCTTTCTTCATGTCTTCGATGATCCCGCCCACCTTGGCGGTCCATTCCGGATCGACCTTCTCGGCGATCACCACGAGCGGTTCGCGGAAGGCATATTCACCTTCCAGGATGCGCAACGGGTAGCCGTTCTTGATCGCGTTGAGCGCGGTCTGCTCCGGCGCGATCACCGCATCGAGGCGAACGCCGTCACCGAGACGGAGATCGTCGAAGGGCAGCATGGAATCGGCGAAGGTGCGCACTTCGCCGGGCTCGAGCTTGTATTCGATCGGTGGCAGGCCGGGGGCATCGATCTCAAGCTTGCGATTGATGAAGTCTTCCGATGTCGTCGCGGTCTCCACGCCGATCACCTTGCCGTTGAGGTCCTCGACCGTTTTGGCCGTGCTGTCCTTGTGCAGGACGTAGACGTAAGGGCTGAAGTAGTAGATGCCGACGAAATCGATGACCTGCGCACGGGCCTTGGTGGGGGTGACCGAACCGACGCCGAGATCGTAGCGGCCCTGCCAGCGGCCGCCCGTCAGCGTCGCCCATTCCGGCGTTTCGAAGCTCACCTCGACGCCAAGCCGTTTGGCGATCTCTTTCGACACGTCGATGTCGAAGCCGACCATCTCGTTGTTGTCATCGAGATAGCTCTGCGGCGGCCAGCCGCTGTTGGTGGCGACGACCATGGCTTTCTTTTGCATGACGCGGTCGAGCGTGGTGCCTGCATGTGCTGCGGTCGTCATCGCAAGAACGGCGGCCCCGAGGGCGAGGCCGGTGATGAATTTCTTCATGGCATTCCTCCTGTGAAGCGAACAGACGGTGTTCCCCATATATGTAAGATGTCTGACAATTGCAGTTGAAGCCATGAATCCGAAACTGTCAATCTTTAAGGCCGTTACGCCTGTATGAAAAAAGCTGATCCAGTCATCGTCTTTCGTGATGGCGGGGCCGGGGCACTCTTGGTCAGACAACCCGCGGGATTTCCCCGAGCGTTTCGCCGGGGCCGAGGCCTTGATCGGCTGGCAGGGGCTTCTAGGTAGAGTGGCGGGATCGATGGCCATCCGCGCATCGACCGGGCCGAAAGGACTTGCCTTTGTTCACCGGAAAACAGATTGCAGCCGCCCGCGCGCTTCTGGGGATGGGGCAGGGCGAACTTGCCGAGCAGGCAGGGGTGTCCGTTTCAACGGTTGAGACGCTCGAATCCGTCTCTGGCGAACTCCAGAACGGTCGAAGCGAGGTCGACGCTCTCCGGGCCGTGCTAGAAGAGCGTGGAATAACCTTCATCGATGAGCGGGTGACGAGCGCCGCGGGCGGTGTGGGCGTCCGCCTCTCCGCTGCCGCATCCACTTCTCCCGACACCGATGCACGCGAAACCATCCAATATCCGGAAATGGCCAAGGACGGGCCCTTCGGGGCGGGCGGCTGACGGTGATCGCCCCTCGCACCTCGGTGACGTCTGCGGTCCGGCATCGCTAGCCCCATCCTTCCCCTTGCGTGAAAGAACCTCACTGCGTTCATCCATTCTCGAAAAAATTTGTTGACTCCGAATTTGGATCGTTCCATATGAATTGGAACGATCCAATTTTAGGAATGTCTGGAGGAGGCACGGATGCGTTGGGCCCTGATCGGAGCCAGTACGATTGCTCGTCAGTACATGATCGGTGCGATCCGCGCGGAGCGGGGCGACATCGTTCGCGTCCTGAGTTCATCGGCTGAGCGCGCCCGCGACTTCGCGGCTGAACACAAGATCCCGAAATCCGGCGCCGACCTGCAGGAGCTTCTGGCGGACAGCGACGTCGATGCCGTCTACATTTCGACCACCAATGAAAAGCACCTGCCTCAAGCGCTCGCCGCCGTGAAGGCCGGAAAGCATGTGCTGTGCGAAAAGCCGCTGGCGCTGACGCTGGATGATGCGACCGCCATGGTCCGCGCCGCGAAAGAGGCGGGGCTCGTCTTCGCCACCAACCACCATTTGCGTTGCTCTGGAAGCCATCGCGCTGTTCGCGCGCTGATCACCTCCGGCCGGATCGGCCGCGTGCTGTCGCTGCGCCTGCACCATGCCGTCTTCCTGCCGCCGCATCTGCAGGGTTGGCGGATCAATTCGCCCGATGCCGGCGGTGGCGTCATTCCCGATATCACCGTTCACGATGCCGATGTCGCCCGCTTCCTGCTCGGCGAAGACCCGGTCTCCGTTGTCGCGCAGATGGCAAGTTCGGGCCTCGGCGATGGTGTCGAGGATTCGGCCATGTCCGTCTGGACGATGCCATCGGGTGCGATGGTGATGAGCCACGAGAGTTTTACCCATCCCTTTGCCGGTTCGGGGCTTGAGGTGCATGGCACCGAAGGATCGATTTTTGCGAAGGACGTCATGACGCAGAACCCGATCGGCTCAATCGAGCTGGTGACGGCGGCGGGACGCGAGGCAATCGGTTTCGACAATCATGACCTCTATCGGGAGAGCGTGCGCCGTTTCCATGCGGCAGTTGCCGGCGATGGGGAGCCGGCCGCAACCGGTGTCGATGGGGTGAAGTCGCTGGCCGTCGCGCTGGCCGTTCGGGATGCCGCAAGGAAAGGCGTTCGGGTCGACGTCAATTATGGAGATCTCCATTGAGCAAGCTCGTCACCCCCGCCGAGGCCGTCTCGCGCATTCCGGATGGCGCCGTCGTGACCGTGTCGTCGTCCTCGGCGCTCGGCTGCCCGGATTTCGTCCTGGCCGCACTCGGCAAGCGCTTCGACGCCGATGGGCATCCGCGCAATCTTACCATGCTGCATCCGATCGCTGCCGGTGACATGTATGGTGTCAAGGGCATCGACCATATCGCCAAAGACGGATTGATCCGCCGCGTGCTCGCCGGCTCCTATCCGTCCGGCCCATCCAGCCTGCCGATGCCCGAGATCTGGAAAATGGTCGTCGAGGACAGGGTCGAGGCTTACAATGTGCCCTCTGGCATCATGTTCGACATGCACCGCGAAGCGGCTGCCCGACGTCCCGGCGTGCTGACGCGCATCGGTCTCGACACCTTCGTCGATCCGCTTCGCGAAGGCTGTGCAATGAATGAGCGCGCGTCCGCGCATCCGATCGTCAGCCGAGTCGAATTTGCGGGCGAAACCTGGCTGCACTTTCCCAACATCTATCCGGATGTCTGCATCCTCAGGGCCACGACAGCCGATGAGCGCGGCAACCTCACCTATGAACATGAGGGCGCCTATCTCGGGGGGCTCGAACAGGCGATTGCGGCGCGCAACAATAGCGGCCTCGTCATCGCCCAGGTCAGCCGCATGACGGCATCAGGCAGTCTTCGTCCGCATGATGTGCGGGTACCCGGTCATCTCGTCGACCTCGTTGTCCTTGATCCCGAGCAGAAGCAGACCTGCGAGACGCCCTATGATCCGGCGATCTCCGGCCAGATCATGCGGCCCTGGTCAAGCTTCAAGCTGGCCGAACATGGCGTCGAAAAGGTCATCGCTCGACGCGCAGCCCTTGAGCTGAAGGCCGGCATGACCGCCAATCTCGGCTTCGGCATCAGCGCGCAGGTGCCGCGCATCCTGCTGGAGGAGGGGCATCCCGAGGCCGTCACCTGGGCGATTGAGCAGGGCGCCGTTGGTGGCATGCCGCTTACCGATTTCGCCTTCGGCTGTGCCTCGAATGCCGACGCTTTCGTGCCGTCGCCGCAGCAGTTCATCTATTTCCAGGGCGGCGGCTTCGACGTCTCCTTCCTGTCCTTCCTCGAGGTGGACGTCGAGGGCAATGTCAATGTGTCGAAGCTCGGCAAGAAGCCCTATCTGACCGCTGGCTGCGGTGGCTTCGTCGATATCACGGCGCACGCAAAGAAGATCGTCTTCTCCGGCTGGTTCGAGGCGGGCGCCGTTGTAGACCTGACGGAAAACGGCATTCACGTCCGCAGCCCTGGCAAGTTTACGAAGATGGTGGACAAGGTCGAGCACGTCACCTTCTCCGGCAAAAGAGCCCGCGAACAGGGGCAGGACGTGCTCTACATCACCGAACGCTGCGTGATGCGGCTGACGGAGAGCGGTCTCGTCGCGACCGAGATCATGCCGGGCATAGAGCCAGAACGGGATATCGTTGCGGCATCGCAGGGTCGGGTGAGGGTGGCGGAGAATGCGCGGGTCATTTCGACCTCGCTTCTGTCGAAGGATCCGATGGGGTGGGCGCCATGAGTGCCGTTCACCTCCATATCGCCGATGGCATAGCCGAGATCCGACTGGACAACCTGGCGAAACTCAATGCCTTCACAGTCGAGATGCTGCAGCAACTTTCCAGCCATCTCGACCGACTGGACCGCCTGCAGGATGTGCGCTGCGTCATCGTCACGGCCGAAGGCGAACGTGCCTTCTGCGCCGGGGCCGACATCAACGCCTGGGGTGATCTGACGCCCGCCGAATTCGCCCGCCATTGGGTGCGCGACGGCCACCGCATCTTCGATCGTCTCGCACGCCTGTCGAAGCCCGTGATTGCCGCGATGGCAGGCCATGCCTTCGGTGGCGGCCTGGAGCTTGCCGCTGCCTGCGATATCAGGGTCATGGCACCATCCGCCACGATCGCCCTTCCGGAAGCCCATGTCGGCATCGTGCCGGGATGGTCGGGCACGCAACGTCTGGCGCGGCTGCTACCGGAGCCGATCGTGAAAGAGATGGCGCTGTTCGGGCGCCGGATTTCCGCCGAGCGCGCTCATGCTTTCGGCTTCGTGGCCGAGGTTTCGGCAACGCCGGAGGAGGCTGCTCGGAGCATCGCCCAGGCCGTTCTCGGCCTGTCTCCGCGCGCCGTCGAAGTTTCCAAATTCATGATCCATGCGGGACGGGGCGAGGATCGCGATGCGATGATCGAGGCGCTTGGAAGCTCTGCAATTGCTGCCAGCGCCGATCGCGACGAAGGTGTCGCCGCCTTCAGGGCGAAACGCAAACCCGCATTTTCGGGAGAATGACATGAACGACATGACCATGACCGCTGCCGTCGCCCATCCGCTGCCAAAGGTCCCCTTCGAAGGCCGCCACCTGATCAATGGGACGTGGCAGGGCAGTGCCGATGGTGCGACCTTTGACCGGATATCCCCTTCGCACGGCATCGTCGTCAGTCGTTGCGCACGCGGGGGCGTGGCGGAGACGGAAGCTGCGATTACCGCCGCCCGGCGGGCCTTCGACCTGGGCACATGGAGCCGCGCAACCGGCAAGGAGCGCTCGACGTTCCTGCTCAAGGTCGCTGATCTCATCGAGGCCAATGTCGAACGCATGGCGCTTCTCGAAACGCTCGAAAGCGGCAAGCCGATCTCCCAGGCACGCGGCGAAGTCGCCGGCGCCGCCGATCTCTGGCGTTATGCGGCAGCCCTTGCCCGCACGCTGCATGGCGACAGTCACAATTCGCTGGGCGAAGACATGCTCGCCGTCGTGCTGAAGGAGCCGATCGGTGTCGTCTCGATCATCACGCCCTGGAATTTCCCTTTCTGGATCCTCAGCCAGAAACTTCCCTTCGCGCTCGCAGCCGGCTGCACCTGCGTCATCAAGCCCTCGGAAATGACGCCGTCGACCACGGTGATGCTCGGAGAACTGCTGATCGAGGCGGGATTGCCATCAGGTGTGGTCAATATCGTGCTCGGTTTCGGACAGCCGGTCGGTGCGCTGATGGCGGAGCATCCGCAAGTCGACATGGTGAGCTTCACCGGCTCCACCGCCGTCGGCAAGGCGATCAGCGCGGCAGCGTCCAAGACGCTGAAGAAGGTGGCGCTCGAACTGGGTGGCAAGAACCCGCAGGTCGTCTTCCCGGATGCAGACCTCGATGCGGCGGCCGACGCCATCACCTTCGGTGTCTATTTCAACGCCGGCGAATGCTGCAATTCTGGCAGCCGCATCATCGTGCATGAAGACATCGCGGAAGCCCTGGTCGACAAGGTCGTGGCGCTCTCCCGCAAGGTCGCCTTCGGCGATCCGCTCAATCCCGAGACCCAGGTCGGTGCGATCATCTCTGAGGCGCATCAGCAGAAGATCGCGGCCTATGTGCGCGATGCGGTGGCCGCAGGCGCAAAGCTCGCCCTCGGCGGTGAAGCCGTGCGCCACCCAGGACTGCCTGGCGAGTTCTTTGGACCGACAGTGGTGACCCATGTCACCGCCGACATGCCGATCGCTCGCGAAGAGGTCTTCGGCCCGGTGCTCTCGGTCCTGACCTTCAGGACGCTCGAAGAGGCGATCTCACTCGTCAACGACGCATCCTATGGCTTGTCCGCCGGCGTCTGGAGCGAAAACATGCACACCTGCCTGGCCTTCGCGCGCCGCGCAGAAGCCGGCACCGTCTGGACCAACACCTGGATGGATGGCTTCCCCGAAGTCGCCTTTGGCGGCTTCAAGCAGAGCGGCCAGGGCCGCGAGAATGGCCGCTATGGCCTCGATGAATTCCTGGAGATCAAATCCGTCGTGATGCGCATCGGCAAGACCAGGCCGAACTGGGTACGCGACTGACTTCCGGAACGAATGAAAGCAACGCATCAAACAGGAGGAATAACATGCGTAGCCTTTTCAAGACCATGCTGATCACAGGTACCATGCTGGCGGGCACCGCCGGCATCTCGCATGCCACCGACGTCGAGGTGCTCCACTGGTGGACCTCGGGCGGTGAAGCCGCAGCCCTGAACGTTCTGAAGGAGGATCTGAGCACCAAGGGCATCGGCTGGGTCGACATGCCGGTCGCCGGTGGCGGCGGTGAAGCGGCGATGACCGCGCTGCGTGCCCGTGTCACCGCAGGCGATCCGCCGACGGCCGTCCAGATGCTCGGCTTCGACATTCTCGACTGGGCGGAGCAGGGTGCTCTCGGCAATCTCGACGAAGTCGCAACTGCCGAAGGCTGGGACAAGGTCGTTCCGGAAGCACTGCAGAAATTCTCGAAATATGACGGCCACTGGATCGCTGCACCCGTCAACGTTCACTCGACCAACTGGGTCTGGATCAACAAGGCAGCCCTCGATGCAGCCGGTGGCAAGGCGCCCGAAAGCTGGGACGAACTGGTTGCCGTTCTCGACAAGATGAAGGCAAACGGCATCACGCCGCTCGCCCATGGTGGCCAGCCCTGGCAGGACGCGACCGTCTTTGATGGCGTCGTTCTCTCCAAGGGCAACGACTTCTACAAGAAGGCCTTCATCGACCTCGACGAGGCGACGCTCACCGGTCCTGACATGGCGGACGCTTTCGACCGTCTGATCAAGCTGCGCAGCTATGCCGACGACAACTTCTCCGGTCGCGACTGGAACCTGGCCTCGGCCATGGTCATCGAGGGCAAGGCCGGCATGCAGATGATGGGCGACTGGGCCAAGGGCGAATTCCTGAAAGCCGGCAAGAAGCCGGGCGAAGATTTCGTCTGCATCCGCTTCCCCGGAACGCAGGGCTCGGTGACGTTCAACTCCGACCAGTTCGCCATGTTCAACGTTTCGGGCGACGACAAGATCAAGGCGCAGATGGCCATGGCCTCGTCGATCGAAAGCCCGAAGTTCCAGTCGGCCTTCAACGTCGTCAAGGGATCGGTTCCGGCTCGCACCGACGTGCCGAACACCGATTTTGATGATTGCGGCAAGAAGGGCATGCAGGATCTGGCCGAGGCAAGTTCTGCAGGTTCCCTCTTCGGCTCCATGGCCCATGGCCACGCAGCACCGGCTGCCGTCAAGAACGCTGTCTATGACGTCGTGACCAAGGCCTTCAATGGTGGCTTCAAGGATGGTGCAGAGGCCGCCAAGGCGCTCGGCGAAGCCGTCGCTGCAGCCAAGTAACCTCCCCCACCGCAGGCGACGCTCCTCGTCGACTACGGTTTCCGGCGCCATCTGCATCAAGGAAGATGGCGCCGGTCTTTCCATTCCGTAAAGGAGAACCCTCATGACAAGCTCGACCGGGGCTGACTTGCGCACGCGCATTCAGGATTGGCTGCCGAAGGTGGTGCTGGCACCGTCTTTCGCCGTCATTCTGCTGTTCGTTTACGGGTTCATCCTGTTCACCATCTTCCTGTCCTTTACCGGTTCGAAGATGCTGCCGCTCTACACCTTTGTCGGCTTCACCAATTACAGCCGGCTCTGGGCCCAGGAGAACTGGCACATCGCGATCAGCAACATCGCGATCTTTGCAAGCCTCTACATCGTCATCTGCACGGCGCTTGGCCTGACGCTGGCAATCTTCCTCGATCAGAAGATCAGGGGTGAGGGACTGCTGCGCCCGATCTATCTCTATCCGATGGCACTGTCCTTCATCGTCACCGGCACGGCCTGGAAGTGGTTCCTCGATCCGGGCATTGGTCTTGAGCGCATCATGCATCTCTGGGGCTGGGAGAGCTTCTCCTTCACCTGGATCAAGGACAATGACATGGCGGTCTACACCATTGTCATCGCGGCGGTCTGGCAGACCAGCGGCTTTGTCATGGCGATGTTCCTGGCCGGCCTGCGCGGTATCGACAACGAGATCCTGAAGGCCGCCCAGATCGACGGCGCCTCGAGCTTCCAGCTCTACCGCCGGATCGTCATCCCCATGCTGCGCCCGGCCTTCCTTTCCGCTTTCGTCATCCTCAGCCACCTCGCGATCAAGTCCTATGACCTTGTCATCGCGCTGACCGGCGGTGGCCCGGGCCGCGCCACCGAAATGCCGGCGACCTTCATGTATTCCTACACCTTTACCCGTAACCAGATGGGCGTCGGCTCCGCCTCCGCTGTGATCATGCTGATGACCATCGCGGCCATCATGGTTCCCTATCTCTATGCCGAACTGAAGGAGAAGAACTGATGTCCGCCGTCAGCCAGGACACCGCCGTCAGCACCGGTCGCGTCACCCGCGCCTTCATCTATCTGGTGCTTCTCCTTTTTGCGCTCTTCTATCTGCTGCCGCTCTATGTGATGGGCATCAATTCGCTGAAGCCGCTTGCCGAAATCACCGGCGGTAACATGATGGCGTTGCCGCAAACCTGGACGCTGGACGCCTGGCGCTCCGCCTGGTCGACCGCCCAGATCGGCGTGTCGCCGACAGGCCTCAAGCCCTACTTCCTCAACTCGATCCTGATGGTCGTGCCGGCAGTCGCCATCTCGACCATTGTCGGCGCGCTCAACGGCTATGTGCTCACCAAATGGCGTTTCCGCGGCGACACCATCGTCTTCGGTCTGATGCTGTTTTCCTGCTTCATCCCGTTCCAGATCGTGCTCATCCCGATGGCGCTGGTGCTCGGCAAGCTCGGGCTTGCCGGCACGGTTCCCGGACTGGTCCTGGTGCATGTGGTCTACGGTATCGGCTTCACCACGCTCTATTATCGCAACTACTATGCGACCTTCCCGACAGAGCTGGTCAAGGCGGCCCAGATCGACGGCGCCGGCTTCTTCCGCATCTTCTGGCGCATCCTGCTGCCGGTCTCCGGCCCGATCACCGTCGTCTCCGTCATCTGGCAGTTCACCAATATCTGGAACGACTTCCTGTTCGGCGTCTCCTTCGGCGGCACGAGCCAGCCGATGACGGCGGCCCTCAACAACCTCGTTCAGTCCTCCACGGGCGTGAAGGAATACAACGTCCACTTCGCGGGTGCGATCATCGCCGCCCTTCCCACCCTTCTCGTTTACGTCGTCGCCGGGCGCTATTTCGTGCGCGGATTGATGGCCGGTTCAGTCAAAGGATAAGATCATGGGCTTTCTCGACATCCGGAACGTCACCAAATCCTACGGACAGTTGGAAGTTCTGCACCGTGTCGACATCTCGGTGGAGGAGGGCGAGTTCCTTGTTCTCGTCGGCCCCTCCGGCTGCGGCAAGTCGACCCTTCTCGGCATGATCGCGGGGCTTGAAGGCATCTCCTCCGGCGAGATCGCGATCAAGGACCGTGTCATCAACGGGGTCCATCCGTCGAAGCGCAATATCGCGATGGTTTTCCAGTCCTATGCGCTCTATCCCAATATGACCGTGGGCCAAAACATCACCTTCGGCCTCGAAATGCACGGCGTGCCAAAGCCCGAGCGCGACAAGGCACTGCTCGATGTCGCCAAGCTCCTGCAGATCGACCACCTCACCGACCGCAAGCCGGGCCAGCTGTCTGGCGGTCAGCGCCAGCGCGTCGCCATGGGCCGTGCGCTGGTGCGCGATCCCGATGTCTTCCTCTTCGATGAGCCGCTGTCGAACCTTGACGCAAAGCTGCGCGTCGACATGCGCACCGAAATCAAGAAACTGCATGCCAAGCTCAAGCGCACCATCGTCTACGTCACGCACGACCAGATCGAGGCGATGACGCTTTCCACCCGGATCGCCGTCATGAACAAGGGCTACATCCAGCAGCTCGGCACGCCGAAGGAGATCTACGACACGCCGGCCAACGTCTTCGTCGCCACCTTCATGGGAAGTCCGGCGATGAATGTCGTGCCCGCGCGGATCGTCGTTCGTGATGGCACGCCCCATGCCGAAGTCGTGCTGGGCGATGGGTCGAAGAGCCTGCTGGCCTTCAGTCAGCCGAGCCTTGCCACCTGGGACGGGCGCGACATTCTGCTCGGCATCCGGCCGGAGGCAATCACCGATCCCGAAGGCGCCGACCGCAAGTCGCAGAACATCGTCAGCCTGAAAAACCGGGTCATTGTCACAGAACCCGCAGGCTCCGACACCTTCGTCACCATGGGGCTCGGGGGCAAGGACGTGATCGCGCGCATGCGCGCCGATGTCGATATCACAGGCGGTGATGACTTCGAATTCGCGGTCAACATGGAAAAGGCCGTGGCCTTCGACCCCAAGACGGAAGAGCGCATCCGGCCATGAGCGACGCAGACGTCATCATCATCGGTTCGGGCATGGGCGGCGCGACGCTCGCGGCCCAGCTTGCGCCGACCGGTCGACGTATTCTGATCGTCGAGAAGGGCGAAAGGTTGAAGCCTTCCCCCGCAGACCGGGACGCGGACGCGATTTTCGCCAAAGCGCATTTCAGGCCCAAGGAGGAGTGGCTGGATGGCGACGGCCAGCTCTTCAACCCCGGCAATTATTACAATGTCGGCGGCAATTCGAAATTCTACGGTGCGGTGCTGCTGCGCTATCGCCGCGAGGACTTTTCGCCCCTGCGCCACATGGGCGGAACGACGCCCGGCTGGCCGATCGCTTACGACAGCCTGGAACCGTGGTACCAGCAGGCTGAGCGGATGTTCGAGGTTCGGGGAATACTCGGCGAAGACCCGACCGAGCCACCGCATTCTGGAAGTTACGACCACACGCCCGTGCCGGACGAGCCGGTGATATCAGATCTTCGCCGCCGGCTGAAATCTGTCGGGCTGCGCCCGGCATCCCTGCCGCTCGGTGTCGACATCGACAAATGGCTCAAGCATGGGCGCACGACCTGGGACGCCTATCCAGACACCTGCGGCGGCAAGAAGGATGCGGAGACGGTGAGCCTCGCCGCAGCACTGCGTCATCCCAACGTGTCGCTTGCGACGGGATGTGAAGTCACACGCCTTTTGGCGGGTGAGGCTGGTCAGATCACCGGTGTCGAGGTCTTGGAACGGGGCGAGACAAAGGCGCTGACCGCACCGCTGGTCATTCTCTCGGCCGGCGCCGTCCGAAGCGCTGCCATCCTGCTGTCATCGGCCGACGAACGGCATCCCCAGGGTCTCGCAAATCGCTCCGATCAGGTCGGTCGCAACTTCATGAACCACAACTGCTCGGCGGTGCTGGCGCTTCATCCCTTCCGGCGCAATCCGTCGGTCTACCAGAAGACCCTGCTCGTCAACGACTTCTACCTGACCGGCGGACCGAATGGCGAACCGCTCGGCAACATCCAGCTGCTCGGCAAGATCACCGGGCCGATTCTTTCAGCAAGCTCGCCGTTGCCGCGACCGCTCGCCCACTGGATCGCGGATCGTTCGATCGATCTCTATGCCATGTCGGAGGATCTGCCCAACCCGGAAAGCCGCGTGACGGTGAGAGACGGCAGGATCGTGCTCGACTGGAAGCGGTCGAACTGGGAAGGGCATCTCGCTTTGGTCGACAAGCTCAAGCGCCTTCTGCGCAAGGCCGGTTACCCAGTCGTGCTCTCGCGTCCCTTTGACCGGCGCACACCCTCGCATCAATGCGGTACAGCCCGCATGGGGTCCGACCCGGCAACGAGTGTGGTCGACAGCTTCGGCCGCAGCCATGATCATCGCAATCTCTTCATCGTCGACGCGTCGATCCTGCCGACCTCGGCCGCCGTCAATCCGGCACTGACCATCGCAGCACTCGCTCTGCGGTCGGGCCAGCACATCATCGAAACGGAGTTCAAGCCGTGAGCAAGGTCGCACTCATCACCGGAGGCCAGCAGGGCATCGGCCTCGGCATCGCCCGCGAACTCGTAAGCGCCGGCTTCAAGGTTGCCTTGGCGTCGAGGTCGGGCGAAGACGCGCCGCAGGTACAGGCAGCGCTCAATGAACTGGGCGCTGCCGCCATCTATGTTCGCCATGACCTGCAGGACATCGACAACGTTGCATCGGTTCTGGATACGGTCGAGGCCAGTCTCGGCCCTGTCACGACCTTGGTCTCCAATGCCGGCGTGCCCGCCAAGGTGCGCGGCGACATGCTCGCGCTGACGCCAGACAGCTTCGACTTCGTGCTCGGCGTCAATCTGCGCGGCGCCTTCTTCCTCACCCAGGAGGTCGCGCGGCGCATGCTGGCAGCCCCGTCAGACACCTATCGCTCGATCGTCTTCGTGACCTCTGTCAGTGCCAGCATGGCCTCGATCGAACGGGCGGAATACTGCATATCGAAGGCCGGTGCCGGCATGATGGCAGAACTTTTCGCGCTGCGCCTCGCCCCCCATGGCATCGGCGTTTTCGAGCTCAGACCTGGCATCATCGAAACCGAGATGACGGCGGGCGTGAAAGACAAATACACGGCGCGGATCGAGGGTGGGCTTGTTCCGGCAGAGCGCTGGGGCCAGCCGGCCGATATCGGCAGCGTGGTCGTGCCGCTTGCGGAAGGACGGTTTGCCTTCGCAAATGGGGCCGTCATTCCGGTCGACGGCGGTCTGTCGCTCGCGCGCCTCTAGGAGATTTTCATGCGGCAAGCTTTTGATTTCATCATTGTGGGTGGCGGTTCGGCAGGCTCGGTGCTGGCGGCCCGGCTGTCGGAAAATCCCGATTTTAACGTGCTCCTGCTCGAAGCGGGAGGCCGCGACTGGCATCCCTTCTACCATCTGCCGGCAGGCTTCGCGAAGATGACCAAGGGCATCGGCAGTTGGGGCTGGAATACGGTTCCGCAGCGGCACATGAACAACATGGTGATCCGCTACACACAGGCGAAGGTGATCGGCGGCGGCTCCAGCATCAACGCGCAGATCTACACGCGCGGCAACGCGCTCGACTATGACGACTGGCGCCAGATGGGCTGTGAAGGCTGGTCCTACGAGGACGTCCTGCCTTATTTCCGCAAGGCCGAGGACAATGACAGCTTCGACAACCGCTATCACGGCAAGGGCGGTCCGCTCGGCGTCAGCAAGCCGTCGGCGCCGCTGCCGATCTGCGAGGCCTATTTCAAGGCCGCAGCCGAACTCGGCATCCCCTTCAACGGCGACATGACCGGCGAGAAACAGGATGGCGTCGGATACTACCAGCTGACCCAGCGCAATGTCCGCCGCTCCTCGGCGTCGATTGCCTATCTCAACCCCGCGCGCAAACGGCCCAATCTCACCATCCGCACCGACGCACAGGTGCTGAAGCTCGTGGTCGAGAACGGACGCGCTGTTGGCGTCGAGCTTGCCGGCGAAGGCGTGATCAGGGCCGAACGGGAAGTGCTGCTCTCATCGGGCGCGATCGGCAGCCCGCGCCTCTTGATGCTGTCGGGCATCGGTCCTGCCGACCATCTGACCTCGGTCGGTCTGCCCGTCGTTTTCGACCAGCCGGGCGTCGGCTCCAATCTGCAGGATCATCTCGATCTCTTCGTCATCGCCGAATGCACCGGACCGCATACCTATGACCGCTATGCCAAGCCGCATCTCTCGGTGCTCGCCGGCCTTCAATACCTGCTGACCAAGAGCGGTCCCGTCGCCTCCAGCCTCTTCGAAACCGGCGGCTTCTGGTATGCCGATCCCGAGGCCCGCTCGCCGGATATTCAGTTCCATCTCGGCCTCGGGTCCGGCATCGAGGCCGGTGTCGCCGCCATGCCGAATGGTGGCGTGACGCTGAACTCCGCCTATCTCCGTCCCCGGTCGCGCGGCACCGTCCGTCTCGGCTCGGCCGATCCGCTTGCAGCCCCCTTGATCGATCCCAACTACTGGGAGGATCCCTATGATCGCGAGATGTCGATCCGGGGTTTGAAGATCGCCAGAGACATCATGCGCCAGGATGCGCTGAAGCCTTTTGTTCTGGCCGAGCGCCTTCCTGGCCCGGACGTGCAAAGCGACCAGGACTATTTCGACTATGCCTGCCGTCACTCGAAGACCGACCACCATCCGGCCGGCACCTGCCGGATGGGGTCAGATCCGTCAGCGGTCGTTGATCCGCGCCTGCGTTTCAACGGCATCGAAGGACTGCGCGTCATCGATGCCTCGATCATGCCGACGGTCGTTTCGTCCAACACCAACGCACCAACCATCATGATCGCCGAAAAGGCAGCCGACATGATCAAGGCGGATCACGGAGCAGCGCCATGATCCGTCACATCGTGCTCGTTCGTTTCCAGCCGGCGGTTTCATCCGCTGTCATCGACGACCTCTTCGCAGAGCTGCATCAGATCGAAGGCAAGCTGCCGGGCCTGCTCTCGATCACGTCAGGGCGCAGCGAAAGCCCGGAGCGCATCGAACGCGGCTATCTGCACGGCTTCGTTGCCGATTTCAGCAACTGGGAAGCACTCGAAGCCTATCAGCAGCACCCGGATCACAAACGCTTCGGCGCCCGTCTGGTTGCCCATGCCGAGGGTGGTCTCGACGGCATCCTCGTCTTCGACCTGCCCGTCCAAACTGAGGGATCTCCAACATGATTGCATTACCCACCCCCGATGGCCGCATCGAAGACTACCGCCTCACCGGGACGCCGCTCACACCGCGCGCCCCGACCCGTCCGCTGACCCGCACCGCCTTTGCCGCCGCCCATGTCGTCTCCGACCCGCTCAGCGAACGCAATCCCTGGGACACGCGACCGGCGGTCGATTGGGAGGGCACACTTGCCTTCCGCACCTCGCTCTGGGATCAGGGCCTCGGTCTTGCCGAAGCCATGGACACCGCCCAGCGCGGCATGGGCGTCGACTGGCCGACGGCGCTTGAACTGATCCAGCGCACGATGGTGGCGGCGAAGGCGCATCCGATGAAGCCGCGCGTCGCCTGCGGGGCCGGCACCGACCACGTGGCGCTTGCCGACCTCACGACCGCCGACAAGATCGCCGGTGCCTATCAGACCCAGGCCGAGGCCATCGAGGCGGCTGGCGGACAGCTGATCCTCATGGCCTCGCGTGCCTTCCCCGCCATCGGCGCAGGTCCTGACGTCTATCGTTCCGTCTATCGTCGCCTGATCGATGGCGCCCGCGAACCCGTCATCCTGCATTGGTTGGGCGACATGTTCGATCCGGCGCTGAAGGGCTATTGGGGCAGCGAGAACGTCGCCGTCGCCAGCGACTTCGTGCTCGACCTGATCGGCGAGAACCCCGGCAAGGTCGACGGCATCAAGATCTCGCTGCTCGACCAGGCGCATGAAGAGGCGTTTCGCGCCCGCCTGCCGGAGGGTGTTCGTCTCTACACGGGCGACGACTTCAACTATGCCGACCTGATCGCCGGCGATGGCAAGCATTATTCCCATGCGCTGCTCGGCATCTTCGCCGCCATCGCGCCGGCTGCCTCGCAGGCGCTGGATGCGCTCGCGGCCGGTGACTTGGAGACCTATCACCGCCTGCTGAAACCGACCGTGCCGCTCAGCCGCGAGATCTTCCGCGCGCCGACGCGTTTCTACAAGGCTGGCATTGCCTTCCTCGCCTGGCTGAATGGCCACCAGCGGCACTTCATCATGCCGGCGGGCTTCCAGTCGAGCCGCGACATCGTCCACTATGCAGAGGTCTTCCGGCTGGCCGACCAGGCAAATCTGCTTGCCGATCCTGAGCTTGCCGTGAGAAGGATGCGGGTCTTGCTGGAATTGCACGGGGTATATTGAGAGGCATGGAGCGTCGGCCGACGATCATCGATGTGGCGCGTGTGGCGGGGATCTCCAAATCCACCGTCAGCCTCGTCCTGCAGAACAGCCCGCTGGTCAAGGATGAGACGCGTCGCCTCGTGCGCGAAGCGATGGACAAGGTCGGTTATGTCTACAACCGCGCCGCCGCCAACCTGCGCTCCTCGAATGTCGGCCTCATCGGCCTGGTCATCAACGACCTGCGCAACCCGTTTTTCACGGAATTTGCGACCTCCCTGCAGATGGCTCTGTCCGCGCGGGGTTATGCCACGGTGGTAGCCAATACCGACGAGGATCCGGCGGTCCAGGCGCAGGTCGTCGGCGCCATGATCGAGCACGGCGTCTCTGCCCTAGTTCTGTCTCCCGCCTATGGCGATGAGGGCGGCACCTTTGACGCCATTGCGCGTGGCGGCATTCCCACCATGCAGGTGCTGCGCAAGGTCGATCCGCGCGTCGAGCAGTTTCCCTTTGCCGCCCCGGACTACCGTCTCGGCAGCCTTCTCGCGGCGCGGCACCTCCTCACGTTCAAGCCGAGCCGAATCGCGTTCGTCGGTGGACTGGCGGACCGCGCCGTCACGCGTGAGCGCATGTCAGGCTATTTCGAAGCCCTGGCCGAAGTCGGGATGGAGCCGTTCGTTCTCTCCGGCCGGGCGAGCCGCGCCTTCGGCCGGGAGGCCGCAGGACAACTCGTGCGGACGCATCCGGAGATCGATGCGGCGATCTGTTTCAACGATCTGGTGGCACTCGGCATGCTCTCGGGCTTTGCCGAGCGTGATCGCAAGGTCGGGCGAGATTTCCAGATCGTCGGCTTTGACGACATCGAGGAATGCAGCCAGGTGTTTCCCGCCTTGTCGACGGTCCATTGCGGGGTCGCCGAATTTGGCCGCAGCATCGCGGCAACCGTGCTCGCCTGGCTGGAAGAGGGCCAGCGTCCGCAGCCGGAGACCCTGACAGGGGTGGAACTGGTCGTGCGGAACACGAGCGGTGAAAGACGAAACGCATGATCGACCACCCGGAACAGTTTTTGCGAACACTCTTCGACCGCGCCGTCGAAGTGGCAGACCCCATGCGATCGCTGAAGGATTTCCTGCCCGAAAAGCCGAAGG
Organism: Rhizobium sp. AG855; assembly: GCF_003610655.1. Classification (NCBI taxonomy): domain Bacteria; kingdom Pseudomonadati; phylum Pseudomonadota; class Alphaproteobacteria; order Hyphomicrobiales; family Rhizobiaceae; genus Rhizobium; species Rhizobium sp. AG855. The sequence goes on along the minus strand of NZ_RAQG01000003.1, from coordinate 2,884,517 downwards.
GACGCGTGATCGTCATCGGCGCCGGCAAGGCAAGCGCCCGCATGGCCGAAGCTGTCGAAGCCGCCTGGGGTCCCTGCGAGGGCCTGGTCATCACCCGCTACGGCTATGGCCGTCCATGTCGCGGGATCGAGATCGTCGAGGCCGCCCACCCGGTACCGGATCAGGCTGGCCTGGATGCAACCGCACGCATGTTGTCTCTGGTCGAGGGGCCGCGTGAGGGGGATTTCGTTCTTGCGCTGATTTCCGGCGGCGCGTCTGCGTTGCTGGTCCAGCCGGTTCCCGGTGTGTCGCTTGCGGAAAAGCAGGCGGTCAATCAGGCGCTCCTGGCCTCCGGCGCGCCCATCGACCGGATGAACACGGTCCGCAAGCATCTGAGCCAGGTCAAGGGCGGGCAACTGGCCGCCGCCACCTGGCCGGCGGATCTGCTCGCGCTGATGATTTCGGATGTGCCCGGCGACGATCCGGCCTTTATCGGCTCCGGCCCGACGGTCGGTGATCCCTCGGCACCGCAGGATGCACTAGCCGTAATCGATCGCTGGCAGGTTGATGTCCCCGCCTCGGTCCGGCAGGCACTGGCGGGGGCATCCGGCGTCGTGGGGCCCGACGATCCTCGGCTCGCGCGGACCCGCAATGTCATCTATGCCGCGCCACGGCAGTCGCTGGAGGCAGCGTCAAGCCTCGCCCGCCAGCATGGTTGCCATGTGCGCCTGCTCGGCGACGCGCTCGAAGGTGAGGCGCGAGAGGTTGCCGAGATGCAGGCGAAAGAGGCGCTGGCATTGCAGGCAGCCATGAAGGCAGGCGATCCGCCGATCCTGCTTCTGTCCGGCGGCGAACTGACCGTTACCCGGCGCGGTGATGGCATCGGCGGTCCCAATGCCGAATTCTGTCTGGCGCTGGCACTGGCCCTCGACGGTGCGTCCGGCATCCATGCCTTGGCCTGCGACACGGATGGCGTCGACGGCGCGGCCGAAGTTGCGGGTGCCGTTATCGGACCGCAGACGCTGACGACCGCAGACAAACAGGGGGCCGATCCCCGGCTCGCTCTTCATCGAAACGATGCCCATTCCTTCTTCGCAACGCTCGACGCGCAGGTGGTCACAGGTCCGACGCTGACCAATGTCAACGACTTCCGTGCCATCCTGGTTCAGGCGCCGGTGGTCTGATTGAACGCCTTTGCCCATGGCAGGCTGCCTCTTCCCCCGGCAGCCTTTTCAATGCCGGTGGCTGTCACATGACCTTTTCGAACTGAAATCCCGCACTGTCCGGCAGATTGTCCGGTTCGGGATGGTTCGGATCGGGGTAGTGTGCATGGAAGAAGGCGGTAATCTTGAAACCGCACTTGTTGACGTAGAAGTGGATGTTTCGTCTTTCGAAATAGGGCGTATGCGTCGTCCAGACGATGGTCTGCGGATAACGTGCTTCGATGGCAAGCCAGGCCTTGTGGCCCAGGCCAAGCCCGTGCTCGCCCACTTTTAGGAAAAACAGGTCCAGCGAATTGTGATGGGTTTTTTCGTCAATGGTCACCACGGCGCCGCCGACCTTCCGGCCGTCGCAGACGATGCGCAGCACCTCGGCACCCGGGTTGTTGAATGATGTGTCCAGATCCTCGTCGGAGGGAATGGGTCCGTCCGGCAGAGCCTCGAACTCCTCAATGACGGCGATGGCAAACGCGTCCTGAAGTTCCCGCTTGAAGTCCGCAAGATCGCTCGGATCGGCGGTGGTCAGGCTCACACTGTAACTGGACATCTGTTTCTCACGTCATTCTTCAAGGTAGGGTCGAACATGATCGAGGGCCGGCGGACACTCCGCCGTCCTCGATCGTACTCAAGGCCGATAGCGCGAGACGATTGAGACTGAGTGGAAGCTTCGTGGAGATCGTGTGGAAGCGGCCCTGGGCACTCTCAGGACGCAGCGGGCTGCAGGGAAGGCCCATGTCTATGCCGTTCGGGATCAGGCAGCCGGCTTTCCGAGCGAGATCTCGAACAGCGCGCCGCCCTTTGCCGAGGGTGCGTAGCGGACCTTGCCGCCATGCGCCTCGACGATTGCCCGCACCACGGACAGGCCGAGACCGTTTCCGCCCTTTTCCAGCGAGCCGGATTGACTGCCTCTTCTAAATGGTTCGAAAGCCGAAGCCGCAAGGTCGCTGTCGAGCCCAGGTCCTTCGTCCGCCACCTGCAATATCGTCATGTCCCGCTCGACCTTCAGGCTCACCTCTATGAGCCCGCGACGTGCGTAGCGACGGGCATTGGTGATGAGTGCCAGCAGGACCTGCCGAATCCGCATCGCATCAACAGGGACATGGATATCGGCAAGCCGAAGCCGCAGCTCGAAGCCTTCTGCTTGAAGCTCGGGTTCAATAACCCTCGCCAGCCGCTCGATCTCGTCCTTCAAGCGGACCGGTTCGATGCGAAGATCAAGGTGTCCGCTGTCCGCCAGCGTCACTGTGCGCAGGTCTTCCACCAGGCGCGCGAGCGAATCCACCTGCAGGACCAGCGCATTCAGGGATCGCTCATCGGGTTCGAAGAGACCGTCGATCATCCCCTGCAGGCGGCCCTTGAGGATGGTCAGCGGGGTGCGCAGCTCATGGGCGATCGTGGCGTTCCACAGCGTCATATCGGCCGCCATGTCCTGCAGGCGCTGGGCCATCGCATTGAAGTCATCGACGAGAAGGGCGGTCTCCCCCAGCGAGTGGTCACCGGGATTGGCGCGGGCCGACAAGTCGCCATCCTTGATGCGCCTCGCGCTGATCGCCAGCGATTCCAGGGGTGCAAGAATGCGGCGCGCGAGCCGGATGGATGTGAATGCCGCAACCACGAGGGCAACCAGGATCAGCCCGGACAAAACCATGAAGTCGAATGCGGTCAACCAGCTGTCGGTCTCGTCAGACCACGGCGAGAAGTAGAACAGGATCGTGAAAGCGAGGTAGGTACCGAAAAAGACGAGCACTCCGGCCGCCACTGTCATGAACGACATGGCGAGCAGAATTTGCCGGCTGAGCCCCCTCTTCAGCATCAACGATCCACCGCCAGGCGATAGCCGACGCCTCTGATGCTTGCCAGCAGTCCCTCGCCACCCGCCTGGTCGAGTTTCTTGCGCAGCTTGCTGAGATGACTGTCGATGGTTCGATCCAGCGCGTCCGAACCCGGCAGACACGCATCGACAAGTTCACTTCGTGAGAAGACCTTGGTGGGCGTCCGCGCCAGATGCGCCAGAAGCCGGAACTCGGTCAGGGTCAGCGAGAGGGGTATCGTCTTCCCGTCCTTTTCGATCTTTGCCTGATAGCTGTCGAGATCAATCGACAGAGCTCCGGTCCGGATCATCGGCCCTTCTTGGCTGAGGCCCGCGCGACGCAGGACGGCCTTTGCCCGTGCCACGACCTCGATGGGATTGAACGGCTTGACGATATAGTCGTCGGCACCGATCCGCAGACCTTGCAAACGATCGACATCTTCATCGAGGGCGGTGATCATGATGACCGGGGTGCGGCCCCTTCGCTGGATCTCGGCCAGAAGCTCCCAGCCATCCAGCCTCGGCATCGTGATGTCGGCGAGAACGATATCCGGCTTGAGTGACCGGTGGAGTTCCAGCGCGACATGTCCGTCTCGGGCATGCACCGTTCGGAATCCCTCACGTGTGAAATAGGCTTCGAGAATTCCGGCGATTTCCAGATCGTCTTCTGCGATCAACACAAGTTCTGCCATGGCCATCGAGCTCCTTGCGGATTCAATGCCATCGAAACGGGGCAGGGTCGAGTGGGCAGGTGCCGCCTCCACACCATCGCAACAAAACCTCCACAAAGCGCCAATGCAGCTCTTCTAGAGGAAGGCTGTCTAGGCATCTTCTCGAAGAAATGGGTGGTGGAAACCGATGCGGCGGAGATTTCGTTTTTGGAGTGTCGGCATCCTGTGCTTGCCACTGGCGCTTCTGAGCGCCTGTAGTGACAGGTCGGATGCCGGGGCGAATGCGCAGGCCGATACGGAGCCGGCGCGCGTCAGCGTCATCACCGTCCATCCGGAGGCCGTGACCGTCTACGACGAACTGCCAGGCCGCGTGTCCGCCTTGCGGACGGCTGAAATCCGCTCGCAGGTGAACGGCATCATCCAGCAGAAGCTCTTTGTCGAGGGCGCGTTCGTCCAGGCGGGCACACCGCTCTTCCAGATCGATCCGGCCCCCTTTTCGGCCGACGCCGATGCCGCGGCCGCTGTCTTGGCCCGGACGGAAGCCGAAGCGCTGAACGCCAACCTGAAGTTTGAGCGGGCCCGAGTGCTGTCTGCGCAAAAGGTCACCAGCGACGAAGCGTTCAACAATGCGACAGCCGCTTTGGCGCAGGCCAAGGCAAGCGTTGCCGAAGCGAAGGCCAATTTGGCGCGGCGAAAGCTTGAATTGTCCTATGCAACCATTCGCAGCCCGATCAGCGGCATCATCGGCCAGTCTTTCATGAGCGAGGGCGGGCTCGCGTCCTCGTCCGCGACCTCGCCTCTCGCCGTGGTCCAGCAGATCGATGAGGTCTATCTGGACGTTCGTCAGTCTGCCATGACCCTGGAACGGTTGCGGGAGACAGCGTCAGGCGTGGGGATCAGCGATCCGGACGTGCTGCCGGTGATCATCAGGACAATTACCGGAAAACCGCACGGCCATCCCGGCAAAGTCGTGTTCTCCGATATCTCCGTCGATGCTGCCACGGGTAGCCTCGGCATCAGGATCCTCGTTCCCAATCCGGAAGGACAGCTGCTTCCCGGCATGTTCATTCGTGCGCAGGTTCCGCGCGAAGTGTACAGCGCAGCGCTTCTCGTGCCGCAGGAGGCGGTCACGCGTGACCTTGCCGGACAGCCCCAGCTCATCCTTGTCGGTGCAGACAAGACCGGCGTGAAACGCACGGTCGTCTTGGGTTCGCTGGTCAATGGCAGATACATCGTCGAGAGCGGCCTTTCAGCAGGCGAGACCGTCGTGGTGCTGGGTCAGGACCGGGTCCAGGAGGGGCAACCCCTGGAGCCGTCGCCTTCGCAAAGCACGCCCGAAGAGCACAGCTGAGGATTGACGATGCCGCAGTTTTTTATCGACAGACCGGTTTTCGCCTGGGTCATCGCGATCTTGATCGTGGTCGCGGGGCTTTTTTCCATTCCACAGCTTCCGGTGTCGCGGTTCCCCGTCATCGCGCCGCCCAGCGTATCGATTACCGCCACCTATACCGGTGCCACGCCCCAGGTGATCAACGACAGCGTCACCAGCGTGATCGAGCGCGAGATCTCCAGCGTCAAGAATGTCCTCTATTTCGACTCGTCCGCCGACTCGTCCGGATCGGCCAGCATAACCGTGACCTTCAAGCCGGGAACCGATCCGGAACTGGCGCAGGTGGATATTCAGAACCAGCTGAAGGCGGTGGAACCCCGTTTGCCCGAGCAGGTGCGCCGCGCCGGGCTGAGTGTTGAGTCCGCATCCTCCGGCTTCCTGATGATCGTGTCCTTGAAGTCGAAGGACGGTTCCATCAACGCCCTGTCGCTGGATGACTACCTCGCTCGCAACATCGCGCCGGAACTCAAGCGTATTTCTGGCGTGGGGCGTGTCCAGTCCTTCGGTTCGGAAGCGGCGATGCGTATCTGGATCGATCCCGCCCGGCTGCTGGATCATTCGATTTCGCTCTCCGAAGTCACACAGGCGATCCAGGCGCAGAACATCCAGGTTGCGGCCGGACGCGTGGGCGATGCCCCGGCGGTTCCCGGACAAAAAGTCAGCGTGCCGTTGAATGTGAAAGGTCAGTTGCAGACCCCTGAGGAATTCGCACAGGTCATTCTCCGGTCGAGCCCGGACGGCTCCCGCCTGACCTTGGGCGATGTCGCAAAGATCGAGATCGGGTCACAGGCGTCGAGCTTTTCCATTCTCGACGGCGGCAAGCCGGCGACTGCGGCAGCCATCCAGCTGGCACCCGGTGCAAACGCCGTCACCACATCGAGCGGGGTGCGGGCGCGTCTGGCCGAACTTGCCCGCTCCATGCCGGCCGGGCTTGACTATGCCATCTCCTATGACACGGCACCTTTCGTGAAGATTTCGATCCAGAAGGTGGCACAGACCCTGGGCGAGGCCATGATCCTCGTCTTTCTGATCATGCTGCTGTTCCTGCAGAACATTCGCTACACCCTCATTCCCGCCATTGTCGCGCCGATCGCGCTGCTCGGCACATTTTCCGTAATGCTGGCGATCGGTTACTCGATCAATGCCTTGACCATGTTTGGCATGGTCCTCGCGATCGGCATCATTGTCGACGATGCCATCGTGGTCGTCGAGAATGTGGAACGGCTGATGAGCACCGAAGGCCTGTCGCCGAAAGAGGCGACACGCAAGGCCATGCGGGAGATCAGCGGCGCGGTGATCGGCATCACGCTCGTCCTGACCGCCGTGTTCCTTCCCATGGGGCTGGCATCCGGCTCAGTCGGCGCGATCTACCGTCAGTTCACGGTCTCGATGGCGGTATCGATCCTGTTTTCGGCCTTCCTGGCACTGACCCTGACGCCAGCGCTCTGCGCAAGCCTGCTGAAGCCTCTCAGCCCGGATCACCATTCGCGAAAGGGCTTTTTCGCAGCGTTCAATCGCGGCTTCGACCGGCTGACACTGGGCTATGCCGACTGGGTGGCTGTCCTGGTGCGAAAGACCGGCCGAACGATGTTGGTCTATCTGGCGATTCTCGGCGCAGTCGCTTTCGGATACAGCACTTTGGCGACCACCTTCGTGCCGGAGGAAGACCAGGGGTCATTCATGACCTCCTTCACCTTGCCGGCCGAGGCGACGGCGGAGCGCACCCGTGCGGTGGTGAACCTCTTTGAGGAGCATGTGCGCAGCCGTCCGGATATTGCCAACAATCTCACCATCATGGGGTTCGGTTTTTCGGGCTCCGGACCGAACACGGCCATGTCTTTCACGACCCTGGCCGACTGGCACCAGCGCAAGACCACGGTGGATGAGGAACTGACTGCGGTGTCGTCAGCCATGGGCGCTGCGCGTGAGGGCCAGATCTTCAGTCTGAAGCCACCGGCGATCGATGAGCTCGGCACGACATCAGGGTTTTCGCTGAGGCTTCAGGATCGCTCCAATCATGGAGAGAAGGCATTGGCAGCGGCTGCCGAGCAGTTGACACAGATGGCGGCGGCAAACAGCTTGCTGAACGACGTCCGTGTCGATGGCCTTCCCAGTGGTCCGAGCGTCACCCTGAACGTCGATCGCCAGAAGGCAAGTGCGCTCGGCGTCTCCTATTCCACGATCAGCGACACGCTGAGCGGCGCCGTGGGCTCGACCTATGTGAACGACTTCCCGCGCGACGGACGGCTGCAGCAGGTCATCGTCCAGGCGGAACCGGCAAGCCGGATGCAGGTCGACGACATCCTGGCGCTACACGTCCGAGGTGAGACGGGCAGGATGGTCCGTCTGTCGGAAATCGTCACGCCGGAGTGGTCGACGATTCCGCTTCAGGTCACCCGCTACAACGGCTACCTCTCGGCAAGCATCTCAGGTTCCGCTGCACAGGGTGTCTCCAGCGGCAAGGCGATGGATGAAATCGAGCGGCTGGCAGCCTCTCTTCCCGAGGGCTTCGCCGTCGAATGGACGGGTCAGTCGCTGCAGGAACGCCAATCCGGCGCGCAGGCCCCAATGCTGATGGTCCTGTCCTTCTTCGTCGTCTTCCTGGTGCTGGCAGCCCTTTACGAAAGCTGGACCGTGCCGCTTGCGGTCATGCTCGTCGTGCCGCTCGGCATCATCGGTGCCGTGATCGCGGTTCATCTGCGAGGCCTGGAGAACGATGTCTTCTTCAAGGTCGGCCTGATCACGCTGATTGGCCTGTCCGCGAAGAATGCAGTCCTCATCGTGGAATTTGCCCGCAAACGCCAGATGGATGGCCAGAGCCTTGCCGACGCCATCGTCGAAGCCGCCAGACTGCGCCTGCGTCCCATCGTGATGACATCGCTCGCGTTCACCTTGGGCGTGGTGCCCTTGGTGATCGCAAGAGGCGCAAGCTCCGAAACCCAAAATGCCATTGGAACCGGGCTCTTTGGCGGAATGATCTCCGGCACGATTCTGGCCGTGGTGTTCGTCCCGGTCTTCTACGTCGTCGTCGCACGGTTTGGCCGCCGTCATGGGCGGCAGAAGGCGGCAAGCAACGAGGCCTGATCCGGCCCGCCGACGAGTTGCAGCCAGCAGTCGATCTCTCGACTTGGCTGAACCTCGTCGGCGGACACCTGTTCAGGCCGCAACAGAAGTGCGAGACGCATCCCTGCCGCTCGCCCTGTAATGGATGAGATCCTCGATCGAGATCAACGGCAGTCCGTGCAGCTTGCTGAACTCGATCAGGTCGGGCAGGCGCGCCATGGTGCCGTCGTCGTTTGCGACTTCGCAGATGACGCCGGAGGGGTTGGCGCCGATCAGGCGGGCCAGATCGACGGCAGCTTCCGTATGGCCTGGACGGCCCAGGACACCCTCCGGATGGGCACGCAACGGGAAGATATGCCCCGGCCGTGCGAAGTCCGCCGGCTTTGAAGTCTCGTCCATCAAGGCGCGCACGGTCGCCGCGCGATCGGCCGCAGAGATCCCCGTCGTTGTTCCATGAATGTAGTCGACCGAAACGGTGAAGGCTGTTTTCAGATATTCGGTATTGTTCGGGACCATCAGCGGGATGTCGAGTGCATCCAGTCGTTCGCCTTCCATGGCGATGCAGACCAGCCCTCGGGCATGCTTCATCATGAAGGCGATGCTTTCGGGCGTCACGTGATCGGAGGCAACGATGATGTCGCCTTCGTTTTCGCGGTCCTCGTCGTCAACGACCACGACCATGCCCCCACGCGCGAGGGTCTCCAATGCGTCTTCAATTTTCGAAAGTGTCATTCCATTGCCTTTCAAGGGTAACCGCATCTGCGGTCAAAAAACGACCTCGCGGTCGCCATCCATCCCTTGGGCGAACACAGCACGCACGCCTCCCCAGGAGGGGAGCCGCAACAGCCGATGCTCTCTTTCATCCGGACTCTAACCGTCGGCTCCGGCATCGCACCGGATCTGCTGCCTTTCACCGAGGTGAAAGCGCTCGCGGGCTCCCGGCAAAGCCGGATACCGCCGGTGGGGAATTTCACCCCGCCCTGAGAACCCGTCTAAGGTAGGGGATCGGACGCCCGCTTTTCAAGCCCAAACTGCGCAACGGCGGCAAAATTGGCAATCTTGTCGCCCGGTGATCACAGGGCGTCGCGAAACAAAAAAGCACGGTGCTCGCGCACCGTGCAGGCTTGGGAGGCCTAGTATCGATGGATGGTCACCAGCAGCAGAAGCCGCCATCGACCAAAAGGTCGACGCCCGTGACGAAGCTGGAGGCGTCAGAGAGCAGAAAGACAGCCGGGCCGACCATTTCATCGACATTTGCCATGCGCTGCATCGGCGTCTGCTCCTCGAACAGTTTCGTCTGATGCACCATTTCAGGCCGCGTGTTCATCGGCGTTGCCGTGTAGCCGGGGCTGATCGTATTCACCCGAATGCCGCGTCCGACCCACTCCATCGCCATGGACTTCGTCATGTGGATGACGCCGGCCTTGGAGGCGTTGTAGTGGCACTGGTTCAGACCGCGATTGACGATGACGCCCGACATCGAGGCGATGTTGACGATCGAGCCGCGGCCGTTTTTCAGCATGGCACGTGCTTCCGCCTGGCAGGAGAGGAAGACACCCTTCAGATTGATGTCCATCATCGTCTGGAACTGGCTCTCCTCCATCTCCTCGGCCGGATTGGCATTGGCGATGCCGGCGGCGTTGACGGCGAGCGTCAGCGGTCCGAGTTCGGCTTCGGTCCGGGCGACCGCCTCGTTCAGGGCAGAGGACTGGGTGACGTCTGCCGCGATCTCGATGCTGCGGCGACCGGCCGCCTGCACGTGCCGCGCGGTCGTCGCCAGTCCGTCATCGGTGCGCCGGTCGAGAAGTGCGACATCCGCTCCGCACTGAGCAAGCCCGACCGCGATCCGCTGGCCAATGCCGCTGCCGGCACCGGTCACCAGGGCTACATTGCCCGAGAGATCGAAGAGTTTCGGGGCGTTCAAAGTCATGTCCGACATGGGTCGTTCTCCTAGAAATCAGATGGTGGCGAGTTCCATGACCGACACGTCGTTCGCATCGGCGCGGTCGAGGATCCCGGCCTGTTTTCCCTGCGCCATTACCATGATCCGGTTGGAGACGCCGAGCACCTCTTCCAGATCGGAACTGACGACGATGACGGCGATGCCCTGGCGGGCGAGGTCCATGATGGTGTCGTAGATCGACGAGCGCGCGCCGACATCGATCCCGCGGGTCGGCTCGTCGAGCACTACGACCTTCGGGTTGCGTGCCAGCCACTTGGCGAGAACCACCTTCTGCTGGTTGCCGCCCGAAAGCTCGCCGGCATTCTGCTCGCCGCGGCCTTTGACACCGAATTTCTTGATAGAGCTGTCGGCAAACGCCCGGAGACGTTTCGATGTGATCCATCCGGTCTTCGAAACGGCGTCGAAGTTGGCGTAGCCGATGTTTTCCGTGATCGAATGCTCGAGGACGAGGCCCTGAAGCTTTCGATCTTCCGGCACCAGGACGACGCCGTTGCGGATCGCATCCCGGGGGGAGCGCGGTGTGATCACCTTGCCGTCGAGCACCACGTCGCCGGACGCGATGGGGTCCGCGCCGGTGATCGCCCGCACGAGTTCGGTGCGGCCTGCACCCACGAGGCCCGCAATCCCGAACACTTCGCCGCGCTTCACCGCGAAATCGATGTTGCGGAACGTGCCCGATGGCGAGGAAAGCCCTCGGACTTCGAGCATCACCGCGTCGGCCGGCACAGGAACGGCAGGGAACATGCGGTCGAGCGAGCGGCCGACCATGGCCTCGACGATCGTGCGGACCGGCACGTCGCCGCTGTCGAATTCCTGCACCTTGGCGCCGTCGCGCATGACCACGATGCGGTCGGCGATCTGGCGGATTTCCTCAAGACGGTGGGAGATGTAGATGATGCCGACGCCGTCGGCCTTCAGCCTCTCGATCTGCCGGAACAGGAGCTGAGTTTCCTCGCCGCCCAGCGCGGCCGTCGGTTCGTCGAGGATCAGCAGTCGCGCATTCAGCGTCATCGCCTTGGCGATTTCGATCAGCTGCTGCTTGGCAGTCGAAAGACCTTCGACCAGACGGCGAGGGGAGACGTCGAGACCGAGCCTCTGCAGGCCGGCATACGCGCGCTCTTCCATGGCCTGCCGATCGATGCGCCCACCCTTCTTGAGATATCGGCCGACGAAGACATTCTCGGCGATCGACAACTGCGGCAGAAGCTTCAGCTCCTGATGGATCATCCCGACGCCTGCGTCCATGGCGTCGCGTGGGGTGGCCGGCGCGTAAGGCTCGCCGAGCCATGTCATGGTGCCGGAGGTCTGCTGCACGGCGCCGGAAATGATCCTGGACAGGGTCGATTTCCCGGCGCCGTTTTCACCCAGCAGCGCCACGACTTCACCTGCTCTCACATCAAGGTCGATGCCGTGCAGGACCTCGAGCGATCCGTAGACCTTGCGGATCTGCCGGAGCGAGAGGATGGGAGGGAGGTCATTGGCAGTCATGGCGCTGTCTTCCGGATGGGATCAGGGATGCTCGGCGACGAACTTCGCAGCATTCTCCGGCGTCGTCAGGAAGCCCGGAAGCAGCTGTTCGGCCGGGAGCTTTTCGCCGGCAGCAAGCTTGATCGCGCTGTCCACGGCCAGACGGCCGATGCCGCGCACCTGCTGGGTTGCGGTGGCGTCGAAGCCGCCTTCTGCGAGGATCGGCAGCGCAGTCGTGTCGCCGTCGAAGCCGCCGACGTAAACGCGCTGCGAAACGCCGGAGACCTTGACCGCCTGAGCGGCGCCGAGGGCCAGACCATCGGCCTGGGCGAAGATCAGCGAAACATCAGGGTTTGCCTGCAGCAGGTTCTGGCCGATGTTCAGGCCTTCGGCCTGCGACCACTGCTCGCTCCACTGTTCTGCGACCAGTTCGACGCCCGAGTTTTCACCGATCGCCTTCATGCAGCCCTTGGTGCGCTCGACTTCCGGGGTCGTGCCCTTCTGGCCGTGGATCATGATCATCTTGCCCTTGCCGCCGGCAAGGCCGATGATGTGCTTGCAGACTTCATAGGCCGAGGTCGCATTGTCGGTGGCGATGAAGGTGTCGCCCGGCGCTTCGTCGGCATTGCGGTCAACGTTGACGACCGGGATGCCGGCTTCCTTGGCAAGACGCGTCGGAACGGCGGCGGCGGCCGCACCAGCCGGGATGTAGATGAAGGCGTCGATATCCTGCGTCAAGAGGTCCTGCACCTGGCTGACCTGGGTCGCGCTGTCGTTCTTGGCGTCGACGGTGATGACCTCGATGCCCTTCTCCTTGGCATAGGCTTCAACGCCGATCTTGATCTGGTTGAAGTAGTCGGCCTGCAGGTTCGAGACGGCGAGCCCGATCTTCTTCACTTCTTCGGCGGATGCGCCGAGCGGATTGAGGGCAGTCGTCGCCAGGGCTGCTGCGACCAGAAGCATGCTCTTGAATTTCATGGTAGATCTCCTCCGTTGTTTCGGGACCCCGCTACCATCGCAGGACCGAAGTTTTGCCTGGCATTCGCCCGGCGGTGAACTGGCGGCTAGGCCGCCAAACTGATCCGCTCCCGAAGCGTCACTTCCGTTTGATGGCTTCGGCGGCGACTGCGAGTGCAATGACGACGCCGATGACGACGGCCTGCGTGAAGGGCGAGACACCGAGAAGGTTCAGGCCGTTGCGCAAGACGCCGATGATGAGGACGCCGATGATGGTTCCGAGAATGCCGCCCTTGCCACCGCTGAGACTCGTCCCGCCAATGACGACGGCCGCAATCGTGTCGAGTTCATAGGAGACACCGGCGGTCGGCTGGACCGAGTCCAGCCGCATGGCGAGCACGACGCCGGCAAGACCGGCGAGCAGGCCGGACATGACATAGACGCCGACGGTGTAGAGATTGACCTGGATCCCGGCGAGACGGGCAACCTCCTGGTTACCACCGATTGCATAGAGCGTGCGGCCGCCGGAGGTGTAGCGCAGATAGATCCAGCCGAGCACGAAGACCACGAGCATGACCGCCACCGTGAGCGTCAGGAACCCGCCGAAGCGCGTGTAGGCGAGCAGGCTGAACCAGGAGGGGAACCCGACGATCTGCTGGCCGTCCGTGATCATGTTCGCAAGGCCACGCGCCACCGACATCATCGCAAGCGTGGCAATGAAGGCGGGCACGCCGAGCGCCGTGATCAGCAGGCCGGAAATCGCCCCCGTCGCGGCCGCAACGCATAGCGCAAGCAGGATGCCAACCGGCAGCGGCAGACCCACCTGATTGGCCAGATAGCCCATCACCATCATCGTGAGCGCCAGCACCGAGCCGACGGCAAGATCAATCCCGCCGATCAGGATCACCATCGTCATGCCGACCGCCATGATCCCGAGGACGGTGATCTGGTCGAGAATGTTGAGCAGGTTGCGCGCCGACATGAACTTGTCGGTGGCAAACGAAAGGAAGATGCACAAGAGGATGAGCCCGATCAATGGACCGGTCGTCCCCTTCAAAGCCGACAAAGCGCTCGCTCCCGCACTTCGCTCCTGGTCTGTCGCAGAAACCGACATCCAATCCTCCCATTCTGACCATCTCTGTCGAGTTGGCATAAATATTCATTGCTGTGTGTAAATTCGTACCGCAGGCTTCTGGGGGCTGTCAACTGCCGAGATGGCCGCATCGGATAGATTTAATTCCCGACAGATGGCTTGACACATGCTTCGCTCGTGCAATTATATAAGTGACGGTATATTTATTCACAACGAGGTTTCCATGCAGCCGAATGATCTCGACCGCATTGCGAGGCAGATACGCCTTCGCGATGTACAGGCGGTTTACGAAGCGGGCGCTGGCCACATTGGTGGCGAGATGTCGGCGATCGACATCCTGACGGCGCTGTATTTTCAGGTTCTGAGGATCTGGCCCGATCAGCCGAAGCATCCCGAACGCGACCGTTTCGTGCTGTCGAAGGGCCATGTGGCTCTGGCCTTCTACGTGACGCTGGCCAAGCGTGGCTTCTTCCCGGAAGAGGAGATCTCCACCTTCCTGAAGCCCCATTCGCGCCTCAACGGGCATCCGAACTGCAACAAGGTCCCCGGTGTTGAAACCAACACGGGACCTCTCGGCCATGGTCTGCCCGTCTCGGTCGGCATGGCGAAGGCTGCGAAGTTGACCGGCGCCGCCTATCACACCTATGTGCTCACCGGAGACGGCGAGATGCAGGAAGGCTCCAACTGGGAAGCGATTTCATCGGCCGCGCAGTTTGGTCTCGACAACCTGACCCTGATCATCGATCACAACCGGTTCCAGCAGGGTGCGGCGCTCAGCGATACGAACAACCTGGCGCCCTTCGGCTCCAAGCTGAAGGCCTTCGGCTGGGATGTCACGGAGATCAACGGCAACGTCATGGCCGAAATCGTTCCGGCCCTGCAGCATCGTTCCGATCGCCCCCATTGCATCGTCGCCCACACCAACAAGGGCCATGGCATTTCCTTCATGCAGGACAAGGTGGATTGGCATCACAAGGTGCCGAATGCCGAACAATACAAGATCGCCCTGGCCGAACTCTCGGAGGTGCTGTGATGAATGCCGTGACCATGAGCGAAAAACTGCATGACTGCCGCGACGCCTTCGTCTCGGTGCTTGAGCGCCTGGGCGCCGAAAATTCCAAGATCGTCGCCGTCTGCAACGACTCCGTCGGCTCCTCCAAGCTCGGCGGCTTCAAGTCCAAATGGCCCGAGCGGCTGGTCAATGTCGGCATTGCCGAACAGAACATGGTCGGCGTCGGTGCCGGTCTTGCGAATGGCGGCCTCTTGCCCTTCGTCTGCGGCGCATCCTGCTTCCTGACCGGGCGTTCGCTCGAACAGGTCAAGGCCGACATCGCCTATTCGAACGCCAATGTGAAGCTCGTCGGCATTTCCTCGGGCATGGCCTATGGCGAGCTCGGCCCGACCCATCACTCGATCGAGGATTTTGCCTGGATGCGGGTGCTGCCCAACCTGCCGGTGATTGCACCCTGCGACTCCATTGAAACGGCTGCCGCGGTCGAATGGGCCGCCCGCTACGAAGGCCCTGTATTCCTCCGCCTGTCGCGCGTCGGCGTGCCGGACCTGCTGCCATCGGGCCATGTCTTCGAACCGGGCAAGGCCAATCTCCTGCGCGACGGCGATGCCGTGACGCTGATCGCCAACGGCACCTTGACGCATCGTGCCATGAAGGCGGCTGCCATCCTGTCCGCTCGCGGCATCGAAGCACGCGTCCTCAACATGGCGACCGTGCGTCCCATCGATGTGGACAGCATCGTGGCCGCCGCACGTGACACAGGTGCCATCCTGACGGCCGAAGAGCATTCGGTTTATGGTGGTCTGGGCTCCGCTGTGGCGGAAGTCGTCGTCGCGGAAGCGCCCGTGCCGATGAAGATCCTCGGTGTGCCCGGTATCTTCGCGCCAACAGGCTCGGCCGAGTTCCTGCTCGACGAATTCGGCATGGCACCGGAGGCCATGGCGAATGCGGCAGAGGAACTGCTGGCGCGCAAGGGCGGCCGCAGCTAGCGGCTGTAGAACCCACATCTGGATGCCGCCGATCACGTCGCGGCGGCATCTTTCAGCATCCGGAGCCGATATGACCACCGCCATCCTCGCCATTGACCAGGGAACCACGAATTCGAAGGCCGTGCTTGTCTCGGCCGACGGTGAGATCCTTGCCCGTGGCTCGTCACCCGTCGGCATTTCGCACCCGCAGCCGGGCTGGGTCGAGCAGGATCCCAGGCGTGTCTGGCAGTCCGTGCTGGAGGCGATCGCAGCATGCCTGGCCGCCGCACCGACCGTGACCATCGCCGGGATCGCCATATCCAACCAGCGTGAATCCGTGACGATCTGGGATGGCGAGACCGGAGAACCGCTCGGACCCGTCGTCAGCTGGCAATGCCGTCGTAGCGCGCCGGTCTGCGCCGAGCTCAATGCATCAGGTCACTCCGGCCGGGTCGAGGCATTGACGGGTCTGCCCATCGATCCGATGTTCCCCGGACCCAAGATGAAATGGCTGCTCGACCGTGCGCCGTCCGGCCGTCCGCTGCGCCTCGGCACGATCGATTCCTGGCTCATTCATTGCTTCACCGGCGGCAAGGTGCATGCCTGCGACGCCTCAAACGCCGCACGAAGCCAGCTTCTCGATTTGAATGCCAGGGTCTGGAGCGACGAACTCTGCGATCTCTTCGGCGTGCCGAAGGCCTTTCTCCCCGAGGTCCGCGACAGTGCCTCCCGCTTCGGAGAGACGCTGGGCGTACCCGGCTTGCCCGACGGCATCCCGATAGCGGCCGCGATCGGCGACAGCCACGCGGCCCTCTTTGGCCACGGTGCCTTTGCTCCCGGCGACGGCAAGGTAACCTTCGGGACCGGCTCGTCGATCATGACGACCCTGCCGCATTTCATTGCGCCGCAAAACGGCATCACCACGACGATTGCCTGGTCGCTCGGTGGGAAACCGACTTATGCCTTCGAGGGCAATATCCTCGTCTCCGCCGCCTCGTTGCCCTGGATGGTGGACATCCTCGGCCTGCCCGACGTCCAGGCCCTGATCGATCTCGCCGAGACAGCCGAGCCGCAAGGGCCCGGCTTCGTCCCGGCTTTTGTCGGCCTCGGCGCGCCCTATTGGCAGGCGGATGCGCGTGCGCTTTTCTCCGGTATCACCTTCAACACGACGCGGGCACAGATGGCCCGGGCCGTCACGGATTCGATTGCCTTCCAGGTACACGACGTGTTCAAGGCCATGGCCGCCCAGTCGCCGACCGCGCTCGGCCGGCTCTTCGTCGACGGTGGTCCAAGCAAGAACGCGTTCCTGATGCAGTGTGTGGCCGACATGCTTGCGCATCCTGTCATCCAGTGCGACGCGGCAGAAGCCTCGGCCCTCGGTGCCGCCTATCTCGCCGGTCTGACGCTTGGCCTGTGGCCGGATCTGGAGGCCATCCGGGCCCTGCCGCGTAAGACCGCTGTTTTGAAACCCGGCTCATCCGATACCGCATCGCGTCTCGCCACATGGCAGGACGCAATCTTCCGCTCGACCGTTCCCGTGACTTCATCTATGGGTGAATAAAAATTCACCCACCGGAGGGACCATGGGACGCCTCAACGAGCTTCGACTTATCGCCCGCGTCGCGCAGATGTACCACGCGGAGGGCAAGCGCCAGGCAGAGATCGCCGAGATCATGCACATGTCGCAGGCCACCGTGTCCCGGATGTTGAAACGCGCCGAGATGGAGGGGATCGTGCGCACCACGATCATTCCGCCGCCGGGGACCTTCGCCGATCTCGAAACCGCACTTCGCGAACGTTACGGCCTGACCGAGGCGATCGTCATCGACTGTTCGGAAGATCGCGACGGCGCGATCATGGCGCGCATCGGCGAAGCGGCGGCCCATTTCGTCGAAGTGACCCTGCAGCAGGACGAGATCATCGGTGTGTCCAGCTGGAGCCAGACGCTCCTGCGCATGGTCGACAACATTCATCCGCTGAAGACCGGCCGTGCCAAATACATCGTGCAGATCCTGGGCGGCATGGGCGAGGCTTCGGTGCAGACGCATGCCACCCAGCTGACCGCGCGACTGGCCAAGCTGACCGGCGGCGAGCCGCGCCTGCTGCTCGTCCAGGGCATCACCTCCTCACGCGAAGCCAAGCTCGTGATGCTCGCAGACCCCGTGGTCCGCGGCACCATGGATCTCTTCGGACGCCTGACGCTCGCGATCATCGGCATCGGTGCCGTCGAACCGTCCGAACTCCTGGCCCGCTCCGGCAACGTCTTTTCGCGCCAGGAAATGGCGATGCTGCATGATGCGGGGGCCGTCGGCGAAATCTCGTTCCGCTTCTACGACCGAGACGGCAAGCCGGTGGAAACCCCGCTCAACGAGCGCGTCATTGGAATTTCGCTCGAGGATCTGCGCAAGGCGGACCGGGTGATCGCCCTCGCGGGTGGCGAATCGAAGACGGAGGCCATTGCCGGCGCTCTCAGGATGGGCATCATCGACGTGCTCGTCACGGACAAATTTACCGCAGCGCGACTGACGGCCTGATCTCCATTGCGGAGCGGACTGTCGGATCGGCTGCCTATTGGAGGAGTAGACCATGCAGCGTTTTTCCGGACAGACCGTATTCGTCACGGGCGGCAACAAGGGGATCGGCCTCGGAATTGCCCGCCGTTTTGCCGAAGAGGGAGCCAAGGTTGCGATTGCCGCAATCGAGGCCGATACCGGCGAGGTGGGCCGGCGGCTCGCTGAGGATACGGGCGCAGACGTGCTCGGACTGCAGCTCGACGTCACGAACGCCTCCGCCGTCCGCGAGGCTTACAGGGAGGCGGAAGCGCGCCTCGGTTCGATCAGCGTCTCTGTCCAGAATGCCGGCGTCATCACTATCGCCAAGGTCGAGGATCTGAGCGAACGCGAATGGGATCTGAATCTCGACGTCAACACGAAGGGCGTCTTCTTGTGCTGCCAGGAGGCGATCGCGCGGTTTCGGGCCAGTGGCACGAAGGGGCGCCTCATCAACACGGCATCCGGCCAGGCCCGCCAGGGCTTCGTCTATACGCCCCACTATGCGGCATCCAAATTCGGCGTCGTCGGCCTGACCCAGAGCCTTGCCAAGGAGCTGGCCAAGGAAGGCATCACGGTCAACGCCATTTGCCCGGGCATCATCCACACCGAAATGTGGGACTACAACGACCGCGTCTGGGGCAAGATGCTGGGTGACTATGGCCCAGGTGAGCTGATGGCCGAATGGGTCGAAGGCATCCCGATGGGCCGCGCCGGGACGCCCGCCGAAGTCGCAGCTCTCGTCGCCTTCCTGGCCTCGTCCGATGCAGCCTACATCACCGGGCAGACCATCAATGTCGATGGCGGACTGATCATGTCGTGATGCGCCCAGCGTTCGCAACACGCTGACGCTTCCGGAATCTTCGGCCAAAACAGACAAAAGGCCGGACGCCGTCTCGGGCATGGGATGCCGAGTGCTGCCTGCGCCGGTCGCAGATGGCCGGCGTCGCGCCAGCTCTCCGTTTGAAGACCTTCGCCAATCGTCCTTGTCGTCCACGAACAAGGCCATGGCGAAGATCGCCAGTCCGGGCCGGAAGTCAGCGGCAATGATGCCCGCTGGTGGTTGTGCAATTTGTGTGATGCTGAGTTGAATGGCGCGGGCGACAGGCGTTCGAAAGGTCGCTCGGATCCGCCCCCGTTCAGCCCGTTGCGGCCTCATATGCAGCTTCCACCGCAGGGAAACAAAGCTCCACGCGCGTTCCTTCCCCCAGCCTGGAGGTGATCCTGACTTCGCCGCCAGACTGGCGGACGAACCCGTAGACCATCGCGAGCCCGAGGCCGGACCCTCCGGTTTTCGACCGTGTGGTGAAATAGGGTTCCATCGCCTGGTCAAGGACCTCAGGCGACATGCCGACACCGTGGTCGATCACCGCAATGGTCACCGTGTCGGCCTCCCCGCGCGCCTCAACGCGCACCACTCCGCCGTCCGGCATGGCCGCCGATGCGTTGAGGCAAAGGTTGAGTATCGATTGCTCCAACAGCGCAGGATCGAGGCTGACGGTTGGCAGACTGGCTGCAAGGTAAAGGTCCAGTCGATTGCGCGCGCCTATCGCCATTTCCAGGACATCAGCCATGCCTTGAAGAATCGTCGCAACCTCGATCGATGCCGGGCGAATCTGCTGCTGGCTGCCGACGGACAGCATGCTGGAGGCGAGCGCCCGCCCACGCTCTGCGGCCTTGCGGATCCGCCCGAGGTGGCGCTTCTGCCGTTCTGTGAAACCAGGTTCGCGCTCAAGCAAACCCAGGCTGCCGGTGATGATGCCGATCATGTTGCCGACCTCGTGGCTGACCTGATGCGTCATGCGCATCACCACGTCCAGGCGCTGGGCGCGGGCCGCTTCCATCTCCTGGCGATCCATGGCTGTCACGTCACGGGCAAGCAGGACCACACCGCCGTCGGGTTGCCGTGATGCAGATATCTCGACCACCTGGTCGTCGACAAACCGGTGGCGCAGCACCTGACGCTCAACTAACGAGCCTCTCTCGTTTTCCGTTGGCATGATCAGAGGATCGATCTCCGGAACTGTTCCGACGAAACGGCGCAGCGACATTTTTCGAGACGATCCTGTCTGCCGCATCAATTCGATGATGCGGCGGTTCATGGTGATCGGCCGGCCTGCGGGATCGAAGAGGGCGATGCCTTCGTTCATCGTCCGGAACGTCGACCGGATTGTCCGTGCAGCCGCTTCGGCCGTGCGTCTGAGGCGGGACACACGATCTACGCTCTCCTTGAAAGCGCGGAAGGCGTCGAGCAAACGGATCAGTTCCGTTTCAGTCCCCCCATAGACCGGCGGCCCTACATTTTCCTCTCCGCGCGCCAGAGCATTCATGCCGCGCGAGAGGTCGCCGATGCCGTGGGAGACGCGCATGACGGAACGGATGGATAGAACCGCCAAGATGACGACGACGAAGGTCGCAAGCGCGATCATGACAAGCAACTGGCGCAGCGCGCTTGAGGTGGCTTCGAGATTCTGATTGAGCGCGCTGGCAACGAAGGCGCTCTGGGTTTCTGTTGCATGTGAGAGGTCGCGCGACACGGTGTGCAGGCGCGAGACGGAAGCGCGGATGGTGAACATCTCCAAGAGGTAACGTGTCTGTGCCTCGAAGATCCTTCGATATGGATCGAGCTGTTCGGGAGAAACCCGCAGGTTGGGGCCTGGCACCAGCATTCGCACAGTCGTCTCGGCGACGAAGCGGCGTTGGAGTTCGCCAAGCTGAAAGAGGCTGTCCGATGTCGATGCAGATTGCGCGATGCCATTCAGGCGCTGCCGAAGATCCTGATCCTGGATCGCGCGCGCCGTGGCTATTTCTCCGAGCGCGACGGCCGCTTCCGCCTTGTGTTCTTGGGCGGCATCAGCATTGGCCGCAAGGGCCAATGTCTGCGCCTCGATATCTTCCAGGAGTTCGATGATCCTGCGTGCACCAGCGCCTTGCATGGCCCCGCCCTGCTGATCCGGTGCCATCGTCTCCAGCAGTGTCTCCACCTGCGCGACGACGGCGCGGCTTTCGCTCGAAACACGGTAGGGAGACGTGGCATTCATCAGGAACGGCGCGCTGGAAACGAGATCGGAGACTTGTCTCGACACGAGCGAGGCTTTCGCGAGGCTCGAAAAGGCCTGGACGCTGTAGGCCGACATTTCGCTGCGTGCTCTCTGCAAACCATAGATCGCGACCGTAGAGAGGAGCAGGACGGAGACGCAGATGAAGGCGATTGCGAAGGGCAATCGAAAGGCAATGGAAGAGAGGAACGCGCGGTTGATCACGGCAACGATCCAGCATCGTCGGTGTGCAGCACATATCCCTTGCCTCGTCGGGTCTGGATATGGCGGGGAAGGTCCGGGTTTCGCTCGATCTTGCGTCTCAGTCGCAGCACCAGAACATCGACGTTGCGATCGACGAAACGGTCGGAGTCGGCCCCCATCCGGTCGAGAATTTGGGCGCGGCTGACAGGCGTGTTCGGGGTTTCCGCAAGGATTTCCAGCAAGGCGAATTCGGCTGCCGTCAGCGTCTTCGTCGGATCGGCCAGGCAGACGGCACGTCGCTGCGCGAGATCGACGGCCCATTCGCCGAGCCTGAGTGCCGTCGGCGTCTGTTCGCGCTCGCTCTCCCTGTCGTGGCGCAGCTGCGGGTGGGTGCGTCGGAGAACCGCCTTGATCCGTGCGGTGAGCTCGTTCGGTTCGAACGGTTTGACCACATAGTCGTCGGCCGCCGTCTCCAGCCCCAGCACCCGATCGGTCGCGCTCCCTGCGGCCGTCACCATGACGATGCCGACATCGGTCTGCGCCCTCAAACGCTGCGCGAAGGCCCGGCCTGAGAGCCCCGGCAGATTGTGGTCGACCAGAACCAGTTGAACCGTCTCATGCTGCAAGCGCTCCTGTGCCGATTCTGCCGAGACGGCTGTTACCGGTATCCAGCCCTCTGCCTCGATCAGGTCACAGATAAGCTCCGCCATATCCGGATCGTCTTCGACGATCAGAATTTTCACCTTCTGGTTCAACACGTTGCAGTCCTCCCGGCCGGATCATAACCGTGCAAGGCAAAATCACCAAAGACTTGCTGGTTATCGCCAAAGTCACAATTGTAATAATTGAAATCTCTGCAATTGACGGGCTCACCATCGTGAAAGATCGGTAACCATTCTCCGGTTGCCAGCCCTGCTCGATACGGACATGCTTCATCTATTGGAACGGGGAGGTTCCAAGGGAGGACGCAGTGAAGTTATTGACCGCCATCGGAGTAGGGGTACTCGTGACCTTCGCCACGGCTACGGGGTCCCGGGCAGCTGTCGCGCTGAACATTCTCTGCGGCGTTGACGAAGTCTGGTGCGCCGCCATGGAGAAGACCTATGAGGCAAAGACCGGCCTCGAGGTCGACATGCCCCGCATGAGCACCGGCGAAATCCTCGACCGTGTCCGGGCTGAAAAGAATGCGCCGACAGTTGATGTCTGGTGGGGAGGGACTGGCGTCACGCATCTTCAGGCGGCCTATGAAGGGTTGCTCGAGCCTTACCGGCCGAAACTCGAAGCAGACCTCCTGCCGTGGGCACGAAACTTCTTCTCTTTGTCCGGCGGCAAGTCGGTCGGCCTCTATGCTGGCGCGCTCGGGTTCGCGTATAACGAGGAGCTTCTCTCGGCTGCAGGGTTGCCCGCGCCCAATTGCTGGAAGGATCTCGCCAAGCCGATCTACCGCGGCCATATCCTGTCCGGTAATCCGCATTCCTCCGGCACGGCGTTCACGACCCTTGTCACACTGGTGCAGCTCCTCGGCGAAGACGAGGCTTTTGCCTATATGCGGGAGCTCGGCCGGAATATCACCGAATACACCAAGGCCGGTGCCGAGCCGGTCAAGGCCGCGGGCCGGGGAGAGATCACCATCGGCATCTCTTTCATGCACGACGCCGTCACCCAGAAGGAGGCGGGAGCTCCTCTCGTGATCGTCGCGCCTTGCGAGGGCACCGGTTATGAAATCGGAGCGGTAAGCATCGTTAAGGGCAGCCGCAATCTGGAGGAAGCGCGTCGGTTCGTCGATTTTGCGCTGAGCCCCGAAGGACAGGCAACCGGCGCAGCGGCAGGCCAGAATCAGGTGCCATCCAACGCCAGAGCCATGCTGCCGACAGCCGCTCCCGACATCTCGATGATCAAGATGGTGGACTATGATTTCGCCACCTTCGGTTCACCCGAACAGCGAAGTCGGCTCTTGAGCCGCTTCGACAGCGAGATCAACCCGACGAACTGATCTTTCACGACCGGACCTTGCCTGACACTGCGTCTCACCGGCGCTGCCGCCGAAGGCTTGTCCAGATTCCCCGATCCATCAGACGCAATCAACAGGAGGATACCCATGCGACTGACAGTGCTTTCCACCCTTTTTCTCGCCACGACGAGCCTTGGTGCAGGCTCGGCGCTCGCCGCCGGCGACCTCAATCTCATCTGCGCGGCAGACGTCGTCATCTGCGAGCAGATGAAGAGCGACTTCGAGAAGGACCATGATATCAAGGTCAACATGGTGCGCATGTCGTCGGGCGAGGCTTATGCCAAGATCCGCGCCGAAGCCCGCAATCCGAAGACTGACCTTTGGTGGGCAGGCACCGGCGACCCCCATCTTCAGGCCGCGTCCGAGGGGCTGACGGAAGAATACAAATCGCCGATGCTGGAGCAGTTGCAGGATTGGGCGAAGAACCAGGCCGAAAGCTCAGGCTTCAGAACCGTTGGCGTCTATGCCGGTGCACTCGGCTGGGGTTACAACACCGATATCTTCAAGCAGAAGGGTTACAAGGAGCCGGTCTGCTGGGCCGACCTTCTGGCACCGGAACTGAAGGGCGAAATCCAGATCGCCAACCCGAATTCCTCTGGTACCGCCTATACGGCGCTTGCCTCGCTGGTGCAGATCATGGGCGAAGACAAGGCATTCGAGTATCTGAAGGCACTCAATGCCAACGTCTCGCAATACACCAAGTCCGGTTCCGCACCGGTGAAGGCCGCCGCCCGCGGCGAGACCGGCCTCGGCATCGTCTTCATGCATGATGCCGTCGCCCAGACCGCCGAAGGCTTCCCCGTCAAGTCGATCGCCCCCTGCGAAGGGACAGGCTACGAGATCGGCTCCATGTCGATCGTCAAGGGCGCCCGCAACATGGAGAACGCCAAGACCTGGTACGACTGGTCCTTGAAGCCGGAAGTCCAGTCTCGCATGAAGGATGCCAAGTCCTTCCAGCTGCCCTCCAACAAGAGCGCCGAAATTCCGAAGGAAGCGCCGCGGTTCGAGGACATCAAGCTGATCGACTACGACTTCAAGACCTATGGCGATCCGGAAAAGCGCAAGGCGCTGCTCGAGCGCTGGGATCGTGAAATCGGCGCCGTCGCGAACTGACGCTGCTTCCTTCCGGCCGGCGGTCTGAGACTGCCGGCCTCCTCTCATCTTTGCATTCCCAATGAGGTCGACCATGAGACATGGCAACCGCAGACTGGACCTGTTGCTGGCGTTTGGCGCAGCCTCCTTCCTTCTGCTCCCCTGGTATCGGCAGGAGTCCGGCTTTTTCGGTCTGAACTGGCTGGGCGAGTTTCCGTTTTCCGCGGAACCCGCGCCAGGGATCTTGCAGCTCTTCGCCCATGGTCGCCTCTGGCTGCTCGGTGTTGTCGTCTTCTTCGGCCTCGGCGTCGCCGCGCGGTTCATGGCGGACCCGATGCGGCGCGGCGCGTTTTTTGCGGCGTCTGGCGCGGCGGGTCTCGTCTATCTCTGCCTGCAGGGGGTGGCGATCGGGTTTTCGGGCTGGACCTGGGGGCTCAGTGAGAGCCTCTTCGGAGCGCTCTCCGACGGACAGCCCGCCATGGGCGCCGGCGCCATCTGCCTGGCGATCTCCTTCGTTCTGATGTTCGCCTTTGGCCTCGTCGAGCGCGGTGTGATGAAGGGCGATGCATTCGTGGTCGGCTCGATTTCGATGCTGGTCTTCCTCGTCTTCGTTTTTGTGTTCTACCCGATCGGCAGCATGCTTGTCGCTGCGGTGCAGGATTTCGACGGTTCGTTCAAGCCCGATGGCTTCATCCGCAATCTTCAGGATCCGAGCATCTGGAGCCTGAGCTGCGTGATCGGCGACGGCCGCTGCGGCGTTGCCTGGCGCACGTTCACGCTTGCCATCATGACGGCATCCGCCTCCACTCTGCTGGGTCTCGCCTTCGCGCTGGTCGCCACCCGCACCCGCTTCCCCTTCAAGAAGGGCCTGCGCCTTCTCACTGTCCTGCCGATCATCACGCCGCCTTTCGTCATCGGTCTCGCGCTCGTTCTGCTGTTCGGTCGCGCCGGCGTCGTCACCGAGACACTGTCCAGCCTGTTCGGCATCGAGCCCGGTCGCTGGCTATATGGCCTGACCGGCATCTGGATTGCGCAGGTCCTGTCCTTCACACCCATCTCCTTCCTCGTGCTGATCGGCGTCGTCGAGGGCGTCAGTCCATCGATGGAAGAGGCGTCACAGACGCTGCGCGCCGATCGCTGGCGCACCTTCTGGCGCGTGTCGCTGCCGCTGATGAAGCCGGGTCTTGCCAATGCATTCCTCATCGGTTTCATCGAAAGCATGGCCGATTTCGGCAATCCGCTGGTGCTCGGCGGCAGCAATGGCGTGCTCTCGACCGAAATCTTCTTCGCCGTCGTCGGCTCGCAGAACGATCCTTCGCGGGCCGCCGTGCTCGCGCTTGTGCTGCTCTTCTTCACGCTGTCGGCCTTCCTTGCCCAGCGCGTCTGGCTCTCCGGCAAGAACTTTGCGACCGTTACCGGCAAGGGTGACAGTGGTGCGCATATCGCCTTGCCGCGCGGCATCTCCATCGGCGTGCATGCCATCGTCATTCCGTGGATGATCTTCACCGTCGTCGTTTACGGCATGATCCTCGTGGGCGGCTTCGTCACCACCTGGGGCCTCGACAACACGCTGACGCTCAGCCACTACGCACGCGCCTTCTCCGTGAGCTTTGAGAACGGCTCGATCGCCTGGACGGGTGTCGCCTGGAATTCCTTCTGGACGACGATGGAGATCTCGCTCATCTCCGCGCCGCTCACCGCTGCCGTCGGCTTGCTCACCGCCTACATCATTGTCAGGCAGAAGTTTGCCGGTCGGAACCTGTTCGAGTTCGCCCTGATGATGAGCTTCGCCATTCCCGGCACGGTCATCGGCGTCAGCTACATCATGGCCTTCAACCTGCCACCGCTCGAAATGACCGGCTCGGCCCTGATCCTCATTGCCTGCTTCGTCTTCCGCAACATGCCGGTCGGCGTGCGTGGTGGGATCGCGGCGATGAGCCAGCTCGACAAGAGCCTCGACGAAGCCTCGCTGACGCTCAGAGCGGACAGCTTCCGAACGGTGCGCAAGATCATCCTGCCGCTGCTGCGGCCGGCGATTACGGCGGCGCTGGTCTACTCCTTCGTCCGCGCCATCACCTCCATCAGCGCCGTCATCTTCCTCGTCAGCGCCGAACACAACATGGCGACCTCCTACATCGTCGGCCTTGTCGAAAACGGCGAATACGGCGTGGCGATCGCCTACTCCTCGATGCTGATCCTCGTGATGATCACCGTCATCGCCGGCTTCCAGCTCCTTGTCGGCGAACGCAAGCTGCGCCGCGAAAATCGTGTTGCCGGTCTCGGCAGCAACAGTCCCGTTCCTCTCGGTCAGGAGAAAACCGCATGATCACCGTCAAAGCCGGATCCGTTACTTTCCAGAATGTCCGCAAGACCTTCGGCGCCTTCACCGCCATCCATGATCTTTCGCTCACCATTGAACCCGGCACCTTGGTGACCCTGCTTGGGCCTTCCGGCTGCGGCAAGACGACGACACTGCGCATGCTGGCCGGGCTCGAACATCCGACGTCGGGAAAGATCCTGATCGGTGGCAAGGATGTGACCATGCTGCCGGCCAACGAACGCGACGTCTCGATGGTCTTCCAGTCCTACGCGCTTTTTCCGCATATGACGTCTCTCGAGAATGTCGCCTACGGCCTGCAATCTTCCGGGCTGGGTAAAAAGGACGCGCGCGAGAAGGCAGAAGAGGGTCTGAAGCTCGTCGGTCTCGCCGGCATGGGACACCGCTTGCCGGCTGAACTCTCCGGCGGGCAGCAGCAACGCGTTGCCGTGGCGCGGGCGCTGGTGCTCGAGCCGCAGGTCCTGCTTCTCGACGAACCGCTTTCGAACCTCGATGCGCGCTTGCGTCGCCGCGTCCGCACGGAAATCCGTGATCTCCAGCAGCGTCTGGGCTTTACCGCCGTCTATGTCACCCATGACCAAGATGAGGCTCTGGCCGTCTCCGACCGGATCATCGTGATGAAGGACGGCGAGATTGCCCAGTCGGGTGCGCCGCGCGAGATCTACGAGGCGCCGGCCTCGCCATTCATCGCAGACTTCATGGGGGAGGCGAACGTACTGCCTTGCGAGGTGCTGCAATCGGATGCCGGCGAGGTGCTGGTCCGGGTCAGCAATGTCGAACATCGCCTGCGCTCCGGGGCAGGGCGGGGTCCCGCCAAGCTGGCTGTCAGACCCGGTGCCATCCGGATCGGTGCTGCGGGCGCGGAGGGATTGAAAGGCCGCGTCCTGCACTCCGCCTACCTCGGCGGTCATGTCGAATATGAAGTCGAGACCGATGTCGGGACGCTCTTCGTCATCGACCATGATGTCGATCATGCCCATGCCGCCGCAAGCGACGTCACACTGGCGTTCAAGAACCGTGGCATTGCCGTCATCAGCGGCTGAGAGCCTGCACAGAAAGATCAAGGAAGAAGAGAATGACAGTCAACGATACGTCCATCGCCGCACGTTTTGCGCTTGCCAAGACACTTGCCGCCGAAGCGGGCGCCATGGCGCTCGACTATTTCAATCGGCGCGACACCCTGGTGATCGAGACGAAGCGCGACCTGCAGGATGTGGTCTCGATCGCCGATCGCAATGTCGAGACCTTCCTGAAGGAGCGGGTCGCCGAAATCTATGCGAATGACGGTTTCCTGGGCGAGGAGTTCGGCCATGACGAGGGCAGCTCGGGTTTCACCTGGGTCGTGGATCCGATCGACGGCACGGCGCCCTTTGTCAACGGCATGCCGACCTGGTGTGTCTCGGTCGCAATCGTGCGCGGTGGCGAACCGGTTGTTGGCGTGATCCATGTGCCCTGCTCGGATGAGCTCTATGCCTCTGCCCATGGCTTCGGTGCGACGCTGAACGACAAGCCCCTGCGCCTCGATCCCAGCCGCAATCTCCAGAACGCGATGACCGGGATCGGCTGCAACAACTACGTCACCCCCGAACGCGTCGGTGCGATCATCGCCGGCCTCATGGCGCAGGGCGGAAATTTTATCCGCAATGGTTCAGGGGCGTTGATGCTGGCCTATGTCGCGGCTGGCCGCCTGGTTGGGTACTACGAGCCGCATATGCGTGCCTGGGACTGCATGGCGGGTTTCTGCCTGGTCCGCGAGGCTGGCGGCAAGAACCTTCACTTCCCGGGAGCGGGAGCCGAATTCCTCAACGGGCACCCGGTGCTTGCGGCGAACCCGTCTTGCTATGACGAACTCCTACAGCTTCACATGAGCAATCTGTGACGGGACCAAGGTCCCGATGACAAATTGCGGACCCGCGCGCGCATATCCGTGAGAACGTGAACTCGGCCCTGCGCGGATTGAAGCGGGGCCGGGGCCGGCTCCGCTCAACGGCATCGAGCCGAAGCCGCCGCGCGGCCCTCGAAGAGCTTGGACGCTGCGCATTGGCGTTGAACAGCCGTATATTCGATCTCGAACTGGTAGATCAGTCCATGGATGCCGGCTTCAAACCTGCGCTACGGGCGGTGGTGAGTTCCCTTGGTTTTGACGTGGGACGCTGGCACGCCGTTTTTCAGCCGATAGGTGAGGCCGCAGAGTTGCCGATCTTTTTCAGCCGATCGACTTCCTTCTCGCGCGCATGTTCGAAGAGCTCCTGGAACTGCTGCTTGGACATTGTTTCCTTCGACGGCAACGGCAGGCGTAAGTGGATACTTTCCATTGATGTGGCTAGAACGCCTGCCAATTTGGGCCATGCGTCGGCTGCAGCCTGCTGGACTTGTATATGTCGATAGTCGGCATAGCGATGTTGGGTGCGGGCTTTGGTAGGGAGCACAGTGGCGCGGAGCCTTTCTCTGCATCGCCTTCCTCTGACCATAGCAGTTCGCCCCGGCGCAGCTGTTCGGCCGGCGGTAGGCTTGCCAGCGCACCGATCACACTAACGCATGCTGCTGCAACTGCCAGAACTATGGTTCGCATCGTTTCGCTCCTTTGCATGGCTTTTTGCTGCGGCGCCAAGCCGGCAGCCAATTGGGATGAACTGAGGTCAGCCGGATCGGCCGAGCTTGCTCTCGGCCGACCTGGTCTGTGGTGCGCTTGGTGTCAGGAAGCGTTCGAGATCGTGCGGTTGACGAGGGTTACCGACTTGTCGGCGTTCACCTTGTAGATCTCGCGGACATCGCGACCGTCACCGTTGGAGAAGGTGTGGAAGAAGGTCGAGCCGGCGGGGGCCTTTTCGAGCATGACATCGCTGTTGTCGTAGGTGATCGAGCCCGGGATCGGCTGGACGCTGGCGAAAGCGGCCGTGCCGGCTGCGAACGAGATCAGGGCGGCGGAGAGGGCGGTAAGAATGGTCTTCATGGTCGTGTTCCTTCAAGGGTTGAGTGAGGGCCGATCTTCGGCCGGTTTCATCGGACTGCTGCTTCAAGACAGGTCTCTGGCGGGAGGCCTGGTAGGGCGCTGATCTCGCATCCGGGAGAGAGGACTGCGTTGTTGATCAGCCAGTTCAGAGTGACAGTGAGGGGGATGAGGTTCCATTGAACCTGAGTTCGTTCGCCACCAACATTGGTATGCCGCAGCCGTGCCGAAGGCATGGCCGGACATGACCGAAGGTTTGGGTCAAGGCATTGATCGGGCAGGGCCGCATACCGAAACGTTGGTAAAATCAGCTCGGATCCCGAGCGCTGCCCAATTGCGATTGCCAGCGGGCGGCACGTGCCAGCCATCCCGCGTTATCCGGATGTATAGGGGCGAGCATACCAGCGGCTGATGGGCGGGTTTCAGGTGGAAGCGTAGACTTGCCGTGCGGGCCGGGCCGACGCCGGAGGCGTCTGTCGGAGAGCCAGCATCCACCGCATGGCCAACAGGAGATGACCCATGGAGCCTCTCGCAGTCGAGGCGCGCCGCAAGGCCGCACTCACCACACCGTCCCGATTCCCGCCCGAAGCGGTGAAGGATATATCCGCAGCGCTCACCGGCCTGCTTGCCGATACCTTCGCCCTCTATTTCAAGACCAAGAACTTCCACTGGCACATGAGTGGGCCGTCCTTCCGCGATTATCACCTGCTTCTCGATGAGCAGGCGGGCCAGATCTTCGCGATGACCGATGCGATCGCCGAGCGGGTCCGCAAACTCGGCGGCACGACAATCCGCTCCAGCGGCCATATCGCCAGGCTCCAGCGGTTGCTCGACAACGATGCGGCCTATGTGACACCGCAGGATATGCTGGCCGAGCTCCGAGACGACAACGAGCGTTTCGTGTCCTTTGCCCGCCAGACGCATGGTCTCTGTGCCGAGCATGGCGATGTTGCCTCAACCAGCCTGCTTGAACAGTGGATCGACGAGGGCGAGCAGCGTGTCTGGTTCCTCTTCGAGATCTGCCGCAACACGTAAGGAGCGCATCGGAACCGAGTGCGTTCAGGCTCACAGCCAGCGATCAAGAACGGGACCGGGCCAGGAACGGCTTCGGTCCCGTTGTTCTATGCGCCGATCAGCATCATCACGCCGAACAGCAGAGACCGCAGCCAGACACTGCGGCAAGCTCCACTGCGGGCAAGGCTTGGAGATTTTTGGATGGTGAGGTTTTGCCGGCTCGCGGCATCGCGCACAAAGCGCGCGATCGGGGCGGAAGGCGCCCTCGTCACACTGAAGGATCATGGCGTCGTCGCACGCGGGACCGCGTGCAACAGGATAAGCGATACCGGCAGAGCGGAAGCTGTGTTTAGGCGATCCGCCTGCTGCGCCGCCAGGCGGCGGGCGTCTGGCCTGTGACGCGACGAAAGACGCGGCAGAGATGCGACTGGTCGGCAAAGCCGCAATCAAGCGCGATTTCGCACAGCGGCGTATCGGTGGTGAGCATCAACTGCTTGGCATGACCAATGCGCCGCCGGCAGATATAATCGTGCGGTGATGTCCCGAAGCTGGCACGAAAGGCGGCAGAGAAATAGCTGGTGCTGAGCCGTGTGATCTGGGCCAGCTCATCGATATTGATGCGTCCGGCAAGCTCCTTGTCGATATGCCGCTTGACCCGGCCGACCTGCCATGGAGCCAACCCGCCGCGCGTGGAGGGCTCTGGGGTCTCTAACAAGTCAGGACTGCCAACAAGGGCCGACGCTTTCCGGATAAGGTCCATTGCGGTGTCCTCGTTTTGCTCGACGAGGGACATGGCATGGGCAAGCAGGCGGCTGAGCTGGTGGTGTTGCGACGTCAGTGAGATAGCGCTGATAGGCGCCCGGTGAAGGCTGTCGTCGATCTGGAAAGGAAGTGCTGACATGACGATCCCCGTTGGTTCTGATGTATGGAGAGATCTTCATGCGAATGGCGGTTCAAAGAAATTGTACGGGAATTGATCAGCGTCAGACTGCAGTGCTAGCCTCGCATACCCACGTATAGTTGCCGGAGCATCGGTGCGGGTCTTAAACAAGCTGAACACTCACAAGCCCTGGAAGGCAAAGGATGTCCGTGAGCCCTCTCGTTCTGGTCGTCGATGACGAGCAACTCGTCCGCAGTTCTGTCGATAGCCTGCTGCGCTCGGTTGGCTATCGGGTGAAGTGTTATGCCACGCCACTTGATCTGTGCCGCGACGTGCAATGCCTGGAAGAGGCCGATTGCCTGATCCTCGATGTCCGTCTGCCCTTCACAAGTGGCCTTGATTTCCAGCAGAAGCTCTCTGAAATGGGCGTCGAGATACCGATAGTTTTCGTGACGGGCCATGGCGATATACCGATGTCGGTGAGGGCCATGAAGGCCGGAGCCGCAGACTTTCTGCCGAAACCCTTCCGAGACCAGGACATGCTCGATGCTGTCGCAGCCGCCTGCTTGACGCGGGCTGCGGCCAAGGGCGAGACCAAGCTCGAGGCCGAATTGAAGGAGCGGTTTTCCTCGCTCACCGCGCGCGAGCGCCAGATCATGGAAATGGCAACGAGCGGCCTGATGAACAAGCAGATAGCCGGTGAACTCGATCTGAGCGAGATCACCGTCAAGATCCATCGCGGCAAGATCATGCGCAAGATGATGGCGAAAACCTTTGCCGACCTGGTGAAGATGTCGGAAGCCATCGCGCGACACCAGGGTACACCGGTGGGCCGATAAACTCAGGTATAGTCGATAAAGTTATGAAATACGGCTATTAAGGCATGCAGTGAACCCGGTTCCGACCGGAGATTGGCAGATCAAGGTGCATGCTCCCAGGCTGATTTCAGTGATCGACGATGAGGTCGAAGTCCTTCGCGGCACCAGCAGCCTCTTGCGATCCTGCGGGTTCGACGTTGCGACCTTCACCTCCGCTGAAGATTTCCTCCATTCGCCCAGCAATGGTCGCTCGGCCTGTCTGATTTCCGATGTCCAGATGCCCGGCATGAGCGGCATCGAGCTTTTTGCCGCGCTCAGGGCCCGCCAGGATCCTGTCCCTGTCATCTTCATCACGGCCTTCGCCGAAGCCCCGGTGCGCCAGCATATCGAGGCCCCTGTCTGCGTGCTGCAGAAGCCTTACCAGGCAGAAGCCCTGATCGCCTGCATCGAGCGTGCAATCAGCGTCCAGCCCGAGACATGACGAGGCGCCGAAGCGCCTCGCCTTCGGCCTATTTTACATCCCGATTTCTCGCCGAAATGGCGATAAGGTGCCGCACAACCGGTCGCTTCTCCCCTTGGTGATAGTTGATGATCTGGCCGTGGATCTCGGCGTCCGCCTGTGATGCGCGTTCATGCTGGCGCAGATGCTCGGCCCAGGATTCGACGAAGAACCATTCGATAATCTGCTCGGGATTTGCCGCATCTTCACTGACGCCCCAGAGATAGGCGCCGTCTCTGCGCCGCGCTTCGGCATGGAGGTTGAGTGCCCGGAGAAATGCGGGGCGGTCGTCTGCGGTAACCGAGTACTCGACCTGCACCATGACGGGACCCTGATCATGGGCAACGCTGTCCGCCACGATGGGCTCCGGCCAGTGGTGGGAGGCTGTGAGGTCGTCCTCGCCCAGCGGCAGCTTGATCAGGTGCATCAGGACTGCGCTTAAGGTCAAGCCGGCGGCCGCAATCAGCAGTGTCGTCGTTAGCCCCAGGGTCTCGGCCGTGATGCCCCAGGCGATGCTGCCCGCCGTCATCGCTCCGTTGAAGACAGTGAGGTAGACCGCAAGTGCCCGCCCGCGCACCCAGTTTGGTAGCACGGCCTGGGCAACACCATTGAGCACGGTGAGCGCCGCGATCCACGCGCTGCCCAGCAAGAACAGGCAGATGAAGGCTGCCCCTTGCGGGGGCGCGAACGTGAGAACGACCATGACGCCGGCGCTGAGGATCGCAGATCCCAGGAGAATGGCATCGGAACTCAGCCGACTGCGCAGTCTCGGCAGGATGGTTGCCCCGCCGATGGCCCCGGCACCGACCGCGCCGAGCAGCAGGCCGAAGAAGCTTGCTCCGCCTCCAAGCAGATCCTTGGCGACGAGGGGGAGAAGCGCCCAGGTGGCGCTGGCGAAGATAAAATAGACGCCAGCCCTCAACAGCACGACATGCAGCTTGCGGCTTGAACGGGCATATCGCAGCCCCGCGCGAAAGGCGCCGAAAAAGTGCTCGGGGATATGGCTGCCCTCGGCCCGTGGGCTTTGCCACCAGAGAAGCGCGCCGATTACGAAGAGATAGGTGGCCAGATCCGCTGCGTAGGCAATGGCCGCACCGAAGGCGCCGAGCAGGATGCCGCCGACCGCAGGGCCGATCGACCGTGATACATTGATCCCGACGGAGTTGAGCGCGATCGCATTGCGCAACTGGAGTCTCGGAACGAGATCCGGCACCGTGGATTGCCACGCGGGACCCGCAATGGCTGCGGCCGTTCCGCCAACAAGGGTGAGGCCGATCAGGAGCTCGACGGTGATCAGCCCGCGCCAGGCAAGCAGCGTCAGGGTTAGGCTGACCGCCAGCAGCACCACCTGCATCGCCATCAGCAGCTTGCGCCGGTCGAGAATGTCGGCGAGCACACCCGCCGGCAGCGCCAGCAGGAAGATCGGCAGGGTCCCCGCCGCCTGGATGAGGCCGACGGCACCCGGAGAGGCAGAAAGATCAGCGACGAGCCAGGCACTCGCGACGTCTCGCATATAGGTGCCGGTATTGCCGATGACGGTTGCGGTCCAGAGGACGGCAAAGGCTGTGTGGTGAAACGGAGCAAGCGCACTGCCTGCCTCCGCTTTGTCAGGCTGCAATTGGGTCATGACGATCACCTCTCGAAGGTTCGGTGCGACGGAGCGCCCTGCTGCAAAACGGGCAGGGTGTAGACACACGAAGGCCGCCGCGGGTCAGGCGGCGGCCTGGGAGGGGCAAGCCCGGCTCAGCTCTTCACGAAGGCCAGCAGATCCGGATTGATGACGTCGGCATTGACGGTCAGCATGCCGTGAGAGAAGCCCTTGTAGACCTTGAGCGTGCCGTTCTTCAGAAGCTTGACGGAGATCTCGGCAGAAGCGGCGATCGGAACGATCTGGTCGTCGTCGCCATGCATGACGAGCGTCGGCACGGAGATGTTCTTCAGGTCCTCGGTCTGGTCGGTTTCCGAGAAGGCCTTGATGCCGTCGTAATGAGCCTTGGCACCGCCCATCATGCCCTGGCGCCACCAATTCTGGATCACGCCTTCATGTACGGTGGCACCATCACGGTTGAAACCGTAGAAGGGGCCAGCCGGCACATCGCGGAAGAACTGCGCACGGTTGGCGGCGAGAGCCGAACGGAAACCGTCGAACACTTCGATCGGCAGACCGCCCGGATAGGCTTCCGTCTTCACCATGATCGGCGGGATGGCGGCGACCAGGACGGCCTTGGCCACACGGCCCTGCGGCTCACCGAAGTTCGCGACATAACGCGCCACTTCGCCGCCACCGGTGGAGTGGCCGATATGGACGGCATTGCGCAGGTCGAGCTTCTCGAAAACAGCCGAAGCATCGGCAGCATAGTGGTCGAGATCGTGACCTTCGCTCACCTGCTGCGAGCGGCCATGGCCACGGCGGTCATGGGCGATCACGCGGTAGCCGTTGAGGAGGAAAAACAGCATCTGCGCGTCCCAGTCATCGGACGACAGCGGCCAGCCGTGATGGAAGACGATCGGCTGCGCATCCTTCGGACCCCAGTCCTTGTAGAAGATGTCGACGCCGTCCTTGGTGGTCACATAGGTCTCGGTCATTGGTATCGTTCCTTCCTGTTGAAGTGCGTTGAGGGTTTCCGAGGCAAAGACCGGGAGTGTCGTTGCCAGCGAAAGGGTGGCGCCCGCGAGCAGTGCCTGCCGCCGGGACAAGAGGAATTCGTGTTTCTGATCCATCGCTTGGTTCCTGCTGATTGGATGATCGGAGACTAGGGACTGGCTGCCGTGCGCTCTTGTCGCCTAGGCCGGTTTTTTGGACGTTTCACCGCTCGCATCCATCCCGGCGACGAGAAGGAAGGCGGCAACCAGGCCGAGATGCTCGAAGAGGGCATTGGTGGCGCCGCTGCGTGCAGGTCCCGCCGGCATCGTCCAGAACTGCAGCGCAATGAAGGTCGCCGCGAGCGTGAAGGCCGCGAGCGCCAGGGCCCCGGCGCGGCGATGAAAGCCCGTGATGACCATGGCGGAAGTCACGAGCTCGAAGCCAATCACGCCGGCTGCGAAGAGGGGCGCAGGCAGGAGGCCGAAATGGGTCATCTCCTGAATGGCGCCGTCGAAGTCGAAGAGCTTCGTCAGCGCCCCCTGGATATAGGCCGAGCAAAGCGCGCCCAGCATCAGGACCTTTGCCGTCGACCCGTTCAGCGCATTGCAGCGCGTCGGCGGAGTGGTCTGTTCAAAACGTGTGATTGTTGTCATCGTCTTGTTCCCTAAACGGCCCAGCAGGAGCAGCCGAGCGCACCGAAAAAGCCCTTGAGATCGCTGATGGGCAGGCTGGAGGTCCAGGCGCCCGCATGGTCGTGACCATGCACGCCGCAGTCATTGGCGCAGCTACAGGATGAGATCGCATGGCGGCGCAGCGAGTTTTTGCCAGCCCCTTGCGGTTCACCCCAGCCGGCATAGCCGCCGAAGGTTCTGACCGGTGACCACTCAGGCATGGCAGGCGGAAGGGGCGGCGCATCAATGCCGCTGAAGTCACCGGTGCCGTAGACGACCTTGCCGCCGACGATGGTGAGGTCGGAGGTCAGGAAGGAGATCTCGTCCTCCGGGCAGGAGAAGTAGTCCTTGCTTGGCACGATCAGGTCGGCGAACTGACCGACCTCGATGCGACCCTTGCGCCCCTCTTCATTGCTGAACCACTGGACCTTTTCGGTCCACATCCTGAGCGCCGTTTCCCGGTCCAGGCAGTGCTGCCGCGGATAAAGGCTCATGCCGCCCACGGTCTTGCCTGTGATCATCCAGGAGAGCGAGACCCAGGGATTATAGGAGGCAACACGGGTCGCGTCGGTGCCCGCCGAAACATGCACGCCGCGATCGAGCATCTTGGCAATCGGCGGCGTTGCTTCGGCGGCACCATGGCCGTAACGCTCGACAAAATATTCGCCCTGATAGGCCATGCGGTGCTGCACTGCGATGCCGCCGCCAAGCGCTGCCACGCGGTCGATCGAACGATCGGAAATGGTTTCCGCATGGTCGAAGAACCAGTTGATTCCATCGAGCGGCGTATCGCGGTTCACCTTTTCGAAGACATCGAGGGCCCGCGAGATGGTCTCGTCATAGGTCGCATGCATACGCCAGGGCCAGCGGTTCTGGGCAAGGACCCGGACCACCTCTTCGAGATCGCCTTCCATCTCCGGCGGCATGTCCGGGCGCGGTTGGCGGAAGTCCTCGAAATCGGCGGCGGAGAAAACCAGCATCTCGCCGGCACCGTTGTGGCGGAAGTAGTCGGTGCCCTGCTTGTAGGTGACCGAGGAGGTCCAGCGGAGAAAGTCTTCCTTTTCCTCCTTCGGCTTCTGGGTGAAGAGGTTGTAGGCGAGCCGAACCGTCAGCAGGTCCTCGTCCGCCAGCTTCTGGATGACGGCATAGTCATCCGGATAGTTCTGGAAACCACCGCCTGCATCGATGACGGCCGTGACGCCCAGCCGGTTGAGCTCACGCATGAAATGACGCGTCGAATTCACCTGATAGTCGAAGGGAAGCTTCGGTCCCTTGGCGAGCGTCGCATAGAGAATGCCGGCATTGGGTTTGGCGAGCAGCAGCCCGGTCGGATTGCCGGCCGCGTCGCGCGTGATCTCGCCGCCTGGCGGATCCTGGGTGTCCTTGGTGAAGCCGACAGCGCGAACGGCAGCGGCATTCAGCAGCGCGCGATCATAGAGGTGTAGCAGGAAGACGGGCGTGTCTGGCGCAATCGCATTGATTTCGTCGATGGTCGGCAGGCGCTTCTCGACGAACTGATGCTCGGTGAAACCGCCGATCACCCGCACCCATTGGGGCGCAGGCGTCACCGCCACCTGGCGTCGCAGCATGTCCATGGCATCGGCCAGTGAGCGGATGCCGTCCCAGCGTAGTTCCATGTTGAAGTTCAACCCGCCGCGGA
Source organism: Rhizobium sp. AG855 (assembly GCF_003610655.1). NCBI lineage: Bacteria > Pseudomonadati > Pseudomonadota > Alphaproteobacteria > Hyphomicrobiales > Rhizobiaceae > Rhizobium > Rhizobium sp. AG855. Next base: position 2,846,616 of record NZ_RAQG01000003.1, on the reverse strand, counting down.
CGACATGGGTGTGATTGTCGTTCAGTCCGGGCAGGACGCGTTTGCCGCGCAAGTCGACGGTCTTGGTCTGTGGACCCGCATGTTTCATGATCTCGGCGTCGCTGCCGACAGCGAGAAACTTGCCGTCCTTGATCGCAATCGCCGTCGCCGACGGATTGGAGCGGTCAAGCGTGGTCACGTGTCCGTGGTAGAGGATGAGGTCGGCATTCATCACAGTGTTCCTTCTGAATTGGGAGGCATCGATACGCGGGCGAGGAGCTCAGCCCGCGCGGTCCTGCGGCCTGCGGGTCTCGCTGAGGTCAGTCGTCGTCCGCGTTTCACTGTGCTTCGGGAGCGATGTCGTGATCGGCTGCCGGACGAGAGCGCCTCTGGCGAGCGGCACGATCTGTTCGCCGATGAGGATGCCAAGCAGGCCGACCAGCGCGATGACCGGCGGGGCAGGGGAGCGCACGTTGAGGACGCCGTAGATCACGCCGACGAGCAGCCCTGCTGCGAGTGAGATGAGATAGAGTTTCATCACCGTTTCCTTTCGGCGTGAGATCGAATGCATGCGGTGGAGCTCATGAACGTGTCGTCCACCTACGCCTGGCGCGGGAGGGGAGACCGCGCCAGGCTCAGGTGGTCGTTCCGGTGGGGAGGCGGCACCCGGAACGACCGGCGGGGACAGGGTCAGTGGCCTTCGGCCGCGTTGAACATCGTCTTGGCGTAGGTCACGCCGAGGCCGTAAGCGCCGCCGAGCTTCTTCGCGATACCGGTGGTCGCCTCGTAGGTCTCACCACGCGCCCAGTCGCGCTGCAGTTCGAGCAGATACTGAAGCGAGGTCATCGGCTGGGCACCGGCCTGCACCATGCGGTCCATGGCGCGGTCATGCGCTTCCGTGCTGACATCGCCGCAGGCATCGGCGATCACATAGACCTCGAAGCCCTGGTCGAGCGCTGACAGGGCAGGGCCGACGATGCACACGCTTGTCCAGAGGCCGCAGAGCACGATGCGCTTCTTGGCGATGCGGTTGACGTCGGCAATCACGGCCGCATCTTCCCAGGTGTTCATCGACGTACGGTCGAGCATCGCCTGACCGGGGAATGTGCTGGTGATCTCGTCGAACATCGGGCCGGAAAAGCTCTTCTCGGCAACGGTGGTCAGGATGGTCGAGACGTTGAAGGTCTTGGCAGCATTGGCGACAAGCGCTGCATTGGTGCGCAGGTTGACCGCATCGATGCTCTTCGTGGCAAAGGCCATCTGGGACTGAAAGTCGATCATGATCAGCGTGTGATCGGCGGCGTTCAGAAGGCGGGCGCCAGGGGCGGCTTTGGCTTGAATGGTCATTTTCGTTTCCTCGGTGCTTGGGAGAAGCAGTGACGAGGAGAGAATGCCTTGGAGTGCTGCCGGTCTCTTGTCGGTTACGCAGCCGTTTTGGACGTTTCGCTGATCGTGCTGAGTGAGCGGAACCGTGAGGACTGGTGCTGCCCATTGGAAGGGCCGCAGCCCTAACCGTCTGTTAGCCGATGAGAATCACGGTCGCATTTCTGACAGCGCAATCACCATTGACTTCGAGACGACATAGCCTGTGCTCTATCCGTTGGATCAGGCGTCGAACGTGCCATCTAACAAAAACTACCGGTTTTTGATCGAGTTCCGGGCACTTATTAGCGGTTGGGCCATGGACATGGTCCGGGGTGAAACTGCTACTTTGACAAAAGTGATGTTTTGTCCATTCGGAGACAACGGTGCCCTCAACCGCCGCGACAATGGAAACGCTGGACGAAGCCTGGCTGCGGGGCAGCACGCGTGTCGCTGTTTGGCAGGCCGCTTCGGTGAATCTGTATCGCCTCTCCCAGGGTTCCGCCGCCTGGGATGCACTCATTCTGCCGCGCGACAGAGACGGGGTGCGATCCTCCCAGGCCGATGCACGCATGCGTCGCTATCCGAATGCCGATGGCTGGCTCGACACGCCGGTGGCGATATTGGAGGAGGCGGAGCATCGCGTCCTGGTGTTCGACACCGCAAGTCTTGTTCTCAAGCTGCAGTCGCCTTCGCCTGCTCCGCTTGCCGATTTTCTACCTCTTGCGCTTTCCATGGCCAGGACGCTCTCGGCGGCCCATGCCGCAGGCGCGCCGCTGGGATCTCTGCATCCAATCGACTTTGCGGTCGATGGCCATGGCGGCCTCCGGTTAAGGACAATGCCGGCGACGGCCTCCGCGCAGACGCTCGGCGTGATTGATGAGATCATCTATCGCGCACCCGAGCAATTGAGACCTGTCGCCCCGCAATATGACGGTCGAAGCGACCTTTACGCGCTCGGCATGACCCTCTTCAGGCATCTGACAGGCATCTTCCCGCTGGCAGCCAACTCGCCGGTCGAATGGCGTCATGCTCATCTGGCACTGGCACCCATGGATGCCAGCAGCATGTTCGCAGATCTGCCGCCGGTGATTGGGCAGATTCTCAAGCGGCTGCTCGCCAAGGAACCGACCGCTCGATACCAGACGGCCCTTGCGCTGGAGGTCGATCTTGCGCGCTGCGAACAGGAGTGGCGGGAAAATCGCACCATCGGCGATTTCGAAATCGGTCGCGTCGATACACCCTTTGCGCAGCTCGGAACCTCAGCGCTCTTCGGTCGTGGCGAGGAAGAACAGATCCTCGCCAACGTGCTGGACCGCTTTATGGATCACGGCAAGCCATCGATGATCTCGGTGCACGGTCAGCCCGGCGTCGGCAAGTCCAGCCTCATCCAAAGCCTTGGCAAGGGGGCGGCCGAACAGGCACTATTCCTGCAGGGCAAGAGTGACCAGCATCAGTCGGAACTGCCCTATGCCCCGATCGTGCAGGCGATCAGCGCCTTCATCGATGAGGCAATGCGTGCCGATCACCTGACGCTGGCATCGGTTCGTAAGGCTCTAGCCCGCGAGTTGCAGGGCAACGCGGCACTGCTGGTTGACCTCCTGCCTTCAATGGAAATCCTTACCGGGCCGCAGTCGACACGAACGGAAATAACCGGCCAACTGGTCCAGCTTCGCTTGCAGAGGGCATTGCGCGCGGTGCTGTCGGTCGCGGCAGCGACCATCAAACCCCTCGTCCTGTTTCTCGATGACATACAATGGGCCGACGAAGCCACACGCTCCTTCCTGTCGGTTCTTGTGAGCGAGCCGGTTACGGGGCTCCTTTTGATCGTCGCCCGGCGTGACCAGTCCGGAGAGGCGCAAGCCCTGTCGGAACGGCTCCTCGCGGATGCCCGCATTTCCATGACCGAACTGGCCGAGCTTTATCTGAGCCCACTCTCTCTGCAATCGACCCGTCAGATGCTCGATACGATCTTTTCGGATGCACCGGACGGTCTCGCGGATCTGGCCGAAACCTTGCACGAGAAGACAGGGGGAAACCCCTTCTATCTGCGAAGACTGCTGCAGGCTCTCGTTCAGGACGGCGTCGTCTATTTCTCCCCGGACCAAAGGGCGTGGCTGTGCCGAGTTGAGGACGTATCGCGTTATCCCGCGAGCGAGAACATCATCTCCTTCGTCACCGCCCGTCTCGAGAAGGAGGGGGCGCAAGCACTTCGGCTGTTGCAGACGATGGCCTGCATCGGCCCCGAAGCAGAACAGGCAGTTCTTGCCAGTGCCCTCAGCCTATCACCTGAAAGTCTTGCCCAGCTTGCAGCACCTCTGGCGCGCTCCGGTTTTGTGGTCCTCTCGCCTGCAAAACTGAGTTTTGCCCATGACCGCATCCAGGAGGCAGCCTATTCGCTGATGGACGCGGAAGAACGGCGCGCTCGCCATCTGCATCTGGTCGATGTGATGATGTCGCTGTCGGACGGCTCAACCAATGCCTCGGCCTTTGCTGTGGCCAATCAGATCGAGCAATGCAGAGACGAACATCTGCAGATTGAAAAGCAGAAGCTGTTTGTCGATGCCCTTCTGGTCGCACTTGTCCATGCCAGGCGCTCTGCCGCCTTCGGCCAGGCGGTCCGCTATGGGGAGACTGCGGTTAGCCTGATCAAGGACGACCTTTGGGCGGAAGACTACGCACTGTGCTTCCGTGCCCATATCCTCCTGTGCGAGGCGCTGCTGGGAGCCGCCTCGCTCGAAGCTGCCGAGAGCCGGCTCAACGATCTCTTGCAGTATGCGCGATCGGCCCTCGACAGGAGCGCCGTCTTCCGTCTGCGCGCCAATCTGCTGACGCTGAAATCTGACTATGAAGGCTCAATCGATGAGGCGCTGCTAGGGTTGGACGAGCTTGGCGTCAAGCTCGCGCGCGGGTCGACAGAAGCGGAGCAGGAAGAGGCCTATCGTGCCATCCGGCGAGGGTTGGCCGGGAGACGGATTTCCGATCTGGAACACATGCCCGTCATGGACGACCCGCGTATCAGGGCCGCCATGTCGCTACTCGCGCCGCTCATCTCGTCGGTCTTCACGACGGATGGCCTCCGCTTCCTCCATCTCGCCAAAATGGTGGAGCTTACGCTCGATCATGGGGCAAGCCCTGAATCCCCGCATGGCCTTGCGTGGTTCGGCGCCATCATCTCCGACAAATACGATGCCTATGCGGACGGTCTGGAATTTTGCCTCGCCGCGCGGGCGCTCGTCGACAAATACGGCTTCGAGGAGCACCGCACTTCGGTCCTTCTGGCGGTCGATCAGGTGGCACCCTGGACCCAGTCCCTGCCTTACGCCCTGGAACGCGTCCGCGAAGCCCTCGACGCCGCCCATGCGGCCGGCGATGTCGGCTGGATGTGTTATGCGCGTAACCATCTGGTTTCCGATCTCATCGCCATGGGAGACGAGATACCCAACATCAGGCGCGAGGCGGAAGAGTCGATCGCTGTCACCCGGCGCTTTGGTTACACGGATATCGAGCATATTCTGGCAGCCCAGCTCCGACTGGTCGTCGACCTTGCCGAAGGCCCAGGAGAAAGCCGGTCATCAGCAAGCCTCACGCAGAGTGCCCCCGTTGTTTCAGCGACAACCGCATTCTGGGTGGCCTTCTATGACGGGACCTCGCTCTACTATAACGGCGCCTACGCTGCGGCAGTCGAGAAACTCCGTGCCGCCGACGCCCTCAGCATCTTCCTGCTGGCCCATGTCGATACCGGCTTCTGCAAGTTCTATCTCGGCCTCGCGCTCGCCGCCCTGGAACAAGGCAGGTCGGCGGAGAACCGTGATGATCATCGTCTCGCTGAAGTCCGCGCCCGCCTGGCGCTTTGGGCAGACCTGAACCCGTTGAATTTCGCCGACAAGCTGCTGCTCCTCGATGCGGAGATTGCCCGCAGCAAGCGGAGTTACGCCGAGGCTCTTGTTCTCTACGAAAAAGCCGCCGCCGCTGCCCGATCCTCGCGCTTCGAGCACGAGCATGCCTTGGCGCTGGAGCGCGCTGGGGCCTGCTGCCTTGAGATGGGCAACCGGATCAGTGCCAATGCCTATCTGTCGCTCGCATCAGAAGCCTATGAACGCTGGGGTGCCGGACACAAGGCAAGAAGCCTCAGGACAGCCTTGACCCTGGATTTGACCCGGCGTCCGTCTGCTGCGCAAGGTCTGACCTCCGCTGCCGGTGACCTCGACACAGTGCTCGGGACTTCGCTTGCTCTGTCGGAGGAAATTGTTCTCGACCGGGTGATCGAAACGCTGATGACCCGGATGCTCGTTCACGCTGGCGCCAATCGCGGGCTACTGCTGAAGATTGCCGATGGCAAACTGGAGGCAGAGGCGTCCGCCTGGACCGAAGGCGACAGCGTGCGCGTCAGCACGATAGATCCGGACCGCTATGGCATAAGCCCACCCTATTCGGTGATCGATCGAGCCCTTCAGACGCGAACCCCCTTCGTCATTTCCGGGTCCGATTTCGCAGCCTGGGCTGCCGACAAGGTCCCCGGAACGGGGCGCTCGATCCTCTGCGTGCCCCTTTTGCGGCGGGGGGAACTCACCGGCCTTCTCTGCCTCCAGAACGACTATCTGGAGGGCGTATTTGCCGCTGACACCGTGGCACTCCTCAAGCTCCTGGCCTCTCAGGCCGCAATTTCGCTCGAGAACGCCCGGCTCTACACGCGGCTGCTGCAGGAAAACGAGCTCCGCTCTCGCAGCGAACAGGCGCTCGCGGGTGCGAGAGCTGAGCTTGAAAAGAATGCGCGTCTGACCCTGCTGGGCGGGATCGCCGCCTCGGTCACGCATGAACTCGGCCAGCCCTTGTCTGCCATAGCGTCGAACGCAGGCGCCGGCCTTCGCTGGCTCAGCCGCGCCGAACCGGACATCCCGGAAACGCTGAGCGTCCTGACCGAAATCGAGACCAGCGTGACGCGCGCCCACGACATCATTCGTGCACTGCGCGCCCTTTCGAAGCAGGCCCCAAAGGTCGAACAGCCCGTTGATATCGACGACGTCATTCAGGAAGTGCTGCGCATTGCGCGCTCCGAGATTTCAAACCACGGCACCGAGGTTCGCCTTGACCTTGCAGCAGGAGGTGCGGTGGTTTGGGGCGACGCCACTCAGTTGAAGCAGGTCGTCTTGAATCTCCTCCACAACGGCATGGAGGCGATGAACGACATTCCCGAACGAAGACGGACGATCGATATTGTCTCGAAATGCACCTCATCCGAGATATTGGTCACTGTACGGGACTTCGGCAAAGGGATCGCGCCAGAGATCGCATCACAGATCTTTGAGCCGATGTTCACCACGAAAACCACGGGCATGGGCATGGGCCTTGCGATCTGCAAGTCAATCATCGAGGCCCATCAGGGCGTCCTGACCGCCGTTGCCGAGCCCATCGGAACCAGTTTCAGCTTTGTCATTCCGTTGAGCGCGCGTGCGGACGCGTAGACTGGCATCAGACGCGGACCTGTCCTGCGTTCCTGGGGCTTGCGGCGGAGAGGTCTCCCGCTGTTGTCGACGGTGTTCGTCAAACCTGACGCTATTCTTGCTGGTCAGGATCAGATCTGGTTTCTGACCATCTCTGCCAGTGGATCGCCGTCGTCTGGGTAAGAGGCCAGTATTCCGCGTCCGGCTTCGGTGGCCACGCTGTGAAGCCTGTCGGATGCCTTCCGCTCCAGAACTCGAAGTACATTGCGAATGGCCAGAGCAGAGGCTCCCAGCTCTTCCGCGCAATCATGGCTCTCTTGAAAGGCGATTGCCGCGCTCGCCTGTCCTTCCGGGCTTTGGTCATGCCAGAGCAGAGTGCAACGGATGGACTGCAGTTCCGGCATCCACCATCGGCTGTTGTTCGCCCTGCAGAAAGATATTGCCTGATCGATGACTTGTAACGCGTCGTTGTGGCGGCCGAGTTCACCAAGCATTTGTGCACGAATGCCATCGATCCAGGGGATGAGCATCCGGAACTTGTTCCGGTCCATCTTGTCACGCAGGGCCGTGAGCGCCGGGTAATTCGGGTTACCGCTCAACGCATTGACAGCTTGCAGCGCCGCTTCGCTGGAGACCTCCCTGATTGTCATCGACTGTTGGTGCACGGCCTTTCGCAACGTCTCGCAGGCGTGGCGCGCATTGTCATAGTCACGCAGCGAGCAATAGAGGGGAATGATGACCTCGTTCAACGCCCAACAGTGATACAATCCATGTTCCGGCTCCTCCAGGGGGCCGCGGATCGCCTCGTAGTGGTCCAGTGCCGTGCTCACCTTTCCGCGCAACCATTGTGCCTTGATAAGAAAAATGCGCGACAGAAGTCCGGGATCCGTACCGATCCGCATGAGACGGCCGAGCGAAATGAGTGCCTGGCGCTTGACGACATCCTCCAGCTCCCTTTCGGCTCGGAACTGATCGCCCCGCATCTGCAATGCCATGGCGTTGTAGTTGTCGGCGATCAGATCATCATCGTCCTGCAGATCGCTTTTGCTCGATGGCCTCAACTTCTCCGCGCAAGCATCCGCCAAATCAGGCTCTGACCGATAGATATGGAGCCAGTAGAGGCCGGAATAGGCGAGGATTGTGGTGGGGGCCAGCCGAGCATCCGGTGTTTTCTGGATCGCAACGTCCATGGCGGCTTTCGATGCGTCCACCGGGCCGTTCGTTGCCAACAATGCGGCGCCATAATAAGCGTTCAGAGCAGCCCACAAAGCCTCGCTCTGCTCGACACGTCCCTGATAGGTCAGCGCCCGCGCGGCGATCGTCTCGCAGTCCCTGAGCAGCGAGAGCTGCATGTAAAGCGGCGCGGCTTCCGCAGCGAGGCGCACGGCCAGTGCGGGGCTTTCCGCCATCTCGAATTGCCAGTCGAGGCAGGCCGAAAGATTGGTCAGATTTGGGCACGCCGACCCAAACCAGTTTATCGCCTTTTCCTTGTCGCCCTCGAGCAAGCCTTGCCCTTGAATTTCCAGGATGAAGAATTCGCCCAGTTTGGCCTGAACCTGATGCCATTCACCGGTTTTGATCATCTGATCAACGCAGAAGGCGCGTGTCGTATCGAGGAGCCGGAAAGACGCTCTTCCGTCTCGATCTTCCTTGACGATCAGATTTTTGCCAACGAGCACGGCGATCGCGTGGATGACGTCGCGTTCCGGCAGATCTTCGCGGGAGATCACCCGCAGGCACGCCTCGACGCTGGCGGCACCCAGAAAGACAGACATCTCGAGCAAGACACGCTTTTGGCTTCTGGTCAGCAAGTCGAAGCTCCAGCCGATCATCTTGCTCAACGTGCGGTGACGCTCCGGCCAATCGGTCGGCATGAGATCGATCATCTCGAAGTTTTCCCGCAAAAGCAGGTCGAGATCGTGAACGCCGAAAATGGAAAGATGCGCACAGGCAATCTCGATCGCCAACGGTATGCCATCGAGCCGCCTGCAGATCTCGGCGACGCTGGCCAACAGTTTTTCACTGAGCAAAAGACCCTGCAGATGCGCGGCCCCGCGATCGAAGAAAAGCGCAATCGCACTATACGCAACAATGTCGTCCGCCGTGAGCGCCAGACCCGAAGGGGGCACGGTCAGTGCATCGAGCCGAACGATATGTTCATCGCGCACGTTGACCGGCTGTCGCGAAGTCGTGATGACAGTGAGATTTTCAAGGTCCCAAAGTTCATCTTGGTCGAAGGCCGACAACACGTCGGTACATCGGTCGACGCAGTCAAAGAATACGAAACCTCTGGAGGATCTTAAGACCTCGCGGACCAGGTCCACGGGCGCCTGGAGCGTGCCAGAGACCGGTAGTTGCGCGGCAAGACAAGCCCAAATGTCAGCATTCTGGCGGACATTCGATGCATCGATCCAGAAGACCGTCGCTTCCGTGCGCAGGGTTTCCAGAACCGCGAGTGCGAGTGTGGTCTTCCCAAAGCCACCAGGCGCGAGGATTGTCACAAACCGATGGCGACGGGCCGCTTTGACGGTGGCTTCAAGATCGTGCTGGCGGCCGATGAGTGTTTTCGGTCTGGTCCGATTTGCCTGTTCCAGCGCATCATCCTTGATGGAGTTGCGAGCTGCAATTGCCCCCTTCTCCGGAAGGAACTCGACTTTCTCCGTAAACACATAGCCGACGCGTGAAACGTTCCTGATAAAGGGTCGGGCCTCGGCTTCAGGGGACAAATGTTTCCTCAGAACATTGATTTGAAATCGCAATGCGCTGTCGGTGATATTGGGGGCACCCCAGACCCTGTCGACAATCAACGCGCGGGGCACGGTCTGGCCGGCCATCTCGAGCAAGACTTGCAATATATCAGCGGCTCGTCCGCCCAGCGGCAACTGTTTGCCGCGGCGGCTCAAGTTTCGCGTCCGCGTATCGAAGGCGAAATCGCCGAAGAGAAACACGCCCTTCTCATGCGCTTGCAAAGGATCAAGCTCTGCCATTGACTGGTCCCATAGTTTCCTCTGACAATTTTCATTGAAATATCGAACCGGGCAATTCCCAACCGCCGCCACTGATAGGAGGCACCCCTCAGGCAAAACAGCTCAGGTTGCGCTGAGGCGCACGACAAATCATGGGTCGAGCGGTAATGTGCTCAGAACAGATAGTCTGTCCAAATGCGGCGTGTCAAATAGCCCAGAACGGCAAAGACAGAGCAGCACCGATAGGCGGAACCTCCGGCCATAAAAATGCACAATTCGCACCTGGACGCATGTGACGCAGCCATATCGCGCCGTCATGCGGGACGCTGTCGGGTCCCCAGCGAATTTTTTGCAGGCCGCGATTCAGCACAGATGCCGCACGACGGAAAAACGTAGAAATCACGGCTTTTTTGGGAGAATTGGCTGGGGAACCTGGATTCGAACCAAGATTAACGGAGTCAGAGTCCGTCGTTCTACCGTTGAACTATTCCCCACCAGGGTATCGCTTGCGCGATCGGTGAGCGGGCTTATAGACAAAAGCTTTGACATTGCAAAGACCCAAATCGGAAAAAAATCATCGAATGTTCGCGCTGGGTCGGAATGGCCCTGGATCCCGGCTTTTGGCGCTGGGCGGCGCTGCCGAAGGGCCTCTGCGGGCGCGGCAGAAAAACCGTTTGGCGCAACGGGTTTGCGCTGGTATGCTCTGCCCAACGAAACGAATGATGATACCAGCGGCATGCGTCGGTCTTGGCGCCTTGCGCGGTTCAGTGGATAACTTCAGTGACAGACCCCAGTCGCGGCGGACAGCCGAAAAGCGAGGGGGCGTCGACAGGCAGGCGCAAGAGCGGTTCCCACCGCAGGCGCGGCAAGGGCAAGAAGGCGGGGCCGGTCACGAGCGGTCTCGATGTTTCTGCTTCGGCAGGATCGGCGGCAGCGCCGGTCCCTGAGCGACGTTCCGAAACGATGATTGCGGATGGACCCATCCGCAAGCGAAAGCGGCGCAGGCGCGGCAAGGGTGCCGGAGCGTCCGCCCCATCTCCCCATGGTCATGGCGACAAGAGGCCAGCCGACACCGCGTCGGGCGAAACGGCCCCGCGTGCCACGGGTCAGTCTGAGCGCAGCGCAGCCGGCGAAGCGTCGTCCGGCGCATCCGCGCGACCGGCGCAGTCGCGTCCCTTCCAACGTGAGGGCGATCGCACGCACCATGGCGCAGCGCCGCCAGCCGGCGAGCCATCCTCGACGCGTGGCGATCAGCCGGAGGGCCGCAAGGGCCGCCGCAATCGCAACCGGCGCGGATCGGCCGCAAAGCCCGGCCATGTGCGTCCGCTGGCGGGATCTGAACCACCCTCCGCAGCCCAGAGGGCGCGGTCGGCTGAATCGCCAGCGCCAGCGAAACCGGCTCCGTTAAAGCCGCATGCCCACCGCCCGTCGCAACCGCCGCAGGTCGACCGGCCGCGCAGCACCTGGGAATTCGCCTCCGACGATCTCTATGCGGCACTCGATCTCGGCACCAACAACTGCCGCCTCCTGATTGCCCAGCCGACACGGCCCGGCCAGTTCCGCGTCGTCGATGCCTTTTCCCGCATCGTCCGGCTCGGGGAAGGCCTCGGCGCCACCGGACGCCTCTCTCAGGATGCCATGGATCGTGCCGTCGAAGCCCTTCGCATCTGCGCCTCCAAGCTCGCCGGCCGGGATATCCGCCGCATGCGCCTGATCGCAACCGAAGCCTGCCGCGCGGCGGAAAACGGTGAGCTTTTCCTCGAAAGGGTCACGGCAGAAACCGGCCTGAAGCTTGAGATCATCAACCGCGAGACCGAGGCGCGCCTTGCCGTGTCCGGCTGCTCCTCGCTGGTCGGCCGTGAGGCGCGTTCGGTGGTGCTGTTCGATATCGGCGGCGGCTCCTCGGAAATCGCCGTCATCCGCATCGCCGACAACCGCTCCAGCCGGTTGGCCAATCACATCACCCACTGGACCTCGCTGCCCGTCGGTGTGGTCACGCTTTCCGAGCGGCATGGGGGGCGCGATGTGACGCCCGAGATATTCGAGGCGATGACAGCGGAAGTGGGCGGCATGCTCGATCGCTTCGATTGCCCGGATCTGGCTCTGGGGCCGGATGGCATGCCGGAAGATTTCCACCTGATCGGCACGTCGGGCACCGTCACCACGCTCGCCGGCGTGCATCTCGATCTGCCGCGTTATGATCGCCGCAAGGTCGATGGCCTCTGGCTGACCGATGCCGAAGTCTCGGCGATGCAGGCGAAACTCCTGTCCTGGGATTATGCCGGTCGCGCCGCCAATCCCTGTATCGGGCCGGATCGCGCCGATCTGGTGCTGGCCGGCTGCGCCATTCTGGAAGCGATCCGCCGGCGTTGGCCGTCGAGCCGCATGCGGGTCGCCGACCGGGGCCTGCGCGAAGGACTATTGACCGACATGATGGCCGATGACGGCGTCTGGCGACGTGGCCGCAGCCGTCGGCCGCATTCGGCGTCACAGCCGACGCCACAGACTTCGAGGGAGCGCTGACCATGGCAAAGCCACCCATTGCCGGCAACAGAACCGGCCGCAAGCTCGGCCAGAAGGTCAAGAAGGGCAAGCTGAAAGCGTCCTCCAGACGCTGGCTCGAGCGCCATATCAACGACCCCTATGTCCAGCGCGCCAAGCTTGAAGGTTACCGCGCCCGTGCGGCCTTCAAGCTGCTGGAGATCGACGAGAAGCATCAGATCCTGAAAGGGGCCACCCGCATCATCGATCTGGGGGCCGCCCCCGGCAGCTGGTCGCAGATCGCCGCCAAGGTCACCGATTCGACCGATGACGACATCCGCGTCGCAGCGATCGATTTTCTGGAAATGGCACAGATCCCGGGCGTGAAAATCCTGCAGCTCGACTTCCTCGATCCCGACGCGCCGCGCCAACTGGTCGAGGCCGTCGGCGGCACGCCGAACCTGGTGATTTCGGACATGGCGGCGCCCACCACCGGCCACCAGAAGACAGACCATATCCGCACCATGCATCTGTGCGAGGTTGCCGCTCATTTTGCCGTGGAGGTTCTCTCCGAAGGCGGGCATTTCCTCGCCAAGACCTTCCAGGGCGGCACGGAGAAGGAGCTGCTCAACATGCTGAAGCAGAACTTCCGTCAGGTCATGCATATCAAGCCCGCCTCGTCGCGCCAGGAATCGGTCGAGATGTTCCTGCTTGCCAAGGGCTTCAAGGGCCGCCGGGGCGGGGCCGTTGTCGAACTCGACGAGGAGGGCTTCGTCCGTGACCCGCGCGAGGATGTCCCGGCGACCGAGGATCTGGATCTGGATTGAGGTCGGGCACGGTCATGTTCACCTACATCACCATCGGCATCAACGATCTGCCCCGTGCCATCGGCTTCTACGATGCCGTGCTGGCGACGCTCGGCATCGAGCGGCGGTCCATCGATGAAAGCGAGGCCGGCTATGCGGCGCCCGGCGACAGTCGCTGCCGGTTCTGGATCACGCATCCCTTCGACCGGCGCCCGGCAACGGTCGGTAACGGCTCCATGCCGGCCTTCGAAGCCGCCTCGCGTGCTGAGGTCGATGCCTTCCATGCCGCAGCGCTCGCCCATGGCGGCACCGATGACGGTGCACCGGGCATCCGTACCTTCCATCCGAACTTCTATGCCTGCTATGTGCGCGATCCCGACGGCAACAAGCTGTCTGCGCTCTGCGAAAGGCCCGAGTGATTATTTCACGCTGATCGTCTCGTCTTCCCCGCCCCGGCGATAACCTGATACGGCCGACCCCACATCGCGCGACAGGCTGAAGAAGGGAAGGACCGCAAAGATCGACAGTCCGGCAACGATGGCAAAGGCCAGGTGGAAATCGCCCAGCGACAGTGTCTCGCCGGTCATCCGTGTGCTGGCTTCGAGGATTGCGGCAGCGGTTGCCACGCCGAGCGCTAGGCTCACTTGTTGCAGGACCGATGTGAGCGAGGTTGCTTGCGACGCCTGGATGTCTTCGATCTCGGCATAGCCGAGCGTGTTCACGCCGGTGAAGAAGAACGAGCGGCAGAAGCCGCCGATCAAGAGCACGGTCATGATGAGCGCGATCGGCGTTGCCGGCGTGAAGAGGCTGTTGGCCGCCGTCGTGATCGCACCACCGATCCCGGCCGCGATCAAGAGGTTGCGAAATCCGGCCGCCGCAAAGGCACGCCTTGCGATGAACTTGGTCGAGATCGCGCCCACGGCGGCGATAAAGGTGGTCATGCCCGACTGGAAGGCGCTCATGCCGAAGCCGAGCTGCAGCATCAGCGGCAGGAGGAAGGGCGTGGCCCCCGCGGCAATTCGGAACACGGTGCCACCGATGATCGCCGCGCGAAAACTCTTGTTGGCAAAGAGCGACAGGTTGAGCAGCGGGGAAGGGTGGCGCCGTGCATGCTGTACATAGAGCCCGAGGCAGACGATGCCCGCCATTGTGGCAATCGCGCCGACGTAAATCGGCAGCGCCGGCAGGCTCATCACGGAAAGGCCGAAGACGAGGCCGGACGCCGCCCCGGAACTCAGCGCGAAACCGCGCCAGTCGATCGCTGCCGTCTCGATCGGTTCGATTTCCGGCAGATAACGACTGGACATGACAAGGCCCAGAAGTCCGATCGGGATGTTGATCAGAAAAATCCAGTGCCAGCTGAAGAAGGTGGTGATGAAACCACCCACCGGCGGCCCGGTGATCGGTCCAAGCAGGCCGGGAATGGTGAGCAAGGCCATCGCAGACACCAGCTCGCTTTTCTTCGTCGTACGCAGGAGCACGAGACGCCCGACCGGTGTCATCATCGCCCCGCCCATGCCCTGCAGGAAACGCGATGCGACGAAGAAGAACAGGGAATCGGCAATGGCGCAAAGCAGGGAGCCGATCATGAACACCATGATCGCCGCGCGGAAGATCCGCTTGGCGCCGAACCGGTCGGCCATCCAGCCGCTGACGGGGATGAAGATGGCGAGCGCCACCATATAGGCCGTCAGCGCCAGTTTCAGCGTGATCGGCCCGACGCCGAGGTCGGCGGCGATGGTCGGAAGTGCGGTGGCAATGACCGTTGAGTCCATCTGCTCCATGAACAGGGCAAAGGCGAGGATCAGGGGCGTGATGCGGTTCATCGGCATTCCGGGGGGACCGTCGAAGGCTAACGGCAGGTGTGGCCTCATAACCCATTCAACGCGTCGGCGAAACCATTTTGCCGGCCGCCGCGTTCGAGAAGCAGAAGAGATAGGGAGGACGGGGCGACCACGACGGTGCGCCGTTGCATCACGATGGTGTGAGGAAACTTCCCGTACGGCGCCCCCTGCCTATTTCGCGTACAAGCCCTCATTCGGGGGAAAGGACATGTCGTTGAGGAGATTTCCATGATTTCGATGAAGAGACGAATGGTTCTGGGCGGAGCGGGTTTCGCGCTCGCATCCCCGATGATCATGACCCGCGCTGCCGTAGCGCAACAGACGAACGCCGATACATCCATGAGCATCGATCACGCCATGCCGCCAGAAACGCACCGCTTCAATGTGGGCAAGTTCGAAGTGCTCGTCGTCAAGGATGGCGCGCGTCCCTCCGGCAAGCCACAGGAGACGTTTGGCACCAACCAGTCGCCCGAAGTGGTGGGTGCCCTGCTTGAGGCAAATTTCCTGCCGGCCGATGCCTTCGTCAACAGCTTCGCTCCGGTGCTGGTCAACACGGGGTCCGACGTCATCCTGTTTGATACCGGCATGGGGGAAGCCGGCCGGGCAAATGGCCTTGGCCGCCTGGCCGAAGGTCTGACTGCAGCCGGCTACACCCGGGAGGATGTGACCATCGTCGTTCTCACCCACATGCATGGCGACCACATTGGTGGCCTGATGGAAGGCGGCAAGCCGGCATTTCCGAACGCGCGCTATGTCACCGGTCAGGCCGAATATGATTTCTGGGTCGATCCGGCCCGCGCCGGCACACCGGCCGAGAATGGCCAGAAGGGCGTGCTCGCCAATGTTAAGCCGCTGGCCGAGAAGATGACCTTTATCGGGGATGGTGGTGAAGTTGTCTCCGGCATTACCGGCATGGCGGCCTTCGGCCATTCCCCGGGCCACATGATCTACCGGCTGGAATCAGACGGCCGACAACTCGTCTTGACCGCCGACACGGCAAACCATTTCGTGCTGTCGCTGCAGCGCCCGGACTGGGAAGTCCGCTTCGACATGGACAAGGCTGCCGCGGCCGCCACGCGCAAGAAGGTCTTCGACATGATCGCGACCGACAAGCTTGCCTTCCTGGGCTATCACATGCCGTTCCCGGCGGTGGGATATGCGGAGAAGATCGAAGAGGGCTATCGCTTCGTCCCCAAGGCCTATCAGTTCGATATCTGATATCGACCCACGTGACCTCGAAGCCCGCGTGAGCTGCCTCGCGCGGGCTTCTTGCCGATGGCAGGCAAGGCGGATCAGTCCCGTCTCTCGCGAGCCCCGTGGCCAGGCTCGCCGCGGCGCAACTCGGCAGTGGCGCTGCGCAGCAAGGCCACCATGCGGTCCTGCAGCACCGCGTCCATGACCTCGATGCCCGCTGCACGGAAATCCTCGCGGATACGGTTCAGCAATTCCTCGTCGCCGGACGCTGCGGCCCGGGCCAGTTCTTCGGCATAGGCCTGCATATCCTGAAGATCGAGCACGGTGGTGGCCCACTGCGCCAAAAGCGCGTTGCGTCGCGCGCATATTCTGCCGAAAAGGACGTCTTCATGCGCGTCGGCATGCTCACGCGCCCTGCTCATGTTGTGACCGATCGACATCGGTGTACCTCCGGAATGTGCCCCGCGCTCCTCCGAGGGGCGGGCGTGTCATACCATGCCGGCTTTGATGATCCGTTTATTAGTAAGATTGAATTTTCATTGCTTCGACCAGTTCCTTGGGTGAAAGGTTCCATCACGAACCAGGGCGTGCCGGTTTTGCTATTCCCTTCCTGTCATGAACGTGTTACCAGCCCTCGCCAACTTCCAAGCATTTCATGCAGAAGCGACCGAACGGGGATTCCCGTTTTCCGGGCGGATTCTGCCTATTCAAACGAAGGAATTGGCAATGGCACGCATCGTAATGTCGGCAACCGGCGCAGAAGCGCTTACCTTTGACGACGTCCTCCTGCAGCCGGGACACTCGGTCGTCATGCCGGGTCAGACGAATATCGCGACCCGGATCGCAAAGGATATCGAACTTTCCCTGCCGATTCTCTCCTCCGCCATGGACACCGTGACCGAAAGCCGGCTCGCGATCGCCATGGCCCAGTCCGGCGGCATCGGCGTCATTCATCGCAATCTCACCCCGGTCGAGCAGGCCGAAGAGGTTCGCCAGGTGAAGAAGTTCGAAAGCGGCATGGTCGTCAATCCGGTCACCATCGGCCCGGACGCAACGCTTGCGGAAGCCAAGGCCCTGATGGGTGCCCACGGCATTTCCGGCATCCCGGTCGTCGAAGGCGCCAGCCGCCCCGGCCGCCTCGTCGGCATTCTGACGAACCGCGACGTGCGCTTCGCCTCCGATCCGAACCAGAAGATCTATGAGTTGATGACCCGCGAGAACCTGATCACGGTCAAGGACGGGGTCGATCAGCAGGAAGCCAAGCGCCTTCTGCACGCGCACCGCATCGAAAAGCTGTTGGTGATCGACAACGAAGGGCGCTGCGTCGGCCTGATCACGGTCAAGGATATCGAGAAGTCGCAGCTCAACCCGAATGCCGCCAAGGACGCCCAGGGGCGTCTGCGCGTCGCCGCCGCGATTTCTACGGGTGACGACGGTGTCGAGCGCGCCGAGCGCCTGATCGATGCAGGCTGCGACGTGATCGTCGTCGATACGGCTCACGGCCATAGCCAGAAGGTTCTCGATGCCGTTGCCCATGTGAAGAAGATGTCGAATGCCATTCGCATCATCGCCGGCAACGTGGCAACCGGTGAGGGCACGCGCGCCCTGATCGATGCAGGCGCTGACTGCATCAAGGTCGGCATCGGTCCGGGTTCGATCTGCACCACGCGTGTCGTCGCGGGCGTCGGTGTGCCGCAGCTCGCAGCGGTCATGGCAGCCGTCGAGGAAGGCAACAAGCACGGCATTCCCGTCATCGCCGATGGCGGCATCAAGTTCTCCGGTGACGTCGCCAAGGCAATTGCGGCCGGCGCCTCCGCCGTCATGGTTGGCTCGCTGCTCGCCGGCACGGACGAAAGCCCAGGCGAGGTTTATCTGTATCAGGGCCGCTCCTTCAAAGCCTATCGCGGCATGGGTTCCGTTGGCGCCATGGCGCGGGGCTCGGCAGACCGCTACTTCCAGGCGGAAGTGCGCGACACGCTGAAGCTCGTGCCCGAAGGCATCGAGGGCCAGGTACCCTACAAGGGACCGGTGTCCGCCGTCCTGCATCAGCTCGCCGGTGGCCTGAAGGCCGCCATGGGTTATGTCGGCGGCAAGGACATTCCGGAATTCCAGGAAAAGGCCACCTTCGTCCGCATCTCCGGCGCGGGCCTGCGCGAAAGCCATCCACACGGCGTGACAATCACCCGCGAAAGCCCCAACTATCCGGGCGCCGCATGATCCTCGGGCGCTTGCCCGGCCCGCGACAGGCGCCGCTGCTCTGGGCAAGCGGCGCCGTGTCAGCCTTGCTGCTTGTCTGGATGAACCTCGGTTTTGTCGGCGCCTTCGCCGAGCTGACGGGCGGCAGGGCAATGCCTGATCTGGACATCGACAGCACGGCGCAGTCGCTGATCGATCTCAAGTTACTTCTCGAGGCCCGGCCGGAAGCCGCAGACATGCTGCGCAACATGCATCTCGGCCCCGACCTGCTGCTCCCCGCCGTTCTCGGCCTCGTTCTTGCTCTCCTCCTGCGCAGGGTCGCACCGGGTGCAAGGCTTTATGGTCGTCCGGCGGAGCGCCTTTTGCCCGCGTTGCTCACCATGCCCGTCGTGTACGTCGCCGCCGACTATGCCGAAAACATCGCGAGCATCCTGCTCTTTCCACCATCGCTGCCGGAAGATGCCACGGCGAGCCTCTTGGCGACCGCAATCGTCTGGCTCACGCGTCTGAAATTTGCCGCGCTCGTCATTTCGGGCATACTCGTCCTGCGTCTCGGCATCGGCCCCAGGCCGACAGGCGCACAATGATTTTCAGCAGCATTGCCTTTTGAGGAATGGATTGCCCATGACCGGTTTTGAAATGTTCTGGCCCCTCGTGGCCCATGCTTTTCTCGTCTTCTGTCTCTATGCCCTGTTGGTTGTCCGTCGTGCCGCCGTGGTGCGCGAAGGTAAGGTCGAACGCATCGCATTCCGGGAGAATCTTGCGGAGCCGGAAGAGAGCAGGGTGGTCAATCGGGCAATCGCCAACCAGTTCGAGCTGCCGGTCCTCTTCTATGCCGTGTCCGTCCTGCTCTTCATCGCGGAAGCCGATAACATCGTCGCCGTCGTGCTCGCCTGGATGTTCGTCGCCGCGCGTTACGCACAGGCCGCCATGCACATCACGGGAAATCTGCCGCTCCGCCGCCTGTTCTTCATGCTGGGCTTTGCCATCCTTTTTCTCCTCTGGTCCTGGCTGGTGCTCTGGATGGCGACCAGCTGAGCGCATCCGAGTTCGGCTGTCATCCGTGTTTGCCAACCCGTCTGGGATGCACGCTGCTCCCGTGACAGTTGAAAAATGACAATCCGATGAAATCTGCGTCCGTTTGACACCGATCAACTGGGCGCAGCCTTCCCGCGCATAACCTTCGCCCATACCCGCAGTTGAACGCTGGGGGAATGGTCACGAGAAAGCGACGGGAGATTGACATGGCATCGATGATGAAGGCCGCCGTGGTGCGCGAATTCGGCAAGCCGCTGGTAATCGAGGAATGGACGATCCCGGATCCGGGTCCTGGCCAGATTCTGGTCAAATACGAAGCGACAGGCGTCTGCCACACCGACCTGCACGCCGCCAATGGGGACTGGCCGGTCAAGCCCAAGCCGCCCTTCATCCCCGGCCATGAGGGCGTTGGATATGTGGCAAAGCTCGGCGCCGGGGTCACCCGCATCAAGGAAGGCGACCGCGTCGGCGTGCCATGGCTGCACACCGCATGCGGCTGCTGCTCGCCCTGCCGCACCGGCTGGGAAACGCTCTGCGGCAGTCAGCAGAACACCGGTTATTCGGTCAACGGCACCTTCGCCCAGTACGGCCTCGCCGACCCCGATTTTGTTGGACGTCTGCCCGACAACCTTGAATTCGGTCCGGCTGCCCCGATCCTGTGTGCCGGCGTCACCGTCTACAAGGGCTTGAAGGAAACGGAAGTGAAGCCCGGCGAATGGGTGGTCATCTCCGGCATCGGCGGCCTCGGCCACATGGCCGTGCAATATGCCAAGGCCATGGGCATGCATGTGGTCGCGGCCGACATCTTCGACGACAAGCTGAAGCTCGCCAAGGACCTCGGCGCCGACGTGGTGGTCAACGGCAGGTCAGCTGACGCCATAGAGCAGGTGCAGAAGGCAACCGGTGGAGCGCATGGTGCGCTCGTCACGGCCGTCTCGCCGAAGGCCATGGAGCAGGCCTATGGCTTCCTGCGCTCCAAGGGCACGATGTCGCTCGTTGGTCTGCCGCCCGGCTTCATCTCGCTTCCGGTCTTCGAAACCGTGCTGAAGCGTATCACGGTGCGCGGTTCGATCGTCGGCACGCGTCAGGATCTCGAGGAAAGCCTGCAATTTGCCGGCGAAGGCAAGGTCGCCTCGCATTTCAGCTGGGACACGCTGGAAAACATCAACGCCATCTTCCACCGCATGGAAGAAGGCAAGATCGACGGTCGTATCGTCCTCAACCTTGCCGCCTGATCACAAGTCTTGAAAACACAATCAACGGCGCGGCCTGTCCGCGCCGTCATGCGTTTGGGCTGCGGTCAGTCGACGGACTGGATGGTGATGACGCGAGGCAGGCTGCTGCTGCAGGCGTTGTCTTCGCAAACGCCACTGATCCAAACCTCACCATCGCCGAACATGAGGCCCTCGCTGTTGACGAAGGCTTGGCCGTAGTCCTGGTTGCGTATGATGGTGACGATCTTGTCCGTGAAAACGTCATTGTAGCTCGCCAACAATTGCTCCTCGGTCTCGAACGTCGCGTCTTCTCCGCCGATGCTGATGGTGATCGGATAGGACACGAGGCTGACGGCGATTTCGGCCTTGCCCTCGGCCACGGCACTCTGGAACGCGTAGAAGAGCTCCTTGTAGTCTGCGGGATCGCCGAGGAGGTTCTCGATCTGGCGATCGGTTTCGGCCTCGCTCGCGAGCGCCGCGTCGATACCGATGCTCGGTACGGAACTCGTCAGAAGAAGGACCGCAAGCAGGGCAGGGCGAAGGCTAAAGGTCGGCAGCGGCATGCGTGGTCGGTCCTCTGTTGGTTAGATCGGCGCGCCCGAACATAAGGCAGAAGTCGTCTGGCCGTCGAATTACTTTTGGGGTGAACGGCATCCCGGGAAGGAATTCGAAAAGTGAACACAGCATTGCGGCGGAGGCACTGGTTTCGCGGTCCCGCGCCATCTATCTATTGCGTTGCAGCAATTTGTCGGGATGAAGCCATGTCAGACGCCGTCACCAATTCCGAGACCGACCGTATCTTCGTTTTCCAGGGTGGCGGTGCACTCGGTGCCTATCAGGCGGGCGCCTATGAGGCCCTGCATGAAAACGAACTGGAACCGGACTGGCTCGCCGGCATCTCGATCGGTGCGGTGAATGCGGCGATCATTGCCGGCAGCCCGCGGGAAAAGCGCATCGCCCATCTGCGCGACTTCTGGCACACGGTCTCGAGCCGGTTTGATTTCGGCTGGACCGCGCCGAACGATAGCTTGCGCCGGATGCAAAACGATGCCGCCGCGATGGCCGCCACGATGTTCGGCGTGCCCGGTTTCTTCTCGCCGCGCCTCTTGACGCCCCAGCAGCTGCTCGAAAATGCCGATACCCGCGTCAGCTATTACGATACCGAGCCTCTGCTGAAGACCTTGGGACGCCTGATCGATTTCGATCTGCTCAACGATTGCCAGACGCGCTTGAGCCTCGGCGCGGTCGAGGTCCGCTCGGGCAACTTCGCCTATTTCGACAACCGCCAGACCCGCCTGGATGTTCGCCACATCGCCGCCTCCGGTGCCCTGCCGCCCGGCTTTGCGCCAGTGGAGATCGATGGCCGTTCCTACTGGGACGGCGGTCTCGTTTCCAATACCCCGCTTCAGCATGTCCTGAACGTCAGTGACGCGACCCGCGACCTGGAGATATTCCAGATCGACCTGTTCAATGCGCGGGGCGACATGCCGCGAGACCAGTTCGAGGTCGAAAGCCGGGTGAAGGAAATTCGCTACTCCAGCCGTACCCGCATGAATACCGACGAGTTCGCCCGCCGCCAGATCGTCCGTCGCGCCGCCAAGCGCCTGCTGGACAAGCTGCCGCCGGAGTTTCGCGATGATGAAGACGCCAAGATCTTGCGCTCGATCGGCCAGGAATACGACGTCACCATCGTCCACCTCATCCATCGCCGCGCCTCCTATACGACCCATGCGATGGATGTCGAATTTTCCCGCCGCTCGATCGAGGAGCACTGGAAGGCGGGATATGATGACGCCAGTTATACGCTCAAGCACCCGAAATGGCGCGGCCGCGGCCGGCCTCGGGATGGCATCCAGATCTTCGATCTGGCACGCGAACGTCATCTGCACGTCGGCACGTGACCGTCTCTTCCGACCTTTTTTGTGTTAAAGGGTGCGGGTGGGGATAACTGACAGTCCGTTAACCAATTGGCGACGGCGCCGTCCTATTGCTCTTTCAGATGATCAAGGGAGCCGACGCATGATATGTCGGTTGGAAGTCGATGATAGACCGTACTTCGGTAGTGCGCCTGGCATTGCGCAAGTTGCCCCAGCAAGAGCGCAGCGTCCAGAGGCTTGAAGCCATCTTGGACTCGGCCATGGCCCTCGTGCTGGAGAAGGATGTCTCCACCGTCACGATGAGTGAGATCGCCCAGCGCGCTGGCATCCCTATCGGATCGCTCTACCAGTTCTTTCCGCAGAAGGCTGCCGTGCTCAAGGCCCTGCACGACCGCCTCTCGATGCAGATCGAAGACAGGGTCACCCAGATCTTTGCGGGAGTGAATTCGCTGGAGGAGGCGTCCGATCGCGGGGCAGATGCCTTGTTCGAACTCCACACCCTGTTCCGCGAACAGCCCATCTTCATGTCGATCTGGCACGCGATCCAGTCGGATAAGGATCTCAACCACCTGTCGAACGACTATCATGAACACCTGATGGGGATATTTCTCAAGGATCTCGCCCATCTGATCCCTGCCGAGGATCTGGGCAAGGTTCGCGTCACCTTGAAGCTGTTCATCATCACGAGCGGCGATGTGATCCGTTTTGCCACCAGCCAAGGTCCGGAAGCCGCAAGACTATATCTCGACCGCTGGCACCAGATCGTCCGCAAGTCGCTTTTCGTCTACTGACGTCACGGATCACCAGCCGGGGATCATGTTGCCGGCCTTGAGCCGCGGGTAGTGCCGCGCAATGGTCTTCGGCTCTCCATCCATGTCATCTTCGACCTGGGCCGGCGTGATGTTGTCCAGGCAGGCGGTGATATGATCGGTAATCGCATTGAGCAGCGAGACCGAGAAACCCGGCCGCTTCATCAATCCGATCTGCACCGGCGGCAGCGGCGGGAAGCCGTCGTTGGCCGTCAGCACCTTCATTCCCGTCCTCAGCGCCGATTCCGGCAGGATCGAAACGGCCATGCCGGCCAGCACGGCCGCAGCAACCACGGTCGACGACCAGCTCGTGAACAGGACCTGATAGTCGCGTCCGTCCGCGTCGAGCGCCGAGCAGGCGAGTTGCCGCCACTGGCAGTCACGCCGCCCGACAGCAAGCGGCACGGGTGCGTCGTCCTTCAGCGGATGGTTTGCCGAACCGACCCAGCAGAGCGGCTCGGTGCGCACCACGTCCGACTGCCGCAAGAGCGGATTGTGGGTCACAAGCGCGATGTCGAGCTCGCCCCGTCCCATCTTCTCGGCCAGGTCCACGGAAGGCTCGCAGACGATGTAGAGTTCGACATTCGGATGCGTCTTGGCAAAGCGGCCGATGATCTCGGGCATGTAGCGGTCGGCATAGTCGTCGGGCGTGCCGATCCTGAGCGTGCCCTCCAGCCGATTGTCGTCGAAGGCTGCAATCGCCTCTGAGTTCAGCCGGATGATCCGCCGCGCATAGTTCAGCAGCTTGTCGCCATCGGCGGTCAGCCGGTTGCCGCGTCCATCCTTGATGAAAAGCTGCTTGCCCACGCGCTCTTCCAGCCGTCGCATCTGCATCGAGACGGCCGATTGCGTCTTGAACACCCGACCCGCAGCTTTGGTGAAACTGCCCGTATCGACGATGGCGATGAAGGTCTGCAGTTGGTCGATATCGAGAGGAGCCGACATGAAAAGCATCCATCAGAGAGGTTGATACTTATCATTAGAAACATTCGTTGGACTGATCAATATCATTTCGACATTCTGGCGAAGCATTCCCGCCGGCCGCCCAAGGCCAATCGTTCCACTCCAGCCTTCATCGCCTCGTCGCCGCCGCGACCGGGGCCGGTCTCCTCGTGCCTGTCAAAAGGATGAAAGCCATGCGCACGACCGAACGGATTCTCGACCTCGACCTCGCAATCTCCCAGCCGCCGCAGACCGCGCATCTGGACCATGCGCTCGTCTGGATCCGGACCCGCTGGACGTCGCTTCGCAATCGTCTTGCTGCCAACAACCTCGCCGATCTCGATGATCGCCTGCTGAACGACGTCGGCCTCAGCCGCTCCGACGTCGCCCAGGTGCTGAAAGAGGCCGGTCTGGCTGACGATCCTTCGCAGCAGTTGACACGGCTCGCCAAGCGCCGTTCCGAACAGGCGCTGCGCGGCCGAAAGGCCGAGTGAGACCATTCCAATCCCCGCAGGGTGACAGCCAATAGCCCTGCCCTTTGCCCGGTCCCGGATAAAATCCGGACCGGGCTTTTTTGTAAACGCTAAAATAACCGAATCTGCTGTGAAATGCGAAAGGAAACGAGCCGGGAGTAACCACTTGCTAACGGCCATGTGTCAGCCATGAATTGGCTTGAGCGCGTTAATTCTCGTGGAGATCCTGCATGCGCATTTCGACAAAATTGCCCGTCGCTGCGACCCTATTTGCCCTGGTCATCCTGAGCGCATCCGTTGCGATCGGTCTGGTCCAGCAGAGCCGCATTCTCGACCAGCAGGTTTTCCAGAAGCTTGAGGCAACGGCGGACGGTCGTCGGAACGAAACCCGTCGCTTCCTCGACGGAATCAGGCTCGATGCGCAGCAGACGGCGTCCAACATGATGACGCAGCAGGCTCTCTTCGGCATTACCGGCGCCTGGAGCAAACTCGGCGACGATCCCGCAACCGAGCTGCATCGGCGTTACATCGACGAGAATCCCAATCCGGTCGGGGAGAAATTCAAGCTCGAAAGCGCGAAGAAGGACAATTACGACCGTGCCCACCGCCAGGGTCACACCACGTTCCTCAAGCACAAGCAGGCACAGGGCTACTACGACATCTTCCTGATCGATGCCGAAGGCAACATCGTCTATACGGTCATGAAGGAAACCGATTTCGGCACCAACCTGTTGACGGGTCCCTACAAGGATACCGGCCTTGCCAAGGTGTTCCAGAAGGTCATTCAGAGCGATGACCCCGAGGTTTTTGCCAATTCGGACTTCGAATCCTACGCCCCGTCGGCAGGCGCGCCCGCATCCTTCGTCGCCGTTCCCATCATCATGAACGACCGCAAGCTCGGCGTTCTCGCGTACCAGCTGCCGAATGATCAGATCAACGCGATCTTCTCGAACACACGCGGTCTCGGCAAGACGGGCGAAACGCTCATGGTCGACAAGGCCGGACTGCTGGTCTCCGATAGCACCCGCACCCCTGGAGACGACACGCTGAAGGTGAGCATCACCTCGCCCCTTATGGCGGCGGCGCAAACTGCCCAGGATGCCACCGGCACGATCGAGGGTTATCGCGGCATCAACAGCTATGCGGCGGTCGTCCCGCTCCAGTTCGGCGATGTCAGCTGGTCGGTGATTGCACTGATCGGTGAGGAAGAGGTCTGGGCGGAGCTCGTGTCCGCCGGGATGAAGTCGATTGGTTTCGGCGCCATTCTGGTTCTGGCTGGTTCATTGATTGGCCTTCTGTTCTCCCGGACGCTCACCCGTCCCATTTCCGAACTCGTCGGCTCCATGGGCCGTCTCGCCGATGGCGACACGAATATCGAACTCAAGGGCCTCGAGCGCTCGGACGAGATCGGCGACATGGTCCGCTCTGTTGCCGTCTTCCGCCAGGCCGAGATCGACAAGCGCGAGCTTGAGAGCGAGAACGAAAGCCGCCGGACGGCAACTGAAAACGAACGTCACGCCCGCGAAGCCGAGCGCGCGGCCGCTCAGGCGGAACTGACCGAGGCGATCGATGTGCTGGGGACTGCGCTGCAGCGTCTGGCCAATGGCGACCTCACGGCCACCATCCACAAGCCACTCACGGGCAACCTCGACCGTCTGCGCCTCGATTTCAATGCCTCCTTGGAACGGCTGTCCGGCACCGTCTCGGCCGTTCACGGCAATGTCGCCGAGATCAACCGCAAGAGCAGTGCCGTCAGTTCCTCGACGGCCGATCTCAGCCATCGCACCGAACAGCAGGCCGCAGCCCTGGTCGAAACCTCGGCCGCCATCCGCCAGATCATGGATGCCATCCGCCATTCGTCGGAACGGGCGGAGAACGCCTCGCGCCTGGCGCTCGAGGCCCGCGCCAATTCGGATCGCTCCGGCGAGATCGTCGGCGGTGCGGTCGATGCCATGCAACGCATCGAAAACGCATCCAGCGAAATCTCCAAGATCATCAACGTGATCGACGAAATCGCCTTCCAGACGAACCTGCTGGCATTGAATGCCGGCGTCGAGGCTGCCCGCGCGGGCGAAGCCGGCAAGGGATTTGCGGTCGTTGCCCAGGAAGTCCGCGAACTTGCCCAGCGCTCGGCAACGGCGGCCAAGGACATCAAGGCCCTCATCACCAAGTCCGGCGAGGAAGTCTCGAACGGTGTTGGTCTCGTGCGCCAGACCGGCACGGTCCTTTCCTCGATCGCCGGACAGGTCGTCCAGATCGGTGACCACATCCACTCGATCGCATCCACGTCCAAGCAGCAGTCGGCAAGCCTCAACGAAATCAACGCCGCCGTCGGTCGCATGGAAGATGTGACGCAACACAATGCTCGCGCCGCCGAGCAGACCAATGCCGAGATGGCCGGTCTCACGCGCGATGCCGAAATGCTGTCGGATCTGGTCGGCCAGTTCACCGTCGAGGCGGGATCCGCAACGATCCAGAACCGCTTCGCCGATCAGCGCGACACCGGCTTCGGCCGCAAGACGCCGACCGGCAGTGCTGGCCAACCGCCAGCTCCCGCAGCACCGGTCCGTCCCGCGGCCAAACCGCGCGTTGCCGCCGCTGAAGCCGGCAGCCGTTCGGTCGCCTCACCGGCCCGGTCGCTGATGGACAAGATCTCGATCGGCCTTGGCGCCAAGCTCAACCAGGCCAAGGACACCAAGTCCAATTCCGATTGGGAAGAGTTCTGAGGAGCGACAACTGTTTCAAACGAAAACGGCGCGGGAAACCGCGCCGTTTTCGTTTGGTGTGGGGCAGGGCAGCCTGTCTCAGGCCTTGTCTTTGGGTTCCGGCGGTTCCTCGGCGGTCGCGGTCTCGCCTTTTGATGCTGTCAGATAGGTCTCGAAGATCTGCTCCATGCTTTTCTGGTAGCTCTTCTGCACCTCGAGCCCGCTGTCGAACATGGTGTTGATCATGGCGGAAAAGCCTTCCTGTGCCTCCTTCTCAGGCGCCTTGGCAGCCTCCGGCTTCGGCGCTTCCGGCTGGGCGGCGCTCTGGCCGGTATAGGCCGCAGCCATGTCCTGGAATGCCTTGGCGAACGGGTTTGCGAAGAAAGGATTGGCCGGGGCCTGCGGCTCCGGCTTCTTCTGCCCGCCCATCATGTCCTGGAACGCGCGGGTGAAGGGATTGTCGAACATCGAGGCCGCCTGCGGCTGGGGCTTGGGCTGCAGGCCGGTGCTTTCCAGCCACTGCTGCATCATGGTGGCCATTGGCGACGTGGCGAACGCATTGGCACCGGCAAATTGCCCGGTCGCCTGTTTAAACAACCCGCCCATCATCGTATCGGCCATGACAGGCATCATCTGCTTGAGGATGTCCTGGCCGATGCCGGTCAGCTGCGCTGCCTGTGCAGCGATCGCTCGGGACACTTCCTTCGAGCCGAACAACTGCTGCAGCACCTGGTTGCCATCGGCAATGCCCTGGGGTGTGAAGGCCGAATTCATGTCCTCGAAATATTTGGCATAGTTGCCGGAACTCATCGCCGAAAGCAGGGCGGAGAAGTCGTAAGGGTTTGCCGTGTTGCGCTTGAAGCCCGAGGCAAAGGCGGGCGTGAGGGCGGCGATCGCCTTTGCCGCCTGTTCCTGCGCCAGCCCGAACTGACGCGCCATGGCGTCCATCGCGTTGCCGTTCTGAGCCTGGAGCATCATGTCGAACAATGGCAGCATGGACGTCTTCTCCCGAAATGCGTGCGGATGTTCGGTGCACTATAGACGGAAAAAACCCTGCGCAAACCGGTTTCTACGGTTTTGCCCAGGGTCGCTTGCCTGCATCGCGATGCCGCGTATCAGTACTGGTATTCTTCGAAGACCGGTTCCACCGAGCCGTTCCAGCGCCCGTGATAGAGGCCGAGAAGGTCGTCCGCGAGGGTCGTGCCCTTGGCGAGCACTTCGTCCAGTGTGTTGAGGAAAATGCTCTCGTCCTGCCCGTCGCCGTTCAGCCGCGCGCGGGCTTTCAGGCCCTGACGGGAGATTCCAACCATCTCGCGCGCCACGTCCAGCAGTGGGCGGCCGGCAACGCTGGCTTTCAGGCCCTGGACCGGCACGCTGTCGCGCATGGCGATCACGTCCTCGACCGTCCAGTCGGCGGTCGCTGCATCGGCGGCCGCGAGGGAGGCATCGTCATAGAGAAGACCGACCCAGAAGGCAGGAAGCGCACAGATCCGGCGCCAGGGGCCGCCATCGGCGCCCCGCATCTCGAGGAAGCGTTTCAGCCTGACATCCGGGAAGAGCGTGGACAGATGGTTCGTCCAGTCGCCGAGCTGCGGTTCCCAGTCGGCGATCTCGCCCTTCAACGCGCCATCCATGAACTGGCGGAAGGTAACGTGGGTACAGTCGTGGTAACGGCCGTCGCGCACGACGAAATACATCGGCGCATCGATGGCCCAGTTCACATAGTCACCGAAGGAGAAATCCTTGGAGAAGGTGAAGGGCAGCACGCCGGCGCGCTGGTTGTCGGTGTCGCGCCAGATATCGCCGCGCCAGGAGAGAAGTCCGTTCGGCTTGCCTTCCGTGAAGGGCGAGGAGGCAAACAGCGCGGTCGCAAGCGACTGCAGCTTCATCGAGACCCGCATCTTCTGCCGCATGTCAGCCTCGGATGAGAAGTCGAGATTCACCTGGATCGTGCAGGTCCGGTACATCATGTCGAGGCCCTTGGTGCCGACCTTCGGCATGTAGCGGGTCATGATGTCGTAGCGGGATTTCGGCATGCGCGGCGTCTCGGCCAGCGTCCATTTCGGACTGCCGCCGAGCCCGAGGAAGCGGATGCCCATGGGTTCGGCAATCTCGCGCAGGACGGCCAGATGCTGGTTGGATTCCTTGCACGTCTGGTGCAGCGTCTCGACCGGCGCCCCCGACAGCTCGAACTGCCCGCCCGGCTCGATCGAAATCGCGCCCATGCCATGCTGTTCGCCGAGACCGATGATGTTCTCGCCGTCCATGATCGGCTCCCAGCCGAGCTTTCCCTGCATGCCCTTCAAAAGGGCCGAAATGCTGGCCTCGCCGAAATACGGGACGGGACTGTTGTCCGCTCTGAAGAAGGCAAATTTCTCGTGCTCCGTCCCGATCCGGAACTGCTCCTTCGGCTTGGAACCGGCGTCCATGTAGGCCGCCATGTCGTCGAGAGTTCCGAGGGGCGTCTGGTCGGTGGTGTCACGGGCCATGAAAGCTACCTTTTTGAGGCGTCGTCGCTGGGCAAGGGCGCCCGTTCGACAGGCTGATTGAACCGGATTCATATGCCGTGCAAGTGAAATTCTCTCAAGCACGACTCAAAAAACTGGAACAAGGATAAGGGGGCAGGGAAGGCTAGCGCCAGTCGCCAATGGCCGCCTGGACGACCGCCATCGCGGCAACGGCTGCGGTATCGGCCCTCAGGATGCGCGGTCCGAGCGGAATGGCCGTGACGAAGGGCAGCGAGCGCAGAAGCGTGCGCTCGTCGTCCGAGAAGCCACCCTCGGGGCCGACCAGCAGCGCGAGCGATGTTTCTTCGATGCGGGAGAGGGCGGGAAGGGGATTTTGCGTGGCGCTGTCCTCGTCGCAATAGATGATACGCCGGTTCGCCGGCCACCCATCCAGAAGATCCCGCAGCTTCACCGGTTCGGCAACCCTGGGAATGGCAAGGATGCCGCATTGTTCCGACGCTTCGACAGCATTGGCCTGCAACCGTTCGATGCTGCCGATCTTGCCCTGCACATGCTGGGTCATCACCGGCTGCAGGATGCCGGCGCCCATCTCCACGGCCTTCTGGATGAGATAGTCCATGCGCCCGACCTTGAGGGGCGCAAAGAGGAAATGCAGGTCGCAATCCTCAGGCTGGGGGCGGGTTTCCTCGGCAGGCGTGATCAGGATCTTCTTGCGCGACGGGAAATGGACCTTGGCTCTCCATTCGCCATGCCGCCCATTGAAGACGAGCAGCTCTGCCCCCTCCTCGAAGCGAAGCACATTGGCGAGATAGTTGAACTGCTCCGCCGTCGCCTCAAAGCCCTGGTTCAAGATGAGGTCGGCGGTCACATAGAGCCGCTGCATCCGGTAATTGGCACGCATGGAAGTCTTGTCTCCGCGATCAAAGAACGGTGAGAGACATAACCCAATAGAGCGCGGCTGCAAGCCCGGCTGAGGCGGGAACCGTGATCACCCAGGCCGCGACGATCGTCATGAAATGCGAGCGGCGGACCAGATAGCGCCGACGCACCTCTTCCGGATTGCGTTCCGGCTTCGGCTCCACATCCCACCGCTCGGCCTTGGCCCGCATATATTCCACGCGGCGTTTCGAGTTGCGGGTATACCATTCGCGAAAGAAGCCGACGCCGAAGACGGCACCGACCGCGATATGTGTCGAACTGACGGGAAGGCCGAGCGCCGATGCGAGGATGACCGTCGTTGCCGTCGACAGCGACACGCAATAGGCCCGCATCGGGTTGAGCTTGGTGATCTCCTGGCCGACGATGCGGATCAGCCTTGGCCCGAAGAGCAGGATGCCGAGCGAGATCCCGAGTGCGCCGATCAGAACGACCCAGAGCTGCGGGTCGCCACTGGCGACACTGCCGTTGTTCGCACGGGTCGCCTCGACGATCCCGGTCAGCGGGCCGATGGCATTTGCCACGTCGTTGGCACCATGCGCGAAGGACAGGAGTGCTGCAGCGAAGATCAGCGGCAGGCGGAACAGCTTGCGCAGCGACTGATTGCGGTTCTCCAGCCCTTCGGCCTGCCGATGGACCAGCGGCGTGACGACGAACCACGCGACAATCCCGACGACGGCACCGATCGCAAGAGCGTTCGGCAGCGAGATCGGCGTGATCTGGTTCAGGCCCTCCAGGCTGAGATAGGTGACGAAGGTTGCGGTCATGACGGCGACCAGCACCGGAACCCAGCGTCGTGCCGAGGCGATCTTGTCGTCGCGATAGATGATGAATTCCTTGATGAAGGCCAGCACCAGCGCGGCAATTGCACCACCGAGAATCGGTGAAACCACCCAGCTCGCGGTGATCCCGGCAACGATGCCCCAGTTCAGCGAGCCGAGACCGACGGCCGCCACGCCCGCGCCCAGCACACCCCCCACGATGGAATGGGTGGTCGAAACAGGGGCGTTGATCCAGGTGGCGAAATTGACCCAGAGACCGGCCGAGAGCAGGGCTGCCATCATCGCCCAGACATAGATGCTGGCGGTCGGGGCCGCCGAGGACGAGATGATGCCTTGTGAAATCGTCGCGACGACCTGATTGCCCGCGATCATCGCTCCGGCGATCTCGAAGACCACCGCCATTGCAAGTGCTGCGCCCATGCTGATCACGCGGGCACCGACTGCTGGACCGACATTGTTGGTCACATCATTGGCGCCGATGTTCATGGCCATATAGGCGGCGAGTGCCGCTGCCGCCATGATGATGGTCACGCCGGGGCGGTCCATGGCGGCCCCCGCTGCCATGGTGGCCGCCAGGATCAGGAATATCAGGGAGAGCCCATAGGGAGCCAGGCCGCGCGAAACATGCTGCGAGGCTTCCTCGACCTGGGCGATTTTCTCCAGATCCTTGTCAAGTGTCGGCTTTACGAGCTTTGGCGTCGTCTTACCCATGGCGATGCTTTCCGGAAGAGGTTCCCTTCCGGTTCCTCGTAGGTGGCATGGTGTCAGAATGATGTGAAACGAAAGCGGTGGCCAAATCGGTTCCCGCTTCGCTTCGATCCCGAACGCCTAGCGGCAAAGGGGCGGACATTCAATATGACAGTATTGTTGCAAGGGCGTTCAGGCGACGTTTGCCGTGATCTTGCCGGATGCATCCGGGGAAATGGCCGCCTGCTTGCCGAAAGCGAGGAACAGTGTCTTCAGTTCGGGCTCGTCCACCCGCTTCGCCGCCTCTTCGCAGCTCACCCATTCGAGCCGTCTCGTCCCCTTTTCCGGAAACTCCTTCAGAAGGCTCTTCACATCAAGCGCATGCACCTGCACCCGTGTCAGCACCTTGTGGCCGCCACGCATACGTTTCATGTAGGTGTAATAGCCGAATGGCTCGGAGGTCGCCTTGCCCTTGATGCCCGCCTCTTCATAGGCCTCGCGCTCGGCAATGGCATGCGGCTGTTTGCCCGGCATATGCCAGCCCTTCGGGATGACCCACCGGCCCGTATCCCGGCTGGTGATCACGAGAACCTCCAGTTCGCCCGTCTTCTTCTTGCGGCGATGGCAGATCGCGGCAAATTGCTGCCGCGGCGGACGCTGCAGCATGAGCTTGAGGTTGGATGTGATGCGGCCGATGATACCCAATGAACGTTCACCTCGATTCGTAGATGAGAATACGACAAAATACTAATGAAGCACGACAATCCGCGTCGCTTTGCACAGCTTGGTTATGGCTGCCTATCAGGTGTTAGCACGTCGGTTCCATTTCAATGCGACATCCGGTCCCCGGACCTCGCCTTTCCCCGACATTCTAGGGACTCATGATGACGCAAACACGTCAAATGCCCTCAGCCCTTCGATGACCCCCCAGGCTGCCTCGCCTTGGGTTGCAATCATGCCGCTCTTCGCCTGCGCCAGGCTGGCGAGTTCGGGCAGGGCATTGCCCGGCAGGATGCCACGGACACCGTCCAGCTCAAACATGGCGCGGTCGTTTCCGGTATCACCCGCCACCACCACCGCGTCCAGGCTGACGCCCAGTTCGCGACAAAGCCAGGCGAGCGCCTGACCCTTGTCGGCAATCTCCGGCAACACATCCAGATCACGGGCGCTGGAATAGACGACCCGCGCCCGGTGCCCGGAGCTTGCCAGCATGCGCTCCAGCTCCGCGATCTCCTCCGCCGTCGCATCATGCATATACCAGCTCGATTTGTAGTCGTGCTGGTAATGCGCCGGTTGCCGCGTCAGCCGTTCGAGCATGACAAGTTCGGCCTCGATCAGATCGGCGTCGAACCCCTCGGCAATCTGCTCACGATAGGCCGCAGTCAGGTGCGGATGGGTTTGCGAATGGACCATGGTGCCGACGCCACCAATCAGGATGTCGGCTGCAGGCAGGCCCTGCTCGAAGGTGAAGTCCAGCATATCCTCGATCAGTCGCCCGCTGTTGTAGACCAGCAATGGCCTCTCGGCGTCGGGAAGGGCCTTCCAGAGCCGCGCAAACTCAGCCGTACCCTCGCGGTTTCCCGCAAGTGTCCCGTCCAGATCAGACGAAAACAGTCGGATCGGTTTCAATCCCCGTCGTTCCATGGTTCTGCC
Source organism: Rhizobium sp. AG855 (assembly GCF_003610655.1). Classification (NCBI taxonomy): domain Bacteria; kingdom Pseudomonadati; phylum Pseudomonadota; class Alphaproteobacteria; order Hyphomicrobiales; family Rhizobiaceae; genus Rhizobium; species Rhizobium sp. AG855. Next base: position 2,812,760 of record NZ_RAQG01000003.1, on the reverse strand, counting down.
CAGTCGCTTTCCTCCAGAGCTTGCGCCACCGGACGCCCTTCGACAAGAGCCACGAGCTGTTGTGCGATGCCGGTCCAGGTGAACAGGCTGCGGGCCTTGTGGGCACCCATCCGCGACAGGCGACCGTAAAGGCGGGGATGTTTCAGCGGTTTCATCATGGTAATGCCGAGATCGTGCCTGTCGAAAGGATCGGCGAAGAGTGCATGCCGCCCATAGCTGATGGCCCTGAACAGCCCGCCATGGATGGTGACGATGGTCGGCGTGCCGCTCGCCATGGCCTCGATCGCGGTCATGCCGAAGGGTTCGTAGCGACTTGAAAGAACGAAAAGGTCGGCCGCCCGATACATGTCGGACAGGTCTTCGTCGGCAACAAAGCCGGTGAATTCCACCTTGTCGGTGAGCGAAAGCTCGACCACCTGCTGCTTCAACTGCGCAAGAATGCGCTCCTCCTGCGCATCGAGATTTTCACCGCCCAGCGCCAAACGAAGCCGCGCTTCCGGCACCCGCTCGGCCAGAACGGCGAAACCGTCGATCAGCAGGTCATAACCCTTGTTTGTCGCAAGCCGTCCAAGCGCCAGAACCGTCTTGCCCTCGAAACCGAACCGCTGCCGCACCATCTGCCGCGACGATTCCGAAACGGGATAGAAGCGGTTATCGTCATAGCCCGGGGGGATCATATGGACCCGGTTGCGCGGCAGGCCGTAATCCTCCGTCAGCATGTCGAGCTGGATCGGCGTCGTCGCGATCACCAGCTGACAGCTGCGATAGATGATCAGTTCGTGCTGGATGCGTTCCTTGAAGTTGAATTCCTGCTCGAACCTGTCCGCCCGTTCGGGGTAGTCCGTCTCCATCTGCCGTTTCTTCCACAGACCGAGCGAATGCGGTGTGTGGATATGCGGCACGCCCAGCGCTTCCGACAACCGCTGTCCGGCGACTCCGGCATCCCAGTAGTGGCTGTTGATGAACAGGTATTTCAATCCCTCGCGCTTGATGAAGCGCAGCGCCTTCTCATTCCATTCGCCGAGATGCCGGTGCAGATATTCCTTCGGAATGAAGTCGCGACCGCCGCAGGGAATGCGGATCACCCTCACCGTCTCGTCCACCTCGTCGATCTCAGGCTGGTCCTCGAAGCGTCGAGTATAGATGTCCACCTTGTGGCCGAGCTGGGCGAGTTTCTTTGCAAGTTCCAGCACATAGACCACCTGTCCGCCGGTGTCGGCGGCCCCCAGCGGCGGCTGTGCGGCAACGTATCCATGTGTGGAGATGAGCGCGATGCGCGGTGTCTCCAATGCGTCCGATGTCGGTGCCATGGGTCCCCCGTTCTGGAAAATTCATTCGTATGAAGCGGGAAGATAACATGAAAAGTCGAATTTTGTTCCGTCTTGAGGGATAAAAATTCCCGAAATGGCGTGATTTGTCGCAAATCGACGAGACCGGTCGCATGGTCATGCCATCCCCGACGGTGGTCAGATGGTCGTGGATGTCGGCCGCTTCCGGACGACCGGACGCGTCCACGACTTCAGTCGGAAGCCGGGTCCCGCGGCAACCGTGTTGCCCGTGTCGCCGGCTGGGTGCCCTCGCGGCGGATCAGCCTCAGTTTCGAGATCCGGCCCCATTCGTCGGAGCGCGCGCTTTCGGCTGCTGCCTGCATGACGAAATCGATATGGGCCTGCGCCGCCTGCTTGGCGGCTGTGGGATTACCCTCAAGGATCGCCTCCTGGATGGCCACATGTTGCTCGAGCAGCCGCTCCCGGGCGCTCGGCAGCGAGAACACGGCCTTGCGATTGAACAGGATGCCTTCCGACAGCAGGCGATAACAGGCCCGCATCGTATGGAGCAGGATGATGTTGTGGGCCGCTTCGCCGACCGCATTGTGGAACTCGACATCGGCCGCAAGTTCGGCCTCCGGCTCGGCGTCGGCATGGGCGCGCCGCATGTCGTCGATGATCCGCGCCAGAAGCGCCTTGTCAGTCTCCGTCGCGCGCTGGGCCGCAAGTTCTGCGGTCAGGCCCTCCAGTTCGCGGCGATACTCCAGATAGTCTCGCGTCGCCCGCGCATGCCGCGAGATCAGTTCCGTCACCGGCTTGGAGAAAACCTGTCCGATGATGTCGGCAACGAAGGTGCCGCCGCCGTGATGGCTGACCAGCAGCCCGCGCGTTTCCAGCTCTTTCAGCGCTTCACGCAGGATCGGCCGAGACACATCGAGCGACTGCGCCAGATCCCGTTCGCCCGGCAAACGGTCACCGTCGCGCAGCACGCCGTCGAGGATCAGCAGTTCGATCTGCTGCACCACCTCGTCCGCTGTCCGGCTGTGGGGAACGCCGGAAAAGAGTGTCTCGTCGCTGTCGCTCACATGGATCTCCTTGGCGCCAGACTTACCAAGCGTCGCGCAGATTGGTCAAATAATTTGGCCAGTTCTGATGCCGCCGTCTGACGATAAAAACTGCGGAGCGATTATGCCCTGTGACGATTGCGCCTTTGCTCCGATGCGACCGCGCTGCTAGTTTGACGAAGGGCAAGGGAGACAGGTGAACGTGGCAAAGGGTGATTTCGCATTTCCGATGGCGCCGGAGCGGGCATTGGCGCTCGGTGAGATCCACGCGCGTCCCTATGCCCTGGTGAAATCCAGCCGTGTCATCTTCCAGCTGGCCTTCATGATGGATGGCGGTTCTGCGGTTCATCACGCGGCCATCGCCGAAATGTCGCGGGCTCGCGGCGCGCCGCTGCCGGACAAGCAGGCCCGTTACCAGGCGCTGCCATGGGGGCAGGGGACGCTGCGCTGGGAGCGCCACACAGAATTTTCGACCTGGTTCTGGGACGGTCCGCTGCCGGATACCTTTGGCGGCGAAGTGCCGATCCATCCGTTCGGCGATGGCTTTGTTGCGCCCGGACCCCTGATCTCGGGCATTCGCCTTGAGCTGCGCCCGGACGGACCGGAAAGTGCGGAGGCCCGCAACGCCTTCGATCCGGCGAGCCTCTGCTACAGCGAGTTGAAGAATGGTCAGGCAGCCGTGCTCACCGACTTCCGCCAGGACGGCAATGGCCTCACCCAGATCCTCGTGATCGATCGTGGCATGACCGAGGCGGGCCGGGGTGCCGTCGTCCAGCGCCTGCTCGATATCGAGACCTATCGCACCATGGCCATGCTCGGCCTGCCGCTCGCCCAGACGCTGTCGCCGGAGATCCGCCGTATCGAGGATGGCCTGACAGCGGTCACCCAGCGCATGAAAGCCCATGCCCGGGAAGAGGCCGATGCCATGCTGGCCGAGATCACGCGCCTTGCCGCCGAACTCGAAGCCAATGCGGCGCTGAGCCTCTACCGTTTCGGCGCCAGTCGCGCCTATGACGGCATCGTGCGCGAACGCGTGAAGACGCTCGACGAGACGCCGGTCCCGGGCCATGAAACGCTGGGCTCCTTCCTGGAACGCCGTCTGGCACCCGCCATGCGCACGTGCCAGTCCATCGAGGAACGTCAGGCCAACCTGTCGCGCAAGTTGTCGCGGGCGACCGGTCTCGTCCGCTCCTGGATCGATGTCGAGATGGAGCGCCAGAATTCAGACCTGCTCGCCGCCATGAACAGCCGCGCCGAAATGCAGCTTCGCCTGCAACAGACCGTCGAAGGCCTCTCGGTTGCCGCCATTTCCTACTATGTTGTGGGTCTCGTCGGTTACGCCGCCAAGGCCATTCCGCACGATCTTCTGCCGGTCGATCCCGCGATCATCACGGGCCTGTCGGTGCCGCTCGCCGTTCTCGGCGTCTGGTGGGTGGTGCGGCGGATCCGCCGCAGCCACGTACGGGAAGGTTGATCTGCCCTTGCTGACCCACCGTGCCGGTCGATATAAGATCGCTGACAGCGGCAGGTAACAGGCAGAATGGCAAAGCAGACCAAGGCGAAGCTCGACAAGAAGGGCCTGTCCGGGCTCGGGCTCGAGAAACTGGTCGACATCCTGCTGGAAGAGGCCGCTGCGAACAAGGCGCTGAAGGCGCGGTTGCAGACGGCGCTCGCCGGTGAGACAGGCCCGGACGAGATGGCCCGCCTGATCGACAGGCGCCTCGACCAGATCGACCAGGCGACGACCCGCATCAACCGGGCACGCGCCCGTGATCTGGCGGGGGAATTTGCCGCCCTGGCCCGCAACATCCTTTCCGAACTGGGCGCCGTGGATCCCCAGGCCGCAGCCGAACGCATCCTGCGTTTCCTGGGCCTGCGTTTCCCGCTCGCTGCCCGGATGGCAACCGACAATGCCCGTCTCTGGAAAGTCTTCGAGGATACGGAACTCGCGGCCATCGAGCTCATCAAGACCGTCGGCGCCGAGGAGCAGGCCCTGTTGGTGCCGCATCTGGAACGACTGCGGCTGCGCGATCGCTACGGCGAACACACCGGTTTCCTGCGCGCCCTGACCGGCATCATCTCGTCACCGGCGGCGAGTGCCTGGCGCAAGGCCTTGGCCGAACTCTTGCCTTCCGAACCCCTCAAGCTCGGCGCCCTCGATCTCCTGCAATCGCTCGCTCTGCATCAGGGCGACATTGACGACTTCCTGGCGCTGGAGCGTCAGAAGCCAGACAATCGCCGCGATACGCTGGCCGTCGCCGATTTGCTGCATCAGGCCGGTCGCTTCGAGGATGCGCTGGAATGGGTGCGGGAGCGCCCGCGCGGTGTGCGCCTCATTCCGGTCAACGGCGTGCTCGCCTCCGTCGGCCCCGATTACGGCGCCCATGAACGCCGTCTGCTGGAAGCCGAGATCCTGGAAAGGCTGAAGCGCCGCGAGGATGCCCAGGAACTGCGCTGGCGGGAATTCGGCGAAACTCTCGATCCAGCCGTCCTCAAGCTCTACCTGTCGAAACTCGACGACTTCGCCGAATTCGACGAACTCGACCGGGCGCTGGCGCTCGCGAAAGAGCACGAGGATATCTATCTCGCGCTCGACTTCTTCCTCGCCTGGCCGCGCCTCGATCTCGCCGCCGCCCATGTGCTGCGCCACAGCCACGATTGGGAAGGTCGCCACTACGACGACCTCGCCCCTGCCGCCGAAGCGCTGTTCGCGAAAGAGCCGCTCGCTGCGGTCGTGCTCTACCGTGTCCTCGTCGAAGATATCCTGCGGCGCGGCATCGGCATGGCCTATCCCCATGCTGGCCGCTATGTCGGCGAACTCGCACGCCTCATGCCGAACCTGCCGGAAGGCCACGGCCTATCGACCCATGCCGCCTTTCTCGCTGAGCTCAGGCGCAATCATTCGAAGAAGTATGGCTTCTGGAGTTCGGTGCCGGGTGGGCTCTCAGGCGGTTGAGTGTGTGGGATTGTTAAGCGCGCTATCTGACTTTTTCGCCGCTGCCACGTAAGCGTGGACGAGCCGCAAGAGCCTGACGTGGGAGATGTCGAGGGTCCAGGTATGCACAGCGATGCCCCGGATCCCGAGTAGCCTTTCATAGGGGCGCATCAATCGACCATAGAGGGTTAGTGGGAGGCTGTCTTCTGCATCGCCATGAAGCTTTAAAATGATTGTAGAGGCAGACTTGCCGCGCAAGCGCCAATCCGAGACGTCCTCGATGAGGTTCCAAGGTACAAGCTTCGCCGTCAAACGCAGGTCGTGGAAGCCCTCTGGGGAGAGGATCACCACGTCTCCGCTCAACACAAGAATTCTATGTATGGTCGCGCCGAGGGCGACGGCAAAGAAAGCCAAGCAAGCAAGAACGACCAGAAATCTGGCATCGTTAGTGACATAGAATTCCCATGTCAGCCATATGCTCCCGCCTATGAACGAGAGATAGAGAGCAAGGTGAAACAGCAGTTTTGCTAACGACTGCCGAAAGCCCCTCACGGTTGAGGTGCCTATCGCGTCATATATGTTCAGAGAAACCTCAGAAGTTGCGGAGTTTATTTCTTGGGCCATACCTAGCGTTCCCAATAGGGCACCGGCCCATACAACTCCGCCAGATAATCGATGAACAGCCGCACCTTGGCCGGCAGGAACTGACGGCTCGGATAGACGGCGGACAGTGCCACATTGCGCGAGCTTTCATACTGCGGCAGCACCTGCACGAGCTTGCCGCTCTTCAGCTCCGCGCCGATATCCCAGGTGGAGCGCAGGGCAATGCCGAGACCGGCGATCACGGCCTCGCGGATCACTTCGCTGGAATTGGTGATCAGCATGCCCTCGGGGCGTAGAACGACAGGCCCGTTCGGCCCCTCCAGGCGCCAGGATTCATGGTTATGCGCCGGCAGGCAGCGGTGCTTCCTGAGGTCATCGAGCGTTTCCGGCGTCCCGTGGTCGGCGAGATAGGACGGAGCCGCACACAGGACGCGACGCACCGGTGCGAGCTTGCGCGCCACGAGCGAGGAATCGTTGAGTTCGGCAATGCGGATCGCCAGATCGAAGCCGCCGCCGACGATGTCGGTGAATTCGTCCGAGAGCACCAGATGGATCGCGAGATCCGGGTGCTTGTCCATGAAGGGTTTGAGATGCGGCGCCACATGCATGCGCCCGAAGGAGGTCGAGGCCGATATCTTCAGCGTGCCGTTGACCTCCGACGAGCGGCCAGAGGCGAAGGCTTCCGCCTCTTCCAGCCCGCCGAGCACGGTCAGCACTCGCTCGTGAAATCCCTGGCCCGCCTCCGTCAGGGAGATCTGCCGCGTCGTGCGTTGCAGGAGCCGCGTGCCGAGCTTGTCCTCCAACCGCTTGATGCGCTTGGAAACGACCGCAGGCGAAAGCCCCAGATCGCGGGCCGCCGTCGACATGCTGCCGGCCGCGATCACCCGCACAAAGACTTCGAGATCACCGAGATTGGCCATGGGGCGTGCCACTTTTTCCAAAATAGACATAAGTGCATAGCATTTGCCCTGCAAAAGTCCTAGTGGTAAGAAAATTGGACCAGTTGAGTGGCGAGTCCCAAACGGCTAGGATCACCGCAAACGGGGGAGGACACAGTCATGAGCGAGGCCATCGCCTTTTTGCCGCTAAGGCCCGGGGTCCTGTCGCGTCGTGCCGAGATCCTGGCCGACCTGAAGGAACTGGTGCCGGCAGGCCGCCTCGTTGCCGAAGAGACCGCACTCGTTCCCTTTGAGACCGACGGCTTCATCGCCTATCGCCGCCGCCCGCTCGCCGTCGTCTTGCCCGAGACGACCGCGCAGGTCGCGGCCGTGATGAAATACTGCCACCGCTACGGCATTCCCGTCGTCCCCCGCGGCGCCGGCACCTCGCTTTCGGGTGGCGCCATCCCGCAGGAAGATGCCGTCGTGCTCGGCCTCTCCGCCATGACCCGCATCCTCGAAGTCGATTACGCCAATCGCTGCGCGACCGTCCAGGCCGGCGTCACCAACCTTTCCATTTCGGAGGCCGTCGGCGCCGACGGCTATTTCTACGCCCCCGACCCGAGCTCGCAGCTTGCCTGCACCATCGGCGGCAACATCGCCATGAACTCCGGCGGCGCCCACTGTCTGAAATACGGTGTCACCACCAACAACCTGCTGGGCGTGAAGCTTGTGTTGGTCGATGGCACGATCATCGACCTCGGCGGCAAGCATCTGGACGCAGACGGGCTGGACCTGCTTGGCCTCGTTTGCGGCTCCGAGGGCCAGCTCGGCATCGTCACCGAAGCCACCGTCCGTCTGCTCGCCAAGCCTGAGGGCGCCCGCCCCGTGCTTTTTGGTTTCGACAGTGCCGAGGCTGCCGGCTCCTGTGTGGCCGATGTCATCGGTGCCGGCATCATTCCGGTTGCCATCGAGTTCATGGACAAGCCGGCGATCGAGATCTGCGAGGCCTTCGCCAAGGCCGGTTATCCGCTCGACGTGGAGGCACTGCTCATCGTCGAGGTCGAGGGCTCCGAGGCCGAGATGGACGCCATGCTCGCTGCCATCGTCGAGATCGCCAAACGTCATGGTGTCAAGACCGTGCGCGAAAGCCAGTCGGCCACGGAAGCGGCCCTCATCTGGAAAGGCCGCAAATCCGCCTTCGGCGCCACCGGCCGTATCGCCGACTACATCTGCATGGATGGCACCGTGCCGCTCAGCCAGCTGGCCTACGTCCTGCGCAAGACCTCCGAGATCATCGACCGCTACGGGTTGCGCGTCGCCAATGTCTTCCACGCCGGCGACGGCAATATGCATCCGCTGATCCTCTACAACATCAACGACACCGAAGATGCCGCCCGCGCCGAAGCCGCCGGCATGGAAATCCTCAAACTCTGCGTGGATTCGGGCGGTTGCCTCACCGGCGAACATGGTGTGGGCATCGAGAAGCGAGACCTGATGTTGCACCAGTTCACCCAGGTCGATCTCGACCAGCAGATGGCCGTGCGCTCGGCCTTTGATGCGGACTGGTTACTCAATCCCTCCAAGGTCTTTCCGCTGGAGGGGAGGGCATGAAGGCAATGTCATTTTTCTCCTTGGGTTACCCCCCTCTGTCCTGCCGGACATCTCCCCCACAAGGGGGGAGAGTGGGAACCCGCCAGCGCCCTGCGCTCGGCAAGCATTCGCCCGCTGAAGCCTCTCGCCGTTTCGCGCCCTCTCGTGAGCCTGTGTCGGATCGTATCCGAACGACCGAGCGGCAGCCCGATCCACTCTCCCCCCTCGTGGGGGAGATGCCCGGCAGGGCAGAGGGGGGCGAGCTTGCGCCAATGCATCCGCAAGCCGCCGTAAACGCGAAAGCCACCCCATGCTGACCCCCGCAACCGAAACCGAAGCCGCCGCGCTCATCCGGGAGCACGCTGCCAGCAAAACCCCGCTCCACATCCGTGGTGGTGGCACCCGTGTGGGGTTCGGCAACGCCGTTGCCGCAGACGCCATCCTGTCCTCGTCGGCGCTCACAGGCATCACCGAATACAACCCTGCCGAAATGGTCATGACGGCCCGCGCCGGAACGCCGGTCGCCGAGATTGAGGCGGCCCTTGCGGCAAACGGTCAGAGCATGGCCTTCGAACCCATGGATCATCGCGGCGCCATGGGCACGTCCGGCACGCCCACCATCGGCGGTCTCTTTGCCGTCAACAGTTCGGGACCGCGCCGGTTCACGGCGGGCGCTGCCCGCGACCATCTGCTCGGCCTCCGTTTCGTCAACGGGGCAGGCGATGTCGTGAAGGCCGGCGGCAAGGTGATGAAGAACGTCACCGGTCTCGATCTCGTCAAGCTGCTCGCCGGCTCGCATGGAACGCTGGGTTTCCTCACCGAGGTCACCTTCAAGGTGCTCTCCGTGCCGAAGACAGCCGCCACCATCGTTGTCTCCGGTCTGGAAGACGAGCAGGCGATGAAGGCCCTCGCCGCCGCCCTCTCGCTCTCCGTCGAGGTCTCCGGTGCCGCCCACCTTCCGGAAAGCGTGCGGGCTCGCTTCATCGGCGGCAAGCTCCCTGACGGTGCCGCAACCGTCATGCGCATCGAGGGTCTTGAAGCCTCTGTTGCGGTGCGCGCCGAAAAGCTGACGGCGGCGATGGACGGTATCGGTCCGGTCAGCCGCCTCGATGCGGACGACACGCAAGCGCTCTGGGCCGAAATCCGTGACGTCATGCCCTATGCCGATGGCACGACGCGCCCGCTCTGGCGTGTCTCCATGGCACCGTCCGAAGCCTGGAAGCTGGTCGCCGGCCTCAGGCTCCGCGCCGGCATCGATGCCTACTACGATTGGCAGGGCGGGCTCGTCTGGATGCGCATGGAAGCGGACGCAGAGGCCGAAGTGCTGCGCCATGGTATCCGCACACTCGGCGGCGGCCATGCGACCCTTGTCAGGGCAGCACCGCAGATCCGCGCCGAAGTCGCAGCCTTCGAGCCTCAGGTGCCGGCCGTCGCGTTGCTTTCCGCCCGTATCAGGGCAAAACTCGATCCGCACGGGATCTTCAATCCTGGTTTGATGACGTGAAGGAGTTTTGTCATGACTGATCCGAACTATCAGCCACCGGCGACGTCGGGTGGCGAAGGCTGGTTTTCACCCGGCCGCGTGAATGCCCAGCTGGTCTATGTCCTCTATCTCGTCAGCTTCGTCGTCGGCCTCACCGGCATCGTCGGGCTGATCATGGCCTATGTGAACCGCGGCAAGGGCCCGGCCTGGGTCGACACACACTACACCTATGCCATCAGGACCTTCTGGATCGGCCTTCTCTACGCATTGATCGCCTCGATCCTGATGCTGCTGGCAATCGGTTTCGTCCTGGTCTTTGCGGTCGCCATCTGGATCGTTGTTCGCTGCGTCATCGGCCTGCAGAAAGCCTCGGCCGGCGAACCGATCGCCCGCCCCACCAGCTGGTGGATTTGAACTGACATGATCGGAGCGGCGGTTTGCGTCGCTCCCCCGGGAGGACATGCGTGCAGACCAATTTCACCGCCGATCAGCTCGCCGATCCCCATGTCGCGGAGGCCGAAAGCATCCTGCGTAAATGTGTGCACTGCGGCTTCTGCACGGCCACCTGTCCGACCTATGTGACGCTCGGCAATGAGCTCGACAGCCCGCGCGGTCGCATCTACCTGATCAAGGACATGCTGGAAAACGGCCGTCCGGCCGACGAGCAGGTGGTCACCCATATCGACCGCTGTCTCTCCTGCCTGGCCTGCACCACGACCTGTCCTTCGGGCGTCGACTACATGCATCTGGTCGACCATGCCCGCATCCATATCGAAAAGACCTATCGCCGCCCGCTGATGAACCGGCTGACCCGCAACATGCTGGCCATGGTGCTGCCCTATCCCGGCCGTTTCCGGCTGGCCCTCAAACTCGCGGCCCTCGGGCGCCCCTTCGCCGGCCTCTTCGGCAAGGTGAAGCCGCTAAAGCCGGTGGCGGCCATGCTGCGCCTCGCGCCTTCGACAGTCGCGCCACCGTCCGACTTCGCCAGGCCCGCAACCCATGCCGCAGCGGCAACCCGCCGTGGCCGTGTCGCCATACTCACTGGTTGCGCCCAGCCGGTGCTCGACCCCGGCATCAACGAGGCCGCGATCTCGCTGCTGACCCGACTCGGCATCGAAGTCGTGGTTCCCCAGGGGGAGGGCTGCTGCGGCGCGCTCGTCCATCATATGGGCCGCGAAGAACAGGCGCTGGACAGCGCCCGCCGCAATGTCGATGTCTGGACCCGCGCCATCGAAGATGGTGGCCTCGACGCCATCATCGTCACCACCTCGGGCTGCGGCACGACGATCAAGGACTACGGTCATATGCTGCGCCTGGACCCGGCCTATGCGGAAAAGGCGGCGCGCGTCTCGGCGCTCGCCAAGGATGTCACCGAATATCTCTCGACGCTTGACCTGCCGATTGCGGAGACGAAGGGCCTCACCGTCGCCTATCACTCGGCCTGCTCTTTGCAGCATGGCCAGAAGGTCACCATGTCGCCGAAGCTGCTGCTGAAATCGGCGGGCTTCACGGTCAAAGATCCGCCGGAAGGCCATCTCTGCTGCGGTTCGGCCGGAACCTACAACATCATGCAGCCGGAGATTTCGGCGCGGCTGAAGGCCCGCAAGGTCAAGAATATCGAGAAGACCAAGCCGGACGTCATCGCCGCCGGCAATATCGGCTGCATGACCCAGATCGGCTCGGCCACCGGTATTCCGGTGGTGCACACGGTGGAACTGCTCAATTGGGCCTATGGTGGCCCGTGCCCCAAGGCGCTGAAAAGCCGCGTGGCGGGCCGAGAGCACCGGTGACTGAGTGAATTGTTAAGCGAAAACTGTTATATCTGTCCCAGGATGGTTCGTCCGGGGAGGCTGCCATGGGAAACAAACGTCTGCCGATCGCCTTGCTTGTGCTCTGTTCGTGGGCGCTGCCCGGCATGGCTGCCGAACGCATCTATTGCGCCGCCTCCGATGCGGTCGTCAGCGCCTCGCTGGAAACGGGGTTCAGCAAGAAGGATGAGCAGCAACTCATTCATTTCCGTGGCATCGCGGGCGTCAGGGACAATGACGTGCCGCCGGAATTCCGCCGTTTCGAATTGAATTCCGACATGCTGCGCCAGCATTGGACGGATGGACATGATCTCCGCTTCAGTATGCAGGCCTTCTCGCCGCCGAAATCGCCGGTCTACCGCGTCACGATGTCGATCATGACCAGTCGCGAGACGGACAAGTATCCGCGCTACGAAGGCACCTATCATCTGGCGGTGCAACACCTCGTCCCCGGAAGCCGGGTCGAGGGCGACATTCTCCTCGACCACGAAGCCCCGATCTTCTGCGCGATCAAGGGCTGAGCCGCGTCGGTGCTCAGAACTTGTAGCTTACACCCAGGTTGACCGCATTGGTCAGGATCTTCGTCTTCAGCGTCGCACCGGAATCGATGTCGACATCGACCCAGGAATAGTTGCCCTTGTATTCCAGGAAGGCTGACCAGTTTTTGGTGAACTCGTAGGCCACGCCTGCCTGCGCCTGCAGGGTCGCACCGCCGAGCTGGTATTCGAAGGTCCTGCCCGACCCGCGCGTGACTTCCACATGCGGAATGTTCACGCCTGCACCCGCGCCGACATAAGGCACGAACTTGGTGCCCTCGATCGGCATGCGATAAAGCGCGTTCAGCGTCAGAAGGTTGAGCCCGTCGGAAAATTCGAAATGTGACCAGCCGGACGCGGCAAGCGTCGCGTCGTCGGCATAGACCTTGGCATGGCTGAAATCGACCGCCAGACCCAGATTGGGCTTGCCCATCCCGTCCATCCACCAGGTGCCGCGGACACCGTAATAGGGTGGGGTGTCGAAGGAGCGCCCTTCCCAGCCGGTGCGGATATCCGGACCATCGGACACATGCACGTCGCTGTGCGGAGCGGTCTGGAAGCCGCTATAGACCGAAATCGCCATCTCGGCATGGGCGGTGGATGTGAGGGCGGTCAGAAGGGCGCCGGCGAAGGCCAGCGAGAAAATGCGCGATGTCATCAAGAAGTCCCCGGCAATGATGGCTGGCGAGGTTGATCGGCCACGCCCTGGACCGAAGCCTGCATCGCCGAGGCGACAGGAAGATGACAGCAAAACGACCGCGCCTGTGGCGCGGTCGCAACATTTCTCGGATCCTTGGCTTGATCTCAGCCGCCGAAGATCGTGCGCAGGATGTCGATGCCCTTGTCGTCGAAGGAAACATCGCCCTGCTTGTTGCCGGGGCCGACCACGATCACCTTGGCGCCGATATCGGCACGCTCGTAGAGATGCTCGACATCCTTGTTCATCATGCGGATGCAGCCGGACGACATGTTGAGGCCGATCGTCCAGGGCTGGTTGGTGCCGTGGATACGGAAGATCGTGTCGCGGCCACCCTTGTAGAGATACATCGCGCGCGCGCCGAGCGGATTGTCCGGGCCGCCTTCCTGCACGACGGGCAGCATATGGCCCTTGGCGGCTTCGCGGCGGCGCATTTCCGCCGGCGGGCGCCATTCCGGCCATTCCGACTTGCGGCCGATCTTCACAACGCCGGACCAGCCGAAGCCGTCGCGACCGACGCCGACGCCATAACGGGTCGCGCGGTTGTTGCCTTCGACGAAGTAGAGGAACTTGTTGTTGGTATCGATGATGATCGTGCCGGGCTTCTCGTCGGTCGTCAGCCGGACAACCTTGCGCTTGAACTTCTCGGCGACCTGCTTCGGCTGGGCCACCAACGTGACGTCACTGGTCGTCTGGACACGGTTGAGGCTGATCGCGCTTGCAGGCATGGGAAGAAGGAAAGTCGCCGCGATCAAGGTCGCGGCAACGCGGGTCGTGATGGAATCAGGCATGGTTTGTCCCCTGGAAATACTGGGGTTGGAGCCTATCCGCTTCCTTTTCTAATGCAAGAGCCTAGAACGCCATTGTGACGAATGGTGTGGCTTAGATCACAATAACCTTGGTCCCGACCGGGACCCGTTCATAAAGATCGGTCACATCCTCGTTGCGCATGCGAATGCAGCCGGAGGAGACACCGTTGCCGATCGACCAGGGCGCATTGGTGCCGTGGATGCGGTAAAGCGTCGATCCGAGATACATCGCGCGCGCCCCGAGCGGGTTCTCCGGACCACCTTCCATGCTGGCTGGCAGATAGTGACCCTTTGCCGCTTCGCGGGCGATCATTTCCTGCGGCGGGTTCCACGACGGCCATTCACGCTTGGCGGTGACCTTGTGCGTGCCGGCCCATTCGAAGCCCGGCTTGCCGACGCCAACGCCGTAACGTTTGGCCATTCCGTCGGCCATGACAAGATACAGGAAGCGCTGGCGCGTATCGATGACGATCGTGCCGGGCTTCTCCTTGGTCTGGTACTCCACCATCTGCGGCAGGAACTGCGGCTCGATCTGCGTGCGCACCGGCTTGTTGGGGCGCATGGCGACCTGCTGCGCTGCCGGCTGCTGCCCGAAGAGAACGCGGCGCTGCTGCTGAACCAGCGGACGCTGACGGGCCGGCTGTGGCTGCATGGCCTGCTGGCGATAGACGGGCACCATCTGGCGGCCGGCATTGGCGACCGGCCGTGTCGCATAACCCCGTGTCTGCGCCGGAACACCGCCGAGCTGCAGGACCCAGGCGGCCGAGAGGTCCGGGCTCACCATGACCGGCGGCCGGCTCTGGTAACGGTCATTGGCCGTGGCGGAAAAGGCAAGGGGCAGGCTGGCGATCACGGCCAGCAGGACTGATTTTTTCAACATCGGACAACTCGCAACATGGGACCGAAGACGGCGGCGGGCGAAAAGCCGGCCGGGTTCACCAGGATCGTGCCAGAACGAGCGCCGCCAATTGGTAAAGACCCGTTCATGAAAATGCGATGGATGCCGTAAACCTTCTGTCAGGGTTAGCATCCGGTTTGGAAAAATCGTGAACAAATGGTAAACGCCTGTCCGCATCGGGAGAGAATCGTATGGACATGATCGCGGAAGGCCTGATCCGGGGAGAAGACGGCCTGGATCGCTGCTTCTGGCACGGTGGGCTGGAAGACTATCGCCTCTATCACGACGAGGAATGGGGAAAGCCCGTCACCGACGATGTCAGGCTGTTCGAGAAGATCTGCCTCGAAGGTTTCCAGTCCGGCCTTTCCTGGCTGACCATCCTCAGGAAACGCGAAAACTTCCGCGCGGCCTTCGCCGGCTTCGACTTCCATCAGGTCGCCCGCTTCGGCGACGAAGACATCGCCCGGTGCCTGGCTGACGCCGGCATCATCCGTCATCGCGGCAAGATCGTCTCGACCATCAACAACGCCCGCCGCGCGATCGACCTTCAGGCGGAGTTCGGATCGCTCTCTCGTTACTTCTGGAGTTACGAACCCGAAACCGCCGAACGCCCGGCCCGCATGGATTACGCCACGCTCAAGGCCAACCCGACCTCGCCCACCTCGGTGCGCCTGTCGAAAGACCTGAAGAAGCGCGGCTGGACCTTTGTCGGCCCGACCACGGTCTATGCCTTCATGCAGGCCATGGGGTTGGTCAACGACCACATCGAGGGCTGTTGCTGCCGTGCCCGCAATGAAGAGCTGAGGGCACGGCTCGTGCGCCCCTGAGCCTCAGTCGATGCTGACAGCAAGAATGCGGCTGATCTCCGTGAGTGACCGGCCGGATTGCTCCCGCCACGTGTTGAACGCCGCCTGCACCGCAGCCTTGTCTTTCGCCGAGGTCGGCGCCTTGGTCACGATGCCCTCGGCCATCAGCCGGTTCACCACGCTTTGCGACAGGATGAAGCTGTCGATGCCGGAAAATCGCAGGAAATATTGCCCGGTATTGCCGCCGAGCCGCGATCCTCTCTTCTGCAGGAGGTCAAGCAAACCGACGTAATTCTCCGTCGGCCAGCCGGCGAAGAAGGCGCCGGCACTGCCATGCTCGCGGGCGATGTCCGACAGGAAAACCGCATTTTCCTGTACGGCCCGGATCTTCGGTCCATGCCGCACGATCCTGACATCGGAAACCAGTCGCCCGAAATCCTCGTCGTGCAGCATGGCGCAACGCCCGATATCGAAGCCCTTGAAGGCCGCCTCGAAGCCGGGCCACATCGCCTCGACGACCTTCCAGTTGAACCCAGACTGGAAGATGCATTTGGTCATCAGCGCCAGGAAACGATCGTCCGGCATCTCAGCGATTTCGGCCTGTGACTTCGGATGAAGGAGGCTTTCCAGAACGCCCGCTTCGCCCTTGCGGGCCACGGCGAGTTGGTAGATCTCGTCGAAATTGCGCATGGGGGTCTTCAGCCCTTCAGATTGGCGACGAGGTCGGGCACATGTCCGAGATCGGGGATCTCGCAAAAACGCGGCGCCTCGGTCGGCTTGTCGACATGCTCCAGCACCCAGGTCAGGTCATGTGGCACGAACACGCCCCAGGCCCCGGCGGCGATCGCCGGCACGATGTCGGACTTCAGCGAATTGCCGATCATCATCGACCGCTCCGGCCCCTCGCCATGTTTGCCGAAAATCCGCCGATAGGTGGTGGCGGTCTTGTCCGAGACGATCTCGACCGCATCGAAATAGTCGCCGAGCCCGGATTGTGCGAGCTTGCGCTCCTGATCGAAGAGATCGCCCTTGGTGATCATCACCAGAAAATATTTGCCCGCCAGCGCCTCCAGGGCATCGCGGGCATGCGGCAGACATTCGACGGGGTGTCCGAGCAGATCGCGACCGATCGCGAGAATTTCGCTGATGACGGAAGACGGCGCACGCCCTTCGGTGATTTCCAAGGCCGTCTCGATCATCGACAGGGTAAAACCTTTGATGCCGAAACCGTAATGGGCGAGGTTGCGCTTTTCCGCCTCGAGCAGGCGCTCCGACACGCGATCGCCTTCGGCATATGCGGAGAGCAGGCTGCGGAAATGGCTTTCGGTCAGCTTGTAATACTGCTCGTTCTGCCAGAGCGTGTCGTCGGCATCAAAGCCGATCACGGAGACAGGGCGGTTGGACATGACGCCTCCTTTTCGGTCAGGACGCGTGAGACTAATCTCTCCGCAGGGCAAAGCAATGGCGCCGTTTGGCGCCATTGCAGGTTCTTGAAGGCTTACTCACTGTCCGTTCTTGCTCAGCCAGTCCTTCATCATGGCAATCTCGCCTTCCT
Organism: Rhizobium sp. AG855; assembly: GCF_003610655.1. Taxonomy (NCBI): domain Bacteria; kingdom Pseudomonadati; phylum Pseudomonadota; class Alphaproteobacteria; order Hyphomicrobiales; family Rhizobiaceae; genus Rhizobium; species Rhizobium sp. AG855. The sequence continues at coordinate 2,795,827 of NZ_RAQG01000003.1, read as the reverse complement.
GGGCCTTGATCACGCCCTCCGCGAGCTTGCGGATTTCGGGATCCTTGCCGTGCTCGAGCACGATCTTCGCCATGTCGATCGCGCCTTGATGATGCGGGATCATGCCGCGCACGAAGTCGACATCGGCATTGCCGGTGAGCGGAACGGCCATGTCCTTGTGCATCTTTTCGTTGGCCTCCTGGAAGGCCTTGGACGAGGGGCTGTCGTCCATCATGCCCTGGCCCATGGAAGACATGTCGTGTCCCTGATGCATGGTGTTGTCCTGGGCGAAAACGGCGGACGTGGACAATACGGCCGTAAGCGACGCCGCAACGAGAATGGTTTTCAGCATGTGAGTTCTCCTGTGCTGATCTGTGATGGCAATGCGCAAGCCCAAAGGGCCGCGCGCTTTCATCCGATCAGGCGCGGGGAGGGGGTGTCAGCGGAGCGGAAAAGGTGGAGACGAGCCGGGGTGCAGCCGATGCGGCCTCCGCCGCACGGGCAGCTTTTCCGCTGTCGCGCAGAAGAGGGCTGGCAGGCAGCGTCAGGCAGGCGGCGCAATGCCCGCCGTTCGTCATCGGTTTGGAAGCATGATCGGCGCCGTCGCCCGGATCAGCAGCGGCCATCTCACCGCCGGAATGCGGGCAATCGATGCTTGCCATCCCCTTTGCAGCCGGGATCGGCTTTTGCTCATCGCCCGCATGATCCGTCTCAAACGCCACAGGCATCGCCATGGCCGGCATGCCAGTCATGGGCATGGCACCATAGCTGAGCGCCGCGACGAGCAGCAGGAGGCGGACGAGTGATTTCATGCCGCAAAAGATGGTCCGCCATTTCGACGAAAGCAAGGCTGGCAGCCCTGGTCTCAACGCGTGATCACGTGATGGACGATCTGGTAGTCGCGGCTTTCTTCACCGAAGGGAATGACCGGCCAGTCCCATCGGGCCGAGGGTGTGCCGAGGTCGACGCCATGCATGAGGTCCACAGTCTCGTGCCGAAGACCGCCACGGTCGATCACCGCATAGCTGACATCGGTGACAAGGCAGGTGGCAGCTGGAACCTGCGCCAGTCCCTCGACATGTGCTGCGATCGCCTGCCGGACCCTGTCGCCGTCTTCGGATTGCCCACCGAGCCGCCGTGCCACGCCAATGCCGATCTGCGACAGGAGATTGGCCGAGACCACGAGATCGAGATAGGGCACCTGCCGGAGAAACGCGAGCGGCTCCAAAACCTCGCCAGCAAGCAGCGCATCCAGCCCCGAAAGATCCCGCTCGATCAGCCGGATGTTCTTCAGGCCCTTGAGCTTCAGCCAGCCTCGGACGCTGGCCAGATGCACGAGATCAACCAGCACCACCGTATCGAAGAGCCGAGAGAGTTCCGTGATCGGCACGTCCCGCAGCAGCCCCGAACCGAGCACCACCACCGTCCGCCGCTGCCGGCATTGCTCTGCCGCCTTCAGAATGGCCGCCTTCGTCTGCCGTTCATGTTCGGCCCAGGCCGTGCGGCAGCGATTGGCGCGCGCCCAGAGATTGACGGAGGAGCGGATGAAGGGGCGGTGCGCGGCGGAAGTGAGCGGCCACGTCGCGGCATAATTCAGGGCTTCGAGGATCATGTCTTACCGATAGACGGAGCTGCGATGGCCGATCTCGACCACGAGCACCACGAGTTTGCCGTCCTGGATATCGCAGATGATGCGGTAGTCGCCAACTGTGTAGCGCCAATAGGCACCAAGCTTGCTGCCATGAAGAGGATCGCCAAGGCTTCTGGGATTGTCGTGTTTGGCGAGCCGCTCTTCCAGAAACTGCTTGATGCGTCGGCGAACGACGGGGTCGAGTTTCTTGATCGTTTTTTGAACGGACTGCCGATACTCAATCGTCCAGGCCACGCCAGAACTCCTCGGAACTGACGACCTTGTCCTCTCCGCTCTGTATTCGCTTCATGGCCTCATCTGCGGCGGCGAGGTCTTGGAGATTTTCAAGTTCGCGCTGAATCATCTGGCGCAGATAATCATCCGGCTCCGCACCCGCCTCCGACGCGTATTCGACGATCAACTGATGCATTTCTTCCGGCATATCGAGCGTGACGCGCTTGTTCATCGGTCCAACCTCTGGTTTCGCGTGCAAACATACCACCGCACCCGACCATTTTCCAGCATCCGGCCTCGCCCCCACCCGCCTTCGCCCTTGCCGCCAAATCCTTGATCCTCTAAGACACCGGCACCTTTTTGAAACGAAAATTCCGGTTGTCATCATGAGCGATAAGAACAAGAAGCCAAGTAAGCTGAAGGCCCGCCTGCCGCGCGGCTTCGTCGATCGCGAGGCTGCCGATATCCGTGCCGCCAACCAGATGATGGAGACGATCCGCGAGGTCTATGAGCGCTACGGCTTCGACCCGATCGAGACCCCGCTCTTCGAATACACCGATGCACTCGGCAAGTTCCTGCCCGACAGCGATCGCCCGAACGAAGGCGTCTTCTCGCTGCAGGATGACGACGAACAGTGGATGTCGCTGCGCTACGACCTGACGGCCCCCATGGCCCGTCATGTCGCGGAGAACTTCCAGGAAATCCAGCTGCCGTTCCGCACCTATCGCGCTGGCTACGTCTTCCGCAATGAGAAGCCTGGCCCGGGCCGCTTCCGCCAGTTCATGCAGTTCGATGCCGACACCGTCGGCGCGCCGGGCGTCCAGTCCGACGCCGAAATGTGCATGATGATGGCCGACACGCTGGAAGCGCTCGGCATCAAGCGCGGGGATTATGTGATCCGGGTCAACAACCGCAAGGTTTTGGATGGCGTCATGGAGGCCATCGGCCTCGGCGGCGAGGAGAATGCGGGACGGCGCCTGGGTGTGCTGCGCGCCATCGACAAGCTCGACAAGTTTGGCATTGAGGGCGTGCGTCTGCTGCTCGGGGAAGGCCGTAAGGATGAGTCCGGCGACTTCACCAAGGGGGCGGGTCTCGCTCAACAGCAAATTGATGAGCTTTTGGACTTCGTTGACTTGGTGCCGGTCCGAACGATCACAGAGCGAGAAATCAGCTCAATGATAGCTGGCAATGCTGTACTTTCTTACTCCAATGCAAACACCGAATACGGCCTCAGGGTGCTGCGCTACGGTGAGCGCTGCCAATCCCAGATTTTAGTCGATGCGGGTGAAAACCTGCTGGCAATTGCAAACCTGTTTAACGCGGCAGGCTACGGCCCCGACCGCATCAAGATCGACCCCTCCGTCGTCCGCGGCCTCGAATACTACACCGGCCCCGTCTACGAAGCCGAACTCACCTTCGACGTCACCAATGAAAAGGGCGAAAAGGTTGTCTTCGGCTCGGTCGGTGGCGGCGGGCGTTATGATGGCCTCGTCTCGCGTTTCATGGGCCAGCCGGTCCCGGCCACCGGCTTCTCCATCGGCGTCTCGCGCCTGATGACGGCGCTGAAGAACCTCGGCAAGCTCGGCCAGGATGAAGTGCTGGGCCCCGTCCTCGTCACCGTCATGGATGGCGATGTCGAGAGCATGGGCCGCTATCAGAAGTTCACGCAGGATCTGCGCAACGCTGGTATTCGCGCCGAAATGTACCAGGGTAACTGGAAGAAATTCGGCAACCAGCTGAAATATGCCGACCGCCGTGGCGCCCCCATCGCCATCATCCAGGGCGGCGACGAGCGCGCACAAGGCGTCGTGCAGATCAAGGACCTGATCGAAGGCAAGCGCCTGTCGGGCGAGATCACCGACAACGCCGAATGGCGTGAAGCGCGTGTGGCGCAGGAAGTGGTGCCGGAGACCGAGCTGGTGGCGAAGGTCAAGGAGATCCTGGCCGCCCAGGCGGAAGATCGTCGTCGGGCGAAGGGTGAGTAAATGGCCCTTTTGGCGCTTCACCATGTTCAGTTGGCGATGCCATTGGGTGGTGAAGACCGGGCGCGTGGCTTCTATGGTGAAGTGCTGGGACTGGTCGAAGTGCAAAAGCCGGACAATCTGGCGCGCCGTGGTGGCTGCTGGTTTGAGCTGGGGGCACTGCGGATCCATCTAGGGGTGGAAGAGGATTTTCGCGCGGCTCGCAAGGCTCATCCGGCTTTGCTCGTTGACGATCTCGCGGAGCTGACCGCAAGGATTGAAGCTGCAGGTTATGAGGTCGTATCTGACGAGTCGTTGGAGGGGTTTGAAAGACGATATGTCTATGACCCCTTTGGTAATCGGATCGAACTGATGCAGACAGTTGGTTGAATGAAGCATGGTTGATGTAATGCCGAGCCTTTGCCCCCCTCTGCCCTACCTGGCATCTCCCCCTCAAGGGGGGAGATCGGTGGACGGCAGGCGCCGCGAACTCCCTCTGATCTCCCCCCTTGAGGGGGAGATGTCACGAAGTGACAGAGGGGGGTATTCCTTTGATTGTGGTGTAACATGCCCCTGACCGACATGCCCGATTTCGCCGGCACCATCCTGCAGGAATTCACCTCTCGCGGCACGACCCGCGTCGACACACCCGTGATCCAGCCGGCCGCTCCCTTCCTCGACATGGCGGGTGAAGACCTGCGTCGGCGTATTTTCCTCACCGAGAACGAGCGCGGCGAAAGCCTCTGCCTGCGTCCAGAATTCACCATTCCCGTCTGCCTGCGCCATATCGAAACTGCGACCGGCACGCCGAAGCGTTATGCCTATCTCGGCGAAGTCTTCCGACAGCGCCGCGAAGGCCCGCAGGAGTTTTATCAGGCCGGCATCGAGGATTTGGGCGACATCGCGATTGCCGCATCGGACGCCCGCGCGGTTGCCGACAGCATGGCGATCCTTACCCGCCTTTTGCCGACGAAGCCGCTTGCCGTGACCCTCGGCGACCAGTCGGTCTTCGAAGCGGTCGTCAAGGCGCTCGGCCTGCCCGCCGGCTGGCAGAAGCGCCTCATCCAGGCCTTCGGCAATCCGGTCCAGATCGACCAGCTCCTGCGCACGCTCGCCACGCCGACGCCGGTCCCGGGTCTTGCGCCGGAGGTTTCGGAGCTGCTGGCAAAGGGTGACCAGCAGGCCCTGATCGCCCATATCGATGCGACCATGCAGGAAACCGGCTATCTCACCAATGCCAGCCGCACGCCGGCCGAGATCGCCCGGCGCCTGAAGGAAAAGCTTGAGCTCTCCGAGACCCGCCTTGATGGTGCCGCCCTGCTGCTGCTGCGCGAATTCCTCTCGCTGGAACTGCCGCTCGCCGATGCCTCCGCAGCGCTTGCCGGCTTCGCCGATGCCGCCGGCCTGAAGCTCGGGCAAGCGCTCGCCCGTTTCGACGAACGTGTCGCAGCGCTCGCCAATATCGGCACCGATCTCACCCGCATCACCTACCGCGCCGCCTTCGGTCGTCCGCTCGACTATTATACCGGCCTCGTCTTTGAGGTGGTCGTTGAGGGTAAGCCCGCCGTGCTCGCCGGTGGCGGCCGTTTCGACCGGCTGCTGACCCTGCTCGGCGCAGAAAGCCATATTCCCGCCGTCGGTTTTTCGCTCTGGCTCGACCGCATAGAAACTGAGAGGTCAGGCTCATGACCATCACCATCGGTCTGCCCTCCAAGGGCCGCATGAAGGACGATGCTTCCGCCATCTTCGAGAAGGCGGGCATGAAGATCGTCGCCGTCGGCAATGATCGCTCCTATCGCGGCCGCGTCGAAGGCTTCGACGATGTCGAGATCGCCTATCTCTCGGCCTCCGAAATCTCGCGCGAGATCGGCAACGGCACGGTCGATTTCGGCGTGACCGGCGAAGACCTGATCCGCGAAGGGCTGGCGGAAGCAGACAGCCGTGTCGAGATCGCCGCCCGCCTCGGCTTCGGCCATGCCGATGTCGTCGTGGCCGTGCCCGAGATCTGGTACGACGTCGACACGATGGCCGACCTCGGCGACGTCGCCGCCGAATTCCGCACCCGCCACGGACGGCGCCTGGCGATTGCCACCAAATACTGGCGCCTGACGCAACAGCATTTCTCCGGCAGCCACGGCATCCAGCTCTATCGCATCGTGGAGAGCCTGGGCGCCACCGAAGGGGCGCCCGCCGCCGGCCAGGCCGATATCATCGTCGACATCACCTCGACCGGCTCGACGCTGAGGGCCAATCACCTGAAGGTGTTGTCGGATGGCGTGATCCTGCGCTCGGAAGCCTGCCTCGTGCGGGCACGGAAGCCGGAGCATGAGGGTAATCCGATGATCGGCCGCATCGTCGAGGCCGTGCGCGGCGTGCTTTAATCACAATCTGGAATGCCCCTCACCCTGACCCTCTCCCCGCAAGCGGGGAGAGGGGACTGCAGGCCTTGGCGGGTTCGTCCTTCTCCCCGCCAGCGGGGAGAAGGTGCCGGCAGGCGGTTGAGGGGCAATCACACACGAAAAAACCCGCCGGATCGCTCCAGCGGGTTTCGTTTTGCCGTTAAGGGCAGGGATCAGGCAGCCGAACCGCGGCGGGCGTCGATCGAGTAGGCGCCGGCACCGACGATGGCGAGGGCGATGTAGCCACCAGCCAGCGTGAAGTTCTTCATCACCATGATCTGGTTCAGCGTGTTGATCCAGCCGAGTGCGCCTTCCGGCCAGCCTTCGATGGCAACGGTGCCGGTGTGGAAGACGAGACCGGTGAAGACGCAGAAGAGCGCGACGGTCCAGGCAGTGATCTTCGTCTGGAAGCCGACGAGGATGAAGAGGCCGGCGACGAGTTCATAGAGGCCGGCGGCATAGGCCATCAGGTCGGCGGCAGGAATTCCAGCGCCGGAGATCATGCCGGCGGTGCCAGCCGGATCGGCGAGCTTGCCGTAACCCGACATGATGAACATGAAGGAAAGGAGAACGCGGACGAGAACGAGAAGAGCATTGTTGGCGGACGACATCGAGGGCTCCATTGGGTTGCAACTGAAACCTCACCCCTGTGGGCTCCAGAATGTGAAGCCTAGATGCCCTCTTTTTCATCGGGCGCATAGGTTGACGACATTTGACTGTTCGTTCACAAAAACGAAACGATAAGGCGCCCGATGCCGATGGCTCCGTCATGCCGACAGCCTGGAAACCGACGTGCTCCGGAGCGCCGGGCAATCGCCAGCGCACCCGCCGACTTGGCCGCAGGTGCCGTCAGAAAATCTGCGCTGGTGGTTGTCGAGGCGGATGGAGCTTCCGCCGTCGGGCTGCCGATCAGGCGGGCGTTACGGTGGCGGCTGTCGGCAGTTGGAAATGGGGGAATATGAACAGCCCCACCATCTTGCCGCGACTGGCCTCGAAGCCGGTGGATTCGCCGATACAGAAAACCGGCTGGCGCTGGTTGCTGGCCGACAGGATTGTCGTCGAATAACAGAAGCGGGAGGGTTCGGTGGCGGCCTGTTCGAACAGCCGGAGAATATGCCCGCGATCGGCGGGATCGTAGCACCGCATCACGGTCAGCAGGCCGCATTCATGGCTGTCCAGCCCATGGAGTTGCCGTGCGCGGTCGCCGAGCGTCAGAAGTCCGCTCGTCAAGTCGCCGGTCCAGTCTTCGGATATGCCAAACCGGCAAGCGTCCTGCCCCAGCAGGCGTTCGTCCTCTGCGTCGCCCACCGCAAAGCTGGTTGCGAGATCTGCATTTGCAATTTTGAACAAGGTAGTCCCCAACTCCGAGCCTATTGGCCCCCAACACGATGAACGCGTTGCCCTGCCAGACAATACGTCCAAAGCCCTCATCCGGTCGAAACCGGTGCCCTATCAAGGTCGGGACGTGCCACTTCACAAGCCGCACGCCTTACTTTCGCAGGAGCCCCCACCTGCGTCTCGGAGTGTCCGAGAACTCCTCAAGGTCGGGCGTGAACACCCGTTTCACGTCCTCAGCCGTCCCAATGCGGGGCGGCCCACACCTTGCCCATTCGCAACGCCGACAAACCTTTCATCCCATGCAGGCAGCGACAAGACATGTTGTCCATGTGCCAATCCCAGAAATGAACAGTTCGCCATACGAATTTAACCGGCTAGATACCATGAAAGTATTTAGATGAAAACGGCTCACATTCGCCAGATCCCGGAAACAAACAGCAAAGGATGTGGAGGCGCGCTCTAGTAAATTAGATAATTCTAAATTTCAGATTCGCCTATAATGCTGGGTTTTAAACCGCTTAGATAAGAATTTCGTTTGGTTAATAAGTATTCACATACAAAATGACCATGTCAACAAGTGCGACGAATAGTTGCATGTACATTTTGGGATTTAATCCCAGGTTTGTCACGCCAGTGCACCTGCAGGACAAGAAAAAGGGCGACCCGAAGGCCGCCCTTTCTAAATGAACCGGATGGTCCAGATGAAAACCCTGATGTCTTGCATCATGTCCATGCCGCCAGTTCAGCGCGCTTGACGCGCTGAACCACCTTAAGTGATGGGCGGCTTTGATGGACCTGATTGTAAGACCCGATGGGTCTTACATCATGTCCATGCCGCCCATGCCACCCATGCCGCCCGGCATGCCGCCAGCAGCTTCCTTCTTCGGAAGTTCGGCGATCATGGCTTCGGTGGTGATCAGCAGCGAAGCAACCGAAGCTGCGTTCTGCAGGGCGGTGCGAACAACCTTGACCGGGTCGACGATACCCATGGCGATCATGTCGCCGAATTCGCCGGTCTGGGCGTTGTAGCCGTAGTTCTCTTCGTTCTTGTCGAGGATCTTGCCGACGATGATCGAAGCTTCGTCACCAGCATTGGTGGCGATCTGGCGAACCAGCGACTGCAGGGCGCGGCGAACGATGTTGATGCCGGCTTCCTGGTCGTCGTTTGCACCCTTGACGGTGATCTTCGTGGAAGAACGCAGCAGAGCGGTACCGCCGCCGGGGACGATGCCTTCCTGAACGGCAGCGCGCGTTGCGTTCAGCGCGTCGTCGATGCGGTCCTTGCGTTCCTTGACTTCGATTTCCGTCGAGCCGCCAACGCGGATCACGGCAACGCCGCCAGCGAGCTTGGCAAGACGTTCCTGCAGCTTTTCGCGGTCGTAGTCAGAGGTGGTTTCTTCGATCTGCGCCTTGATCTGGGCAACGCGACCTTCGATGTCCGACTTCTGGCCGGCACCGTCAACGATCGTGGTGTTTTCCTTCGTGATCGAGATCTTCTTGGCGCGGCCGAGCATTTCGAGCGTAACCGACTCGAGCTTGATGCCGAGGTCTTCCGAGATGACAGTGCCGCCCGAGAGGATGGCGATGTCTTCCAGCATGGCCTTGCGGCGATCGCCGAAGCCCGGAGCCTTGACGGCAGCGATCTTCAGGCCGCCACGCAGCTTGTTGACGACGAGCGTTGCAAGAGCTTCGCCTTCGACGTCTTCAGCGATGATGACGAGCGGCTTGCCGGTCTGAACGACGGCTTCGAGAACCGGCAGCATGGCCTGGAGGTTCGAGAGCTTCTTTTCGTGCAGGAGGATGTAAGCGTCGTCGAGATCGGCGACCATCTTTTCCGGGTTGGTCACGAAGTAGGGGCTGAGGTAGCCGCGGTCGAACTGCATGCCTTCGACGACTTCGAGTTCGGTTTCAGCGGTCTTGGCTTCTTCGACGGTGATGACGCCTTCGTTGCCGACCTTCTGCATGGCTTCGGCAATGTCCTTGCCGACCTGCGTGTCGCCGTTGGCCGAGATCGTGCCGACCTGGGCAACTTCTTCCGAGGTCGAGATCTTCTTGGCCTTGGCCTGGAGGTCCTTGACGACTTCGAGAACGGCCAGATCGATACCGCGCTTCAGGTCCATCGGGTTCATGCCGGCAGCAACGGCCTTGTTGCCTTCGCGAACGATGGCCTGGGCAAGAACGGTTGCGGTCGTGGTGCCGTCGCCGGCGATGTCGTTGGTCTTCGAAGCAACTTCGCGGACCATCTGGGCGCCCATGTTCTCGAACTTGTCTTCCAGTTCGATTTCCTTGGCAACCGATACACCGTCCTTGGTGATGCGCGGAGCGCCGAAGGACTTGTCGATGATGACGTTACGACCCTTGGGGCCGAGCGTTACCTTCACGGCGTCTGCGAGGATGTCGACGCCATGCAGCATCTTTTCGCGCGCGGTGCGGCCAAACTTGATTTCTTTTGCAGCCATGTTCAAAACTCCCGGGCGTCTAGCCCATTGGTGAATTGTTAAAGAGGAAGAGGGGTATCAGGCCGATATCAGCCGATGATGCCCATGATGTCGGCTTCCTTCATGATCAGCAGGTCTTCGCCGTCGAGCTTGACCTCGGTGCCGGACCACTTGCCGAACAGGACGCGGTCGCCGACCTTGACGTCGAGAGCGATCTGCTTGCCGCTTTCGTCGCGGGCGCCCGGGCCGACGGCGACGATTTCGCCTTCAGCCGGCTTTTCCTTGGCCGTGTCAGGAATGATGATGCCGCCCTTGGTCTTGGCTTCGGACTCGACGCGCTTGACTACAACGCGGTCGTGCAGCGGACGGAAATTGGTGCTTGCCATTGTCTAATCCCTCGATCAAATGACATCAGTGACCCCGGTTGGAGCCACATTGGAATTTGTTAGCACTCTCCCTTGGGGAGTGCCAGCGACGTTGAGATAAGAACAGGCTCGCGACGAGTCAAGCGCGCGCGTGAAAAAAGGAAGGGTGCATGCCGGCGAAACAGACCGACATCCGCACCGCCGATCCATCCGGCGATCCCCCCGTCGCTCCGGCCTATTCCGAACTGGTCTCCGCCTTTGCCCGCATCGGCCTCATGTCGTTTGGCGGTCCGGCCGCACAGATCGCGCTCATGCACAGGATCTGTGTCGAGGAAAAACGCTGGATCGACGAGGACCGCTACCTGCATGCTCTGAATTATTGCATGCTGCTGCCGGGACCCGAAGCCCAGCAGCTCGCGACCTATATCGGCTGGCTCCTGCATGGGGTGCGCGGTGGCATCGTGGCGGGCCTGCTCTTCGTTCTGCCGGGTCTCGCCGTCATTCTCGGTCTATCGACGTTGTATGCGCTCTACCAGGAGACGAGCCTGGTCGCCGGACTGTTCTTCGGCCTGAAGGCGGCGGTGCTGGCCATCGTCGTCGAAGCGGTCATCCGCATCGGCAAGCGGGCGTTGAAAACACCGTTTCACCGCCTTCTCGCGGCTGGAGCCTTCATCTCGCTCTTCCTCTTCGCCCTGCCGTTCCCGCTCGTCGTGCTTGCGGCCGCAATGATTGGCCTCATACACGCCCGAGGCGTGACATCCCCACCTGTGGAAATGTCCGAAGAATTCCGCGCCCGCCCGCCATTTCTACGGCAGCTCGCCGCCCTTCTGTTCTGGGTCGTCGTGTGGCTGGCCCCGCTTCCCCTGTTGTGGCTGACACTTCCGGAAACCGCATTGCCCGAGGTTCAGAGCTTCTTCTCCAGGATGGCGCTCGTCACTTTCGGCGGCGCCTATGCCGTGCTTGCCTATGTCGCCCAGGTGGCCGTCGATCATTATGCCTGGCTGAAACCGGGCGAGATGCTGGATGGTTTGGCCCTTGCCGAAACGACGCCGGGGCCGCTGGTCCTCGTTCTTTCCTATGTCGGTTTCCTCGCCGGTTTCCGTGAGAGCGGCGCGCTCCATCCGTTGGTTGGCGGATTGCTCGGCGGATTGCTCGCCGCCTGGGCGACGTTCATTCCGAGCTTCATCTGGATTTTCGCCGGTGCCCCCTATATCGAGCGCCTGCGCGGAAATCGCCTCTTGAGCGCGGCGCTCTCGGCGATCACCGCCGCCGTGGTCGGGGTCATTCTCAACCTCGCCGTCTGGTTTGCCCTGCATGTCATTTTCACCGACGTCGAGCCGTTTGCCTGGGCACGCCTGGGGCCTGTGACGCTTTCCGTGCCGCACCCCGTCTGGTCCTCGCTCGACATCCAGGCGCTGGTGATCGCCGTCGTCGCCGGCGTCATGATCTTCCGTTTTCATCTCGGAATTGGACGGACTCTGATCGCGGCCGGTTTGCTCGGCCTTGGCGTTCGCTATCTGCTTTGACCGCGCGAAGGGGGAGGGGCATTTTTAAGTCACCGCACGCTTGCCCCTTGCCTTGCCGCCCGTCCTTTGCCATGTCACCGGACACACAATAAGCAGTCAGGACAGACGATGACCCGCAGCATTTCCACCCTCGGCGACGTGACCGACGCTTACGACGTCATTCTCTGCGATGTCTGGGGCGTGCTGCACAACGGTATCGACGCCTTTCCGCTGGCAGGCGAAGCCCTGACGGCGGCCCGCGAAAAGGGCCTGACGGTGGTGCTGATCACCAATTCGCCCAGGCCCGCCATCGGCGTCATTCCGCAGCTGCGCGCCATCGGCGTGCCCGACACGGCCTATGATCGCATCGTCACCTCGGGCGACGTTACCCGCACGCTGATCGCCGCCGGACCGAAGAAGGTCTTCCTGCTCGGCCCGGAACGGGATCTGCCGCTTTTTGATGGCCTCGATGTCGAGGTCGTCTCGAAGGAAGAGGCCGATTGCGTCGTCTGCACCGGCTTCTTCGACGATGAGGTCGAGCAGCCGGAAGACTACCGCGACTTGCTGACCGGTTTCGTCGCCCGTAAGGTGCCGCTGATCTGCGCCAATCCGGATCTCGTGGTCGAGCGCGGCCACCGCATCATTCCTTGCGCCGGCGCGGTTGCGGCCTTCTACACGGCGCTCGGCGGCGAGACCCGCATCGCCGGCAAGCCGCACAAGCCGATCTATGAGGCGACGCTGTCCGCCGCCCGCGAAGCGCGGGGTGAGTTCGACAAGGCTCGCGTGCTGGCCATCGGCGACGGCATGCCGACCGACGTCAGGGGCGCTGTCGATGCCGGCCTCGACCTTCTCTACATCTCCGGCGGCATTCACGCGGCCGATTACGCGACGAACGGCGTGACCGATGAGGCTCGTCTCACCAACTTCCTCGAACGGGAAAAGGTCGCGCCGCAATACTGGATGCACAGGTTGGCATGAGGCGCATGCTCGGATGACCGTCTTTCACCGCAACGAAAAGAAGGAAGTGCTGCCCGCCGCCCTGCGTGGCGGTGTCGTGGCCATCGGCAATTTCGACGGCGTGCATCGCGGCCATCAGGCGGTGCTGAACCGCGCGCTGGAGCGAGCCGAGACCCTCGGGGTACCCGCGCTTGTCCTGACCTTCGAGCCGCATCCCCGCACCGTCTTCAATCCGGACAAACCGGTTTTCCGCCTGACCCCGCCGTCCTTGCGTGCCCGCATTCTGGAGGCCATGGGCTTTCATTCCGTCATCGAATACCCCTTCGACCGGGAATTCTCGCAGCGTTCGGCGGAAGACTTCGTCGTCACGATCCTGCGCGACTGGCTGGGCGCCAAGGAAGTGGTGACCGGATTCGATTTTCATTTCGGCAAGGGCCGGGAAGGTGGCCCGGCTTTCCTGATGGAGGCTGGCAACCGCCATGGCTTTGGCGTCAGCCTGATCGACGCTTTCCGCGACGAGGGCGCTGCCGTCATCTCGTCGAGCCGCATTCGCGGCCTGATCGCCGAGGGTGAGGTTGCCGAGGCCGCCGGCCTGCTCGGTTATCGCTATACGGTCGAGGCCGAGGTGATGAAGGGCCAGCAGCTCGGACGCACGCTGGGCTTTCCCACCGCCAACATGCATCTGCCGCCGGAGGCAACGCTCAGGCCCGGCATCTATGCCGTTCGCTTCCGCCGACCAGACGGCATCATTCGCGATGGCGTCGCAAGCTTCGGTTACCGCCCGACCGTCACCAACAATGGCGACCCCTGGCTCGAAACCTTCATCTTCGATTTCTCCGGCGATCTCTACGGCGAGATCTGTTCCGTCTCGCTCTTCGGCTTCCTGCGCGACGAATGGAAATTCGATGGCCTTGATCCGCTGGTCGCCCAGATCCGCAAGGATGTGGAAGAGGCGAGGGCGCTTCTGGCGGGCGTCAAGCCGATTGGCGAACTGGATGCCGCCATCGCCTTCTGACGGCTGAAACCGCAGATTTGCATTGCCGCGCACCCCCGGCTCACATATTGGTATCGCTATGTAAACTGGTTCCCGGTCCTTCGCGCGGGAAACCCGGAGGGCGCCTTGACCGAATTCACCCCCCTGATGTCTTTTGCCGGTGGCCTGCTGATCGGCCTTTCCGCACTTCTGCTGATGCTCACCTGGGGCCGGATTGCCGGAATGACCGCGATCATCGGCGGCATCCTGCCGCCGCTCGGCGCCGACGGGTCGTGGAAGGCAGCCTTTCTCGCCGGCGCGATCCTTGCGCCCTTGGCCCTCTCTTTGAGCGGCTATCAGGTGGAATATTCCGTGCCCGTATCGACCTCGGCGCTGATCGTCGGCGGCCTCATTGCCGGCATCGGCGTCACCTTCGGCTCCGGCTGCACATCCGGCCATGGGATCTGCGGCATGGCGCGCCTCTCGCGTCGTTCGATCGCAGCCACGGCGACCTTCATGGCCTTCGCCGTGTTGACCGTCTTCGTCATCCGCCACGTCTTCGGAGCTGCGATCTGATGCGCTTCCTCGTCGTTTTCCTGATCGGCGCCCTGTTCGGAACCGGCATCGTGCTTTCGGGCATGGCGAACCCCGCCAAGGTGCTCAACTTCTTCGATCTCGCCGGCAGCTTCGATCCCAGCCTCGCCTTTGTCATGGCGGGCGCACTGTCGGTTGCCGCACCCGGCTATGCGCTGCTTTTCCGGATGCGGCAGAAGCCGGTTTTCGACCAGTCCTTCCGCCTGCCGAAAGCGAGCGCCATCGATACCAAACTCATCGGCGGCTCGGCGGTCTTCGGAATCGGCTGGGGCATTGCCGGCTTTTGCCCCGGCGCATCGATCCCGGCCCTTGGTCTGGGACATGCCTCAGCGGCCATCTTCGTCGGGGCTCTGCTCGTCGGCATCCTGATTGCCCGCAGGCTGGCCCGGGTTGATGTCTTCGCGGATCCCACCCGAAGCATGTGATCGGAATTGCGGCGGGTCAGGAGGTCCTGCCGGTTTACCCCGGTTTAACCTTCCGGCCCTTAATTGCCCGGACTTTTCCGCGAATTAATCTTATTTACCGGAATATCGTGATTTAAAGGCAGCAACGTTCCCTGAGGCTTGGCTGAACCGATGCTGGACCTGCTGACGGTCATTTCCTACAACGCGGTGATCAATTTCGCCGTGCTGGTCGTCGCAACGATCGCCTGGGTGCGAAACCCGCACCAGAAGGAAATCGTCTTCTGGGCGCTCGCCTCCTGGTTCATGGTCATCGGCGCCATCGGCACCAGCCTCACCGAATATGTTCCCTACAACATCATGGGATATATCGGCGGGCTCATCTACGTGGCGCGCACCAGTCTCACGCGGCTCGGCTTCAAGGAATTCTACGGCCAGCCCTATCGGCTGCGGCACGGCTTTCACGTTGCAGTGCTCACATGCATGGGCATGGTTCTTGCCGGCCTTCTCGAAGATCCGACCCCGGTGCGCATTTCGCTCGTCTACCTTGGCTCTGCCGTCAATCTGGCGCTCGGCACCCTCGATCTCTGGCGGGCGAAGCCGGGCGAACGACTGCCCTCGGCGCGGTTGGCGGCCGTGGTCTATGGGGCTTATGCGCTTTCCACGCTGTTGATCACGCCGCTTCCCGTCCTCTATCCCGTCCATTTCGAAGGGCGCATCCCGGTCTCCGACTGGATGACCTATACCAGCATGCTGCTGCTGATCTTCAACCTCCTCTCCTTCCTGATGGCCATGGTGCTGAAGCTCGAACGCGGCGGCGAGATCCAGCGCCAGCTGGCCGAGCGGGACAACCTGACCGGTCTGGCGAACCGCCGCATGTTCCTGCATCAGGCTGCCAAGCTCGCGGAACGGCAGGGCACAGCCATCGCCGTGCTCGATCTCGATCATTTCAAGCGCGTCAACGATACCTATGGCCACAAGGGCGGGGATGACGCCCTGCAGCAGTTCGCCGAGAGGACGAGCGCGCTTCTGCCTCCGGATGCGATCTTCGGCCGGCTGGGCGGGGAAGAGTTCGGGATTTGCCTGCCGAACCGGGACAGCGCCACGGCACTCGCGACCATCGAGGCGGCGCGCCTGGCGATCACCTCCGAGGATATCCGCTCGGGCGACAACCGTTTTCGCCTGTCCTTCTCCTGCGGCATGGTCGTCACGGATGGAACGGCACGCAGCCTCGATGCCTGGATGGCTGAGGCCGATATCGGCCTCTACGAGGCCAAGAACCAGGGGCGTAACCGCGTCGTGTTCCAGCACGCCGCGCTCTCGGACGCCAATCCCGAGACGGTCCCAGGTCCGAAAACCGGCTCAGCCGAGAGCCACAGGCCAGTCCTTCTGTCGGCCTGATGCTTGCGTTGCAGTCAAGCGCTTCCGCTTGACGCCTACGTCTCGATGGCGCCTAGTGCGCCCAGCAAATCACTGAAAGAGACCGAAAGGCACCCCATGGCCACGACGCCACGCAGACCCGTGAACCCGAAGGATGCCGCCGAGGCGCTGTTCAAGCCGGCGCCGAAGCCCGTGGCCCCCGCCGTCGAACGCCGCGCGCCGCCCGAGGTTCGCGAGATGGTGTCGATCAAGCTCGACAGCGCAGTCCTCGAACACTTCCAGAAGGACGGCCCCGGCTGGCAGGACCGCATCAACGATGCCCTGCGCAAGGTGGTCGAGGCTGAAGGCGGCGAGTAAAAGGGGGTATGCGACAGCCCATCTTGCCCCTTCCTTTTGGCGCGAAAAACCCCTAAAGAACGCGGCCATGACGTATCTTTCGGCGGCCCGGATCATTCGAATTATTGGCCCGGCCCTCCCGGCGGCTTGAAGAGCCGCGGGAAGGTCCGGGTTTTTGGCGTTGGGTTTCAAGCCCCGCGCCCGCTTGCCGCCACTCCTTGACATAATTTTGCGACCGCTTGAGGTCGCCCCATTCGATGGCTGATCCATGACCGATACCCCTGAGAAGATCGACTACTCCAAGACCCTCTATCTGCCCGAGACCGAATTCCCGATGCGCGCCGGCCTTCCCCAGAAGGAGCCGGAAATGGCGGCGAAGTGGAAACAGATGGGTCTCTACAAGCGCCTGCGCGCCTCCGCCGCCGGACGCGAAAAATTCGTCCTGCATGACGGCCCGCCCTATGCCAACGGCAACATCCATATCGGCCATGCGCTGAACAAGGTGCTGAAGGACGTCATCACCCGCTCCTTCCAGATGCGCGGCTTCGATTCCAACTACGTGTCCGGCTGGGACTGCCACGGCCTGCCGATCGAGTGGAAGATCGAAGAAAAGTACCGCGAGAAGGGCAAGGACAAGAACGAGGTCCCGGTCAACGAATTCCGTCGGGAATGCCGTGAGTTCGCGCAAGGCTGGATCAACATCCAGGCTGAAGAATTCCGCCGCCTCGGCATCGAGGGCGACTTCGACAATCCTTACACCACCATGGCCTTCCATTCGGAAGCCCGCATCGCCGGCGAACTCCTGAAGATCGCCATGTCCGGCCAGCTCTATCGCGGCTCCAAGCCGATCATGTGGTCGGTCGTCGAGCGCACGGCGCTGGCTGAGGCTGAGGTGGAATATGCCGAGGTCGAGAGCGACACGATCTGGGTGAAGTTCCCGGTGGTCGCGTTTGACACGAAGGCTTACGCCGACCACGTGGTCAAAATTGCAGCGATCTTGAAGTCCCAAGGTGAAGCCTCTGAACCAGCCGATGTGATGGCTGACTTCGAGGACGTGCTAACCGCTTCCGTCGTCATCTGGACCACCACGCCCTGGACCATCCCGGGCAACCGTGCGATCTCCTACTCGTCCAAGATCGAATACGGCCTCTACGAGATCACCGAAGCCACGAACGATTTCGGCCCGCAGCCGGGCGAGAAGCTGATCTTTGCCAAGCGCCTCGCCGAAGATGCAGCAAACAAGGCCAAGGTGACCCTCAAGCTCGTCCGCGACGTGACCGCTGCCGAACTCAGCGCGATCACCTGCGCCCATCCGCTTAAGGACCTCGGCTACACATTCGCCGTTCCCATGCTCGATGGCGACCACGTCACCGATGACGCCGGTACCGGTTTCGTCCACACCGCCCCGTCGCATGGTCGCGAAGACTTTGAAGCCTGGATGGCGAATGTCCGCCAGCTCGAAGCCCGTGGCATCGATGTGAAAATCCCGTTCCCGGTCGATGACGCCGGCTTCTACACGGAAGACGCCCCCGGTTTCGGCCCCTCGGCCGAAGGTGGCGCCGCCCGCGTGCTCGACGACAACGGCAAGAAGGGCGACGCCAACAAGCGCGTCATGGATGCGCTGATCGCGGCCAACAACCTCTTCGCCCGTGGCCGCATCAAGCACGAATACCCGCATTCCTGGCGCTCCAAGAAGCCGGTCATCTTCCGCAACACGCCGCAGTGGTTCGTCTATATGGACAAGGACCTCGCCGACGGCACGACGCTGCGCACCCGCGCCTTGTCCGCGATCGACCAGACCCGCTTCGTTCCCGCCGGCGGCCAGAACCGCCTGCGCGCCATGATCGAGCAGCGCCCGGACTGGGTTCTCTCCCGTCAGCGCGCCTGGGGCGTTCCGATCTGCGTCTTCGCCGATGCTGAAGGCAATGTGCTGCAGGATGAGGCGGTCAACGCCCGCATCCTGGAAGCCTTCGAAGTCGAAGGCGCCGATGCCTGGTTTGCCGAAGGCGCCAAGGAACGCTTCCTGGCCGGCGAGCACGACGGCGACAAGTGGCAGATGGTCACCGACATCCTCGATGTCTGGTTTGACTCGGGCTCCACCCACACCTTCACGCTCGAAGACCGCCCCGA
Organism: Rhizobium sp. AG855; assembly: GCF_003610655.1. Classification (NCBI taxonomy): domain Bacteria; kingdom Pseudomonadati; phylum Pseudomonadota; class Alphaproteobacteria; order Hyphomicrobiales; family Rhizobiaceae; genus Rhizobium; species Rhizobium sp. AG855. The sequence goes on along the minus strand of NZ_RAQG01000003.1, from coordinate 2,777,207 downwards.
CCTGAAATGGCCAGCCGATGTCTATCTCGAAGGCTCCGACCAGCATCGCGGCTGGTTCCATTCGTCGCTGCTCGAAAGCTGCGCCACGCGTGGCCGCGCGCCTTACAATGCTGTCGTCACCCACGGGTTTACGATGGCGGAAGACGGCCGCAAGATGTCGAAATCGCTCGGCAACACGGTGACGCCGCAGGATGTCATGAAGGAATCCGGCGCCGATATCCTGCGCCTCTGGGTCATGAACACCGACTACTGGGAAGACCAGCGCCTCGGCAAGACGATCATCCAGACGAATATCGACAGTTATCGCAAGATCCGCAACACGGTTCGTTGGATGCTCGGCACGCTCGCCCATGACCATGGCGACGAGATCGCCTATGCCGATCTGCCGGAACTCGAAAAGTTGATGCTGCATCGCTTGTCCGAACTCGACCAGATCGTGCGCAAGGGTTACGACGAGTTCGACTTCAAGCGCATCGTCCGTGCACTCAGCGATTTCGCCAATGTCGAACTCTCGGCCTTCTATTTCGACATCCGCAAGGACACGCTCTATTGCGACGCCCCGTCGAGCCTGAAGCGCCGCTCGGCCCTCTTCGTCATCCGCAAGCTCTTCGACTGCCTCGTCCTGTGGTTTGCCCCGATGATGCCGTTCACCACGGAAGAGGCCTGGCTCTCGCGCGATCCGAACGCCGAGTCCGTCCACCTCGAACAGTTCCCGGCGGTCCCGGCCGACTGGTCGAACGAGGCGGTCGCCGAGAAGTGGAAGGGCGTTCGCGCGGTCCGTCGTGCCGTCACCGGCGCCTTGGAAATCGAGCGCAAGGAAAAGCGCATCGGCTCCTCGCTGGAAGCGGCCCCGGTCGTGCATGTCGGCGATGCCGAGCTTCTGAAGGCGCTCGACGGTCTCGACTTCGCCGAGATCTGCATCACCTCGGATATCCAGGTGGTCGCAGGTGAAGGCCCGGCCGAAGCCTTCCGTCTTGACGACGGCACCAAGGTCGCCGTCGAGCCGAAGCTTGCCGAGGGAACGAAGTGCGCCCGCTCCTGGAAGATCACCAGGGACGTCGGCTCCGACCCCGACTATCCCGATGTTTCGGCCCGCGACGCCCAGGCGTTGCGTGAGCTTGCGGCACTCGGATAAGGAAAATGAACCGGATGATTTGCGCTTTCGTGGGTCATCCGGTAAAACTGCCTGAAATTGGCCGAATTCTCCCGGCAGCGGTGGGAAAGAATTATTCGGCAGCACAGATGAACTGCGGCGAGGCTGGTAGGCATTCATGAAATCGGCATATCTGTTCAGAGTTGGCCTCGGTCTGGCTGGTCTTTTTGGCGTGACGGCAGGTCTTTCCGGTTGCGTCGGCAGCCCGACCTACGGCACGGACAAGACGGCGATGGAACAGTTGGTGGACGACGTCGGCTCCGCCGTGTCCGTCGCCCCGCGTGAACCGGCCAACAAGGGCACAAAATACAATCCGCGGCCGTCTCTGGTCCTGCCCCCGCCGGGTGCGACGGCCTCGCTGGTCGCGCCGCAGCAGTCGGTCGCCAGCCGCGAAAACAATCCGAACTGGGTCGAATCCCCGGAAGAGGCGCGTGAACGCCTGGTCGCCGAAGCCGACGCCAATGCCGACAATCCGCGGTACCGCTCGCCGTTGCTCGCCGGTTACGGCACCTCGGGCACCATGACCGAGACACAGAAGTGGCAAGCCTTCCGCGATGCCCGCAAGCTGCAGAAGGGCGCTTATCTCGACCAGCGCCGCCTGTTGTCCGACCCGCCGTCGCAATATCGTCAGGCTGAGGAAGCGACGCTCACCGATCTCGGCGAACCGGAAGTCAAGAAGGAAAAGCGCCGCAAGAAGATGGCCAAGGCCGCCCAGCAAAACAGCTCGTGGTGGACGCCCTTCCAATAAGCGGCGCTTTCAATGCAATCGATCGGGGCAGGGCGCAAACGCCCTGCCTTTTTCTTTGAGGTTTCTTGATGCCCTTCACCATTCGCCCCGCAACATCAGATGATGCCGCCACCATCCTCGGTTTCATCACCGAGCTTGCCGTTTTTGAAAAGGCAGGTCACGAGGTGGAGGCGACGGAGGAGACGATCCGCGCCTCGATCTTCGGCGAAGGCTCCGTGACCCACGCGGTGATCCTTGAGTCCGATGCCAAGCCGGCCGGCTTTGCCGTCTGGTTCTACAACTATTCCACCTGGCAGGCGAAGAACGGTCTCTACCTCGAAGACCTCTATGTCTCGCCCGACCATCGTGGCTCCGGCGCTGGCAAACTGCTCCTGAAGCATCTCGCTCAAGTCGCCGTCGAGAAGGGCTGCGGTCGTTTCGAATGGAGCGTGCTCGATTGGAACGAGCCTGCCATTCGTGTCTACGACTCAATCGGCGCCGAACCCCAGACCGAATGGATCCGCTATCGCATGAGCGGTGAGGCTCTTGCAGACTTTGCCCGCGCCGAATAGTCTCGTTCGAGACTAACGTTACGTTAACCCGCGCAAACTAGGGCTGCTGGCATGGCCAGGATCAGCAGTGCAACCATCCGGAAATCGGCGATAGCCACGGCGCTCTCCGTTCTGGCGTCGGTGTCGATCGTGCTGTTGCTGGTGCCGATGCTCGGGGGCACGCCGGATGGTCCGGGCTTCTGGATGAGCCTGCTGTGCCCGCTGCTCATCGCGGCCCCCGCCAGCGCCTGGCAGTTCCATCAGAAGGAATGTGTGGTGCGGGCGCGCGACGAACTCACCGCCGCCCACCGGGCGCTTGATCGCGCCCATCGCGAACTGCACGATTTGCACCAGGTCCTGAGCATTCGCGCCCGCACCGACAGCCTGACCGGCGGGCTCAATCGCGAGGCCGTCTTCGCGGCGCTTGAAGAAGCCTGCGGGACCCCGGGCACACGGCTTGCTCTTCTTGTCCTCGACGCCGACCACTTCAAGCAGATCAATGACACCTTCGGTCATGATGCAGGCGACGAAGCCTTGCGCGGGCTTGCGCAGGCGCTGCGCGAAAGCATTGGTCCGGACGATGTCTGCGGACGCATCGGTGGCGAGGAGTTCGCGGTTCTCATGCGGGACGCAAGTCAGAATGCCGCCCTTGCCATTGCCGAGCGTATTCGCAATGCCGTTTCAGGCGTCAACATTGTCCACGATGGACGGCGTGTGCCCCTGAGCGTCAGCATCGGTTTCGCCGTCGCGGAAACCCCGTGCGTCGTCGCCGATCTCTATCGCAGCGCCGATGCCGGGCTCTACCGAGCCAAAAATGCCGGGCGCAATCGCGTCGCGTTCACGTCGGTGGCAGGAAGCGGCTGAGCCAGGCCGCCCAACCGGCTGAAAGCTCACTCGTCCGTCTCGACAGCTCTTGCGAGCAGTGCCAGATAGAAGGCCTCGATGCCTGGGCCGATGATCGAAATCCAGATCAGGGCCATATCCCGATCGCCCGGATTGTCGCGCGAGAGATAGGCGACGAGACCCATGACGAACGCCATGACAACAGGTATGCCCGAAACCGCCACCAGCCGGGGCGCCTGTCGGTTGACCGTACCGTCTGCCAACCATTGCAAGGGCAGATAGGCGCGCTCAGGCGCGATGTTGCGATGGCCCCAGGCCGCAATCAGCCCCATGGCGATCAGCGACAGGAGCGGAGCAATCAGGATCATGTCTCTCTCTTCGTCTGGAAAAAGCCCTTGAGCATCTCGGCCGCCTCTGTCTCCCGGATGCCGGAATAAACCTCGGGCGCATGGTGGCAGGTCGGCTGGGCATAAAAGCGCACGCCGCTTTCCACTGCGCCGCCTTTTGTGTCCTGCGCTGCATAATAAAGCCGGCGGATGCGGGCAAAGGAAATGGCCGCCGCGCACATCGTGCAGGGCTCGAGCGTCACATAGAGATCGGCCTCGATCAGCCGCTCGTCGCCGACAGCCTGTGCCGCGCGTCGGATGGCCAGAATTTCCGCGTGCGCCGTCACGTCGTTCAACGCCCGCGTCTCGTTGCCGGCCCGCCCGATAATCTCGCCGTCGCGCACAACGACCGCGCCGATCGGCACTTCGCCGCGTTCGCCGGCGGCAAGTGCCTCCGCAAAGGCGGCATCCATGAAGCCGTTTGTCTGCGCCATGCCTGAACTTTCTGCTTAACCCGGGCCGCATGACCTGATACGACAGCCCAAACCACAGGCAAACAACAAATGACATTCAAAGACAAGTCCAAGCGTCCGGCGGGCAAGCCCGGTGAGCGCGGCGGCAAACCGCTCACCCGCAAGCCGGCCGCGAAATCCGAAACCAAGCCCGCCCGTGCCGCCCGCCCTGAGGCGCCGGCCGGTGACGACACGATGAAGCCAGAGCGCATTTCCAAGCTGCTGGCGCGCGCCGGCGTCGCTTCGCGCCGTGACATCGAGCGCATGATCATGGAAGGCCGCGTGGCCGTGAACGGCACCGTGCTCGACAGCCCGGTCCTGAACGCCACGCTCGCCGACAAGATCGAGGTTGACGGCCAGCCGATCCGTGGCATCGAGCGCACGCGTCTGTGGCTCTACCACAAGCCGGCCGGCCTGGTGACGACCAATTCCGATCCGGAAGGCCGTCCGACGGTCTTCGAGAACCTGCCGGAAGACCTGCCGCGCGTCATGTCCATCGGCCGTCTCGACATCAACACCGAAGGCCTGCTGCTGCTCACCAATGACGGTGGTCTCGCCCGCGTTCTGGAACTGCCGACCACCGGCTGGCTGCGTCGCTACCGCGTGCGCGCCTATGGCGAGGTCGACCAGCCGGCGCTCGATGCGCTGAAGGAAGGCATCGCCGTCGACGGCGTGCTCTACGGTGCGATCGATGCGACGCTCGACCGCAAGCAGGGCCACAATGTCTGGATCACCATGGGGCTTCGCGAAGGCAAGAACCGCGAGATCAAGAACGTGCTTGGCGCGCTCGGCCTCGAGGTCAACCGCCTGATCCGTGTCTCCTATGGCCCGTTCCAGCTCGGCGACCTGCCGGAAGGCCAGGTCCAGGAAGTTCGCGGCCGCATGCTGCGCGACCAGCTTGGTCCCCGTCTGATCGAAGAAGCCAAGGCCAATTTCGACGCGCCGGTCTACAGCCATGGTGGCGCCGAGGTCGAGGACGACGAAGACGCAACGCCGAAGAAGCCGGCTCGCCCCGCAAAGGCCGAATGGGCCCGCGACGAGCGCTCCACGGGCGGCAAGCGCCCGGACAAGCTCGACAAGAACGATCGCCGCGATCGTGCGCTGGAACGTCTCGACACCAGCCGCAGCGACAGCGGCAAGAAGTTCGGGGACAAGAAATTCGGCGACAAGAAGTTTGGCGACAAGAAATTCGCCGACAACAAGTTCGACGACAAGCCGAAGCGCGCGCCGGCGGCCACCAAGAACCGCACCGCCAATGTCTGGATGGCGCCGGGTGCCCGTCCGCTCGGCGAAAAGGCGGCCGCTGCTGCCGCCCGCCGCAAGCCCGACAACCGGCCGGAGCGCCCGGTCGATCGCTTCGACGATCGCGAAGGACCGCGCGTCATCGTCAGCCGCGCGCATGACGACGAGGGCGAATGGATCCGCGCCGACGGCCCGGACAAGAAGCCCGGCGGTCGCGATGGTGGCCGTGGCGAAAAGCGCGGTGGTTTCGGCGACCGTCCCCCCCGTCGCGACGGTGACGACCGCGCACCGCGTCGTGAAGGTGCAGACCGTGGTCCGCGCCGCGAAGCTGGCGACCGTGGCCCGCGTCGTGACAATGCAGACCGTCCGCCGCGTCGCGAAGGCGAAGACCGGGCTCCCCGCCGTGATTTCGGCGATCGCCCCCGCTCCGATCGCTCCGGCGAAGAGCGCCCGCGCGGCGAACGTCCGTTCGGCGACAAGCCGCGTGGTGCAAAGCCCTTCGGTGACAAGCCTCGCGGCCCCAAGGCCTTCGGCGACAAGCCGGCCGGCCGGGCCTATGGCGACAAACCCGCCGGAAAGCCTTTTGGTGACAAGCCGGCTGGCAAGTCCTTTGGTAAGCCCGGCGGCAAGCCGGCTGGCAAGAGCTTCGGTGGCAAGCCGGGCGGTCGCCCGTCAGGCGGCCCGCGCTCCGGTGGTCCCGGCGGCTTCGGCGGCAAGCCCGGCGGTGGCGGTCGCGGCGCGCCGAAGGGCAAGAGGTAAGGCCTCATGCGCATCGTTGGCGGAGAGTTTCGCGGCCGTAACCTGGCCACGCCCAAATCCAATGACATCCGGCCGACTGTCGACCGGACGCGCGAAAGCCTTTTCAACATCCTTGCCCATGCCCATCCGGGCTTGCTCGATGGCACGCGCATCCTCGATCTTTTCGCCGGCACCGGTGCCGTCGGGATCGAGGCTTTGTCGCGCGGCTGCAAATCGGCGCTGTTCGTCGAAAACAGCGTCGAGGGTCGCGGGCTTCTGTGGGAAAACATCGAGGCCCTCGGCCTGCATGGCCGTGCCCGCATCCTGAGACGCGACGCGACCGATCTCGGTCCCTCGAACAATATCGAGCCCTTCGAAATCGTCTTTGCCGATCCGCCGTATGGCAAGGGCCTCGGCGAAAAGGCGCTTCTCGCGGCCCATCAGGGTGGCTGGCTGGCCCCAGGCGCGCTTGCGATCCTGGAGGAACGGGCCGATGTCCAGGTCGCGGTCGATCCGGTTTTCAACTTCATCGAACAGCGCACCTTCGGTGACACGAAAATGTACTTCTTTTCCTATAGGCCGGACTGACACTCTCTGCACAGCAGGCCCGTCGCATGGACCAGATCGCCGAAACGCCTATTCCCTCCACTGGCCGCAAGGCGGTCCCGACCATCGGTCTGGCGCTCGGCGCCGGGGGTGCACGGGGTTTCTCCCATATCGCGGTGCTCGACGTCTTCGATGAACTGGGCATCCGCCCCGCCTTGATCGCGGGCTCCTCCATGGGCGCGATCATCGGGGCGGGTTATGCGGCCGGCATGAGCGGCCGTGATATCCGCGAATACGTGCTCGACCTCGCCGACAACAGGGCCCGCGTGCTGAACATGTTCTGGGGGCTGCGGCCCGCGAGCATCCGCGCGCTCGGCGGCTTTCGCATCGGCCAGTTCAATCTGCGACGCATCCTGCGCACCTTTCTGCCGCCGCAGATCCCCGAAACCTTCGATGCGCTCGGCCTGCCGCTCAAGGTGGTTGCCACGGATTATTACGGACAGTGTGAACTGGTCTGCTCCGAGGGGGATCTTTATGAAGCGCTGGCGGCATCCGCCGCGATACCCGCCCTGTTTGCCCCTGTCGTCATCAATGGCCGCCTGATGATCGACGGCGGCATCTTCAATCCCGTTCCTTACGACCATCTCGCCGGTGAGACCGATCTGATGGTCGCCATCGATGTCATCGGCGCGCCGGAAGGTGACGGCGCGCACATTCCCAACCGGATCGACAGCCTCTTCGGCGCCTCGCAATTGATGATGCAGTCGCATGTCGCGCTGAAGATGAAGCTCTGCCAGCCGGACATCTATTTGCGGCCCGACGTGAACGGTTTTCGCGTGCTCGACTTCTTCAAGGCGCGCCAGATCCTTGAAGCCGCAGACAGGCTGAAGGAACCGCTGAAGCGGGATCTGTCGGAGCGGATCGAGGATTTCATCCGCCGCTGACGCGTTACTCCGCGGCTACGGTGTCTTCGGCCTCGACGCTCTGCACGGGCCGCTTCGGCTTGACCAGCGGTTCCGGCTTGACCGGCCGCTGATGCATGAGTTCGCGCCCGGCCTGGATGCCTTCTTGCGCCTGCAGTTTCAGCCGCTCCTCGTCGCGACGGCGGATGTCCTCGCCGATCTCATAGGCTTCATCCTCGGAGACGCCGAGCCCTTCCAGGGTCCGGCGACCGAACAACAGACCCGATTCCAGCGTTTCGCGCACTTCGTATTCAACGTCGCGGCTACGCAATTCGATGCTGTGCACGCGGTCATAGGAGCGGGCATAGATCCGCATTTCAGGGCATTCCGACTGGATCAGCTCGACGATCTTCGAAGTGGTTTCCTTCTTGTGCGTGCAGATCGCCACGATCTTCGCCTTCTCGATCCCGGCCGCCCTCAAGACATCAAGCCGCGTGCCGTCACCGAAATATATGCGGAAGCCGAAGGCTGCGGCCTGGCGCACGCGGTCAGCGCTGTCGTCGATGATCGTGACATCGCGACCGCTGGCGAGCAGGATCTGCGCCGCGATCTGGCCGAAACGCGAAAACCCGATCATCAGAACGTCCGAACCCGCGCCCTCGAAATCCTCTTCCAGCTCCTCGCGCTCGCTCGTTTCGCGCGCCAGAAGCCGCTGCCCGATCAGCGCCGAAAGCGGGGTCAGCGCCATGGACAGCGTGACGATGGAAATCAGCAGCGAGCCTTGAGCATTGCTGAGCACGCCTCCGGCGGCAGCCGTGGTGAAAAGCACGAAGCCGAACTCGCCGCCCTGAGGTAGCAGAAGGCCGATCCTCAGCGCATCGCGATGCGGCGATCCGGCAACCCGGCAGATCCCGTAGAGCGTGATCGCCTTGGCGATCATCAGCACGGGAACCGCGACGAGAATGAGCAGCATGTTGTCGACGATGACCTGCAGTTCCATCGACAGCCCGACGGCGATGAAAAACAAGGCGAGCAGCAAACCGCGGAACGGCTCGATATCGGCTTCCAGCTCGTGTCGATAGGAGGATTCAGCCAGCATCACGCCAGCGAGGAAGGCGCCCATGGCCATCGACAGGCCGGCGAGCTGCATGACGAAGGCAGAGCCGAGCACCACGAAAAGGGCGGCTGCGATCATGACCTCGCGCGCACCCGTCCGGGCGATCACCTGGAACAGCGGCGTCAGCAGGTAGCGCCCCGCCATGATCATGGCGATCACGGCACCGATTGCGACGGCGATCTCGATCAGCGGCGATTGCTGCGCCTCGCCGCCTGGACCGCCGAGAACGCTGACCATGGCCAGAAGCGGCACGATGGCGAGGTCCTGGAACAGCAGGATCGAGAAGGAGCGCTGCCCGTAACGGCTGTTCATGTCGCCATAGTCTTCCAGCAGCTGCAAAGCAAAGGCGGTGGACGACAAGGCGAGGCCGAACCCGGCGACCAGCGCGCCGCGCCAGTCGAGAAGGCCCGATGCAATCACGACCCCGGTCAGCACGAGGCCTGTCAGGACCACCTGCGTGGCGCCGAGGCCGAAAATGTCGCGCCGCATGTGCCAGAGCCGTGTCGGCTTCAGCTCAAGCCCGATAATGAAAAGAAGCAGAACGACGCCAAGTTCCGCAACCGCCAGGATCTCGCCCGAGCCGCCGATCAGATGCAGAACCGGGCCGATGACGACGCCGGCGGCGAGATAACCGAGAACGGTTCCAAGGCCCAGCTTGCGGAAGATCGGGGCGGCAACGACGGCGCCTCCCAGCAGGAGAAGGGGTTGGGCAAACAGGGCTTCGGTGGCGCTGGCCAAGTGTCGATCTCCTCAGGCGTCCATGCAGGGACAAGAATGGGACTGGAACTATGTCGGGCTCGTGAACGGGAAAAGCCCGAACCGCACTTGATGCCCTTTCTAAGGCACAATAAATGGAGCGGGAAGGAAAGGCCAAGCCATGCCCCATGAAATTGATTCCGCCAATCTCCTCGAACGTGCCGAACAACTGGTCCAACTGGCCCTGAAGGCAGGCGCGGAGAAGGCGGATGCTGTTGTCGTCCGCTCGCGCTCCAAGGGCGTCAGCGTCCGTCTCGGCAAGGTCGAGTCGACGGAAGCCTCCGAAAGCGACGATTTTTCGCTGCGAGTCTTCATCGGTCGCCAGGTGGCCAGTGTCTCGGCCAATCCGGGCTTCGACCTGACGGCGCTGGCCGAACGTGCGGTCGCCATGGCCAAAGTCTCGCCGGAAGATCCGTTCGCCGGCCTCGCTGACGAGAGCGATCTCGCCCGTGATATCGCCGATCTGGAACTCTACGATCCGACCGAGGTTTCCAGCGACAGCCTGCGCGAAAGCGCGCTTGCCATGGAAGAGGCCGCACGGTCTGTGCCGGGCGTCAGCAATTCGCTCGGCGCCGGCGCCTCTGCCGGCATGGGCGGCCTGGTCCTGGTCACCTCGCATGGCTTTTCCGGCAGTTATGCCGGCTCGCGTTTCTCCCGCTCCGTCGGCGTCATCGCCGGCGAGGGAACCAAGATGGAGCGCGACCACGATTTCGACAGCCGCCTCTATTTCGCCGAGCTCGACAGCCCGGAAGAAATCGGGCGCCGCGCCGCAGAGCGCGCCATCCGCAGGCTGAACCCGCGCCAAGTCCCGACGGCATCCAATCTCACCGTTGTCTTCGACCCGCGCGTGGCGCGCGGTTTCGTCGGCACGATCGCCGGCACCATCAATGGCGCGTCGGTTGCCCGCAAGACCTCCTTCCTGCGCGACCGCATGGGCCAGCAGGTTCTGAAATCAGGCCTCAACATCACCGACGATCCGTTGAAGGTTCGCGGGTCCTCCTCGCGGCCGTTCGACGGCGAAGGCATTGCCGGCCAGCCCCTGACCATGATCGAGGACGGCGTGTTGAAGCACTGGTTCCTCTCCTCCTCGGTGGCGAGAGAACTCGGCCTCAAGACGAATGGTCGTGGCGTGCGTGGCGGCACCGCCGTCTCGCCATCCTCGACCAATCTCGCGCTCGAACCCGGCAACCTGTCGCCGCAAGACCTGATCCGTGGTGTCGGCACGGGCCTCTACGTCACCGACATGATCGGCCAGGGCGTCGACATGATCACCGGGGAATACAGCCGGGGTGCAAGCGGCTACTGGATCGAGAACGGCGAACTGACCTATCCGGTCTCCGAGATCACCATCGCGTCCAATCTCAAGGACATGTTCATGCGGATCACGGTCGCCGACGACATCGACCGCAAGTTCGGCGTGGCCTCTCCGACACTCGCCATCGAGGGCATGACCCTTGCCGGGCTCTGACGGCAGGGATCAGCCGGTGGACTGGACTGCCGATCTCGCCCTGATCACGCAAGCTGCCCGCGAGGCCGGCAAGGTGGCGCTGTCGCATTTCGGCCAGTCGCCCGAAGTCTGGTGGAAGAACGAAGGCATGTCGCCCGTCAGCGCCGCCGATTACGCCGCCAACCGCGTGCTCGAACAGATGCTGCGCGCGGCCCGGCCCGGCTATGGCTGGCTCTCGGAAGAGACGGACGATGATCCGGACAGGCTCGCCCGAGAAACGCTGTTCGTCGTCGATCCCATCGACGGCACGCGCGCTTTCCTTGCCGGCAAGAAGACCTGGTGCGTCAGCGTCGCCGTGGTGCACAAGGGCGCGCCCGTTGCGGGCGTGCTCGTCGCACCGGCTCTCGAGGAGGAGTTCAGCGCCGTTGCCGGTGGCATCGCGCGGCGCAACGGCGTCGAGATTGCCGTTTCGACGCCGGAGCCGGAGGGCCGACTGAAGATCGCCTCGGCCCAGGATATGGTGGCCGCCATCGACAGGGCTCTTCGCCCGCGCGTCGACCGCGTCGACCACATTCCCTCGCTCGCCTACCGGCTGGCGCTTGTCGCCGATGGCCGGATCGACGGCACATTGGTCAAGCCGAACGCGCACGATTGGGATCTGGCCGCCGCCGATCTCATCCTGTCGCGCGCCGGTGGCGCATTGACCGATCTTGAGGGCAGGGCGCTCGTCTACAATCGCGTCGAGGTCACGCATCCGGTCCTGTGCGCCGCCTCGGGCAGTATTCTTCCGATATTGCTGAAGAATATTACCCAACTTTCCCGGAGTTGACCTTTCCGGCGAAATCGCGCAGATGAATGACCGACAGATGACGAACGGGAAAAGACGGTAAATATGACGGATTCCAGCGAAAACAAGCAGCTCCTCCACCTGGTTTTTGGCGGTGAACTGTCGAACCTGGAAGAGGTTCAGTTCCGCGATCTGGACGCTCTCGATATCGTTGGCATTTTCCCGGATTACGCCAGCGCCCTCGTTGCCTGGAAGGGCAAGGCTCAGGCGACCGTCGACAATGCACATATGCGATATTTCATTGTTCATATGCACCGGCTTCTGAACCCGACGGAAAAGTAGGACGGGCACCCGGCGGTCCCTCCCAGCCGCCGCCCCGAGGATCCGCAAGGGTCACGTTTTGAACTCAGTCTTCTTGCATCTCTCAGATATTGCGTTGCCCGCCTCCGGAAAGGGCCAAATGGTATTGTCGATCAAGATGAGCAGGTTGATCCGATGACGTTGAGCGAGGCCCTGGCATCGTTCGCGGTCCGATCCTATGGTTGGTTCGGCGCGGCCGCATACCCGCTGACCGCGCCGCTGCTCGCCTATCGGGCCGCCAAGGGCAAGGAAGATCGCAGCCGTCGTGCCGAGCGCCTGGGCCATGCGAGCCTGGAACGTCCCTTCGGGCCACTCGTCTGGATCCATGCCGCAAGCGTTGGCGAAACGACCGCCGTCATTCCGCTGATGCGGGAACTCCGCCGCCGCGATATCCACGTGCTGTTGACCACCGGAACGGTCACCTCGGCCGCCGTTGCCGAGAACCGGCTCGGCGACACGGTCATCCACCAATATGTGCCGCTCGATGTACGCCCCGCCGTGCGCCGCTTCCTCGACTACTGGCAGCCGGATGCCGCCATCGGTGTCGAATCCGAGATCTGGCCGACGACACTTTCGGAATTGCGCCGCCGTCATATCCCCCAGATTCTCGTCAATGCCCGCATGTCCGATCGCTCCTTTGATCGCTGGCAGCGTTACAAGTCGGTCGCCGAAGCCCTGTTCGGCAAACTGGCGCTGGTCATTGCCCAGTCGGATGTGGATGCCGAGCGGTTTCGCGATCTCGGCGCCTGGCCGGTGATCGTCTCCGGCAACATCAAGGTCGACAGCGACGCGCCGCCCTGTGACGAAGCGGTTGTGGATTTCTACCGACGCCAGATCGCCGGACGCAAGACCTGGGCCGCCATCTCCACCTTCGAGGGCGAGGAGAAGATCGCCGCCATGGTGCAGCGGGCGCTCAAAGCCCATACGGGCCTCCTCACCGTGCTGGTGCCGCGCCACCCCGAGCGCAGCGACGAGATCGAGGCGATGCTGGTGGAGAAGGGGCTGGTTGTTGCTCGCCGCACCCGGGGCGATGCGATCACGCCGGAAACCGATGTCTTCCTCGGCGATACCATCGGCGAAATGGGCCTGTATCTTCGCCTGACTGAAGTCGCTTTTGTCGGCCGCTCGCTGTCCGGTGACGGTGGCCAGAACCCGCTGGAGCCGGCGCTGCTTGGCTGTGCCGTCCTGTCCGGCCCGCATGTCAGCAATTTCCGTGAGAGCTACCAGCGTCTCGTCCGCAAGGGTTCGGCCCGCATCGTGCGCGACGCCGAAATGCTGGCCAAGGCGGTTCACTTCCTGCTCAACAACGACGTGGCACGCCTGAAGATGATCGATGCCGGTCATGAGAGCGTGCAGGAAATGCGGGGCGCTCTGACCGCGACGCTGAAGGGGCTTGAGCCCTATATCAGCCCGCTCTCGGTCAAGGCCAAGCTCGAGCCGCGCGGCGCAAGCCAGAGCTGACGGCCAGAGCAAAAATTAAGCCGGAGGACGCAGCATGAACGACAACGCCAAGATCGCCGGCATCCTGTTCGACAAGGACGGCACGCTGCTTGATTTCGATGCGAGCTGGGGGCCGGTCAACCGCAAGGTCGCCCTGATCGCCGCAGACGAAGATCAGGACCTTGCCGACCGACTTTTATTGGCCTGTGGCATGGATCCCGTTACCGGTGCCATCGTGCCCGACAGCCTCTTTGCATCAGGCAATACGCAGGAGATCGCCGAGGGCATGATCGCCGCCGGGGCTGCCGTGCCGCTCGAAACGCTTGTCCCGAGGATCGACGATTGTTTTGCCGAGGCCGCGAGGCTGTCCGTGCCGATCACCGACCTTGAGCCGCTGTTTGCCCGCCTCCACGGGCGAGGCCTGCGCCTCGGCATCGCCTCGAGCGACAATGAGCGCTCGATCCGCATCGCCGCCGAACGCTTCGGCATCCTGCCTTATCTCGACTTTATTGCCGGCTACGACAGCGGTCATGGCAGCAAGCCGCAGGCCGGCATGGTGCTCGGTTTCTGCGCGGCCACCGGCCTTGCCCCCGCGGAAGTCGCCGTCGTCGGAGACAACAATCACGATCTGCATATGGGCATCAATGCCGGCGCCGGTCTCAAGGTCGGCGTGCTCTCCGGCACCGGTTCGCGCGAGACGCTGACCCGGCATGCCGATGCCGTGCTTTCGGATATCACTGAGCTCGAAACCGTTCTCGGCTGATCTTCAAAGACCCTTTCGGATTGCAGGTGCTTGACCATTTCTTGCCGCGATGGTTCTTGTTGCGCGCATAAGGACGCAGGCGAGCAGCCCGCGGCCAAGGCAGGGATGAGGATGGTTTCAGAGGCACCGCCCTTTTGGTGGACGTCGATCGGCTGGCAGGCGCGTTGCCTCGCTCCGGTCTCCTTCGTCTATGGCCGGGTCGCAGCCGCCCTGATGCGCCACCGCCGCCGTCACGCGCTGCCCGTGCCGGTGATCTGCGTCGGCAATTTTACTGTCGGCGGTGCCGGCAAGACCCCGACCGCCATCGCGATTGCGCGCGCCGCCAGGGCCAAGGGCCTGAAACCGGGCTTCCTCAGCCGCGGTTACGGCGGGTCGCTTGATGTCACCACCGTTGTTGATCCCCATCATCACCGCTCGACCGCAGTGGGCGATGAACCGCTTTTGCTCGCCCGCGAAGCCGTCACCGTCATTTCCCGGCGTCGCATTCCCGGAGCCGAAAAGCTGGTTGCCGAGGGCGTCGACCTCGTCATCATGGACGATGGTTTCCAGAGTGCCCGTCTGAAGGTCGACTACGCGCTGATCGTCATCGACAGCATTCGGGGTGTCGGCAACGGCCGGGTCGTGCCGTCAGGCCCGGTGCGCGCGCCGATCGGCGTCCAGATGAGCCACCTCGACGCGATCCTGAAGGTCGGAAAGGGCGACGCCGCCGATCGTCTCGTCCGCCAGGCCGCTCGGTCCGGCAAGCCGGTCATGGTCGCCGAGGTCCTGCCGGCAGAGCGGGATGCCTTGAAGGGTAAGTCGGTGCTTGCCTATGCCGGCATTGCCGATCCGACGAAGTTCTACCGGACGATTGAACAGATGGGCGCGCTCATTGTCGATCGCCAGGGTTTCCCCGACCACCATCATCTCGCCGAGGACGAGATCGCCGACCTGATCGAGCGAGCCGCGCGGCAGGGCTTGCAACTGGTCACGACGACCAAGGATCACGTCCGCCTGGCAGGCGGTCACGGCCGCAGCGGCGAACTCGCCGAACTGTCGCATGTGGTGGATGTCAACATGGTCTTCGACGACCCCAAGGCGCCCGATCTGATCATCGAGGCTGCCATCGCCAATTGCCGTCGCCGCAGGCTGGTGGCGGCGATCGAGAGCTAGCGTTTCTGGTTGGGAAGGGCGCCCGCGCGCTTTTCGGCTTCGAGCGAAGCCGCAGCATCGGCATAGGCTTCCTGCCGGGCGACACTCCAGTAGCGCAGCTCGTCGACCAGCACGGGCCGGCCGCTGATTGCGCAGGTCACGAAAGTGCCCGGAGTGAGAATCTGGAAATCGGCATCGAGATAGCGGATCTTGGCCTCGCGGTTGCCGCCGCCTTCAAAACGGTTCATCACTCTTCTCCTGCGCCGCGTGTCACGGACCTGCAATACAGCGACCTCCGTGCCTTTTAAAGGGTCTTTTGGCTTCGTCCTGCGATCAGCTTCGGCCGAACAGGCGCTCTATATCCGAAAGCTTCAGTTCGACATAGGTGGGCCGGCCGTGATTGCACTGGCCCGATCCCGGTGTCTGCTCCATCTGCCTCAGAAGGGCATTCATCTCCTCGACCCGCAACTGCCGACCGGAGCGCACCGAGCCGTGGCAGGCCATGGTCGCGGCGACGTGCTCCAGTTTGGCGTTCAGCCGGTCGGCGGTGTCCCATTCCGCGATTTCGTCGGCGAGATCGCGCACCAGGCCGGCCGTGTCCATTTCACCCAGCATGGCGGGCGTTTCGCGCACGGCAATCGCACCGGGGCCAAAGCGCTCGATGGCGAGCCCCAACTGCTCCAGGCCCTCCGCATGGGTCATCAGCCGGTCGCAATCCTCTTCCGGCAGGTCGACGATTTCGGGGATCAGCAGACCCTGCGACGGCAGCCGCCGACCTGTCAGCGCCTTGCGCATCTGTTCGAACACCAGCCGCTCATGCGCGGCGTGCTGGTCGACAATGACGAGACCGTCGGACGTCTGGGCAACAATGTAGTTCGCATGCACCTGCGCGCGCGCAGCACCCAGCGGATAGCTGGCGATTGCCTCGACCTGACCGGCCGGCTGCGCGGCAACGGGCTCGCTGCGGGCTGTCGGAACGGAGAGGCTGTCGAAAGCGGCCTGAGCCACTTCGCCAAATCCGCGTGCGACCGAGGCCGCAGCCGCGCCTGAGCCGACACCACCGCCGAACCCGCCGCCAAAACCGGAGGATCCGCCATGCAGCGGCCGGCTGGGCGAGGCGTCCGCCGACCAGGCTTGTGCCGGTTGCGGGCTGAAACCGGGGCGAAACGCGCGGAGCATGCCTCCGGCTCCCGTCGTCGATGCCCGGTCGCCCTCTCTTTGCAGCGATTGCCGGATCGCGCCCACGATCAGCCCGCGCACCAGACCGGGATCGCGGAACCGCACGTCGGACTTCGCCGGATGTACGTTGACGTCGACCAAAGCCGGATCGAGTGCCAGCGACAGGACAGCCACAGGATAGCGCCCCTGCGGAATGGTCTCGGCATAGGCGCCACGGATGGCAGACAGGATCTGCTTGTCCTGAACCGGGCGACCATTGACGAAGGCATATTGATGCGCGGAATTGCCCCGGTTGAAGGTCGGCACGCCGGCAAAGCCGGTCAACCGCACATCCTCGCGCTCGGCATCGAGTTCGATCGCATTGTCCTTGAAGTCGGCGCCCAGCACCTGGGCAATGCGCGCCAGATGGTCGTCGCCGGTCGCCGGAAATTCCAGGAGCGAGCGATCGGTGCCCGAAAGCACGAAGCGGATCGCCGGAAACGCGATTGCCATGCGCTTGACGATCTCGGTAATCGCGCCGGCCTCCGCCTTCTCCGTCTTCATGAATTTCAGACGAGCCGGCGTCGCGAAGAACAGGTCGCGCACTTCGACGGTCGTGCCTGGATTGGCTGCTGCGGGTCTGACATCACCGACCTTGCCGCCGGTGACGGTGATTTCGGCCCCGCTGCCGGCCCCCTGCGGCCGGCTGGTGATGGTGAGTTTGGCGACTGAACCGATCGAGGGCAGCGCTTCGCCGCGAAAGCCGAGCGAGCGGATATCGAACAGCGTATCGCTGAGCTTCGAGGTGCAATGACGGCGGATGGCGAGCGACAGGTCGTCCGGCCCCATGCCCGAGCCGTTGTCGATGACGCGCAGCAGCGTTTTGCCACCGCCGGCCGTTGCCACCTCGATGCGCGTCGCGCCTGCGTCGATCGCGTTTTCGATCAATTCCTTCGCGGCACTGGCGGGTCGTTCGATGACCTCGCCGGCGGCGATCTGGTTGATCAGGGTCTCTGAAAGCTGCTTGATGATCATGGAGCCATTTTCCGGGATTCGCCGCCTGCGGGAAAGGCCAAATCGCCGTCCGTTCTGACTGCCCCCATCATTAAGCCGGTTTTAACGGAATGATTCTAGTTTGACCAATGACTTGAGATGTTTCTCGGCGGGTCTGCGGACCAGAGGAAGAAGGACACAGCCGGTGTGTCCTTTGCCACACTCCTTGCCACATCAAGCACGATCGGCATGTTCAGCGCCTATCTTCAGCAGGAATTCAGGCTTGTCGCATCAGCGGCAATGGTCTTAGAGGCAGCAGTGTGAGCGAGTATCCACCGGCCCCCGGCGACAGAAAGGGACACCAGGGTCCGGATGCGCCATTGCCCGAGGCCTCGCTCGACCTTGCGCTGATGGATGCGGTGTCCGATGCCTTCCAGGCGGCTTTCCTGATCTACGACCGCAATGACGAGCTGATTTTTGCCAGCCGATCGGTCACCACCTTCCTGCCGCTGCCCTTAGAACATTTCCACCGGGGCAATCGCCTGCGTCATCTCCTGGGTGCGGCTTACGATCTCGGCCTGCGCGCTGGCGAACCCGATACGGCACTCAGCCGTGACGAATGGCTGACGCGCCAGATCGCCACCAACTGGAAAGAGCGCTACGAGGCCCAGGTCAGCGAGGACGGCAAACGCTGGACGCGCTTTTCCAAGCGTCGCCTCCCGTCCGGTTACGGCTTCTGCATCATGACCGACATCAGCGAGCAGAAGCGTCGCGAGGAGCAGTGGCGCGCCGATGTTGAACGCGTGCAGATCACCGAGGAGATCCTCGACAACCTCGGCCACCCGGTGTTCGTCCAGGACCGCAATCTGCAACTGGTCGCGGTCAACAAGGTCTTCTGCTCGGCGCTATCGATCGGGGCCGACAATGCGCTCGGTGCCGACCTTCGTCGCGTTTTCGATGCCGAGCTCGCAGCGAGGCTTCAAGCTGTCTCGCGCGACGTCCTGGAGAGCGGACTGACGGCGTCGATCACCCAGTCCATGCGTCTCTACGGCGACCCGCCGCGTCCGATCCTCGTCCACGTCCAGCGCGTCGGCAAGCCGGGCCGTTACTTCGTCGTGGCAAGCCTCGGGGAAGTGGGGGCTATCGGCACGGTTCCCGTCGTTGCCATCCCGTCCGCTGCCGAACCATCTCCGCCTGCACCGTCTGCAAGGCCGATCCGACCCGACCGCAGCCTCGCGGGCCGCAAGGCGCTCATCGTTTCGGGCGATCGGCGGTTCGAGGCCGCCGCTCTCGACATTCTCGAACTTCTCGGCCTCGACAGCTGCTGTGTGCGCGGCGAGGACGAACTGCAGGCCTTTCTCGACGCCGCCCGTTCCGTCCGCGTCACAATCGATCTCGCGATCGTCGACACCCATGCCGATCCGAGATGTCTGCAAGTCCTCCAGGCGGCCGAAGTCGACTATGCCAGCATCGCCGAAAACGACGTCGCCGCTGAACTCGCCTTCATCGTGCTCGAGCGTTTGGCAGACCTGAGGAGACGGCCGGAACCTGTCGATGACTGGGAAATCAGCACCGATCATGACCTGGCTGCGCCGGAGGTGCCGGAACCGCATTCGCCGGCTCCACAGCCCGTATCCTCGCTGGTTCTCGTGGCCGAGGACAACGAGATCAACCAGATCGTCTTTTCGCAGATCCTCGAAGGTCTCGGCTATTCCTATCAGATCTGCGACCACGGCGAGGAGGTCGTGAGGCTCTGGGCCGAACTCAATCCGGCTGTCATCCTGATGGACGTGACGCTTCCCGGCATCAACGGCTTCGAGGCGGCCCGGCGCATTCGCGAAGCCGCCGGTGACCAGGCGGAGGGAACTCCGATCATCGGCGTGCTCGCCCAGGCCTTCGACCGCGACCGGGAGGCTTGTTATGCCTCCGGCATGAATGACGTCATTTTGAAGCCACTGAGCCCCGATGTCGTCGAACAGGCTCTGATGCGCCTCGTCCCGCAGGTGGCTCGCGCGACGACCGGCTGACTTGCGCCAGGCGGCCGCCCTCCCGCAAGTGCCCGTTGCTATTATTATATTAATGCTTTGGATCCATTATCCCGGCTGTGGAAGGAACCGTAGCAGGAAGAATGAATGGGTCCCGCTGGCACTGCCCTTGAGCAGCACAACCAGAAAGAGCTTCAGCGCTTGGCCTACACCGATCATTTGACCGGATTGGGCAACCGCAACCGCCTTGCAGACAAGATCCGCCAACTCGCTGCCGATCGCGCCTCCGATCCTGCCCCCTTCACTGTCGGCATCGTCAACCTCGACGGCTTCAAGCCGATCAATGATCTCTTCGGCCAGGCCTCGGGCGACGAAATCCTCTGCCAGGTCGCCCATCGCCTCAAAGCCTGCGTGCCCGATGGCGCCACCGTCACCCGCCACGATGGCGACGAGTTTGCCATAGTCCTGCCGCTGGTCTTCGAGCGCACCGGGGCCGAACGCGCCGGCCAGTTGATCAAGGACGTGCTCTCCGCCCCTTACGATCTCGGTGACCGCAACGTGCGCCTCTCGGCGTCGCTGGGCTTTGCCGTCTATCCCTTCGCCGGCGAGGAATTCGAAGAGCTGATGAAGAGTGCGGAGACCGCACTCTACCGGTCCAAGCGTCGTGGCCGCGGCCAGATCACCGTCTATTCGCGCGAGATCGCCCAGGAGATGAAGCGCGCGACGCAGCTTGAGCAGGCCCTGCGCAACGCCATCATCAACGACACGGTCGACGTGCATTTCCAGCCGATCGTGCGCCTGCGCGACAACCGCGTCGTCGGCTTCGAAGCGCTCGCCCGCTGGATCGATCCCGATCTCGGCTTCGTCTCGCCCGCCGTCTTCGTGCCGCTCGCCGAGGAGCGTGGCTTCATCGACACGCTGTCGGAGACCCTGCTGCGCAAGGCCGCCGAAGCAACGCTCGCCTGGCCGCGCGACCTCTTCCTCTCGTTCAATCTTTCGTCCGTCCAGCTGATGGATCTGCGCACCTCGCACAACACGCTGTCGATCCTCAACAGCGTCGGCTTCGACCCGCGCCGGCTGGAGATGGAAATCACCGAAACCGCCGTGATGACGTCGGCCGATACCGCGCGCCGCATCATCAAGGACCTGAAGGACGCCGGCATCCGCATCTCGCTTGACGATTTCGGCACGGGTCAGTCGAGCCTCGGGCGCCTGCGTGACTTCACCTTCGACAAGGTGAAGATCGACCGCGCCTTCGTCTCCGCCATCACCACCGACCGCACCTCCGAACACATCATCAAGGCCATCATCACCATGTGCGAGGGGCTGGATCTGGAAGTGGTCGCCGAAGGCATCGAGACGGAAGCCGAGGCGCAGAAGCTGCGTGATCTCGGCTGCGGCATGGGGCAGGGGTATCACTTCGGCCGCCCCGCCGATGCCGCCGCGACCCTGCGTTATCTCGCCGAACATCACCACGAATTCGCCCTCGTGGATCGCATCTCGGCGTAAGCCCCTGTCCTATCACGCGTGATCGAGCAGCCAGTTGCGCACGCGCGTCGCCGCACCGCTGAGGTCACGCGACCGTGGCCAGACGACGTGAAAGGCAAGCTCCGTGCGAAGGGCGTGTCCGCCCACCCCCACCAGTTGTCCCTGCGCGACAAGCTGCCGCACCAGATGCGTCCAGCCAAGCGCGATCCCCTGGCCGGCCAGCACCGCCTGGATGACGAGCACGTAGTCGTTGATTGCGAGGCGCCGGCTGGCCGGCTTGTAGTCGATGCCGGCCGATGAGAACCATTCGGGCCAACTGCAGGCCTGGCGCACCGGCTCTTCCAGCCAGATCAGCGGATGGCGCGTGAGCGCTTGGGGTGTTTCAGGCATGCCATGCGCCTCGACGAAAGCCGGGCTTGCCACCGCCGTGATGACCTCGGGCGCCAGGAGCGCGGAATGGTAATGCGGCCAGTCTTCCGCCTTGCCACCGCGCACGCCGAGCGGGATTGCCTCTTCCTCAAGGTCGAGATCCCGCACACTGGTCTGGATGCGCAAGTCGATATCCGGCAGGTCTTCCCGCAAGGCCGTCAGCCGCGGCAGCATCCACATCGAGGCAAAGGCCGTGGAGGCGGCGAGCGTGACATTCACTTCCCGCCCCTTGCTGCGAATATCCTCCGCCGCCCGGCCAATGCGCGACAAACCGGCCGAAACATCCGCGTGAAAGCGTTCGCCCACCTCCGTCAGCCGCGCCGCCCGATGCTGGCGTTCGAACAGCGCGACCCCAAGCTGCTGCTCCAGCCCGCGAATGGCATAGGAGACCGCGACCTGCGACATGCCGAGCTCAGCCGCCGCGCGGGTAAAATTCTCGTGCCGCCCGGCCGCCTCGAAGACGATGAGCGCATTGGCCGACGGGATCAGGTGCCGATAGGGTGTCATAAGTTCAGCTTATTGCATCGCGAGGATTTTTCCAGCGTCACAGGCAACTTGTGCTGCTCTAGCCTGCGAAAAAAGCGAGGGCAGGGCGATGGACAGCGTAACAGCGGAACAGACGGGTGGCAGAAAGAACAGACCGGTGCGACGCAGCGCCGGTTCGCAGGCGGGCCTGAAGGTCCCCTTCATCCGCCGAAACATTCCAACCTACGACATCCTGTCCGAGGAGAACCTGCAACGGATCGAGGCCGTGGCGGATCGCATCCTCGCCGAAATCGGCATCGAATTCCGCGATGACCCGGCAGCGCTGGAGCTCTGGCGCAAGGCCGGTGCCGAGATCGACGGCCTGCGCGTCCGCTTTCCCAAGGGCATGCTGCGCGAGATCCTGGCGTCAGCCCCGCCGGTCTTCACCCAGCACGCCCGCAATCCTGCGAACAATGTCGAGATCGGCGGCAGTGCCGTGGTCTTCTCGCCGGCTTATGGCTCGCCCTTCGTCATGGATCTCGACAAGGGGCGTCGCTACGGCACGATCGAGGACTTCCGCAACCTCATCAAGCTCGGCCAGTCCTCGCCTTATCTGCATCACTCCGGCGGCACGATCTGCGAGCCGGTCGACGTGCCCGTGAACAAGCGCCATCTCGACATGGTCTACAGCCATATCAAATATTCCGACCGCGCCTTCATGGGTTCGGTCACGGCAGAGGAGCGCGCGGAAGAGTCGATCGAGATGGCCCGCATCCTCTTCGGCGCCGACTTCGTCGACCAAAACTGCGTCATCCTCGGCAATGTCAACGTCAACTCGCCGCTCGTCTGGGATGGCACCATGACCAAGGCCTTGCGCGCCTATGCCCGCGCCAACCAGGCCGCCGTCATCGTGCCCTTCATTCTGGGCGGCGCCATGGGCCCGGTCACCTCGGCCGGTGCCATCGCCCAGTCGCTGGCCGAAACCATGGCCGGCTGCGCGCTCACCCAGCTGGAACGCCGTGGCGCGCCAGTTATCTTCGGCAACTTCCTCTCCTCCATGTCACTCCGCTCCGGCTCGCCAACCTTCGGCACGCCGGAACCCGCCATCGGCTCCATGGTCATCGGTCAGCTCGCCCGCCGCCTGAAGCTGCCGCTCCGCTGCGCCGGCAATTTCTCCAATTCCAAACTGCCGGATGCCCAGGCCATGCAGGAGGGCGTCATGTCGATGCTGTCTGCCGTGCATTGCGGCGCCAATTTCATCCTGCATTCGGCCGGCTTCGTCGATGGCCTGCTCGCCATGTCCTATGAGAAGTTCGTGATGGACACCGACTTCTGCGGTGCCCTCCACTCCTACCTCGCCGGCGTCGTGGTCGACGACAACACGCTCGCCATGGATGCCTTCGAGGAGGTCGGCCCCGGCAGCCATTTCCTAGGCTGCGCCCATACCATGCGCAATTACCAGACCGCGTTCTGGGATTCGGCGCTCTCCGACAATGAACCCTTCGAGAAATGGTCGGAAGCCGGCTCGACAGACATGGCGACGCGGGCCAATGCGCGCTGGAAAAAGACGCTCGCCGAATACGAAGCGCCGCCTTTGGACATCGCCACCGACGAAGCGCTCCTTGATTATGTGGAACGCACGAAGCGCGCCAAGCCGGATGCCTGGTACTGAATAGGACGCAATGACGCATGACTGAGAGCCGGGACCCGCTCCTCCAGCCCTTCCAGCTGAAACACCTCACGTTGAAGAACCGCATCATGTCGACGGCGCATGAACCGGCCTATTCGGAAGCCGGCATGCCGACCGAGCGATACCGGCTCTATCATGTCGAAAAGGCGAAGGGCGGCATCGCGCTTACCATGACGGCCGGTTCCGCCAGCGTCAGCCGCGACAGCCCACCCGCTTTCGGAAATCTCTTGGCCTGGAAGGACGAGATCGTCCCGCATCTGAAGTGGTTGACCGATGACTGTCACGAGCATGGCTGCGCCGTGATGATCCAGCTCACCCATCTCGGCCGCCGGACCAACTGGAACAAGGGCGACTGGCTGCCGGTGCTCGCGCCATCGCCGATTCGCGAGCCGGCCCACCGCCATTTCCCCAAGGAGATCGAGGACTGGGACATCGAGCGCATCGTTGCAGATTATGCGACCGCCGCCGCCCGCATGCAGGATGCCGGCCTCGATGGCATCGAGTTCGAAGCCTATGGCCACCTGATGGACAGCTTTTGGTCGCCAGCGACCAACCGTCGTGATGACGAATTCGGTGGCTCCCTCGACAACCGCATGCGCTTCTCCACCATGGTGATCGATGCCGTCCGCAAGGCCGTCGGCCCGGAATTCATCGTCGGCATCCGCATGGTCGCCGATGAGGATTGGAACAAGGGCCTCAGCCGTGACGAGGGCGTTGAGATCGCCAAACGTTTTGCCGGCGGCGGAAAGATCGACTTCCTCAACATTATCCGAGGCCATATCGAACACGACGCCTCCCTCAACAACGTCATCCCCATCCAGGGCATGGCTGCCTCGCCGCATCTCGATTTTGCCGGAGACGTGCGCGCCGCGACCAAATTCCCCGTTTTCCATGCCGCCCGCATCGCCGATGTCGCGACCGCCCGTCATGCGATCGCCGAAGGCAAGCTCGACATGGTCGGCATGACCCGCGCCCATATCGCTGATCCGCATATCGTCCGGAAGATCATCGAGGGCCGCGAAGCCGAGATCCGGCCCTGCGTCGGCGCCACCTATTGTCTTGATCGCATTTACGAAGGCGGCGAGGCGCTGTGCATCCACAATGCCGCGACCAGCCGCGAGGCGCTGGTCCCGCATGAACTTCCGAAGGCGGCGAAGTCCCGCAAGGCGGTCGTCGTCGGGGCAGGCCCGGCCGGACTCGAAGCCGCCCGCGTGCTTGCCGAGCGGGGGCACAGGGTCGATGTTCTCGAGGCGTCGGGCAAGGCCGGCGGTCAGGTCAACCTGATGACGCGCAACCCGCGCCGAAAGGAAATGGTCGGCATCGTCGACTGGCGTCTCGCCGAACTCGACCGCCTCGGCGTCACGATCCACTACGACACCTATGCCGGTGCTGACGACGTACTCGCCCATCAACCGGATCTCGTGGTGATCGCAACCGGTGGCATCGCGCAATCGCCGGAACTGGAAGAGGGCGAGGATCTGGTGATATCGAGCTGGGACATCCTGGCGGGCGCCGTGAAGCCGGAAGGCCCGGTCCTGCTTTTCGACGACAATGGCGGTCATCCCGGCATGAGCGCTGCGGAAGTGATTGCCCATGCGGGCGCAGAACTCGAAGTGGTCTCGCCCGAACGCTTCTTCGCCCCTGAAATGGGCGGCATGAACCACGTGCCCTATGCAAAAACCTTTGCCGAGAAGAATGTCCGCGTCACCATCAACACAAGGCTGTCAGGCGTTCGCCGCGAGGGCAATGGTCTCGTCGCCACGCTCGGCTCCGATTTCTCGGATGTGAAGGTCGAACGGCGGGTCGCCCAGGTGGTGGTCGAACATGGCACCATGGCCAATGCCGATCTCTATCTGGAACTGAAGCCGCTCTCCCGCAATCGAGGGGCCGTCGATTACACCGCCCTCATCGCCCGTCAGGATCCGCTGCCGCTCAAGGACGAGACGGCAGGCTTCGATCTGCTGCGCATCGGCGATGCGATCGAGAGCCGAAACATCCACGCCGCGATCTATGATGCGCTGCGCTATTGCAGCCTGCTGTAACCCAAACATGAAAAGGCGGCGCCGAAGCGCCGCCCATCAGGACCTGGAGCACGAAGCTCGTTCCGGGATTAGTTGTTGTCCGTCGACGAGGTGGTGGTGCCGTCGGTCGTCGTCATGCCCGTGCCGGTGGTGCTGCTTGCGTCGGCAGCCTGATCATCCAGGGTCTTGAACTCAGGCGCGTTCTTCAGGCTGTCAGCCGTCTCGGTCGTCGTCAGGCGCACTTCGGCTTCGGCAACGACTTCAGCCTTGGTGTCGCCATCGGCAGCCGCATCAGCTGCGTCGCCCGTCGCGGTTTCGCGGGTGATGGTGATCTTGTCGAACGGGATTGCGACATTCTTTTCGCCGATCCCGAGGAAGCCACCGACGCCGACGACTGCAGCCACAACGCCGCCATCATTCTGCACCAGCAGGTCGTTGATGTTGCCGATCGACTGGTTGTCGGCGGTGTAGATCGCCTGACCCATGAAGTCGTTGACCGAAATCTGGTTTTCAGCCTGTTCCGTCAGGTAGGTGGCAGAGCCGGCGGCGTCCGCAGTCGTGTTCGGCGCCATGGTGGTGGCAGCGCCGCCAGTGGCGTCAGGTGTTGCCGGTGCCATTTCGGTGGCGGCCGGAGGAGTGGTCGTGGTCGTGCCCGTGGCGTCCTGGGCGAAAGCGACCGGTGCCATGGCAGTGGAGCCGAGCAGCATGGCGGCGGCGATCGTGGTAAGGGTCTTTTTCATGGTGGGCTACCTTTCCTCTGAGATAACTGGTGACTGGCGAGGCTTGGCGAAAACTGCCTGGGCCGCGTCGGTTCGAGAGGAAAATGCCTGGGAGGCGGCTTCGTTCCCGGCTTTATTTTTGCCTGTTATGCGGAACAAATCAGAGACTTGGCGGTTTCGCGGCGCCTCCGGGTCGGGTCGGGTCGGGCCGGGCCGGGCCGGGCCTGGGTTGGGAAAGCCCGTAGTGCGCCTTGGCCTGTAAGTCGCGGCCGGCGCGCGCTGGAGCACGCCGGCCATGGAGGATCAAAGCTTGAAGACAGGCTCTGGCTTGCCCTGGACCGGAAGCCCCAGTTCGAACAGCGATCCGGCATGCACATCTGTCTGCCGTTCGGCATCGCTCAGCCCTTCCCAGCAGGAGGTGACTGCCAGTCGGTCGAAGCCTGGGCCGAAGAAGGCGGGGCAGGTCGGACGACGGGTCGGGATCTCGAAGCGTCCGATCTGGCTTCCGTCCGGGGCATAACGGTCGACGGCACCGCCATCCCAATTGGAATTCCAGATCGTGCCTTCGAGGTCGACCACCGATCCGTCGATCACCCCATTGCGCGCCGACTGGTCGATGAAGACGCGCGGCGCACCTGTCGGCATGCCTGTTGCCGGGTTGAGGTCGACGCGCATCATGTGGTTGACCTTGGAATCGTTGAAATAGCCGACCGCGCCATCCGGCGAGAAGCAGATGCCGTTCGGAATGCTGACCGCCTCGAACAGCTTCGTCACCTGCGTCCCGGCCACGTGATAGATCGCGCCGGCACCGGTGTCGGCCGTCTTGCTCATCGTGCCGATCCACAATGCGCCGCTTGGATGCACGCGCCCGTCATTCGAGCGGTTCTGCGGCTTGTCGGCTTCGATCTTGGCAAACGGTTTCAACACGCCGGAAGAGCGCTCGCGCAGGAAAAGCCCCTGGTCCGAAGCGATCAGCTGGCGATCCTTGTCGATCACGGCGAGCACGCTGCCGAGGAAGGGCAGGTCGTGTTTGACGAGGGCGCCGGTCTCGACGGTCAGCTCGCACAGGGTCTTGCCCAGGATGTCGAACCAGAACAGCGAGCCGCTCAGCGGGTCGTAGGTCGGGCCTTCTCCCAGTTCCATCTGCTCGGCCACCAATACCTTACCCTTGAAGCTTTTAGTCGGGATCACGTTCTTCTCCTCGTTGGACTGTGTGAATCTGTCGCCATTAGCCGATTTCTGACAGGGGTTTACGGTAAAATACAGGGTCTCTCTGGACCCTCCCGCCTTTAGAAGTCTATGGTTTATAACCTTAAGGGGTCGAGATTCGCGTGGATGCTCACTTCTGCTCTCCCGGGGTTCTTTTCGATACGGTGTCCAGGTACCCAGGAATGGGATTGGCGCTTGCGGATCAAATCGTGGATGATGCCTCCCACCGGCGCTCGAACAACCGTAGGTTTGGAAAACAGTTGACGTATTCATCGATCAAGTTTGGATTCCTCTTGATGGCGAACCGGCCGTGAAGAAAACGCGCTCATGACAGATCTGGATCCGCCCACGTTTGAACGCATCGAAGGCCTCGTGACCGAGGTCAAGACGTTCAAGACCCAATTCGACGTGTTTCGCTTCATGAAGCGGGCCACGGAAGCGTTCGGTGCGCGCTGCTTCATGGTGCTCAACATGCCGGGGCCGACGGCGAGGGACCTCAGCAGCAGTTCGATCATCACCAACTGGCCCTCCGACCTTCTGACCGAGTTCGACCAGGTCTCCCTGCTGTCCGACAGCCCGGTCCTTGCCCATCTGCGCCGCGCATCGATCCCGTTCCGCTATGACATGGATGATACCAGCTTCGTTCGCGATCCGCGCTCGACCGAGGTGGCGAAGTCGCTTTTCTGCCGCTTCCGGATGAATCGCGGCGCCTATTTCCCGGTGCATGACGCAAGCGGTGCCCGCGGGGCCGTCTCCTTCAACGGCGACCGTGAGCCGTTCACGACAACGGAGATGATGGAACTGACCTATCTGTCGGTCCATGTCTTCAACCGCCTGGCCGAAATCCGGGAGATGGACAGCCGCAACAGCGACATGCTGACCGAACGCGAACTGGACTGCCTCAACTGGACGGCGGCCGGGAAGACCAGTGTCGAAATCGCGGAGATTCTGACGCTGTCGGAGCACACGATCAACCACTACCTTAATCGGGCGACCAAGAAGCTCGATGCGGTCAACCGCACCCAGGCGGTCGCCAAGGCGCTTCGGCTTGGTCTGATCAAGTAGGTCGGACCTGTCGCTTTTTTGGGCGGATTTGCGAGACGAGCCTAGTTTGCTGGCAGATCCCCTCGCAGTTTACCGGTTCTTTGCCCTGATTTGCCGGTAAATCCGGCGCAGAACTCCTCTATTCGGATTGGCACGCTTCCTGCATTTCAAGTGTCAGTCCAGAGGGGACGCTGCAAGCCGCCCGTAAAGGGTGCTGCAAGGACAAGCCGCCGCAGGGAGCTCATCCCCCTGCAGGCGGCTTTCCTTTTTTGTGGTCGTTTCTTCGTTCCCGAAAATCTGTCGCAGCGGCTCGCTGCATTTGCGGTTGGCGAAGCCGCAGCACTCCATTATTGGTTCGGCAACACAGTGAAGCGGAAAGAGGAAGACGATGGCCGATTTGACGCGCGATACGGTTCTGGAAGCGCTCGGTCGCGTCCGCGGCCCGGACCTTGATCGCAGCATCGTCGAAATGAAGATGGTCTCCGACATCTTCATTTCGGATGGCAAGGTCTATTTCTCGATCAACGTTCCCGCAGAACGCGCCCAGGAACTGGAGCCCTTGCGCCAGGCAGCAGAGCGCACCGTGAAGGCACTGCCCGGCGTCAAGGGCGCCGTGGTCAGCCTGACGGCGGAGCGCAAGCAGGGGTCTGCACCCCCGCCGCCGCGTCCGCAGGCGGGTGCCCCGGCGCATTCCCATGGTCACAGTCACGCGCCGGCCCCTTCGGGCACCCAGCGTTCGAAGGCCGGTGTTCCCGGCATCGAGGCGATCATTGCCGTCGCCTCCGGCAAGGGTGGCGTCGGCAAGTCCACGACGGCCGTCAATCTCGCTTTGGCGCTGAAGGCCAATGGTCTGCGTGTCGGCATCCTCGACGCCGATGTCTACGGCCCGTCCATGCCGCGACTGCTCGGGATCACCGGCCGCCCGCAGCAGATCGAAAACCGCATCATCGTGCCCATGGAGAATTTCGGCATCAAGGTCATGTCGATGGGCTTTTTGGTCGACGAAGGTACGGCGATGATCTGGCGCGGCCCGATGGTCCAGTCCGCTCTGATGCAGATGCTGCGCGAAGTCGCCTGGGGTGATCTCGACGTGCTCGTCGTCGACATGCCGCCGGGCACGGGCGATGCCCAGCTCACCATGGCCCAGCAGGTGCCGCTGTCCGGCGCGGTCATCGTCTCCACACCGCAGGATCTGGCCCTGATCGACGCCCGCAAGGGTCTCAACATGTTCAACAAGGTCGAGGTGCCGGTGCTCGGCATCGTCGAGAACATGAGCTACTTCATCGCGCCGGATACCGGCAATCGCTACGATATCTTCGGCCATGGCGGCGCCCGCAAGGAGGCGGAGAAAATCGGCGTGCCCTTCCTCGGCGAAGTGCCGCTGACCATTTCCATCCGTGAGCATTCCGACGACGGCACCCCCGTCGTGGTCGCTGAACCGGAGAGCCCGCAGACAGCCGTCTATCTGTCGATTGCCGAAAAAGTCTGGGCAGAAGTGAAGGCCCGTTCCGGCCGCACGGCACCGGCCATTGTGTTCGAGTGAAGCCTGAAACGTGGCGGTGATGCGTCGTTTTTGCGCAGCTGCTGTGCAAAACCTGCAATTCGGTCTGTATGAATCATCTTGGCTTTATCAGCAGACTGTGATTGTGTCCGGCCAAAGTCACCCGAGGCGTGCCATGAGAGCGACCTGTCCTTGATCAGGGCCTATAGAACAGACGGAAGCGCCGTAACATTCGGCCCCGACGCTGCCAAAGACCATATTTCTTCCGACATCATCTGGATCGACCTCGTAAGCCCGAGCGTCGAAGAAGAGCATGCTGTCGAGCATGCGATCGGCATTCCGCTGCCGACGCGTGAGGAGTTGAAGGACATCGAACCGTCCAGCCGGCTCTATGTCGAGAACGAAGCGGTCTATATGACCGCCTCGCTGATCTACAAGGCCGATACGGCCCTGCCACAGCTGACCGATATTGCCTTCATCCTGCATGACAACAGGCTGATTACCATCCGCTATGCCGAGCCAAAATCCTTCGCCCTGTTCAGCGCGAGCCTCCTGCGGCTCAACGACCAGTGCAAGTCCGGCGCAACCCTGCTTGGCAGCCTGCTGGAAACGGTTGCCGATCGCACGGCCGAGATTCTCGAAACCCTGGCCGTCCGCCTGGACACGCTGTCGGTCTCCGTCTTCGTGGATCGAAAGGCTGCCAAGCGCCGACCGCCGCGCTTTCTTGAGGACAAGCTGCTCGACATCGCTGCCCATCACCAACTGGTCAGCAAGGTGCGCGACAGCCTTGTTTCGCTCTCCCGCCTGGTGACCTTTCTGAGCTCCCAGTCGGTCGTTCGTTCGGATGCGCTGGCGACTGAACTCTGCGGCATCGTTGCCCGCGACATTCAGTCGCTGGGCGAGCATGCGGCCTTTGTCGGCAACAACATCACATTCATGCTCGACGCCTCGCTCGGCCTGATCAGTGTCGAGCAAAATGCCATCATCAAGATCTTCTCGATCGCGTCCGTGGTTTTCCTGCCGCCCACGCTCGTCGCGTCGATCTACGGCATGAACTTCCGCCTCATGCCGGAGCTCGAATGGGGCTTCGGTTATCCCATGGCGCTGGTCGCCATGTTGATATCGGCAGTGATACCCTTTTTGTTTTTCCGTTGGAAAGGCTGGCTCTGACGAGCCTGTAGTCCCATGCAACACAGTGACAACCAGTCCGAGACTGGCCCCAAGGGTGCGCGAAGCCTGCTATTGCTCGCGCTTGGCTCCGTCGGCGTCGTCTATGGCGATATCGGTACGAGCCCGCTCTACGCCTTTCGCGAGGCATTGAAGCCGATCGGCCACGACGGCATCACCCGTGTCGAGGTCATCGGCCTCATTTCTCTGATGATCTGGGCGCTGACGATCATCGTGACGCTCAAATACGTCCTGTTTCTGCTGCGCGCCGACAATGACGGCGAAGGCGGCACACTCTCGCTTCTGGCACTTCTGTCGAAGACCGCCAATGGTCACGGCAAGATCCTGATGGTGCTCGGCCTCATCGGCGCAGCCCTCTTTCTCGGCGATTCCATGATCACGCCGGCATTGTCCGTCCTCTCGGCGGTCGAAGGCCTGAAGCTCGTGGCGCCCAGCATGGGCGAATTTGTCCTGCCCATCTCTATCGTCATTCTTGTCGGCCTGTTCACCGTGCAATCGCGCGGGACTGGTGCGGTCGCCCGCTATTTCGGCCCGATCACCGCGGTCTGGTTCCTCGTCATGGCAGCCGGAGGCATCGGCCACATTTTTGACGATCCGGGCATCGTTGCCGCTTTCAATCCCTGGTACGCGGTGAGCTTCCTGCTGCGCGAAGGCTTTCTCGGCGTGGTCGTTCTTGGTGCCGTCTTCCTGACGGTCACGGGTGCGGAAGCCCTTTATGCCGACCTCGGCCACTTTGGCCGCCGTCCGATCCAGTGGGCCTGGTTCATGCTGGTGTTTCCCTCCCTGGTGCTGAATTATCTCGGCCAGGGGGCCATGGTCCTGCAGCATCCGGAAACCGCCTCCGATCCCTTCTTCCTGATGTTTCCGTCCTGGGCACTGCTGCCGATCGTCATCCTCGCGACTTGCGCGACGATCATCGCCAGCCAGGCCGTCATCACCGGCGCCTTCTCTCTGGTCCGCCAGGCCATCCATCTCGGCTTCCTGCCGCGCATGCAGATCCTGTTCACATCCGAGACGCAGACCGGCCAGATCTATCTGCCCTCGGTCAACACGCTGCTGCTTTTCGGTGTGATTGCATTGGTCCTGCTCTTCCAGAGTTCGGAAGGCCTCGCCACCGCCTACGGGATCTCGGTCACCGGAGCGATGGTCGTGACCACGATCATGGCCTTCGAATTCGTCCGGAAGAAGTGGCAGTGGAGTGCCGCACTTGCCGTGGCCGTATTGACGCCTCTGCTGGTGCTGGAACTCGTCTTCCTCGGCGCAAATCTTCTGAAGATCCATGACGGCGGTTACATTCCGGTGCTTTTCGCCGCTGGCTTCACCATCGTCATGTGGACCTGGCGGCGCGGTACCGCGATCATCTTCCAGAAAACCCGTCGCGATGACATTCCCCTCGAATCCTTCATCGGCATGATCGAAAAGAAGGGTGATCACGGCCCGGCCTGTGTTTCGGGAACCGCGATCTTCCTCACGAGCGATCCCACGCGTGCACCCGCCGCCCTCATGCACAACCTCAAACACAATCACGTCATCCACGAGCGCAACATCATCCTGACGATCCGCACGCTCGGTCGTCCGCGCGTCTCGGATGACCAGCGTTTCGAGGTCGAGGAACTGTCGGATCGCTTCTCGCGCGTCGAAATCCGCTTCGGTTTCATGGAAACCCAGAACGTCTCGAAGACACTGGCGAGCCTGCGTCGCGGCGGTCTGAAGTTCGACATCATGTCGACCTCCTTCTATCTCGGCCGCCGCAAGCTGGTGCCGGGCAAGTCCATGGGCATGCCGCACTGGCAGGACCGGCTCTATATCGCGTTGGCTGATCTGGCCGCCGACCCCTCGGATTACTTCCGCCTGCCGGCCAATCGCGTGGTCGAACTTGGCTCGCACGTGATCATCTGATCGGCCTTTGGTTGCTGCAAAGAGACATCAGGCCGTCGGGGCAACCCGGCGGCTTTTTTGCGCCCGAGCCGCGTCTGCTCCGTCTCCTTGGTATCCGCCGTTAACTGTCCATCAAGGTTAACGAGAGATAGTTTGCTAATGTAGTTCCCGTTGGGTCCGCGTAGCCTTGGAGTTTGGCCTTGCGTCTCTCGTTCCGTCCTTCGAAGAAGGCCCTGTCTCGTCTGGAGACCTGGGCCTCTCCCCTGGTGTTCGGCCTCGCATCCTGGCTGATCTTCCCAAGCGTCGCCGCCCAGGCCGATATGGCAGGCATGTTGGCAGGTCTCGACCGCGGCGCCAGCAACTGGCGCATGGTGCTGACGGCCTCGCCGGCCGGCTCCATCCACGAGGCGAGCCTCTCTTTCCCAGGCGAACAGTCGG
Source organism: Rhizobium sp. AG855 (assembly GCF_003610655.1). Taxonomy (NCBI): domain Bacteria; kingdom Pseudomonadati; phylum Pseudomonadota; class Alphaproteobacteria; order Hyphomicrobiales; family Rhizobiaceae; genus Rhizobium; species Rhizobium sp. AG855. The sequence goes on along the minus strand of NZ_RAQG01000003.1, from coordinate 2,743,660 downwards.
AAGGCCTGCAGGCCGGGGCCGGTCTGGTGCTTCCCGATGGTCGCCGCATCGCCTTCGATGGCGGCAAGGCCGATCCCGATGCGCTGCCTGATGAAATGCGTGTGACCCGTGACCTGAAGAAGGGCAGGGTGGTCGCCGTCGAGCCCATGCTGCCGCCGCGCGCCTTTTCCGCCGGCTCGATCCTCCAGCGCACCAGCTTTCTTCTCGATCCTGAGGTCAATGCTCCGGCGGCCTTTGCGCCGAAGGACAAGAAGACAAAGCCGGTTGAACTTGCGAGCTTCTACTTCAAGCGCGAGACACCGGTCGTGGATCCCGCCGTCCCGTCCATGATCGCCGATCTCGTCACCAACACCACGCCGGATGTGCTGGCCACGGCTTATGCACCGCCCGCCCCGGACTATGCCAGCGTTTCCCCCTTCGATTCGATCCTGACCGAAAAGGACGAAAACGCCGGACGCTTCATCCCGGAGATCGGTCCGCAGGATCATGCCTGGGCTGCAACGCCGCTTCCAGCGACCGTCTTTTCCGCCAAGGAACAGAAGTGCCTCGCCGAGGGCATCTATTTCGAGGCCCGTGGAGAATCGGTGAAAGGGCAGGCCGCCGTCGCCCAGGTCATCCTCAACCGCGTGCGCAATCCGCATTATCCCGACAGCATTTGCGGCGTCGTGTATCAGAACGAAGACTGGCGCAATCGCTGCCAGTTCTCCTTCGCCTGTGACCGCATCCCCGACATCGTCACATCTCCGCGCCACTGGAAGATCGCCAAGGACATCGCCATGGCGGTGACGGCCGGCAAGATCTGGTTCAAGGATGTCGGCTCCGCCACCCATTACCACGCCACCTATGTCCGCCCGGCCTGGGGCCCGACGATGAAGCGGGTGGAAAAGATCGGCAAACACATCTTCTACCGCACCTATGGCGGTGGCTGGAGCTGACGGGATGTGCACAGGCGCCAAGGTCTAGGGACCCCCGAGCCAAGGCACCGTCTGACCAAGCCTTCTATCTGTCTGACGATCATACCATGTCGCCCCTTGTGTCGGGAGGCTGGAACGCTCGTCCAGCATCACCGGATGCATCGAAGGCGAGGCCCTCGGATGGCCGGACTTCGACCCGACTCCGCCCGCCTGCCGGTGGAGGGATTCTGGCCGTCCGCCGCGGCCAAGTGACACGATTTGCCCGATGTCATTTGGCCGGAAACGCCGCAGTACGGTTAAGTCAATGATTTTTATGGGTTAATTTGTCGTGTAAGTTGCCCTTTCTATGCCTTGACTATGTGGGGCCTCAAAATTATGGTGCGGCCGACTTCAAAGCGGGCCAGAAGGGTTTGTCTCCGGCCGTTTCTGCATTCAAATCGGGCACAAACGGCCCGTGAAAGACGGAGCGGGCGGAGAGATCATGACGGATAACCGAGAAGAAAGTCTGGACGAACGTCGTCGACGACTGACTGCGGAACTCGCACAGCGGGGTATCGCGGACAAGGCCGAGGAACGCGACGAGATCCGCGCCGAAGAGACCCGCAAGGGTTACGGAATGGCGATGAAGATCTCGAGTGAATTCATCTCGGCTGTGATCGTCGGTGCGATCCTAGGCTATCTTTTTGACCACTTTGTGGGCACGTCCCCCTGGGGCATGATAATCATGCTTCTCTTGGGGTTCTGTGCCGGTGTGTTGAACGTCCTGCGGACTGTCGGAGCGGTGGCAACGCCAAATCCGGTCGAACGCAAGATGGATTTGGAAAACAAGGGCAAAGACCGCTAGTCGGTTTGAGCCGGAAGAGAATGCCCGCCTTCGGCGGCAAAAGCGAAAGAGCAGAACGTGTCGAACGATCCTACTCATCAGTTCCTGGTTCAGAAGATTGTGCCGATCGAAATCGGCGGAGTTGATCTTTCGTTCACCAACGCTTCGCTGTTCATGGTTGCAACGGTGGCCGCCGCCGCCGGCTTCCTCTACTTCTCCACGGCCAATCGCGGCTTGATCCCGACTCGCATGCAGTCGGTCGCCGAGATGTCCTATGAATTCATCGCCTCGATGCTGCGCGAAGGTGCCGGCAGTCATGGGATGAAATTCTTCCCCATGGTCTTCTCGCTGTTCATGTTCGTCTTGACGGCGAACCTGCTCGGCATGGTGCCTTACTTCTTCACCATCACCAGCCAGATCATCGTGACGTTTGCCCTGGCGCTCTTCGTCATCGGCACGGTTCTGGTCTATGGTTTCTACAAGCACGGCCTTCACTTCCTGAAGGTCTTTGTGCCGAGCGGTGTCCCCGGTGCGCTTCTGCCGCTGGTCGTCGCCATTGAAGTGATTTCGTTCCTGTCGCGTCCGATTTCGCTCTCCGTGCGTCTCTTCGCCAACATGCTGGCCGGACACATCACGCTCAAGGTTTTCGCAGGCTTCGTTACCTCGCTCAGCGCACTCGGCGCGCTCGGCATCGGTGGCGCCATCCTGCCCCTCCTCATGACCGTCGCCCTGACGGGTCTCGAGTTCCTCGTCGCCTTCCTCCAGGCCTATGTTTTTGCGGTGCTGACTTGCATGTACCTCAACGACGCAATACACCCCGGCGGGCACTAAGGATCACCGACATCGGCGCTGTTGGCGCCAGTCAAAAGCCGCAAACAACCATCTCGAAGGAGTTCATTCATGGAAGCGGAAGCAGCAAAGTACATCGGCGCAGGTCTGGCTTGCTTTGGCATGGCCGGCACGGCTCTCGGCCTCGGCAACATCTTCGGCAGCTACCTGTCGGGCGCACTGCGCAACCCGTCTGCCGCTGACAGCCAGTTCGGCCGTCTGGTATTCGGCTTCGCCGTTACGGAAGCTCTGGGCATCTTCTCGCTGCTCGTTGCTCTCCTTCTCCTGTTCGTCGTCTAATAACGACCACAGTCTGGGATCACGGCGCGCCAAGTCGGCAGCCGTGATCTCGTGCATTTGAGCCTACACCTGGAGGTGAGCATGTTTGTGACCCCCGCCTATGCTGAGGAAGTCCCGGCAGAAGGCCAGCTTCACACCGAGACCGGCGTTGCCCATGACGAAGGTCACGGCAAGGCAGTATTCGGACCGTTCGATACCAGCACCTTTGCATCGCAGCTTCTGTGGCTGGTCATTACGTTCGGCCTCTTCTACATGCTCATGCAGAAGGTCATCGTCCCGCGCGTTGGCAGCATTCTCGAGAATCGCCACGACCGGATCGCGCAGGACCTCGACGAGGCTGCCCGCCTCAAGTCCGAGGCTGATGCCGCCATCGAAACATACGAGCGCGAACTGAGCGCAGCCAAGGCGAAAGCCGGCCAGATCGCTTCCGCAGCCCGCGACGAAGCCAAGGCCAAGGCTGATGCCGAACGCGCCAAGGTCGAATCCGACCTGAATGCCAAGATCGCCGCCGCCGAAACGCGGATCGCCGAGATCAAGGCCAAGGCTTTCGCCGAAGTCGACACGATCGCCATCGACACCGTGGGTTCGATCGTTGAGGAACTGATCGGTTCCAAGGCGACTGCCGCCGACATCAAGGCCGCCGTCTCCGGCGTCGCCAAGCAGGGAGCGTGACGACCATGCATCTCGACGCAACTTTCTACGCCCTCGTCGGCCTTCTCATCTTTCTGGCCCTGATCGCCTATCTCAAGGTGCCGGGCATGATGGCGAAGGCGCTTGACGAGCGCGCTGACAAGATCACGGCCGAACTGGCGGAAGCCAAGCGCCTGCGCGAAGAAGCCCAGCATCTGCTGGCCGAATACCAGCGCAAGCGCAAGGAAGCCGAAGCGGAAGCTGCCAGCATCGTGGCTGCTGCCGAGCGCGAGGCATCCGCGCTTGCTGCCGAAGCCAAGCAGAAGACGGAAGAGTTCATCGCGCGCCGCAATGCGCTCTCCGAGCAGAAGATCAAGCAGGCCGAAACGGAAGCCGTCAATGCCGTGCGTTCCGCAGCCGTTGATCTTGCCATCGCCGCCGCCGAGAAGGTGCTGGCGAAGAAGGCCGATGAAAGCGTTCAACAGACGCTGTTCAAGGCCTCGCTCGGTGAGGTAAAGTCGCGCCTGAACTGAGTTCGGGCGGCGTCATCAGCGCCGAAGATTTCAAACGCCCCGATCGGTCACCGGTCGGGGCGTTTTTCATTTGGAGGCATCGACATGACACCACGTTTCCATGGCGCATCCGCTCTTCTGGCCCTTGCAGGCGCTCTCGCGACGGTCACCTTTGCCGCGGCAGAGGAAAATCTCGCATGGCATGGCTGGAGCGCGGAAGGCGCCGCCCAGTTGGTTTATGGCGTTGCGGAAAGCGACCATGTGCTCCTGTCCTTTGCCTGTGAGCAGTCAGGCTCACCCATCAGGGTCGTCTATCCCCACGAACCCAAGCCGGCGCGCGATGGCGCTGCCTATGACGTGACGCTGAAGGCGGGCAAACAGATCATGCGTCTGAAGACCACAGGCACAAGGCTGGAGATGGACGATCTTTTCATTCTGGAAGGTGAATTGCCGAAAGGCGCGGATCTCGTCGGACTTCTGACCGGCGGCAAGACGCTGGTCGTCTCCGTGGGCAAGGATGTGACGGAATTGCCGCTGAAGGATGCGGCGGTGGCAGGCTCGGCGCTGTTTGAAATCTGCGGTCGCTGAGCTGGTCGATTGCCGGCCGCCAGTCAGGCGAAAGAATCGGTTTCGATACTTGGCTTGAGCGGTCGGAAGCTCATCCGGTGCAAAGGGCAGGGGCCATGGGCCACGATGGCGCTGCGATGCCGGTCGGTGCCATATCCGGCATGCAGGTCAAAACCGTAATCGGGATAGACGAGACCCGCCCGCACCATCATCCGGTCCCGCATGACTTTTGCGAGGATCGAGGCTGCGGCGATCGACGCGGATCGCCCGTCACCCTTCACCACGGCCTCGCCCGAGCATCCAAGGCCGGGCGGCACATCGCGTCCGTCCGTGAGCACATGGCGCGCTTCGATAGAGAGTCCTGCAACGGCCCGGCGCATGGCATCGAGGCTCGCTTTGCGGATGTCGATGAGGTCGATCCGTTTCGGCGAAGAGGACGCAATCGACACGGTCGCTGTCGCGATAATCTCCTCGTAGAGGGCCTCCCGCTGGCGGGCGGAGAGCTTCTTGGAATCGTTCAACCCTTGAGGGATACGCTTCGGATCGAGAATGACGGCGGCTGCCACCACAGGCCCTGCCAGAGGCCCGCGTCCCGCCTCGTCGGTGCCGGCAACCGGCCACGTGCCCCTCCGCTTCGCCCGGCTCTCCAGCGAGAAATCCGGAACAAGCGGCAGGTCTGGAAAAAGGCCAGGAGAATCGGGTGGCGTGCGCGTTTTCATGCGGCAGAAATCGCACGCGCACCCGACCTCCTGCAAGTCCCCGGTCCCCTCGGCCTTTGACGACCTTGGGGGCGGCTTACCAGGGACCACATCCGGTGCGAGGCGGCGGACAACAGCACCGGAATGTCAAAACACATCCGCTGTCAGAGCAGCGAAAGCTGGACCCCATCGCTGTTCGGCGACAGGAAGAGATCCTCGCGCAGATGCAGGCTGCGGCGCATCAGGCCGAGCCGTTTCGTTGCCATTTCGAAGCGCCGGCTGATCTGCCAGGCATAGGGACCGGCGCCCTTCATCCGCTTGCCGAATTCGGCATCGTAATCCTTGCCGTCGCGCATCGAGCGCACCAGCGACATCACGTGGCGGTAGCGGTCCGGATAGTGCTGCAGCAGCCAGTCGCGAAACAACGGGCTCACCTCCAGCGGCAGGCGCAGCAGCACATAACTCGCCTCGGAGGCGCCGGCAGCCTTGCCGCTGTCGAGGATGCGCTCGATCTCGTGGTCGTTCAGCGCCGGGATGACGGGGGCCATCATGATCGCCACCGGAATACCGGCCTCGGACAGCGCCTTGATCGCCTCCAGCCGCTTGGCCGGCGTCGAGGCGCGCGGCTCCATGGTCCGGGCCAGTTTGCGGTCCAGTGTGGTCACGGAAATCCCGACCTTCACCAGGCCACGCTCCGCCATCGATCTCAGGATATCGATGTCGCGCAGGATCAGCGCCGACTTGGTCACGATCACCACCGGATGGTTCGCCTTGTCGAGGATCTCCAGGATCTGGCGCATGATCCGCCATTCCCGCTCGATCGGCTGGTAAGGGTCGGTATTGGTGCCGATCGCGATCGGCTTCACCTTGTAGCCGGGCTTCGACAGTTCGCGCTCCAGAAGACGCGGCGCATCCGGCTTGGCAAACAGCTTCGCTTCGAAATCGAGACCGGCGGACAGGCCCATATAGCTGTGCGTCGGCCGGGCAAAGCAGTAGATGCAGCCATGCTCGCAACCGCGATAGGGATTGATCGAGCGATCGAAGGGAATGTCGGGAGAATCGTTGCGGGTGATCACCGTGCGCGGCTTTTCCACCTGCACCTCGGTCTTGAACGGCGGCATCTCCTCGAGCATCTGCCAGCCATCGTCGAAGGCCACCCGTTCGAGCTTTTCGAACCGTCCGGCAGGATTGATGCCCGCTGCCCGTCCGCGCCGCCGATCGATCTCGATCCGCAGGCCGGAGGCGCCCATGACTGCATCGGCAATATCTGCCGTATTGCCGGGCTGAAAGGCAGCCTGGCTCACAAGAGACAGCTCGTTCATGTTTGCTCCTCGCGGGCTTCGGTGACCCACTCAATGACTTTATTCCTAAGCCAGAAATGAGAACAATGCAAGAACAAACTTCATGAATCTCTCGGTGGCAAAACTTTGTGCAATGCGATAGATATAGGCAATGCTGACAGTCATCATGGAATGCCGCGATCAGGAGCCCGAACTCGCACAGACGCTGTCGGTGCTGGTTGCTGGTGCTGTCGAGGGGCTGGTGAGTGATGTGATCGTGCTGGATCACGGCTCGCAGGACGGGTCCTCCATGGTTGCGGACGCCGCAGGCTGCCGCTTTTATCAACAATGGGACATGAAAGACGTGCTCGCCAAGGCCCGCGGCGAATGGCTGCTTCTGGTCGAGCCGGGTGCTCGTCTTGGGCAGGGCTGGGTCGATGAGGTCGCGGAATATGTGGCGCTGAATGGCGTTCCCGCCCGCTTCTCGGAATCGAGAACCTATCGGCTTCCCTTCTATCGCCGCCTGACGCGCAGCCGCCCGCCGCTGGAAACCGGCCTGTTGCTTCCCAAGCGCCAGGCCTTGGCGATTGTCGATTCGCAGACGGATCTGTTGCAACTGGCCCGTGGCCACAAGGCACGGCGCCTGGCCTCCGAGATCATCCCCTCCTGGGTCGCCCGCGAGGCCCGCCGCTGAACGAAAGCCGTCTCAGCCGCCGCGCTTCAGGTGCTCGTCCAGCCTCGGCATGATTTCCACGAAATTGCAGGGCATGTGGCGGTAATCGAGCTGCAGCTTGATGATCCCGTCCCAGGCGTCCTTGCAGGCGCCGGGCGAGCCGGGCAGCACGAAGACGAAGGTCGCGTTCGCCACTCCGCCGGTCGCCCGCGACTGGATGGTCGAGGTGCCGATCTTGTCATAGGAGATCCGATGGAAGACTTCGGAAAACCCGTCCATCTTCTTCTCGAACAGCGGCTCCAGCGCCTCCGGCGTCACGTCCCGCCCGGTAAAGCCCGTGCCGCCGGTGGTGATCACAACGTCGATCTCGGGGTCCGTCGTCCAGCCCTGCACCTGCTCGAAGATCGCGGCCTTGTCGTCCTTGACGATGGCCCGCGCCACCAGCCGGTGCCCGGCCTCCGCAATCCGCGCCGCCAGCGTATCGCCGGACCGGTCGTCTGCCACCGTGCGGGTATCGGAAACGGTCAAGACGGCAATGCCGACAGGAATAAAGGGGCGGCTTTCGTCAATGCGGCTCATAAAGGCTCTCCCGCAATCGTGTGAGTGAGCAAGACATACCAGTCGGGCCGGAAGCTGGACAGTGCAAGGGCTGCCCTCAGTGCGGCCGGCTCGCTGTCGTAAAGCCCGAAGCAGGTCGCGCCCGAGCCCGACATGCGCACGAACCCTGCCAGGCTCTGGCGAAGGTAATCGCAGGCCTCGGCAATTTCGGGCACAAGCGCTTCGGCAGGAGGTTGCAGATCGTTGCGCAGCGCAGACAGAGCGGCAAACCAGTCGTCCGCTCCGGCAGTGTCCGGAAGCCTGCCAATCGCCGGATTATCCTTGCGCGGCAACTGGCGGAATATCTCCGGCGTCGAGACAGGCAGCATTGGATTGACGAGCACGATCGGAAAGGAGGGCAGGGCAATGCGCTCCAGCGCCTCCCCGATCCCGCGTGCCCGAAGCGGTCGCGATGCAAGACACATCGGCACGTCCGCGCCGAGCTTCAGGGCGATCGCCTGCAGGGCATCTTCGGCAAGCGTGGCCCGCCAAAGGCGCATCAATCCGCGCAATGTTGCCGCAGCATCGGCCGAGCCGCCACCGATCCCCGAGGCAATCGGCAGGTTCTTGTCGAGCGTGATCGCAACGGGGCCATGGCTCTGCCCGGTCTCATCGAGCACAGACCTCAGGAGGTCGCGCGCGCGCAAAACGAGATTGCCGTCCTGACCGGCGGGGTCGAGCGCAAGCACCGAGCCGAACCGGCCGCTGAGCGTCAGGCTGTCCACCTCGGCAGGGGCAAAGGTCAGTTCGTCCCCGTCTTCGGCAAAGGTCACCAGACTGTCGAGCAGGTGATAGCCATCGCTGCGCTGGCCGGTGACATGCAGGGCAAGATTGATTTTGGCTGGAGCCGTCTCTTCGACCTTCTCCGGCGATGTCAGGGCGACGGAAGACATCGGGCTCAGGTCTTCTTGTCGTCTTTCTTCGGTTCTGCCGCCGGTTCGGCATTCACCTTGGCGGCATCGGCCTCGATCGGCGGCAGACCCTTTTCGATCTTCGCCTGGATGGCCGGGACCTGTGCCTCTTCCGGCTCGGAAGCCAGGGCCCGCTTCCACTGGAAGGTGGCCTCGAGCTTGCGTCCCACGCGCCAATAGGCGTCGCCCAGGTGGTCGTTGATCGTCGCGTCGCCGGCCTTCAGCTCGATTGCCCGCTCCAGCTCGGTCACCGCCTCGTCGAAGCGGCCCATGCGGTAATAGGCCCAGCCGAGCGAGTCGACGATGTAACCGTCGTCCGGACGCAGTTCCACGGCCTTCTTGATCATGTCCAGCCCTTGTTGAAGGTTCCGGTTCATGTCGACCCAGGAATAGCCGAGATAGTTGAGAACCTGCGGCTGGTCGGGGTTGAGCTCAAGCGCCTTGTTGAAGTCCGGCTCTGCCTTGTCCCACTTCTTCAGGCGCTCATAGGCAATGCCGCGCTGGAAGAAGACCGACCAGTGATTGCGCGTCGGTGCAGGACCGATCGCCTCCACCGCCTTGTCGTAGTTCGCCGCCATCGCCGCGTAATCCTTGGCATCGGACAGCACGCTGCCATAGGCGAGATAACTGCGCACGTCCTTCGGGTCGGACGCGATCAGCTTCTGCAGATGCGCGCGCGCTTCGTCGACCTTGCCGGTCTCGGCCAGCGTCAGGCCAAGCTGCAGTTCGGAAATCCGCCGCATCGGCGAGGTTTCCGGCACCTGGCGGTAGAATTCGATCGCCTTGTTCGGCTGCCCGGCCTTTTCCGCGATCCCGCCGAGCAGGATCAGCGTATCGGCCGCTTCCTTGTCCAGCGCGCGCGAGAACTGCAGGTACAGCATGACCGTGTCTTCCGCGCCGTCGCGGTTCAGCGCGCCGCCAATGGAAAACAACACGCCGGCGGCCCCCTGGGCTGCCGTCTCTATGACCGGCTTCGGTTTGCGGCCGGCCTCGATCTCGTCGCGCAGCGCCTTGAAAGGCGCGAAATTCGTGATCAATTCGTCACCGGCGGAAAGCGCATCGAGTGCCTTCTGCTTGTTGCCGGCATTGGCCTCCAGCGTGGCAAGCGCCATCACCGCCCGCGCATAGGTGTCGGGGGCCGTCGCGCCGCCATTCTTGTCGGTCACGGTCTCGGTAAAGGCCTTGCGGGCGCCATCCTCGTCACCGACGACGCTGGCAATGGCGCCGATATTGTAGTTCGTGAAGATGCTGTACCAGCTCGGACCCTTCAGATCCTGCAACTGCTTCAGGGCCTCCTTGCCTTTGCCTTCGCCGACCTTGGTCCAGGCGGTCAGCAATTCGTTCATCAGCCGGTCAAGGTCATTGGGGCCTTCGTATTTCAGCGATTTCATCGCCTTTGCATAACTGCCGTCACGGATCGCCTGGAAGCTCAGCGCAACCGATGTGACCCGCTCGACGGCCGGATCCTTTTCCAGGAGCTTGGCAAGCTTGGCGCCTTCATCGAAATCGCCGTTCATGAACAGCGCGATCATCAGGCGCTGCTGCAGTTCAAGCTCATTGGGCGAGAAGTCCAGCGCCTTCTTGTAGAACTGGATGGCGTTCGGATAGTCGCGATCGGCCTCTGCCGTGCGTGCCGCGAGAAACGCGCCCGCAAAGGAGTCAACGGTGCCGTAATCGAAGCTTTCCGTGCTCTCAGGCGCTGCGGCCTTCGAAGACGAGGCCGCTTGCGTGAACGAAACGCCGAGGAGCAGCGCCAGCGCAGTGCCGGCGAGGATGCGAAGGGCGGGGCTTTGCCGCATGAACGAGCCTTTCAGGAACCGATGACAAGCAGTCTCGCCCACACGGACGACACGCGATGATTCACGCACAGAATGGCTTTTTTGAAGCAGCCTCGCAAGGCGATCCACAGCTCTGCGTCAATTGACGCGGGAAATGCAGAAATCGATCACGTCGTTGAGAGCGTCCTTCCACGGCGAGTTCGGCAGTGGCGCCAATGCATCACGCGCGATCTTGCCGTAATGCTGGGCCCGCTGGATGGTGTCGCTGAGCGCGCCATACTTGCTGATCAGGCCAAGTGCCTTCTCCAGCCTGACGTCGTCGTTCTCGCCGCCTTCGATCGAGGCCTTCCAGAACTCGCGCTCCGGGGCCGTGCCGCGGCGGTAGGAGAGGATCACCGGAAGGGTGATCTTGCCCTCGCGGAAATCGTCGCCGACATTTTTGCCGGTCTCGGCAGCCTTGCCGCCGTAATCCAGCACGTCATCGACCAGCTGGAAGGCGAGACCCAGATTCATGCCATAGGATTTGAGCGCGCTGCGCGTCGCCTTGTCCGTGCCGGCGACGATCGGGCCGACTTCAGCCGCCGCCGCAAAGAGCGCTGCGGTCTTGGCGCGAATGACCGCAAGATAGTCGTCTTCGGTCGTCTCCATGTTCTTGGCGACCGAGAGCTGCAGCACTTCCCCCTCGGCAATCACACAGGCTGCCGTCGACAAGACGTCGAGCGCATCGAGCGATCCCACCTCGACCATCATGCGGAAGGCCTGGCCGAGCAGGAAGTCGCCGACGAGAACGCTCGCTTGATTGCCCCAGATGGTGCGCGCCGTCGATTTGCCCCGGCGCAGGTCGCTTTCATCGACCACATCGTCATGCAGAAGCGTTGCGGTGTGCATGAACTCGACCGAGGTCGCGAGCTTGATATGATGGTCGCCCTCGTAGCCGAACATGGCAGCCGTCGCGAGCGTCAGCATGGGCCGCAGACGCTTTCCGCCGGAGGAGATCAGGTGGTTCGCCACCTCCGGAATCATCTGCACATCGGAGCCGGCCTTCGACAGGATCAGCTGGTTGACACGCTCCATCCCGCTTTTCGTCAGGTCCACCAGAGGCTTGACAGATGCCTGTTTGTTTTTGCTTTCCTCAAGCGGTATGACTACGCCCAACGCACCGGACTCCTGTTCAGTTTGGTCGCCGACCATAAAAAGGCCGGAAGCCCACGGCAAGGGGCGAATTGCCTCGGTCGGCGCCGGAACGCCGGTTTTACCTGTTAACAGTGAGTTCTGAAATCGATGCATGAGATCATTCGCAGCAACGACGTCGTCCTGCTCTCCTTTGCCGAAAGCCTGATGCGCGACGCCGGGATCGCGACAATGATCGCCGATCAGTCGATGAGCATTCTCGAAGGTTCGCTCGGCATGCTGCAGCGCCGCCTGATGGTGGATGGCGATTGCGTCGATCAGGCGCGTCGCATTCTGACCGATGCCGGTCTCGGCGCCGAACTGCGTGACCACGACGCCTGAGCCTGCCCATGGAGCCTGTGCACTCTCCGATGGCCGAGCAAACGATCGACGCCTTTCATCGCGGCGCTTTCCATCTGGTCCAGCCCGTCGGCCGTGGACATCGCGCCGGCATGGATGCCATGTTGCTCGCAGCTCTGGTGGTGGATGACAGGCCCGTCCGCATCGCCGATCTCGGCGCCGGTGCCGGCGCTGCCGGCCTCGCCGTCGCCACGCGGTTGCCCAATGCATCTGTCGTCCTGGTCGAACGTTCGAAAGACATGGCCGGTTTCGCCCGCAAGAGCCTGGCTTTGCCGGAGAACGCCCGGTTCGCCAGCCGCGCCGGCGTGCTGGAAGCCGATGTCACCCTGACCGGCCGCGCCCGTGTCGCAGCCGGCCTTCTCGACGACAGCTTTCACCACGTCATCATGAACCCGCCCTTCAACGATCCCGGCGATCGCAAAACGCCGGATGCCCTGAAGGCGGAGGCCCATGCGATGACCGAAAACCTCTTCGAAAGCTGGATCCGCACGGCGGGTGCGATCCTGATCCCCGGTGGCCAGCTCTCGCTGATTGCCAGACCCCAGTCGATTGCCGAGATCATCGCAGCCTGCGGCAAACGCCTTGGCGGGCTGGAAATCACCGCCATCCATCCGCGTCAGGGTGAGAACGCGACCCGCATCCTCGTGACGGCCATCAAGGGGTCGCGCGCCCGGCTGCAGCTGCGTGCGCCGCTTTTGATGCATGACAACCCCGACAGCCATGCCTTCGCCCCCTTCGTCGACGATCTCAACAACGGCCGCACCGGCTATCGCCGCCTGCGTTGAAATCGCTGATTCTTTAGCGGAACCATTGTGTTTGTGCCGACGCTTCTTACATCTCCCGTCAGAGTGAAGATCGTGAGGAGTTGAGACACGACCATGGCAGATTTTCTGAAACGGCTGGTTCCCAAGCGCTTCCGCAAGAAGGGCGTCGTCATTCCGGTCGTCAGGCTGCACGGGCCGATCATGAGCGGCGGGTCCCGTTTCCGTCCCGCACTCAATCTCGCCTCGGTCGCCGGCCAGCTGGAAAAGGCCTTCGCCATGAAGGACAGCCCCGCCGTGGCGCTCTCGATCAATTCGCCGGGCGGCTCCCCCGTGCAGTCACGCATGATCTACGACCGTATCCGCGCGCTCGCCGAGGAAAAGAACAAGCGTGTTCTGGTCTTCGTCGAGGATGTCGCGGCGTCGGGCGGCTACATGCTCGCGATATCAGGTGACGAGATCATTGCCGATGCCACCTCGATCGTCGGTTCGATCGGCGTCGTCTCGGGCGGTTTCGGCTTTCCCGAACTCCTGAAGAAGATCGGCGTCGAGCGCCGCGTCTACACATCGGGCGAAAACAAGGTGATCCTCGATCCCTTCCAGCCCGAGAAGGAAAGTGACATCGAATATCTGAAGACCCTGCAGGCCGAGATCCACGAGATCTTCATCGACATGGTCAAGGCGCGGCGCGGCAGTTTGCTCGCTGACGATCCGGCCCTTTTCTCCGGCCTGTTCTGGACCGGCCGCAAGGGGCTGGCACTCGGCCTCGTCGACCGCCTTGGCGGCCTGCGCGAAGAAATCAAGACGCGTTACGGCAAGGATGCCCGCCTCGAACTCGTCGGGGCCCAGAAGGGCCTCTTCGGTCGCCGGGTACCGGGCATTGGTGCCTTCGGGTCGACCGATCAGATCGCAGCCCAAGCCGTCGCCGGTCTTGCGGAGACGCTCGAAGAAAAGGCACTATGGGGCCGCTACGGTCTGTGATCGAAGCGACAGACAAGGGCTGACGGGCGAGGGGACATGGCGCAGCTGATTTTTCTTCTGATCCTGGTGGGTGGCAGCTGGCTGCTTTATCGGAAATTCGTCAGCGATGCCGAAAAGCTCGCGGCTCGCTCGCGGGCGCGCGAAAAGGAGCGGGAGACGGATGCGATCGGCACTCTGGTCCAGGATCCTGAAACGGGCGAATATCGTCTGCGTCGCGAGGATGATGTCTGACAGATCGGCCGAAATGGCGAATTCGTTCTCTCTATGTTGCTTCGACTTGAGTTCGAAGCGGCGAGACGGTACCAAAGGACAATCTAACGGCAATTGACGTGCCTTCTTGAACGTCATGCCAGTCGTCATCCCGGAGAGCCATGAACCATCAGATGCATTTTCTCGGCTCGCCGGGGCAAGTGGCGGACGAAATTCGTGCCTTTGACTGGAGCGCCACCTCACTCGGTCCGATTGAGGGCTGGCCGCCGGCATTGCTGACGACGTTGCGGCAGGTCCTGGCAACACGGCAGCCCATGTGCTTCTGGTGGGGCGATGACCTTCTCCAGTTTCACAACGACGCCTATCTGCCGATCCTGGCCGAGCGTGTCAGCAGCGCGCTGGGGCAGCCTTTTCGCGAATACTGGTCGGATGTCTGGGTCGGCGTGGAGCCCTTCGTAACGCGTGCCATGGCGGGCGAGGGAACCTGGATGGAAAACCTGCCGCTGCGCATTCTGCGCAACGGCGAGATCCAGGAGAGCTATTGGAGTTTTTCCTATAGCCCTCTCTACGACGATCAGGGCGTCATCGCCGGCATCTTGAACGTGGTGACCGAGACCACCAACGCCGTGCTGGATCGCAGGGCGCTGCAGGAAGCGTATCAGGAGGCGCAGAGGCATCTCACTGAGCGTGAGCAGCACGAGGAGGAGTTGAAGCTTCTCAACCGCGAGCTTGCGCACCGGATGAAGAATACGCTGGCAATGGTGCAATCCATCGTCACCCAGAGCCTGCGCACGGCAACGTCGATCCCCGATGCTGCCGCCACCATTGGCGCCCGCATTCAGACCCTGGCCAAGGCACAGGATGTGCTGACCGGCATGAGCGTGACGGCTGCGGAAATCACCACCATTGCCAAGGTTGCCGTCGCTCCGCATGTGGATGATGCGCGTCGCATCGAAATCAACGGTCCCCGGGTATTCCTTTCGGCTCAACAAGCCCTCGGCCTGTCGCTCGCGATCCACGAACTCGCAACCAATGCCACCAAATATGGCGCGCTCTCCCGTCCCGAGGGACGTGTGTCGATCCGTTGGGACAAACAGGCGGACGACCGTTTCACCTTCGACTGGCAGGAAACCGGTGGTCCCCTGGTGACCGAACCGACCCGCCGCGGCTTCGGATCGAGACTGACCGAACGGATCGTCTCCGATCTTTTCCAGGGACAGGCCGGCCTTCGTTTCGAGCCGACAGGTGTTGCCTTCTCGCTGAACGGCAAGCTGCACAGCGAGGGCGACCTCGAGCATTGAAACCTCCAGGCGTCATTGGCCGACTTGCCGAGACGCTTGACCCTTCCGTCCGCTCATGGCACCAGACGGGCCGCAACTTGAGCCAACCCGATGGATAGCCCGATGACCACGCCCCTTGCCCCGCACATGGACCCCAAGCGCTCCTTTCAGGCGCTGATCCTGACGCTGCATGCCTATTGGGCCGACAAGGGTTGCGCGGTGCTCCAGCCCTACGACATGGAAGTCGGCGCCGGCACCTTCCATCCGGCGACCACGCTGCGCGCGCTTGGGCCAAAGCCCTGGCGTGCCGCTTACGTGCAGCCCTCGCGCCGTCCCTCCGACGGTCGCTACGGCGAAAACCCCAACCGCCTGCAGCATTATTACCAGTATCAGGTCATCCTGAAGCCCAACCCGTCCAACCTGCAGGAACTCTATCTCGGCTCGCTGAAGGCGATCGGGCTCGATCCGCTGTTGCATGACATCCGCTTCGTCGAGGACGATTGGGAAAGCCCGACGCTGGGTGCCTGGGGTCTCGGCTGGGAATGCTGGTGCGACGGCATGGAAGTCTCGCAGTTCACCTACTTCCAGGCCGTTTGCGGCATCGACTGCTCGCCGGTCGCGGGCGAATTGACCTATGGCCTCGAGCGCCTCGCCATGTATGTCCAGGGCGTCGACAACGTCTACGAGCTGAACTTCAACGGCCGCGAAGGCGAAGAGAAGATCTCCTATGGCGACGTCTTCCTGCAGGCCGAGCAGGAATATTCCCGCCACAACTTCGAATTCGCCAACACCGAAATGCTGCATCGCCACTTCATCGATGCCGAAAAGGAATGCCAGGCCCTGCTCGCCGCCGGCGCCCCCTCGGACACAGAAAACCAGCGCCTGCACAAATGCGTCTTCCCGGCCTATGACCAGTGCATCAAGGCCTCCCACATCTTCAACCTGCTCGACGCCCGCGGCGTCATTTCGGTCACCGAACGCCAGGCCTATATCGGCCGCGTCCGCGCCTTGGCCAAGAGCTGCGGCGAGGCGTTTCTGCTGACCGATGCGGGTGGGGCGAATTACGGTCGGGCGGCGTAAATAGAACACGCATTGCGCGAAATTGACTTTTCTGCAATTCTCTACTATATGTGGAGTGCGGTCGAGAGAGCTGCCTTTGCAGTTCACTGAAACTCTGTTTCACTCGGCCGCCTCATGTATCTTCTGTATGTTGATGACGCGGGTTCTATACCGAACAAGAGCGAGAGGCACTTCGTTCTCGCTGGAATAGCCGTGTTCGAACGGCAGGTTTGTCACCTTGATCTTCGCCTTAGTGAGTTGGCAGCTTCCATCTTGCCCGAAGAGCCGCGTCAGTTGGAATTTCACGCCAACGAAATGCAGTCTGGCCGTAACCGCTGGCGCCGCCTTGGGTCCAGAGAGGTTCGGCGCTCCTATTTATGTGACGCTTTGAGAACTTCGGAAGGTCTCAAAGGTGACTGGGCACTCTTCGGGATCGTCGTGGAAAAGGCTGTGATGCCGGACGAAGACGTCATGGAGTATTGCTTCGAGCAGCTCAGTAGCCGCTTCGATCACTTCCTTGGGCGAATGCGCCGCCGAAGCAATACGCAGCGCGGGATCATCATCATGGATGACTCCACCAAGGAAACCCGCCTTCAGGAACTGGCGTTAAATTTTCGTACCCACGGCCACCGTTGGGGCAAGTTGCGCAACCTCGTGGACGTGCCATTTTTCGTCGACTCCAAGGCGACCCGTCTTGTCCAATATGCAGACATGGTCGCCTATGCGCTCTGGCGTGCCTACGAGCACGAGGACCACCAGTTCCTCGATCTCATAAAGCTCAAGTTCGATCGAACCGGTGAAGCCATACATGGCCTCCATGTGGTAAAGAGATCAGAGGACGGCGCAGCCGGTGGAGTTCCCCCTAAAACTCCAGCCCCGCCGCCACCCGGTTTTCGATCCTGACCACCAGTCCGTGGATCTTCGCCATCAGCACGTCGAAGTCGATCGGCTTCGTCAGATAGCTTTCGGCGCCGGCGCCAAGCCCTTCGATCAGTTTTTCCCGGTCGGCGAGTGCCGTCAGGAAGACGAAGGGCATGTTGGAGAATTGCGGATGGTTGATCTGCAATTCGCCGAGCATGGAGATGCCGTCCATCTCCGGCATGGTGATGTCGGAGATGACGATATCGGGCCGGTTCTGCAGGATCTTGTCGAGCCCTTCCTTGCCGTTTTCCGCCTGCAGCACGCGGATGCCCGCATCCTCCAGTTCTTCGACGATCAGTTCACGAACGTCTCTTTCGTCTTCGACGCAAAGTACCGTGATCATGCTGTCCTCCTCTTCTCCCCGTCGGGGATCACGCGGCATGGGTCTCCGCTGCCGCCTCGGTTTCGCTTGCCCGCGCCGGTCCTTTGACCGGCAGAACCAGCGTAAATGTTGTTCCCTTGCCCCGTTGGCTCTCCACGAAGATATCGCCGTCATGCAGCGTGACGATCTGCTTGACGAGCGACAGCCCGATGCCGGTGCCGGCAATGCCGGTCGAGGTGCGAGCGCGGAAATAGGGTTGGAAGAGCTTGTCGATGTCCTCGGCATCGATCCCGACACCCTCGTCCCTGACCGACAGGAAAACGAAGCCTTCCTCTTCCCAGCCTCGGATCAGGATGTCGGGCGCGCGGGGCGCATATTTGATCGCATTCGACAGGAGATTGGTGATCACTTGCGAAATGCCCAAGGCATCGCAGCGGATCATCGGTGGCAAGGCGTCGATATCTGTTTCGAAGCGGTGATGCGGCGAAGACAGCTTCTGCCGCTTGATCGCCTGTTCCACGAGCTTGTGCAGCGCGCAGTCGACCAGCGAAAGCTCAGCCTTGCCGGTTTCCATGCGCCCGGCCGACAGAAAACTCTCCATCAGTTCGACCATGCGCGCCACCGCCGAGCGGATCTGCTGCGTCTTCTCGCCGAGGAAGGCCGCATCGATGCCGCCCTTCTTGCGCAGCAGCCGCTGGGCTGCACCGTCGATGATGGCAAGCGGCGTGCGAAATTCGTGACTGGTCATGGCGACGAACTGCCGCTGCATGGCGTTGATGTTCTTTTCCTGCTGCAGCGCCTCTTCGAGCGCCGCCGCCTGGGCTGCGATCTCCGCGGTGCGTTGGCGAACGGTCTTTTCCAGCTCGTCGCGGTTGCGGATCAGGTCCTTCTCCGCCCGCTTGCGCACCGTGATATCGGTATAACTCAGCACATAACCGCCGTTGGACAGCGGCTCTGAGCGCACGGCCAACACCTTGCCACTCGTCCGCTCCCGCTCGAAGCTGTAAGGCAGCCCGAGTTCCGCCTGCTCGACGCGTTCGCGCACCATGGCCTCGTGGTCGCCATCGCCCCATTCGCCACGGCAGGCATTGTAGCGCAGGATGTCCTCGAAGGCGGAGCCGGGCGGGAACAGCTCCGGCGGAATGTTCATCAGGTCGTAGAGCCTGCGGTTCGCCATCAACAGCCGCGACCGGTTGTCGAACACGCCGATGCCGCCCGGAATGGCATCGAACACCTGTTCCAGGAGGCCAAAGGCCTTGCGCTGGTCGGCAGTGGCGATCGCCACTTCGGCAAAAAGATCGGATTCTTGGCCCTTGATCCGCCACACATGCACCTTCACGGGATAAACGGTGCCGTTGCGTCGCCGCTGGATGGTGTCGAAGGAAATCTTCTGGGCCCGTCCCAGCATCAGCGGCACCAGCCGCGCCCGGTAATCGGCCTCGGAAACACCGGCCTTCAGCTCAGCCGGCGTCATGGCTGACAGCGCCTGGGCGGAATAACCGGTCCGGACACTGGCCGTTGCATTGGCACGCGTGATCTGCAGACTTTGCGGATCGAAGACATAGATCTCGTCGGTGGAAAGCTCCACCATGTCGAGCAGTGTGCCGGTACAGCCGTTTCGATGCGCAATGATCGTGCCGATTTCTTCCGACAGCATGCGCAGGATCGCCAGCTTTTCCTGGCTCATGCGTTTGCCTGTTCGCCCGAAGAACAGGACTGTTCCCATGCGCCCGCCTGACGGATGGTGAAGCGTTAGCGGATAGGTCGCGGCTTTCGATCGGCTGCTTGCCCCCGGCGGCAAGCCCTGGTCCGGGCAGATGTCCAGCGGCAGGGAAAGCTCATCCGCAGCGTTTTGGTGAAACAGACGATCGCGGTCGTGCTGGCTGTCGGCGAGATAGACGGCAAAGGCGGGCATAAGGTCGAAGGCGGTAACCGTGGTGATCACGGCGCTGACATCGGTCAGCACATCCGTCAGGCGACGTTCGGGTGTCGCCGCGCGCAGGATGTCGCGATCGGCCAGCAGGGCCCAGACAGGCAGGTCGTTCCAGGTCATCGTCTGCATGCGCAGGTCCCAATCGAAAGCTGCTCGGAGATCTATATTAGGCTCTGCGAATTAACCGCTGCCGTAGAACTTCCGCGCAATTTGAGCCATCGCGGATCCAATCGCGGAAAAATCGGCCAAGTTCGGTTCATGGCGTCTTCGCTCATGACTTTCCCGTGATGAAAGGCTAACTTGCAGCCACTTCAGCTGGGAGCCTTTCGCATCATGTTCACGATACTTGCCATCCTGGTCGCCATCGGCGCCTATCTTGTCTTCGTCTACAATGGCCTCGTGAAGTCGCGGCAGATGGCCGAGGAAGCCTGGTCGGGTATCGACGTTCAGCTGAAGCGACGCGCCGACCTGATCCCCAACCTGATCGAAACGGTGAAGGGCTATGCCGGCCACGAAAAAGGCACGCTGGAAAGCGTCGTCGAGCTGCGCAACAAGGCCCAGGCCGTGCCGGCAGGCGATGTCGCCGGTCGCGCCCAGGCGGAAGGTCTGCTGGGGGCTGCACTGGGCAAGATCATCGCGCTCGCCGAAGCCTATCCGGACTTGAAGGCCAACGAAAATTTCGTCGAACTGCAGCGTTCGCTCGAAACCATCGAGGGCGAGATCCAGATGTCTCGCCGCTATTACAATGGCGCTGCCCGTGATCTGAACGTCAAGGTCGAGAGCTTCCCCTCGAACCTCGTTGCCGGCCAGTTCGGCTTCTCGAAGAAACCCTATTTCGAGATTGCCAACGAGGCCGACCGTGCGGTACCGACGGTCAAGTTCTGACGTCCAAACAAGGACGCGCTTGAGAGACCGAGATCAATGACGACTGACAGTGTGACCATCCTTCCGCCCACCCATGCCCTGACCGGCAAGGTGAGCCCTCCGGGTTCGAAGTCCATCACCAACCGCGCGCTTCTCCTGGCAGGTCTGGCGAAGGGCACCAGCCGCCTGACCGGCGCGCTGAAAAGCGACGACACCCGCTACATGGCCGAAGCGCTGCGCCAGATGGGCGTGACCGTCGATGAGCCGGATGCCACCACCTTCGTCGTCACCAGCTCGGGCGAACTCAAGGCGCCTTCCGCCCCGCTCTTCCTCGGCAATGCCGGCACCGCCACCCGCTTCCTGACGGCAGCGCTGGCGCTGGGACACGGACGCTACGTCGTCGATGGCGACGAGCACATGCGCAAGCGCCCGATCAAGCCGCTGGTCGAAGCGTTGAAGTCGCTCGGTGTCGCAATCGAATCTCCCACCGGCTGCCCGCCTGTCACGATCGATGCTACCGGCCGCTTCGAGAAGAACCACGTCGTGATCGATGCCGGCCTGTCGAGCCAGTATGTCTCGGCCCTTCAGATGGCAGCCGCCTGCGGCTCCGAGCCGTTTACGATCGAGCTTGCCGGTGCCGATATCGGCGCCCGCGGTTACATCGACCTGACGATGTCGGCCATGCGTGCCTTCGGCGCCAAGGTCGAGCAGCCGACGCCATCCTCCTGGGTCATCCAGCCGACCGGTTACACCGCGACCGATTTCCACATCGAGCCGGATGCCTCTGCCGCCACCTATCTCTGGGGCGCGGAAGTCCTGACCAAGGGCCGGATCGACATCGGCACGCCCTCGGACGCTTTCACCCAGCCGGACGCCAAGGCCTATGACGTGATCGCGCAGTTCCCCAACATGCCCGCCGTGATCGACGGCAGCCAGATGCAGGATGCGATCCCGACCATCGCCGTGCTCGCCGCCTTCAACGAAACGCCGGTGCGCTTCGTCGGCATCGAGAACCTGCGCGTCAAGGAATGCGACCGCATCCGCGCCGTCTCGACCGGCCTCAACAACATCCGCGAAGGTCTCGCCAAGGAAGAGGGCGACGATCTGCTCGTCTTCTCCGATCCCGCGCTCTCAGGCCAGTCGCTGCCGGCCGAGATCGACACCTATGCCGATCACCGCATCGCCATGAGCTTTGCGCTCGCGGGCCTGAAGATCCGCGACATCACCATCCTCGACCCCGCCTGCGTCGGAAAGACCTATCCCGGCTACTGGGATGCGCTCGCCTCGCTCGGCGTCGACCTCGTCAGGAACGACAAGAAATGACCACGCTCTTCCGCCTGTGCTCCGCTTTCCTTCTCCTCATCTGGATGGCATGCGGCGCGCAGGCCGAAGAGGTCATCCGCGATTACCAGGCGGATATCGTGGTGTCGGCCGATGGCAGTATGGAGGTGACGGAGACGATCACCGTCAAGGCCGAGGGCAATGACATCAAGCGCGGCATCTTCCGCGATTTCCCGCTCTATGCCGTCGATGAGAAGGGTTTTCGCCG
This sequence comes from Rhizobium sp. AG855, assembly GCF_003610655.1. Lineage (NCBI taxonomy): Bacteria > Pseudomonadati > Pseudomonadota > Alphaproteobacteria > Hyphomicrobiales > Rhizobiaceae > Rhizobium > Rhizobium sp. AG855. The sequence continues at coordinate 2,721,739 of NZ_RAQG01000003.1, read as the reverse complement.
CCAGGTTGATTTCGAGCTCTTGTCCGTCGAGCGGGACGGGCAGCCGGAAGACCATCACACAGAGAGCGTCACCGGCGGCATCCGCATCTATACCGGCTCGGCCGACGTTTTCCTTGAGCCCGGCGAATACACCTACGCGATCACCTACCGCACCGGCCGGCAGATCCGCTATTTCCACGATCACGATGAACTCTACTGGAACGTCACCGGCAATGGCTGGATGTTCCCGATCGAACATGCCGGCGCGCGCGTCACCCTGCCTGACGATGCGATCCCGACCAGGACGGCGGTCTACACCGGCGCCATGGGGGCGACCGACACCAACGCCCGCACACGGCCAGGCTCGAACGGCCGGGAGTTCGAAACCACACGGCCGCTCGGCCCCCAGGAAGGCCTGACCATCGTCCTCGGTTTCGCTAAGGGCCTCGTTGCGCCCCCATCCGCGCAGGAGGGTTTCTGGTGGTTCCTGCGCGACAACCTGAATTTCATCATCGCCTTTGGCGGCCTCGTCCTCGTCTCGCTCTACTACCTGCGCTCCTGGTTCGCCGTCGGTCGGGACCCGGCGAAAGGCGTGATCGTGCCGCGCTGGGATGCCCCAGACGGGATCTCGCCGGCACTCGTCAACTATATCGACAACAAGGGGTTCTCCGGCGGCGGCTGGACCGCGCTCTCGGCCTCCGCCCTCGATCTCGCCGTGAAGGGTTATGTCGAACTCGATGATCTCGACACCGGCATCACCATCCGCCGCACGAAGAAGCCGATCGAAGGAACGCTGGAAGCCGGCCAGGCCCGTCTCCTCAAGGAAATTCCCTCTGCCGGCAACGAACTCGTCATCGACAAGGAAAACGGCAAGCGCGTCCAGACGGTCGGCTCTGCCTTCCGCTCGGCAATCGAGAAGGAACACCGCGACAAGTATTACAAGAGCAATGCCGGCTATATCAGCTTCGGCATCGCCATGTCCGTCGTCATCATCCTCGCTCTGTTCATCTTCGGCACGCTGGATGAAGACGTCTATGCCCTGATGCTGGTGCCCGCCTTCTTCTCGCTCTTCTTCGGCAGCTTCACCGTCGGTCTGGTCAAGATGTTCCAGCGCGGCCGCTCGCTGTTCACCAAGATCTTCTCGATCATCGCTTTGGCCTTCATCGGTTTCATCGCCCTGTCGACCATGGGCCTGATGCTGCTCTCCATGTGGATGGATCTGGAGCAGACCCACCAGATCCCGCTGCTCCTCGCCTTCGGCGGCATCCTGCTGGTCAACTTCCTGTTTCTTTTCCTGATGGGCGCACCGACCCCGCTCGGCCGCAAGCTGATGGACGGCATCGAGGGTCTGAAGATCTATCTGACCCTTGCCGAACAGGACCGGATGAACATGGCCGGCGCACCAAAGATGTCGCCGAGCCACTTCGAAAAACTCTTACCCTATGCGGTGGCGCTGGGTCTCGAAAAGCCCTGGTCGCAAACCTTCGAAACCTGGCTTGCCACAGCGGCAGCCGGTGCCGCTGCCGCCAATTATAGCCCCGGCTGGTACCACGGCAGCAACCCTGGCTGCTTTGGAGGCCGCATCGGCGGCTTCTCGTCGTCCATGGCCTCAACGATCGCCTCCACGATCCCGACCCCGCCGCCCTCCAGCTCCTCGTCCTCTTCGTCAGGCTTTTCCGGAGGTTCGTCCGGCGGAGGCGGTGGCGGCGGTGGCGGGGGAGGGTGGTAGGCCTCGACAAATGTATCATGTGATGATACGCTTGTGATGGCGGAGGCGTCTGATGATCCGGTCCTATGTCAATGCAATGACGGAGGCCGTCGCATCTGGGAAAGCACCGAAGGGCTTCCCTGCAGATCTGTTGAGGCGTGCGATCGTGAAGCTGACGCTGATCGACAATGCCACGTCGCTGAACGACCTCATGCGACCTCCCGGCAATCGGTTGGAACCTCTCAAGGCAGATCGGCACGGACAGCATTCGATCCGGATCAACGACCAATGGCGTATTTGCTTCGTCTGGTCCGACAACGGCGCAGATCACGTCGAGATCGTCGACTACCACTGAGAAGGAGACATGCCATGACCATCGTCCTGCCGCCCGTCCATCCCGGTGAAATCCTGCGGGACGAGTTTCTGGAGCCCATGGGTTTGAGCGCCGGTGGCCTTGCGCGCCTGTTGAACGTGCCCCGCACCCGGATCGAGCGTCTGGTTGCAGAGCAAACCTCGTTGACGCCCGATACCGCCCTTCGCCTCGCTCGCTATTTCGACATGTCTCCGCAATTCTGGATGAACCTTCAGACCAGCTATGACCTGAAGACCGAAGCAGCAGCGAAGGCCGATGAACTCGCCGCTATTCCAGTGCGCGCCGATCTGTCCGCCGCCTGACCCTCCGCCATTTTGCACGCATCCATGGATGACTTTTGCCGCGCGGCTTGCTAAGTCCGCCGCAGCCCTTTGCAACAGCTCAAAAAGTCAGACCCGATGCCCGATCTCCTGCTCGAACTCCGCTCCGAAGAAATCCCCGCCCGCATGCAACGGAAAGCGGCTGGCGATCTGAAGAAGATGGTCACCGATGCGCTGGTGGATGCCGGTCTCACTTATGAGGGTGCGCGTGAATACTGGACGCCGCGGCGCCTGACGCTGGATATCCGTGGCCTTACCGCACGGTCGGCCGATATCAAGGAAGAGAAGAAGGGTCCGAGCGTCTCCGCCCCCCAAGGAGCCATCGACGGCTTCCTGCGCGGCGCCGGCCTCTCCTCCATCGATCAGGCCATCATCAAGACCGATCCGAAGAAGGGCGATTTCTACGTCGCCTACATGGAAAAGCCTGGCCGTGCGGCGGAAGAGATCATCGCCGATGTCATGCCCGGCATCATCAGGGCCTTCCCCTGGCCCAAATCGATGCGATCAGGCTTTGCTTCCATGCCCAAGGGCTCGGGCTATGGCGGCATCGAGGGCAAGGGCATGGAAAGCCTGCGCTGGGTGCGCCCGCTGCAGTCGATCGTCTGCACCTTCGGCCCCGAGCATGACGAAGTCCAGGTCATCCCCTTCGAGATCGACGGCATCGTCGCGTCCAACGTCACCTATGGCCACCGTTTTCACGCGCCGGATGCCATCACCGTCAAGCGCTTCGACGATTACGTCACCAATCTGGAGCGCGCCAAGGTCATCCTCGATGCCGAGCGTCGCAAGGACATGATCCTGCACGACGCCCGCGACATCGCCTTCGCCAATGGCCTGGAACTGGTCGAGGACGAGGGCCTGCTGGAAGAAGTCTCCGGCCTCGTCGAATGGCCCCAGGTCCTGCTTGGCACGTTCGAGGAGGATTACCTCTCGATCCCCGCCGAGATCATCCGCCTGACGATCAAGACCAATCAGAAGTGCTTCGTCGTCCGCCCGCAAGGCGAGGCCGACAAGCTCTCCAACCACTTCATCCTGATCTCCAATATCCAGGCCACCGATGGCGGCAAGGAAATCATGCATGGCAATGGCAAGGTCGTGCGCGCCCGCCTGTCGGATGCGCTGCATTTCTGGAAGCGCGACCAGGGCGACCTGCCGGACCTCGACACGCTGAAGGCCTCTGCCGCCAAGTTCGACCTCGACCTGAAGAAGCCCCTCGACCAGCGCATGGCCAAGCTCGACGCGCTCAACGTCACCTTCCATGCCAAGCTGGGCATGCAGGGTGAGCGCGTCGCGCGCATCCGCGCACTGGCCAAAGAGCTGGCTCCGATTGTGGGGGCCGATGCCGCCGACGTCGATCGCGCCGTGGTGCTGGCCAAGGCCGACCTGCGCACCGAAGCCGTCGGCGAATTCCCGGAACTCCAGGGCGCGATGGGCCGCAAATATGCGCTCCTGCAGGGTGAGAACGCCTCCGTCGCCGCCGCGATCGAGGACCACTGGAAGCCGAACGGCCCCTCGGACCGTCTGCCGGAAGACAGGGTGGGGCTGACGGTCGCACTTGCCGACAAGCTGGATACGCTCGTCGGTTTCTGGGCGATTGATGAAAAACCGACGGGTTCGAAGGACCCTTATGCGCTGCGCCGTGCAGCGCTGGGTGTTGTGCGGATGATTTTGGAGAAGGGTATCAGGCTTCCGTTCTCCGCCGCGCTTATTCGCTCTGGGCGGATGATAATGGCGCAACTTCTAGAAGCTCAGGCTAGCAAGATTGACGCTGGTATGATCGCGCCGATGCGTCAAATGGGTGAGCTCTCTGGTGATGGACAACTCAGCAAGCTGGTCAATCTATCTCAGACCACTGCTGCGCTTATGTCTGGTGGAGCGAATGAAGTAGCTCCGCAGGATTGGGAATTGGCTCGTACGGCCGACCTCCTCTCCTTCTTCCACGACCGCCTGAAAGTCTACCTGCGCGACCAGGGCGCCCGCCACGACATCATCGATGCCGTGCTGACGCCTGATGCCGACGATCTCCTGATGGTCGCCCGCAAGGCCGAGGCGCTCACCGCCTTCATTACCTCGGAAGACGGCCTGAACCTCTTGGCCGGCACGAAGCGCGCCACGCAGCTTTTGGCTGCCGAAGAAAAGAAGGGCACCGTCGTCGCCGATGGCGTCTCGGAAGCGCTGCTGAAGCTCGACGCCGAAAAGTCCCTCTTCGCCGCCATCCAGTCGGCCTCGAAATCGGCAGCCGAGGCCGTGGCATCCGAAGACTTCCGCTCAGCCATGCAGGCGCTCTCGACCCTGCGCGGCCCGGTCGACACATTCTTCGAGGCCGTCCTGGTCAACGACGAGGACGCAGCCATCCGCGCCAACCGCCTGGCGCTCCTGAAGGCGATCCGCGAAGCGACCGGCACGGTCGCGGACTTCTCCAAGATCACGGGCTGATGATGTGAGACCCCGCTTCGGCGGGGTTTTTCGTTTTCACCGCCCGTTTTCCGACCTTGGTTTCGTGTGTTATCGTGGACACGAAGAGACCCGGAGCCGCCAGCATGAACAAGCCAGTCCAGGTGACAATTGCCGAGCCCTATGACCGCTTCATCGACGCCCAGCTCGAAAGTGGCCAGTTCAACTCGGCCGAAGAAGTGGTCGAGGCGGGGCTCAAGCTTCTGAAGGAAGAGCAGGCCAGGATCGAGTGGCTGCGCAATGCGCTGATCGAGGGTGAGAACAGCGGGCCGGCGGTACCGCTGGATCGCGAGGAGTTCAAGGCCCGCATGCGCGAGAAATACATGCGATGAGCGGTTACCGTCTGCGTCCTATTGCGGAAGAGGACATGGACGCGATCTGGGACTACACCTGCCGTTCACGGTCCGCAGCGCGGGCAGATCGATACATTGACGACCTCTTCGACGCCTTCGAGCGTCTGGTTCAGACACCGGAACTGGGTCAGAAAGCGTTCTTGATCGCAGCTGGCTACCGGCGTCTCCGCGTCAACCATCACCTGATCTTCTATCGCAGGACGGAAGACAATGGCATCGAGGTCGTCCGTATTATTCACGAGCGAGCCGACCATGCGGGTAAATTGGACGAATGACTTCCATGCCTGCTAAAATCTTCATCAGCGCCTGCCTGCTTGGTCGTCCCGTCCGTTACGACGGCAAGGGCAAGCCGCTGCATGATCCGCTCATCGAGCGCTGGAAATCCGAAGGTCGCCTCGTCGGCTACTGTCCCGAACAGGCTGGTGGCCTGCCGACGCCGCGTCCGCCCGCCGAGATCGAGAGCGGCATGAACGGCGACGATGTGCTGGCCGGCCGTGCCCGCGTGCTGGAGGTCACAGGCGGCGACGTGACGGGGGAATTCATCGAAGGCGGCAAGAGGGCGGTGGCTTTTGCGCAGGAGCAGGGCTGCAAGGTGGCGCTCCTCATCGACGGCAGCCCCTCCTGCGGTTCCGGTTTCATCTATGACGGTTCGTTTTCCGGGAGCCGCCATCCGGGCTTCGGTGTCACGGCAGCCCTGATGCGTCAGGCAGGCATCGAGGTCTTCTCCGATCGCGAGCTTGATCGGCTTTCGGCCCACATCGACCAGACAGGCTGAAATGAAAAGGCCGCCGGATCGCTCCGACGGCCTTACGTTTTGTCGTCCGAGATCTGGCTCAGCTTGCCATGCGATAGGCCTGCTGGCCGGCTCCGGCCTGGCTGGTTTTGAAGCTGCGGATCAGGTTCAGGAGGTCGCCGGTATCATTGGCGAGAACCTCGGCCGAAGCCGTGGTTTCCTCCGCCATGGCGGCATTCTGCTGAGTTGCCGTATCCAGCTGGTTGACCGCGGAAGAGATAGAACGCAGCGTCGTGTCCTGTTCCTGGGCGCTGTGCGAGATTTTCGACACGATGTCGTTGGCGCTGGCGATCTGGTCCGAGATACGCTTCAGCGCCTCGCCCGTCTGACCGACCAGCTGCACGCCTTGTTCGACCTGGGCAGACGAACGGGCGATCTGGTCCTTGATTTCCTTGGCGGCCGCTGCCGATCGCTGGGCGAGTTCGCGCACTTCCTGGGCGACGACGGCAAAGCCCTTGCCGCTTTCGCCGGCACGCGCCGCTTCGACGCCCGCGTTCAGCGCCAGAAGGTTCGTCTGGAAGGCGATTTCGTCGATCACGCCGATGATCTTGGTGATCTCTGCCGACGACTGCTCGATACCGCTCATCGCATTGATGGCGCGGGTCACGATCTCGTCGCTCTGGCGGGCTTCGGCGCTGACCGAACCCACGCGGTTTGCCGCCTCACGTGCACCGTCGGCCGTCTGGCGCACGGCAACCGTGAGCTCGTCGAGCGCGGCGGATGTCTCTTCGAGATTGGCGGCCTGGCGTTCCGTGCGGGTGGCAAGCTCGCCGGAGGCGCGGCGGATCTCTTCCTTGGAAACGGCGATGTCGTTGCCCTTGAGGTTGACGCGGGCCATGGCTTCTTCGAGACGGGCCAGCGCATCGTTGAAATTGTCACGCAGGGCTGCATATTTCGGTCCGAGATCGGCGCAGCGGACGGTCAGGTCGCCATCGGCCAGCTTTTCCAGCGACTGACCGATGGTGGAAACCACATGCGCCTGTTGGCGTGCTTCGGCGACCTGTGCTTCGGCATTCTGGCTGCGTTCGTTGTCCAATTCGCGCTTCTGCTCTTCCTGGCGGGCAGCCAGTGCATGGCGTTCGCGGATCTTCTCCTGCAGGCTCTGCGTCGCCTTGGCCATCATGCCCACTTCGTTGCCCATGTCGGTATGCGGAATGGCAATGGTGACATTCTCGTCGGCAACCGCTTCCAGCGCATCATGGATGGCATTGAGCGGGCGCGTGATGCCGCGCACCACCAGATAGGCGGCCAGAAGCGCCAGGAGGAAGATGCCGGCCGAGAGGCTGACGGTCTTGATGATGCCGGCGCGGACTTCAGCCTTCAGGTCGTCGGTGTAGAGACCGGTGATGATCACGATCTTCCAGGGCTCGAAGGCCTTGCCGTAGGAAGCCTTGGGGTAGCTGCGGTCTTCCGGATCCTTGCCCGGCTTCGGGCCGATGAACTCGACGAAACCGCCGCCGGTCTGGCCGAGGCGCACCAGCTCGTCGCGATAGGCAAAGCCGTTTGCATCCGGCTTGCCCTTGTTGCTCTTGCCCACATCCTTCGAGGTCGGGTGGAAGACCATGACCACGTCATAGTCATAGCCGAAGAAATAGCCGTCCGGCTCGAACTTCATCTTGTTGAGCAGCGCATAGGCCCGCGTCTTCGCTTCATCGACCGAAAATTCGCCTGCGACGGCACGATCGTTGAAATCCTTGAGGATCGACAGGGCCGATTCCACCTGGGTCCGCAGCAGTTCGTAGCGCTGTTGATAGATGGTTGCCGTCGCCGAGCGCACTTCGAAATAGGTGGCGGTGGCGAAGGCCGCCATCAGACCGCCAATCAGCACGAAAAGTTGGAGGGAGATGCGGAAATTTTTCATGGCCGGACAAGCTTTCGTCGAACCGAACTGGTCGGGTGATGGCGGGAATGGAGAGCGCATCAGCCATCATGGCCGTCGGAATATCTCCGCCCTAACCTCTGTTCCAAAAGTTGATATCGCTTTAAGTAGCTGCGAATATTCGGCCTTGATAAGTTACCCGTGAAAAATGAGGGTAAACGACATAACGCCCGGGACTGGGCCGGGCGCTACATCCGTGTGTCACCACGATGTGCCGCAGAGCCCGGATCGTAAGGCGCTGCGGGAAGGGGATCACTTCAACCGAAGCTCGAAGCTGGCCTGGTTGATCGGCGCGGGGCCGGCCGGAACGGACACCTGGGCAACGGCGGCCGTCGTGGCGTCCAGATCGACCCCGTCGGATACAGGTGCACTGGCGACGATGGTCGAACCCTTGGTGGCCCAGCCCTCGGCCGAGGTCATGAACACGACGGGCGAGCCGCCCAGCCAGCTTTCGACGCGCTTCAGCTTCTTCTGGCCGTCCACGTCCACGATCTCGGCGGACTGGGCCCCTGGCGCGACGTTTGGAACGACATACTGTCTTTTTGATATCTGCGGACCCAGAGGCGGGCAGTGCGCGCAGGTCATCTGCACCACGCTCGATCCGTCAGCCGTAAATTTGCTGGCGAAATCGATGGAGGAAGCAAAGGCCGGCGATTGAGCGGCGGATGCAGCAAGGATCATGGATGTCAGAACGAAGCGGCGCATGATGTCTTATCCCCGATTGTTGGGAAGACGGTAGCGCAGCTTTCTTTCGATCCGGTCAGGAGCTTTGGTAAAATTTGAACGAAAAGGCGGGTTTTCGCCCGAGATGCCCTGATTTTTAGCGCTTTTCGCGCGCAATCGCCCGCCAGCCGATGTCACGTCGGCAAAAGCCATTCTCCCAATGCACCGCATCGACGAGGCGGTAGGCTTCGGCCTGCGCTTCCACGACGGTCGCCCCGCGCGCCGTCGCGTTCAGCACGCGCCCACCGGTCGCGACCAGCTGCCCGTCCTTCAGCGCCGTGCCCGCATGAAAGACCTTTGCGCCATCGCCTGCATTCGGCAGGGCAGCGATCGGCGTCGCCTTGTCATAGGCGCCGGGATACCCCTTGGAGGCCAGCACCACGGTCAATGCCGGGTCCTCGCTCCACTCCGCCGTCACCTGATCCAGCGTGCCGGTGGCAGAGGCGTAGAGGATGGCCAGGAGATCGCTCTTCAGCCGCATCATCAGCACCTGGCATTCCGGATCGCCGAAGCGGACATTGTATTCGATCAGTTCCGGCCCCTTGGCCGTGATCATCAGCCCGGCGAAGAACACGCCCTGGAAGGGATGGCCCATCTCGGCCATGCCGCGCATGGTCGGCTCGATGATCTCCTTCATCGTCCGCTCGACCATATCGGGGGTCATGACAGGTGCCGGCGAATAGGCGCCCATGCCGCCGGTGTTCGGCCCTGTATCGCCGTCGCCGACGCGCTTGTGATCCTGCGCCGTCGCAAGCGGCAGAAGCGATTTGCCGTCGGAAAGGCAGAAGAAGCTCGCTTCTTCGCCATCAAGGAAAGCCTCGACCACGACTTCCGCACCGGCCGCGCCAAACGCACCCTCGAAGCAGTCATCGATCGCAGCCAGCGCCTCGTCCAGTGTCATCGCGACCGTGACGCCCTTGCCGGCGGCAAGGCCATCGGCCTTGATGACAATCGGCGCGCCCTGTTCACGCACATAGGCTTTGGCCTTCGGCGCATTGTTGAAGCGCTGATAGGCACCGGTCGGAATGTTGAACCGGGCGCAGACATCCTTGGTGAAGCCCTTGGAGCCTTCAAGCTGGGCGGCCGCCGCCGACGGCCCGAAGACGGCAATGCCGGCCTCGCGCAGCTTGTCGGCGATGCCGGCCACCAGCGGCGCTTCCGGGCCGACCACGACGAAGTCGATGTCCTTGTGCTTGCAGAAGGCAATCACGGCCGAATGATCGTCTGTATCGAGCGAGACGAGTTCCGCTTCCTCCGCAATGCCTGGATTGCCGGGGGCTGCATAGAGCTTGGTGAGATCAGGCGACTGGGCGATCTTCCAGGCCAGCGCATGTTCGCGTCCACCCGACCCGATCAACAAAACCTTCATCACCAGCCTCCAGTGCCACAAGGGAATGCCCGGCGGTTAAGGGGGAAGGGGAGAAAGGTCAAGGTGCAGAGGCCTCTTACGCTGCGGTTTATATGGTTGTATGATGTCATCATGCGCCCATCGCGTGTTCTCTTGGAGGGCAAGATGAAGAAATGGACTTTGACGGAGGCGTTTGCGGAATTTGGCGTCGTCAGGAAGAATCCGCGATGGAGTTGGTCTGCGGTAAGTGCCGACGGAAAGACCGTTGTACTCACGATATGGGAAGATCGCCTTGATCGTTCATCGGATCCACCGATTTATGACACCCTCGACTGGCCGCCGGAGACTTGGCAGTCCTCTCACAGCAATAAGGAGCGGCTTGCACATCTGAAGATCGCGCGAGACAACTGTGATGGTCTCTTCCGTGTTGTCATTACCGTAGCCAAGGATGTGAGCAGCCGCCCCCGGAAAATTGTCGGATGCTACCCGCAGAAAAACCTGATCATGCGGCTCGTCGCACTTCAAGAAAGCACTGGGCGTTTTCGGGCTGTCGGCATTGCTCCGAATGCGAGCTAGGCTGCTTTCCTGTGAGTCGCCCTCGGTAAACGTTGCCTTGCCGCAATCGCCCGCTATGGTCCGCGTCCAAACGACAAGACGGATGACCCATGGCCGACGACATCAAGAGCATTGCCGCCCTTATCGCCACCGAGATCAATGCAAGGCCCGACCAGGTCATATCGGCCGTCGGTCTCCTCGATGAAGGCGCGACCGTCCCCTTCATCGCCCGCTACCGCAAGGAAGTGACCGGCGGCCTCGACGATACGCAGCTGCGCAATCTCGCCGAACGGCTGATTTATCTGCGTGAGCTTGCCGCCCGCCGCAAGTCGATCTTCGAAAGCATCGACGGTCAGGGCAAGATGACCGACGATCTCGCCCGCAAGATAGCCCAGGTCACGACGAAGGCCGAGCTCGAAGACCTCTATCTGCCCTACAAGCCGAAGCGCCGCACCCGCGCCGAGATCGCTCGCGAAAAGGGGCTTCAGCCGCTGGCCGACGCCATCCTTGCTGACCGCACCAGCGATCCGCAGAAGCTGGCTGCAGCCTACATCACCGAGGAAGTCCTCGACGTGAAGGCAGCGCTCGAAGGCGCGCGTGACATCATCGCCGAGCAGATCTCCGAAAATGCCGATCTCATCGGCCGCCTGCGCAACGACATGAAGGATCGCGCGATCCTCTATTCGAAGCTCGTCGACGGCAAGGCCGAGGCCGGCGCCAAATTTGCCGACTATTTCGACCATTTCGAACGCTGGGCAACTGTCCCCGGCCACCGCGCACTCGCCATGCTGCGCGGCTGGAACGAGGAGTTCCTGTCGCTCTCCATCGAAGTCGACCGCGACGACACGGCCCCGGTCAAGACCAGCCAGCGCATGATCGCGTCAGCCTATCAGGTCGCGGCCAAGGGCCCCGCCGACCAGTGGCTGTTGGAGGTCGCCGGCTGGACCTGGCGCGTCAAGCTCTCCGTGTCGCTCTCGCTCGACCTGATGCGCGAACTGCGCGAGCGGGCCGAGGAAGAAGCCATCCATGTCTTCGCCCGCAACCTCAAGGACCTGCTGCTCGCAGCCCCCGCCGGTTCCCGTCCGACGATGGGCCTCGACCCGGGCATCCGCACCGGCGTCAAGGTTGCGGTGGTCGATGGCACCGGCAAGGTGGTGGAAACGACGACCGTCTATCCCTTCCCGCCGAAGAACGACATCCGTGGCACCCAGGCCGAACTCGCCTCGCTGATCCGCAAGCACAATGTCGAGCTGATCTCTATCGGCAATGGCACCGGCAGCCGTGAGACGGAAAAGCTGGTGGCCGACATGCTCGCCCAGTTCCCGTCGACCGCACCGAAGCCGACCAAGGTCATCGTGTCTGAAGCAGGCGCCTCCGTCTATTCGGCGTCTGAAACCGCCGCCAAGGAATTCCCCAATCTCGACGTCTCCTTGCGCGGTGCCGTCTCGATTGCGCGGCGTCTGCAGGATCCTCTCGCCGAACTCGTCAAGATCGAGCCGAAGTCGATCGGCGTTGGCCAGTATCAGCATGACGTCGATCAGGGCCGTCTCGGACGCTCGCTGGATGCCGTCGTCGAGGACGCGGTGAATGCCGTCGGCGTCGATGTGAACACGGCCTCTGCCCCGCTGCTCGCCCGCGTCTCCGGCCTCGGCAAGACGACGGCGGAAGCGATCGTCGCCCATCGCGACGAAACCGGTCCCTTCGGCAGCCGCAAGGACTTGCTGAAAGTTCCGCGCCTCGGTGCCCGCACCTTTGAACAATGCGCCGGCTTCCTGCGCATCCCCAACGGCAAGGAGCCGCTCGACGCCTCCTCGGTGCACCCGGAAGCTTACGGCGTGGCGAAGAAGATCGTCGCCGCCTGTGGCCGCGACCTGCGCTCCCTGATGGGCGACAGTGCGACGCTGAAAAGCCTCGATCCGAAGCGCTTCATCGACGAGCAATTCGGCCTGCCGACGGTCAAGGACATTCTGTCGGAGCTGGAAAAGCCCGGCCGCGACCCGCGCCCGTCCTTCAAGACGGCGACCTTTGCCGAAGGTGTTGACGAGATCACCGACCTCAAGATCGGCATGACGCTGGAAGGGACCGTGACCAATGTCGCCGCCTTCGGCGCCTTCGTCGATATCGGCGTGCACCAGGATGGCCTCGTCCACGTCTCCCAGCTCGCCGATCGTTTCGTCAAGGATCCGCATGAGGTGGTGAAAGCCGGCGATGTCGTGAAGGTTCGCGTCGTCGAGGTCGACGTCAAGCGCAAGCGCATCGCGCTCACCATGCGCAAGGATGGCGGTGAGGCGCAGCAGCCCTCCATGCGCGGCGATGCACGTGGAAATGCGAGCGCGATGAAACATTCGAACGCCCGTCCGCCAAAGCCGGAACAGCCCGCCATGGGCGGCCTCGGCGCGGCATTGGCCGAAGCCATGCGCAAGAAGTGAGCGCAGCTCGGTCGCTTAAGGCCTCACGAAAAAAGACGGGCCGGCGCCTGCGCTCCGACCCGTCCCATTGCCCCTCGTAGGCAAAGGCTTCAATGCGCCGCCGCGCAGGCCTGGCAGAAGGGTGTGTGCGGCACCGCGTTCAGCCGCTCGATGGCAATCGGCTCGCCGCATTTGACGCAGGTTCCGAAGGTTCCGGCATGGATCCGGTCGAGCGCGGCGTCGATGCCGCGCAGCTCGCCTTCGCCCACCTGACCGAATTCCTCCAGCACCTCGTCGTTTTCGCGTTCGACGGCCCGCTCCGCGCTATCAGCGCTTTTGAGACGACCAAGATCCGTATCGATCTTCGCCAGGCGGTTTTCGATTTCAGCCTTTCGGGCCGTCAGGATGCGTTCGAAATGGGCCGTGTCCATCGCCTGTACCGGTTGTTCCATGACATCCTCCCTCAACGATCGACCAGAACCGAAATCTTCGAGTGACGCACCACGCGATCCGCAGTGGCGCCGATGAAATAGTTGGAGAGGTCGGGCACGTGCGAACCGACGATGACGAGATCGGCGCCATGCTCCTCGGCCGAGGCGAGGATTTCGCGGGCAGGCGCACCGGAGCGGATTTCCACCCGTGCCGTGACCGCCGCCTTTTCCTTCAGCCCGACCAACTTGCCCTTGGCGTCCTGGATTGCACCCTCGATGATGTCCACCGGCACGTCGATGGCGAGATAGCCGGGAAGGTCCTCGACGACACTGAGCAGAATGATTTCGCCGCCGGCATCCAGCAGCGAACTGGCCTTGGCCAGGATCTTCTCCCCTTTGTCGAGCGCGGCGGGATCGACGGGTACGACGATCTTCTTGTACATCTGGCTCTCCATGTTTTTGCCCCCCGGAGGGGTGTTTCCTCGTTATGGGGAGATCATGCGGCCGCCATGCATCGGGTGCATTGATCAGGATCAAAGGTGGATACGCCGGCTTGTCGTCAACAATTGTCGAACGAGCTTTCGACGAAACGGCATCTACTGTGAACGAAATCCCTGATCCATATTGCTGGAAAGGCAGACCACTGCCGTCAGGAGATTTGCCATGAACGCCGCCATCGAATCCAATGCCGAAAGCTTCGCCCTCAGCCGCCCCGTGCATGTCGGCCAGGCCCATCTCGTTGCCGCCGATCTCGATCTGCTCACCCGCTATTATCAGCAGGTCCTGGGTCTTGAGCGGCTGGAAGACAGCGCCAGTGGTGTCGTGCTTGGCGCCGGCGGCAAGCCGCTCCTGACGCTCACCACAAGGGGTGATGCCGCCCGCGCACCGCGCAATGCCGCCGGTCTCTTTCACAATGCCTTCCTGATGCCGAACCGCGAGGAACTGGCCCATTGGCTGGCCCATGCCGCCCATCTTGGTGTGCAATTCGATGGCGCGAGCGACCATCTGGTCAGCGAAGCGATCTATCTCACCGACCCCGAAGGCAATGGCATCGAAGTCTATCGGGACCGCAGCCCGGACGAATGGCGCTACCATGCGGATGGGACGGTGGAAATGGCAACGAATCGGCTCGACCTGCAGGCACTTTATGAGGCGGCGCCGAAAACCGCTTGGGCCGGCCTGGCACCCAATGCCGCGATAGGCCACATCCATCTCCAGGTCGGCAATGTGCCAGAGGCGGATCGTTTCTACGAAGGCATTCTCGGCCTGAAGAAGATGGCGAGTTATCCGGGCGCCAGCTTCTTCGCCTCCGGTGCCTATCACCACCACATCGCCGCCAATGTCTGGAACAGCCGCAATGCGACCGCCCGCACCGGCGCCATGACCGGGCTGAACGACTACGCCCTCGTTTTCAACGACCAGCAGATGCTGGCGGGCATTCTCGCCACGCTGGATGCCCAGGAGATTAGGGTCGACCGTTTGGACGAAGGCTACCGCCTGCTCGATCCCTGGGGCATCGGCATCACCCTCGTGCCCGGCAACGCCTGATCCATCTGGTCTGGCGCCACCCGCGCCGGGCGGCCAAGCGCTTTCGGAACGGAAACTGTTCCATCGGCGTTGTGCGAGAGCAATTTCGGCAAAGTGCGAAGCGGTTTTGCGTCCGGAATTGCGTGAAAACAAAGACATAGAGCATTGAAGGCGACTCCGTTTTCGCCGGACATGCTCTAGGTCACGACGGGGTCCATCGCCATGCCAGAACCAGAACAGCCAGTCGCTCCAGCCAGAAGGAGCGGCCCGTGAATCTCCAGGTGCAACCGAAGCGGCCGGCCCAGCGGCGTGTGCGTTTTCAAAAGACGGGTCTCGATTATACCGTCTCCTGGTCGGTAATCGGGCTCTTCGCCATTTTCGCCCTGATCTCGCTGCATCTCGCCTCCTTCGTGTTGATCCCGCTCACGATGGCGATTGTGGTTGGCCTGATCCTCGGTCTTGCGGCAGATCGCATGGGCAAGTTGGGCATTCCGCCGATGTTGACGGCGGTCATTCTATCGACGCTCTTTCTCGGGGTCTTGGGCCTGCTCGTCTTCACCATTGCCGGTCCGATCAACATGCTGATCGAGAACGGGCCGAAGATGGTGGAACGGGCCATCGACTACCTCGAAGGCGTGTCCTGGCTGCGTCGCCCGATCGAGGCCCTGTCCAGCAGCCCTGTTTCCCCTGAGGCCATGCTGCAGAATTCCGGGACAATTCTGTCGACGCTTGCAACCGGCGTGACGCCGGCCCTGTTGCAGATCTTCATCTTCGTGGTGGCCCTGCTGCTCTTCCTCGCCTCGCGGCTGACGATGCGCCGGGCGCTGATCCGGGCCTTTTCCCACCGGGACCGGCGCCTGAAAGCCATCCACCTGTTGAACGAGGTGGAGGCTGCCCTCGGTCATTATTTTGCGACCGCCGTGGTGGTGTATGCCCTCTTCGGCGCGGTCGCCGGCATCATTGCCTGGGTCGGTGGCCTCGGCAGTCCGTTGCTCTGGGCCGTTGGCGCATTCCTGCTGAGCTTTATCCCGTTTCTCGGCATCGCCTCCGTCACCATCGCGATGATGGTCGGCGGCGTACTGGCGCACGAGTCCCTTCTGATCGGGCTTCTCCCGGCGATCGTCTTTTTCGCCGTCGACGGTCTGCTGGAAAACCTTCTCCTTCCCGCGGCCATGGGCCGCCGCCTGGAGATGAATACCTTCATGCTGTTCGTGGCGATTGTTTTCTGGACGTGGCTCTGGGGTGCTGTCGGTGCCATGCTTGCCGTGCCGCTCACTCTGATCGGCATGACGCTCTTCGGCGGGATCTTGCCGCAGGCAAGGCCGCAGCCCAATCTGCCCGACTAGGGGCCTGTTGATCGGCTTCCGTCATCTGGTCGTCATGGCCGCGATCTAGACGGCCTCAGACATGCGCCGGAACGTCTCCGGTGCGATCAGGGGCAACGTCATGCGGCATCAAGAACCACGCCTGCGTCTCGGCATCATCGCCGATCCGCAATATGCCGACCGCGATCCGGATACCGACCTCAACCGGTATTTTCGAGAGGTCCCGGCGAGGCTTGAACAGGCCATCACGCATTTCGAGCCTCTGCCGCTCGACGCCATCATCGTGCTCGGTGATCTCATTGACCGGGACTTCGAGAATTTCTCCACCGTCCTCGGCATTCTGGAGCGCAGCCGTCATCCGCGCATTCTGCTGCCGGGCAATCACGACTTCCTCGTCTCGGCGGACAGGCTGCATGACATCCATGCGACGCTTGGAATGCCGGCCCCCTATTACCAGCACAGGCTGAACGGCGTTCGCCTGCTGGTGACGGAAGGCAATGAGATCTCGCTTTTCTCCAGCCCGAAGGGGGATCCGCGTCATGTCGAGGCGGAAGCGCGCCTTGCCGCGCTGAAGGCTGAAGGTGCCGCCAATGCTCAGACCTGGAATGCGGGCATCAGTCAGACGCAGGAGGATTGGATCCGCGCTCGCCTGACCGATGCCGAGGAAGCCTGCGAGCCTGTCCTGCTGCTCGGCCATTACCCCATCCATCCGCCATCCGACCACAATCTGTGGGATGGCGAACGGCTGGCCGATCTGGTCGCCACATCGCCGGCCTCCGTCGCCTATCTCTGCGGTCACCAGCACGCCGGCAACTATGCCAGGCTGGGCAATACCCATTTCGTCAATTTCTGCGGCATGGTCGATACGCCGGAGACGAGTGCATTCGCCGTATTGTCTTTGTTTGACGATCGGATCGAGATTGAGGGATTTGGCCGGGAACCGAGCCGGATCCTGTCTCTGACGTGAACCTTGAAGCGCTCGACAACCTGCGGTGAAATCGGCGATTCAGTCATCGCTCTGACATCGTTCTGTCAGCGATTTGTCAGGTTTACCAGAATGTTGCGCCGGAATGCCCGGCTCACTCCATTGTGATTTTTGTCTCTGCCTCCCACGCGGCAAACATCATCCGTTACGTCAATCCAATGATCGCCCGGTATGCCGGCCGACCTCCAGGGAGAGCAGCCTCATGAAGATGAACACCGTCCTGTCCGCCATTGTGGCGATCTGTCTTGGCACCACCGCTGCGATTGCGGCGGGGGAACCCCAGACGGTGCGCCAGGAACTGATGAAGAAGGCCGGCGGTTCGGCCGGCACGCTGGCCGGCATCGCGAAGGGTGAGAAGCCCTATGACGCCGAAGCCGTGAAAGCTGCGCTGACGACGCTGGTCGAAGTCGGCAAGACCTTCCCCGATCATTTCCCTGCAGGCAGCGAAACCGGCCTCGATACGGAAGCGAGCCCGAAGATCTGGGAGAACATGGACGACTTCAAGGCGAAGGCAGCCAAGCTGGCGACCGTGGCCGAAGCACAGCTTGCCGCGATGCCGGCAGATCAGGCCGCAGTCGGGGCAGCACTTGAAGCCGTCGGTGCCACCTGCGGTGACTGTCACCAGAGCTACCGCCTGAAGAAGAACTGACCCTCCTGGTCGGGCGCTCTTTCGGGCGCCCGCCTCTCATCAGGGCTTCATCGAAAGCCCATCCATTCGCAAGGAGAGCCTGATGGCATCGACATGGCTCAAAGGTCTGGGCGGGCTCGCCATCCTGGGTGTTGCCGGCTTCGGCGCATTTCTCTGGATCACCGCGCCTCAAAGGCAGGATCCGTCCATCTGGGCCGACCTCGGGGATCCCGATATCGCCCATGGCCGCGACGTCTTCTTTGCCGGTGGCTGCACGAGCTGTCACGCGCCGGCCGGTGCAACAGGCGATGAACGTCTGGTTCTGTCAGGGGGCGCCCCGATCAAAAGCGATTTCGGTACCTTCCATGCACCGAACATTTCCAGCGACCCCAATGTCGGCATCGGTGCCTGGACGCTGGCTGAGTTCGGCGATGCCATGACCCGCGGCGTCGGCCGGGACGGCGAACATCTCTATCCGTCGTTTCCCTACGGCTCCTACGCGCGGATGACCCCGAAGGACGTCAACGACCTCTACGGATTCTTGAAGACCTTGCCGGCAAGCGACAAGGTGGCGCCGGCGCATGAACTCGGCTTCCCGTTCAACCAGCGCATTGCCCTTGGGGGCTGGAAATTCCTCTATTTCACCGCAGCCCCCCGTGTCGAACTGGCCGATGCCTCCGACATGGTGAAGCGCGGCCAGTATCTGGTCGAAGGTCCCGGCCATTGCGGCGAATGCCACACCCCGCGCGATGCGCTGGGTGGCTTCAAGGCCGGCCAATGGTTGGCAGGTGGACCGAACCCGGAAGGCGAGGGGACGATCCCGAACATCACGCCCGGCTCAAAGAGCATCGGCTCCTGGAGCGCAGGCGACATCGCGACCTATCTGGAATCCGGCTTCACGCCCGACTTCGACAGCGTCGGCGGCACCATGGTCGAGGTGCAGAAGAACATGGCCCAGCTTCCGGCCTCCGAACGCGAGGCGATCGCCGCCTATCTGAAGGCCGTGCCGGCGGTGCAATAAGCACCGCCTTCACTTTCGCCAGCATCGCGCAAGGCTCATCCTGCATCCTGCCCACCTCGAAATGCCTTCGGAGGGGCCATGAGCATTGAACGCCGGCGGATGGAGAGTGCGCTACGCTCGCTGCTCGACAATTATCCCGATCCCGCCCTGCATCAATGGGTGGACCAGACGGTCCGCGCCTTCGAAAAGCGGTTGTCGGCCATCGTCGATCCGCGCGAGCGCGACCATGCCCAGCAGGCAGCGCTCATCCTGATCAAGACGACCTTGCAGAAATGGTCGGAAAATCCGCCGGTCCGCCACTGACATGTCATGCGACGGTTGGCGGGATCGCGGTCAGCCGCGATGCTCGGCCGCAAAGCTGGAAAGCTCGGCTTCGGCCTCGGGCCCGTAGAGGTCGAGCGCCTTCAGCACTTCGATGGCAAACGTATCCGGCGACGATCCTGCAGCCGTGACAATACCGCCGTCACGAACGGCAGGCGCCTGGTCGACATAATGAGCCGCACCCAGATAGGTCGGGTATCGCTGGTGCGAGGCGAGCGCATTGCCGGTATGGGCGACAGTATTGAGCACGCCGGTTGCGGCGAGCGCGCTGGCCGCCGCACAGATGCCGCCCAGCACCTTGCCCTGGTCGCGGAATGCTGTTGCCATGTCCGTGAAGTCGTAAGCCACGCCCTTCTCCCAGGCATAGCCGCCGGGAATGACGAGCGCGTCGAAGGCATCTGCACTGATTGCGTCATAGCCGATATCCGGCGTGACCTTCAGTCCGCCCATCGAGACGACGGGTGCGCCGTCCGGCGAGGCGGTCACGACATCGCAATCAAGATAATAGCGGGCCGCAGCCATCAGAAGCGCGGGCTCCCAGTCTGCGAAGTCGTTCTGCAGGGCAATGGCAATGCGTGTCATGTCCAGTCTCCGTCCCGAGTGCGAAAGAGCGATTAGTTCAACGCGTGCAGGTAGCGCATGCCGGTCACCGGGCGCGGTACGAAATCCATGTTTTCGTAGAAGCGGTGCGCAGCGACATTGCCGGTGGCGGCCGAGACCGACAGGAAGTCGCATCCAGCCTGGCGGGCAATCTCACGGGCCCGGTCGACCAGATGCTGGCCGATGCCATTGCCACGCTGGCCGTCGCGCACGAAGAGGTGGTGCAGATCCATGCCGCGCTTGCCTTCCTGCGCCCTGTAGAGCGGCACCAGAATGGCATAGCCGATCAGGCCCTGACCGTCATCGGCGACCAGAGCCTGTATCCAAGGCATGGGACCGAACAGGTCGCGTTCCAGCTTTTCCGGCGTCATGGCGGATGCATCGCCGTGGTGCAGGGCCAGTGCGGCGATCATGGCATTGAGGTCCGGCAGGTCGCGCGGTTTCGCGTGACGGATGGCGATCACGGGCGGACGGGGCAGGGTGATGTCGGTGTCTTCGGTCATGCTACTTTCCCTTCTGCTTATTCTGCGCCGTCAGGGGAAAGTCGTCTGGAAAACAACAAGGCCGCCTGACGGCGGCCTGTTGACAAAGTGATCTGTCAGGCCGCCGGTTACCGGTAGGCCCAAAAATACGTGCAGGAGATGGTTGCGCGGATATCGATCATGGCGGGTTAGATGCGCCCGTTTTAATCGATTGTCAACGGGTGATCTTTTCCTGTTGCTCCTGATGGACTATAGTCCATCAATTGCTGTGAGGAGGCGATGGCGAAGGCGACATTGATCCGCAGGCTGCGCAGCTTTGTACGATCCGACGTCTTCGTTGAGATCGTGATTTGGCAGGTGCCGGCATCGGTTCGTGGAAGCCAACACGCCTTCAAATACAGCCTGGCATTGATCGCGAACGGCGAATGCGTTCTGCGCTATGATAACGAGGCCGGTAAGGGAGACCATAGACACCTCGGATCAACTGAGGCGGCCTATGCATTCACCGGCATAGACGCTCTGACCGAAGATTTTCTGAGCGATGTGAAAGGATGGTTGGATGACAACCCTGAAGGTGAAGATCGAGAGCCTCGACCAGACAATGGCGACCGTCGCTGATCTCCTGAAGGCAGCGAAAGCGGGGGATGTCACGGGTGGTGAGTTTAGCCTCAGCTTTCCCTCGTGGGAGACGATGCACAAGGTGTTGACCCCCAAGCGGTTGGAGATCGTGACGGCAATGACGGGGCAGGGGGCGATGCCGATGCGTGAGGTGGCACGTCGGGTAGGGCGAGATTTCAAAGCCGTTCATGCCGATCTCGAAACCCTGTTGAAAAGCGGCGTCATCGACAAGGCGGAGGAGGGGGGAGTGATCTTCCCGTATGACCGTATTCACTTCGAATTCGAGATAAAATCGGCAGCCTGATCATACGGCTACCGCTCGACCTTCACGCCCGCCTTCGTCGTCAGCCGCTTCTCAAACCCCACCTTGGTCAAGAGCAGATCCTTGTCCGTATAATGCACCACATCATCCGGCGAGCGCGTCCCGACGACGAGATAGGTGGCCGGCTGATCCGATCGGTTCTCCAACCGGTGCCCGACGGCAACGCCCGCCTTGAAGGTGGCGGCATCGCCTGGCAGCATCTCCGTCAGCGTCTCGCCCTCGTTCAGCGTCACGCGGCCTGAGAACACATAGACGAACTCGTCCTCCTGCTCGTGCCAGTGCTTGTGCGAGGAGAAGGAACCCGGCGGGAGCGTCTCCACCATGGCGCCGAACTGCGTCAGGCCGCCGGCCTCGGAGAGAAGACGGGCGGAATAGGGCCCGAGTTCGGCATTGATGCCGGTGCCGCTCCAGGTTTCGAGCGGCGCCTCGTTCTGTCGGATCACCGGCATGATGCACCCTACCTTCAGTGTTCGTGGCCGCACAGGCTGTGGTCAGCCAAGGCCTGGATTACATAGCATTCGCCGATCGTGTGCTCTCCGCCATGCGAGACGATCCGCGACAATTCCTCCTCCAGCTTCTTGAGCCTGGCGATCTTCTCGCGAACCTCGTCCAGCTGCTCCCGGGCGATCCGGTCTGCAGCCCCGCAGGGCTCCTCCGGATGCCGGCTCAGTGTCAAAAGCTCGCGGATAGCCTCGATCGGAAAGCCGAGGTCGCGCGCATGGCGGATGAAGGTCAGCCGTTCGAGGTCCGCCCTTTCGTAACGCCTTTGATTTCCTTCGGTCCGGTCGGGCGCGGAAATCAGCCCCATCTGCTCGTAATAGCGAATGGTGGGCACCTTCACTCCGGTCCGCCGCGACAGGTCACCGATCGCATACATCGTGAAATTTCCTCTTGAACCTCTAGTCACTAGAGATCGTAAGACGGCTGGGTGACCAGATCAAGACGTGAAGGAATTTGACGAATGAGTGCTTCCTGCGGCCATGACCATGCCCCTTTCGACGGCATGTCGGACACCTACAAACGGCGTCTGTGGATGGTGATCGCCATCAATGCGGCGATGTTTTTCGTCGAAATGACCGCCGGCCAGCTCGCCCGCTCCCAGGCGCTGCAGGCCGATGCGCTGGATTTCTTCGCCGATGCCGTCACCTATGGCATCTCGCTCGCCGTCATCGGCGCGTCCTTAAAGACCCGCAGCCTCGCGGCGGCCACGAAGGGCGGAAGTCTCTTCCTGATGGGCCTCTGGGTCTTCGGCTCGACGCTCTACCGCGTGTTTTACCAGGGCGTGCCGGAAGCGCCGATCATGGGCGTCATCGGCTTCATGGCGCTCGCAGCCAACCTCGCAAGTGTCCTGCTTCTGATGAATTATAAGGACGGCGACGCCAATGTCCGCTCGGTCTGGCTCTGCTCGCGCAATGATGCGATCGGCAATATCATCGTCATGATCGCAGCTCTTGGTGTCTGGGGCACGGCGACCGCCTGGCCGGACCTCACCGTGGCGGGCGTCATGGCCGGCCTCTTCCTCTATTCATCCGTCCAGATCCTGTCGCAGAGCTATGCAGAGTGGAAAGAGGGTGAGCCGGTCACGCTGGGGACGAGCTGCTGCGCGCCGGCAGAAAATCTCGGCCACTCCCATGCCGACCGCGGCGATGCGCATGACCATCATGCGCATCCTCACCCAGGTCATGCCCATCACTGAACCTGCCATTGGAGCACAAAAAAAGGCCGGCGCGGCATCATGCCGGCCGACCTTTTTCTCCGCATCGTAAGCTTAGAATTCGTCGTAAACCGTCGGCACTTCGTATTCGCGGTAAGCAGCCTCGACCATCTGCAGCCGGGCGCTTTCGCCAAGATCGTCCCGATTGTTGCTTGAGCCGCTGAGCTGAATGGACGGTTTCCGGGACCCTTCGACGGTCCAGAGTGCCGACGCGAGCTGGTTGGACAGGAGCGTGCTCGAAAACGTGCTCGCGCCACCGGTGGCACGCCCGGAGGTCGTGGATGCGGCCTCGTTGGACGCATCGTCGGCCACGGCCGCGCCCGGCACGTAGCGGCTTTGATAGGAGTTGCTGCTGAGACCGCTCTCGATCCTCATGGCGGAGACCTCGGTTGAAGAATTAACCTTTTGTTAACCTTTCAATCTTGCGCGAAGCTTGCGTCACGTCTCGATCTATAAGATTTGGCCCTTGCGAAACGGACGCCGTGAAAGTACGCGGGCCGAATCACGATGAAAAAAGGCCCGTTTCCCTGCCGACGAGGCAGTGGAAACGAGCCCATATTTACGGCAGGCGAAAGCCTGAGTTACATCTTCCCCGCCACCTTGATCGCATAGGCATATTCAAACGCGATCTCTTCCAACCGCTGGAAACGTCCCGACTTGCCGCCATGGCCGGCCGCCATGTTGGTCTTGAGCAGGAAGGGGCCAGCCTCCGGTGCCGTATCCCGCAGCTTTGCGATCCACTTGGTCGGTTCCCAATAGGTGACGCGCGGATCGGTCAGGCCTGAGAGAGCAATGATCGGCGGGTAGGGCTTCGTCTCGACATTGTCGTAAGGGCTATAGGCCGCGATCCAGCGATATTCCTCTTCCGATTCGATCGGATTGCCCCATTCCGGCCATTCCGGCGGGGTGAGGGGCAGGGTGTCGTCGAGCATGGTGTTGAGCACGTCGACGAAGGGTACGGCCGCGATGATGCCGGCGAATTTTTCCGGTGCCATGTTGGCAATCGCGCCCATCAGCATGCCGCCGGCCGAGCCGCCTTCTGCGATGATCCGGTCGAATGAGGTGAACTTCTCCTTCACCAGGTGGTCGGCGGCCGAGATGAAGTCCTTGAAGGTGTTGACCTTCTTTTCCATCTTGCCGTCTTCGTACCAGGAGAAACCCTTGTCCTTGCCGCCACGAATATGGGCGATGGCATAGACGAAGCCGCGATCGGCGAGCGACAGGCAATTGGTGTTGAAGCCTGCGGGGATGGTGATGCCATAGGCGCCGTAGCCGTAGAGCAGGCAGGGGGCGGAGCCATCGAGTTTCGTGTCACGGCGGTAGAGCAGGGTGACAGGCACCTTCTCGCCATCATGCGCTTCGGTAAAGACCCGGCGGGTGACATAGTCCTCAGGGTTATGGCCCGACGGCACTTCCTGGGTCTTGAGCAGCGTGCGCTCGCGCGTCGCCATATTGTAGTCGAAGAGCTGGGAGGGCGTCGTCATCGACGAATAGGAGAAGCGGATGACGTCGGTGTCGTATTCGGCCGCCCCCTGCAGTCCCAGCGAATAGGCTTCCTCGGCAAAGGCGATCGAATGCTCCTCGCCGCTCTTGCGATCGCGGATCATGATCACAGGCAGGCCCTCGCGGCGCTCCAGCCAGACGAGATGGCGGGCAAAGGCCATGTGGTTGAGAATCAGCCGGCCCGGCTCGTGCGGCACGAGTTCCTTCCAGTTCGCCTTGCCCGGAGCCGAAACCGGTGCCTCGACGATCTTGAAATCCTTGGCACCATCGGCATTGGTCAGGATGAAGAAGACGTCGCCGCCCTCGGTCATCGAATATTCGACGCCCTCTTCGCGCTCGGCGACCAGGACTGGCTCGGCGGTCAGGTCCTTGGTCGAGAGCAGGCGGTATTCCGAGGTCTCGTGATCGTGGATGTCGATATAGATGACATCGTCCAGCAGCGATCCGCCGACACCCATGAAGAAGCCCGGATCCTTCTCCTCATAGACGAGTCGATCCGAAGACTGCGGCTTGCCGACGATATGGTGAAACACCTTGGACGGGCGGTGGTTTTCGTCCTGCAGCGTGTAGAAGAAGCTCTTGCCGTCGGGCGCCCAGACCCCACCACCGGCGGTGTTTTCGAGCACGTCATCGAGATCCTGCTTGGTGGCGAGATCACGCACGCGAAGGGTGAAATATTCCGAGCCCTTGTCGTCATACCCCCAGATACCGAAGGCATGATCGGTGGTGTGGTCGATGCCGGACAGGCGGAAATAGTCCTTGCCCTTCGCTTCCTTGTCGCCATCGAGCAGCAAATCGCGCAGACCCTCGTTCTTCGGATCGCCGTCGCGGGGGATGCGGAAGTAACGCGGCTGCTCGCCGCCAGTGACGAAGGCCGATCCATAGGCGAAAGGCCCATCCTTCATCGGGATCGACGAATCGTCTTCCTTGATGCGTCCCTTCATCTCGGCAAAGAGCTGTGCCTGCAGCGCCTTGGTATCGCCCATCGCGGCGTCCATATAGGCGTTCTCGGCTTCCAGATAGGTCCGGATCTCCGGGTCGAGGATCGAGGTGTCCTTGAACATCTGCTGCCAGTTGTCGGCGCGCAGCCAGGCATAATCGTCCGTCCTGACAATCCCGTGGCGGGTATCGGAGACGGGCTTCTTGGCGACGGTGGGGGCTGCGGGCAGGTTTCTAAAAACGGACAAGGTTTTCTCGCTTTATCATGTCGAGGCAGATTGCCTGCCTGTGTGGTTCAGAGATAAAGCCGCCCCGGCGGGACTTCAAGCCGAGTGTTCCGTGCAGCTTGCTGCAGACGGCAGGACAGACAACAGGCAGACGAGAATGACGATTGTGACCACCTTGAGGTTTTCGAGCCTCGCTCTCTTCTGCGCGGCATCGATCGGTGCGGCAGCCCCGACCCCGGCCAAGCCTTCGACCGCTGCATCCAAGCCGCGCCTGACCGAGCCCAAATTGACGATCGCCCAGGTAAAAGAGGAGGGGCCGGCCGTTGCCCTCACTTTCGATGCCTGCATGGGCAAGGTCGACGACCGCATCCTCGACACGCTGATCGACAACCGCATCCCCTCGACCATCTTCGTCACCGCCCGCTGGCTGAAACACAACGCCGCCGCCTTCGCCGTCATGCGCGCCAATCCCGATCTGTTCGAGATCGAGGATCACGGCGAAAACCATGTGCCTGCCATCGACGTGCCGATGACCGTCTTCGGCATCAAGACGGCCGGTTCTCCCGAGGCTGTCGCGGCCGAGGTCGAGGGCGGGGCTGAGGCGATCGTGGCCGCCGGTGGCGAGCGTCCGGTCTGGTTTCGCGGTGCGACAGCCAAGTATACGCCGAGCGCGATTGCTCAGATCCAGTCGCTCGGCTATCGGGTGGCCGGCTATTCCATCAACGGCGACAGCGGCTCGCTTCTGGGGGCTTCAGGTGTTGAGCGCCAGTATCACCGTGCCAAGGATGGCGACGTGATCATCTCGCACATCAACCAGCCGACCCACGAGGCCGGCGAAGGCGTGGTCAAGGGCATCCTCGATCTCAGGGCGCGCGGCTTCCGCTTCGTCCGGCTGAAGGACCGCACGGAGCCGCTCTCGACCAAGAGTTTCTGAACCGATCAGCCATCCGTTCCATGGCTGGATTTCGCCCAGTCCATATAGAGGTCGAGCGCCTTGCGCGTCACCGGCCCCTCCTGCAGCTGCACATCGTCCAGCCGCGTCACCGGCACCACCTTCGAGTAGTTTCCGGTCTGGAAGATCTCGTCGGCATTCATGAAGTCCTCGACCGACAGCGTCGCCTCGCGCACGTCGAAGCCGGCCTGACGCAGAAGCCCGATGATGCGGGCGCGGGTGATGCCGGCAAGGAAGGTGCGGTTGGCGGCGGGCGTCAAGACCACGCCGTCCTTGACCATGAAGACGTTGGAAGACGCCGTCTCCACGACGTTTCCATTCATGTCGCGCACCAGCGCATTGTCGAAGCCGCGTTTGCGGGCATCGATGATCATGCGACCGGAATTGGGATAGAGGCTGCCGGTCTTGGCGTCCGTCATGGCGCATTCCGGTGTCGGCCGACGGAACGGCGAAACGGTGAGCGAGGAGGGCTTCGCCGTGTGCATCGGCGCTTCGAACAGGCAGAGTGCAAACCGCGTCGAGTCCGGATCGGCAGCGACGACCGAGCCCATCTGACCGTGCTCGGCCCAATACATCGGCTTGATGTAGATGGCCGTCTTGCCGTCGAATTTCTGGACGCCTTCCCAGGCCAGCCGCTCGATCTCCTTCGCCTCCATCGTGGCCTTCATGCCCATGTTCTCGGCCGAGCGGTTGACCCGCTCGCAATGCAGGTCGAGATCGGGGGCGATACCGTCGAACCAGCGCGCTCCGTCAAACACCGTCGAGCCCAGCCACATCGCGTGCGAAACCGGCCCGATCAGCGGCGGATTGCCGGAAAACCAGTCGCCATCGACATAGGTGAAGGTGGGGGTGCGGGCAGATGTATCGACGGCCATCGGGAGCTCCTTCTTTTCGTTGCTTTGCAGCAAAGGCGCAGCAATCGGAGAGGTCAAGGATAAACTCGCGCTCGTGACGGGAAATCCCGGCATCGTGCACTCATCTCGGCCCGTGGTCGTTTTTTTGAGGCGCTTCAGCAGCTTGGTCGATCGAAATGTCGGGAGCGCTGATGGTCTGTGCGGCGTGCTGGTCGTCGTGGTTAAAGGTGTCGTAACGGATTTCCGCGATATTGAACGAAAGCAAGGCCTGCGCCCTGCCGGTCTGTTGTTCTGCGTAACTCTGGGGGTCATCATGCAAAAGGCGCGTTTCGCCTCTCTTCTTGCCGCGTCTGTCGCGCTCGTCGCGCCGCCGGCATGGGCCGATGGCTTCTTCTCCGGCAACTGGTATGTGACGCTCGGCGGCGCCGGCATTTCCGCGCCCACCTTCGAAGGCTCGAAGAATCGCAAGCTCTTCTTTCAGCCGATCATCTCGGTCGGACGCGGTGGCGCACCCCGTTTCTCGTCCCGCAACGACAATCCGAGCTTCGCGATCTACGACACCGATGTGCTGCGCGCCGGTGTGGTCGGCAAGTTCCTCCCCGGTCGCGATGCCGGCACAGACAGCGCCCTGACGGGCCTTTCCGAGATCAAATGGGGTGGTGAACTCGGCGGATTTGCCGATCTCTATGTCACCGACTACCTGCGTGCCCGCGCCGAACTGCGCCAGGGCTTCCGCAGCCATGATGGTCTCGTGGCCGACGTCGCGCTGGATGCCTTCACCGATGTCGCACCGGGCCTGCGCGTCTCCGCCGGCCCGCGCCTGAGCTATGCCACGAGCGGCTACACCCAGGCCTATTACGGCGTGGACGCCACGGAATCGGCGGCCTCGGGGCTGAGTCAGTACAATCCGGAAGGGGGCATCACCTCTTACGGCGCGGGTGGCGCCATCACCTGGGATGCCACCGACAAGCTCTCGATGAGCGCCTTTACCGAATATAAGCGCCTTGCCGGCCCCGCTGCCGATTCGAGCCTCGTGAAGGAAGAAGGCAGCCGCAACCAGCTGATGTTCGGCGTTTCCGCCAGCTACAAGTTCGGCGTCAGCTTCGACTGACGAAAGGCCGCAGTCGATTTTGAGAGGAGGAGGGCAGGGGAGAGTTTTCTTGGCCCCGCCCATGCTCTATCAAAAGCGATATGAGCACAGCCAATCCCGATATCGACCGCGTCGTCGACGCGCCCTCCGACAATTTCGTCTATCGCGTGTTGCCGCGATGGCTCTGGCCGCATGCCCAGCTTGCGCGCTGGGATCGCCCGATCGGCTGGCAGCTTCTGATGTGGCCGTGTTTCTGGTCCTCGGCTCTGGCTGCCAATGCGCTCGCTGCAGAAGGCCGGTTGAACGTTGGCCTGTTCGTCTTCCACTTGGTGCTCTTTTTTGTCGGTTCGGTCGCCATGCGCGGCGCCGGCTGCACCTATAACGACCTCGTCGACCACGAAATCGACGACAAGGTGGCCCGCACCCGTTCGCGGCCGCTGCCGTCAGGTCGGATCTCGCGGAAAAATGCCAAGATCTTCATGGTGCTGCAGGCGCTGGTCGGCCTCGTCGTGCTGCTCTGCTTCAACACCTTTTCGATCGTGCTCGGCATCCTGTCGCTCGCCATTGTCGCGATCTATCCCTTCGCCAAGCGCTTCACCGATTGGCCGCAATTCTTCCTCGGGCTTGCCTTTTCGTGGGGCGGGCTGATGGGCTGGGCAGGGCTTCACGGCAATCTGTCGCTCGCCGCGATCCTCGTCTATGCGGGGGCTGTGGCCTGGACCATCGGCTACGACACCATCTATGCCCACCAAGACAAGGAAGACGACGCGCTGGTCGGTGTGCGTTCCACCGCGCGCCTGTTTGGCGACGACACCAAGATCTGGCTGGTCGGTCTCTACGGCCTGACGCTTCTGCTCCTGCTCATCGCCTTCATCGTGGCGGGGGCGGCCTGGCCGGCTCTGCTGGGTCTCTTGGCGGCGGGCGCTCTGCTTGGCTGGCAGATCAAGGTGCTCAACATTGATGACGGCGCGCAGTGCCTCAAGCTGTTCAAATCCAACAACCGCGTCGGCCTCATCATCTTTTCCGGCCTCATCCTGGCGCTGCCCTTTGCCTTAGGGAGTTGAAGGCGGATTTCCGGTGGTGTCCGATCTGTCCCCCGATGGCACGCTTCATCGGGTAAAACCCTGAAATGCAAGAGGCCCGGATGTTGCCATCCGGGCCTCTGTTTGTCCCAGGTCGGGACAGGATCAGTTGCGGGCGATGATTTCCTTTCCGGAAATCTTCATCGTTACACCCAGCTTGCCGGTCGTGCGGCGCACGAGGAAGCGCGGACGACGCTCGGCGAAATAGGAATGGCGGCGGCGCGGCTGCGTGTCCTTGGCGCGCACTTCACCAATATGTTCTTCCAGCGGCCGGGCAATGCCGTCGGCTTCGACCATCAGCATCGGAATGCGGAAGGCGTCTGCCCATCCACGCCAGTCGGCGGCGATGTCGCAGAGGTCGTGTGCGACCAAGAGCGGGATGCACAGTTCCGGATCGTCGTGATGCAGCTCCAGCGTCACGGTGACTTCGCCGTCACCATGGTCGATGGCACGTGCCGCCACGCCCTTGAAGGCGCGGGCGGGCAGGGCGAAGGAGAGTGGAAGTCCGCTGCCGGCCAGGATCTTGCGCAGCACGGCGCCGCGTTCGTCGATGGTGATCGTCACGTCTCCAGAGGCTCCGCGCAGAGCGTAGGTGACCTGCTGGGGGAACCGCGAGGGATCCAGTCGCAAGGTGGCGCCGGCCCATGCAGGCTTCAAAACGGTGTTCGTCATCTTCATGCTACCCTTGTTTTACCCGAGAGCGCGTCATGTGCTCGTCTGTTCGGGACTTTGCGTCCTCTATGACGCCAAGATAGCCGCGCCTCCTGAGAGACAGCTTAAAAATCGCGGTAAAAAAAACCTTGCGGTCTCAAATGGTTAGTTTTGTCATATCGGGCAGGGTTTCGAAAAAGTGAACTTTCGGCCGTGCTGTTTCAGCCAGGGACAGAAGACGGGGAGGACGGCCGGGATGCCGCCATGCGCGCGATCTGCGAATTCTGCATTTCGATGCGCTTCTTCAGGAATCTATAAAGCTACAGGCAAGGATTGGCGCGCATAATGCGATTTGCGCTCTCTATGTGTCCGTCGAGGAATGCCCCATGGTATCCACCTATCTCAGCTACAATCTGGTCACGCGTGACCTGAAGGGAAGCCTCGACCGGGTTGCCGCAGACAGTACGGTCACGCGTCAGACCCAGCATTTCAAAGACAACATCGGCAAGGTCAAAACGGTCGACGAGTTTCTCGACGACTATCAGCTTTATTCCTATGCGATGAAGGCCCATGGTCTCGAAGAGATGACCTATGCCAAGGCCTTCATGAAGAAGGTTCTCGAGAGTGACCTCAACGATGAGAAGAGTTTTGCCAACAAGCTGAGCGACGACCGTTATCGCAATTTTGCCGCCGCCTTCCAGTTTACCGCGCCAAAGGCAGATGGTCAGACGGATGCCCAGCAGACGAAGCTGCTCGCGCGTTACGACCAGGCTCTGGCCGCCGAGAGCGACAAGCTTGAGACGGAAACCAAATATTACGAAAAGCAAATCGACACGATTTCGAGCGCGCAGGGCCTGATGGGGAATTCCCGGCTGCTCAACTATGCCTTGAGTGCCTATGGCATCGATGGTCCTTATTACAGCAAGGAGCACATCCTCAAGGTGCTGACCAGCGACGTCAGCGACCCGGACAGCTATGTCAACCAGCTGGTGGCCAACAAGGGCAAGGACGCCGCCGGCTTCCTCAGAATGGCGTCTGCCTTCAACTTCAACGCCGACGGCAGCCTGTCGGCCGCGACGGCCCAGACCGCCGCGCAGAAAGAAAACACGGTCGCGCTCTATATCGACGAAGAGCAGACCTATGTGAGCAATTATTACCTTGAGCGCGAGAAGGCCTACTACACCTCGAAGATTGCAAGCGTCACCTCGGTCGCTGATATCACCTCAGACAGCCGCCTGTTCAATTATGTGAAGACGGCTTTCCAGCTTGAGGGCACGGTCACCTCGACCGTCTTCAAGAATATCGTCACCAGCGATCTGTCTGTAGACGGCAACTTCGCCTCCACAGGCGGCGACGCGTGGGTGGCTGTCGCGCAGAAGTTCAACTTCGACACCAATGGTGATGTGAAGGCCGGCCAGCCGGCCCAGGGCAGCACTCAGCTCGCCTCGACCAATGCTGGTTTTGCCACCTTTTATGATGATGTCGATCAGACGAAGAAGAACGCTCTGACCAGTGCCTACAAGTCCGGCATGGCCAAGGTCACCAAAGTCGATGAGCTGCTGAACAATGCGTCGATGAAGCTGCTCCTGCAGCGGGCCTTCGGCATCGAAGCCGGCGAGTTCAGCAATGCGGATCTGCGCAAGGCGTTGACCAGCGACTTCACCGATCCCGCAAGTTTTGCCAACAAGTCCCGCGACGAGCGCTTGATCGCAATGTCCAAGCTCTTCAATTTCGACAGCAAGGGAAATGTCGACGACCCGTTGCAGGCCCACAGCGCCTTTGCAGCCACTTTGATCTCCAAGGAATATATCGTCAACAAGGCGCGTTTCCTGGAAGGCAACCAGCTGAAGGCTGCCAAGGAGGCTGCCGGCAAGGAAGCGGCTTACTATCAGGACAAGATCCAGGGCGTGGAGACCGTGCAGGACCTCCTGGCGGACCGCCGTATCATCGATGTCGTCCTGGGCGCCTATGGCTTCGATCCGAAGAAGGTCACGGACGACTTCCTCAAGAAGGCCTTTGCCTCCGACCTCGGCGACCGCAAGAGCTTCGTCAATCAGCAGGCGGACAAGAAATGGGCAGAGCTGGTCGGATCCTTCAACTTCGATGGTGACGGCAAACTGACAAGGAAAACCCTGGGAACCGTCCAGCAGCGCGGCGAAACGCTTGAAACCATCAATCTCTTCATGCGCCAGACGCTGGAAGAGAATGAAGGCCAGAGCAGCGAGGCGGTGCGTCTCGCCCTCTATTTCCAGCGCACGGCTCCCACAATCACCAGTGCCTACGACATCGTTGCCGACACGGCGCTTGCGGAAGTCTTCCGCACGACCTTCGGCTTCTCGGAAGAATTCACCAAGATGAAGGTCGAATCCCAGGCGAAGGTGATCAAATCCAAACTCGATCTGGCGGATCTGCAGGACCCGAAGAAACTGCAGCGCCTGATCGAGCGCTACACAGCCATGTACGACTCGGCAAACGCGAATTTCGATTCGTCGCCTGTCAGCGTCCTCGCTGGCGGAAACGGCACGATCTCCGCAGACCTGCTGCTCAGCATTGCACAATTGAAGGCCTGAAGCGTCGGAGAAGCCCGCCTCGCATCTTGAAGGCGGGTTTCTTTTTGGCTATCGATATATCCGAAGGAATATATCGAAATGGAGCCTGCCATGCGCACCCTGCTGAAATCCGCCGCTCTCGCCCTCCTGGTCTTTGCGTCAACAAGCCTTTCCGGGCCGAATCTGGGCATGGCAACCGCCGCTGAGCCGGTAACGGTCTTTGCCGCCGCGAGCCTCAAGGAAAGCGCCGAGAAGATCGCCGCCGACTGGAAGGCCGAAACCGGCAACGAGGTGCGGCTCTCCTTTGCCGGAAGCTCGGCGCTCGCCAAGCAGATCGAGGAGGGCGCGCCGGCTGATGTGTTCATTTCGGCCGATCTCAAGTGGATGGATCACCTCGAAAAGGCCGGCAAGATCAAACCCGACACCCGCATCAACCTGCTCGGCAACCGTATCGTGCTTGTTGCACCGAAGGATTCGGCGGTAACCACGACCATCGGCGACAATTTCCCGCTGGAAACGCTTCTGGGCGATGGGCGCCTCGCCATGGCCAATGTCGATGCCGTGCCCGCCGGCACCTATGGCAAGGCAGCCCTGGAAAAGCTCGGCGTCTGGGAAAGTGTCAAGGACAAGGTCGCCCAGGCCGAGAATGTCCGTGCGGCCCTTCTGCTTGTTTCGCGCGGCGAAGCCCCGCTCGGCATCGTTTACGAGACGGATGCCAAGGTCGATCCGGGCGTGAAAATTCTCGATCGTTTCCCGGAAGCGAGCCATCCGGCGATCGTCTATCCGGCAGCCCTGACCACGGATGGCAGCAACCCCGAGGCTGCGGCCTTCCTCGCTTACTTGCAGGGCGCCAAGGCCCATGCCATCTTCACCGCCGCCGGCTTTACGGTGCTTGCCAAGACCAACTGAAGCCAGACGGACCGACCGCAATTGATCCAGCATCCGGGATGCCCCTTTTGACCCTGACGGCCGAAGAATGGACCGCGATGCTCCTGAGCCTGAAGGTCGCGGCCTTTGCCGTGGTCTTCTCTCTGCCCTTGGGGCTGCTCGTCGCCTGGTTGCTCTCGCGCAAGCAGTTCTGCGGCAAGGCGCTGCTCAACGGCCTCGTCCATCTGCCGCTGATCCTGCCGCCGGTTGTGACCGGTTATCTGCTGCTGATCACCTTCGGCCGCAAGGGGACAGTCGGTGCCTTCCTTGAGCAGGCTTTCGGCTTGGTCTTCTCCTTCCGCTGGACGGGGGCCGCCCTTGCCGCCGCCGTCATGGGCTTTCCGCTGCTGGTCCGGTCGATCCGCCTGTCGCTCGACGCCGTCGACCGAAGGCTGGAAGCGGCCGCCGCAACGCTTGGCGCGCCGCCGCCTTACGTCTTCTGCACCGTCACCCTGCCTCTCGTCCTGCCCGGTATCGCCGCCGGAGCCATTCTCGCCTTTGCCAAATCCATGGGCGAGTTCGGCGCGACGATTACCTTCGTCTCGAACATTCCCGGCGAAACCCAGACACTCGCCTCGGCCATCTACACCTATACCCAGGTGCCCGGTGGTGACGTCGCGGCCATGCGCCTGACCCTGATCTCCATCGTGCTGTCGCTCGGCGCGCTCATCGCGTCCGAGTTCCTGTCGCGCCGCATCGCCGCCCGCGTCGGAGCCGCCTGATGCTGGAACTTGCCATTCGCCACCGCCAGGGAGACTTCAGGCTGGAGACCGATCTGACACTGGGCGAGGGCTTGACGGCCTTCTTCGGTGCCTCCGGCTCCGGCAAGACGACGCTGATCAATATCGTGGCGGGACTGATCCGCCCGCAGGAGGGACGCATCGTCTTCCATGGCGAAACCTGGAGCGACGGGTCCATCTTCCTGCCGCCCCATCGCCGCCGCATCGGTTACGTTTTCCAGGAAGGCCGGCTCTTCCCGCATCTGACCGTGCTGCAGAACCTGCGTTACGGCGAACGTCTGCTGCCGCAAGCCGAGCGCCGCGAGGATCTCGATCGCATCGCCGCACTCCTTGGCATCGCCGACCTTCTCGCCCGTCGACCGGCCCACCTTTCCGGCGGCGAAAAACAGCGCGTGGCGCTCGGTCGTGCGCTGATGGCCAGCCCCAAGCTTCTGCTGATGGACGAGCCGCTGTCAGCGCTGGACACAAGCCTGAAGGCGCAGATCCTGCCCTATATCGAACGCATCCGTGACGAATTCGGTGTGCCGATCCTTTATGTCAGTCATTCCGTCGAGGAAGTGGCAAGGCTCGCGACAGCGGTCGTGACCTTCGACAAGGGCAGGGTAACGCCCGTTGGTCGACCTGACCAGGCGCTGGCAACCGTGCCGCGAGCCTCCGGCGAGCTTCCTGCAGGGAATTTCATCGAGGCGGTGATTGCCGCTCACCACGAAGAGGATGGCCTCACCGAAGCCCTCTCGGCCGCCGGGCCGCTGTTCCTGCGCAGCGCCCCTTTGAGGTTTGGCAGCCGCGTCCGGCTCTTTGTGCCGGTGTCCGACATCGTCGTCTCCATAGAGCCGGTTAGCGGGCTCTCCGCCCTCAATCGGCTCTCTGGTCGTATCCGGCAGGTGGGGGAAGCAACTGGCGCGAGCGCCACGCTCACCGTTGACTGCAATGGTCTCACAGTGGTTGCGGAAGTCACCCGGCGCTCCCTGCGCCAGTTGGAGCTGCAGCCTGGAAAGCCGGTGCATCTGCTGTTCAAGACGGTATCGATCGCGTCCGAAGCTCTGTTTCGTCAGGCCCAGGCCTGAGGACTGCGCCCCAATCTCAGCCTTCGTCCTTGGCCTTGCCGTCCCCGGCGATGAAATCGGTGGATTGCATGCTTTCAAGCCAATCCAGATCCGCCGCCAATGCCTTGCGGCTCTCCCCATCCATCCGCCGGCAGGCAGCCAGCAAGGTTTCGCCGAACGGTGTCAGCCCCGCACCACCGCCGCTTTTTCCCCCATGTCGCGTGAAGATTGACGGCTCGCGGAACATCCGGTTGATCTCGTCCGCCAAAAGCCAGGCCCGACGATAGGACATGCCCATCGCAGCGCCTGCCGCCCGGATCGACCCATGCTCGACGATCAGAGCCAGCAGCTGGGCCTTGCCCGGCCCCAGCCGTGCGCCGTTGGCAAGATCGATCCGGAGCGAAAGGTGCGGGGAGCCTGTCATGGCATCAGCCGATCACCTTGCCGGGGTTCATGATGCCGGCCGGGTCGAAGGCAAGCTTGATCCGCCGCATCAGGTCGGTTTCGATCGCCGGGCGGCTTGCCGCAAGCTCGTCCCGCTTCAGCTGGCCGACGCCGTGCTCGGCCGAGATCGAGCCGGTGTGCTTGTGAACGACGGCATGCACCACGGCATTCACCTCGCGCCAGCGGGCGATGAACGCCGCCTTGTCGGCGCCGACGGGCTGGCTGATGTTGTAATGGATATTGCCGTCGCCGAGATGGCCGAAAGCGCAGATGCGCGCATCCGGCATCAGCGCATGCACAGCCGCATCCGCTTCCGCCAGAAACGCGGGAATGCGCGAGACCGGAACGGAGACATCATGCTTGATCGAGCCGCCCTCGGGCTTCTGCGCATCCGACATGCTCTCGCGCAGGTGCCAGAAGGCATCCTGCTGGGCGATCGAACTGGCAATCGCCGCATCCGCAATCAGGCCGGCCTCGAAGGCATCCGCCAGCATTTCCTGCATCATTGTCCCGGCGGTTTCTTCCGAATCCGAAGTCGAGATATCGACGAGCGCATACCACGGATGGATGGACGCCAGCGGATCGCGCACACCGGAAATGTGTTTCGTGGTGAACTCGATGCCGATGCGCGGCATCAGTTCGAAGCCGGTGAGTGCCGACCCACAGCGCTGGGAGGCCTGTTCGAACAGCTTGAGCGCGGCCTCAGGCGAGGCAAGCCCGACATAGGCCACCTGCCGCCCGCGCGGGCGTGGCACCATCTTCAGCACCGCCCCGGTGATCACCCCCAGCGTGCCTTCCGCGCCGATAAAGAGATCGCGCAGGTCATAGCCGCTGTTGTCCTTCTTGAGCCTGCGCAAGCCATCCCAGATTTCCCCTGAAGGCAACACCACTTCCAGCCCGAGGCAGAGCTGGCGCATGTTCCCATAGGCGAGCACCGCCGTTCCGCCCGCATTCGTCGCCAAATTGCCGCCGATGCGGCAGGATCCTTCGGAGCCGAGCGACAGCGGGAAGAGCCTGCCATGAGCCTCCGCCGCCTTTTGCACATCGGCAAGGATGGCGCCGCCATCGGCAACGATCACGTCGGCAACGGGATCGACCTCGCGGATCTTGTTCATCCGCTCCAGCGACAGCAGAACGTCCTGGCTGTCTTCGCGCGGCACCTGGCCGCCAACGAGACCCGTTCGACCGCTGACAGGCACGATCGCCGTGCCCGTTTCGGAGGCGAGCTTGAGGATGGCTGAGACCTCGGCCGTCGATCCGGGCTTCAGCACAAGCGGCGAGGCGCCGTGGTAAAGCCCGCGATTTTCGGTGAGGTACGGCCGGAGGTCATCGGGGGCAGTCAGCGCATTGGCTTCGCCGACGATGTCGACAAAGGCCCGCAGGCGCTCGGCAAGGCTCATGGTCACGGTCATGTCTGTCATTCCTCCGTGCCGCGCGGCGCAGCCGCCCGCGTCAGCCGGTCATTGATCGCTTCCCCGAGACCGTCATCCGGGATCGGTGCCACCACGATACCCGTGGCGCCGCTCGCGTCTGCGCGCTTGAGAAAGTCGAAGAGGTTGCTGGCGGCTTCGGCAAGGTCGCCGTCGGGGCTGAGGTTGAACACCGCCTTCGCATCCGCTGCGCCGGCAATATCGCCGTTGCCGAAGGCAATCAAAGCCTCGCCCGGTACGACCGCTGCCGTATTCAGCCGCACCGAGGCACTGGGCGCATAATGCGATGCGAGCATGCCCGGCGCCTCGATCGCGGCCGTCCCGGCTGCCTTCGGGCGAATGACCTTCTGCCCGATCACCGCTTCGATCGCCTCGACGGCAACGCCACCCGGCCGCAGCAGGCGGGCTTCACCGTCCTCGACCTTGACGATGGTCGATTCCACGCCGACGGGGCAGGCGCCGCCATCGACGATGACCTCGATCTTCGCGCCGAGATCGGCCTCCACATGCTGAGCCGTGGTCGGGCTGATCCGCCCGGAGGAATTGGCGCTGGGGGCTGCAAGCGGTCGCCCGAAACTGCGGATGAGCGCTGACGTGAAGCCGACGGGCACACGGATCCCGACCGTGTCGAGCCCGGCCGTCGCCAGCGGATGAATGCCTGAATCCTCCTTCAGCGGCAGCACCAGCGTCAGGGGCCCGGGCCAGAAAGCCTCGGCAAGCCGTCGCGAAATCGGATCGAACACCGCATGGCGCTCCGCCATGGCGAGATCCGCCATATGGCAGATCAGCGGGTTGAAGCGCGGCCGTCCCTTGGTCTCGTAGATCGAGGTGATCGCTGCCGGATTGGTCGCGTCTGCGGCAAGGCCGTAAACGGTCTCGGTGGGTATGGCGACCGGGCGGCCCGCGCCAAGCACCGCAATGCTGGCCGCAATCGCCGCCTCCGCTCCGCCGTCGTCACCTGTCGAGATCACCCGCGCCATCGCGCCCGCCCTGCCAGTTTCAAAACCCGTGCATAGCCCGGACGGGGTTGCGTGATCAAACCTCTTTTTGTGATCGGAACCACGGAAAATCACACCCTTTAATTCAAGGGGGTATTTGAATGGTTCAAATTTTAAATAGCGGCGTAACCGAAAGAAAGAAGTCTTCTGCTTATTCTAATCTCAGCGACAAGATTGCCTCCAGATCCGGGACGTATGAGATGCAGCAAATGAAGAACCCAGCGGCCAGCATCGCGCTTCGCGTGGCGACCGCCATGCACCAGATGGGCATTGATGGCCTTCCGCGCAATTACGAGCTCGTCTACGAGGCCTATTCGGGCAGCAATCCGGAGCTGGTTCGCGACTTCATCGCGCTTGGCAAGGTCAAGACCCAGGAAGCGCTTGACGAACTGGGACGCAAATACCTGCCCCACCAGCATGAAGACGGGTTGCTGAGCCGCCAGAACGGTCAGGTTCGCGCCGAAATGAGCAATTTCATCTCGCTTCTCAACGAGGAGAAGATCTCCCTCACCGACTACGGCCGTGTCATTGGCCACGCCTCGCGCACCATCCTGACAGAGGCGGATCTCGAAGGCACCCCGCTTGGCCAGTCGATCAAGATGCTGAAGGCGGCAACCGAGAAGCGCGCGCACCAGAACAGCAATGTCGTGCGCGCCGTCGTCGACAAGACCGCTGCCCTTGCCGATCTGCAGCGCGAGGCGGAAGAGGCCGAAGCCGCAAAATTCGTCGATCCGTTGACCGGGCTCGCAAGCCGCCGCGCCTTCAATAAGGCCGTCGCGAAGATCTATTCCAATCCCGAAATGCCCGTCCTCTGCGGCGTCGCCGTCGGCGAGATCGACGAGTATGCGCGAATCCAGGAACAGATGGGTCCGACCGTCGCCGAACGCCTGCTGATGCAGGTTGGCAAGGTTCTCGAAGCCGTCTCCGGCGGTGGCGACCTCGCCTGCCGCTTCGATGGCGGTCGCTTCGGCCTGCTGCTCTACACCTCGGATCAGGATGAGATCAGCCGCGTCGTGGACCTCGTGCGCGGCAAGTTGAAGGCCAGCGCCCTCGTCGGTTCGAATGGCGGCCGCAGCTTGGGTCAGCTGTCGATGTCCTTCGGCATCTGCTTCTCCGAGCAGGCCCCGAATGCCTTCGACTTTACCAACTTTGCGGAAAAGGCGCTCGCCACCTCCAAGGCGGCCGGCGGCGATACCGTCACCGTCTACGGCGCATCGGATTACGTCTCGAAGGATTGGCTGCTCTACAAGAAGAAGCCGGTTGGCGGCTTCGGGGCGTGATCGCGCTCAAAGCTTCCTGATGATCTTGCGAAGCTCGGCGTCCCGTGCGCCGAGCAACAGCACGTTGCGGAGCGCTTCCTTGGGGTCATGGGTGCGAAACAGCAACCCGTTGTCGCGGATCGAACGGTCGATCGACATGCTCTTCGCCTCCGCTTCCGGCTTCATCGCCACCGCGAAATACATCCGCGAATAGTTCTGCCGGATACGCTCGAAGAAGGCTTCGTTCTCGCCGATCTCGGCGAAGAAGTTCGCGATGTAAAAGGCCCAGCGCACATCGGCATAGTGCGCGAAGTTCGTCCGCGCCGCCGTCACATGACAGTAACCCAGATGCGGGCTGTCGGCCAATGTGCGGTGGAAGATGATCTTGGGAAACTGGATCGAGCGATGGAAGGAATTGATCCTCGTATGGGTCGTGTCGGCGGCTGCTTCCAGCCGTTTGCCGGTCCGCTCGGCCACTTCCTCATAGGTCAGATAGCGTTTCTGCTCCGGCACCCAGTCGTCGCGATGGCGCGAGATCCGTCCGGTTCGCAGGAATTCGGTATGCGCCGCCTTGCCGGGAAGCCCTGTCTTGTCGGTCTTGGATGCCGCGAAATATCTCAGTTTCTGCATGGTAACGCTCTGACGGTGCCCGGCTTCATGTCTTGAGCTTACCGCAGCATGGTTAATCATCATTTGCCGGTATTCTGCAGCACAGAGGTTTCCCGAGGCTTGCCGCAACGCAAATCTTCGGAACTTCCTTGGATCGCTTGTTTGCGCCATTGCCGAGATCGGAAATTCTTCCCCGTTGCTGCAGTTTTCGGAAATATAAAGAGAATTCGCCTTTCTTCTGTGTGTGGTGGCAAACGCGTCGATGTCGCAAACGATTTCTGCCGTGTCGTTTCGCAGTGCAGCGCCGCCTTCGCCCTTGTGATTAGATGATCTGACGCTCGAGGTGCTGCCCAGCTAGGGAGGGCAGGAAATCGGGAAGCCGGTCGAAATCCGGCGCTGCCCCCGCAACGGTGGTGGAGAATGCGTTTCGGCCCAAAGCCACTGGGGTGACCCCTGGGAAGGCGCCAGCGCGGTCCGTCAATGGACCACTCCTCAGCCCGGAAACCAGCCTCGGGAAATATACATCAGGGTCGCGGCGGGCGGCCGGAGATAGTTGTGTTCTGCCCCATCCCGATGGGCGGATCCCTGCTGCGCTCCTCGTCTGCCGATTTAGGAAAACGAGGACGACATGGACCTGCAGACCAAGGCATTGCGCCAGCTGAAGAACCGCCGCGAGGGCTTCAGCCTCGAGCAGCCCTTCTATATCGATCAGGATTACTTCAAGCTCGACATGGAGACGATCTGGTATCGCGACTGGCTGTTCATGGGCCATGATTGCGAGATCCCGCGTGCCGGCAACTACTTCACCGTTCAGGTCGGCGATTATCCCGTCGTCATCGTGCGCGGCAAGGACCAGGTCATCCGCGCCTTCCACAACACCTGCCGCCATCGCGGCCACCGTGTCTGCACCCAGGACAAGGGCGCATCCGCCAAGCTCGTCTGTCCCTATCACCAGTGGACCTATGATCTCGACGGCTCGCTGGTCTTCGCCCGCCAGATGGGCGAGAATTTCGACAAGGCCGATTTCGGCCTGAAGACGGTCCATTGCGAAACCGTCGCCGGTTACATCTTCATCTGCCTCGCCAATGAAGCCCCGGATTTCGCCCCCGTCCGCGCCTCGATCGAACCCTACATGGCGCCGCATCGCCTGTCGGAAGCCAAGGTCGCGCACAAGACCACGATCATCGAAAAGGGCAACTGGAAGCTCGTCTGGGAAAACAACCGCGAATGCTACCACTGCGCCGGCAACCATCCGGAACTCTGCCGCACCTATCCGGAAGCCCCGACGGCAACCGGCGTGCAGGGCGCCAAGGATGACCCCTTCATCGCCGAACACTGGGCGCGCTGCGAGGCCGCCGGCCTGCCCTCCGAATTCAAGATGGACCCGTCAGGCCAGTTCCGCGTCGCCCGCATGCCGCTGATCCAGGATGCCGAAAGCTATACCATGTCGGGCAAGCGCGCGGTGAAGAAGCCGCTCTCCGGCGACGTGCAGATCAGCCATATCGGCACCATGCTGCTCTTCCATTACCCGACCACCTGGAACCATATCCTCGGCGACCACGCGATCTCCTTCCGCGTGCTGCCGATCTCGGCCGAGGAAACGGCTGTGACCACCACCTGGCTGGTTCACAAGGATGCGGTTGAAGGCGTCGATTACGACCTCGACGAACTCACCCATGTCTGGACCATGACCAACGACCAGGACCGCTCGATCGTCGAGGAAAATGCCTTCGGCATTCGCTCGCCAGCTTATGAGCCCGGTCCCTATTCGGTCGATCACGAAGGCGGCGTCATGCAGTTCGTCGAATGGTATTCGAACTTCATGATCGAGCGTCTGCAGGGCGACAAGGCCCGCCTGTCGGCGGTGGCGTAAAGATGAACATCGCGGTCAATCCCTACCGTCACGTCGATGAGATGCATCCCTGGTCCGACCGGGAGCATCTGCTCGAATGTGTTGCCGTCACGCCGGAAGCCCCCGACGTGATGACCTTCACCTTCAAGCCGAACAAGCCGGGTCTCTGGTTCCGTTACCAGCCCGGCCAGTTCGTCACGCTGGAGATCCCGGCCGAGCCTGAGCCGGTGATGCGCACCTATACGCTCTCCTCCAGCCCCTCGCGCCCTTATACGGTTGCGGTCACGGTGAAGGCGCAGGCCGAAAGCATCGGCACGCGCTGGATGTTCGACAACCTGAAGCCTGGCATGGCGCTGAAGGCGTTTGGCCCGCTCGGCGATTTTTCCTATGCCCGCCATCCGGGCAAGAAATACCTCTTCGTCTCGGCCGGCTCGGGCATCACGCCGATGATGTCGATGACCCGTGACCTCAGCGACCGGGCCCCGGACAGCGACATCACGTTCCTGAACTGCGCCCGTTCGCCTGACGACATCATCTTCCGCTGGGAGCTGGAAGCCAAGGCGCGCGACATGCCGAACTTCCAGCTCGGCTTCATCATCGAGCAGCTCGGCCGCGGTCAGCTCTGGTCGGGCCTGAAGGGCCGCATCGACAAGGCCAAGATCGCGCTGCTGGCGCCAGACTTCCTCGAACGCACCGTCTTCTGCTGCGGCCCGGCCCCCTTCATGGCAACCGTGCGCGAGGCGCTTGAGGGCGCTGGCTTCGACATGAAGAACTATCATGAAGAGGCCTTTCAGCCGGTCAAGGCAGAGCCCTTGGTGGTGGTCGCCGACCATGCCGATGGCGAGCAGCCGACCAAGGTCAAGTTCGCCATGTCCGGCAAGGACGGCCTCTGCGCCCCCGGCCACACGGTTCTCCAGGCGGCCCGCGCCGCCGGCGTGCGCATTGGTGCGGCCTGCGAATCCGGCCTCTGCGGCACCTGCAAGGTGATGAAGATCTCCGGCGAGGTCGAGATGGACCACAATGGCGGCATCCTCGACGACGAGATCGACGAAGGCTACATCCTCGCCTGCTGCTCACGGCCGAAGGGCGACATCGAGATCGAGGCCTGAGCGCTCAGTCCCGACATCGTGTGTGATTGAAATGAGGGCGAGTCCGGGTCGGATTCGCCCTCATTTCGTTGCAGACATGCCCCGCGCAGTCACACCCGCTTGCGGGCGCTTCAGAGCCCGATTAGCATTGTCTCAAGCAGATTGTCCGACCGCTGATTGCGGTCAGGCCAGCCCCAGCCATGAAGGCGGGGGGCTTGTGGGGCATTGCCAAAGGGGGATCACGCATGAAGCTTGTTTCTGTTTTCGCGGCCTTGTGCCTGACATTCACCGGTCTGGCGGTGTCCGGCAGCAAGGCTGAGGCCGGCGGCATCGAAATCCGCATCTATGAGCGCCATACCAGCTACCGCCAATATGAGCGTGTCACGGTCATGGCGCGCCCATATGGTATCAGGCCCTACGGCCACAGGCTCCACCGACCAGGTTATGTTTATCATAACGGGCTCTGGTTCTCGCCCGGCTCCATGCGCGCCGGGGTCATCATTGATGTGCCGATCCCGCGCCGTCACATCGTCGGCTATGGCGGCGGTCTCAACCCGCGCCACTACAGCTGGTGTGCCGATCGGTACCGCTCCTATCATTGGCGCAGCAACAGCTTCCAGCCGTATTACGGCCCGCGCGCGCAATGTTACTCGCCCTATGGCTGAGGCCTCTCAGGGAACAAAACACGCCTCCCGTCGTTAACCGGCACTTGCGCGTCGGAGCGGTCACAGAACCGTTGCGCGCGAAGCGCGAGCCATGAACGGCATGTTAATTCTCAGTTCA
The DNA here is from genome assembly GCF_003610655.1 of Rhizobium sp. AG855. Taxonomy (NCBI): domain Bacteria; kingdom Pseudomonadati; phylum Pseudomonadota; class Alphaproteobacteria; order Hyphomicrobiales; family Rhizobiaceae; genus Rhizobium; species Rhizobium sp. AG855. The sequence continues at coordinate 2,677,849 of NZ_RAQG01000003.1, read as the reverse complement.
GGCTGGCCCCGTTAACCTTTCTTTCACGGTCGAGGACCGGGGCATGCCCCGCTCCCGACGACCCGAAGAAACATGCAGGGAGAAACATCATGAAGCGTGCATTGAAGACGACGGCCGTCGCGGCTCTCGCATCGATCCTTGCTGTGACCAGCATGATCCCCGCCCAGGCGCAGGTCATCCGCCCGGCAGCACCGATCACCACGACGACGGATGCCAGCAATGTCCAGTATATTGATGGCGGCATCCGCATCTACCGAGATCGTCGTTATGATCCGCGTGACCGCTACGAGCGTTATGAGCGCTATAATCGCTACGAAAGTTCCCGCTATTGGAACGGCCATCGTGGCTATCGTGAGCGCCGCTCGGGTTACCGTTATCACAATGGCTACTGGTACCCGCTCGCAGCCTTCGCGGCTGGCGCCATCATCGGCGGTGCGATTGCCAACCAGCCGCGCGCGGTGCCGCGGGCCGGCAATATCAACCCGCAGCACTATCAGTGGTGCCAGAACCGCTATCGTTCGTACGACAGCTATTCGAACACCTTCCAGCCGTATAACGGCCCGCGCCAGCAGTGCCTGTCGCCTTATTATTGATCGTCTCGGGCGGCAAAATCCGCCCGGTTCGACCCTCTTGAAAGCCGTCCGCAGCCTCACGCTGCGGGCGGCTTTTTCTATGGCATTTCCGCGACTTTCCTAACGCCGCCGGAGGCGCATTAACCATTTGTTAACCAAATCGGCGCTACTCCTTTCATCAACGATTTGTTTACGTAGATGACCAAAGTGCTAACCGAACCACGCTCCATCCGCATCAAGGGTAGATCCTTCCTGGCCGTCGTCCTGACGCCGGATCTGCCGTTCGACGATTGGCTCGTCCGGCTCGATGATCTTGCGGCCCGCTCGGCCGGCTTCTTTCTCGGTCGCCCCGTCGTCCTTGACGTGTCGGACCTGGAAATCGACCGGCCGCAGCTGAAGGCGCTGATCGCAGGGCTCGCCAGCCGCAATGTCTCGATCATGGGCGTCGAGGGCGGTCGCCCGTCGCTGGTCGAGCCGGGCATGCCGCCGATGCTGAAGGGTGGCAAGCCGGCCGCCGATTACGAAGTGCCGCGATCCGAGACGCCGGAGCCGGCGGGCGGAAACAGCGCCGAAGCGGCGGCGAACCCGCCGGTGGAACAGGCCCCGCCGCAGGTGGTGGTGCAGCAGAGCCAGATCTCGGCGCCCTCGCTGATCGTGCGGGAAACGGTGCGATCCGGTCAGTCGGTGATCTACACCCAGGGCGACGTGACCGTCATCGGTTCGGTGCAATCCGGTGCCGAAGTGATCGCCGGAGGCTCGGTGCATATTTATGGCGCATTGCGTGGCAGAGCGCTCGCCGGATGCGTTGGCAATGCCGACGCAAGGATCTTCTGTCGTAAGTTCGAATCCGAACTGGTGGCAATCGACGGTGTCTACGCGATGACCGACGATATGGATCCGGAACTGAAAGGGCATCCAGTTCAGCTTTGGCTGGAGGGGGATGCAATCATGACAGAAAGAATGACGTGAACGTGAGCGGGGATAGACAGGAGAACCACATGGGCAAGGTGATAGTCGTGACATCCGGCAAGGGCGGGGTCGGCAAGACCACGTCGACGGCCGCTCTCGGTGCAGCGCTGGCGCAGCGCAATGAAAAGGTCGTCGTCGTCGATTTTGACGTGGGCCTTCGCAATCTCGATCTGGTGATGGGCGCCGAGCGCCGCGTCGTCTACGATCTGGTCAATGTCATCCAGGGCGATGCCAAGCTGCCCCAGGCGCTGATCCGCGACAAGCGGCTGGAAACGCTCTTCCTGCTGCCCGCCTCGCAGACCCGCGACAAGGACAACCTGACCGCCGAAGGCGTCGAGCAGGTCATCACCGAGCTGAAGAAATATTTCGACTGGATCATCTGCGACAGCCCGGCCGGCATCGAACGCGGCGCGACGCTTGCCATGCGCCATGCCGACATGGCCGTCGTCGTCACCAACCCGGAAGTCTCCTCGGTGCGTGACTCGGACCGCATCATCGGCCTGCTCGATTCGAAGACGCTCAAGGCCGAGCGCGGCGAGCGCATGGAAAAGCACCTGCTGCTGACCCGTTACGACGCCAACCGCGCCCAGCGTGGCGACATGCTGAAGGTCGATGACGTGCTGGAGATCCTCTCGATCCCGCTGCTCGGCATCATCCCGGAAAGCATGGACGTTCTGCGCGCCTCCAACATCGGCGCTCCGGTGACGCTGGCTGACGCCCGCAGTGCGCCGGCTCTCGCCTACTTCGACGCCGCCCGCCGTCTGGCTGGCGAAAACGTCCCGATCACCATCCCTGGCGAGAAGCGTGGCCTCCTCGACAAGATCTTCGCGCGGAGGGCCGCATGAGCATTTTCTCCCTGTTCCGCAAGCAGCGTTCCGCCCCGATGGCGCGCGAGCGACTGCAGGTCCTGCTCGCCCATGAACGGGCGTCGCTGGAAAGCGATCTGGTTGCCGTCCTGCGGGAGGAAATCCTCGCCGTGATCGCCAAGCATGTCGAATTCGACCGCGACAAGGTCGAGATCAAGATGGACCGCGACGGCGACGTCTCGATCCTTGAGATCGACGTCGAAATCCCGCTCAACGCCCAGCGCCTCGCCGCCTGAGCAGAGACCGAAACGCCCACCCATAGAAAAGGCCGCCACCGGAACTCCGGTTGGCGGCCTTCTTGTTTGCTGTGCTGTCGTTCTATGGGTGGGGCAGGGCGGCAGTGCCGCCTTGCCTCTGACCCGGTATCAGCCGATTCGGGCGTTGTCGTTCTTCTTGATCGCAACGATCGTCGAGCGCGGCAGCTTGCCTTCACCATCCGGGAACGGCGCATCGGGATGCTGGATGCCGACGAAATGCGTGCGCTTGTCGGCCGACCAGGTCTGGCCGGTGACTTCGGCACCCTTCGGTGCCGTGAGGAAGCGCTCGATGCGGCCGGTGACCGGGTCGCCCGCCAGCATCTGGTTGTTGCCCTGGCCGGCAAAGTCGCCTTCGTTCGAATCTTCGCCGTCGGTCTGGATCCACAGAAGACCGGTCGAATCGAACATCATGCCGTCAGGCGAGTTGAACATGTTGCCTTCGTTGATGTTCGACGAACCGGCATAGGGCCCGTCCTTGTGCACGGCGGGATTGCCCGCCATCAGGAACAGGTCCCACTTGAACTTGCCATCGGCATGGTCGTCATTCTCCGGATACCAGCGCACGATCTGGCCGTATTCATTGGCCTCGCGCGGGTTGACGGCATTGAGTGCCATCACGTCGCCGCCGGCATTGGTCTTCATCTTGCCGTCTTTGAGAACGGCACGATTGCTGTTGTTGGTCAGGCAGCAATAGGCTTCGATGGCAACCGGGTTGGTGGCGACCCATTCCGGGCGGTCCATGGTCGTGGCGCCGACCTTGGAAGCGGCCTGGCGGGTGAAGACGCAGATCTCGTCCATCTTCATGCCGGTCGTCTCTTCCGTCAGCGCCAGCCATTCGCCGGTGCCCTCGTCGGAGAACTTCGCGACATAGAGCGTGCCTTCGTCGAGCAGCGTCGAGGTGTCGCCGCCGGGCACATAGATGCCGTTGGAGACATACTTGTAGAGGAACTCGCCCCGCTCGTCGTCGCCCATATAGACGACGACGCGACCGTCACGGGCAACCACCACTGCGGCGTTCTCATGCTTGATGCGGCCAAGCGCCGTGCGCTTGATCGGCGTCGAGGAAGCATCCGACGGATCGATCTCGACGACGTAACCGGCGCGACGCGGCTCGTTCGGGTTCTTCGATACGTCGAAACGCTCGTCGAACAGTTCATAGCCGTAGCGGGTCTCGGCCACGATGCCATAGCGCTTGTAGTCGTCAGGCAGCTTGAAGTCGGCGACGGTCGAGCCGAAATAGCCGTTGAAATTCTCTTCGCAGGTCAGATAGGTGCCCCACGGCGTCTTGCCGGCGCCGCAATTGTTGAAGGTCCCGAGACAGTCGACGCCATTGGGATCGGCAGCCGTTTTCACAAGATCAGAACCTGCAGCCGGGCCGGAGAGCTTCATTGGCGTATTGTGGTGAATACGGCGGTTGAACTTGCTGTCGACGACGATCTGCCAGCCCTTTTCGCCTTCGGCCACTTCCATGACGGTCACGCCCTGCATGTGCTGCAGGATCTTTACGTCGTCGAGGCTCTTCGGCATGCCCTTTTCATTGTGGGGCAGGTTGGTCTCGTTGTTCACATATTCATGGTTGACGGCGATCACCTGGGCGCTGCCGATCACGAACAGCTCCATGCCGTCGGTGTTTTCGCCGAACACCTTGTCGGAATTCTCCAGCGACACACCATTCATCGGGTCGATGTCGGAGGCGGTCGAGAACAGCGGCTGGCCCCACTTGGCGAGCGGCTCCCAGCGATAGCCTTCCGGCACATGCACGGTGTTGTCCGTGGAGACAGGCACCGGCTTGAACGGGAAACGCGAGCCGGCGTCCTGCGCCTGGGCCGAGGTCGTGCTCATCAGGTTGCCGAGCGTGCCCATGGCGGCAGCGGCAGACCCAAGCGCCAGCACGCCGCCGAGGAAACCACGGCGGGAAACGGCGCGCTCGACGACGCGGTCGAAATCGGTGACGGCCGGCGGCGGATTGTGCAGCTCGTCCCATTCGTCCCAGGAGAGATGATTGGTGTTGGTCTCGGTCATGGCAGTGCCTCCTTTGGGTTGAAGTCCACCCCCGACTAGCCAGCCTGGGTAACAGTCATGTGACGAATTTCCGTCCGAAAACATCCCGTGCGACGTGCGCGGGTAAGGGCAGTCGCCCGGTTTTGCCGGAATTGTCCCGACAAATGCTTGGACTGCCTTGCCTTTGGCCTTCACTCCGGAGCCGTCAAGAACGGTGCGGCGGTGGTCGGTCACGCAAGTTTGTCTATGCCTTGACCCGCCTTCATCCGGAGGCGCAGGCCGGCAGCGGATGGGGCGAGCTGGCGCCTCCAAAAGATTTGACGTTTACGTAAAAATCAATTAGCCATTTGAGAGAATGAGCCGCGCCTCCTGGGTGGAGAATTGGCGTGGCCACGAGCATACGCCAGTTGGAGGAGCACGTCATGTACAAGGCGCCCGTAGAAGAGATCGCGTTCACCCTCAAGCATGTCGCAGGCCTCTCGAAAGCCATCGACGACGGCAGACTGGGTGACCTGAGCGACGATCTCGTCGACGCGATCCTGACGGAAGCCGGCCGCTTTGCGTCAGACGAGGTCGCTCCGCTCGCCGAGATCGGCGACAAGCAGGGCGCCCGGATGGTGGATGGCAAGGTCGTCGTGCCCGAGGGCTGGGATAATCTCTACCGCGCCTGGGCCGAAGGCGGCTGGAACTCGCTGACCGCATCGGAGGATTTCGGCGGGCAGGGGCTCCCGCATATGCTGAATGTGGCGGCCCTCGAGATGTGGAATTCCGGCTCCATGGGCTTTGCGCTTGGACCGACGCTGACCATGGGTGCGGTGGATGCCGTCACCGCCCACGGCTCGGAAGAGCTGAAGGCAAAGTATCTGCCGAAGATGGTCTCCGGCGAATGGACCGGCACGATGAACCTCACCGAGCCCCATGCCGGCTCGGATCTTGGCGTGATGAAATCCCGCGCAGAACGTCGCGATGACGGCACCTACCGCATCTTCGGCCAGAAGATCTTCATCACCTGGGGCGAACACGAGATCACCGAGAACATCATCCATCTCGTCCTCGCCCGTCTGCCCGATGCACCGGCCGGCACGCGCGGCATCTCGCTCTTCCTCGTGCCGAAATATCTCGTCAACGATGACGGCTCGCTCGGCGCCCGCAACGATCTTCACTGCCACTCCCTGGAGCACAAGCTTGGCATCCATGGCTCGCCGACCTGCACCATGATCTATGGCGACGGCAAGTATGGTGATGAAGCCGGTGCCATCGGCTGGCTGATCGGCGAGGAGAACAAGGGCCTCGCCTGCATGTTCACCATGATGAACAATGCCCGCCTCGCCGTCGGCATGCAGGGCGTCGCCATCTGCGAGGCTGCCACCCAGAAGGCCGTGCAATACGCCAAGGACCGCACGCAAGGGAAGGCCCCAGGCTGGAGCGGACAGGGCATGTCACCGATCATCGAGCATCCCGATGTCGCCCGCATGCTTGTAACCATGAAGGCGCTGACCCAAGGCTCGCGCGCCATCTGCTATGTCTGCGCCCACGCCACCGACATGAGCCATCATGCAGACGGCGATGAGGCCCGCCACTGGGCCGAACGCGCTGCCCTGCTCACCCCGATTGCCAAGTCCTTCGCCACCGATGCCGGCGTCGACGTTGCCTCGCTCGGCATCCAGACCCATGGCGGCATGGGCTTCATCGAGGAAACTGGTGCCGCCCGCTACTGGCGCGACAGCCGTATCGCGCCGATCTATGAGGGCACCAACGGCATCCAGGCCGCCGACCTCGTCACCCGCAAGCTGCCGCTGTCGAACGGCAATCATGTCCGTGGCTACATCACCGAGCTGAAGCAGGTGGTAAACGCCGTGCGCGCCTCCAATCTCGAAGGGTTCGGCGAGACTGCCGCCCGTCTGGACGCCAGCCTCTCCGACCTCGAAGACGCCACCGAATGGCTGCTCTCGCAGCTGGCGAGCGGCAATGCCTCCGCCGCACTCGCAGGTGCCACGCCCTACCAGCGCCTCTTCGGCCTCGCCTTGACGGGTGTCTACCTCGCCAAGGGAGCATTGGCGGACGAGGACCACGGCCGCGACAACCGCCTGGCGCTCTGCCGCTTCGCCGCAGAAAACCTGATCGCCGAGACCGCTGCTCTCAAGGACCGTGTGGTCAATGGTGCCGCGAGCCTGGAAGCGGCACGCGCGCTGTTTGCATAAGCTCCCACCTCCCCCTTGAGGGGGGAGGTCGCCGCAAAGCGGCGGGTGGGGGTGACTGATCCTTCAACCGGTCATTATTGCCCCTCATCCCCGGCGCAATGGAATTGCGCCTGACCTGCCGGCACCTTCTCCCCGCAAGCGGGGAGACGAGCGAAGGCCGCAGCGCCTCCGGTCCCCCTCGCCCCGTTTACGGGGAGAGGGAGCGCCGAGCGAAGCGGAGGCGGGGTGAGGGGCCTTTCGCAGCGACGGACACAATTGAAGAGGGACAAGAATGACCGACCACATTGAGATCACCCGCCCAGAAGCCCATCCCGGCGTCCTCGTCCTGCGCTTCAACCGCCCGGACAAGAAGAACGCCATCACGCAGTCCATGTATCAGAAGCTGACCGCAGGTCTGCTGGAGGGCGAGCAAGACGATACGATCCGCGTGATCGCCTTCCTCGGCACCGAAGGCTGTTTCTCCGCCGGCAACGACATGGCCGATTTCTTAGGCTTCGCCATGGCCGGCGCCGTCGGCGAACCCGCCGCCTTCGGCCTCTTGAAGGCGCTCACCGAAGTCACCAAGCCGCTTGTGTCAGGCGTCGATGGTCTGGCGATCGGCATCGGCACGACGCTGCACATGCATTGCGACCTGACGGTTGCCTCCGACCGCAGCCTGTTCAAGACCCCCTTTGTCGATCTGGCGCTGGTCCCGGAAGCTGCCTCCAGCCTCATTGCCCCGCGCATCATGGGCCACCAGCGCGCCTTTGCCATGCTCGCCGCCAGCGAAGGCTTCTCCGCCGAGCAGGCCCGTGAGGCCGGTCTCATCTGGAAGGTCGTCTCCCCGGGAGAGGTCGAGACTGAGACCCTGAAGATCGCCTCCTCGCTCGCCTCCAAGCCGCCGGCCGCGATGAAGATCGCCCGCGCCCTCATCAAGGGCAGCGCCGATGAGGTGCGCACGCGCATGCAGGAAGAGCTCGTCCACTTCGTCGCCCAGCTGAAAAGCGCCGAAGCCCGCGCCGCCTTCGAAGCCTTCATGAAGGGGCGGTAAGGGCCGGGTTCAGGTCGCGACGGTCATCTCGAGCCGGCAATTCAGCCTCTGTTCAGGCTTTTCGGCCTAGGGTCGGCAACCATTGCCCGCATCGGGCGTTCCTTGCCCAATCTGTTGCTATTCGAGGTTCCCATGTTGCGTGTGTTTTGTGTCGCAATCGGCCTGATGATGGCCACTCTCTCCGCCCATGCCGGCCCCGTTCCGGCGGTGTCCGGACCGACGGCCAAGGCCGCCGTGGTCTTCGTTGACAGCAACGACGACAACGACATCCTCCAGAGTGAATCAAAGCGTCCGCGTCAGCCTTATGTCCGGCCGCAGCGTTACGTCTGCGTCGTCGACCAGTCCGATATGATCGGTGGCACCGGCCAGGCGCAGTGCCCGGCAAGGCCCGGTCGCGTTGGCGGTAGCTGCCGCTGCGCCAACGTCACAGGTTCCGGCACGCTCTATACCTATTGAGCAGATCAGCCCTTGGTAAGCGTTGCCACCGCTTCGACATGCGGTGACCAGAGGAACTGATCGATCGGGGTGACCTTGTCGATCCGATAGCCGCCAGCGGTCAGGATTGCGAGATCGCGCGCCAGCGTCAGCGGGTTGCAGCTGATCGCCGCGATCTTCTTCACCTGCGACTTCGCCAGTTCCAGACACTGCGCCTCAGCACCCGCACGCGGCGGGTCGAAGACGACGGCGTCGAAGGTCTTGAACTCGGAGGTCATCAGCGGCCTGCGGAAGAGGTCGCGTCGCTCGATGCTGACGGGCTTCAGCCCCTGTGTTGTCCGTGCGCCCTGATCGAGCGCCTTGATCGCCTTTTCGTCGGACTCGACGGCAAACACGCTCGCCGTGCGCGCGATCCTCAATGCAAAGGTGCCAACCCCGGCAAAGAGATCAGCGACCTTCTTCGCCTTGCCGATATGCGCAATGGCAAGTTCCGCCATATGCGCCTCGGCCTCCAGCGTCGCCTGGGTAAACCCACCCGGCGGCAGCGCCACGCGCGCGCCGTCGAAATCGAGCAGCGGCTTGTTCGGCTCGATGACGATTTCGCCATTGGCCGACACGCGGGCAATGCCCTTGAGCTTGATGACAGCATTGGTCACCGCCCGCCGCTCCTGGTCGCCAAGTCCGCCACGCAAACCGTCGAGCGAGATGTCGAGACCCGTCAGCGTCTCGGTGACCGTGATGCGGAAGGCATCCGAGCCGGCGGCGCGGGCGATGGTGTAGATCGCATCCATCCGGGAAAGGATCCCGTTGGACGCGATGGGACATTCCTCGATCTTCACGACATGATGCGTCTCGGCCTGGTTGATGCCGATGACGATGCCGCTCTCGCGCCGGCGCACGGTGAAGACGAGACGGCGGCGCTGATGCGGGGCCGCTTCGAAGATATCGCCGACGGGTGCTTCAAGACCCTTGGACTTCAGAGCATCGATCAGGATCTGCCGCTTGAATTCATTGTAGGGTGCCTTGGCGAGATGCTGCAGAGAACAGCCGCCACAGGTGCCGCCGACGCCATCTGGCCCGAAATGCCGGCAGGGCGGCTGGACACGGTCGGGTGAGGTGGTGGCGAAGGACATGATCGTGCCCTCGCTCTTCACCCGCGCGATCGAGACGGTTTCGCCCGGAAGGGCAAAGGGCACGAAGATCGGACCGTTGCTGTCATGGGCAACGCCGTCGCCCTTGGCGCCGAGGCTTGATATGGTGACGGTCTCGGCGCTCATTCTGCGTCCTCGCCGGTCATGTCATCGCCATCGATGTCGTCATCGTCTTCGTCATCGGCGCCCTCGGCATCGTCAGGCTTGACGCCGGCAAGCAGGAATTCCTCGTTGCCATCACCGCCTGATATCGGGGAGGGGATCAGCCCGAGGCTCGTCCAGCCCATATCTTCGACCAGCCAGCGTTCCAGTTCGGCGGCCACCAGCGGTGCCGTTTCCGGCTCCTTGAGCAATCCCGCTTTGCTGATCGCCTCGCGACCCGCCTCGAACTGCGGCTTGACCAGCAGCAGGCAATGCGCGCCGGGCTCGGCCAATTCCAGCGCCGGCACCAGAGCCAGCTTCAGCGAGATGAAGGAGACATCGGAGACGACGAAATCGATCGGCCTGTCGTCGATATCCTCCGGCTCCATATAGCGGGCGTTCAGTCCCTCGATATTGGTGACGCGCGGATCATCTGCAAGCCGGGGATGAAACTGGCCATGACCGACATCCACGGAGACGACATGTGCCGCGCCGCGCTTCAAGAGGACCTCCGTGAAGCCACCGGTCGAGGCGCCAACATCAAGACATTCGCAGCCCTCGGGCGAAAGGCCGAAATGGTCGAGCCCGGCCACCAGCTTCAGTGCGGCGCGCGACACATAATCCTGCGCCGGGTCGTCAATGGTGAATTCATGGGTCGCAGCAAAAACGAGGCTGGGCTTGGTGACGACTTTACCATCGACCTTCACGGTGCCGCGCTGGATCGCGTCGCGCGCACGCGAGCGGCTGGCAAAGAGGTCGAGGGCGACCAGAAGCTGGTCGAGGCGCTGGGGTTCGGGCAAATGTCTCATCCCCCGTCAATGATCGGTGCGGCGCTGCGGCGCAAGTGTTTTTCTGCCGGCGCCGCCGCTTCGAACCCTCTGCAGTGACGCTGGCGCCATGCGCCGCGTCCGCCATGCGTTTTTTGGCTTCATTAGGGAAGCTTTAATCGATGAACGCTAATATTCGGATGTCGGCCGATGCAGATCTCCTCCTCCCAAGCGATCGTCGACCGGCCGATCCCTGCGCGCCCCGTTCCCCTCCCGGCCGCAGTCAAACTGAAGCCCTCCGGATTCGGGCCCGGAGGGCTTCGCTTTTTCTGCCATATATCGAAACCTCGGACCATTTTTGGGCTGTCATGCAATCGTCAAATTTTGCGTGCCAAAAGTTGTATTTGCACAACAAAATTTAGTGATGTTTTTACCGGTGCTGCCTAATTTGACAGTATCAGCCCCTCGATATTGAGGGGATTCAGTCGCCACAGAATTCATGATGAAAGTGGGTGGCCCTCCTTTACGGCGGTCAGAGCCAAGTAATTCCTCATCGCTGGCATCAACCATCGCAGCGTTCGCGTTGCCGATGTTCCCCTCCATTACACAGTTGTCGACGGCGTCGATCGCCTGGGTTCTGCACAGACTTGAACTCCCCGGAGAGTGACTATGCATTTAATCAACAATATGCGCACCATTGCCAAGATGATCTGCGCATTCGCCTTGGTCATCGTGATCAGCGTCATCGTGAACGCCCTGAGCTGGTCGTCCCTGTCGTTTCAGCAAACGGCAAATGGTTGGACTGTCCACACCTATGAAGTGTTGCAGGGCGTCGATGATATCGTGTCGGCAATGGTTGATCGGGAAACCGGCGTTCGCGGCTATCTCCTGGCCGGCGACGAAGGCTTTCTGGCGCCTTACAACGCCGGTTCCGAGAATTACGAGAAGGCCTTCAACGAGGTCGTTCGGCTGACCTCTGACAATGCCACCCAGCAGAAGCGGTTGAGCGAGCTCGCCGCATTGGTGAAGGGTTGGACCGAGGAAGTCGCGGCCAAGGAAATCGCCCTCATGAAGGACCCCGCGACCGTCGAACAGGCGCGCGCCATGGAAATCAATGGCGCCGGCAAGAAGTGGATGGACGGCATCCGTGCCAAGGCGGCTGAAATTGCCGGCGATGAAGCGTCCCTTCTGACCCAGCGCGCAACGGCTGCCGTCGAAGCGGCCGATAGCGCCCGCATGACGATCCTGAAGGGGGCGGCCGTCATGATTGCCTCTGTCATCGGCCTTCTCGTGCTGCTGCAGAAAAGCCTTGTTGCCCCGCTCGTCCGCATTGCCGGCTCAATGCGTGTGCTGGCTGACGGCGATACCAGCATCGGCGTCCCCGGTGTCGGCCGCACGGATGAAGTTGGTCAGATGGCCGCTGCCGTGGAAGTGTTCCGCCAGAACGCGATTGCCAACCGCAAGCTCGAAGAGGAAGCAGTCGCTGCCCGGGGCCAGACTGAGGAGACGCGCCTTGCCAACCAGCGTCGCATCCAGGAAGAAGCCGAAAAGCTGCGCTTTGCCACCGAAACGCTTGGCAATGGTCTGCAGCGGCTGGCCGAAGGTGATATCTCTTTCCAGCTGACGGAAGCCTTTGCGGAGGATTACGAACCTCTTCGCCGGAACTTCAACGCCTCGCTGCAGCAGCTCGCCATGACCATCGGCTCGGTCCTCGACAGCGTGACCAGCATGGACAGCGGCACCCGCGAAATCTCCGCCGGTGCGACCGATCTGTCGAAGCGTACGGAACAGCAGGCCGCCGCTCTTGAGGAGACCGCAGCTGCGCTCGACGAGATCACCGTCAACGTGCGCAACTCGTCTCAGCGCACCGACGAGGCCCGCAGCGTTGCCGTCCTGGCAAACGAGAACGCAGCCCGCTCGGCCCAGGTCGTTTCCCAGGCGGTCGAAGCCATGCGGCGGATCGAAGACAGCTCGCAGCAGATCTCCAACATCATCGGCGTCATCGACGAGATCGCCTTCCAGACGAACCTTCTGGCGCTCAATGCCGGTGTTGAAGCAGCACGCGCCGGTGAAGCCGGCAAGGGCTTCGCCGTCGTTGCCCAGGAAGTGCGTGAACTCGCCCAGCGTTCCGCCCAGGCCGCCAAGGAGATCAAGGCCCTGATCACGGCCTCCGGCACCCAGGTCAGCTCCGGCGTGGCACTGGTTGGCGAAACCGGCACGGCCCTGAAGGCCATCGGTGACTACGTGGTGCAGATCAACACGCTGATGGATGCGATTGCCGGATCCGCCCGCGAACAGTCGACCGGCCTTGCAGAAGTCAATTCGGCCGTCAATCAGATGGACCAGACGACGCAGCAGAACGCCGCCATGGTAGAGCAGTCGACCGCAGCCTCGGCCGCTCTGGCCCAGGAAGCAACCCGCCTGCGCTCCCTGGTCGCCCAGTTCAAGCTGGCCGGTGCGCCAAGCGAAAGCCGCCAGGCGGCCTCGCGTCCCGCAGCCGATCAGGCACGCCGCGCCCCGGCCGCTGTGAGCGGCAATCTGGCCCTGAAACACGACTGGAACGAATTCTGATCGCAGGAAGCGGTCCGAACGGGTTCTCGACAGCGCTCCCGATCGAATGGTCGGGAGCGCTTCTCTCTCTGCCATAACCGCGGATTGACCGGCGTGTTCAAAGCCCGGACGAGCAGCCGCTTTTACCCAGCCATGGTCGCAGTCCGGCATTGACCGGCCCCAAATCCGATCTCTAGTCTGGGACAATGTTCCATGGTTCGGATCAAGCGAGGAAGACGGGCATGAAGGCAAGGGTGATCGCCGCAGCATGGGCGCTGACATTGCAGGGACTGGCGGCAACAGGGGCTTGCGCCAATGACACCATGGCCGTGCTCGGCGCCGGCGGCCTGACATTCACCCGCACCGATCAGATCACCATGGCGCGGGAGGATCTCTACATTTCCCCCGAACGCGTGGATGTGAAATACACCTATCGCAACACCGGCGACACGGACGTGACCACCATCGTCGCCTTCCCCATGCCGAAGATCGGTGGCCCGGTCGAAACCATGGCAGCCGTCCCTGACGAGCAGAGCGATAATTTCATGGGCTTCTCGGTCACGCAGGACGGTGAAACGATCGAGCCCAGGCTGCAGCAGCGCGTCCTCGTCCAGGGGATCGACTTTACCGACGAAGTGGCGGCACAAGGGGTCCCGTTGCAACCGCTGTCGGACAAGACACGTGCGGCGGTCGCCCGGCTCGACGAGACCGTTCTTCAGGACTGGCTGGTCAAGGGCCTCGTCGCCGCCATGGACTACGGTGCCGAGAAACCGGAATATGTGCCCGTCTGGCAGCTCGATTCAGTCTACTGGTGGGAGACGACATTCCCGGCCGGCGAGGAGGTCAATGTCGAGCACTCCTACCGCCCCAGTCTTGGCGGCACGACGGGAATGGCTTTTCTCTACGAGGGCAAGCCGGACAACCAGTTCGAAGACTACAAGCGGCGCTACTGCATCGACGACGATTTCATGAAGACGGCGATCAGGCTTGAAAAGTCGCAGGATTTCAACACGGGTCTCTACTATTTCGAGCATTGGCTGTCCTATATCCTGACCACAGGCAACAACTGGTTCGGGCCTATCGGCGACTTCCACCTGACGGTGGACAAGGGCAATCCCAACCACGTCGTCAGCTTCTGCGGCCAGGATATCAAGAAGACCGGTGACACGACCTTCGAGATGCGCGCCAAGGAATTCGTTCCCGAACGGGATCTCGACATTCTGTTGCTGGTTTCCAGCAAGGACTGGAACCCCGGCAATCAGCCATAATTTGGTAACGGGTTGTAAAATCGTTTTCGACACTATCGCGACGATCGGATGTGTCCGGCTTCCCCCTGAGTGCGCCATGACGGCTGCGCAAACCCCGGATTGATCATGCATTTGCCCCCTTCGGCGATGCCACAGGCATCGTTTGCCGCCATGCGTCCCGAACAGACGGGTGCGCAGGCCCGAAAGTCATGTCCGAAAGTCGAGGCCCATGTCGCTCAACAACCTGTCCCTCAGCAAGAAGCTCATCCTGACCTTCTGCACCATCATGGCCGGATGCTTCCTGGCATCCGTCGTCGTCTTCCTGCAGGCTTACACAGCCAAGATGGCAGTCGTCGACCAGGATCGTGCACAGCGCATCGTCAACCTCGTCGATTCTGCAATGACGGCAATGGCGGAGCAGGCCTCCAATGAGCGCGGTTATCTTCTGACGGGCACCGACACGACCCTGGCGGCCGTGGAAACCGAGCGACAGGCCGTGGACACGGCGCTGGCCGATGCATCGACACTCGCGTCCGGAGACAAGGCCCTGCTGGGTATCCTGGAGACGATGCGCACAGCCGCGCATGCCTATGGTGCCAATGTCGCTGATCCCCAGATTGCCGCCCGCAAGGCCGGTACGCTCGGAATTGCGGAAGTCGCCGCCATCGGCAAGCGTGAAGGCATTGGCGAACTCGACCAGTTCCGCGCCGCCGCCGCAGAGATCAAAACCCTTCTGGCCGAGCGGACAAGCGCCATTCGCACCCAGCTCGACAATGCGCATCACGCCCTCGAGCTTGCACTGATCCTCGGCGCAGCCGTCGCCGGTGTCTTCGCCGTCGGCCTCATCTGGCTTCTCGCCCGCTCCATCGTCACGCCGATTACCGGCATGACCGACGCCATGGGACGGCTTGCCGCAGGCGACCACAAGGTCGAGGTGCCCGCCATCGACCGTGGCGACGAAGTGGGCCGGATGGCCAAGGCCGTGCTGGTCTTCAAGGACGCCGCCATCGAAACCGCCCGTATGGCCGAGGAGCGCCGCGTGATGCGCGAACAGGCCGAGACGGAACGGCAGAAGACGGAAGCAGAGAAGGCGAGCGAAGCCGAGGAAATCCGGTTTGCCATGGCCGAGCTGGAACAGGGCCTGACCGCGCTGGCCAATGGCGATGTCGCCTTCCGGCTTGAGCGTGCGTTTGCACCGAGGCTCGACCGGCTGCGCGGCAATTTCAACGATTCCGTCGACAAGCTGCAGGCAGCGCTGCGCACGGTGGGCGCCAATGCCGAGGCGATCAATGCTGGCGCAGCCGAAATTCGCGCCTCGGCCGACGATCTCGCCAAACGCACCGAACAGCAGGCCGCCTCCGTTGAACAGACGGCAGCCGCCGTCGAGGAAGTGACGACCACCGTCAAGGACACGGCCCAGCGCGCAGAAGATGTCGGCCAGCTCGTCGAGCGCACTCGGGCCGGCGCCGAACGCTCAGGCGAAGTCGTCCGCTCCGCAGTGGCCGCAATGTCGGGCATCGAGCAGTCCTCGCAGTCGATCTCCAACATCATCGGCGTCATCGAGGACATCGCCTTCCAGACCAACCTTCTGGCGCTCAATGCCGGCGTCGAAGCGGCCCGTGCCGGTGAAGCTGGCAAGGGCTTTGCCGTCGTTGCCCAGGAGGTGCGCGAACTCGCCCAGCGCTCGGCCAATGCCGCCCGCGAGATCAAGTCGCTGATCGCCAATTCCACCGCCCAGGTCGGCAATGGCGTGGCGCTGGTCGGCGAGACCGGCACGGAACTTGAGAAGATCGTCGCCGCCGTTCAGGAAATCAGCCATCACGTGCAGGCGATCGTCACGGCCGCCCGCGAACAGTCGACCGGCCTGCAGGAAATCAACCTCGCCGTGACCGCCATGGATCAGGGCACGCAGCAGAATGCCGCCATGGTCGAACAGCAGACGGCCGCCTCCCACACCCTGGCGGCAGAGGCGGATTCGCTCAACATGCTGCTCGCCCAGTTCCGTCTGGGGCAGGGCGGCCCTGCGCCAGCCACGGCATCGCCGCGCACAAGCCACGTGGCACCGCAACGCTCTGCGCCACCGGTTCCGGCAAGCCCGGCCAGACCTTCCGTGAAGGCAGCCTCAGCCAGCCATGCAGGCACACCATCGCCCGCCCGCGCGCTGGCAAACAAGCTCGGCCGCGCCTTTGGCGCCAGCCAGGCCACGGCTCAGAAACCCAGCGAAACCGCCCCCGTGCCGGCCCAGCAGGACTGGACGGAGTTCTGATCCCTCAACCGGACATTGGATCCTCTTCGGCATCCAATGTCCGGTCGCACGCTCGAAAGTACTATTCAACAATAACTCGCGATTTCAGGGCCAGACCTTGCAGTCAGGAACGGAAAATTAACAGCATTTCGGGAATTTGTTACCGTTAACACAGCCGCGGAGAGCGGCCTATAAACGGAAACCCCATGCTTAGTTCCTTCAAGAAACTGCCGCTCTCGCTCCAGATGGTCCTGGGCATCGGCATCGCAGTCGTGGCCATTCAGGCGAGCACCGCTGCCTACGAAATTTCCGCCGAACGCCTGACCCTGACCGACAAGGCCGCCAAGCGCGGTGATGCGGCACTGGACATGCTGGAATCCGTCCACACCCAGGCCATGCTCAATCGCAAAGAAGTCGGCGAGGACGATCCGGCCATCGCAACGCTCGACGGCACCATGGACCAGTTTTCCAACTCCGGGGGCAGCGTCAAGCTCTGGCTGGTCATGGGACCGAAGGTCATCGACTTCCAGAAATCCCAGGGGGAAACCGAATTCGAGGGACCGCGCGATACGATCGATCAGCAGGCGATCTCGGCTCTTGCGCGGCTGAACAGCCTCGAGGGCGAGCGCTTCCGCATGACCCGCCCTGTTATCCTTGGTCAGGGCAGTGCGAGCGACGAGAAATGCGCGAGCTGTCATACCGCCAAGATGAACATCCAGCCGGGTGAGGTGATCGGTGTCTACAGTGCCGAGGTCGACCTCGCGCCGGAACTTGCGGCCTGGCGGACCAATGCCTGGAAGCGCGTCGGCATTGGTGCCGGCGCCCTTGCCGTGATGATCGCACTTGTGATCCTGATGCTGCGCATGACGGCCGTCAATCCGCTGCGTAAGCTCGCCCGCGCAACGCAGGGGCTTGCTGAAGGCAATCTTGATGTCGACGTCGGAACCCAGGATCGACGCGATGAACTCGGCGTCATGGGCCGCGCGCTGGAGATCTTCCGCGACAATCTGCGCCGCACCCGCGCGCTCGAAGCCGAGACGGAGCAGTCCCGGCACAAGGCCGAGGAGCACCGGCGTCATGTCGAGCGCCGCGCCGAAGAGGAAGCGGCGGAAAAGCTGCGGATCGCCACGGCCGGACTCGCCGGTGGCCTGCGGCGCCTTGCGGCCGGCGATCTCGCTTTCCAGATCGAGGAGCCGTTTGACCCGAGTTTCGAGGCCCTGCGCCATGACTTCAATGCGTCGATCCGCGAATTGGCCAATACCATGTCTGCGATCCAGATCGCGGCCGGGACCATCGATGACGGCAGCGGCACGATCGCGGCTGGCGCCAATGAACTCGCCCGCCGGACCGAAAGCCAGGCGGCCTCGCTGGAGCAGACCGCCGCGTCGCTGAAGGAGATCAACGCCACCGTGCATGCCGCCAACCAGCGTGTGGCCGACGCGCGGGATGTCGCGAAGAAGGCCAATCAGAGCGCGCTCACCTCCGGCCAGGTGGTGAGCGAAGCCGAGCAGGCCATGCGCCGCATTGAGGAAAGTGCGCAGCAGATCTCCAATATCATCGGTGTGATTGACGAGATTGCATTCCAGACCAACCTCCTCGCCCTCAATGCAGGCGTCGAAGCCGCCCGCGCCGGGGAAGCCGGCAAGGGCTTCGCCGTGGTGGCGCAGGAAGTGCGCGAACTGGCGCAGCGGTCTGCCAACGCCGCCAAGGAGATCAAGGCGCTCATCCAGAATTCCACCGCTCAGGTCGAGAACGGTGTGAAGCTGGTGCATGGAACCGGCGAAACGCTGGTCGAAATCGGCAGCCTGATCCAGACCATCAATGATCACATGGACGCCATTGCCGACTTCTCGCGCGACCAGTCGAGCGGTCTGCGCGACATCGCCGGCGCCGTCGATCAACTCGACACCGCAACCCAGCACAATGCCCGCGTTTCGGATGACCAAAGCAACGAGGCGAGCCGTCTTGCGCAGCAGGCGGCAGCGCTTCGGGCGATGATCGAACGTTTCGAACTGCAGGCACGACCGTCGGCAATGCGCCGGGCCGCGTGAGGTCGGGTCTCCGACCCTTCTGCCATCCTGCACAAACGAAGAAAGCCCGTGGCGCATGCCACGGGCTTTCCCCGTTTAGCCTGCTGGGCAGGCTTTACCGGGCGTCATCGACATCGTCGACCACGTCCGCCATGGGCCGGTCCGCACCGTCCGCATGTTCATGGATCCACTCGCCGTTTTCGTCCTGCCAGCTGATCTCGGCATCGCCATCGGCAAGCTGCTGGGCGCCGGCGGCATGCCGTGCGGCCGCAACCGCCTCGGCATGGGTGGCGAAAGGCTCGGAATAGACATTGCCCAGCCGGTAGGCGAAGCCTTCGTCATGTTCGACGACGTGATAGGTCACCTTGGCCATGTATTCTGCCTCAGTTCCAGCGCCAGCGGCTGTCGCGGGCCGGCGGCGCCGAGTTGGCGAGCAGGTAACCGACGACGCCACCGATGATGCCGAGCGTGATGAGACCGGCAGAGGTTGCGGCACCCGGATGGCGGCGAACGACGCCGGCAACGGTGTCCGCACCTTCGCGGGCGTAATCGGCAACCACATGGGCGGTGCGGGCTGCACCATTCACCACGTCGGAGGCGCGGTTGCGAACGTCATCGGCGCTATAGCCGGTTACCGACGAGGCGGTGCGGGCTGCATCATCAAGCGCTTCCGAGGCGCGGTTGCGGACGGTCCGGCCGCTGCGGCTCGCTTCGCGTGCAATCGTGTCCTTGAGATGGTTCATCTGCTCGCGCAGGTCACGCAGTTCTGCCTGAAGGTTCGAAGAGGCCATGGAACGGTTCCTTTCCTGTTGTCCGGTCTTGCGGAACAAACGTGGCCGGCACCGGAAGGTTCCATGCAGGAGGCTGCCGCAAGTGTCGCAGCCTGAAATGAAAACGCCCGGCACCTTGCGGCACCGGGCGTCTTTGAAATTATGGCTTGAGAAGGCCTTACTTGGTCGCGGCTTCGTACATTTCCAGCACGTAGTCCCAGTTGACCAGGCTGTCGACGAAGGCTTCGAGATACTTCGGACGGGCATTGCGGTAGTCGATGTAGTAGGAGTGTTCCCAGACGTCGACGCCGAGGATCGGCGAGGCACCGTGAACGAGCGGGTTCTCGCCGTTCGGGGTCTTGGAGATTTCCAGCTTGCCGTCCTTGACCGAAAGCCAGGCCCAGCCGGAGCCGAACTGCGTGGTGCCGGCTGCAACGAAATCGGCCTTGAACTTGTCATAGCCGCCAAGGTCGCTGTCGATGGCAGCCTGCAGCTTGCCGGGCAGCTTGTTGCCGCCGCCGTCCTTCTTCATCCAGTTCCAGAAGTGAATGTGGTTGTAATGCTGGCCGGCATTGTTGAACAGGCCGGCATTCTTGCCATAGGACTGCTTGACGATCTCTTCCAGCGACAGGCCTTCAAGGCCCGAGTCCTTCAAGAGGTTGTTGCCGTTGGTCACATAGGCCTGGTGATGCTTGTCGTGGTGAAACTCAAGCGTTTCAGCCGACATGAACGGCGAAAGCGAGTCGTAAGCATAGGGCAGGGCGGGCAATTCGAAGGCCATGGTGATATCTCCTTTGGGCAATGGATTGCGTTTTGGCAGGTGACGGGAACATAGGTGCGGAAGGAGGGCGAGGCAACCTTCGGCCTTCCAAAAACCGGCTTCTGATCGAAAGAAATATCTTCCGTTTTTGGACTTGCGCTGTGTGCCGTTCCATCCCACGGTCCCGGCCCGACATCCCCCAACCGAGGTATCCCATGTTCCGTTCCCGCAAGCTGCTCGCGATTGCCGCCCTCGCCGTTGTCCCGCTCTCCTCCCCGGCCGTCGCGTCCTCGGATGACGCCTGGGCCGAGTTCGCCAAGGATGTCGCCGCGAAATGCACGGCCCTGGCGGAGGGTCGCATCGAGCAGCCAAAGGTCGTTGTCGATCCCTTCGGAACAGAGAGCTATGGCGTGGCCATCGTGACCGGCAAGGCCGTGGGGGCGGATGCTGTGGTGAGCTCGATCTGCGTCTACGACAAGAAGACCCAGGCGGCGGAGATCGGCGGCGAGCTTCCCGCCGACCAGGTGACGATCACCGTTCCCTGAGGCCTAGGCCTCGTAGACCTCCGGCTCGGGCAAGCCGTCGATGGCGAAGCCGAATTCGGCCCGCGCGATCTTGCACTCCTCGTCGCCCGGCATGCAGGTGCGGCAGACATGCGGCCGCACCAGATAGACTGCGCAGCCGACATGTTTGCCGACGTCGCCGGTGAGCGCCGCACATCGCCCGTTCTCGAACTTCATGCCGCTTTCGTCCTTGGCGATCATCGCTTCCGGGATGGCGGATATCTCCTCGTCGCTTTCAAGCGAAAAGCGCGGCCAGTCGGCGGAATAGGCGCAGCATGCGCCGCAGGCCTGGCAATCGAAGATCTCGGGCGGGGACGTCTCCAGCATGGGCTCAGCGCTTCGCCGCGCGCAGGCGCATGAGATTGACCGCGAAGAAGCCGGTGAAAACAAGCATCAGCAGGCCGACAAAGACGGGCCCGGCATCGACCGAGACGAGATCCATGGTGAGACCTGTGGTGCCGGAGCCTGCGGCGCTGCCGATCGCGTAAGCCAGAGCGAAGACGGCACTTCCCGAGACAAGAAGACCGCCGCGAAAGCGTTCGCCGAGTAAGGTGAGCGCAGCCGTATAGAGCGAGAAGCTCGCAGCCCCGAGGATCGATATGGTGATCAGCAGGGTGAGCGGAGAGGTCATCAGAGGCAGAACCAGGAAGGCGACGGCGGCAATCAGCGAGCCTGCGATGGCGATGACAGGCCGTGACAGCCGATCCAGCAGCCAGCCGACAAAGGGTTGGGCAAGCGCCGTCGGCAGGGCGACCATGGTGACGACGAAGGCCGCGAAATTCTGGCTGTAGCCACGCTCGACGAAATAGAGCGGGATCATTGAGATCGCCGCGATATCCGAAAAGCCGAAGGCGACGACCATCAGCGTGAGTACCGGTGCAAGCTTGACGAAGGTGACAAGCCCGCCCGCTTCGGAGGCCTCAGGCTTCGTCTTGGCGTAGCGACCCAGCATGACCGAGGCAAAGGCGACGAGCGCCACGTAAGCCGCCGTCAGCGCAAAGGCAAAGCCGTCCTCAATGCCGACAAGCGGAATGGCGAGCGGGCCGGCGGCAAAGCCTGCGCACATGCCAGCGCTATAGGCGCCGGACACGCGGCCGCGCAGGCGATCGGGACAAGCGGTGTTCAGCCAGGCCTCGCTCACCGTGTAGATGATGCTGGTGCAGAAGCCGAGCAGGAAGCGGGCGACGAACCAGACCCAGAGCTGGTCGAAAGCCGCCAAGGTCGCAAGCGAGATCGAAACGCCGAGCAGCGACGCCACGATCAGGCGGTCGCCGCGCATCGCCTGTGTCAGCTGGCCGATCATCAGTGTCGAGGAGGCGAGCCCCAGCGCGAAAACCGACGCATTGAGTCCCGCCATGCTGGACGAGACGCCACGACTTTCCAGGATCAGCGAAATCAGCGGATAAGTCAGCCCCTGGCCGACAGCAAAGGCCGTGACACCGAGAATCACGACTGCGATCGCCGCCCAGTCTGGCGCGAAATCGGGTGCAATATCCGTGGTGCCTGCCGTCTGCATGGAGCCTCCAAGGCGCGTTTCAGCGCCTGTCGATTGAAGGCTCGGTCTAGCGGGGGGAGCGGGGGAAGTCCAGAGAGGGGTGGGCTGGAGCGCTTACCCTCAGCCCGCCGCGATAACCCCTGGCACGTCCTGCCCGAGCGCCGCAAACACCGTCTTCAGAATACCGGCCGCATCGAGGCCTGCCTTGGCATACATGGTTTCGGGTTTGGCCTGGTCCATCCAGACATCGGGCAGCACGAGCGAGCGGACCTTCAGGCCGTTGTCGAGCAAGCCCTCGTTGACGAGGAAATGCACCACCTGGCTGCCGAAGCCGCCGACGGCGCCTTCTTCGACAGTGACGACCACCTGGTGGTGGCGGGCGAGCTGGCGGATTAGGTCATGATCCAAGGGCTTGGCGAAGCGAGCGTCGGCGACAGTGGTTGAAAGGCCTGCGGCATCGAGGTCTTCGGCGGCAAGCAGACAGTCGGCGAGGCGCGTGCCGAACGACAGAAGTGCGACCTTCGAGCCCTGCTTGATGATGCGGCCGCGGCCGATTTCGAGGATCTCGCCGCGTTCGGGCATGGGAACACCCACACCTTCGCCGCGCGGATAGCGGAAGGAGATCGGACCCTCGTCATAGGCAGCCGCAGTGCGCACCATGTGCTTCAGTTCCGCCTCGTCGGCCGCCGCCATGACCACGAAGCCGGGCAGCGCCGCGAGAAAACCGGTGTCGAAGGAACCCGCATGGGTCGGGCCGTCGGCGCCGACGAAACCGGCCCGGTCGATGGGAAATCGGACCGGCAGCTTCTGGATGCCGACATCGTGCACGACCTGGTCGTAACCGCGCTGCAGGAAGGTCGAATAGAGGGCGCAGAAGGGCTTGTAGCCTTCAGCAGCCAAGCCGGCCGCGAAGGTCACCGCATGCTGCTCGGCGATGCCGACATCGAAGGTGCGTTCCGGAAAGAGCGCATGCAGCTTGTCGAGGCCGGTGCCAGACGGCATGGCGGCGGTGATGCCGACGATCTTCTCGTCATGGCGGGCTTCCTCGACCAGCGCATCGGCAAAGACGGCGGTATAGGCCGGCGCATTCGGCTTGGCCTTGGCCTGGGTGCCGGTGATGACATCGAACTTGTTGACGCCATGATACTTGTCGGCTGCCGCTTCGGCCGGCGGATAGCCCTTGCCCTTCTGGGTCACGACATGGATCAGAACCGGGCCCTTGGCATTGTCGCGGACATTGCGCAGCACCGGCAGCAGATGCTCGAAGGAATGACCGTCGATCGGGCCGATGTGGTAGAAACCGAGCTCCTCGAACATGGTGCCGCCGGTGACATAACCCCGGGCATGTTCGACGGCGCGGGTGATCGCGCGGTCGACGGTCTTGCCGAGATAGGCGGTCAGCTTCTTGCCGAAGTCGCGGAAGCCCATATAGGTCCGGCCGGAGGCAAGGCGCGCCAGATAGGCGCTCATCGCGCCGGTCGGCGGGGCGATCGACATGTCGTTGTCGTTGAGGATGACGATCAGGCGGGCATCGAGCGCACCGGCATTGTTCAGCGCCTCATAGGCCATGCCGGCCGACATGGCGCCATCGCCGATGACGGCGATCACCTTGCGGTCGGTCTTCGACAGTTCGGCGGCAACCGCCATGCCGAGGCCGGCGGAAATCGAGGTGGACGAGTGGGCAGCACCGAAGGGATCGTATTCGCTCTCGGCGCGCTTGGTGAAGCCGGAGAGTCCGTCTTCCTGGCGCAAAGTGCGAATACGCTCACGACGACCGGTCAGGATCTTGTGCGGATAGCACTGGTGGCCGACGTCGAAGATCAGCCGGTCGTCAGGCGTGTTGAACACCTTGTGGATCGCGATCGTCAATTCCACGACCCCGAGACCGGCCCCCAGATGACCACCCGTCTTCGACACCGCGTCGATCATCTCGTCGCGGACCTCGCGCGCCAGCTGCGGCAGGTCACGATCTTCGACGGCCTTCAGGTCTTTCGGGAGCTTGACCTTGTCCAGGAGCGGCGTATCGGGCAGGGATGTCACGGGCTGATGCCTCTTCAGTCTGTTTGGATGCGCGATACCATCCCCCGACGATCAGGGCAATTCCACGTCATCAAGCGCTTATATAGCGGTCAACGGCCCTCCGGCAAAGGCACGAACTCTTCTTCATCGCCGGGAACGATATCGAAACGCCCGGTTCTCCACTCTTCCTTGGCCTGTTCGATTCGCTCTTTGGACGACGAAACAAAGTTCCACCAGATATGTTTCTTCGTCCCCATGGCCGCTCCGCCGAAGAGCATCACGTGACAGCCTGTCGCGCCGCCGATCAGGGTGATCTCGTCACCGGGTCGGAAGACGAGCAGTTGGTCGGCGGCAAAACGGTCGCCGGCGATCTCGATCTCGCCCGAGAGGATGTAAAGCGCGCGCTCTTCCTGACCTGCGTCGAAGGGGAAGCGGGCGCCGGCTTCAAGCGACAGATCGACATAGAGAGTTTCGGAGAACGTCTTCACCGGCGACCGCAGGCCGCCCATGCCGCCGATGACGATGCGACCGGATGCGCCGCGATCGCTGAAGGTCGGCAATTCGCCCTTGGCGGTATGGGCAAAGGCCGGATCGATCTCTTCCATCTGGTCGGGCAGTGCGATCCAGGTCTGCAGACCCGACATCGCAAGCGGGTGACCGCGCAGGTTTTCCGGCGTGCGCTCGGAATGCACGATGCCGCGACCTGCCGTCATGAGATTGATGTCGCCAGGCGCAATCACGAGTTCCGTGCCCAGGCTGTCGCGATGCTTGATCTCGCCGTCGAAGAGATAGGTGACGGTCGAGAGCCCGATATGCGGATGCGGGCGCACATCCATGGCTTCGTCTGCCTTCAGGATCGCCGGACCCATCCGGTCGAAGAAGATGAACGGCCCGACCAGCCGCCGCTTGATCGATGGCAGCGCCCGGCGCACGGAAAACCCGCCGATATCGCTGGAGCGCGGGATGATCAGATGCTCGATCGCATCACAGGCAAAACCGTCACCAGGGACAGGATCGTTTCCGGGGAAAAAGGACATGGGGCGGTCTCCGCGTGGTCGATGGGGAGAGTGTAGGATGGGATTGAGGCCGGAAGCTAGACGTGAGGCCTGCGGGGAAGCGTGACGCTGCGTTCAGTCTTTGACGCCTGTCCGATCGCTAGCGCTCATTCCTCCGGAATGCCGTTTGCGCGCATGGCCACTTCGATGTCTATGATCAAAGGTTGCAACTTGAACTCAATAATCTGCCATATTTTGTCGATGTTCAGCTTGTCATAATCATGGCGCAGAAGATTGCCGATGCCGCGTATGCCTGTCCAATCATGGTTCGGTAGCAGGTCGGGCGCAAATGACCCCAGTTTCACTGCAGCTTCCGAGATGCGCGCAAGGCATCTCTCGGAACCATCTCTGACCAGAGGGTTTGTCAGATACTGCGCGTAGGTCATGCCTTCGGTATAGGCGAGAACGCTTCTCGCATTGTCGAGAATGTCCATCAGGCGAAGCCATGGACGCTCAGAAGGCAAGCTGGCGATCCCTCTCTATGCGTCGAGCAAGGCGTTCCTTTTCGACCGGTTCGCAGACGATATCCACAGGTCGACCGGTGATGGTCTCGAGCTTCTGTCGCAAAATATCTAGGTCGCTGAAAAAACTGAAGCCCTTGCCCATCTTGGAATGGTCAAGGCGAACAACAACATCGACGTCCGATTCCTCGGTCGCCTCACCGCGCGCAACAGACCCGAACAGAGACAGCGACAAGATGCCATCAGCGACCAGTTCGTCGCGATGCTCCCGCAGCTTGGCAATGACCATGTCCTTGTCCATGGCCGAAAGCATAACAAATTTTCCCGCTATGGTCGAGAAAAGTCGCTCACGCCCCGTCGAGCGGCTCGGTTCCCGTTGGCTTGCCGGCGCGATCAAGCCGGATCTTCTCGATGCGGTTTTCGGCAGCCGACAGCAGCGTTTCGCAATGCTTTTTCAGGAGTTCGCCGCGCTCATAGATCGCGATGGAATCCTCCAGCGCCACATCGCCGCGCTCGAGCCGTGCGACGATGCTTTCGAGTTCGGCCACGGCCTTTTCGAACGAGAGGCCGGAAAGATCGGCGGAAACAGCGGCGTCGGACATACTCAACCCTTCATCAGTCTGGCGATGTGCAGGCCGGCCGATTCGGCGAGCCCTTCGAGATCATAGCCGCCTTCAAGCAGGCTGACGACCCGGTTGTTGCAGAAGCGATCGGCGACTTCCAGCAGACGCCCCGTCGCCCAGTCGAAGTCTTCGCCGACAAGATTGATCTGGGCCAGCGGATCGCGGTGATGCGCGTCGAAGCCGGCCGAAATCAGGACGAGGTCGGGCGAGAAATCGTGCAGAGCCGGCAGGACCCGGCTCTTGAACGCCTCGCGAAAATGATCCGAGCCGACATTGGGTGAAAGCGGTGCATTGACGATGTTGCGGTGTTTACCCGTCTCGTCCTTGGCGCCGCTGCCGGGATAGAGCGGCATCTGGTGCGTCGAGCAGAACAGCACCGACGGGTCGTCCCAGAAGATGTCCTGCGTGCCATTGCCGTGATGCACGTCCCAGTCGACGATCGCGACACGCTCCACGCCATAGGTCTTCTGGGCATGGCGTGCGGCAATCGCGATCGTGTTGAACAGGCAGAAACCCATCGCCTTGGATTTTTCGGCGTGATGCCCCGGCGGTCGACCGGCGACGAAGGCATTGTCTGCCTTGCCGGTCATCACGTCGTCGACCGCTGCCATAGCGCCACCAATGGCGGTCAGTGCCACCTGCAGGCTCTTCGGCGAGGCATAGGTATCGGCCTCGATCTGGTTGATCTCGCCCTCTTCCTCAGGGATCTCGCGCATCACCGCAAACAGATGCTCTTCCGGGTGGGCCAGCGTCACGGCGTCTTCATTGGCCTGCACAGCCTCGACCCGCTCAAGCTGTGCGAAGTTGGGGTGCTCAAGCGCGATGTTAAGCGAGCGCAGCCGGTCCGCCCGTTCGGGATGCCCCGGTGGCGTGTTGTGCTCCAGGAAGAGCGGGTTCTCGTAAAGACGTGTTGTCATCGGGCCATCCTCGGTCGCGGTGAACATAAGGCGGCATACCGTCATCTTCCACCTCGCAATGCGGTTTTACCCATTCCTCTTGGCCCGCAACCGGAAACCCCGCGCAGATACCTTTTTGGGACACGACTTGTGGAGGAGGGGGCTATGCCGTTAGATGCCGCTAACACACGGAAAAGACGGGACCTTGCATGGATGAGATCGACCGCGTCGAGGTGAGCGAAATCACCATTCCCTACCGCGACATCGCCGACACAGGCGAAATGCAGGCGGCGGCCTATGTCACCCATGCCGAGGCCGCCTTGCGTCATTTCTGGCGTTACCGTCCGCCGCTGGAGGATGAACCGCGCTATGCGCCGACCAAGCTGGAACTGCGTCTTCACCTGCCCCTGCGTCTCGACGATCAGGTGCGCGTGGTCGTGCGGGTCGACAAGATCGGCGGCAAGTCGGTCGGCTTCGAGGTTGAGATGGAGCGTGACGGCCAGACGGTCGCGGAGATCGACGTGACCTGGACCGCCCGCGATCGTGAAACCGGTGAGCCAGCCGCGCTGCCGGAAGACATCCGCGACTGGCTTTATCGGTACCTCCGCTGAGCGTGGAGGCTCCCGCGACCTGCACATAACCCTCAATCGAGGCCGAGGCGCTCGATCTCCTCGTCGCTGAGTTCGAAGCGGCGCTTGATGAAGTCCTCGGGAATGCCCAGGCGCTTGGCGATGTCGAGATCGGGTTTGCGCTGGGCGACCGGCGGGATGAACAGCGTCGAGATTGTGCTGATCATCGATGCGTCGAGTTCGCCGATCGTGGTTCTGAGCATGGTCGGGTCGCAGACCGGATAGCGCGCGGCCTCATACACCGTGAGGGGGTGGTCGGCAGGATAGGCCTTGAGCAGCTTTTCCTTCAGCACCTCCAGCTTCTCCTGCGACAGCGAGATCTTGTAGCCCACTTCGCCGAGCACGCCGACCTGCCACAGCACGAGGTTGTTGCGCGGATCGAAGGTGCGGTCGAAGATCAGGAAATCCGTCGCCTCGAAGCTCTGGCATCCCTTGCGGGCGGGGTCGACCCCGAGATCGGCAAACAGGCAGTCCTCGGCGGAGATCCCCGGCAACATGACCGCGTCGAACCCCTCCTGTCGGGCACGGGCAACGGCCCGGTGCGACGGAAAGACGAAGATTCCGGGATGGCCGTAGAACACCGCGCAGACATGCAGGCCCTGGCGGACATGCTCCAGAATGTATTCGGTGATATCAAGATAGGTCGCCAGGCGGCTGCTGCGGTCTTCGTAGAAGGACTGCAGTGACTGTGCCGCCGGATTGAGCGAGGTGAGCCAGTATTCGGTACCAGGGTCCGTGACGAGGTAGAAAACCCGGTCTGCGGCTTCGATATGGGCCTTCGCCTCGAGGCTGGTCTGGGCCGCGAGCTTGATCCCGACGCCGACGACCGAGAGGAAGCCGGTCTTCACCGGCGGCTCTGAGCGTGTCGCGATGGGATCGAAGGGTTTTTCAGCAACCAGTGCATCCATGACGGTATCTCCCGAAAGGTGTTGATGCAGTGAGGCCGCGCCGATCTCAGACCGGCACGGCCCGCCGGATCAGATGACCACGACGACGGTCCAGACGGTTTCTCCGTCGGCCGCCTTGAGACTGTTCTTCAAGGCGGCGGCATGGAGGGTGGACTGGATCAGTTTCGGATCACGGGAGAGGAGCACGGACTCCTCCACCGGAGACAGGTTGGAGTTGTTGATCACCGCCAGCGGGTTTTCGCGGAATTTCTTGGCAGTGGAGGCGTTCGTCGCAATGTCGACGAGCAGTTTGTCGATTGCAGGCATTGCAATATCCTTTCCTTCTGCTGGTTGACGCGCGCTGGTTCAGAGCACCACGACGACCACGTTGACGGTGTCTGCGGCGGCATTGGCGCCGAAGTTCGTCTTGATCGCCTTGTGGATCGCGGGGGCGTCCTTGCTCTTGATGATCTTTGCGGCGCTGTCGGAAATGCCGAACCGTTTCAGTTCGGCATCCGGATTGGCGTGGAATCGCTGCAGCGCAGCCGCGTCCATAGACACCCCGACCATGAATCGGGCTACTTCCGTGTCACTCATGTCACGTCTCCCTTGTCGATTGTGAATGTATGCGGTGTGGATGTGTGCGGCGGGGCTGTTCAGGAAGGCAAATGGCCTCAGCGGCGCCGTGCAGAAAGATGTGTAATCTAATTTAATATCTGCTGAAATATATAAATTTAGGAAGAAAGTTTACTCTTTCTGAGTGGCTATACTTCCGGTTTTTCATCCAAGGTTCAAAAGTAAACATGAAAAAGCCCGCCGAAGCGGGCTTGTGTCATTTTGGCCAGACAGGGAATGTGCGCAATGTCACACGCGCACGGGCAGCAGCGGATATCCGACCAGGACTGCACGGGCGGCAAGCGTGGCAATCGCAGCCTTGACCAGGTCACCGGGGATGAAGGCCAGCGAACCGAAGAGCACCTTGTCGAAGGGCGTGCCGGCAACCAGAGACAGCCACGGCATGCCGCAGAGATAGACCACGCCGATGCCGCCGACGATCGACGCGAGGAAGAAGCCGGTCATCTGCTTCGTGGCGGACTGGTCTTCCCGCACCAGCTTTTCCGCCAGGAGGCCGGTGACGAAGGCACCGAGTATCCAGCCGAAGATATAGCCGCCGGTCGGGCCGATCAGCACGGCAAGGCCGCCACGTCCGCCGGAGAGAACCGGCAGGCCGACCGCGACCAGCACGACCAGAAGCACATAGGCAAGCGCCCCGCGCTTGGCGCCGATGATGCAGCCGGCGAGCATCACGCCCATCGACTGCGCGGTGATCGGCACGGGCAAAAGCGGGATCGGCACCGGCGGCAGGAAGCCGAGCACGACAATGATGGCGGTGAAGAGGGCGGAGAGAACGAGATCTCTGGTGGTCATGGTGGCGGTCCCCAAAAAACTTTGGGAATTTTACTGGCCTCTAATCCCGCGCGCGTCAATCGCCTCGGCGATCCGGTCGGCATCCTTCAACGTCGAAATGATCAGCGGTCCCAGCAAGCGCGAGAGCTTGACCGGGATGCCACGGGCCGCGTGGGCCTCCTTCAGCGCCTCGTGGCGGGCGGCGATCTCCGGCACGAATCGCAGGACCAGCCCGAAGGCGAGGCCGACATCGGACGCCTTGAGGAGCCCCATCCGCTCCAGAGGACGAGCGAGATCGGTGATGACGGCCATGAAGGCGGCAATCGCCGTGGTCGCGGTGATGGCGGCGGCAAGAAACAGCACGGCCAGCAGCCGAAGTGTCGTCGAGAGCGCCTCCGCAGGCGAAAGGAGAAGGATGTTGAACAGGCCGAGAATGGCGATGGTGAAGAGCACCGGCCGCACCCGTCTGAGCGCCTCGCCGACGGAAAGCCCGCTAGACAGATAAAGCCCGCCGGTCGCCAGCATGGCGAGCATCAGCGCGATGGGGTTCGAAACGAAGTAGAGCCCGAGCCCGACGAGAAGCAGCAAGGCAAGCTTGGTCCGCACGCCCACCCGGTGCAGCGGGCTCACGCCCTCAACGAACAGGCTGGTCAGCATCCGGCAATCTCCCGGTAGCAGGCGATGGCAGCGTCGCCAGGGCCATCGAAGGCGAGCGCCTGCTCATGGAAAACCAGCACACGGGCAAAATCGGCAACGAGATCGAGGTCGTGGCTGATCACCACCGCCTGTTCGGTCAGCCCGTCGATCGCAGCCTTCACCAATGCTCGATTGCGAAGATCCAGCTGGTTGGTCGGCTCGTCGAACAGGATGATTTCGGGCCGGGTGACCACGACGGCAGCCAGCGCCGCGAGCTGCAACTCCCCGCCCGAAAGCTCATGCGGTCGGCGGCTCGAAAGCGCCTCGATGCCGAAACGGGCCAGAACGGCATCCACGGCCTGCTCGACCTCGTCAGCTCCCAGCCCGCGCGCCTTCGGCCCCATGGCAATGTCGTCGCGAATGACGGGCAGGATGATCTGGTGGCCGGGGTTCTGGAAGATGAAGCCGGTCTTAGCCCGCGCCGCCTTTTCGTCCGCGACCGTATCGAGCCCATCCAGCGTCACCCGGCCGGAGGAAGGCTTGGCCAGCCCTGCGATCAGCCGCGCGAAACTCGTCTTGCCGGAGCCATTGAGCCCGATCACACCGATGCGCGGTTCGCTGAGAGTCAGCGAGAGCGGCCGGAGTGCCACGCGATCGCCATAACGCAATTCGGCCTGGTCGAAACGAATGTGCAAGGTGGGTCTCCGAAAGGTTCGGGTCTCTATAGCGTTTGGGAACGTATGGGGGAATGCTCCAAGGTGTTGCCGACGTCTGCTGCCCGCAGTTTTCTTGACAATCGAGGGCGAAACGCCAATATTGGCGTGGCAAGTTTCGAGGTGGGAACGGCCTCCCCACGCACCCGCAAGGGTCAGTAGCCGCAAGGTGAAGAGATCCGGGCTTTGGCACCCCGGCGGAAATGGAAAGCCTCGCTTCGCGCGGGGCTTTTTATTGTGTCTCTATCAGATGCCCTTTCCGCAACCGATTTTCCAGCTTGTTGCGATCGATCGGGTAGGTCGACTTTACCATGTAGACGCCCTGCCGGGTCGGACGGATCAGCAACGCCACGAGCAGGATAAGGTCCAATTGCCGAACCTCACGGATTAACTCAAGGCCATCATTCGTATGCTTCGGCGACTGGCCGACATGGGTCGGCCGCGCGACGGTCTGCGTCAGGAACGGCAAACAGGACATGAAACTGTCCGGATGTGATTTGAAGGCGTGTTTCTGAGCCGGGATTGAAAAGCCGACCGGGCCGGGCTGCAGATTAAGTCCGAAACGGCGCAGATGCTGAACCGGGAGCTCCCCCAGGATCAGAGGTTTGAACCGCGGCCATTCCTCCATATTTTTCTCCGAAAGCTTTGGTCGGCGCCTGTCGGATAGGTTGTATCGCGATTGCGCGATGCTTTCCAGAGCGGTCAGCCCATTGAACAAACCACGAACATCCGCTAGCGTCTCAACCATGGCGATTCCCGTTCCCAATGCGCTGGCGCGAAAAATCTTCCTTGAACGGCAGGGCCTGTCCCGCGCGCCGACGAAGGCGCTTGGCCGCGAGGGGCTCTATCAGTTGATCCACGATCTCGGCTTCGTCCAGGTCGACAGCATCCAGTGGGTCGAGCGTGCCCATCACCAGATCCTCTTTTCCCGCAACCAGACCTATCGCCAGACGGATCTTGCCCATCTGGCGGAGAAGGATCGCTCGCTCTTCGAGCACTGGACGCATGATGCCTCGATCATTCCGTCCGAATTCTTCCCCTATTGGAAACACCGCTTCGCCCGCCGCGAGGCAAAGATCATGGAAAACTGGGCGAAGTGGCAGGGGGAGGGTTTCGACAAGGCCTTCGAGGAAACCTATGCCCGCATCCGCGACACCGGCCCGGTCATGGCGCGCGACGTCAAGGGCGACGACCACAAGTCCGGTGGCTGGTGGAACTGGCATCCCTCCAAGACCGCGCTGGAATTCCTGTGGCATACGGGCAAACTGTCGATCGCCCGCCGTGAGGGCTTTCAGAAAGTCTACGACCTCTCCGAGCGGGTCATCCCGCCGGAGCATCATGCCGCCGAAGTCGATCACGAAACTTTTGTCGACTGGGCCTGCCGTGCGGCGCTCTCTCGCCTCGGTTTTGCCACCTCGGGCGAGATTGCCGCCTTCTTCGACATCGTCACGCCCGATGAGGCCAAGGCCTGGGTCGCCACGCATCGCGAGGAACTGGAGGAGCTGTCGCTCGGCACCGTCGATGGAAAGCCGCGCGCCTCTTTCGCCTTCGCGGATCGGGTTGCCGCGCTGCTGGAGGCGCCGGAACCGCCCGCCCGCATCCGCGTGCTCTCGCCTTTCGATCCGCTGATCCGCGATCGCAACCGCACGGAGCGCCTGTTCGGCTTCTTCTATCGCATCGAAGTCTTCGTTCCCGAGCCGAAGCGGCAATATGGCTATTACGTCTTCCCGCTGCTTGAAGGCGACCGGCTGATCGGCCGCATCGACATGAAGGCCGAGCGCAAGGAGGGAGTGCTCGAGGTGCGCCGCCTCTGGCTGGAGCCGGGGGTAAAGCCGAGCGCTGGCCGCCTGGACAGGCTGCAGGCCGAATTGCAGCGCGTTGCCCGGTTCTCCGGCATGGACAGCGTCCGGCTGCGAGACGGCTGGCTGGGCTGACCGACAGACATCAAAACAGACAGAAAGATCCGACGTGACCGACAACAGCGCCTACCGCATCGAGCCCCGTGTGCCCGCCATCGACGACTACATGCGCCTGCGCCTCGAATCCGGCCTCACGCCCTTTTCGCGGGAGGCGGCAGAAAAGGGCCTGCCGAACTCGATCTTCGGCGTCAGCCTCATGCTGGGCGAAGAGACCGTCGGCATGGGCCGCATCATCGGCGATGGCGGTTGCTTCTTCCAGGTCACCGACATCGCCATCCTGCCGGCCCATCAGGGCAGGGGGCTTGCCAAATGGATCATGGCGGCGCTCTCCGATGTCATCGCCACCCTGCCCAAAACAGCCTATGTCAGCCTGATCGCCGATGTGCCGGCCAACACACTCTACGCCCAGTTCGGCTTCGACGAAACGGCCCCGCGCTCGGTCGGCATGGCGTGCAAGGTGGTGTGAACCACTGCTGAGATCGGGGCTGGCTCACGCCGCCCGGCCGGCAGCCGCAAGCGCCCGGTCCTTCAGGTCCTGGAACTTGCGCGACACCGAGGCGAGCTTGGCATCCCAGGCCGGGTCCGGCCGCTGGCCCTCGATCGCCTGGAAATAGACCTGCATCAGCGCGGCAATGGCGAAAGGTTCGAGAACCGCCGCCTTCAGCGCCAGCGCACCGACGACGGCAATGGCGATCCCGAAGCCGCTCGCAGCACCCGGAAACAGATAGACGAGCGCAAGGGCCGGGCCGATCAGCAGCACGAAGATCACCGCCGTCACAAGCCAGAGGACGATCGCGAGCCACACGGCGTTCTTCACCATTCGCCCGCCGTTCTGCGCATAGAGAACCAGGCCCTGGCGGCCGGTCTCCCACGGGTTCTGGCTGTTGGTGCGGATGTTGTGCGCCAGGATGATCTCGTCGACATAGGTGAGCGACAGCCGGATCACCGTATTGACGAAGCGCGTCACGCCTTCGAGCCCCGGGATCGCCATGCCGATGCCGCCGATGATCCCGGTGATCGCCCGGATCACGCCCTTGATGAGCTGGTCCAGCACGAAGAGCAGATTTGCCTCGGCAAAACGGGACTCGACGACCGCCCGCCCATGGGCGATCTGCCCCTTGCCGTCGGGCATCAGGCGGCGGCCCTCATAAAGTTCGACCATGACGGCGATATGCGCCGCCTTGACCATGTAGAGCAGCCATTCGCGGATCCAGTAGACGGCGAAGGATACCATGCCGAAGCCGAGGATCCCGCCCCAGACGGCGAAATCCTCGCCGCTGCCGAACATCATGCCCATGCCGTATCCGACCCCGGCCGCACCGCCGGTTCCGAGCACATAGGCAAGCGTGATGGTGAAATAGATGACGATGCGCAGCGCAATGAAGGGCAGCGTGCCGGCCAGGATGCCGATCGCCCGTCCGATGGAAAAGTCCCACATGGTGAAGTCCCCCAAGCCCAAGACCGGTCCGGATTTTAGGAATGGCGCGTTCGCCAGGCAAGGTCATCGCTCACAGGCCCGCATTGCGCGCGGCCAGATCGACGAAGATGAAACGGCTCCGAAAATTGCATGCAACCTTTGGAGTTGTGCATGAGTCCCAACTCACACAGTTCTTTCACACAACCACTGCCGGGACACCTGTGCGCCCGGCGGCCTTCTGGATATTGCGAAAGACGGTTCATGCGCTTTTTATCCCCCGCCGGCTCGCTGGCGCGTCGTCTCCTTCTCCTCGGAAGTTCTGCTCTTTGCGCGAGCCATGTCGCCGCCGCCGATTATGGTTATGAGTGGATCGCCAGCGTCCCGGGATCGACGGTACAGCCCTCGGCGATGAGCGCCGATGGCCATGTCGTGGTCGGCAATTTCCAGACCTACTTTACACCGCCGAGCGGACCGGGCGGATATGTGTCGAATGGCTTCGTCTGGACGGACGGCAGTGGCATCCGCACCGTCCAGCCGGAACCGGGCTGGTATTCGATCTCCATCGGCGATGTCAGCTCGGATGGAAACATCTCTGTCGGCATCCTTGCGGGCGGCAATGCCACCCAGGCCTACCGGGCGGATGCGGCTGCAGGCCAGATCGAATTGCTGGGCTTTCTGCCCGGCGGCACGGCCTCGCGTGCCACCGGCGTCAGCGGCGATGGCAATGTTGTGTCCGGTTGGGGCAATTCCAGCAACGGCAATCGCGCTTTCCGCTGGACTTACGACCCGGTGGCCCTGTCAGGCAGTATGCAGGAACTCGGAACGCTTGGCGGGGCTGATTCCTTTTCCAACGGCATCAGCCGCGATGGGCATGTCGTGGTCGGCAGTGCCAAGGATGCAGGCGGCTTCGCGATCGCCGCCTACTGGGTCGACAACGGCCCGGCAACCGCGATCGGCGTTCTGGCCGGAGGTGACGAATCGGGTGCCATGGAGGCCAATGCCGATGGCTCGGTGATCGTCGGCCAGTCCGATGTCGCAAGCGGAACCCACGCGTTCCGCTACGTGGTGGCCTCGTCAACGATGCAGGATCTCGGAACCCTCGGCGGAATTTACTCCGAAGCGTTTGGCGTCAGCGACGACGGTTCCGTCGTCATCGGACGGTCCGGCCGCAGTGACGGAACCTCCTCCGGCTTCCGCTGGTCGGAGGCCACGGGCACGATTTCCGTTGACGACTGGCTGCGGCAGAGTGGCGTCACCATCGCAACGGATGTCACGAACGACGCGAGCGCCGTTTCCGCCGATGGCAGGATCATCACCGGCACCTTGCGGGACGGCAAGGCCTATCTCGCCCGTGGGGCGTCCACGGACCCGTCCGCACCATCAGGTCCTCCGGCTGGCATCATCACGGTCGAAGACTACCTGCAGAGCTTCAACGGTCTGCCGCGCCATATCTTCGTGCCCCAGCAGGTCGCCGATCTCGCGATGAACGGTGCCAACTCCTCGCCGATGTTCCACCGCTTGTCGGCGGGCCAGCGATCGGTATGGGCCACGGGCGACCTGGGCGCCGTGCGCAACGACTTCGGCACCGGCCCGACCGGCACCGGCGAAATCGGCTTTGCCTATGCGCCGACGGACGACGTGACATTGCGCCTCGCCCTCGGCACCTCCTATTCCAAAGCTGATCTCGATCTTGCCGGTTATAGTCGCGTGCAGGGCAGCTATGTGCTGCCCGAGGTCAGCATGGCAGTCGCGCCCAACATCTATGCCACGCTCACGGGCTTTGCCAGCATCGGTGAGCTGTCCATGCGCCGCGCCTATCTCAACGGTACGGGAACGGACATTTCGGCGGGCGAGGCCGACAGCCGCACGCTCGGCTTCCGCGCCCGCGTGGACTGGCTCGATGCCTTCAGGGTGAAAGATGCCGCCTTCACCCCTTATGCCAGCTTCACCCATCTGACGACGAAGACCGACGGTTACACAGAGACCGGCGGCAGCTTCCCCGCCCGCTTTGATCAGGTGAAGGGCTCGTCCAACACCGTCCGCCTGGGGCTCGACGGCCGCCTTGACCTGACGACCACCGTCAGCCTTATCGGCCGAGCCGAAGTGGCCCATCGTTTCGAGGATCAGGCGCCTCACACCACCGGCGAGATCATCGGCTTCTCCAGCTTCGACCTTCCAGGGGCGCCCATCGAGCAGAACTGGCTGCGCGGTGGCATCGGTTTCCAGGCGAAGTCCGGACCGCTGGAAGGGCAGCTGATGTTCAACGTCTCAAGCCAGGAAAAGGGCAGCTACTGGCTGAGTGCCAGCTCGCGCGTGATCTTCTGAACCCGCCTCCTTGTGAAATCCTTCAAATGACATATATTGAAGATGTCATTTGAAGGAGAAAACCGGTGTTGAACACGGCTGAACTGTCATCCGCACCCCAAGCCTTCACGCAGGGCTTTTCCCTTGAGGCGGATCGCAAGCGCCTGTCGCTGACTGCGCTCAAGGCCTTTCGCCGGCTTGTCGGACAGTGGGACCTGACAAGCCAGCAGGCCGCCGCGTTGCTCGGGGTGTCGCTCAGCACCTGGGAACGCTTGAAGCCGGATGGCGTGGCAAAGACGCTGAGCCAGGACCAGATGACCCGAATTTCCGCGCTGACAGGCATCTACAAGGCGCTGCATCTGCTGTTCGTCGACGCCATGGCGGATCGCTGGCCGATGCTCGAAAACACCGGGCCCCTGTTCGACCGCCGCACGCCGGTCGCCGCCATGATCGAGGGCGGCATTCCCCTCATGCTCGAGGTGCGCCGCTACGTCGATGCGGTGCGCGGGGGACTCTGAGTGCAAATATCAGGCGTCCCGGTCGCCACCCTTGCCTATCCCCGCACCGTGCGCCTGGTATCGACCGCCCGGCTGCGTGCGGCCGTGCTCGAACCTCTCGTCGACACGGCCGACGAGTTGCAGCAATTGGCGGAGATCGAGGCCGCAACATCGAGCCGCGTGCAGGCGCAGACGCGGGGTATCTCCGGTCTCGAGGCCCGCGAACTGGTGTATGACGTGCCGCATGCGCATTTCATCAATGCCAGCTTCACCTATGCCAAACCGCGCGAGCCGAACCGTTTCAATGGCGAGATGCGCGGTGCCTGGTATGCGGCGCTCAAGGTCGAGACCTGCCTTGCGGAAATCACGTTCCATATGACCGAATTCCTCGCCCGCACAGGCCAATACCGGGCAGTCGCCGAATATGCGGAGATGTATTGCAGCATCTCGGGCGAATTCCTCGATCTGCGTGAATTGCCGGCCCATCCGGCTTTGTCGCCGGACAAGGCATCCGGCTATCCGGAAGGCAACCGCCTCGCGCTGGAAGCACGCGGCGCCGGCCTGAATGGCATCGTCTACCCCTCCGTGCGCCACGAAGGCGGCACGTGTTTTGCCATCCTGCGCCCCGCCGCCGTCCAGTCCGTCCGCCAGGGCGATGTCTGGCGGCTCACATGGGCGGGCAAGGCGGAGCCAAAGGTCGAGGGGCCGATTGTTTCTTGACGTTTCGCAGTCGGCAGATGATCGCATCTTTTGTCTTCAGCGCCGAGGTCACCCCCACCCGCCGCCGCGCGGCGACCTCCCCCCTCAAGGGGGAAGTGGGGGGGGCTTCCGCCGGCGGTGACGTTTGCTGCCACGGACGAGCGGGACACGCCACCCTCCCCTTGAGGGGGAGGGTCGGACCGCAGGTCCGGGGTGGGGTGACCAGGCGACGGCAAGCCGCCGCATGCGCATGAATGGATCAAGAAGGACCCGAAGGCCTCAGACGATCTCGGTCCCCGAGATCTGAATGCCGAAACCTTCAAGCCCGACATAGTGCCGTTCGCGCGAGGCCATCAGGCGGATGGAATTGACGCCAAGGTCCTTCAAAATTTGCGCGCCGAGACCGATTTCCAGCCATTCGCTTTCGCGCGCCTGCGCTTCGCTATGGGCCTCGCGATCATGTTTGCCGCTGCGGGCGGTGGTGGAAACGCCAACCCCGACGGAGCCCTCGCGCAGATAGACGACCACGCCACGGCCCTTGTCGGCGATCCGCTTCATCACGCCGTCGATCTGCCGATCGGCGCCAAACACGTCGCGGCCCACATCTTCGAGATGCAGACGGACCGGAATGTCCTCGCCGTCCCTGATATCACCGAACACGACCGCCAGATGCTGCATCGGGTCCCAGGGCAGCGAATAGGCATAGGCCTTGGCCGCTCCGTAAGGCGTCTGGATGTCGAACGTTGACTTGAGCTCGATCAGCGTTTCCTTGCGCTGGCGATAGGCGATGAGGTCGGCGACGGAGACCTGTTTCAGCTTGTGCTGTTCGGCAAAGGCCGCCACCTGCGGCCCGCGCATCACGGTGCCGTCGTCATTGACCAGCTCCGAAATGACGCCGATCGGCGGAAGCCCGGCCATGGTGCAGAGATCGACGGCCGCTTCCGTGTGACCCGACCGCATCAACACGCCGCCTTCGCGCGCGACCAGCGGGAAGATATGGCCCGGACGAACGAAATCGGACCCGCCGACATTGGGGTTTGCAAGGTTGCGCACCGTCAGCGTCCGGTCATCGGCGGAAATGCCGGTCGAGGTGCCGTGCTTGAAGTCGACCGAAACGGTAAATGCGGTCGTGTGGGCGCTGTCGTTATCCGCCACCATGGCCGAGAGATTCAGCCTCTTGGCTTCTTCCTTCGGCATCGGGGCACAGACGATGCCAGAGGTGTGGCGCACGATGAAGGCCATCTTCTCGGCGGTGCAATGCACGGCAGCAACAATGAGGTCGCCTTCGTTCTCTCGCCCGTCATCATCCATGACCACCACGATTTCGCCAGCCTCAAAGGCGCGCAGCGCCTCGACGACACGTTTCTGGTCATAGCTCATGCGCGGTCCTCACCTTGTGCGGTTGTTCTGGCCCCGGTCTCTCAGGATGTGATCGAGAATGATGCAGGCGAGCATCGCCTCGCCGACCGGGACGGCGCGAATACCGACGCAAGGGTCGTGCCGGCCCTTGGTCCGGACATCGACATTGTTGCCATCGGAATCGATCGACTGGCGCTCCGTCAGGATCGACGAGGTCGGCTTGATGGCGAAGCGGGCCACGATCGGCTCGCCGGTCGCAATGCCACCCAGAATCCCGCCGGCATGGTTCGACAGGAAGATCGGGCGGCCATCATTGCCCATGCGCATCTCGTCGGCATTTTCTTCGCCGGTGATTTCGGCCGACTGGAAGCCGTTGCCGATTTCGACGCCCTTGACCGCGTTGATCGACATCAGGCCGGAGGCGATATCCTGGTCCAGCTTGCCATAGACGGGCGCACCGATGCCGGCCGGTACGCCCTCGGCGACCACCTCGATCACAGCGCCGACGGAGGAGCCGGCCTTGCGGATGCCGTCGAGATAATCTTCGAACACCGGCACCATCGAAGCGTCCGGGCAGAAGAACGGGTTCTGGTCGACCTCAGCCCAGTCCCAGTTGTCGCGGTTGATCTTGTGTTTGCCGATCTGCACCAGCGCGCCGCGAATGGTCACGTCAGGCATGGCAAGCCGGGCGAGCGCGCCAGCGGCCACGCGCGCCGCCGTTTCGCGGGCCGACGAGCGGCCGCCGCCACGATAGTCGCGGATGCCGTATTTCAGGTCGTAGGTATAGTCGGCATGGCCGGGGCGGTAACGCTTGGCGATCTCGCCGTAATCCTTCGAGCGCTGGTCGGTATTCTCGATGAACAGCGACACCGGCGTACCGGTGGTGATCATCGAGCCGTCTTCCTGCGGCATGACACCGGAGAGGACCTTGACGATGTCGTCCTCGCGGCGTTGCGTGACGAAGCGGGACTGGCCGGGTTTGCGCTTGTCCATGAAGACCTGCAGGTCCTGTTGGGTAAAGCGCACGCCCGGAGGGCAGCCGTCGACAACAGCGCCGAGCGCCGGCCCGTGGCTTTCGCCCCAGGTGGTGACGCGGAAGAGATGACCGAAGGTATTGTGCGACATGCGAGAGCTACCGTTCCATTCTTTCCCACCGGACAGCGTTCCGGCAGGCCCTGCCTTGGATGGCGTCACTCATAAAGCAATTCCCCGAAGGGGGGGAAGGGGTTTTCGACCCGGCCGCCCGGAAATCCGGCAGATGCAAGCGTGGTCTAGCGGCACACGGATCGCACGCCGCCATCCCTCCGTCACGATGCCTTCTGCTGCGGCAGACGGTCGACGAAGCGGGTGAAGTCGTCGAAGGACAGCGGCTTGGCGAAGGCATAACCCTGCAGATAGTCGCAGCCAAGCTGGCGCAGCATGCCGGCATGCTCATGCGTCTCGACGCCCTCGGCCACCGTTTCGATGCCCAGCGAGCGGGCGATCTCGACGATGTTGCGCACCAGGCTGCGCTCCTGCGGCTGCACCGTGATCGGCATGACCAGCTGGCGGTCGATCTTCAGCCGCTTCGGTTTCAGCTTCAGCAGCGAGACGATCGAGGTGTGGCCGGTGCCGAAATCGTCGATTTCGATGTCGATGCCGAGCGCCTTGATCTTCTCGATGTTCTCGGTGGCCTTGGTGTCGCTCTCGTCGAGGAAGATCGATTCCACCAGTTCGAAACAGATCGATCCGGGCGTGATCGACAGCCCCTGCAACTGCTCGATCAGGTTTTCGTCATGCAGGCGCTTGGAGGAGACGTTGACCGAGATCCGCGGCACCGGCATGCCGGCGGCCGTCCAGCGCATCTGGTCCTTCAGCGCCGTCTGTAGAACGAGCTGGTCGATACGCGCCATGACGTTCAGGTCTTCCGCCACCTTGAGGAAGTTTCCGGAGGCCAGCACGCCGCGATCGGGATGGCGCCAGCGCACCAGTGCTTCGGCCCCGCAGAGCTGCATGCTGTTGGCTTCGAATTGCGGCTGGTACCAGACGATGAACTCGTCGCGCTCAAGCCCGGCCAGCATGTCGTCGGCCATGCGCTTCTTGGCAATGATGTTCGCCTGCAGGTCCGGCGTGAAGAATTCGTAGCAGTTCCGGCCCTTTTCCTTGGCCTGGTAGAGGGCGATGTCGGCGTTGATCAGAACCTTGCGGGCATCCGGCATCAGGCCGGAGGCCTGGGCAATGCCGATCGACACGCCACAGCGACAGTCGAAGCCTTCGAAATCGATCGGATGGCGCATCTCCTCGATAATCCGGCTGGCAAGGCTGGTCAGTTCCTCGATCGAGGTCGCGCGCCGGGCAAGCACGACGAATTCATCGCCGCCGATGCGGGCGACCAGATCGCCACGCGGCACGTGCCGGCGCAGGACTTCCGATGTATGCACCAGCATGGCATCGCCTGCGGCATGGCCAAGCGTATCGTTGATTTCCTTGAACCGGTCGAGATCGAGATGGAGGATCGCGAACTTGGCGCGTTGGGCGGAGTTTCCGCGGCTCAGTCCGTCGAGTTCGAGATCGAGCTTGCGACGGTTGGCAAGCGAGGTGAGCGGATCGTGCAGCGCATTGAACTCGATGCGGTTCTTGGCAAGCTCCAGCTCGATATTGCGCATATCGGCCTCGGCCTTGGCCGCCCGCATCTGCTCCGCCAGAAGCGCGTCTGCCGTGACGTCGAAGGCGATGCCGATCAGCTTCTTGCGCCCGTCACGCCCGATATGCGGTTGCCCCACGGAGCGGATGTAGCGGATCTCGTTGTTCGGCAGCACGACCTTCTGGGTCGTGTTGAGTGTCTGGTCCAGTGTGGAGGCGCGTTTGGTCGCCAGCTGAATCTCGCCGCGTTCGTCCGGATGGACCCGCGACAGCCAGACATGCTCGGGAACGGGCTTGTCGCTATAGGGAACGCCGTAGAGCTGATGCATGCGCTCGTCCCAGACAGCGGTCTTGTTGGCCGGATCGCCTTCCCAGGTGCCACAATTGTAGGAGCCGAGTGCAAGGTCCAGCCGCCGTGAGGCTTCCGCCAGCTGGTGTTCGCGGCTCGACAATTCCTCGAGCGCCAGTTCCAGTTCGGCATTCTTGATGTCGCTGTTCTCTTTGGCGCGGCTCAGCGATTGCGTCATGAGCGTGTCGGTCGTGACGTCGCAGACAATGCCGGTGATCCGGCCATCCACCGTTCGCGCGCCGACGGATCGCAGGTAACGGAAGCTGTTGTCGCTGAGCGGCACGCGATAGGCCACGTCCCAGGAATCGGTGGTGCGGGCGATCACGCTGTCGAAATAGAGTTGTTCTGCACGGCCGAGATCATCGGCCTGAATGCAGCCATACCAGTCGGCCAGTCGGTCTTCCTCGTCGTCCAGGCTGACCGGAAGGCCGTGCAGACCGGCGGTGCGCTCGTCCCAGAGCAGCGAATGGGTGGATTCGTCGATCTCCCAGATGCCGATATTCGAGGTTTCGAGCGCAAGCTGGAAACGCTGCGACAGTTCCAGCAACCGCTCCTCGCGAGCCCGCAGCCGCTGGATGTTGAGATTGCGCTCGCGCAGCAGCACGATCGCCAGCAGGATGGAAACCATCATGGCCCCGACGCCGGCTGCCAGCAGCAAACGGCTCGGCAGCAGCCGGTTCATCGCCGCATCCCAACCCTCTTCCGGCATGCCGAGCACGACGAGCGACATGCGGTCGACGTCG
Source organism: Rhizobium sp. AG855 (assembly GCF_003610655.1). Classification (NCBI taxonomy): domain Bacteria; kingdom Pseudomonadati; phylum Pseudomonadota; class Alphaproteobacteria; order Hyphomicrobiales; family Rhizobiaceae; genus Rhizobium; species Rhizobium sp. AG855. The sequence continues at coordinate 2,634,564 of NZ_RAQG01000003.1, read as the reverse complement.
ACGGGCAGGGTAAGGGTTGGCTCCTCGATCAGCTTCGGGTCGCCGAGGATGATTTCCAGTGCACCGGTCGGCGTGATCTGGGCGACGGCGATCTTGAGTCCGCTACCATCGGTGTGAGCGGTCTCCGCGTTGTCGCTGTTGATCTCCGCATCGGCCATGAAGGCCATCGAATCGATTTCGATCAGCAAGGATTGCCACTGGCGTTTCGTCTGCCAGGTCATCGGCGGCACAGGAATGTCGATCGACAGAAGGCTTCCGGCGTTTCGGATCACCGGGTCGAACGCCATTCGGAATTGATCTTGAAGAGGCTGGAGGCGGATCGATCGAAAATGCGGGTTCCGCGCCAGCAGCATGGCAACCGTACGGTTGAATTCGGGGGGGGACAGCATCGGGTCGTCGGCGATGTCATCCGCCACTTCGAGTGCCAATTGCACATCGTGGTTGATCTTGCTGCGGATCGCGGCGCTGGCATGTTCCAGCCCATCCTGAACCAGATGCTCGACACGCTTGCGCTCGTGGGCTGCGGTGTTGCGATCGATCAGGAAGCCGGCAACGAGCACCAGGAGGCCGATGACAGCGCCACCCGCCAGCAAGAAGATGCCGTTGCCCCATTTGCCGTCGGACTGCGGCCCTGCTTTCCGTTTACGCAACGCTACCAACCCTTAAACCCCTGTTGCGAGAAACCCTATGCGATGGCGGTTAATTTAGAATTTCGAAGAGTTTGCGCAGTCTTGAGCTTGGTGCCTTCGGGGCGTTCCGGGAATGCTTTGGCGGCCGGAAGAAGAGGCTAGACGTCAACGCACGGGATAAACCTTGTCCATGGCTTGATCACGGCTGCGTTCCTCTCCACAATCTCACCGAATTGACACGTCATCGGGCAAATTTTGCCATATTCCGGAGGCCTATCTTGTACTCGTTTTCAGAATTGATTTGGTCGAAGGTGGTTCGTATGCGTGTCGTGATCTCCCTGCTTCTTGGAGCGGCAAGCCTCCTGTCTCCGATCGCTGCCTTTGCCGGCAGCCACGACGTCGAGGCGACGATTGCTGCTGTCAATGTCGATGGCATGAGCCTGATGCTCGATGACGGCAAGACCTACACGGTTCCGGACGAGTTCAATTTCGAAGGGCTGGAAAAGGGTCAGAAGGTCATCGTGTTTTACACGGAAGTCGACGGCAAGCGCGTCATCGATGATCTCGAGGTCGTCCAGTAAGGCAGCCTCTGGTCTGAGCCGACGGGTGGATGCCGATCGGACAACGGCCGCCCGTCAGATCCAGCTGATCGAGCCGCCCTCGGCCTGAGGCTCGAGTTCCATCTTGAGGATCCGGTCCTGCGGAATGTTCATCTCGCAGGCCTCGTTTTCATCGACATTCCCGATCAGCCGGAAACAGCTGCGGATCACGCCGCCGTGGCTGACACAGACGGTCGCCCGATCGACCGAGGCGAGCCAGGCACCGATCCGCCAGGACAGGATTTCGTAGCTTTCCGCATCGTCGCCTGGGGGGATGAAGCTCCATTTTTGCCGCGCCCGTTCCGCCACCCGTTCGGGCGACACGCGGGCGAGTTCCGGAAGCGTCGAGCCTTCCCAGTCACCGAAGGAGAGTTCCTTGAGGCGTTCGTCGAGGCGGTAGCGTTCGGGCGGCAGGCCCATGGAGCTTCGCACCCGCTCCATCGTGTCGCGGGTCCGCCAGAGCGGCGAGCTGACGAAGTCGAAATCGAGTGCCGTCTCGCCGAGGATCTGGCCGAGCTTGCGCCCGTTTTCGCTCGCCTGGGCGCGGCCGATATCGTTGAGCCCGATATCCTTCTGCCCCTGCATGCGCCCTTCGGCGTTCCAGTCGGTCTGGCCGTGACGGATCATGTAGATGAGCACGGCGGCAGACCTCGGTTTCAATCCTTGGCGACGGAAATGTCGGGCGCGTCCACGGCCTTCATGCCGACCGTGTGATAGCCGCAGTCGACGTGATGCACTTCGCCGGAAACGCCGCTCGACAGGTCGGAGAGCAGATACATGCCCGACGAGCCCACTTCATCCGTGGTGACGTTGCGCTTCAGCGGAGAGTTAAGCTCGTTCCACTTCAGGATATAGCGGAAATCGCCGATGCCGGATGCCGCAAGCGTCTTGATCGGGCCGGCAGAGATGGCGTTGACGCGAATGCCGCGACCGCCCATGTCGACGGCAAGATAACGCACGGAGGCTTCGAGTGCCGCCTTCGCCACGCCCATGACGTTGTAATGCGGCATGACCTTTTCGGCGCCGTAATAGGTGAGGGTCAGAAGCGAGCCGCCGTCATTCATGATCTTTTCGGCCCGTGCGGCGACAGCCGTGAAGGAATAGACCGAGATGTCCATCGTCCGGGCAAAATTGTCGCGCGTCGTGTCGATATAGCGGCCGGTCAGTTCGTCCTTGTCGGAAAACGCGATGGCATGCACGACGAAATCGATCTTGCCCCACTTGGCTTCGAGATTGGCGAAGACGGCATCGATGCTTTCGAGATTGGTGACATCGCAGTCGCCGGCCAGGAATGCGTCCAGTTCGGCCGCCAGCGGCTCCACGCGTTTCTTCAGCGCATCACCCTGCCAGGTCAGGGCGATCTCGGCGCCCTGGTCGCGACAGGCCTTGGCAATGCCCCATGCGATGGAGCGATTGTTGGCGACGCCCATGATGACGCCGCGCTTGCCTGCCATGAGGCCCGAACCCTGAACCATGATGCATCCCCTAAACCGTCGATTGGTGTTGCCTATGGCATAGCCCGTTCCAGCGTTCAAGATTGAACCGGACGGTCAGGCCCTGTCGGGCCGACAATGGCCTGTATGTTTGAATTGTTGAATGAATCGAGTGGAGGGGGCGATCGCGGGCGCCGGGTTTGACGCCCGCACGAGAGCTCGTCAGATGTAGAGGCCTTCGCGCATCAGGCGCATCAGGTCGGTCACCTTTTCGTCCGGCTTTTCCCACAGCATGACACGCAGTTCGACGACAAGCGCGCCGCGGCCGCCTTCGCCATCCGGCAGGCCGAGCGCCTCGATGCGGATCACCTGATCGGAATTGGACCATGGCGGGACGGTCACCTTGACCGGACCCTCCGGCCCCTCGACGTCCGTTTCGCAACCGAGAACGGCATTTTCGAGCGTGATCGGCAGAACGGTCTTGATGTCGAGACCATCGACGACGAAGCGTTCGTGGCGCTGGATCCGGACAGTGACGGCGAGGTCGCCGCGCAGCAGCCCCTGGAACTTCAGCCCCTGGCCTTTCAGCTTGACCACATGCCCTTCGGTGGCACCGCTGAGCGGCACGCGCACTTCGCGCCCGTCCGTGAGGGTTACCGGGACCGCCTTCTGTTCGAGAAGGTCAGAGATCGCGACGATCGCTTCGGCAAAGACGTCAGGCGCCTTTTCCGGCGGCGGCGGAGGAGGGGTGCCGCGCAGGCGACGCACAAGCGAGCTGAACAGCTCGATCGGCGCCAGAAGGGGCGAACTCGTATTGCGCAACGGAATGCCGTCATTGATGTCGGCCGCATCCTGATCGCGTTTCAACTGCTCGGCCGCCACCGCCGCTTCCGGGCTGTCGCCGAAGATGCGGGAGACCATCTCCTCCGGCCCTTCCGCCTTGCCATTGGCACTTGTGCCGGAAGCGGAGGCCGAGGCTTGTGCCTTGGCTCCATCGCCGGCGTTCCCATCCGGCGAAGCCTTGCTGGCAGTCTCGCCGGTCGCGCTTGCCGCCTTGGGTGCCTCGGCCTTGCTCTCAGTCTTTGCGGACTTTGCCTGCTTGGCGGCCTTTGCAGCCTCGGCCTTTGCGGCGGCTGCGGCTTCCGCCTTCGCCTTTTCGGCTTCCGCCTGGGCAAGTTCCGCCAGAATGCGCTCGGCATTCGCCTTGGCCTGTTTCGCCTTTTCGGCCGCCTCGCGGGCAGCGTTGCGCTGCTGCATGATCGTCTGTTCGCGCTCCAGCGCCTCGACCTTGGAGCGCTGCTGGTCATAGCGGCTGCGCTTGGCCGGGTCCTTCAGCACCTCGTAGGCGCGGCCCATCTCGGCAAAGCGGTTATGCGCATTGGGATCGTCCCGGTTCTGGTCCGGGTGGATGGATTTCGCCTTCGTGCGCCACGCGGCCTTGATCTCGTCCGCACCCGCATCGCGCTTTACGCCCAGGATCGAATAGAAGTCACGCATCGATGACACCAACTATCGAAAGCGGCGAGGCCCGTTCATGGCGCCTTGAGCCGCAGAAATTCGGTAACCACACCGCAGACATGGCGGTGACGGCAGAACAATAGGCCGAAACCGTCGCATGCAATTCGCTAATTGAAAGTTACATGGAGCAGGTGTCGGTCGGGCTATTCTTTCAGCTTGCTTAAGCAAACCTTTCAAATGCGACCGAACATGAGGTCGCCGTTTACGAACGGCGATCGAAGCTCATAAGTTCCCAGTTCCCGGTTCCCGATGTGCAGGTCTTGCCGGAGAAATAGGCGATGCCCTCATAGGAGTGGCGGGTGGTGGAGAAGTTCCGGCAGATGAAGCCCTGGCCCTTCTCTTCCTGAATGGCGGTCACGACACCGGCACTGCCGGTCGTGGCATTGGCCCAGGGAAGGGGCTTGCCATCGGTCTTGTCGAGGTCTGCGGACGAGACGGCACTCTGGACGGTCAGTTCGTCCGAATGGCTGGAGGGATTGCCCTTCTTCGCAACCGTCGAGGTCGAGATCGAACTGTCGACGGTGTCGGATCCAAACAGGTCCATGCTGCTGCCGAAGCAGCCGCTGAGCGGAAGTGTCGCAGCGATGAGGAGGATCATCGAGGCTTTGCGCATGCAGCTACCCTTTGTACGCTCAACCGACTTTGCTATGTCTCTCAAGGGCCCTTCCATCCGGTGCTTCGCGCCGGTGGCTAGTATGCAGATCAGGAGCAATTGAGACAATATGTCAGAAGTCGGGTTAACAACTGGTGACTTTACCGAGGAGAGCGAGCCGTTTGCCCTGTTCGCCGCCTGGCTGAAGGATGCCGAGGCCTCGGAGATCAATGATCCCAATGCGGTAGCGCTGGCCACCGTGGATGCGGATGGTCTTCCGAATGTGCGTATGGTGCTTCTCAAGGGGTTCGATTCTCGCGGCTTCGTTTTCTACACGAATTTTGAGAGCCAAAAGGGACAGGAAATTCTCGGCCAGAAGAAGGCGGCAATGTGTTTTCATTGGAAATCGCTGCGCCGCCAGATCCGTTTGCGCGGTGAAGTCGAGGTCGTCTCCGACGCCGAGGCCGATGAATATTACCAGTCCCGCCCGCTCGGCAGCCGCATCGGCGCCTGGGCTTCCAAGCAGTCGAGGCCGCTCGAAGGCCGCTTCGCGCTGGAAAAAGCGGTGGCCGAATACACGGCGAAATACGCGCTCGGAAATGTGCCGCGTCCGCCGCACTGGTCCGGCTTCCGCATCATCCCGAAGTCGATCGAATTCTGGCACGACCGCAAGTTCCGCCTACACGACCGTATCGAGTTCCGGCGCGATGGCGACGGCTGGTCGAAGGTCCGGATGTATCCGTGATCGCAGACGAGGGCAGGGGCGCCTTCAGCCCCTGTTGAGGCGCGAGGGAATGCCAGACGCCAGGGCCTGAACGTAACGCGGCTTCTGGTAAAGCCCGTTGAGCGAGATGCGCGGCAGGAGATGCGGCGCAGAGAGCGAGGCGGGCGATAATGTCCCGGGACGTGTGGTGACGGCGAGCTTAAGGCCCGCCCACTGCACATAGCCTGCCGTCCGCGGTGTGGCGCTGCGGGCATCGCCATAGGGATAGGCAAACGTCACCGGCCGGCGGCCGGTGATATCGGCCACATAATCGGCGCTCTCGTTGAGTTCCGCCAGGATTTCGGTATCGCCGAGGGCGTCCAGGCCCCGATGGCTCACGGTATGAGCGCCATAGGAGACGAGCGGATGGCGACCGAGCGCCTGTAACTCGTCCCTATCCATCACGCTTTCCGCCACCAGCGCATGCGGGTTGATGCCGGCCGCCTGGGCTGCCGCGTCGAGTTGGGCGACGGACTTCGTCTCGGCGCCTGCAAACACGGCCTCGGCCACCGCATCGAAGGCTGCCTGCTTGGCGCGCGTCGTGCTGCAATCCACATCAATGCGTCCGGCCGGCAGGCAAAGCGTCAGGCGCTTCTGTTTGCCGATAAGCGCTGCTGCCGTATCCCACCACATCGTATGGCTGCGCTCGGACAGGCCCTTGCAGACGAAGATGGTGAAGGGCACACGGTGTTTCTCAAATATGGGAAGCGCATGCATGGGATTGTCGCGGAAACCGTCGTCGAGCGTGAAGACGGCAAAGGGCTGGGCAGGGCCGGGTTCGGCAAGGGCCGCCGCCACGTCCTCCAGCCGGATGAAACGATATCCGTCGCGCTTCAGCGCTGTGATCGCCGCATCGAGAAATTCGGGCGTGATGTCGAGATGCCGGTTGGGCTGGAACGCCTCCGCTTCGGCCGGCCGCACGTGATGCAGGGTGAACACCACCCCGCGCCCCTGCGCAGCCTTGAGCAGCCCCATCCTGGAAAGCCAGAAGGAAACCTCCAGCCCGCCGGTGATCACTGCCCGCTTGATGCTCTGTTTGAGACGTCCCGCCATCGTTCCCGCCTGCACCCCTTTTCGAGTTGCGGTCAACCTAACGGCGAAGTCCTTAAGCTTCGTTCAATGGAACTGTCTCATTTCCTGCCAGGCGTCACGCCCCAGGGAGGCGGAGCAAGCCGGACCGTCCGGCGGGCGAGAACCATGGCTGGAAGCGTCCAGAGAATGGGCAGGATGAAGGTCGCCGTGAGGACGAGCCGCAGGGTGTCCCTGTCCAAGCCTTCGGAAAAGCCGAGACTGTTGGCCGTGAGGCCGGCGAGAGCCGCACCGATGGCGTAACCGGCCGATTGCAGGGTGGGCAGCAGGCCGGAGGTCTTGTCGCGTTCCGCAGCCGGGCTTGAGGCCATCAGCATCTGGTTGAGATAGGACCAGCTGGAGCCGAATGCGGCCCCGACCAGCGCCTGGCCGAGGACAAGCATCGGCACGGATTGGAAACCCATCCCGCCTGCAACGAGGATCATGCCGGCGCATTGCAGCACGGGGCCGCCCCGGATGGCCCGCCGCCGGGCCGACGGCGAGGTGAGGTTGGCGATCAATACGGCGACCACGCTCCAGCTCATCGCCATCACGGCGCCGAAACCGCCGGCCGCCGTTGGTCCATAGCCGAAGACATGCTGCAGTCCGAAAACGATGTAGACGGCGCTGGTGGCCTGTGCCACCGGCATCAGCAGCACGATCCAGAGGCCGGCGCCGACCGTCGACCCGAGCCCGAACGCGCCCTCTGGCATCAGTCGGTGGGCAGCCTTTCGATCGCGGATGACGCTTGAGCCGACCAGCGCGAGACCGAGCAGGACGGTGAGCGCTGAAATCCGCAGATCGACCACCGAGCCGGCGGACAACAGCACCAGCATTCCTGCCGCGAGCAGAAGCAGGGGAGAAAGCGGTATCCGCTTGCCGGTGTCAGATATGTCCCGCGGGGTGGCCGTCTTGAGTGCCAGCACAAGGAAGATGAGCCCGAGAGGGACATTGACCAGAAAGGCGCCCCGCCAGGAGACGGTCTCCGTGATCCACCCGGCAGCGAAAGGTCCGCCAAACGATGCGACCGCCCAGACCATGGCCTCGGCGCCAAAAACCTTTGGCACCAGGCGGGTCGGGTAGAGAGCCGGAATGAGCGCATAACACAGTGCAGCGACGACACCCTCGCCCAGCCCCTGCGCCATCCGGCCGATCAGCACCTGCGGCATCGATGTTGCAAACGCGGCCCCGAGCGTGCCCGCGAGAAACAGCAGCGTCGCGATGAGCATCACCAGCCGTGCCCCAAACCGGCTCTTCAGCGCTGCAGCACTGGCACCGGAGACGATCGAACCGATCAGGTAGAGCGAGACCGACCACGCGATCAGGTGACCACCGCCGATCTCGGCAATCGCGCTCGGCATGACCGTGGTGACCAGAAAACCGTTGAAGGCGAAGAGCGCAACGCCCATGCACAGCATGACGGTGGTGGCCGCATGGCGCGGGGCCAGAAGGTCGAGCCAGCGTTGATCGGACAAGCCGTCGGCCGGCGTCGGATCCGGCGGCAGGGGATCGGCGGCGGAAGGTGTGGCGCTGACGGGAATGGCTGCAGTCTTGGGCATGGGGCATCCTTGAAGATGAGACTTGGTCGGGTCGGGATCGGATGCTACAACCTCAACTTAAGTTGAGGTAAAGACCTATGGCGAAAGAAAATTCCCTCCTGAGTGTCGGCGATGTCGCGCGGCGCAGCGGCCTTGCCGTCTCGGCCATTCATTTCTACGAGCGCAAGGGTTTGATTGCCGCCGACCGCACCGGCGGGAACCAGCGGCGGTATGGCCGCGACGTCCTCCGTCGCCTCGCCCTGATCCGCGCCGCCCAGGAGGTCGGCCTGCCGCTTTCGGAAGTCGCCGACGCGCTGAAGAGCCTGCCGGCCGGTCGCACACCCACCCCGGCCGACTGGCGCCGCATCGCGACCGGCTGGGCGGAAAGGCTCGACGCCCGCATCCGCGTGCTGCAGCGTCTGCGCAACGATCTCGACGGCTGTATCGGCTGCGGCTGTCTGTCGATGAAACGCTGCCAGCTGGTCAATCCGGCCGACGCGCTTTCGGACGAAGGAACCGGCGGCGTGGCGCTCTGCAGGTAAGCTTCGGGGAGGCTTGGGCAGATAGAGGAGAGGTCAGGGCGCGCGTGGCAGAACTCGCCCACAAAATTAACCCCCTGCTAACCATGATCAAGGCACCTTCTGTGGATCATCGGTTGCATTTGATCTCAATTGGCTGATTGTCGCCCCATTCTTGCCCTAAGCGCAGCACCGGGACGGCGCGTCGAGAGAATCATGCAGGCCTGATCCATCATCGAAATCCAGGCGGCATTTGGAGTTTTCATGAAGAAGTTATTGATCGCGTTTTCGTTTTGCGTGGCGATCCTGTCTCTCTCGACCTCGGCTAAGGCCGGCAGTGCCCAGCTTCTGCTTGATGCGCGCACCGGCGAGGTCCTGGCTTCCGAAAACCCCGATGCGCTGAACCATCCGGCCTCGCTGACCAAGATGATGACCATCTACATGGTTCTGGACGCGATCCATGCCGGCAAGCTGTCGTGGGACAGCCCGGTCCCCTTCTCGAAATACGCCTCTGCCCGTCCGCCGACCAAACTGCGCGTCAAGGCCGGTGACTCGATCACCGTCAAGGAAGCCGTGCTTGCGATGATCGTGCTTTCGGCCAATGACGTGGCAACCGCCGTCGGCGAAAAGATCGGTGGTTCGGAAGAAGGCTTTGCCGCGCTGATGACCCGCAAGGCGCGCTCGCTTGGCATGCTCAACACCACTTTCTTCAATGCGTCGGGCCTGCCGCATGATCAGCAGTTCACCACAGCCCGCGACATGTCGACCCTCGGCGTCGCCCTGATCCGCGACTTCCCCAAGGATTACGACCTCTTCTCCACCAAGAGCTTCGCCTTCCGCGGCCGCACCATCAACGGCCACAACAACCTGATGTATCGCTACAAGGGCATGGACGGCATCAAGACCGGCTACACCAACGCCTCCGGCTTCAATCTGGTCAGCGCCGTCGAAGACAAGGGCCGCCGCGTGATCGGCGTGGTCATGGGCGGCCGCACGGCGGCGAGCCGTGACAAGCTGATGGAAAAGCTGATCGACGCCAATCTCGGCAAGGCTTCCACCGGCACGCAGCTTGTTGCGAGCCGCACGACCGGCGTGCAGATGGACCTTGCGCGCCTCGGCGACGACATCCCGGTTCCCGGCTCGCGCCAGAGCGCCATGGCTGCCGTACAGGGCATGGCCGGAGCCACCGGCGTCGGCACGAGCAACGTGGCGGCAGCTTACGCCGAAGGCGACCTTGCTCCGGCAGAACAGCCCCTGACCGCCGCCATCCCCCGATTGGCACCCCGCGCCGAAACCGCAGACGGCGCGATTGTCGCAGGGCAGGGCGCCCAGCACGCCACGGCCGCCTCGACCACCGGCGAGCGCAAGTGGCAGATCCAGATCGCGGCCGCCACCTCCGCCCAGGCGGCCATGGACCTCCTGTCCGACGCCCGCAACAAGGTCGGCGGCTCCTTGAAGAGCCTCGATACCTATACCGAGATGGTCACCCGCAACGGCACCACCTTCTACCGCGCCCGCTTCACCGGCTTTGAGACCAAGGACGAAGCCCGCACCGCCTGCGACAAACTGGTCCGCCAGCGCTATGACTGCGTGCTGATGCCGGCGCGGGGGTGATCATTTGATCGCGTCACGCGCGATCCGCGTGAGTTCCACGCGCAGCTTTTTGGGCATGTCTCGGCGCACATTCACGAGCATCAATATGCCCATCGCACCGGTCGGCAGTTCTCGAAAGAAGATGTAATGCATCCGGTAGCGGGAGACATAGATCGTGACCTTGCTGTGGATCAGGATGCCCATGCGGTTTGGCAGGGCTCTCCAGAGGCCACGAGACGCGGCTAGCAATTCGAGATGCGCGTGAAGTCCGTAGATATAGGTTTCCGCTTGCCCTTGGCCCCAGCGCTCTCGCGTGGATCGAAAGATCTCGTCCTGCGCCGCATCCGCGATCGGGTGGAACAGGTACCGGCTCATGCTAGCGTGGAGAATTGCGCCGGATCACCTCGCTTGGCTCGATCGCGCGATAGCTGTCTTCGCCGTCATTGACCGCATCGGCCAGCAGGTCTCGCATGAAGGCTGCCGTGGCGTCGTCTGCCTCCATATCCTGGCGGATCAACTCACCGACATAGTCCTCCGCAGTTTCGTATCCTGTTTCGACCTGAAGCTTCCGGTCGAGATGGGCGGACAGGTCGTGATCGAGTGTCATGTGAAGTCGTCTGTTTGCCATATCTGCTCCCACCGACTTTGATCGGGTCAGTCTCGCACAGGGACGAAGCCTTGCCAATTGGTCGCGCTATGGATGTTGTCACCCCACAAACGCCAAATCCCGCCGACCAAGATCCTCAAACAGCCTCAGCAGATACCCATCCGGATCCGCCACGACGAATTGCCGGTTGCCGACCTCATGGTCGTCCCGGCGATACCACTTCTCTTCGAGCGCCAGAGAAAGGCCCACCCCTGCCGCAGTAAGGCGGGTGAGGATGTCTTCGACGCTGGGCACCAGGATCTGCAAATTCAGCCCGCGCCCGAAGGGTCGCTCGATTGGCGCGTTTTCGATCTCGAAGGTGCGGCCGATGCCGATCTGGTCGATCATCAATTGCGCCTGCCCGAGCACCAGAAAGCTGAACCCTTCCTCCGGCCGTTCATAGGCGACCTCGAAGCCGATCAGGTCGAGGTAGAAGGCCCGGCTCATTTGCCAGTCGCTGACGGCCAGCTCAGGAACCAGCGCGTTGCCCATCAAGCCTTGGTTCCGCCGACCGTGATCTGGTCCATCCGGAGATGCGGCTGGCCGACGCCGACCGGCACCCACTGGCCAGCCTTGCCGCAATTGCCGATCCCGGTGTCCAGCTTGGAATCATTGCCGATCATGGTGATGCGCTTCATTGCGTCCGGTCCGTTGCCGATCAGCATGGCGCCCTTCACCGGCGCGCCGATCCTGCCGTTTTCGATGAGGTAAGCCTCGGTGCAGCCGAAGACGAATTTGCCCGAGGTGATGTCCACTTGGCCGCCGCCGAAGGAGACGGCATAGATGCCCTTCTTTACCGAGGCGATGATCTCGTCCGGCGTCTTGTCGCCCGAGAGCATGTAGGTATTCGTCATGCGCGGCATCGGCTGGTGAGCATAGCCCTGGCGACGCCCGTTGCCGGTCGCCTTCATGCCCATCAGGCGGGCATTCTGCCGGTCCTGCATATAGCCGACCAGCTTTCCGTTCTCAATCAGCACATTATAGGCCGATGGCGTGCCCTCGTCGTCGATGGTGATCGAGCCGCGCCGGTCATTGATCGTGCCGTCGTCGACGACTGTGACGCCGGGGGCGGCCACCATTTCGCCCAGCAAGCCGGCAAAGGCGGACGTTTTCTTGCGGTTGAAGTCACCTTCCAGCCCGTGGCCGACGGCTTCATGCAGCATCACGCCCGGCCAGCCATTGCCAAGCACGATATCCATCGTGCCGGCCGGGGCCTCCTGGGCCTCCAGGTTGACGAGTGCCTGGCGCAGCGCCTCGTCGGCGCCGCGCTGCCAGCTTTCGCTCGTCAGGAAATCGTTGAAGCCCATGCGCCCGCCGGTGCCGAAGGAGCCACTTTCCTGGCGGTCGCCCGCGCCGGTGACGACGGAAATATTGATCCGCGTCATCGGCCTGATGTCGCGCACGCGGTGGCCATCGGCGCGCAGGATCTCGACCACCTGCCAGCTGGCGCCGACCGTAGCCGTCACCTGCCGCACCTTCGGGTCCTTGTCGCGCAGATAGGCGTCGATTTCGGAGAGCAGCTTCACCTTCTCCTCGAAACTCGGCGAGCCGATCGGGTTGCCGTCGCCATAGAGCTTGGAGTTCGTCCGCTGCGGGGCGGCGGCATAGGAGCCGGAATGGCCGTGGGTGACCGCACCGACGGCATCGGCCGCACGGGAGAGGGCGGCGAGCGACAACTCTCCGGCATGCGCATAACCGACGGCCTCGCCGGCCACCGCGCGAAGGCCAAATCCCTGGTCGGTGTTGAACGAGCCACCCTTCAGCCGTCCGTTGTCGAAGGTCAGCGATTCCGCCTGCGCATGCTCGACGAACAATTCGCCATCGTCAGCACCGTTCAACGCCTCGGCAACGCGTCGCGTCAAGGTGGCGTCGTCGCAGTCGAAGAGGGAGAGTAGGTCCTGGGTCATGCGGGTCTCCTTGAAGCGCTGGTCCCTGCATGTAGGGGGACAATAAGAAAGGGGCAAGCCCGATGGACTTGCCCCGAAAGATCACGACTTCACGATCAGGCGATGTATCATGGCAGCGTGTCATAACCCTCGCCGAAGCCGGCGAGCTCGATTGGAATGCCGACGCGGTCCTGATCGGCCGACTCACGCAGCGCAAAGACGGCGGCCTTGCCGGCGCGCAGGATCTTCATCAGCTCTTCGTCGATCTCGACCTCGACATAGCAGCCCTCGGAGAAGCAGCGGGTGAAATAGGCGCGACCGATATTGTTGCCGTCGACGAACAGCTCCATGCCATCCTTCAAGAGCACGCCGAGCGGCGCCAGAATGCGCAGGATGCGGGCTTTGCGGTCAGCGGTCTTCAAGACGACGACGGAGAGGCCCACTTCGGGCCGGTCTTCCGCGATCACGTTCTGCATCAGCGCGCATTGCTCTGCATTGGCCCCGGCCGGCTTGTCGCAGATCACCGACCAGGCTCCGTGGTTGGAGCGCACGGTGCCGGGCTGCTGCTGTGTTTGCTGGCTCTGTACCGGGCCTGCAAGCGTGCTGAAAAGCACGGCGGTTGCGGCAAGGCCAGACCAGACACGTCTCGAAAGACCCATGAATACCTCTGGAAAACGAATCATCCCGCACATTCTTGTCGCCCGGGTGGGGAAATGGAAAGCCCCGACGCCTGTTTTACGGTCGACTGCGGCATAATTGGGACTGGCTGCGCGCCTCTGGCGGGCATTCGGACCGACTTGCTCAGCCGGTTGGGGAAAAGCCTGTGAAGGAAGGCGCCCGGCAATTGATCAAGCGCAAAAATGCCGCACCGGCTTTCACCTCAGCGTATTGCGAATGCGGCCGATCTGTGATTTTAAACGGCGACACTAGCATGATTTTTGCGCTATGGTTTGATGTGGATCAAGCGCTTGTGGGAGACCAAACCGTGATGAAGAGAACCTATGCAGCCTTGGCCGCGCTGGCCTGTCTGCTTTTCGCTTCTGCCAGCTTCGCCGATCAGCCGAGGCCGTGGCAGATGGGCATGCAGGATGCAGCGACCCCGGTCATGGAGATGAACCGTTGGTTTGAGCAGTACACGCTCTGGTTCATCGTGCCGATCACCATCTTCGTCCTGATCCTTCTGATCCTGGTCGTGGTGAAGTTCCGGGCCGCTGCGAACCCGGTACCGTCGAAGACCAGCCACAACACGGCGATCGAAATCGTCTGGACCGTGGCGCCGGTTCTCATCCTCTTCGCCATCGCGATCCCGTCCTTCAACCTTCTGACCTACCAGCTGAAGATGCCGGAAAACCCGGACCTGACGGTCAAGGCGACCGCCACCCAGTGGCTTTGGTCCTATGAATATGAAGGCGAGCAGGCCGTATCCTTCGACAGCTACATGCTGAAGGATGCAGACCGCGCCGCTGCCGGCAAGGAAGACGTCGCGCGGTATCCGCGCCTTCTCGCCGTCGACAACGAAGTCGTCGTTCCCGTCGGCAAGACCGTCCGCATGCTGGTCACGGCTGCCCCGACCGACGTTATCCACGCTTTTGCCATGCCGGCCTTCGGCATCAAGATCGATGCCATCCCCGGCCGTCTGAACGAAACCTGGTTCAAGGCTGAGCGCGAAGGTCTCTATTACGGCCAGTGTTCGGAGTTGTGCGGCAAGGATCACTCCTTCATGCCGATCGCCATCCGTGTCGTGTCTGATGAGCAGTACGCGACCTGGCTCGCGGCTGCGGCATCTGACCTTGCTGGCGCCAACAAGGCGCTGATGGCTGCTGTCGACGGGGCTCCGGCTGCCGTCCAGAGCGCTGAAAACATCACGAACTGAGAGGAGTGAGGACAATGGCCGGCTCTGTTGCCCACGACGACCACGCGCACGATGCGCATCATGACCATAAGCCGGGCTTTGCTGCTCGCTGGTTGTTTTCGACCAACCACAAGGACATCGGCACGCTCTACCTGATCTTCGCGATCATCGCGGGCATCATCGGTGGTGCCCTGTCGGTTGCCATGCGCGCCGAGCTCCAGGAGCCCGGCATCCAGATCTTCCACGGCCTCGCTGCCATGGTTTACGGCACCAGCGGCGATGCCGCCATCGATGCCGGCAAGCATATGTACAACGTCTTCACGACGGCGCATGCGCTGATCATGATCTTCTTCATGGTCATGCCGGCGCTGATCGGCGGTTTTGCCAACTGGATGATCCCGATCATGATCGGCGCTCCGGATATGGCCTTCCCGCGCCTCAACAACATCTCCTTCTGGCTGATCGTTCCGGCCTTCCTGCTGCTCGTGCTCTCGATGTTCGTCGAAGGTCCGGCGGGGGCCCACGGCGTCGGCGGTGGCTGGACCATGTATCCGCCGCTTGCGACGTCCGGCCAGCCGGGACCTGCGGTTGACCTTGCGATCTTCGCGCTCCACGTTTCCGGTGCGTCCTCGATCCTCGGTGCGATCAACTTCATCACCACCATCCTCAACATGCGTGCGCCGGGCATGACCCTGCACAAGATGCCGCTGTTCGCCTGGGCCGTTCTGGTCACGGCATTCCTGCTGCTCCTGTCGCTCCCGGTTCTCGCCGGCGGCATCACGATGCTGCTGACCGACCGCAACTTCGGCACGACCTTCTTCGCGCCGGAAGGCGGCGGTGACCCGATCCTCTACCAGCACCTGTTCTGGTTCTTCGGTCACCCGGAAGTCTACATCCTGATCCTGCCCGGCTTCGGCATCATCAGCCACATCGTGTCGACCTTCTCGAAGAAGCCGGTTTTCGGCTACCTCGGCATGGCCTACGCCATGGTCGGCATCGGCGCCGTCGGCTTCGTCGTGTGGGCTCACCACATGTACACGGTCGGCCTGTCGCTCGCCGCCCAGCGTTACTTCCTCTTCGCAACCATGGTCATCGCGGTGCCGACCGGCATCAAGATCTTCTCCTGGATCGCGACGATGTGGGGCGGTTCGCTCACCTTCAAGACCCCGATGGTCTGGGCGATCGGCTTCATCTTCCTCTTCACCGTCGGTGGCGTCACGGGCGTTCAGCTCGCCAATGCCGGCCTCGACCGCTCGCTGCATGACACCTACTACGTCGTGGCTCACTTCCACTACGTTCTGTCGCTCGGCGCCGTCTTCGCCATCTTCGCCGGCTGGTACTACTGGTTCCCGAAGATGACCGGCTACATGTACAACGAGTTCGTCGGCAAGCTGCACTTCTGGATCATGTTCGTCGGTGTGAACCTGGTCTTCTTCCCGCAGCACTTCCTCGGCCTCGCTGGCATGCCGCGCCGTTACATCGACTATCCGGATGCCTATGCCGGCTGGAACTATGTCTCGTCGATCGGCTCCTACATCTCGGCCTTCGCGGTTCTCGTCTTCCTCTACGGCGTCTTCGAAGCCTTCGCCAAGAAGCGCGTCGCCGGCGACAACCCCTGGGGTGAAGGTGCGACCACGCTGGAATGGCAGCTGTCTTCGCCGCCGCCGTACCACCAGTGGGAACAGCTGCCGAAGATCAAGTAATCAGATCTTCGCATCTCCTAGACAATCGGGCGCCGCAGTCATCGGGATTGCGGCGCCCGAAAGACCAGACGGAAGACGGAAAGCAACAGAATGACAGTCATCGACAATCGCGACGTATTCGGCCTCGAGGGCGAAATCCGCCTGTCCGAAGCCGGCCCGCGCGATTTCTTCGCGCTTCTGAAGCCGCGCGTCATGTCGCTCGTCGTCTTCACCGCGCTGGCGGGCCTCGTTCTCGCCCCCGGCTCCATCAATCCGGTCATCGGCTTCATCGCCATCCTGTGCATCGCGGTCGGGGCAGGGGCCTCCGGTGCGCTCAACATGTGGTATGATGCCGATATCGACGCCGTGATGTCGCGCACCGCGACCCGTCCCGTTCCGGCCGGCCGCATCACGCCGCATGAAGCGCTCGCCTTCGGCCTCGTGCTTTCAGTCTTTTCGGTTGCCATCCTTGGCCTCGCCGTCAACTGGTTCGCCGCCGGCCTGCTTGCCTTCACCATCTTCTTCTATGCCGTCGTCTACACGATGTGGCTCAAGCGCTCGACCCCGCAGAACATCGTCATCGGCGGTGCGGCCGGCGCCTTCCCGCCCATGGTCGGCTGGGCCTGCGTCACCGGCGGAGTCTCGCTCGACAGCTTCATTCTGTTCATGATCATCTTCCTGTGGACGCCGGCGCATTTCTGGGCGCTGGCGCTGTTCAAGATGAAGGACTACGGCGCAGTCGGCGTGCCGATGATGCCGAATGTCGCCGGCATTCCCTCGACCAAGCGCCAGATAGCCGTCTATGCCGTGCTGACCGCCGTGACCGGCGTACTGCCGACCTTCACCGGACTGTCCTCGGTTGGCTACGGCATTGTGGCCGGCCTGCTCGGCATCGTCTTCGTCCACTGTTCCATCGCCGTCTGGCGCATGGCCGACGGCGACGAGAAGATGGTGCCGGCCAAGAAGCTCTTCGGCTATTCGATCTTCTATCTCTTCGCGATCTTCTCCGCGCTGATGATCGACCTTTATCTCGCACCCGCGATCCTGTCCCTCGGAGGTACCGCCTGATGGAAACCATCGAGCTCAATGACGTGCAGAAGAAGTCGCGCCGTGGCCGCAATATTGCCCTTGGCGTGGTTCTGGCCCTTCTCGTGGTGATCTTCTACGCGGTGACGATCATCAAGATCAGCAATGTCGGCTGACGGAAAAGCATCATGGCAGACACCCCGATGAACCACATGCCGAAGACAACCGACCGCCGCGCGACCCGCCGCGATTTCGGCGTCGCGACGGCTTGTGTCGTCTTCGTCGGTGCCATGGTCGGCATGAGCTTTGCCGCCGTTCCGCTCTACCAGATGTTCTGCAAGGTCACCGGGTATGGTGGCACCACGCAGCGCGTCGAGCAGATGTCCGAGGTTGTCCTCGACAAGACGATCAATGTGACCTTCGACGCCAATGTCTCGAACGGCCTGAACTGGGATTTCAAGCCGATCGACAAGAAAATCACGCCGAAGATCGGCGAGACCGTCGAGATCCGCTACACCGCCACCAATCATTCGTCTGAACCGGTCACTGGCGAGGCGATCTTCAACGTCTCCCCGGGCGAGGCCGGCGCCTATTTCAACAAGGTCCAGTGCTTCTGCTTCACCAAGACCACGTTGCAGCCGGGCGAGACACTGGAAATGCCGGTTGTCTTCTTCGTTGACCCCGCCATCGTCGATGCGGAAGAGACCAAGGACATCGGAACGATTACCCTTTCCTACACCTTCTATCCGCGCGAAGATGACAAGCCGGTAGCAGCGCTGAACGTGGACAAGGGCAAGGAACAGCCGAAACTGTGAGAGGGGTCCGGTAAGCCGGGTCTCGTAATGAAATTGACATTCGGGGATTGCTGAAATGGCCGAAGCGCACCAGAAGAACCACGACTACCACATCATCGATCCGAGCCCCTGGCCGATCCTGGCCTCGATCGGTGCCTTCCTCCTGACCTTCGGCGGCGTCGGCTACATGCGCTATCTGCATGGCGGTTCGTTCAAGCTGTTCGGTCTTGAACTGGCCCATCCGTGGCTCTTCTTCATCGGCCTTGCCATCGTGATCTTCACCATGTTCGCCTGGTGGGCCGATACGATCAAGGAAGCGCATGCCGGTGCCCATACGCGCGTCGTGTCGCTGCATCTGCGCTATGGCATGATCATGTTCATCGCGTCGGAAGTGATGTTCTTCGTCGCCTGGTTCTGGGCCTTCTTCGATGCCAGCCTCTTCGCCAATGAAGCGATCCAGGCGAGCCGCGTCGAATTCACCGGTGGCACCTGGCCGCCGAAGGGCATCGAGGTCGTCGATCCCTGGCACCTGCCGCTCTACAACACCGTCATCCTGCTGCTGTCCGGCACCTGCGTGACCTGGGCTCACCATGCGCTGCTGCACAACGACCGCAAGGGCGTCGTCTCCGGTCTGGTCCTGACGGTCCTGCTCGGCATCCTGTTCTCGTCGGTCCAGGCCTATGAGTACATGCACTCGCCGTTCGACTTCAAGAACTCGATCTACGGCGCGACCTTCTTCATGGCGACCGGTTTCCACGGCTTCCACGTTCTGATCGGTACGATCTTCCTGATCGTCTGCCTGTTCCGCGCGCTTGCCGGCCACTTCACCCCGCAGCAGCATTTCGGCTTCGAAGCTGCCGCCTGGTACTGGCACTTCGTCGACGTCGTCTGGCTGTTCCTCTTCTTCGCCATCTACATCTGGGGCGACTGGGGTGCACCGCTGCACGCCGGCTGACCGGCACGTTGATATTCGAGAGGGGCGGCGCGAGCCGCCCTTTTTTTGACCTGCATATGCTTCAGGTATGTAGTCCGGTATCAACGCGAGTTGCTGACTTGTCCCCTATGCCGATCCGCGCGTTCTTCGTTGTTACGCTTGCCGGTCTGTCTGCAGCCGGCTCGGCGTTTTGCGCAGAGGATGCGCCGCCCCTGACGGCCGGTCAGGCCACCCATATCCGGGTCGATAAGTCCGAACGCCGTCTCGATCTGATCCGCGACGGCCGGGTCTTCGCGAGCTTTCCGGTCGCGCTTGGCGGCGCGCCCGACGGCCACAAACAGCAGGAGGGTGACCAGCGCACGCCGGAGGGGCACTATCGGATCGATTGGCGCAACGATAAAAGTGGCTACCACCTATCTTTGCACATCTCCTATCCGAATGACGCCGACATAGCTCGTGCCGATGCCGCAGGAGAGAATCCGGGCGGCATGATCATGATCCATGGCCAGAGAAACTATCTCGGCTGGTTGGCGTATTTGACGCAGCGTTTCGATTGGACGGATGGCTGCATCGCGGTTACCAATGCGGACATGGATATTATTTGGAATTCCGTGCCGAACGGCACGCCGATCGAGATCACACCATGACCGAAGACAAAGCGAAATTCCCGCCGGTAG
The DNA here is from genome assembly GCF_003610655.1 of Rhizobium sp. AG855. Taxonomy (NCBI): domain Bacteria; kingdom Pseudomonadati; phylum Pseudomonadota; class Alphaproteobacteria; order Hyphomicrobiales; family Rhizobiaceae; genus Rhizobium; species Rhizobium sp. AG855. Next base: position 2,614,816 of record NZ_RAQG01000003.1, on the reverse strand, counting down.
ACCCGATGAAGGCAGCGCTCTCTGCCTCCTGCCCGCGCTGCGGCAATGGCAAGCTGTTCGATGGACTGACCAAGCCGAAGCAGCGCTGCGCCTCCTGCGGCCTCGATTATTCCTTCATCGATGCGGGCGATGGCCCGGCGATCTTCGTCATCCTGCTGGCCGACCTTCTGGTGGTCGGTTTCGCCGTCTGGGTCGAACTCACCTACCAGCCCTCCGTCTGGCTGCACATCCTTGTCTTCGCGCCCCTCGGCGTGGGACTGACGCTCTGGCTGATGCGTACGCTGAAGGCGTTGCTGATCGCCCTGCAGTATCGTCACAATGCCGCCCCTGGGGTCATTGATCGTGGGTGAGCAGGGTAACCGGCCCCAGGCAGGCGGCGGGCGGGGCTGGCCCTTCTGGATCGGGCTCGTGCTGGTGCCGGTCGCCATGGCCATCCTGCTGTCGCTCGGCACATGGCAGGTGAACCGCCTGCACTGGAAGGAAAGCCTGCTCGCAGACATAGACGAGCGCAGCCATGCGCCGGCCGTCGATGTGTCTGAAATCGCGGCGCGTCTGGCGGCGGGAGAAGAGATCGATTACCGCCATGCCAGCGCCAGCGGCCGCTTCCTCAACGACAAGGAGCGTCATTTCCTTGCCACCTTCGACGGCCAGTCCGGCTTCTATCTCTACACACCGCTGGAAATGGCGGACGGTCGCTACCTCTTCGTCAACAGGGGCTTCGTCCCCTATGACCGCAAGGACCCCAAGAGCCGCCCGGAAAGCCTGGTCGAGGGTGAGCAGACGATCACGGGTCTGGCCCGTGCGAAGCTGAATGAGAAACCGTCATCGCTCGTGCCGGATAACAACGAAGGCACCAACATCTTCTACTGGAAGGATCTGACCCGCATGGCGGCGTCCACCGGTCTGCCGGAAGACCGCGTGCTGCCCTTCTTCCTCGACGCCGATGCGACACCCGTCGCAGGCGGCCTGCCGAAGGGCGGGGTGACCCAGGTGGATCTGCCCAACAGCCATCTGCAATATGCCATCACCTGGTATGGTCTCGCCTTCGCGCTGGCCGCCGTCACGATCGCTGGACTTTTCCGCCGCAAAACCCCGTAGAGGCGCGCGGCGATTTCGGCTAAACACGCTCAAAGTGCAGCCGGAATCGCGGCTGCCCCTTGGGGGAACCGCATGTCCTATCTCGCCTCGACACTGGTCGCGCTCGTCGCTCTCGAGCACATCTACATTCTCGTGCTGGAGATGTTTCTCTGGACCACGCCCACCGGCCGCCGCGCCTTCGGCCTGAAGCCGGAACAGGCGGAAGCGACCAAGGTCATGGCGGCAAACCAGGGGCTCTATAACGGCTTTCTGTCAGCGGGTCTGATCTGGGGCCTGCTGCATCCGGGTCTTGCCGTAGGCTTTCAAATTCAGTTGTTTTTCCTTGGCTGTGTGCTGGTCGCGGGCCTATATGGGGGTGCAACGGCGTCGCGGAAGATCTTTGTCATTCAGGCTCTGCCCGCAGCGCTCGCCATTCTCGCTGTCCTGATTGCCGGCTGATTCGATGAACATGCATGTGAACCGCCCCCCTCTGACGATAAGGCTCTGCGGCCCGCGCGGCTTTTGCGCCGGTGTCGACCGCGCGATCCAGATCGTCGTGCTCGCGCTCAAGCGCTACGGGGCCCCGGTTTATGTGCGCCACGAGATCGTCCATAACCGCTATGTCGTGGAAGGGCTTGAGGCCAAGGGCGCGATCTTCGTCGAGGAACTGGACGAGATCCCCGCCGAACATCGCCAGCAGCCCGTCGTTTTCTCCGCCCATGGCGTGCCGAAATCGGTGCCGGAGGATGCGGCAAGCCGCAACCTCTTCTATCTCGACGCCACATGCCCGCTGGTCTCCAAGGTTCACAAGCAGGCCATGCGCCACCAGCGCCTCGGTCGCCATGTCATCCTGATCGGCCACAACGGCCACCCGGAAGTGATCGGCACCATGGGCCAGTTGCCGGAAGGTTCAGTCTCGCTGGTCGAGACCGTCGAGGACGCGGCCGCCTACATGCCCGCCGACCCCGACAACCTCGGCTTCGTCACCCAGACGACCCTCTCGGTCGACGATACCGCCGGCGTCATCGCCAAGCTGACGGAACGCTTCCCCAACCTGACGGCCCCCTCGGCCGACAGCATCTGCTACGCCACCACCAACCGCCAGGAAGCCGTCAAGCAGGCCGCCCCCGGCTGCGACCTCTTCATCGTCGTCGGCGCCCCCAACTCGTCCAACTCCAAGCGACTCGTTGAAGTGGCCCTGAGGGCAGGGGCCACCCGCTCCATGCTCGTCCAGCGCGCGTCCGAAATCGACTGGGACGATGTCGGCACGATCGGCACGCTCGGCATCTCCGCCGGCGCCTCGGCCCCGGAAGTCATCGTCGATGAAATCATCGAGGCTTTTCGCCAGCGTTTCGACGCCAAGGTCGAGCTTGCGATCACGGCCGAAGAAAACGAGCATTTCCTCGTAAACCGCGAACTGCGCGACGTCGAACTGACCCGCGAGGACATGGCCTGGGTGAACGGGTGAGGGGTGGATCTCTTGACCACGGGTGCGATTTGCCCAATCTTTGGGGCAGGTCGTCGGATGACAGGGTCCTTCCATGAACGTTTTGCTCAATGAGCACTGGGAAAAATTTGTCAAAGACAGCGTGAGCAGCGGACGCTATCGCTCTGTGAGCGATGTTGTGCTGGAGGGCCTGCGTCTCGTGGAGGAGCGGGAAGGGAAGATTGCAGCTTTGAGGCATGAACTCCGAGCTGCGATTGCCGAGGGCGGCGACCTCAGTGACGAGTCCGTGGACGAAGCGCTAAACAAAGAGGCGGCCTCGCTGAGACGGCAGGGATTCTGATTGCCGCGTTTGCGATACACGCCGCGTGCTGTTCGCGATCTTCGCTCCATCCTGCAATATGTCACGCGTGAGAGTGGATCCATTGATGTAGGATCGGCTTTCGTTGCGAGACTGAGAGCGAGATGCAAGGAACTGGCTATCCTGCCCGGACAGATGGGCCGCCCTCGTTTTGAACTGCTGCCCGATCTTCGAAGCTTTGCCTTCCGCAGTTACATCATCTTTTTCCGATATAGGGATGACGTCTTCGAGATCATCGCCATTATCGAAGGGCATCGCGACGTCGAGCGACATTTCCCGCATGACGATGGGTGAAGTGAAGCCCCCATTTCCTGTGCCCATGTCGTTCCGGGGCTGGCACAGGTGGGCCGACCGTTATAGGACTTTGCACCATCCCCGAAGCGGCACGGAAACTCACGCTGTGGCAGTCTATACCGATATCAACGAAATCGATCTCAAGGCCTTCCTGGCACAATATGATGCCGGCGAACTCCTGTCCTACAAGGGCATCGCCGAAGGCGTAGAGAACACCAATTTCCTGCTGCATACGACGAAGCAGCCGCTGATCCTGACGCTCTATGAAAAGCGCGTCGACCGAAATGATCTGCCCTTCTTCCTCGGCTTGATGCATCATTTGTCCGAGCGCGGCCTTTCCTGCCCGCTGCCCTTGCCGCGCAAGGATGGCGCGCTGCTGGGCGAGCTCTCCGGCCGACCGGCGGCGCTGATCTCCTTCCTGGAAGGCATGTGGCTGCGCAAGCCGGAAGCCCAGCACTGCCGCGAAGTCGGCAAGGCGCTGGCTGGCATGCATGTGGCCGGCGAAGGCTTCGAAATCACCCGGCCGAATGCCTTGTCGCTCGAAGGCTGGCAGACGCTCTGGGCAAAGTCCGAGGCCCGTGCCGACGAGGTCGAGACGGGGCTGGAAGAGGAGATCGGCGCCGAGCTCGATTTCCTCGCCGCCCATTGGCCGGAAGATCTGCCGTCAGGCGTCATCCATGCCGACCTCTTCCCCGACAACGTCTTCTTCCTCGGCGACGAGCTCTCGGGCCTGATCGACTTCTATTTCGCCTGCAATGATTTCCTCGTCTACGATCTCTCGATCTGCCTCAATGCCTGGTGCTTCGAGAAGGACGGTTCCTACAACATCACCAAGGGCAAGGCGATGATCGAGGGGTATCTCTCGGTGCGTCCGCTCTCAGCCGATGAGATCGCGGCTCTGCCGGTCCTCTGCCGTGGCTCGGCTTTGCGCTTCTTCCTGACCCGCCTTTATGACTGGCTGACGACGCCGGAAGGCGCGCTGGTGGTCAAGAAGGACCCGCTCGAATATCTGAAGAAGCTGCGCTTCCACCGCGCCGTCACCAATGCCTCCGAATACGGACTGATTTCATGAAACATGTCGACATCTTCACCGACGGCGCCTGCTCGGGCAATCCCGGCCCCGGCGGCTGGGGCGCCGTACTCCGCTATGGCGACGTCGAGAAAGAGCTGTGCGGCGGTGAGGCCAACACCACCAACAACCGCATGGAACTCTTGGCGGCCATCAGCGCGCTGAACGCGCTGAAAGATGCCTGCGAAGTCGATCTCTACACCGACAGCAAATATGTGATGGACGGCATCTCGAAGTGGATCTTCGGCTGGAAGAAAAACGGCTGGAAGACCGCCGACAAGAAGCCGGTGAAGAACGGCGAGATCTGGCAGGCGCTCGATGCCGCCAACCAGCGCCACAAGGTCAAGTGGCACTGGGTCAAGGGCCATGCCGGCCATCCGGAAAACGAACGCGCCGACGAACTCGCCCGCAAGGGCATGGAGCCCTTCAAGACCTCGAATTTCGGCAAGTCGCTGCTGGTGAAGTAGGTTTGGGTCAGGCTATTGCGACGGCGCGTCCATGGCGTGAAACCAGTCGGTCCAGATTGATGCTCCGCGCCGCCCGTGCCGTATCGCGCAGTTCCCGTTCAATGCGGTAACCTTTGGCGGCGACCAGCCAGTCGAGCACATCGGCGAGATGCCAAAGCGTCGTGCTGCCGTCATGCACGGGCAGCGGTGACCCTGAAGCCCCGACAATCAGCTTGCGCATGTTCTGCCGGCTGACATCAAGCAGTTCGGCAATTTCGGTAAGTCCCACCAGATCGGGTCCGACTTCGATGAGCTCAGCCTGGGGTAGGGCGCGTGCGACATCGTCGATAGCGCTGGTGATCGCGCTCGCCGAGTCCTCTGCTTCGCGATCGAATTCCAGCGCCAGCCGCCCGGCAAGACCGGTTCCCACAAGCGCGTCGGTGCAGTCCGCTGCCCCAAGAGCTTCAACGACCGACGCACTGTCCAGGCCGTGCGGCAGCCGGTACTTCAGCACAAAGGCGTATTCTGTCATCTTGCAATTCTTAGTCATCTTGTTCCGTCCTGCGTCGGCTGCAGCGGTCCACAACGCGGCGGATTGCGCGAGCGTGGTTCGTCGGATTGGCCGGCGTGCTCCAGATGCTGGTGATGCAGAATTCACCGCAGCGGCAGGTTTTATCGTCATAGGGGCAGTAGATCCGTCCCCAAGCATGGCTGCCGCCGATCTCAACCCGCCAGCCTTGCGCTTCCGCGTGCCGCAGGGCCTCCTCGATTTCCTTATTCGGATGCCTTCGCCTCAACTAAGCCTCCTCAAGATAATTCCGGACGAATGTGTTGTCAAATGACAACCGGTCCGTAGCAGCGCTAGTGGAGCATCATAATGGCCAGCAACCCCAGGTTTTCGCAAGGCAGCCCTCCCGGATGCGCCCTTGCCCTTTCCCCCATTCCCCCTATGCTCGCCTCAAAACGAAACACACGGGAGACATCGATGATCCAGCACTGCGTGTTCCTGCGCTTCAAGGCCGCGATCCAGGAGGCCGAGAAGCAGGCGATCTATACCGCGATCGCGGAACTGAAGGATGTCGTGCCCGGCATGCTGGAGGTGAAGTCGGGACCGAATGTCTCGCCCGAGGGCCTGAGCGGCGGTTATAACGACGGCTTCATCGTCACCTTCGAGGACGAATTGGTCCGCGACTATTATCTGAAGCATCCGCAGCATGTCGCCGTCGGCGAGCGCATCGTGCATGCCACAGATGGCGGCCTTGCCGGCATCCTGGTCTTCGACCTCGCCCATTGACGAAAAAGCCCTCCCGGTGGGGGAGGGCTTGCCGACCATGCGTCGCAGGAGTTCCGATCAGCTCGATTTTGCCATCGCGGCCGAGAGCTGATCGACATTGTAGCGGAACATCTGTTCATAGGTCGGCGCAGGGCCGTCCTTTTCCGACAGCGACTCGACATAGAGTTCGCCGCCCGACTGTGCGCCGGTGGCGCCGGCAATCTGCTCCACCAGACGCGGATCGTTGGAGTTTTCCAGGAAGTAGCTCTTCACATGTTCGGTCTTGATCTGCTCGATCAGCTTGGCAATCTCGGCTGCCGAGGCCTCCGTCTCCGTCGATAGCCCGAGCGGCGACAGGAAGGTCACGCCATACTCCCGGCCGAGATAACCGAAGGCGTCATGGCTGGTCAGGATCTTGCGGCTCGCTTCCGGAACCGCGTCGAATTTTTCGTGCGCATAGGCATCCATGGCATCGAGCTTGGTCTTGTAGGCCTTGGCGTTCGCTGCGAAATCCGCCGCATCATCAGGATCGGCCTTGGCAAGGGCCGCCTCGATATTGTCGACCCAGACCTTCACATTGACAGGGCTGTTCCACACATGCGGATCGTTCACGGTCTTGCCGTCTTCTTCCATGGTGCGCAGCGAAATGCCGTCGGAGACGACCACCGGCTTGCCGTCATAGCCGGAGGCCGAGATCAGCCGTTCCATCCAGCCTTCGAGACCCTCGCCGCTGATGAAGGTGACCTTCGCCGCCTTCAGCGCCTTGGCATCTGTCGGCGACGGCTCGAATTCATGCGGGTCGCCATTCGGCCCGACCAGGCTGGAAACCTCGACATGATCGCCACCCACCTGCGCCACCACATCGGCAAGCACGGTGAAGGAGGCAACCACCTTGACCGGCTCGCCGGCCAGCGCCGTGGAGCCGTAAAGTGACGCGATCAGGGGGAGGGCGGAGAGAAGGGTGAGCTTGCGGGTCATGAGGCACTCCTTGGAGTTCACGCTTGGGGGGAGGTCGCTCTCAAGCCTTGAGATGCGGCCGGGGGAAAAAGCGGCGAGCGATGCCCATCGGGGCAACGAGGATCGACAGGCCGTAGAGGATGGCCGCCGTCAGGATGATCGTTGGGCCGGAGGCGAGTTCGAAATGGAAGGAGGCGATCAGCCCGACATAGCTGGAGACGATGGCCGTCACGGCCGAAACCGCCATCATGCCGGGCAGCGTGCGGGCCCAGAGCTGGGCGATTGCAGCCGGCAGCATCATCAGCCCGACCGCCATCAGCGTGCCCAATGCCTGGAAGCTCGCGACGAGGTTGATGACGACGAGCAGCAGGAAGGCGAAGTGATAGAGCGATCCACGGCCGCCGACGGCGCGCAGGAAACCGGGGTCGAGGCACTCGAGCACCAGCGGCCGGTAGATCAGCGCAAGGGCTACCAGCGTCAGCGTGCTGATCGCGCCGATCAGCGTGAGCGCCGGGGCATCGATGGCAAGAATGGTGCCGAACAGCACATGCAAGAGGTCGATATTCGAGCCGCGCAGCGAGACGATGAGCACGCCAAGCGCCAGCGACGCCAGATAGAAGCTGGCAAAGCTCGCATCCTCCTGCAGCACGGTGGAGCGGCTGACGAGGCCGGAGAGCACGGCGACCGACAGACCCGCAACAAGCCCGCCTATGCCCATGGCGGTGAGCGACAGCGAACCAGCGACGAGATAACCGATGGCAGCCCCCGGCAACACCGCATGGCTCATCGCATCGCCCATCAGGCTCATCCGCCTCAAGAGCAGGAAGACGCCGATCGGCCCGGCGCTGAACCCGAGGCAAACGGCGGCCATCAGCGCGCGGCGCATGAAGCCGTAATCGGCAAAGGGCGCAATCAGCAGATCGAAGGCACTCAAGCCGCCGTCCTCCCGGTGGTGTCGGCAGGTTCGCAGACCTCGGCATCCTCGTCCCAGCGCTCGGCCATGCGGCGCATCGACAGGAGATTGGCCGGTGTCAGGACCTCGTCGGTGGCGCCCCAACCGATCAGTTCGCGGGCCAGGAGCAGCGTTTCCGGAAAGTGGTTGCGCACCTGGTCGAGATCATGCAGCACGGCAATGACGGTGCGGCCCGCCCCATGCCAGCCCGCGACGAGATCGATCAGGTCGCGGGTGGTGCGCGCGTCGATCGCGGTAAACGGCTCGTCGAGCAGGATCACCTGCGCATCCTGCAGCAGAAGCCGTGCAAACAGCACGCGCTGGAACTGCCCGGCCGAGAGCGAGCCGATCTCGCGGCGCTCGAAGCCCTCGAGTCCGACGGTGGAAAGCGCCTCCCGCGCCTTGTCCATCTCCGTCTTGCCAATGCGCCCGAACGCGCCCACCCGCCGCCAAGCGCCGAGCAGGACGGTATCGAGCACGCTGATCGGAAAGCGCCGGTTGATCTCCGCGGCCTGCGGCAGATAGCCGAAGTCATGCGCGGTCAGGGCATGCTCTATGCGGCCCTCGGCAGGCCGGATCTCGCCCATGATCGCCTTCAGCAGAGTGGATTTGCCTGCCCCGTTCGGCCCGGCAATCGCCGTCAGGCTCCCCTTGCTGATCACGCCGGAGAGATGGTGCACGGCCGGATGGCGCTGATAGGTCAGCGTCAGATTGTCAATACGGATCAGGCTCATGGAAGTGCAACAGCCCATTGGATGCCGGCCCAGATCAGGGCGATCAGCAGAAGAACAAAACACAGGCGGGCCAGCGCCGAGCGGGCGAGCAGGCTGGGAAGAAAGGCAGGATCGTCCATCGGCGGCCCGTCATAAATGTAATAACATTACGAAACCAAGGGCGCCCGCATTGCGGCAAAATCAAGGCCGATGGAGAGGCCTCCTGCCGGTGGTTTCGCCTTGCCTGTGTCTCCGCTCTGTCATCTGGCCCTGTTAGATCAGCGTTGTTCCAACACACCGTTTCACGGAGACATCGTCATGCGCAGCTTCTCGCTGATGCTTTCTGCAATCCTTCTCGCCGCTCCCGGGTTTGCCCACGCGCAGCAGCCGGTCGAACTCACCGTGATGAGTTTCAACATCTGGGGCGGCGGCGGCAATGCGGGAAAACCCGTGGATGAAACCGTCGCCGCGATCAAGGCGGTCAATCCCGACATCATCGGCATTCAGGAAACGCGCCTGGAACCCGACCCCTGCACAGCCGAGGCCTGTGTGCCCGTCGGTGAGAGCAAGGCAAAAGCCATCGCGGAAAAGCTCGGCTATTTCTATTATGACCAGAACCAGCAGAACGTCGCCCTCTGGGCGAATGCCATCCTCAGCCGTTACCCCATCGGCAAGCCGACCCCGCATGATCTGGGTGTCGAAATCGACGTGAAGGGCCGCAAGGTCTATGCCTTCAACCTGCACCTGACCGATTTCCCCTATCAGCCATACCAGGTGCTCAACATCGAATATGGCAAGGCGCCCTTTCTGAAAACCGCAGCCGAGGCAGAGGCCGCCGCCAAGGCAGCGCGCGGACCCGCACTGGATCTGTTCTTTCAGGATTTGAAACTGGCCGATGGTGCTGATGCCGCCTTCGTCTTCGGTGATTTCAACGAACCCTCGCATCTCGATTGGACTGAGGCCGCGGCCAAGGCCGGTCACCAGCCGCTTGCGGTCAGCTATCCCTCGGCCCAGCGTATCGAGACGGCCGGCGGTTTCACCGACCTTTTCCGCGCCGCCTTCCCCGATCCGGTCGCCAAGCCGGCCTTCACCTGGACGCCGACCTCGGAGCCGACCGCCAAGGACGATCATCATGACCGCATCGATTATACACTCGGCCGGGCAAAGACCCTCAAGGTCGTGAAAGCCGGCATCGTCGGAGAAAAGGCGCCCGAGGCCGACGTGGTCGTGACGCCCTGGCCATCCGATCACCGGGCGACCATGGCGGTGGTGCAGTTTTGAGGCATTGATCGGCTGAGGGAGGGCGTTCATCGGCCTCGGACACCGCGTTACCCCCCTCTGCCTTGCCAGGCATCTCCCCCTCAAGGGGGGAGATCGGATAACGGCACCGTTCGGTTTGCACGCCAGCTCTTCGGGTCACACTGATCCGACCGGCAACCGTGTCGCGGGGTCCAATCTCCCCCCTTGAGGGGGAGATGGCCAGCAGGCCAGAGGGGGGTGCCAAGCCCTGGAACCTGTCCGAAAGAGCCAGAACTTATCGTAACGGCAAGCCGATGGCGGGGTCCAATCTCCCCCCCCCCTTGAGGGGGAGATGGCCGGCAGGCCAGAGGGGGGGGACCAAGCCCTCGAACCTATCCGGTAGGTCAGAGGGGCGTACCACGCCCTCCAGTCTCTCCGGTCACCCACATTCACATCAAAGCTGCTCAATCATCGTCGCCGCCGACGAGACGGTCGCCTGACCGGGATTTTCCTCGATGTTGAGGCTCTTCACCACGCCGTTTTCGACCAGCATGGAATAACGCTTCGAGCGAAGGCCGAGTGCACCCGCCGACAGGTCCATCTCCAGACCGAGCGCCTTGGTGAAGGAGGCATCCCAGTCGGCGAGGAAGTGGATCTTGCCGAGCCCGCCCGAATGCTGCGCCCAGGCGCCCATCACGTGCCAGTCATTCACCGAGATGACGGCGATGTCGTCGACGCCGCGTTCCTTCAGCGCGTCGCGGTTTTCGAGATAACCGGGAAGGTGGTTCAGTGTGCAGGTCGGGGTAAAGGCGCCCGGCACGGCAAACAGCACCACCTTCTTGCCGGCGAACAGCTCATCCGTGCTGATCTCCACCGGGCCATCCGCCGTCTTTTCCTTGAAGGTCGCCTTGGGTAGCGTGTCGCCGATTGCAATGGTCATGAAATTCGTTCCCGTGGTTCGTCACGCCGGCCTGGTGCCGGTCGTCTCGTCGAGCGCGAATATAGAAGCCGGTTACTCAAAGGCAAGCGTGGTTTCCATGGCGCGCTCGCCCGCCACCACCAGGATGCCCCAGCGCTTGCCGGCCATCGTGTAGCCCTTGGGAAGCTTGCCGATCGGCACCGTATAGAGCGTCTCGCCATGGGGCCCCGTTGCAGCCGTTCCCTCGACATAGACATGCCCGCTTGGGCCGCTGACGAAGACCTGTGGGGCAGGGGCGCCCGCCGGCAAACGCAGGGAGACTTGCAGGGATTTCAGATCCGGCTGCATGGCATGCGCCGTCACCCGAAAGTCCTCGCTTGGCCCCGGTGGAACCAGCCGCTTGGCCTTTTCCACCAGCGCCGTTTCGTCCGGATCGCTCCCGATCTCGGCGGCCGGATCGACGGTGAGGTCCGCCTGGAAGGGAATGCAGATGTTCTGGCACACGCCGACAAAGGCCGAAAGCTTGAATGGCCGGTCTGAACCCGCATTGGCGAGCACCAGAGGCAGCGCGACCGAATGGTCGTATCCCACATCCTGCATGTCGCCGGTCGACAGCAGCTTCGGCACCGGAAAATCGACATCCGCCACGGTATAGTCGGATCCGGCGGCCGGAGTGATTGATGGCGGAATGCCGACATCGCCCGGCTCCTTCCAATAGGTGATCCAGCCTTTCTTCGGCTCCACCAGCAAAACGCCCTCGCGGGTGCCGTCGGCCTTGGCAGCCAGAAGCACCAGCCGCATTCGCCCCCCTTCGTTTGTCGCCCAGGCGCTGCTGGCCGCCTGTACGGTACCGGTCAACGCGACGAGACACAGCGGCACCAGCACGGCAAGGCCAGTCAATCGAGCGCGAACGGCCGGGCGAAAATCCTGGCGAAAGGCCTGGCGAAACAAGGGGTGGAGAGCGGTTGAACTGTCGATCATGTCCAATCATCTAGGCGAACAAATTCGGCTATACCAGTCACGCTTCGGCGAACCGCATCATTTTGGGTTGATCACAGTCCCCTTCTGCCCCATCTTGCTTGGGAGACCACCTGAACCACGCATCACACCGATGGCCGCAAGGCAGACCGAGGAGGCGGGCATGGCATTGTCGTCGAAGACATCCTTGAGAGAGCGCGGCTTTCTGGATGGTCAGCTGCTGATCGCCATGCCCGGCATGGCCGACGGCAATTTCGCCCGCGCCGTCGTCTATATCTGCGCCCATTCGGATGCCGGCGCCATGGGCTTCATCATCAACCGCTCGCAATCGGTGACCTTTGCCGATCTCCTGCTGCATCTGGAACTCATCGACCGCAATGATGCGATCATGCTGCCGGATCACGCCCGCCATTTCCCGATCCAGTGCGGCGGCCCGGTCGAGCAGAACCGCGGCTTCGTGCTGCATTCCGACGACTATCTCTCCGACAGCTCCATCCCCGTCAGCGACGACATATCGTTGACTGCGACCCTCGACATCGTCCGCGCCATTTCCGACGGCAGAGGACCCCGCTACGCCACCATGCTGCTCGGTTATGCCGGCTGGGGTCCGGGCCAACTGGAAGAGGAAATCGCCCAGAACGGCTGGCTCAACTGCGCCGCGACCGAAGACCTGATCTTCGACCGTTGCCTTGACGACAAGTATGACCGCGCGCTGGCCCTGATGGGCATCAACCCGGCCATGCTGTCGATGGATGCGGGCCATGCGTGATCAATAGACGCAGCGCAGCCATTTGCGATCTTTGGGCTTTGTAGGAACAGTTTGCAATGCTTGCCGGCATCGGCTGCGTAACACCACTTTCCGGTTTTGACACTTCCAGAAGGCACCTTTTTGCGGTTCCAAGCTCGTGGGAATATGGAGGATGGTTTGAAATGCAATCATTGGACGATTGCGGAAATAAAATTTAACTTTTGATTGAAGATGTTTTGAGGATTCACTAAGATGCCAGTCACGCAGCTGAAAGCATTGAATGAGGGCGCTCTACTTCTGGCGGAGAATTCCTATGTGGACTTGGATTGCCAGGGAAGCTGAAGCCATCGTTGCCATTGCGACTGTTTTGGGTTTGGTGGTAACTGTCGTTGGCTTTGGTTTGACCATATCTCAGTTGCAGCAGACCACAAAGCAGCTCCAGGCAGCCAATGAGTATCAAATCCGAAAAGATCTGCGAGATTTAGTTCAGGTAATTGGTCCCAAAATGCGGACAGATTGCATTGCGGATACGTCAACTTGTGAAAAGCAGCAAGTGTTGGATTCCAAGCAAAGCATAGGGTTGCTATTCAACTTTTATCAATCTGTATACAGGCAGGCGAAGGCGTCAGGAATATCTGCTGTGTTTCGTTCTCAAATGGCCGATGACTTCTGTCAATCTTTTGAGCGCCCCGAGATTGCGGCGTTCTGGGATGCTCAGGTTGCAGCGAAGCATTACAAAGCTGAAAGAGTGGAAATGAGGGCTGAATGGTGCTCCGACAAAAAACAATAATTGTCGCTCTGTTGGGCGTTTTGATCCTTTCTGTTCCATGTTCAGCAGGTGATGCATGGAACATCCTGGATCCAGCCGTCTCAGAGGCGTCCCGTGAAGCAAGTGCCGCAATGTTTGACGGCGCATCGTCACTCTTTGCAGGTCTGCTGAGAGTGAGCGACAAAATCGGCGTTCACCAGAGCGCTTTTTAGACGCGGCCGCTCGACTTGAGGAAACGTCAAAACTTTTCTTAGTGCTTGCAGAATCCGAGTTTGCTCAGAGAACATTCCCTGAAATTGAAACCGGCGAACGCCTTTATGCGTGGCTACAATCTGTTCGTGGCGGTGACGTTGGGCCTGTGGAGGAAGTCACGGCCGCAGACTTGCTTTTGGCTGCTTCCGCAGAAGCTGGCAGTATATCAGGCTCACTGCGTGAAAGTTTGGCAGATAGCGGATATCCAAACCCATCTGGTGTGCGTAACGTTATTGATCGCTATGCTCAATTCCTCAGCGTTGGCACTATTGCTGCCGATGGCTTTTCACGAATGAAGTAGCACGGTCCCCTCACGCCCGCTTCATCAGCGGAAACCGTTCCTTCAAAAGCCTGAGCACCGATTCCGACCCGAGCGGCGGACCGAAGAGATAGCTCTGGCCGAATTCGCAGCCCATCATGGCGAGATCGGCAGCGTCCTGGTCGGTCTGGATGCCCTCGGCCACCACCTGCATGTCGAGCCCGCGCGCCATGGCGACGACGGAGCGCAGGAGCACGGCGCGTTTGTCCGACTGGTCGCAGACCAGCGCCTTGTCGAGCTTGATCGTGTCGAAGGGGAAGCGGGTGAGATAGGCGAGCGACGAATAGCCGGTGCCGAAATCGTCGAGCGCCAGGCTGATGCCGGTATCCTTCAGCTTCTGCAGCATCAGGCGCGCCTGTTCCGGGTTTTCCATGACGACGCTTTCCGTCAGCTCCAGCTTGATCCGCTTCGGATCGCACTGGGTCTTGGTCAGCATCGCGCGCACGTCATTGTAGATCTCGCTGGAGATCAGCTGCGCCGAGGACAGGTTGACCGAGACGAACAGCGGCAGCTCGCCGGTCTGGCGCTCCCAGTCCATCAGGTCGGTCGAGGCGCGCTCCAGCGCGAACATGCCGAGCGGCTCGATGAGGTCAGACATCTCAGCGATCGGGATGAATTCCGTCGGCGGAATGTTGCCGCGCTTGGGATGATCCCAGCGCATCAATGCCTCGAAGCCGGCGATCTCGCCATTCGACAGCCGGACGATCGGCTGGTAGGCCATCGTCAGTTCCTTGCGCTCGATCGCGCGGCGCAGGTCCGTTTCCAACTGTAGCCGGTCGGTGCTGACGGTGCGGAAGGCCGGACGGAAAGGCTCGACGCGGTTGCCGCCGGAGCGTTTCGCCCGGTACATGGCAAGCTCCGCATCCGCCAGAAGGCTGGTCGCACTTTCCTGCTGGTCGACCCAGGAGACGAGGCCGATCGAGGCCGTGAGGCTGATTTCGCGATTGGCGAAGTTGAGCGGCACCATGATCGCCTTGGAGACCGCATCGGCAAAGTCGGCGATCTTGCCGGGGTCCTTTTCCGACACCAGGATCAGGCCGAACTCGTCGCCGGACAGACGCGCCAGCGTATCCTGCGGCTTCAGCAAGCGGCGCAGGCGGCGTGTGATCGCAATCAGGATATTGTCGCCGGCAGCGATGCCGAGCGCATCGTTGACCTGCTTGTAGCGGTCGATGTCGATTGCAAGCACGGTCGGGCGCACGCTGTCGGAGGTCGAGGCGAGCGACAGGATCGCCTGCAGCCGGTCGAGGAAGACCTCGCGGTTCGGCAGGCCTGTCAGGTTGTCGTGCATGGCATCGACCAGCAGCCGGTCGATCGAGTTCTTCTGCTCGGTCACGTCGATGATCGTGCCGACGCAACGGATCACTTCGCCGTTTGATCCCAGCACGGGACGAGCGCGGATCTTCAGCCAGTGGAAATGCCCGTCTTCGGCGCGGATGCGGAATTCGTGGCTGAGCCGACCCTTGCGATGCTCGAGCAGCACGTCGAGCGTGGCGCGGAACCGGTCGCGATCGTCGGGATGCAGGCGCGGCAGCCAGTTTCGTGCCGGCCCATGCATGGTGCCGGGCGAGAGGCCGAGACGAACCGAGACGTCGGGGCTGGTCACGACGCGGTCGCGCGCCACATCCCAGTCCCAGACGGTGTCGCCGGAGCCGGTCAGCGCCAGCGACTGGCGCTCGAGATCGGAGAACAGCCCCTGCTGATAGGCGCCGCCGGCAAAGGCGTGCTGCATGACCGTGAAGCCGATCAGGAGAACGATGAGAACCAGGCCCCCGCCGAGTGCCGGCTGGATGATGTCGTTGGACAGCTGTCCGGTCACCGTCATCCAGCCGCCGAATAGCCAGACGAGGATCAAGACCCAGGTCGGCACCAAAAGCACGGCGCGGTCATAGCGGTTGAAGCCGAGATAGATGA
This sequence comes from Rhizobium sp. AG855, assembly GCF_003610655.1. NCBI lineage: Bacteria > Pseudomonadati > Pseudomonadota > Alphaproteobacteria > Hyphomicrobiales > Rhizobiaceae > Rhizobium > Rhizobium sp. AG855. The sequence continues at coordinate 2,599,092 of NZ_RAQG01000003.1, read as the reverse complement.
TCAGGCCGATGCCGACGACACCGGTCAGCGCAAACGAGATGCGCGCGATACCGGCGGCAATCGAGGGATCGACGATGGCAACCCCGAACAGGGCGGCAAGTCCCAGCATCCAGGCAAGCGTCGCATAGCCGAGATGCACATGCCATCGATTGAGGTTGAGATAGGTGAAGAGGAAGATGACGAGCGACGAGGCGAGCGCGACTTCCGCCCCCGCGCGCCATATTCGCACATCGGAAGACGTGATCGAGATCAGCTTTTCGAGGAAACCGAAGTCGACGCAGATATAGGCAAGCACCGCCCAGGCAAGTGCTGCCGCCGCCGGCAGCATCGAGGTGCCCTTCACGACGAAGAGGATGGTCAGGAACACGGCGAGCAGGCCGGCAATGCCGAGAACGATGCCGCGATAGAGCGTGAACGCGTTGACCGTGTCCTTGTAGACGTCGGGTTCCCAGAGATAGATCTGCGGCAGGTTCGGCGAGGCGAGTTCCGCCACGAAGGTGATGACGGTGCCCGGATTGAGGGTGATGCGGAAGACGTCGGCATCCGGGCTTGGTACCCGGTCGAGCGCGAAGCCTTCCGAAGGCGTGATCGCCATGATTCTCTGCGAGCCGAGATCCGGCCAGAACAGCTTGGAGCCGGACAGGCGGAAATGCGGCGCGACGATCACGCGCTCCAGCTGTTCTTCCGAGACATTGGCGAGCGCGAAAACGGCCCAGTCGCCCTGATGGGTATCGGAGCTCGAACGCACCTCGATGCGACGGCGGATGCCATCGGCACCGGCAGCCGTCGAAACCTGGAAGGCGGCGCCCTGGTTTGTGTAGATCTCGGTGGTCGCGGTCAGGTCGAGGGCCGTGTCGTCACGGGCAATCTTGACCGGTTCGACGGCGAAAGCCGGCGCGACGAAGCCGAGGCACAGGGCCGAAAACAGGGCGAGTACGAGGAGTAACAGGCGCTGAGCCCTGCGCGGAGCAATCTGGGTCTGCGTCATGAGCCTGCTTTGCCGTTCCGTCCCCGAGCCGGGGCGATCTTCGAAAACAGCACGTGGTCGCGCCATTCTCCGTTGATTTTCAGATATTCGCGCAAAAGACCTTCTCGCTCAAATCCCGCTTTCTCCAGCAGGTTTACGCTGTTGACGTTGTCGGGAATACAGGCTGCTTCGATACGGTGCAACTCGAGCGGCCCGAAGATGTAGGGAATAGCCAGTTGAAGTGCGGCAAACATATGACCCTTGCCGGCATGTTTTTCGCCCATCCAGTATCCGATCATGCAAGCCTGCGAAGCGCCGCGCCTGATCAGGCCAATGGTCAGCCCCCCGAGAAGCGTGTCCGTTTCCCGTTCGAACAGGAAGAGCGGCACCGCCATGCCGGAATGAAACTCCTGCTCGTTGCGCAACACCCGCTGGCGAAAGGCACGCTCCGTCAGTTCGTCGGTGCGCCAGGTCGGCTCCCAGGGCTGCAGGAAGGCACGGCTGTCGCGTCGAAGAACGTGCCAGGCTTCGAAGTCGCGGTAGCGGGCAAGTCGCAGCAGATGCCGCTCGCCCACGAGTTCCGGAAGCTCCGCCTGTCGCGACAGAAACCGAAAGACCGAGCGCGTCATCCTGGAACCCCCAGAGAAATCCGGCGGCGAACCCGCCGGATGAATTCATTCGCGATATCCCTCAGCCGGCCGCCTTGCGGGCGCCCTTCTGCTGAACACTGAGAGCGCCTGCGATCTCGTCGAGCGACACCAGCTTGTCCACCGGGCCGATGGCCGAGAGCGTCGGTGCCGTGTCGAAGAACAGGCGCCCGGCAAGGTCGGTCAGGCGCTGTGTGGTGATGCCGGCCAGCCGCTCCATCATCTCCTGGTTCGGAATGGTGCGGCCGTAGAGCATCATCTGCCGGGCAATCTGTCCGGCGCGGGCGGCCGGGCTTTCCTGGCTCATGAGCAGCTGTGCGCGGATCTGGGCCCGCGAGCGCTCGATCTCCTGCTGGTCGATGTGTTCGGACGCCTTGCGGAGTTCGTCGATGATGACAGGCACCAGTTCCGGCAGATTGTCGCCGCCGGTCGCGGCATGAATGCCGAAGATGCCGGTGTCGGAAAAGCCCCAATGGAAGGCATAGACGGAATAGCAGAGGCCACGGATCTCGCGCACTTCCTGGAAGAGGCGCGAGGACATGCCCCCGCCCAGGATGTTCGCCAGGATCTGCGAACAGTAGAAATCGCGCATGTGATAGGCCTTGCCCTCGAAGCCGAGCAGGACCTGCGTATCCATCAGGTCGCGTTCCTCGCGGGCTTCGCCGCCGGTGTAGCGGGCGACATCCATCACGGGCGGGGCGGAGGGCTGGGTCGGAAGCGAGGCAAAACGCTGTTCGACCTGCTTGACGAAGGCGTCATGATCGACCGCGCCGGCGGCGACCACGAACATACGGTCCGTCGTGTAGTTGCGCGAGAGATAGGCGCGGATCTGGTCGCTGGAGAAGGATTGCACCGTGTCAGGTGTTCCCAGAATGCTGCGGCCGATCGTCTGGTCCTGGAAGGCCCGTTCGGAGAAGCGGTCGAACACCACGTCGTCGGGCGTATCGTCGGCCGCGCCGATCTCCTGCAGGATGACGTGTTTTTCGCGCTCCAGCTCTTCTTCATCGAAGAGCGAATCCGTCAGGATGTCGGCAAGGATATCGACGGCGAGCGGCACATTGTCCTTGAGAACACGGGCGTAATAGGACGTGGTCTCGGTCGATGTGGCGGCATTCAGCTCGCCCCCGACATTCTCGATCTCTTCGGCGATCTGGCGCGCGCTGCGCTCGTTCGTGCCCTTGAAAGCCATATGCTCGAGCAGATGCGCAATGCCATGCTCGGCTTCGGTCTCATTACGCGAGCCGGACTTGATCCAGGTGCCGAGTGCCACGCTTTCAAGATGTGGCATATTCTCGGTTACGACAGTCAAACCCGATGGAAGCCGGGTACACTCAACATTCATGGTCCGTCTTTCTGCGCTTCTCAACCGTCCGCACGGGCATGTGTGCCGACAAAGCTTTCGACGGCCTTAAGGTCCGCGGGCAGGATTTCGAAGCGCTCCTCCCTGTCCATCAGATCAGCAAGCCATGTCGGAAGCGCGGGGTCAATACCGCAGGCCGATTTTACTGCCGCCGGGAATTTCGCCGGATGGGCGGTGGCGAGAACCACCATGGGGCTCTGCGGCTTCTCGAATTTCTTCGCCACATGCACGCCGACGGCCGTATGCGGGTCGAGCAGATAGCCGGTGTCGGCCAGCACAGCCTTGATGGTTTTCGCCACCTCCTTCTGCGTTGCGCGGCCGGCGCGGAACTCGCGGCGGATCGCTTTCAGCGCCTCCGGCTGGATCTCGAACGAACCCGACTGCTTGAGGCCTTCCATCGCAGAGCGGATGGACGCGGCATCGCGGCCGTAGGATTCGAACAGCAGCCGTTCGAAGTTCGAGGATATCTGGATGTCCATTGACGGCGAGGTCGTCGCCATGACGCCCTTCATCTCGTAACGCCCGGTCTTCATCGTGCGCGAAAGAATGTCGTTGTCATTGGTGGCGATGACCAGCCTGTCGATCGGCAGGCCCATTTTCTTCGCCACGTAACCGGCAAAGATGTCGCCGAAATTGCCTGTCGGCACCGTGAACGAGATCTTCCGGTCCGGTGCGCCGAGCGCGACGGCAGACGTGAAATAGTAGACCACCTGCGCCATGATGCGCGCCCAGTTGATCGAGTTGACGCCGGATAGCTTCACCCGGTCGCGGAAGGCAACATCGTTGAACATCGCCTTCACCAGGTTCTGGCAGTCGTCGAAATTGCCCTCGACTGCAATCGCATGCACGTTGTCTTCCGTGCAGGATGTCATCTGACGCTGCTGCACCGGCGACACCTTGCCATGCGGGAAGAGGATGAAGATGTCGGTGCGCGCGCGCCCGGCAAAGGCGTCGATCGCGGCCCCCCCGGTATCGCCCGAGGTCGCGCCGACGATTGTGGCGCGCTCGCCGCGCTTCTCCAGCACATGGTCCATCAGCCGGGCAAGCAGCTGCATCGCCACGTCCTTGAAGGCGAGCGTCGTGCCGTGGAAGAGTTCCAGCACGAAGGAATTCGGCCCCGTCTGCACCAGTGGGGCGACGGCCGGATGCTTGAAGGTCGCATAGGCCTCGTCGATCATCGCGCGGAAGGTGGCGGGCTCGATCTCGCCATTGGTGAAGGGCAGAAGCACCTCGTAGGCGACGTCCTGATAGCTCTTGCCGCGCAGGCCCCGGATCGCCTTTTTCGACATCTGCGGCCATTCGCGCGGCACATAAAGGCCGCCGTCGCGGGCAAGCCCGGCGAGAAGCGCGTCACAAAAGCCGAGGCTGGGGGCCTCTCCGCGGGTCGAGATATATTCCACGTTGCTTATCCTTGGATGTGTGTTGTCCGGATCGATGACGCCCGCAAATCTATGGCGTTTTCGATAAAGAGGTTTGCCATTTTGCGCCAGACCGGAGGTGTGAATTTCGCAAGCCCGGCAATGCCGGCCACGACCGGGGTCGAGGGCGTGAGGCAGGGGCTGGGCTGGCAGATCGAAAATTGACTCAAATTGCCGGCTACCCAATCGATTTTTGTTGTGGCCGCTGGTATAGACCATCCGCAAGGGCGCTGAAAAGCCTCAAGTTTGACTGTTTTCCGGCTTTTTCGGCCGAGCATGCGGAAGGTGAAATCTCGTGTCTGTAAACGTGTCGCGTGGTGTCTTGGTGGTTTCGCTGATGATGGTGCTGGGCGGTTGCAACGCCGGCAGCATGGGGTCGGGCCTCGGCCTGTCTCCGACGGAACCCGCAGCCCAGCCTGCGACACAGACTGCAGCTGCCGTTCAACCTTTCGTCCAGGGTTTCTGCCCGCAGATCTCGCTGCGTGACGGCACGTCGGTGTACCGCACCTATGCGAAGTCGAAGAGCCAGGACGCCAAGGACGTGGTCTTCCAGGCCTCGCTTGCCGACACGACTCGCGCCTGCTCGCGCACCGACACGACGCTCACCATCACCGCGCTCTTGCAGGGCCGCCTGACCTCCGGACCGCAGGGCAAGGCAGGCTCGATCAACCTGCCGATCCGCGTGACCGTCATGGACGGCGATCAGGAAGTCACCTCCGAGATCGAACAGTACGCGGTCAACCTCGCCGATGTGAACCAGCCGACACAGTTCGTCTATACCAAGCAGGTCACCGTTCCCGGCAATGTTTCGGGCGTGACGCGCGTCTATGTCGGCTTCGACGAAGGTAAAAAGAAAAAGTAACTTCCCCCCTCTATTCTGTGACCGGCGTCGCGGCGGGCTGAACGTTCGCTGCGCCAAGGGCATGCGCCGGCCAGACCGGCGGTGGGGGAGCATCAGCGGTGAACGTCGTCATTATCAGGAACCCGGTCGCGGGTGGCCGCAGGCAGAGCGGCGCATGGAAGGCAGCCTACAAGGCCTTTTCAGATCAATTCCCAGGACTGGATGTCCAGGAAAGCCGCTCGGGCGGTGATGCCATACGGCTTGCGCGCGAACAGGCCGACCGAGGCTGTGACCTCGTGATCGTCGCCGGCGGTGATGGCACGATCAGCGATGTGGTTCACGGCATCCTCACCTCGACCCGGCCCGATACGCCGCTTGCATTTCTGCCGATTGGCACCGGATGCGATTTCGTCCGCAATTTCGCGCCTCCGGTCGATCCCGTCGAACTTGCCCGCCGGATCGCGGGCGCCAGCCCCCGCAAGATCGATGCCGGCCTTCTTTTGGCGCGGGATGCGCAGGGTCTGGAGCAGCGCCGCTACTTCGCCAATATCGCAAGCGTCGGGATCTCGGGCGAAATCGTCGACGCGGTCAATGCCGGCGGTCGCCGCAAGATCGTCACCGGTCCGCTGCGCTTCCTGCTCTTCTCGGTCATGGCGATCCTGCGCTATCGCCCCTACCGCTTCGACATTCTGGTCGATGGCATGCGGGTGCATGAGGGGCCGCTGGCAATTGCCGCCATCGCGAACGGTGGCTGGTTCGGCGGCGGCATGCACATCACACCGCAGGCGGATGTGGCCGACGGCCTGTTCGACGTGGCGGTGATGCGCGAAGAAAGCGTCTTCGGTCTGCTTGGTTTACTGAAGAGCCTCTATACGGCGGGACATCTCGGCCATCCGCTCTTGAGCTTCCATCGCGGCCGCCGTGTCGAATTGCGCCCGCAGGACCCCGATCGCTTCCCGATCGAGGTTGATGGCGAAAACCCCATTCGCGGCGGCTTCGTCGCGGAAATCGTGCCGAAGGCGCTGACGATCAGGTTCTGAGCGTCGGGAGCGACAGGCTCAGAACGCGCCTTCCCATTCTTCCATGGCGGCAATCACGCCCGGCAGGTCGGTCATGCGGGCAATCACCGTCTCGGCGCCGGCATCGGTCAGCTTGTCGGCATGCGACGGATAGGTATGCGAAGCACCGGTAAAACCGATCACCCGCATGCCGGCTTCCCGCGCCGCATGCACGCCATGCACGGAATCTTCGACCACGACGCAGCGCGACGGGCTGACATTGAACTGCTTGGCGCCATGCAGGAAGATGTCGGGCTTGGGCTTGACCCGGTCGGGACCGAGATCCTTGGCGGAGAAGATGTGCGGCGCAAAGAATTCCTTGAGGCCGACCTTGCTCAGCATCAGGTCGAGCCGCGCGGTCGACGAATTCGAGCAGATGCAGCGAGGCCCCTTGATGCGGGAAAGGGCAAACTGCACGCCCTCGATCGCCTTTACCTCGCGCGCCAGCTTCTGGTCGAGCAGCTGTTCCGACTTGTCGATCAGGCTGGCCGACAGCGGAATGTCGACTTCCTTCTCGATCGACAGAAGGATGTTCTTCCAGGTCATGCCGGCAAAACGCTCGCCCATTTCCTCGACCGAGATCGGATAACCCGCCTCCGTCAGAAGCTTCGATTCCACCTTGGCGGCGATGATCTCGGAATCGACGAGAACGCCGTCGCAATCGAATAGGGTAAGCTCGAAACTGCTCATGGGGGATCCGTGGTGTCGTGAGGGATGGTCGCTCCCTACACGATCAATGGGCCGAGGACAATCACACCGCTTGCATGGCAGCGTCCCCGCAATGGCAGTCTACCGCGTGCGAGTTTGCTGGCACCCGCTCCACAATCATCCGCCGGCCATCTTCAAAAGCTCAGCCTCCAGCGACTGCGGATAACGCCGGATCCCGTTTTCCTTCTCCAGCACATCCGCGAGCCAGATGCCGTCGGCCGCCAGCCGCACGGTGGTAAAGGCCGGATCGCCATCGGTGTCGTGATGCCGCGACTGCCGCGCATCGAGCCAGCGCGACCACAGCGCCTTGAGCTGCGGTTCCGTCACGATGGCGACCGCAAGCGCTGCCCAGAGACTTTGCGCCCCGAGCGGCCGATCGGCAAAACAGGCCCTGACATAGGCCCGCGTGAAGCGACCTTCCGGCTTCGGGTCTTCCGCCATCGACCGGTCGATTTCCCGGTCGAGCTGGTCGAGCAAATCGGCAAACACGGCAGCCAGCAGCGTCTGTTTGCTGTCGAAATGATGCAGCAGCCCGCCCTTGGTCACGCCCGCCCGCTCCGCCACGGCCTGGATGGTGATGGCGGCGGTCCCTTGTTCGGCGGCGATTTGGGCGGCACAATCGAGCAGTGCCCGGCGCACCTGTTCCGGCTGCTTCTTGCGGCGATGCGCCGAATGCGGCGCCTCGGAAGGGGAGGGGGCAGAAGCCATCAATGCGATACCGAACTCGACAGCGTGTTCATCACGATCACGCCCGCAACGATGAGGCCTATGCCGGCCAGCGCCGCATAATCCAGGCTCTGCTTCAGGACAAAGACGCTGATCAGCGCCGTCAGCACGATGCCGAGCCCGCCCCACATGGCATAGGCAATGCCGAGCGGCAGCCCTTTCAGCGCATGGGTGAGCAGATAGAAGGAGGCGGCATAAAAAACCACCATGCCGGCTGTCGGCAATAGCTTGGTGAACTGCGCCGATTTCTGCAGCAGGGTCGTGCCTATCACTTCGAGCACGATGGCTGCGGTCAGCGCGCTATAGGCGGCAAGGGCGGGATTCATCGAAGACACTCCGGAGGCGGCAATTGTATAAAACATACCGTACGGTCGGTTTCTTTGCAAGGGCTCGGATGGCGCCCGCACATCGCATCTTCAAGCCATGGGAAACATCGCGAGAAACCGGCGCTCGCCTTCCGGCGAAAAGCGGATGATCCGGCTTTCCTCGACCCGCCGGGCATGCCCCTGGTCGAGGACGTGTGAAAGAAGCGCGGCGCCCAGCGAGCCGGCCAGATGCGTGCGCCGCTCGCTCCAGTCGAGGCAGGCGCGGCAGAGCGGGCGGCGTTTGGCCCGCAGGCTGCCGATATCGACACCGTGGTCGCTCAGCAGCATGTCACCGGCCGACGTCAAAGTCAGTGCCTCGTCTTCCGTGCGGATCGCCCCTCGCGCGACCAGGCTGTCCAGCATGCGCACGCCATAATCGCCGGCCAGATGGTCGTAGCAGATGCGGGCTTTCCGGAGCTCCGGCTCCTTCGGCCCGGTGCGATGGCGCAGGTGCCCGCGCGTTGCCGAAAAGCTCATCAGGCTCTCGATCATTGCCCCGACATGGCCATCGGCCAGCGCGAAATAGCGATGCCGGCCCTGCTTGCGTTGCGAAAGCAATCCACCCTCTTCGAGTTTCGACAGATGGGAACTCGCCGTCGGAAGCGTCACGCCGGCCGCCCCCGCCAGTTCCGTCGCCGTCAACGCCTTGCCGCCGAGAAGGGCCAGCAGCATGTTCGAGCGTGCGGGATCGCCGATCAGCGAAGCGATGCGCGCAATGTCGGGTCCTTCGGCCATGAAATGCTCTCCTCTGTCGGTTATAGTATGGAGCAACAATGTAGCCCATGCTTCGATCCCGGTCGAACTGTCGCGGAAAAGAGACCGCCGAAACTTCGACCGCGATCGAAGCATCACCCGATGCCGCTATGCCAGAACCGCCTCGTCAACAACGAGGAGCCAGCCATGATCACCTGCATCATCCGTTACCGCATCGACCCCTTCGGCCGCGATGACTTCGCAACTTACGCCCGCAACTGGGGCGAGGCGATCCCGCGCTGCGGCGCCGATCTCGTCGGCTATTTCGCCCCGCATGAGGGCTCCGCCACGACTGCCTACGGCGTCTACCATATCGAGGATCTCGCGGCTTATGAGACCTACCGCGCAAGGCTTGCAGCCGATCCGCTCGGCAAGGCCAATTACGAATTCGCCAAAAGCGCCCGCTTCATCCTGGAAGAAGACCGTCTCTTCCTGAAGAACGTGTCGAACCCGCCATCATCGAAGGTTCAGCCATGATCGCCGTCATCTTCGAGGTCGTGCCCTTCATCGGCGAGCGCCACCGCTATCTTGATCTCGCCGGCGACCTGCGCGCCCGGCTGGAAAAGATCGACGGCTTCATCTCCGTCGAGCGTTTCGAAAGCCTGACCACGCGCGGCAAGCTCTTGTCGCTGTCCTTCTGGCGCGACGAAGAGGCCGTGCGCCGCTGGCGCGAAACCCCGGATCATCGCGCCGCCCAGGGCGCGGGCCGTGGCGGCATCTTCGCCGACTACCGTCTGCGCGTCGCCCATGTCCTGCGCGACTATGGCCTGACGGAGCGGGAGGAGGCGCCGGAGGATAGCCGCGCGCAGCATAGGTGAGGGGAGAGCTTTGACAAACTTTGCCATAAGCACCATCATTCTCTGAATGACAGGAGGCAGCCCATGGCAACGATGAATGTATCACTGCCCGATCCGATGAAGGCCTGGGTAGAGCGTCAGGCCGAGAGCGGTCGCTACGGCAATGCCAGCGACTATATCCGTGACCTGATCCGCAAGGATCAGGAGCGGCTGGGAGCCTTCGAACAACTCCAGGCCGCCATCGCCAAGGGCGTCGAAAGCGGCCCACCGGAACCCTTCGATCCGGAGGCGTTCAAGCGGCGCATGCGAGAAAGCCATGGCGCCCGCTAGCGGCACCTATGCAATCGCGCCGGAAGCGCTGCGGGATCTTGAAACCATCTGGACCTATGGTGCGGAAATCTGGTCTGTCGATCAGGCCGATCGGTATCTCGATGAACTCGTCTTGGCATTTGACCGGGTTGGCCGGACGCCGACCCTGTTTCGCGAGTGTCTCGAATTCACACCTCCGGTACGGATCTATCCTTTTAGCAGTCACCTGATCGTCTATATCGGCGTGGGAGGCGAGGTGACCATACTCCGCGTTCTGGGCGGCGGCCAGGATTGGCAGGCCATCCTGCGGGCCATCGACTGACGCTCCCGTCGTCCCTCCCTCGACAAGCCGCGTCCCGCTGACTATGCAGGGATCCATGCCGAAAAAGCCCGAAGATTCGCCTGAGGATACGATTGCGAGCCGCATCAGCCGTGCGCTGGCGGAGCGTATCATCCATGGCGAGCTCGTGCCCGGTTCGCGGCTGGCGCAGGATCACATCGCCGAGGAGTTCGGCGCAAGCCACGTGCCGGTGCGCGAGGCCTTTCGCCGGCTGGAGGCGCAGGGCCTCGTCGTCAGCATTCCACGCCGGGGCGTGCGGGTCGCGAGTTTCGACCTGAAGCAGGTGCGCGAAGTCGCCGAAATGCGCGCCGCCCTCGAAGTCCTGGCGCTGCGTCACGCTGCCCCGAACTTGACGCCCGACGTGCTGGCCGCCGCCGAACGGGCCGCAGCCGATGCTGATGATGCCAAGGACGTGCGAACCTGGGAGGAGGCCAACCGCCGCTTCCACCGCCTGATCGTCTCGACCTGCGGCATGCCGCGCCTGCTCTCGGTCATCGACGATCTGCATGCCGTCTCCGCCCGCTTCCTCTTCGTCGCCTGGCGCGCCACCTGGGAAGCCCGCACCGACCACGATCACCGTGCCATCTTGGAAGCGCTGAAATCCGGCAATGCGACGGAAGCCGCCCGCATCCTGGAACGCCACGTCCAATGGATCGGCCGCGCGCCGATGCCGGTGCCGGGCCGTGCGGAGACCGAAGGCTTTGCGATCGTCGGCTGAGATCTCCCCTACCTACCCTTAAGGGGGAGGTCGCCGCAAAGCGGCGGGTGGTGTGATTTTCCATGAGTGCCATGGACGGCGGCGGCCACCTTTGCTCACCCACCCCGGACCTACGGTCCGACCCTCCCCCTCAAGGGGAGGGTGGTTCCGCCGAAACGCCAGTGTTTTTCAGCCAGAGCATCCGGGATTTGCCTCCGCTGAGATGCCACGCTCTACCCACCTCCCCTTGAGGGGGGCGCCGCAAAGCGGCGGGTGGGGTGATTTTCCACGAGCGCCATGGACGGCGGCGGCCACCCTTGCTCACCCCACCCCGGACCTGCGGTCCGACCCTCCCCCTCAAGGGGAGGGTGGTTCGGGCCCTGTGTTCCCTACGCGATCTTGTCGATGAACTGCACTTCGCCCGTCTCGATGTCATAGACGGCTGCAATCACCTTCACCGCCCCGCTATCCACCAGATGCGAGACGATGGCGCTTTCTTCGGTAATGCGTTTGGCCCCGGAAACGGCATTGTTGCGCACGGTCTGGCCGACGAAATCCTCAGATGTGAACAGGGCGGCCAGCGCCACCGGCAGGATCGGCTGCACCATCTTGCCGATCGAGCCTTCGAGCTCAGCCCCCTTCTTCACCACGTCGCAGGCGGCCGCCACCGCCCCGCATTTCTTGTGGCCCATGACCACCACCAGCGGCGCATGCAGATGTTCCGTGCCATATTCGATCGTGCCCAGCGCGCCGGTATCGAGCACATTGCCGGCATTGCGCACGACAAAGAGTTCGCCAAGCGTCACGCCGCCAAAGATCAGCTCCGGCGTCACCCGGCTGTCGGAGCAGGTGAGCACGATCGCCCAGGGGTGTTGCCCGCCGGCAAGCTCGGTGCGGCGTTCGGCAAGATCGGCGGCGCAGGCATTGGCATCCTCGACGAAGCGGCGATTGCCCTCTTTCAGTTTGGTCAGCGCCTGTTTCGGCGTCAGCCCGTCGGTCGGTGCCGCATGCGGGTCGGCCGCCGGCTTGGCCTCGGCCGCCTGGGGCGCGTCATGGCCGCTCTCGGCTGGCGCCTCGACCGCATGCCCGTCCGCGCCATGCGCGTCTGTGGCCGCGCTCTTTTTCGTCTCGGAGGCCTGCGCCATCGGCGCGATCCCGCTTGCGACAAAGCCGAGGCCGGCGAGTTTCATCAGATGGCGGCGCTTCAGACCTTTCATGCCAAGGTCATTGCAGTCGAGACACATCGGTCGGCTCCCGTGTTGAGGTGGAAAGGCGTGCTCGACGCGGATGACGAGTACGGAATATCCGCCGCACCCCGCCAGCCACACGATCGCATTCCGCCTCATCCTGCGGGTTATTTGTAAATGATGGTTTTCGGAAATGCCGTGATTGCCGGACCATTTTTAGGCTAGGTCCTTGCCTTGGAGCTCATAGACTCGGCAGTTCCAAAATTATAGATAATAAGTCAACTGATATTGTGATTGCATGAGTTCGGGAAAATATGCCCGGAAACTCAAGCGCTTGCCGGGATTTCCGTCGCGAGAAATCGCAGGGCTGGCCATTTGTCGTCCACACGATTGCATCTGGCTGGCCTGGCTCAGGCTTGCCGCCCACTAAAATCATAGATAAAAGATTCGCCGTGAATAAGATTATCTATAAAATGGAGATTGCGATGACGACTGCTTCCGCCCTGTCCCACCGTTTCGATCCGCTCGGACTGTCCGGCCGTTCGCTGCCGGTAAAGGCCGCGCTTGTGCTATCCGGCACCGGCATCCTGGCGCTCGCCTCCCAGGTCTCGGTTCCCATGGTGCCGGTCCCGATCACCCTGCAGACCTTCGCACTGACCATGCTCGGCGTGCTCTATGGCTGGCGCTTGGGAGCGCTCACCGTGCTCGCCTGGCTCGGCGAGGCGATGTTGGGCCTTCCGGTCCTCGCCAATGCCTCCGGCGGCCTTGCCCCCTTTGTCGGCCCGACGGCTGGTTATCTCGTCTCCTTCCCGATCATCGCTGCCCTTGCCGGCTTTCTCGCGGAAAAGGGCTGGACGGGTGAGCACGTCGTAAAGAGCTTCGTCGCCCATCTCGCCGCCAACATTCTGTGCCTCGCCATCGGCGGCGCCTGGTTGTCCTGGATGATCGGTCTGGAAAAAGGTCTGGCCTTTGGCGTGACACCCTTCATCCTGGGTGCCGTGATCAAATCGGCGCTCGCCGCTGCCGTGCTGCTGGCCCTTGCCCGCCGCAAGGCACAGCCGCTCGACCTCTGACCTGCGATCTGCCACGATAGACTGATGACCGTCCGGCTCCGCCCCCACCACCTGCTCTGCATGCTGACCTATGTCGGCAAGGGCTATTCTCCCGCCTTCGTCGAGAACTACGAGGCAATCGCCGCCCGTCTCTCGGCCGGCGAGGAAATCGAACTGGTGGCCGGGCCGGACGACATCTGCGGCCCGCTCACCGCAGACCCCGAGGCCCATTGCCATGGGCCAAGCGTCGCCGAGCGGGACCGCGAAGCCGCTGACGCCGTCGCCCGCCTCATCGGCAGTCCGCTGCCGCCCGGCGCCCGCATCACGCCGTCAGCCGCACTCCTCGCCCGGCTCAGAAAAACCTTCGCCACCGGCGAGATCCGCACCGCCTGTTCGGGCTGCGAATGGTCGGAGCTTTGCGACAGCGTTGCCGACGGTGGGTATGTCGGCGTGCGGGTTGGGATCTGACGCCGGCGGTGTCCCGTTCGCCCCGCCTGCGGGGAGACGGTGCCCGAAGGGTCAGGCGCAACTCGTTGCGCCGGGGGACGAGGGGCTGTCCCAGACAGATGACACCTCCCACAACCTCTGGCACACTTCGCGCCCGGAGGCCCCACCATGATCACCCTCGACACCCTGCGCCAGATCATCCTCGCTTTGCCGACAACGGAGGAAACCACCTCCTGGGGGCATCCGTCCTTCAAGGTCAACGGCAAGGCCATGCTGTTCTGGAACCCGACCCATGACTGCCCGGTCTTCAAGGTCCCCTTCGAGGAGCGCGACCACCTGATCGAGATGGACCCCGACACCTTCTTCACCACGGATCACCATCGCCCCTATCCGATGGTGCTCGCCCGCCCGGATCGAGTCGATATCGAATGGGTGCGGCAAAACCTCATCCGGGTGTGGCGGGATCAGGCGAAAAAGGCGGTGGTGAAAGAGTGGGATGCGGGACGGTAACGCTTTGAATTTACCTGGGGAGGTCGGATTTCCCCGACTTAAGCGCGGGATAAGAGCGCCTGCGCAACCATCTCAGGCGCTTGATCGATCACTTTCAGCAGCACCAGAGCGGCCCGGTCAGGTTGGCGACGCTTCTGCTCCCAGTCCTTGATGGTCCCGGCAGGCAGACCGTAACGCCTCGCAAACTCCGCCTGCGAAAGCTTAAGGCGCTTGCGGATGGCTGCCACGTCAATCGTTTCGGGCACGAAGACAGCGGCAGGTTCGGCCCGGCCCTCGGCAATAGCAAGGGCTTCCTCGGCGCTCTGGATCAGCTCCTTTCCAAAACTCATGCTCTGGTCTTTCTCTGTCTGTAAGCATCACCCAGCCTGGGCAGGATGCGCGCCAATTCGTTCCGCTCGGCTTTCGAAAGGTTGCCCTTGTCGTTCTTCCCGTAAATGGCAAGGGCAAACACCGGAATGTCTCCTCCACCGAAATAGTGGATGGTCCGAAAGCCTCCACGTTTACCCTGACCCTCGCGCGCATGCCGCAGCTTTCGCGCCCCACCCGTTCCCGGCATCAGGTCTCCGCCTTCGGGATCGGCGGCAATCACGGCTAAAATCTCTTGAAGCTCTTCATCAGAGAGGCCGCAGCGCTTGGCCTGAATCAGAAACGTCGGAGTCTGAATGACAGTCTGCATCGGAGGCTCACTTGTACGGCATTGCCGTCTTCACTGTCAAGGATGTTGTGCGGCATTGCCGTATGTTCGACAGCTTGGCTGCAATCATAGGTGCAAGACTGCTCTATGGCTATCCTAGGTGGGCGCTGAAATTAAACTCTCCTCATTACCCGTGATCGGCCCCCCCATCCCACCCCCGCACAAAATCTCATCCCCTCTTCACGCTTCAGTAACCAACTTCGGTAACCATAAGCCTCGTGTTCCCGTGCTGCGTCAGCGTAAGAGTGAGTAACCAATGGCTTCTGTATTTCCGATTGCCGAACTCCGCCGTTCGTCCGACCCGCTCGCCTGGGTCGACAGCATCATCAAGGGCGATTGCGTCTCCGCTCTCGAAGCCCTTCCCGACAAATCCGTCGACGTCATCTTTGCAGACCCGCCGTATAACCTGCAGCTTGGCGGTGCCTTGCATCGGCCCGACCAGTCGCTCGTCGATGCCTGCGACGACGAATGGGACCAGTTCGCCTCCTTCGAGGCCTATGACGCCTTCACCCGCGCCTGGTTGCTCGCCTGCCGTCGCGTCTTGAAGCCGACGGGCACGATCTGGGTCATCGGCAGCTACCACAACATTTTCCGTGTTGGCGCGACGCTGCAGGACATGAATTTCTGGATCCTCAACGACATCGTCTGGCGCAAGACCAATCCGATGCCGAATTTCAAGGGTCGCCGTTTCCAGAACGCCCATGAAACCATGATCTGGGCCTCGCCTGATCCGAAAGCCAAGGGTTACACCTTCAATTACGATGCGATGAAGGCGTCGAATGACGACGTCCAGATGCGCTCCGACTGGCTCTTCCCGATCTGCTCGGGCGGCGAGCGGTTGAAGGGCGACGACGGCAAGAAGGTCCATCCGACCCAGAAGCCGGAAGCGCTGCTCGCCCGCGTCATCATGGCGTCCACCAAGCCGGGTGACATCGTGCTCGATCCCTTCTTCGGCTCCGGCACCACAGGCGCCGTTGCCAAGCGTTTGGGCCGCCATTTCGTCGGCATCGAACGCGAGCAGGAATATATCGATGCAGCCTCGGCCCGCATCGCCGCAGTCGAGCCTTTGGGTAAAGTCGAACTGACCGTGCTGACCGGCAAGAAGGGCGAAGCCCGCGTTGCCTTCAACACGCTGGTCGAAAGCGGCCTGGTCAAGCCCGGCCAGGTGCTGACCGACGCCAAGCGCCGCCACTCCGCGATCATCCGCGCCGATGGCACGCTGGTCTCGAACGGCGAGGCCGGCTCCATACATCGCCTCGGCGCCAAGGTGCAGGGGCTGGATGCCTGCAATGGCTGGACCTTCTGGCACTTCGAGGAAGAGGGCGCGTTGAAGCCGATCGACGACCTGCGCGCCATCGTCCGCGCCGGCATGGGCAAGCTCGGCTGAGAGCCGAGCCGATTAACACAATGAAAGACGCCCGCTCATCTCAAGCGGGCGTTTTGCGTTCGGCAACCACGACGTCATCCTCGGCCTTGTGCCGAGGATCTGCCAAGGCTGAATGAATTCAACGGGGTGTAGATGCTCGGGACAAGCCCGAGCATGACGAAATGAGCACGTCAGCCCTCTTCATCCGCTTCATTCGAACATGTGGTCCGTCCGCTCTGAGACCCGTCAGACCTTATAGTCGGTCACATCGACCGAGATGATCTGGCCCTTGTCGTTGAAGGTGATCGTCTCCTCGCCGAAGCGCACCAGCGGTTCCCCCGTCTGCGCATGCGTCGCCTTAAGCCGCCACACGGCGCGCGCTGCCATCGGCGACACCGCCTCCGTCAATTCGTCGACGGCCACCTGATCCGGATAGGTATCGAAATAGCGCCGGAACGCCGCCATGATCTCGGCCTTGCCGGAGAGCTGGCCGACCTTCACCGAACCATAGACGGCGTCCTCGGCAAAGAAGGCGTCGATGGTGGTGAAATCGAGCGCATTGATCGCCTCGTGAAAGGTGCGGGCAGCAGCGACGGGATCGAAGGACATGGGGTCTCCAGGGCAGATCAGCGACAGGGCCGGGGGAGGAAGAACCGGCAATTGCGTCGGACGGGTTTCGTTTACGGTATCTAGTCATCGAGACCAGTTTCGGACAAGCCGGCAACCGTACCACCACACACACAAATACGGACGACGTCAGTCAATCGACCCGCCCGGAACGCCTTCGGTCGCTTGCGACCGGAACTGGCGCGGGTCGGGGTCCGCCAACTCCACCCGCGCCTATTTTTTTGTCAGCGCTGACTTTACACACCGACGCCCAGCGCCAGCAGATCCGCCTTCAGTTGGTCCGCCCCGGTAAAATGCACGGCCTGCCAGCCGGCGGCGCGCGCACCTTCGACATTGGGGACACTGTCGTCGATGAAGACGCTATGGGCGGGGGACAGGTCGAAATCTTTCGCATGGCGCTGGAAAATCGCCACATCCGGCTTGATCAGGCCAACTTCGCCCGACACGGTGACGCCGCGCGGCGCGTTCAGGAAGGGGTACATCTTGCGCGCTTCGCCAAAGGTGTCGGCGGCAAAATTGGTCAACATCGTCACGTCATGGCCCGATGCGATCAGGCTGGTCATGATCGCGACGCTGTCCTCATAGGCATGCGGGACCATCTCGGCCCAATGGCGCCGGAAAGCGCGGATCTTGTCCTCGTGCTCGGGAAATTCGCCAATGAGCAGGGCCTCCGCCTCGGCCCAGCTGCGGCCGCGATCCTGCTCGATGTTCCAGTCATGGGTGCAGACGGTCGCAAAGAACTTCGCCCTTTCGTCGGGATCGGGAATGATCCGCTGATACGGCAGGTTTGGATCGTAATGGATCAGCACCTTGCCGATGTCGAAGACGATATGGCGAATCTCGGTCATGTTTTATCCCTTAGGAGTTGGAAAGGCTGTCGGAATAGCCGCCACAATTGCCTTCTTCATGACGGTTGGCAGCGCCTCCCCATCAAGTTCGATGACCGGCACCCAGAAACCGTGATCTCCCGAGGGTATGTCGATCGGCCCGGCGCGGAAGATGGAGAGCCGCAGTTCGAAATGGGTGAAGACATGGCTGATGGCGCCGGCCGGCTGCCAGGCGGCGGGGAAGGGGGCGGCATCCACTCCGGTCTCGCCATCCTGCCGCGAGGTCCAGGCTGTCGTCGGCACTTCCGTCATGCCGCCCAGAAGCCCGCTGTCGACACGCTTGCGCAACAGCAACCGCCCGTCGCGGTCCACCGCAATGAAGGCGGCCCCCAGCCGAACGGATTTTGCCTTCTTCGCCGCCTTGACCGGGAAACGTTCGGGATCATCGGTTGCCAAGGCAAGGCAGTCGCCGTTGAACGGACAGAGCGCGCAGGCGGGTCGCCTGGGCGTGCAGATCGTGGCACCCAGATCCATCATCGCCTGGGCAAAATCGCCCGGCCGGTCGGTCGGGGTGAGGTTTGCCACCTTGGCCTTCATCTGCGGCTTGGATCCCGGCAGCGGCGCATCGATGGCGAAGAGCCGCGAGATCACCCGCTCGACATTGCCGTCCATCACGGCGGAGGGACGGTTGAAGGCGATCGCCGCAACCGCTGCCGAGGTATAGTCGCCGATGCCGGGAAGGGCCCGCAAGCCTTCTTCAGTGTCGGGAAAGGTCCCGCCATGCTTGAAGGCAACGGCTTCCGCACATTTCTTCAGATTGCGCGCCCGGGCATAGTAGCCAAGCCCCGCCCAGGCCGCCATCACATCCTCGTTCGGCGCCTTCGCGAGGTCCGTCACCGTCGGCCAGCGGCTGATGAACTTGGCGAAATACGCCTTCACCGCTGCCACCGTCGTCTGCTGCAGCATGACTTCCGACATCCAGATGTGATAAGGGTCCGGCACCGCCCCGTCTTTGGCTGCAGCAGGCGAAATGCGCCATGGCAGGTCCCTGTGATGCCGGTCATACCAAGCGAGAAGAATGGCGCTCTTGTCTTGCTTCATCGGTTGTGCGGTAGCCTTGATGCGGTTAGACGGTGGCGCGGCCAAAGCCGTAACCAATGACCCGGAGAGATCATGCAGCTACAACGCTCCGACCTGACCCGCAATACGACATGGGCGCTGTTCGCCATCCTGAGCTTGTCTTCCCTTCATAAGGCGGTGATGGATTTCAGTTTTATGGGAACGGCGGGCCTTGCGCTGATTTATCTCCTCATCGGAGTGCTGAAGCCGCGGCTGGATGGTGCGATTGGTTTGTTCGTAGCCCTTTCCGGCCTCTATTTCGCTGTTCAGCTGATCTATTTTCTCATGCACTTCGGGACTTATTTCCCCAAGCCGGACGACGAGTGGAGCCAGCCGCTCAAGCACATCAACTTCCTCCTTCCCTTCTTTGTCGCGGCGCGATTGGCGACGGTTCCGCGCGAAAGTCTTCTGCGCACCATGTGGATCGCGGCGGCCGTTTGGGGGCTGGTGTCGCTTCCAATCGCTCTCTACCAGGGGCTCATCCTCAATATGCGGGTCGAGGGTGGGGCTGGCAACGCTATCCCCTTCGCTGCAATGAGCGCGCTCTTTTCAAGCTTCGCGCTCTTGGGTTTCAACAACCCCGACAGACGCTACCGCTGGCTTGCCGCAGCGGGCTTCTGCGCAGGTTTTCTCTGCGTACTCTTCTCCCAGACCAAGAGCATCATACCAGTCCCCCTCTTCGGGCTCGGCTTGTACTGGTTGATCTTTCTTCGCGGCCGCATGAAAGTTCGGCATGTTTGCCTGGCCGTTGTGGGGGTTCTGCTCTTTATGGGAGTGGGATTGTACGTTTCCGATAGCTGGCAGCGCTTTTCCGACATCTGGGCGATCGCGGTCGAGGGCGACGAAACCGCACAACTCGGGGGGTCCTATACCGAGCGCCTGATCATGTGGTCCCAAGGCCTGAACGGCATTCTTGAGATGCCATGGTCCGGTCATGGCTTCCAGAACCGCCGCCATTTCATCGATCTGCTCGGCTATGACTACAATCATTGGCACAATGGGTTCATTACGGCCGCCTTCGACAATGGCATTCCCGGTCTCGTGGCTTTGGTTCTGCTGCTGTTCTGTCCGGTATGGATCGCATGGCGCTGTCCGCGCGACAAACTGTTCAGCCCGCGCCTGTTCATGGCTACGATTCTTGTTTTCGTTTATGTCTGGGGCGGCGCGGTCAACCAGATCTTTGGTCATGTGATCTACAATGCCCTTTTCCTCTGGGTTGGTCTGGTGATCGCAGTTTCGGCTGCCCCAAAAGCGAGTGACGATGTCCAAGGATCAGCCTAGCCGCAGAGGCGCCCATCAGATCTCCGAGATCGCCAATGGCATCGTTGATCCGGTGCTTGCGCGCCGCGCCGGTATCAACACGGCACTGCTCGGCTCCTGGGAGGACATCGTCGGGGAGAGTTTCGCCGATTGCACCCGGCCGGAAAAGATCGCCTGGCCGCGGCGTGGCGATCTTGCGGAAGACGGCGGCCATCGGCCGGGGGTCTTGACCATCGCCTGCGAGGGCGCACGCGCCCTTTTCCTGTCCCATGCCCAGGGCGAGCTGATCGCCCGCATCAACGGCTTCTTCGGCTATCCCGCGATCGGCCAGATCCGCATCGTGCAGAAACCGGTCTCGAATGCGGCACTTCGCCGCCCGACGCTTCAAAAGCTGCAGGGCGAAAAGGCGCGCCGCTTGGAGACGATGATGGACGGCATCGAGGACGACAATCTGCGCCGCGCCATCGAACGCCTCGGCACCGCAGTGCTGTCGAAGGCCAAAGGGTCGTCCGGGCCGGGTCGCTGAGGCCGAGGAAAAAAAGCGGCCATGAATTCGAGCGACCTTCTGACCAGCTCTAGCTCAAACCTCCACGTTATCGCCGTTCTGCTAATGTCCGCTTCTCGTTCGAAACCAGTGACGCACAGAAACAGGGTATGCGCGTGCGACAGTGCTTAAAACAGATTCTTTAGATAAGTGGCTCGCTCGATTTCCAGATCTTGAACCGTGATGCTACCGACGTCTGGAAGGAGCTCTCTCAATCTCTCAATGATCGTCCGGTTCAGCGTTGTACGCGTTGCCTCATCGCGCCGTTCCATGAGGAGGAGGGTGGCATGGACAAAGGTCTGGGGATCGGTGCCAATGCGAAAATAAGCGACGGGCTTCGCGCGAACTTTGATGTCGGAGGCTTCAAAAACAGGACTCCCCGCAAGTTCCGTGAACAACTTTTCGCAGACCAATTGCATATCGTATTTCCGCTCGATGCCCTCGGAGAACTCAATCGAGAGATGGGGCATATGGTGTCCTTTCCTGGCCAAAAATGTCCAAGTTTCGAGCAGACTGCGTGCGCTGCGGCTCTTTCTGAACAGTCCATTGAGCTGCGGAACATCGAATTTCTTGTTCCTTATCAACGTATTTAGATGATCGTGCAAGCGGACACTGATTGGAATTATAGCAACGACAGCAATGTCTGCCCCGCGACAAACGCACACTCTTCCCGTCGTGCTGTTTTCGCGTCGCGGCATAAACATGCTGCAATGCGGCGGCCATCTTTGGGCCGATTGCCCCTAAGCGTTGCCGCCTGCCTCGGGTGATGTCTACCATTTGCGCAAGACCAATCCGTGGTCGAGCTCCCCGTTATGGATTCCAAAGTGAATCTTCACAGTCCGACACGCAACGCTGGGTCCCTGAACGACCCGTCAGCCTCACAGGCAACCGCCAAAGCGGCAGACTGTGCAACGACCTCCCGCGTCCTCACTCCCACAGCCTCCCGCAGCTCGGACCGCTTCGCCACGATCACCGCCTCACTCCTCTTTGCCCTCGTCGCCGGCATGGATGGGCTTTCCACCAGCATCGCCTTTGCCGCCCTGATCTTCACGGGCGCGCTTGCCTCGGGCTTCGGCATGGGTGTCGGCCTGATCCTCCTCTCCAGCGTCGTGCTGGTTCTGGCCATGGCGCTGTTCAGCCGTTATCCCTCCAGCATTGGCCAGGTGCGCAAACCAAGCGTTGCCATCCTCGCCTCGGCCATCGCAGCAGCAACCTCGGTGATGACGGATGCGACCGATGAGACGAGGTTGCTGACCGCCTTTGCCGTCTTGGCCGTGAGCGGACTTTCAACCGGTGTTGTCTTCTGGGTCTTCGGCGCCTTCGGTTTCGGCAGGCTCATCCGGTTCCTGCCCTTTTCCGTCATCGCCGGCTTCCTGGCTGGTTCCGGCGCGCTGATGGTCGAGGGTGCCGTGATGATGGTGCTGGGTAAGGGTGGGTTTGACGCATTATTGCAACCCCATGGGCTTCCGATCCTCGGCAATCTGCTGGTAGCCATCATCTTTGCCATCGTCTTGTTGTGGTGCCTCGGCCGTTTTGCTAGTCCCGCCACGGGTCCGCTGGTGATGCTCGGAGGCGGCCTGCTCTTTTACGGATTGCTGCTCGCGATTGGCCTGCCGCTCGAACAGGCCCGCCGCATCCACTGGCTGCCGGCCATGCCACCATCGGGTGGCCTCGACCTGCCATCACCGCTCGCCGTCTTTTTTGGCGCAGACTGGTGGGCGGTGGCCCATACGCTTCCGGCGGTTTCTTCCGTCATCCTTCTCAGCATGATCGGCCTTCTTCTCAATTCCAGCGGCCTCGAAGTTGCCACTCGCCGGGAAATCGATGCCAACCGCGAGATGCGCACCGCCGGCCTCGCCAATATTGCCGTCGGTCTGATCGGCGGGCCGCCGGGTTTTGCCAGCCTGTCCATGACCATGCTCGCCAACCGCATGGGAGCAAGGACACGGCTTGTCGGCCTCGCCACCGCTGCAGTTTTGCTGTTGATGCTGCCCTTTGCCGGACAGCTCGCCGGCATCATGCCTGTCTTCATCGCCGCCGGCCTGATGATGACGCTTGGCTTTGAAATGCTGCATGACTGGTTGTGGAAATCGCGCCGCCAGTTGAGCCAAAGCGAGTGGCTGACGGTGCTCGCCATCCCGCTCGGCATGGTCGTCATGGGTTTCCTCCCGGGGATGGCGCTTGGCCTCGCCCTCTCCGTCGTCACCTTCGTCTACAATTACGCCAGTCTCTCCGTCATCCGTGTCGAAGCCTCGTCCCGCGAGCGCCGGTCGAGCGTCGATCGCCCGATTGCCGAAAACGCCGTGATCGAGCGGGAAGGGGACCGCGTCCAGCTGCTCGAACTGCAGGAATTCCTCTTCTTCGGCACCGCTGAACAGGTGATGGACCGGATCCGCCAGCGCCTGCGCAATCAGACGCGCCTGCGGCTCAATTATGTGGTCCTCGATTTCCGTCGGGTGAGCGGCATGGATGCCGCCGCCGCGATCACCTTCCTGAAGACCCGCAATCTCGTTGCGGCCGAAGGGGCGGTTCTGATCTTCTGCGGACTGTCCGGCGAGACGGAACGCACCCTGTGCCGCAACGGCATCGATCTGGACGACGACGCGGCGCTGCTCCGTCTACCCGATCTCGACCGCGCCCTGGAGCACTGCGAGCAACATCTGCTCGCAGGCGCCTTGCGGCAACAAGGCTGGCAGGATGTCGAAGACTATCTCGCCCGCACCATCGGGCCGAACGACCGCCTGCACGACCTCGTCGCCATCATGCAGCGCGTCGACGTGGCGCCCGGTGATCGCATCATCCGCGCCGGCGAGATCGGTGACGATCTTTTCCTCCTCTGGAAAGGCCGTGCCAAGATCGAGGCCCGCCTGCCGAATGGCCGCACCTTGCGCCTGCGCACCGTCACACCGGGTGTCGTCCTCGGTGAAATCGCGATCTACCGCGACGGCCCCCGCACCGCCGACGTCGTTGCCGAACTGCCGTCCACGGTCTACAGGCTCGCCCGCAGCGAGTTGCTCCGTCTCGAACAAACCGACCCGCAGCTGGCCGTCCTGGTACACCTGCTCTGCGCCACGACGCTTGCCGAGCGCCTGACCATCGCCAACCGCGTCGTCCAGGCGCTGCACGAATGAGAAGCCAAATTTGCCAACGCGCACAAAGGCTTCCGCCGACATCATCGGCCAAGTTTGGGCGCATCGGATGCGGCCCGTTGTCGGGTGCTGAAGCCGGGTCTACCAATCGGTCAAACTCCTCGCCTCCCTGGTGCATCGACCCGCCAGCTTGCAGGAATGGCCACGGTGAACGTCAGCAATTACAAGTTCCAGCCTGAACTGCCCGCCGACGCCGTCATCCCGGCGCGGGAGGCAACGGTGCCGAAAACTCTGCCTAAGGGGCGGCTGGCAAGGCTTGCAGCACCTCTGCTCTTTGCCGGCATTGCGGGCATCGACGGTCTCGGCACCAGCATCGCATTTGCCGCTCTCATCTTCACCGGCCCGCTTGCCGCCGGTTTCGGCATGGGGGTCGGTGTCATCCTGCTCTCCTGCGTCGTCATCGCGCTGCTGATTGCCCTGCGCAGCCGCTATCCCTCCAGCGTCGGTCAGGTGCAGGAGGCAAGCATCGCCATCCTCGCGACAGCCATCGCCGGAGCCATGGCCCAGCCGTCGCTCCAATCGGCCTCCGAAGCGGCGCGCATCGACACCGCCTTTGCCATCCTCGGCACAAGCGCGGTGGTCACCGGCGCAATCTTCTGGATCTTCGGCGCCTGCCGCTTCGGCCGGCTGGTGCGTTTCATGCCCTTCTCGGTGGTGGCAGGCTTCCTCGCAGGCTCCGGTTTTCTGCTCATCCAGGGCGCGATCATGATGGTGGTCGGTGATCGCTCGCTGGCACAGCTCCTCATCCAGCCTCTTGGCCACCAGGCCCTTGCCAATCTCTATATCGCGCTGATCTTCGCCATCGTGCTGACGCTGGCGTTGAAAAATGCCAGCAATCCCGGGACTGCACCCCTCGTGATGCTCGCGGGCGCTTTGCTGTTTTATGCCATGTTGGCGGTGATCGGCGTCAGTGCGGAACAGGCCCGTATGCTGCAATGGCTGCCGTCGATGCCGCCGACATCGGGACTGCAATTGCCGTCACCGCTCGCCATCGTCACCGGCGCGGATTGGGGTGTGGTTGCCCATGCGCTTCCGGCAATCGCCTCGGTGGCTCTGCTCAGCATGGTCGGCGTTCTCCTGAACACCAGCGGGCTGGAGGTCGCGACGCGCCGTGAGATCGATGCCGATGCCGAACTGCGCATCGCCGGCCTTGCCAACCTCGTGGCAGGCGGCCTCGGGGGCGCTCCAGGCTTTTCGGGGCTGAGCATGACCCTGCTCGCCAACCGCATGGGCGCGCATGCCCGTTCGGTCGGCATCGCCACGGCCGGCGTCCTGGTTCTGATGCTGCCCTTTGCCAGCCAGCTGGCCGGCGCCATGCCCACCTTCATCGCCGCCGGCCTGATGCTCACCCTCGGTTTCGAGTTGATCCACGACTGGCTCTGGGGTTCGCGCCGCCAGCTGCCTGTCAGCGAATGGCTGGTGGTCCTTGCCATTCCGCTTGGCATGCTGGCCTTCGGCTTCATCGGCGGCATGGCGCTGGGCTTGGCGCTGTCGATCGTCACCTTCGTCTACAACTATGCCCGCCTCTCGGTCATCCGGGCCGATACGTCAGGGCGTCAGCGCCGCTCCAGCATCGATCGTCCCATCGCCGAAAACGCTGTGCTGGATCTCGAAGGCGATCAGGTCCAGGTTCTGGAACTCCAGGAATTCCTCTTCTTCGGCACCGTCGAGCAGATCATCGGCGCCGTTCGCCAGCGGCTTGCCGATCGCACCCGACTGTCGCTGCGCTTCGTCATTCTCGATTTCCGCCGGGTGAGCGGCATGGACGCCGCCGCCTGCGCCGCCTTCGTCAAGATCCGCAACATGCTGGTGGCAAGCGAGGTCGAGCTTCTGGTCTGCGGCTTGAACAAACGGGTCGAGACGGCGCTGCGTCGCAATGGTCTCGATGTCGTGGACGATCCGACCGTCGGTATCGAGCGCGATCTCGATCACGCGCTGGAACGCTGCGAGGAGCGCCTGCTGGCGAGTTTGCCGCGCGAGGTCGACTGGAACGATGTCGAGGACTATCTCGCCCAGACCATCGGCCCCAATGCCCGGCTGCACGATCTGGTTGCCGCGATGGAGCGGATCGATCTTGAGCCCGGTGATCGTTTCATCCGCGCCGGAGAACCCGGCGATGATCTGTTCCTGTTGTGGAAGGGCAGGGCCAAGGTCGAGGCCCGCCTGCCGGATGGCCGGTCCTTGCGCCTGCGCACGGTGAAGCCCGGTGTTGTGCTCGGGGAAATCGCGATTTATCGGGGCGGTCCGCGCACGGCCGATGTCGTCGCCGAAGTGCCCTCGACCGTCTACCGCCTCGTCAGGCAACAACTGCGTCATCTGGAAAAGGCGGATCCGCAACTGGCACTTCTCATCCATCGGCTCTGCGCCACGACGCTCGCCGAACGCCTCACCATCGCCAACCGGGTGGTGCAGTCGCTGCACGAGTAGATTTCCGTAGGCACCCGGTGGAGTCCCTGAGGACACACTACTTGTTCGTCGCCGTAAACACGCCGTCCCAGTCTTCAGTGGCTCTCTCGGGCAGGGCAGACAGCCGGTCGCGGTAGAGCGCATGCGTGCCGGTAAGCGGATTGGCTGGCAAGTTCGCCAAATCCTCGATCATCCGCCGGCACGCGGCAAAATCGCCGGCCTGCCAGGCATCGATGAAGGCATCGTGCCGGGCGAGCACCGGCGCCATGTCGGTAACAGCAGTATCGCTGTTGCGACCGAGCAGCGTATAGAGCCGCACCGCCGCCCGCCGTCCCATGACCCTCACCCGATCCACCTCGGCAAAGACGAAACCGGGCGCCTGACGGACCACGTCTTCCGTGACCAGGATTGCGACGTCGTAGAGCTTGGTCATGCCCTCGACGCGGGAGGCGAGATTGACGCTGTCGCCAAGGCAGGAATAGCTGAAGCGCTGATCGGAGCCGAGATTGCCGACGCAGGCCATGCCGGTGTTCAGCCCGATGCCGATCTTGAGCGAGGTGCCCTGCTGTCGGTTCAGCGCCTCCAGAGCCGCAATCATGGCCAGCGAGGCGCCACAGGCCTTCTTCGCATGATCCTCGATATCGAGCGGTGCGTTCCAGAAGGCCATGATCGCATCGCCGATATATTTGTCGATCGTCGCCTCGCGCTCCAGAAGCACGTCGGTCATCGGCGTCAGAAAGCCGTTGAGCAGGGCCGTCAGTTCGGTTGGAGTGAGGCTCTCCGAGAGCGTGGTGAAGCCGCGAATGTCGGAAAACAGAATGGTCAGTTCGCGGTCCTCGCCGCCGAGTTTCAGCCCTTCCGGGTCTTCCGATAGCCGTTCGACCAGCGTCGGCGACAGATAGCGACCAAAACTTTCGCGCACGAAGCGCTTTTCCCGGTGGGTCAGCATCAAGAGCAGGGGGAGCGCGGTCAGCAGCACGGAGGCAAGTCCGGCAAGCGGAAGAAGCGGATCGAACAGCACCAGCGCTTTTGAGAATGCGAGCCAGGAGACAGCCGCGATCCCGGCCGAAAGCAGCACGGCGGAGGCGACGGCGATTGCCGGCGAGCCGAGTGCCAGAACCGCAAGCAGCAACACGCCCGCAACGACGGCGAGGCCGCGTTCCGCACCCGTGATCCAGTCCGGCCGCTGCAGGAACACACCGCTGGCGATCTGGTCGATAATCTCGGCATGCACCTTCACCCCCGGCATGGCCGGATCAACGGGGGTTGCCACGAGATCGCGCAAGCCGACGGCGCTAGTGCCGATCAGCAGAATGCGGCCCTCAATCTGGCCGGCAAGTGTGGCCGCCTTGGAAGGATCAAGAAGGTCCACAGCCGAAATCACCGGCATGGCCGGCAGGCCGGAGTAATAGATCCACATCTCGCCACCGGGGCCGACCGGCACCTCGAGCGCTCCGACACGCAGGTCGGTCATGGCGAGCCGGCCACCGCTCTGCGCCGAGCGCACGATGAAGGAGCCGGCCTGCTGGGCAATGCGCAGCGTTTCGATCGAGAGGGCGGGATAAAGCGTGCCCCTGGCCGTCGAGACCAGCGGAAAACTCCGGATGATATTGTCGGGCGACGGCGGGAAGGAGAAGTAGCCGACAGCCGTGGTCGCCTGCGTCAGAACAGGCAGATTGGAGAGCGCACCGGAAAATCGGTTGAGTGCGGGGCTCGGGTCTTCGCCCAGGAAGGAAAAGCCGGCTTTCGGCGGCGCGACCGGCGCCTGGGTTTCGTTCGTCAGCGCAATGCCGAGCGCCACGGGGTGGACGCGTGCTGCCTCGGCCAGTGCGACATCCGGATCAGGCAGGTCGGTTCCCGCCATGTCGAGCGAAACACCCTGGCGGCGCATTTCCGCAATCAGCCGGGAAGGCGCCGTCCGGTCCGGTTCGGAAAACACGATGTCGAAGCCGATCGCCGCAGCCCCGAATGCGCTTGCCCGCGTCACCATGTCGGCCACCACCCGCCGCGACCACGGCCACTGGCCGAGCCTCGCGATCGAGGCCTCGTCGATATCGATGACCGCCACCGGCGGGTCCGTCGCCTCCCGCGGCTTGAAGCTCTGATAGCTGTCGAAGACCAAGGCGGTCAGGCGAAAGGCCTGGTCGGCGAAGACGGCATGGAGCGTGATCACCCCCGTCAACGCCGCCGCCCCGATCAGCATGACTCCGAGCCGCCGACGCTGGGAGGAGGAAAGCCGCCGTGTTGGGCGGGCCTGTGGCCGCCGGGTCTCCGCCATGCGGTCTGTCACGGAACGACGCCCGTGGTGCTGCCGGCAAAGATGCCTGTCGACGACCAGGTGCCGTCGACAGCCGTGAAGTTCCCCATCACGCCCCTGACATTGCCGGACGGAGTGCCGGTGCCATCCGAGGCGAAGGCGCCGGTGACGCTGGTGGCAATGCCGATCATCGATGAACTGGTAAGCGTCGACACCGGATTGCCGCCGGACTGGAAGCTCACATTGGCGCCGAACGTGCCCTTGCCGTCATAATTGCTGATCTCGACTGTACCGGTGCGCGCGCCGAAATTCATCGTCGCCGCGAGGTTCCCCGTCGCGATGTATTGCGCACCGTTGTTCAGCACCGTCCCGACGGCATTGCCGGTATAGGTCGCGCTGCCCGTTGTGGGAACGGCCGTGTTCGCCGGCCGCTCTCCGATGATCCAGTTGCCGAGATGAACCTTGTAGTCGACTTCGCCGTAAAGGTTTCGACCCCACCAACCCCAGGTCATGAACTCGCAACTGGTGCAGATCTGCGCCGACGTGTTGCCATTGAAGATCTTTGCCGGAACGGCCGCAGACGAGACCATATAGGTCCCGTCCTTGGAACTGGTCGCCGCCATCAGCGTGTCGCTGAGATAGGTCCGGTCGTCGTTACCGTAGAAGTCGGCATAATAATCCCCGCCGACGGACGTGATCCCGCCGGTGAAGGTGCCTTGGGTGGCATCGAAGGTGACGGTCGCCCGTCCCGCGCGGATCGTATTGGAGCCAAACGACCGCAGCACCCACGACGAAAAACCCGTCCGCGTCTGGCTGCCGAAGCTTCTCACTGCAGCAGTTGATGCCGCGTCATTGCGGCCCGCGACATGCAGATAGTCATAACCCTGGAATTCACCGTCAGGGTCTCCGAAGTCGACGGTCGGAAGGCTGCCGGTCCCGACGACCAGATACTCGCCGCCGCTACCATAGAACTGGTCGCCTCCGGCCGTCGAACCGATCGATGTGGTGATTCCCTGACCGTGCGAGGCTTGGCTGTTCGCGGTGTCCCGACCCGAACCCGCAGTCGAGCCGGTCAATCCATATCCGCCACCCTGCAACAAGCCGATGCTGCCTGCCGTGACATTGATCGCACTTGTCTGACTGGTGCCGGCACCGTCGATCAAAAGGGATGCCTGCATGGCACGTCCGATTTTCCCGTTGCTGGTGGAAACACCGGCGACAAGCAGGTCGCTGGCGACTGTCGGCCCGGCGGGAAAACCGCTGGTGAAGGGGATGGTGATGCCATCCGCATTCACCATCGCCGCGTTGAGCACATCCGGCTTCAGCACGTAGTGAAGGATCTGCCCGCTCGAAAGCGTGCTTGTGGCATTCGCCGGCGTGCCGCCGATCACATAGAACGGGTCACCGGACCCGTTGGTGAGCAGATAGGCGACAAAACCGTTGCTGCCGGTATAGGCGGTGCCACTGACGGCGGCACCATTGGCCGTGCCGTTGACCGTCTGCGACGTCAGCGACGAGGTCGATGCGAGGGCGGGAAGAATGAAGCTGTCGGCGCCGTAGCTGCCGGTAATGGTCCCGTCCGCATTCTGCGTGACCGTACCGGAACGCGTGTTCACCTTGCCCAACGAACCGACGCCAACGCTGACGCTGGCGCTGCTTGGCACGGGGACTTCGGCGCCGGGATTTTCCTCCGGTACCTCAGGCCGCGTATTGTC
Source organism: Rhizobium sp. AG855 (assembly GCF_003610655.1). NCBI lineage: Bacteria > Pseudomonadati > Pseudomonadota > Alphaproteobacteria > Hyphomicrobiales > Rhizobiaceae > Rhizobium > Rhizobium sp. AG855. The sequence continues at coordinate 2,568,946 of NZ_RAQG01000003.1, read as the reverse complement.
CCGGGTCGACGTCGCCGCGATCTCGTCCGGCGCCGTCACCGGCAAGGGCCGGGGGCGGGGAACGGGTATGTTGTTCTTCGCCACCGGTTGCTGTGAATTGCTGGTCGCCACCTGGCTGTTGCGCACGCTCTGGTCGGTCGGCACCATCTTCGCGCCGCCGGTCATGCCCGGCCGACCGGCGAGATATTGCTGCAGGCTGCTCACCCAGAGGGATGGTGTCCGCTTGACGCTGTTGCCGCCATCGCCGGCGACGATCGAAAAGCCCGGCCGGAAGAGGCGTTCCGAACTGCCGCGGCTGTTCAATTCCACCTGCTTGCCGAACACCAGCGAGACATGCGGCGGGATCACCTGGCCGTCGGCGGTCCGGCCGTCGAGGTTGATGTCGACAACGGCGCCGCGAATGCCGGCGGTGCCGATCGGCGTGTCGATCTTCACGTCACCGCTCGCTTTCGAAGCCTTGCCGCCGATGAAGCGCAGAGCTCCCTTGGTCATGGTGGCGGCGAGCGATGCCGTCTGCTTTTCCGGATCGTAGACGAAGCTGTCGATGACGATGGAGGAGTTTGGCCCGACCGTGAACGACGTGCCGTCGGCAAGCAGGATCTGCACCAGGCCCTCCGGTCCGGTCTCGATGCGCTGGTCGCGCACGACGGGATCGCCAAGCGAGATCAGCTTGCGCTTTCCGCCCGGCTGGAGGGCCGAGGCGGTCGGGTTTACTGCGGCCGTCACACCGGCGACATTGGCCTCGGCACGGCTGGGGGCGGCGGCGGCCATGGACATGGCGACGGAAGCAGCAAGGAGCGCGGAGGTCGACAGGATGCGGTTCATGGTGCTCTCCTAGAAGCTCGACTGGATGCCGAGGGACACGCTGATATTGTCGAAGGTCTTGATGTCGTAGTTCGACCAGACCTTGCGGTAGCCGGCCTCCGCCACCAGTGCCACGCTGTCGGTAAACGGCACGATCTGCCGAAGATTGACGCTGAATTCCGTATCCTGCTGGCGCTCGTCTGCATCGATCATGGCGTCCGGGCCGTCAAAGTTGCGGCGCGACACAGCCGTGTCGAGGGCCAGAACCCAGGCCGGACCATCGCCGATCGGCGCGGCGAAACGCCAGGCACTGCCGATCCCCAGACCAAGTTCCGTCGACGAAAGATAGTCGGTTTCGGCAATGCGCCGTGTGGCCAGAACCCGGCTGGAAATGTTGAAATCCTCGGTGATCTGCCGCGAATAGGAAAGCTGCCCGTCGATGCGGTCGCCTGTCTGATATTCGGGGCTCTGGCGGGACTTTGTATTGTTGTAGTCCTCGTAGCGATATTCGAGCTGTGCAGCCACCCCGTCCGTCGGCGTCACTTGCCAGTTGAATGTGGTCGAGGCGCCGATCGAGGCGAGATAGCGATCGCCCTCGATCAGCACGCCGCTTGACAGAAGGAAGACAGAAAGGGTCCGGTCGTCGAGGCCGAAGCGGGCAAGGTCGAAGGTCGGGCCGACATAACCTTCGAGCGCTCCTGTGTTCAAGGCATCCCGGTCGCGATACCCGGCGGTATAGCCGGAAATTCCGGCCTCGATGGCAATGCCCTGTTCGTCCAGCTCGTGGCGATACCGCACGGAGCTGGTAAGAAAGGCGTTGAAATCCTCACCCGCCACGGTCAGCTCGTCGAGCCTGTAGGAAAGGCCGTTCAGGGTCACGGTCGAATTGCCGGGCCCGGCATTGGCATTGCTCTGATAGCGGATGCCGGCGCGAACCATGCCGGTCAGCGACGACGGAGCCGCCTGCTTGTCGATCGCGGCGAGATAGTCCTCGACCTTGGTTTTGACCTCAGGCGGCACGTCACCGGCCGATTGGGCGCCCTCGAAATACTGCCGCGCCGTCTCATAGGCCCCGAGTCTGTAATAGAGCACGCCGAGCTCCAGCTGCAGGCGCGGCAGGCCGGGGGCATAGATCAGCATGCGTTCCAGCGTCGACACCGCCCCTTCGAGGTCGCCGGCCTGGGAGGAGAGGGCGGCATACTGGAAGGCTGTGTCCAGATCGTCGGGATGCGCCATCATCTGGGCGAAGAGCTTTTTGCGCTCGGCCTCGATCACATCCAGCGACTGGCCGCCGGGCCGGGGGCCGACATTCTGCGACGACTGGGCGAGGGTGTTGCCGGAGGTGAGCGGCAGGCCGAAGCAAATCACCATGCCGCCAATGTGGATCGTCCGGGAAAAGAGCCTGCTGAAACTTTTGAATGAATAAAACATGACTGCAACTCTTGGAAACGACCCGAATAAAATCATTTACGGCAAGTTGATCCGAACTATGAAGTGAAGAAACACGCACTGAACGGCCAAGTTTGGTGCCTTCCCGCGCGCTGCGCGGCAAGCGCACATCTGTAAGGCTGCAGTGCAGCAAGGGCAAGTGTCGGGCACGGACAGACGTTCCGCGTGGGATATCCGTCCTGCAGGCAATGGGTGACGCTGTGTCCTTGAAAAGGTCACGGAACTTTGATTTTTCTCATGGCAGCCTGCCTTGTTTGCCGCCATCTGCCGTTATAACGGTTGAGCCCAGAACAACCGTCATTCCAACAGGTAAGAGACCGATGTCGATGTCTGAACTCACGATCACCAAGCGCCGCCTGCTGAGCGGTATTGCCCTGGCTGGCGCCGTTGCCGCCCTGTCGGCCTGCAGCGACGAGAAGTCGGCCAGTGCCGAGCAGCCGGTGCCGGCGGTCAGCAACGAGACCACGGCCTCCACCACGTCTGCCGAAATGCCGAAGGCCGATCGCGATGTCGACATGGAAGCGGCCCTGAAGCCAGGCCCGCTCAAGGAAATGACGCTCGGCGATCCGAACGCCCCGGTCAAGATCATCGAATACATGTCGATGACCTGCCCGCATTGCGCCCATTTCCACGAAACCACCTTCGACGCGATCAAGACCAAATATGTCGACAGCGGCAAGGCTTACTTCGTGCTGCGCGAATTCCCGTTCCCGCAGGACACCGCTTCGCTCGCCGCCTTCATGCTGGCGCGCTGCACCACCGAAGACAAGTTCTTCCCCTTCGTCTCGATGTTCCTGAAGCAGCAGCGCGCCTGGGCCGCCCCTGACAATGGCGATGTGCGCTCCGCCATGCTGCAACTGTCGAAACTCGGCGGTTTTACACAGGAGACCTTCGACGCCTGCTTGACGAACGCGAAGCTTGCCGGTGATGTGTCGGCTGTCCGCGATCGCGGCGCCCAGGAATTCGGTGTCAACTCGACCCCGACCTTCCTGATCAATGGCAAGGCCTATTCGGGGGACATGTCGGTTGACTCCATGTCGGCCCTCATCGACAGCCTGCTCTGATCGACGCACCGTTCTGACGACGGGCGCCGGGGAAACCCGTGCGCCCGTTTGTATGTCTGGTGGCCAGATGGGCGAGGGCGGCGTTGATCGCCCTTCTCCCGGCCTGCGGGGAGAAGGTGGCGGCAGGTCAGGCGCAAAATTTGCGCCGGGGATGAGGGGCGCATTCGTAAAGCTGCATCTGGCGTTACCCCCCTCTGCCCTGCCGGGCATCTCCCCCACAGGGGGGGAGAGCGGAAATCCGCCGGCCTCTCGCTCCCATACTGAAATCATTTTACCCATAGCTGCGCTGTCTGCGCCGGACGCGACACCAGCGGTGACCGCGACAAGTGCCGCGCGCCGCTCTCCCCCCTCGTGGGGGAGATGCCCGGCAGGGCAGAGGGGGGCGCTCTCGTTCGACTTCAGCGTCTTGAGCCTTAAAACCTCGGCCATCGGCCCCGCATCCGACCCTACGGGCCACCTTCTCCCCGCAAGCGGGGCGAAGGGGAGGCTGTGCCGATGAAATTCAACCGCCTGCGTCTTCTCGGCTTCAAGTCCTTCGTCGAGCCCTCCGAATTCGTCATCGAGCGTGGCCTCACCGGCATTGTCGGACCCAATGGCTGCGGCAAGTCGAACCTGGTCGAGGCGCTGCGCTGGGTCATGGGCGAGAATTCCTACAAGAACATGCGCGCGTCCGGCATGGACGACGTCATCTTCTCCGGCTCCGGCAATCGCCCGGCCCGCAACACGGCGGAAGTCGGCCTCTACCTCGACAACTCCGACCGCACGGCGCCGGCCGCCTTCAACGATGCCGACGAGATCCAGGTCACCCGCCGCATCGAGCGCGGTGCCGGCTCCGTCTACCGCATCAACGGCAAGGAAGCCCGCGCCAAGGATGTGCAGCTGCTGTTTGCCGATGCCTCGACCGGTGCCCGCTCGCCTTCGATGGTCGGCCAGGGCCGCATCGGCGAGCTGATCGCGGCCAAACCGCAGGCCCGCCGGCAATTGCTTGAAGAAGCCGCCGGCATTTCCGGCCTGCATTCCCGCCGCCACGAGGCCGAACTCAGGCTTCGCGCCGCCGAAACCAATCTGGAGCGGCTGGAAGACATCACCGCCCAGCTCGAAAGCCAGATCGAGAGCCTGAAACGCCAGGCCCGCCAGGCCAACCGCTTCAAGCAGCTGTCAGCCGATATCCGCGCCCATGAGGCAATGCTCCTCCATATCCGCTGGGCACAGGCGAAACAGGCGGAAGGGGAGGCGGAAAGCGCCCTCAATCAGGCCATGTCCATCGTCGCCGAAAAGGCGAACTTCCAGATGGAAGCGGCCAAGCTGCAGGCCGTCGCCAGCCTGAAAATGCCGGAACTGCGTGAGGAGGAGGCGAAATGTGCCGCCGCCCTCCAGCGCCTGCAGATCGCCCGCAGCCAACTGGACGAGGAAGCCAGCCGTATCCTCCGCCGCCGCGACGAACTCACCCGTCGTCTCGCCCAGCTCGACGAGGACATCCGCCGCGAGGAGCGTCTGGTTTCCGAAAACGCCGAGGTCATCCAGCGGCTGGCGGAAGAAGAGGCCGAACTCGAGGAAATCCTCGCCGATGCCGGACGTTTCGCTGAAGAGGCGAAGGAGACCTTCGACGCCGCCGCAGCGACCCTTGTCGACAGCGAACGCGATTTCACCCGGCTCACCGCCGAGCGCGCCGAAGCCGCCGCCGGCCGCAATCAGCTGGAACGCGCCATCCGCGATCTCGCCGAACGCCGCGCAAGGCTGGAGCGCCAGGTCTCCGACGCCTCCCGCGAACTTTCCGACATCTTCGAACGCATCGCCGCTCTGCCCGATCCGGACGAAAAGCGCGAAATGGTCGAGATCGCCGAACAGGCGGTGGCCGATGCCGAGAGTGCGGCGATGGAGGCCGAGGCAGCGCTGACAGAGGCGCGCCGCACTGAAAGCCACCTGCGCCAGCCGCTCGAAGCCGCCCGTGCGCGGGTCAACGGTCTGGAGACCGAAGCCCGCACCATCGCCCGCATCCTGGCTTCGACAACAACCGGCGACTTCCCGCCCGTCGCCGACGAACTCTCCGTCGATCGTGGCTTCGAGACCGCGCTCGGAGCCGCGCTTGGCGACGACCTCGACAGCGCCCTCGACCCATCCGCCCCCGCCCATTGGCATGGCAATGGCGACGGGGCAGGGGACGCAGGCCTGCCGTCAGGCGCGAAGCCGCTCATCGCCCATGTCCGCGCACCCGCAGCCCTCACCCGTGCACTCCGCCAGATCGGCGTGGTCGAAGAAGGTGACGCCCTCCGCCTGATGGCGAGCCTCGCCCCCGGCCAGCGCCTCGTCACCCGCGATGGCGCCGTCTATCGCTGGGATGGCCATGTCACCGGCGCCGATGCCCCGAGTGCGGCAGCGCTCCGCCTTGCCCAGAAGAATCGCCTCGCCGAAATCGAGATCGAGACCGAGGAAGCCCGCGACCAGATGGGCGAAGCCGAGGACCGGTTGAGCGAGGCCGCCGACGCCATCCGCACCGAAGAGGCCCGTCTCACGGATGCCCGCGACCGCAGCCGGCTCACCGTCCGCGCACTCGCCGAAGCCCGCGATGCCCTGGCCCAAGCCGAACGCGCCTCCGGCGATCTCATCCGCCGCCGCGAGGTGATCGAGGAGGCGGTGAATGGCCTGAAGGCTCAGATCGAGGAGATCGTCGAGCAGGAAGAAACCGCCCGCATTGAGATGGAGGAGACGCCCGATCTCTCCGCCCTCGACGCCCGCCTGCGGGAGGCGGAAAGCCTGGTTGCCCGCGACCGTGGCCTGCTCGCCGAAGCCCGTGCCCGCTTCGAGGGGCTTGCCCGCGAAGACGAGATGCGTCGCCGCCGCATTCTTGCGATCCGCCAGGAAAAGCAGAACTGGCAGAACCGCGCCAAATCGGCGCAAGAACACATCGCGACCCTGCGCGAGCGCGAGGCAGAAGCGCGCGAAGAAATCACCGATCTCGAAATGGCGCCCGACGAATTCGAGGACAAACGCCGCAACCTGATGACCGCCCTCGACAAGGCGGAAAAAGATCGCCGCGAGGCCGCCGACCGCCTGGTCGACGCCGAAACCCGTCAGCGCGAGGCTGACCAGAAGGCCGCCGCCGCGCTCGCCGAACTCGCCGAATCCAGGGAAAAGCGCGGCCGCGCCGAAGAGCGCCTGGTCTCGGCCAAGGAATGGCGTGTCGATGCCGAGGCCCGCATTGCCGAAGCGTTGAACGTGCCCCCGCACGAGGCGTTTCGCCTGACGGGCCTGAAAGACCCCTCGCAGATCGGCGACCTGCGCGAGGTCGAGCGCAATGTCGACCGCCTGAAGATGGAGCGCGAGCGCTTAGGCGCCGTCAATCTGCGCGCCGAGGAAGAGCAGAAGGAACTGTCGGACAAGCTGGCAGCCCTGATCAAGGAGCGTGACGACATCATCGATGCGATCCGCAAGCTGCGCGGCGCGATCCAGAGTTTGAACCGCGAGGGCCGCGAACGCCTGCTCGCCGCTTTCGACGTCGTCAACGCCCAGTTCCAGCGCCTCTTCACCCACCTGTTCAACGGCGGCACCGCCGAGCTGCAGCTGATCGAAAGCGACGACCCGCTGGAAGCCGGTCTCGAAATCCTCGCGCGCCCGCCGGGCAAGAAGCCGCAGACCATGACGCTGCTCTCGGGCGGCGAGCAGGCGCTCACCGCCATGGCGCTCATCTTCGCGGTCTTCCTCACCAACCCCGCGCCGATCTGCGTGCTGGACGAAGTCGACGCGCCGCTCGACGACCACAATGTCGAGCGCTACTGCAACCTGATGGACGAGATGGCCGCCTCCACCGAGACCCGCTTCGTCATCATCACCCACAACCCCATCACCATGGCCCGGATGAACCGCCTCTTCGGCGTGACGATGGCTGAACAGGGTGTCAGCCAGCTCGTCTCCGTCGACCTGCAGACGGCAGAGGCGCTGCGCGAGCGGGATCTGGTGTGATGCGACACTCCATTCTCACCGCTCTGATGGTGTTGTCGCTTGCGGCCCCTGCCGCGACGCAAGACACGGACGGTCTTCCCGACACTTCCCTCTCCGGCAACTTCCTGCCCAAGGTTCTCGAAACCTCGGCGGTCCATCGAGACAGTCTCATGGACATGATCAAGGGCAAGCCGGGACTGCCCTTCTGGGTGCGCACACTGGTCAGCCAGCCGCGCTATGTGGCTCTGGCCTCTGAGGAGGTCGTGGTTTCGGGCGAAAGGCGGCAGCTGTTTCGTGCCTGCGAGGCCGGCCGTTGTGATGCAAGCCGGCTGGTCGCGATCTTCTCCGCCGATGGCAAACATGCGGTTCTCAAGGTTTCCGACGCCGAACTCGGCGTCAAATTCTTCGGCGACCCGACCCCCGACGAGCTGGTGGCATTGGCCAACTGACGGCAATGAGCCTCACGCCGCGGCCTCTCGCCCGGCCTTGATCACCCGCACCGGCAGTGCCGAACTGGCCAGGATCGAACCCAGCACCAGCGGCAGGCAGACGAGGTAGGCATTGCGGATGCCGAAGGTTTCCGCAACGAAACCGAGAAGCGGCGGGCCGAGGAAAAAGACGACAAAGGCCATCTGCGCAATCGCCGCCACGTTGACCACGGCCGGCCGGTCCGTACGCTGGGCAGCGGCGGTCACCGCCATGGGATAGACCGCGCTGCAGCCGGCCCCCATCAGCGCGAAGCCGAGAAGCGCCACATAAGGATGCGGCGCGACCCACGCCAGCGCGATGCCGAATGCGGCCACCGTCAAGAGCACACGCCCGACAAGCCGCGCGCCATGCCGATCAACGACGGGATCGATGGTCAGCCGGGCAAGCGCCATGAAGAAGGCAAACAGGGTGAGGCCCGAGCCGGAGATGAAGGGCGAGACCTCGAAAACCTCGTTCATGTAGATCGTCGACCAGTCGATGCCGGCACCTTCGATCAGGAAGGCCGAGGTGCCGATGATGCAGAGCGGCAGCAGACCGAGCGTCGGCAGGGCAAAATGCGGCTGGTCTTGCGCGGTGCCGACATGGGGGAGGTGCGGTGCATTTTTCATGCCGGCGACCGTCACCGCCCCGATCACGAACATCACGCCGAGCAACGCATGCATATGCATCTGCATGCTGATCTCGGCCTGGCGCACCAGCGAGGCGGTGATGGCGGTAACGAAGAAACCGAGGCTCCAGCAACCATGCGCCCGGTTCATGATCCCGAAGCCGATTTCGGCCTCGATCCGTCCGATCTCGACGTTCAGGCAGATCTCCAGCGCGCCGGCGAGCAGGCCCATGACGAAGAGCGTGGCAAAGACCGAGGGTGCATTGGGCAACAGCGGAATGGTCGACAGCAGCGCCATGACGCCGAGCAGCGAAATGGCAAGCGTCGTACGCGTGCCAAGCCGGACGATCAGCGGCGAGGAAAAGGTGAGCGAAATCAGCGACCCGATCGCCATGCCGATCAGCGTCATCCCGAGTTCGGCCTTGTTCACCGACAAATGCGCCTGCAGGTCCGGCAGCCGCGAAAACATCGCGCCGGTGGACATGGCGAACAGGAAGAAGGCGATATAGACGCGAAACTGCGGGGGAATGCGCATGGGACGACTCGATTTGTGGAAGACTCGATTTGTCAGACAACTGATTACGGACGTGCCAGCATCCGGGCGACAAGTCCAGCCGTGCGAGACGCCGAACGGTTCGCCCTTGCAAAAGACCCATTGGTTGCTGCTGCTCGCCAAGAGATCTAGCGGGAAGGGAGCATGCCCCATACGCGCCGTCATCCTCGGCCCTGTGCCGAGGATCTGCCAAGGGTGGCCAGGAAGGGGAGGCCTGGGAAAGGCCATAAACGTCAAGCCAATAGCAGCGGTGGTAGATCCTCGGGACAAGCCCGAGGATGACGGCGGAGAGGACCTCATCAAACAAAAATGCCGAAAGCAAGCTCCCGGCATCTTCTATTGGCTACCGCCTATTCGCTATTCGCTTCCCGCGCTCAACCCGCCGAATTAATCTGCCGCGCCACCACGTCGTGGTTCAGCCAGATCACCGGGGTGGAGGGATGCGCGATTTCACCGAAGATCAGAGCGCCGGTCGCCTCGACCACGAGCACGCTCAGATAGTCCGAGATCAGCGCCTTGCCGTCCTTGTGCATCTGGGCGATCTCGGTCGAGGTGCCGATGGTGATGTCGGACTGGCCCTGGCTGTTCGGCATCGGCCACTTGTTGAAGTCGTAGAACGGCTCCATCACCGCGCTGACCTGGAAGTCGGCGATCTTCTGGAGCACCTCGTCGATCGTCGCACCGTCGACAAGCAGGTTCTGGCAGTCGGCCCAGATCTTCTCAGCCCGCGCCCCACCATTTTCCTTCTTCAAGGCCTTCAGGAGCGGCAGAAGCGGCAGCTCGATGCCGGCGAAGACGTCGGATGAATTGGTGCGGATCTCGGGGCAGTTGAACACGGTCGCCTTGATGCCGGACGCAAACGCCTCTTCGGCAATCGCCTCGAGCTTCATCTTGGCATAGCCCTGGGTGTAGTTCGTATAGGTCTGCCAGCGATAGTCGTCGCCGATCAGGATGCCGGTGCCGTGATAGCCATAGGCGGAATACCGCACCTGGCCGCCGCTCTTTTCGATGCGGGCGCGGATGGCAGCACTGCCTTCGATCAGGTGGCGGAAGGTGTTGGCCGAGACTTCGTCGAAGTTCTGCAGGATCAGCTTGCCGAGATCGCTTTCCAAGAGCACCTGCGACGACATGTGGCGCGCACCGCGACCCTTGTAGATGCGGTTGGCGATCACGAGGAAGACCTTGGCCTTCGGAATGCCGCCGGCCATGGTGTGGGCGAAATGCACGTTCTTGCCATCGGCAATCATGCCTTCAAGCTCGGCCATGATCTTGGCGACCGCATCCTGGAAGCGCTTCACGCCGACATCGCGGCACTTTTCGATATGCGCCCAGTCGAGCTTTTCGGTTTCCCAGTTTTCCAGCGTCAGCGCCGAAAGCAGGTCCGTCGGCGTCGGCTCGCCTTCCGGCGCATCGAGATCGAAGCCGGCCATGGCGGGAATGTTGATGATCCGGCCGCCGAGATTGGCTTCGGCCTGGGCGAGTTCCTCATCGTTCAGCGGACGCAGCTTGTTGTGCTCATCGCGGCGACCAACGGTGATCCCGATGATCTCCATGCCGGCCTTCTTCGCCTGGTCCAGCAGGCCGGTGACATAACCGCGACCGAACAATTCACCAAAGAGAACGAAGACGTCGCCCTTGCGATACAGGTCGTTATGCGGGATCTGCGTCAGGGGCACCGGGCTTTTCAGGGTCATTTTCGATTCCGGATTACAATACTCGTGCATGCCCACTACCAAAGTCTCGACCGCAGTGCATCATCCTGAAGCGATTTCTTCGGTCATTTTAAGTGACCGTTTATCGCATTGCGTGATGAGCCGTAACAATTGCCGCTTTACACGGTGTCGGAAGACAGTCTCACCAGCCGCTCGTTCCAGCCATCCCCTCGGACGGCCGCCGCCCTCACGAGGATTCACATCGCCGAGACCGCTATCCCCTGTCACTGCCGCAATTATGATGCATTGCAGCATAAACTTGACAAGGTGGCGTTTCCAATCCGTCACATTTGCTGTAAACGGTGGAAAATAAAGCCTGTTTTGGGTGGAGAGGGCGATGCGCAAGTGGGTTTACACCTTCGGCGGAGGAAAGGCCGAGGGGAGTAGGGCCGAGATCGATCAGTTGGGAGGGAAGGGGGCCAATCTCGCCGAAATGGCGGCGCTGGGTCTGCCTGTTCCGCCCGGCCTCACGATCGTGTCAGACGCCTGCGGCATCTATTACAAGAGCGGCAAGACCCTTCCCGACGATCTGAAAGCCCAGGTTCTCCAGGGCATAGAAGGCATCGAGACGGCCACCGGCCGCGCCTTCGGCGATACCAGCCAGCCGCTTTTGCTCTCCGTGCGCTCCGGTGCGCGCACCTCCATGCCCGGCATGATGGACACCGTGCTCAATCTCGGTTTGAACGACCACACGGTCGCCGCACTCGCCCAGCATTCCGGCGATGCCCGCTTCGCCTGGGACAGCTATCGCCGCTTCATCCAGATGTATGGCGATGTCGTGATGGGCCTCGATCACGAGGTTTTCGAGGAGATCCTTGAGGACGAAAAGGCCCGCCTCGGCCACGAGCTCGACACCGAATTGTCGGCCGTCGAGCTGCAGCACATCGTCAGCCTCTACAAGGACCTGCTGGAACAGGACCTCGGCCAGCCATTTCCGCAGGATCCCCACGTCCAGCTCTGGGGCGCGATCGGCGCCGTCTTTTCCAGCTGGATGAACCCGCGGGCCAAGACCTATCGCCTGCTGCACAACATTCCCGGGGACTGGGGCACGGCGGTGACGGTGCAGACCATGGTCTTCGGCAATCTCGGCTCGACCTCGGCCACCGGCGTCGCCTTCACCCGCAATCCCTCGACCGGTGCCCGGGAATTATACGGCGAGTTCCTGGTCAATGCGCAGGGCGAGGACGTCGTCGCCGGCATTCGCACGCCGCAATCGATCACGGAAGCCGCCCGCATCGACAGTGGCTCCGACAAGCCCTCGCTGGAAAAGCTGATGCCGGAGGCCTTCGCCGAATTCGGCGCCATCTGCGACCGGCTGGAAGCGCATTACCGCGACATGCAGGATCTCGAATTCACCATCGAGCGCGGCAAGCTCTGGATGCTCCAGGCCCGCTCGGGCAAACGCACGACGAAGGCCGCGATGAAGATCGCCGTCGACATGGTCGCGGAAGGCCTGATCACGAAAGAAGAAGCGGTGCTGCGCATCGAGCCGTCTTCGCTTGACCAATTGCTGCACCCGACCATCGACCCGCGCGTCACCCGCCATGTCATCGGCTCCGGCCTGCCCGCCTCGCCGGGGGCGGCGACCGGCGCCATCGTCTTTACGGCGGAAGAGGCGGTCGAGGCCGAAAGCGAAGGCCGCAAGGTCATTCTGGTGCGCGTCGAAACCAGCCCCGAAGACATTCACGGCATGCATGCGGCACAAGGCATCCTGACGACGCGTGGCGGCATGACCAGCCACGCGGCCGTGGTCGCCCGCGGCATGGGCATCCCCTGCGTCTCGGGTGCGGGCACCATGCGCGTCGATCTGCGCAACGAAAAGCTTGTTGGCCTCGGCGTCACGCTGACCAAGGGCGACATCGTCACCATCGACGGCTCCTCCGGCCAGGTGCTGAAGGGCGAGGTGCCCATGCTGCAGCCGGAACTCTCGGGCGATTTCGCCCAGTTGATGGTCTGGGCCGATGCGACCCGCCGCATGACGGTGCGCACCAATGCCGACACGCCGGGTGATGCCCGCGCCGCCCGCTCCTTCGGCGCCGAAGGCATCGGCCTTTGCCGCACCGAACACATGTTCTTCGAGGGCGAGCGCATTCATGTGATGCGTGAGATGATCCTCGCCGAAGACGAGGCCGGCCGCCGCGCCGCCCTCGACAAGCTGCTCCCCATGCAGCGCTCCGATTTCACCGAGCTCTTCACCATCATGCATGGCCTGCCGGTGACGATCCGCATGCTCGACCCGCCGCTGCATGAATTCCTGCCGAAGTCGGACGAGGAAATCGAGGAAGTGGCCAACGCCATGGGGCTTGAGCCCGGCTTCATGCGCCGCCGCATCGATGCGCTGCACGAGTTTAACCCCATGCTCGGCCATCGCGGCTGCCGCCTTGCCATCTCCTATCCCGAGATCGCCGAAATGCAGGCCCGCGCCATCTTCGAGGCAGCCGTCGCCGCCGCCCGCGAAACAGGCGCTCCCGTCGTGCCGGAAATCATGGTGCCCCTGGTCGGCCTGCGCTCCGAGCTGGATTACGTGAAGGCCGTCATCGACCGGGTCGCGACCGAAGTCATGGGCGAAGCCGAACTCGAGATCTCCTATCTCGTCGGCACGATGATCGAACTGCCGCGCGCCGCGATCCGCGCCCATATCATCGCCGAAGCCGCCGAATTCTTCTCCTTCGGCACCAACGACCTGACCCAGACCACCTTCGGCATGTCCCGCGACGACGCCGCCCGCTTCATCCCGACCTACCAGAAGAAGGGGATCATCATCCAGGACCCCTTCGTCTCGCTCGATTTCGACGGCGTCGGCGAACTCATCCGCATCGCCGCCGAACGCGGCCGCAAGACAAGGCCTGACATGAAACTCGGCATCTGCGGCGAACACGGCGGCGACCCCACCTCGATCCACTTCTGCGAGGATGTCGGGCTGGACTACGTGTCGTGCTCGCCGTTTCGGGTGCCGATTGCAAGGCTGTCTGCGGCCCAGGCGGCGATCAAGGCGCGGGCTGCTGCTCAATAACATTCACTCCTGAAATTTGAATGTAGTTAGCAAGATGCGAGTTAGCGAAGAGTTTCGAAATGAGCGCAGTCGTATGCCATTGCTGATTGTTCAAATTTAATAATAAACGTCCTGTTGGAGTCAATTTGATTGTCTATTTCGTAGATCGGCCAAATTGTTACTTCACCGGCGTTGTCGAGGGCAACCAATTTCGAAATTTCATTTTCAAGATATTCGCATGATTTGTTGCGAGTTATTGCGTTGAAGCTAACGTACTTGTCGCGCCCAGTAACGACTTTTTCAGAGCCAAGTGTGTATGTTTTTCCCAAAATTACTTCTTTGGCCGTGATTTGGTCGGGGTGCTTGAGGAAAGTATCAACAAATTTTTTCGAATATTTTATTTTGTACGAGTTTAGGTGGTTTGTAGTCGATCCTACAAAAGAAAATATAACAGAGAAGTCGGACTCCAATGTGTATCCGACAAGTTTTTCTCCTAAAAACTGAGGCGATATCGACAGGGATCCATATATATAACCAGAATCGTCAATTGTGTTTCTGATTGAGATTGATTTGATTGCCTTCTTGTTTAGTTCGTCATCAATCTTTTTTTCGAAGTCAGAGCTCTTCTTGCCAATTTCTTCGATTGCTGAATTTAACTTTTCCCATTGCATGTATGAGGAAGATATGCTTCCAATTCCAAATATAATTGTAAGAATAGATCCTATTACTGTAATCTTATTAAGAAATGATTGCTGAGATAGGAATAACAATTCAGATATTTTATGAATTGAATCTATTGATTGGGATTGCTGTTCTATTTTTTCCCTGAAAGAATTGGAATTTCGAATTCTAATGCTTTTTAGATCCTGTGTCATTTGTTTTCTTCTGGCAATTTTTTTGATTTGTAATAATAATTCGATCGGGGTGAATTTGTCAATTTTTATATGGGATTAATTGGGTTGTAAGGTGGGGCGACTTTATATAGGTTTTTCAGTAATTTCGACATTTGATCTGGAGACGTGGCAAACGACGATTTTTCCTATTTTGTTTCGGCTAGATAGTGCTTCCAAGAGAATTAGCTGGAGACATAACGCTCTTACAGTATAAATACTCAGGGCACCTGTCCAATGTTGACCTTTGGGCGAAGCCGATATCTCATTCCGCAGCCGATGCCTTGCCGCTTCGCAGCTCATCGAGAAATGCCATCGAACGCAGCATCGAGATCCTGCAAACTTTCGGGTTCGGCCTCCGCGCGGTCATAAGTCGGCGCCACTTCGTTGCGAAGCCAGTCCTCCAGCGCGTCCTCATTTGACGCAAGCAGTCTCAAACCCTCCGAAACGACGTGGCTCTCATCGGCATAAGCCCCCGCCTCCACCCTCAAGCGGATAAGGTCGAGAAGCTCGGTCGGCAATGTGATGGTCACTGTCTCATGTCTGGACATGATGATCATTCCTGGTGGTGCCGCAGAATATCACTCTATCGCCCCCAACCAACAAAAATCCCCGCCCCATGTCACATTGACCATCCCCCGCTCGTCATGATGTCGTCCCCAACAGAAGGAACCGACATCATGACCGCAACACTCGATCCTTTCGCAGCCTCCCCCACGCTGATGAAGAAGTGGATGGCCGTGTCGACCGACATCGCCGCAAGCCTCGAACCGAGCTTGATCGAACTCGTCAAGATCCGTGCCTCCCAGATCAATGCCTGCGCCAATTGCCTGAACATGCACGCGGCGGAAGCCCGTGCCCAGGGCGAGACCGAACAACGCATCTATCTTCTCTCGGCCTGGCGCGAGGCGCCGTGTTATACGCAGCGTGAGCGGGCGGCCCTCGCCTGGACAGAAGCCCTGACCACGCTGTCAGCCGGCCATCCGCAGGAGACGGCACTCCGGGATCTGCAGGCGGCCTTTACCGAGGAGGAGCAGGTGAAGCTGACGCTGATGATCAATGTCATCAACGGCTGGAACAGGCTTGCCGTCGGCTTCGGCCTCTGGATCGAGACACCGGCAACCCGAGCCCAGGGAGTGGCCGCCTGATGTTGTCCTCCGAGCAAACAGATGCGGCGGCGAGCTTCGATCCGTTGAGGCAGAAGCTGATGCGGCTCGCCTATCGCATGCTGGGCTCGGTGACAGATGCCGAAGACATGCTGCAGGAGGCCTTCATCCGCTGGATGAGGGCCGATCGCCGCGAGATCCGCGAGCCCGAAGCGTTTCTCCGCCGCGTCGTCACGAGGCTTTGCCTCGACCAGCTGAAATCGGCCCGCCTGAAACGCGAGACCTATATCGGTCCCTGGCTGCCGGAACCCGTGGTCGAAGAGGAGGACGAGCCCGAGGATGTCACCCTGCCGCTGATGCTCGCGCTGGAACGGCTGTCGCCTTTGGAGCGGGCGGCCCTGCTGCTCCACGATGTCTTCGGCCAGCCCTTCGAGGAGATCGCCGAGACGCTGGATCGCGACGTGGCGGCCTGCCGCCAGCTGGCAGCCAGGGCACGCCGGAACGTGCGGGAAGAACGGACCCGCTACACAGTCGACGCCAAGCGTGGGCTGGAGATGGCGGAGGCGTTCTTCACCGCCTCGCGCAGCGGCGATATGACGGCGCTTGCCGCCATGCTCGCAGCCGATGTCGGCCTGCATTCCGATGGCGGCGGCAAGCGCTCGGCCGCGATCGCCCCGATCCTCGGCCATGCCGCCGTGATGAAGGTCCATACCTATCTCGCCGAAAAGGTCTGGCCTGCGGGATCAGACCTCCTGCGCGTCGGCCTCATTAACGGCCTGCCGGGCTTCGTGACACGGGAGGCGGACGGCGAGTTGCAGACGACAGCGCTGGAGATTGCGGATGGCGCGATCACCGCCATCTATGTCATGCGCAACCCCGACAAGCTCAGGCACCTCCATTGAGGTGGGGGGCTCGGCGGCAGCGGCAGGGTAGGGAGGAACGACCCCGCCGCCCTCCCGCCGAAGCCGAGTCTCAGCCCGCCAGAGCCACTGCATCGGCTCCTGCCGGAATGCGCAACGGCGTTGTTGGATCAGTCGCCGCCTGCCACACGGCTTCCGCGACATCGTCTGCCTTCGTCACCTCGGCCTCGCTTTCGCTCGCCCAGGCGTCCATGACGGCCTTTACCACGGGCAGATAGGCTTCCGGGAAGCCGCCTTGTTCCTGCACCTTGGTGCGGGCCGTGTCCCCAAAGCCGGTGGTCGGCGCGCGGCCGGGCAGGACGATCCGCACCCGGATATCGAAGGGCGCGAGTTCCAGCGCCGAAACCTCCGTCAGCGCATTCAGCGCCGCCTTGCTCGCCGTATAGGCCGACAGCAGCGGCAGCGGCTTCAGCGTCACGCTGGAGGACACATTGACGATCACGCCGGAGCGCCGGTCCCGCATCTGCGGCAGAACCGCCTGCATCATTGCCGCCGGCCCGAATGTGTTGGTTTCGAACAGCGCACGCAGCGTGTCTCCACCGGTGCCCTCCACCGCATTCATCCAGCCGATGCCGGCATTGTTAACGAGCACGTCGATCGGCCCGGCCTGTTCGACCGCCGCTTTGATGCTGTCGGGATCGGTCACGTCGAGCGCCACCACCTGCAGCCGGTCGGAGGGGGCCAGCAGGTCCGCGCGTGGTGTCCGCATGCCGGCGATCACCCGCCAGCCGCGATCGAGAAAGAGCTTGGCCGTTGCAAGGCCGAAGCCCGCCGAAGCGCCGGTAATCAGGATGCTGTTCATGATCTTCGTCTCCTGTCTGTTGAACTGATCCCAGGCTATCCGGGCGATGCGAAATCCTCTATCATGCGGAGTGTCCAAATCTTTATCAGGAGTGTCGTTTGAGCGATCCCTTGGCCGAAATCGTCTCGCTGCTGCGTCCGCGCGCCGGCCATGGCAAGATCGCCCGCGGCTTCGGCGCCTGGCAGGTCTCGCGCGAACTGACCGGCGAACCCTTCTATTGCGTGGTGCTGGATGGCTCCGCCCGCCTCACCGTCGGCAGTCTTCCGCCGATGGAGATCAAGGCCGGGGACTTCGTGCTCGTGCCCGCCCTTTTCGATTTTCATGTCCTGGGTCTGCCCGAAAAGGGTAGCATCGGCGCAGATATTCCGGTTGCGCCCGGCGAAGTCTGCCATGGTGATCTCGAAGCGCCGGCCAATGCGCGCCTGCTGGTGGGACATTTCTATTTCGGCTCGCCCGATGCGCACCTGCTGGTCTCGCTTCTGCCGAGCCTCCTGCATGTGCGCGGCGCCGAACGCCTCTCCACCCTTGTCGGCCTCCTGACCGATGAGATCCGCGCGGCGCGTCCGGCACGCGACATGGTTCTCGCCCGCCTGCTCGATGTCATCCTGCTCGAAGCCCTGCGCATTGCCCCGAGCGAGAAGGCCCCGACCGGCATCCTGCGCGGACTTGCCGATGAACGTCTGGCAGCGAGCCTCCGCCGTCTGCACGCCGATCCCGCGCGCGACTGGACGATCGAAAGCCTGGCCCGGGAAGCGGCGCTCTCCCGCTCCGCCTTCTTCAAGCGCTTTCGCGCCGCAGTCGGGTTGCCGCCGATGGAATATCTCACCGCCTGGCGCATGGCGCTCGCCAAGGATCATCTGCGCGACCAGGTGCTCGGCATGCAGGAGATCGCCGAGCGCATCGGCTACGGCTCCGCCAGCGCCTTCTCCACCGCCTTCACCCGGTTCGTCGGCGTGCCGCCCTCGCGCTACGAAGTTGAGCAGAAACAGGCGATTGCCTCCTGGCGTCCGATTTCCGCTGTTGTCGCGGGGTAAGGCAGAAGCTAGGCTCGCGCTCCCATGACGCAGGCCGTCATCACGCGCGTCGCCCCTCGTCGGTCCCACACGGAGACACCCCATGCCCGGCTATTCCGCCCGCCCGCCCGCCAT
Source organism: Rhizobium sp. AG855 (assembly GCF_003610655.1). Taxonomy (NCBI): domain Bacteria; kingdom Pseudomonadati; phylum Pseudomonadota; class Alphaproteobacteria; order Hyphomicrobiales; family Rhizobiaceae; genus Rhizobium; species Rhizobium sp. AG855. Next base: position 2,550,471 of record NZ_RAQG01000003.1, on the reverse strand, counting down.
CCCCACCGTGATCCTCGACGATGCGGTCACCCGCATCATCCGCTGGGATTTCGAACCCGGTGCCGCGACGGGCCATCACACTCATGGCCTGGGTTATGTCGTCGTGCCGATGACCGACTGCCATTTCCTGATCGAGGATGCCGCCGGCGAACGCCGCGTGACGTCGAAGGCCGGCGAGGCCTATCGCCGGGATGCCGGTGTCGAGCACAATGTCATCAATGGCGGCACCGAGCCCATGAGCTTTGTCGAGATCGAGTATAAATGAGCCGCAGCGACGATCCGTCCTTGCCGCACTTCGTCACCGCCTTCGACCCGCAGCATGGCGTGGCCGTGCCTGTGGCCGAGGGGGTGCAACGGATCACGGTCAACAATCCCGGCCCCTTCACTTTCCACGGCACGAACACCTACATCGTCGGCCAGAAATCCGTCTGCGTCATCGACCCCGGTCCCGATGATGAAACGCATTTCGAGGCGCTGATGGCGGCGCTCGCGGGCAGGGATGTCACCCACATCGCTGTCAGCCACACTCACCGCGACCATTCCCCGCTCGCCCGCCGGCTGAAGCAGACGACCGGGGCGATCATTGTCGCCGAAGGTCCGCATCGCCCGTCGCGCCCGCTCTTCGAGGGGGAGGTGAACCCCTTCGCCGAAAGCTCCGACACGGATTTTGTGCCCGATCTGGCGCTCGCCGATGGCGAGGCCATCCAGGGGGATGGCTGGCGCCTCACCGCCGTGCACACGCCCGGCCACACGGCCAACCACGCAGCCTTCGCCCTCGAAAACACCGGCATCCTCTTCTCCGCCGACCACGTCATGGCCTGGGCCACCTCGATCGTCGCGCCCCCGGATGGCGCGATGAGCGACTACATGGCCTCGCTTGACCGGCTCGTGGAGCGCAGGGACAGTCTTTATCTCCCGGGCCATGGCGGCCCGGTCACTGATCCCCAGACATTCGTCCGCGCGCTGCGCACCCATCGCCTGATGCGCGAGCAAGCGGTGCTTGAGCGTATCCGGCAAGGCGACCGCCTGATATCGGACATGGTCAAGGTCATCTATGCCGCAACCGATCCGCGCCTGCATGGGGCAGCCGCGCTTTCGGTACTCGCCCATATCGAAGATCTCGTGGAGAAGGGCTTGATCGCGACCAATGGGCCGCCGAAGCTGTTGGGCGAGTATTGGCCTGCCTAATCGCACGTGGCCAGCATTCATCCGCTCACCCGCCGTATGAGGAAGATGCCCGGCAGGACAGAGGGGGTCCCATCAGGGACGAGATCAGAAGTCGCTCGCGGGCGCGGTGAGGGGAGCGAGGCAGTGCGTCTGTGGTCCGCTGAGGCCCTGGCCTTGAGCGGTGCAGCGTAGCGTCAGGTCTTCAATTCCCTATGCCTTGTCATGGCGATGCGAAAATGCGTGGTGCAGAACTCAGGGGGAAAATGGCTGCTTTTGTTGGTATGTATGCGATGGGCCGCGTTCTGCGGTTGTGGTGCAGGCCACCCACTCAAAGACTTTGAACGATAGGAAACACGATGACGCAAGGGTTTCGTAAAAGCATATTATTCCCGATTATTCTCATGTTTGCGGGTGCCGCCGCGTTTCTGCTCCTCCTTTATGTGACGGGGCATGATCCCGACGAAAAGCCGCTGACATTGGCCCAATGGATGACGGGAGGAGCGCTGATCGGACCCGGTTTTGCCTATCTCATCAAATGGAGACGAGACAAGGATCGGTCCAAGTTATAAGCGAGCTGCTCGCTTTGGCGACCATCGCAAGGTAATCCAAAATCGCTTGATAACAAAGAGTTAGATCGGTTCTGTGTTTCCAAGGAAATACGGAATTGATCTAACCCGCGCTCCGAGCCGCCGCCTTGTCCAGTTCGACCCCTCTGGCGGCCGCGCCGACATCTTCCCCACAGATGGGGCGAGTGGGCCCTTCCTCAATTCCCGGCAATCCCCAGCAGTTCGGCATCCAGGGCATGCAGAAATCCTTCGGCGATCTCGTCGCTGAAGCCGAGGTCGTGCGGCCCGTAGCGCGCGGCGACGCGGATGTCGACCAGCGTCATTTCCGCCTCTTCCTTCAGCCGCACCACGGCATCGAAGGGAAGCCCGAGCAGAAAGGTCTTTGTCGCAAGCTGCAGCCGCGCTTCGCCGTCCGGTTCTGCCGGGCCGGCCTCGGCTGCGGCGATCAGGGCCGAGATGGCATCCGGACGCGGCATCGGCAGCGGGCCACTCTCGGGCAGGGCTTCCTCGGCCGGGGGTGTGCCGGTTGAGGCCGATGCCGGAGGTGTCGCGGTCGTGCCGTCTTCCGCCGGGCGCAATTGCAGGTCCGGCAGGGCTTCCGCTTCGCCACGGCTGGCGGTCACCACCAGCCCGTTGGCCACCGCCACCTTGCGCACGGCCTCATAGACCCGGTCGATCGCGCCCTCGTAACGCCGGCCGTTGAGGCCCGGGTAATGCTCTGCCTGCAAGGTGCTGGCCACGACCGAAAGCGGCGGGCGGGGCAGGAATTGCTGGTCGGCCTCCGGCACGGAAACCCAGGCCGGCCGGTCGTTGAGATCGGTTGACACCTCCGTCAGCATCGGCCGGCTCTCATAGAGGAAATAGCCATATCCGGGCAGTGCCAGCGGCAGGGCCGCATAGGCGAGCGCCTGAACGGCAGCGATCCCGCCCAGAGCCCCGATCTGCCAGAGCCGCATCAGCCCGATCAGCGCCAGCGGCACGGCAAAGGCGGCCGGCAAAGCCGCAACCAGCACCAGCGCGACGAAATCCGGTGTTTTCAGGAAGCCAAACCGATGCGCCACGATCACCAGCAACACCATCACCAGCGCAAACAGCGCGAGTCGCCGCGCAAGAAAGGCGGATCGGGACACGGGACGGTCGTAGCGGACGATCATGCAGGCGGCACCGGAATCAGGAGAACGAAGAGCCCCCTTGTGTAACCGCTTGGCCGGGAGGCGTCGATATCCCGATACCCGTGGCGATCACTCAAGGCGCGGGGTCCTCCTCGCGCGGCAGGAACAGGTCGGAGCCGTCGCCGCCGGGCGCGTCTTCCAGACCCTCCTCGATCGCGGGATCGAGCGGCGCCAGGCTCGGCGAGTCGAGAGAGCCGATGCCGGGCATCATCACGTCAGGTGCGCTCGGATCGCCGAGCGGCATTTGCGGCTCGGGTGTGAGCGGCACGTAAAGCGAGACCGTCACGATGATGGCGATCACCACCAGCCAGGAGCCGATAATGCGCGCCGGGATGGTGAGCCACGCCCCGCGAAACGGCCGCAGCAGCAGGCCCGGCGACAGCAGGATCCACAGCGCGCCGAGCACGGCGGTGAAGGCAAACTCCTTGATCCCGATGCCGAAATCGTCGAGCCCGATGAACAGCGACAGCGAGAGCGCGACGACGGCTGCCGCAAGCGCTGCGCCCACCACGCGAAACCGCTGCGGCAGCCACAAGGCCACGCCCGCCAAGAGAACGGCCACCGGCGCAATTAGGAACAGTTCGTCGCCGAGCGGGCTCTGCAGGATGATCGGAAAGATCGTGTCGAAGAGCAGCAGCATCGGCAGGAGCACGCCGAGAAAGGTGCCGGCGATCCAGCCGATCTCCCGCCCGCGCTCCGCCATGCCGACCACCACCGACAAGCCGAGCATCGCCAGCACCAGGTCGTAGATCGACAGGGTGAACAGGAAACCGAGCTCGAAGAAGGCGAAGTCATGCGGGATGGAGAGCGCAAGGGCGACCGGCAGCACGCCCGCAAGGAACAGCGCGAGCGCCAGCTTGAAGCCGCGCGTCTGGATGCCGGCGTGAAAGCGGGCGCCTGCAGCGCTTTGCCCGCTTCGGCCCGCCGCATCAGCGCCGGCCGGCCGCACTGCGTCCACCGTCGCCCCATTGGCGAGGGGTGTCGTCCCGGCCAACGCCGGTGTCGCCCGTCGCTTCTGTTGTCCGCCGCGCTGCCGCTGTTTCTTCATGCCTGCCGTCCGCCGCTCCCATTGCCTCCAAGCCTATTTCACAATGGACTTGATTTGTCACCGCCGAGCGCCAAACTGCGGGGCGCAAAGGAGATGAGGCGATGGGCGCCATAGTGATGATGACGGGCGTGACACGGCTGGAGCGCAGGCTTGCGACCCAACTGGTCTTCGACACGGTGAACCGGCTTGGGGGCTGGATCGACGACACCAGGATGTATTCCAACCTGATGAACACCATCCGTCTGACCTTGCCCGCCGGTGCATTCCCCGCCTTTGCCGAAGCCCTGAGCGGGGCCGGCATCACGGTCGACGTGCCGCATGACCTGGGCGGCCATCCCGAGGCGGAACGCATGGCAACCCTCCAGCTCACCTTCATCCACGACGAACCGGACCTGCGCCGCGAGGTGCCGGCGATCCCCGGATGACGGACCCCGGATGAGGAGCCTGGAATGACGAGACGGTGACCGGGACACGCGTGCCGTCCGGGCAGGCACCTTGGAAGACTGAGGGCGACGAAGCCGCAGCAGTGGCAGGTGCGCGCTCCTCCTCGCGGCAAAGCCAATTCATCGGGATTGATCTTCACCTGATCGTGTCACGGGAGCGGACGCTGGGCAGAGCCGGCGACCGGTGCGGCGGGTCGCGGCCGGCCGGTTGTGGCATCCTGATCGCGGTGCCGCTGGGTTCCTCCGAGTGGGGGAGGGTGGAGCGGCCTGTTCGCAGTCAAGCGAAGCGGGCGGATGTCGGTCATCCGGGCGGTGGAGCGACCGTCACAAGAACAAGGGCCCGGCGAAAATCGCCGAGCCCCATTGGCTCTGGATGAGGCCGCAGATGACCTGCGGCCTTTGTATGGCGCCCGACCGGTTCAGGCCGCGCGGCGCTGATGGCGGCCTTCCTCGATTTCCTCGACGATTTTCGACACAAAGGCATCGAGATCGCCGGGATTGCGCGAGGTGACGATGCCCTGGTCGGTCACCACAGCCTCGTCGCGCCAGTCGGCGCCGGCATTGATCATGTCGGTCTTGATCGAGCTGAACGAGGTTGCCTTGCGGCCCTTGACCGCGCCGGCCTCGATCAGCAGCCACGGCGCATGGCAGACGGCAGCCACGGTCTTGCCGGATGCGACGAAGGCCGAGATGAGGTCGACCGCCTTGCGCTCCTTGCGCAACAGATCCGGATTGATCTGCCCGCCGGGCAGAACGATGGCATCGAAATCCTCGACCGAGACTTCGTCCAGTGTCAGGTCGACCTCGACGGTGTCGCCCCAGTTCTCGTTGTCCCAGCTCTTGATCGGCGCCTTTTCCAGCGAAGCGATCGACACCTTGGCGCCGCGGGCGGAGAGCTTTTCGAGCGGCACGCGCAGCTCGGAACGCTCATATCCATGGGTGGCAAGGATGAGGATGCGTGCGGATGTAATCGACGGCATGATGGGTCCTTTCGTCTCTCTTTGGCTCGGGGGATGACAGGCAAACGACCGACCGCCGTCATCGTTCCGCAAAAATCGCCCGACCAGTCGACAAGACCTGTTGCCGCTCGGCTCTGCCTTTGCTAATCAGGCGGCGATTTGCGGCGCGACCTTGAGCACGCAATCTGTTGGGGCGTCGCCAAGCGGTAAGGCACCGGTTTTTGGTACCGGCATTCCCAGGTTCGAATCCTGGCGCCCCAGCCACGTCCTCTTGTGACCGTGCGGCCCTTATACCGAAGCCACGGACTTGAAACCGACTGCCCGGCAAAACACCGTCAGCCGTTGATCCCCTTTTTTAATCCCCCCATCCCTCAAAGCTTCACCTTCACCGGCCGCCAGACGACCGTCTCGGGCGTGCGATCGTACGGATTGTCCATCAGCGTGATCTTGCAATTGTGCCTGTCGCACGCTGTGCAGCGGAATTTTAGCGAATGCGGGTCGCGGCCTTGGCCGTAGAAGGTGGCGAGGTCGCGGGCGAGGAAGCGGGCTTGGCGTTCGCAGTCACGACAGGTTGCCACGACCAGCATGTTGTGGCGGAGCGCTTTGCCGAGGGTATCGAGTGTCCGGGTCATGTGAGAAGATGCGAACATTCCATGAACATCGTCAAGCGGAAATCGAAACGAAGCCGCGACTTTTCCCGGATTTGAGCGCATTTAAACCCCAAGTGGACCCGAAGATCCATGCCGGCCGTCTGTCCCGCACGCCGCCCGATCCCGCGCGCAAGTCACGGAAAATTAACCATAAAATCCGCCGTATGTAAGGATAGTGTTAACCTTGATCTCGCTATAACCATACCGCTTCCATCAGGGTATAGCGTCGAGAAGCGCATCGGTTTCAGTCTCGCGTATCGGGGGAGGGCGTCATCCACGGCGTCCTCCCGTTGCGGGCTCCACCGACTGACACCGGCATGCAGCCGGTCCTCTCCCATCGATGACGACTGCCCGTAAGGGCAAAAAAAAGCCTCCGGCCCGTGATGGACCGGAGGCTTTGAATTTTGGGCTGCCAGAGGCTCAGTCGGCGGCGAGGAATTCGGCGCAGTAGCTCTTGCCGCCATTGATGCCGGGCCGGTCGACGACGGTGCGGATGCTGCGGATGACGTAATCCGAAGAGACCGTCAGCTGCACTTCGCACCGCATATACTGCGTGCGCGCCTGGGTCAGCAGCTTGCCCTTCTTGCCATTGCCGAGATCCTCGTAGGTCGCCGGGATCACGCGGGTCTTGTTGCCGCCGCGCCAGGTATAGAGGGTCGAATTGCCGGCAACGGCGTCGGTGACGGGAGGTCCGAACCGGGCGAAGAACGCGCCGGCCTGCTGGCCGTTCCAGCGGGCCTCGACCTCGTTCTGGGGAACGCCGGTGGTCGTGCAGCCTGTGGCTGCCAGTCCGAGAGCGGCCATGAGGCCTGCCGTCAGCATGTTGCGGAATGTCATTGTTGCTGCCCCTTGCACCCTGAATGTGCGGTCTTCCGGCCTGGTCCTGCGGCGCGCTGCCGGTCGCGCGATCCACACCTGCCTTAGCGTCAAACGGCGGCAGGGGAAATTGTCCCGGCCGTTCGCACACCGCAAAATTTCCAGCTGATGCGTCTGCGCAACGTAACGGAAGGCCGGGTTGTTCCACAGGGCGCCGGTCCGCGACACCTCGATCGTGCCACACGCCCCCAAATTGGCCGAGGAAGCGGACCGGGCGGAATGCCGAAAGCGAGGAAGGCATCCCGGTTTGCACGCGGGTTTGATCCCTCAAGATCCTGGAAATACGGGGCTTTCGACAGCTGCCGTGAAAAAAAACATCTTTCTGTCGTGATTTTGTCGTGTCCATGCTTGTACTCGCAAAATCGCTGGTCTATAGAGGCGCCGCTGGTCACGGAGTGTAGCGCAGTCTGGTAGCGCACCACGTTCGGGACGTGGGGGTCGAGTGTTCGAATCACTCCACTCCGACCAGCTTGAAAACCCTGCTTCGGCAGGGTTTTTTCGTTTTTGCCATCCGCAGCCGTCTCAAATGACGCGATGCGTCCCGCGACGTCCCACGGGCGCCATCCCCGGATGACCGCGCCGGCTTGCTCGGGCAAGCCAAGCAATATTGGTGTGTCCGACCCACAGTTGTATTCGATAACGAAGCCGTGGTGGAGCTAACCCGGGATTTAGAGCGTCAACCTATTGCACGCACGGGTATTTAAGAAATCGCTTTATTGTTTGGCATCTGTCAATTCGCAGCGATGTCTTCAGATTGGCCTACCATCGGTTGAATAATCTGCTAAATTGACGATCATGATTCCAGGCACGCGACGGCGGCGTCACCGCCATGAAAAAGTTACGCTTTCCGATGTCGCCCAGGCTGCTGGTGTGAGTGCGATCACCGTATCGCGTGCCCTGCGAGAGCCGGAGAAAGTGTCGCCGGCGCTGCGCGAGACGATCCTGCGCGTCGTCGAGCAGATGGGTTATGTGCCGGACATGGCGGCGCGGGCGCTCGCCAGCAAGGACAGCGGCCTGATCGGGGTCCTGACGCCGGGTCTCACCAGCTATGCCTTCATCGCCGTCATGCGCGGCATCGAGGACCGCGTTCGCTCCACCGATTTGCGCATCCAGTATGCCAACCCCGGTGACGGACGGAATGACGATGGCCGCAAGCTGCGCTTCTTCTTCTCCCAGAACCCGGCCGGTATCATCTATGTCGGCCTGCAGCATGATTCGGCCCTGGACGACCTGCTGCGCCGTGCGCCCTGTCCGGTGGTCGAGATCATGGATGTCAGCCACGCGCCGGCGGAAATGGCTGTCGGCATCGATCACCGTCTGGCCGCCGAGGCGGCGACCCGCCATCTGCTGGAGCAGGGCTACCGGCGCATCGCCATGCTGGGCGCCAGCTGGGACAACAGGTCCAAGCGGCGGCTAGAAGGCTTTCAGTCGGTCCTGGAGGCAGAAGGCCTGTTCGATCCGTCCCTTGTCCTGTCGATCGACAGCTATACCAGCGTCGGGCTCGGCGCTCATTTGCTCGATCGCCTGCTCAGCGATCATCCGGATGCGGATGCTGCCTTCTGCCATAGCGACGATCTCGCGCTCGGCGCCCTGTTCGAATGCCAGAGGCGCGGCCGTTCCGTTCCGAACGAATTCGGCATCTGCGGTTTCAACGATTTCGACTATGCCGGCGTCGCATTTCCCTCGCTCACCTCGGTGCGCCTGCCGCGCTACGAGATCGGCTACCGGGCGGCCGACATGCTGATCCGCGCGACGGGTGGCGGCCGCCAGGCGCCAACCGTGGTGGATCTCGGCTTCCAGCTGATCGCCCGCCAGTCGACGGCCCGCAACGCGCCGAAGGGGCCGACAGGCTGATCGGGCAGGTCTGCCGGCGCCAAGGCATCGCGCGCCGGTCCCGTCGTCTGGTCTCCCTAAATTTGTAGAAGGCTTTCTCTGCCGCCTGTCACGGCTGCGCTGACCCTGGGTCTGACGACCAGCCGCGCTCAGCGTTCGGCTTCGACCATCTGCCGAAAAGCGTCGAAATGCGGCAGGTAGGAAACGCGGTCGAGTGCCGGCATCGCGGCATAGGCGGGTCCGCCCGTCACCAGGCGTATCGCCCTGGGCAGCGCACCGCGCAACTGGCGAAGACCGGCCTCCAGCCGGGCCGGCTTGCCATGCACGGCGCTGATGCAGACCATGCGCGCCTGTCGTGTCTCAGCCGCTGCTGCAACTTCTTCCGGCGGCAGATTGGGCCCGAGACACAGGCTGTCCCACCCATGCAGGCGGGCGATCCATGCGGCGGCGAGCGCCCCGATCTCGTGCTCCTCGCCGGACAGTGTCGCCGTGATCAGGCGGGGAGCGTCCGCGCCCGGTCGGGGGCTGGTGTCAAACATGGTTCCCAGCAGCCGCTTGAGCGTCGCGGTCGCCAGATGTTCGGCGGCAATCGACAGCTCGTCTTCCGACCACAGGTTTCCGATGTCCCGCAACAAGGGCAGGGCGGTTGTATCGAGGAAGACGTCCGGACCTTCGCTCTCGGCCCGGGCCAGAAGCAGGTTGCGAAACGCCTCCCCGTCCATGGCCCGGATGGCCGCGATCAGCGGTGCATTCCGTTCGCGCTCGATTTGGGTGGTCTCGATCCGCTGCAGTTCGTCCAAGGGCAGCGTGATGAGATTGCCGATCCGATGCCCGGCATCGCTGCAGACTTTGAGAAGTCGCAGCCGTTCGGCCTGTTCGGCGGTGTAGAAGCGTCGGCCGGTCCCGCTGCGTTGCGTCGGCTCTATGCCGTAGCGGCGTTCCCAGGCATGCAGGACCAGCTTCGTGATGCCGCTGATGGAAAGAACCTCGGCGAGGCTCAGTAGCGCCTGACCACAATTCTCTCCGCCTTGACCCGAATGCATTCGTCCCGCCGTCTCCTTGCAACGAGGCTAAGTGATAGCTCGGAAAACTTGCGTGGAGGTGTACGGGCAATTCTTGATATATATCAAAAATGGCCTGCGCGGGGCAGGCCATCTGTTCTGTCGGTCAAATGGCCTGAGCCTCAGCCGTCGATGTCGTCGAGCAGCTGGCGCGCGGCGGATGTGGTGACCCGGCGGGTCTCCACCTCGTCGCGGCGGTTGGCGAGCAGCTCCGTTGCCAGCAATTGTTCGGCAAGATCCGCCGGCAGTGACAGGATCACGCGTCCCTCATGGGTATTCAGCCCGCCGAGATCGGTCCGTTTGGCTGAGATCATGCCGCCCGCCACGGTGTTGTTGGTGTCGGGATCGATCAGGATGAAGGCGCCGGTGCCGCGGTTGAGCTCGTAAGGGTCGAAGATCGCGGTTTCGTCAAAGGCGAGATGCACCTTGCCGATCGCGTTCATCTGCAGCATCTCGGCCGCCAGCCATTTGCCGGACTTGAGGTCGAGCTGCTGCACCGGCTGCACCTGCACGCGCTGGCGGCGCGAACCCGCCTTCAGCCAGTAACGCTTGCCGGGCACGATGCCGTCGGGCTGCAACGCGACGAGCTGCGCATCGAAGGCAAGCCCTGTCTGCGGCTGGGCGTCGAGCGAGACGATCATGTCGCCGCGCGCCACGTCCACCTGGCGGTCGAGCACCAGCGTGATCGCGTCACCGGCAACGGCCGCATTGCGCACCAGGTCGAAGGTGACGATCTGCTTGACGTTCGCCACCTGACCGGAGGGCAGGATGGCAACGCTGTCGCCGGGCTTTACCGCGCCACCGGCCACCGTGCCCTGGTAGCCGCGAAAACTTTCGCCCGGACGCGAGACGCGCTGGACGGGCAGGCGGAAGCCGGTCGACTGGCCGGAGCGCAGTGTCGCGAGTTCCAGCGTTTCCACCAGTGTCGGGCCTTCATACCACGGGATCACGGCACCGGCGGAGTAGACGACGTTTTCGCCCTTCAGCGCCGACATCGGAATGGCCGTCACCTGGCGCACGCCAAGCGTCAGGGCCAGGGCCTTGAACTCGGTGCTGATCTGGTCGAACACCGCCTTGTCGTAGGAAACGAGGTCGAACTTGTTCACCGCCAGCACGAACTGCTTGATGCCCATCAGCGAGGCGATGGTGGCATGCCGCCGGGTCTGTTCGAGAAGGCCGGCACGGGCATCGACCAGCAGAATCGCCAGATCCGCCGTCGAGGCGCCGGTTGCCATGTTGCGGGTATACTGTTCGTGGCCGGGGGTGTCGGCAACGATGAAGGAGCGGCGGTCGGTGGCGAAATAGCGATAGGCGACATCGATGGTGATGCCCTGTTCGCGCTCGGCCTGAAGTCCGTCGAGCAGAAGGGCGAAGTCCGGCAGGCCGAGATCGTTTTGTTGCCCGGAATCGCGACGCAGGCTGGCGGCCTGGTCTTCCTTGACGGCCTTGGTGTCCCAGAGCAGGCGTCCGATCAGCGTCGACTTGCCGTCGTCGACCGAGCCGCAGGTGATCAGCCGCAACGGGCGCGAATCGCGCACGAGAGGTGCTGCATCGGCCTGGGGAGCCTCGAGGAGTTCAGCGGCGAGGGCGGTATTGGCAGCTGCGGTCATCTCAGAAATATCCTTCGCGCTTCTTCTTTTCCATCGAGCCGGCCTGGTCGCGGTCGATGGCGCGGCCCTGGCGTTCGGAGACGGTGGCGATTTCGAGTTCGGCGATCACCTCGTCGAGGGTGGTCGCATGGGAGCGGATGCCGCCGGTGAGCGGCCAGCAACCGAGCGTGCGGAAGCGCAGCATGCCTTCCTGGATCTGTTCGCCGGGCAATGCTTCGAAGCGCGGATCTTCCGCCCACATCAGCATGCCGTCGCGCTCGACGTATTTTTGGCGCTTGGCGTAGTAGAGCGGCGGCAGCTCGATGTTTTCGGCCTGGATGTAGCGCCAGATGTCAACTTCGGTCCAGTTCGACAGCGGGAAGGCGCGCACGCTTTCGCCGCGGCGGATCATGCCGTTATAGATGTTCCACAGTTCCGGGCGCTGGTTGCGCGGGTCCCATTTGTGGTCGGGCGTGCGGAAGGAATAGATACGCTCCTTGGCGCGGGAGGCCTCTTCGTCACGGCGCGCGCCGCCGAAGGCTGCGTCATATTTGCCGGCATCGAGCGCCTGGCGCAGCGCCTCCGTCTTCATCACATCGGTATGATAGGCCGAGCCATGGCTGAACGGGCCGATGCCCTCTTCCTTGCCGCGCGGATTGGTGTGCACGATCAGGTCGAGATCGAACTTCTCTGCCGTCGCATCGCGAAACGCGATCATCTCGGGGAATTTCCAGCCGGTGTCGATGTGCAGCAGCGGAAAGGGCACGCGGCCGGGGAAGAAGGCCTTGCGCGCCAGATGCAGGAGCACCGACGAATCCTTGCCGATCGAATAGAGCATCACCGGCTTTTCAAACTCGGCGGCCACTTCGCGGAAAATATAGATCGCCTCGTTTTCCAGCGCCTTCAGATGCGGATCGAGCGGCGGCTTGGTGACGGGATCCTTCGAATGCGGATCGAATTCGGATGTGTGTACGTGCATTTTTCTTCCTTTGGGCTTTCGCCCGCATTGTCTTCTGGGGTTGCCCCTCATCCGGCTGCCGCCACCTTCTCCCCGCCTGCGGGGAGAAGAGACTCGCGGCGCCGTCGGCGGCTCCCGCCTTCTCCCCGCCTGCGGGGAGAAGGTCCCGGCAGGGGGATGAGGGGCAGCTACCGGAGCAAAATCAGTTCAAGCCGGCGTCGGGATCGCGGAGGCCGCAGCCTCCGGAACGTGCAACCCGCATTCGCGCTTCTCGTCATTCTCCCACCACCAGCGCCCGGCTCGCTCCGGCTCGCCCGGCTTGATGGCGCGGGTACAGGGCTCGCAGCCGATCGAGGGATAGCCTCTGCGGTGCAGCGGATTGGTCGGCACGCTCTCGGCCTCGACGTAAGTGTTGATCTCGTCGAGTGACCAGTCGGCCAGCGGGTTCACCTTGATCAGGTCACGCTCGGCATCGTATTCGGCAAACGGCGTGGCGGCGCGATTGCCGGACTGCGAGCGGCGAAGGCCGGTAATCCAGAAGCGGGCGCCGTCAAGCGCCTCGGCGAGAGGCACCAGCTTGCGCACATGACAGCAGGCGTGACGGGCTTCGACACTCTCGTAAAAGCCGTTGAGCCCATACTTCGCCGCATAGGCATCGATGTCGTCAGGCTTGGGATGAAAGCGCCGGATGGCGATGCCGAAGCGCTCTTCGGTCTCGGCCATCAGGTCGACCGTCTCCTTGAACAGGCGCCCGGTTTCCAGCGTCGAAACATCGATCGGCAATCCTGCAAGGCCGATGGCGGCGGTGATCACCTGGTCCTCGATCCCGAGGGACGTGGTGAACACGGCGCGGCCGTCAAGCCCCGCGACGAGGCGCAGCCGTTCCGGAAGCGAGAGCGAGGCGAGTTGGCGATCGAGGGAGGAGGCAAACTCTGCGGCACGGGTGGATGGCATCACGATAATCCTGCTGACTGTGCTGAATTATCACCGCGAACGCATCCACAAGACAGGAATCGCCTTTCAACTGCGCACGGGTGGAGAGCAAATCTCTCTACGCAGATGAGCATATGCGCGATAACGTCCCGTCGGTCCCGGCACGGCGAGGGTGCGGCCGCTGGGCGAGGACGAAAAGAATGCCTTCTATCGCTTAAATTCTATAAAATCAATAGACAAATATCTATCCGGCGCTTCCCGGTCGATGGTTGTGGCAGATGCGCGCCCGGCGTTGCGGGGGATCCTGGGCGTCATGCTTCAGCATTTGACGATGATCAGATCTGTTGCGCGGCGCGCGGGTGGTGCTAATCTCAATAGGCTTCTGGAGGGGGGAGAACACCATGCCACAACTGTCCGTCTGGTATTTCCGGACCGCAATCCTGTTTCTGATCGCCGGCATCTGTGTCGGTCTTTACATGTCGATCACGCACCAGTTCGAGGCGACCGGCGCGCATGCGCATATCAACCTGCTCGGCTGGGTCACCATGTCGATCTTCGGCCTCTACTACGCGTTCAATCCGATGCAGGCCGCAAGCCGGATCGCGAAGATCCAGTACATGGTCTACACGCTCGGCATCCTGGTCATGGGCCCATCGCTCTTCCTGATGCTGACCGGAAATACCGCGCTCGAGCCCGTCGTTGCGGTCTCCTCGCTGGTGACCTTCGCCGGCGTCCTGCTGTTTGCCGTGATCCTGTTTACGCGAAAGGCGTGAGGGGCGATTCCGCGTCACTCGGCTGCCACCGCGCCAGCGCCTCGTGCCCCGAAGGCGTCAATCCGTAGACGCCCCGTTCCACCCGCTCGAACCAGCCATAGACATTGCCCTGCAGGATCTTTCCGGCCTCGGGAACGCTTGCTCTGATCTCCCGCACCTTGAGCGGCCCCGAGGAAAGCGCCACGGCACAGCCGAGTGCCTGCTGGCGATAGGCCGTCATCAGCGGCGTCCTTGTGCTGCCGCCGACAGCCGGATCGCCCTTGCGCCGCTGGTGCTCGCGCATCAGCCGCGAGCGCCGTTTCGGATTGGTCCGGGGCATCGGCGTCACCGAGCCGACGATGACGCTGACCTCGCCCTTATCGGTAATGCCAAGCATGCCGAACCCCAGCCGCCGGCAGAGATCGCGGTAGCGCTTGTCGGCCTCGCGTCCCTTTCCCTTGGCCGAGACACGCGCCGCAATCCACACTTCGTCTGCGACCGAGGCACGGTCCACCGCCTGCAGGATGAGCTCAAGGTTGAAGCTGAGCTTCAATTCGCAGATCACCACGATGGAAGGGTCCTCGTCGCTGAGGCCGACCAGATCGCAACCGCCGATCTCGCCCTTGACGGTATAGCCGGCCGTTTCGAGGAAGCCTTTGACCGGCAGATAGAGCGACGTTTCCATGGGCCTCGGATTCGGTTGTGCACAAAACCGATACCTACAGCGCTTCGTCTGCCGGCGTCATCCGAAAACTGCCGATGATCAGCGCAGGAAACGGGTGGCCTTCTGCACCGTCTCTGAGCATGCTCGGGCCACAAAGCTGCAAGGAGGCCCTGCGTGAGCCATGACCCGACCGAAGATACCCGCTGGACAGCGATCCAAACCCGCGACAGATCCATGGACGGTCACTTCGTCTATGGCGTCCTCTCGACCGGCATCGTCTGCCGCCCGTCCTGTCCCTCACGCCCGGCAAGGCCGGAAAACGTCGTCTTCCATGAAACGGTCGAAGCCGCCCGTGAAGGCGGCTTCCGTCCGTGTCTGCGCTGCCGTCCGGACCAACCGGAGACGTGGGGAAAGCTTGAGCGACCCGCCCTCACACCAGGAAGATCGAGATGATCGGAAACGTCGTGAGCAGCACGATGCGCAACAGGTCGGCCGTGACGAAGGGCACGATCGCCTTGTAGGTGTCGCGGATCGGCACGTCGCGCGCCATGGCCGAGATGATGAAGAGGTTCAATCCCACTGGTGGCGTGATCATGCCGATCTCGGCCACCATCAGCACCAGGATGCCGAACCAGATGGCGAAATGCTCGGGGCTCATGCCGAAATCCATCGCCGTCACGATCGGGAAGAAGATCGGAATGGTCAGCACGATCATGGAAAGCGAATCCATGATGCAGCCGAAGACGATGTAGAGCAGGAGAATGATGATTAGCACCGTCATCGGCGCATAACCCTGCGCCGTCACCCATTCCGCACCGACCTGCGGCAGACGCGAGAAGGCGAGGAAGGAGTTGAAGACCGAAGCACCGAGAATGATGAAGAAGATCATGCCGGTCGAAACCGCCGTCTCCTTGAAGCAGTCGAACAGCGATTTGCGGTCGAGCCCGCCATTGATGAAGGCGACGAGGCCCGCACCGGCCGCCCCGATGGCCGCAGCCTGGGTCGGGGTGAACCAGCCGAGATAGATCCCGCCGACGACGAGGAAGAAGATCGCGACCACGGGCCAGACGGCGATCAGGGCCGGAACCCGCGCGCCCCAGGGAATCCGCGCGGCGTTGCCGGCGCTTTCCGGCCTCACCCGGACATAGATGGCGATGACCAGAAGATAGGACAGCGCCGCGATGATGCCGGGCACGAAGGCCGCAAGGAAGAGCTTGGCGATGTTCTGTTCGGCCAGGATCGCATAGATGACGAGAACGACAGACGGCGGGATGAGAATGCCGAGCGTGCCGCCGGCGGCAAGCGTCGCGGTGGCAAGCCCGCCGGCATAGCCGTTGCGCTTCAGTTCCGGCAGCGCCACCTGCGCCATGGTTGCAGCCGTTGCGAGCGACGAGCCGCAGATCGAACCGAAGCCCGCACAGGCGCCGACGGCGGCCATGGCGACGCCCCCCTTGCGATGCCCCAGGAACGCGGCGGCCGCGTTGAACAGCGACTGGCTCATGCCGCCGCGCGCGGCAAACTGGCCCATCAGCAGGAAGAGCGGGATGATCGACAGGGAATAATTCGCATTGGTGTTCCAGGCGAGCACCTTCATCTGCGCCAGGATCGGCGTCCATTTGCCGAGGACCAGATAGGTCCCGACGATGCCCGTGCCGAGCATGGCCGCCCCGATCGGCACGCGCAGGAAGATCAGAAGGATGAGAACGGGGAAGGACCAGAGGCCGATTTCGACGCTGCTCATCAATGGGCTCCAAGCGATGCGACAATGGTGCGACGATCGCGGATATCCCGGATGTCGGCAAAAATGATGAAGAGGCAGACGAAGAGATTGGCAATCAGCAGCGCCGCCCCGATGGCAAAACCCCACCAGACGGGAAAGAGCAGGAGGGGCGTCGTCTCGCCATTGCCGAGTTTGTCCAGCGTGCCGATGACATGGCGCCAGGTCACAACGCCGATCAACACAGCGATGATCACGTCCCCGATCAGCTGGGTCCAGTTCATCGCCTTCGGCCCGAAGGCCGAGATCAGGATATCGACGCCGACATGCCCGCGTTTGAGCTGGCAATAGGGAAGGAAGGCGAAGACCGCGAGGCCGCACAGAACCTCGACCAGCTCGATTTCGCCCGGCAAAGGCCGGATCGCAAGTCCGCCGACGATCGACGCGACGGTCAGCCCGCAGGCGATCACCAGGCAGAGCCCGCCAAAGCCGACGAGAGCATGGGCAAGGGCATAGGTCGCCTTTTCAAAACGCAGAAAGGCGGAAGAGGCGGGCAGGTCCATCGGTCGTCCTCTGGCAGGCGGAAAAAAACTCCGGGCGCCTCCGACAGGACGCCCGGAGATGAAGACGCTGGTTTATTTGCTGTACTGGGCGATCAGCGCGGTCGCATCCTTGTAGAGGCCGGTGCCATCGAGGCCCTTGGCATCCATGTCGGCGATCCAGGCCTTGGTGACGGCTTCGCCGGCCGCCTTCCAGCGCGCGGTTTCGGTCTCGTCCAGCGTGAAGGTGGTGTTGCCGGCCTTGTCGGCAATGTCCTTGCCGCGCACATCGCCTTCGTCCATCGCCTTGCCGAAGAGGCGGGCCAATTCCTTGCCGGAATTGGCATCGATCACCGTCTTCAGGTCATCGGGCAGCGCATCGTAGCTGTCCTTGTTCATCGCAAAGACGAAAGTGCCGGTATAGAGCCCGGTGCTGCCGGAAAAGGCGGTGTGGTTCGGCGCCAGTTCCGCGATCTTGATCGCCGGCGTCACTTCCCACGGAACGACGGAGCCGTCGATGACACTCTTCGACAGGCTTTCCGGTACGGCCGTCACCGGCATGCCGACGGGCGAAGCCCCCATGGCCTCCAGCATCTGGTTGACCACCTTCGAGGTGCCGCGCAGCTTCAGCCCCTTCATGTCCTCCAGCGATTTCACCGGCTTGGCGGCGATCGTGTGGATGAGGCCGGGACCGTGGGTATGCACGGCCAGCACATGATATTCGGAAAGCTCATCCTGGAGATGCTTGTCGGCATAATCCTGGAAGGCGACCGAAGTCGCTTCCGCCGTCGTCACCATGAAGGGCAGTTCGAAAGCTTCCGACTTCGGGAAGCGGCCGGGCGTGTAGCCGAACAGCGTCCAGGTCAGATCCACCACGCCGTCCTTGACCTGGTCGACCAGATCGGACGGCTTGCCGCCGAGCTGCATGGCGGGATAGAGCTCGACCTCGATCCGGCCGCCGGACTCGGCCTTGATCTTGTCGGCCCAGGGCTGCAGCACCTTGGACGGGATCGTCGCCTGCGGCGGCAGCATCTGGTGCAGCTTCAAGGTGACGTCCGCCGCATGGGCAGCGAAACCGGTAAATGTGAGGGCAATTCCGGACAGGCCGGCAAGCAGGAAATGGCGCAACATGGTCTCCTCCCAGAAACATATTGAAATATGGGAGAAAATCGCCGGTGCCGGCATCCGCACCACGCCACCGGGATCAGCCGGCCTGTCGCGGTGACGGCCGTCTCCTCCAGCCGGCAATCTCTCCCTTGATGGTTATGGTTGCAGAACAGGTTGTCGCGCGCAAATAAAAATCTGAGGGATAACCCATAACCGAACGGGTATGTATGCGCTGTTCCGCCCGCCCGCGATAGTGGACGGATGCGACAGCTCGGCTCCCGGCGTTGTGCTCTTGGCGAATATCCTTTGCCGCATTATAGCTCGCCACGGGCCGCCATGTGGATGGCCGTGACTGCTGGGCAGCATGAGGACGAAAAGCATGAAGAGCGCTCTTTCCGGTCGGTCCCCCGCGCGCCGGCTTACTCTGGCCGTCCTGTGCCTTGTCTCGGTCCAGCTGCTTTGCGCCTGCGCCGGCCGTCCGGGGCCCGAAACGCTGTCGTCGGTCACCCTTGGTGATTTCAAGCCGGATCGCGTGGAGACATTGTATTCCGTCACCACCCGTGGCCGAACAGAGCCGGGCAAGAACATCTTCGGCGTCGAAAAGACACGCGAGCCCAATTACGCCCGCTTCGACGTCTCGATCCCGCCCAATCACAAGCCGGCCAACATCGAATGGCCGAAGCGCAAGACGGTGGACCCCCGCACCGATTTCGCCGTTGTCTCGCAGTCCGTTCTCGACCGCGCCGGTCTGCTCGGCGCCGTTCGTGCGCCCAAGGCGCCGACACCCGTCGTCTTCGTCCACGGCTACAACTACAATTTCCAGGAAGCGCTTTATCGCCTCGCCCAGCTGAAGACCGACAGCAATGTCGACGGCCTGCCGATCGTCTTTTCCTGGCCGTCTTATGCCGCTTTGCCGGCCTATGTCGCCGACAAGGAATCCGCCACCTATTCGCGCGATGCGCTCGCCAATCTGCTGGCCGACCTCGTCACCGCGCGCAAGGGCGAGGTGGATGTCTTTGCCCATTCCATGGGCGGCTGGTTGACGGTCGAGGCGCTGCGGCAGCTCAAACTCGAAGGCCGCACCGATGTGCTCAATCGGTTGCGGGTCATCATGGCCGCGCCGGATATCGACGCCGACGTCTTCACCGCGCAGCTCGACGTGATCGGCCGGATGCGCATTCCGATCGTCATCCTGGTTGCGGCCGACGATCGGGCCTTGCAGGTCTCCAGCCTGCTCGGCGCCGGCACCCAGCGTATCGGCGCGCTTAACGTGCGCGATCGCGTTGTCGCCGATGCGGCCAAGAAAGCCGGCGTGACGATCATCGACATCTCCTCGCTGGAATCGGTCGATGCCACCAATCACAACCGCTTCTTCGACGTGAAGCAGCTTGCCAGCACGCTCAGCAAGCCGGCAGCCAGCGCATCCCTTGGCGATGCCGGTGCCTTTGTCTTCGATGCGGCTGCACGGACGGTCTCCAGTCCGTTCGCGCTGGCCGCGAAGGTCTTGCGCAGGCGCTGAGACCCGCCTCGGCGGTGGGGGCTTCGCCCGCCACCGCCGGTCGCCAAAAGACGGGGACCGCCGCCGCACCGGCTCTTTTGTCATTGACCAGACGCGATTTCCCATGTTCCGCGCAATTTATGCGTCGGTTTACCGACTCGTTTACCCGTTGGTGTCACAAACTGTGATCCATGCGAAAGATCTAATAAACACGCGTCTCCAATCCATACGGTCCTGTTGAATGACATCCCCTCCCATGTCTGAGGTTGAACTGGCGGCTTCCCAACCGCTGCCTTCGCGCGCAAGGCCGCTGCCCATAATTGCCCTGTCGGTGCTCTGCCGGCTGGTTTTGCGCGGCCCGCGGCCCGGTCTCTGGCTCGCGGCCGGCGCGAGCCTCGCGGTGATCTCGCCCCTGCTGTTTGATGAAGGTCTGCTCAATCTCGGCTGGCATCTGGTGCTGGCGCGCCATGGCATCGGCGCGACGGAGGGCACGCTTGGCCTGTCCCTGCTTTTCGGCGTCATTGCCTCGCGCGGGTTCATCCGCCGCCCCGGTCGCCGGCGGCCGGAGGAGCGCTCGGAGGGCGTCGAACGCGCGCTCGCCATCCTCGCCCGTCAGCCCGAAGCGGCAGCCGGTCTTGTGCGCCTCGGCGACAAGCAGGTGCTGGTTTCCGATTGCGGCAAGGCATTCCTGATGTATGCCCGCCAGGGGCGCTCGCTGGTTGCGCTCTTCGATCCGGTCGGGCCGAAGCGTCTTTGGCAGCCGCTTGTCGCCACCTTCATCGCCGAGGCGAAGCGTCGCCGCTGCCGTCCGGTGTTTTACCAGGTCTCCGCCGATTTCCTGCCGATCGCCGTCGAGATGCGCCTGCAGGCGCTGAAGCTCGGTGAACAGGCGGTCGTCGATCTCACGCGCTTCTCGCTCGCCGGCGGCGCCTGGCTGAAACTGCGCCGGTCGATCAACCGCGCCGAACGCGATGGCCTGACCTTCGAGTGGTTGGCCCCGCAGACCGTGATCCCGGTCATGGACGAATTGCAGGCGGTCTCCGACACCTGGCTGTCGGCGCATCAGGCCGCCGAAAAGGGCTTTTCGCTCGGCACCTTCGACCCCGATTATCTGGCCGCCAGCCCGGTCGCCGTCATCCGCCTGCACGGCCGCATCGTCGCCTTTGCCAGCGTCATGACCGAAGCCTCCGACGGCGATGCCTTCATCGACCTGATGCGCCATGTGCCGGGCGTGCATCGCGGCATGATGGACCTGCTCTTCGTGAAGATCATGGAGACGCTGAAGGATCAGGGCTTCCGCACCCTCAATCTCGGCATGGCCCCGCTCGCCGGGCTGGCGGCGCATGACCGCGCGCCGGCCTGGAACCATCTGGCGCGGCAGGTCTTCGACCATGGCGAGCGCTTCTACAATTTCCGCGGCGTGCGCGCCTTCAAGGAGAAATTCGATCCCGACTGGCGCCCGCGTTACATCGCGGTGGCGGGGCAGGGCTTTCCGCTGGCCTCGCTCATCGATGTCACACTGCTGATCGGTGGCGGCGTGAAGGGCCTGTGGCGAAAATGAGCGGTGTGGCGCGACCTGCGGCAAACGACATTCGGCACACCGGCCAGACGGCACCATTGCCGACTAGCTGCGGCCGGATGGCCGCTGCGTCACGCATGCTGCTGGCCTGTGCCGTGATCCTCGCATCCATCGCCATTCAGCCGAAGCCGTCCGTTGCTGCACCGGACCGCGTCGTCAGCCTGCCGCAGGACAATATCCTGATCCCGGACGACGATCAGATGAACGGCGTGATTTTCGTGATCTCCGATGCCGACGGATGGGACGTGATGGAGCAGGCCGCCCTTGATGCCGCAGCCGTCGGTGGCGCGATCGGGGTCGGTGTCGACCTGCGCACCTGGCGGGCTGCCCTGTCGCGCGAGACCGATCGGGACTGTCTCTTCCTGCCGGCTGATATCGAGCGATTGGCCCGTGAACTTCACCGCCGCCATGACGCCACCTTTTATCG
Source organism: Rhizobium sp. AG855 (assembly GCF_003610655.1). Classification (NCBI taxonomy): domain Bacteria; kingdom Pseudomonadati; phylum Pseudomonadota; class Alphaproteobacteria; order Hyphomicrobiales; family Rhizobiaceae; genus Rhizobium; species Rhizobium sp. AG855. The sequence goes on along the minus strand of NZ_RAQG01000003.1, from coordinate 2,528,933 downwards.
CCCGCCGCGCGTCATGGGCTTTGGGGAGGGCGCGACGCTGGCGCTGGCGATTGCCGCCCAGACCCCCAATGCCAGTTTTGCCGAGACGATCGGTGAAACGCTGGCGATCGATCCGGCCGAAGCGGTCTCCCTGCCGAAGCGCCTCTGCACATCGGCATCCTACCACCAGACGGCCAGAGGTTATGCCTATGAACTCGGCCCCGGCGCGCTGCCCAATCCCGTGCGCATCATCCTGTCCGCCGCCGCCGATCCCTCCGGCCGCGCCCATGCGCAGAGCCTGAAATCGATCCATCCGGAAATCGTCATCACCGCGCATGCCGGCGGCCCCGCCCGCGCCCTGGCGCTCGAGGCCGCCGCCCTTGCCGACCGGCTGACGCCGGAGGATGCGGCACTCGATCTGCCGCTCGTCGAAGACATCGTCACGCCCGCCCACGACACGGTCGCCATCTTTTATTCCGGCGATGGCGGCTGGCGCGAGATCGATCAGCGCATTTCCGCACGTCTCAACGACAAGGGCGTGCCCGTGATCGGCATGGATGCGCTGCGCTATTTCTGGAGCGAGAAGAGCCCAAAGGAAACCGCCCGGGACCTCTCGTCCATCATGGCCCACTATCGCCAGCATCTTGGCGTCTCCAGGGTCGTGCTGATCGGTTATTCCTTCGGCGCCAATGTGCTGCCCAAAGTCTACGGTTTGCTGCCGGCAGCCGACAAGGAGGCCGTCACACTGCTTTCGCTGCTGGCTTTGTCCCGTCAGGCCGATTTCGAGATCGCCGTCGCCGGCTGGCTGGGTGCTGCCGGCACCGGCAAACAGGGCGACCCGGTCGAGCATCTGGCTGAGGTGGAGGCCGCAAAGATCCAGTGCGCCTACGGCCTCGAAGAGCAGGGCAGCGGCTGTCCGCCTCTCGCATCTCGCGTGAAGGACGGCCTCCAGCTGATCGCCCGCCCGGGCGGCCATCACTTCGACGAGAATTACGAGCTGGTGGCCGACGAGATCCTGGCGCGGATCCGGCCCCACTGAGCTCAGCCTTATCAGCTCCCGATTTTTGCGCTATGATTGGCACCACGCGCAGGAGCCGACGCCCATGACCGAAACCGCGAAACCCGCTGTCCTTGATGACGAAGAATTTCACGCGGCCGCCGAAAGCGTCCTGCGCGAAGGCGAGACCGTGGCCGATCTGATCGACCGCTCGGCGAGAGCCGAGGTGGAGTATCGGCGGGAACAGGCGGCCTTTGTCGCGAGAGGGTTGGCGGCACTGGAGGAAGCAGAACGCACCGGCGTCTGGTACAGCGCCGAAGAGGTTCATGCTGAACTCAGAGCCAGGCTCGAAAAGAGGAAGGCCGAGTTGAGCCGATGAGCCGAAAGATCCGCTACAACGCAAAGGCGCGGACGGATCTGAACAGGCTTTACGATTTTCTGCTGGACCGGGACGCGGCCACAGCCGAGCGGGCGCTGGATGCGATCGTTGAATGCGTCATGGGGCTCGCCCAGTACCCCAATACCGGCCGCAAGATCGAACAAGACGGCCAGCTGTTCCGGGAACTCGTGATCCCCTTCGGCCGGGCCGGATACCTCGCTCTGTATCAGGTCTCCCCAGCTGGCGACGTCAACATCCTCGCCATCCGCCACCAGCGCGAAGACGACTACCGCTGAGCCTTACCGATCACTCGTCTCCCAGCGCGGGTTGATCCACGGCTCCTGATTGCTGCGCGGCAAGGGCTGCTTGCCGAGGATATGATCCGCCGCCTTCTCGCCCGTCATGATCGAGGGGCCGTTCAGGTTGCCATAGGTCACATGCGGGAAGATGGATGAATCTGCCACGCGCAACCCCTCGACGCCGATCACCTTGGTGGTCGGATCGACCACCGCCATCGGATCATCCGCTCGGCCCATCTTGCAGGTTCCGCAGGGGTGATAGGCGCCTTCCAGGTGCTCCCGCAGATAGGCGTCTATCTCCTCGTCCGACTGCACATTCGGCCCCGGTGCGACTTCGATCTCGCGATAGGGATCGAAGGCCTTCTGGGCAAAGATCTCGCGGGTGACGCGCACCGCATGGCGGAATTTTACCCAGTCTTCCGGATCGCTCATATAGTTGAAACGCAGCACCGGCGTATCCTTCACATCGGGCGAGCGCAGCGTCACCGAGCCGCGCGACTTCGACATGTTGTAACCGACATGCGCCTGGAAGCCATGGCCACCCACCGCCGACTTGCCGTCATAGGAGATGGCGATCGGCAGGAAGTGATACTGGATATCAGGCCATTTGACCCCGGCCGCCGAGCGGATGAAGGCCGCCGCCTCGAACTGGTTGGAGGTTCCAAGCCCTTTCTTGAAGAACAGCCACTGCGCGCCAACCACGCCCATCCAGAACCAGTTGTTCTTCGAATGCAGCGTGATCGGCAGCTTCGACTTGAACTGGTGGTAGTATTCCAGGTGATCCTGCAGGTTCTGGCCCACGCCCGGGCGGTTCGCCACGACGGGAATACCCATCTCTTGCAGATGCGCCGCCGGGCCGATGCCTGAGAGCATCAGGATCTTCGGCGAGTTGAAAGCCGATGCCGCAACGATCACCTCGCGGTTCGCCCTGACGATCTCGATCTTGCCACCGATCTCGACCTCCACGCCAACGGCACGGGTGCCCTCCATCACGACCTTGCGGGCATAACAGCGGATCAGCGAGACATTCGGCCGCTTCAGGGCGGGCTTCAGATAAGCATTCGCCGTCGACCAGCGCCGTCCCTGCCAGCTGGTCTGCTCCATCAGGCCGAAGCCCTCCTGCTGCCGGCCGTTATAGTCTTCCGTCACCGGAAACCCGGCCTGCCGTCCCGCCTCGATGAAGGCACGATACAGCGGGTTTTTCACCTCGCCGCGACGCACATGCAGCGGCCCGTCCGTCCCCCGCCAGCCCTCTTCGCCACCATGCGATGTCTCCTGCCGCTTGAAATAGGGCAGCACATCCGCATAGCCCCAGCCGGTCGCGCCCAGTTCTTCCCAGCGATTGAAGTCTTCCGCATGGCCGCGCACATAAACCATGCCGTTGATCGAGGACGACCCGCCCATCACCTTGCCGCGCGGCGCAATCATCCGGCGATTGTTGAGATGCGGCTCGGGCTCGGTCATATAGCCCCAGTTGTAGCGCTCCATGTTCATCGGATAGGCAAGCGCCGCCGGCATCTGCACGAACGGCCCGATGTCCGACCCGCCGAATTCGAGCACGATGACGGTGTTTTTCCCGTCTTCCGACAGGCGATAAGCCATGGCCGCGCCCGCGGAGCCGGAACCGATAATGACGAAATCTGCGTTTTGCATGGTCTCAGATCCGAGTGGTTGAAGGGTTATAGCTATTTGCTATATTCTTGACATGAAGAGGGTGGAGTACACCAAAGCTGCGACCAAAGTTCTTGACGGAATGCAGCCCAAGCGACGGGATGCGATCCGGTCGAAGGTCGATGCCTTCGCGCGCGGCGAGCGTGTTGATGTGAAGAACACCGGAAGCCAGCTTCTGAGAATTCGTGTTGGCGATGACCGGGTCATCATCGACGAGCAGACGATGCTGGTCCTCGTTGTCGAGGTCGGGCCGCGGGGCGGAAGCTACAAGGAGTGAACCATGGGCGAACTGCGCAAGACCGTCATCGACGGCGAGACCTATGTTCTCGTTCCCGAGGACGAATACGAAGACCTGATCGATAGCATTGCGGCTGAGAAGATCATGGCGCGCATCCGGGCCGGCGAGGAAACCTGGCCGGCCGAGCTCGTTTACGAGCTCTGGGAAACCGACAGCCGCATCCGCACCTACCGCACTTACCGCAAACTGTCCGTCTCCGACCTCGCGGCCGCCGCCGGCATCTCCCAGCCCTATCTCTCCGAGATCGAAAGCGGCAAGAAGACCGGCTCCGTCGATGTGCTGAAGCGGATTGCAGTCGCCTTGAAGGTCGATCTGGACGATATCGTGGTGTGACTGCCAAACGTCGAAGCTGCAGCACCCCCCTCTGTCGGCTGCGCCGACATCTCCCCCACAAGGGGGGAGAGTGGCCGCTACCGCTTTGCCCCCCGATTTTTCCAACGACAGAGCACTCAACACTTGCCGTCGACCGGGCGCCCAGCCACGATCCACTCTCCCCCCCTGTGGGGGAGATGCCCGGCAGGGCAGAGGGGGGCGAACTTGCGCGACGGCCCCGCTCATCTCAATACGGCGCCTCGCACTTGCCCATGCCGACATAAACCGTCTTCAGCTCGGAATAATGCTCCAAGGCCGCGGCCGAGTTTTCGCGGCCAAAGCCCGACTGTTTCGACCCGCCGAAGGGGATCTCCACCGGGCAGAGATTATAGGTGTTGATCCAGAGCGTGCCGGCCTCCAGTTGATCCACCACCCGGTGCGCACGCGAAAAATCGGTCGTGAATACACCCGCCGACAGGCCGAACTCCGTGGCGTTTGCCCGCGCGATTACCTCGGCCTCTTCGTCGAAATCGAGCACGCACATCACAGGCCCAAAAATCTCTTCGCGGGCGATGGTCATGTCGTCGGTGACATCGGCAAAGACGGTCGGCTGGATGTAGAAGCCTTCGCCGGTCACGCTGTTCGGAATACCGCCGCCGGTCACGAGCGTCGCGCCCTCCGCCTTGCCCTTGTCGATGTAGGACAAGACCTTCTCACGCTGCGCGAGCGAGACCATCGGGCCCATTTGCGTCGCCTCATCCTGCGGATCGCCGATCAGGATCGCCTCCGTGCGGGCCTTGAGCCGCGACAGAAACACCTCCTTGATCGCCTTGTGCACGAAGACACGCGTGCCGTTGGAGCAGACCTGGCCGGTCGAATAGAAATTGCCGAGCATCGCGCCCGAGATCGCGCTGTCGATATCGGCATCGTCGAAGACGACGATCGGCGACTTGCCGCCGAGTTCCATCGTCACATGCTTGAGTTGGCCGGCAGCCGCGCCCGCCACCTTGCGCCCCGTCGGCACGGAGCCGGTCAGCGACACCTTGGCGACGTCAGGATGGGACACCAGCAGCGGCCCGGTCTCCCGGCCCCCCTGGATGACATTGTAGACGCCCTTCGGCGCCCCGGCTTCGATCAGGATCTCGGCGATCTTGAGCGCACCGAGCGGTGTCACTTCCGAGGGCTTGAACACCATGGCATTGCCGGCGGCGAGCGCCGGTGCACCCTTCCAGCAGGCGATCTGCTGCGGATAATTCCAGGCGCCGATGCCCACAACGACGCCGAGCGGCACCCGCTTGGTATAGGCCCAGTCGCCGCCGAGCGGGATCTGGCTACCGTTCATCGCAGTCGCAATGATGCCACCGAAGAATTCGAAACTGTCGGCACCCGAGGTCGGATCGGCCACGATCGTTTCCTGGATCGGCTTGCCAGTGTCGAGCGTCTCGAGTTCCGAAAGCTCGCGGTTGCGCGTCCGCATGATCTCGGCCGCCTTCTTCAACACGCGGCCACGCGCGGCCGGGCTCCACGAGGCCCATTCCCTCTGCGCCCGCTTGGCAGAGGCGATCGCCATTTCGATGATCGCAGGCGTTGCCGCATGCAGCCTTGCGATCACCTCGCCGGTTGCCGGATAGATGCTCTCGATGACGGTGCCGTCGGTATCCTCGACATACGCGCCATCGATGAAATGCGAGGCTTGCGGTTGGGCTTTCATGTCCTGTCTCCAGACGGGTGTTCGTATTTGCATCTAACTATCAAGGGCCCCTCATCCGCCCTTCGGGCACCTTCTCCCCGCAGGCGGGGAGAAGGAGACGCCGGCGCTAACGGTCGTCTCTCCCTCTCCCCGCTTGCGGGGAGAGGGTAGGGTGAGGGGCTATCTGTTCGGCAGGCACAGAACGTAACTGCCCCGCCACGTAATCCTCGACCAGCGCCACGGACGCCTCGATCGACAGCGGAGCGGCTTTCAGAGATTGCCGGATATAGAGCCCGTCAATCATCGCCGCTGCGCCATCGGCGATCCGGCCCGCGTCGAAAGCCCCGCAGAGCGGCTTCAATCCGGAGAGCAGGTTGGAATGCAGCCGCCGCGCATAGACGACGAGCAGCCGGCGCACCTCTTCCGAACGCTGCGCCTCCGAATAGAAGGCGAGCCAGGCGGCAACGACATCAGGGGCGAACTGGTCGGCCTGGAACGAGACGCGGATGACTGCCGAAATCCGCGCCCGCGGCGTCTCGGCCTGGCGGAGCGCAATCACCGCATCGGCCCTCAGCTGCCGCAAAAGCGAGCGGATCGTCTCGATCAGCAGCTGCTCCTTGGAGCCGAAATAGTGATGCGCCAGCGCCGCCGAGACACCCGCCTCGCGCGCGATCTCCGACATGGTGACGGTCAGCGACCCATGATGGCCGATCGCCTTCAGGGCGGCATCGACCAGCGCCTTGCGCCGGACGGGCTCCATTCCGATTTTCGGCATTCTGCTCTCCTTGCTTGGCAGCAGGATAATTTTGATTGACTGATCAATCAATAAAAATTCCTGCCCTTTTCATGGGTTTCTCAGCGCCCGATTTCTGGCATTCTGCGATGGGGCAAAGGGGAGGGTGCGATGAGCAGGCAGCCGGGGGCGCAAGGCCGACAGCAGACCGGTCCGGTCGAGGCCGGGATGGAGACAATCTGGCGCCGCGGCATGGTCGCGCTGGCGCTGATCCCGATCCTGCTCCTCGCGCTGGATGTCGGGTCGCGCCTTCTGGGCTGGGAGGGCAGCGGCGACGGCAAGCTTGTCGACGTCTATCTGAAATATCTCGGCGCCGCCTTCGTCGCGCTGCTTCTGGCGCGTGTCGGTCCCTTGCTGAAGGGCAAGTTCTATGGCGTGGAAGTCGAGTTTGGCGAGACCAAGCTGGTCGCCGACGCGACGATGAAGGCGACCGCCGATGTCGCCGCACTCCGGGAAGAGCTGGAGCGTGTCAAGGACACGCTGAGCCGGATCGCCCCGCCGGAAGGATCCACCAAGAAGAGCCTGCGCGCGGCCCCGCTTCCGATGCCCGAACTGGGGCCGGTCAAGGTGTGGGACGATCCCAACAAGGGCCGCTTTGGTGGTCTGGCGGAGAAGGACGGCTTCAGGCTGGCCGCCGAGTTCATCGGGGCGGAGGAGGCAAGGCTCGTCAACGTCAAGCTCACCGTGCAAGGCACCGACAAGGTCCTCACGCAGAAGGTCCGTTTCTTCCTGCACCCCACGTTCCCCAGTCCGGAGTTAACGGTAAACCCGATGGATGGCACCGCCTCTCTGGACACGCTGGCCTATGGCGGCTTCACCGTCGGCGCCTGGATCGAAGGCACGAAAACCCTTCTGGAACTTGATCTTTCCCGTGCAGACGGGGCACCGCGCATCATCCGGGACCTCTAGCAGCCCCGCGCGCCGCATCGAAACTTTCATCCAACTGTCACATCCGGGAAAGGCTTTCTTGACAATTGCCCAGCACGATCTGACCCATAAAAAACAAAGGTATATTGGAGAAGATTATGGCATTGGGGGCAGTCGAGGAAGGCGCTGTTGTGCGCCGTTTCGCGAGTGATCAACTGCTGACGCTGGCCAAGCTCGTCGTCGAAAATGCCCTCCAGCCCATCGTCGAAGTCGGGACCGGCGCCGCTTTCGGTTACGAGAGCCTGCTGCGTGGCCATGACCGGTTGGGTTTTTCGACCCCTCTGGATCTGCTCGACCAGGCCGCCGAAACCGGCCATCTCCTGCCGCTCGAACAGATGGTGGCAAGCCGGGCGCTCGCCAAATTCGCGACGCTGCCGGATCGGGCCGGCGCAACCCTCTTCCTCAATCTCGACGTCCGCCTGATCCCCGACGGCAATGCCCTCGTCGATACGCTGCTCGATCAGCTGCGCAAGGCGCAGATCCCGCCGTCCTCCGTCTGTTTCGAACTGTCGGAGCGTTTCGACAACACCATCGTTCCGCAGTTTGCCGGCCTCGTCGAGCGCCTGCGCCGCTCCGGCTTCAAGCTCGCCATCGACGATTTCGGCGTCGGTCATGGCGAGATGAAGCTGCTCTGCGATTTCCCCGTCGATTACGTCAAGATCGATCGCCATTTCATCGCCGGCATCGACAGCAATCCGCGCAAGCGCCACCTGGTCAAGAACATCGTCAATTTCTGCCATGTGCTGGGCGTCAGGGTGATCGCCGAGGGCATCGAGACCGAGGGCGAATTCATCGCCTGCCGGGAATTCGGCGTCGATCTCGTCCAGGGCTGGTTCATCGCCCGCCCGACCACGCTGACAACGGAGCTGAAAAGCGCCTTTCCGCATCTGCAGGACGTCGGCAAGATCCGCCGCTCCACCCAGTCGCTCGACGAGATCCTCATCCGCCGCCAGATCGAAACCCTGCCGACGGTCTACGAACACGAAAACATCGAACATGTCTTCGATCTCTTCCGCCGCAATCCCGGCCAGACCTTCTTCCCCGTCTTGAATGCCAATGGCGAGCCGCGCGGCATCATCAACGAACGTCACCTGAAGGAATACATCTATCAGCCCTTCGGCCGCGATCTGCTCAAGAACAAGCTCTACGAGCGCTCCATCTCGCAATTCGTCGACCGGGCCCCGATCGTCGGGCTGGATGCCGATGCTGAGCGACTGATGACGATCTTTGCCAATATGGAAGGCTCGGACTGCGTCATCCTGACGGAAAACATGCGGTATGCCGGTATTGTCTCGGCCGCCTCGCTGATCCGCATCATCAACGAAAAGCAGCTGAAGACCGCCCAGGACCAGAACCCGCTGACGGGCCTTCCCGGCAACCGCGCCATCGGCGATTTCATCCAGGACGTCGCCCGCGACGGCGATGCGGCCCGCTTCTTCTGCTACTGCGACTTCGACCACTTCAAGCCGTTCAACGACCACTACGGCTTCCACCACGGCGACCACGCCATCTCGCTCTTCGCCGCCCTTCTGCGCCGCTATTTCTTCTCGGAAGGCGATTTCCTCGGCCATGTCGGCGGCGACGATTTCTTCATCGGCGTCACGGACTGGACCCGCGCCGAACTGAACGAGATCCTCGACCGCCTGCTCTCGGACTTCCACGACGACGTCGTCGACCTTTATTCCGAAGTCGATCGCCAGGCCGGCCGGATCAAGGGCCTGGACCGCCAGGGCGTCGAGCGCGACTTCCCCCTGATGCGCTGCTCGATCGGCGTCATCGAACTCCCCCAGGGCCTCGTCATCGACGACGTCAACCGCATCAGCGCCGCCATCGCCGAGCTGAAGAAGCAGGCGAAGGAAAGCACGGAAGGCCTGGTGATCGGGATGTTCGGGGAGGGGTGAGAAGGGTCGGGCCGGCCAGACCGATGCATCTTCACAGATCACCGCCAGGATTGCTGATCTTATAGGTTACGCGCAGTGATCCAAAGAACCACCCGCCGAAACGACCAAAGCCACCCGTTAGGGTGGCTTGGCTTATGAGTCTCCTTGCGGAGAGACGGCGACCTCTCGGCCCCGCATGTTTGGTCTTTATACTGGTCGCTCGGTGTTCAGTCAAGCAAAGTGGTGCCTCCCGCCTTACCTCGCGGGCTTCTCCCCCATCGTAACCGTGATCGTGTCCACTGTCTCGGTAACGATCCCGGATGGCGTTTCGACCGTGGTGGTGGTTGCTACCTCTGTCACCTGGACAGTGGCAGCAGGCATCCAGCCGGCAATGATGGAGTGGGCCTTCTGCAGGATAGCCGTCAACTCGTCACCCTTCACTCTTGGAGGTGTGGTCGACACGTTGTCGAGGCGACTGGTAGCGATCGTCATCAGGTGGTCGCAAATGACCCAGCTGCGCTTGCTGTCGATCTTGCCTTGCACCTCGGCGCTCAGCTCTATCGCGTTGATGTTGGTGGCATTGTCCTCGTCCGTCGTCATCGGCAGAACCGTCACTTTGCCGTTCAGCGTGGCGTTCCGGCTCACCACGATGACAGGCCTCTTCTTCCAGAATTCCGGGATATGGATGACCCCTTCGGGGTGAAAGTTACACCAATAGATATTGCCGACCTTAGGTGCTGCCTTGATCCGGGTCGGATATTTTGTAGCCATGCTTTGGCGCCCCTCAACGCTGCATGCGACTAGCGGGACACGGCCCAGGTATGATCTCCTGTCCGGCCAGGCTGGAAGCTACTGCAACTCGCCCCGCATGACCAGAAAAAGGTGAAAATCGCAAGGACGGCATCCATGGGTTGTTTTCGGTGTCGCGAAATGCCCCCGCCTGATTGTCGTCGCTGAAACGCGCGCGCTATGATGATCGCTCCGCTCTGTCCAGCGCTTGAGCACACGCGGAGAAGAGTTCGCCGCCAAAGGCCATCCATGCAGATCACCGTCACCATCGAACCGCCCGACCAGCCCGCCGTCGCGACCCTGCTGCGGCAGTCCGATGCCATCGCCGCGCGCCTTTATCCAGGCGCATTCCGCCAGCCGCTCACCCCCGCCACGCTCTCGCGGCCCGACATTGCCCTCTTCGTCGCCCGTGAGGATCACGGCCAGGCGCTCGGCTGCGCCGCGCTTCTTGATCTCGGCGATGGCACGGGTGAACTCAAGCGCATGATCGTCGATCCTGACCATGCGGGGCAGGGTGTCGGCCGCCACCTCGTGACGGCCATTCTCCAGTCCGCCCGGGCGCGCGGTTTCCGGTCCGTGCTGCTCGAAGTCGGCATCCGCAATGTCGAGGCAAGACGGCTTTACGAAAGCGCAGGCTTCCGCAATCGCGGCCCCTTCGGCCGCTACGAGCCGACCCCGATCGCCACCTTCATGGAAGCCGACCTGACGCGGCGCGCGATCTGACGGCCGGTCGGCACCATTTGTCGCGGGCGTCAAAGGGCCTCCTTTTCATCGCAATTCAGAGGCTCTATGCCCAACCAACCGCCGATCATCCCAGATGTCTTCAGGAGCGCGCCCATGTCCGATCACGCGATGTCCAATCCAGCGAACCAGTCTCTTCCGTCAACCATGCGCTATGTCGATCTTCCCGCCCATGGCGCGCCGGAGGTGATGGTGCTCGCGACCGGCGCTCTTCCCCAGCCACGCGCCGGCGAAATCCTGGTTCGGGTCGAGGCCGCAGGCGTCAACCGGCCGGATGTCGCGCAGCGTCAGGGCGCCTATCCGCCGCCGAAGGATGCAAGCCCGGTGCTTGGCCTTGAGGTCGCAGGCGAGGTGGTCGCACTCGGGGCGGGCGTGACGGGTTTCGGTCTCGGCGACCGCGTCTGTGCGCTCGCCAATGGCGGCGGTTATGCCGAATACTGCACGGTGCCCGCCACCCAGGCGCTGACCTTCCCCAAGGGGTATGACGCCGTGAAGGCCGCCGCCCTTCCCGAAACCTTCTTCACCGTCTGGGCCAATCTCTTCCAGATGGCGGGCCTGACCGAAGGCGAGACCGTACTCATCCATGGAGGCTCGTCGGGTATCGGCACCACCGCCATCCAGCTGGCACGAGCCTTTGGCGCCACGGTTTACACCACCGCAGGCTCGGCCGAAAAATGCGCGGCCTGCATGGATCTGGGCGCGGCGCGGGCGATCAACTACAAGGCCGAGGATTTCGTCGAGATCGTCAAGGAAGAGACGCAGGGGCGGGGCGTCGACGTCATCCTCGACATGATCGGCGCTGCCTATTTCGATCGCAATCTGCAGGCGCTCGCCAAGGACGGCTGCCTCTCGATCATCGCCTTCCTCGGCGGCGCGACGGTCGAAAAGGCGAACCTTGCCCCGATCATGGTCAAGCGCCTCACCGTGACCGGCTCCACCATGCGCCCGCGCAGTCAGGAAGAAAAACGCGCCATCCGCGACGAGTTGATGGCGGAGGTCTGGCCGATCATCGAAAAAGGTGAGGTTGCCCCGGTCATCCACGCGGTCATGCCCTTCGACCAGGTGGTCGAGGCGCACCGGCTGATGGAAAGCTCGGAACATATCGGCAAGATTGTCTTGAAGCTGGCGTGAGGCGAAGGGCACGCGCGGCCAGCGGGCGCTTCACCCGCGACCATCACACGCCGACAGAGAACTTCCCAAGGTCCAGCGTCGGCGGTATTTCACAGTCAACTCCGCCGCCGTTTCGCTTGGCGCGGTAAGAGGCCGTGTCGGCTGTTGCCATCATCTGTTCCAGATCAGCAGAGCCGGAAAGCGCCATGGTATAGCCGAGGCTGATGCCGATGGTGATCTCTTCACCGGCAATCTGGTATGGGGTGCAGAGACTCTTGGCGACCCTATGCGCCAGGGCGTTTGCATGGCCTGGATCCCGAACATCGGGTTGCAAAATGACGAACTCGTCGCCGCCGATCCGGGCGGCGATGTCAGGCGGAACCAGGGTCTCACGAAGCCGCCCGGCGATCTCTACCAGCAAGGCATCGCCGACCGCGTGACCGAAGCGGTCGTTGATATGCTTGAAACCATCAAGATCGAAGCAATGCACGCAGGTGAGCACATCGTCAGCAGCGTCGAGGTTCATATAGGCCTCGCTGAGCGCTGTGCGGTTGCAAAGCCCGGTCAGCGGATCGTGGCGTGCCTGATGCTCCATCTCCAGAAACAGACGGATTTGCCGTATGCTCGTCCGATAGACATGCAGCATGCTCTGCATCGCGGCGACCAAAAAGATCACCGCCAGCAGACCCATGATCCAGTGGGCCGTATCGCCGAATACGATGATCGCCACGGAGGTGGGCAAAGCGGCAAGCAGGATCGCGGTCGCCGCGATCATCGGCCTTACGGAAATCCTCACCGTCACCCCGGCGCAGTATCCGAAGGTCAGCACGGCGGCCAGCATGTGGACCGCGAGGTCCGGGTAGGAAAAGGCGATGGTGGCGATCATCCCCACGCAGGCCGCAATGAGAAAGATGAAAAAACCCTGCACCTTTTCCCAGTAGGCCGCATCCGCAACCGTCGAGCGTTTCCTGGCATCCGCGCGTCGATGAGCCAGGGAAACCGCGATCTTGCCAAGGGAGGCGATGGCCCCGCCGATGGTGGCGATCAACAGCGGCGTATTGCCAAGGCTCTGGTGGGCGAACAGCCCAACAGCAAGGATCGTGATCCCCATGATCGTCGTCGGGGTCAGCGTCGAGTGCAGCTCCGACACGAGCGTCTTGAACACCTCGTCCGTCTCTCTGTAGCGCACGCCAAATCCCTCAAACCCATGGTCTGGGGCCCGCCAGGGGCCCAGAGCTGCAAGGATAATGAGGCCGGGGAGTTTAAGATTCGGTCAGGTTGAACGACAAAATCTGATAACTCGATGGATGATGGTTTTGTTGTCGGGGGGCTAGTTTGGTCGCTTTCACAGTGAAGGTGCTTGGCACGCTGGGGATTTGTGCGTTGAACGCGACGACGGCGGTGGGGTCATACACGCGGGTCTGCCGTTCGATTAGGTGGTGGAGCGCGCCGGCTGATGGAGAGTTCGGCGCATATTGGCAAGATCGTGTTGCGGGTGGGGTGAGGCGAGCGGCGCTCGCAACAGGCGGGCGCTTCACGAGCCGCCGTCATGCGGCGACAGAGAACTTCCCGAGGTCCAGCGTCGGCGGTATTTCACGGTCAATCCCGCCGCCGTTTCGTTTGGCGCGGTAGGAGCCCTTGTCCGCTTTCGCCATCATCTGTTCCAGATCCGCAAAACCGGACATCAGCCCTGGACTCGTTCCTCACTTCGCTGCCGAAGCCGCTTCGTTCGGCATCTCTATCTTCGACCAGGCGGTCATCGTCCTGACCTCTGCAAACTACTGGCGCTCGTTGTCCAGTGGGATCGAAGCCCAGCGTCTTCTGGTGAAGGCAAATATCAGAACCGCAAGCACACCGACGCAGATTGACTCTCTCGTCGCCGGCTATCAGGCAGATATGGGGGTGCTGTGAGCAAGCCGCGTGACAAGGGAATCATCGCATATGGTACGGCCGAGGACCGCGAAAAGCTCGCGGCCCTGGCGGATCTCTATGGGATCTCGGGCAGCGAAGTGATCGTGAAAATGATCCGGGACCGGCATCTTGAGCTGTTCGAAAAACGCACTGGCACCTAGCGTAGTGCATAACGTCGAAAAAGTCTGGGTTGAGGGATTGCCAGAGCCGGATACACGCGGCACACATAGGGCATCCCCGGAAGGGGATAGGGAGCGCCGAGAAGGAGAAGCAGTGTTGAAGCTGCATTCTTCTTCTCGACTATTCGCACTCGCCGTCCTGAACTGTCCAGTTTGGACCCGGACAGCCATCGGGGGTGGAAGCCGACGTGCCAGCGAGTAGCGCGTGATTCCACCAAACCAATTCCAACCAACTGACGCAAGACCCGCGAAGGCGTAAGGCAGCCTTATCCCGTGGTGATTTGTACGGTCGGCTTGCAGCCACGCTGAGCAGCGAGGTGATCAGTGGCCGGCGGTCCAAAATGTCGTCCCAAACATAAATGCCGAATAGCCCGCCGCCCCCGAAAGAGCCAGCCAGACAAGATGCTTCACCGCACAAGAAAACTTCTCCCCCACAGTCCTCTTGTAGGGATGCTGGGGTCCCTTCTGGCTTGGAGCATCATCCACCATGTAAGGTTCGTGTGTAGCCCAGCAATCCTTGACGGACGGCCAGAGCCAAACAGCGGGGAAAACGGTGAGAATAAAAGGGACGGCCCAATACATGCAGTGTGCTCCTAGGTTTCAGCCTTAGGTAGCGCTGTCAGGTTAACACCTCACCAACAAGTATGGTCGGAGACAACTTGGCTCCATAGATAGATTACGTGATCTTTATATATAGGGCTATTTAGTAATGCGACAGTTGGGCCAGTTAGAGATGCGACAGTCTCGCCTCTTGATGCGCTGGTCAATGCCAACGTCGGGAGCTAGGATGACGACTTCGAGCTTGGTCGAGACCATGAACGGTTTGCGCCGTCGCACGGCACCCCTCACCACCCACCCCAAGCCTTGATTCCGCCCCCTTCTTAAGCGCTTGTTAACGCTTCTTTGTCCCCTGGAGGTCTTCATGGCGCTTGGCGCATCGCATCGATTGCAGGATGGCGTCTTGGCCGTCGAAACCATGACCCGCTTTGCGCTGGCGGTGCTCGCGCTCGCCTCCGGCGTCTACACCTATCTCGGGGTGCGCAGCATCCTCGACGGCTCGCCGACGGCAGTGTTTTTTGCCGCCATCATCTATTCGGCCTCCGTCTCGGTGGCGATCTATGCCTTCTGGTCCTACATGGCGCGCTTCTATCCGCATGTGACGGGAACGGCGGCGCGGGGCGCCATGCTCGGCGTCATGGCGCTCGGCTGCGCCATGATCATCGCCATGTCGAGCTGGCTGAATGCGGCAGCGCTCGCAGGCTCGGCAGCGCTGGAACAGCATCTGGCCGAAACGGTCGAGGATTATACGGCCGATCTCGACCAGGCGCATCAAAACGCGCTGGCCGCGCAAAGCCTGCTGCCGGACATCCAGCGCACCTCCGAACGTTTTGCCCGTCTGGCCGAAGACGAACGCCAGAACGGCGCGCTCACCGGCACGACCGGCTCGGGCAGCGTCGTCCAGCTTCTGTCGCAGATGTCCGCCCAGCTCAACGAGCTGCAGACCGGCATCACCGCCTCGCGCGAGCGGGTGACGACCCTGTTCGACCAGGGCCGCGCGCATCTCGAAACCATGCGCAAGCTGGTTTCGGCGCCCGGCGCCGTCGAGCCGCGCAGCGACGAATTCTCGGCCGAGGTGGTGGCGCTGTCGGGCGTCATCGCCTCGCTCGAGCAGACCTCGATCGCACCTTCGGTCAAGCGCGCGGCCGAAGACCTGTCGCTCGGTTTCATCGCCCCCGTTGCCGATGGCCAGGCCGCCGATCTGGCCGACCGCCAGGATCAGGTGATGCAGACCATCCGCACCTCGGTCACCTCCCAGTCGCAGGTTCTCTCCCAGGCCGCAGACGCCATCCTGGCGCGTGAGCCGGTGGCCGCGCGCCGCTTTGTCCCCTTGTCTGCGGCAGAAGCCGTGCTGCGTTATGCCGCCGATTTCATTCCGGCCTGGGCAGGCGCGATCTCCATCGATCTCCTTCCCGCCGTCCTTGTCTTCATCCTGGCCGTCGTCCATGGCGCGATCCGCCGCCAGGACGAACGGCTGCCTTTTGCCCAGCGGATCACCGCCGCCGAACTTCTGGAAGCGCTGGAGGTGCAGCGCGCGCTGAGCCGTCAGGGCATCGATGTGGCAGAAGCCGTGCAGGCAGCGGAGGCCGAGGACGAGCGCAGCCGCGCCGAAACCAACATCACCAGCCTCGACATGGCGAGCAAGGCGCCGCGAAAGGGACCGCCCGCGTGAGACCCGCAGCGCTCCTCCCGCGTCTGAGAGACGCCTTTCTGCGGGCCGATGACGGCTTGCTGATGCGCGGCGCCTTCTTTGCCCTGCTGGCGACGGCAGGCGCCTTTCTTTTCGTCGACATCAGGGAAATGAGCCTGGCGAATACGGCATTGCCCGGCCACGATCCGCTGACGACGGACGCCCCCGTTCTTCCCCCGGCACTGACGGATGGCGTGCCCCAGGCGCCGCCGGTCGAGCCGGCAAGCGCGCCGGACGTGCTGCGCCAGCCGATGCGTTTCGACCTACAGCCCGGCGGCATCCTGAAGGCCGAAGGCGCCATCGATCTCGGCACCGCCGACCGCTTCGCCGAGGAGATCGCCGCGCGTGGCGAATATGTGAAGGCGGTATCCCTGAATTCCCCCGGCGGCTCCGTCGAGGATGCGCTCGCCATGTCGAAGCTGATCCGGGAAAAGGGCCTGAACACGCAGGTGGAAACCCGGGCGCTCTGTGCCTCGTCCTGCCCGCTGATCTTCGCCGGCGGTGTTGCGCGCGAAGCGGCCGAGAATGCCATCCTCGGCGTGCATCAGGTCTTCAACGCCGGGCAGACCCGCCCCACGCCGGAACAGGCCATGTCGGAAGCCCAGCGCACGACGGCCCGCATTGCGCGGCATCTGGACGAGATGGGCATTGCCGACGGCGTGTGGATTCACGCGCTGGAAACGCCGCCGGACCGGCTCTACTACCTGACGCCAAAGGAAATGGCGGAGTTCAAGCTGACGACTGCGGCCGTGGCGGCGGCAAAGCAGGCGAAGAAGAACTAGAGCAAGTCCAGCAAAAGTGCGAAGCGGTTTTGCGTCCGGACCTGCGTGAAAACAAAGACATAGAGCATTGAAGACGACATCGTTTTCGCGTCCGGAATTGCGTAAAGCGAGACGGTCACACCGCTTTCGCAATTCGAAGAAAAACGCTCGCCCGCCCGGCAAGAACCCGTCGGCACTTTCCGTCATTCAACGCCTGGTGGTTTGCCTCAAGACGTAACGGCTTGCCCCTCGCACAAAGCCCCGTTCAGTCCTGTTCGGGCGGCAGCGAGCGCACGGTCAGCTTGTTGCCATCGGGATCGCGCAGATAGGCGACGAATTGGCCATTCGGCCGCAGCGATGGCGGGGTCTCGATGGACATGCCGCCATTCGCTGTCCCGGCGTCGTGCCAGGCCCGAACATCCTCCGGCCGCGCCGCGAGAATGCCGATCGTGCCGCCATTGGCAGCACTCGCCGGTTTCCCGTCGATCGGTGCCGTGATCATCAGGCGACCGCCATTGTGGAGATAGATCAGCCGGCCGCGTGCATCCGTCTCGCCGGGCTGACCGCCCAGGGCAATGAAGGTGGCGTCGTAAAAGCGTTTCGACCGTGCCAGGTCATTGCTGCCGATCATGATGTGCGTGAACATGCTGTCTCCAGAAAAGTGAGAAATGGGAAGAGGGCAGATCGACCGAACCGCGCCTGCTTGCGGGATGGTCTGTCAGGTCCGGAGCATCCCGGCGAAGGCCCTTTGCCTTAGTCCGCAATGTCGCCTGCGATGCGTGGGAAACTCAGATCCCCGATCCGTCCAGTTCCGCCTCGTCCTCGCCTTCCCAGGCGGGCGGCCGGATCATGGCATCCGGATCCACCCCCGGCAGCGGCATCCAGCATTTCAGCTCCGGTTCGGCATAGGCGATGATCACGCCCGGCGTCGAATCCGAGGAGCGCCAGCCGTCGGCGCCGAACCGGTCGCCGTTCGACCAATAGACGAGATCGACGGCACCCGGCCCCTGTTCGGTGGCGCGGATGGTCACGAGAATGCGGCTCCCATCTCTCGGCGCGCTCGCCATGTTTCGCCAGCGGATGGGGTCTTCCATGGTCTTCTCCTCCCGTTGTGGAAGGAAGTGTCGTCTTCCCGGCTCCACCGGTCAACACCTGTCTCGCTTACGGCGTGTTGCCCGAAACCGTCGTGTTGTACGAATCCCGGACATAGACGCCCGCATCACCCTTGCCGACCAATCGATTGTTCCTCACCGTCAGACCGTTAGCGATATAGATCGTCACGCCGGCACTTCCCGGCGAGGTGACCGTGTTGTTCTCCACGAGACCATTATGCGAATCGATGCCGAAGGAGATGCCGGCGGAGCCGTCTGCACTCTGCGCCGTCGTGAGTGTATTGCCGCGGACCGTCGCACCGGTCGAGCGAAGGACACTGATGGCGCTGGCGCTCGATCCCTTGGTCTCGACGACGTTGCCGCTGGCGGTATTGTTGGCGCCGTAACGTATATAGATGCCCGTGCCTCCGCGCATTTGCGTGGCGACGTCATTGCCGGTGATGCTGAGATTGCTGCTGTGATCCACCACAATCCCGTAGGCGATCGTACCGGAATGCCAGTTGCTGTCGTTGGTCGTATTGGTCCTGATCACATTGTCGGAAATCACCGCGCCATCGCTGGTGATCAGGTTGATGCCGCGGGACATGTAGCCATTGGTTGTCACCCTATTGCCTGAGATCGCGATCCCGCCGCTGTTGTTGATGTAGAAGCCGTTCGCCTGGGTGCCATTGGTCGTGATCGTATTGTCGGTCACGACGAGCCCGCCGCTATTGGCGATCGAAAAGGCGTGCGTCGATTGGGCCTGCGCATCCGTGTCGACATAGCTGCTATTGCCATTGCCGTTTGTGGTCACCCGGTTGCCCTTGAGCAGGCCGGTTGCATTGTCTGCACGAATGCCGAGCGACCTGTCTCCGTTCTGGGCGATCGCCATGTTCTGGATGTCGAGGCCGCTGCTGGAGACGAGCTCCATCGCGTTGCCGCCACGGGCCGAGATCGAACCGCCATCGACGGTAAATCCGGAGACGCCGGACGCCCGGATGCCGCCCTTTGCCGAGGTCACGTCGACGTTGCGCAGCACAGCCCCGTTTGCCGCATTCACCGCAACCGATCCGCCGGAAGTCGACAGGTTTTCGACGGCGATGCCGCCCAGAAAGCTGTCTTGTCCCAATTGGACGAGCGTTCCGGCAGAGCCGCTGATGCTGCCCGAACCGCCGCCTGCGGTCCAGTCGACCGCAGTGCCGCTCGTCGCCCCCTTGAGGCGCAGGACCGTTCCCCCGCCGAGCACCGTTTGCCCGGCATTGAGGGTGATGCCCGCCGCCGTCGAAACCGTTCCGTTGACGAGCACGATGCTGCCGGCACCCGCAGCATTGAGGGCGGCCTGCAGATCGGCCCCGTTCTGGTTCGCCCCGTCAATCAGGATGAAAGATCCGACGGCCGAACCGTTCCAGTCGCTGACAGCCGCCTCCGTCGTGGTCAGCGTTTCGTTCGTCGCGGTGGAAGCGTTGGCGGTGTTGGAGACGATGTCGACATCCCGAACGATGGCATCCGTCATCCGCCGTTCCATGACATCGGACGGATCTCTTGGCAGGGACGGCGGCTGCAGCGGCACGCGCAGTCTGGCCTGGGCAATCCACTGGTCGCCACGCACGTCGTCATGCTGATAGACCACACCGCCCGTCAGCTTCACGCCCGGCAGCCCGGCCAGATTGTCCGCCACCAGTTCCAGCCGCGCCCGGGGGCCGGCAACGGGGTCGACATCCGAGCCGTCGAAATAGTATCCGCCCAGAAAGGCTCTGAGGTCGAAGCCGGAGCCCGGCTCGAAGACCGGAAGGCGCACACCCACCTCGGCATCGACACCGGCCAGCGCTTTTTCGACCTCATAGCGGGTGGTCGTTGTCCGCACCGCCTGATGCCGGATCGCCAGAGATCCACCGGTGGCAATCGCATCGCTCGTCCAGGAGCCCACGGAAGACGAGCTGCCCCCCTCCATGTAGACGTCGCTCGGGCCAACCGGGAGATACACGTTGCCGCGCAGATCGAAGTGTTCGCTCAGCGCTTCGGCCCCGAGCGTCACCTGTTTGAACATGTTGCCATAGGCGGAGCGGCGAAGGTCGAAATAGCCGTAGGCACCGATGTTCCAGCCGGAAGCCAGCATCTGGCGCAGGCCGAGGCCAAAGTTCCCTTCCGATGCGTCCTGATTGTCGAACATGCCCCGGATATCGGCAAACAGCAGGCTATCGCTGTCTTGGGCAAGCGGCATGAACAGATCGGCATTGCCGATCGAACGCCCGGTGCCGACATGGCCGCCCACCTCGATCCAGGGATCCCAGCGCTGCGTGAAAACATCGTCCGCCCGCGCGCCCGAGCCCATCGTCCACAGCGGCAACGAGACCAGGATCACGGCCATCTGCTCTTTGTACCGGAAGGGTTTCATGCGCGTCATGATTGCTTCTCCAGGGAGGCGCAGATCGGCAAAGCCGTTCAGAGGTCATGACGTTTAGAAAAGAAACGGCCGTTATCCAATGGTCCAAATCTGGGCCGAAATTTGCGGAATATCCCGTAATTTCAATGGTAAAACGCGAAGTCTGGATCGGGAGAAAGGGCCTGTGTTACGCCTCTCTCCAGCCGATGCGATCGGCTGTGCGGCCATCGCGCGATCTGTTTGCGAAGCGTGCGCGATGTCATAGGATGGCCCGGCCCGCCGGACGCACCCGTGCAGGATGGGCGGTAATCGGAGAAGTCGCCCCGCATGCGCAAGATGCCCGTCACCTGTGAGGTTCGTTACCGCATCGATCCGGATCGTATGTCCGAGTTTGAAGCCTATGCGCACATCTGGACCGAACTCATCGAACGTCACGGCGGCATGCATCACGGTTATTTCCTGCCGGGCAAAAGGCCGGATGAGGCGAGCGTCAGTTTTGCGGGGCAGGGCAGCGACGGTGCGCGTGACATTGCCATCGCGCTGTTCACGTTTGCTGATGAAGCCGCCTATGCGCAATATCGGGAGCAGGTGGCGAAAGATCCGGATGGCATAGCCGCGAACGCGCGTTTCCGCGACGATCCACCTTTCGTCAGCTATGAGCGCATGTTCCTGACACCACTCCCGCGAAGGGGATGATCTCGGCTCCGGCGCGCGAATTGTGAACGAATTCTGCCGCAACGCAACACAATTATACAAACAAGACGTCACATAACGTGCCTTGTCGAAATCCTCGAAGCGCCCTACCTTTCAATCATCGGCAACGTAACGAAAGGAAGGTGATCCAATGTCTAATGAGATTTCGGTCTGCGTGTGTGACTTTGGAAAGGGTGCGGTTTTGACGGGGCAGCCCTCGGCCTGATCCAGCCTTCCTTCGGGCGGTTACCCCGTCCGGGTCCAGACAAAGGACTAAAGCTCATGGGAGCCACCCTCGCGGGTGGCTCTTTTGATTCAGGGCCGATTGAAAGCCGGGATCATCGCCTCAAGCAGCCAACCTGATCGGTGACAAATTACAACCTTTAGTAATCACAAGGTTGGTTATTGCAACAAAAAAGATTAGGTGTAGTATTCCTTGGTAATCAGGAGGGAGGCGTGCGATGGCTTACAGAAGGCGGAAGGACAAGGACGCGTGGCATTGGTGCAAGAACTGCTCCAACTGGCCTAAGTCAGACTACGTGGAGCAGTCCTCGAAACCGACCAGCGGTGAGCTCTGCAACGAGTGTCTCGCCAAGGACAAGGCTGGAAACTGCAGCAAATAGGTCGGCTGAATCACGTGCCACATTGGTCGCGTAGGAAGTTGGGCTCGTCCCTAACCGGAGCCGAGGGGGATATGCACTTTGGCACGTCTGGCCTGCCCGTATGGAGGACGACCCGAGACTATGCTCTCGGGCAGGCTACAACCCACTGTGATCTGGCGGGAAGTTCACGGACTGACGACCAGATCGCTCAGAGCCCCACCGCCCCGAAGCCCGGCACCTTCAGCGCCGGCCGGGTGAGATCGACGCCGGCCACCAGGCCCAGAAAATTCACCTCCAGCCCGCTGCGCATCCCCACGGAAAAACCGGCAAGCCCGCCGAGGCTGACATGCAGGTCGCGGCCGTCGCTGTCCAAGGCATAGAAGGTGCCGTCGCCGAGATAGTCACGACCCACGGCATCCGGCGGCAAGACGGCGCCGAGGTCGGGCACTTGCCGCAGCACATGGGCGACAAAGGTGTTGGAGTTCGGCCCCGGATAGATCCGGTAGCCGCCCGGCTGGCCGTAGGGGTAACCTTCGATCGCTGCCTCCACCTTCGGGATCAGCCGTTCCGCCTCGGGGCCCTTCAATTCCACCACCAGCCTTGGCGGGTTCGAATACCAGAAGGCGTCCGGTGCCCGGTGGTTGCGCCGGAGCGGCGCGCCCCAGCCCACCTTGTCATAGCGCTGATAGGCGCCGTCTTTCGTCTTGGTCACGATCCAGGCATGGCTGGCAATCGCCCCTTTCAGGCCGCCGGTCATCGCGGAGAACACGTAGATCGCCGCCTCCGGGCTGTCCTGCGCCGACGGCAAAAGGCCGGATGAGCCCCATTTTGCCGAACTCCAGCCGGACGGATGCTCGCGCGTCGCCCACAGCCCGGCCGACACCAGGGTCGGCAGCACGAAAACGAGCAGGATGACGGAGACGATACGCAGCAGAAACTTCAATCCGGACCTCGAACCAGCTTGCGAGACATGCTCTAACAAGCATCTGGCAATCATGGCGTTTTGAGGTTCATCATGGGCAATCCGGTCACGGTCGAGGTCACGCGCGGTCAACTCGTCGAAAGCCGCCATCGCGGGCTGGCGGTGGTCGTCGATGGCGATGGCAAAATCGTCTTTTCCGCCGGCGATGTCGATGCGGCCGTCTTCCCGCGCTCCGCCTGCAAGGCCATGCAGGCTCTGCCGCTGGTCGAAAGCGGTGCGGCGGATGCCTTCGGCTTCGGCAATCGCGAACTGGCGCTCGCCTGTTCCTCCCATTCCGGCGAGCCGGACCATGTGGCAACCGCCGCCGCCATGCTGAAAGCCGCCGGTCGCAGCGAAAGCGAGCTGGAATGCGGCGCCCACTGGTCCTTCGATCAGGCAACCATCATCGCCCAGGCCCGCAGCCTCGACCGCCCCTCGGCCCTTCACAACAATTGCTCGGGCAAACATTCCGGCTTCGTCTGCACCTGCGCCCATATGGGCGAGGCGGCGAAGGGGTATTCGACCTATGACCACCCGCTGCAGCAGTCGATCCGCGCGATCATGGCAGACCTGACCGGCGCCGCCCTCGGCCCCGACATCTGCGGCACCGACGGCTGCTCGATCCCGACCTATGCCGTGCGGCTCACCGGGCTTGCCCATGGTTTCGCCAAGCTCGGCACGGGGCAGGGGCTCGCGCCCATCCGCGCCGCTGCCGCCCGCCGGCTGATCCAGGCCTGCATGGCGGAACCCTTCTACGTCGCCGGCACGAAACGCTTCTGCACAAAGCTGATGCAAGTCGCACCTGGAAAAATCTTCGCCAAGACCGGCGCCGAAGGCGTCTTCTGCGCCGTATTGCCAAACAAGGGCCTGTCCTTCGCCGTCAAGGCCGAGGACGGCGCCACCCGCGCCGCCGAAGCCATGATCGCAGCCCTGCTGGCCCGGCATTTCGAGCTTGAAAGCGAGGAGCATGCGGCGCTGATGGGCCTTGCCAATCACGGCATGCGCAACTGGAACGGCATCGAGGTCGGCCAGGTGCGGGTCACCGACGTGCTGTTCGGCTGAGCCTGAGCGCTCACGCCGGGATCATCTCCGCGCCTGCCGCCCGATAACCGGCGAGAACCTCCTCCGGCGTCTCGGTGCCGACGATCAGCCCCGTCACCTCGGAAAGCGACACGATGCCGAAAGGCGAGACGGCGCCCAGTTTCTCCGCCGTCAACGGGCAGTAACTCGCCACGCTGCGCTCGGCGATCCGCCGCTTGATTGCCGCCTCCTCGAAATCGCCGGTCGACAGCCCGTCGGCCGGATGGGCGGCGGTGGCGCCGAGGAAGAAGATGTCAGGCCTGATACGCTCGATCGCCGAAAGCGCCGTCGGACCCACCGCCACCATCGAATGTTTGAAGATCCGCCCGCCGATCAGGATCACCTCGATTTGCTGATGCTGCTCGAACTCCGCGGCGATGGTCGGGGCGTGGGTGACGACCGTCAGCGTCATGTCGTGCGGGATCTGCCGCGCAATCTCCGCCGTCGTCGTGCCGCCGTCGAGAAACACCGTCTGGCCGGGGTTGATCAGCCGGACGCAGGCGGCCGCCAGCCGCCGCTTCTCCTCGGTCGAAAGGGTCTGCCGCGTGGAGAAGTCGGGTAGAGGGGCGGCAACCGGCAGCGCCCCGCCATGCACCCTGACCAGAAGCCCCGCCGTCGCCATGTCGCGCATGTCGCGGCGGATCGTATCCTCGGACACGTCCCAGAGCCTGGCCAGCTCGCCCGCCAGGGCCCGCCCGTCGCGTTTCAGCACCTCCAGGATCTCTCTGCGTCTTTGTTCGGTCAGCATGATCTCGCCCGTTTGTTCACGATATTTCCGAATAATATCGAATTGGATTCGACATTCCAGAAGAATCGTGCGGAAATGTGCACGTATCCGCATGAGGCGGATGATGAAGGAGTGAGACATGTTGATATTGATTGCGGGTCCCTATCGCTCGGGCACCGGGGATGATCCGGAAAAGATGGCCGCCAACCTGAAGGTGCTCGAGGCGCCGTCCCATGCCCTGTTTCAGGCCGGCCACGTGCCGATGATCGGCGAATGGGTGGCGCTGCCCATCTGGCATGCCGCCGGCGGCAAGACCGTTGGCGATGACCTTTACGAGCAGATCTTCCACCCCGTCGCTGGCCGCCTTCTGGCACTGTGCGAGGGCGTCCTGCGCCTTCCCGGCGCCTCCAAGGGCGCCGACAACGACGTCCGCATCGCCACCGAACGCGGCATCCCGGTCTGGTATCGGCTGGAGGATGTGCCGGGGTGTGGCTGAGGCCTAAAAGGCGGCCGGCCGAGTAAGATCGCGGGCTGAGCGAGCGGGCTGCCGCTTACTCCACCTCGGCCAGCCGCTTCTCCCACATCGCCTTGAAGCCGGGCCTTGCCTGCACATGCGCGAGCCAGGCGGCTGTCTTCGGATGGGCGTCGAACAGCGGCTGGTAAGCCTGGGCGTAGCGAACGATTTCGGCGAGGTTGATATCGGCGACGGTGAAACGCCCGCCGACGGCGTAGTCGTTGTGGGAGAAATGCTTCTCCAGCACGCCGAAGGGCCGCGCGAGAATGCGGGCGATCACCTTGGCCTCCTGCTGGCCGGCCTCGGTCGACAAGCGGCCTTCATTGTTGGCGGTGGAGATCTTCAGCGCGTCCGTCTCGATCGAGGTCGCGGCAAACAGCGACCATTGCAGCATCTGCGCTTCCTCGTGGAGATCGCGCGGCGCCATGGGGCCGCCCTGCTTCTTCGCCACGTAAAGCGTCTGCGCCAGCGACTCGTTCAGCACCAGCCCGTCGTCTTCGATCGTCGGAATGCTGCCCATCGGATTGATGGCCAGGAATTCCGGCGAGCGGGTGTTGAGCCGAACGCCCTCGGCCATCGGGTCTTTCAACTTGTAGGCCTGCAACACCGGCACCAGTTCGAACGGCAGCCCCAGCTCTTCCAGCAGCCAGAGAATGCGCGTCGCGCGTGACTTGTAGACGCCGTAGATCTTCAGCATGCCGGTCTCTCCCGTGAACGATGCGCCGGAGGCTAGCGTGTGCAGGCCGCGCGGAAAAGCCTTCCCCGCTGATGCCACCGATGAAATTCGCTGATGAAAGGACGCGGTTGACACGTCCCCCCTTGCCGCCTTATCCGTGTCGACATGGGTCCGCAGTTCACCCAGGCGTCACCGCCCCGAAAAGGGGAGCTAAACCTGCCGTTTCTCTTGTCGACGAAAGCTCGTTTTCCCGTGCCCCGTCGGAAGTCGGTGACCACCGGCCTTGTTGGTTGCTTGCTGAGCAGCCGGGCACGCCCAGGAGAAATGAGATGTCGAGGACGACCCATGCTTTTTCTGCGCCCGATCTGTCGGCGCTGGCCAAAACCCTGAAGCGCGAACTGGATGCCCGGGCCGAACTGCCGGGTCATGTCGAGCTCTTGAACATGCTGACCCGTGCTGTCGGCTTTCGCAACTACCAGCATTTCAAGGCGAGCCGGGCGGCGGAAGATCGGCTGGCAAAGCCGAACGCGATCGAAGCCGAACCGGCCGTCGATTTCCGCCGTGTCGAGCAGACCGCCCGCTGTTTCGCCGGAACGGAGGTGCTTGTCCGCTGGCCGGGCAAGCGCAATCAGCAGCAACTGGCGCTCTGGGTCATCTGGTCCTTTCTGCCGGCGGGGAGCGAAGTCGTCGAGAAGGACGTGAACGCCGTGCTCATGCGCCACAACGGATTCGGTGATCACGTGCTGCTCCGGCGGGAGCTGGTCAATATGGGCCTTTTGACGCGCACGCCCGATTGCCGGCTTTATCGCCGCGTGGAGAAGCGTCCGCCGCCTGAAGCACGTGCTCTGATCCGCCTGGTGACCTCGGGGCGCATCGACGGCGCGTGATGAATGGAAAGAGCGGTCCGGCGCGACATGACGCGCCGGCCCCGCGTCCTGTCGGCACGGATGGGATCAGCCGGCGGCGCTGCGCGGCAGCTTCTGGTCGCCGTCGAGCAGCAGGCTGCTCCAGGACGGAATGGTATTGCCGATGCTGAGCAGGGCCTCCACGGCCGTCCGGTCCATTGGCCGGGCGAAGTAATAGCCCTGGCCCGCCTTGCAATCGAGCGCCAGCAGCTGCTCCGCCTGGCTGAGTTCTTCAATCCCCTCGGCCACCACCCAGATCCCCAGCCCGCGGGCGATCTCCAGCAGGCCGCGCGTAATGACGGCCCCGGCATCGGCTTCCGAAAGCCGCCGCACGAAATATTTGTCGATCTTGATGATATCGACCGGCATGGTCAAAAGATGGGTCAGCGAGGCAAATCCGGTGCCGAAATCGTCGAGGGCAACCTTGATGCCGACATCCCGCATGGCCTGGATCTCGTCGGAAACGACGGTGCCCTTCTGGGTGAGGTAGACGGATTCCGTCACCTCCGCCACGATGGTGCCCGCAGGCAGGCCGTGCCGGTGGAAGGCGTCGATGATCCGCCGGGTCAGTCCGCCCCGATGGAAGTCGGCGGCCGTCAGATTGAAGCCGACCCGCGAGAAGGAAAGCCCCATGGAACGCCAGCGGCCGCAATCGGCGGCAATGCGTTCCAGCATGCGGTCGGTGATGTCGAGCCCGACATGGGCATCCTTCATCGCCTCGTGAAACTGTGCGGCGGGAATGATCTCGCCGTCCCGCGTCGTCATGCGGCAGAGCGATTCAAAGCCGATGATGCGGCCCGTGGCGAGTTCCACCACCGGCTGGTAGTGGGCGTCGATCCGGTCCTCGCGCAATGCCAGCCCCACCTCCTGCACGGAGCGGAAGCGCTCGACGATCGCCGTTCCCAGGCCGGAATGATATTGCACATACTGGCCGCGCGCCCGTTCCTTGGCATGGTAGAGTGCGTAGTCGGCATTCTGTCGCACCTGATCATGGCCTTCGCCGGCCATCACGACGGCGCCGCCCAGTGTGGCGGCCGGATAGATCAGGTGACCGTCGCAATCCGCAGGCTCCTTGATGCGCTCAATGAGCGTCGTCGCAAGATCGGCGGGTCTGAGCGTATCGATGCAGGGGATGATGACCGCGAATTCATCGCCGCCGAGGCGAAAGGCCATGCCGTCGGGCGCGCTGTCGCCGATCCTGTGCCCCGCGACCCGGATCAGATCGTCGCCGGCGGCGTGGCCGAAGGTGTCGTTGACCATCTTGAGATTGTCGAGGTCGATTAGCAGCAGGCTCCACACCTGGGGCCGTTGCGCGACCCGCGCCAGAACCTCGTTGAAGCGGCTGCGGTTGGGCAGGCCCGTCAGCGCATCGGTCTCGGCCAGGCGTCGCCGCTCGGCAATGCGCTGGTCCCGCTCGATGGCGATGGCCGACAGATGCACGCAGGCGCGCACGATATCCTGCTCTCGATCGGATGGCCCGCGTGCCGTGCGGTAGTAGAAGGCAAAGGTACCAAGCACCTTGTCCCCCGCGATGATCGGCGTCGACCAGCAGGCTTTGAGGCCGAGCGGCAAGGCAAGTCCCTTGTAGGGCTCCCAGTAGGGATGGGATTCGATATCGTCGACCATGACCGGTCGCCCGGTAAAGGCGGCGGTTCCGCAGGAACCGACACCGGGGCCGATCTGGATGCCGTCGATCGCTTCGGTATACTCCAGAGGCAGGGAAGGCCCGGCCAGATGGCGCAAACGGAAGTCGCTATCCAACAGGAGAACGGATGACACGACGTCATGCGCCTGGGCTTCCACTTCCCGGCACAGATAGTCGATGGTCTCCGCAAGCGACTGCCCGGTTGCGATCTTCTCGAGTATCGTGTTCTGCAATTGCAACAGCATGGCGACCGCATGGGTTTCACTGCCGCCATTAACGCCCAGAGTGTTTAATCGTCACTTACGAAAATGTCACAATTCTAATATTGGTTCGCGCAGCCTTAACGAATTTCCGCAAATTCGTGCCATTTCAGGTCACCAACCGGGACCGCCGCGGCGCAAGGCGGCGCATGGCCGCCAGCGTTTCCCCTGGTGTATGGATCTGACGAGCGGATCACGCCGACCGGTTGCCGGAAATTGCCAGATGGGAAAATCCGCCGCCATCGTTGATCAGCTCGTCCGTGCTGCGCTCCGCCCAGCGATAGCCGAGGATCGCGCCCTCTTTGACCTCCTGCAGCACATTGCCCGAGATCACCGTCTGACCGGCCCCCTCCACCACGCTCACCCGCATGCCGACACGCGCCTTGCGAACGATGTTGCCGGAA
Source organism: Rhizobium sp. AG855 (assembly GCF_003610655.1). Classification (NCBI taxonomy): domain Bacteria; kingdom Pseudomonadati; phylum Pseudomonadota; class Alphaproteobacteria; order Hyphomicrobiales; family Rhizobiaceae; genus Rhizobium; species Rhizobium sp. AG855. The sequence goes on along the minus strand of NZ_RAQG01000003.1, from coordinate 2,500,028 downwards.
ACGACGAGATTGCGGAGATAAGGCCCCCAGCCGAGCATCATGCCGGCGGTCGCGGCGTCCTCGATGACATTGCCGGACACCACGGTATCGGCCTCGACGGAAATGCCGAAGCCGAAACCGCCGACCTCCTGGGGGTAGGGGCCTTTGTCGACGAGATGGCGGATGACATTGCCCGACACGGTCGACAGCCGCCCGCCCTGGTCGAAATTCACCACACAGATCCCGTTCGCCGCCCCGTCGATCACATTGTCGCCGATGAGAGCCCCTTCGAAGGCAAACTCGGCGTAAATGGCGGTCTCGCCCGAGCGGAAACACTGGTTGCCGGTGATCGAGACATTGGAGGCCGAATTCGCTCGGATCGCCGAAAAGGCGCAGTCTGAGACATGGTTGCCGGAAACGATCACATTGTCGGCGCGAAACAGGTTGATGCCATTGCCGTTCTGCCCGGTGCCGCCTTCGGCAGCGCCGATCCGCGCCACCCGGTTCCCGGAAATGACCGTGCCGTCCTCGCCCGGGGTCCAGCGATGCACGAGGATGCCGCCATTGCCGCAGTCGAAAATCGTGTTGTCGCGGATCGCAAACGCCTGGCCTTCGATCGCCCAGATCGCGGAAAGGGCAGCCCCGCTCACCCGGCATCCCTCGATCCGGCCGCCGCATTGCGCCAGATGCAGGCCGTATTTCCGGCTGCCGGCCACCTCGCAATCCTCGAGCACGACGGAGCCGACATTGCGGAACGACAGCAGCCCCTCAGTATAGTCTGCAAGCCAGCGATTGGCGCCGTCGAAGGTGATGCCGGAGAGGCTGACATGCTTGACGTCCTGGGCCGCAATCAGATGCCCGTCGCCGCGATAGGACAGCCGCGTCAGCCCCGGCACGCCGGTCAGCCGCGTGCCGTCAGGCAGTTCGAGATTGGCGACCTCATAGGTCCCGGCCGGTAGAAATACCGGCTGCCCGGCCTTCGCGGCCGCATCCAGCAGCGCCTGCAGCTTGCGGCTCTGGTCGTCCTCGGCGCCCGGCAGGATTCCGGCCTCCGCCGCGTCGAATCCGCCGCGAAGCTCGGCCATGGCGAGCGTCTGCGCTGAGGCGCGGTGCAGGCCCCCTGTCGTTCCCGACAGGAGAAGAGCACCGAGGCCCGTCAGAATGTCACGCCGTGTCGGCATCGTTCACCTCTTCATGGCGGCGGAAGGAGCCGCCCCATGCGCAGGAGACACTGGAGAAGAGGAGCGGGTGGGGCAAGGACAGGCTTAAAACAGTGTTAACGGCGGTGAATGTGTTTTGTCGCCCGCGTCTTCGCCTATCGTCTAACCCTCACACCCTCCCGACTTGCGCCAGATCAAGGAAATCGACGGACAGACGGCTATTCTGATCCTCGAAGGGCCCCGGATGACGATGTCAGCGCCGGAGCGCCCCGACACAGTTCGGAGGTCGGATCATGCTACGTCTTGCTGCGGTTCTTTACATTCTGGTCGCCAGTGCAGTCGGTGGCGCGGCGGTGATCGCGGTGCTGACGCTCGACATGCGTCAGGGTTGGCAGATCGCAGCGGCCTTCGCGGCAGGTCTGGTGGTGGCGATCCCGATTGCGGCACTGCTTGCCCGCCGCATCTACAACGCCTTGCAGGGGCCGAAACCGGTCTGAAAGGTTCTCTCTTCGGCACGGGGTGAAAGACTGGTCCTGTCCTGGCGGAACGGGATTGGCGGTGGAAACCAGCCTCGTGACGACCGGCCGGCATTTTCTCGGGGGAGGAGATGCCGGTCGGGTCGTTTTTGCGGGGCACGTGACACGACCCCGCACGAACCCCGGTACTTACGTCTCATCCTGCTCGAACGTGTCGAGCTGCGCCTCGAGCCCTTGCGTGAATCGCAGATAGAGCCGTGCGAATGTCTCGATCTCCTCCTCAGTCCATCCGCTCGTCGCCTCGATGATCGTCTCGCGCTTGATCGCCTCGATCGCGTTGAGCACGCCGCGGCCGGCCTCGGTGATCCGGACCAGACTGCGCCGGCCGTCCTCCTGCGATGCCGCCCGTTCCAGCAACCCCTGGCGCACGAGATCCGCGACGATGCGGCTGCCGCGTGACGGGTCGATCCGCATCTGTTCGGCAATCGCACCGACGGTGGCCTCTTCATGGCTGCCGATTCGCTTGATCACGCCGATCGCGTCGATATCGGAAAGCTCCAGTCCCGTACCCATCCGCTTCAATGCCATGCGACCGATGAAACGCCGTCCAATCAGCAGGCGCATGCGTGTCATCGCCTGGCCGACAAGGCCAAGGGCCGTGTTCGATGGCTCCGGCTGCGGGGACGGGCTGGTGGCGTGGCGATAGGGCGAAGAGGAGGCTGTGTTCTGCATGCCGGCACTTTAGCAGCTTCACGCTCTCGCACAAAGCAAAATGCATGCGCTCCGCAAATATATGCTATTGACATATAAATGCTTGCGGCACATTTTGGCGCCCTACAGGAGCCCCCGATCCATGGACAGCCGCACCGATCCCACAGTCATCCAGCCGGGTTCTCACCCGGCCACCCGCCTGGAACCGCATCCGGGCACGGTATCTGCCGCACCGCCGACAGCCGGCGAGGGACCTCTGGTCACCGACCCGCGCCTGCGCCTCTTCGTCTATCTGCTCCTGATGTCGGCCATGTTCATGGCCACGCTCGACAACCAGATCGTCTCGACGGCGCTGCCCACCATCGTCGGCGAATTCGGTGACCTCGAACGATTCGGCTGGGTTGGCTCCGCCTATCTGCTCACCACCTCCGCCGTCATGCCGCTTTATGGCAAGCTGGGTGATCTCTTCGGCCGCAAATACGTCATCATGGCCGCCATCTCGATCTTCACCTTGGGGTCGCTGGTCTGTGGCCTCGCCGTCTCGATGAACACGCTGATTGCCGCCCGCGTGCTGCAGGCGCTGGGCGGCGGCGGCATCATGGTGTCGATCTTCTCGATCAATGCCGATCTCTTCGAACCGCGTGAACGCGCCCGCTACCAGAGCTATTCCAGCCTCGTGCTGATGGCATCCGGCGCGCTCGGTCCCGTGCTTGGCGGCACGCTATCCGATCTCTTCGGCTGGCGCTCGATCTTCCTGGTCAACCTGCCGATCGGCATTGCCGTTTTGACCGGCCTTGCCTTCCTGCTGCCCTATCGCAAGCCGCATCGCAAACCGAAGATCGATTATGCCGGCGCCCTCCTGCTCGCCGGTGCCGTGGCCTCCATCGTCTTCTGGGCCGACAGCGCCCAGCTGTTCGGCGGGCTGCTTGCGCCGCAAAGCCTCGCCATCGTCGCCTTCGGCATGCTCTGCGCCATCGGCTGGGTGCTGGTCGAGCGCCGCGCGCCCGAACCTGTCGTGCCGCTCTCGCTCTTCTCCAAGCCGACCATCAACCTGCTCTTGATCATCTCCATCGTCTCGGGCGCCATCGGCATCGGCTCGGTCAATTACGTCGCGCTCTTCCTGCAGACGACGACCGGCCTCTCGCCCTCCATGGCCGGCCTGCTCTTCATCGCCACAACCGGCGGCATCGCCGTGGGCTCGCTGACCTCGGGTCGCCTGATCGCCAGGTCCGGCCGCTACAAGCCCTTCAGCATTGCCTCGACGGCGCTGGGCGTCATCGGCTTCGGCATCTTCTCGTTCGTCCATGCCGGAACGCCCGTCGTGCTGATTGCGCTGGTCATGCTGCTCCAGGGCTTTGGCGTTGGCATCGGCCAGCAGGTGCCCGTCATCGGCGTCCAGAACGCCGCCTCCCGCGCCGATGTCGGGGCCGCCACCGGCACCGTCACGCTCACCCGCATGGGCGGCGCCGCCATTGCCATCTCGATCTACGGCGCGATCATCGGCACAAGCCTCTCGCATGTCGCGATCCCGCTGCCGGGTGGTCAGGACTTCCGCAACCTGACGCCGGAAATCCTCTCGACCCTGCCGGATGCCACACGCGCCCTCGTCGCCAATGCCTATTCGGATGCCTTCGTGCCACTCTTCCTCACGGCGTCGGGCATGATGATCATCGGGCTTATCGCAGCTTTGCTCTTGCCGAACGTCCGCCTGCCGACGGCGGTTGAGAAAAAGGCCTGAGAGACTTCTTGTGAATGCCGGCAAGAATAGAGGGCCTCCGCCCGGGAGAGTGGGGGCTCTGGCTTTGGCAATCGGATGTGGGGACCGTGAGATAGCATCGCATCGTTAGTAGCCACCAAACGCTCCGCGCAAGCATGCAACCCTATGCTGTATCCTCAATGACGTTCACCTTGTTTCATCCATTTGAGGCGCTCCCAGCATGCAAGTGCAATCCAATTATCTCTCATCGTCCTATGCGGCCACGACGAAGCTTGCCAAGAGCGACAACCAGAGCGCCGATACCGAGTCGCAAGGCACAGCAAATCTGGAGCAGATGCTCGAAAATCTGCGTAAGGATCCCACGATTGACGATCGCATTACTGAAAACGAGGACGGCAGTTACAGTTTCAGTACGGAGTCATACAGCTGGTCAGAAAAGAGCTTCGCAGCGCGCGCAATCATCACCGAACTCAATGGCGAAAGCTTCAGTCTCATCGGGACCGAAGGCATGATGTTCCCGTCTGATTCTGATGCCCAGTTGTTCAAGCAGTTAACCGGCTACAACCTTTTCAGACTGGGAGACGCCTCTGTGGTGCTTGATGATGATGGTTTTCCGCCGGCAGAAGCCGATCAATCGTCAGTTAAACAGGCATTCGATTTCATATCTGACGTCATGATTTTCCGAAACGAAGGTTATTTTGAAGGGGATCTGACCTCAGAGAACGTCGGAGCCATAATGTCGGCTTATAACATTTCACCGGGCTCCAACAGCTTCGTTGACCAGTTGCTCGACGTCCTGAGCAAGTCATCCGAGGCGTCGTCGGCTCCTCTGGAAGCCATACAGCAAACACAAATCGACGAGATTCTGGACCTCGTCTCGGCCTGAGACTTTTTAGGTGTACCTAGGGGGGTGCCGATGACGAGACTGATCAGCGTGTACTCCCCTGATGCAAAATGAGAAAACCCCCGGCCGCAGGGCGACCGGGGGCTGATTTTGTGCTGTTGGCGAAACGCTCACGCCGCGCGGCGCGTCGCCATGCCGGCCTTGTGCACCTTGAAGCGCGAAATCAGCTGTTTCAGATGCGCCGTCTCGTCGGCCAGGCGGTTGGTGCTGGCGGCCGCTTCTTCCACCATGGCCGCGTTCTGTTGCGTCATCTGGTCCATCTGGTTCACCGCCGTGCTGATCTCGTGCAGGCCGGTCGACTGCTCCTGGGCAGCCGTCGCAATCGAGGTGACCTGGCCGGCAATGCCGATGACCCGTGTCTGGATCTCGCGCAGTGCGTCGCCGGTGGTGGTTACCAGCCGAACGCCGGTCTGCACTTCTTCGCCCGACTTGTTGATCAGTGCCTTGATGTCCTTGGCCGCCGTTGCAGAGCGCTGGGCGAGTTCGCGCACTTCCTGCGCGACAACCGCAAAGCCCTTGCCGGCTTCCCCGGCGCGTGCCGCTTCGACGCCGGCATTGAGCGCCAGGAGGTTGGTCTGGAAGGCGATCTCGTCGATCACGTTGATGATCTGCGTGATCTCGTTCGAGGCCTGCTCGATGCGGGCCATGGCGGCGGTTGCATCTTCCACCACGCCTGAGGAACGCTCGGCGAACTGCCGGGCATCGGCCACCATGCGGCTCGATTCCTGTGCCCGTTCGGTCGAGGTCTTCACCGCAACCGTGATCTCTTCGAGCGCCGAGGAGGTCTCTTCCAGCGAAGCGGCCTGGGTTTCGGTGCGCTTCGACAGGTCGTTCGAGGCGTCGCGGATCTCGTCCGCCCCGCCATTGATCGCATCCGACGACTGCCGCACCTCGTCCATCAGGCGGCGCAGCGTCGTCATGGTCTCGTTCACATTGCTCTGCAGCTCGGCAAACACGCCCTGATACTGGCCTTCCATGCTTTCGGTGAGATCACCCTGCGACAGGGCGTTGATCACCCGGCCGGTCTCGGCAATGCCGGTGTCGACCGATTCCACCAGCTTATTCACATTGGCCGCGAAGGCGTCGAGATCCGGATTGTCATAACGTTTGGTGATCCGGTGCGAGAAGTCGCCGGCAACAGCCGCATTGACCACGGTGGCGATGTTCGACTGCAGGTCGGCATTCTTCTCCTGCAGGGCCGCTTCCTGCGCCGCCAGCTGGCGGATCTTGAGCGCATTCTGCTTGAACACGTCGACGGCTTTCGCCATCAGGCCGATTTCGCTTCGATGATCGAGGCCGGGGATCTCGGTCTCCAGCCTGTTGTCGGCCAGCGCGCCCATGGCATGGGTGATTGCGCCGATCGGCCGGGTAATGCCGCGGGCGATGACGAAAGCGATGATGCTGGCGAGAACCACGCCGAGACCGCCAAGCGTCATGCCGGTGATGACCCCGGTTTCCATGGTCGCCTGAATTTCCGGACCCAGCGTATCCTGTGCCTTCTTCAGCTCGACCTTCAGCTGTTCGACGCCATCCGACAGGTTGTTGCCGGTGGTGTTCATCGTGTTGTTGATGATCTCGTTGCGGCTGTTGATGATGTCATCGATCTTCTGCAGCGCGGTATTGTAGGTGCTGAAATCGTCGATCACTTCCTCGATGCCAGCCTTGTCCTTGTCCGATTTCACCTTCGACAGAGCCTGATCGAGGCCGCCATAGGCAGCCGTCGCGGATTCCAGCGCGGTGTCATGCGCAGCCTTGTTGTTGCTCAGCAGGAACTTGTTGGTGCTCAGTCGCATCGTCGCGACAGCATATTTGGCATCTTCGATCACGGCCGCACTCTGCAGGTCGCCACTGTTTTCCAGTGTCTTGGCGATGGTGCCCAGTTCGGTGGCCATCTCCGGTCCCAGTTTCTCGAAGGTACCGCTGACGATCTCGTCGCGCTGGTTCTGCAGGGCAACGACGTCTTCGAAGGCCTTTGCATAGGTGTCGACCATCCCGTGGAAGCTGCTGATCTTGGCCTTTTCCGCGTCGCTGGTTGAGAGCGCTATCAGGGAATCGATGGAAGCCTTGGTGGCCTTCAGTCGCTCCAGCGCTTCCTGGTGGAGCTCTTCCGTCGGCTCCGCGCGATACTTGCGGAAGGCAAGCCGTGCATCGAGCATGTCGGTCTGGATGCTGCTCGCAGCATTGGTCTGCTTGGCGGCGGCACGGTATTCGCCGAACATCGCCTTGTTGGTGATATTGGCAAAGATACCGCTACCAGCAACCCCGCACAGCACGAGCAGCACGAGGCCGAAGCCGAGATAGATCTTCTGCCCGATTTTCATGTTGTTCAGCATGGAAAATACCCCCAGTGGTTGTCAGCATGGGAGAATTATTAAGGCTAAGATTTAATCAGCCTTAAATGTTAGGGAGGGCTTTCTGAGGTTATTCGACTTTTTTTGTTCACTCTGCGGTTGGTCTGCGCCAGATCTGCACGCAAGGCAGAGCGAGCGACGACCGAAGGCAACGTGGCGAGGAAATGGCCCCGCACATGGCTTTGCACGCCATGCCCCATCCCGGCATAAGCTTCGCGCCAGCCGCAGCTGACAGGTTGCCGCCAACGACGTCAGTCTGAATCGGTGCCGCATGTCCAAGCTTTCTCGCTCTTTCGCCGCAAGGCCGCAGTCTTCTCTTGTCGGGCGTGCCTTGGCGCTCGGGCTCGGCACGGCCCTGACGGCCTCGCTCTCAGGCTGCATCCTGGTGCAGGACACCAGCCGCATGAACATCGACGTCTTTCAGGACGAGGTTTCGCCCGTCTGGTACGATCCCGCCCGCACGCCGCCGGCGGCCGACCAGACGGCGCCGCAGAGGCGCAATCTCTACCAGACCCAGTTCCATCAGACCTATGGCCTGCCCGTTTCCAATCCGCTGCACAAGGTCATGTATGGGGTCTTGTCGGACGACGGTCATACCCTGCCGGCCATCCCGCTGGATCGCGTCGATTCAGGTTTGCTGCGCAACGAGGTCTCCTACGAGACGGCGGAAGCGCCCGGCACCATCGTGGTGGATACCAAGGCGCATTACCTCTATCTGGTCAAACCCGGCGGCAAGGCGATCCGCTATGGTGTCGGTCTCGGCAGGGATGGCTTTGCCTGGTCGGGCAGGGGTGTCATCCAGCGCAAGGCCAAGTGGCCGCACTGGACTCCATCGGACGAAATGGTTGAGCGCCAGCCCGGCCTGAAAACCGTGTCCGCAGCACGCGGCGGTCTGGTCGCCGGCCTCAACAATCCGCTCGGCGCCCGCGCGCTCTACATTTACCAGGACGGCAAGGACACGCTCTACCGCGTCCACGGCACGCCGGACTGGCAGTCCGTCGGCAAGGCCACGTCGTCCGGCTGCGTGCGCATGTTCAACCAGGATGTCATCGATCTCTTCGACCGCGTGCCGGAACGCACGCCGATTGTTGTCATTTAGCGACACTCATTTGCGACCTTGCCCTCTCTCCAAAACGTGAAGGGCGCAAGCGGTTGCGTTAACGGCTCCTTTCCTGTTTGCATCGCACCATCGCGGAACAAAGCGCCGGCTCCGGCGTCTTCTGTCCGCCGCTTTGCCACAGGAAATTTGAGAACATATGTCCCCCGCACATCCTCTGACGCGCCGATCCCTGCTGTCCCTGACTGGGCTTGGCGCCGCAAGCCTGCTCGCCAGCTGCACCACCTCGCGGCCGCTTCCCCCCGGCCTGAGCCTTGATGGCCCGGTCGTTCCGGCCGCTCCCGCCGGCCGCACGCCCGAACTCGACGCCATGTATGGCGAGATCTATGACGGCGGCTTCGTCATTCCGGCCGTTCCCTATTGGAAGATCCCGCCGCGCTTCTATCGCCAGCAGGTGATCGACCCGACCGGCGAGGCCCCCGGCACCGTCGTTGTCGACACCCCCGGCCGCTTCCTCTATCTCGTCGAAGCCGGCGGCACGGCCATGCGCTACGGCGTCGGCATCGGCCGCGACGGCTTCTCCTGGGGCGGCGCCGGCGTCATCCAGTGGCGTCAGAAATGGCCGAAATGGACCCCGCCGGATGAAATGATCGGCCGCCAGCCGGAGCTCGAGAAGTATTCGTCGCGCAACGGCGGCATGCCGCCGGGCCTGTTGAACCCGCTCGGCGCCCGTGCGCTCTACATCTTCCAGAACGGCCAGGACACGCTTTACCGCCTGCACGGCAATCCCGAATGGAACTCCATCGGCAAGGCCGTCTCGTCGGGCTGTGTGCGCCTGCTCAACCATGACATCATCGACCTCTACGAACGTGTGCCGACCAAGGCACGCATCATCGTCCGGCAGTAGTCGGACGGGTTACGCCGACCCTCCCCATGACGGCAGTGCCGATCGGGGAGGGGCCTGGCTCCCCCTGAATGCGGCGATGGCCAGGCACACGCCCGTTATCTGCAGCGCCGCGCCAAAGCCTTCCGCCACCGTCGGCCACCGACCTTCGAACCCGAATCCATAGCCGAGACCGAACATCGTTTCGGCGACGACGAGTTGCGCGGCAAGCGCCAGCGGCAACCGGTTCGACGCGACGGTCCAGCACCAGGTCGCAAGCCATGATCCGGCTAGGCCCATCAGAATTGCCCATCCGGCAAAACGCAGGATGTCTGAGCTGGATGCCGTCTGGATAAGGTCGAAAGATCCGAGCGGCAGCAGCATAAGACTGCCGATGGCAGAACCGATGCCCTGCAGTCCGGTCCATTGCAGTCCGTTCGGCGCGTCGGCGGATCGCATCACCGCCGCATTGACGAGGCCATAGGTGATCCAGATGCCGAGTGCCGCCGTGCTGAGCAGCAACCCGCCGACGATCGGCATTGTCTCGCTGACGCCTGCGTCCTTGATCGTCGCCCCATTCACCAGCGCGACGCCGATCGCGATCAGCGTGAGCGGCAAGGCAAGACGGGACCAGGCGATGGAGCGGTCGCGCAGATTGGCAATGATCGCCAGAAACACCGGCATCGTGCCAATGATGATGGGAGGTATCGCGGCCCCGGCCAGTTGCACGGCGAAAGCGGCACAGACAAAGTAACCGACATATCCTGCGCCGCCGAGCAAGAGTCCGGTGAGGATCCGCCCGGGCGCCAGCCCCCTAGGCCGGAATCGTCGATCAATCATCAGCAACAAACAGGCCAATCCGAACACGCCGTAGCGCGCCATGGTCAGGTCCCAGGTGGTGAACGGTGCGACCGCGCGGGGTGCCACAAAAGTCAGGCCCCATAAGGCGCAGGTAATCAGGCCGGCCATGATCCCGTAAAACATGAAAGTCTCCTTCTGGAGCCATCATGCAAGGGCGCTCTGCCGAATTCTATGGAAATTGAAAGGCATTTTGCGTAATCTTCTCCCTATGTCGAAGGTAGAAAGCCCCAAAAACGTCCGAAACGGAAAATCATCTCTGGACGACACCGACGCCCGCATTCTCGCGGCGCTCGATGCCGATGCCCGTCTGTCCATGAGTGAACTCGCGCGCCTGATCGGCATGTCTGCCCCCAGCGTTTCGGAGCGCGTTCGTCGGCTGGAAGCCGCCGGCGTTATCAGGGGTTTCACCATCGATCTCGACACGCGGGCCATCGGCTATCAGATCCGGGCCATGGTCCGTATCCGGCCGCTGCCTGGCAAACTGCATCTGGTCGAGCGGCTGATCCAGGAACGGCCGGAATTCATCGAATGCGACAAGATCACCGGCGATGATCCGTTTCTGGCGCGTCTCGTCGTCCGTTCGATCGAGGAGATGGACGATGTGCTGGAAGCTTTGTCCGAGCATGCGGTGACCAGCACCGCCGTGATTAAGGGCACATCGGTCAAGCGGCGATTGCCGCCGCTGTAGAGTTTGGCCAAAACCAACAAACCCCGCCATCGCTGGCGGGGTTTGTCGTTTCAAGGCAGGCACAGGCACTGCCGCAATCGGATCCGGATCAGGCCGCCTCAAGCGCCTTTTCGATCGCCTGAACGGAATGGCCGGTCAGGTCCTTGTCGAGTTCGCCGACCAAAACGGCCGAAAGCTGCTTGTGATAACCCTTGCGCATTTCGCCAAGCGTCCGGGGCGCCGCAATGATCACCAGGCTGGTGATCCTGCCGTCCAGAACCTGCCGGTTCAGCATCTCGGTCACGCCATTGCTGAACCCGTCTTCGTCCTGCTGGCTGTCGTCAGGATTGGCGGCGCTGCTCTGATGGCGCGCGCCCGAGGCGATCTTCGAGGCGTCGATCTCTTCCTGCGGCAGGGCCGTCAGCTTGATGTCCAGGGGCGTGCCCTCGTTCTGGAAAAGGCTGAGCTTCGTGCCATCGGCAACCGCGATGACGGTGTTCTGCGGAATATGCATCTGTGTTCTCCTGTTTGCGCGAGGCGGTATCCACCGAAGGTGCAGGGACCGCAGGGTGCGAGGGGTCAACCCCTGACGGGAAAGTCTGTTCCTCCAGACGTGCCGCCATGGATGGACGATCTCTCCGTTTCGCTTCCTGGATCGCCGGCCTGCAGGCGCATCCGGGCCGCCTCCACCTGAAAACGGATTTCGTCACGGTCCATCGGGATGCCGGCGCATTGTTCTCCCGCCTGGCCCAAGGCTTCGATCTGCGCGGAGAGCGCCTCGCGCTCCGCCTCAAGCACGGCCGGACCCACAAGATCGGCAAGCCGGATCGCCATCCGGGTCAGGATGGCCGGGTGGTCGGCACCCGCCTGGCGGATCGGGCGAAAGCCGGCATCCATCAGGCCCCTCAAATCCGTCCGGCTGACGAGCAGACGCAGGGCCCCATGGTCGTCGCGATATTCCGCCGGCTGGACCGCCCGGCCGATCTGACACTCCACCGCAGCGCTGATGCGGTCGATCACGGCGAGCGCCGTGAACGGATCGTTGATGCCAGGCGACAGCGCCCGGACGGCGATTTCGGTCAACTGCCGGATGCCGAATTCGAGATCCTGCGCCGGCGTCCGCTCCGCCCCGATGGTGAAGGCCGCGCGGATGCTGTCGAGAAGGGCGTCATCAGGGGCTTTCTCGGAAAACACCTGCACATGATCGCCTGCGGCCAGCAGGTAGTGCCCGGCCCGCACATCGACGGCGATCCGGATATCCTCGCTGACGGCCAGATCGAGGAGCCGCTGATAGTCGACCACCTGCACATGCCCGACCTTGCCGATCGCGAGGGTGTGGAAGGGGCCGGCAAAGCGGGCGCCGAGCGGTTCGTGTTTCGGCGTCTCCGGCGGTGGCAAGACGCTGTCCATCGTTGCCAGCATGTCGGTGTAGAGCGCGTTGACGATATTGTCGGCAATGATCGAGCGCGCGACCTTGTGGATGTAGAACAGCAGCGCGAGGAGGCAGAGCACGGTCAGCACGCTGCCGGCGGTGATCGCGAGATGCGGCACGCCCTTGGCCCCGAGTTGGTCGGTGACGCTGCGCAGCACGATGATCAGGTAGAGAATGGTGCCGATGAACAAGCCCAGCACCGTCTGGATCTGCCGGTCGGCCATGAAGCGTGAAATCAGCCGCGGCCCCAGCTGGTTGGCGGCCAGTGTCAGGATGACGAAGGTGACCGAAATGACCAGCGAGGTCATGGTCATCAGGCCGGAGAGCAGGCTGCTGAGCAGCTGCCGGCCGGTCTCGGCATCGCCGCTATAGAGCCACCAGAGATGCCCGGAGCCTGCCGATGCCAGGCGATTGCCGAACAGGATGAGGATCACGGCGAGTGCTGCCGAACCGACGGTAAAGATCAAGGGCAGCAGCCAGAGCTTGCCCTGCAAAAGAGCGAGGAAATTGCGGGTCTTGTCCATTGTTCCACAACGCGCCACTCCGGCTTTCGATCCTCAGGGATCGTCAGCCTTTCAGGAACGGCAGCGGAACGGGCTGAACGAACTGGCAGCACCCGCATTCATCGTGGCAATCGTCAGCCCGTTGGCAATCTCCACGTCCTTGTCCGTTTGCGGGCAGGCGTCGACATCGGCCAGGCACCCGCTCGAAATGAACTCGGCATTGCGGTCCAGGAAGGATGGCGAAACGCCGTCGCGCCCGACGTGGTCGAGGATGTCGCTCAGCGCCTTCCGATAGACGTCGCATTTCTCGATCTGCCAGGCCGAGCGGCTGGACTGTGTTTCACCCGCCTCATCTTCCGCCTTGCCCCCTGCAGGGCCGAGCGCAAGAACAGCCGATGCCAGCAGGAAACGCAGCCCGCTGCCGGACGGCCCCGGTCTTGCCCTCATCGCACCACCTCGGCCGCCAGCACGCGTCCGAGCTCTGCGATGGCCGCATCGCGCGTGGCGAGCGACGCCTCGGTCTCCGTGAGATAGATCGCCGCCACCACCGGCTTCTTCCCGGGTGGCCACATCACCGCGACGATGCCACGGGTGCCATGGCCGCCGGCCCCGGTTCGGTCCGCAATCCGCCAATCCCTGGGCACACCGGCCCGCAACAGGTCATCCGCCACCGCATTGGCTTCCATCCACCGCGTCAGCTGGCGGCGCGCCGAGGATGCCAGCCCGTCGCCGATCAGCAATTCCCCGATGGTGCGCGCCATGGCCTCGGGCGTCGTCGTGTCGCGCGGATCGCCGGGTGTGGCCTCGTTCAAGGCAGGCTCCATCCGGTCGAGCCGCGTGACGGTATCGCCGATGGAGCGCAGGAACGCGTTGACCCGCTTCGGGCCGCCGAGTGTCGACAACACCAGATTGGCGGCCGTGTTGTCGCTTGTGCTGAGCGTGGCGGCACACAGGTCCCCGGCCGTCATGCGTGTTCCCACGCGCTTCGATGTCACGGGCGCATGGGCCAGGAGATCCTTCGCCTCGATCTTGATGTCGCGCGACAACAGCTGGGTGCCGGCATCCAGCAGCGCGGCGCAGGCCAGGGCCTTGAACGTGCTGGCCATGGCGAAGCGTTCACCCGAACGATACTGCCATTGTCGATTGGTTTCGGTGTCCACCACCATCAGACCCAGCCGCGCGCCGAGCCGGCTTTCGACCTGGCGGGCCGCCGCCGTGATCGGCCCCTCGGCTGCGGCAAGCGGCGATGCACACAGGGCGGGCAGCAGAAGCGAAAGGTTCAGGCACAGAAGGAGAGGCAGCTTCATCGGGGATCTCCGCAACGCGAGAGAAGCTCGTGCCATGCAAAACGGACGGCGAGCAGGCAAGATTGTGGCAGTCCACAGCTGCGCCGCCTTGCCGCCCTATCCAGATAACCCTCAGGGCGGGTCGATTGCCTCAAGATGGCCCTTCAGCCGTTTCAGGCTGTCGCGCAGGCTCTGGATTTCCGAAACATCGCAGCCGGTCTGTCCGCCGATCGCTCTCAGCACGCCGACGGCCCGCGCCTTCAGCGCACGGCCTTCCTCGGTGAGCGTGATGAACACCTGCCGTTCGTCGGCCACATCCCGGCGACGCGCGACATAACCCACCTGTTCCAGCCGCTTGAGGAGCGGAGACAGCGTGCCGGAATCGAGCCCCACCCGCTCGCCCAGGCCTTTGACCGGAAGATCGTCTTCTTCCCACAGCGCCATCATCACCACATATTGCGGATAGGTGAGGCCGAGCGGGGAGAGCAGGGGTTTGTAGGCGCGCGTGAAGGCATGCGCTGCGCCATACAGTGCAAAACACAGTTGCTTGTCGAGCCTCAGCTCTTTTTCCAGGTCGAGATCGCTGATCATGTCAGAGGAACTTCCGGGCATCAGATAGGTTGCAACAATGGCGAAAAGCCTTTCGAGATGCAATGTGCAAAAATCAATTGCACGCAACTCAATTGTGTACTACATAGGTAACCATCGCCTCGCAAACAAGGAGAACATCGAAATGGCAATCCTGTACACCGCACATGCGCATGCCACCGGCGGCCGCTCTGGCCACGGCGTGACCGATAACGGCGTCCTTGATGTAACGCTGACCACCCCGAAGGAACTCGGCGGCGACGGCGCGACCGGCACCAATCCCGAGCAGCTCTTTGCCGTCGGTTATTCCGCCTGCTTCCTCGGCGCCTTGAAGTTTGTCGCCGGCAAGGAAAAGATCAAGATCCCCGAAGACGCCAAGGTTCACGCCGACGTCGGCATCGGCCCGCGTGAAGACGGCGGCGGCTTCGGCATCGAAGTCAAGCTCACCGTCGAAGTCCCGGGCCTCGACCGCGAAACCGTCGAGCGCCTCGCAGCGGCAGCCCACATCGTCTGCCCCTACAGCCACGCCATGCGCACCTCGACCGAAGTTCCGGTCAGCGTCCGGTAAGCTCGGGCTGCTAGACACCCTCCATGATCCACCGCGAGAAGGCCGGCCTCTGTGCCGGCCTTTTTGCGTCGGGAGAGGATGGGGGAGGGGCGTCGGCGCCGCTCACGGCTTCATGGCTGTCCAGCTCAATACATCGACCGTTGATACGCCTGCTCCAGGCCTTCGTCCAACTTGCGCATGTCCTCCAAATCGTCAGGTGCCGCCCCGGTTTCCTCCAGGATGAACTGCATCAGCGAGGGCATTTCGCGACGATCCTGGCGATGGTCCGGATCCCACAGATGCGAGCGACGGAAGGCCTTGGCGCAGTGGAGGAACACCTCGTCGATGGCAACGACGATGGCAAGCTTCGGCACCTTGCCGTTGACCGCCATGCGCGCCAGCAGCTCCGGATCGGTGCTGAGCTGCGCGCGGCCGTTCACGCGCAGCGTATCGTCGAAGCCGGGGATGATGAACAGCAGTCCGACGGCCGGATTGGCGATGATGTTCGACAAGGTGTCGAGCCGATTGTTGCCCGGCCGGTCGGGTATCACGATGGTCTTCGGGTCGAGGATCTGCACGAAACCGGCCGGATCACCGCGAGGGCTGACATCCGCCCGCCCGTCTGCGCTTTGCGTCCCGATGCAGAGAAATGGCGACCGCTTGATGAAGGTCTGCGCATGCACGCCAAGCTGCGTCTGGCACTTGGCGACGGCCAGATCATGCGTTGGCTCGAAGAGAGATCGCAATTGCCTCTCGTCTCTTAACCTGTGGTCCGGCTTGACCTCGTAAACCTCCGACATCCGCCACCTCCTCCCGTGTTGCGATGAGGTACGTACCTCATTCTTCGGTCATATCATTGCGCGACCTCCGCTTCAACCGCCGGAGACGCGGGCATATCGTGCCCCTGTCTCATCCTTGCGTGGTATGAGGCGTGGCCACGGCGGCGAAAGAAGCATCGGGGCGGGCAGGCCAGCGCCCCTGCGAGGCTGCAGGCGTGCAAGGATCAATGCGATGATCACGCGGTGCAGCCCCGAAACGCCCCTTGGCAGGCCTCGCCTTTGGTCATATGGTTGCGTCACGCAACGAAAGGGCCGTCCATGCCGCAGGATCCGCCGCCCATTGATGAAATCCGCATTCAGTCGCGAAAACTTGTCCGGGCGCTCGGCTTCATGGGCGGCCCCTTTGCCGGAACCGATCTGCCACCGTCATCGGTGCATGCCCTGATCGAGATCGAAGCCACGCCGGATCTGACGGCGGTGCGTCTGTGTGAGCGCCTGCAACTGGACAAATCGAGCGTCAGCCGCCTGCTGGGCAAACTCGTCCAGTCGGGAGACGTGATCGACGTCAGGGATGCCGGAGATGCCCGCGTCAAGCGGCTCACGCTCACCGCGCAGGGAAGGCGCCGGGTGGCGGCGATCCACGATTTCGCCCGCCGTCAGGTCGGAGCGGCGCTCGATCGTCTGCCGCCGCAGCACCACCGCACGGTGCTCGACGGTCTCAAGCTCTATGCGGGCGCGCTGGCGCCCGGGGTCGATGACGCCGCGCCGCCGATCGAGATCGTCGCGGGTTACCGCCCCGGCCTGATCGCAGACATGACCGGCATGCACATCGATTATTACGCGCGCACAGCCGGTTTCGGCCGCGCCTTCGAGGCGGTGGTGGCCGGCGGCCTCGCCGATTTCTGCAGCCGCCTCGATCATCCGGACAACGAGGTCTGGACGGTGGTCAGCGCAGGGCGCATTCTCGGTTCGATTGCCATTGACGGCCAGGATCTCGCGCGCGTGCAAGGCGCCCCCGTCGCCCATCTGCGCTGGTTCATTCTTGACGATCGTTTGCGCGGCTCCGGTCTCGGGCGCCGGCTGATGGCGCAGGCGCTCGCCTTCGTCGACATCAGGGACTTTGCCAGAACCGATCTGTGGACCTTCGACGGTCTCAGCGCCGCCCGTCACCTCTATGAAGCGCATGGCTTTGCGCTGGCCGAGCAGCGTCCGGGCGATCAATGGGGCAGGGAGGTTTTGGAGCAGAGGTTTACACGCCCAGGGCCGGGTGCGGCGCCACGGGCTTAGCCTCTTTCACGCTGGATCCGCGACGACGACCTGCGCATCGGGCCGCCTTTTCCAAAGGCGGACGGAACCCAGCGGCCCACCTTGCAACGCCCCATCAGACGCTCACCTCCAGCAAGCCCTGCCGCAGCACCTGCGGATCGCTCGTCAGCCCCGCCTCGATGTCGCGATGCACCTGCTTCCAGATCGGCACGGCGCTCGACAGTGCCTCGGCGCCCTCCGACGTCAGTCGCAGAAGTCTGCCCCGCCTGTCCTTCGGGTCCGGCTCGACCGACACCCAGCCACGCGTCGAAAGTGGCTTGAGCGCCGCCGTCAATGTTGTGCGATCCATGGCCAGAAGCCTGGCAACAGGGCCCATCGGCGGCGGTTCCGGCCGGTTCAACGCCATCATCAGGGAAAACTGCTGATTGGTCAGCCCCGAAGGCTTCAGCGCCGCGTCGAAGCGGCGTGCGAGCGCGCGTGCGGCACGCTGCGCATGCAGACACAGGCAGGTATCGCGCACATGAATGGTGGTGGAATAGGGAATCACAGGCAAGTTTGACATGGATTAAATATGTTGATATCAACCTATATGTCAAGAGGAGGATCAGAACAATGGAATATGCCGCTAAGTTGCCGCCGATGTCCGATCCGGCATCTCGAATCGTCTCCCGTGAAGCGTGGCTTGAAGCCCGCAAGGCCCTGCTGCAGCAGGAGAAGGAACTCACGCGCCAGCGCGACAGCGTCAATGCAGCCCGGCGCGCGCTGCCCTGGGTCAAGGTGGACAAGGACTATCGCTTCCAGACGCCCGAAGGCGAGAAGACGCTCTCCGATCTCTTTGAGGGCCGCAGCCAGCTGATGATCAATCATTTCATGTTCGGCCCCGACTGGGATGCCGGCTGTCCCGGCTGCTCCTTCTTCGCCGACCACATCGAAGGCATGCTGCCGCATCTCAACAATCACGACGTCACCTTCGTGACCGTATCCCGCGCGCCGCTCTCGAAGATCGAAGCCTACAAGGTCAGGATGAACTGGCATTTCCCCTGGGTCTCTTCCGCGGATAGCGATTTCAACTACGACTTCCACGTTTCCTTCACGCCGGAACAGCTGGCCTCCGGCTCGGTCACCTACAATTTCCGTCAGACACCCAGCGAAAAGGCCCATGATGAACTGCCCGGCCTCTCCTCCTTCTACAAGGACGGGCAGGGCCAGGTTTTCCATACCTATTCCCAATATGCCCGCGGCGGCGAGGAAGCCCTGGGCACGCTGATGATCCTCGACCACGCGCCGCTCGGTCGCAACGAGACGGGCACGCTGAGCTTCGTCAAGCGCAAGGACGAATATGCGCAGAAGCCGGTCGAGAAGGCCGGCTGTTGTCACTGAGGAGGCGTCGTCATGGATTTTCCCCAACCCACCGAACATCACCGCGTGCTCGATCGTTTGGTTGGCGACTGGCTCTATGTCACCTCCTCTGCCGTGGAGGGCTATGATCCCGAAGACCCGATGAAGCGTTGGACCGAGAAGGTCCGTTCCCTCGGCGGCCTCTGGGTCGTGGCCGAAGGGCAGGGCGCCATGGGCGACGGCATGCAGGCCAGCCTGGTCATGACCGTCGGCTACGATCCAAGGCTCGGCCACTATGTCGGCAGCTGGATCGGCTCGATGATGGACACGTTCTGGATCTACAAGGGCTGGCTGGAAGACGATGGCCAGACCCTGGTGCTCGAGGCGGAAGGTCCGAGCATGGAAGACCCGTCCCGAAACGAGCTTTATCGGGATGTCATTCACTTCATCGATGATGACACCAGGACCTTTTCCGGCAGCGTCCGGCAGCCGGATGGCAGTTTCAAGACCTTCATGAAAAGCGAAGCAAAACGGATCGGCTGACGGCCGGGAAAAACAGAGAGGAATTGCGCATGCACGGCACATTTATCTGGCACGAACTGATGACCCCGGACACGGCTGCGGCCAAAGCCTTTTACGGCCCGCTGCTGGGCTGGGAGCCGACCGATATGGACATGGGGGATTTTACCTACACCACCTTCGCCATTTCAGGCTTTCCGATGGGGGTCACGGGCATGATGACGCTGAGCGATGAGATGAAGGGCCAGGGCATCCCGCCGAATTGGACCGGCTACATCCATGTCGATGACGTCGACAAGACCGCAGCCGAATACGAGAGCAATGGTGGCGCCGTCCATCGCGCACCGGAAGACATTCCCGGCATCGGTCGTTTTGCCGTGGTCGCCGATCCGCAAGGGGCCGTCGTCTGCATCATGACGCCCCAAATGCCCGATGGCGAGACCGGCAGCTGGCCGACCCCCGGCAGCACCGGAACCGTCGGCTGGAACGAGCTGATGGCCGGCGACTGGGAAAAGGTCTGGGACTTTTACGCCGCCCGATTCGGCTGGCAGAAGGACATGGCCGTCGATATGGACGCCATGGGCATCTACCAGACCTTCAAGCTGGGCGAGCGTGGCATTGGCGGCATGATGACGAAGCGTCCGGAAATGCCCATGCCCTATTGGGGTTTCTACTTCATTGTGCCGGCCATTGATGCTGCGGTCGAAAAGGTGAAGTCGCTCGGCGGGCAGGTGCTGATGGAGCCGCACCCGGTTCCGGGTGGCTCCTGGATCGCTGCCTGCCAGGATCCGCAGGGCGCCTATTTCAACCTGACGGCAGGGGCGCGGTAGTCGCAACTGCGCCTGGAGCAGTTTCAGCCAAAGCGCTGGCCGGCTCTCTCCCAGCCATGGGGGAGATGCCGGTCTGGCGCGGCAGATTGTGGATCAATGACACAGCCTGAAGCCGTCGAGACGGGTCACGGCGGGAAACTCTGGCGGGATAGTCGGAGGTCTGCGGGTCGTTTCGCCCGTCAGCCGCGCTTGACGGCAGCCTTGCGCACGGCGCGCTTCTTCGGCGCCGGGGCGTTTTCGGCTTCCAGTGCCTCGCGCTGAAGGCGCAGCGCCTTCAAGGCTTCGGTCTTCTTCTCGCGCGCCACGGCTTCGGCCTCGATCAGCGAACGTGCAACGCTGTCGGTCGTGGCCGCCTTGTCCTGGGGCGAAACCTTTTCAGGCTTGAAAAACGTGTCTTTGGTGGCGGTCATGTCCGGTCCTTCCTGCAGGGATGGGCGTGTCGGCTCTGGGGCATTTCCAGCAAAAGGATGAAGCGGCTTTGCGGGCGGAAATGCGGAAAAACAAACAGGGAGAGCATTTAAGGGGCGCCGCTTGAAACGGATGCTCTCGGTCGACGGGCGTGCCCCGACGGGACGGAGTGGGGACGGAATACGGTCGGCAGGCGATCCGCGCGCCCTGGGGCGCACGGATGGATTGGGCGGTCTTAGCGAGCGCCGCCGCGAACGGCAGCCTTCTTCGGCGCCGGCAGCAGGCCTTCGCGCTGCATCTTCTTGCGCGCCAGCTTGCGCTGACGGCGAACGGCTTCTGCCTTTTCGCGAACGCGCTTTTCCGACGGCTTTTCGAATGCGCTGCGCGCCTTCATTTCGCGGAACAGGCCTTCGCGCTGCATCTTCTTCTTGAGCACGCGGAGTGCCTGGTCGACATTGTTGTCACGAACGAGAACTTGCACGGTCGTTTCCTTTCCGGGCTTGGGGCCCGATTATCTCGAGTTTCGGATGAGGGGTGCGTAAGAGAAAACGCGCCAAGCCCCGGCGAAGATCCCGAACGGGTCGGGATGAATGGGCTGTCGTATAACCTGTCGGCAGGCCATAGACAAAACAAAAAAGGCCGGGCAACACCCGACCTTTCCTCGTCACTCTACCCCGCAAGCCGACGAAACGACGAAAAGCGGGGCGAGCGACAAATCCTTAAGCGGCGCGCAGGTTGTCGGCCGAGCTCTTGCCCGAACGCTTGTCCTGGACCAGATCGTAAGCGATCTTCTGACCTTCGACGAGGTCACGCATGCCAGCGCGCTGAACTGCGGAGATGTGGACGAACACGTCGGCAGAGCCTTCATCCGGCTGGATGAAGCCAAAACCCTTGGTGCTGTTGAACCACTTGACGGTACCTGTGTTCATAACGATTTCCTTTCAATCGTTGGGCTTGCCGGAGAGACATTCGACCGGCGGTATATCGACGTTGAAGGAAATCTGGCGTGCGCTTGAGGCGCGTAGACAAAGTCACTCGCAATCTTCGATGGCTGCAATATAGGGACTCTGCCTCGTGGTGACAAGTGAAAATCCGCCGCCGGCAGGACTTGCCGTGGCCGGCCGCCTGCAGGCAATCACCCAATCGCTTGGAGAATAGGGGCTTTCCCGATCATTCCCGGTCCGGTTTCTCCCCGGCACAACGATCGGTTTCACCGGTAACGACGCCTTGCAGACCCCTTGCCGCACCCCGCCATCTCTTCATTCACCTTATCGCAATATATTTGCAAATGCTGTCAGTCTCTACAAAAAGAGTACAACGATTCTTCACGGACACCTGCTATGAAGCGGCCTGCGTGATCGTCTGGGAGCCGAGTGGCCGCAGGCGTTTTGCGCTGGACCATCTCTCACCAACGGGCACATCCGATGAACAAGTTTCTTGCCACCACGGCAATCATCCTCCTGACCGCGGGCACCTCGCTCGCCGGCACCTTCACCTTCCCCTCGGACGAGCCGGCGGCCACCGTCGAAATCCCGGATGACTGGCAGCCGACCGAAACCGACTACGGCGTCGAAGGCAATTCGCCCGACCACGGCACCTACATCTCCTTCGACGTCGCCGGCGCGGAAGACATGGAAAAGGTCATCAGTGACACCTTCGCGTTCCTCGAACAGAACGGCGTGACCCCGGACCCGGCCAGCCAGACCGAATCGAAGGGCGAGCAGAACGGCATGGCCTACGAGACCCTGTCGTGGAAGGGCACCGACAAGGAAGGCCCGGTCACCATCGGCGTCGGCATCGTGACCCTCTCGCCCGAGAAGATCGCCATCGTCACCTACTGGGCATCGGCCGAAACCGAAGAAAAGAATATGCCGGAAGTCAACAAGATCCTGTCCTCGATCAAGCCGGCCGGCTGATCACGGGTCTTTACCCTCCAGTCATCGACGCCCCGGCTCTCGTCCAGCCGGGGCGTTTTGCGTTCTCAGGTTGTTCTGCGCATCGGTCGAAATTGCCGCATCCGGCCGAGCATCCGAGTTCCGGGGCGACAAGCGGCGCGCGACCTGCTAGGAGGGCGCACCCGTTCCTGGGAGGGCGGGCCGATTTCTCCCGTCACGAAAGCCAGCCGACCATGACCACCCCTTCGGGCCTCTCCCTTGGATGCCCAGAGCCGCGTGCGCTGCTGTTGCACGTTGCAATCCGTCTTGCGACCGAGCGTCGCCATCCTTTGTCTGGAGGTGCCGCATGAGTGCCGCTATCGACTACAGCAACGACATTGCCATCGCGGACGAGACACCCGACGCGAAGATGTGGCTGAAGATCGTCAATGCCTACCGCAAGCCGCGCCTGGCGCGCAGCACTTTCGAACTCGCCATCACCATCGTGCCCTTCGTCATGCTCTGGGTCGGCGCGCTCTTGAGCTACCATTTCGCCTTCTGGCCGGGCCTCGTGCTGACAGTGCCGGCAGCGGCCTTCCTGCTGCGCCTTTTCATCATCCAGCATGATTGCGGCCACGGCGCCTTCTTCGCCCGCCGCAGCGTCGACGACTGGACCGGCCGGATCCTGGGCGTGCTCACCTTCACGCCTTACGATTACTGGCGCCGGGCGCATGCCGAACATCACGCCACCGCCGGCAATCTCGACGAACGCGGCGTCGGCGACATCACCACGCTGACGGTCGCCGAATACAAGGCGCTCTCCGCCTGGGGCCGCTTCGGCTACCGCCTCTATCGCCACCCGATCATCCTCTTCGGCGTCGGCCCGGCCTGGGTCTTCCTGTTGAAGCAGCGCCTGCCGATCGGCATGATGAAGGAAGGCGCGCTGCCCTGGATCTCGACCATGGCCACCAATCTCGGCATGGCGCTCTTCGCCGCCCTGATGATCTGGGCCGTCGGCCTCTGGCCCTTCCTCGTCGTGCATCTGCCGATCGTGCTCTTGGCCGGTGCCGCCGGCATCTGGCTCTTTTATGTCCAGCACCAGTTCGAGGACACCCACTGGTCGGCCCCGCCGGAATGGCAGTTCCAGCACGCAGCCCTGCACGGCGCATCCCATTACGATCTGCCCTGGGGCCTGCGCTGGCTGACCGGCCATATTGGCGTGCACCATGTGCATCACCTGTCGAGCAAGATCCCCTTCTACCGTCTGCCGGAGGTTCTCCGCGACCATCCGGAGCTGAAGACCATCAGCCGCATCACCCTGAAGGAAAGCTTCGCCTGCGTGAAGCTCGTGCTCTGGGACGAAAAACTCGGCCGTCTCGTGTCGTTCCGCGAGGCAAACCGTCTGGCTGTCGTTGCCTGATTAAAAACAGGCTACGGCAGGTTGCAAGCCTGCCTGGCCGAGAGAAACAAGCCTGCCGCACCCACCCGTGCAGCAGGCTTTTTTGTTGCCTTTCAGGCGGATGCCGGCGCGGTTGAGCCACCTGTCTGCCACCCCGCAATCCAAACCCGCCTGAGCGCCTCGCCCTCGCCACGAAATCCAATGCCCGTCGGCTGGCAGGTGAGCACCCGGTCAATCCGGAAATTGCGGATGCCGTCGCGCAGCTCGCACCAGCCGACGACCACCGCCGCCTCGGAATAATAGATCAGCGCAACCGGCCGGATGATCCGATGGGTCACATTGGCCTGCTCGTCGCGATAGTCGATCGCCAGTTTCTCCTCGTCGCGGATCGCCCGGCGCACAAGGCCGAGATCGACCGCGTCGGCAGTCGGGATGGCGCTGCCCCAGGCATGCAGCGCGCGCGACGAGAGCGCCTGGCGCAAGGGGGCAGGCAGGGCCGCCGCGATCTTGTCGAGCACGCGACCCGAAGCCTCGCCGAGCTCCCGGTCGCCGGTGCGCTTGTTGAGCGCCATGCCAAGCACGATCGCCTCCGTCTCCTCTGCGGAAAACATCAGCGGCGGCAGGTGAAAACCGGGCCGTAGGATATAGCCGATCCCGCGCTCGCCCTCGATGGGCACGCGCATCGCCTGGAGCGCTGCAATGTCGCGGTAGATCGAGCGCTCGCTCACCTCCAGCCGCTCCGCCATCTGAAGCGCGGTTATCGGGTGGCCTGCGAGCCTCAGGATCTGGATGATTTCGAACAGCCGGGAGGCCTTGCGCATGCGGTCACCTCATCACTCCTGACACATCTCTGTCAGTTGGCCCTGTGTATAGCACGCCCCAACACGCTGAAAAACCGGCGTGATCGAGACATCAGACAGATCAGACACGACAGGCAACTGACATGACCTATAGCGAAAACCTCTGGCTCTTCACGCTCCTGCTGACCGGCATCATCGTCGTCCCCGGCATGGATATGCTCTTCGTTCTCGCCAATGCGCTGACCGGCGGCCGCCGCGCCGGACTGGCTGCCACCTTTGGCATGATGGCCGGCGGCGCCTGCCACACGCTCTTCGGCACTGTCGCCGTGGCGGCGCTCTCGACGCTCATCCCGACGCTGACCCCCGTCATGCTGATCCTCGGTTCTGCGTATATGATCTGGATCGGCATCAGCCTTGCCCGCAGCAGCATCACCGTCGACCATGTCGAAGGCGAAGCGCGCCGCGCCACGATCAAGATCTTCGGGCAGGGGCTGCTCACCTGCCTGCTCAACCCGAAAGCCTGGACCTTCATCCTCGCCGTCTATCCGCAATTCATGAAACCGGTCTATGGCCCCTTCTGGTCACAGGCCCTCGTCATGGGTGCGCTGACCATGGCCATCCAGCTGATCGTCTATGGCGGCCTGGCTCTCGCCGCCGCCCGTGGCCGCGAAGCGCTGGTCTCCCATCCCGGCCTCACCATCGCCATCGGCCGTGCGGCCGGCTGGCTGCTGGTGGCTGTCGCGGCTTACATGCTGGTCAGGAGCTGGCAGGGCTGGTGAGGGTCTCCAGACGCTTTTCCATGAACAGGCTGAGCGGATCGGCCGTGTAGCCGCCGAAGGGCGGGATCTCGAGATAGCCCGCTTTGCGATAAAGCCCGATTGCTTCCGGCTGATAGATGCCCGTCTCAAGCCGGAGGATATCGATCTGTCGTCGCAGCGCTTCCTCTTCCAGCCGCGCCAGCAACAGCTTGCCCAGCTTCAGCCCGCGGGCCGCCTCGTCGACGAACATGCGCTTGATCTCGCCGGTCCCGTCGTCCTGGCCGACAAGGGCGGCACAGCCGAGGATCGCGTCCCCCGCCCGCGCCACGAAGAAGGAGACATTCTGCTGTTCGAGTTCGTCGAGCGGCAGCATATGATTGCTCTCCGCCGGATAAAGCGAGGCCGCATAGGCGCTCGACTGTTCCAGCAACCGGATGACACCCGCCTGGCGCGGGGATTCCTGGATGATGCGGAGATCAGTCTGCATGGCGCTGTCGGGATCAGGGAAAGGGTCTGATTGCGGATGGCCAGGCGCTTTCAAAGCCCCACCGCCTTGCGCAGCGCCTCGTTCATCCGCGACTGCCAACCGTCGCCACCCGCCTTGAACCGCTCGATCACTTCCGCATCGAGCCGCAGACTGATCGCCTTCTTCGGACTGTCCGCCTTCGGCCGTCCGAGCTTGCGGTCGATCGAGGCAGCCAGTTCGGGAAACACCTCGCGAAACGGGCGGAATTCCTTCAGTTCGGCCTCAGTCACTTCGGGATTGTCGGGGTCAGACGCAATCATCGCCTGGATCTCGGCTTCTTCCGCATCCGTCAGCGGCCGCTTCGATGAAAATTTCACGCTCACAGCAAGCTCCTTTCCCGCCGACTGGCCGGTCGCATGGAGATAATCGACACCGCTTCGCGGCCAAGAGGCGTATGGACAACAGCGACGACAAGCCTTCCGTTTAATGCGCCGATCGCGATGGCCCGGCCCAGTTTTGCAGGGCGGATGAACGCTTCAAGGAAGAAGCGCTCATCGAGCTCGGCAAAGTCGAGGCCGTGCTTCGCGAGATTCTGCTGCCGCTTCGGTTCATCCCAGACGATGATCATAGTTTATGTATATACGGAAATTCCGCAAGTCGGCATCCTGCCTTTTCAGGGCTTTCCGACGCTCATCCCCGCTGCGGCAACAGGATTACGGCCGCCCCAACAAGGCAGATCGCCGCCCCCACAAGGTCGAATCTGTCAGGCCGCTGCCCCTCGACCAGCCAGAGCCAGACGAGCGACGCGGCGATATAAACCCCGCCATAGGCCGCATAGGCGCGGCCCGCAGCCTCGGATGGCACCAGCGTCAAGAGCCAGGCAAAAACGGCAAGCGAGACAAGGCCGGGCGCCAGCCAGAACGGCGAGCGATCGAGCCTTAACCAGGCCCAGAAGGCAAAACAGCCGGCGATTTCGGCAAGGGCGGCGGCGGGATAGATCAGCAGTGTCATCGCCCGATCCTGCCATGCGGCCGGGTCGGGGGAAAGGGTATGCCGGCGCTCAGGCAGAGCGCCCCTGCAGATTGAGGATCTGGCAGACGCGCGGCACCATCTCGGCTTCCTTCGGGAAGCAGACGAAGAAGCCCTGCACGCTGTCGAAGCCGAGTTGCACGGCGGTTTCCATCTGGTCTTCGTTCTCGACCCCGGCCGCTGTCACGATCAGCCCGAGATCGTGGCCGAGCGAAATCACATGTTTGACGATCGCCTTGTCGACCGGATTGGTGAGCGCGCTGCGCATCAGGCCGTGATCGATCTTCAGCCGCCGGAACGGATGCTGCCTGAGCGCCGAAAGCCCCGCATGGGTCGCGCCGAAATTGTCGAGTGCCAGCGAGAAGCCGCAATAATGCAACGCCTCGAGCGCCAGTCCCACCTTCTTGGCCTGCGGCCCGTAGAAGGCGGTTTCCGGCACTTCGATTTCCAGCATGTCGGCAGTCAGGTTATGGGCATCCATCATCTCCGACAGCCACAGGGCAAAATCGCCGGAGCAGAGGTCGAAGGCGGTGGTGTTGACGGCAATGCGGCCGAAATCGTGCCCTGCGGCGCGCCATTGCGCAGCCTGTGACAGGGTCTTTTCCAGAACGAAATCCCGGATCGACAGGGACAGCGCCGGATCGTGGAAGATGGCGCGAAACTCCTGGGCGGCGGCCAGCATGTTCGGCCGGGTGCGCCAGCGCAAAAGCGTCTCCAGGCTGTCCACCTCGCGGTGGTCCACCGAATAGACCGGCTGATAGATCAATTCGAAGTGGCCGCGATCAAGCGCCCGCTTCGCATTGTTCACCAGAACGAGTTGATCCAGACTGCTGTCCACGCTCCACCTCATGCCGCACCGGCGGACACCGACACAATGTCACCGCCCACTTTACACCAGGAAGGGTTGCCCGGAGATGAACAAATCACAAAACATGAGGATAAGCTTTCATCTTTCACTTTTTGGCCCTGACTTTGCACCTGTCTCACCTCGGCACAGGCCGTGCCGGATCTTGGGTCCCCACCGCCCTCAGCGCCGGAGACTGCCCAAAATCCCGCGCACCAGCGCCCGGCCGACAGACGTGGCAACCGACCGCGCCGCACTCTTCATCGCCGCCTCGATCACCGTCTCGCGCTGATAGCCGCCGGCGCGCTTCGTCGCCGGGCGTTCGCCGTCGCTCTCCTTCGGGTCGTCGCCAAAGCCGGGCAGGGTCCAGCGGCCAGCGGCACTGTCGTCGGCCTTGGCGCCCGTCTCGGCCTCGCGTTTGGCGGCGTCCGCCTCCGCCGCCTTTTTCGCCCGCGCCGTCAGGATTTCGTAGGCCGATTCCGAATCGAGATCGGCGTCATATTGCCCGGCAACCGGCGAGAGGTTCATCATCTTCTGCCGCTCGGCATCGCTGACCGGCCCGACCCGGCCGGACGGCGGACGGATCAGCGTGCGCTCCACCATCGAGGGAATGCCCTTCGCCTCCAGCGTCGAAACGAGCGCCTCGCCGATGCCGAGCTGAGTGATGGCGGTGGCGCAATCAAAGGCCGGGTTCGGCCGGAAGGTATCCGCCGCTGTCTTTACCGCCTTCTGCTCGCGCGGTGTATAGGCGCGCAGCGCATGCTGCACCCGGTTTCCGAGCTGGGCGAGCACCGTCTCCGGTACATCGAGCGGGTTCTGCGTGACGAAATAGACGCCGACGCCCTTGGAGCGGATCAGCCGCACCACCTGCTCGACCCGCTCGATCAGAACCTTCGGCGCGTCGTTGAACAAGAGATGCGCCTCGTCGAAGAAGAAGACGAGCTTCGGCTTGTCGAGGTCGCCCACTTCAGGCAGTTCCTCGAACAGCTCCGACAAGAGCCAGAGCAGGAAGGTGGCGTAAAGCCTGGGGTTCATCATCAGCTTGTCGGCGGCGAGGATAGAGATCGCGCCGCGCCCGTCATTGGTCGTGCGCATGATGTCGGTCACTTTCAGCGCCGGCTCGCCGAAGAAATTCTCCGCCCCCTGCTGCTCGAGGATCAGCAAACCACGTTGAAGTGTGGCGATCGAGGCCTTGGAGATCAGGCCGAACTGGCTGGAAAGCTCGGTGGCATGCTCGGCCATATAGGTGAGCAGCGCCTGCAGGTCCTTCAGGTCCATCAGCGGCAAGCCGCCGTCATCGGCGATCTTGAAGGCGATGTTGAGCGCGCCTTCCTGCGCCTCGGTCGCATTCATCAGCCGCGACAGAAGAAGCGGCCCCATCTCGGCGACGGTGGTGCGAACGCGATGACCCTTTTCGCCATAGAGATCCCAGAAGATCACGGGGAATTCGGCCGGCGCATAATCGGTAAAGCCGATCTGCTGAACCCGCTGCGTGATCCAGTCCTTCGGCTCGCCCATGGCCGCGATCCCGGACAGGTCGCCCTTGATGTCGGAGGCAAAGACCGGCACGCCAGCTTCGGAAAAGCTCTCTGCCAGCACCTGCAGCGTCACCGTCTTGCCGGTGCCGGTCGCGCCCGTGACGATACCGTGGCGGTTGCCGTATTTCAGCGCCATATACTCGGCCTTGTTCAGGCTGTCGTCCGGATTGCGGCTGGTGCCGAGATAAAGCGAACCCTCTTGCAGCATGCGTATGCTCTCCCATCGCTCGTGCGGATATGTCATCGACACTTGAGCTTGCTCTTATAAGGATAGTGTGGAACATCGACAACGGTCGCGCAGCGCTTTCGGCGCGTCAGGCGGCGGGCCAGAGGGGCGAACAGGTCGGGGCGATCGCGCATGCGGAATCCGGCCGAAATTCCCCGGCATTTTTATCGCGCAACGCGCAGCGACGCTTGAGTTCGCCATCGACTTCTATTACGTTGACGTTAACGTCAAATATCCCGCAGGAGGACTACCATGAGCGAAATCGTCACCCGCATCGCCGACAATGTCGGCATTTCCCCGGACAAGGCTGAAACGGCGCTTGGCATGATGCTCGGCTTCCTGCAGCGTGAAGCCGCAGACGGCCCGGTAGCCAAGATGATCGAAGCGATCCCGGGTGCGGCCGAACTGGTCGCCAAGCACAATGGCGAAGGCACCGGCAAGGGCCTGCTCGGCGGCCTGATGAGCGCCATCGGCGGCGGCGGCATCATGGGGCTGGGCCAGCAGCTGATGTCTCAAGGGCTCGGCATGGGCGAAATCTCCACCCTCGCCAAGGAAACCATGGCGGTCGCCCGCGAATATGCCGGCGCCGATGTCGTGGATGAAGTCGTGGCCTCGGTTCCGGGCCTCAGCCAGTTCGTCTGATCCATCCGGATCAGCAATGATCAAAAAGCCGTCGGGGCAACCCGGCGGCTTTTTTGCGTTTCGGGCGAAAGGGCAGGGTGCCGGCGCGGCCCCGCAGGGGCCGCGTGCATGATCTGCCATGGATCCCGCAGGCATCGATGGAAAATGACATCGATCAACTCTTCCTCGATTTCCCTTTGAAGCGAAAGCTATGCTCGGAATTACATACGCGTATCTGAGCGTATGAATATCATCGATTGTTTTTTATAAATTTCGAATATGTAGAACGAAGAAATACGTGAAGACATATTTGAAAACAGAAAGAATCAAATATACAGGAGAAGTAAATCTATACGTATGATTCGCATTTGTTCGAGTTTGTTTATATGCCGGCCTCGTTCATCGAGGGAGGCTTTGCGTGACAATTTGCAATCAGACCTTTTCAAGGAAACATAACGATGCATCACACCATGCACAGATCCAGCCTTGCGAAAATGCTTGTGCTGGCCATGGCAGGGACGGCTGGCCTTGCCCCGATTGCAGCTTCTGCAACACCTTTCCGGCTGTTGCAACTGGACGTGAAGCGCGGCAGCGCCCATCTCATCCAGGTGGATACGTCAGATACGAGCGACCCCAATGGTGGTGGCACCGGCTCGCCTGATCCGAACGGCGGCAGCGGCGGCTCGCCCGATCCGAATGGCGGCAGTGGCGGCTCGCCCGATCCGAACGGCGGTGGCACCGGCTCGCCCGATCCGAACGGCGGTGGCACCGGCTCGCCCGACCCGAACGGCGGTGGCACCGGCTCGCCCGACCCGAACGGCGGTGGCACCGGCTCACCCGATCCGAATGGCGGCAGCGGCGGCTCGCCTGATCCGAACGGCGGCGGCACCGGCTCACCCGATCCGAATGGCGGCAGCGGCGGCTCGCCTGATCCGAACGGCGGCAGTGGCGGCTCGCCTGACCCGAACGGCGGCAGCGGCGGCTCGCCTGATCCGAATGGCGGCAGCGGCGGTTCTCCGGACACAGGCGGCGGCTCTGGCTCGCCCGATCCGGATGCTGGCGGTTCTCCGGACACAGGCGGCGGCTCCGGCTCGCCCGATCCGGATGCTGGTGGTTCGCCGGGCACAGGCGCCGGCCCGCTCCCCGGGACAGGGGCTGGGGCCCCAATCATCCCTGTTCCCGACCATAAGCCTACGTTCGAAGTCGTACGCAGCGAGAGCGACAATGATCACACCGGAGTCCAATCCAACCGAATGTCGCGCGGCATAACAATTTCCGGCAGCTCCGTATCCACCAGCCCGGGCCAGATTGATCCGTTGTCGAGCCTTGCAACCTTCTTGACCGCCTTGGTGCAGCCCGCGACCAGGGAGTTGACGGCGGCCGAGCAGAAGGAAATCGATGATCGGATGAAGGTGTTGGAGCAGTATCACTTTATCTACGACATTTCGGCAGAGAGAGCCGTCATCGCAGACATGAAGACCAAGGTCATGTCAGGGCAGATGCGAATGGCTCAGTTGACGAGTTACCTGGATGAGAAGATTGCAACGGCGAAGTCGCTGACGGTCACGCACAATGGTTCGAGCGGTATTGTGACTGGACATGCGACAAGCTCCAGTCTTGTGTTTGGCCCCTGACAAGGGCAGCAGAGATCCTGATCACATGCGACAGCCGCCGGGGCGACCCGGCGGCTGTCTCTGTTCATGCCCTCTGATGCCTGCTGATCACGCCCGGCCAGGGGCGAGCGGAAAGACCCTGGGAACGAAGCACCCGGCCTCGTCGTTGATGCTCCGCCTAACAATGGAAAAAAACGGAGGAATGCCATGACCGAGACCGACATGACCCGCCACGAAACGCGCAATGCGTCCTCCGCGCCGGATAGCGGTCACAAGGGCATCGACGAAGCGCGCGCCCCGCAGGCCGATACGACCAATCACGACGCGCTGCGCGAAGCGACCCGCCTAGCCGGAACCGACACCTACCTCGTCGGCGCCGACATGGAAGACATCGACCAGCGTCAGGGCGAGGACGAAAAAGACGGCCGCCCGTCCCCCATGGCGAATGCCGACAACCCGGAGCGGTGAGCAAGCTTCACCTGGAGCACGGCGCTTCTCATCAAGTGTCACAAGCCGTCGGGTTCACCCGGCGGCTTTTTGACGAGGGGCGGGCGGCAGCGCATTCGCATCCACAAAAGATCAAGGAAAGACCTCGCCCCTGCGTTGCAGGGCAGGGATGCCACAGCTAGGCTCGCCCGAAACGAAACTCCGGGGCGACCATGCTGATCCGAACCTATGCCGATATCGAGAAGCTGGAGGGCAAGGACGCGCTGAGCGCGGCTGAGAGGATGCTGATCGAGAACTGCAGGATTGGTGAGCCAACAATTTTAGGCGACGGCAGCTTGCCGGAAAGGGCGAGTCAAGAGCGGAGCATCCGTGCTGACTTGTTAAGATATCTCATCATCGGGGGCTGTGCCTATTTTAAGCCACATGAAAGGGGTGTGGCGATCTCAGGTGCTTGGATTCACGGTAGCCTTGACTTGAGCTTTGCGTTCGCAAGCGGTGCACTGATACTTAAGCAATGTCGACTTACTCATTTATTCTATGCACGGCAGGCGCGCTTTAACCTATTGGCGCTCAACGGCAGCAGAATTCCGGGGATGCAGGCGGAAGGCATAGTTGTTCTCTCTGACCTCTTAATGCGGGACCTGAAGTGCGACGCCGATTTGGTGATGCGCGGCGCCCAAATCGCAGGGGAATTCTCACTTAATGGCGGACAGCTCTACAGTGCCGGCATTGCTCTTCACCTAGGGAGTGCGTCAATCGGCGCCCATGCATTTCTCGATGAAACAAACATCTTTGGTGAGCTATTCTTCACGCGTGCAGAAATAGGCGGTCAGCTGTCATGCAAAAAGGCGTCGGTGACCGCAAAGGAGCGTAATGCTCTAAGTGCAGAATGCGCCATCATTAAAGGCGGCGTGTTCCTGCGAGATATGAAGTCATATGGCACTCTATCCTTCTCTGGTGCGGAGATTGGTGGCCAGTTCAGTTGTCAAAGTGGTAGATTTGACGGTGGCGACAGTCATGCACTGAACCTTCAGAGCACTATCATAAAGGGCGCTGTCTTCATGGACAGGCTGCAGGCGGCTGGTCAAGTAACGCTTGCGAATGCCGATATTGAGGGCCAACTGGTCTGCATCGGTGCAGATTTGCACGGCGGAAAACGCGCCGCCCTCAATGCCAACAGCGTGAGGATCCAGGGCGGCATATATCTCGACGAGGTCAAGAGCACCGGAGAAATTTCGTTAGCGTCAGCAGATGTTGGCGGTCAAATCACCTTTTCACACGCAAACCTCAATGGCTTGAAGGGAGATGCCTTGAACTGCGAAGGATTGCGCCTAAAGGGCCTATTTTTCTGGCGTGGTTTGGCAAATGTTTCTGGGAGAGTGACCTTCACTTTTGGGAATTGTGGGGGGCTGGTCGACGAGATAGAAAGCTGGCAGCTCGTATCAAATGTTCTTTTGGTTGGGCTGGTGTATGAAAATCTTGCGGATCCGTTGGACATTAGCTTCCGCAAACGCTGGCTCAAGAATGGTTCCCAATTCAATGGCCAATTCCACCCCCAGCCCTATCAGCAACTTGCCAAATTTTACCGTGAGACCGGCCACCGCTACGAAGCGCGCGAAATCCTCGTCGCCAAGGAAATCGAACAGCGCAAGGCCACACGCAAAGCCATCCGAGAAGGCAAAGCCCGCACGGAAAGCTGGCTTATCCCCGATGCACTGGCCCTTCTGAACTTCCTTTGGGACGGGGCCACCCGCCTCGTCGCCGGCTACGGCTACAAACCCTGGCTCAGCCTCTGGTGGCTTGCCGGCCTCGTCGCCCTCATGATGTTGGCCGCCCAACGCACCTGGGACGCCGGCGATTTCGCTCCCAATTCCGCTGTCATCCTCACATCGCAAGACTGGAAGACCATCGCCGACGGCTCATCCCAAAACCCTGCCGCCGACTGGACCGATGCCCACGCCCCCGGCAAAGACTACGAAACCTTCTATTCCTTCGCCTATGCCCTCGACGTCGTCGTCCCCGTCCTCGACCTCGGCCAGACCGACGCCTGGGCGCCGTCCCCGGCGCGCGGCGACTGGGGCTACTGGATGTTCTACGCGCAAAAAATGTTCATCGTCGCAGGCTGGGTCGTCACCGCCATCGCCGCTGCTGCCATCTCCGGCATGATCCGCCGCGACGACTGACGCGTCCCGCCATCTGCGGCACCTTTTCGCCCCTCGCGCATTATCCCCTCGAACCGCCGGCCAGCATCCCGGCCGCCCATCCCAACCGAGGAGATCCCCATGGCCAGCCCTTTCGACCTCTCCGCCCTGTCCGAAGCCGAACTGACCGACCTCATCGAGGCTGCCAACATGGAGCGCAACCGCCGCCGCGTCGAAAGCGCCCGCGAACGCATGCCGGATGAAAACGGCAGCATGGGCCAGGATGTCAACGATCCCGGTCATGGCGCCATCACCACGCCCACCCCGCATGCCGTGCGCGATCACGCGCCCGATGAGGATGCCGATCAGGGATATGGCGATGGCGAACGCGGCTCTCAGTCCGCCGTCGAACAGGCGGTACGCCGCGTCGTCTAGAGCTAGCCTGGCAAAAGTGCGCAGCGGTTTCGCGTCCCGGAATTGCGTGAAAACAAAGACATAGAGCATTGAAGCCGACTCCGTTTTCGCGTCCCGGATTGCTTAAGGACAAAGAGAGAGCACGGAAGGCGCCCCGTTTTCGCCGGACATACTCCAGGCCTCGTCCCGCCCTCCGGCCGTCCCCCATGGGGGTGGCCATTTAAGCCGCCATGCTCCTGCCCCCGAGCATGGCGGCTTTTTCCGTTTCGGGGTGTCCACCGACGGCACATGTCAGAAAAGCACGGTGATCGACGCCGCTCTCTCCGGCCCCAGGCCGCACACCCTTAACGCGTCCAATCTCCCTTGCGTGCCCAACCTTGCGTGCCAGGTCCCATGACCCGCGTTCCGATTGCCACCGCCCTTCACGCAAGATAGACAGCGGCGGTGTTGATCGATCTCGCCAGCTATGTCGGCCTCTTCTTGGCCGCCTTCCTCGCCGCCACGCTGGTGCCGGCCCAGTCGGAGGCGCTGCTGGTCGGCCTCGTCATGACCGGTCGCCATCCGCTTGCGGCCCTTCTCATCGTCGCGACGCTGGGCAATGTGGCGGGCTCGGTGGTGAACTGGCTGCTCGGCCGCTTCATCGAGCGTTACAGCGAAAAATCCTGGTTTCCGGTCTCGCCGAAAACCCTCGACAAGGCCTCCGGCTGGTATCGCCGTTTCGGCCTCTGGTCGCTGCTTCTGTCCTGGATGCCGGTGATCGGTGATCCGATCACGCTCGCAGCCGGCGTCCTGCGCGTGCCGTTCTGGCGCTTTCTGGCGCTGGTCACCATCGCCAAATTCGGCCGTTACGCGGTGCTGGTGGCGGTCACGCTCGGGCTGATGTGATATCCGGAGCGCCTGATGTCAGCGGGCCACTTGCCGGCATGACCCGACAGGCGGCCCGGTCGCAGCAACGGGCTCGAATCTGCCGCGCCCGCCGGACGCTGCCGAAGGCCGGTCTGCGGTTCGCCCTCAGGCCGTATACTTCACGCCGGCTTCGATCGCCGCCGAAATCAGCGCCTTGCGGCCGTCTTCTTCCTTGGCCTTGCCCTGGGCAACGGCTGCCAGCACCAGAAGCGCCTTGTCCAGCGCTTCGCCATCCTCTTCCGGCCAGTCCTCGATCAGCGCCCAGGAGGCGCCGAGCGAGTTTTCCACCACCACATCCTCGCCGTCTTCGCCGATCGCATGCAGGATCACGGGTTTGCTCCAGGTAGGGTGCATCGGTAGTCTCTCTCGTCGGGCCGGCAGGCGGCAGGGCAGGGGTGTCGAGGGCTGCAGGGGAGGCGCCAGGGAACGCCCGGAGACCCGCTCGGGCCCTCTATAAGCCCTCCCGGCCCGGTTCGCCACCCTCTTGAAACGCGCGATATCGTCGCCGCGCGGCGCGCGATGCGGGCGCAAAGCCGCCCACGGAATGCGCGGTCATGGCGGCGGCACCGGGCCGGCGCCACCGCCATCGCAACCGGCAGCCCCGTCGCGGTCTAGGCCTGGTCTGTCCCGTGCCCGGCCGGCGCATAATCCACGTAGCCGACATGTCCGCCGCCGTAATAGCTGTTCCGGTCGCCTGGGCTGAGGGGCAGACCGTCTCGAAAGCGCTCCATGAGATCCGGGTTCGCAATGTATGGCGCCCCGAAGGCGACGGCGTCAGCCAGGCCCGCACGGATCAGCGCATTGCCCGTCTCGAAGTTATAGCCCCCGTTGGCAATCAGGGTACCGCTATAGAGCGGGCGGAAATGCCGCACGACATCCCGACCCAGAACGGCAATGGGTGTCTCCGTCAGGTCGTTCACCGGGTTCATCAGCTGCAGATAGGCGAGGTCTCGCCTCGACAGCGCACCGATCAGATGTTCGAAGGTCGCAAGCGTCTCGTGTCCGGCGATGAATTTGCCGAATCCGGTCAATCCGGGGCTGAGCTTGATCCCGATCCGCCCATTGGTCCATGCCGCCACCATGGCATCGACGATTTCGAGCACCAGACGGGCGCGGTTTTCGGCCGATCCGCCATAGCGGTCCGTGCGGTGGTTGAGCGTCTCATAGAGAAAACTCGGGATGAGGAATGTGTTGATGCCATGCAGTTCGACCCCGTCGAAGCCCGCGTCCTGCGCGAGCCGGGTGGCCCTGGCATAATCCGCGACGGTCCGGTCGATGTCGCCTTGGTCCATCGCGCGGGGTGTCACCGTGTCCTTGAACCCGGATGGGGTGAAGGCCTGGAGGCCCGGATTGATGGCGGATGCGGCGAGTGGCAAGGCGTTCTCGAGCAGGTCGGGATGCGACGACGGCCCGGTATGGCCCAACTGGACGACGATTCGTCCGCCCGCCGCGTGAACGGCATCGGTGACTTTGCGCCAACCGCCGGCCTGCGCCTGGGTGAAGAGGCCGGGAACATCGATGAAACCGATGCTGTCCCGGTTGGGCCATGTTCCCTCCGTGAGAATGAGGCCCGCCGATGCGCGCTGCGCATAATACTGCGCCTGCAACGCGTTGGGAACGTGGTCCGCATTGTCGGTGCGGGCTCGGGTCATGGAGGCCATGACGATGCGGTTCGGCAGATCGATTTCTCCAAGACGGAGGGGGGTGAGCAGGGGGGTGTCGGAATTGGTCATGTCGGCTCGCGGTGTTGCGGCGCTATCCGCGGTTTCGCGCCTGGGGAAAGGAGCAGATGCCCGTCGACACCGCTGTCCGACATAGCTAGAACCATACACACTCTGAATCCAGTACCGACTATTTGGTAAGTATGGACATTGTGGAGGAGCAAATGACCGGAACGAATTTCAGCTGTGGTCTGGAGGCGGTCCTCGCGATCCTCGGGGGCAAATGGAAGCCGCTGATCCTCTATCATCTCGCGGGTGGGCCGAGACGCACGGGCGAGCTGCGCCGGCTTGTTGCCCATGTCAGCGAAAAGATGCTGATCCAGCATCTGAAGGAGATGACGGATGATGGCGTCATCCGACGGATCGATTTCCGCATGGTGCCGCCGCATGTCGAATATGAACTGACCGATTTCGGCCGAAGCCTGGCCGGCGTTCTCGCGCCGTTATGCGAATGGGGAACCCGTCACACCGAGGAGGTTGCCGCGATCGTCCAGAACCGCAAACGGGAAACCGGCGCTCCATCGCCTGAGGCGGCCTAGAGCAATTCCAGCAAAAGTGCGAAGCGGTTTTGCGTCCGGAATTGCGTGAAAACAAAGACATAGAGCATTGAAGGCGACTCCGTTTTCGTCGGAAATGCTCTAACCTGGGCAGGCGGTGAGGCGCCGGAACCCGGAACGGGGCCTGTTGCCTTGGTCATGGCAAAGGGGGTAAATCTTCTCCCGTTCTCGTTCTTCATTTGCCTGGAGGGCAGAATAGGCCGGTTCGTCGATGGCAGTCGGCGAACCGGCACGTCAGCTCACCCGACGATCACTGGCGAGCTTCAACCTTGCCCGAAAGGCTGAGATCGCCCGACGCGACCTTGAACACGTCGCTCACGCACAGAAGCGGTGCGTGCAGGTCGCCATTGACCTTGAGACCTGCGGTCACGCCGTCGAAGGACGCGCCTTCGATGCCTGAAATCAGCGACAGCGGGATCTCCACATCGACGCTGTCGCCGCTGAACGTGGTCGGATAGTCAGGGCTGTCGATCAAAAGCGGAACCCCCGGCCAGGTCTTCGGCACTTTCGGCTTGGTCTCGGCGGGAATGTCGACAACCTTCAGGCCCCCCTTGCAGGCATCGTCCTTGGCAAGAACCACCCAATGGGGATGCCAGACATGGCGGTTCTTCCCGCCATTCGCCGCATCGTCGAAGTCGGGATGGAAGGTCACGGCCAGCGCGACGATGCCCTGCTGTGGGTCGAAGCCGACCGCGCCGCTGTCGAGCGTGGTCGGCCAGACATAGGCATAGACGTTCGCGCCCTCGAACTGGCCCGTGGCATCGGGCTTGTCCTTGCCGGCTTCGCCGCGCACGCGGGTGGTGAAGATCGCCTTGCCGTCCCGGGTCGCGATGCGCGTCTCGATGATGTCGAACGAGGCTTGAACGGCTTCGTCCGGCTTGGCCTTGATGGCGTGCGCCTCGGCGACCGTCAGCCACGGCAGCGCCGTTCCGGCGGCGACGAGCGCCCCGGTGAAAAATGCTCGAAACATGGTGTAGTCCCTTTCTTTCTTGCCTGGAGGTTGGAGTTATCCCTTTTGGAATGCCTGCCAGGTGGCAGCCTGGGAGGCGGGATCGGCTGGTTCGTGTTCGCGGCAATCGACACGCAGGTCGCGCTGTCCGAATGCGGCATCCACGAGATGACAGTGGTGGGGTTGCGCGCTGCCGGCATGGGCAAACGGCGCGAAGAAGCGGCAGCTCACGCACATCCGCTGCACCGGGATGGCATTCTCGGCCTGCAGAGAGCGGATCATCTTGATCAGCGCCAGAAGCAGGTCCTGCTGCTCGTCGTCTGTCAGAGATGCCACGGCCCGGTCGGCGAGCGTGCCGCTGTGTTCGCCTGAAAGCAGGCTCAGCCCCTCGCGGGTGATCGTAATGGCCAAGCCGCGCTTGTCGGTCTCGCTCACCTGCTTCAGCACAAGCCCCTTGCGCTCCAGCGCCAGAACGGAATCGGTGGCGGTCGGCTGGGATACGCCAAGATGCGCGGAGATGTCCTTGACGCTCATGCCGGAGTGACGGCCCTCGAGCAGAACCAGAATGGCAAGCTGCGTGGGATTGAGGCCGAGCGCCTTGGCTCGGTTCCAGTCGTCGACGCGGTTCACCATCGCCATGCGGGCGAGGCCTTCGAGAATGCGGACGGTGATCGACAGGGGGCGTTCGGGCGTTTCCATGAGAGCAAGATAAATAGGATTCCTATTTA
This sequence comes from Rhizobium sp. AG855, assembly GCF_003610655.1. Lineage (NCBI taxonomy): Bacteria > Pseudomonadati > Pseudomonadota > Alphaproteobacteria > Hyphomicrobiales > Rhizobiaceae > Rhizobium > Rhizobium sp. AG855. The sequence continues at coordinate 2,460,735 of NZ_RAQG01000003.1, read as the reverse complement.
TGTCAACGCGTCTTCCGCCAGTCCGCCAGTCCGCCTGTCGTCAGTCTGCCTGCCGCCGGGCCTGAAGCCGCCGCCGGTCGTGCTCCACCGTGTCGCTGCCCAGCTTGGTCAGGCGCATCTGCCGTTTCTGGAACTCGCCGCGGACCTGGATGAAACCCTGCGCCTCCGCCTCGAAAAGCGTCTTCAGACTGGTGCCCTTCGGCGGTGTCTGCCAGTCGGTGCCCTGGGCGGCATGCAAAAGGACCATGATCTTGATCATGAGATCTCTCCGGGGAGTTGCCGGGCAGGCCGGGTGACGAAACGGGTTGGTGCCGGTCTGTGCCATGCTTTGCCGGGAGGTGACAAGGGGTGCCCGGGCGGCGAAGCGCCCCTTGATGCCAGCGGACGCCGGGCTGGTGAGGCCCGGCGTCGCCCGTTCAGAACTCCTTCCAGGAATGCGCGGCGGTCGCAAATGTGGTCGCCAGCTTTTGCCCGAGCGCTCTGGCCGGTGAGGGGACCGCATGGGCGGTCTGGCTGACCAGTCGCACCGCTGCCTGGCCGCCGGTCTGTGGTCCAAGATTGAACTGCGCGATCAGCGTGTTCAGCGCATCGGCCTCGCTTGCCAGGCTGTGGCTGGCCGCCGTTGTCTCCTCCACCATCGCCGCATTCTGCTGCGTGCTCTGGTCGATCGTGTTGACGGCGGTGTTGATCTCCTGAATCCCCACCGACTGTTCGCGGGCGGCCTCGACGATGGCACTGACATGGGCGTTGATCTGTTGCACCTCGCTCACCATGATCTCCAGCGAGCGTCCGGTCTCGTCGACCAGCGCAACGCCGCTGCGCACCTGCTCGCCGGATGTGCTGATCAGCGCCTTGATCTCCTTGGCCGCATTGGCGGAACGCTGTGCCAGTTCCCGCACCTCCTGGGCAACGACGGCAAAGCCCTTGCCGGCGTCGCCCGCCCGTGCCGCTTCCACGCCGGCATTGAGCGCCAGGAGGTTCGTCTGGAAGGCGATCTCGTCGATCACGCCGATGATGTTGGAGATCTCGCCCGACGACTTTTCGATCTGCTGCATGGCATGCACGGCATTGCGCACCACATGGCCGGCCTTTTCCGCACCGGTCTTGGTCTGGGCCACCAGGTGCCCGGCCTCTTCGGCCCGACGGGTGGAATCGCGCATCGTCGTGGTGATCTCCTCGAGCGCAGCCGCGGTCTCCTCGACGGAGGCCGCCTGCTGTTCGGTGCGCTTGGCCAGATCGTCCGCCGCCGAGCGGATCTCATTGGCGCCATTGTCGATGCCGCGCGCGTTCTCCATCACCGCCTGCAGCGCTTCATGCAGCTTGGCGAGCGAAGTGTTGAAGTCGGTCCGCAGCCGGTCGAGATGCGCGGCAAAGGGTGTGGCGATCCGGTAGGCGACGTCGCCGTCGGCAAGCTTCTTCAGCCCCTCCGCCAAGGCATCGACGACGAATTGCGATTCGGCCGCCTCGCGTGCCTTGTCCGCCTCCCGCTGCAGCCGCTCGCGCTCGCTGAGCGAACGATTGGCCTCGGCCTCGCGCTCCATCTCGGCCTTCTCTATAGCGTTTTCCCGGAAGACCGAGACGGCCGCCGCCATGGCGCCGATCTCGTCGATCCGGCCAAGCCCCGGCACCTTGATGGAAACGTCATTCTGCGCCAGCCGGCCCATGGCCGCGGTCATCTGCCGGATCGGCGAGGCGATGCTGCGGGCAACGAACCACATGGCGGCGATGCCACCGGCGGCAATGACAAGCCCGACCAGGATCTGGAACTGCGTATCGGCAGTGTTGCGGTCGGCGAGCGAGGCGGTCAGTGCCGTGGCCTCCGCCATGGCAACCGCGCGCGGCACCTCGATGACCACGGACCACGGCGTCTTCGTCCGTCCGATGACGATCGGAGAAAGCGCGGTAAAGCTGTCGGCATTGCCGGCGACATCCGCGCGCCCGGCTTGGATGGAGGACAGAAGCGTCGTGGCGTCCGTGTTGATCCGGTCATAGGCGCTGCCGATCGCCTCGGGATGGTCGCTGGAGGCCACCACCAGCCCCTTGTAGCTGACGATGTCGACGCTCGCCTTGCCGCCATAGATCGAGGCCTTCACCTCGCTCGCCAGCTTCTGCACGAAGGTCAGATCGAAATCGGCGCCCGCCACCCCGACGAATTTGCCGTCGACGGTGATGGGAACCGACATGGTGGCGAGATAGACCGGTTTGCCCTGAACCACATAGGGCAGGGGATCGAGGATGCTCTCGCCGCCGCCGCCCTGCGGGCCGATATACCAGCCGCCCTTCATCACGCCGTTGGGATGCAGCGCCGTGCTGTCATATTCGACGAGCGGCTGCACCGCGAGCGTGCCGTCGGCGCCACGGGTCCAGTAGGGCAGGAACCGCCCGGTCATATCCGAACCCACGTCCTTCCGGTCGCGGAACAGTCTGTCCTGGCCGTCCAGCGCGTCCGGCTCCCAGGCGCTATAGGTGCCGTTGAAGCCGGGATTGTCTTTGAGCACATTGAGCAGGATCGCATTGAACCGGGCCCGCTGCTGGCCGACAGCGGGCGTGACGCCGCCGTCATTCACCGCTGAAATCTCGAACATCCGGGCCATGTTGCGGGCCGCATCGAAGGCCGTATCGAGCGGCGCCCGGATCAATGACGCCTGAGCGAGCGTCAACGTCTTCAACTGCGTCTTCGTCGCCTCCTCCGTCAGGCTTGCGACATGGTCGCCGACAAAGGCCTGGCTCTTGGCGGCAGAGACGATGCTGTAGCCGACCAGCGCGCTGCTCGCCGCAACGACGCAGACGCCGGCAAGCAGGGCGATCTTCGATTGAATGGACTGTATGCGCACGTGATGGCTCCTTGTTCAGCGGCGGTCGTCCGCCTGAGACCCCGGAGCCTGGGTTTCGCAACTTAATATTATGAGTAATTATGGATAAGCTAAATTTGAAGCGTCGCATAAATGCGACAGATTTGCCATGGGATGGCGAGGTGTGCGGCTAAGCGGGATAGCTGGTGGGGACGTCCCCCTCGCCAAATTGACGGTGATCAAGAAGCTCGGTGGTGAGCATCTTCGGATGCGAATCGCGGCTGGCCGACCCCGACCGGACGTTTTGGCTCCGATCACGCCTGATGCCCTATGCGTTCCCATTGGAACGGTCTCTTCGCACGCGCGGCAAGCCCATGCTCCCGCTTGACATTTCCTCGACACAGGCACATTTATCCAGCGTGAGGCGCGCCCTTCCAAGCGTGCCAGACAAGAGGACAGAAAGATGAACCCCGACAGTCGAAGTTCGACGTCACATATCCGGCCGATGGCCCGTCTCTAGTCCTTGGAAGTGCAGGGGCTGCGGCGGCCGATCGGTCGCTGAAGGAGAAGCCCATGCTGCGCTCGTTTTCCCGCGAAGCCGATCATCTCGTGCCCTTCGATCCGGCGCCCGCAAGCCCTGCGCTTGCCGGGCCTGAGACCCTGGCACCCGAAACCGGCGATCCCGACACCGCGCAAATCCTGTCGGCCCATGCCCCGGCCAACGATGCCCTCGACGGCGAAGTCCTGACGGCCGCCGCTACGACATCCGCCCCCGCAACCGTGGCAAAGCCCCGTGCCGTGCCCGTCTGGCACGATCTCGTCAGCCCCGAGCTGCGCGAAACCAAGCTGGTCGAGGCAAGCCTCGGCATCGCCGTTCCGACCCGTGACGAGATGGAGGAGATCGAGCTCTCCGCCCGGCTCTATCAGGAAGACGGCGCCGAATTCATGACCATGACCGCCCTTGCAGGCCTCGATGGCGATGATCCGGTGAAAACCCCGGTCACCTTCATCCTGAAAGGCAACACGCTGGTCACGGTGCGCTATGCCGACCCCAAACCCTTCGCCGCCTTCGTCGCCCGCGCCAGGCGCGGCAACGGCCTCGTCTGCTCGTCCGGCGAAACGGTCATGCTCGGCCTCTTGGAAGCCATCATCGACCGCATGGCCGATGTCCTGGAGCGCTGCGGCAACGAGATCGATGCCGTCTCCCGCGAGGTCTTCCGCAGCCGCAAGGGCAATGGCAAGTCGGCAGGCACTTCCGGCGACAAGGATAAATCCTCGCGTGACCTCGAAGGCCTGATCGAGCAGATCGGCCGCAAGGGGGATCTCCTGACCGCGACCCGCGAAAGCCTGGTCTCGATCTCGCGCCTCGTGGCCTATCACGCAGCGCTCGAAATCCCCGGGCGCAAGGCCGCCAAGGACACCCGCCAGCGCATCAAGCTTTTGCAGCGCGACGCGACCTCGCTCGGCGATCATGCCCAGTTCCTCCAGGGCAAGATCAACTTCCTGCTCGATGCGACGCTGGGTCTGATCAATCTCGAACAGAACCAGATCATCAAGATCTTCACCGTCGCCTCGGTCGCCTTCCTGCCGCCGACGCTGGTCGCCTCGATCTACGGCATGAACTTCCAGTCCATGCCGGAGCTCAACTGGGCCATCGGCTATCCGATGGCGCTGGGCTTCATGGTGCTCTCGGCGCTGCTGCCTTTCCTCTATTTCCGCCGGCGCGGCTGGCTGTAAGGGGCAAGACGGCAGGGGAGACCTGCGGACGGATCAAGGTTAGGCCCTCCCCTGTGTGGGGAGGGTCTGGGCGGGGCCTTTGCATCTCCAGGCCCTGACCGCGAGGGGGCCACGCTCACCCCTTCACCGCCACCACGAACAACCGCCGAAAGGCGAGCAGCCGCCGTCCGTCCGCCATCGGCGGATAGGCGGCGTCGATGCGTTTGAGATAGGCCGCGCGGAACGCATCCCGCTCTTCAGGCGCCACGGCCGCCAGATAGGGTCGAAGCCCCGTGCCCTCGACCCAGTCGACGATCGCCTGGGCATTCGCCATCGGATGGTAATAGACCGTGTGCCAGACATCGACGCTGGCTGACAGGCCCTGCAGCCTTTGCAGATAGTCGGCCGGCGCGGGCAGCGGTATGCGGCGGAGATGGCCATCGGCAAAGGCCTGCGCCCAGGGGCCGTCCACCCCGGTCTCCTCCATCGCGCGATGGCTTGGTTCACGGTGATTGTCCGGCATCTGCACCGCCAGCACGCCGCCGGGCTTGAGGCTCTCCATCAGAGACGCCAGAATGTCGAGATGGCCGGGCAGCCACTGAAAGACGGCATTGGCATAGAGCAGGTCGACCGGTTCTGCGGGCCGCCAGCGTGCCAGATCAGCCTTGAGGAACGATGTCCCAGGCAGCCGCGCCCGAGCCTTGGCCAGCATGTCGTCGTCGCTGTCCAGCCCCTGCACAGCCTCGATCCCGTAGCGCTCGACCAGGAGCGCCGTCGAATTGCCCGGTCCGCAGCCGAGATCGATCACCCGGGATGCGCGGTCCAACGCGACCCGGGCCAGGAGATCCCGTGCCGGTCGTGTCCGCTCGTCCTCGAATTTCAGATAGGTCTGCGCCGACCATGCAAGCTCGGTCATGTCGTTAGTCCCTTCAATGTTGGCAGGATCGCGTCGGGCGCGAGGTCAGCATATTCGTCCGGCGCGCCGCTCCGATTGATCCAGTGGCAGGTAAAGCCGAAGGCCTTGGCGCCGGCAATGTCCCAGCGGTTGGACGATTGGAAGGCGATTTCATCCGGCGCAAGCCCCAGCCTGTCGGTCACCAGCGCATAGGCCGCCGGTGCCGTCTTGTAGATCTTCAGCGCGTCGACGGAAAACACGTCGTCGATCAGCGATCCGATGCCGGCCGCCGCAATCGCATCCTCCAGCATGGCAGGCGTCCCGTTCGACAGGATCGCGATCCGCGCGGCACGCGCCCTCAGCCACGTCAGCACCTCTGGCACCTCGGCAAAACAATCGAGCCGCTGGTAGGCATGAAGCAGGTCTGCCTTGAGACCCCGGTCGATCTGCGGAAACCGCGCCAGGCAATGATCAAGCGCATCTTCCGTCAGTGCGGCAAAATCCCGATACTGCCCGGCAAGGCTCCTGACCCAGGTATATTCGAGCTGCTTCGTGCGCCAGAGGTCCGAAAAGGCCTGGTGATGGGCCCCGAGCGCCTGCTGATGACGCCTGACGGCGGAATGCACGTCGAACAGCGTGCCATAGGCATCGAAGACATAGGCGGCAAAACCGGCCCCCTCTGTGTGTTCTCGCTCGGGTGCACTCATGCCGGTCTCCTTCCGCCGGCAGGGTAGGGCGGCACGCCCTGCCGATCAAGCCGGACATGTCTTGCCGCTCACCCGGCAAAACGCTGCGACGCCTGCCCGATGTCGTCGTGGTCTCCTCTCCCCCTGTGGGAGAGGTTACAAAATCGAAGCGTTAGGCGCGCGCAAGCCGCCTAACCTTCAGATTTTGTGGGTGAGGGGATCCGTGATGGCGGCACTCATCCCCCCAGCACCATGTCGATCTCGCTGAGCGCCCGGTCCACATGGCCTTCGAAGACGAGGGTTTCCTCTTCCGTGATGATCAGGATGTCAGGTGCCCCGCGCACCCGCACATGCTGCGACTGCTGAAGCCCTTCATCCAGCCCTCGGGTCAGGAGATCCATGAAGCGCGTGCCCGGTCCGGTAATCGCGATCGGCATGGTTTCCTCGGCGAGGCTCAGCATGCGCGACAGCCCTTGCCCGAGCGCCAGCCCCGCCTGGCGGAAGGCATATTCGGAGGCGCGATGCCCCTGGCGGGCGCGTCCGGCGATCTTTTCCATTTCCGACAGCGGCACGAAGGTCGCGGGGATCGTGTCCGGCGGCACTTCGAAGGCGGTGCGCAGGATGCCGTAGAAACCGGCGGACGCCTCGATGCAGCCATAGGCGCCGCAGCGACAGCGCTTGCCGTCATCCGAATGCAGCATGTGGCCGAAATTGGGGGCGCGCACTTCGATCTGCCCCAGCCGGTCGCGCTGCGCCACGCCAAGCCCGATCGAATGGCCGAGCGACAGCGTGGCGAGCGACTGCACCGGCTGCTGCCGAGATTTTTCCAGCCGCAGCACCAGCGCATGCGTGACGAGCAGGCTTTCGTTGAACAGGTGGATCCTGGCCGTGCCGAAATCCGACAGTGCCTGCTCGAAATCCAGCGCCTGATAGCCGAAGATCGGCGACCACAGGAGTTTTGCCCCCTCGCGATCGGCCAGGCCCTTGCTGCTGATCGAGACGGTGGCGATGTCGGAGATCGCCAGCCGCGAGCGGCTGACCAGACGTGCGAGCGCCGCCCGGAAGGCGGCAAGGAAGGCGGCGGGCGATTGCGGCCCCTGATCACGCGCTTCCTCGAATCGGTCGATCATCGTGCCGCGATAGTCGGCAAGGGAATATTGCACGGCATGCGAGGAGATGCGCACGGCAATCACATGGGCGGCAGTCCGGCGCCGGGCAAGGAGAACGCGCGGCCTGCCGCGCTGTCCGGGATTGGCGACCTCGCGTCGTTCAAGCAGGCCGTTCTTTTCGAGATGGGCGGTAATCGCCGAAACGGTCGCCGAGGACAGTCCCGTCGCCGATGACAGATCGGTATGCGCAAGCGGCCCCTCCCGTCTGAGCGTGCTGAGAACGAGCCCGTTGTTCTGGTGGCGAACGGCCTCCGTACTCGCCCTCGGACTGGCTGTCATGATGGGTCTGTCGCCCGATTTCGTCTGGTCCACCGCATGCTCCTCCCAAAGCAATTGGTCACTGCCTTTGCAAGCCTCCTCCGCCCGTGTTGACAGCGTGGGAATCTTCTGACAGTTATTTTCTCGACTGTCGAGAAAAACCATTGGACGGGGGTCCATGGGGTTGGGGCAGTTTTGCAGCGGGCCGTTTCGGTGGGGAGGTCTTCCGTCGGTCCGCTATCACCTTGGGAGGTTTAAAATGAAATCCGTATTGAAGCTGATGGCAGCGACTGCCGTCATCGTGAGCCTGCATTCCGTCGCCAATGCCGAAGGCCTGACCGTCGGCGTCTCCTGGTCGAACTTCCAGGAAGAGCGTTGGAAGACCGACGAAGCCGCGATCAAGGCAGCCCTTGAAGCCGCCGGCAACAAGTATATCTCCGCTGACGCCCAGACGTCTGCCGCCAAGCAGCTGACCGACATCGAAAGCCTGATCGCCCAGGGCGCAAACGCCCTGATCGTTCTGGCCCAGGATTCGGAAGCCATCGGCCCGGCCATCGAAAAGGCCACCGCTGAAGGCATCCCGGTCGTCGGCTACGACCGCCTGATCGAAAACCCGGACGCCTACTACATCACCTTCGACAACAAGGAAGTCGGCCGCATGCAGGCCCGCGAAGTGTTCAAGGTGAAGCCGGAAGGCAACTACGTCTTCATCAAGGGCGCCTCGACCGACCCGAACTCCGACTTCCTCTATTCCGGTCAGATGGAAGTGCTGAAGGAAGCCATCGACGCCGGCAAGATCAAGAACGTCGGCGAAGCCTATACCGACGGCTGGAAGCCGGAAGCTGCTCAGAAGAACATGGAGCAGTTCCTGACCGCCAACAACAACAAGGTCGATGCGGTCGTATCGTCCAACGACGGCATGGCCGGCGGTGTTGTTGCAGCGCTCGAAGCCCAGGGCATGGCAGGCTCCGTTCCGGTCTCCGGTCAGGACGGCGACAAGGCTGCTCTGAACCGCGTAGCACTCGGCACCCAGACCGTGTCTGTCTGGAAGGACAGCCGCGAACTCGGCAAGAAGGCCGGCGAAATCGCCTCTGAACTCGCCGCTGGCAAGTCCATGGACGAGATCGAAGGCACCGTGAAGTTCTCCGGCGGCCCGAAGGGCACCGAAATGAACTCCTACTTCATCGCTCCGCTGCCGATCACCAAGGAAAACCTCAACACCGTCATCGACGCGGGTTGGATCTCCAAGGAAGAAGCATGCCAGGGCGTTGCAGCCGGCTCCGTTGCCGCCTGCAATTGATCGCGTGACTGATCTTTAGAGCTTGAGCCGGAACGCCGCAGCCCTTGCGCTGCGGCGTTTCGACTGGTCGGGAGCATCGCGGCTGGAAACCGGGTTCGGCTTTAAGGGGCCGCAGCCTTGGGGGACCCGACCGCAACCAAGGAAGATGCCTCGATCCGCATGGCGGGTCCAATGGGCCCGCGGCAACGTGTGTTCCACGTGCCCTTCGCAAGCCGAAAACCGACTGGGGAGAATAATTCGTATGGCGGATCACAGCCTTGCCACGCCCGCGCCCGGCGCCCGGGCATCCAATGTTTCAGCGCTCAAGCGCTTCTTTCAGGCCACCGAGATCGACACCCGTCTGCTCGGCATGGTCATTGCCCTCGGCATCATCTGGATCGGCTTCCAAATCATGTCGGGCGGTCTTTGGGACGGTCTGTTCCTGACACAGCGCAACCTCTGGAACCTCTCGGTCCAGGCGGCCTCCGTGTCGGTCATGGCGACCGGCATGGTGCTGGTCATCGTCACCCGCAACATCGACCTCTCGGTCGGCTCGATCCTCGGCTTCGTCGGCATGATCATGGGCGTGCTGCAGGCCCGCATCCTGCCGCCGATCATCGGCTTCGAACACCCGATGATGTGGATCATCGCGCTTGGCGCCGGCATTGCCGTCGGTACCGCCATCGGTGCCTTCCACGGTGCGATCATCGCCTTCCTCGGCGTGCCCGCCTTCATCGTCACGCTCGGCGGCCTGCTCGTCTGGCGCGGTGCTGCCTGGATGGTCACCTCGGGCGCGACGGTTGCCCCCATGGACACCACCTACCGCCTGATGGGCGGTGGCGCAGATGGGTCTATCGGGGTCACCGCCAGCTGGATCGTCGGCCTCGTGGCCTGCCTGCTGATCGTGCTGTCGATCCTCAATACCCGCCGCCAGCGCCGCCGCTTCGGCTTCCCGCTGCGTCCGGTCTGGGCCGAGGTTTTCCTCGTCTGCGCCGGCTGCATCGCCATTCTCGGCGCCGTCTGGGTTGCCAACACCTATTACATGCCGGTCAACCTGGCGAAGAAATATGCCGCCGCCAATGGCATCGACTGGCCGGAAGGCGGATTGCAGATCGGCCTCGGCATCGCCGTTCCCGTCCTGATCGCCATCGGCATCGCGATGGTCATGGCCTTCATCACCAACCGCACGCGCTTCGGCCGTTACGTCTTCGCCATCGGCGGCAACCCGGAAGCAGCCGAACTCGCCGGCATCAAGGTGAAGTGGGTCACCGTCAAGCTGTTTGCACTGATGGGGGCGCTCTGCGCCATCGCTGCCGCGATCTCCACGGCCCGCCTGAACGCCGCGACCAATGCACAAGGCACGCTCGACGAACTCTACACCATCGCCGCAGCCGTCATCGGCGGCACCTCGCTGGCCGGTGGTGTCGGTACCATCGCCGGCGCCATGCTCGGCGCCGTCGTCATGCAGTCCTTGAATTCGGGCATGGTCCTGCTCGGTCTCGACACGCCGCTGCAAAGCATCGTCATCGGCATCGTGCTCGTGATCGCGGTATGGCTCGATACCGTCTACCGCGCCCGTGCGAAGTAAGGGGAGTTGAAAATCATGTCGGAAAACCGCACCCCACTCGTGGAAATGCGCAACATTTCCATTTCCTTCGGCGGCATTCACGCCGTGGACGATGCCTCGGTCGATCTCTTCCCCGGTGAAGTCGTCGCCCTGCTCGGCCACAACGGTGCCGGCAAGTCCACCCTGATCAAGATCCTCTCCGGCGCCTACAAGCGCGACAACGGCGATATCCTGATCCGCGGCGACTTTGCGGATATCAACAACCCGCGCGACGCCAAGAAATATGGCATCGAGACGATCTACCAGACGCTTGCCGTCGCCGACAATGTCGACGCCGCCGCCAATCTCTATCTCGGCCGCGAACTGCGCACCCCCTGGGGCACGCTCGACGACGTCGCGATGGAAGCCAAGGCCCGCGAAGTCATGGGGCGCCTCAATCCCAACTTCCAGCGCTTCAAGGAGCCGGTGAAGGCGCTGTCCGGCGGCCAGCGCCAGTCGGTGGCGATCGCCCGTGCGATCCTCTTCGACGCCCAGATCCTGATCATGGACGAACCGACGGCAGCCCTTGGGCCCCAGGAAACCGCCCAGGTCGGCGATCTCATCGTCCAGCTGAAAAAGGAAGGCATCGGCATCTTCCTGATCAGCCACGACATCCACGACGTCTTCGACCTCGCTGACCGCGTCTTCGTCATGAAGAACGGCCGCGTCGTGGGCCACGCGCGCACGGAGGATGTGACCAAGGACGAAGTGCTCGGCATGATCATCCTCGGCAAGTGCCCTCCCGGCGCCATCCCGGGGCCGGGCGCCATGCAGACGGCGTGAGCTAAGAGGCAGTGACGTGAGACAGGCGAGGGGGCGAAAGTCCCCTCGTTTGCGTTTGGCGGGCTCAGTAGCCGCCTTCACGCTGATGCCGAAAGGCGAGGATGTAGAGCAGGTCTGCTTCTGCTTCGTAGCGGTAAAGAGCTACGTAGCCCCTGTCGCCGAAGGGTATGACCACTTCGCGCATGACGGATTGGCCGTCAATGGGACGCCCGATCAAGGGGGACGTCTCGAGTTTCAACAGGGACTGCTCGATGATCCTACCGGCTCGCGCGGCCGCCTCCGGCGAATGCTGATGGAGAAATACGCGGCACCGTTGGATACCCGCCGCCGCCCGCTTCGTGATGATCAGTCGTGGCACTCCGGCAGTGCCTTCTCGTCCGGAGTTCCCCAGCTTCTGAGCCAGGCTCGCGCCTCTTCACCCGTGAGGTGGAGCCCGTCGGCCTGATAGTCTTGCCACGACTGCTCCGCCTCGGCCAGAAACCCGGCGCGCCCATCCTCCCGCGCCAGATAGTCCCGCACCGCCTCCTGAAGCAGCTGATCCTCCGTCTGCTGCTTGCGGCGCGCAAGCGCGGTAAGCTGTGCCTGAAGTGTATCGTCAAGGAGGAAAGGGCGGTTCATGCGGGTCACCTATGGTCGTGGTGTCTCGCCTTCAGTATACGGCAAGCTCAGCACGCTGTCGACGCGCGGCTCTGAGTGCGCCGCGACGGTGACGTGAGACAGGCGAGGGGGCGTTACGCTCCCTCGTTTGCGTTTCCAGGGTCACTCTCTCCGACTGGTTGAACCGGCAAGACCGAGAAACACCAGCATCGCCCGCTCCAGACGAACCATGTCGCTCGTATCCAGCGCACCGATACGGCGACCGAGCTTTCCCTTGGCGACTGTGGTGATCTTGTCTGCCATTAATCGCGATGCGCCGACCAAGCCATTGCTGTCCGTTGGCTCAACGGGAATCCGAAAAAGAGGCGCTTCGGTTTCATCCGATGTAAATCCACAGAGGGTGACCGATCCTGTCTCGATGAAACTGTCATCCTGCACGATCACCGCCGGACGCGGCTTGCCGGCGTAGTCGCCGGCTCCAGCGACTGTCCATATCTCCCCTCGTCTCATTCGTCAGGCCAAACGGAGACAGCGTCGATAAATGCCTGATCCGCCGTGGCCTCGCGGCTTTGGGCAACCGCGATGGATTGCTCGCGCGCCTCTTGCTTGAAGTCTTTCGTTCGAACGTCCGGCACCCAGATCTGGATCGGCCTCAGCCCCTGCGCGCGGAGGCGGGCTCGATGCTCCCTGACCTTCAACTTTGACGATTTCGATGCCGTGGACATGTCACACGCTCCTTGGTTACATGTAACCTACCATGCGGGGGATGGTGTGCCAAGTGATCCCTGGCGGGTGCAAGGGAGGCAGATCGGTTTGTGCCAGTCCCGAACACTCAAAAACTCCGCCCCCAAACGCAAAAAAACCGGGGCGAACGCCGCCCCGGTCTCCATCATCCCATCAAATCCCGAGCGCTCAGAACTCCTCCCAGCTCTCGGCCGCCGGGGCGCTGCTGCCCATGCCGACGGCACCGGCGACCCTGGCCAGCATGCGCCGTGCCGGCGAGGCGACCGGCTTCTCTCCGGCCCGCACCGGCTGCGGCCGGCTCGCCGGCATGACACCCGCCTGCGACCCCAGGCGGAATTCGGCGATGATCTCGCGCATCCGCGTCACTTCGCCCGCGAGCGAAGCGCTGGCGGCAGTGGATTCCTCGACCATCGCCGCATTCTGCTGGGTCACCTGGTCCATCTGGTTGACGGCGGTGTTGACCTCGGCCAGGCCGACCGACTGTTCGCGCGCCGATGTGGCGATCGCGTCGAGCTGGGCATTGATCGTCACCACCTGCGCCTCGATCACCTTCAGCGCCTCGCCGGTCTCCTGCACCAGCTTCACGCCGGTCGAGACCTCGTCGGTCGAATTGCGGATCAGGTCCTTGATCTCCTTCGCTGCCTGGGCAGACCGCTGGGCAAGCTCGCGCACCTCCTGAGCCACGACCGCAAAACCCTTGCCCGCTTCACCGGCCCGGGCCGCTTCCACGCCGGCATTCAGCGCCAGAAGGTTGGTCTGGAAGGCGATCTCATCAATGACGCCGATGATGCTGGAGATCTGGCTGGACGACTGTTCGATCCGCTGCATGGCATTGACGGCATTCGACACCACCTCGCCGGAGCGGCGGGCCGACTGGTTCGCCTCGACCGCCACGTTGCGCGCCTCTTCCGTGCGCTTCGAGGAGTTCTGCACATTGGCGGTAATCTGGTCGAGGGCGGCGGCCGTCTCTTCGAGCGAGGCTGCCTGCTGTTCGGTGCGCTTCGACAGGTCGGTCGCACTCTGGCTGATTTCCCGCGCGCCGTTGTCGATCGAGCTGGTCGCCTGGGACACCGAGCGCAGGCTGGTGCCGAGTTGGCTGACGGCGGCGTTGAAATCGGCGCGCAGGCTCTCGAAATCGCTGGCAAAAGGCTGCGTCAGCTGGAAGGTCAGGTCGCCGCTCGACAGATGCTTGAGACCTTCGCCGAGACCGGTGGTCGCTTCCGCCATCTGGGCTGCGCGAACCCGTTCGATTTCCGCGATCCGGGCCTGTTCGGCTTCGCTCGCGGAGCGGTTGGCGATCGCCTCCTGCTCGAGCGCGCGGGTCTTAAGACCATTCTGCTTGAACACTTCGACGGCCTTGGCCATGCCGCCGATCTCGTCCCGCCGGTCGGTGCCGTCGACCACGGCGGACAAATCGCCATTGGCAAGCGTGCCCATGGTCTGCGACATCAGCTGAATGGGTCGCACCAGCCAGGTCCGGACGGCGAGATACCCTGCAACGAGGACCAGCAGCAAGGCACCGACCGTGAAGCCCAGCGTCGCAGCGGCGGTCGAGGATGCCTGGGCGGACAGCGTGCCGCTGGCCTGTTCGGCCTCGTCCATGATCTCCCCGGTCAGGCCGGAGAACTTCTGCACGGCTGCGCGCATGGCCGGCTGGCACTGCGTTCTGAACAGATCCTGGGCTTTCAGTTGCGCGTCGGCTGTCGTCGAAACGCTGGCGGCCTGCATGCTCGGGCCGCAGGCGTCCGACATCGCCGCCAGGCTTTCCGCCTTCAGGGCGGTCAGGCTTTCGGCGCGCGCCGGAAGCGCGGTGATCACGGCATCCAGGGACTTGACGAAGTCGCCCTCCGCCGTTTCTGCGGCCGTCTTTGCCTGCACCTTCTCGTCTTCTGTTAGCGCTACCATGCCTTCGGCAAGAGAAGCACGCGCGGCCTGCAGGCCGCGAACCGCGCGGGCCAGGTCAACCGATGCGGACAAGTCACGGCTGATGAGTGTGCTGTAGTCTTCGTCGATGGTCGAGATCGTCTGGCCGGAATAGATGGCTGATCCGAGGGAGAACAGGCCGAATCCGGCCATGATGGTCAGAAATTTTCCGCTGATCGAGATATGCTTCACGGGTTTTGCCCCTGTGCTGAGAGTCTGGCTGATCGTGTGAAGGTGAAGAGCAGATCATCTGCCTGGGCGCGGGGAAGGGTGGCTGCAACGAAGAGGCAATCGCAACGCCGGTGCCGCATGCGTTCATACGCATTGTCGAAGGAGGTCCCGGCCTTATGCCGGCTCCACATGACCAGACTAGGAGTGGCAGCATAAGAGAAGGTTAATGGAAGATGATTTCAGATAACAAGAAGTTGAACCAAAATATTGAATTATAAAGATAATTGCAATTAACGATTTGAACGGTCGAGGCGGCGCGCGGGCAGGGCGAACCGCTGCGAAGTTTTCCGGCAAAGCGAGGCCTGGTTAACGAAGGTTTGGTGGCCTTCGTGTCATCGCAATGCAAGCAAGCAAGGTTACGCTCGGTCAGCCTTCGTGATGGCCGCCCTGCTTGTCCGCCGGTGGCTTTTCCGCCATCATTCCACTCCATGCTTCGCGGCTGGCGACACACCGCAGATTAAGAAAGACGAAACGACGTCATGAACACCGAGCATTTCAAGTTTGGCCGCGCCTACGACCTTTCCGAGCTGGTCGCCGACGGGATCATTCATGGCATTGGTGTCGTCTTCGCGCTGGTCGGCGCCACCGCACTGATCTTCTATGCGACCGTCTATTCCGACTATGCCAATATCGCTGCGAGCTGGATCTATGGTCTCGGCCTGATCATTTCGCTCGGCGTCTCCTTCACCTACAATATGTGGCCGCATTCCCGCGTGAAGTGGATCCTGCGCCGTTTCGACCATTCGGCGATCTTCATCCTGATCGCCTCCACCTATACGCCCTTTCTCGTTCAGGGCGCCGATCGTCCGCTGATCCTGGCGCTGCTCCTCGGCATATGGGCAACGGCCTTTACCGGCATCTGGCTGAAATTCCGCTTCCCCGGCCGCTACGACCGCCTCGCCATCCTGCTCTATCTCGGCATGGGCTGGAGCGGCGCGCTCGCCATGGGGCCGTTGTCGGAAATCATTCCGGGCGTGACGCTGACGCTGATCATCATCGGCGGCTGCATCTATTCCGCCGGCGTCGTCTTCCACGTCTGGGAACGCCTGCGCTTCCAGAACGCCATCTGGCACGCCTTCGTCGTGACAGCCGCGATCGTGCATTATTCGGCCGTGTTCACGGCGATCAGCCTGGGGTGAGGCGAGCCTTCAGCCCTTCTTCTTGGCGAGCGCCGATTTTGAACCGATCCGGATGAAACCCGCCGTCCCGACCCAGTAGATCAGGCCGGTGACGATGAGCACGGCGGTCAGCACGCCGATCAGTTGCGGATCGAGGTTTGCCTGGATTTCGTCAAGGCCGCCGCCGGGCAGCAGGAGGAAACCGATTGTCACGACGGCCGAAAAGGCGATCTGCAACACCGTCAGCAACGCGCCGATCCGGAAGCATTCGCGCCATTCCGCCGGCCGCCCCGCCTGTTTGGCGAAATAGACACCTGCCCACATCCCGGCCCCCATCACCACGAGATGGCTGAGGCTCGACGGCTTGTCGCTCATATAGCCGAAGGTCATCAGCCCGGTGACCACAGCCGTGATCACGACGGTGATTGCGAGCGAGACGAGCACATAACGAATGGCCATCGGCACGATAAAGCTTGGCATTGAAATTCCCCCGGAAAACAGCTTGGTGATAAAAATATGCCGGCCCAGTCTAGCGGCGTCTTCCCCGACTGTGCAACCGGCCCTATAGCTTTGCCCAACACGCCCCAAGCTTTCCCAGAAGAAACGTCCGGTCCGTCCGGTCCGAACGCATGAGCCCCGCATGACCAATCTCATCCTCCGCGACGCAACGCCAGCCGATCTGCCCGCCATCCGCGACATCTACAATCACGCCGTCGAACACACGACCGCCATCTGGAATGACGTCCTGATCGATCTCGACAACCGCCGGGTCTGGCTGGAACTGCGTCGCGCCAAGGGGTTTCCGGTGTTGGTCGCCGAGATCGACGGCATCATTGCCGGCTATGCCTCCTATGGCGACTGGCGCGCCTTCGACGGCTACCGCCACACGGTCGAGCATTCCGTCTATGTCGAGAAGGATCATCAGGGCCGTGGTCTCGGCAAGGCCCTGATGGCGGCCCTGATCGAACGCGCCAGAGCCGGCAATGTCCACGTCATGATCGCCGCCATCGAAGCCGGCAACACCGGCTCCATCGCCCTCCACACGAGCCTCGGCTTCCGCGTGGTCGGCACCCATCATGAAGTCGGCCAGAAATTCGGCCGCTGGCTGGATTTGACGATGATGGAGCTGAAGCTCGACTGAGCCCTCTAACGTCCCCTTGGGACCTCCACCTCCCCCTTGAGGGGGGAGGTCGCCGTAAAGCGGCGGGTGGGGGTGACCAGGGTGACGAGTCCGACCTCATTGATCGGGGCTCACGCTTCGCACGTCACCCCACCCCGGAGCTTCACTCCGACCCTCGCCCTCAAGGGGAGGGTGGAAGGTCCGCGCAAACGATCACCCCTCATCCTGAGGTGGAGCGAAGCGGTATCAGAAGGACAAGGGCGGATGGGCGCATTGCCTTACAGCAGCTTCAGCAGCGCCTTGGCCGCCTCTTCCGAAGAGGCCGGGTTCTGCCCGGTCACCAGTTTGCCGTCAGTCACCACATGCACGCCCCAGTCGGCACCCTTTTCGTAAATGCCGCCGTTTTGCGTGAGCATGTCCTCGACGAGGAACGGCACCACCTCCGTCAGGCCGACGGCGTCTTCTTCGGTGTTGGTGAAGCCCGTGACCTTCTTGCCCGAAACCAGCGGCTTGCCGTCGGACCCCTTCACATGGCGAAACACGCCCGGCGCATGGCAGACGGCGGCCACCGGCCGGCCCTTGGCAGCAAATCCCTCGATCAGCGCGATGCTGTCCTTGTCTTCGGCGAGATCCCAGAGCGGGCCGTGGCCGCCGGGATAGAAGACCGCGTCGAAATCGGCGGGGTCGATCCGCGACAAAGGCGTGGTCGAGGCGAGCAGCTGCTGCGCCGTCTGGTCTGCCTTGAACCGGTCCGTCGCCTCGGTCTGGGCGTCGGGCTCGTCGCTTTTCGGATCCAGCGGCGGCTGGCCGCCTTTCGGCGAGGCCAGCGTGATCTCGGCGCCTGCATCCTTCAGCACGTAATAGGGGGCGGCGAATTCTTCGAGCCAGAAACCGGTCTTCTTGCCGGTATCGCCGAGCGCGTCATGCGATGTGAGAACCATCAGGATTTTCATGGGTGTCAGTCCTTGTTGTGGTGTTGATTGGGTGTTCATGTCCGTGATCGGTGGCCTCGCCCTTCGAGGCCCGGCCGGGCCGGGCACCTCAGGGTGAGGGGAGACTATGTGTGCATCGCGCCGCAGACTCCCTCATCCTGAGGCGCCTCGCAAACGCGAGTGCCGCTGCCGCCCTCATCCTGAGGAGCTCTCGCAAATGCGAGGGCCGCGCAAGCCTCATCCTGAGGAGCCCTCGCGAAGGCGACGGCCGCTGCCGCGCTCATTCTGAGGAGCCCTCGCAAAGGCGACGGGCGCAGCCCCCCTCATCCTGAGGTGCCCTCGCGAATGCGAGGGCCTCGAAGGATCATGCGTCCGGCCCGACGCGGATCACCCGCTTGCCGAACCCTTCGCCGCGCAGCAGCCCGATAAAGGCGCGCGACGCTTCTTCCAGCCCGTCGATCATCTCCTCGCGGTATTTGATCTTGCCGGCCTCCACCCAGCCGCCCATTTCCTGGGCGAATTCCGGATAGAGATGACCGAAATCGTCAAAGACGATGAAGCCGCGCACGGTGACGCGCTTTTTCAGGAAAAGCCCCATCAGCCAGCCCAGCCGATCCGGGCCATCCGGCAGCGACGTGGCGTTATACTGGGCGATCAGTCCGCAAAGCGGGATGCGTGCGGCCGTGTTCAGAAGCGGCGCCACCGCATCGAAAACCGCGCCGCCGACATTCTCGAAATAGATGTCGATGCCGTTGGGTGTCGCGGCCTTCAGCCTGTCGGGCAGGCCGTCTGCCTTGTAATCCACGCAGGCGTCGAAGCCGAGCACCTCGACCGCATGGGCGCATTTCTCCGCCCCGCCGGCAATGCCGACGACCTTGAGGCCAAGGATCTTGCCGATCTGCCCGACGGTCGCGCCAACAGGACCCGTCGCACCACCCACCACCAGCGTCTCGCCGGCCTTGGGCTTGCCGATTTGCTTGAGGCCCGACCAGGCGGTAAAGCCCGGCATGCCGGTCACGCCCAGCGCCCAGGACGGATGGCTGGGATGAGCGCCAAGCGGCGTCACACCTTTACCGTCCGAAAGTGCATAATCCTGCCAGCCGGTGAAACCGACGACCCAGTCGCCTTCCTTGAAGCCGTCGAGCTTGGAGCTGACCACGCGCGACACCGTGCCGCCGACCATGGTCTGGCCGATCTCGACCGGTGCGGCATAGGACGGCGCATCGCTCATCCGCCCGCGCATGTAAGGGTCGAGCGACAGGAAGACGGTCCGCAACAGCATCTGGCCATCAGCGGGTGTGGGAATGTCGGCGGTCTCGAGCCGGAGCGTCTGGTCGTTGGGTTCGCCCTTCGGCCGCTCGGCAAGAACGAGGCGGCGATTGGTCGTGTTCGATTGCGGCATGGATGATCTCCTGTGCTGGAATGCGTGTCGCGTGAGGATCACGTGAAAAAACTGCGGTGCCCCTTGGCCCATGCGGGATGGGTTTCCGTCACCGGTCATGGATGGAACAACGGCATCCGGCTGCCGTTGTTCCATGACATCCTGTCGCGGCAGGACGATGACGCCCGCACATGCAGCGACAACCGCCCACGACCCCGCGCCACCCGCAACGCGCCTTGGATCACCGGATCGTCACACGCACCATCTCGCCCCGAATCAGGACCTCCGGTTTCGCACCCGGCGTGTTCGGCAGCGCGCTGTCGACATAGGAGGCGACCGCTTCCACGCCGTAGCTGATCGGCGTCGGCACGAGGAAGCGCAGGGATGCGTCGAGCATGTTGCCGGAGATCTGGATCTGTTCGGTGTTCATCACCCGTTCGAAGGCAAGCTTGGCCCGCAGCGCCGCTCCCCGCGCGGCGATCGTGGCCGCATGGCCGGTGAAGGAAAAGTCGCCCGCATCGCTGTCGACGTCGATCCTGTCAAAATCGCCCGACAGCCGCATGCGCGCGGCATTCTGCCGGATCGACACGCGCGCCTCCGGCGCGAGCTGCGCATTGAGCGTCAGCGTGCAGTCGTCCCAGTCGTTCCAGCCAAAGAAGCCGCCGCGATCCCCCATGTCGACGGTCAGCGTGTCACCGTCGCGCGTCATCCGGCCCTGGCCGGCGCAGCCGGAGGCAAACCAGGCGGAACGGAAGAGGGCGCCCCAGCCATGCCGCGTCCCCGAAAGAACCGCCTGCAGCGGTCCGTCCTGGCGCGTGGCAATGGTGATGTCGCTTGCGGAACCCGTCACGTCGAGCCGGGTCACGCCGGCAAGGTCGATGGGTCCGGAGATCGACTCGCTCGCCTGGATCATCTGGATGCTGCCGTCGATGACGGCGAGGGCGACGATGCCGCCGAGGACCGAGAGAATGATGGTGCGTGTGCGCATGGGCTGGGCTCCTTCAGGTATCGCCCCGCATGCAGGATGCCGGGGCCGTTTCGATGCCCCATCTGCCGCCGCAGCGCCCTGACCGGCGACCTTGATCACGTTTCAGGTCGACCTTGATCGCGCTTGCGGTCATGATCGCCTCAACCTGATGCCCTGACATGCGAAATCCCTGATGCTCTTCGTCCCGCTCTCTTTCCTCGTTGCCCTCTTTCTCGGCATCTTCCTCGTCCGCCTTCTGCGCGAAGGCCGCGACAGCTGGGGCACGCATGGGCTCTTCCTGCTGCTGATCGTGCTGCACATCATCCAGAGCCTGCTCGTCGGCCTGCGCTGGGGGTATGGGTTGACGCAGGTGCTGGCCGTACTGCCGGTCATGGCAAGCCTCATCCCGGCGCTCTCCTTCCTCGCCTTCCGCGATCTCGCCCGCGAGGGCCAGGGCCTGACACGCGCCGACTGGCCGCATCTCCTGCCGACGCTTGCGGTCGTCCTGATCATGCTGACGGCGCGCATGCCGGACGGGCTCGCCATCCCCGCCGTGATGCGCATTCCCGTCGATGTCGTCCTGATCAGCGAATTCCTCGCCTATGGCGCAGCCCTGCTGTGGCTGGCCCGGGAGGGGCCGGATGCGCTGGTCGCCTCGCGGCTTGATGGCGCGCTGCGTTCCTACCGTGCGCTGCAGTTGACCGGCCTGGCCCTGATCACCTCTGCGCTGACCGATGTCGCGATCAGCCTCGACATGCTGTGGTCGGGCGGCCGGTATTCCCCCATGGTGGTCTCTGCCGCCACCACGCTGATCCTGCTTCTGCTCGGCATCGGCGCCGTCACCGCCAGCCAGGAAGAGGCAGGCGAGGGCGACGCCTCGTTCGCCGAATGGGGCGGACCCGATGCGGGGCCGGACGCCGCCCCACCGCTCACTTCACCGTCTATATCGCCGCCCCGCTCGGCCGAGAGCCCCACGACCTCGACGGCGTTACCCGCCAAATCCGCCACCGAAGACCACCAGCGCCTCGCGATCGACCTCGACCGCCTGATGACGGAAAAGCGTCTTTGGGCCAATCCGGATCTCAACCTCGCCCGCCTTGCCCGCCGGCTCGGAAGCCCCGCCCGCGCTGTCTCCGAAGCCGTCAACCGCGTGCATGGCATGAGCGTCTCGCATTACGTCAACAACCACCGCATCGCGGAGGCCTGCCGGCTGCTCGCCGACACCGATATGCCCGTCACCCGCATCCTCTTCGAGGCGGGCTTCATGACCAAATCCAACTTCAACCGCGAATTCCTGCGTGTGACCGGAGAAAGCCCGAGCGACTGGCGCCGGCGGATTTCCCCACCTCCCCATTGAGGGGGGAGGTCGCCGCAAAGCGGCGGGTGGGGCGACGTCGCGCGAGACGCCGATCCGCAAACTGCGCATGTCCAGCACACGACGGCGCAGCCGGGTTAAGCCCTCCCCCTTGTGGGGAGGGGTGGGGAGGGGGCTTTTTGTTCAGCTGCAATGACCCCGAAGGCGGAGGTCGCCGCGAAGCAGGGGTGACCTCCATGGCCTCGATCCTTCGAGGCCTGCTGACGCAGGCGCCTCAGGATGAGGGGGCTAGGCCGAAACCTCACCGCGAATACGCCAAAATCACCTCGAGAAACGCGTCGCCATACCGCTCCAGCTTCGATTGCCCGATGCCGGAAATGCCGAGCATCTCGTCCTCGTCCATTGGCCGTTCGGTGGCCAGCGCAATCAGCGTCGTATCCGGGAAAACCACGTAAGGCGGCACGCCCTGGTCTTTGGCGATCTCCATGCGCTTGGCGCGCAAGGCCTCGAACAGCTCCTGATCCGCCTGATCGAGCCCCGCCTTGGCATGGGCGGTGCGCGACGCGGCTGCCC
The DNA here is from genome assembly GCF_003610655.1 of Rhizobium sp. AG855. Lineage (NCBI taxonomy): Bacteria > Pseudomonadati > Pseudomonadota > Alphaproteobacteria > Hyphomicrobiales > Rhizobiaceae > Rhizobium > Rhizobium sp. AG855. Next base: position 2,438,650 of record NZ_RAQG01000003.1, on the reverse strand, counting down.
CGCGCGCAGCCTTGCCCGTGGTCGGCCGGTCCTTCCGGAAACGCACGTCCACCTCGCGCTTGAACACGGCCCGCGCCGTTTCCTCGAGCTTCAGCGCGCCGAAGGCGGTGTGATCCACCCTGACATAACCGGCGGCGAGCAGCTGGCGAAACACCGATTGCCAGGTCTTCGCCGGCACATCCTTGCCCGCCCCGAACACCGGCATATCCGTATGGCCGAATCGAACAGTCTTGTCGTTCTCGTTGCCCAAGAGCACATCGATCAGATGCCCGGTGCCGAAGCGTTCGCCGGTCCGGTAGATCGCCGCCAGCGCCTTGATCGCCGCATCCAGCCCGTCCCAGGTCTCGACCGGTTTCAGGCAGGTATCGCAGTTGCCGCAGTTGCCCGCGTGGCTCTCGCCGAAATGTTTGAGGATCGCCTGGCGCCGGCAGCCCGGTGTTTCGCAGATCGCCAAGAGCGCATTGAGCTTCGCCCGCTCCACCCGCTTGATCTCGTCGGCCGCCTGACCCTCGTCAATCATCCGCCCGCGCTGGATGACATCGGCCATACCATAGGCCATCCACACATCAGACGGCAGGCCATCACGCCCCGCGCGCCCCGTCTCCTGGTAATAGGCCTCGACGGAGCCCGGCAGGTCGAGATGCGCGACGTAACGCACATTGGGTTTGTCTATGCCCATGCCGAAGGCGACGGTGGCGACGAGGCAGAGCTCTTCTTCCTTCAGGAAGGCATCCTGATTGGCATCGCGCACCGCCCGGTCCATGCCGGCGTGATACGGCAATGCCCGGATGCCCTGGTCGTCGAGCCATGTCGCGATCTCCTCCACCTTGGCGCGCGACAGGCAATAGACGATGCCGCTCGATCCCTTGTGGCGGGAGAGGAAGCGCAACAGCTGCTGACGCGGCTGGTCGCGCTCGACGATCTCATAGGCGATGTTCGGCCGGTCGAAGGAGGTGGTGAACACTTGCGCATCGTGCAGGCCCAACCGCTCGATGATGTCGTCGCGCGTATGCGGATCGGCGGTGGCGGTGAGTGCCATGCGCGGCACGCCGGGAAAGAGATCGGTGAGCTTGCCGAGTTCGCGATACTCAGGCCTAAAATCATGCCCCCATTGCGATACGCAATGCGCTTCGTCGATGGCAAAGAGCGCGATCTCGACGCCCTGCATCATCTCGACGAAACCCGGCGTCGCCGTGCGCTCCGGCGTCACATAGAGAAAGTCGAGCTCGCCGCGATCCAGTGCCCGCCGGATCTCGACATATTCGTCCTTCGACAAGGTCGAATTGAGCGCCGCCGCCCGCACCCCAAGACCTTTGAGCGCCTGCACCTGGTCGCGCATCAAGGCAATCAGCGGCGACACGACGATGCCGACGCCCGGCCGGCAGAGCGCCGGCACCTGGAAACACAGGGATTTGCCCGCGCCGGTCGGAAACAGCACGACCGCATCGCCCCCCGACACGACATGGGACACCACCTCCGCCTGCCGCCCGCGAAAGGCCGGATAACCATAGACTCGCTTCAAGACGGAAAGCGGGGTTTCCCGGCCATGGGCGGAGAACAGCGGATCGGTGAGGGGCTGAGTCGACATGGTCAAAGGTCTAGCCGATGGGGAGGGGGCTGGCCACCTTGTTAGCCCGGTTTCTTGAAGGCGGGGCAGGGGCGGGCGAGAAGAGGTAAAAGCTCCATCTCCCCTCACCCTGAGGAGCCCGCCAAAGGCGGGCCTCGAAGGGCGAGGCCACCAGCACCCTGCCAACTCATAAAATCAAACGATTGTCTGATATAATATCAGATCAATTGATCCGGTATCGAACCAGTGATGATATCCGCGTTCAAAATCCCGCTGGCGCTGCAATCCTGTGCACCGCAGCAATCCGCTCTTGCAACCCCGCCCGCCGACTGCTCCTGATCGGGCTCTCCCAAGCCTCCAAGGATCTCCCCCCCGCATGTCCATCCCGCTCAAACTCTACCTCGCCGGCCCCGAGGTCTTCCTGCCCGATGCCCGCGCCATCCTCGATGCCAAGGCCGCACTCACCCGCAGCTATGGTTTTGACCCCATCTGCCCCGGCGACCTCGCCATCCCGCCGGCCCCGACCAAACACCAGTTCGGCCTCAACATTTCCGAGGTCGACGAGGGCTTCATGAACCGCGCCGATGGCGTCATCGCAAATTTGACGCCGTTTCGCGGCATCGCCGCCGATCCCGGCACCGTCTTCGAACTCGGCTATATGTGCGGCGCCGGCAAGCTGGTCGCCTGTTATACCAATGTCGCCGAGAGCCACTTCAAGCGTACCGCCGACTTCTATTCGGGCCAGATCCACCTCGCCGAAGACGGCCGCAAGCGCGCGCCCGACGGCACCATGCTGGAAGACTTCGAGATGATCGAGAACCTCATGCTCCACGGCGGCGTCGAGCGCCGCGGCGGCCCGGTGGCCGTTCATCCGGCGGAAGCCGACAGGCTCTGGACGGATCTCACGGCCTTCGAGCAGTGCTTGAAGATGCTGGCGGAACGAGGCTGAAGGGCAAGGGGAGTGCCGGGTGTGCCGCTAAAAGTCCCAGGGATTGATCAGGTCGATTCCGCAGTTCTGGAAATCGACGACATTGCGGGTGGCTAGTGCTGCGCCTTTGGTCCTCGCGATCGCCGCGATCATGCCGTCCGGCACGCTCATGCCCCGGCCGCGACGCCGGGCATCGCTCATGATCGCGCCATAGGTCAGGGCGGCCGCTTCATCGAAACCATGGATGCGTCCGGCAAATCGGTCTCGCCAGTCATCAAGCGCGCGCTCCAGTCGCGGTGCCCGCTCATCGTCCCGGATCTTTGCAATTCCGTAGGCGACTTCTCCGATGACCACGCTCGACAGGGCCAATTCGGCATCGTGCCGGATGAGCCAGGAAATCACGGCTTCACTCGGCTGCTTTTTCAATGTCTCCGAAACGACATTGGTGTCGAGGAAGATCAAAGCTCCGGTCCCTCATGCGGCTCGCGATCGGCACGAATGACGGCGTCCAGATCCAGGTCGAGCCTGACCTCGGCGCTGATCCGCCGATAGAAATCGGCTGCCGGTTCCCGGCCGGTCCTCTGCGTCTCATAGGCTTCGAGCGCGCGCTCGACGATATCGGCAATCGACCGGTTTTCCCGTCGCGCCAGTCGATGCGCCAAATCACGTGCCCGGGCGCTGCGGACGGACAATTGCGGTTCAGCCATGGATAAGCTCCTTGGTCGTCAGTCTATCCTTTCTGCACTCTGCCATCAAGATGGCGGAGGACGGCCAGCCATCAGCCGCGAGGCGGGTCAGCCTTTGGCAGCGCGTCAGAGGGGCGCCGCAGTTTGTGCAACCCTTGCGCCGATTCCGCCGTCTTGACGTTCTGCGTGAAGAGGTTGCCCGAAAGAATCTGAAATCAATGCCTTGCCGGCCCCGCTTCATCCGCCGCCACGCGCCGAATGACCTGCATTGCAAAGCTCTGCGGATCGACCGCCATGGCCGCCACCATGTCCCGCGGCGCATCGGTCGGCGTATGTTTGGCCGACCACAGCACCATCGACACCAGCACCGGCGCAAGCTCCGCCCCCTTTGCGGTCAGCCGGTAGACGAAGCGTCGTCCATCCTGCCCGTCACGCGCCTTCGTGATGATCCCGGCCTGTTCCAGTTTCACCAGCCGGTCGGTGAGCACATTGGTGGCAATCCCTTCCCCAGCGGCCAGAAAGCCGTTGAAGCTGCAGATCCCCTTGAACATCAGGTCGCGCACGATGAGCAGCGACCAGGCGTCGCCGAAGAGGTCGAGGGCGAGCGCGATGGGGCAGAGCGAGCGGGGAGGTGAGGTCATGGCGGCATCCGGTTAAATCACTTGTAAAATGCAAGTTATCATGGTTGGATAACCCTGGGGAATGGCACTTTGGAACCCTGGGGAGGTTTCGTCATGGGCAAGGCATTCTGGCTCGGCTTCGCCGCCTATCTTCTGCCGACCTTTCCGCTCGGTTACGTCTGGCACCTGAAAACCTTCGCCGCCGCCTATCACCGTCTTGAGATGTATCGCGACGATGTCCTCATCCCGCTCGGTCTCGGCTCCATGGTCATCCAGGGCCTGATCTTTTCCTTCGCCTATCCGCGCCTCTTCTCCACCGCGCCCGCCGATACCTGGCGCAGCGCCGCTGCCGCCTTCCTCGTCTTCGGCCTGCTCGCCTTTTCCTTCGTCGTCCTGCCGGTCGCGGCGAAATACAGGATGGCCTCGGTGCGCGATTTCATCGCACTCGAAACGGCCTTCACCCTCCTGCAATTTGCCATCGTCTGCCCATTGATCGCGCTCGCCCACCGCCAGGCGGGCTGACGGGAGCAGCCGTCCAGGCATCGGCTTGGCAGCGGCCGCCGCTTGCGTTTCCTCCCCCAAAAAAACAGGGCTTGTTCCCAGGCTCCGCAGGTGCTTAGTCGGGGCACTTCAAGGAACCCCGCATGACCCCGCCCGAAGCCAGTCTACCCTTGCCGGCCAAGCTCCCGCTCGGCCGCGCCTTCCACCGCCTGCTTTTGTCCAGCGGCCTTGCCAATCTCGCCGATGGCATCGGCGTCGTCGCCTGGCCCTGGCTTGCTTCGCTGATCACCCGCGACCCCCTGGCGATCGCGCTCGTCGGCGTGGCGCAGAAACTGCCCTGGTTCCTCTTCGCGCTGCCATCAGGCGTGATCACCGACCGCTTCGACCGCCGCCGCCTGGTCATATCAATGGACGTTTTGCGCTTCATCACCCTGATCACGCTCTCGCTCGCCATGCTGGCCCCGGGCATGCTGCCGCAAACCCCTGTCCAGGATTTCCCGCTTAATCCGCTCTATGCCCTGCTGCTGCTCTGCGCCCTCATCGTCGGCTTTGCCGAGGTCCTGCGCGACAATTCCGCCGTCACCCTGCTGCCGTCGATTGTCCCCCATGACCGGCTCGAAACCGCAAACGGCCGCATGGGCAGCGTCGAAACCGTGATGAACATGATGATCGGCCCGCCGCTCGCCGGCCTCGTCATCGGTCTCGCGCTGCCGCTCGCCTTCGGGCTCTATGGCCTTGCCTTCGCCTTCGCCGGCCTGTTGATCCTCTCCATCCCCGGCACGTTTCGCACCGAACGGCCGGAACCGCGCCACTGGCTCGCCGAAATCCGCGAAGGCACCGCCTATCTCTTTGCCCGCCCGCTGCTGCGCGATCTCGCCCTCGGGCTGGGCGTGTTGAACGCCATCGAGGTCATGCTGCTGACGGGCATGGTCTTGTATGCTCAGGAGGTCATGCAACTGAACTCGGCCGAATACGGTCTGCTGCTGACAGGCCTGGCGATCGGCGGTGTCATCGGCGGCCTGCTGGGGGAACCGATCATCCGCCGCTTCGGCGCATCCGCCTGCCTCAGGGCCACCATCGCCGGGTGCCTGGTCTGGGCGCTGATCGTGCTTCTTCTGCCCTTTCCGTCCTTGGTCTGGGCAGCGCTCGCCCTCTCGGCCATAACGGGCATGGTCTGGAACATCATCACGGTCTCGCTGCGCCAGCGTCTCATCCCGCCGCATCTGCTTGGCCGGGTCAACAGCGTCTACCGCTTCTTCGGCCTCGGCACCATGCCGCTCGGCGTGTTGGTGGCCGGCGTCAGCGTCACGCTGGCCGAACACGTCATGCCGCGCCACCAGGCGCTCGGCATGCCCTTCATCCTCGCCGCCATCCTCAGCGTGCTGCTGCTCGCCGGCCTCTGGAGCCGCGTTTCGCCGAAGGCGCTGGCAGCCTTCGACGGGCGCTGAGACCCTCCACCTCGCCCTTCAGGGGGAGGTCGCCGCAAAGCGGCGGGTGGGGGTGATCCTGGCGACGAGTCCGACATCATGGATCAACGCAGGCGTCTCGCCCGTCACCCCACCCCGGAGCTCCGCTCCGACCCTCCCCCTCAAGGGGAGGGTGGTTGCCTCACTTCTTTTTCGCCGGCTGCGCCGTCGGATCCTCGAACCTTATGCCGCAATTGTTCTTGATCGACGCCGTCTCGATCGCCTTCATCTCGCCCTTCAGCCGCGAGACTTCCGCCGCCGATGCCCCGTCGCCCTTGGCGAAGAACAGGGCAGGCCAGAAGATGACCAGTCCGACGCCGACCGCCACCGCATCATTGTCCGCCTTCTTCTGCTGCACGCCACTCGCCGAAATGGCCCGGCTCGACACGGTCGTCGCCTCCTCGCGCAGCCGGTCGCAGGACAGGCTCTCATACAGCGTCGACGACACATAGGCCGCCTCGATATCCTTTGGCTTGCTGGCACAGGAAGAAAGCGCCGCAGCAAGCGCCATGGTGGCGGTGATTGTCTTGTTCATGATGACCCCCAGTTGTGAACGCATGATGCCTGTCGCAGGAGGTGCGTGCCGTCAAATCCAAACCCTGCAGGTTTCGGCAAAAGGAGAGGGTGTCCACAACCAAAAGTGGGCTGGTCGAAAAGGGGTGATTGAAGCCGATTATTGTGCGGAAGCCGGTTTTCGGTTATGTTGTCCTTCATTCGGACAAGGAGGCGCGGTGGTGACCCAACGGAAAGTTGTGACGACAATTGCCTCTTCGACGGGGGAAGCCCCCCATGCAAAGGCAGTCTTGTCGCCCCGCGACCCGGTGGTGCACCGTGCCCTGGTTCCCGTAGCTCCCGCTGACGATGCCATTGATATCGAAAAGCAGCGCGAAAACCGCCTGGGGCCGGATTTCAATCCGGACTACTTTGAAACGCTTGATGCCATGATCGAAGATGCGTACGGCCCGATTACCGGCCAGTTCAGGCCGGTCTCTGGCGACTGACGGTGGTCATCCGCGAGCCGTATCGAACAGACCTGATCCCACTTCCCGCGAAGTGGGATTTTGTTTGGTGTGCTTGGCCCTTTGACGGAAGTCCCAGACTCCCTGGTCCTTATCCTCGGCCCTGTCTGGTGCGGGCCGCCGGCTTCATGCCTTTTGGGGATCGGGAAGTCCCCTGGATTTATGTTTCCTACTGTACCAAGCAGGTCGACAGGCTCGAGGGCACCGGTTTTATCATCGACGATCCGCACGAGCTCTCGGAATGTGGCCTATACGAGCCGACACGCGTCATGCCGACCTTGCTCAAGGGCCTGCCCTGGTCGCCGTCCTTCTTCATGCGGAGACACCGTGACACTGTCGGACCAGTCATCGGCCATGCCCCAGAGGTCACACGGCGGCGAACACTGCAGATCATGCCTCATTTCTAGGAGGGAATTCGCCCCCCACACTCAGCGAACCCTGCTCCCTCCTCGGTGGAGATCTCGACACAGCCTGGGAGGGAGGAGGCCCGGGGCCTCCTCAGGCACTCCCGCTCACTTCAACGGCTCGAACACCATCGAATGGCCGTTGATGCAGTAGCGCAGCCCCGTCGGCTTCGGGCCATCCGGGAACACATGGCCCAGATGCCCGCCGCAGTTGGCGCAGCGGATTTCGGTGCGCACCATGCCAAACGCCGTGTCGCGGTGTTCGGTCACGGCATCAGGCTTCACCGGCTCGAAATAGCTCGGCCAGCCGCAGCCGGCGTCGAACTTCGTGTCGGAGATGAACAGCGGTTCGTCACAGGCGGCGCAACGATAGAGGCCCTTTTCGAAATTGTCCCAATATGGCCCGGTAAAGGGCCGCTCGGTGCCGTGTTCGCGCAGGATCCGGTATTGTTCGGGCGTCAGCTGCTCGCGCCACTCGGCGTCCGTCTTTTCGATTTTCGCCACGGTGGTGGTTCCGGTGGGGGTGGAGCTCATGGTCTTCTCCTTGAGAAAGGGATGGGGTCCAAGCAATGCGCAGGCCCTTTGGCACTATAGATAGGGCGGCAGGGCGGCCCCTGCAATTGCGCCGCTGCTCCCTCAGTCGCGCCATCGTCCATTCCCTTTCAAGCAAACACCGAAATACATGGGGAGCGCGAAAATTTCCGGGGTCTGACGCGTCCGTGATCGGTTTTTCCGCCGTTTTTGCTTGGAAAGCCGCGACCCATGTCCTAACACGGAGCCTCCTTGCATCGTTAAGACGACGGATGTCGTCCGCCCACGAGGAGGTGGAATGCCTGACCTGCCGAGCGGCCTGACCTGGCTCGCGCTCCTGCTGCCCTTCGTCGCCGCACTTGTTGCCCCCGTGCTGACCGCCCGCCTGGGCGCTGCCGCCGCCTGGTGTCTTGCGCTGTTTCCGGCGCTCGCCTTCGTGCATTTCCTAAGCGTCCTGCCGGAGATTGCATCCGGCGGGCGCATCACCGGCGGTTTCGCCTGGGTGCCCAGCCTCAACCTCTCCTTCTCCTGGCTGCTCGACGGTCTGTCGCTCACCTTCGCGCTTCTGATCACCGGCATCGGCACGCTGATCGTGCTGTATGCCGGCGGTTACATGAAGGGCCATCCGCAGCAGGGCCGGTTCTTCAGCTATATCCTGCTCTTCATGGGCGCCATGCTCGGGGTTGTCGTCTCCGACAGCTTCCTGATGCTCTTCGTCTATTGGGAGCTGACCTCGATCACCTCCTTTCTGCTGATCGGCTTTGATCACACGCGCGAAGCCTCGCGCCGCGCAGCGCTCCAGGCGCTCGTTGTGACCGGCGGCGGTGGCCTCGTCCTGCTGGCAGGCCTCATCTTCATCTGGAACATCACCGGCATCAGCCAGCTGTCATTGCTGCTCTCCACCGGCGATATCCTGCGCGAAAGCCCCTTCTATCTGGCGGCCCTGCTCCTGGTGCTCGGCGGCGCCTTCACCAAGTCGGCGCAGTTTCCCTTCCATTTCTGGCTGCCCAACGCCATGGAAGCGCCGACCCCGGTCTCGGCCTATCTGCATTCCGCCACCATGGTGAAGGCCGGCGTCTATCTCCTGATGCGCCTCAACCCGGTCATGGGCGGCACGCCCGCCTGGGAAATCCTCTTGCCCTTTTTCGGCGGCATCACCCTGCTGGTCGGCGGCATCCTCGCGGTGCGCCAGACCGATTTGAAGCTGATGCTCGCCTATACGACGGTTGCCTCGCTCGGCCTGCTCGTCATGCTGACCGGCTTCGACACCCCCTATGCGGTCGAAGCCGCAGTGCTCTATCTCGTCGCCCATTCGCTGTTCAAGGGCGGCCTGTTCATGGTGGCCGGCATCATCGATCACGAGACCGGCACCCGCGACATCCGCCTGCTCGGCGGCTTGCGCAGGCTGATGCCGATCACCTTTGCCGCCGCCATCCTCGGCGGCATCTCCATGGCGGGCCTGCCGCCGCTCTTCGGTTTCCTCGCCAAGGAAGAGATCTATGCGGCGCTCGCGGGCGCAAACCCGCGTGCCATCCTGTTCACGGCTGTAGCCGTCATCGGCAATGCACTGATGTTCGTCATCGCCTTTGCCGTCGGGTTGAAACCCTTCATCGGCGCCGAGACGAAGACGCCGAAACATGCCCATGAAGGCCCCGTTCTGCTCTGGCTCGGCCCGCTGACGCTGGCGCTCCTGGCGCTGGTCGGTGCGCTCTTTTCCGGCATGGTCCACCGCTTCATTTCCTCGCCCATGGCAAGCGCCGTCGATGGCGCATCGCAGACGGTCTCGGTCGGCCTCATCCCGCATATCGGCATGCCGCTGGCCCTCTCGATACTGACCGTCGCCCTCGGCATCCTGCTCTATCGCGGCCTCGACCGGCTCCGCGCCGGCGTCGATCGTCTCGTCACCGGCTTCGGCCTCAGCCCCGATCGCAGCTTCGACCATCTCGTGTCAGGCCTCGTCCGGCTCTCGGTCCGCGTGACCGGCGTCATCCACAATGGCCGCCTGGAAGTCTACATCACCACCACCTTCATTCTGCTGGCGCACGTCCTGCTGGTCACGCCCGTCGTCTATGGCGAGCTGCCGGCCATGCCCGCCTGGCCCGCCAATCTGAGCCTCGTCGAGGCGGCCTTCCTGACAATCGCCGTCATCGGCGTCGCCGCCGTCCTCTCGGCCCGGGATCGTCTGACGGCCATTGTCTGCCTCGGCATCCAGGGCTTTGCGCTCGCCGTACTCTTCCTGCTTTATGGCGCGCCGGATCTCTCCTTCACCCAGTTCATGGTCGAAACGCTCTCGGTCGTCATCCTGGCACTGGTCATGACGCGCCTGCGCCTGTCACCCACCGATCACCGTCCGCTGATCGCCCGCCTGCTCGATGGCGCCGCTGCCGTCGCCTGTGGTGTCGGCTTCGCGCTCCTCCTCATCCGGGCCACCGAAGCGCCCTTCGATGCCACGCTGACCGAGTTCTTCGCCGCCTATTCCAAGGCGATCGCCCACGGTGCCAATGTCGTCAACGTCATCATCGTCGACTTCCGCGGCGTCGACACGCTGGGCGAAATCTCCGTCGTCATGATCACCGGCCTGGCCATTCTCGCGCTCATCCGCATCCGCGTCGGCACGGCGGCCCCCACCGCCTCCGTCGTCTCCCCGCCATCCGGCTCCTTTGGTGAAGTGAAGGGCAAGAAGAAGGGGAGGGGAAAGTGATGAACCGCTCTGACATCCATCGGCCTTCGGCCCACCGCTCCACGCCGCTCACCGCAGATCTTTGCCGGCCTTCGGCCCACCCCCCTCTGTCGGCTGCGCCGACATCTCCCCCACAAGGGGGGAGAGTGGAGGCTCGCGTCCTGCCTGTAAAAATTCACGCCGCCGCAACCGCCCGCCATCAGCGGAGATCGCCGCGCTCGGCCACCTTCCGCTCTCCCCCCCTGTGGGGGAGATGCCCGACAGGGCAGAGGGGGGTAACTCAGACCTGCAGCGTCAGAAGTGTGGAGGCCCCGCGATGAACACGCTCATCTTCCGCACCTTCGCGCCCTTCCTCACCGCGCTGATGCTGCTCTTCTCGATCTTCGTCCTCTTGCGCGGCCACAACGAACCCGGCGGCGGCTTCATCGGCGGTCTGATCGGCGCCTCCGCCTTCGCCATCTACGGCATCGCCTTCGGCGTCCAGGCCGTGCGCCGTGCGCTCTGGTTCCACCCGATGTCGGTTGCCGGCTGCGGCCTGCTCCTGTCGACGCTGTCGGGCTTCGTCTCCGCGCCGCTTGGTTATCCCTTCATGACCGGGGTCTGGATCTATCCGACGCTGTTCGGCGTCGAGGTGCCGCTCGCCACCGTCGTGTCCTTCGATGTCGGCGTCTATCTCGTGGTTGTCGGCACCTTCACCTCGATTGCGCTCGCGCTTGAAGAAAGGGATGACGCCTGATGGAAGCGCTCTTTTCCCTCGTCGTCGGCATCTTCTTCACCGCCGCCTTCTATCTGATGATGTCCAAACACATCATCCGCGTGCTGCTCGGCATCGTTCTGCTCGGCAATGCCGTCAACATGCTGATCTTCACCTCGGGCCGCCTGACCCCCTCCATCCCGCCGATCATTCCGGGCGGAGAGACCGTCCTGCCGGCGGCCACCGCCAATCCGCTGCCCCAGGCGCTGATCCTGACCGCCATCGTCATCTCCTTCTCCTTCTTCTGCTTCCTGCTCGTCTTGACCTGGCGCGCCTATCAGGACCTCGGCACCGACAACACCGACGAGATGCGCGTCGCCGAACCCGCCGACGATCCCGCGCCGCCGATGGGGTATTGAGGATGGGGTTCGCTGAGATGTCCATGGCTGGCGTTTGGGGCCACACCCCCCTCTGTCACTTCGTGACATCTCCCCCACAAGGGGGGAGAGGGGTGTTCGCCGACGCCTGCCGCACCCCGCTCTCCCCCCTTGTGGGGGAGATGCCCGGCAGGGCAGAGGGGGGTACCCCTCACGCCATCACCACCCGCATTCCGCCCACCGCATACCATGGAGGTCCCGCCTGATGGCCACGCCCGCCACCACCGTCGACCTCACCGCCGCCCTCGTCACCGCCCCGGTGGAGGCAGCCCAATGGCTGGCGATCCTGCCGATCGGCCTCTGCCTTGCCTTCGGCGCCGTGCTGATGATGATCCGCCACCGCACCGACTGGCATGGCCCGATCGCGCTTGTCGGCCTCGCACTCCTCGTCCTCGTTGATGTGCTGCTTCTGGCACGCGTGCTGAGTGACGGCCCGCTCACCATGATGATGGGCCGCTGGCGCCCGCCCTTCGGCATCGCCATCACGGTCGATCTGACCGGCGCGCTTCTGGCGCTCGCCGCCGCCATCGTCGCCTTTGCCTCGGCGCTTTACGCCCGCGTCGATGTCTCGACCAGCGGCCGTCGCTACGGTTTCTATCCGCTCTTGATGGTGCTGATGGCCGGCGTCTCCGGCGCCTTCCTGACCGGTGACCTGTTCAACCTCTATGTCTGGTTCGAGGTCCTGCTGATCTCCTCCTTCGGCCTCCTGATCCTCGGCTCGGAACGCCAGCAGATCGATGGCGCCTTGAAATATGCGGTCCTCAACCTGATCGCGACGACCCTCTTCCTGATCGCCACCGCCTATCTCTATGCCATCTTCGGCACACTCAACATGGCCGACATCGCAGTCAAGGCGCCGGGGCTTTCCGGCACCGCGCCGCTGATGACGCTGTCTGCCCTCTTCGTGTTTGCCTTCTCGATGAAGGCTGCCGCCTTCCCGGTCAATTTCTGGCTGCCCGCCTCCTATCACACGCCCCGCGTCGTGGTGCAGGCGCTGTTTGCCGGCCTGCTCACCAAGGTCGGCGTCTACGCGCTTCTGCGCGTCATGGTCATGCTTCTGCCGATCGAGCGGGAGGCCCTGAGCTTTGCCATCGCCGTGATGGCAGCCCTCACCATGATCCTCGGTGCCATGGGAGCCTTGGCGCAGAACGATATTCGCCGCTTCCTCGGCTTCATCGTCGTCGCCGGCATCGGCAACATGCTGGCCGGTGTCGCGATCGGCGGCGCGGTCGCGGTGGGGGCCGCGATCTTCTATGCGCTCCACTCCATCCTGCTGATGACGGCGCTTTATCTCGTCTCCGGCGAGATGGGCCGGCTGACCGGCACGTTCCGCCTCGATCGCCTCGGCGGTCTCTGGGCTGCGGCGCCCGTCTTTGCCGCGCTGTCGCTCGCCCTCTTCTTTGCCGCGAGCGGCCTGCCGCCCTTTTCCGGCTTCTGGCCCAAGGCGATCCTGGTCAAGGCCGCCCTCGACATCGGCGCCTGGTGGCTGGCGGCAAGCGTGCTCCTCTCCGGTTTCCTCACCACCATCGCCTTCGGCCGCCTCTTCCTCTTCGCCTTCTGGCGTCCGGCACCGGAGGCGGCAGGCAGCGCGCCCGCCATGCCCGCCATGCCCGGGGGCGCACCACCGGTGTCCATGCCGTCCCTGTCGCTCGCCCGCACGGAAAACCGCTGGCGGCTTGCGCCCATCGTGCTGCTCTCGGCTTTCATCGTCGGCTTCGGCCTCTTCCCCGAACGCCTGATCCTCGCCACCCAGCAGGCGGCCGGTGATCTCGCCGATCCCACCGCCTATATCCGCTCCGTCTTCCCCGAAGGAGGTGTCCGGTGACCGCGACCGCAATCGCCGTTGTGATGGCCGTCGTCTGGGCCATCGTCTCGGGCAGCTTTTCGCTGCACAATCTCCTCTTCGGCTTCGCCCTGTCGCTTTTGACGCTCTGGCTGCTGCGCGGCCACCGTCCCGGCTCTGGCGGCACCAGCCGCACGCTGCGCATCCTCTCGCTGTTGCGGCTCTTCCTCGTCGAGTTGGCAAAATCCGCCTGGCGGGTCGCGACCATGGCCCTCCAGCCGAAACTCGCGCTGCATCCGGGCATCTTTGCCTATCCGCTGCAGGTCAAGGGCGATTTCCAGATCAGCCTGCTCGCCAACCTGATCACGCTGACGCCGGGCACGCTTTCGGTCGACGTCTCCGAGGACCGGGGCACGCTGTTCATCCATGCCGTCGACTGCACCGACCTCGAAGCCGCGCGCCGCGACATTGCCGACGGCTTCGAGAAGAAGATCATGGAGGCCTTTCCAGAATGACGCCGGAACTGATCGTCGATACCGCCGGGCAGTTTGCGCTCGCCGTGCTGGTCCTCGCAACGCTGCTCACCGTCTGGCGCGCCGTGGTCGGCCCGACCCTGCCGGACCGTGTCGTGGCTCTCGACATGCTGGTCGGCATCGTCATCGGCCTGATTGCCGTCTTCGCGCTTCGAACGGGCTACACGCTTTATGTCGACATCGCGATTGCGCTCGGTCTCGTCGGTTTCCTCGCCACGGTCGCCTTCGCCCGCTTCATCCTTGCCCGCGGCACCACGCGTGAACGGCCGGGGCAGGGGGCGTCCGGCCCGCAGCCGGCGGCCGTGTCCAGGGCTGCGAAGGCGAATGCAAAACCGTCGGCCGGCAAACCGGCCAAATCCGCCGCCGGCAAGGGAGGCAAGGCATGACAGAACCGCTTCAACTCGCTCTGGCGCTAGCCGTCGCAGCCCTGATGGTGATCGGCGCGCTCTTCTCGCTCGTCGCCGCGATCGGCCTCTTGCGTTTTCCCGATGTCTACACCCGCATGCATGCCGCCTCGAAGGCCGGCACGGTCGGCTCCGGCCTGCTGCTTCTTGCCGTCGGCATTCATTCCGGTGATCTCTCAACCTTCGGCCGGGCCGCAGCCGGCATCGTCTTCTTCGTGCTCACCGCGCCGATCGCCGCCCATCTCCTCGCACGCGCCGCCCATAAGGCGGGATACAGATTGTCTGATGTATCGGTGCGTGACGATATGAGTAAATAGGCAGCAACGGATGATCAGAAGTTACGTCAATTCGAACTTTGCAATCTGAGCTTTCCGTCAGCTCGGAATGATGAACTAAAGTGGAATAGAACGGCTTTGCACCCGTTACATTTGATAGAAATAGCGGGTGGACATTTGGCCGTGGAGTGATAATCCAATGTCCAGTGAGCTGATCTGCTGTTAATCACGCTCCATCATCGCATTTTCGGCTTGTCTATTATAGTGAGACAAGTATTTTTAGGAAAATGCGGTGATGTTGAATAGGGCTTCCCAGAGGGAAGCGAGGGCGGATCTGTCATAAGTGGGGGTGGTCTGTGCAGTGTACCTGTTCTGGTTGGGGCCGGCAGGTGCAGAGTTGATTTTTTTGCCACGTGCATCGGCGGACGCACGTGATCCTTGAATAGGAGAATGACATGAGTGAAGTACAACAGGGCCCTGGACAGCAGTTGCTGGTTGAACTGACGGCAGACATCGTCTCTGCCTATGTGAGCAACCACGTCGTGCCGGTCACCGACCTCACCAACTTGATTGCCGATATCCATCTGGCCCTCAGCAACACGTCCTCGCCCACCCCGGCGCCGGTTGTGGTCGAAAAGCCCAAGCCCCCGGTTCCGATCCGCAAGTCGATCGAGGACGACTACCTGATCTGCCTGGAAGACGGCCAGAAGTTCAAGTCGCTGAAGCGCCACCTGATGACCCATTACAACATGACTCCGGAAGAATACCGCGAGAAGTGGGGCCTGCCGGCCGATTATCCGATGGTCGCTCCCGCTTATGCCGAAGCGCGCTCGCGCCTCGCCAAGGAAATGGGCCTCGGCCAGCGCCGCAAGCGCGGCAAGTAAGTCATCCGGCAAACGCCGTTGACCAGAGATCGGCCGGGCCCCCAGGGTCCGGCCTTTTTTGTCGGGTCGAAAAGGAAAATATTCCCTTCATTGCGGTGGCGTCGAGCCGGGGTGAAATCAGCCCTCAATTTGTGGGGTTTATTTCGATGGAATCTCTGTTACCAATATAGGAAGAAAATCCTATTTGGAGATCGCCATGCAGATCGAGCATCCGACGTCACCCCCCTTCAGCCTCCGGCCGGTCTCGTCCTACGATCTGGCGACTGGCCCCGAGCCGGATCAGGGCGGGGAAGGCCGGGCCTCGCAGCCTGAGACGGCCGAGGGTGACCATGCGGCGGCGGACGAGGGCGATCCCGCGATCGACCCCTTCGACCGCCCGCTGACCCCGGAGCGCCGGCTGCTCTGCATGATCGTGCGCCAGCTCACCCATGAGCTGCTGCAGGCCGTCGGCCTCGACAGCGACAGCGGCGGCCGTCGCCGCGCCGCCGGCCATGTCCGCCAGGTGGCGATGTATGTCTGTCACGTCGCCTATTCCATGCCGATGGGCGAGGTGGCGCAGGCCTTCGGCCGCGACCGCTCCACCGTCGGCCATGCCTGCCGCATCGTCGAGGATCGCCGGGATGACGCCGCCTATGACGGCTTCGTCACCATTGTCGAGCGCATGGCAAGCGCCGTCTATCTGCTGGCAGGACGCCGCCCATGACCCGCAACACCGATCCCGCATCCGGGCCTCAGCCCGTAAGCCGCCCTCTCACCGCCGCCATGCCGCCGGCCCGCCAAACGCCGCTCTCCGCCCCGCTCGACAGCGCTGTCGGGCGCCATGCCCACAAACGCATCCGCATGCTCCTGCGCCGCGCCCTGGATGGTCCGATCTTGCTGACCTCCGAGCCGTGTTCCGCCATCGTCCAATCCGACCCGCAACTGCTCGACCGTCTGGTTGCCGAAGGTCTGCTGACGCGCGCGCACGGCCATCTCCATGCAACGCCGGAGACGGCCGCCTATCTCAGGCGCGCCCTGTGCGACCAGGCCGGTGATCCCTTTGCCGATCAGCACCGCACGCTGGAACCGCAGACGCTGGTGACGCCGGATGGCCGCCAGCCGGTCCGCCGCAACCTGGCGGAATCCCCGCTTTTCCCGCTGTTGCGGCTGAAGGAGAAGGATGGCCGGCCTTTCCTCACCGAAGACGCCGTCGCGGCCGGTGACCGGCTGGCACGCGATTTCGACCACGGCAATCTGCAGCCCCGCATCACCGCCAGCTGGCAGCCGCGCCTATCGAGCAAAGTGAAGGGGGCCGCTCCCGCCGGCCCGGATCTCGCCAACAGCCGCATCGCGGCCCGCACCCGCGTCAACAGGGCCATCGAGGCGATGGGGCCTGAACTGGCAGGCGTCGCCCTCGACATCTGCTGCTTCGGCAAGGGCCTGGAAACGGTCGAGCGCGAACGCCAATGGCCGGCCCGCTCCGCCAAGCTGATGCTGCGCGCCGCCCTCCTGGCGCTTGCCCGCCACTACACCCCGCCACCCCCGAAACCCCGCACCCGCCACTGGGCCGACGAGGGCTTTCGGCCGGAGATCGGGTGAGGGCAGGCCTCTCTCGGTGAACCGGAGGTGCGGATTAAACCAGCTTCCGCGCCGCCTCTTCGCGAATGCGTTGGATCATCGAACGCAAGCCATTGGCGCGCTGCGCCGTCAGGTGTTCGATAAGCCCGATCTGCTTGAAGAGCTCGAGCGCGTCGAAGGCGACGACTTCCGATGCCTTTTTGCCGGAATAGGCCGCAAGCACGATGGCGACCAGCCCGCGCACGATAAACGCATCGCTGTCGCCGCGAAACGTCATGACCGGATCGGCGCCGTCACCGGCCGAGACCGAGAGCCACACCTGGCTCGCGCAGCCCTGCACCTTGTTCTCAGTGGTCTTCTGGTCGTCCGGCAGGTCGGGCAGTGCCTTGCCAAGTTCGATGACATACCGCATCCGGTCCTCCCAGTCGTCGAGAAAGCCGAAGTCGTCGATCATCGCTGCAAGTGTGGTCATTCGCGCACCCGTTTGTTCCGTCCGCCCCATATAGGCCAGCCGGGCTGCAAAATGAACCGCCTGGGATGATGAATGCAGAAAGGAATGTTGCTGGCGAAATGTGGGAGGTGCTGAGGTCGTCACTCGTCAACTGGAAAATCCGGTTCCTCGCCATCGAGCACGAGGGTCTGCATTCTGCCATGGCGGATCGTCACGATCTCTAGCCCCGGACCGGCTCCAGATCCGACAAGGCGATAGTCAATCAGGTAATCTCCGACGACAAGAGTGCGTGTGCCGGGTATCCGAAGTCCGTGCAGCCTGTTGCCCGCTTCGGGAAAATCCTGAAGCAGCAGCCGTGCTTTCTTCATGGACTGCGCAAAGGCCTTTGCGGCGGCCGGACTTCGATCTCTGAGATAGGCGCTCTCGCGTCGGATGTAATCGGCCGCCCTGGGGGAGAGCCGGATGGAGATCATGCGACCTTGCCGGCTATGATGCGATCCATCTCGGCAAGAACGTCATCGAAGTCCTCGTGCTGTCCCGCATCCAGCTGCGCACCCCCTTCGATGGCCTCAAGAATATCGGCACCTTCCTGCAGCAGATAACCACGCAAGGCTCTGAGGATGATATGGCTTCGCGAACGCTCGGTCGCCCCGGCGATCGTGTCGATATCCGCCAGTATCTCCGTCGGGATCTGCAGTGTCACGGATTCGCTCTGCTTCGCCGGAGCCATGGGTCTTCCTCACTTGACGTTATGGATCATGAGCCAATTCCTTGCCTTTCTCAAGGCAGATGGCTCGCGAGCACCCCAGCCGAAAAAAAAAGGCCGCGAGACAAAATCTCGCGGCCCGGCATATGCCGATAGGTGACAGTTTAGGGACAGGCAGACAGGCATCCCGGACCCACCAATGCGGGGAGGGATGCAAGGAGAAGGGGCGGCGGGCGCCCCTGAAATCTTCGTAAGTCAGGCCGGATCGTCTCTTCGGAGGTACCCGGCTTGGATCTCTCCGCTCAAGGCTTGGGCGGCGTGTAGGGTTTCGGCAGGTTCTTCGGACGGGCGCTCGGAACCACCGTTCCGGTCACGATCGCTTCCGCCTGGGCCGCATTGACCGGCGTGGCGGCAAGAGCCGGAGCGGCGTCCGCCTCCTCGACTTCGGGCTTCACGATCTCGACAGTGCCCTTCTTCGGCAGCGGCACGTCTGCAGCCAGTTTGGCCGATCCGTCATCGGTAAACTGCTTGTCGAGCAGCTGATAGGCGACAAGCGCCCCTTCGCGGGCCCGCTGGCCAAGCGCCTGGAAGGTCTGCTTGCCCTTTTCGCAGACATCCGGCTTCTCGATGCAGAGCGAGCTCATATAGGCATAGGCGTCGGTCGCGGCCGCAAAGGCGTCGCCGATCTCGAAGGTCGGACCGCCCGCAGCCTCTTCCCGCGGCGGGCTGCCGAGGTAAGACAGCGCCACGAGCGCCACCGAACAATAGAAAGTTCCCTTGATCAGAAACCACATGGTGTCACCGATATCCCTGTTGCCGGTCGTTGCCGGACTGCGTCGGGTTTGTCCCGAACTCGTGATCTCGACCCTAGGTTTGATTCGCGAAAATCGCTTTTCGAAAACCGCGGGCTTTCGAGGCGAATTTGATTAAAATTCGAACGATCGCCGGTTGTTTGCCCTTTCCCGTCAAAGTTTAGCCTTCGCCGTTAAGCATAACTGTGGCAGAGCCTCGACAATCCACCGCTTTTCGACGGCACGCCGCGCCGCAAGTCTTAACGGTGTTGCGAAAAGTAGAATGATTTCAGCAATTACGCTCCGTTAACCATAAATTTGAAAGCATGGCACACCTGTCTCGTTTCGGGTCGGATCGGCCCCTGCGACGGCATTCCGGGGCTTAGCCTTATCTATTCCTTAAGCGCGTCCGGCCTATGGTCGGCCGGTGAAATGAGATGAACCCATCGCGGATTTCTGGCGTGGTTGTATTGCGTAAAATGTCGGATGCTTGGACGATGGCGATGGACGCTGCGCTGACGCACGTCTTGTCCAGCGAGGCCGGTGCGCGGGTCGCCGATGCCGCCGAACTCCGCATTCTGCGCCGTCTGACCGCCGGTTTCCTCGCCGGCCTCCTGCTCCTGCCGGCCGGCCTCTCCGCTCTGATCGGCGCGGCTGCCGGTCTCCCGATCGGCGTCTCGCTCGCCGTCAGCCTTTATCTGATCACGGCGGTTGCACTCGTGGCCGGCACCCGTTTCGGCGCCCGCCTCGCCAGCCGTGCGGCCGATCCGCAGGCCGACAACACCGTTGATCCCTGGGATTATTGCCCCGGCCTCTTCCTGACGCTCGACACCACCGGCGTGGTGCGTGGCTCGGGGGGGCGCGACCGCGACATGTTCCTCTCCTTCCTGCGCGAGCCTTTGTCGCGCCCCTTCGTCGAACAGGTCCATGTCTCCGATCGCATCGCCTTTGCCCGCGCGCTGGATGATCTGCGCCTCGGGGCCGATGTCGTCGTCATCGATGTCAGGCTTGATCGCCCCGTGCTCGGCCTCGATCAGACCCAGTTTCTCAATGTCCGCCTCGACATGACCGCCATGCGCAACGCCGCAGGCGAACTCGTTGCCGTGCGCGCCCAGATGCTGGATATCGAAGGCGAGATGAAGATGCGCGATGCCGTGCGCGTCAAGGAGCATGAGGCGCATGCCGCCCACGAGCTGAAGAGCCGTTTCCTCGCCGCCGTCAGCCACGAGATGCGCACGCCGCTCAACGCCATTCTCGGTTTCTCCGACATCCTCGCCGGCGAATATTTCGGCAAGCTCGAAAACGACCGCCAGCGCGAATATGTCCAGCTGATCCGCCAGTCGGGCGCCCATCTCCTGTCTGTCGTCAACACCATGCTCGACATGTCCAAGATCGAGGCCGGCCGCTACGAGCTGATGATGGAGAGCTTTGACGCTGCCGAGACGCTCATCGAATGCGAGCGCATGCTCTCGCTGCAGGCAACCGCCAAGGGCGTCAAGCTCTCGAGCCGCTTGCCGCGCGGTCTCGGCGAAATCACCGCCGACAGCCGCGCGCTGCGCCAGATCGTCATCAACCTGATCGGCAATGCCATCAAGTTCACCGATGCCGGTGGCGCGGTCACCCTGGATGCAGCAAGGCGCGGTTCGGACTTCGTCGTCTCGATCAGCGATACCGGCGTCGGCATCGCCCCGGAGAAGATCGCGCTCCTCGGCCGGCCCTTCACCCAGATCCAGGATGACCTCAATCGCAATCATGAAGGCTCTGGCCTGGGGCTATCCTTGGTCAAGGGCTTGACTGCGCTGCACGGCGGCACCTTTATGATCGAGAGCCGCAAGGGCGAGGGGACAGTCGTGACCATCACCCTGCCGGCCGATGGCTCCGGCGTCCTGAACGCCGACGAGGACAACATGGTCGAATTCCCGCCGCGCCTGTCGCAGACGGTTTCGACAGACAAGGAAAGCGGGAAAGCAGCGCGGCATGACCAAGCGGAAGCGAAAATCGCCTGAGAAGAGAAAGCCGGCGCTCCGTGCGCTGTCGCTGCTTCTTGGCTGCGGCACCGCGCTCGCGCGGCTGGCCGGGCGCTATCCGCGTTCGGTGTCCGGTGTCACGCTGTTTTCGCTGATCTTCGGAACGGTTGCCGCCAATGCCCTGTGGTACCAGCCCGGCCAGCATCCGTCGCCCTTCCTGCGCACCCGTGATGCCTCCGATTTCACTGCCCTGGCCGGCATGCCGAAGAGCCCGCTTCTGAAGGCTCACGATCCCGATACCGTCACCACCTTCAAGATCGAGCGGGAAGGGGAGGGCGCGGCCGAGGCCGACGCTGCTGCTGCGCCCGCTGACGCATCCGCATCGCCCCGGCCGGTGGCGACGAATGCCCCGCCGCCGGGCGCGCCCAAGGCGGGCCTACCGGCCGCCCAGCTGCCGGCCGCCGCCAGTGAAACCGCCGCCCTGATCCGCCAGGTCCAGGCCGAGCTTCTGCGCCGTGGCCTCTACCAGGGTGAACCCGATGGAGTCGTCGGCCCGCGCACGGAAACGGCCATTGCCGTCTTCCAGAAGACCGTCGGCATGCCCGCGGATGGCCTTGTCAGCCCCGAACTGATCGCCGCTCTCGCGCTCGACCGCAACGTCACCGCCGCTGTGCCCGCCCAGCGTCCGGCGCCGGAGATCTCCGGCCCGGCCGAGGATCCCGTCGCCGCCGCGATCCGCAGCGCGGAAACCCGCTTCGTCACGGCGCCGCGCCGCCCGGTGACCGCCCCCGGCAAGGTCTCGGCGCCGGCCACTCTGCCGCCGCAGGACGTGAAACCTGCCATCGATCAGCCGACGCCTGTGCAGCAGGCGAGCTTCGATCCCGGCCTCGTCATGGAAATCCAGCGTGGCCTGTCCAACATGGCCTACAAGGACGTGACCATCGACGGCGTTCCGGGCGAACAGACCCGTGCCGCCATCCGCCGCTTCGAGCGCCATTACCAGCTGCCCGAGACCGGCGAACCCAGCGCCGCCGTGCTCAAGAAGCTGAGGTCCATCGGCGCTCTCTAATGCGCGCGGCCTTAAGCCTTTCGTCTAAGTGAAATGTAAGGTTGTCGACGGCAAGAACTCGTTAAGCATAAGGCCGGCATACTCCTTCGATTGGAGGAGGGCCTGTCCATGAGTGCCGCGATGTCTGCAGCGACCGATTTTGCCGTGGATCGAGACCCCCTGGCCGGGGAGGGGGATGCCCCTGCGCCCGAAGCCGCGGCTGACCAGCGCCCGGATGCAAACGCCGATGCGGCCAGGCTGCGCGGCATCGTCGAGCGGCTGGCAAACGAAGCCTCGACCCTCGGCGTCGATCTCGTCGATATCGCCGGTGCCATCCAGGATGTCGCCGCCGTGTCCAAGCGCCATGCCGGCACCTTCGACCAGATCACCCGCACCGCCCTTTCGATTGCCGAAACCAATCGCGATGTCGCAGCCTCCCTGCGCGCGACCGACGAGACCGCCGGCGAGGCCCGCCGCATGCTCTCCGACAGCGCGACGCGCCTCCAAGGGGCCGTTGGCAAGATCGACACCATGGTCGAGGCGTCAGAGGAAATCGGCACCGAGATCGGCAGCTTCTCCCGCTCGCTCGCGGAAGTCGACAAGGTCGCCGAGGAGATCGGCACCATCGCCCGCCAGACCAATCTCCTGGCGCTGAACGCCGCGATCGAGGCGGCCCGCGCCGGCGAGGCCGGCAAGGGGTTTGCCGTCGTCGCAGCCGAAGTGCGGGCACTCGCGCTCCAGACCTCCCAGGCGACCGGCGCCATCCAGCAGACGCTGAACGAAATCCGCCAGAAGATCATAAGGCTGACCGAAGCCGGTCGTGGCGCCACCGACAGCGCCCGCGACGTGCGCGAAACCTCCCAGGCGATGAACGCCTCCTTCGGCGCCATGGAAGGCGTCATCACCCGCATCCTCGACGGCTCCTCGACGATCTCGGCCACCACCGACCGCGTCGACCGTCAATGTTCGGAATTCGTCGCCACGCTCGACACCATGGCCGGCGAAGTCCGCCAGTCCGACCAGCATCTGCAACAGACGGCCGGCCGCATTGACAAGGTCGTCGCCCTCTCGGAAACGCTGATCCAGCTCACCGCCAGCGCCGGCATCGAGACTTCCGACAGCCGCTGGATCGACACCGCCGTTACGGTCGCAGCCCAGATCTCCGAGACCTTCCAGCGCGCCGTGGATACGGGCCGCATCCGCATGGCCGATCTCTTCGACCGCAATTATCGCCCGATCCCAGGCACCGACCCGGTGCAGATGCTGACCGCCTTTACCGACTTCACCGACCAGGTCCTGCCGGCGATCCAGGAGCCGGTGACCCAGCTCTCCGACCGCATCGGCTTCTGCGCCGCGATCGACGACAACGGCTATCTGCCGACCCACAACAAGAAATTCGCCCAGGCCCAGCGCCCCGGCGACACCGTCTGGAACACCGCCAACTGCCGCAACCGCCGCATCTTCAACGATCGCGTCGGCCTCGCCGCCGGCCGCTCGCAAGCCCCCTTCCTCGTCCAGACCTACCGCCGCGACATGGGCGGCGGCCAGTTCGTCCTGATGAAGGACATCTCCGCCCCGATCACTGTCGGGGGGCGGCACTGGGGCGGGTTGAGGCTGGCCGTGAAGGTGTAAAGCGTCACTTGACGCTATGCAGCCTCTCGCCTATCTTTTGGCATGAAGATCAGGTCGGTGTTGCACAGGGGATTGCGACGTTTGATCGAGGCGGATGATGCGTCCGGCCTACAACCGGCTGTTGTTCCGAAACTGCGCCGTATGCTGTCCTTTCTGCAGGACATGCAGCGTGAAGAGGAGTTGCAGTCGGTCCCGAGTTGGAAGGCGCATCGGCTGACCGGAGACCGCAAAGGCACCTGGAGCCTGTTCGTCACCAAGAACTGGCGATTGACCTTTCGCATCGACAGAGACGCAATCGAGATCGTCGATCTTGACTATGAGGACTTTCACTAGAGCGATTTCAGCAAAATTGCGCAGCGGTTTTGCGTCCGGAATTGTGAGAAAACAAAGAGATAGAGCATTGAACGCGGGATGGTTTTCGCCGGATATGCTCCAGGAGTTTTGGGCATGAACATCGACGCCGGATACCGCATGAAGTCGCCGGTCCACCCGGGCGATTTCATCCGCCACGAGATCATTGAGCCCCTCGACCTCTCCGTCACCGGCGCAGCGGCAGCCCTTGGCGTGACACGGGCTGCCCTCTCGGCATTGCTCAACCAACGGGCCAGTCTCTCGCCCGAGATGGCGCTGCGTCTGGAAAAGGCCTTCGGTGTCTCCATGGATACGCTGATGCGCATGCAGAACAGCTATGACATCGCCGCGATGCGCCAGAGAGCGGAGAGTATCGACGTAAAGCCTTATGGCGGCATTCCTGCCGATCATGGCGCCGGGCAGTAGGCTACTGGCGTCCGGCATGCTGACCTGTGAGCACTACTCGCAGTAGAACCCTCACCCAAGCCCTTCCCCTCCCACCCCGCATCCCCTACAACGCCCCGATGCGCATCCGCTCCGATATCTTCGTCTCCGCTCTCACCCGCCGCGTCTTCAACGACGGCGGTTATGCGGCGGTTGTGATCAAAGGCTCGGATGCCGCCGGTGCCATCTTTGTGCTCCAGCGCTTTCGCGACGGTCTGGAAACGCTGTATGGCCCGGCACCCCAGGCCTTCATCCAGGCCGAGGACCGGGACGACCGGCTGTTCGAGGCAAGGCTGGCGCGTGTCGAGGCGGAGGCCGTCGAGGCGCTGATCGCGCGCGAGGCCAAATTCGACAGCGATCTATGGCTGGTGGAGATCGAGGTGGAACGGATCGGGGATTATCTGGAATTGGCGGCCCCTTCGCCCTCCCTTTGAAGGGCAGGGTCGGACCAAAGGTCAGGGATGGGGTAATCCACCCCCACCACGCGGCAAGGCCCCTGAGCCTGCGGCCGACCGCCGACTGCCTCTACTGCCTACTGCCTAATGGCTACTGCCTAATCCTGCTGCCCCACAGCCTACCGCTTGCGGGCCCTCAGCACCTGCCGGGCATGCTCGTCGCCGACAGGCTTGCGCGACCCCGCCACCCGCGCCGTTTTTGCCAGGCCCTCGGCCTCGCGCTCCGTCGCCGGCCCATCCATGTCGCCGAACGTATACCGGTCTGCCCGCAGCCAGCTGTCGATGCGGGCCTCTGCGGCATCCGGATCGATCGAGGCGATGAGGCTTTCGGCCCGGCTTTCGCCCGCCTCGTTGCGCGCGAGATGCGGATAGATGTGTTCGAGGATGAAGACGCTGTCGGCGTCGGCCATGGCGACACCGGCAAGCGTCGTCGCCAGCTGCCGCCCGGAAATGTCGAGCAGAATGCGTTCGGCCAGCCATCGGCTGGAGCTGAGCAGGTCCGAGAGCGTCGTCGCAAAGGCCCCGCCGTCGCGTGCCCGGGCAAACCGAACGAGGAGAGCGGTCTGCACCGCCCCGATCTGCCGCCGGCCGAGCCGGTCATCGGCGGCCGGCGTCTGCTGATAGGCGAGCCGCTTGATGGTCTGGCGCAGCGCCTCTTCGCGCGACGTTCTCGCCGCTGCCGCGGCATCGGCCTCGGCCGCCACCGCCTCGGCGTCGACATTGGCCGCACCCGGCAGGTCCGTCATCGTCAGGTCCAGCATGATCCGCTCGAAGTTCGATGCGGTCGATGAAAGCTGCGGTACGACGCGTTCCGTCTGGGCCGGCCGTTCCGGTCGCGGCGGAAGCGCGTGGCGCAGGCCGACAAGCGCATCGATCACCGTTGGCGAAAGCTTCTCGCGCTTGACGATGGCGCGCGCATGGTCGGCCCCTTGCGTGCGGGCGATCATGATCAGCATGTCGTCGGACAGTGCCGGGGAGGAGGCGAGGAACGTCGCGGCAATCGCGATCGGCTGGCTGGCAATGAAGGCCGCCACCGCAAGCGGCAGATTGGGGCTTTGCGACAGGGCCGCCACAGCATCCCGCCGCGCTTCCGGCGAGGAATTCGCATAGAGCGGCTGGAAGAGCTCGGCAAATTGTCGGAGTTCGGATTTGCCGGGATAGGAGAGCGCCTGGAAACTCGTGACGGTGGCCATCAGAACGACATCCTTGTTCCGCGCGCCGGCCGGCCTTTCAAGCTCCCTGAACTGTTCGCTCACGACTAAAGCACTCCAACGCAATACAGATGCGTGTCACTTTAGAACGAATTTGTTAGCAAGCTGTTAACTAACCTATGGCTTCTTGTGGCCGAACGGATGGCTAAAGCGTGGCGATTCGTTACAAGTATAAGATATTAGGCATATGCGTGGCCCGGTTTCGCGGGCGGATCCGCGAACGGGACAGGCGTCGGAGAAAGGCGCAGATGACCCCGGGCCGTGGCGAAAACCAGGCGACATGACCCGGAATGTGCCGGCCCGCTCGAAAGCGGGGCAGGGTGAGATCCTCTCTTCATCCCTCTCGATCTTTTTTGATGAAAAGGAGACGAGCATGGCAGACATCATCAGGATCAAGGACCGGCAGGATGCGGCGCGGCGCGCCCGCGCACCGCTGAAGGCCGAGACCGGCGGCACCAAGGCCGAAATCCTCTTCTTCACCGGCATCCGCCACGAACGGCTGGACACCCAGGCCATCTGGCCGCGCGTCGAACTGCCCACCCTCCCGGCATTGCCCACGCCGCAAGGCACCGACCTCAGACCCTTTTGAAACGGGGCTGAGCGAGCCTCCCAGTTTGGCTCTGCCCTGCAGCTCGACCCTGCCAAACCGTCCGGGTCCTTGCGACTGGACGGGTGCCCGGCGCGCCATGGTGCCGCCCCCAGGCCCATTCCGGACAGAAGAATTGTGCCGGATCGACAGGTCCTGTTTGTATTTTAGAATATTTACCTGCCTTCAATAATTCTCGTAAAATATAATGATAATCGAAACTGAAGCCTCTCTGCGTCTCGCGGCAGAAAGGTGGGATACCGCGGAGCGCCGTTTCTATCCATGCTCGTCAAGCTGACCAAGGACCGCATCCGCAAGGGCATGTTCATCGAAAGCGTCGCCTGCCCGAGCGGGGAGTTCGCCAAGCGCCGCTTCATTCTGACCAGCGACCGTGATCTGGCCGCCATTGCCAAGAGTTCGGCAAGCGACGTGCTGATCAATGTCGCGCTGGGTCTGGATGCCGAGGGCCGCATGCCTGAGGCGCGCCCGTCCCGGCGCCGTACAGCCCCGAATTCGGCTGCGGACGCACAGGCCGCCGAGATCCAGAAGGTGCGCAACGATCTCGACCAGTCCCGCCAGGCGCTGAAGACGCGGCTGACCGATATGGTCGCCGGTGGCGCTCTCGATCTGGATGATCTCTCGGCTGTCGCCGACAGCAATGCGCGAACCTGGAAGGACAGCGCTGTCATCGCGCTCGAAGTCACCCGGCTGAAAAGCAAGGATGAAACCACCTATGTGCATTCGCTGGCCGTCAGCGGCATGATGACCCTTCTGGGCAATGCGCTCAATGTCGATGAGGAAATGGTCGGCGTGCTCGGCGTCGCGGGCATGCTGCACGATATCGGCAAGCTGCTGATCCCCAACGAGATCCTGACCAAGCCGGGCGAACTGACCCGTGCGGAGCGCGAGGTGATCCGCAGCCATCCGGAGGTCGGCTACCAGTTGCTGAAAACCTATCCCGGCATTCCGCCGATGGTGCTCGATATCTGTCGCCTGCACCACGAGGCGCTGGATGGATCGGGCTATCCGCTGGGGCTCAAGCAGGAAGCGCTCAACCTGCCGGTGCGGCTGAGCACCGTCTGCGATGTCTTCGAGGCGCTGACGTCGATCCGTCCCTACAAGCGTCCCTGGACCTCCAAGGAGGCCCTGCACTGGATGTTTGCCCGTCCGCATCTCTTCGATCGCAAGATGGTCATCCGCCTCGGCAGCGTGCTGGTCGACGGCCCGATCAACTGACGGGGCCTGATGTCGTCTTCCCGCCGCGTGAGATGTTCACGGAGACCGGGAATGCGGCCGCCGCTCAGCGCCCGGTAAAGGGCAGGCACTCGGCATCCTTGAGGAAAGCCTGCGCCTCCGGCCAGGCGCTCTCCTGCGCTGCCAGCGCCCTCAGCACCACATAACCTGCGGTGCCCCGATGTTCGACGAGAATGGTCTCGGCCAGCGCTGCAATCGGCGTCTTGCGCAATTGCGCCACCTGCACCGGCGTTGCCACCAGCATGTCGAGATCGCCGGCAACGGAGGTGCGGTCATTCATCGAATAGACCTCGTTGCCGTCCTGGTCGAAGATGCCGACCGACCAGAAATCGACGCCGTCACCGGCCGCCACCAGCGACAGCGGCTGGCGGGTGATGTCGAAATGGCAGACCGCCACCTTGAGGAAGGGGTCGAGACCGGCCAGCCCCGTTTTGTCGGGCCGGCTGCCGAGCGCATGGAAGACGAAGGGCGGCCCCTCCTGCGTCACCCGCGTATAGGCGTCCTGGCCGGTGAAATGCGGCACGCCGAGAATGATGATGATATGCAGGAGAACCGCGCCGAAAATCCCGGTGACGAGGGCGTAGAGAAACTGTCTCATTGGCCGCATCCCGTCTGCTCGACCACGGGCATTTCCAGCCCCGAGAGGCCAGTGGAGGCGGCAGCCGGCGTATCGAGCAGCGTCAGCACCAGCTGGAACCCGCCCGTATCGGGCAAAGCCAGCCAGTTGCCGGCCTTGGCGGTGCGGGAAATGGCGATCTCGAAGGTTCCGTCGCGCTGGCGCAGGATCCGCTGCGAATTCTTCGCGACTGGCAGGTCCGGCCCGGCAACCAGCGGCACACCGGAGCTGTCGGCCGCATAAAGCGTCCACAGCCGCGCCACCGGCGTTCGGCCGTAAAGCCGGTAGGAACAGGTTCCGGTCAGCGAAAGCCCCTTGGAATCGCGCAGCGCCGTGAACTGCAGGCCCTCCGCCGAGCCATAGAGCAACCGGCCGGCTTTCGCCCGATGCGCCTTGGCGTAAGGGTCGGCATCGACGGTCTGCGCGGCGGGAAACGCCCGCCACCCGGACACCTCGATCGCCCCGAACCCGACCGACGCCGAAAGCATCGAC
Source organism: Rhizobium sp. AG855 (assembly GCF_003610655.1). NCBI lineage: Bacteria > Pseudomonadati > Pseudomonadota > Alphaproteobacteria > Hyphomicrobiales > Rhizobiaceae > Rhizobium > Rhizobium sp. AG855. The sequence goes on along the minus strand of NZ_RAQG01000003.1, from coordinate 2,409,677 downwards.
TGCGCCGACAGGATCGCCCCGCCAAAGGCAGTGACAAGCGCGATCGCGACGAGGAGGGGAACACGAAACAAGGGTGGCAGGACCTTCAGAACGGGCGGCTGCGCCGCGCGGATGATGAGGTCGAACGGGTATCACTGATTCGGGGGTGAGGGAAGTTTGGGGGCGGGTGAAGGGGGACCGGGAGTGACCGCGACGCTGTAAACCAGTTCAGGCTGTCCGGCGCGACCGATCAGGTTGACCTTTGCCTGCCCGCCATCCTCACCCCAAAACCCCGATCCCATGCTTCTCCACCACCGCCAGCAGCTTCAAGGCCGGTCCGCTGGGACGCTTCGCCCCGGTCTCCCATTTCTGCACGGTTGATGTGCTGGTGTTGAGATGGCGGGCGAAAACGGGCTGGCTCATCTGGTGGCTTTCCCGCAGCGCCTTGATGGCGGCGGGCGACATGGGCTGCGGGGTGGAAAGACAGGTTTCGTCGAAATACCGCACGGTCTGCTTGTCGACCGTGCCCGCCCGAACCATGTCGGCGACCGCACTGTGGATCGCCTCGAAGGCGTCGGATTTGAACTGTGTGTCATGCGTCATCGTGAATCTCCGTCAATGCGCCGCTCGCCAATTCGACCTCGATGTCTCGCTCTGTTTTTCGCCTGTAGAGCGCGGCCAATGCGCGGAAGGCCCGCAATTCGTCATCATCGATGTTCGCTCTGTCCTGCTTGGCATAGAGATAGGTAAACACCCAGAAGCGATCGGCTTTTGCAATCAGAATGGCCCGATGACGATTGCCATTCAGGCGTTTCTTGTAAACGCCGCCACCCAGGTCATCGCCTTGCCCAAGCACGACCTGCTTCACAGCCTCGCGCAGAGCGCGATCCGAAATGCCTTCCTTTCGGGCCGCCCGCATGAACCAGGTCGTCTTGAAGAGACGGTAGACCATCGCAAATATAGCACCTAGTGCTATCTTTTCCAAGTGTGGCTTTGGATGTGAGGTTGTTTCGCGCCATAGTTGCGCAAGGTCAGCCCTGATGCAATCCCTCGCCATTGACTCCCGCAAGGGGGGAGACGTCCGAGACGGCAACCGTTTGGCTCCCCCCTCTCCATGGCTGCGGAGAGAGCGCAGGGTAAGCGCTGTTCATGCGGAACGATTCCGAAGCTAACCCGTAGAACGACGCCCCCCCCCTTCACCCCACCCGCTCGTAAAACGCCTCCAGCGTGGCCACCTCCACGCCGAGTTTGGTCAGCGAGGCATGCACGCTCATATGCTTCTCGTCATGCAGGATGAACCAGTCGTCGAAGCCGAAGCGGGTCTTCGAGCCATCGGCCTGCGGCACGTCCCGCGCATACTGCCAGCGGAAGGCCGAGCCCGCCTGCTCGCCCTCGGCCACGCCGTCGATCAGCGTTTCGCGCCCTTCGTAGCGGTTGGCGCCGCGCTTCAGGATCGTCCAGGTCAGCGTGTCAGAGTGGCCGTCATCGAAGAAATAATCCTCCGTCAGTGACAGCACCTGGGCAGACGCGTCGAAGCGGCCGCGCGCATCGATGGTGAAGCGGTTCTGGAAACCGCCGAGCCGTCCGATCGTCACGCCCCATCCCCGCAATGTCCCGGAAAAGAACGCTTCCAGGACGAAGCCGGGCTCTCTGTCTGCAAAATCGTCGAGTTTCAAGGCGTCTCTCCTCGGTTCGGTGTGCCGGGAGAAACACGGGTGACATGACTTGGGTTCCTTTGGCGCCGTCGCGGCGCATCTTCCCCCCTTACGCTTTGCCCGCCACCGCGCTATCTGGTCATCCGACAACCCAATTTCGAGGAGGAAACCCATGGGCAAGCGCATCGTGTTCACCGGCGGCAGCGGCAAGGCGGGGCGCCATGTCGTGCCCTATCTCTTGGGGCAGGGCCACAAGGTGCTGAACGTCGACCAGACCGTGCTCGATCATCCCGGCGTGCACACGCTCCTGACCGACGTCACCGATCCCGGCGAGGTGTTCAACGCGCTCTCCTGCCATTTCAGCTATGACGGTTACGAGGAAGGCGGCGGCCCGAAGAAGGTCGATGCGGTCGTGCATTTCGCCGCCGTCCCCCGCATCCTGATGAAGCCCGACAACGCCACCTTCGCCGCCAACACGATCTCGACCTACAATGTCATCGAGGCCGCCGCGAAACTCGGCATCAGGAAGGTGATCATCGCCTCGTCGGAAACCACCTATGGCGTCTGCTTCGCCGAAGGGAATAAGGACTATCACCAGTTCCCCCTCACCGAAGACTACGACACCGACCCGATGGACAGTTACGGCCTGTCCAAGGTCGTCAACGAAAAGACGGCGCGCGCCTTTGCCATGCGCTACGGCATCGACGTCTATGCGCTGCGCATCGGCAACGTGATCTCGCCGGAAGATTACGCCGCTTTCCCCGGTTATCTTGCCGATCCGCCATGCCGCAAGCGCAATGCCTGGTCTTATATCGACGCCCGCGATCTCGGCCAGATCGTCGATCTCTGCGTCAAGAAGGATGGCCTCGGCTTCCAGGTCTTCAACGCCGTCAACGACACGATCACGGCCACCATTCCGACCCGCGAGTTCCTGGCGAAATACGCCCCGAACACGCCGATCACGGGTGATCTCGATGGCTTTGCAGCACCGCTTTCCAATGCCAAGATTCGCGAGGTCCTCGGCTTCAAGGAAGAGCACGACTGGCGCAAATACGTAAAGGTCTGATGCAGCGCCGAAAGGGCAGGGCATCCCCCGACCTTTCACATCGAGCTCACACCTTTGTCAGCTTCCAGATCCCCGCCTTTTCGGAACACCGCCGGACGAGCGGGGGTTAACCCCTTGTATGAACGACTGAAACTTACAAGGGAGACAGACATGGCCCAGGCACGCCGACTGGAATTGCGCCTTCTCGACGCGGAGGAAAAGGAACTGGTGGAGGCCTCACGCCATCCGCAACTGGCGGATTGCCCCGACACCGAGCTCACGGCCTTGCAGCGCAATCTGCGCAACCGCCGTGACCGGGCGCGCGACATCGCCAGCCGCCAGCGCCGCGAAATGCGCGGCAAGGTCGCCCCGTCGGGCGCCAGGCCCGCCGCCGACAATGCCGGCAGCCGCGAAAAATTCGCAGCCCTCTCCGCCGCCCTGCAGCGGGTCAATGCCGAGGTCGCCCGCCGCAAGCGCCTGTCGGCCCGCGCCGAGCTCAGGGACAATGCCGAAAAGGCGCTCTCCCTGCGTCGCGCCGCAAAGCGCCCCGTGCGCCCGACCTCGCGCCGCGCGAAGAAGGGCATGCGGTCGGTTCCCAACGAGCGCGGTCCCGACCTCGTCAACCCGATGGAGGTTGGCCGCGTCTCGCAATTCGTCAAGGACGGCCAGGCGCGTCGGGACAACCGCAGCTGAGGTAAAAAAGCGGGCCGCAGATTGCCGGCCCGCGTCCTCTCTTTCCGCAAAATCTTGCGCAGACCCCATTATCCGGCCGTTTTCCACACCGCCGTGGGCCTCTCCCACGAAAAGTCACAGCCTGTGCCTTTTCTTCCATCCTATTATGCGCAAAAACGAAAGAAACCCCTGGATGTATACGGGGGGGAAGGGCGGCCCGCCGCATCGGGCCTGATCAGCCAGCGCATCCGGGGAGGGAGCATGGCGCAGCAGAAACGCTTTGCCATCGCCAATGTCGCCGAGACCGCGATTGAGGGACATCGTTTCGTGTCCTTCGATGTCGCGATGCACGGCCACCTGATTTCGACCATCGACGCGCCGCTCCTCAGCGGCCGTATCCTCTGGTCCCATGCGGCGTTCCATGGCTTCGGCGATTTCGACAGCGCCGAACAGCATCTGATCGACCACCAGGTCGGTCATGCGTTGTCTCCGGCCCGCCCGCCAAGAGGGCATTGAGCCCTCAGCTCTTCCAGTGCTGCAAACCCCAGCCCACGGCCAGCGCCACGCACAGCGCTGCAACGAGTGCGATCAGAAAGGCGATGGCAAACAGGCCGACCGCCCGCAGCGTGCCGATCGTCAGGTCGAGCCGGAACCACCGCACCTGCGCCTGGCCGTACCAGATGACGGCGACAACCAGCGTCGCGATCCCGGTATATACGCCGCCGCCACCGGGCATGATCAGGAGATCCATGGCAAGCCCGAGCAGGAAGACGAAGGGTGCGGCCACGTAACACTGGCTGAAGAAGGGCGGGCGCAAGGCGTTGCGCGTCACCTTGACCCGCTTCGACACCAGAAGCGTCACGGCCATGGCGAGCGGAAAGATGCCGAAGATCACCCCCCGCGCAATCAGCAGATTGGTGTCCGAGGCCGCAAGTTCGGCCTCTGCCGTCGCCTCCGCCGCCGTGCGCGGGATCAGGGTCGAGACCCCTTGCGCGATCAACAGCGTGATCAGCAGGAAGAGCGGCGGGCTGATCACATCGTCATACTGGTCCTCGATCCGGTCGGCGAGTTCCAGATCGGCGTATCGCATCATCGACAGCGGCGAGACCACGGCCCGCCACAGCGTCAGCGGATAGAAGACCAGCCAGGATACCAGCTCATAGAGCAGTTCCTCCAGCGATTTCAAAACCTTCATGAAATCCATCTGGGTTCGCCCTTTCTTGCCGCTCAGCCGATGACGATGCCAGCCTGGCGAACGCCACGCAAGCCACATGCGCCAAACGTCGCCCCACGCCTTCCGGACGGCGTGATCTTTCCCGCGACGTCAGCCTCTCTTCACCGTCGAAAAATCGCAGTGCATGGCCAGGCTTTCTTGGCTTTTAAAGTCTTGGTTGCGGTCTAAACTCTATGCGCCCGGAAGTTTAAGAAGCAAAAGCGATCCCTTCCTCCCATAAACCGTCATATCGAGGCCCCGCACCAGAAATAGTCTGCATTCGCGGCGACGTTCAACAGGTCTCTATTTACGGGGTCTGGTCGGCATGAATATATCGAAGCCGCTGCAAATCGCTCGCATCGCGATTTGACAAGACCTTCGAAAGGACAGCCATGAAAAAACTGCTGATAGCCTCCGTTTTCGCACTCTCTGTTCCGTTCGGCGCATCTGCTGCTGAACTGAACTTCCCCAGCGACGCGCCCGTTGCGTCGATCACCATTCCCGACACCTGGGGACCGCAGGAAACCGAAACCGGCATTGACGCCACATCCGAAGACGGGGCTGTCTACTTCTCCATCGATGTTGCTGACGCAGCGTCGTCTGACAAGACAACCGAGATTGCCATCGACTTCCTGACAAAGAATGGCGTCAAGATCGACCCCGCCACGCTGAAGGAATCGCCCGAGACCGATATCAACGGTTTCAAGATTTCCTCCCTTGATTACCAGGGCACAGACGAGAGTGGTCCGGTGGACGTATCGATTGGCTTCGCGGCAGCCGGTGAGAAGGTTTTGATTTTCACCTATTGGGGTTCGAAGGAAACCCAGGCGGCGCACGAGAAGGAACTCGGCGAAATGCTGGCATCCCTGAAGCCGGCGAAATGAGACTGAAATTCGGGCGCTGACGTGCCCCTTGGCTACCTGTAAACCCGTCGACGTGTCGGCGGGTTTTTCTCTGCGGTGACGTCGAACAACAGGGTGTCATCGGTGAGCGCATCCGTCTCTCGACCATCGTCAGCCGATGGAGACAGGTTGATCTATCGCGTGTTCATTGCAGAAGAACGGAAAGCTAGCCGTATCGGCGTCAGATGCCGGCCGGCCGTGGCAATCCGTTATTCGTCAGCGTCAAAGCTCTCGTCTTCGGCGCTCAAGCACATGTCGGCGCCCTTTTCGAGATCGGCTTTGCTCAGCGCGTCATAAAAAGCGACGCTGCTGCCGATCATCTGGTTGGCGCCGTCCTTGCCGCCATTGAGCTCGGCCGACTTCTCACGAAAAGTTTCGGCAGCGGCCTTGTAGTCCTCCTCGTCAGCGGCATCGATGGCGCCATTTTCGAGCGCAAGGCCGATGATAACAACGCATATCGAAGGAGAGGCATGGTCGGGCAGCGTGTCCTCCTCCGCGTAAGCGGGGGCGGAAAACACGGAAGCCAGCAGAAGGGCGTAAAGCGGCAAGCGAGACATGGGGGAAATCCTGCAACGTTCGAAGACACGTCTTGTCGGCAATAGCTGCCACGTCTCCTGTTTATAATCCGTGAAAACAAGCAGCGCGCCGAGCCGCATTCGCCACGCAAGCGGCACGCCCCAAACGTCACCCCGTTCACCCTTTCAAAAACGCCAGCCGCGCGTCCACCCGGCCAGGCGAAATCTCGTGGATCTCCGCCGTCACCACGCCTTCGCCGACGAAGGGGTCTTCCGCCACCAGCGCTTCGATCATCACCCGGTCGGTGCCCTGCGCCAGGATCGCGCCGCCGGCATTCGGCTGCAGACTGCCGGCAAGCAGGAAGAGCCCGGCGTCGAAGCCGCGCGAGAGCCAGGCATTGTGCGCCGCCATCAGTTCGGCGGCCTTGGCGCGATGCTCGGAAAAGCGCAGGAAGATGATGAACATGGAGAAGCTCCCGAAGATGTGCGGTTGGGGGACCAGAGGTCAAAGTGTCAGTTCTCGGCCCGGGATGTCGCCGCAACGGTTCGCAGCCAGTTCTTCATGGCGGCAACCTCGCGGTTGAGAAAATCCCGGTCGTGGAAGGCGTTGTAGAGAGTGGCTGCCCCCTGGCTGCGCGACAGAAGCTCGAGCGCCAGCCGGTCGGCATCCTCGGACCGGCCAAGCCCCTCGAATTGCCGGGCAAGCCAGGTGCGAAACAGTGAAAACAGCTGCACGGCCTTCGGCTGGGCGGCATGGTTGAGCTTGGCAAGTTCGCTGGTCAGCGTGCCGATCGGGCAACCGTGCTGGCGGATCTTGTCGCCGTTGACGAGCAGGATGTCGATGAACCGTTCGATCCGACCGAGCGGATCGGCCACCTCCGCCTGCCAGCACTCCATCATGATCGCACGGTCGCAGAGCCGCTTGTCGATGACGGCGGTCAGGATCTCGTCCTTCGTCTTGAAGTGGTGATAGAAATTGCCGCGGGAAATGCCGACGGCAGACGCGATATCGGCAAAGGACGTGTGGTCGAAACCCTGCTGGTAGAAGAGATCGTCGGCCGTCGCCACGATCCGATCATGCGTGTCCCGCTGCTCCATCCGCCGTCTTCCCCTCTGTCATCGCGCTAGGACGTTTGTCCTGGAGGAGAATTAGGACAATTGTCCCAATGCGTCAAGAGCCTTGAGAATCGCTCATCCCCCTGCCACTGTCCGGCCCGACAGAACCCGCCGGAGAACCCATGTCAGTCTTCACCCGAACGCCGATCATTGGTGCTCTTCTCGCGCAGGTGGTCGCCATGCCGCTGGTGGCGATCGCAACGGCGCTCCTGTCCGAGAGCATCGACCGCACGCTGCTGATCCTGGCAGCCGTTCTCCTGCAGGGGCTGCTCGCAGCCCTGATTTGCCGGTTGCTCGGCCTTGCCGTCTGGTGGCTGGTGATTGCCTTCCTCTTTCCGCTGGCGCTCGCGGGCGCGCTGCTCGCCGGCAATCTGCCTGCCTGGCCGTTCGGTCTCGCCTTTCTCGTTCTGGCGCTGGTCTTTTCCAACACGGCGCGCGGCCGCGTGCCGCTCTATCTCACCAACAGCCAAACGGCGGGCGTGCTCAAAGACCTGATGACGGAGCGCAAGGCGACCCGTTTCCTCGATCTCGGCTGCGGGCTGGGCGGCGTCGTGCGGGCTTTGGGTGGCGGCGGCCGCCAGGCGCGCGGCATTGAAAACGCCCCCGCCGTCTTTCTCCTCGCCCGCCTGTTGTCCCGCCTGGCGCGCTCCGGCGATATCCGCCGCGGCGATCTCTGGCGCGCCGATGTTTCGAAGGAGGACATCGTCTACGCCTTCCTGTCGCCCGAACCCATGGCCGCCCTCTGGCAGAAGCTTTCGGCGGAGATGAAACCGGGCAGCCTCTTCATTTCCAACAGCTTTGCCGTGCCCGACCGCGAACCGGACGAGACCTGGACGCTGTCCGACAGCCGCAAGACCGTGCTGTATCTCTACGCGATGGGACGCCCTGCGGCCTGAGTCGCGCCCTGTCCCGGCGACCTGGCGCGCCCCGTTCTCTGGCTGCATTCCCGCGTCCGCAAGCAGTGGTAGCGCTGTCTGGCGCCCTTCGCTTCTGCATTGAGGGATGATTAAGAAAATTCGAATATTATAGCTGCAACTCTAACTAAGCGGGATCCGGTTATGGCATCCATTCAGCGTAAAGTGACTGTGGCGAGCCTGGCGATTTTCCTCTTTGCCGGCGGCACGGCCGGCGTGGGCATGTGGTCCGCCGATGTTCTGGCGAAAAACGGCGCCGATGTCGGCCGATCCGCCGATATCCTGCGCAACCACATGCAAGCCGACATGATGCATGACGCGCTGCGCGCCGATGTGCTGGCGGCGATCCTTTCGGCCAATCCCGCAGCCGGGGTGGACCATGCCGAGGTGACGGCCGACATGGAGGAGCACAAGGCCTCCTTCCTCGATGTGGTGAAGACGAACACCGCCCTGGTCGATGATCCCGCAACCCAGAAGGTTCTCGCCGATCTCGATGCGCCCCTGACCCGCTACATCGACGGGGCCGCCAGCATCGTCGATCTCGCGGGCAAGGATCAGGCCGCAGCCCTTTCTGCCTTGCCCGTCTTCCTTGCGCAGTTCTCCGACCTGGAAGGCGCGATGGAACACGCCGGCGATCAGATCAGCCTCGTCTCGAAGGCCGAGGTCGAGCACAGCGCCGTTGTCCAGCACACCGTCAACCGGCTTCTGGGCGCCCTCCTGGCGGCGGCCGCCGTTTTCAGCATCGGCCTCTATTTCCTCTGCGGCCGATCCGTCACCGGGCCGCTTCTGGCGCTGGCCGATGACATGCAGCAGCTCGCAGCGGGCAACACGGCCATTGCCTGTCCCGGCAAGGACCGCACCGATGAAATCGGCGCCATGGCCGTCTCGGTCGAGACCTTCCGCCAGGCCGCCATCGCCAAGAAGGCCATGGAAGACGGCGCCGAGGCCGAGCGACGGCAGCTGGAGCTCGATCGCGTGGCCGCCCAGACCCGTGCCGAAGCCGATGCGGCAGAACGGCTGCGCACGGCGACCGCCGGCCTCGCCGCCGGCCTGCGGCGCCTGGCCTCGGGCGATCTCGCCTTCCGCCTCGATCAGCCCTTCGCCCCGGATTTCGAAGCACTCCGCCACGATTTCAACACCTCCGTCCAGCAGCTCGGCGATACCCTGAACGCGATCTCCTCCGGCATCGGCGCGATCGACGACAGCTCGCGCGAGATCTCCAACGGCGCCGGCGATCTCGCCCGCCGCACCGAACAGCAGGCCGCAGCGCTGGAACAGACGGCCGCAGCGCTGGACCAGATCACCGCCAATGTCGGCAATTCCAGCAAGCGGACCAACGAGGCGAGGGCGGTCGCGACCGAAACCAACCGCAGCGCCGCGCAATCGGCAGAGGTGGTGGCCCAGGCCGAGGAAGCCATGCAGCGCATCGAGGCCTCGTCCGGCCAGATTTCCAACATCATCGGCGTGATCGATGAGATCGCCTTCCAGACCAATCTCCTGGCGCTGAATGCCGGCGTCGAGGCGGCACGCGCAGGCGAGGCAGGCAAGGGTTTTGCGGTCGTTGCCCAGGAAGTGCGCGAGCTTGCCCAGCGCTCGGCCCAGGCTGCCAAAGAAATCAAGGGCCTGATCCACACCTCGTCGGCCGAGGTCGAAGGCGGGGTGCGGTTGGTGCGCGAAACCGGCACGGCGCTGAAGGCGATCGGCGAACGGATCGCGCTGATCAACGAGCACATGGAGGCGATCGCGACCTCCGCCCGCGAGCAGTCGACCGGGCTCTCGGAAGTCAATGTCGCCGTCAATTCCCTCGACCAGACCACCCAGCAGAACGCCGCCATGGTCGAGGAAACCACCGCCGCCTCCGCCGCCCTCTCAACCGAATCCACCAAACTCCGCGATCTCGTCAGCCAGTTCCGGCTGCACGCGAGCACGGCGGACGGGCAGCCGGCGCACAGACGAGTGGCCTGAGGCGGGGGTGGAACCGACAGGCGGGGATCAGGCCCGTTTCAAGGCATCAAGATCGCCTGTTTCGAGCGCGATGAGATGGGCTTCAATCTTGGCAAGTGGCCAATCCCACCAGGCAATGGCCAGAAGCTCGGCAACGATCTCTTCCCGAAACCGCATCCGGATGATCGAGGCCGGGTTTCCGCCAACGACGGCATAAGGCGGCACGTCGCGCGCAACGACCGCGCTGGCCGCGATGATCGCGCCGGTCCCGATCGTCACCCCCGGCATGATCGCCGCGCCATGGCCGATCCACACATCATGCCCGACCACCGTATCCTTCACCGGCAGGTCCTTGTAGCCGAAGGTTTCCGGCTTGAAGATGCGGAAGGGATAGGTGGTGAAGCCGGTCATCGGGTGATTGGCCGAACTGGTAATGAAGGTGCATCCTCGCGCGATCTGGACGAACTTGCCGATGATCAGCCGCTCGCGGCATCCGTGGCCGAGATAGGGCGCAAGCACGAGCGCCGTCTCCTCCGGCTTTCCGGCATGGGTAAAATAGCTGTAGTCGCCGATTTCCATTCGCGGATGGTCGATGGCGTTCTTCAGATAGACGGTATCCCGATACAGGCTCCCGTCGGGAAGCGTGATCGGATGCGTGGCTGTGGCGTCAAGAAGGGGCATGCGCGGCACCGGTTGCGATATGGTCAATCCAGAACCGGCGAATGCCGGCACCCGGGAAGGTCAGAATTGACCGAAGATGTCGAATGCACTCATGAATAGTTTGAATGACCGCGTATAACGCGTGTGCCTGGGCACGGCCCGTGCTACGCGACATCACACCGCCACCATGTCCCGGAGTGATCCGCCATGAAATGCTTGCGCATCTATGCCACGCCAGACGGCGAATCCCATTTCGACGAGATCGAGATGCCGACGACGAAAGTCGCCGTCCATCCCGATGCCGTGCCCTTTGAGGTGACCACCAGTTATCCCGCGTCGCGGCTCCGCTTCACTCACATCCCGGCAGGCATGCGGGAGGTATCCTGGCACACCGTACCGGAGCCGGTCCTCACCGTCCGGCTTGACGGAGCGGTCGACTATGAGACGAGCGACGGCGACACGCGGCACGTCAAGGCGGGTAGTTTCGTGCTAGTGGAGGACACGTTCGGCAAGGGACATCTGTCACGCCATTCGCCGGAAGCACAGACCGTGATCTGGATTTCGCTGCCCAAGGGGTTGGAGGGTTTGGAATAGGCGCCCTTGCCAAAGCCCCCCTCACTCCGCCGTCCGGAACTTCCGCAAAAATCCCGCCACGGCCGAAAACACCACGATGAGCGCCCCATAACCCAGCACGGTGGCGGTCAGCCCGAAAAACCCGACCGAGACGCCGGCCAGCAGCGTCGGCAGGCCGAAGGCGAGGTAGGAGAGGGTGAAGAGCGCGGCAAACAATTCGCCGCGTTCGTCCGGCCGTACCACCGGCACGATCGAGCGCAACACGCCGTAGAAACAGGTGCCGAAGCCGGTGCCGGCAATCGACAGCGCCACGAGATAGACCGGCAGCGACGGCCAGGCGATGGCGATGAGCGACAGCGCCGTGCCGAGCGCCAACGCAGACGTGCCGTAAAGCGTGACGCGGCGTGACGAATGCGTGCGCGCGACATAACAGGCGATCGCCCCGAAGCCGCAGAGCAGGACGATGACGAAGGCCTGGCTGACATGGTCCTGCTGCCCGAACACATGCCGCACCAGCGGCGCGCCGAGCGAGAGATAGAGCCCGCCCGTCGCCCAGCCGGCAATCACCGCCGGCGCGCTGCGCCAGAAGGCGGCGGACGCTGCCTCGGGCACGCCGATGCGCGGTTTCAGCGAGGCGAGCAGGCCCTCATGCCGTGCGGCCGTCTCCGGAACCATCCAGATGGCAAGCGCACAGATGACATAGGTCACGACCAGCGTGCCGAACACCTCGGCTTTCGCCCCGTCCGTCAGGTCCATCAACAGGCCGGCGGCGAGCGCCCCGAAGGCAAGGCCCGCCAGCGGCACGACCGAGTTCCAGATCGAGGCGCTGCCCGGCCGGCTCTTCGGTTCGAAATCGACGACGACGGCCGAGAGCGCCGACAAAAGCAGCCCGGCGGCCACCCCCTGCAGTACCCGCGCCAGCATCAGCGCCGTCACGGTCTCCGCATGCCAGAACATGAGCAGGCTCGCCGCCATCAGCGCAAACCCGCCGGAAATCACCGGCCGCCGGCCGAGATGGTCGGACAGCGACCCGAAGAACAGCAGCGTCGCCAGAAGCGCGATCGTATAAACCGCGAAAATCCCGGTGAGCGTCGCTGCCGAAAAGCCGATCTCCTGCTGCAAAAGCGGATAAAACGGCGAAGGCGCGCTTGCCCCGGCCATCATCGCCGCCATGGCGGCAAGGGTCAGGCGGAAGCCGAAGGGCCGCTCGCGCGGCAGGGACGTGGCCTTGTCTGTCACGGACTATCCAATTGTTCGAAGAATTTCGAACAAAGATCTACTGGAATTCCGTTCACGGTTCAACTATTTTCGAACCATGACGATCCCGAGCCCCGATCTGCCCCATCCCGACCGCCGCGACCTGCGGCTGACCGACGTGCTCTTCGCCTTGAGCGACCCCGAACGCCTCGCCATCGTTCGCCAGCTTTCCTCCGGCCCGCTCGACATGGCGCACTGCCATCTCTCCGATCCCGCGATCCCGAAATCAACCAAATCCCACCTGATGAAGGTTTTGCGCGAAGCCGGCGTCATCCGCAACGAAGCCCTCGGCCGCGGCCGAAGGCTGAGCCTCCGTGTCGAGGACCTCGAGGCGCGGTTTCCCGGCCTGCTGGCCTCGGTGCTGAAGGCGGCAGGCGAGGGGGAGGAGTGAGCGGCGGGGTGGTACATCTTTGCCATTCGCGAGATCGAAATCTTGTCGTTCAAGTCATTGCGCTGGTAATGGGATGAAACGGTGGGCTGAAAGCCATCGCCGTTTGCGCGGAAACAGAGACGAACCGATGCTATTGCCCAAGCTGTATTGTGACGATTGACTGTAGGCAAAAGGCCAAGACCATCGCCGCCAACAGCCATCCCCCCTTAACCGACACAGCGCTGTTTGAGGCGCAGGCTTCGTCTCGCGCGAAGCTGGCATCACCGCGACACCCTGCATTCTGAGCATCAACCAGAGTGGACCATGGCACAAATGCCCGGAGCGACCCCAAGAGGAGAGGCATGAAATCGAGGATCGTATCGGCGCTGCTGGGCACGGCGCTCCTGAGTTTGGCTGCGGCTGGTCCAGCCGAGGCGGTGATCATTCTCGACAGCACCTGGGCCGATCAGGGTGGGGCGGTGGGTGCGGAAGGCGACGGATTTGGCGCCGCCAGGGCGCTGGCCATGGAGCCGCAATTTTGCGCCATCATGAGCTTTTTTGACGGCGAGCAGATTGGCGGCTCCGGCACATGGATCGGCAATGACCAGGACGGCAACGCTTATGTGTTGACGGCGGCGCATAATTTCGGCGACGGCGCCGACCCCGCCAACTGGACCTATTACACCCGCGCCGGCACCGAATTGACCGGCAAGGCAGTGCATATCCATCCCAATTACGACGCCAGCAGCGATGAGACGCCGGGCTACGACCTCGCCATCGTGGAGTTGAACGGACCGGTCGAGGATTGCGATACGCCGCCACTCCTCTATGGCGGCGACGATGAACTGGGGCAGCTCGCCACCATGGTCGGCTTTGGCTCGAGGGGCATCGGCTCGGTCGGCCAGGATGACAAATATTACAAGAGCGAAGATGCCGCTGCGGCGCGCAACACCATCGACGTGGTCCAGGAGCCGGCCCCCGACGGCAAAGGCGGCAACCAGCTGCTGGTCGACTTCGACAGCGAGGATGGCTCCAGCAATGTCTTCGAAAACAGCGATCCCCTGCCGGTTGATGAATATGAAGGCGTGCTGGGCTCCGGTGACAGCGGCGGCTCGCTCTGGATCGAGACCGACGAGGGTTGGGCTATTGTCGGGGTCAACGACTGGGGCGATGACGCGGTTTATGGCTCGACCGGCGGTTTCGGCCGTATCAGCACGCAATATGACTGGATCAAGTCCATCTTCGATGCGCGTTTCACCAACCGGTAGGCGCCGGTCCGGCGAACGCCGCCTGAGCGTTTGGCGACCCACCACGGGCCTTTTGTCCATCTGCCTATGTCAGCTTTTCAAGCCGTGGAGCCCTTCACGGACAGGCAGGAAACCACCCCGAGCCGGACATCCTGTCTGATGTGCGCGAGTGGCAGCTTCTGGGACAGTCACGCGCAGGGCGAACGACCGCAATGGAGGCGCAAAGCGGAAATCATTTCCGCTATCGGCCCTAAGCGGTCATTCGCAGTCGGTTAAATTGTGGCGAAGTTTCTGGTTTTGCGGCCCTTCAGGCTTCCGCATATCATGTCGCGTACGTGCTGGGATATTGCCCTGATGCAGGTCGACGGAGAAGATTCAGGCAAAGGATATCTCGACTTGGCAGTAGATCCGAGTCTCAGAGGGCAAGGACTTGCAACGGCGGTACTCACAGCGTCTGTCGGGGCTCGTAACAGCCTATGCGACGCTGGAAGGATGCATAGTCCCCGACAACGCGGCTAGCATCGGAACCTGTCGCCGTTGTGGCTTTAAAATTTTGACCGAGCCCGATGCAGATGGGTTTCGTGTCGCGTTATATCATTTGCCTCGGAAGCCGTAACGCACTCTGATGCTGGTCTCAGGATTTTTGCGACTGCGAGAACACTTCCTTTGCTCCCTCAAAGGCTTCGATCCACATTTCATCGGACAAGGCGCAATAGCGAGCAAGGAACAAGAGGGAGCGAACCTCGTCCAATTTTATGAAGAGGGGAAGCGCTTCCAACTCTGGCACGGATAGTGGGCGCACCTTCTCATACCCGGCGATCAACGCTTTCGCCATGGCGTCGTTTTGCGCACTTTCCTCATGCGCGAAGTGCCAGGCGGCGGTACTCAAATCGAGGACAAAGGGGCCATGTCCAAAGTCATCAAAATCGAAAAACACGGTTTTGCCGTTTTGAAAGCGGGCATTCCCCGTCCAAGGGTCGCCATGGCAAATACCTGAGACCAAGTTCCCCAGGTCGAGGCGGAGCAGAGATGGAAGATATTCGTCCCTAATGGCTTCCACTACGTCGTCGCTCCCGGGCACCTCGCGCAGCGCATGGAGCGCGTCGTGGACGATTGCTATTGGATTCAATTCCCTGACCTCGCCGTCAGTTACGGCTGGCATGGCGAGATGTAGGTTCGCGATTGAAGCCCCGAATCGCTCCATGTGCGCAATGTTGTTAAGTTCGAATTGTTCACCTTCGGCGCCTTGGAAAAGGCAGACGTGGCGCCGTTCACCGCTCCAACTTAGCTCGATGACGTATGCTCCGTCAGTGGTGGCAACCGGCCGACTGACCCCCACTTGTGGGCTTTCTGGAAAGCGTGTGAGCAGGCTTGCTTCGGCCGTGATCTGCGAGAGTGGTCGCCCAAACGAGCGATAGAGTCGCAAGTAGAAGACGTCTTCACCAGCGAGTACGCGGTACGTTCGGTTCACTCCGCCAACGACTACATCAATATTTGTAAAGGACCGTCCATATCGCGATGAAAGCTTCTTAATGTCGATGTCGATCATAAAGAAATTATACGCGGATTGTCGCAAAAATCCCGTTTAAATCGACACTTGTTTTCCTGAGTTTTGCAATCTGGCAGAGTAGGGTGTTTTGCGGCAGCCACAATGACCGGTATTGGCGCTTTGCAGACAAGGCAAACGGACCGGCAGGTTTCGGGCAAACGACAGAATATGCCCAAAGGCCGATATGGGGGCGCGTAGCCGCCTGGCAGACATCGCTCCCCAATGTCGGCTTCGGGCCGACATCAAACATCAAGCGCAAGCAACGTTTCCAGCGTTGCGTGCCGGGCCGCGTGAAGGGGCCAGCCGTCGCACCGGATCATCAACCGTCTCCAGACTATCGGCCATTGCCAGATTTGTCCGGGGCGCCCACCTCGGCCAGACGAGTTCCCCCTCTCGCCAATCCTCCCCGCCCAGCCCCGTTTCACGCTAAGCTCATGCCCAACTGCGATTCTCGAGGGAGGAAACGATGAGCCGCGCTGTCATTCTGGTCGATCCGCTGCCGAGAACACTGGATCTCATCATGGAACCCGCCGTCCGGGCGCGGCTGGAGGCGCTGGGAGAGGTGATCGTCTCGGAGGATCGCGCCATGTCGGCCGAAGAGGTCGAGCGGCATCTGCCGGATACCGTGCTGATCTTCGGCCAGACCGACATGCCGAAAGAGCGTCTCGACCGGGCGCCGAAGCTCAAAGCCATCATCAATGTCGAATCCAATTTCCTGCCCAATATCGACTATCAGGCCTGCGTCGAGCGCGGCATCTGGGTGATCACGCCGGCCTCGGCCTTCGCCGCGCCGGTGGCGGAAGCAGCGCTCGCCATGGCGCTCGATCTGGCGCGCGGCATCACCCAAGCCGACCGCGCTTTTCGTGAGGGCACCGAGGCTTATGGCCTGGAGGGCAATACCGACACCTTCCGCTTCGCCGGCGCCCCCGTCGGCCTGATCGGCTTCGGCGATCTCGGCCAGGCGTTTCGCGATCTCATCCGCCCGTTCAAAAACAAGGTCCGCGTCTTCGATCCCTGGCTTCCAAACGAGATCATCGAGCGCCAGGATTGTGAGCCCGCAACGCTCGACGAGGTCTTGGAAAAAAGCCAGGTCGTCTGCGTCTTCGCCAGCGTCACCAGCGAAAACGAAGGCTTCATCGGCGCGCGGGAATTCGCCCGGATGAAACAGGGCGCCGCCTTCCTCCTGATGAGCCGCGCCGCCGTCGTCGACTTCCCGGCCATGATCGCGGCGGCCGCCTCCGGCCACATCAACGTCGCAACCGACGTCTTCCCGGAAGAACCCGTCGCCGCCGACGACCCCATCCGAAAATCCCCCAACATCCTCCTCTCCGCCCACCGCACCGGCGGCACCCGCGACGCCTTTTATGCGCTGGGCTCGATGGCGGTGGCCGACGCCGAGCTGATTATGAAAGGCTTGCCGCCCAGGCTCTGCCGCAGGGCCGATCCGGCAACGGCGATGCGGATGCGCTCGAAGCCGGTGACGGTGTCGTGAGGGGGGCACTTAGTAAGGTCATCGCTAATTAGTGCGTGCCGTAACATGTATTGGATTTTTTGGCGTGTACAAAAAGTAGTGACACTCAACTGAGGATGTGCTGAGATTTGTGGTCAATCATGACCGAATTGAGGTGATTATTATGACGCGTTTAAGGGAAAAAATTACCTTCGAACCTCACGGGCACAGACTGAAATCTGAAGGTAAGATCGGCGATACTACTGTCGTAGTCATCATAAAGAACAAGAACCACACCCATACGAACAAAGGTATCTACACGGTCAATGTATGTGGCGAGGAGCTGCATCGGCGATTTCGGGCGATCGATGAGGCCAGAGAAGCCGCCCGTAGCGCTTTTGCCGCACGCGCGCCGGCTGCGCTAACTGATGAGATAGTTACCTTGGTCTTGGATGAAATTATTCCGCGCCCATTTCATACAGGCGATTTCATTGACAGTCTGCGTGCTGTCAAACCAGAGGTGTGGAGTTCTCTGTTGGCCCGCTATGGCGAAGGCGGGCAAGGAGCTGGCACTTATTACTCGGCCTTTTCTGCTGTAGCACACGCACTGCACCGGGCAGCAGGCAGGGGGGTGCTCGACAAGCTAGACGATTATGTAGCTGCTCCACCCCACCTCAACTGGGGCAGCCCAGTAATTCGGTATTGGACAGGACCTGGGGGGGCTTCAGATCAACCGTATCCAGACGAGCTTTCCCCAGATGCTTATTATGAAGGCGCTGTCATTGAGGTCAAAGTGAACCGCTATGAGAGAAGCAGGAGTGCTCGCGCGGCCTGCATCGGCCATTATCTACCCATTTGCCAGGGGTGTGGCTTGGATTTCTCGGCGCGTTACGGTGAACGTGGGAAAGACTTCATGCACGTACATCATTTAGTTCCACTTAAGCAGATAAAGAAGACTTACGAGGTCGATCCGATCGCACACCTTAGACCAATCTGCCCAAACTGCCATGCAATGATCCATCGGCGTGAGCCGATGCTTTCTATCGAGGAATTACGCGCAATTTTAAAGTGATTCCACCATGTAAGGAAAAGCGCAGCGGCAAGGCGGGGCTTGTAATGCGTCTTAACGCGAGCAAGGGACGGGGCAGGCGAACTGGCCGCAGCATTTTGTCGTTGAGCTCCGCAGCATAAATTGTGGAAATCGGTGGCACGGTCATGACCGGCCAACCCCCCCCTACGCCACAACCCTTTCCGCCTCATCCCCCTCAAACACCCGCCAACTATTCCGCCCATCCCCCTTGGCCGCATACAGCGCCCGGTCGGCTGCCTCCAGCAGGCGCTCGTAATCGGCGCTGGAGCGCACCGCGCCGCAGGCGGCGCCGATGCTGACGGTGACGTGGCGGTTGCGGTCGCCGGTGTGGTCGTGGCCGATGCCGAGCTGGCGCACGGCGCGGCGCAGGCTTTCGGCCACGCTTGCGGCAATCTCCGCTTCGGTGCCGGACAGGATGGCTAGGAATTCCTCGCCGCCATGGCGGGCGAAATGCGCCTCGATCGGCAGCGCCCGGCGCATGGCGCGTGCCACGCGTTTGAGGCATTCGTCGCCGGCGCCATGGCCATAGGCGTCGTTATAGGCCTTGAAGTTGTCGACATCGGCGACCAGGAGGACCACGCGTTCGGCCTCGCTCTTTGCTTCCGTGGTCAGCCGCATCAGCTCCATCTCGGTGCCGCGGCGGTTGGAGAGCCGGGTTAGGGGGTCGGTCACGGAAAGCCGTGCCAGGTCCTTGTTCTGACGCGACAATTCCCGTTTCAACAGCTCGTTTTCCTGCTGCTGCAGATAGCTTGCCACCGCTTCGGCCTCCAGCTGGTAACAGACGAGCAGGGTCATCGCCATGGTCGGCAGATAGACCGAGAGATGCTGCAGGGCATAAAGCGGCGTTGCCCCTTCCAGCAACCAGATCACCCAATAGGTCAGGCAGAAGGTGAAGATGCTGGCATGCAGGCTGGGGCGGAAGGGCGAGGCGGCCGCAATCGTGATCGCCATCTGGAAGGTGCAGGCCGCGTAATAATAGCCGAGCACCGCCGGATTGTGGCTCGAGACCACGATGATCGACCAGCAGACCTGGGCAAACAAGGCGACCAGGATCGCCGCCACCTCCTTGTGCGCGATCGGATGCTCGCCGGCGAGATAGAACAGCAGGCCGCCGGTCACCGGCGCGACGACGCCGAAGCGCAGCACGGCCGAAATCACCGTCACGTCGCCGAGCACCCAGAGGTCGAACAGGAAGCAGCAGAGATAGAAGATGAAGACGCTGATCACGGCCATGCGCAACATGCGATTGCGCATCGACGACCGGGATTCGAGGAATTCGTGATATTGTTCCGCAGTCATCTGCGGTCTTGCGGGAATTCCGAGCCATCTCTTCATGGATGTCCAATCGCCGAATGAAAAACCTACACGTCGAAAACCGCCGCAACCTAGTGGCGACCCCCTTAATTTGGGGTGAAGGACCTGTGCCTTATCGGGAATTGCGGGATTATCGTAACCCGCAAGGTAAACGGGACCTTTCCAGGATGAGGCCGGGCCGCAGGCCTGCGCAGGCGGCGTGCCGATCCGGCACGCGGAGGACGCGGGGGCAGGGCGGGCGGCACCTCGTTTGCGGCCTTGCGGGCGCGAATCAGCCGGTCCCGCGTCGCATCCGCCGCAAATGGCGTTAGCGCGCGGTAAAACCTGCGATCGTATTAAGGGACGGTCGAACCCGTGGTCTCGGGGGCGGGCTTTGCCTGCGCGCTCTGGCTCGCGGGCAGCACCAGCGCCGGGGCCGAACGCAGCCTTTGGCCGAGATCGCGGATCAGCCGGGTCGATTGCCCCGACAGCGAGCGGGGACGCACCATCGGCGGCAGCGCATCGGCGGCGTCGGCGCTTGCCACGGCGGGCGCCTTGTCCTTTTCCGGCATCGGCGCATCGACCCCCATGATCGGCTTCAGGTCGATGCCCTGATGGGCATAATCCATCAGCTTCTTGAAGGTCATGGCCGGAAGCGAGCCGCCGGTCATGTTGTTGGTCGAGGTATAGTCGTCATTGCCGAACCAGACGGCTGCCGTGTAATTGCCGGTGTAACCGACGAACCAGGCGTCGCGATACGCCTGGGTCGTGCCGGTCTTGCCGCCGGTCAGGATCCCGTCGACGGCGGCGCGCCGCGCCGTGCCGATATAGGGGATCTTGGTCATCATCTGGTTCATGTAGGCGGCGGCCTGTTCGGTCAGGATCCGCTCCGGCGGGGCTGAATCGCGCTCGAAGTCGTAAAGCACGTCGCCAGCATAATTCATGATCTGCGCCACGCCGTGGCGGCGCGACTGGTAGCCGCCGGCCGGCAGCACGGCATAGGCGGTCGCCTGGTCCATGACCGTGACTTCCGATGTGCCGAGCGGAATGGTCACGTCCTTCTTGATCGGCGTTTCCACGCCCATCGCCTTGGCGGTTGCCATGATCGCGTCGATGCCGAGCTTCTCCTTGGCAAGCCGCACCGGGATCGTGTTGATCGATTTCGCCAGTGCCGTTTCGAGCGTGATCCGGCCGGCATAGCTGCGGCCGTAATTCTGCGGGCTCCAGTTGCCCCAGGAAATCGGCCCGTCGGTGACCACGCTTTGCGGCGTATAGCCGTTCTCCATGGCCAGCGCATAGGTATACATCTTGAAGGACGAGCCCGGCTGGCGCAGCGCCTTGGTGGCGCGGTTGAACTGGCTTTCGCCATAGTCCCGCCCGCCGACCATGGCGCGCACGGCCCCGCCATTCTCGATCATCACGATCGCGCCCTGCTTGACGTTGTAGCTCTCGCCATATTCGCGAAGCGAGGAGGCCACCGCCTCGTCGGCTGCCTGCTGCAGCCCGAGATCGATCGTGGTGCGCACGACGAGCGTGTGATCCTTGAAGCGCGCTGCAAGCCGCTGCACTTCCTCGAACGCCCAGTCGAGGAAGAAATCAGGCGCTTCCTTCTCGTCGCGGTCGATGACGGAGGCCGGGTTGCGCCGCGCCGCCACCACCTGGCCCTCGGTCATCAGCCCGCTTTGCACCATGTTGGTGAGAACGTCATTGGCCCGCGCGCGGGCCGCCGGCAGGTTGACGTGGGGGGCATATTTCGCCGGCGCCTTGAAGAGACCGGCCAGCATCGCGGCTTCCGCCAGCGTCACCTCGGTGATGTTCTTGCCGAAATAGAACTGGGCCGCCGCCGCCGCCCCGAACGTGCCGCCGCCCATATAGGCGCGGTCGAGATAGAGCGACAGGATCTCCTTCTTCGACAGGTTCGCCTCGAGCCAGAGCGACAGGAAGGCTTCCTTGATCTTGCGCTCGATCGACCGTTCATTGGTGAGGAACAGGTTCTTCGCCAGCTGCTGCGTCAGCGTCGAGCCGCCCTGCACGACCGATCCCGCCTTGGCGTTTTCCGTCATGGCCCGGGCAAGGCCCATGAAATCGATGCCGAAATGCTGGAAGAAGCGCCGGTCTTCCGTCGCCAGCACCGCCTTCACCAGATGGTCGGGCAGCTCGTCGACCGGCACCGAGTTTTCATGGATGATGCCGCGATGGCCGATGGTGTTGCCGTAGCGGTCGAGAAAGGTCACGGCGAAATTGTCGTGGTTGCGCCAGTCCTTCTTCGTTTCCTCGAAGGCCGGCTGCGCCAGCGTCAAGAGGACCACCGTCCCGGCGGTGCCGAGCGTCATCGCTTCGCCGGCAATCTCGAAGCCGAGCTTCTTCAGGCCGCGCACGCGAAAACGGCGGAAGAAGATGGTGATCTCTTCCCAGGCTTCCGCCAGGTCGTATCCGGCATTCCACAGCGTCGAATCGAGCCAGCTGTCGATCCTGAGGAAGATGTGCCGCTTCAGCCGGGGTGGCTTGTCCGGCCGCGTCCGGCGCGGGCTTTCGGAACCGGCCGGGCTGCCGGCGGATCCCTCGTCTCCAGCCATGTTGTTCGGCTCGTCGTCTCCGGACACCTTGGGCCTTCCCGATGCATGCGGGCGCGGCATCGCCGGCCCGGAACCTGATCTGTGACTTGACGCGACCGCCCTGAGGCCTAAAGGACAAGCAGGCGGCAACGATCGATCTTATCTGAGTGATGGTCGATTTGCCGCCAAAGAACAAGTACAATCGCGGCCCGGTCGAAGAGGCCGCCGGTCGAGGCCGGTGTTTTGCCGCAAGCGTGGCAGCACGGACACCGTGCCGGACCCGGCCGGGGTCCCAAACCCGCCCGGCTGCAACACGAACGAGAGCCGGCCGGACCGGCCCCTGGATGAAGCATGCGTGACGACCCCTTCTGGAAGACAAAGACGCTCGCCGAGATGGACAATGCGGAGTGGGAAAGCCTCTGCGACGGCTGTGGCCTCTGTTGTCTCAACAAGCTGGAAGACTGGGACACCGGCGAGATCGCCTTCACCTCGGTCGCCTGCAAGCTGCTCGACGGCGACACCTGTCGCTGCAAGGATTATGAGAACCGCCAGGACACCGTGCCCGACTGCATCCAGCTGACGCTCAAGGGCCTGCGCGAGATCCAGTGGCTGCCGCCCACCTGCGGCTACCGCCTCGTCGACGAAGGCCGCGATCTCTACTGGTGGCACCCGCTGGTGTCGGGTGATCCGCGCACGGTGCACGAGGCCGGCGTCTCCGCCAAGGGGCGCACGATCTCGGAAGAGGGGCTCGATGTCGAGGACCTCGAAAACTACGTGGTCGACTGGCCGATGCGCGTGGGTGCCGAACGCGGTTAGGCCCGGGTGCGCTCGCCCGCTTTGAGCATCGTCCCGGTTCGACCGTGAAGGCTGTCCTTGATCAGGTCATTTTCCGGTAGGCGAGCGGCGTGGTGCCGACATGGCTGCGGAACGCCCGGCCAAACTGGTTGGCGCCGTTGAAACCGCAGGCTTCCGCGATGAACGACACCGGCAGCCGCGATTGCCTCAGCATGTGCTGCGCCTTCTCGATCCGCTTCGCCGTGACATATTGGAAGGGCGTATCCCCGTAGGTCGCCTTGAACGAGCGGCAGAAATGGAAGCGTGTCAGGCCGCAGATATTGGCAAGTTCGTCCAGGCCGAGATCGGTCGTCAGATGCGCGTCGATATACTCAGCGATCAGCCGGCGCTGACTGGCGCTCAGCTGGCCGCGAACCTTCCGGCTTTGGGCTGCCACGGGCGGAATGCTGATCCTGAACATTTCGAGTGCGGCGGTCAGCGCGACGGTCTCGGCATAAATCCTCGATGTCGGCCGCTCGTCGGCCATCAGCTCGCCGAGCTTGCGCATCGTCGGGCCGAGCTGCGTGTCCCGGAAATAGATGTATGGCCGGGGCTCGAACTGGTTGAACTCCGCCTGGATCTCCTCCTCCATGGCGGAAGGATCGAAGCAGACGACGGTAAAGGCGTTCATCCGGTTTGCCGGTTTGGCCCAGCCCTCGATCGACTGTCCCGCCGGCACATAGGTCATCTTGTCCCTGAGATCGCCGCCGGCGACAGGTTTTTCCCCCGTCAGCTCCATCTCGCCATCGACCAGAACCAGGTCGTGATAGGCGAGATAATGCCAGTTGCCGTGCCACTCGAATTCGTATTCGGCAGGCAGTTTCAGCCGCGAGTATTGAGCGGAAAGGCCGCGCCAGTTGTGTGCCGCATGGGTTTCCGCAAGACCATTCGCTTCACGGAACCTGAGCTGAAGTTCGCTTTCCTGATCCATCGAAAATCCGGACTCTTCAAAGGATTAGCTGCTCGAAATATTGCCGGCTTGGCGTGAGTTTTTCAGCAAGATGCGTAGAAAAAGAGCAATATCTGCACATTTCTTACCGGAAGTTCACGATTCGTAAATGCATGTATGCGACTTTTAACACGGTCAATCCGAGGCTCCAACGATTTCCGGTGGATGGCCTGGGATGAGCGGGTTTGGAGAGGAACGAACATGCTGGGTTTTGGTGCGGCAGATAGCAAGGCGGTTCTTGAAGCGATTGGCAGGTCCCAGGCCGTCATCGAATTCAAGCTGGATGGCACGATCCTGTCGGCGAATGAAAATTTCTGTCGGGCCCTTGGTTACCAGGCGTCCGAAATCGTCGGGCAGCACCACCGCATGTTCGTGGACCCCGCGGAGGTCGCGTCGCCGGAATACCGCGAATTCTGGGCCAAGCTCGGCCGTGGCGAATTCGACAGACGCCAGTACAAGCGCATCGCCAAGGGTGGCCGTGAGATCTGGATCGAGGCCTCCTACAACCCCATCTTCCGCGGCGGCAAGCCCTACAAGGTGGTGAAGTTCGCCACCGACATCACGGCGCAGAAGCTGAAAAGCGCCGAGGACGCCGGCAAGCTGGATGCCCTCTCGCGCGCCCAGGCCGTCATCGAATTCACCCCCAACGGCGAGATCCTGACCGCCAACGAGAATTTTCTGACGACGCTTGGCTATCAGCTCTCGGAAATCCAGGGCAAGCATCACCAGATGTTCTGCGATCCCGCCTATACCAACAGCGATGCCTACAAGCAGTTCTGGACGAAACTGGCCGCCGGTGAATTCGTCGCCGACGAATTTCTGCGCATCGGCAAGGGGGGCAGGAAGGTCCATATCCAGGCGTCCTACAATCCGATCTTCGACATGAACGGCCACGTCTTCAAGGTGGTGAAATTCGCCACCGACGTGACCACCCGTGTCCAGAACGTCGACGCGCTCGCTTCGGCCCTGAACGCCATGTCGGAAGGCGACATGACGCTGACGATCGACAAGCCCTTCCTGCCGACGCTCGACAAGCTGCGCATCGATTTCAACGAGACCTCGTCGAAGCTGCGCAACACGCTGCAGTCGATCACCGAGAATGCCGGCGCGATCGCCGCAGCCTCGCAGCAGATCCAGGCGGCCTCCAGCGACCTTGCCAAGCGCACCGAGCAGCAGGCAGCCTCCGTGGAAGAGACGGCAGCGGCGCTCGAAGAAATCACCACGACGGTCAGCGACAGCAGCCACCGCGCCCAGGAAGCGGGCACCCTGGTGCGCAAGACCAAGGAGAATGCCGAACATTCCGGCAATGTCGTCGGCAATGCCGTCGAGGCCATGAGTCGGATCGAGAAATCGTCCTCGGAAATTTCCAACATCATCGGCGTCATCGACGAGATCGCCTTCCAGACCAATTTGCTCGCCTTGAATGCCGGCGTGGAAGCAGCGCGTGCGGGTGAAGCCGGCAAGGGTTTTGCCGTCGTCGCCCAGGAAGTCCGCGAACTCGCCCAGCGCTCGGCCAAGGCTGCCAAGGAGATCAAGGAACTGATCAACGCCTCCAACACCCATGTGAAGGAGGGCGTGGCCCTGGTCGGCACGACCGGCAAGGCACTGCAGGAGATCGTCAGCCAGGTGATCGAGGTCGACGTCAATGTCGTGGCGATCGTCGAGGGCTCCAGAGAGCAGTCGACGGGGCTGAAGGAAATCAACACGGCGGTCAACACCATCGACCAGGGCACCCAGCAGAACGCCGCCATGGTTGAGGAAACCACGGCCGCCTCCCATAGCCTGGCGCGCGAGGCCGAACAGCTCTTCCAGCTGCTCGCCCAGTTCAAGATCGGTGCGGCAAACCAGACCCGCAGCACCCCCGCCGCCGCCAACCAGCAGTCCCGCCCGCAGCCCTCACCGGCACGCCAGATGACCGCCAAGGTCGCCCAGGCATTCCACGGCAATGCGGCCGTGAAAAGCGGCGGCAGCTGGGAAGAGTTTTAAGCGGGCAAGCCGCTTGCGCGAGAAGAAGAACAAGGCCGGTCGCCACACGCGACCGGCTTTTTCGCGTTTCTGCGGGTGGGGATGAGTTATGCCGCAGACCCAAAGCAACTCCGCCAGAAGTGCGAAGCGGTTACGCATCCGGAATTACTTAAAAAACCAAGAGACGGAGCATGAAGGCGGCTCCGTTTTCGCCGCAAATGCACTAGCGGGTCCGGATATAGACGGGATCGTTGTCGTCGCCCTCATCGGCGTTGTCGCCGGTCGCCAGTCGAATGGAATGCCAGGCCGTTGCCGCCGCCGCAATCCCGAAATCCTCCTCCATCCAGCGGATGAATGTCCGCGTGCCCATCAGCGCGATATCGGCCCGAACGGCTCTGACGGCATCGCGACCGTCGCGGTCGTCCATGATGACGATGATTTCCTCATCCTGCAGCAGCGCTGATTTAAGGTCCTGGACGACGGAAAGTACGCTTCGTTCGCCCCGGTCCGACCAATCCGGGTGAAGATCCCGAGGTCTGCCCGCCTTCCCCCACAATTGCATTTCACGCTGGTATCGCTGGCCCTCGGCGGTTTTCAGAACGGTGATTCTGCTGCGGTTTTCGTTCAGCCATCGCGTCACATAGGCCCGGCTGGCCCGTCGCTGATCGCGGCCTTCGCCCGGTTCGCGCGTGGCCTCGGCGATGACCATGTCGGTGATCGTGACATCGCAGCCCGGCACAAAGAACCAGTCGAGCGCCTCTATGGTGCCGAGCAGGGACAAAGGCGTATTGTCCATGATCAGGAAGCGAGGTCTTCGTCTGTCTGCCGGCTCGGGTTGGTCGATCACCGTTGACCTCTGAGAAACACGGCGCGCACGCGCTCGAGTTCCGCATCCACGGCCTCTGCATGGACGCCTTCGATCGCATCTCTGGACATCTGCACTGAAGCGTGCCGAAAATCTCTGACGTCGTAACCAAGCGGATCGGCACTGTGACGGATGACCGGACTTTTGCGCGCCAGAAGATGCGTCGGCACGCTTTCTTGTGCCACGCGCTTCAGGCGGCAGAACTCTTCGACGGAGAGCATCACGTTTCTCGGCTTGCCATGCGAAGTAATGACCACGCCGCCCTGGGACGCCGCCCGTTGCACATCGCCGGTCTGTCTTTGCAGGTCGAGGGAGGTGAAGATTTGCATGACACGCTCCAAAATACATGTTTTATGTATTTTAGCCGAGTGTAGATCTCGGCGCAAGCCAACCGACTTCGGACGCCCCCCGCATGCGGCATAACCGCCCCATCACATCACAAGCGGTTCGCCCACTTCGACGGCATGCCCGTCAGGATCGGTGAAGCGGAACACCCTTTGCCCCCAGGCCTGTGTCTCCACGGGATGGATGAGGTCGACTTCAGGCGCGATGCGCGCGAATGCGGCGTCGATGTCCGCCGTTTCGAAATAGAGCAGGAGGTTGCGGCGGCCATAGGAGGCCGGGGCGTCACCGTCGCTCTGTTTCCAGACGGTCTTCTCGAGGCTCCGGCCCTCATGCAGGGCAAAGCCACCCTCAAACAGCACGAAATTCCCGTGATCCGCGCGGATCTCAAGCTGCATCACATCGCGGTAGAAGGCGCGGGCGCGCCCGATGTCGCGGACGAAAGGGATGGGATTGATGAAACGCATGGCGATATTCCCGGGGCCGAGGGGCAACGGACTGTTGGAACGAACTTTGGATGGGAGGGGGCGGTCTGCCCCATCCGGGCAATGCATCCGTGCCTCTCACGCCCAGAGATCGCGCACGCAAGCGCCGCGTGACGGCAGGTCTTCAAACGTGTCGAGGCCGTCGAAATGGTCGATCGGCAGGTCGCCGACCGCGTCCGGCGGCGCAAGCCTGAGATTGACGGCGATCCGCCGCCGCCCGTCTTCGCCGCTGCGCAAGGCCCGCCAACTGAGCACGCAGCCGCAGGTCGGGCAGAACAGGATTTCGAGAGAGGACTTGTCTGGCCCGGCGCGCAGATAGGATGAGGGCCAGCCGGTAATCTGGATGCGCTCATTCTCATGGTCATAGGCCCAGAGGGCGCCGTAACGGCGGCAGAGTGTGCAGTTGCAGGCCGTGGCCGGCCCCGGATCGCCGGTCAGCGTCCAGCCCGTCTGGCCGCAATGGCAGGTCCCGATCAGCATTGGCCATCCCTCCTTGTTCCTCGGCCTTGCAGGATAGTTTGCGCCGACTTTGCGCAAGCAGCAATGGCCATGACCGATGGCAAAGCCAGGGTCGAGGGGGCCCACCTCCCCCTTGAGGGGGGAGGTCGCCGCGAAGCGGCGGGTGGGGGTGAACCTTGAACGGTACAAACGCCGCCTCCCGGTCACCCCACCCCGGAGCTTCGCTCCGACCCTCCCCCTCAAGGGGAGGGTGGTTTGCCCTCGGCCCCGCCGCCCAAAAAAATCGTCACCGCACCCCTTGACCCTCCCATGATGGGAAGGTCCATGTAAGATGGCGGAGGTGACCGCCATGAACATGCAGTCCCGGCCCGATGCGGCCAAGAATATCAGCGAAACCATCCTCTTGCCCGTCGAGGGCATGACCTGCGCGTCCTGTGTGCGCCGGGTGGAAAAGGCCGTTGCCGCCGTGCCTGGCGTTGAGCAAAGCGCGGTGAACTTTGCCACCGAGACGCTGTCGGTCACGCCCGGCATCGGTTTTTCGGCCGCAGCCCTGCTCGCCGCCATCGACACGGCAGGTTACCAGGCGAAAGCCGAGGCGCTGGTGCTCGAAGTCGAGGACATGACCTGCGCCTCCTGCGTTTCCCGCGTGGAAAAGGCGTTGAAGACGGTGCACTCGGTCGAGACGGCAAGCGTCAATCTGGCGACCGGCGAAGCGGTGGTGACGGTGCTGGGCGGGGTCTCCGCCCTGCCGGCGCTGACGGCCGCCGTGGCAAAAGCCGGCTATGCCCTCAGGCTCTCCGGCGGCGATACGGCCGAGCTTTCGGCGGACGATGCGGAGGGCGAAAATGCCGGTCCGGCTCAGGGGCAGGGCTCCAGCGCGCCGGGCGGCCATGTCGGGGCCGGCGGGGCATCCGCCACGAGCCGCCAGCCGGTGTCGGTACATGCCGCCGTCGACAGCCGCGAGGTGCGCCGCGCGAAGGAGATTTCGGGCTTGCAGCGCGATTTCGGGATTGCCCTCGTCCTGACGCTGCCGCTTTTCGTCCTGGAAATGGGCACCCACATCTATCCGCCGCTGCATCATGTCCTGATGGATGTTTTCCCCGGCAACTCGCTGTATCTGCTACAATTTGCGCTCGCGACAGCGGTGCTCGTTGGCCCCGGCCGTCGCTTTTATCTGAAGGGCATCCCGGCGCTCATTCGCCTGGCCCCCGACATGAACGCGCTGGTCGCGATCGGCACCGGGGCCGCCTATCTCTATTCCGTCGTCACGACTTTTGCGCCCTCGCTGCTGCCGCTGGAGGCCCGTCATGTCTACTACGAAGCCGCAACCGTCATCGTCTCGCTGATCCTGCTCGGCCGGCTGCTCGAAGCCCGCGCCAAGGGCCGCACGGGGGCGGCGATCCGCAAGCTTGCGGGCCTGCAGGCGAAGACTGCGCGGGTGGAGCGGGACGGGCAGACGCGCGATCTGCCGCTGTCCGAGGTGAAACGCGGCGATGTCGTGGTGGTGCGTCCGGGCGAGCGCATTCCGGTCGATGGCCGGGTGATCGATGGCAGAAGTGCCGTCGACGAGGCGATGATTTCCGGCGAGCCGATCCCGGTCGAGAAGGGCTCTGGCGCCACCGTCATCGGCGGCACGGTCAATGGTTCCGGCTCCTTCCGCTTCGAGGCGACCGGTGTCGGCGCCGACATGATGCTCTCGCGCATCATCCGCATGGTGCAGGAAGCGCAAGGGGCGAAACTGCCGATCCAGAAACTGGTCGATGACGTCACCGCCTGGTTCGTGCCCGTGGTCATCGGCATCGCCGTTTTGACCTTCCTGATCTGGCTGATCTTCGGGCCGGCTCCCGCCTATACGCACGGTCTCGTCGCGGCCGTTGCCGTCTTGATCATCGCCTGCCCCTGCGCCATGGGGCTTGCCACCCCGACCTCGATCATGGTCGGCACGGGCAGGGCCGCCGAGCTTGGCGTGCTCTTCCGCAAGGGCGAGGCGCTGCAGAGCCTCAGCCAGATCGACTGGGTGGTGATGGACAAGACCGGCACGATCACCGCCGGAAAACCCGAGGTGACCGAGATCGTCACGGCAGAGGGGTTTGAGGAGGCGGAGCTTCTGCGTCTGACGGCAAGCCTGGAGGCCCGCTCGGAGCACCCTCTGGCGGATGCGATCGTGCGCGCGGCGCAGCGGCGGGGCCTATCGCTCTTCGCCGTGGAGAAGGTCGAGGCGGTGGCGGGGTTTGGTGTGACCGGCATGGTTGATGGCCGGCGGGTTGCGGCCGGGGCTGACCGGTTCATGGTGAAGTTGGGCGTGATGCCACATGGTCTCTCCCCCCTTGTGGGGGAGATGGCCGGCAGGCCAGAGGGGGACTTTGTTTCTGGTTCATCACGTGAGGAACGTCCCCTCCCCAACCCCTCCCCACAGGGGGGAGGGGCTGTCTCCGCCGCCGACCTTCAGGCCGCCGTCACCCGTCTGGCCGACGAAGGCGCAAGCCCGCTTTATGTCGCCATCGACGGCAGGCTCGCGGCAGCGATTGCGGTTGCCGATCCGATCAAGCCGACCAGTGCGGCTGCCATTGCGGCATTGAAGGCCCGTGGCCTGAAGCTAATGATGGTGACCGGCGACAATGTGCGCACGGCAGAGGCCGTGGCGAGAAAGGCTGGCATCGATGCGGTGGTGGCCGAAGTGTTGCCGGAGGGAAAGGTGAAGGCCATCAGACAGTTGCAGGCGAAGGGCGGTAAGGTCGCCTTTGTCGGCGACGGCATCAATGATGCCCCGGCGCTTGCCACCGCCGATGCCGGGATTGCGATTGGCACCGGCACGGATGTGGCGATCGAAAGCGCCGATGTCGTGCTGGTCGGCGGCGATCTCTCCGGCGCGCTGCATGCGATCGAACTCTCGGACCAGGTGATGGGCAATATCCGCCAGAACCTCTTCTGGGCCTTCGGCTACAATGTGGCGCTGATCCCGGTGGCCGCAGGTGTGCTCTATCCGCTGTCAGGCGTGACCTTCTCGCCGATGCTGGGGGCGGCGGCCATGGGGCTTTCGAGCGTCTTTGTGCTCTCCAATGCGTTGCGGCTGAGGGCGGCGAGGGTGACGTTGTGACGAAGCAGGGTCCCAACGTTGGGGTAGTAGCTTTTGGAGAGAGTGATCATGAGGCGAGACTGGTGGCAGGTATTGTTCGGCTTTTCGACAGGTATATTAGCCTTGTCGATCATTTTTGTTGCCGCTTGCAAAATTACCGCTTTTGGAGATAATTCATTAATATACTTTGTTTTCTGGCTTGGTGGGTTGGGTTGGCTCCACGATTATCAGGGATTAATTACGGGAATTGGAGCTCTGGTCGCCGCTTACTTCAGCGTTCGCGAGATACGCTGTCAAATTGCATCCTCCGAAGCAATAGCCCAAAAGCAAATCGCAAGCGCTGAGAACTTAGAGAGGGAGCGCCGGGAAGCTAGGAAGTCGGCGAACCTCGCCGTTTCTCCCCTAATCCTGTCCTCAATATGCCAATATGCCGAGACAAATGGGCGTATTTTGGAAAGCTTGCTCAGCGAAACAATTGAACAAATACTTCCTAATAAAGTTAAATTTGAAGATTTTTCAAAGCTTCCCACCGATGTCACGCCGGCGCTGAAAGAACTGGTTGAGGTTCTGTCCGCGAAGGAAAGGTGGTATTTCCAGCGTCTTCTGTACATTTTGCAGGTTGAAGCGTCAAAGCTATCTGCCCTCAAGCCCGATCTAATGCGCGGCACAATTGTGACAAGGAGCAATCTGGAGTCGCTGATTTTGGGACAGGCGGCGGTATACGCCGAAGCGTCAGCGCTCTTTGGTTTCGGTCGCAGTTCAGGCTTCGAGCTACCGAGATCAATAACGAAGGCAGATATCTCCACAGCTCTGTTCTTGCTGGGCTTGCACGGAATTCGAGACGATTTGATAGAGCGATATAAGCTTGATGAAGACAAAGTTT
This sequence comes from Rhizobium sp. AG855, assembly GCF_003610655.1. Classification (NCBI taxonomy): domain Bacteria; kingdom Pseudomonadati; phylum Pseudomonadota; class Alphaproteobacteria; order Hyphomicrobiales; family Rhizobiaceae; genus Rhizobium; species Rhizobium sp. AG855. The sequence continues at coordinate 2,377,820 of NZ_RAQG01000003.1, read as the reverse complement.
GGAACCCCTACAGCTTTGGAGCCCATTTAAAATCTGAGTCTGACACATTCGGTTGGAAGAAATGACGATGACCATCGGCGAAGCCTCTCACGCCTCGGGCGTGTCGGCCAAGATGATCCGGTACTACGAGGAGATCGGGCTGATTTCCCCGGCGGGGCGCACGGCCTCGAACTACCGGGTCTATGATCGAGACAGCGTCAACCGGCTGCGCTTCGTGCGCCGCTCGCGCAGCCTCGGCTTTTCCCTGGAGGAAACCGAGCGGCTGCTGAAGCTCTGGGACGACAAGGCGCGGGCGAGTGCGGAGGTGAAGGCCATGGCGCTCACCCATGTCGAGGAGCTGGAGACGAAGATCGCCGAAATGCAGGCGATGCGCGACACGCTGGTGCATCTCGCCGAGCGTTGCCATGGCGACAACAGGCCGAACTGTCCGATCCTCGCCGACCTCGAGGGGCATCCGCTGCGGCAAACCGCCACTGCGCCAAGGGCGGGCGGAGACTGTTGCGGGGATTGACCTTGCCCCCATGGGAAGGTTGAGAATGACGATGAATGGCCCCGCCGGGGCCGCAAGACAGGGAAGACGAACATGACCGGACAGACGGTATTCAGGATCGAGGACATGACCTGCGGGCACTGCGAAAAGACGGTGGTCAAGGCCTTGGCGGAGGTGCTGCCGGGAAGCATCGTCACCATCGATCTCGCCGCCCGCAAGGCTGTTGTCGAAGGCGACGCGGCGCTTGCCGAGCAGGCGATCCGCGAGGCGGGCTATACGCCGGTTCGGCAAGGGTGAGGGGAGGGGATAGGGATTAGGCAGTAGGCAGTAGTTTGTAGGGTTGGGAACTGGGGGCGACATCAGCCAGTGCAAGGATTGGCTGCGCATCACCGGCTGCTTGCTGCCCACTACCTACTGCCTACTGCCTACTGCCTACTGCCTACTGCCTACTGCCTGACCCCTCCCTTGCAATCCTCTCGAACCTCAATATATATGAAGTGTCGTATATATTGAGGAGGCTTCGCCGTGAGCAAGGACTACATCGCCATCACCCGGGACATTTCGAGCGGAATCAAGACCCTGCGCAAGGACATTCCCGATGTGATGCAGGGCTTTTCCGCCATGGCGGGGGCCGCGACCAGGGACGGGGCGCTGTCGAAGAAGGTCAAGGAACTGGTGGCTTTGGGCATTGCCATTTCCACCCGCTGCGACGGCTGCATCGGTTTCCACACGGAAGCGCTGATCAAGCTCGGGACGACGAAGGCGGAATTCGAGGAGGCGCTGGGCCTCGCCGTCTATATGGGCGGCGGTCCCTCGCTGATGTATGCGGGCGATGCCATGGCGGCCTGGGAGCAGTTCGGCGGGCCGGAGGCCTGACGGCAAGGCCGCACGAGCCGCGCGGGCCGCCCGCTCTGACGGCATCGGGCTGCGGGCTGCGGGCTGCGGAATATCGCGCGATCGGACTATTTATCCAAGCTAAATTAGGGGAATTTTTGCAAGCCGGGTGCATGATCTCGGGAGCGCCGGTGTGGGTCGGTGCCGATGGGGGAATGACCTGGGTGAGTGACGCAGAAACGATCGTCGGGGGAGCGGGCGCTGGGACGACGAAGACCGGACGGGCAGGCGGTCGGCTGGACTGGCTTTTGCGCATGCCATCCGAGGTGGAGCGCGCCCATGAACGGGATTTCGGCGCCGAGCGGATCAAGCATCTGCGCCACGCCATCATCGTCGGCCTGATCGTCTACAACATCTACAATCTCACCAGCCTGCATCTGATGGCGGACATCCAGCCCTTCACGGTGATGATGCGGCTTTGCGTGCTGGTGCCGGGTTCGCTTGCGATCTTCTTCCTGGTGCCCCGTGTGCCGCCGGCCATCCGCGAATTGCTGCTGCTCGCCGGCATGTTCGTCGCGAGCCTCCTGCCGCTCTATCTGCTCTATGTCTCGGCCTCGCCCTATGCCAGCTACACGCTGGGTGAACTGCCGCTGGTGCTGCTCTTCGGCAACATGCTGCTCGTGCTCCGGTTTCGCTGGGCGCTGCTTTTCACCACGGTCACCTGCCTGACGGCGCTGCTCGTCATCCAGCACAAGCCGGGCCTCGATCCCAATCTCGTCTTTCCCCTGACTGTGCAGGTGGTCACTGGCCTTTTCTTCACGCTCTACGGCAACTGGCATGTCGAGCGACAGCGCTGTCTGACCTATCTTGCCCAGTATGACGCGCAGAACCGCGCCGACCGGGCGGAGCGCCGGGGCGACGAATTGCGCGACCTGACGCTGACCGACATGCTGACCGGCATTGCCAACCGCCGGCACCTCGACGAAACGCTCGACGCCTGGCTGGCGACCCGCAGCGATGTCCTGCTGCTGATGGTCGATGTCGACCACTTCAAGGCTTTCAACGACCGCTTCGGCCATGTCGCGGGCGACGACTGCCTGCGCCGGATCGCCTCCACGCTCTCCCTCTTCGCCAGCCGCCACGAGGGCTTTGTCGCCCGCTACGGCGGCGAGGAATTCACCCTTTTGTTTGCCGCCGACGCCGAGACCGGCGGCGCCTTCCTCGCCGACCGCCTGGTCCGCAGCATCCGCGACCTGACCATTCCCCACCCCGCCCGCATCGACGGCATCGCCACCGTCACCGTCTCCGTCGGGTACGCCGGCACCGGAGAAAACCGGCTGCGCGACGCCCGCGACCTGGTCATCCGGGCGGATCTGGCGCTGTACGAGGCCAAGAGCGCCGGGCGGAACAGGTCGAAGGCGGGGTGAGGGGGCTGACCTCTCCGCTTGATTGTCTCCACAATGTCGAGCCGATTGCAGCAATTGAATGCGGCCATTCAATCCGTTTTTGCCGACCTGTCCACATTGCAGTGCCCGCCGAAGCTCAATCGCCGCGACCAGTAAAGTTTGGCTGCAAGAGCCGCAATCGATAACGCCATCTGCTCGAAAGGTGCGCCCAGGTTCAATCCCTCATTGCGCTGTGCGTTTGGACCTTTCGAATCCTGCCGCTCTATTGTATGCGGGGGGATGGACTTCTGAGAGAATGGCAATGGAATTAAAGCGTCTTCAGATCAACGATGTCGTTGAAATCAAACCAAAGCGGCACGGCGATAGCCGCGGCTACTTCTCCGAAACATTTCGGCAGGACTGGTTTGCAAAGAACGTGGAAGACGTTTCTTTCGTTCAGGAAAACCAGTCTCTTACAGCGGCGCCGGGTACCGTGCGAGGCCTTCATTTTCAAACCCTGCCTTATGCGCAGGGAAAGCTGGTCCGCTGTACCCATGGTGCGATTTTTGATGTCGCCGTGGATATCCGCGCGGGCTCGCCAACGTACGGTGGCTGGGTCTCGGCGGTACTGGATGCGGACCAGGGCAACCAGTTGTGGATCCCGGCAGGCTTCCTGCACGGCTTCTGTACCCTGACGGAAAATGCGGTAGTTTCCTACAAGGTCACCAGCTACTACAATGCCGAAGCAGACAAGGGTGTCCGGTGGGATGACCCTGACATCGGTATTATCTGGCCGGATCTTGCGGACGGGTCCAGGTTGTCGGCAAAGGACGCCGCGCAGCCCGCTCTGAAAGACATTCCCGCCTATTTTATCTACCCAAGTGAGAAGGGCTGACATGAGAGTGCTCGTCACAGGCGGAGCAGGTTTTATCGGCTCGGCCCTTGTAAGGTATCTGGTTTTGCAGCGCGGCTACACGGTGCTGACCGTCGATAAGCTGACCTATGCTGGCAACCTTGAGTCGCTGAAGTCGGTGATGGGCGACCCCAACCACCATTTTTTGAGGGCGGATATTTGCGATCTTCCGGCGATGAAGTCTGCCCTTGCCGATTTCCGCCCTGATCGCGTGATGCATCTCGCGGCCGAAAGCCATGTCGACCGTTCCATTACCGGAGCTGAAGATTTCGTCCGCACCAACGTGATGGGGACGTTCAGCTTGTTGGAAGCTGTGAGAGCCCATTACGAGGGCCTGACACAGCCGGAGCGTGAACGGTTCAGGTTTCTCCACGTCTCCACGGACGAAGTCTACGGTTCGCTTGGATCAACGGGCCTCTTCGCAGAAACGACCGCCTATGATCCGAGTTCCCCGTATTCGGCTTCAAAGGCCGCGTCTGACCACCTGGCAAAGGCCTGGGCGCGGACCTATGGGCTGCCGGTCGTTGTCTCGAATTGCTCGAACAACTACGGACCGTATCACTATCCGGAAAAGCTTATTCCTTTGACAATACTCAACGCGCTGGAAGGCAGGGAACTCCCTGTCTACGGTCGTGGAGAGAATGTTCGGGACTGGCTCTTCGTGGATGACCACGTCAAAGCGCTGGATATCATCATCGAACGCGGTCGGATCGGCGAAACATACAATGTTGGTGGCCGCAATGAGCGCCGGAACATCGATGTTGTCCGCAGCATTTGCAAAGTCCTGGACAGCCGCGTGCCTAAGAGCCAACCCCATGAGACGCTTATCCGGTTTGTTGCCGATCGGCCAGGTCATGATGCCCGCTACGCAATCGACGCAAACAAGCTTGAGTCGGAACTTGGCTGGCGTGCCGAAGAGACCTTCGAGAGTGGCATCGAGCGGACTGTGGATTGGTATCTCGGCAATTCATGGTGGTGGCAGCCCCTGCGGAAATCCTATTCGGGTGAGCGCCTCGGAATCATTGAAGATGCCCGGACGGATCCCCAATGATGCGGATCGCAGTGACCGGAAAATCTGGCCAACTTGTCACGGCATTGCGAGAAAGGGCGAATGACGTCGTCATCTTGCCGATCGGTCGTCCCGAATTCGATCTGCGCGGTGCTCGGGAATCCACCGGCGACGTGCTGAAGGCACTTCGCCCGGACGCGGTCATTTCGGCTGCTGCCTACACAGCCGTCGACAAGGCCGAAACGGAGCAGACTGAGGCAGGGATCATCAATGGTGAAGCCCCCGGTTTCCTGGCCGCAGCGTGTAATGACCTCGGCATTCCGATTGCTCACATTTCAACGGACTACGTCTTTGATGGACGCAAGCTTGCTCCCTATCTGGAGACGGACCCCGCGTGTCCGCTCGGCGTCTATGGATCGACAAAGCTTGCCGGCGAGCAGGCGGTGGCCCGTGCGACCGAGAATTATGCCATTCTGAGAACCGCTTGGGTCTACTCCCCATTCGGCGGCAACTTCCTCAAGACCATGCTGCGTTTGGCTCAGGATCGGCCTGAACTGCGCGTCGTGCAGGATCAGATTGGCAATCCCACCTCCGCCTTGGACATCGCCGACGCCGTGCTTGGTGTCGTCAAAAATCTGGTGTCGTCCCCGACTGACGCCCGGTTGCGCGGACTGTTTCACATGACCGCCAATGGGGAGGCAAGTTGGGCGGAGTTCGCCGGCGAGATTATGCGCGCGTCCGCGGCCATGGGTGGGCCGCATGCGGCGGTCGTTCCGATCTCCACGTCCGAATACCCGACCTTGGCGCATCGTCCCGCAAATTCACGCCTGGACTCCACGAAACTCAAGACCGTGCATGACTTCGCCCTTCCGCAATGGCAGGGCTCCACTCGTTCGGTCGTCGCCCGCCTCCTGGGAAACACGGGCTGACGACCTCGATCCGCATGAAAAGGATATGGAAGCCATGAAAGGCATCATACTCGCCGGTGGCAATGGAACCCGATTGCATCCGATGACCAGCGCTGTGTCCAAACAGCTCATGCCGGTCTACGACAAGCCGATGATCTTCTATCCGCTGACGACGTTGATGCTCGCTGGCATACGCGAGATTCTGATCATCACGACGCCGCACGATCAGGACGTGTTCAAGCGGTTGCTGGGTGACGGCTCTCAATGGGGGCTGAACTTGTCCTATGCGGTCCAGCATGCTCCGAACGGCCTTGCCGAGGCGTTCATCATCGGGGCCGACTTCGTTTCGGGCGGTCCCTCAGCCCTGGTCTTGGGAGACAACATCTTCTACGGTCATGGCTTGCCGGAACTGATGCGAAAGGCCACGACCCTGACCACAGGTGCAAGTGTCTTCGCCTATCACGTCGCGGATCCGGAGCGTTACGGCGTGGTCGAATTCGATCAGCAGATGCGTGCTCTTTCGGTCGAGGAGAAGCCCTCCGAGCCGAAGTCGAATTGGGCGGTTACAGGATTGTACTTTTACGACGCGCAGGTCGTGGACATCGCCGCCAACCTGAAGCCGTCGCCGCGCGGCGAACTCGAAATCACCGATGTCAACCGAGCCTACCTGGCCGCCGGCACCTTGTCGGTCGAATGCATGGGGCGTGGTTATGCTTGGCTTGATACGGGAACGCCCGAAAGTCTGCTGGAAGCGGCCCAGTTCGTCTCGACCCTGGAGCGGCGACAGGGCTTCAAGATTGCTTGCCCCGAAGAGATCGCATTCCGGCTGGGTTACATCGATGAACGGCAATTGCTGGCGCTGGCGGAGAACGTCGGAAAGAGCGACTACGGCCGCTATCTGCTAAGGCTCTTGCAGCAGAAATAGAGGGCATTACCGCGCAACTCGTACATCGCGTCGGAGAGACGCGATGTACGAGTCTCCGGCGTTATGTCAGCCGAGTTCGGCGTTAGCCCCCATTCGCACCAAGAACAATTTCCCGAAATGCCGGCTCTACGATTGGCCGTAGGTTCATTGCCCCGACCGTCGATGGGTGGTGATCATCATAATACAGCGGTTTTCCATCGATCTCGAAAGCGCAATTTCCTGTCGCGCAGAGGTAAGGCAGTGGATCGATAAACCGGATTTTCGACCGCGCTTCAAATTCAGCAAAAATCGATCGTGATGGCTCCAGCCTCTTAGCGGCTAAATCACTGCTGATGCTGAGGATTGAAGGGAGCCGTCTCAAAATGGCGCTCTGCACCATTTCATGCGGCACAGACACAGCGTGCGGTGGAGTTTGTCCCAATACGACCAGCTTCCTGCCCGAATATCTTTCGACGGTTGCCGTCAGGGCGGCCCGAAAAAGTGTATCAACTTCGTCGGAAGTTCTCGGTGGTATTTGACCGTGGCCCATGAGGGGAGGGGTAGGAACGGGAGTACGTGGACCGTCCCACACGTGCGCACGTAGGTAGTGGTTCCAGAATGCGACCATGAAAATATCTTGGATATTGTGCCGTTGGACGAACCGGAGAACAGACTCATTGAATTCATAGCAGGAACGGCCCACCTCAAAAGGATGATCAACACCCAGTAGAGGGGGGCATCCGGAATAAAGCGCAGCGACACCTGTAACCCCATACTCCTTTGCTAGTTGGTCGAACAATGGCATCAATGCATTTGCATGACTGTCGCCAACCAAAACGAAGACGGGCTTGCCATCCGGTTTGCCTAGGTAACACGGGTCGTCCGCGTTGATCCGCTCAATGTTTGCCTGTTCCCAGCGGGCCGGTCGAAAGCACCTGTCCCAAGCTGGATTGGTGTCAGTAATGCCTTTTTCAGCGAGAGCGACTTGGGGTGGTAGGCGTCCCGGGAGCCCATTTCCAAGGACTATGGTAAGGCATACGGCAGTGATTGTGCCAACCGCTCCCAACCACAACCCGACAATGCCTTTGCGAGTGTGGACAAGTTGCATCGTCAACACAGGCCGCTCGAGCCACCTTAGGCTGAGGGTCGCCAAGATGATGGACGCAGCAATCACCACAGGAGGAACCAGCATCTTGTTCGATGCAAAAATGATCGAAGAGAACACGATCAGCGGCCAGTGCCACAGATACAGTCCGTAGGAAATTGATCCGAAGAACTGGAAGGGAGATGCACCTAGGACCTTGGTCGCGAAATCATTCTTAAGCCGGGGCGGAAACACCAGTATGAATGAATAGAGCGTAGCCAGATACCGCGGGTCGAGAAGGGTTCTCCCTGCAGGATGCCCGACAATGACAATATGGATCAGGCCCGCCAGGGCAATAGCTCTCGCTGCGGCCGGCATTTGCAAGTCGGGACGTCGGCGGGCAACGAGAGCGATTACCGCACCTGCGGACAACTGCCAAGCTCGCGTCAGAGTGCTGTAGAAAACGACATCAAGGTTCGACGCGGGATTAATCGTCTGAAACGCGTAAAGCGTTAGAGACACGAAAAGAATCCCCAAGATCAGCGCTTCCTGGCGCGACCTGTAGTTTCTAGTCAGGTACAGAACCAATGGCGTAGCCAAGTAGAACTGCTCTTCTATCGCCAATGACCAAGTGTGCAATAGCGGTTTCACAGACTCGGAATTGTCGAAATAGCCTGAGGTGAACAAGAAGTAGATATTCGATGCCTGAGCGGTCATTGCGAGAGCGCTTTTGGCAAAATCCGTGTACTCCGGTACAAGAAATAGGAACCAAGTTGCCACTAGACAGAAGGCCACGACTGGCAGAAGTGGGGGTAATAATCTGCGAATTCGCCTTTCGTAAAACTGGCCGAACGAGAAAGACCCATTATCCAAGTCTCGCAATATTATGCTCACGATCAGGAAGCCGCTGATTGTGAAGAAGACGTCGACCCCGAGGTAACCGCCAGGTAGCCAATTAGCGTCTAGGTGAAACGCAAGGACAGCAATAACTGCGACTGCTCTAAGACCATCAATGTCCGAGCGGCGAGCTTGGGATCCATACTGCATGGGCACCTCTCAGATCTCAGAGATCTTGGTGTCCGGAAGTCCGAGAACACGTCTCGCCCAGCACAGGTCGGAATAGCCATAACGCGCAGCCTCGCTCAGAGGCGTGAACGGCAGGTCAAAGAAATCGGCGGGAACTTCAGGCTTGAACCTGTCGATCACGCATATTCGGGTCCCGTCATAAAGTGCGGATTGGCGCACGGTGGTGTTTGTCGTGATCAACTTGCGTCCGGCCATCAACGTCTCGATGGTTCTGGTCGTTAGCCCCACTTGTTGCGGATGCTCGATGTCGACAATTGACCTTGATTGGGAAACGATCTGGCGGACAGCCGTGGCGGCAAGGGCTTTGGTGGACACCGTGCCAAAACTTCCATGCCCGTAGATCATGTTCTTCAGTTTGCCGAACGCCGCAAGCATGGAGGATGAATAAAAGCCGAAGAGGAAGAACGGCCGGTCTCCCAGGCTTCGCTTGAGCCGTGCCAATACGGCCATCCGGTCAGAGTGAAGCGTGCCGATGAAGCTCCAGTCGTAGATCTTCTCTTCGTTGTCGTCGCGCACGGAAGCATCGGCAAAAAGCGGCCGATAGCCCCAGCCGTAGCGGGCGGCGTCGGCGGGATCGAAGGTCGCAGCGGCATCGTAAAGGGGAGCGGCATCCTTCGAGTTGCGGTTGTTACGCACGGCATCCCAGAGATAAAGTGAGAACCGCGCCTGCGGGAACCACTGTCGCAGCGCTCCAATCGCTCTCCGCGTGATGGCCTCGCCCTTGACCACGAGGACATGATCGAAGTGCTGTCCCTCGACCTCGGCGAGATGTCTCATGGTAATGCGATGGGTCAACCGGGCGGTCAGGCCCGGCGCCAGGCGCAATGCCGCCTTGTAGAGGCTGTGGCTTGACGGACGGTCGTCAAGAACGACCGTCTCGTATCCGAGCCGATGCAGGACGCCGGCAATTCGCAGCTGGTAATCAAAGAAGCGTGGGCAGATGAGCAGAACTCTCCCTGCCGTGTCACCGCTCTCGCTCATACCTTTGCCAGGCCTCGCTCACGCAGCTCGGCTGCGGCCTTGTCTGACAGGTCCTGGTACTCGGGCTGCGACTTTGCCCAAGTCACGAAACGCTGCAGGCCCGCATTCAGGTCAACGACCGGCTGGAAACCGAGGTCTCGACGGATCGCCGATATGTCGGCAAAGCAATGGCGGATATCGCCCAGGCGATAGTCACCGCTGATGCGGATCGGTGCCGTGGTGCCACTTGCCGAAACCAGCGTATTGGCGAGTTCCAGCAGCGACGTCGGCATGCCGGAACCCACATTGTAGCAGGACCCCGGCGCCACATCCGCCTTCATGACGAGCACAAGCGCGGAGACGATATCCTCGACATGCACGAAATCGCGGCTCTCTTTGCCATCTTCGTAGACATTGATCTCCAGACCCTGTCGTGCCCGGTTGAAGAAGATCGAGATCACCCCCGTATAGGGGTTCCGGAGCGACTGTCCTTCGCCATACACGTTCTGGAAGCGCAGGAGGACCGGAGTAATGCCCAGGGATTCACAGGAGGAGGTCAGCAGCAGTTCCTGCGCCATCTTGGTCGCCGCATAGACGGAACTCGGTTTCGCTGCGAAGTGCTCGGGAGTGGCGACGGCTTGCAGGATTTCGCCGTTTTCGGAGAAGTCCCAATTGCCGGCCGCCAACTGTTCGCGTGTGCGGCCACGCGGATGAATAAGCTGTCCCGGCCGCGACGGCGCTTCATAAGCTCCTTCACCATAGATGGAGCGGCTCGACGCCAGGATCACGCGGGCGGGGCGCTTCTGGAGTTTGGCGAGCGCTTCAAGAAGCGCGGCGGTTCCCATGCCGTTAACATCGACATATTCCGCAATCTGATACATCGACTGCGCGGTTCCGGTCTCCGCTGCAAGATGATACACCACGTCGGTGCCTTCGAGCAGATCGGTGCGTTCGGCAAGCTGGCGAACGTCCAGGCGCTTGAAGGTCGCTCCCTCGGGTGGCCTATAGTCCGGGATATCCCCGTGGATCTGGGGGCTTAGACTATCAACAAGGATGACAGAGTGATCATCGGCGATCAGCCGCTGTGCCAGCTTCGTCCCAATGAAGCCGGCTCCTCCGGTAATAAGAACTTTCATCGAGACTTTCCCATAAGTTCATGATGCCTTTCCAGAAACCATGCGACGGTCTTTTTCAGGCCGGTCTGTATGGTGTCCGTGGGTTCATAACCAAGATAGGTCTTGGCGCGCGTGATGTCGGCGAGCGAATGGGCTGTATCGCCAGCGCGGAAATCCCGGTAGACGGGTGGCTGCATCGAGAAATTCGGCTCGATCGCCTCGACCTCTTTGACAATCATGTCATGCAATTGCGTCAGTGTCGTGCGACCGCCGACGGCAACATTGCATACGAGATGTGTGTCGCCGGCCGTTCGTAATGCCGCCAGTATGTTGGCCTGCACCACATTCGCGATGAAGCAGAAGTCACGGCTTGTCGTCCCGTCACCATTGATGAAAACTGTGTCTCCGCTTGCGACCGCGTTGATCCAGCGGGGAATGACCGCGGCATAGGGTCCATCGGGATTCTGCCGGGGACCAAAGACGTTGAAATATCGAAGGCCGGTGCTGCGCAGACCAAAGAGACGCCCGAAAACATCAGCGTAGAGTTCGTTGACATACTTGGTCACGGCATAAGGCGACAACGGACGGCCGATCCGATCTTCCAGCTTGGGAAGGTTCGGCTCATCGCCATAGGTCGAGCTGGACCCGGCATAAACGAAGGAGCGCACCTGCTCGTCGCGCGCCGCCAGCACGATGTTCAGGAAGCCATCGATATTGGCGCGGTTGGTCGCAACGGGGTTATCGATGGAACGCGGCACGCTTCCCAAAGCGGCCTGATGCAGCACGTAGTGCGCACCCTGCACGGCCTCGCGGCAAACATCCAGATCACTGACGTCGCCTTCGATCAGACGGAAGCGTTTCCAGCGATCCGCGCCAACGAGGCGCTCGACGTCGTCCAGATTGCGCCGATGGCCGGTACTGAAGTTGTCGAGCCCAACCACCTCCTGATCGTGCCGCAGAAGCGTTTCGACCAGGTGACTGCCGATGAAACCAGCCGCACCCGTCACGAGCCAGCGGCTCGGGTTCTCGACCAACTCCGCCAAATGCGTTTCGTAAGATTTCATTGTCAAAGACGCCACACTTTGTAACCCGCTTCCGCGAGCGCGTTTTTATCGGTTGCCGACTTGATGTCTGCGAAAAGCCCACCGGGCCGCAGCTTGGAGGCGAGCTCCAGAACCGGACGGTCCAGGTAGTCTGCGTGTGCGGCCGCCAGAACGACCGCGTCGGCGTCGTCGGGCAAGCTGTCCCAGGAAATGAGCTCGATACCGTACTCGTGCTTGGCCTCTTCGGCGGAGGCAAGGGGGTCGTGCACGTACAGCGTACAACCGAAATCACGCAGTTCGGCAATAAGGTCGGCGACTTTCGAGTTCCGCAGATCCGAGCAGTTTTCCTTGAAGGTCAGGCCCAACACGATGACCCGTGCGCCTTCCACCATCCGTCCGGAGCGGATGATTCCCTTGATGACTTGGCTTGCAACATAGGCCGCAGTGTTGTCGTTGATCCGCCGTCCCGCAAGGATGACCTGCGGGTGGTAGCCGATCATCTCGGCTTTGTGGGTCAAGTAGTATGGGTCGACGCCAATGCAGTGGCCGCCCACGAGGCCCGGGCGGAAAGGCAGGAAATTCCACTTGGTCCCAGCGGCATCGAGCACCTCTTGGGTGTCGATCTCCAGACGGTTGAAGATGACCGCCAGCTCGTTCATCAGTGCAATGTTGAGGTCGCGTTGGGTGTTTTCAATGACCTTTGCCGCTTCTGCGACGCGAATGGACGATGCCCTGTAAACGCCCGCCGTGATGATCTCGCCATAAAGCGCGGCCACCTTGTCCAAGGTCTCCGGAGTGTCTCCGGAAACAACTTTGGTAATGTTCGGGAGGGTGTGGACCTTGTCACCCGGATTGACGCGTTCGGGCGAGTAGCCGACGTTGAAGTCCTTCTTCCAGACGAGGCCTGACTCGCGCTCCAGAACCGGAATGCAGATTTCTTCGGTAGCGCCAGGGTAAACGGTGGATTCAAACACCACCACCGCGCCGCGCTTCATGTGCTTTCCCACTGCGGTCGAGGCGAAGATCAGCGCAGAGAAGTCAGGAATATGCGCCTGATCGACGGGCGTCGGAACGGCAATGACGATAGCATCCGCGAGGGCCAGATCCGCAGGATTGCTCGTATATGTCAGATGGGTCGCCGCGCGCATGTGCTCGGTTTCCATCTCACCCGTAGGGTCGATATGCTGGCGATAGCTCGCGATTTTGCGTTCCGAGATGTCGAAGCCGATCGTCCGGCGCTTTCTGCCGAACTCCAGGGCCAAAGGCAGCCCGACATAACCTAGACCCAAGACGGCAACTGTCTCAATCAAAACGCATCTCCGTTACGGCAATTCGGCATTCTAGCCAATGGGATTATCGGTGCCAGAAAAGCAGCCTCTGATGGCATAATGAGCCTTCCTGGACAAGGGTAAACGGCCACTTCAGGCCAGAGGCTCATACTCCGCCACCAACGGGACCGAGAGTGCGCGGCGCTGGAGGTCACGTACATACTCAGCCATCATGCCCCCATCAAGTTGGCCGATCAAATGACGCAGTGCATTGGCATCGAAGTCCTTCGAGCGAAAGTTCCGTTCATTTTCACCGGACATTTGCGGTGCGCGGGGCATTGTCGGCAGCAGATGCAGCCGATCTGCCAATGCCTTCGTCGCCTTGGCTATGGTCTTGTTTCCAAGGGAATGAGGGTCGTCGTCCGGTGACGGATTGGGGCGGACCTGAAAGAGGATCGGTCCCGAATCGATTCCTTCGTCAAGCAGATGAATCGTGGCTCCGACATATTCCGGCAAACCGTCGTGCAGCGGCCAGAAATTGGTGCCAACGCCACGGTAGTAAGGTGAGAGGCCGAGGTGAAGGTTGAACAACCTGCCTGGAAACGCCTCAAGCCAGGGGCCCTTCAGCCACGATGAGCCGAAGACGATGCAGTGGTCAATGCCGGCCGCGACGAGTTCTGCAACGATGTCGGGATCATTGATGCCGCCCTTGGGCGCGTCGATCTTGCGAAGAGGGCGGGCAAAATTCCATGCTTCTCCGGCCGAAAGAACGGTTCTCTCCGAAATGTCCCGGCGATCAAAGTAGGCCGCGAGCAGAAGAGCATCCGCGCTGTTGTTGTGGTTGTTCGCCGGATTGCGCGATTTCGGCTCGACCACCAATGCCTCGACCAGAGGATGCGCTGACAACGCATTGGCGAAATAGCGATGTCTTACATGGTCCGAGGTGACAATTGCCCAGCGTTGTGTTTCGCTCATGTTCTCAATTCCGCCCAATCCATGGGTCTCTTGCCTCCCACCACGTCGTTGTTGTCGACGCGGGACAAGCGCATACGATCCGCACCCGGGACATTGATCGCGCGTTTCATTGTAAGACCAAAGCGGCAGCCCAGGTCATCGGCCAGCGCCACGACCGACGCATCGTAGCTGGTGGGGCCGCCATAAGGGTAGCTGATCCAGCGGATCGGTCCTGCGGCTTCGTTCAGGAGAGCCCGGTTAAGACAGAGGTCATCGGTGCGAACGTGGCTTTCGGCCGATGCCAGATGCAGGTGGCGATGCGTATGCAGGCCGATGGTATGCCCTGCTGCGGATAGCGCACTTACATGATCGGGGCGCAGGTAATGTCGGTTCACGTGGTCGGCTTCGTCGCCGAGCCGGCTTGCAAAGACGCGTTCAAGCACGACATCCCGAGCGGCTTGCGGGATCACGGCGTTGAGATAGTACTTCACCCTTGCAGTTTCGATATCGTCGTAGCGATACTGGCTGCGGGCGAGATCCGGTGCGACATCGGCAACGCGATGCGACACACCTGAAGCCTCTGCAGCCGTTTCAATTTCGGCGGCGAGTTCGAGATAGGAGAATGCCGCCGACAGCAGATGAGCGCGATGGACCGACAGCAGGCGCCTGTCGATCCAAGGTGCCGTGTTCACCGAAAAAATGCCGCTTATGCCTTTCCGGTCGAGGATCGGCATCACTGTGGCGTAATGATCGGCCAGGCCATCATCGAATGTCAGCACGCAACTGGGTCCACCGAGACCAACGCCGGCGTCGAGGGCGCTTTCCACCGCCGCGATCGGGGGGAAATCGAACATCGCACCGAGCGCGTCTATCTGTGCCTCGAAACGGTCAGGCGTCACATGATGAAGCTGCGGAAACGGCAGGTCGGCATCGTTGCAAACATGGTGAAAGTTGACGAACAGCAGATCGCCAGCCGCATGGACCGATGCCTTGTCTGCAAGCATGCCTTAACTCCTGCGGACGCCCACCACGAACTTCCAGGGCATATAGATTTCACCCTTGAAGACCATACCGTCGACAGATCGGGAGACGCGGTTGCCGTAGAAGCTGTTGGTGTCCTGCTCCGGAATCCGGTGCTCTTGCAAGCGCGCGGCATCGACCACATCAGCCTCGATCTCCACGCTCCAGTCGGGGCCGAGAAAATTCCGAACATACTGTGGCGTGTAGATGTTGTTGAACTGATAGTTGTCTTCGAACAGTCCCGAGTAGTCGTCCTCAAGCAGATGCTTGCGGATCTGTACGCATTCGCTGCCGATCAGCATCCGGAAAATCAGAAATTGAACATTGGGCGCTGCGGCGATCCCGCGCAAAAGAGGCTCGATGCTCGGGACATGCGGGAGGGTGTTGGCTGAGATCACCGTATTCGTTTCAGGCGCGATCTGCGGTTCGAGAACAGATCCCAGTTCCAATGTGATGGCGGGATCGTCCTCGAAATGCTTGTTGCCGTAAACGACATTGCTTTCGTCGATGTCGATACCGCGATAGCGAACAGGGCCGCCGCTGTAGCCGCGCTTCAGGACAGGGTAGTAGTGGCCTGGCCCCGCGCCGTAGTCCTGGACGTTCAGCGCGCCGCGGAAGTATTTGTTCATGTAGCTGGCCATGGCTTTGGCCGAGTCCATCTCGACACCCCGTGCCAGACGGTCTTTGTGGACGTCCGAGTACTGCCGATCCTTGTGGAAGTAGTTCCAACCTTCTTCAGTCATTGGTCATGGCCTTCACTGCTTGCCTTACATGCTGGGGGTAGTCCGCTGAGTTCGGCGGTACATACATGCGTTCGAATGCGGGCATATCTACGCCGCGGACGTGTCTGCCCGCAAGGCATTCATGCACGAATTGCACCACCTCTTCGATCGACTTGGCCAGCGGCAGACGTGCTGTCCGCAGCAGATCCCGAAAGTGGTTGAACTGATAGAAGCGGCGTGAACTCCATTTGAGCGGAACGTCCTCCACGACGTCGAAATCGACATTGATGATCGCCTTGCGCAGGCACAGCGCATCGATGCTGACTGTCGATGCCAAGGAGACGATTGCCTCGGCACGGGCCAGTTGCGTTGCCAGATGTTCTTCATCGGCAATACCCATAACCCGCTCGACATATTTGTCCGCCCGGCCGGGCACGAAGACATGGCATCTTGGCAGGGTGGCAAAGAGCGCTCGATCCTTCTCATTGGAGAACGGGTGCAGGCGGATCAGTATGCACACGTCTTCCGGCAATGTCGGTTCCAGTGCCGCGCAGATACTTAGGATACCCTCGTATTCAAGCGGAATGGGGTGACCGGGGGCACGGGTCAGTTCACCGTAAGACGCGCTGTAGAGCACAAACCTCTTATACCCGTCGATACCGATCGAACTCAGATAGGTTTCAGGATCTGTGTCCCGAACCCGTTCCTGCAGCAGGCGGGCCCGTGGATAGCCGGCAACCACAATTTTGTCGGGCTCCACGTCGAAGAGTGCCAGCAATTCCTCGCGCATCTGCTCGTTCCAGACGACAGTGCCCTTGGTGGGAAACGGAAAGTAGCCCTTTGTGGTGAAATTGTCCCAACTCGAAGCGAGGGTCAGCATGGGAATTCCGCGCCTGTTTGCTTCTGCAACCAAGCCGTAGTCGACGGAATTGACCAGCGAGCGCGTACCTATGAACAAGTCGGCCGGCTCAGTGAGTTGGTCGGGCAGGTGGCGTCTGCTGTTGAGGGCGGCAAGGACGGATCCGACCAGCTTCAGCGTGAGGCGCGGCCCCATCATCCGGCGTAATAGGCTCATTCCATTGCCAAAGAGGCGACGCAACACGTTGTCCGCATTGGTCAGTTGCAGATAGGCCATCTGGTCTGAGAAGAACTGCGGATAGACGCGCTTGCAGAAAGCCTCCAGCCTCGTGTTCTCATAAGGCGTAAACGGAAGGATCTGAAAGCCTTTGGCGCGCACGGCCTCAAGTTCGGGGATGTCCGGGTTCAGTGTGTAGATGGTGAGCCGAAATTCCCCGCCGGACGACAGAGCCTCGAAAGTCCCGCCGTTGACAAAATCACGGATGGACACGGCATAGGGGAGGGCGACGGCAATGTTTTTCATGAGCTTCAGATCCGGATGCTAGGCTCGTGGCCTGTGATAACGCAACAACAGGGCCATCACGGTCAAACGTGTTAGATTTGCGAGGAACAGCCAAAAGGCGAAAAGCTGTATCGACAGGTCGCTGCCGGTGGCGATGGAGAGGCAGGCCAAAACGACCAAACCGGACATATAGCAAAGGTTGATGACGACATAGCGGCCGGAAATTGCAAGATCAGCAAACTGTCCCTGCTGCAAGGCTGTGGGAAGGGTCGCGAGAGCAAGGAGCGGCAGTGCCGTCCAGAGTTCATCGTAACCCGGGTGTGGGTTCAGGTACACGAATGCAGCGCTGCAAACGGCAACGAGGGGTAGGCTCGCCAGCCATGCCAGCAGGGAGTTCTGGTTTATCTTCTTCATCAACGGTTTTCTGTCGTCGTCCGCGCCGAGCTTCGCGAGACCCCGGAAGGCACGCTGATACACGATGTTGATCAGAACGACGGAGAGCTGAAGGAAGGACCGTGCCACGCGGAAGACGGCGACGCCGGCAGAACCCACGAAACTGCTGAGAACCATGAGTTCAATGCTCGGGCCATTGTTCTTCACTACATTTGTCAGCTGCCCGAGCGCCAGGAATTTCGCGACGATCGGCCATCGCGGCATCGCGGCATCGCTCGCATGCTCATCGGTCCCGGGGGCTTTCAGGTGAAGGAGCGAGAGGACAGTGAGCGCGATCGGTCGGACTGCGCTACCGGCGAGCCAGCAGATGATGATGATGTCGGTCCGGTTCGGAATGAGGATCACGATGATCGTCGCGATGCCAAAGGCGATGCCACCGGCGAGGTCCGTCGTTGCAACGAGGAAGTCCCGGTTCTTTTGGCGCAACAAGGCTTGGGTCGAACCTTGCAGGATCGGTAACGACGCCACCACTCCGAGAGCAGCACAGGTCCAGCCGTTGATGCCTGCGGTCACGTTTTGAAGATATGACTGCATGACCACAAGGCCGGCACCCACCAAGACGGAGGAGAGAACCAGCAGGGTGAGTTCGATGGAGAAAGCCTGCCTGAAGGCCGCTGCCTGGGATTGCCCGTGCTGCCGAAGCAAGAAGAAGCTCAGGTCATAAGTCCGCAACGTCAGGGACGCAACGACAAGCGTTATCGCAGCCTGCAATTTGGCGATATCGCCAAATTCCGTCGGCACGACGATGAAGGCCGCAAGGACCCAGAACGCGCTTGAGGCGGCGAAACCTCCCAGTGCAAAGATGAACTCAAGACGTGCCATTGGCAGCCACATGGTCGACAAATCCGCGAGCCATGTACTCCTCGACTGCAGACAGCGATTCCCAGGTCAGTCCGCCGATATGGGGGGTCACCAGCAGTCTTGATCCAAGCGAACGCATGACCGCAGCCACATCTTCGCTGATCGGCTGTGGCTCGTTCCAGAGAACGTCGAGGGCGGCACCCGCGATGTGTCCGTCAATGAGCTTGTCGAACAGCGCTGCCTGGTCGATCAGTTCACCGCGGGCCGTATTGATCAGGACGGCGCCCGGTTTCATCGCTTCGATGCAAGATCTGCCGAAGAATCCTTCTGTATTGTCATCGAGATTGACATGCAAGGACACGATGTCTGCCTGTGCAAGGCCGTCCGGCAGGGAAACCGAGATGGCTGAAGGCGCTTTTCCCGCAACCACCTCGGCTGCAATCACTTTGGCGCCGAACGCCTCAAAAAGCCGATGGGCCTGTCGTCCCAAGCGACCATAGCCGACAATCAGCACAGTTTTGCCGAAAATCTCGCTGCCCTGATAGGGCTTCCGGTTCCATTCGCCGGCAAGCACACTGTTTGCTGCGTCACGAAGATTACGCAGCAGCCCGAGGGTGATTGCGAGCGTGAGTTCGCTGGTTGCATGGATGTTGTCCAGGAACTCCGTTTTCCCTTTAAGGCTAAGCACGGTCACCCCCGCGCTTTCCAGAAGGTCAATGTCCAGATGGTTCAGGCCCGTGGTGGGGCTGATGACATAGCGAAGCGATGGATGCTCTGCCAGAAACGCCTCTCCAATCCGCTCGCGCAGCCGTACGAAAACGGCTGCAATCGTCTCCTTTGGATAGGATAGGTCGGATCTGTAGATCCGCCCGAGGTCCTCCAGAAGCGCGATCGCCGACTGCGGAAAATCTTCCGGCTCGTTGATTAAAATGTCCATGTGTTTCGCGCCATGAATGCCTCGAGCACCAGCAAGTCCAACTCGTTGTCGATGTTGATCGCCGTAGAGTTGGGCATCACATAGGCCGTCATGTCATCCTTGATGATCGTCCCGTTGACCGCGTCAGCGCGTCCGAAGACATAAAGCGCACCGTTTCGCAGATAGACGGGCGGAAGGTCTTGCCGACGCAGGACTGCGATGTCCGGCAGAAGCGGTGACAGGCTCTGGTCGTCCTCGATCCGGTACATTCGAGCCGGGTGATTGTCGTCGCAACGACTGACGCTGCAAACGGCTTTCCCGTGTTTCTCGTAGAGCGCAAGCGCTGCCTCGATGTCAGCCCCCGTCCGCAAGGGAGCCGTCGGCTGGAGCAGCACGACGATGTCATAGTGCTTTCCCGTGATCTGCTCAGCCTGTTCCAGCGCCTGCTGCACGGCGAGCGTCACCGGGCTTGCGTCTTCGGAGATCCCTTCGGAGCGCTTCAGAGCCAGAATTCCATGACGCGTCGCCTCCGCCAGAGCAACGGCGTCGTCACTCGTCACGGCAATCGTCGTGAGATTTTCGGCAGCTTGGGCAGCCTTGATCGCATATTCGATGAGCGACAGTCCCGCCACTTTGCGAAGGTTCTTTCCGGGTACGCCTTTTGACCCTGCTCTCGCTGGAATGAGCGCCAGTACTTCAGTCATAGAATCTCTTTGCCTCCGGTCGGAGATCGCGCATCAGTGCGTCAGCGATACGAACACCTGCATGTCCGTGGCCATAGAGATCGGATGACGCGTAGGGACCATGAGCCACCTGATGGCGAATGGCGCCTTCGATGGCAGTCTTGTCCCATGGCACATCAATGACATTCGCTGCGCGATCACGGCCATGTTGCCTGTCGCCAATATTGACGACCGGCGTCCCGAGATAGGCGCATTCTCTCACGCCCACACTGGAGTTGCCGATCATGCAGCGGGCATTCTTCAGAAGCCGAAGGAAGCGATGCCCTTCCAGGTTTTTCTGATAGTTCACTTCCAGATCGCGATGCGTCTCACGGAAGACACGTATGCCCTTCGATACGCTGTCGGAGCCGGCATCCGGATTCGGCCAGAACATGATCGTCGGCATTTTGATCGAGGCAATGGCATCGAGTGTCGCCATTGTTCGGGCAAAACTGTTGCCGTAGCTCTCCGTCTCGGGGTGCAGCATAACGACGATGTAGTCCTCATGCAGGTCAAGACGAGCGCCAACACCCAGACTGTCGATGTCGGCCTGGACGTCTTCAAACGGCGTCTCAATCGCTTCTCGGGCGATGTCGATGGAAGGGCAGCCCGTGACGACCACCGTATCGGGGTGCTCGCCCATGCGGATCAGTCGGTTTCTTGCACTCTCGGTCGCCACGAGGTGAAAATCAGACAGTTTGGTGACGGAGTGTCGGACTTTCTCGTCGATGTTGCCTGTAACCTCGCCACCTTGCACATGAACGAGCGGGATGCCCAGATAGGCTGCTGCAGCCGCTGTTCCGAGAGTCTCATAGCGATCCGCAATGGTGACGACCACGTCGGGAGCGAGGTGCCTGAATGCGCTTGCTGACAGTTCTATCGTATTGGACAACGTGAGAGCCATGTTGATTGGCTCGTTGCCTTCAACGACCGTGTAGAGTTCGTCGGCGACCGTGAACCCGTCAGCCCTGATCAGATCCGCCACCCGGCCGAAACGACTGAGCAGGGCGGATCCGGAACAAAGCACCGTGAGATCGATCTCCGGCCGGGCCTTCAGCGCGGTCAGCGCGGAACGGATACGCGAATAACTGGGGCGCGCGGTGACCGCCACGCAAATCTTCTTACTCAACGTCTTCCACCTTGAAAATGTGGTCCGGTTCGACCGAAGAGCGGGTACGCTTGCCAATCAATTGATTGCGCTGTTCAAACGACATTCCACCGCCGGGTTTCTTGTAGCTGAGGTGATGCTCCTCGATCAACGTGCCTGCGGAGATTGCTTGGCTTGCGACGATACTGCGCCGGAAGATCGAACGCTCCTTCGCGAGCCTTTGCAATTGTTCGTCCTTGTCCACGTTGCCGACGCGCATTTGATAGGCGAAGTCCACCCCGTTTCGGAGTGCTTTCAGTCCCTCTGGTGTCAGAGACGACGATGTGTCCGGGCCGAACATTTTCTCGTGCCAAGCGAGATGAACCTCGATGATCGACGCGCCGAGATATGCCGCCACAGTGCCGGGATAGCTCGAGCCCGAATGATCGGACAGTCCAACGGGTACGTCGAGTTCGCTGAGGAAATGCGACATCACGTTCAATCCCACTTCCGAAGGAGGGGTGGGGTAGCTGGTGGTGCAATGCAGCACCGCGATCTCGTTGCCGCGACGCTTCAGCTCCAAAGCCAAGGTCAGTGTCTCGTCGACGGAACTCAGGCCGCTTGAAAGGATGATGGGTTTGTCGGTAGCGCTGACCCAGTCAACGAGTTCTTTGTTGTGGACCTCGCCGGATGCCAGCTTCCAGGCGGGCACGCCGAGCTCCTGTAACCACTGGCACGCCAGGATCGAAAACGGCGAACTCATGAAGACGATGCCGACATCGTCCGCATGTTTTTTCAGCAGCCTCCATTGCTCCAGCGAAAAGCCGGTTCTCTCCCAATAACCGTATCTCGTCACGTCCTGCTTGGAAAACGGCACACGCCATGGTTCCGTACGGGTGCTTTCCTCGCTCGCGATATGCGTCTGGAACTTGATCGCATCCGCACCGCAAGCTTTGGCCGCCTCAATGAATGCCATGGCATTGCCGAGGCTCCCATCGTGCCCCTGTGCAATTTCAGCGATGATAAAAGGCCGATGCTCAGGCCCGATATGCCGGTTTCCGATTTTCATGAGGACCTTTCCAAAACAGTCGAGGCGCCAGCGCTTAACAAATAGCCTAGCTAACGTCTACCTGCGTCCATGACGGACAGAAAATTGTAGTGGTCTGCGAGGAAGAGCGAGCCTTCCGTGCTGAGATGGTTGTCATCACGATAGAGCAGCTTGCCATCAGCCATGGCAAAGCAGCGATCTGGATCACATAGAGCGGACATGGGGTCGAATATATATCCGGATTCATTGCCTGCTGTTCCACCTGCTCGGCTTGGCGGGTTGGTCTTCATTTTCGGCGGCAGGAACTGGCAACGTCGTACAAGTACCCAAAGGTTTCGTCGGCGCACTTTTCCCATGAGTACGAGTTGGCGAGTTCCGCTGCGCGATCCCGCCGTGAAAGGGTCGCAGACCATTCGTCTAAGGCATGGCGAATACCCTCGGCGATCGATTGCGGATTCTTTGGATCGACGTACAGGCAACCGTCCAGCCCGACAGAAGGCATGGGCTCGCAGTTGGAACTGATCACAGGTATCTGCGCTGCCATGGCCTCGATCAAGGTATTGGGCAGGTTTTCACAGGACGACGCAAAAAGCAGCAAATCCGACTTGCGATAGAGAGCGACGAGCTCGCCCGTATTCAGCGCGCCTACATAGTGCAAAAAGTTGCCGCCCGGATCCAATGCGAGGCGACGTTCTTCGACACGAGACGCATATTCCGGATTTGCCGGGCCGCACATCGACAGCCTTATATGGGGGTAGCGCGCCCGGACGGCTGCAACCGCTTCCATTGCCTCGAGTTGGTGTTTGTAGGGTTCGAGCCTGCTGGGGTACACGATGTGTATCGGCTGGTCCGGCGATGGCGATCGCCCGTCCATCTGCTCGCCGGGGACAAAGACTTTCCTGTTTACCCCGTGCGGGATAATGCGGCTCCGGCCACAGGACAGCTTTGCAATCTCGGAAACTGCATCTTTCGCAATTCGGGTCAGAAAGATCATCGCGTCCGTTCGGCGAAACGTCTGCGAGTTGGCCCAACGCAGGATCCTCAGGCGAATGAGATCACGCAGCCGTCGGTAGCCGCTCCATTGTTCAGTTTGAAACGGCATCATATTGCGGCTTATCGAACCGAACGGGCGAAATCTTCCGAAATACAAGCCGCCAGGGGAATAGAGCATGTCACAGTCATTCCGGCGCAATTCACCGTCCAGTTGGAACAGCAGAAATCGCATTCGGTGCGCAAAACCCTTCGATAATTGCGGCAAAACGACCTTTTCGATGAAAGGATTGTCGCCGGCCATTTTTTCCAAAGTGTCTGCAGCACCGAAGAGCACCAGCCGCGAGAAGCCGTGCCGCTGCGGGTCGAAAGCTGCACACAGGTTGGTCATGTAATTCACCCCGCCACCATCACGAATGTTGTGGAGGTCAATTCCGAGTTTCATTCGCTGTCATCCGCTTTCCAAAATTCATGCTCGGCACTTCAACAACGCGCCAGCTCGCCATGGCATAGGCAATTGCAGCCGCCGGCACGAGTAGCAGTAGCAGATACTCTTCCCCTCCGCTCCAGCCCCGCCAGTTGATGAGGAGTTGAATGATGGGGAAGTGGCACAGGTAAATGCCATAGGAAAGGTCAGGACGTTTGCCGGGCATGATTTGCGGGAGATGGATCACCCAATAGATCAGCGTACTCAAGACGACGACCTGGGTCGCCATGCGGAACTCCCCAAGGCCGGCACAGGCAAGTGCCGTCGCGACAACTATCGCAGCTGCGAGGGGCGTGCGCTGATCGGCTCGCGAGACCCAGTAAAAAAGTGCGCCCAAACCAAAATAGGCGAACTGACCAGGGAGCTGATGGCCGAGGGACGGATGCAGGTGGAAGCCGGCGTCCGCCGCGAATTTCAGACCCGACGGCCACAGAATGCCGATCGCGATCAACACGATTGCAACGGAAAGGAATGACGCGCGGCTGCCAATCATACACAGCAATGGTACAAGGGCGTAAAACCCCACTTCGACCTTGATGGTCCACAGCGCTCCGTTGATTTCGGGGTAGGGATTGCCAGAAAATACGCCGTCGATGGTGGGTTGCAGAAAATTCAGCAGAGAAAGGTTGGCCACGAGATAACGGAAGATACCCGCGAGCTCCACATGGCGACCATAGCTGAGCGCTTGCCCCACGCCCAGCGCGCAGAATATCAAGACTGCTGCGACATATGCAGGCATGATCCTGAGAAAGCGGCGAAGATAGAAGTCCCCGACCTTCCTGCCGGAACTCTCGAAGCTGTTGATGGTCAGAAACCCGCTGATGATGAAGAAGGCCTGCACGGCGGTGTCCGAGGAAAAGATGACGCGCAAGACGTAGAGATCATCAATGCCGGCCAGCTGGACCGTGTGGGAAATCACCACGAAGAAGGCGAAAGCCAGGCGCAGTTCCGCGAGATTATTGAATTGCTTTTGCAGAGGACCGTTCCTTCTTTGCCAGCCAGCGCGGGGAGCCTGAGAGGCGCGTCTGTGCCACGGACAGGAAATGCAGAACCAACGAGAGGAAAATCTGCACCAGCGTCAGAGGCTCGAAAAACATGTCCGTGAATACCGACATCACGCAGGCATTGAATGCTATGGCCC
Source organism: Rhizobium sp. AG855 (assembly GCF_003610655.1). Classification (NCBI taxonomy): domain Bacteria; kingdom Pseudomonadati; phylum Pseudomonadota; class Alphaproteobacteria; order Hyphomicrobiales; family Rhizobiaceae; genus Rhizobium; species Rhizobium sp. AG855. Next base: position 2,353,120 of record NZ_RAQG01000003.1, on the reverse strand, counting down.
CAAGAAGGATGCCCAGAAGCGAGCGCCTTTGGGCGAGACGGAACGCGACCTGAGCCAACATGCCGGCAAGTGCGGAAAACAGAACAATGCCGGACAGGCCGAAATCATGCCAATAAAAGATCAGGGCAGTCCCGTTGTTGATGCCACCCAGGTGGCGGGAAGGATTGAGGGTTGCGCGGTCGACGAAGGGCCAAAGGAAGGTCCGCAGCGCAATGCGTCCGTACGTCGGAGCATCGGATGAAACCACGCCGTGAATGGTAGCCGCAAAGTTTCGAATTGCGGGAGCCCCCACATAGATGAACACCTGCTCCATTGTCCGGCTTTCGGTTACAAAGAAGGATCCACCTGGCGGCAGCGATGGGAACGGGCCTGGATATCCGGGGACCATGCCGGTAGGAGATCGGACAATGATCCCGGCGAGCGGTCCCTTGCATATTGTGCCTGCACTATTGGGATCCAAGACGCCAACGCCGCGGACGACGTTGGTCGCGTACATCGCGAGAACCAACACGATGCCTATGGCTGCGAAGCTGAGTGCGCGCTGAACGCTGGAGAGGAACATCTGCCGCGATTCTTTCTGGAAGATGATCGCGACGAACATGAGGCAGAGAATGAGAAAGAGGACGCGAGATTTTTGCAGCGTAAGCAAGTATAAGAAGATCGGAAATACGGCCGGAAATATAAGCCATGTCTTTCCGGTCTGGAACATGCGTGCTGCAATGGCAATGGCCGACAAGTCCATTAGTGCGACAAGCAGGCTGACATGGCGAATATGCAATTGTTGTTGAGCCGCCGCGACATCGGTCGGGGTGCCGCAAAATGCCGAAAGCAAGCCGGAATTCCAGTACGCGTACAGGAATGTCGAGAGGCCAATCGCATATGCTGCGGGAATCACAAAATCCCCTTTGGTCGCGAAAGGTTTCAGATTTTGCAGCGTCTTCGGCAGATCGACCTTGTTGACGGTGTATGCACCAACCGCCACGCAGAACAGCGCCAGAGACAGCAATGCCAGCGTATAGTTGGTTGGCGGGTCGCTTAAGTACGCGTAGATGCTGAGCGCGGCAGTGACCGGGGTCATCGTCAGTGCAAGAGCGGGCAGCCAAGCGATCAACATGACGAGCGCCGGGTTTAGAAAGCCGGAAGATGTCGGTCGCATGAGTGCGACACTTGCGCCGAGCAGGATGATTATTGAAAAAATCGACATCATTTCGTTTTTTCTCTCATAATCTCACAGAGATGACTTCTGTATACTTCATATGAGATGTTGTTTTCCGCGTAGTTCTGGCCTTTTGCCGAGAACTGGTCACGCAACTCCTCCGACGTGATCGCCTGCGAGAGTACACTTTCCCATTTGTCCGATGATGCCACAGGAAAGCCGGCGCCGCATTCGCCCATCACATCAGCGGCAATTCCCCATTCGCTGGCGGCAAAGGGGATCCCGGCCGCCAGATACAGGAACAGCTTTCCGGCGCCGCGTCTTGCTCCGTCGTCTGTGTGCTCCAGAGCGAAGAGCCCGAGGTCGATGGTCGGCAGGAAATCGAACTCGCCAGCCTGGCTCCATTGGAACGTCTTGATCTTCAGTCTTTGAAAATCGTAGGGGACATCGTTGCACCCCATCAGGGCGAGTTCGATGTCATGGTGAGCCGCCAGACGATCAAGCGCCGGAAAGATGGGTTTCAGGAAATGGAGCGTCGAAGGGCTGCCGGTCCAGCCGATCCGCAGAGGGTGGCGCTGTTCGTTGGTCTTGCGCCCGGCCTTCAATCGGGTCGCGTCTACGGGGCCGTAGAAACAGGACCGCGATGTGTCCTGCAGGACGGGATCTGAGAGATATCGGCGGTTTTCGACCATCACATGGTCGGAGCGGCGAACCATGATATGGAACCCCAGTTTTCTCAGGTACCCTTTGAGCCCTCGACCGTGCCGATCAACCGGATCGGAAAAATCGAAAATCATCAGCTTGCGCTTGAAGATGGCCCTGATCAGCAAGAGCGGGGCGATTGCCAGTGTCTCCTGGACGACTATGACGTCGGCGCGCAGGACATTGGAGATCCAGGACGGATAGCGTTTCAAAATCCTGAGCAGAAGACGGCCGCCGCCCATGTTCTGTGGCACCACGTAATCCGTCGCGACCTCGCCCTGAGTGGCAAACCAGTCCCTGTGGTCCCAGATCCGCAACCGGGAACTGGCACGCTTCTCGTCCCCCACGGCCAGCAGAAAGAAGCGCTTCGGCTTGTGGTTGGCGGGTTGCTCGTTCATCGTGATCTACCCTGCCACCGCGTGAAGTGTCGTTGTGGTTGTAAGTTGTGCTTCTATGGCCTCTAGCGTGTTCTGTTCGGGAGTCCAATCCAACTGCTTGGCAATTCTTGAACTGTCCACTTCCAATGAAGACAGGAGGCCCTCAGCCATGGTCGACCGGCCTGCGACCCGAAGTGCTGTTGCAAGGATGCCGGGCGGGAAGGGGAGGAGACGAGGATCCGTCCCAAGTCCCTTTGCGATTGCTCGCACGACATCCGGCGTCGAAACGGATTGCCTGTCTGCAACGACGAATGTCTCGTTTGCCGCTTCCGGCTTCGAGGCGCAGGCGATGATCGCGTCTGCAAGGCTTTCGACAGAGACCATGCTGCGCCGGTTGTCGATCGAGCGCAGGGGCAGCGGATAGCCGGACGACACGAGATTGACCAGCCTGGCGAAATTTCCTTTTGCGTTCCGTCCGTAAACGAGTGGAGGACGGATAATGACAAGTTCCAGTTCGAGCTCTTGGCATAGCCTCTGAAGGGCCACTTCGGCTTCGTGTTTGGATACCGCATAGGGTGTGACCGGTGCCGCCCGAGACTGATCCGACAATTGTTGCCCGGAGATTGTCGTCTGGCCCAGAACGCCGATCGAGCTCATGAAGACGAAGCGTTTTGCGCCAGCAAGTGCCGCTTGTCGGGCAAGGTTCAATGAGCCCGCGACATTGACGCTGCGGAATTCTTCAAGGTCGGGCCGGCGGGAAAGCTGGTGCGCGATGCCCGCCAAATGAACCACAGTCGATACGCCGGCCACAGCTGTGGACCAGTCGGTGGCAGCGTTGATGTCGCCCACGGCAACCACGCCCGGTGCAGTGGATCGGGAGGCGAGCCTGAATGGCAGGCTCTGTCTGGCGAGCCTGCTTGTCAGATGTGCCCCGATGAAACCATTTGCGCCGGTGATCAGCAACATTCGTCAGCTCTCTTGCGGCGGTTGCGCTGATGGGGCCGAAAGATCACGGTCTTCTTGAGCGATGTCTGGTGAGCCAGCCTCTCCCCCTTCCGTGACCTGTTCGCCGTCGTCGGCGATGAGGTCGAACAGGACAGTCCTCGCGCTGCGATCATCCTCCCGCTCCATGGCGTCCTTCAAGGCTGCAAGAGCACCCGTCAGGTCGGTCTGACCTATCGCTGAGCCGTCGGCGCGCATGATCTTCGGATGAACAGTGGGTTTCGCATGCGCACGGTTGTAGAACAGTTCTTCGAACGGTTTTTCCCCCGGTCTCTTGCCGATCACGTCAATGGCAATTCCGGAATTGGGGTTGTCGGCATTCCTGACTTTGAATCCCGCAAGGCGAATCATGTTCTCGGCCAGATTTCCGATCCGCACGGGCTCGCCCATGTCGAGCAGAAACACGTCCCCACCTTCTGAGAGTGCGCCAGCCTGGACGATCAACTCCGCCGCCTCGGGAATGGACATGAAATAGCGCGTCATGTCCGGGTCTGTCACCGTGACCGGCCCTCCTTTGGCGATCTGTTCCTTGAAGAGGGGGACTACGGAACCATTGGAGCCGATGACATTTCCGAAACGAACGGCGCAAAAGGTCTGTCGGCGTGATTGCGTACGCGCCGTGAGTGCCAGTTGCCGAACGATCAGTTCGGCCCAACGCTTTGTCGCGCCCATCACATTGGTCGGGCGTACGGCCTTGTCGGACGAAATGAGCACGAAGCTGGAGACGTTTTCATCGGCGGCCGTCTGGGCAAGGATCATCGTGCCGAATACGTTGTTCCGAATGCCTTCCAGGACGTTGGCCTCGACCAAGGGGACATGCTTGTGGGCTGCGGCGTGATACAGCACCTCGATCCGATGGGTGCGGATTGTCCTTCGAACGAGCCCCTGGTCGGTGACAGAGCCCAGGATCGGGACGATCTGAGGACCGCCCCCGACCGTCAACTCCTGTTCGATGCGGTAGAGCGCATATTCACTCGACTCGAAGAGGACAAGTTTCGCCGGCTTCCAAGTCGCGATCAGGCGACACAGCTCCGAGCCGATCGACCCACCGGCACCGGTGACCATCACCGTCTTGCCGGTCAGCGCACTGGCCAACAGGTTCTTGTCCGGCGGAACGAAGGAGCGGCCGAGCAGCTCGTCTATCTCGATCTCTTTGATTTGATTTACGATATACCTGCCGTCGACGAGGTCGGACATGTCGGGGACGCTGCGCACCTTGATGCCGAGTTCGGTTACGCGTGCAATGACCGCCTGGCGCTCCTCAGGGGCAATGGAGGACATGGACAGGACGATTTCACGGATGCCATACCGTTCGACGAGGCGTGGCAGGTCACGGGGCGGGAAAACGCGGTAGCCGGCCACATCGCGACCATGGTTTGTCGGGTCGTCATCTATGAGGCCCATGACAAAGCGATTGCCGTGACCGCGCAATGCGCGGGCCAATTGTGCCGCCTTTGCCCCAGCCCCGTAAATGAAGATGGGCTCCTCGTCGCGCCGCATGCCGGTTCCCGCACTGAGGATCCATTTTGCCGCGAAGCGGGTGGTGCCGATCAGAAGGGTGCCGAGAACGAAATAGAGAAAGGGAACAGACCTTGGCACGATTCCCTGTCCTGCCATCTCCATCAGAAAGATGATGATGACCCAATTCATCGTGGCAATCAGCATTGCCTGGAGAATTGTCCAGATGGCAGCTTCCGGCAGGTAGCGGATCACCGATCTGTAGAGGCCCAGTCTAACGAAGACCGGAATGGCGACCAGAGCCGCACAACCGGCAAGAATCACCCGTTCAATCGTGATTTCCGGCGACCAGTTTGACAGGCGCAGGGCGTAGGACGCCCAAATGGCCACAAACAGCGACAGGCAATCAAGCAGGATCATCAAAACCCGCTTCCATCGCCTCGGCGTTTGGATAATACGCTCCCGCACGCCTCGCAGGATGGGGTGATGAACGAGGTCGTTCTGTGTCATATGCTCTCGCTCATGCTGCTTTGCCGGCTGATTTTCTCAATGGGATACACCCTTGGCACGGATCACTCTTGCGGCTGTCAGTGCCAGGATACGGAGGTCGAAAAAGAAACTCCGGCGTTGCAGATACTCTGTGTCATACGCAACCTTCAAGGGAATTTCCAACTCGTCTCGTCCGTTGATCTGGGCCCACCCGGTCAGACCCGGTGTCAGCACGTGAACGCCCGCCCGGGTGCGCGCCTCGATAAGGTCTTCCTGATTGAACAATGCGGGGCGTGGCCCCACAAGGCTCATTTCTCCCTTCAGAATACACCAGAGCTGCGGGAGTTCATCAAGGCTGCTCCTCCTCAGGAAAGCTCCGATTGGCGTCAGGTGTCTGGACGGGTCGTTCAACAGATGCGTCGCGACCACCGGCGTGTCTATCCGCATAGTGCGGAATTTGGGCATCCAGAAGATCAGATTGTCTTTTCCCACACGTTTGGACCAGTAAAGCGCAGGCCCGTGCGAGGTTACCCTCACGGCCACGGCAACGATCATCATCGGGATGGCAAAAACCAGTGCCGCGCAAATCGCCACAAGAACATCGAAGAGGCGCTTCAGAACCATATTGCGAAACATCTCCAACATATTCGCTGCTGCTCCATAGTCCAGTTCGCACGCTGCCGCTAGCCTTGCGAACGCTTGGCCCACAAGGATGGCAAGGGGTGGGGCGCTGAAGGCGGAATATCGGCTGGAACTCCGGCCACAGAGATGGGACCTGACCATTCCCCACCCCGCCCGCATCGACGGCATCGCCACCGTCACCGTCTCCGTCGGTTATGCCGGCACCGGAGAAAACCGGCTGCGCGACGCCCGCGACCTGGTCATCCGGGCGGATCTGGCGCTGTATGAGGCCAAGAGCGCGGGGCGGAACAGGTCGAAGGCAGGGTAAGGGGGGCTCGATCCTTCGAGGCCCCTGCGAGGCAGGGCACCTCAGGATGAGGGTACAATCCGCTCGCGCCTTTCCTCCATACTGTTCGCGGCGTATGCTGAATTGCATTGGACGGCATTGCAACTTCCATATTACGCATTGGAGCAGGTTGGTATGCGAGTACAAAAAGCCGCCAATTTCTGTATTTATTGCGGCGCTGGCGCAGCGCGGCTAACGAACGAACACGTATTTCCCTATGCATTCGGAGGTGAATTAGTCCTGCCAAGGTCGTCATGCGCCGAATGTGCCAAGAAGACCTCTCAACTGGAGTTGTTTATTCTGAGACGTGTGTTCGGAAAGACAAGGACTAAACTTCAGATGCGCAGCAGAAGGCCGGATAAAAGACCGCATAGATACCCGATTACATTGATGATGGCCGATGGCTCGCAAAGGGATCAATATGTCTCAGGCGACGAATACCCTTTTCACTGCACACTTCCAACGTACCCTCCTGCGCGCGCGCTTCGCGGTAAGCTCCCGAGTGAAAGTGAAGAGATTAGGATTGGGGTTTGGTCAATCTGTGACGAGGAAGAGGTTCAAAGACTGAGGTTAAAGTATGGTGCAGCAGATATTAGCTTGCACATGATGGATTTAAATAGCTCAGTTTTGTGTAGGTTTCTCGCCAAGATGGCCCATGGCTACGCATTCGCGACTGAGACGCAGGATTATGTTCCGTTGACTCGGGAGTTCATCCTAGGGGGTGAGCTAGACCCAAACTTCCTTGTGGGGTGTGAGGATGCCATCAAGTTTGAGCCGCACTCGGACGCGGGGCTGTTTCTCAGAACTTGGACAAGCCGCACTTTTTATCCGGGATTTGTGGTCGCCTTTATCCAGTTCTTTCCATCGACGGATGCTCCTGTGTACCATGTTCTCGTCGGCATGATGCCGCACGTCGTCACGAGACCTCAAAGTGCCAAATAGGAAAATAATCCTTGACACCGTGACGGTCATTCGCTAGGGTTATGCCATGATCGGAAAGCTGTGGCCGGAGGGGTTGCGGCGGTTCGATTGAGGGTTTCGATGGGTCCGCTATGCGGGCCCTTTTTTCGTTTTGGAGGTGCGCATGGTCGAGGATGCGGGGATTGAGGCGCTGCCCGATGTCATCGAGGTGAAGGCGGCCGGTGGGGGATCGGATCTGGAGCGGCTGCTTGGCGAATTCACCACCGAGATGCGGGCGCAGTTCGAGATGTTCCGGCGGCTGAGGGAAGCGGCCGAGAGCCTGCTTGACGGCGCCGACGAGGGGCTGGCGAAGCTGGCGCGGGCGGATGCGAAGGCGGCGACCGATGCGATTGCGCTGATCGTGCGCACGCTGGAAAAGATCGACGCGCTTTTGCGCCAGCTGGAGCGCGATCGCCTGGAGGCCGAGGAGCGGGCGCTGGACGCGCGCGATCCGGAGCTGTTGCGGGCCGAGGTCGAGGCGCTGATTGCAGCACGGGTCGAGCAGGCGGTGGCCGCACGGCTGGACCAGGCGGTGGCGGCGCACGTGGCCGCGGTGTCGGGGCTGGCCGAGGGGCAGAGGCCGCCGTGAGAACTCGCGTGGCGATACCAGCTATTTTGCGAGGGGCGGGCCGTACGGCTTCGCCGAACACCAAAAGATTTCACCGTTAATATTGAGGTCCAGTATGCTAACTGGCGATCCTTTTACCGTGGTCCTGAAAACCAATCCCCCGGCGCCTTGGATAGGTGGCAAGCGGCTGCTCTCAGGTCAGATCATCGCGCTAATTGAGGGATGTCCACACCGGACATACATAGAGCCGTTCTTTGGTATGGGAGGAGTATTTTTTCGCCGAACGCGCGTTCCGAAAGCGGAGGTCATCAATGACCGATCTGACGAAGTGTTCAACTTTTTTCGAATACTACAACGTCACTATCCGCAACTGATGGATATGATGAAATATCAGCTGGCAAGCCGAAAAGAGTTCGATCGCCTGCATGCTTCTGATCCGCGAGTGTTAACCGAACTCGAACGTGCTGCGCGGTTCATCTACCTTCAGAGGTTGAGTTTCGCCGGAAAAGTGCGAGGCCAGAGTTTCGGGGTCTGCAAAAATGCTTCCAGCCGTTTCAATGTGGCGAATGTCGGTGCTGTTCTCGAGGCCGTTCACGAACGCTTAGCTGGAGTAGTCATCGAAAACCTCGATTGGCTTGACCTCGTTCAGAGGTATGACAGCCCAACGGCTCTTTTCTATTTCGATCCCCCGTATTACGGCCATGAAGGCGCCTATGGAAGGGGAATGTTTGATTCCGAGCAGTATGAAAGGCTGGCCGATCAACTCGCGAGGCTGAAAGGCCGGTTCGTTCTTTCGATCAATGATGATCCCCTGATGCGAGCCGTTTTCAAAGATTTTCGGATCAATGAGCTGGACGTTGAGTACACAGCCTCAAGGTCTCGGAGAATACGTCGCAAGGAGCTTGTGATCCAATCTCTGCAGTAGCATAAGGAAAAATTCCTAAGATTAGTCCCGATCTACCCTGCCAAATCAATCAATATTCCTATGCCTATGTTACCAAACGGATGCTTTGAAGAGACCGCCGATGACGCGGACTCTCCTGGTCAAATAGAGTGTAATCGGCAGGCGAGGGGGGTAAGCGGGCGGCTCTGTTCGCAGGTGATACGCGGAGGGGGAGCTCTTGAGACGGTCGGCCTCGGTGCACCTTTACCCCCCTCAGCTCTCGCGGGCGCTCCCCGCACGGAGGGAATCCGGTGGAGCGGCCAGACTTCGCTCGTCCTGATTTGCCGGATGTCTGCAGGCTTTCAGGCCGCCGTGTCCAAGCTTGTGAGCAGCGCATCCAGCTGCAGGAACTGTTCAGGCATCGAGCCTTCCATGCCGATGCAGGCCTCGTCGAGGGCTTCCTTCGAGGGATAGGCTTCGTGCAGGACGAGGCGGGTGCCGGCGGGATCGGGGGTGAAGGTGACCGTGGTGATGGTGGTTTCGCCGCTTTCGTCATTGGTCCAGACGAGGCGGGCATTCGGTTCGACCTCGACATAATCGCCAAAAAAGGTCATCGCCTCGGCGGGATCATGGCCGAAGGTGACGCTGTAACGGCCGCCGACGCGCAGATCCATCTGAACGTCGAGGATCGGCACGCCCATGGATTGCGGCGCCCACCAGAGCTTGAAGAGGTCTGGCGTGGTCCAGGCCCTGAAGACGCTAGCGACGGGGGCGGCAAAGACGCGGGTGACCACGAGGTCGGTCTCGGACATGCGCTCGACCGAAGTCGGGCCGACGGTTTCAAGCTTGCTCATCGGGTCTCTCCTGTTGCAGCAATGTTTCGAGCACGGTGTCGAGCGCATCGAAACGGTCGTTCCAGACCTTGCGGCGCGCGGCAATCCAGGCAGCGACCTCACCCAGGCCCTCGGTCTCGATCCGGCAGACCCGGACCCGGCCCTGCTTCTGAGATGTCACCAGCCCCGCCTCTTCGAGCAGGGCCACGTGTTTTTTCATGCCCGTCAGGCTCATCTCGAACCGGTCGGCAAGCCGCGTGATCGAGGCCTCGGAGCGACCGAGCTCTTCGAGCACGCCGCGACGGGTGGCATCGGCAAGGGCCGCGAAGGCGGCATCGATCTGGGCGGCGGATTGCTGAACCATTTGGTTCAGTGTTTAGCATGAAGATGGGGTGGTGGCAAGCGAGGGGCTCTCCGTTGCGGGCGGTGCGCGGACGGAAGCGATGCCCTCGACGGGGAAAGCTGTGGCTGGGCGGGATCAGTGCCGTTGGCTGCAGGCAAACAGATGCTGTGTGGAGACTGCCGATGACGCCGAAATCTCTGGGGCGGCTGGCGCGCGACCGGGCGGCGAAGAGGCTGACTTCGGCTTTTGCCATGGCTGGCGATTTGCAGGCTGGGTTGGTCGGGATTTCCGAAACACTGCAAACGACGGTGGCGCATGGCACGGCCCTTCAAGAACAGGCCTCGCCCGAGACGCGGGCGCAGGCCGGGTTTTCGATTGGGACCGAACGGGATGGGCGTGACGGGCGAAGGGATCGGCCGGTATCTGCAGGGCGGAGCGACGTTTTCGATCTTACCGGGCTGACCGCTGCCGACCTCGCCTGTCTCGCCCGCGACTGGCGGCTTCTGGCGCGACCCGAACAACTGCCGCCGGAGGGCGACTGGCGCCACTGGCTGATTTTGGGCGGGCGCGGATCGGGCAAGACGCGGGCAGGGGCCGAATGGGTGCAGGCCGAGGTTCAGGCGGCCGGCCGGCGGACGGATCTGCGCATTGCGCTGGTGGCAGAGACCTTGGGCGACGCACGCGAGGTGATGATCGACGGGGCCTCGGGGCTGGCGAGAATCGCGCGGCGGATGCGGCCGGTGGTGGAGATATCAAGGCGCAGGCTGGTCTGGCCGAACGGGGCGATCGCGCAGATCTTTTCTTCGGAAGACCCGGAAAGCCTGCGCGGGCCGCAGTTTCATCTCGCCTGGTGCGACGAACTCGCCAAATGGAAACATGCCGACGAGACCTTCGACATGCTGCAGTTTGCGCTGCGGCTGGGGGAGAAGCCGCGTCAGGTGGTGACGACGACGCCAAGGCCGGTGCCGCTTTTGAAGAGGCTGATGGCGGATGAGGCGACGCGGCTGACACGCATCGCGACGGCGGCCAATGCCGCGCATCTGGCGCCCGGATTTTTGCAGGCCCTGGCGGCGCGGTATGGCGGGACAAGGCTGGGGCGCCAGGAGCTGGATGGCGAGCTGATCGAGGACAGGCCGGATGCGCTGTGGAAGCGGGGACGCCTCGACGAGATCGTGGTGAAACTCGCAGAACCCTTGCGCCGGATCGTGGTCGCGGTCGATCCGCCGGCCGGCGGGGCGCAGGCCTGTTGCGGCATCGTCGTTGCCGGGCTGAAGGACAATGGCCAGGCGGTGGTGCTGTCGGATTGCTCGGTGGAGGGGACAGGCCCGGCGACCTGGGCGCGGGCGGTGGTCTCGGCTTACAGGCGCTTCGAGGCGGATCGGGTGGTGGCCGAGGTCAACCAGGGCGGAGACATGGTGAAAAGCGTGCTGGAAAGCGTTGAGGCGCGGCTGCCGGTGACGACGGTGCGCGCCACACGCGGCAAGTTTCTGCGCGCCGAGCCGGTGGCGGCGCTCTACGAGCAGGGGCGGGTGCTGCATGCCGGCAGGTTTTCAGCCCTCGAGGATCAGATGTGTGATTTTGGCGTCGACGGTCTGTCGAACGGGCGCTCGCCGGACCGGCTCGACGCGCTGGTCTGGGCGCTGACGGCGCTGATGCTGGAGGGCGGGGCTGAGCCGCGGATACGCGGGGTGTGAGAATACCCTAAATTTCACATGGTTGATAAAAGGTAAATTCATGCAATCCTGGGTTCTCGTCAATTTTTCTGGGGGCAGGGGAATGCGGAAGTTGATTGTGCTCGCGCTGTGCGCGGGCGTGAGTGGCTGTGTGAGCAGCCCGAAAGGGAATGTAACGCCGATTTCGATGGATCAGCTCATTGAAAAGGTGCGTTGCGAACTGAAAGAAAGCAGCAGGACCTCAAAATATCTTACGAATGGTGGTTCGGTCGCCGCAACACTCACTCTTCAGACCACTAACGTGGGTGCGTTCGGTTCGACTTTGACCCCGGCAGATGCACTGTCGAAGCCGGGCGAAACGTTCAGTTTTGCGCTGCCGTTTGGTTTTGAACGATCGACAAAGAGATCGTATACCCAGTTATTCACTATAGATCTTGCCACGGCGCTCACAGAAGGCTGCGTCTCCCATAGTAATTCGCCTGTTATCGGAGATATCGGTGTTGATGCCCTCGTGAAAGAATATGCCACCACCTACGAGTATCTGCAGCAACGAAGGAAAAACGGTGGCGGTCGCGGAATCCAAGTTGCAACCATTACTGATGATAAGCAGGCTTTGTTCTCCGGGACTACCGAATTCACCGCGAAACTCTCAGCTGGCCCCGCTGGCCCAACCTGGGTTTTAAGTCACCTCACCGCAGCTCTCAATCTGACCGGATCGTCAGAAGCTTTCGGGCAGCTGCAACTGGCTTTTGTCGACGTAACGTTTGAAAAACCAAAAAGACAGGAAATTAACCTGAGGCAAAGGAAGAAAGCAGATCAGATTCAGACACCTTCCGTTTCACAGGAATCCATCATCAACAGAGCGCCTGCTGGATTCAATTTGCTTCTGTACAACAACAACTTATTGAACAATGATCAAAGATGAATATTCGTTGAGCAAAATCTAGCGTCGCCGGGATCCGTTGCGCCATATACCACGCCGCCGCTGCGTATAGTTTGGCGCACGGCAAGGCGTGGCTTCGAAGGCTGAGGATTTGACTTACGGTGAGCAGCGTTAAATGAAAAAAAACCGGCGCCTTTCGGCGCCGGTTTGCTGATGGGACGGTGGATCTGGGCTTACTTCTGCGCCGGCTGGCTGGCCGGCTGGCGGACCTGGCGCCATTCGTTTTCGAGGCGCTGCAGGACATGGGCCGGGATCGTGGCCGGGGCGGCGGTTTTGGGCGAAGTGGTCGTCGTCTGCATGTCTTCCCTCCTCATGCTGGAAGTATCGGCTTCCAGAACGTCTGCATGAGCGGAAAGTTCCACAGTGTTAAAGCTTTGTAAATGTGAACGGAACGGGCTCTAAACGATTGAATTTTCTTCAATCGTTTTAAAGAACAAGAATTTTTCCCGATCCTGCGGCAACGGGTGGCGCACGCGCTGCACGGTCGCCTCTCGGGCTGCTCTCTTCGGCCTCTGCGGCCCCCGGATCGAGGTGATCCGGCGCGGTCCGTCGCCCTTCCCATTCTCCTGAATATGAGGTTTCCCATGCGGATTGATCGCGCGATCGTCTTCGCAGGCCTGCGCCATGCCGTCTTCGGCGGGCGGATGGCCCAGGCGCAGGTGGACGGCATCGAGGCCGTGCTGACGCGGTTTTCTGCGCGTGGCTGGGCCGATCCGCGCTGGCTCGCCTATATGCTGGCGACGGCCCATCACGAGACGGCGGGCACCATGCAGCCGGTGCGCGAGACGCTGGCGACGAGCAATGACGAGGCCGTGGCGCGGCTGGAGCGGGCTTTTCGGGCGGGGAAACTGCCGACGGTGAAGACACCCTATTGGCGGCCGGATGCCGACGGCCGCAGCTATTATGGCCGGGGCCTGGTGCAGATCACCCACCGCGACAACTATGCGCGGATGAGCCGGGTGGTGGGGCTCGATCTGGTGGCGGAACCGGATCTGGCGTTGCGGCTCGACGTGGCCGCGACCATCCTCTTGGTCGGCATGACCGAAGGGCTGTTTTCCGGCGTAAGGCTTGCCGACTGTTTTTCCGGCATGAAGGCCGACTGGACCGCTGCGCGAAAGATCGTCAACGGGACGGATCGGGCAAAGCCGATTGCCGCAAAGGCGCGGATTTTCGATGCGGCGATCCGGGCGGGCCTGGTGGTTTGAGCGGCATCGGATCAAGGGCGGTGCGGCTTCAGGGCGGATTGAGCGGGGGCGCGTGTGGTGCTATCGGCTTTTGCTCTGCAACAGGTCTCACAGGTGCCCCATGATCCGCCACATCGTCTTCTTCACAGCGTCGCCCGACAATGTCGAGGCCGTGCGGGCGGGGCTCTCGATCCTGACCGAGATCCCCCATGCACGCCTGCTGGAGATCGGCACCAATGTAAAGACCGACCGCTTCGATCAGGGCATTGATCTCGTCGTCTATGGTGAGTTCGACGACGAGGCGGCGCTCGCCGCCTACAAGGCGCATCCGCTTTATGAGGAGAGCATTCGCCGGGTAAAACCGCTCCGCGAGGAGCGGTTTGCGGCGGATTATGGGGTGGGGGATGCGGTGCGGGAGAGGGTTTGAGGGATCAGCGGCTCTGGCGGCGGCGCAGCAGCAGGTAAAGCCCTGCCAGGATGGAGACGCCGAGCAGGAAGAGACCTGCCTGGTTGAAGAAGCCGCTGGTGGCGGTGATGTCGATCATGGTGCTTTCTCAAGATCCAAGAGAAATGTGCGTGCCCACAGGTGCAATATAACGCCGAATGTCGAAAACCCCAAGACGGCAAGGGGACTGAGCGTGCTCGGATCTGTCACAATGGCGTTGATCGTCGGCGTCAGAACCCCGATCGCCACCATGGTCGTCCCGCAGGTATTCACGAAATTCGCCGTGAGCTTCTGACTTTCGTTGCGGATCAGAACCGTCAGACTGTCTTTTGGTGCTTCCATCACCGCCCCCCTGATTCCCGTGACCGAAAATGCAACCATGAGATGGTAATCCAAGGCTGGTTTTCCGCCAAGGGGCCGATCATCGAGATTGCCTCACCGTCGAGCAAGGACACACCCCCATGAAACTCCCCTTCCGTTTGCCCTGGGCGCAAGCCCCGGATCGCACCCGCATGGCCCAAGAAAAGGCGCTGTCACCCCGGCCTGGCACGCCGCTGGCCTTGATTGCCGGCGAGGGTGAGGCGCGGTGGACGGGGCGCAGTTATGCGGCGCTGTCGCGCGAGGGGTTCATGAAGAACCCGGTGGCGCATCGCTGTGTGCGGATGGTCTCGGAAGCGGCTGCCAGTATCGGCTTTCTCGCCTATCAGGGGCCGGCCGAGCGGGAGGATCACCCGGCGCTGTCGCTTCTGTCGCGACCGAACGGGGCGATGACCGGGGCGGATTTTCTGGAGGCGCTCTATGGCCAGCTGCTGCTCTCGGGCAATGCTTTTGTCGAGGCGATTGCGGTTGGCGCGGGGGGCAGTGCCGGGGTCGGGGCAGGGGCGGGTGCGAGAGCGGAGCTGCATTTGCTCAGGCCCGACCGGGTGAGTGTCGTCTCCGCTGCCGATGGCTGGCCGGCGGGTTATGATTATCGTGCGGGCACGGTGGTGCGGCGCATTGCGCTGGATGGGCTGTTGCATCTGAAACTCTTTCATCCGCTCGACGATCACCTAGGCTTTGCGCCGCTCGCGGCAGCCCAGGTGGCGCTCGATCTGCACAATGCGGCGGGGCGCTGGAACAAGGCGCTCTTGGACAATTCGGCCAGGCCCTCCGGCGCGCTGGTCTATCAGCCGAAGGAGGGCGGCAATCTCTCGGCTGACCAGTATCAGCGGCTGAAGGTGGAGCTCGACGAGGGCTATTCCGGCCCGATGCGCGCCGGGCGGCCGCTGCTCTTGGAGGGCGGGCTCGACTGGAAGTCGATGGGGCTTTCGCCCAAGGACATGGATTTTGTCGAGGCGAAGAACGGGGCTGCGCGCGATATCGCGCTCGCCTTCGGCGTGCCGCCGATGCTGCTCGGCATTCCCGGCGACAACACCTATGCGAATTACCAGGAGGCGAACCGCGCCTTTTATCGCCTGACCGTGCTGCCGCTGGTGACGCGGACGGGGGCGGCGCTGTCAGGCTTTCTTGGCGATCTCACAGGTGAGGGGCTGCGGCTGGTGCCGGATCTGGACACGGTGGCGGGGCTTTCCGCCGAGCGGGATGCTCTGTGGGCGAGGGTTGGGGCGGCCGGGTTTTTGACGGATGAGGAGAAGCGGGAGGCTGTGGGGTATTGAGGGTGTGGTGCCTTGTGAACCGATCCCCTCACCAACAAAATCGAAGCGTTAGGCGCGCGCAAGCCGCCTAACCTTCAGATTTTGTTGGTGAGGGGATCAGTTCCATTGGCGCGTTTAGGTATGGCGGGCACCTCCCCGTACAGGATGTCCCGGGCTGCCAGGCGTGCCAGATAGGGCGCGAGGATGAGGCCGGGATGGCCGGTGGCGAGGTAGAGGCCCTGGACCTCGGGGACAAAGCCGAGGCGGGGGAGCTTGTCCTCGAAGGTGGGGCGATGGCCGATGTCTGCGCTGATCAGCGACAGGGGCGACGGCAGATCGAATTCTTCGGTTAGGACGGACAGGAACCGCTTGCCGATGATGGAGGGCGTTTCGTCAGGATGCTGCGGATGCCAGGATTCGGCGATGAAGACGGTTTTGTCCAGGCTCTGGCGAACCTCCACACGTGGACCATCGAGGATATGGCGGATGAAGGGGGTGTCGCAGGCATATCGGAGCAGGAGCGCCGGCGACAGGGCCATGCCGATGTCTATGCCGAGCTGTTTTGCCAGCATGTCGGTTCCAGGACCCGCGGCGAGGAGGACGCAATCGGTCTCGATCCGGCCGGACGAGGTTCGGACGCCTGTGACGTGACCATTGACCGTTTCGATCGACGAGACCGTCTCACCGAAGCGGACAGTGGCACCGCGGGTGCGGGCGGCGTTGAGAAGCGTTCCGGCCAGGCGGATCGGATCGATGGCGATATCCTCGGTCGAGAAGACAGCCGTTTCCGGCGCATGGCGCAGATGCGGTTCCAGCCGGCTGATCGTGGTGCGGTCCACCAGTTCGACGGTCTCGCCCGCGTTCAGCCGTGTCGTGAAGAGGTGTTCGGTCTCCGGCGCCGAGGCGTGCCAGAGAAGCGAGCCATGGCGTGAAAATTCTGATATTTCCGGCAGATCGTGGATCAGGGCGGGATAGTCCTGCACCGCCTTCTGCCATAGGGCATGACTGTCACTGCCGGGCACCCCGTGGACGGTGTTGATCCAGCCGAAGGCGCGACCGGTGACACCGCAGGCGGGGTTCGGGCCGCTCTCGACCAGGACGACATCCGTTTGCGGCGAGGCCAGGTGATAGGCCATCGCCGTTCCGAAGATGCCGGCTCCGATGATGATGATGCGGCGTTTCTGCAATGGCATGATGGCAACCTTGAAATGCGACGAATGCGTGCAATGATAGGCGTTCGCTAGCCTTTACGGGTAACACGCAGATGACGGTCGATGGAACTGAAATAACCGACATTGGCCTCCCACCCGGCACCCGTGTGATCCCCGACTGGATCACGCCCGCCGAGGAAACCGCGCTCGTCGCCTTTCTCGACGAGGGAGCCTGGAGCGACGAACTGCGGCGGCGGGTTCGGCATTTTGGCTATCGCTACGATTATCGGGCGCGGATCGCGACGCCGGAGAGCCGGATCGGGCCGCTGCCGGAGGACGTGCAGGGGCTTGGACGGCGGATGGTCGAGGACGGGATTTTTGCGCGCCTGCCGGATCAGGTGATCGCCAATGAGTATTTGCCGGGGCAGGGGATCAGCGCCCATGTCGATTGCCAGCCGTGTTTCGGCGATGTGATCGTGTCGATGAGCCTCCTTTCTCCTTGCGAGATGCAGTTTGGCTGCGTCGCGACGGGAGAGAGGCGAGCGGCGCTCTTGCCGCCAAGGTCGCTGCTGGTGCTGGAAGGGGTGGCGCGACATGACTGGACCCATGCGATCCCGGCGCGTCGGTCTGATATCATCGACGGGGTGCGGGTGATGCGCGGGCGACGGGTGTCGCTGACCTTTCGGACCATGCGGTTTTGAAGGGCTTGGTGCCCGTAGAACTGATCAGGATGGTGGCATCGCCCTTCGAGGCCAGGCTTAAGCCCGGCACCTCAGGGCGAGGGGATTTCCACTGCGTGCCCGGTGCGCGAGCCCGCTCTTCAGTTCTGCCGCTCGGCCTTTGTCGATGGCGCAGGCTGCAGTAGCGCAGGCGACAGTGACAGCCGGCTTGTGACGGCGTCGAGGACGCGGGCGATGGCTCTTCGGCGCGCGGCATGCAGGCGGTAGCCGAAATCGGTGAGGGCGGCTTCGAGCTTGATGTCGCAGGACTGGACACCCGGTCGACCATAGAAGAGGTGGCCGAGGGCGATCGACAGCATGGCCATCAGGCCTGATGCAATCAGCACATCGGAGAGGAAATGCGCGCCGAAGGCGATGCGGTTGAGCGCGGTGAGCGCCGCAAACACACTGAGCAGGCAGAAGACGCAGCGGCGCCAGACGACCGGCACGAAAAAGGCGAGCGGGATGAGACAGGTGACGACGGCGGCTTCGCCCGAGACGAAGGAACGGTCGTCGAAATAATCGCCACCCAGCGCCCAGGCATGGATGAAATGCTCGGTGCCGCCGAAATCGATGATGTTGCGCGGCCGGGGGCGATCGATGAGCGGTTTCAGGATGCCGTTGACGGTGAGCGCCGGGCCGAGCAGGAAGAGGCTGGAGAAATAGAGCGTGAAGCGCGGCGGAAAGAGCGATGCCCGCGAGGGATAGATGAGCTTGAGCACCAGCCCGATCACCAGAACGATGGTGAGTGCCAGCGGAAAATACTGGCCGAAGGCGCGGAAGGTGTTGAGCGCCGTCATTTTCGTCGCCGGGAACCCCTGGCCCTCGACATAGAAAAACTGGCTGACGGCGAGATCCACCGCCGGAAACGAAACGAAGAATGCCGACAGTGACAGCGTGACGAGAGTGGCGAGAAGCAGCGGTTTTTCCGCAACGGTGCCGCGCGGCGCGCGCGCCGCGTCGATGACATAGACCATGATGTGACCCCAAACATATTACCCCGCATGCACATAGGCAGGCCTTGATGAAAGGCGTGTGACGATCGTGTTTGCGATCTGGGAAATCCGCGTCGGGGCCTCGTCCTTCGAGGCCCTCGCTTTGCGAGGGCGCCTCAGGATGAGGGGGAGAGAGTTGGTTTCGCGGGCGGCCTTGTCGCGGGACGGCCGACCTTGCTGCAGGGCGTGACGGTCGCGGACGGGCGTGCCGGTGTCGTCTGTTGAATCGGAATGTGAGCGACTTCACGCAGCAGATTCACCTCCGGAATCGCTCTGTGAACATTCATGCCCAAGCGATTCAGAATATTCGAAAAAATCCGCCGCCATCACCTGGATAGGGCCGCAGTCCGTTGCTGTCGAAGGGGAAGGTTTGCGCCGGCCGCAGCCTTTTGGGCGGGATCGTACCGGCCGGCGCAGAGATCAAGCCTATCAGCGAAAGATGAACAAATGACTGACTTCAGCCATGACGGCGGCGTTTTTTCTGCGCGCCTGATCGGGGCGGTCGCGGGCTCCGCGATTTCGCTCGTCTACCTCCTGCCCAAACATCGCCGCGAGGCGGCGGTGCGTTTCCTGACCGGGCTCGCCTGCGGGCTGATCTTTGGCGGGCCGACGGGTCTCTGGGGCGCGACCCGGCTCGGTATCGAGCCGGACCTGTCCTCCGCCGAGATCATGCTGGCCGGCGCCACGCTCGCGTCTTTCACCGCCTGGTGGGGGCTGGGTGTGCTGGTGCGGCTGACCGGACGGGCGGGGGAGAAGGTGGGGTGAGGTTGCGCTGCGACTGTCGTTCACCCTGTGACCAAAAAGCCCCTCATCCGCCCTTCGGGCACCTTCTCCCCGCAGGCGGGGAGAAGGGCGATGCGGCTGGCGTGGTGCCCCCTTCTCCCCGTTCACGGGGAGAAGGTCCCGGCAGGGGGATGAGGGGCGGTTCTATCATCAAGCGCCGATCGGTGATCACCCCCACCCGCCGCTTTGCGGCGACCTCCCCCCTCGAGGGGGAGGTGGGAGATCAGCGACACACGATCATCACGAGGAGAGACACATGCAGAGCGAGCAAGGGCCGGGCGGCCAGAGTTTTCGATATGCGGGGCTGACGCTGAAGGGGGTCGCCGGCGACGGGACGTTTTCCGGTTATGCGAGCCTGTTCGGCGAGGTCGATCTCGGCCGCGATGCGATCGAGCCCGGGGCCTTTTCGGCCTCGATCGACAAGCGCGGGGCAGGCGGCGTGCGCATGCTGTTCCAGCACGATCCGGCCGAGGTGATCGGCCGCTGGACGGTGCTGCGCGAGGATGCGCGCGGGCTTTATGTCGAGGGCAAGCTGGCAACCGATGTGGCCCGCGCCCGCGAGGTGCTGGCGCTGATGAAGGCGGGCGCGCTCGACGGGCTGTCGATCGGCTTTCGCGCGGTGAAGACGCGCAGCGATCGCAAGGCCGGGGTGCGGCGCATTCTGGAGGCGGATCTCTGGGAGATCTCGGTCGTGACCTTTCCCATGCTGCCGACGGCGCGTGTCTCCAATGTCAAGCATCGGCGGTTCTACCGCGACAGGGAAACCGAGCTCGTCCGGCTGATGCGCCGGGCGGCGAGGGTTATGGCGAGCAATCATTTCAACAGGGGATGACGAGATGGATCAGGCGAAAGGACAGGGCATGATGACGGATGACGGTACGGGGGCGAAGGGGGCGGGCAAGCCGGTTTCGGCCGCGCGCGCGCCACTCGAGGTGAAGGCGGCACCCGACACGGTGACGGCGGCCTTCGAGGAGCTGATGAGCGCGTTTGAGGCCTTCAAGGAAGGCAATGACCAGCGGCTGGCGGAAATCGAGGACAAGCTGACGAGCGATGTCGTGACCCGCGACAAGGTCGAGCGGATCAACAAGGCGATCGACGACCAGGGGCGGCTTCTCGACGAGCTGGTGCTGAAGAAGCTGCGGCCGCAGCTGTCGCGGCCGGGGCGTGACGACCAGGTGTCTGCCGAACACAAGGCGGCCTTCGAGGCCTATGTCAGGCGCGGCGACGACCAGGCCTTGCGCGATCTCGACCAGAAGGCGCTGTCGGCCGGTGTTTCCGGCGACGGCGGTTATCTCGTGCCGCCGCAGATGGATGGCGAGATTGGCCGCAGGCTGACCGCCATTTCGCCGATCCGCGCGCTCGCAACCGTGCGGCAGGTCTCAGGGTCAGTGCTGAAGAAGCCGTTTGCGGCAGCGGGTTTTGCCAGCGGTTGGGTGGCGGAGACGGCGGCAAGGCCGCAGACCGGCACGCCGGAACTTTCCGAACTCGCCTTCCCGACCATGGAGCTCTATGCCATGCCGGCGGCAACCCAGGGGCTGCTCGACGATGCGGCTGTCGATATCGAGGCCTGGATTGCGGCGGAAGTCGACATCGCCTTTGCCGAGCAGGAGGGCGTTGCCTTCGTGACCGGCGATGGCGTCAACCGGCCGAAGGGCTTTCTGAGTTATCCGCAGGTGGCGGACGACGCCTGGGAATGGGGCAAGATCGGCACGGTGGCGACCGGGGCGGCGGGCGCCTTTGCCGCAAGCGGGGCGTCGGACGTGCTGATCAACGCGGTTTATGCGCTGAAGGCGGGGCATCGCCAGAACGGCACATTCGTCATGAGCCGGCGCAGCCAGGGCGCGGTGCGCAAGCTGAAGGATGCCGACGGCAACTATCTCTGGGCGCCCCCGGCCCGCGCCGGCGATCCGGCCTCGCTGATGGGTTTCCCGGTCGCCGAATCCGAGGCCATGCCGGAGATTGCGGCGAATGCCACGGCGATCGCCTTTGGCGATTTCCGCGCCGGCTATCTGGTGGTCGACCGGGTCGGCGTGCGGGTGCTGCGCGATCCCTATTCGGCGAAACCGTATGTGCTGTTTTACACGACGAAGCGTGTGGGCGGCGGCGTGCAGGATTTCGAGGCGATCAAGCTGGTGAAGTTCGGGGTGTGAGGGGGCCGACCCTCCCCTTGGACGGGGAGGTGGGTGGCCTTGGCCGCCCGTTGAAACAGGCCCCCCATCCGCCCTTCGGGCACCTTCTCCCCGCCCCTTCGACAGGCTCAGGGCGGGGAGAAGGGCGAATGCGGCCAGCGGCGTGCCCCCTTCTCCCCGTTCACGGGGAGAAGGTCCCGGCAGGGGGATGAGGGGCAGTCCTCATGCTGAGGTGCCCGCGTCAGCGGCCTCGAAGCATCGGCCCCCGCGAGGGTGGCCTCGTCCTTCGAGGCCCGGCTGGGCCGGGCACCTCAGGATGAGGGGTTTGCTTTCATTTCCATATTCAAAGGATCTCCCATGACCATCATCGACCTTACTCCGCCGCTGGCGGAGCCGCTGACGCTTGCCGAGGTGAAGGTGCATCTGCGGCTGGATACGGATGACGAGGATACCCTGCTCGTCGCGTTGATCGCGGTCGCGCGCGAACATCTGGAGCGGGAGACCGGGCTTGTTCTGGCGGTCAGGGATTTCAGGCTGTGCCTCGATGCCTGGCCGGATGACGGGATTCTGACGATTGCGCGGGGGCCGGTGCGGCAGGTGACGGATGTGACGGTGTATGACGGCGATGGCGTCGGTCAGGCCGTGGATCTTGACGGGCATCTGCTTGATGGCGAGGCGCGACCGGCGCGGCTTTGGCTGCGCGATGTGCCTCAGCCGGGGCGGGTTTTGAACGGCATCGAGGTGGAATTTGTCGCAGGCTTTGGCGAGAGCGGTGCTGAAGTGCCCGACACGCTGAAGCGGGCCATGCTGCTGCATATCGCGGCGATGTTTGCCTGCCGGGGCGTGGTGGCGCCTGAGGCCCAGCCGGCAGTGGTGCCGCCGGGATATGACCGGCTGATCGCGCCCTTTTGTCGGCGGGGGCTCTGACCATGGCGGCTCTCGATATCGATGCCGGCCGGCTGACGGCGCGGCTGGTGCTGGAAGCGCCGCAAGCCACGGATGACGGGCAGGGCGGGGCGGATGTCGTCTTTGCCGAGCTGGCCCGCGTCTGGGCACTGGTCGAGCCGAAGACATTTGGCGAAGAGATGAAGGGGCCGGGGCTGGTGTCGGAGGTGACGCATCAGGTGACCTTGCGGGCACGCGACGATCTCAGGCCGGGGCAGCGGCTGCGCAAGGGCGCGCGGGTTTTCGCGATTTTGGCGTTGCGCGATCTCGACGAGACGGGGCGGTTTGTCCTGGTCCTCTGCCGTGAGGTGACGGGATGAGGCGCGGTGGCGGGCAGGGCCATGCGCCTGTGGCGCTGGAGGAGACCGGCGCGGCGCTGGGCGAGATGTTGCGGCGGGCGCTGGCCGACAGGTTGGCGCGGGCTGCGCGGGGAGACGCTGACGGTTCAGAGCTGGAGGGGCGACGGGCAGGGGATGATGGGGGCGGTGGCCTCGTCCTTCGAGGCCCGGCTGCGCCGGGCACCTCAGGATGAGGGGTTGGCGTTATGCATGAGGGGTTGGCGTTTGGCACGAGGGGTGGCGTGATGTGCCGGTACTCAGCTCGGGCGTGATCAGGGAGATGAACAATGGCGAATGCGGTCAATGCGTTGGCTTCGGCGCTTCAACAGGCGGTGAAGGCCGATGCGGCGCTGGCCGGGCTGCTCGGGGCGGACGGGATGACCGACCGGACGCTGCGGCCGCAGCACTTTCCGGCGCTGGTGCTGGGCACGGTCGAGGCACGGGATTATTCGACCGGCGAGGCGGAGGGGGCGGAAATCCTGCTGACGCTGGAGGCCTGGAGTGCGAAATCGCGGCGCGAGGCGGAAGCGCTTGTCGCGGAGCTGCGCCGGGTGGCGGAGGGGCTGCCGGAGGGGTTGGATGGGTTTCGGCTGGTGAATTTCAGGCATCGGCGCACGGTCAGCCGGCGCGAGGTGAAGGCCGGGTTGTTTGTCGCGGAGGCAAGTTTTCGGGCGGTGGTGGAGTGATGTGGGGGCACGAGGGACGAAACTCGATCCTATGGAAACCGTTCACGTCCTAGGTTATCTTGCATTCAGCCGTTTCACAGGGGGCGTTGATGGGCGTGATCGCACAGAGCTTGGGTGGCCGGGTGGCAGATCCGGAGCGTTTTCCGGCGCTGAGGACACTGCTGGCGCGCATTGACGCTGCCTGCGATCCGATCGAGGTGATCCTCTATGGCAGCCGGGCGCGTGACGAGGCGACTGCACAGAGTGACTGGGACCTGAAGATCATCGTCGCCGATGACGCGCCCGAGAGCATGTTGTCGCCGCTGTTCGGCTGGACGCTGCAGGACGGATCCGGCGTGCATGCTGACGTCTCGGTCACACGCCTCTCCGACTTCCAGGCCGATCTCAAAGTGGCGAATTCGGCGGCCAGCCATATCGTCGACGACGGCATTCTGCTTGTCCGCTGAGCTGCATATCGCCAACGCCCTGCGTTTGGCCCGCGAGGATCTCGAGGCGGCACGGCTGCTATCGGGTGCGGATAATCGCAACGATGCCTATCATGCCCAGCAGACGGCAGAGAAGATGCTGCTGGCGCTTTTGACTTCGGAAGGCATCCGCGCCGAGCGACGGGATTCGCATCGCATCGACGTGTTGCGGGATCTCCTGCCTGATGCCGATCCCTTCAAGGCGCGGTTTGCGCCGCTGACCTTCCTGACCGTGTTCGCGACGACCTACCGCTATCCCAAGGATGCCGGCCGAATACCGGCGCGGGCCGAAAGGGTTGAACTGGAGCGGGTACTCGTGACGCTCCAGGCGATCCTAACCGACCTCGCGGAGCATTTTGGCGTGGAGCTCTTGGCGTCGGATCGGTTGCCGGCGGCAAGGTCTAACCCACCGCGCACCTAACCCCCGCGACCACTCCGCCGCGCCATCACCGCAAGCGCCAGGATTGCCGCGAACGCCGTGGCGGCGAAGAGGGTGGCGAGCGTCAGGCCGGCGGTGAGGCCGGCGCGGTCGATGATCGCGGTCATCAGCACGGGGGCGGTGGCATTGGCGAGGTTTTGCGGCAGAGCGAGCCGCGCCGATTGCTGGGCAAAGCGGCTGGCGGAAAAGAAGCTGAGCGGCAGGAGCGCACGGGCGATCGTGGTGACGCCCGAGCCGAAGCCGTAAAGGGCGACGAAGGCGAAGAGTGTCGAGGGCGTGCCCTCGGTGAAGAGGATGATCAGCGGGGCGGCGGTCAGCATGGCGGTGCCGGCTAGACCGGTCGTGAGCGGTGAGGAGCGTTTGCCGAGCACCACATCGACGGCGCGGGCGGCGATGCCGAAGACGGCGCGCAGCGACCCGAGCTGCAAGGCGAGAGCCGGCGTAGCGCCGGAGACTTCGAGCACGTGCAGGAGGATCGGCGAGAGGCCGAAGGTCATCAGGCTGGCGAGCGCCGTGGCGAGTGCAATCAGGGCAAAGGCAATGCGCGCCTGGGCGGGGCTCATCGCGAGCGGCTCGACGAGGTCGGCGGCGCGGTCTTCTGCGGAACGCTGGATCGGCATGCGGGCGAGCGCCAGGTGCACCGGCAGGCAGACGAGAAGCTGGACGACGGCTGCGCCGATGAGTGCGCCGCGCCAGCCGACGGCTTCCGACGCCAGCGAGAGGAGCGGCCAGCAGATCGCCGAGGACAGGCCGGTGAAGATCATCAGGATGCCGATGGTGCGTTTGGCACCGTTGCCTTCACGCTCGACGACGGCGGCGTAACTCGGCACCGACAACCCGCAGGCGCCGCCAAAGCCGAGGATCAGCCAGCCGAGGCCATAAAGCACGATCCCTTGAGCGGCGGCAAGAACCAGGAGGCCGGCACCCATGGTGAGCGAGCCGAGCGCGAGCGTCCGGGCGGCGCCGTGGCGGGCGATCAGCCGGCCGGTGAAGGGGCCGAGCGCCGCCATCATCAGCATCATCACGGTGAGCCCCGCAAAGGCGAGCTCATTGGCCATCCCGAGATCGGTCGCCATGGCGCGGCCGAAGACAGCCGGCATTTCGAAGGTCGTGCCCCAGCCGAGGATCTGGCAAAGCGCGAGGGATGCGACGAGCGCGAGGCGGCGGAGGGGCATGATGGGGGCTCGGGGCGGGTGGGGGAGAGCGAATAGCGAATAGGCATTAGGCAGTAGGCAGTAGGGTTTCTAGAGGGGGATGGGCGGGGGCGCCAGGGCGAAATCTTGGGGTGGGGGAATTTGGGGAGGCCCTCATGCTGAGGTGCCCTCGCGAAAGCGAGGGCCTCGAAGCATCCATGTTGCACAGTGGCCTCGTCCTTAATTGCTCTCGAGGGGGAGGGTCGGATCGCGGGTCCGGGGTGGGGTGATCCTCACCGGGATTTTCAAACGGCGCGCCTGGTCACCCCCACCCGCCGCTTCGCGGCGACCTCCCCCCTCTAGGGGGAGGTGGGAGTGCTGCAGGCTTGCGCATCATTCACACACATCAACCAGGAGGCGGGTATGGGCGCGCAGAGGGGCAAGGATCTCTTGCTGAAGATCGAGAATGGGGCGGGTTTCGTCACGGTGGCGGGGCTTCGCGCCAGGCGGCTGTCGTTCAATGCGCAATCGGTGGATATCACCGATAGCGAAAGCGCCGGGCGCTGGCGGGAATTGCTGGAAGGGGCGGGCGTGCGCCGTGCCGGGCTGACGGGATCCGGCCTGTTCAAGGACCAGGCGTCGGACGCGCTGGTGCGGGCGGCCTTCTTTGCCGGCTCGATCCTGAATTTCCAGGTGGTGATCCCCGATTTTGGCACGGTGACGGCGCCGTTTCAGGTGACGGCGCTGGATTATGCCGGCAATCACGACGGCGAAATGACCTTCGAGATCGCGCTGGAATCGGCCGGTGCCGTGTCCTTTGCGGCGCTGTGAGGCTGACATGCGGGGTTATGGAGAGAGGGACCGGCGAGAGCCGGTGACGGTGAACCGCGCCAACCGCCATCGCGGCGAGGTGGAGGCTGTCATCGATGGCGAGCGGCGCATTCTGTGTTTGACGCTGGGTGCGCTGGCCGAGCTGGAGACAGCGTTCGGGGCGGAAAGCCTTGGGGATCTCGCTGCACGGTTTTCGACCGGGCGGCTGAAAAGTGCGGATCTGATCCGCATCCTCGCCTGCGGTCTGCGCGGCGGCGGCAACCGGGTGTCCGATGCCGATGTCGCCGAGATGGCGGTGGAGGGCGGCGTGGCAGGGGCGGCGGGTGTCGTCGGCGAGCTGCTGACGGTGACGTTTCAGACGGGCGGGGCGGCGGGCGGTGCGACTGCCGGTGCCGGGGCGGAGACGACGGCGTCCCCTTGAGGGCCGCAGGCGGCGGGGGCGAAGGGCCAAAACCGTTTCCCTGGGGGACGGCAATGACGCTCGGGTTCCATCGTCTGCGGCTGTTACCGGAAGTGTTCTGGCGGTTGAGCCTGCCGGAATTTGTGGCGATGTCAGGCGGGTTTGATCGGCCGGGCGGGATTTCGCGGGCTGAGGTCGAGCGGATGATGTCGAGGTTTCCGGATTGAGGGGCTCAAGCGGGTAAGCTGCCCCTCATCCGCCCTTCTCGCCGCAGGCGGGGAGAAGGGCGGGTGCGGCACCGTTATCCGGTTGGAAGCGGCCTATTTCTGATAGTGAAAGCGGCACTGAATGATTTCGATCTGCTGGACGCTGCCCTTGCCGGAAACGCGATAGACAAGCCGGTGTTCGCCCAGGATACGGCGAGACCAGAAGCCGCTGAGATCGCCCTTGAGCGGCTCGGGTTTTCCAAAGCCCTGGAAGGGGGATCGCTTCATATCCCGGATCAGCGTGTTGATTTTTTCGACCATGGCCGGGTTGGAACCCTGCCAGTATTCGTATTCCGCCCAGGCGTGCACGGTCCAGAGCAGGTTCATGTTACAGGGTCGGATCCCTGTCGATAAACTCTCCGCCATCAAGCTGGGCAAGGCTTTCACGCAGCCGTTCAGAATTCGCCGGCGTTGAGAGAAGATGCAGCGTTTCCTGCAGGCTCTCATATTCGCCCTCGGCCATCACGACCACGGCCTCCGATCCCTGGCGGGTGACGAGCAGCGGCGCGCGCGACGCGATCACCTCGTCGAAGTGGGTCGCGATGTTCTGTCGGAACTCGGTCAGGCGGACATGGGCCATGATGGCTCTCCTGGATGGACTGTACGTAAATGTGTACGGATTGCTTTGAGGTGTCAATCGGTGTGCGGTCAACCAGGGCTTGGATTGTCGTCCCCTCATCCTGAGGTGCCCTCGCAATCGCGAGGGCCTCGAAGGATCCGTGCGCTCGGGGACCGGTGGCCTCGTCCTTCGAGGCCCGACGGGGTCGGGCACCTCAGGATGAGGGGCAGACATGCTCGGCGCGGCCACCGATTTGCGCGCGAAAAGAAAGGATTTCCCCATGACCGATGACGACACATTGGCGCTGTCCGTCGATCTCGATGGTAGTGCGGCCTTGGCCGTGCTCGATGATCTCGAAAGCCGCTCGGCCCGGTTCGGGCGGGCGCTGACCTCGGCGCTGTCAGGCGCCGTGACCGGCGGCAAGGGGCTGGAGGAGGTGCTGCGGACGGTCGGTTTGCGGCTCTCCGATATTGCGCTTTCGGCGGGTTTGAAGCCGTTTGAAAACCTTGTGACGCAGGCGGCGGGCGGGCTGCTTGGCAGTTTGTCGTCGGGGTTGGGGTCGGCGCTCGGTACGGGCGTGACGGCCTATGCCAAGGGCGGCGTGCCGGGGCGGGTGATGCCCTTTGCCGATGGTGGCGTGGTCGCGGCACCGACGTATTTTCCGATGGCGGGCGGCACGGGTTTGATGGGCGAGGCCGGGGCGGAGGCGATCCTGCCGCTGAAGCGTGGCGCCGATGGTGCGCTGGGTGTGGCCGCCGACGCGGCGGGGGCGGGCACGGTGATCCACTTTCAGGTGACGGCGACGGATGCGGCGAGTTTTGCCCGGAGCGAGGGGCAGATCACGGCGATGCTGGCACGCTCGGTGACGCGCGGGCGGCGGGGGATGTGAGGGGAGCGAGTAGCCAGTAGGCAGTAGGCAGTAGGCAGTAGGCAGTAGGCAGTGGGGGGGTAGGGAGAGGTGGCCTCGTCCTTCGAGGCCCGCGCTAAGCGCGGGCACCTCAGGATGAGGGGAAAACCGGAACCTCAGGATGAGGGGAAGCCTGGGACTTCAGGATGAGGGAAAACCGGGACCTCAGGATGAGGGGCGACCATCGAGCCGCAGCCCACTCTCCCCCCGGTGTTGCGGAGAGTGGGGAGATGTCGGCGTAGCCGTCAGAGGGGGACGACACCTTCGACAGCGCCCATCGTCGACCGCCCTCATCCTGAGGTGCCCTCGCATCGCGAGGGCCTCGAAGGATCCCCATGCGGTGCCCTCTCGTGGCGCGGGCCTCGAAGGATCCCTGCGTCGAACAGGTTCAAGATCATCGTCAACGGAGGCATCCATGGCCTTTCATGAACAGCGTTTTCCGCTGCGCCTGTCGCTGACCTCAAGCGGCGGGCCGGGGCGGCAGACGGATATTGTGTCGCTGTCGAACGGCCGCGAGGCGCGCAATCGGCGCTGGCGGTTTTCCAGGCGTCGGTATGATGTCGGCTCGGCGCTGCGCTCGGTGGCCGACCTCTATGCGGTCCTGGAGTTCTTCGAGGCGCGCAGCGGGCAGTTGCATGGCTTTCGCTTTCGCGATCCGGTGGATTTTTGCTCGGCCCGGCCGGGCGAGGCGGTGTCGCCGCTCGACCAGTGGATCGGGACGGGTGACGGGGTGACGGCGGGGTTTCCGCTGGTCAAGGCCTATGGCGACGGGGCGGCGGTGGAGCGGCGGCCGGTGGTGAAGCCGGTGGCGGGCAGTCTGCGGATCGCGGTGGACGGGGTGGAGCGCGAGGACGGGTTTGTGCTGGATGCGGTGACGGGGATCGTCACCTTCGCGGCGGGGCATGTGCCGCCCGAGGGCGCCGAGATCCGGGCGGGTTTTGAGTATGACGTGCCTGTGCGCTTCGACACCGACCGGATCGAGATCAATCTCGATGCTTTCAGGGCCGGGCGCATTCCCTCCATTCCGCTGATCGAGGTGATGCCATGAGGGCGATTCCGGAGGCGCTGGCCGCCCATATCGCGACGGGGGAGACGACGCTCTGCCGGGCCTGGCGGGTGACGCGGGCGGATGAAACAGTGCTCGGGTTTACCGAGCATGACCAGGCGCTGACCTTCGATGGCACGGTGTTTGAGCCGGCAAGCGGCTTTGCGGCCAGTGAGGCGCGCGGGGCAAGTGGCCTTGCCGCGCCGGGAGCGGAGATTAAGGGCGGGTTTTCCAGCGACGCGATCACGGAAGCCGATCTCGCCGCCGGGCGGTATGACGGTGCCCGCGTCGAGCTGTTTCTGGTCAACTGGCAGGCGGCCGAGGACCAGCATGTGCTGCTTTCGGTGCAGGAGATCGGCGAGGTTGTGAGGGCGGGGCCGGGCTTTTCAGCCGAACTGCGCAGCATGGCCCATCGGCTGCAGCAGCCGCAGGGGCGGATCTACAACCGGCGCTGCGATGCGGATCTGGGTGATGTCAGATGCGGGGTGGATATGGGCGTCGGCAATCGGCAGCGGAGTGGCCAGGTGGCGGCGGTGATCTCGGCGGACTGGCTCAAGGTTTCGGGTCTGGCGGGGCTGGGCGAGGGACATTTTCGCCTCGGGCATTTGCGCTTCGACGACGGGGCGCTTGCCGGGCGCAGGCTGGCGGTCGAGGAGAGCGGGGCAGCGGTCGATGGGGTTGTCGAGGTGAGGCTCTGGCTGCCGCTGGAGGCGGCGCCTGCGGTCGGCGATGCCGTGACGCTGTCGGTCGGCTGCGACAAGAGCTTTGCCACCTGTCGAGCGAAATTTGCCAACCAGGTGAATTTCCAGGGTTTTCCCCATATGCCGGGCAGCGATTTTGCCTATTCCTATGTGAGCGGTGCGAGCACCCATGATGGTGGGGTTTTGTATGAGTGAGGGGGGGGTAAGAAGCCCCTCATCCGCCCTTCGGGCACCTTCTCCCCGTAAACGGGGAGAAGGACGAGCCGCCGCCGGCTGTATTCGCCCTTCGATGAACCCAGGCGGCGGATGAGGGGCAATCGCATAGACACAGGGCCCCCCATCCCTTTGCCTATCCCCCGCAGACAACACTGAAAGGTATTGCGATGAAGATCATTTGCCCTGACGGAAACGGATATTCTTATTATGTGCAGGCAGTTGATGAGAGCCGCTATATCAGGGGCGACGGCGTCGAGACGTTTCTGGTGAAGGCCGGGGATTATTGGAACGGCGCTGGCGGCAGCGATGCCCTGAACTATCGCGAGCGCTGCGAGGCGCGGGTGACGACGGAGGATAGGGTCGGCTCGACGCAGACCTATGCGTTTCAGCTCAAGATTCCGTCCAACTATCCGGAGTTCAGCCCGAAGCAGACGCTCGGGCAATGGCACAATGGCGCTTACGACAGCGTCTACAACCGCTATGAGAATGGCGAATTCACCATCTGCCTCAACAATCACGACACCGACAGTTTTGTCGAATATCCTGTGACCGTGACCAAGGGGGCGTGGAACAGCTTCAGCTATACCTTCGTCTGGCACGCGACGGCGGGGGCGGTGACCGCGAAGGTCAACGGCAAGACAGTGGTCAAGGCGTCAGGGCTGGCACTGGTGCCGGCGACGGCGAGGTCGGTCTATTTCAAATATGGGATTTACCGGAACATGGCCAAGGGGCTCGTCGGGCCGGACCAGCAGGTGAGTTATCGCCAGGTCAGCCGGGGGTGAGGGGGTTGCCTAGGTTGCCCCTCATCCCCCTGCTGGGACCTTCTCCCCGCGAGCGGGGAGAAGGGGGGGCGGGGCTGGCGGCGGCACTTCCGTCTCTCCGCCTGCGGGGAGAAGGTGCCCGCCCTTCGATGCCCTCATGCTGAGGCCCGCGCATGAGCGCGGGCCTCGAAGCATCCCCAGGCGGGCGGTGGCCTCGTCCTTCGAGGCCCGACGCAGTCGGGCACCTCAGGATGAGGGGGAAACGTCTGTGCTCGCGGGCCCCCCTCTGTCGGCTGCGCCGACATCTCCCCCACGGGTGGGGAGAGTGGGCTGCGGCGCGGCGTCTGATCTGTCGTGTTCCGCGAGCATCGCCGATCCCCACCACAAATTCCTTTACAACATCACCTCCTCCGGAGCCTCCCATGTCCGTCAATGCGCGCGTGCTCGGCATTGCCGAGCGCTGGATCGGCACGCCCTACCGGCATCAGGGGGCGACGAGAGGGGTGGGGTGCGATTGCCTCGGCCTCGTGCGCGGGATCTGGCGGGAGCTGTATGGCGGCGAGCCGGAGGTCGTGCCGGCCTATGCGCCTGACTGGGCGGAGCGGTCGGGCGAGGAGCGGTTGCTGCAGGCGGCGGGGCGGCATTTTTCGACCGTTGCGTCTTTTGAGGAGAGCCGGCCTGGCGATCTCGTGCTGTTTCGCTTTCGGCCGGGAATGGCCGCCAAACATGCCGGGATTTTGGCGCGGATGGCGGAGACGCATTTCGCTGGGCCGGACGACCGCAGCGAGGGGCCACCGGATGCGCTGCAGTTGCCGCCCGATGCCTTCATCCACGCCTATGAGCAATCGGCGGTCACCCGCTCGGCTTTGGTGCCGGGGTGGAAGCGCAAGATTGCCGGCATCTATCGATTTCCGGAAAGGGGTTTGTGATGGCGACGATCCTGTTGCAGGCGGCGGGGGCTGCGCTCGGCTCGGTGTTCGGGCCTGTTGGCGCGATCTTGGGGCGCGCGGCGGGGGCGGCGGTTGGCAGCATGATCGACCGCAGTCTCTTGTCGAGCACGACCTCGGTGACCGGGGCACGGTTGTCTTCGGCACGGCTGGCGGGGGCGAGCGAGGGCACGGCGATCCCGAGGCTTTATGGCACGGCACGGCTGGGCGGCACGCTGATCTGGGCGACGCGCTTCGAGGAAGAGGCGGTGACCGAGCGGAGCGGCGGCAAATCGAGCGGCGGCACGCGCACCACGACCTATCAGTATTATGCCAATCTGGCGCTTGGGCTCTGCGAAGGGGAGGTTGCGGGCGTGCGGCGCGTCTGGGCCGATGGGCGGGAACTCGACCTGACCGAGATCGAGATGCGGGTCTATCGCGGCACGCGCGCCCAACCGGTCGATCCGCTGATTGCGGCCAAGCAAGGGACGGACAAGGTGCCGGCCTATCGGGGGCTTGCCTATGTCGTCTTCGAGCGCCTGCCGCTTGACGATTTCGGCAACCGCATTCCGCTCTTGCAATTCGAGGTGATCCGGCCAGTCGGGCAATTGGAAGAACAGATCCGGGCGGTGGCGCTCATTCCGGGGGCGACCGAGCATGGTTATGCGGTGACGCGGGTGTCGGATGCGCCGAACGCGGGCGAAAAGCGCTGGCTGAACCGCAACACGCTTGTCGCTGCGAGCGACTGGCAGGCCTCGATGGATGAGCTGCAGGCGCTCTGCCCCAATCTTGAAGAGGTGGCGCTGGTGGTCGCCTGGTTCGGAACGGATCTGCGCGCCGGAGAATGCCGGGTGTTGCCGGGGGTGGAGGTGGCGGCGCGGCGGCAGGAGAGCCGTGCCTGGCGCGTGGCGGGGCTTGATCGAAGCGCAGCGCATCTGGTGAGCCGGCATGACGGCGGGCCGGCCTATGGCGGATCGCCGGATGATCAGAGTGTGATCGAGGCGATCAGGGATCTGAAGGCGCGCGGGCTGAAGGTGACGCTTTATCCGTTTCTGCTGATGGATATTGCATCGGGCAACGGGCGGCCCGACCCGTATGGCGGGGCGGAGCAGGCGGCCTATCCCTGGCGCGGGCGGATTACCGCTTTTCCTCTGAGTGCCGACAAGACGGCGGCGACGCGGGCGCAGGTTTCGACATTTGTCACCCGCGCGGACGGTTACAGGCGGTTCATCCGGCATTATGCGGACCTGGTTCAGGAGGCGGGCGGGGTGGATGGTTTTCTGCTCGGCTCCGAGCTGAAGGGGCTGACGACACTGCGGGATGGGGCAAACGCCTTTCCCTTTGTCGAGGCGCTGGTGGCGCTGGCGGGCGAGGTGCGCGGCATGCTGGGGGCGTCGACGGCGATATCCTATGGGGCGGACTGGAGCGAATATTTCGGCCATCAGCCGGCCGATGGTTCCGGTGATCTGTTCTTTCATCTCGATCCGCTCTGGGCGAGCCCGGATGTGGCGGGGGTCGGGATCGACAACTACATGCCGCTCGCCGACTGGCGCGACGAGGATCTGGAGGCGGTGAGCCCGGATGGATTTTCCGGGGCCGATGATGCCTCGGGTTTTGCCCGGATGCTGACGGCCGGCGAGGGATTTGATTGGTACTACGCCAGCGAGGCCGATCGGCAGGCGCGGGAGCGCACGCCGATCACCGATGGGGCCTACGAAAAACCCTGGGTCTACAGGGTCAAGGATCTCGAAAGCTGGTGGGGCAATCGGCACTACAACCGGATCGGCGGGGTGGAGCAGGCGGCACCGACCGCCTGGACGCCCGCCATGAAACCCTTCTGGTTTACCGAGCTTGGTTGCGGGGCGGTGGATCGCGGGGCAAACCAGCCGAATGTCTTTGTCGATGCCAAATCGACGGAGAGCGGACGGCCGCATTTTTCCAATGGCGCCAGGGCCGACAGCCAGCAGCGGCGATTTCTCGAGGCGCATCTGTCCCATTGGGCGGAGAGCGAGCGGCCGGCGGGGCTGGTCGATCCCTCGAAAATCTTCGTCTGGAGCTGGGATGCGCGGCCTTATCCGGGTTTTCCGCAGGAGACGGGGCTTTGGGCCGATGGGCGGAACTGGCGCACGGGACACTGGCTGAACGGGCGGCTGGGGACAGTGACGCTGGCCGATGTGATCGCCGCGATCCTCACCGATCATGGCTTTGATGATTTCGACGTGTCGCAGGTGGCGGGGGATCTCGGCGGTTATGTGAAGGGGGATCTGACCTGGGCGCGCGATCTGATCGAGCCGCTGGTGGAGCTGTTCCAGATCGATGTGGTGGAGGACGGCGAAACCTTGCGCTTTCGCACACGGGGCAATGCCAGCCTGCCGGCGCGCGAGATTGCCGTTCTCGCCGATATGACGGATCAGCCGCTGTGGAGCGAGACGCGCGGGCATGACAGCGATTATGCCTCGGAAGCTCTGGTGACGTTCTACGATCCGGCGGCTGACTATGCCGAAGCGAGCGTGCGCTCGCGCAAGGTGGAGGCGGCGACCGAGCGGCAGCTGGCGCGGGACCTGCCGGCAGTCATCCCGGAGGAGACGGCGCTTCTCGCCGCCGAAGGCTGGCTGCGCGACAACCGGCTGGCGCGGCGCACGCTGCAGCTGGCGCTGGGACCGGGCGAGATCGCCGTGCAGCCGGGCGACGTGCTGCGGCTCTCGGAAGGGCCGGCGGGACGCTTTCTGGTGAGCGAGATCGACGAGGGGTTCGAGCGGCGGCTGACGCTCAGGGCCTTTGCCGGAAAGGTGTCTTCCGAAGTGGCGGCGGTGGAGCCGGGGCGGGCGGGGGACAATCCGGGGGCTGCGGGTTTCGATCCGACGGTGGTGTTTCTCGATCTGCCCCTGATCGACAGCACGGTCATGACCGGCGATGCGGCCGTGGCGGCCTATGGCAAACCGTGGCTGCGGCTGGCGGTGTCGAGTTCCCCAGAGGTCGAGGGCTATCGCCTGCGCCTGACGCTCGATCGGCCGGCGACGCTGGGCACCTTGGTCGAGCCGTTGGCGGCGGGTGTCTCCGGGCGGTTTGACCGGGCCAATCATCTGGTGGTGGAACTGCTGTCGGGGGCTCTGTCGTCAGCGAGCCGAACGGCGGTGTTTTCCGGCACGAACAGGTTGGCGGTGCGCTCGGTTTCGGGGAGCTGGGAGGTGCTGGGGTTCACCGACGCGGAGGAGATTGCGGCGGGTCGCTTTCGGTTGACGGGGTTGTTGCGCGGGCTGTCCGGCACCGAGGATGCGATGGCGGCAGGGGCCGAAGCCGGGGCGGATGTCGTTTTGCTTGATCAGGCGGTGAAGGCCTTGGGGCTGGCGACCGCCGAGCGCGGGGTGGATCAGAACTGGATCCTCGAGCCGATGGGGCTGGTGACGGAGCTGTCCGGCCCGCATGTATTCGCCGGCGGCTTGCGGGCGGAAACGCCACTTGCGCCGGTGCATCTGAAGGCGGAGAGGTCCGGTGCCGGGGATGTGGTGCTCTCCTGGATCCGGCGTGGGCGTGTCGATGCCGACGGCTGGAGCGAGGGTGATATTCCGCTCGATGAGGAGACGGAGCGCTATCGGGTCGAGATCCTCGATGGGGTGGTTGTGCGCCGGACGATCGAGGGGACGGCGCCGGTCTGCACCTATGCGGCGGGTGACGAGATAGCCGATTTCGGGGCCGCACAGTCGAGCCTGAAGGTTCGCATTCGCCAACTCGGGCGGCTGGCGGCCGGTTTGCCGGCCGAGACCATTGTTTCCATTCGATAAACTCTGAAACAGAAGGAGAGAGCCATGCTGGACATGAAACCCTGGTATCAGTCGAAAACCGTCTGGGGCGCGCTGGTCGCGATTGGCGCGCCGCTCTTGCGCCATGCCGGCTTTGATCTCGGGAGTGCCGAGGAGGCTGAAGTGGCGGATGCATTGACGACGCTGGCGGGCACGCTCGGTGGGTTGCTGGCGCTTTATGGGCGGCTTTCGGCGACGAAGGGCGTGGGTGGGTGAGGGCGACTGTCCTCATGCTGAGGTGCCCGCGCGAAGCGGGGGCCTCGAAGGATCATGCGTGATTTTGCCTCGGGGCCTCGTCCTTCGAGGCCCCGGCTTTGCCGGGGCACCTCAGGATGAGGGGATGGCGTTTCGACACCGGTTCAGAGGCGCCACACTTTACCGAGTAAGGAATATCCATTACATTCTTTCCTCAGCCGAGGAGTTTGCCGCGATGAATTCGATTTTGCGCAAGGTCAGCACCATCACCGACAAGGGCCAGACGACCATCCCGAAATCGATCCGGGATGCGCTCGGCGTTGGCTATGGCGGGCGGATTGCCTTCAGTGTGGATGCGCAAAACCGGGTCTATGTCGAACGCGACGATGCGGATGGAGACGATCCGGTTCTGGACGGGTTTCTCGACCTCTTGGCCAAGGACATGGCGGCACGGCCGGACCGTGCCTTTGCCGAGATCCCGCCCGCCTTGCGAACGCGAATGGCGGCGCTGACGGCGGGTGTGGAGATCGATCTCAATGCGCCGATCGAAGGTGAGGTCGAGCTCTGAGCGATGGAGATGGTCAATGGCTGGATCATCCGGGCGCATCCACTTTTCCTCGACCAGTTGGAGCGCCTGACCCTGGCCGTGGAGCGCGAGGCGCAGAAGAGACCTGAGACGTTCCGGTCGGGTGCCAATGCCAAGCTCTTGGCATCACTGCAGAAGCTGGTTTTCGAAACAATTCCGGCCGATCCGGCCTCACCGGCATTCCGCCAGGGCGGAACGCTTGGACCGGAGCGCAAGCACTGGTTCCGTGCAAAATTCGGCAATGGTCGGTTTCGGCTGTTCTTCCGCTACAGTTCGACGGCGAAGGTCATTGTGTTTGCCTGGGTGAACGATGCCGAGACGTTGCGCAGTTATGGCGCACGCAATGATGCCTATGCGGTTTTCCGCGCCATGCTGGATGACGGCAATCCGCCCGACAGTTGGAGCCACCTGCTGGAGGCTGCATCGAGCGAGACAGCGATGAGGCGGTTTGCCCGTGCGTCGCAGGCGGGCGATGCCCGATCCGAGGATGGGGACTGACGAAGCTCCCCACCCGCGCATCCCTCCCATGAGCAAGCATTCATTTGCCATTCAGAAGGCTTGCGGTACATATTTTACCAGAATGGGCGTTCAGACAGAAGAAGTAGCAATGGCATCAATGATGGAAATCGCCGGACGGAAGCTGACCGGGATGGCGCTGGCCGTGGCCTTGATCGGCCTGCCGGGTCTGGGCAGCTATGCCATGGCCGCGGATTGCCGGGCAGCCGCCGCACGCGTCGTTGAGGAGGTGGGCGGGCAGTTGCTTTCGGTCCACGAATCGGGCGGTGAATGCGTGATCGTCGTGCTGGTGCCCGGCAATGGCTCCGAGCGTCCCCGCAAGGTGACGATGCGGGTTGCCGAGTGATACCTAGAGCATTTCCGGCGACACGGGGTCGTCTTCAATGCTCTATCTTTTTGTTTTCATGCAATTCCGGACGCAAAACCGCTTCGCACTTTTGCTGGAATTGCTCTAAGCCGGCCGGATCGCCGTCTGCTTCAGCCTAGGGGAATTTCATGCGCATTCTCGTCGTCGAGGACGATGTCAATCTCAATCGCCAGCTGGTCGAGGCCCTGCAGGAAGCCGGTTATGTCGTCGACAAGGCGTTCGACGGCGAGGAAGGTCATTTTCTCGGCGAGACCGAGCCCTATGACGCTGTCATCCTCGATATCGGCCTGCCGGAAATGGACGGCATCACCGTGCTGGAGAAATGGCGGGCAGCACAACGGGTGATGCCCGTGCTGATCCTGACGGCTCGCGATCGCTGGTCGGACAAGGTGGCCGGCATCGATGCCGGTGCCGACGATTATGTGACGAAGCCTTTCCATGTCGAAGAGGTTCTTGCCCGCATCCGAGCGCTGATCCGCAGGGCGGCCGGCCATGCCTCGTCGGAAATCGTCTGCGGTCCGGTGCGGCTCGACACCAAGAGTTCCAAGGCGCTGGTCGATGGTGTGGCATTGAAGCTCACCTCGCATGAATACCGGCTCTTGTCCTATCTCATGCATCACATGGGCGAGGTGGTGTCGCGCACCGAACTGGTTGAGCATCTCTACGACCAGGATTTCGACCGTGATTCCAACACCATCGAGGTGTTTGTCGGGCGTCTGCGTAAGAAGATCGGCATCGACATGATCGAGACCGTGCGCGGTCTCGGCTATCGCATCCAAGCGCCTTCGAAATGAAGCCCCGCTCGCTCACCGCGCGCGTCCTGCTGCTCGCCACCATCTGGTCGGCGCTCGGTCTTGTGACGATCGCGGTGGCGATATCGGCCCTCTATCGCCAGGGCGTCGAACGCGGCTTCAACAATCTCCTCCGCGCCCAGCTCTATAACGTCGTCAATTCGGTCTCGATCGGCGACGGCGACAGCCTGACCGGCTCGCCGGCCCTTGGCGACCTCCGATTTTCCCAGCCCGGTACCGGCTGGTACTGGCTGGTCGAGCCGCTCGGCAATTATGCGACGGCGCCTTTGGCATCCGCCTCGCTCGGGGTTGCCAATCTCGCCGTGCCGGATGTCGAGCAGACGCCCTTCGACGAGAATTACGAGCGCTATTACGAGATGACCGACGATGTCGGCAATCGCATCCGTGTGGCCGAGACAGAGGTCGTGCTCGACGATCAGGGCCGTGCGGCGCGCTTTCGCGTGTCGGGCAATCTGGCTGTGATCGAGGAGGAGATCTCCTTCTTCGCCAGCCGCTTGAACATAGCGCTCGCCGTCGTCGGCATCGGCGGCCTGATCGTCAACGGTCTTGCCATTGTCTATGGCCTGAAACCGGTGGACCGCGCCCGCCGCGGGCTGGAGCGCATCCGGCGTGGCGAGGCTGAGCGGATCGAGGGGGATTTCCCCCGCGAAATCATGCCGCTGGCAAGCGAGATCAATGCGCTGATCGACAGCAACAGGCGCATCGTCGAGCGCGCCCGCATGCAGGTCGGCAATCTCGCCCATTCGCTGAAGACGCCGATTGCGGTGCTGCTCAACGAGGCGCGCACGCTGGACAAGACCCATGCCGAAGTGGTGGTGAGCCAGGCGGAGGCGATGCAGGCGCAGGTGGCCTCCTATCTCAACCGCGCGCGCATTGCCGCCCAGCGCGACAGCGTTCTCGCCCGCACCGAGGCCCAGCCGGTGCTGGAGCGTCTGGTGCGCGTGATGCGCAAGCTGAACGATGCCGTCGAGTTCGAACTTGAGGTGGCACCGGACCTCACCTTTGCCATGGAGCAGCAGGACGTCGAGGAAGTGGTCGGCAATCTCCTGGAAAACGCGTCGCGATTCGCTCGCTCCAAGATCGTCACGCGGGTGATGCCGACATCGCGCGAGGACGAGGGCGCGGGTGAGGGGCGTCGCAGCTGGATCGAGGTGGTCGTGGAGGACGACGGACCGGGACTGGCGCCGGATCAGATCGGCGAGGCGCTGAAACGCGGTCGCAGACTGGACGAAAGCCGACCCGGCACCGGGCTGGGTCTCTCGATCGTCAAGGAGATATCAGGCGAATATCAGGGCTCGTTTGGCCTTTCGCGGGCAAGCCTTGGCGGTCTTCGCGCACAGTTGATACTACCAGCTGTGACGAAAGACACTGCGTGATTGATTTTCCTGTGGAATTACATAGTTGTATAAAACGGCCTGCGGATGCGGGGCGGCGCAGCCTCACGACACGCGCCACCTTGCCGATCAGGTTGCAGGAAATTTGCGTCGGGACTTGGGCAGCTCGGATGGGTAAATCGCGCTTTGGAACTCTGGCAATCGCCGCTGTGGGGGCACTCGCGCTGACGGGCTGCACCACGACGGGTGGCGGCACGGCGGGTTCGGTCCAGGCCGGATCTGCCGTCTATATCAGCGCATTGCAGGGCGGCATCGTCTCCCGCACGGGGGTCAAACTCTCCAACAGCGAAACCCAGCGGGCGCTGGAAGCCGAATACCGGGCGCTGGAAGCAGCCCCCGGCGGCCAGCCGGTCACCTGGGCCGGCAGTGACACGCGCGGCGAAGTGATCGCCGCTGCCCCCTACCAGGTGGGCAAGCAGAACTGCCGCCAGTTCACCCACAAGGTGGTGAGCGGCACACGTACGCTTGAAGCGCGCGGCGCCGCCTGCCGCAATGCCAATGGCACGTGGACGCCGCTGACCTGAGGTAAGAATCCTCAGCCTCCTCTAGCGTGATGTGGTCGTTATGTCCCCGATATCCACGTTACATCGAATGCTGTTCAATGCTTGGCAATCGTCGTTTGTCTTACGAAGAAGACGAATGAAAATTTCAGGAACGGCTGGATGTCCTGCCGAGCGCAAAATTCGATTATCAAATTGATATCGAATGAAGTTCCGGGCGTTTTCGTAACTTATGAGGCACGCACCGGTGTAATGTTTCGATAGTCGAGACCCCACCTCTTCGCGGCAGCTCCGAACTTTGCGACGACAGGCATTTAGCAATAGGCAAGGCTCGCAATCAAAGCGAGAATCCTCCTGTGTTGCAGCCTTGACACGATGAGACTTTACGTCACAGTGACCTGAAGTGTAGCTTGATTCCTGTTTAGTCATAACTTAACTCTTGCAGCGTAGAATGAAAAAGGTAGAACCGGGCAAAGGACGAGTTAAGGAAATCGGCGTGCGCAAGGCGCACGGCGAATATGCCGATGTTCGTTTAGTCGGCGAAGCTCTCGAGGAGTTTGATGCGCTGGAGCCGAAGACAGATGAAAAAAGCGTTCGCAAGCACCGCACTGTGTCTCGCTATTTTCAACGCTTCGCAGACCTTGGACCCAAATCTCTGGACGACAGGATGTTTAAAAGCCAGTCCCGGATGAAAAGCAGCGGAACGGAGGTCATGATCCATGAGTTCAAGGCTCATCAGTTCCGTATTTACGGCGTGGTCTGCGAGTATGATGGACGACGCTGTTTCATCGGCACCGCTTGCGATCCCGAGAAGAAACAAGACAAGGCCGACCCCAAGAAGCTGCAAAAAGCGGCCGACGAGTATGTGAGGATCATGAAATGACCAAGAACGCACGCCCCCTGACCAAAGAAGAAGTAATCGCTGCTGAAGACGCTCTGATGGACTTCCAGTTCGCGGTGATTGATGCACTGAACGCGAAGGGTATCTCCCATTCGCAGTTTGCCGAGCTGCTGGGCGTATCGCGTGCACGCGTCAGCCAGATGCTGTCTTCTGACGCGAATCCGACGATCAAGCTCGTCGGCCGCGTGCTCGCGGTACTCGGTATCGAGACGAAGTATGTCGAACCGTCCGTGCCGTCGTCCAATGCCGCCGAGTGGTTCCAGCATTCCGGAAGAGTCGTTGAGGCGGCGGACATCAAGCCGTGTAGCTGGCACGCTTCTCAGCGTATTAAGCCGCGAAAAGATTCTTGGCATGGCAAGATGCGCGTAGCAAATGGAAACGGTGTCTCCACTCTGGCAGCAGCATGATGGCTAAAGCAAGAAAACGACAAACTAATCCGCAAGAGCTCAGCGATGAGGCCAAGCTCTATAATCAAGTCGTCGCCTGCGCCGAGCTCGGCAACATTCAGCTGATCCACATTAACTTCGACGTTCAGCCTCGCTACTTTCTTGAAGAGCCTGACGATGAGGAGCAGGCGAATCTCGGTTACGAGATCAGTGTGGACGAAACGCATTATGACCCCGGCGAAGGTATGGCGGCATGCATGATGTCGTTCGACGTGTCCGCTGGTGACTCGCAGGGCGCTGCTTTGCAGTGCAAAGCCAAATATGCCGTGTCTTATCGCATTGGTGAAGTATGCAACGAGCAGGCAGTTGAAACCTTTCTTCGCCGCGTTGGTGTCTTCGCTTGTTACCCGTATTTCCGTGGCCTTTTCGCACAAATCGACTGGGCCGCGAATACCCACTTGCCGCCTCTCCCGATCCATAAGGAATCTCGCGGAAAGAAGAGTTTCCCAGGCGAAGCCGACTCGGAACAAGCGACGCTCGCTGACGCCTAGCAAATTATTAAAAACACGGCGGCGGAAAACTACGTCGCCATTGGTCTGGGCTTCGGGCGCGCAAGAGTAGTTCACTCGAAAGAGACAGCGTGGACGTGTTTGGGAAGTGTGTTGCAATGTCTTTGAGCCGCAGATCGGTGGATGGGTAAGGATTGGGAAGCGAGTTTAGTTGATCCGGAGCAGCCCCTACAAATCGCGGTCGAAGGACGGACAGCTACAGTTCGAACGCTGACCAAGATCCTCGCGGCAATGGGCCGCCAGTTCAGGAACCCACCCCGGCAACAACAGCCCCGGCTTCCCCACTTGACTTGGGTCAAGGATAGGCGTGGTTTGAGGGGCTAATCGGGTTTGCGGCCAAACGCCTCAACTTTGCGTCATGGGCCGTTTGCCAGTTGGAATGCACCCGCCCTTGCCGTAATTGAGTTTCATGTTGTTCTGGATCTTCTCCGCCTTGCTGACGGTCGCCGCTGCCGTCCTTTTGCTGTCTCCCCTGCTGCGCGCTTCGGCCCGCGCCACGCGTTATGACGAGGGGGAAGCGGCCGTCTATCGCGACCAGTTGCGCGAGCTCGAACGCGACAAGGCGGGCGGGCTGATTTCGCCCGAGGAGGCGGCTTATGCGCGCGCCGAGATCGGGCGGCGGCTGCTGGCGGTGGCCGGACGCGCGTCCTCGGAAAACGATGGCGATGATGCGGCCCTCGCCGCGTCCGAAACCGCTGGCAAACAGCCGCGCCGCAGAAGCGGCTATCGCCTGTCCCAGGCCTTCATCCTCCTCTGTCTTCCCGCAATCGGGCTTGCCGGCTACCTGGAGATCGGTAGCCCCGGCACACCCGATGCGCCGCTGGCCGCGCGCATCGAAAACCCCGGCGACGACGTCAACCTGCTGATCGCCAAGGTCGAGCGGCATCTGGCCGACAGCCCCGACGACGGCAATGGCTGGAACGTGCTGGCGCCGGTCTATTTTCGCGTCGGCCGGCTGGATGATGCCGAGCTTGCCTATCGCAATGCCATCCGCATTCTCGGTGCGGATCCGGAGCGGCTGAACGGGCTGGGCGAGACGCTGGTGACGCGCAATGACGGCATCGTCACCGACGATGCGGCCGAGGCTTTCGAGGCGGCGCGCAAGATGCAGCCCAACAATCCGCGTGCCGATTATTACCTGGCCTTGGCGCTGGAGCAGGGCGGCCGTCGGGCCGAAGCGCTGAAAGCCTTCCAGGAGATTGCGGCAGCGTCGCCGGCCAATGCGCCCTGGATGGATCTGATCAACCGCCATATCGCCACCAACAGCGCCGGGGTGCCGCTGGCCAATGCGCCGGCGCCGGCAGCACCTGCCAACCCGGCAGCGCCCGGCAATCCGACGGCCGGCGATATCGCCGCGGCGCAAAACATGTCCGAGGGCGATCGCAGCCAGATGATCCGGGGCATGGTCGAAAGCCTCGACCAGAAGCTGAAGGACGATCCCAACAATTTTGAAGGCTGGATGCGGCTGGTGCGCTCCTATGCCATGCTGAAGGACAAGGCGCGCGCCGAGGCGGCCCTGAAGGACGGGCTGAAGGCCTTCCCGGCTGACGGTGCCGAAGGCCAGCAGCTTGTCGCCATGGCGCGCGAACTCGGCCTGGATGTCGAGGAGGTGAAGCCATGACCCGCAAACAGAAAAGACTGGCCGTGATTGCCGGCGGCATGAGTTTTATCGTCGCTGCCGTGCTGCTGGTCATGTTCGCCTTCGGCCAGTCGATCGCCTATTTCTATGTGCCGGGCGACCTGCAGAAGACCGAGGTAAAGCCGGGCACCCGCATCAGGCTGGGCGGTCTGGTGGAGACCGGATCGGTCAAGCGCGATGCGGGCTCGACGGTAACCTTTACCGTCACCGATACGATTGGCGAAGTGCCTGTGACCTATACCGGCATTCTGCCCGACCTGTTCCGCGAGGGGCAGGGCGTGGTGGCGGAAGGCGTGTTCCGCGAGGGCGACCGTGTCTTCGTCGCCGACACGGTGCTCGCCAAACATGACGAAACCTACATGCCGAAGGACGTGGCCGACCGGCTGAAGGCGCAAGGGGTTGAACTCGGCGGCAAGGAAGTGGTCCAATGATCATCGAACTCGGGCATTATGCTTTGGTGCTGGCGTTCGCGACCAGCCTGGTCGTCTCGATCCTGCCGGTGATCGGGGTCAGGCGTGGTGATGCGGCGATGATGGGTGTCGCGACGACAGGCACCTATGCGATGTTTCTGCTGATCGCTTTATCCTTCGGCGTGCTGACCTGGGGTTATGTCGTCTCGGACTTCTCGGTGAAGAACGTCTTCGAGAATTCGCATTCGCTGAAGCCGATGATCTACAAGATCTCCGGCGTCTGGGGCAATCACGAGGGCTCGATGATGCTCTGGGTGCTGATCCTCACGCTGTTTTCGACCATGGTGGCGCTGTTTGGCGCCAATCTGCCGGACCGGCTGAAGGCCAATGTTCTGGCCGTGCAGGCCTGGATCACCACCGCATTTACGCTGTTCATCCTCTTGACCTCGAACCCCTTCATCCGCCTGTCGCCGATCCCGGCCGAAGGGCAGGACCTGAACCCGGTGCTGCAGGATGTGGGCTTGGCCATCCATCCGCCGCTGCTTTATCTCGGTTATGTCGGCTTCTCCGTCTGTTTCTCCTTTGCCATTGCCGCCCTGATCGACGGGCGCATTGATGCGGCCTGGGCGCGCTGGGTGCGGCCCTGGACTTTGGCCGCTTGGGTGTTTCTGACGGCGGGTATTTCGATGGGCTCCTACTGGGCCTATTACGAACTCGGCTGGGGTGGCTGGTGGTTCTGGGACCCGGTGGAAAACGCCTCCTTCATGCCCTGGCTCGCGGGCACGGCGCTGTTGCATTCCGCACT
The DNA here is from genome assembly GCF_003610655.1 of Rhizobium sp. AG855. NCBI lineage: Bacteria > Pseudomonadati > Pseudomonadota > Alphaproteobacteria > Hyphomicrobiales > Rhizobiaceae > Rhizobium > Rhizobium sp. AG855. Next base: position 2,308,229 of record NZ_RAQG01000003.1, on the reverse strand, counting down.
CGTCATGGAAAAGCGCGATGCGCTGAAGATCTGGACGGTGTTGCTCGCCATCATCGCCTTTTCGCTGTCGCTGCTCGGCACGTTCCTCGTGCGCTCGGGCGTCTTGACCTCGGTGCATGCCTTTGCGACCGACCCGACGCGCGGCATCTTCATCCTCGGCATTCTCGTCATCTTCATCGGCGGCGCATTTACGCTGTTTGCGCTGAGGGCCCCGAGCCTCAAATCCGGCGGGCTGTTCCAGCCGATCTCGCGCGAAGGCGCGCTGGTGCTGAACAACCTGATCCTCACCGTCTCCATGGCAACCGTGCTGATCGGCACGCTCTATCCGCTGCTGCTGGAAACGCTGACGGGTGAGAAGATCTCGGTCGGCCCGCCCTTCTTCAATCTGACCTTCGGCCTGTTGATGGTGCCGCTGCTGCTCGCCGTGCCCTTCGGGCCGTTCCTCGCCTGGAAGCGCGGCGATCTGCTTGCGGCCCTGCAGCGGCTCTATGTGGCCGCAGCCCTCTCGCTCGTGCTGGGGCTCGGCCTCTGGTATTCGCAGCATGGCGGGCCGGTGATGGCGGTCTTCGGCCTCGCGCTCGGTTTCTTTGTCATTGGCGGGGCGCTTGCCGATCTCTGGTATCGCGCGGGTTTTGGCAAACATCCGTTCGCCACCGCCTGGAGCCGCTTCAAGGGGCTGCCGCGTTCGGCCTTTGGCACGGCGCTCGCCCATTTCGGCCTTGGCGTCACCGTCATCGGCATCGTGGCGGTCTCGACCTTCCAGACGGAGCACGTTGTGGAAATGAAGCCGGGCATGACGACGGAGGCGGGCGGTTATGTGCTGACCTTCGATGGCATGCGCGCTGCCAAGGGGCCGAATTACACCGAGGATCAGGGCCATTTCACCATCCGCAAGGCAGGTGTCGCGGTCGCCGATGTCTGGTCGTCGAAGCGGCTTTATCCGGCACGGCGCATGCCGACGACGGAGGCCGGCATCGTCACCTTCGGTTTCAGCCAGCTCTATGTGTCGCTCGGCGATCCCATGGCTGACGGCGGCATCGTCGTGCGCGTCTGGTGGAAGCCGTGGATCCTCTGCATCTGGTATGGCACGCTGGTGATGATGGCGGGCGGAATTGTGTCGCTGTCGGATCGTCGTTTGCGCGTTGGCGCGCCGAAGCGGGCGAAGGCGGCGGTGAAGCCGGTGCTGGAGGCTGCGGAATGATCAGTTGGATTTGGAAGGCTGCCCCTCATCCGGCTGCCGCCACCTTCTCCCCGCAAGCGGGGAGAAGGGCGAACCCGCCGAGGTCGGCCATCCCCTCTCCCCGCTTGCGGGGAGAGGGTCAGGGTGAGGGGCGAGGCCGCCAGACACTGCGCCGACTGTTCCTCACGCTCGCCCTCCTTCTCGCGCCGATCCATGCCTTTGCCGTGAACCCCGATGAAGTGCTGGCCGATCCGGCACTCGAGCATCGCGCCCGCACCATCTCGGCGGAACTGCGCTGCATGGTCTGCCAGAACCAGTCGATCGACGATTCGAATGCCGAACTGGCGCGCGACCTCAGGGTCGTGGTGCGCGAGCGGCTGGTGAATGGCGATAGCGACGAGCAGGTGCTTGATTATGTCGTGTCGCGTTATGGCGAATTCGTGCTGTTGAAGCCGCGGCTGAGTGTGAAGACGCTGGCGCTCTGGGGCGCACCGGCGGCCCTGGTGCTGGTGGGCCTGATCGTCGCATTTGTGTCGGCCAGACGTCGCGCGGTGCAGCCGTCGGCGAAGCTTTCTTCGGATGAGGAAGCGCGGCTGGGGAAGTTGCTTGACGGAGAGTGATGGTCTTTAGCGCGGCACGATGAATGGATCGAGCTTAGACAGAAACTCTGCCTCGGTGAGTTGCCGTGTGATGACGTTATTGATCTGCTCGGCGATAAAAATGTTGTCTTCGCGGCTGTTCAACTGGATGTCGTAGCCGTTGATGTTCAGGAACATCACCCCTGAAAGCCAGGCCGTACGCTTATTGCCCTGTTCGAAGGCATGGGCGCGACAGAGGGCGACGATCAGCTTGCAGGCCAGAACGCCGACATCGCCTTCGCGATCATAGAAAAACAACTGGCGCGGCGCCATCACGGCGCTTTCCAGGCTCCCGGTGTTCAGAACGGCGTGGCTTTCGCCTGTCACCGACACTGCGCCCCTATTCAGAGCAATCACCTGATGGATCTCGATCCATGCCGGTTCCAGAATCACTTGGCGAGAAGATCCATGAGGATCTTGTGCCTCTCGTGTTCGAGCCGGACCACATCCTCCGCATCCGGCCTGATCTGCGGCTGGCGGGCAGGGCGGCGGGTGGGACGGTTTTCGTCCGTTGCCGCCGTCGGATTGGGCTTGTTTTCATCGATGCGCGTTTTGGTCATCGGTCACCTCACCAACATCATAGGATAGATCGGCTTGAATTTCCACCGGCGCGGGAACGGGTGGCATCTCTGCACCGTATCAGACTGAAAAGATAACGAATTCTGAGCGCTGGCCCTGCACTGGCGGCACGGTCCCTTGCCATCTCCAAAGATTACCAACAATTCATCCGCCGTACAGTTCGCCGTAACGTGACGGGGCCTATATCTCTCCTCATCCACCGCTTCCAACCGCCGGACAGTCTGGCGGCTCCAGTCAGAAGAACAGATGAAGGTAGATCCCATGTCGCAGATCAAAGGCCACTCTTTCCGCTCTATCCTGAAGTCCTCCACCGCCGCCGGCCTTGCGGCCGTAACGCTTTTGACCGCAGCCCCCTTTGCGGCGGCGCCGGCATTTGCGGCCCCCGTCGAAGTCAACGCACCGCAGGTGCCGAGCTTCGGCGATGTCGTCCAGGCCGTTCTCCCGGCCGTCGTGTCCGTCCGCGTTCAGTCGAATGTGCAGCCGGCCTCCAACGACGAAAGCAACTTCTCCTTCAACTTCGGCGGCCGTGGTTTCGACGAGCTGCCGGACGATCATCCGCTGAAGCGTTTCTTCCGTGAATTCGGCGGCCCCGGTGCCGGTCCCGAAGAAGGCCGCCCTGGCCGTCCGCATGGCGACCATGGCCCAGGCCGTCTGCGCCCGACCGCGCAGGGGTCCGGTTTCTTCATCTCCGAAGACGGTTACATCGTCACCAACAACCACGTCGTCGACGATGGCGCAGCCTTCACGGTCGTGCTCAACGACGGCAAGGAATATGATGCCAAGCTGGTCGGCAAGGACAGCCGCACCGATCTCGCTCTGCTCAAGGTCGATGAACCCAAGGTCAAGTTCACCTATGTGCAGTTTGCCGATGACTCGAAGGTTCGCGTCGGCGACTGGGTTGTCGCCGTCGGCAACCCCTTCGGTCTCGGTGGCACGGTGACGGCCGGCATCATTTCGGCGCGTGGCCGCAACATCGGCTCCGGCCCCTATGACGACTATTTGCAGATCGACGCGGCTGTGAACCGCGGCAACTCCGGTGGCCCCGGCTTCAACCTGAACGGCGAAGTGGTCGGCATCAACACCGCGATCTTCTCGCCCTCCGGCGGCAATGTGGGTATCGCCTTTGCGATCCCGGCTTCGGTTGCCAAGGACGTGATCGAGAAGCTCAAGGACACCGGCACCGTGTCGCGTGGCTGGCTCGGCGTGCAGATCCAGCCGGTGACCAAGGACATCGCCGACAGCCTTGGTCTTGCCGAAGACAGTGGTGCGCTTGTGGTGGCCCCGCAGGCAGGCTCGCCGGGTGAAAAGGCCGGCATCAAGCAGGGTGACGTCGTGACCGCCGTGAATGGCGATCCGGTGAAGGACCCGCGTGATCTCGCCCGCCGTATCGCAGCCTATGCCCCTGACACCACGGTGGATGTGACCCTGTGGCGTGACGGCAAGGCGACCGAAGTGAAGGTCAAGCTTGGCGAACTGCCGGCGGAACAGGCCGCAAGCGCCGAATCCGAGAACGACGCCGCACCGGCGCCGGGCGCTGAACAGGAACTGGCAAGCCTCGGTCTCTCCGTTCGCCCCGCTGACGGTGGCAAGGGTCTGGCCATCGTCGACATCGACCCGGACAGCGATGCAGCCGACAAGGGCCTGAAGGCCGGCGAAACCATCACCTCGGTCAACAACCAGGAGGTTTCCTCGGTTGCCGACGTTCAGAAAGTCATCGATCAGGCCAAGAAGGACGGCCGCACGAGGGCGCTCTTCCAGGTGGAATCGGAAGCGGGCAGCCGTTTCGTGGCGCTGCCGATCAACCAGGGCTGATCCTGATGTGAACAAAGGGCGCCGGCGGTCGACGACCGGCGGCGCCCTTTTCGTTTTCGGCGGTCCGGCATCGCCACCATATGGGAAAGGACGAAGCATGGGGATCGTGGAACAAGGACGGCCGTCAAGTGGTGAAACCGGCTATACGGTGACCGGGACCGACGCTAAGGTCGCCCACATGAAGATACTTGTCATCGAAGACGACCTGGAAGCCGCAGCCTATATGACCAAGGCCTTTCGCGAGGCCGGCATTGTCGCCGATCATGCGAGCGACGGCGAAAGCGGGCTCTTCATGGGCTCGGAAAACACCTATGATGTGATGGTGGTCGATCGCATGCTGCCGCGTCGCGACGGGCTGTCCGTCATCAGCGAATTGCGCAAGCGCGGCATCGACACGCCGGTTCTCATTCTTTCGGCGCTTGGTCAGGTCGACGACCGGGTCACCGGGCTTCGCGCCGGCGGCGACGACTATCTGCCGAAGCCCTACGCCTTTTCCGAACTCTTGGCGCGTGTCGAAGTGCTCGGTCGCCGCAAGGGCAAGCCGGAACAGGACATGGTCTACCGCGTCGGCGACCTCGAGCTCGACCGGCTGTCCCATGAGGTGAAGCGTGCGGGCCGGGAAATCCTGCTGCAGCCGCGCGAATTCCGCCTGCTCGAATATCTGATGAAGAATGCCGGCCAGGTGGTGACCCGCACCATGTTGCTCGAGCATGTCTGGGACTATCACTTCGATCCGCAGACCAATGTCATCGACGTGCATGTCTCGCGGCTGCGCTCGAAGATCGAGAAGGATTTCGACCGGCCGCTTTTGAAGACCGTGCGCGGCGCGGGTTACATGATCAAGGACGAAGGCTGACATGGCACTGATGCCGAGGAGGTCGAGACTGGGCGTCGTGCTGCGGTCCACCGCCGTGCGCCTGTCGGCGCTTTATATTGTCCTGTTTGCCCTGTGCGCCGCTTTCCTCGTCTTTTACGTCACGGGGCTGTCCGAGCGCATTCTCAACAACCAGACGCGCGAGGCGCTGAGCCAGGAAGTCCAGGAAATCCAGGGCGCCTATCAGCGCGGCGGCATCAACCAGCTCTTGCGCACCATGGAGCGCCGCGCCCGCCAACCGGGGGCCAATCTCTATGTGATTGCTGGGCCGAACGGCGAGATCCTTGCCGGCAATGTCGCCTCCGTCCAGCCGGGCATCTTCGATGAGGAAGGTTGGACCGAATTCCCCTTCCGCTACGAGCGCTACAGCGACACGGGCAAGGTCAAGCGGCATCTGGCAACCGCCCATGTCTTCTTCCTCGACAATGGCTTCCGCCTGCTGGTCGGGCGCGATCTCGGCGAGCCGAGCCAGCTGCGTTTGCTGGTGCGCCAGGCCCTGATGGTGGCACTGCTGATCATGGGCATCGGCGCTGTGGTCATCTGGTTTGCCATCGGCCGCAATGCCTTGAAGCGTATCGACCGGGTCTCTGCCGCCAGCCAGAAGATCATGGCCGGCGATCTTGCCCAGCGCCTGCCGGTTTCCGGCTCCGGCGACGAATTCGACCGGCTGTCGTCTTCGCTGAACGGCATGCTGGGGCGCATCGAGCAGCTGAACGAAGGGCTGCGCCAGGTCTCCGACAACATCGCCCACGACTTGAAGACGCCGCTGACCAGGCTGCGCAACAAGGCGGCCGATGCGCTGGAAGAGGATGACGGCGTGGCGCGCCGGGCGGCACTGGAGACCATCATCGCCGAATCCGACCAGCTGATCCGCACCTTCAATGCACTTTTGATGATCTCTCGCGTCGAGGCGGGTTCGATCGCCGCCGAACTGTCCGACATCGACATCTCCGCCATCGCCGCCGACAGTGCCGAGCTTTACGAGCCGGTGGCGGAGGAGGCGGGGCAGACGATGGTCTGCGACATCGCGCCAGGACTTTCCGTGCGCGGCAACCGCGAACTCGTCGGCCAGGCGATGTCGAACTTGATCGATAACGCGATCAAATATGGCAGCCAGGGCGACAAAGGCTCGACCATTCGTGTCAGCGTCACCCGCTCGTCCGAGGGCGTGGAGATCGCGGTCTCCGATGAGGGCCCGGGCGTGCCAGGCGACAAGCGCGACGAGGTGGTGAAGCGCTTCGTGCGGCTGGACAAGAGCCGCTCCAAGCCCGGCACGGGGCTTGGCCTCTCCCTGGTCGAGGCGATCATGGCGCTGCATGGCGGACGCCTGGTTCTTTCAGACACCCGCGATCATCCGGATCATCCCGGGCTGACGGCAACCATGGTCTTTCCCGGAATGAAGCCCTAACCTGCGTCCGCCACCAGATTCGTCAGAGATCCGGGGCGCGGCAGAGGAGGCATGCATGGCGGAAATGACAGCGAAGCGTCTGGCCGATGTGGCCGAGGGTGTCATCCGGCCCCTGAACCAGACGGAGCTGAAATCGGCGACGTCGCTCGTCAAGGACCTGATCCGTCAGGAGCCCGACCTGGCCGACATGCTGTCCGGCGACGGACCCTTGCGCAGCTTCATTCTGGCCGCTTTCACGCTGTCTCCTTATCTGCGCGAGATCGCGACTGTACGGCCGGCGCTCCTTGTCGAGGCGCTGTCCGGTCCGCTGGAACCACTGCTGGCCGCAGCCGTGGTGGAGGCGCGCGCCGCCTGGCAGGCGGAAGAGGGCACGGCGGTGCCGAGCGAAGGCGAGGTGATGGCAAGGCTGCGGCGCGCCAAGCGCAAGGTGGCCTTCGTAACCGCGCTGGCCGATCTCGCCCGCATCTTTACCGCCCGCGACACGACGGCCTGGCTGACAGCGATTGCCGATGCGGCCGTGGCCGCCGCCATCGACCACCTCCTGTTGACAGGGCATGAGACGGGCAAGCTCACGCTGAAGAACCCGGAACAGCCGGCCGAGGGCAGTGGCCTGATCGTGCTTGGCATGGGTAAACATGGCGCCCGCGAACTCAACTACTCCTCCGACATCGATCTCGTCATCTTCTACGATCCGGAAGCCGGCATCCTGAAGGATCCCGATGACGCGATGGAGACCTATGGCCGGATGATGCGCCGGCTGGTGCGTATCCTGCAGGAGCGCACGGCCGATGGCTATGTCTTCCGCACGGACCTGCGGCTGCGCCCCGATCCGGGCTCGACGCCGCTTGCCGTGCCCGTCGAGGCGGCGCTGATCTATTACGAGGGCAGGGGACAGAACTGGGAACGGGCCGCCTTCATCAAGGCGCGGCCGGTGGCTGGCGACATCAAGGCCGGCGAGAGCTTCCTGCGCGAACTGACCCCCTTCGTTTTCCGCAAATATCTGGATTATGCGGCAATCGCCGACATCCATTCGATCAAGCGGCAGATCCATGTGCATAAGGGGCACGGCGCGATTGCCGTGAAGGGGCACAATGTCAAACTCGGGCGCGGTGGCATTCGCGAGATCGAGTTTTTTGCCCAGACCCAGCAGTTGATCGCCGGCGGGCGCATGCCGGACCTCAGGCTACGGCCGACCGAACAGGCGCTGACCGCGCTGGCCGAGGCCCGCTGGATCGACGCAGCCACCGCCGAGGAACTGATCGATTGCTACTGGTTCCTGCGTGACGTCGAGCACCGCATTCAGATGGTGCATGACGAGCAGACCCATGTCTTGCCGGAGACCGAGGCTGAGCTGAAGCGCATCGCCTTCATGCTGGGCTTCATCGATACCACGGCCTTTTCGACCACGCTCGAAACGGTTCTGAAGACGGTGGAGCGGCGCTATGCCCGGCTGTTCGAAAAGGAGGAGGGCCTGTCGAGCGCGACGGGCAATCTCGTCTTCACCGGCCAGAAGGACGATCCTGATACCCTGAAGACCCTGAAAGGTCTGGGCTTCGAGCGACCGGAGGACATATCGCGGGTGATCCGCACCTGGCATTACGGGCGGTACCGGGCGACGCAATCGGTCGAGGCGCGCGAGCGGTTGACCGTGATGACGCCGGACCTGCTGAAGGCCTTCGGCGAAAGCCGTCGGGCTGACGAGGCGCTGCTGCGCTTCGACAATTTTCTCGCAGGCCTTCCCGCCGGCATTCAGCTCTTTTCGCTGCTCGGCAACAACCCGGCGCTCTTGGACCTGATGGTCAACATCATGGCGGCCGCGCCGCGACTGGCCGAGATCATCGCCCAGCGCCCGCATGTCTTTGACGGCATGCTTGATCCGAGCCTCCTGGTCGAACTGCCCACCCGCGACTATCTCGGCAAGCGGCTGTCGAACTTCCTCACCAGTGCACGCCACTACGAAGACATTCTCGACCGCCTGCGCATCTTTGCCGCCGAACAGCGCTTCCTGATCGGCATCCGGCTGCTGACCGGCGCGATCGGCGGCGCCCAGGCCGGGCGCGCCTTCACCGATCTGGCCGATCTTGTGGTCGAGGCGGCGCTTGCGGCCGTGATCGCCGAGATGGAAGCGGCGCATGGCCGGGTACCGGGCGGGCGCGTCGCGCTGGCCGGCATGGGCAAGCTCGGCTCCTTCGAGCTGACGGCAGGTTCCGATGTCGACCTGATCCTGCTGTATGAACATGATGAGGATGCGAGCGAGAGCGACGGGGTAAAGCCGCTCGACACGCTGCGCTACTACACCCGCCTGACCCAGCGGTTGATCGCTGCGCTGTCTGCACCCACGGCGGAGGGCGTGCTTTACGAAGTGGACATGCGGCTGCGCCCCTCCGGCAACAAAGGGCCGGTCGCGACACGGCTGCGGGCCTTTGCCAAATATCAGCGCGAGGAAGCCTGGACCTGGGAACACATGGCGCTGTCGCGGGCGCGGCTGATCTGCGGCGATGAAAGCCTGATGGACGAGGCGCGGACGATCATCGCAGACGTGCTTTCGACGCCCGGCGACATGGCCAGGATCGCCACCGATGTCAGCGAGATGCGGGCGCTGATCGAGCAGGAGAAGCCACCGCGCGACCACTGGGATCTGAAGCTCATTCCCGGCGGCCTGGTCGATATCGAGTTCATCGCCCAGTATCTGGCGCTCTTGGCGCCGGCGCGCGGTCTGGCCCTATCCACCTCCGGTCTCTCGACGGCAGACTCGTTGAAGGCGCTCGCTGATCTCATCGATGCCAACGACCGGGATATCTGCCTGGACGCGCTCAGGCTTTACACCGACCTGTCCCAACTGATCAGGCTTTGCATTGACGGACCCTTTGACCCCGCTGCGGTGCCGGCCGGTTTGATCGACCGGGTGGTGCGCGCGGCTGAATGCCCGGATCTGAAAACCGTCGAGGCCGAGCTGAAACGGCATGCAAAGGCGGTGCGGAAGGTATTTTCGCGGGTCGTAGCCGCCCGCTGATCAGCATCGCCCCAGTGCAAAAAAATAAAGCAAATCTAAAAAAGTAATATCGAATTCATATGCGCACTGAATAGTTCGCTTCAGATTGAGGTCGCGCGGCCCGAGTCGTGCTTTCACAAGGTGAAGTGAGATATGAAGAACATACCAATCGTCGGCAAGTTTATCGCCATCATGGCGGTCTTCGGGATTTTCTCGATCGGCGTTGCGTTTTACACGGGCTCGCAGCTGAAGAGCATCGACACGAGTTACAGCAATCTGCTGGAAGGCGAAACCAAGGCGGCACTGTATCTGGCCCGCTCCAACCGCTCGATGCAGAACATGCGCGCGGCGATCGGCGACGTTGTGCTGTCCCGGACTGCGGAGTTGACCGACAAGGCCGACAAGGAGTTCCAGAGCGCGAGGGAGAGTTTCGCCAAGTTCATCGACTCTGCCGCCATGGCTGCCCCGTCGAATGCGGATATACCGGCCCTCAAGACCGCAGTCTTGAAGGTCGTTGATGAGGCTTGTGCCAACACGCTGGCGGCGGGTCGTGTCGCGACGGAAGAGGCGGCTGTCCTCGCCAGCCAGGACATCTTCCTCAAGGAATGCCAGCCGCAATTTGCGATCATCGCGCCCAAATTCACCGACGTAACGTCCAAGATGACCGAGGCAGCAGCAACGTCCAGCGTGGCCCTGACCGATCACACCAACGCAACCGCACGCAACAGCCTGATCGGCGTGCTCGTAGCCGTCGCAGTCGTCCTCGGCATCGGCTTCGTCGCGATCCGCAGCTGGCTGGTCCGTCCGATCCGCTCCTTGTCCGACACCATGGGTGCGCTGGCCGGCGGTGATCTTGCGGCCGATGTCGACGGTACGGAACGCCGCGATGAGGTCGGGCTGATGGCCCGCTCGGTGCAGATTTTCAAGGATACCGGCCTGAAGGCGCGCGAACTCGCCAGCGAGGCGGAGGCAGCCCGCAGCCAGACGGAAGCTGAACGCCTGCGTGCCGCAGAGGCTGACCGCAAGCGGGCGGCCGAAATGGCGGAGGCGACCACCGGGCTTGCACAGGGGCTCCAGCGCCTCTCCGATGGTGACCTCGGCTATCAGCTGAGCACGCCCTTTGCCACCGAATTCGAAAGCCTGCGCGCCGACTTCAACACGGCGGTCGAAAAGTTGCGCCGGACGCTGGGAGCCGTGGCCCAGGCGACCGGTGCCATTGATGGCGGCTCGCGTGAGCTGAGCCAAAGCGCCTCGGACCTGTCGAAGCGCACCGAGCAGCAGGCTGCCTCGCTTGAGGAGACCGCTGCCGCACTCGACCAGATTACGACAAACGTGCAGAACTCTTCCAAGCGCACCGAGGAAGCGCGCAGCGTCGCGATGAAGGCCACCGAATCGGCGAAGAAGTCCGGTGAGGTCGTCGCCAATGCGGTCGACGCGATGCAGCGGATCGAAAGCTCGTCGAGCCAGATCTCCAACATCATCGGCGTGATCGACGAAATTGCCTTCCAGACCAATCTTCTGGCGCTCAATGCCGGTGTCGAAGCCGCACGCGCTGGTGAAGCCGGCAAGGGGTTTGCGGTTGTCGCCCAGGAAGTCCGCGAACTCGCCCAGCGCTCCGCCCAGGCGGCGAAGGAGATCAAGGGCCTGATCAGCAAATCGGCGGAAGAGGTCGAAAGCGGCGTCAAGCTGGTAACCGCGACCGGCGAAGCCTTGAAGGTGATCGGCGAGCACGTGATTTCCATCAACGGCCAGCTGGACGCGATCGCGACTTCGGCCCGCGAACAGTCGGTCGGCCTGTCGGAAGTCAACACGGCGGTCAACCAGATGGACCAGACGACGCAACAGAACGCTGCCATGGTCGAACAGGCAACCGCAGCCTCTGCCTCGCTCGCCACCGAAGCCGACCGACTGCGTCAGCTGATTTCGCAGTTCCAGCTCGGCAATGCCGGACACGATGGCCCGCGCGCCCCGGTCACGGCCTCCACCGACCATCAGCCTGTCGCCTCTCCGGCCCGCCGTATGATGAAAAAGGTTGCAGGCGCGCTCGGCATGGGTGGCGGCTCTAAGCAGGGCGATAGCTGGGAAGAATTCTGAGCGCCGACAGGGCGCGACATCCTACTGATCCCAATAGCAAGGGCCGCCCGTTCAGAGGAACGGGCGGCCCTTTTGTGTTGTTATGAACTTGACGGGACGCCGCGCTTGCCGCTCAGAAATCGACCTTCCAGCCGGAGCGCAGCCAGAACTGCTTGATGTCTTCACCAGGCACCGCGAGCCGGATGCCGGCGACTTCGGTTGACGTACCGCTCGTCTGTTCCTCGAAGCGATAGGCTGCTTCGGCGCGGGCAAGGAGCGTGACGGTATAAACCGGCCCTGTCGAGGGCCGGATCCGTGCTGCAGATCGTGCACGATTGTTGTGCTCAGGCGCGGCGCTTCAGGCCCGGTTTGGCGCTGACGTCGGGGATCCGGAGCGACACGACGGTGCCCTGGCCTTCGCGGGAGCGGATCTGGAGCGAGCCGCCATGCATGCTGACCAGCGAGCGGGAGATGGCGAGCCCGAGGCCCGATCCGCCATTGCTCTTGGCATATTGGCTCTGCACCTGTTCGAACGGGTTGCCGATCTTGGACAGCGCCGATTTCGGGATGCCGATACCCGTGTCGGCGATGGTGATGGCAACGCTGCCGCCCACCTTGCGGGCGCGAAGCTCGATGCGGCCGCCGGGTTCGGTGAACTTGACGGCGTTCGACAGGATGTTGAGCAGGATCTGCTTCATCGAGCGGCGATCGGCGATCATCGAAAGGCCCGGCGCCACACTCTGTTCGATGCGGATTGCCTTGTCTTCCGCCGGAATGGCGGTGAGGCGCAGGCTTTCCTCGATCAGCGGTGACAGATCAATGGTTTCGCAGCGGATCTTCATCTGGCCCGCCTCGATCTTCGACATGTCGAGGATGTCGTTGATGACATTCAGGAGGTGCTTGCCGCTCTCGTGGATGTCCTTGGCATATTCCTCGTATTTGGGGGAGCCGATCGGTCCGAACATGCCGGCGAGCAGGATTTCCGAGAAGCCGAGAATGGCGTTGAGCGGCGTTCTGAGCTCATGGCTCATATTGGCGAGGAATTCCGACTTGGCCTTGTTGGCGGCCTCGGCGCGCTGCTTTTCGGCGAGATATTTCTCGTTGGCGTCTGACAGTTCGGTCTTCTGGCGCTCGAGGATTTTCTGCGAGGCGGAGAGATCGCCGATGGTGGCCATCAGGCGGCGTTCCTGGTCGCGCAGCCGTTCCTGGTGGCGCTTGAGGAGCGTGATGTCGGTGCCGACGGACACGAGGCCGCCGTCGCGGGTGCGACGTTCATTGATCTGCAGCCAGCGTTCGTCGGCGAGCTGCACTTCCGAGGTCCGCGAATTGGTGCCGTCGTCGGCGTCGGCAATGCGGCGCTGGATGATCGGGCGGGCGGCAGCGGCCAGCACCAGAGAGCGCTCCTTGCCGGGCAGCAGCACGTCGTCGGGCAGGCCGTAGACTTTCTGGAAATGGCCGTTCCAGGCGACGAGCTTGTCGTTCTTGTCCCAGAGCACGAAGGCTTCCGAGGTGCATTCGATGGCGTCTGCGAGGCGTTGATCGGCCTCGGCGTAACGCTGGGCGAGGCGGTGCTGTTCGGTCACGTCCATGGCAATGCCGATGACATGCAGATCGCCGGTATTGGTGCAGATGATCTGGGCGCGGGCACGCATCCAGACATAATGGCCAAGGGCATGGCGCATGCGAAAAATCTGGTCGATATGGCGCGACTTGCCGCGACCGACGGACCGGGCGAGCGCATAGAGATTGCCGTCGTCGGGATGCATCAGTCGGGCTGCATCGGCAAAGGCGAGCGGCTGGGTCGAGGGCGTGAGGCCGAGCATGTCGTACATCGACCGCGACCAGACGAGCTTGCGGCTTTCGAGATCGAAGTCCCAGAGGCCGCAGCGGCCGCGGGCGAGCGCCGCTTCGACCCGCATGTTGGATTCGAGGAAGATCTCGTCAGCGTCGCGGGCGCGCTTCACCTGCTGGTAATAGGCATAGAGGATGACCAGCAGGATCAGCGAAATGCCGGAAAACAGCGTGACGCTGAGCGAGATCTCGCTGCGCCAGAAATTGTCGACGCCCTGCATCGAATGGGCGGTGAGGAGAAGTGCACCCTCGGTTCCGACCGGCGCGACGATGGCGTAATGCGGCTGGCCGTTGAAGATGGTTTCGATGGCGCCGACACGCTTGGCCGAGGTCTGGCTGACCGAACGCTGGATGGTGGTCACCTCGGGCAGAATGGCCGACAGCATCAGGCCGACCTGGGCCGAGGCGGAAGGCGAGGCGGCAAAGACCCGGCCGGCCGGGTCGACGAGCAGCACGAAGGCGCCGTCAGACAGAAGCTCGTCATCGAGATAGGTCGTGAGTATCCGCTCTGCCGACACCCGGTCGGCGCGCTCGAACAAGGCGGCTTTCTCGGAGAAGGCGGCCTCCGCCGTCGCGGCCATCAGCGATGTCGAGACCCGGATGGCGTCGACCATGCGGCTCTGTTCGGAGAGAATGCCGACGGTGCGCGAAAGCGCAACCACGGCGAGGAACGCGAGAATGAGCACCGGGATCGCGCGGCGGAGAATGGTTTCCACCTGCTGCGATGTCGAGCCGGAGGAGGCCGGGGCAGCCTGGCCCCGCACGCCGCTGCCGCCCGCAGGCGGCAGGCTGAACTTGCGCGCCAACTTCCCCATATATGTCCCTACATCGGGAAATTTAGTGCGCAACCGCTCATCGGCTGCGGTCGCCCGCCGCGCGTCAGACATCGTCCCTGCCTCGATCCCTCGTGTGATTCGTTAGCGCCGCTCGCCCGAATCTGGGGTCAAGGAATCATGGCCGATTCGGCTTGTCCAGAGCTGCCAGGTAAAGAAAATATTAACCCCTTACGCCGACTCCGCTTTTTTTATCGCGCCTGCGGCAAGCAGCTGAATCTGATGCAGGAATCGGGCGGGGAATGCTCTCGCCAGGGCATGAAATGCAAAAGACGCCGGTCGGTGACCGGCGTCTCGATGGTGCAAATCAGAGCGCAGATCAGCCCTTGAGGACGCGCTCGACGATGTCGCGGACATCGGTCGACAGAGACGGGGCCGCCTCGATGGTTGCGAGCGCCTTTCGCGCATGCTCGGCGCGTACCGGCTCCAGCAGGCGCCAGGACCGGAGCGCGGTCAGGAGGCGTGCGGCAAGCTGCGGGTTGCGCGGATCGATGGCGAGGATCTGCTCGGCATAAAAACCGTAGCCGGCACCATCCGGCCGATTGAAGCCGGTCGGGTTGGAGAAGGCGAAGGTGCCGATCAGCGAACGCACGCGATTGGGATTGCTCGGCGTGAAGTTCGGGCTCTTCATCAGCGACTGGACGCGGGCGAGCGCATCGGCCCCCGGGATCGTCGCCTGGATGGTGAACCACTTGTCGAGCACCAGCGGGTTTTCGGCGAAGCGGCTTTCGAAGGCGGAAAGGGCCGCTTTCGTTTCCGGTGCATCGGGGAAACGATGGGCAAGGATGGTGAGCGCCTGCGACAGGTCCGTCATGTTGTCGGCCTTGGCGAAGGCATCGGCTGCGAGGGCCGGCGTGTTTTCGGCGAGCGTCAGGAAGGAGAGGGCGCTGTTCTTCAACGCACGCTTGCCGGCCCCGTCCGCGTCCGGGCTGAAGGCGCCGGAAGCCGCATGCGCGGCATGGAGCGTGCCAAAGACCGCAGCACCTGCCTTGGCGATCGCCGAGAGCACGGCTTCGCGGCCGGCATGGATGGCATCGGGATCGTTGTTGCCGCCGAGTTCGCGGGCGATGTCGGCTTCGGTCGGCAGCGACAGCGCCTGCGCGCGGAAGGCCGGCTCCAGCGTCTCGTCGGCGGCGACGGCCAGGAGCGCATCGATGAAGGCGGGGGCGACCTCGATCGTGCCGCCGGCCTGGGCGGTCTTGGCAGCCGAGGTCAGGATCGGAAGCGCAATATCGGTGATCGCCTGCCAGCGGGCAAAGAGGTCGCTGTCATGGCGGGCAATGTGGATCAGGTCGTCCTTGCCCTGGGAGAAATGCAGGGTGACGGGGGCCGAGAAGCCGCGATTGAGCGAGACGACCGGACGGCTGCCGATGCCGGAAAAGGTGAAGGTCTGGGCGCGTTCGGTCAGATGCAGGACGTCGCCTGTGACCTCGCCGCCGGATACGGACGAGGCGGAAGCCTCCGAGCCGTTTTCCGAGATCAGCGCAAAGCGCAGCGGAATGTGCATCGGTTCCTTGGTGCTCTGGCCGGGGGTGGCCGGAACCATCTGCTCGAGCGACAGGGTCAGCGTCTTGGCGCCGGCGTCATAGGCCGAGGAGACGGTGATCTGCGGCGTGCCGGCCTGATGATACCAGAGCGAGAACTGGGTCAGATCCTTGCCGCTTGCATCCTCGAAGCACTTGACGAAATCTTCGACCGTGGAGGCGTCGCCGTCGTGACGTTCGAAATAGAGGTCCATGCCCTTCTTGAAACCATCGCGGCCGAGAATGGTCGCGATCATCCGGGTGACTTCCGAGCCCTTCTCGTAGACGGTCGTCGTGTAGAAGTTGTTGATCTCGCGGTATTTCGTCGGGCGCACCGGATGGGCGAGCGGGCCTGCGTCTTCCGGGAACTGCTCCGAGCGCAGATGGCGGACTTCCGCGATGCGCTTCACCGAGCGCGAGCGCATGTCGGCGGAGAACTCATGGTCGCGATAGACGGTCAGGCCTTCCTTGAGGCAGAGCTGGAACCAGTCGCGGCAGGTGATGCGATTGCCGGTCCAGTTGTGGAAGTATTCATGCGCGATGATCGCCTCGATATTCGCGTAGTCCTGGTCGGTCGCGGTCTCGGGGTCGGCAAGCACATACTTGTCGTTGAAGATGTTGAGGCCCTTGTTCTCCATGGCCCCCATGTTGAAGTCGGAGACGGCGACGATCATGAAGATATCGAGATCGTATTCGCGGCCGAAGACCTCTTCGTCCCACTTCATCGAGCGCTTCAGAGCGTCCATGGCATAGGTCGCGCGCGGCTCCTTGCCATGCTCGACATAGATCTTCAGCGCCACGTCACGGCCGGACATGGTGGTGAAGGTGTCTTCGACGACGCCGAGGTCACCGGCGACCAGCGCAAAGAGATAGGACGGCTTGGGATGCGGGTCGAACCAGGCGGCGAAGTGCTTGTCCGGGCCGAAGCCGGCGCCACCGAGGAAGTTGCCGTTGGAGAGAAGGAGCGGATTGGCGGCCTTGTCGGCGATGATGTTGATCGTGTAGACGGCCAGAACATCCGGGCGGTCGGGGAAATAGGTGATGCGGCGGAAGCCCTCGGCCTCGCACTGCGTCGCGTAGATGCCATTCGTCCGGTAGAGGCCCATCAGCTGGGTATTGGCCTCCGGGTTGATCATCGTGACAACGGTGATCTCGAAGGGCGTCGATTCCGGCAGGTCGCGGATCTCAAGGCTCTCGGGTGTCGCGGTGTAGCGCGCGGGATCGAGCTCGATCTGGTCGAAAAGCAGGCTGGTCATGGTGAGATCGTCACCATCGAGCACCAGCGGTGCATTGGCATCGACGCCTTCGCGGCGGTGGAAGATCAGACGGGCTTCCACCTTGGTTTCAGTCGGGTCCAGTTCGAAGGTCAGATCAACCCGTTCCAGAACAAAGTCGGTGGGGCGGTAGTCTGCCAGATGAACGATCCGGCCCGTATCTGTGCGCATTGTATATCCTGGTCGCTTCGAGGTTGGCCGCGACGGCGCAAGCAGATTTACTCTGCACCGAATGGGGTCAAGTTACCGGCGATGATTGCAGCAAAATCTGAACGATTGTTAAAACACGTGATATTTTTCGCTGGCCCTTTTTGGGCTCAGACAAGATCTGCACGCCAGATCGGTCGGTAAGCGGCAACACTGAAGAATAGCGCGGGGCTGATCTTTTCTCTTCGTTGCCGGTCGGCGCCGATGAGAGACGACTTGCAATTCGACGGCCTGCGAATGCTGTCCGTGCCGTCATCTTCATTGGAAAATCAGGGGCAGGGCGCTTTGAGCGGGATGGCTGCCAGAGTGCGACTGGGCGGCGTTGAGCGTCCGCGTGGCTTTGCCGACCCGGCCCGAAGCTGTTCGCTTCGGTCGCCTTTCCACGGCATGTCTTCACCGAGGGAGAAAGAAAGGATTTGGTGATCGCAATGAATGAAATGAGCGTCTGCACTATGGAATGACGACAAATCTATGGGGCCCGGTTGAAGGCATGGTTAACGCCGGATAGCAAGAAAACCCATGCCAGAGGTGCTTTTTGCCGGTCTTGAGCCTTGTTTCGGTCCGGTTGAGGTGCAAGGTCTAGCGGGCGGGTTGCACAATACGGCAGCGCGCGTCGTCCGATTGCTCTCCCGTCCTTTGGCTCGCTCAGCCTTGAAGCCGCGAACTGCCAACGAAATTGCTGACTGAAATGGCTTTTGCAGACCCAAATCCGCTCCGCGGCATTCTCCTCAAAGTGCTCTCGGTCACCGTCTTCGTTGCGATGCAGACCTCGATCAAGCTGGCGGGTGCCGGCATTGCACCCGGCCAGATCAGCTTCTACCGCTCCGCCTTCGCCATCGTGCCGATCGTGATTTATCTGGCCTTCCGGGGCGAACTGCGCCGGGCGATCCAGACGGACAATCCGCTCGGCCATGTGAAGCGCGGCTTCCTCGGCGTCTGCGCCATGGGCGCGGGCTTTTTCGGCCTGGTGCATTTGCCTCTGCCCGATGCGATCGCCATCGGTTATGCCATGCCGCTGATCGCGGTCGTCTTTGCGGCGGTGTTCCTGAAGGAGACCGTGCGGCTTTACCGCTGGACGGCGGTCTTCGTCGGCCTGATCGGCGTCTTGATCATCTGTGTGCCCAAGCTCAGCCTGTTTGCCGACGAGGGGCTGGGATCGGAAGCCGCAATCGGGGCCGTGGCGGTCCTCATCTCGGCGACGCTTGGGGCCGCGGCCATGCTGCAGGTCCGCCAGCTGGTGCGGGAGGAAAAGACGGCGACCATCGTCCTCTTCTTCTCGGTGACGGCATCCCTTTTGTCGGCCCTCACCTGGTTCTTTGGCTGGCCGGAGCTCTCCTGGCGGGCGCTTGGCCTCCTGGCCCTGGCCGGCTTCTTCGGCGGGCTCGGCCAGATCCTGCTGACCGAGAGCTACCGCTTCGCGGATGTCTCCACCATCGCACCCTTTGAATATATCTCGATCATTCTGGGTTCTGTGGCCGCCTATCTTCTGTTTGCCGATGTGCCGACATGGACGACCATCCTCGGTGCCGCGATCGTGGTGGGCGCAGGGATCTTCATCATCTTTCGCGAACACCAGCTGGGGCTCGAGCGGCGGGCCGCCAGGAAAGCCTCGACCCCGCAGGGATGAGCAAGAACAAGGCCGCGCTCAGCGATCGGGATCGTTGAGCGGTGATGCCCCGTCCGTGCCCTGCATCGGGATCGCGACGGCTTGGAAGTCGGTCTTGTCGGCAGCGGTGTCCGGACGGCGCGAGATGCGCCAGGCGGCATAGCCGGAGTAGAGCGCGAATGCGGTGGCGAGGAAGAAGATCAGGGCGTTCGGCCCGAACCACTGCATCAGAGAGCCGGCCATGACGGGGCCGGTCACGGTGCCGAGGCCATAGAGGATCATGATGGCGCTGGATAGCGTCACATACTCGTCCGGCTCCGCAAGGTCGTTGGCATGGGCCACGTTCAGCGAATAGACCGGATAGAGCACGGTGCCGACGAAGAAGCCGGCGACGTAGATGGCCGTCGCATTCTGTGCATCGAAGGCGGCCATGGCGAGGCAGGCTGCGACACCGAAGAGACCGCAGCCGATCATGACAAGGCGGCGGTCGATGCGGTCGGAGAGACGCCCGATCGGCACCTGCGAGAGCGCACCGCCGGCGAGGAAGGCGGCGAGCAGCGTCGCGCCCTGCGTCGTGGTCATCTCGATAGTCTGCGAGTAGACGCCGCCCAGGCTGCCCCAGGTGCCAGACAATGCGCCCGACAGCAGCGAGCCGAAGAAGGCGATCGGGGAGCGGCGATAAAGCCGCTTGAGATCGAATCGGGCTTCGGCGATCGGCGTCGGCGACTGGGCGGTCGACAGGGCGACAGGGAAGAGGGCGAGTGAGAAGATCAGCGCGCAGATGATGAAGAGCTCGGGTCCGTTCACGTTGCCAAGCGGCACGATATACTGGCCGCCGATCGAGCCCACCAGGCAGGTCACCATGTAGACGGAGAACAGCGCCCCGCGATTCTCATTGGTGACGCGCTCGTTGAGCCAGCTTTCGATGAGCAGATAGGCACCGGCGATGGCAAAGCCCGCCAGGCCCCGGAAGATCATCCACGCCCACCATTCAACGACGAGGGAGCAGAGCAGGATCGACACGGTGAGCAGGGTGATCAAGGCCCCAAACACCCGCACATGGCCGACCCGGCGCACGAAGATCGGCGTCACCACGCAGGAAACCGTGAAACCGAAGGTGTAACCGGTCGCAATGACGGAGATGATGAAGGTCGACCAGCCCTCGTTGAGCGAGCGAATGGGCAGCATGTAGCCCATCAGACCGAAGCCCGCCATCATCAGCAGGGTGGACAGCATCAGGGTCGCGATCGAGGCGAGACTGGACAGCATGGAGACCCCTCGGGCGCTTTGATCGGGCGATACTGCCCCGATCGCAGCGTTTAAGGAATTTCGAAACCGACGTCCAGCGTCGCAAAACCAGGACCCCCGTGACGCATTGTGGCGGTATGGGCTAATAATTGATTGAAATCGTGCAAGTAAGTCGCTTACCTTGTCATTCGTCACTCATTGATCAGGCGGGGACGTCATCCGTCGCGCCGGAGGAGATTTATGGGGCTGTCGAGCGTGCAAGGCGGGGCGACATGGGGTTTGGTTTCGAGGGTCTTGTGCATGCGTGCCGATGCCCGGCCCGCATGGCGTCAGGCTGGGAGACTGAGGTGAAGCATGGCGTTTTCGTCTGAGGACATTGCCGACCATCCGAACTTCGTCGAAGCACTGCGTGGCTTTGCGGCGTCGCTGCGGCAACAGTTCGACGAAAGCCCACGGCTGTCGCGCATGCTGGCGTCGCATCAGCGCTGGCTGCTGAGCCAGGCGGCCTTCGCCCTGCAGCTGGAATATGATCCGACACAGCCGGGCAGTGGCCTGACCACCACCAATCTGCGCGAGATCATCACATCCAACAATGCGGCAAGCCGCAATACGGTGCTCAACTTCCTCGACCAGCTGCTGAGCTACAAGTTCGTCCGGATTGTCGGCGACCCGACACGCCGGCCGAAACGCTATGAAGCGACGGAAATCTCGTTCCAGGCGATGTTCCAATGGGTCCTCACCAACCTGCTTGTGCTCGACCGGCTCGATGGCGGCGATCGTGTGTCCAGACTGCAGGGCAGGCCGGACCTGCTGCGGCAGGTGCAGCCGCAGATCGCGCGCCGCGCGTGCCTGGACCCGCGCTGGCTGGAGCCACCGCCGCGCGTGGCGCTGTTTCTCTGGACGGAAGCCGGGGGGCTGGTGATGGACGAGCTGGTGCGCCGGGCGATCGAACCGTTGCCAGGCGGCGAGGTCTATGAAATCGGCCGCATCGATGCGCGCCAGATGGCCGAGCATTTCATGATTTCCCGCACCCACCTGCAGCGCCTGTTTCGTCGTGCGGTGGAAGCCGGTTGCCTGTCCTGGCCCGACGATACGCGCAAGAGCTGCCTGCTGAGCCGCGATTTCCTGCGCGAATACTGCCAATGGCAGGCAGTGAAATTCTCCATCGTCGATCACGCCTATGAGAAGATCTGCGGGCCTGTGGACCTGGGAAAGCCTGAGCCGCTCCTGGGCGCGGTGCGGGAGGCCTAGGACGCGCGATCGCCGGGCGAGAGACGCCGGAAACGCAAACGGCCCGCCAGAGCGAGCCGTGGGTGCGGGCTATATCTATTAGGCGCGGCGCTCAGAAGGCCAGCGGCTGCACGGCCGGGCGCTCGCCGCGGGCGATCGCGGCCTGGCGCTGATGGGCAGCGTGGGAATATTCTGCCGAAGCGCTGACGGCGTGGCCGATCTGATGCATGGCCTGACGCAGGGTGCGGACGGGATGGAAACGGATGGTCATGGGACTTATCCTCAGCTTTTCGCGCATATCTATTTTACGCCCTTATTAGTTCATGGATGAACCACTTGTGCAACGCACAATTCAACGGGGCTGATATGCGACGAATGCAAGGCCAAGCCTTCGGGCGCGCAGAGCGCTCGCGTCAGGCGCGGAAATCGGAGAAGACGGTCGCGGGCCGCGCAATGCGTCCGGCATGGCCGACATAACGGGCACTCAGCTGTTCGAGCGCGGCGGCAGGGCCAATGCGGTTGTAGGGGCTGTTGGTCCGGCCCTGATCGCCAGCGAGGCGCAGGGTCTCGAACTTGCAGTGAATGGGGCGGGTCCGAAGGCTCACGGCAGTCTTCCTTGTAAAGTGTCCCTCCCACTTTGCTCTTTGTATATCGCAGTGCAGCATTGAGTCGGCAAGTCGCGCTGTTGCGGCCCTGCCTTGCGTATTCTGCATGGCTGGTTTCATCATTTGTTTACAATGACGCTTATTTGAGCGTTTACCCTCTGGGGAGGCGTTCGAAAAACGCCAGGAGGTCCATCCAGGCGAGCGCCTTGCTGGCCGGCGCGGCGAGCAATTCCTGCGGATGCAGCGTGGCCATGGCCGGCAGCGTCTCGCCGCCGCTGCCGATTTCGCGCCATTTGCCCCTGAGCGCATGGATCGTGCCTGTCTCACCGAAGAAGAAGCGGGCGGCGAAATTGCCGAGCACCAGCACCTGACGCGGTTCGACAAGAGCGATCTGCCGCTCGATGAACGGCCGGCAGATGGCGGTTTCCGGCGCTGACGGCATGCGGTCGCCGGGCGGTCGCCAGGGAATGATCGTGGTGATCAGCACGCTTTCGCGCGATTGGCCGATGGCGGACAGCATCCGGTCGAGCAAGAGCCCGGCGCGGCCGGAGAAGGGCAGGCCCTCGCGGTCGTCATCGGCACTCGGCATCGAGCCGATCACCATGATGCCGGAACTGGCCGTGCCCGTGGCGGTGATCGTCGAGCGTGCCGAGGTCTTCAGGTTGCAGCTGGCAAAGCCCTCGACGGCAGTCTTCAGTTCGGCAAGTGAGCGGGCGGATTCCGCCGCAAAGCGCGCCTCGGCCACGGCATTCTCGTCCGGAATGGCCGGCAGGCCGGAAGACTGCGACGGCTGCGGGCGGGATTGCTGCCGCTGGTCAGCAGCGGGTCCGCGCGATGGGAGGCTGCGGCCGGCCCCAAGGGCAGTCGCGCCCCCTGCGGCAGCAGACGGTGCTGCCGCCGGCCGGCTTGTTTGCCGTGCCGCCTTCTCCGCCGCAAAGACCGCAATCCGGTCGACCGGTTCCTCCTCCAGCAGCCATTCGACGCCCGCTTCCGCATGAAATGCGAGAAGGGCGGCGAGTTCTGCGGGGTTCATGTCGCGGGCCTGGATCATCGGGCTGTTCTAGAGCCAATCGGCGGGGGATGGCAAATGGAAAGCGGAGGAGCGTGTGAGGCTCGTCGGGTTGCGTAATCCGCCAATACGCTTTTCGCGCGCATGGCTTTGAGGTTAAGGTTTGTCATTGGACGTTTGAGGTTGTCCCCTTCTCACACGTGTCCTGCCCCATCAAGATTTGCAAAAATGAACCGTATAAGGTACAAAGAGGCGTCAGATGAAACGGATTGTTGCGACATTCTTCGTGACGGACGAGGGCGTCGAACCGGTAAAGGAATGGCTGAGGGCCTTGGATAAGCAAGATCGCCATATCATCGGTACTGACATCGCGGCGGTCGAGTTCGGCTGGCCCGTTGGCATGCCAATCTGTCGAGCGATCCGTGATGGCGTCCGCGAGGTGCGCTCCACAATAAGAAACGGCAGGGTCGAGGCGAGGACCTATTTCGGCATCGATCGTGCGCTGATGATTTTATTGCATGGTGAGATTGGCAAGGATGGACAGCAGAATGCGATCAAACTGGCCGTTCAGCGCTGGAAGGAACACCAGGAGCGTTCCAAGCGCGTGAAAAAGACCGACAAGGGAACAAGCAGATGAGTGAGACACCATCGTCTATCGGCGGCACGCTGGAAGATTTTCTGGAAGAGCTTGGCGAACGGGATGCAGTCTATAGCGAGGCGATCAAGCGGGTCTTGGCCTGGCAGATCGAAGACGCCCGCCAGAAGCAGTCTATCACCAAGTCCGACATGGCAGCGAGGATGGGGACGAGCCGGACCCAGGTGGAACGTGTGCTCGATCCCCGCAATGTCGCGGTCTCTCTGGATACGCTCGACCGCGCCGCGCGATCCGTTGGCAAGAAGCTGCTGATTGAGCTGGTTGACGTTTGATCCGCAGTGAACTTGGGTCTGCCCCTCATCCGCCTGCCGGCACCTTCTCCCCGCCCGCGGGGAGAAGGCCGAGACGGCCACTGTTCGCGCCTCCCTCTCCCCGCTTGCGGGGAGAGGGTAGGGTGAGGGGCAAGTATTTGCGTCGGGAGGGACGTTAAAGGAGCATTATCAGAAGGCGCCCCGCTTCCGCTGACAGATCGCCTCGCTCCAACCCTTCCCGCCGACCTCCCCCCTCAAGGAGAGCATAGAGCCTTCACGCCACCCATTGCTCGATGTCGTCGCGCTCGCCGATGAGCGCCAGACCATGGGCGATCGAGACCAGTTCGCCGCCGGTCTCGATCTTGTCTTCGGAAAAGCGGCGGCGGAAGATGTTGCGAACGGCCGGCACAAAGGAGGTGCCGCCGGTGAGGAAGACCTTGTCGATGCCGTCGGCCGGCGTGTTGGTGGTCTGAAGCACATTGTCGAGCGCCTCTTCCATACGGGCGATGTCGTCGGCGATCCAGCCTTCGAAGGCGGCGCGGGTGACGGTCTTTTCGCCGGCCTTGCCGAGGGGGGCGAAGCGGAATTCCGCTGCTTCCGACGAGGACAACGCCATCTTTGCGGCGGAGACCGCCTGGTAGAGCGGATAGCCTTCGTCATGGTCGATGAGGTCGATGAAGAGTTCGAGCTTTTCCGGCTCTTCCGCCTGGCGCACCAGCGATTTTAGGTCGGAAAATTCCTTTAGCGTCTTGAAGACGGAGAGCTGGTTCCAGCGCGAAAAGGCGAGGTAATAGTTGCTGGGCACGTCGAGCAGCTTGCCGAAGCTTTTGAACTGGCTGCCCTTGCCGATCTCGGGTGCCACCAGCTGGTCGATGATGCGGGCATCGAACTGGTCGCCGGCAATGCCGACGCCCGACTGGCCAATCGGTGTGGCCTTCAGCTTGCCGCCCTCGGTCTCGAAGCGGATCAGCGAGAAGTCGGTGGTGCCGCCGCCGAAGTCGGCAACCAGCACGGTCGCATCGGCCTTGAGGTTTTGGGCGAAGTAGAAGGCCGCCGCCACCGGTTCATAGACATAGTGGATCTCGGGAAAGCCAAGCCGCGTCAGTGCCTCGTTGTAGCGAGTTGTCGCAAGCGACGGATCGGGATTGGCGCCGGCGAAATGCACCGGCCGACCGGCGACAAGCCGTTTGGCATCCGTTGGCCAGCCGTCGCCGGCATAGGCCTCCAGCCGCTTCAGGAAAACCTCCATCAGGTCTTCGAACTGGAAGCGGCGGGCATGCACCAGCGTGCCCTGGAACAGCGGCGAGGCGGCAAAGGTCTTGATCGACTGCAGGAAGCGGCATTCGCCGGGATTGTCGATGAACTCGCGGATGGCCGCCTGGCCGGCCTCGACCTTCAGGGCGCCGGCGCCAAGCTGCCGGTCCTTCAGGAAGGACAACGCCGTGCGCATGCTGTCGGAGGTGCCGGCCGGCGAGGTATAGGCCACCGAATGGGTGTGCTCGCTGTCGTCCGCGACGGAAATGACGGTATTGGTCGTGCCGAAATCAAGCCCAAGCGCCTGTGCCATGGCCGTCGCTCCTTGTGGTTTGCAGATGTCAGGGAAGACCGGGCGATACCCGGTCAAGCACCGGTCATGCCGGCGCGAATGAGGAGCGCGCCAGATGCCACAGGGGAGGGGCGAGGGCAAGCCTTAATGCGGAGGGCGGCAGTCAGCCACGACGCCGCAACAGATAGAGGCCGACGAGGCCGGCCAGCGCCAGAAGGGCTCCGCGCAGGATCCACGGGCTCTGGTTGATCATGAAGCTGGAGGCCGGATAGGGGAAAAGGCCGGTCCCCTGGCCGAGCCAGATCAGGCCCATCAGGACAGCGAGAACGGCAACGATTTTGAGGATGAGGCGCAAGGCTGACATGGGGGATGCTCCGGTTCGACCTGAAGCTTAGGCCCAACGACGCGGGGCCGCCAGTGTCCTTTTGAGGGGGGTATCCTTGAGATGGGGCAGGCGGCCTCAAACCTCGAAATAATGCCGTGTCAGGCCCGGACGTATCTCCAGGTTTTCGCCAGCATCGCCCTCGGCGAGTTGCGGCAGCAGGTGGCCGATGATCAGGCCCTGTGCCACAATGCGCAGCATCGGCCGGCTCGCCCTGGGCGGCTCGGCCTCCTCCAGCTCAAAAAAATCGTCCTCCGCCCGCGGCGACAAGGTGTCGAGCAGCGTCCGGTCCTCATGTCCGGTTTCCATCATGTCGGGATCTCTCATCTCCCTGCAGCACTGGCGACAAGCCTTACGCGCGAGAGATTGAGAGCCCGTTCATGCAGATGATCGCATTTTAGAGGATTGCGATTGAGTGTTGAGGTGAGTGCTTCACGGCTTCAGTTTGACTTTGCTGCTCCGCCATCGACGCGCAGCATGGTGCCGGTGATGTAGCTCGCCTGTGCCGAGCAGAGGAAGGCGCCGGCGGCGGCGAATTCCTCGACCGTGCCAAGCCGCTGCGCCGGGATCGACTTGACCGAAGCGGCCCGCACGTCCTCGACCGACTTGCCCTGGCGCTTGGCATTGGCCCCGTCCAGTTCGTCGATTCGGTCGGTGTGGATGCGGCCGGGCAAAAGCATGTTGGCGGTCACGCCATAGGAGGCGACTTCCGACGACAGCGTCTTGTTCCAGCCGACCAGCGCGCCGCGCAGCGTGTTGGAGAGCGCGAGATTGGGGATCGGCTCGAACACGCCGGAGGAGGCGACGGTCAGGATGCGGCCGAACCCTTGCGTCTTCATCAGCGGCAGGAAGGCATTGGTGAGCGTGATGACGCGCACAACCATGGTCTGGAAGAACATGTCGAGCGTGTCGCCATCCATGTCTTCGGCCGTACCGGGAGTGGGGCCGCCGGTATTGTTGACGAGGATATCGATGCCGCCGAGGATGTCGTGCACGGCGTGGATCATCTGCTCGACGAAATGCCCGTCGGCGAGATCGGCCACCTCGAAATCGGCCTTGCCACCGGTCGCCCTGATCGCGTCGACATTGGCCTTCAGCTTGTCTTCGCTGCGCCCGCAGATCAGCACGTGAACGCCTTCAGCGGCAAGCGCCTTGGCAATCCCGAGGCCCAAGCCCCGCGACGCGGCGAGCACGAGGGCGCGTTTTCCCGAAATGCCGAGATCCATGGTGAAGTCCTTCTCTGATGCGATGTGTTTGGCCGGACCCTAGCAAGGGGGCGGGGATGGGGGAAGGGTGCTGACCCGCTTTCCCGTCTCCTTACATCATACCCCTCAAAGCTCCGCCGGAAATCCCGGCGCCCTGAGATCCGTGCCGGTGGCGTCTTCCAGGAGCTTCACCACCTGCGACGACCAGGCGTCGCCGCCATAGGCGGAGCGGGCGCGGATGAAGGTCTGCAGCGCGTGGCTGGCAAGGTCGAGGGGGACGCCGAACTCGCGGCCGAAGCCGAGCGCGAAGCCGAGGTCCTTGACGGCGAGATCCATGGTGAAGTTGATGTTGTAGCTGCCGTTGAGGATCACCTGGCCCTCGGTCTCGTGCACGAAACTGTTGCCGGAGGAGGCCTTGATGATGTTGAAGGCGTCGGTGAGGTCGATGCCGCCCTTCTTGGCCAGCATCAGGGCTTCGCCTGTCGCGATCAGGTGAATGAAGGCGAGCATGTTGGTGATCACCTTGATGACTGAGGCCTTGCCGAGCGGGCCTGCGCGAAAGATCTGTTTGCCCATGGCCTGGAATGCAGGGAGATGCAGGTCGTAAAGATCGCTGTCGCCACCGATGATCACGGTGATCTCGCCGGAGGCCGCCAGATGCACGCCGCCGGTGACGGGGGATTCGAGCATGCGCACGCCGGCATCGGCTGCGATCTTGCCGAGCCTTAGGACTTCCTGCTCGTCGAGCGTGCTCATCTCGATCCAGGTGGAGCCAGGTTTGAGGCTCTTGAGAATGCCGCGCTCGCCCGTCAGGACGCGTTCGCTGACCTTCGGCGAGGGCAGGCAGGTGATGACGGCATCGACGGCTTCCGCCACGGCTTGCGGATCGGCGGCAAACCGGGCACCGGCGGTCACCAGCTCCTCGGCATTGTCGGGATCGAGATCATTGACCACGACGGTGAAGCCCGCCCTGACCAGACTGCCGGCGAGATGGCGGCCGAGATGGCCGAGCCCGATGAAACCATATGTGAGTGCCATGTCGTGTTCCCCTGCTGGCGTTTTGGTGGAGACTGCGACAAAGCTCAGCAACGTTCAAAGGCAGATTTTGGCGTGCGACGGGATTTGACGCTGAGGGAACAGGCGAGCGAGTTTTTTGTTGGAACGGCTTGTCCCTGGTGAAGGCGAGGTCACACGACGAAATCGTCGCATTGACCCTTACGTGCACGTAAGATATTCTCACGCATCACACCGCCCTGCCGGAATTTGCGCCTTGGCGCGTCGCGCTTCGGCTCGACAATCCGGCTGGGTTTTGTCAAGGAGGAAGGCGGAAAGCACCGCCTGGCGAGGAATGACGATATGACCGAGATGGAACTGCCTGAACGCGAAAGCATGGAATTCGACGTGGTGATCGTGGGGGCTGGCCCTGCGGGTCTCTCGGCGGCGATCCGGCTGAAACAGGTCAATCCGGACCTCACCGTCGTCGTGCTCGAAAAGGGGGCTGAAGTCGGCGCCCATATCCTCTCCGGTGCCGTGGTCGACCCGATCGGCATTGATCGCCTGATCCCCGGCTGGCGCGAAGAGGCGGATCATCCGTTCAAGACGGAGGTCACCGACGATCAGTTCCTCTTCCTCGGTCCGGCTGGCTCGATCCGCCTGCCCAACATGCTGATGCCGCCGCTGATGAACAATCACGGCAATTACATCGTCTCGCTCGGCAATGTCTGTCGCTGGCTGGGCGGCCATGCCGAAGCGCTGGGGGTCGAGATCTATCCGGGTTTTGCCGCCTCCGAAGTGCTCTACAACGATGAAGGCGCTGTCATCGGCGTTGCCACAGGCGACATGGGCATCGAGAAGAACGGTGAGCCGGGTCCGAATTATACCCGCGGCATGGAACTGCTCGGCAAATATGTGCTGATCGGCGAAGGCGTGCGTGGCTCGCTCGCCAAGCAGCTGATCGCCAAGTTCGATCTGTCGCGCGACAGCGATGTGCAGAAATACGGCATCGGCCTGAAGGAACTGTGGCAGGTGAAGCCCGAGCATCACAAGCCGGGTCTGGTCCAGCACTCCTTCGGCTGGCCACTCGGCATGAAGACCGGTGGCGGCTCCTTCCTCTATCACCTCGAAGACAACATGGTCGCCGTCGGCTTCGTCGTGCACTTGAACTACAAGAACCCCTATCTCTACCCCTTCGAGGAATTCCAGCGCTTCAAGACCCATCCGGCGATTGCCAGGACCTTCGAGGGTGGCAAGCGTCTCTCCTATGGCGCCCGCGCCATCACCGAAGGTGGTTACCAGTCGGTGCCGAAACTCTCCTTCCCCGGCGGCGCGCTGATCGGCTGTTCCGCCGGTCTCGTCAACGTGCCCCGCATCAAGGGCAGCCACAATGCGGTGCTCTCAGGCATGCTGGCGGCCGAGAAGATTGCGGATGCCATCGCTGCCGGCCGCGCCAATGACGAGCCGGTCGAGATCGAGAACGAATGGCGTTCGACGGATATCGGCAAGGACCTGAAGCGGGTGCGCAACGTCAAGCCGCTCTGGTCGAAGCTCGGCACGGCGCTCGGCGTCAGCCTTGGCGGCATCGACATGTGGATGAACCAGCTCCTCGGCTTCTCCTTCTTCGGCACCATGAAGCACGGCAAGACCGATGCGGCCTCGCTCGAACCCGCCGCCAAGCACAAGCCGATCGCCTATCCGAAGCCGGATGGCGTCCTGACCTTCGACCGTCTCTCCTCGGTGTTTCTCTCCAACACCAACCACGAGGAAGACCAGCCGGTCCATCTGAAGGTCAAGGATATGGAGCTGCAGAAGGCTTCAGAGCTCGGCGTCTATGCCGGCCCGTCGACCCGCTACTGTCCGGCAGGGGTCTATGAATGGGTGGAAAAGGACGGCGAGCAGACCTTCGTCATCAACGCGCAGAACTGCGTGCACTGCAAGACCTGTGACATCAAGGACCCCAACCAGAACATCACCTGGGTGCCGCCCCAAGGCGGCGAAGGGCCGGTCTATCCGAACATGTGACGGCTACTGCTGACAGAGTTCGAACAAGTGGGAAGGGTGGTCGCAAGGCCGCCCTTTCTATTTCGTAATTGTCCCATCAATGGAAGAATGTCGCCGCAGGTGCCCCATCTTCGCCATCGGTCTTAACAGGCATGCCCGGATTTAACCCGTCATTAACCATAAATTTCTAGGCTCCTCGGCAACGAATCTTATTCCGAGGACGTCTCTCCATGACCATTTCCCGCCGCGGTCTCCTGATCGGCCTGCCGCTTCTTCTGGCCGGCTGCCAGTCCATGCCCAACCAGCAGGCCATGTATGGCGACATGCCGGATGAGCCCCATCCGCTGAAAAAGGTGCCGCTGGAAAAGATCAAGCCGGAACTGCGTCGTCAGCAGGTGGCCTACGAAACATCCCATCCGGCCGGCACGGTGGTGGTCGATACGCCGGCCCGGCGCCTCTACTACGTGCTGGGTGGAGGCCAGGCGATGCGCTACGGCATCGGTGTCGGGCGCAATGGTTATGCGCTCGCCGGCAATGCCTATGTCGGCCGCAAGGCCGAATGGCCGACCTGGACCCCGACGCCGAACATGATCCGCCGCGATCCGGAAAAGAACCTGAAATATGCCGGCGGCCTCCCGGGTGGTCCGAACAATCCGCTGGGTGCCCGCGCCATGTATCTCTACCGCGACGGCAACGACACCATGTTCCGTCTGCATGGCACCAACCAGCCCTGGTCGATCGGTCAGGCCATGTCGTCTGGCTGCGTGCGCATGATGAACCACGATGTCATCGATCTTTACGAACGCGTGAAGGTCGGCACCAAGGTCGTGGTGATGCAGGCCTGATCCCTTCCATTCAGACGATCCGTCATGGCGCTGGTCCCCCGACCGGCGCCATTTTTCATGGGCGTAAGAGAGGATGTCACAGGCTTTCACGAGTGTGAAATTGCACTTGTCGTTTCCGTCGCGCGTCCCCATGTGCCCGCAGTGAAACTTTCCGGCGCGCTTTTGCGTCGAATATCCTGTTGACGCTGTGTCGACCAATTCCGGCCGGCGGGAGGCTTTCCGCTCCGCCCGGCCAGGACTAAATGGGAACAGACGCGCCGGGGTGCCGGCGGCGTCGAAGATTTGAGAAGGAATTTTGAATGGCGCGCGAAACCAATTCCGGACTGTCGGATCTCGGTGGTTGCCAGATCGAGGCGACGCTCCAGCTTCTCGATGGCAAATGGAAAGGCGTGATCCTCCACCATCTCCTGAAGGATGATGTCCTGCGCTTCAATGAGTTGGCCAAGCGCCTCTCGTCAATCACCCACAGGATGCTGTCGAAGCAGTTGCGGGACATGGAAGTGGCGGGGCTTGTGGCCCGTACCGTGTATCCGGTGGTGCCGCCGCGCGTCGACTATTCGCTGACACCTCTCGGGCGGAGCCTTGAGCCTGTCCTGCAGGCGATTGGTCGCTGGGGTCAGGAAAACCTCGTTTCCGTCGAAGGCGCCGCCCTGAAGCCGAGCGAAGGTCCGGTGGGCAGCGCCGCCATCATGCGTTCGGCCGCTTAAGGATGCGTCCATAGTGGCCGCCGAAAGGGGCGGCCACTGATCGCTTGACGCTCAGCGCGGAAAGCCCTCAAGCACGATCTTGCCGCGCGCCCGGTTGCTCTCGATGATGGCATGCGCCTTCATCAGGGTCTCGGCCGTGATCGGTCCGAGCACGGTGTCGAGCGTGGTGCGAATTTTGCCCGCGTCGATCAGCTCGGCCACATGGTTCAGGAGCTTATGCTGCTCGATCATGTCCGAAGTCTCGAACATCGGGCGGGAGAACATCATCTCCCAATGCAGCGATACCGCTTTGCCCTTGAAGGCCATGATGTCGAAGCCTTCGGCGAAATCGTCGATCAGGCAGATCCGGCCGGCCGGTGCGATCAGCTCGGCGAGATCCAGGCGGTGCTGGACGCTATGCGTCACCGAGAAGACGAAGCCCGGCGCGCCGATGCCGAGTGCTGCATATTCTTCGGCCAGCGGCTTGCTGTGGTCGATGATGTGATCGGCGCCCAGCGACTTCGCCCAGGCGGCAGTTTCCGGCCGCGAGGCGGTCGCGACCACTGTGAAATCGGTGAGCTGCTTGACCAGCTGAATGGCGATGGAGCCGACGCCGCCGGCACCGCCGGTGATCAGCACGACGGGCGCCGCACCCGGCACGGGAATGTCCAGCCGCAGCCGATGAAACAGCGCCTCATAGGCGGTGATCGCAGTGAGCGGCAGGGCAGCAGCCTCCGCAAAGGACAGGCTCTTCGGCTTTCTGCCAACGATGCGCTCATCGACCAGATGATACTCGGCATTGGTGCCCGGCCGACCGATCGCACCGGCATAATAGACTTCGTCGCCTGGCTTGAAGAGGCTGACATCCGGACCAACGGCCTTGACGATACCGGCGGCATCATAGCCGAGGATCCGTGCCTCGCCTCCAGCCGGCTGGAAGTTGCGGCGCACCTTGGTATCGACCGGATTGACCGATACGGCCTTGACCTCGACGAGCAGGTCGCGCCCATGCGCCTCGGGCACGGGAAGCTCCAGGTCGATGAGGGCGGTGGGCGAGGTGATGGGCTGGGGGGTGTGGAAGCCGATGGCGCGCATGGCGATCTCCTGTAGTGTTTGCACGCATCCCATTAAGGCGATAGAATCGCACTTCGCAAGAATGCACATTTTATGTCTGTAGCCACAAATATGCCCCTCAGTATCAAAGAGGATACCACCCGATGTCGAAGCCCCGAGCGAAGATGACCAACAACTTTCCCGGCTGCCCGGTCGAAACGACGCTCAGCTTCCTCGACGGCAAATGGAAGGGTGTCATCCTCTATCACCTCGTGACCGATGGCACGCTGCGCTTCAGCGAGTTGCGTCGGCGCCTGCAGGCGGTGACCCAGCGCATGCTGACCAAGCAATTGCGTGAACTGGAAGAACAGGGGCTGGTGACGCGGACCGTCTATCCGGTTGTGCCGCCCCGGGTGGACTACGCGCTCACCCCTCTCGGCCTCAGCCTCAGGCCGGTGATCATGGTGCTGGAGCAGTGGGGCAGCAGCCATGTTGAATGCAAGGACGGCAAGCGCACGATGATAGAGCCTGAGGATGTCGCGGCGGAAGCCTCAGCCGCTTGACGCATTCTTATCGAGCGCCATCGAGACCAGGAAGATGGCAAGGCCAAAGGCCGAGAGCACGGCCCCGACATAGCCGGTTGCGCCATAACCGTAGCCTGCAGCAATCACCAGTCCGCCGAGCCAGGCGCCGAGCGCATTGGCGATGTTGAAGGCGGAGTGGATGGTGGCGGCCGCCAGCGTCTTCGCGTCAGCAGCCACATCCATGATCCGGGTCTGTACGGCCGGGCAGGCGGCAAAGCCGCAGCCCGTCAGGAAGACGCAGATGCACAGCATCACCGGATTGTGCGCGGTGAGAGAAAAGACGCTCATCAGAGCGATGTTGAAGCCGAGCATGCCGCCGATCGTGCCGTTCAGCGAGTAGTCGGCCATGCGGCTGCCGACGACATTGCCGACATTCATGCCGATGCCGAAGAGCGCCAGCACCACCGCGATCATGCTGGCCGGCAGTCCAGCGGTGTCGGTCACAGTCTTGGCGATGTAGCTGAAGATCGCGAACATGCCGCCAAAGCCGACGGCGGCGACAGCCATGGACAGCCACACCTGGACCCGGCCAAAGGCGGACAGTTCGCGCAGCATGCTGGCGCCTTCGACGACTTTGTCCTTCGGCAGGTAGATGGCAATCAGCGCCACCGCCAGCGCCCCGATGGCTGCAACCATCAGGAAGGCGGCGCGCCAGTCCATCAGCTGGCCGAGGAAGGTCGCGATCGGTGTGCCGATCAGGGTGGCGATGGTGAGGCCGAGCATGACGCGTCCGACGGCACGCACCCGGCGATGCGGCGGCGCCATGGACGAGGCAACAAGTGCTGCGACACCGAAATAGGCGCCGTGCGGAAGGCCGGTGATGAAGCGCAGCGCCGTGAAGCTGAGGAAGCCGGGTGCGATCGCGCTGGCGAAATTGCCGAGTGCGAAGATCCCCATCAGCAGGAGCAGAAGCGTCTTGCGCGGCAGCTTGGCGGCAAGGGCTGCAATGATGGGCGCACCCAGCACGACACCGAGTGCATAGGCCGAGATCACATGGCCGGCCTGGGGCACGCTGACGCCATAGGTGGTGGCGACTTCCGGCAGCAGTCCCATGATGACGAATTCGCCGGTGCCAATCCCGAAACCGCCGGCGGCGAGCGCAATCTCGATCAGCAGGATGGCCGTGGCGCTGAGGCTGCCAGACGGGTTGGGGAGGGTCTGCGGGCTGTCGAGCGTGGAACAGTCGGTCATGAAAACACCAGAGCGCGCCGAAAGCCACGGCGCAAAATCGCTTCGGGGAAGCCTTGATGGGAAAAACGGCGCAGGGCCGGACGAGGAATGAATTTGTTGTTTATCATGTCCATATGCGTCGCAGCAAAGGCTTTTACAGGCGCTTCTGTCATGAACCTCTCTTGAATTTGCCATGCTGACTGTCGATCTGTGGAACGGCAGAAACTTTTGATCAGGCCGCACGTTGTGACCCCGTTGGCCGGGGGCTGTGAAGGAATTCCATGAAGATCAAGGCGGTACTCAATCGCGACGGCGGGACCTTCAAGACCACCGACATGCAGGTCTATTGTGCGAGCGCCACGGAGGCCTTCGCCAGACAAGGCCACGAGCTCGATTGCGCGGTGGTGGCCGGTGACGAAATCGTCGAGGCGCTGCAGAAGGCGGTCGAGACCAAGGGCATCGATGCCGTACTGGCAGGCGGCGGAGACGGCACGATTTCGGCCGCAGCCGGCATTGCCTGGAAGGCCGGGCTACCGCTCGGCGTCGTACCGGCCGGCACGATGAACCTCTTTGCCCGCTCGCTGAAACTGCCGCTCGATATCTGGAAGGCGCTGGACGTGCTGGCGCAAGGAGAGGTGGCTGCGGTCGACATCGCCACGGCGAATGGCCGCCCTTTCGTGCATCAGTTCTCGGCCGGCCTGCATGCCCGCATGGTGCGCATGCGCAACCAGATGGATTTCGCCTCGCGCCTTGGCAAGATCAGGGCCAGCACCAGTGCCGCCTTCGGCGTCATGCTCGATCCGCCACGTTTCGAGGTCGTCTTCGATATCGACGGCGATGGACGCAGCGATGAGCGGCCTGTGTCGGCGATCTCCGTCTCCAACAATCCGCTCGGCAACAACTCGCTGTTCTTCGCCGACCGGGTCGACACCGGCAAACTCGGCGTCTATCTGGCCGCCCCGCTGGAGCCGACCGGGGTTGGGCTTTTGGCCTTCGATATCCTGCGCGGCAAGTTCAAGGAGAACGAGGCCGTGACGGCATCGACCGCAGAGAAGGTGCATCTGCATTTTCCCAAGCATCGCAAGGGCGCTGCCTGCGTGCTCGATGGCGAGTTGCTGCGCATGCCGGCGGATGTCGAGCTGAAGATCCATCCGGGCGAGTTGAAGGTGCTGGTGCCGCCACACCAGCCCGCCGGATAAACGAAAACGGCGGCCCTTCGTGGAGCCGCCGTCATTTTTGACCGAGCAATCGGCCGATTTCAGTGGCTGAAAGCCGCAGCGATCAGGTCGCGGGTATAATCCTCCTGCGGGCGATCGAAGATGGCCTCGGTGTCGCCCTGCTCGACGATCTTCCCGTTCTTCATCACGATCACATGGTCGGACATCGCCCGGATCACCGAAAGGTCGTGGCTGATGAAGACGTAAGACAGGCCATGTTTGTCCTGCAGATCGCGCAGAAGCTCGATCACCTGACGCTGAACCGAGCGGTCAAGCGCCGAAGTCGGCTCGTCGAGGATGACGACCTTTGGCTTCAAGATCATGGAGCGCGCAATCGCGATGCGCTGGCGCTGTCCACCCGAGAACTCGTGCGGATAGCGGTTACGCGCCGCCGGATCGAGGCCGACTTCCTTCAGCGCTGCAATGGCGCGTGCATCCCGCTCTGCGCGGCTGAGCTGCGGTTCGTGCACATAAAGGCCTTCGGTGATGATCTCGCCAACCGTCTGGCGGGGCGAGAGCGAGCCGTAGGGGTCCTGGAAGACGAGCTGCAACTGCTTGCGGAAGGGCCGCATGCCGGCGCGATCGAGACCCGAGATGTCGTTGGTTTCGAAGCGGAAGGCACCATCGGCCGTGAGCAGCTTCAGGAGTGCGCGACCGAGCGTCGACTTGCCCGAACCGGATTCCCCGACGATGCCGATGGTCTGCCCCTGACGCAGGCGCACGCTCACCTGGTCCACCGCCCGGAAGGTACGATTGGGACGCAGGAAACCGCCGCTGCCGATGTCGAAGTCGACGATGACGTTGCGGCCTTCCAGGACGACCGGCGCATCATCGGCCGGCGGTGCCTTCGTGCCCGTCGGCTCGGCCGCCAGCAGCATCTTGGTATAGTCGTGCTGCGCATTGCCGAAGATCGCGTCACGGCTGCCCTGTTCGACGATCTCGCCCTTGCGCATCACGACCACCCGGTCGGCGACGTGTTTGACCACGCCGAGATCGTGGGTGATGAGCACGATCGCCATGCCGAAGCGTTTCTGCAGGTCGGCGAGCAGCGTCAGGATCTGCGCCTGGATCGTGACGTCGAGCGCGGTGGTCGGCTCGTCGGCGATCAGCACGTCGGGCTCGTTCGCCAAGGCCATCGCGATCATCACGCGCTGCCGCTGGCCACCGGACATTTCATGCGGATAACTGTCGATGCGGCGTTCCGGGTCGGGAATGCCGACGAGCTTCAAGAGCTCCAGCACGCGGGCGCGCGCCGCACTCTTGCTCATGCCACGATGGTGGATCAGCGGTTCGGCGATCTGTCGACCGATCCGGTAGAGCGGGTCGAGCGAGGTCATTGGCTCCTGGAAGATCATGGTGATCTTCGAGCCGCGAACCTGATTGAGCGTCGAGAGCGGCTGGCCGACGAGGTTGGTGCCGCCATACATGGCCTCACCGGTAACGCTGCCGTTCTTGGCGAGCAGGCCCATGATGCCCATCATCGTCTGGCTCTTGCCCGAGCCGCTCTCGCCCACGATGGCGAGCGTCTCGCCCTTCTTCACGTCGAAGCTGATGCCCTTGACCGCTTCGACGGTGCCGTCGGGCGTCTGGAAGGTGACCTTGAGGTCGTTGACGGTGAGGACCGGTGTCATCTGGTTCATCTCCATCTCAGCGGTCCTTCGGGTCGAGCGCATCGCGCAGGCCGTCGCCGACGAAGTTGAGGGCAAACAGCGTCGCGACGAAGAAGATGGCCGGAAAGATCAAGAGCCAGGGTGCGCTCTGCATGTTCTTCGTGCCTTCCGAGATCAGCGTGCCCCAACTCGCGAGCGGCGCCTGCACGCCGAGCCCGAGGAAGGACAGGAAGCTCTCGGTCAGGATGACCTGCGGCACGACGACGGTGACGAAGACGATAACCGGACCGATCGTGTTCGGGATGATGTGCCGGCGGATGATCTGCCAGTCGGTCAGGCCGAGCGCCTCGGCCGCGCCGACGAATTCCCGGCGTTTGAGCGACAGCGTCTGGCCGCGCACGATGCGGGCCATTTCCAGCCATTGCACCGCCCCGATGACGACGAAGATCAGCACCACCGATCGTCCGAAGAAGACGACGAGCACGACGACGAGGAAGACGAAGGGCAGGGAATAGAGGATCTCGACGAAGCGCATCATGACGTTATCGATGCGCCCGCCGAGATAACCTGATGTCGCGCCGTAGATGACGCCGATGCCGAGCGAGACGAGGCTCGCCGCCAGACCCACGGCAATCGAGATCTGCCCGCCGAGCATGACGCGCACCAGAAGGTCACGGCCATTGGTATCCGTGCCGAAGGGGAAGGTGACCTGGTCGACCTTGCCGGTCACGGTCACCGACAGTCCGTCGGCGCTCGTCTCCTGGACCGTCGTTTCCTTGAATTCGTTGGTCCGGTCGAAATAACGGATCGTGCGCGGGTCGATTGGCTTCGATGCGGTGAGCACGGCGGTGAAGGTGCCGTCGGCAACCTCGAGGCTCTTCAGCTCGACGCGCGCCCGCTTGGCGATGCCTTCGGCGACCTGCTGCAGCGATTCCGGATCGGGCCGCGGCTCAAGGCTCGGCGGCACGGTGACATAGGACGCGAAGACCTGGTCATAGCTATGCGGCACGAAGAATGGGCCGGCAAACGAGAACAGCACGATGAGCACCAGCATGAAGCAGCCGCCCATGGCCGCCTTGTTGCGCTTGAAGCGCAGCATGGCGAGTTCGGTCAGGCTGCGACCGGCGACTTCGGCGGGGGCAATGCCCTGGGTGACGGATGTATCAGTCATTGCGGACCCTCGGATCGAGCAGGCCGTAGGCGATGTCGACCAGCAGGTTGAAGAAGATCACGAACACGGCGACGAGAATGACGGTGCCCATGACGAGGGGATAGTCGCGATTGAGTGCACCAAGCACGAAGTAGCGACCGACACCGGGAATGGTGAAGATGCTCTCGACGACGGCAGAGCCAGTGAGCAGGGCCGCAGCACATGGCGCGAGATAGGAGACGACCGGCAGCATGGCGCCGCGAAGCGCATGGGTGATGACGACGACGCGCGGCGGCAGTCCATAGGCACGCACGGTGCGGATATGGTCGGCGTTCAGCGCTTCGATCATGGAGCCGCGCGTCAGGCGCGCAAAGACAGCGAGCTGCGGAAGCGCCAGTGCCGTCATCGGCAGGATCAGGTTCTGGAAGCCGCCATTGCCCCAGCCTCCGGCCGGCAGCCAGGACAGCATGACGGCGAAGATCAGCGTCAGAACGGGGCCGACGACGAAGTTCGGCACCGTGACGCCGATGGTCGCGAAAGCCATCAGGCCGAAGTCCAGTACACTGTTCTGGCGCAGAGCCGCGATCGTGCCGAGGATGACGCCGCCGATCAG
The DNA here is from genome assembly GCF_003610655.1 of Rhizobium sp. AG855. Lineage (NCBI taxonomy): Bacteria > Pseudomonadati > Pseudomonadota > Alphaproteobacteria > Hyphomicrobiales > Rhizobiaceae > Rhizobium > Rhizobium sp. AG855. The sequence continues at coordinate 2,269,323 of NZ_RAQG01000003.1, read as the reverse complement.
CGCGATCAGGATGGCGTAGAGGCCGAGTTCGACGGAATAGGGCAGGGCCTTGCCGATCAGCTCGGCGACCGTGTTGTCCTTGTAGATGAAGCTCGGGCCGAAATCGCCTCTGAAGGCATTGCCGAGATAGTTGAGGTACTGGCTCCAGAGCGGATCGTTGAGCCTGTAGGTTTCCATGACATTGGCCATGGTCTGCGGCGGGAGCGGACGTTCCAGGCTGAACGGACCACCAGGCGCGAAGCGCATCAGGAAGAACGAGATCGTCACGACGACGAACACGGTGGGCACGGCGCTCATGAGCCGGCGCAGGACGAATGAGATCATGGTGATAAAAGCCGACGCGCGACAGCCATCATGCTACCGCGCGCCGATCCCTTTTGTTCGTTATTCGGAAACGCTGAGGAACTTCGACAGGTGCTCGTTCACCGCATTGTCTTCCCAGCCGGAGACACGCGAGGAGACCAGCCACAGGTTGGCGGAGTTCATGAACGGGGCGATCGGCTGATCGTTGTTCAGGATCTCTTCGGCCTTCTTCAGAATTTCCATGCGCTTGGCCGGGTCCTGCTCGTCATAGGACTGCTTCATCAGCGCGTCGTATTCCTCGTTCTTGTACTTGCCGTAGTTGAACGTGGTGTTGGTGCTGGTGTTGAGCGCCAGGAAGTTTTCCGGATCGCCGTAGTCAGCCGACCAGGCGGCACGGGCGACGTTGAACTTGCCGCCTTCCTGCAGGTAGGCATAGTGCGAGGCCACGTCGAGGTTGACCAGCGAGACCTTGGCACCGAACGTGTTCTTCCACATGTCGGCGACGGCGGTTGCGACGCGCTCGTGGTTGGCATTGGTGTTGTAGCGGATCTCGATTTCGAGCGGCTTGCCGCCTTCACCGTAGCCTGCGGCCTTCATCAGCTCGACGGCCTTGTCTTCGCGGTCGATCTGCGACATCGAGGCAAAATCCGGAACCGGACCCTGGCCATAGCCCGGCATGCCCGGGGGAACGAGGTTGTAGGCAGGAAGCTGGGCGCCGGCGTAGATTTCCTGGGCGAGGAAGTCACGGTCGACGGCCATGGACAGCGCGCGACGGACGTTCACGTCGTTATAGGGCGGCTCGCGGTTGTCGAAGACATAGTAGTAGGTGGCGAGCGACGGGGTCACGTGGACCTGGTCGTTGTAGGTCTCGCGCAGGCGTTTGATCTGGTCCGCAGAGAAGTTGTAGACGAGGTCCATTTCCTTGGCTTCGAAGCGACGCACGGAAGCGGCATCGTCGTCGATCGGGTAGAAGATGACCTTGTCGAGCTTGACGTTGGCGGCATCCCAGTACTTGTCGTTCCTGACGACGGTCAGGGTGTCGTTCGGCACATGCGCTTCCAGCTTGAAGGCGCCGTTCGAAACCATGTTGCCCGGCTTGACGAACTGGTCGCCGAACTTCTCGAAGTTGGCCTTGCTGATCGGCAGCGCGGTGTAGTGGGCGAGAAGCTGCAGGAAGAACGGGGTCGGACGCTCGAGCGTGATTTCCACGGTCTTGGCATCGACGGCCTTGATGCCGAGCTGATCGACCGGAACTTCGCCCTTGTTCACCTTCTCGGCATTCTTGATTGGATAGAGAATGCCGGCATATTCGGCAGCGGTCTTCGGATCTTCCAGGCGGCGCATCGAGAAGACGAAGTCTTCGGCGGTCACCGGCGTTCCGTCGGACCAGTTGGCGTTATCGCGGATCTTAAACGTGTAGGTCAGATCGTCGTCGGATACCGTCCAGCTTTCGGCAGTACCCGGAACCACTTCACCCTTGGCGTTGAATATGGTCAGGCCTTCGAACATGTCGCGGACGACGAAGCCTTCGATGTCGATCGAGATATGGGCATAGTCGAGGGTCTGCGGCTCGCCGGCATTGCCGCGATGCAGAACGGCTTCGGCGAGCGCCTGGCTCGCACCGGTCAAAAGTGAGCCAAGGAGGAGCGCAGTGCCAAGCAGGCGGCGTGTCTGGATTGTCATTTTTTTCCCCTTTTACGTTTACGGAAACGGGAGAGAAGAGCATTCACTGGACGCTGGCAAGTCGATTTGTGCACGCTTACCCCAAATTTAAGGGATATTTGGCCCGAAGGCCTGTGATTTGGTTCGAAGATTTCACGCTGAAGGTTCAGGACGAAATAATATTAGCGCGCCATTTTCTCGTCAAAGTGCGACAGGCGGCGCCGATGCGCCGCCAGGCTCGGTCGAAGACGCGTTGGCGTCAGATCCGCGGCAGATAGGTCTGGTAGTCGAAGCTCGACACGGTGCGCAGATAGGCCATGGCTTCCTTGCGCTTGGTGTCGCCGTAAATGCGCTGATATTCGGCGCCGAAGATGTCCTTGATGAAGGTCGAGTTCCGGAACCGTTCGACTGACGTCAGGAAATCATAGGTCAGCATATCAGGGTTTTCGGGCGCGCTGTCCGGCGTCGTGACCGGACCCGGATCGAGGTCGTCCTCAAGCCCGAGCAGGATGCCGCCGAGGATGGCGGCGAGCAGCAGATGCGGATTGGCGTCCGCACCGGCGACCCGGTGTTCGATGCGGGCGGCGGGGCCGTCCTTGTCGGGGATGCGGATCGCGGTGCCGCGATTGCCAAAACCCCAGTCGATCTTGTCGGGCGCAAACGAGCCAGGCTGGAAGCGGCGATAGGAATTGGCAAAGGGCGCAAAGATCAGCTGCGCATCCTGCATGCTCTTCAGCATGCCGGCCGTGATCGACTTCAGCTTCACCGGATCGCCGCCCTTGGCATCGAGGATGTTGCGGCCGTCCTTGTCGATGATCGAGGCATGCACGTGCAGGCCCGAGCCGGCATGATCGCCATAGGGCTTGGCCATGCAGGTCGCCTTGAAACCGTGACGGCGAGCGGCGAAATCGACGACGCGCTTCAGATAGATGCAGTCGTCGGCTGCCGAAACCGCGTTCGGCTTGTGCAGGAGGTTGACCTCGAACTGGCCGGGGCCGAATTCGGCGGTCGTCGCATCGGCCGGAAGGCCCATGTGGTCGCAATATTCGCGCACCGTGTCGAGGAAGTCCTCCATCGCGGCGGTCGCGCGCATGTCATAGAGCTGATAGCCCTCGACCTCGCCGTTCATCACGAGCGCCTTCGGCGGCATGGGAACGCCGGTCTCGCGGAAGTCCGGCTCCATCACGTAAAATTCGAGTTCGGTGGCGACAACAGGCGTCAGGCCCTTGTCCTCGAAGCGCTTCAAGACATTGGCCAGGATCGCGCGCGGGCAGACGTAATGCGGCTGACCATCCAGCGTATGCATGGTGGCGAGCACCTGCTTGGAACCCTCAGGCCCCCAGGGAAGCGTCGTCAGCGAATTCTTGTCCGGCGTGCAGATGCCGTCGGGGTCGCCGAGCGTCAGCGAGATCTTGGTTATGTCGTCATTGTCGTCGCCCCAGATGTCGAGCGATTGCGTCGAGGCCGGCAGCCGCACCGTGTTCTTCCACACCTTGTCCTCGGCCTTCAGCGGGATCATCTTGCCGCGCAAGTCGCCATTCATGCCGACAAGCAGCACTTCGATGCGTGCGGAAGGGTCGGCTGCGGGGAGATCGGCGGCCTCGGGCGATGCGGTCATGGGAAACTCTCGTTGGCTTTTTTAAGGGCGGATTTGGCCGGAGGAACGCGGCAATCGGTGCCTTGCCAAACGCGTTTTGGGAGGTCATGTTCGTAGCCGATAATGTTCCGCCTTTCAATGCGGGGCAAGGCAGCTGCACGGACCATGTTTGGCCGGGAGCGCAGGTGCTTCCGCTCCGGTCAAGGATCCCGACCCATGAACAAGCCACTTTCCGCCGTTTCCAACCTCGGTGCCATCGACGCTGCTCATCACCTTCATCCGTTCTCGGACATGAAGAAGCTGAACGCGGCCGGGACCAAGATCATCAACCGGGCGGATGGCGTGCATATCTGGGATTCGAACGGCAAGCAGTATCTCGATGCCTTCGCCGGCCTCTGGTGTGTCAATGTCGGCTATGGCCGCAAGTCGATCGCCGATGCCGCCTATGCCCAGATGCAGGAACTGCCCTATTACAACACCTTCTTCGGTACCACGACGCCGCCGACCACGCTGCTCGCCCAGAAGATTGCCGAAAAGACCGGCCCGAAGCTCAACCGCGTCTTCTTCTCCAATTCCGGTTCGGAAGCCTCCGACACCTGGTTCCGCATGGCGCGCGTCTACTGGAAGGCGCTCGGTCACGAGACCAAGACGCAGGTGATTGCCCGCAAGAACGCCTATCACGGCTCGACGGTAGCCGGTGCCTCGCTCGGTGGCATGAAGTGGATGCACGAACAGGGCAACCTGCCGATCGAAGGCATTCACCACATCAACCAGCCCTACTGGTATGCCGAAGGCGGCGATCTCACCCCGGAAGACTTCGGCCTGAAGGTCGCCCGCGAACTGGAGGAAAAGATCCTCGAACTCGGCGAGGAGAATGTCGCAGCCTTCGTCGCCGAGCCAATCCAGGGGGCAGGCGGCGTCATCGTGCCGCCCTCGACCTACTGGCCAGAAATCAAGCGCATCTGCGCGAAATACCAGATCCTGCTCGTCGCCGACGAAGTCATCTCGGGCTTCGGTCGCCTCGGCACGTGGTTCGGCCATCAGTATTACGATTTCGAGCCGGACCTCGCGCCGATCGCCAAGGGCCTCTCCTCCGGCTACCTGCCGATCGGCGGCGTTCTCGTCTCCGACCGCGTGGCGGACGTCATGGTCAACGAGCTCGGCGATTTCTACCACGGCTACACCTATTCCGGTCACCCGGTGGCAGCGGCCGCAGCGCTTGAAAACATCCGCATCATCGAAGAGGAGGGCCTCGTCGAGCGCGTGCGTGATGATACCGGTCCGTATCTTGCCGCAGCGCTCGCCTCGCTCACCGACCACGAACTGGTCGGCGAAGCCGTCAGCGTCGGCCTGATGGGCGCCGTGCAGATCACCGCCGACAAGGCCACCCGCCGCCGCTTCAAGAAGCCCGACGACACCGGCACCGCCGTCCGCAATCAATGCGTCGATGCCGGCGTGGTGCTGCGCGCCACCGGCGACCGCATGCTCTTCTCGCCGCCACTGATCATCTCGCGCTCCGAGATCGACCAGGCTGTCGGCACCTTGCGCAATGGCCTCGACTGGCTGAAGGACAATCGCGGCGAGGGGTGATCACGCAAGCGCGTTGAGCCGGGCCTCTATAAAGCGGATTTCGTGCTGTTGGGAGGCAAAGGTGCGCGCCGTGCTGTAGCTGCGTCGCGCTTCCTCCATCCTGCCCAGCCGCCGCTGCAGGTCGGCGGCAACGCTGTAGGTTGCGTGATAGCGCTGCATGGCCGGATCGCCCAGCAACCTCTCGACCTCCGCCAGCCCCGCTTTTTCCCCCTCCACCTCGGCAAGCGCCACGGCGCGATTGAGGGCGACCACCGGGGAGGGGGCTGCCTGTTGCAGCAGGTCGTAGAGATGCAGGATGCGCGGCCAGTCGGTTTCGGCCATGGTTGCGGCTCGGGCATGGCATGCCGCGATTGCCGCCTGCAGGCCATAGGCGCCGATTTCGCCGGACTGCCTGATCCGCTCCAAAAGGACCTCCGCCTCGGCGATCATGGCCCGGTCCCAGAGGCTGCGGTCCTGATCCGCGAGAAGAACGATATGACCTTCGGGGTCCAGGCGTGTTTTGCTGCGAGAATGCTGGATGAGGATCAGCGCAAGCAGCCCCAGGCATTCGGGATCGGGCAGGAGGTCAACCAGCAGGCGGGCGAGATGGAGCGCCTCCTCTGAGAGCCGCTCGGCAGCGCCGGCGCGGGCGTGGCCCTCGTTGAACAGCAGGTAGACGACGCCCAGCACCGCCTCAAGCCGTTCGGGAAGGTCTTGCCGGTCCGGAACGATGTAGGCGATGCGCTGGGTCCGGATCCTCGCTTTGGCACGGACGATCCGCTGGGCGATCGTCGAGGGTAATGTCAGGAAGGCGCGGGAGATTTCCTCCGTGGTCAGCCCGCAGACTTCGCGCAGTGCCATGGCAATGCGGGCCTCTGCCGGAAGCGCCGGATGGCAGCAGGTGAAGACCAGCCGCAGCATGTCGTCCTCGATCGCCACGGGTTCCTCCTCTTGCGCCTGCTCGATCGCCGCCAGATAGGCTAGATCGTCCCGCTGCCTGTCGACGAGGGCGCGCCGCCTAAGCCGGTCGATCGTGCGGAAGCGTCCGGCCGAGATCAGCCAGGTCACCGGATTGTGCGGATAGCCTTTGACCGGCCAGTCGAGGGCGGCCTGCAGGAAGGCGTCGTGCAGCGCTTCCTCCGCAAGATCAAAACTGCCGAGCAGCCGAACGAGGGCAGCACGGATGCGCGGTGCCGATTGCCGGTAGGTCGCCTCGATCGTTTCGGAAACCGGATCGCTCAAAAGCCCTCCTCATTCTCCGGCGAGCACAAGCGTCCGCACCGGGCGGATCTCGACCGAACTGTGCTGCAGGGAGGGGATGCGAGAAGCGATCCGGATCGCCTCGTCGAGAGAGGCGGCTTCCAGCAGGTAAAAGCCGCCGATATGTTCGCGCGCTTCAGTGAAGGGACCATCGCTGACCGTCACGCCCTTGGCCGAGCGCCGGATGGTGACGGAACGATCGGGATCTTCAAGCGCTTCCGAGACAATGTGGTGCCCCGTCGCCGTGATCGCTTCGTCGAACGCGAAATGTTCTGCAACGATGCGCCGGTGATCGGCATCCGAGATCGCGGCGATATCCTGCGGGTCGGTGTGAATGAAGCAGACGAAGCGCATCAACGTCCCTCCAGGGGGAGAGCAGCCCCGCCGGCCGCATGGTCCGTCTCTGGACCGTCATGAACGGGAATGTCCGTAAGCGCCCTGACCTCGATGCTGCCATAGCGGGCGATCGGCACCCGGCTGGCGATCTGCACGGCCTCCGAGAGATCGCGCGTCTCCAGAAGCAGGAAACCGCCGAGATGTTCGCGGGTTTCGGCAAAGGGACCGTCGGTGGTCGACAACTCGCCGTTCCGGACCCGGAGCGTCAGCCCCGTCTCTGGCGCTGCGAGCGGCGAGGCCAGCACGAGGTGTCCCCGCTCGGCAAGCTCTCTGTCATAGGCGAGCGACTGGCGGTCGAGCGTGCGGCGCTCGGCCTCGCTCAAGGCTTGCATCACGGTTTCATCGAGCCAGACCTGGCATAGAAATTTCATCGTCCCCTCCATTCCCTTGGGCGATCCTAACGCAGACATTGGCCCTAGTCGAAGCCAGGGCCGGCAAATCGACAGGCAGGCAGGACGATGGAAAAATAAATTTGGACTGTCGAATGGCGGCTGTTGGGTCCGACCAGTGTCAAAACCACGACGGAGGACACGACATGCACATTCTCGACGCCGCCCTGGTCCATGCGCTGGCCGAGGCCACGCAGATAGGAGCCGAAAAACACACGCAACGCAGGCGGGATCCGGGCATCCCGCCAACGGCTGAACTGAGCGCGATCGAGCCGGTCAAGGCTCACACGGCGGACAAATCGCAAAAGGGCTGGCGTCGATGGTTCGAGCGCCAACGCCTGAAGGTCATGGCATGAACTGCCCGCCATTCACGTCGATCGTCTGGCCGGTGATGTAACCGGACAGCATCTCCGAGGCGAGGAAGAGATAGGCGCCGACGCAGTCCTGCGGCGTGCCCGTGCGCTTCAACGGGACGCTGCCGGCCACTTGGTCGAGCTGGCCGGGCAGCGCATATTTGTCCTGGAAGGGCGTGGTGATGACGCCCGGCGCCACCGCATTGACCCGGACATGGTATTTGCCGAATTCGAGCGCCATGCCCTTGGTGACGGCGGCGACAAAGGCTTTCGACGAGCCGTATACGCCGGAGCCTGCCGTGCCGCCGGTGCGGGCGGCGACCGAGGTGGTATTGATGACGAAACCGCCCCGGATTTTCAGATGCGCAATCGCCGCCTGCGTGGTGGAGAGCACCGAGCGGGCATTCACATCCATCACCTTGTCATATTGCGCATCCGTCATGTCCTCGTAGAGCACGCGTGCGATCATGCTGCCGGCATTGTTGATCACGCCATCGAGCCGGCCGAAGGTCTTGGCGACATGGGCGACGGCCCCGGCCATGTCTTCCGAGGAGGCGGCATCCGCCTTGACCAGCACGACACTGCCGCCGGCTGCCTCGATCTCACGGGCGATCGAATGGGCCGCCTCGCTGTTGGAATTGTAATGCAGGCCGACCAGCGCGCCCTGAGCGGCAAAAGCCCGGGCCAGCGCCTCGCCGATGCCGCTCGATGCGCCGGTAATGAGAACGGCCTTGCCGGCAAGATCAGGGATGGTGAGCGTGGTCATGGTGATGTCCTCCTGTTGTCGGACAAGTTTAGACCGCTCCCGCCGCGATTTGGCAAGACGTGTTGATCGTGTCGACCGACCGTGTTCGAGAGCGCCTCAGGCGAAAACATGACCGCCTGGATTTGGTCATGTTCGACAGGCCCCCCGAGGATAAACAGAACCTCGGGGCGCGGTCTTTTTAAGCCGCAGGCGCGGTTGGCTGTTTCCGGACATATTTCACATAGGCCCAAACGAGTGCGGCGACGCCCACAAGCAGTCCAATCGACAGCAGAGGCCGCACGGCAAACCAGCCAATGGCAATGACGGTCACGCCGATGGCCAGCGCCAGGATGAAGGAGACGAGCCCCGTCCCGAAGCCAATCAGCGAGCCGACGAAGGGGATGACGTCACCGATCACGCTGAAGATCCTGAAGATGAGGGCAAAGCCGACGAACAGCCCGAAAATGCCCGCAACGCGGATGACCCAGGTCAGAACAACGTTTTCGGCCTGGCTGTCGGCGAACATCTTCGTCGCGGGTTGACGACCTGCTTCCAACAGGAACAGGGTGTAGCCATTCTGCGTGGTATATTCCGCCAGGCGATCGCCGTGTTGCATGGCGACGACGCTGACTTCCGGCAGAAGGATCTTCTCAAAGCGAACCTTGGTGTCGCCGACCTCGGGTGCCTTTTCATTCGCGCCGAAATAGAGCGCCTGCATCACGGCACGGCCTTCGCCGGGATAGCCCAGGGCTTCGGAGGCTTGCGCTGCGGTTTCATCGGTGATCGGCAGGGTTTCACGCGCGCCAACCGAGGCGATCTGCGCGCCCGTCACGCTAAAGGCACCCAGCTGTGCCTTGTCCACCAGGGTTTCCGACGATTGCAGCCAGAATTCCGGGTTTTCGTGGCCGGCCGTTTCCTGGAATTTCGAGGAATCCTGGGCTTTTTCGCTCCATTCCTTGGAATAGCTATAGGTGGTCACGGTTTCTTCGCCGCCGCCGAGCTTCTTCTCGGTCTTGCTGCTTTTCTCCTCGACCCATTGATACATCTCGACCTTACGCTCCAGGCCGATGACCCCGGAGGCGGTGATACCCGTGTCGGCATCGACAACGTCCGAGGCGGGTTTCACATCGCTTTCGATATGAACAAGCTTGCCATCAAGAGCCGGGTCGATCCGCGATGCATCGGCTGTGACGACGATCGACTGACCTTCCACCAGCGATTTATAGGTCGCAACCGACCGGCCTTCGTTCCAGAACAGCGCGACAATCGCCACGATGAGGAGAACCAGTCCAACCAATGCACCCGTCAGAGCCCCGCCGAGACGTGAGAACCAAGATGTCGATGTCTTCGTCACCACATTCATGGCAACCCCCATTGTTTAGTGCCATTGTTTATCAACACGGCTTTCTAGCAACTTCCGTTGACAGGGGAAGAGAACATCTTTGGGGGATCCAGCCAGGATGGAGATATATTGGGCTGGCGCCTCCGCCATGATGCAGCCCCCGGATGGGGACTGCTCAAGGTGCAGCCTTTTCTGACTTTCCGACATGCGTCGGGAGGGATCAGGCAGCTTTCCACTCGAAGGGTAGGGGCGCTTCGCGAAAGGCAAAGCGGTCGAGATGGCTCGAGACCACAGCCTTCATCCGCTCCAGCACATCCGCCGAGCTTGCCTCGATTTCGACCGTGAGAGCCTTGGCGTCGCTCGTCATGACGGCGGTAGCCTCGGCGAACTTGACGACTCCCTTCTGGTCGCCCAGATCGACCTCCAGCTTGTGGGCCCAGTGTTTGCAGAGCTGCTGGACATATTTCCAGCCGCTTTCGGTCGGAACGACCGCGATCGTTTTTGCCATGATCAGAGCCTTTCGATCTTGCCGACCGCCTCGTCGAGAATGCGGGCGACTTCCAGCTGAGTTTCACGTGTCGTGCCATCGCGCGACAGGCAGTCGTGAAGGGCCTGTTTCAGGTTGCCCATGGCGCGACGAACCGGGCCGGCATCGGTGCGTTCGCTGACCTTGGCGAGTGCCGTCAGGCGGCCGATTGCCACCGCGACTTCATCGGCGCGTTCTGCGAGATGGGCGCGGCCGGCCTCGGTGATGGCGAGCAGCTTGCGCGGGCCTTCGCTCGCCTGCTCGTCCGCCAATCCCATGTCGAGCAGCAGCGTCATGGTCGGGTAGACCACGCCGGGCGAAGGCGCATAGGCGCCACCGGAAAGCGTTTCGATCTCGCGGATCAGGTCATAGCCATGACGCGGCTGGTCGCCGATCAGCTTCAACAGCACGAGCCGAAGCTCACCGCCGTCGAACATGCGGCGGCGTTCGCCGCGTCCGCGCGGGCCGTGGCCCATGGGGCCGCCAAACGGGCCGCCCCGCATGGCCATGGCCATCAAATGCCGGAAGCCACGATCATGTCCGCCTTCACAAGAGTGATGTCTCATTTCAGAATTCCTTAAATCTGTTTAGGTGACTCTAAGATATATCTTAAACGGATCTTTGCAAGAGCTGTGGTGAATTTTCCTGCGGAGGGGTTGGCTTGGACTTCGTCCGTCGCGCGCCTATCATCGAGCGAGAGACTCACAGGATATCTGCGGAGACTGGAATGTCAGAGCATCGCCATGACTATCGGCTGACCATTACATGGGAGGGCGATCGCGGCTCGGGGACCTCGTCCTATCGTGCCTATGGGCGCGATCACCGGATTTCTGCGCCCGGCAAGTCCGATATTCTGGCGTCCGCCGATCCGCATTTTCTCGGCGATCCCGCCCGCTGGAACCCGGAGGAACTGCTGCTCGCCTCGGTCAGCGCCTGTCACAAGCTCTGGTACCTGCATTTCTGCGCGGTCTCCGGCGTCATCGTCACGGCCTATGAAGACCATGCCGAGGGCACGATGCAGATGGACGAAAGCGGAGGCGGTCGCTTCACGGAAATCCTGCTGAGACCCCGCGTGACGATCAAGGCCGGGACTTATCCGCAACTCGCGCTGGAACTCCATGGCGACGCGCATGAAAAATGCTTCATCGCCAATTCGGTGAATTTTCCCGTGCGCTGTCAGGCGGAGATCGTCGAGGCCTGACAGGTGAGGGCGGGGCCGGTCGTGCCCGACGGAAGCTCTCCCTCCGACCACCGATATCGTCATGCAACCGGAAGACCTGCGAGGAGACCTGATGGTGCAATTGCAGACGGCGAACCTGAACCTCGCTCCTTGTCGCTTGTGTGACGCCGCTGATTTCATCGCGCTTGAACGCGACCCGGAAGTGATGCGTTTTCTGAACGGCGGCGCGGTCGATCACGAGAAGATCGACCCGGAGCAAGCGCCGTTCCTCATGCCGAGAGGCACGGAACCCTATGTGTGGACCGCACGCGGGACGGTCGACGGCGCGTTTGTCGGATGGTTCTGCCTATTTCCGGAAACGGATATGATCGCCGAGATCGGCTATCGCCTGCGCCGAGCGTGCTGGGGCCAGGGACTGGCGCCTGAAGGCGCCTCGGCGCTTGTCACATGGGGCTTCACCAGCGGTGGCTACGAAAGGATCGTGGCAACCACGATGGCCGTGAACCACGGTTCGCGACGGGTGATGGAAAAAATCGGCATGAAACAGACGCGCACGGAGTTTGCCGATTTTCCCGATCCCATCCCGGGTTCCGAACACGGCGATGTCTGGTACGAGTTGACGCGCGGCGAATTTCTGGAGCGCTACGTGACGAACGGGTGTTCTGCCGGCTGCATCAGCTTCCGGCGCATTTGATACGCTCTTGATCTGGCTCAAGGAGAAACCAGCGCGCTGCAGTAAAGTGCTACCGAAAGGAGAAACCGATGATCAGGCGCGATGTCCTTATCGGGGCCGGGGCGGTACTGCTGGCGGGTGGAGCGGGAGCCTATGGCTGGCGCTCGGCAGTCGGAGCGATGGCAGATTATGATCGCTATATTGCCGACACGCGCAGGCCTTTGTCGGTCGATGCCGATTCGATCGATCTAGTCCGCTATGCGACATTGGCCGCCAACGGCCACAACACCCAGCCTTGGCGCTTTCGAGTAACCGATAGTGGCATCGCCATCCGTGCCGATCATTCTCGGGCGACCCCTGCGGTCGATCCGGACGACCATCATCTTTTCGTCAGCCTCGGCTGCGCCACCGAGAACCTGGCCCTCGCTGCGACGGCGGCAGGGCTGCCCGGCGAGGCCGAGGTCAATGCTGAAGGCGGGATCGAGTTTCGCTGGGCGACTGGCAGATCTTTGCAAGATCCGCTGTTTGCGGCCATTCCACACAGACAATCGACCCGTGCTGCCTATGATGGCCAGCCAGTGTCCGCAGCGATCATTGAGGGTTTGAGAAACGCTGCGGAAATCCCCGGTGTCCGGCTGGTGATCGTCACCGAACGCGGTCCGCTCGACCGGCTGCGCGATCTCGTGATCGCTGGCAATGAGCAACAGATGGGTGACCCGGCCTTCATTGCCGAGCTCAAGTACTGGTTGCGCTTCAATCCGCGTGCTGCGATGGAGAGCGGTGACGGCTTGTTTTCGGCATCGAGCGGCAATCCCCTGCTGCCAGGCTTTCTCGGCGGGGCCGCCTTCGACGCCTTTTTCACCGCCGCTGCCGAAAACGACAAATATGCCCGCCATCTCGACAGCTCTGCTGGCATTGCCGTCTTTCTCGGCGAGAGCGAGGACAGGCAGCACTGGGTGGCGGTCGGGCGGGCCTGCCAGCGCTTTGCGCTCGCCGCAACCCGCGCCGGTCTCAAAACGGCCTTCATAAACCAGCCGGTTGAGGTCGAGGCCTTACGGTCGCAACTGTCGAGCCTGATCGGCGAGCCGGGCCTGCGCCCAGACATCATGATGCGCTTCGGCCATGGAGCCGATCTGCCCTATTCTCCGCGCCGCCCCGTGGCCGCTGTTCTGGATCAGGCATAGTTAAGCTCCGGAGCCGATCAGGCTCGGGTCCGACCGATGGCGTTGCGACTACAGCGCCTTACTGAAACGCCGTCTCGAAGAAGCTTCTGAGCTTTCTCGAATGCAGTTTCTCGGTTGGCATGTCGCCGAGCTTTTCAAGTGCCCGGATGCCGATCTGCAGATGCTGGCTGACCTGCGTCTTGTAAAACGCCGTCGCCATGCCCGGCAGCTTCAATTCACCATGCAGCGGCTTGTCGGAGACGCAGAGCAGCGTGCCGTAGGGCACGCGGAAGCGGAAGCCGTTGGCAGCGATGGTGGCCGATTCCATGTCGAGCGCGATGGCGCGCGACTGCGACAGGCGCTTGACCGGGCCGCGCTGGTCGCGCAGTTCCCAGTTGCGGTTGTCGATCGTGGCAACGGTGCCGGTGCGCATGATGCGCTTGAGTTCGAAGCCCTCATAGCCGGTGATTTCTTCGACCGCGTCTTCGAGCGCCAGCTGCACTTCGGCCAGCGCCGGGATCGGTACCCAGACGGGCAGGTCGTCATCAAGCACGTGGTCTTCGCGGACATAGGCGTGGGCAAGCACATAGTCGCCGAGCCGCTGGCTGTTGCGAAGCCCGGCGCAGTGGCCGAGCATCAGCCAGGCATGCGGACGAAGCACGGCCACATGGTCGGTGATCGTCTTGGCGTTGGAGGGGCCGACGCCGATATTGATCACGGTGATCCCGGCATGGCCCTTTTTCTTCAGGTGATAGGCCGGCATCTGCGGCAGGCGGCCGAGCGAGACGCCCTCCGTCGGCGCCGATTGTCCAGCCGGTGTGATGATGTTGCCGGGTTCGACGAAGGCGGTGTAGTCGCTGCCGCCTTCGGCCATCAGCTGGCGGGCATAGGCGCAGAACTCGTCGACATAGAACTGGTAGTTGGTGAAGAGGACGAAGTTCTGGAAATGGTTGGCGCTGGTCGCGGTGTAATGCGACAGCCGCGCCAGCGAATAGTCGATGCGCTGGGCGGTAAACGGGGCCAGCGGATGCGGCTCGCCCGGCTTCGGTTCATATTCGCCATTGGCGATCTCGTCGTCGGTCACGGTGAGGTCGGGCGTATCGAAGATGTCGCGCAGCTGCATGTCGGCCAGGCCGCCGGCTGAGGCCTCGACATGGGCGCCTTCGCCGAAGGCAAAATGCAGCGGGATCGGCGTCGTCGATTCCGACACCGTGATCGGCACCTGGTGATTGCGCATCAGAAGGGCCAGCTGCTCTTTGAGATAATGGCGGAACAGTTTCGGCCGGGTGATGGTCGTGGTGTAGATGCCCGGTGAGGTGACATGGCCATAGGAGAGGCGGCTGTCGACATGGCCGAAGCTCGTCGTCTCCATGCTGACCTGCGGATAGAAGGCCCGGTAGCGCCCCTCGATCGGTCCGCCATTGGCAAGCGCCGAAAACGCCTCGTTGAGGAAGCCGGTATTGCGCTCGTAGAGTGCGGTCAGCGCATCCACGGCTTCGACTGCGTCGGTAAAGACCCGTGGTTCAAACGGTTCTGGACTGATGGAATTCAGCGGCACGGGGGAAGAGATTCGTGTGTTCATGCCGCATTATAGGAGAGGAACATTGACAAGCAAACGACGTCGCATGTCCGGCATCAAGATTTCTGCGCAAGGCCCCTTACAGGCCTCGCGATGCAAGGTCGGATCAGAAGGTCGGCCGGCAGGCATTGAGGCCGACAGGCGCGCAGCTTGCGACGAGGCCGCTTGAGGCGTGCCGTGTCGATGGCTGATTGTTGACGACCAGGTGGCTGAAGACCATCGCGAAGACCGCCATGGTCAGGGTCATGATCGTCAGGCGCCGCGCCACAGTTGCCATCGTCTTATCCTCCGCGTTTGTGTCTGGACCCTTTATGACGGATGCGGCCTGAATGCGGCCTGAGAGGCGAATTCATCTGGCGTTCAGCCGCTCGGGCAACATCAGGGGCTTTGCAGAAGCGCCTTCCTCAGGCGATAAGGGCTGCGGCGGGCACCGTCCTGCTCGATCGCACTTCGGAGAGATGCGCGAAGGCGGGGCACCGTCCCCACCGCGCGGATCTTCCGCAACATGGTGGCAACCATGCACAAGACAGACGACAAACCCCTCCGCTTCGGCCGCGTGGCCGCGATGCTGCCCGTCCATAACATGGCGCGGGCGACAGACTTCTACATCGGCGTGCTCCGCTTCCAGAATGTCTTCCAGAACGGTGATCCGGTCGGCTTCATGATCCTCGAGCGGGAAGGGGCCGAAATCCACCTGACCCTGCAGCCGGGACACAAGGCGGCCGATTTCAACATTGCCCATATGATGGTTGAGAATGTCGATGCCCTGCATGACATCATCCAGCAGCAGGGACTGCGGGTGATCAAGCGCCTGCAGAACAAGGACTACGGCCTGCGCGCCTTTGTCTTTGAAGATCCCGACGGCAACCGCATCGATGTCGGCGAGCCGATCTGAAAACGGCGTTGCGCAAATGAGAAAGGCGGCCGGATCGCTCCGGCCGCCTGTCATAAAGAAGGTATGGGTCTCAGCTTAAAGCCGCGTCCAGGTCTGGCTCTTGCAGAGAACGGCGAGCACGCAGCCCTTCATCTTCAGGGAATTGCCCGATACCGTGCCCGAGCCCGAATAGGTCTTGTCGTTGTCCGGATCGGTGATCTCGCCCGAATAGCTGTCGCCCGAGCCGGCCATCTTGCCGATCTGCTTGCCATTGTGCTTGCCGCTTCTCAGCGTGACACAGAAGCTGCCGCCGCAAGGCGCGATTTCGGCCGTAGCGCCGCTCGCGGTCTTCCACTTGCCTTCGATCGGCTCTGCCGCCTGTGCCGAGATGGCCGAAAGCGCAAGCGCTGCCGCGATGATGAGTGTCCGCATGTCTGATCTCTCCTCCCAGGAATGATGGATGTGCCGGCAATCGCTCCCATGGTCCTCCTGGAGAGGCGGTCACCGGTTAAGAAATATCTTACGCACACGTAAAGGTAAAATGCAATCCGCCTGTTTTGCGACGCGGTGGACAAGCCGAAAACGCATCATTTGCGGGCTTCCCGTAATTTGCCTTCGAAGATCGTGGTGAAGAAACGGTTGATTTTCAAAGATGAAAGCATCGTAAATTTCCGCCCGAATTCCTTAAATACCAAGGGCTGTAGTGCTTAACAAAAAACCAAGTTTACGAAGCATTTGTACTTTGTTTTCAGCAAATTAAGGATGCATTTTAAGCGGTTTTTGAAGGCCGTGCGGCATAGTGGGCTCATCAAACGAGCAGGGACAAACCCGCCGCCCCCGACTGAGACGAGAATGACCGGACAACGAGCCGGCGCCGGATCAGACGGGACCCGAAAGGGAAAACAGGGACATAAGTAACCACTAGGCAAACAGGGACAAAACCAATGGCACGCTTTGAAATGCACACTTCCGAAAATGCCACGATGGGTGGCGAAACCCGAGCCGACGTCTACCGCGACATGGGCCTGATGTATGCGACCGGCCGCGGTTGCCCTGTGGACCTGGTCTCGGCGCACAAGTGGCTGAACATCGCCGCGATCAAGGGCTGCGACCGCGCCGCCGAGCTGCGCGCAGATCTCTCCCAGACCATGAGCAAGCTCCAGCTCGCCGAGGCGCTCCGTGCCGCCCGCGAATGGATGACCATGCACTGAGCCTTATCCGCCGCGGTCTGCGGCGGGCGATATCACAAGAAGAACCCGAAAGGGGAATGTGGCGGGGGACCTTTGGACGGGGCCAGTGCCAACACTTTGAAAAACCGCGACCGGCAGGGACAAGGCCGGCGCGGTTTTTTCTATTGCGGCCGGGGGCTTAGCCGAGCACCTTCAGCACTTGCGGCAGCGCCTGCTCGAACAGATGGAGATCGGCAGGAAGCCCTGCCGAAACACGTATGCAGCGATTGAGCGGCGCGACCCCCGGCATGCGGATGAAGACACCATGTTGCATCAGCCCGTCGACGATGGCGCGTGCGTAAACGCCGTCGCGCCCCGTATCGATTGCAACAAAGTTGGTGGCGGAGGGCAGCGGATTGAGCCCATTGGCCCTGGCAATCCCGGCAATCCGCTCGCGTGCGGCCTTGATCCGCGCGATCACGTCCCTGAGATAGGCCTGGTCGGAAAGTGCCGCGAGTGCTGCTTCCGTCGACAGCCGCGGCATGCCGAAGTGGTTGCGGATCTTGTCGAAGGCGGAAGCGGTGCCGGGCGTGCCAATGCCGTAACCGACGCGAGCTCCGGCGAGACCATAGGCTTTTGAGAAGGTGCGCGTGCGGATGACATTCGGCAGGTCGATGAGCGCGTCTGCCGTCGGGATCGATCCCTCCGGTGCCGTCTCGCTATAGGCCTCGTCGAGGATCAGTAGCGTGGTCGAGGGCAGCGCATGGGCGAAGGCAACGATGCTGTCCGCATCCCACCAGCTCCCCATCGGATTGTCAGGATTGGCGAAATAGACGAGCGGTGCATCTTCGTGCTTCACCAGATCGAGCAGCGCATCGAGATCTTCCCGGTCGTCACGGTAAGGCGCTGTGACCTGCCTTCCGCCAAAGCCGTTCACATGGAAGTTGAAGGTCGGATAGGCCCCGAGCGAGGTGACAACGGGCATGCCGGGTTCGATGACGAGGCGCACGATCAGGCCGAGAAGATCGTCGATCCCTTCGCCGATGACGAAGTTCTCGGGTTTGATCCCGAGATGCGCGGCAAGCGCCGTCTTCAGCGCATGGTTTTCAGGGTCGTTGTATTTCCAGATCTCGCCGGCCTTTTCGGCAATGGCCTTCAAAACCGAGGGTGCCGGCCCAAAGCCGCTTTCATTGGCCCCGATGCGCGCCTGAACAATGGTGCCGCGCTGGCGTTCGATCGCTTCTGGCCCGACAAAGGGCACGGTGGCGGGAAGTGAGATGGCAAGCGGCGTAAAACGGGAAAAGGCGGTCATGCGCGATCGGGCATCCAGATTGGGAGACGGAGTGCCCACAATAAGAAGTGCTTTCAACCGCGCAAGACCGGAAGGGGTCTTAACAGCCGGTTGCCGACGCCAGCCCCGGGTAATCAGCGGCCGAGACGGGCGCCGTTACCGTTTTGGAAAGGTTTGAGCGGCTGCTTGAGTTCGTCACCGAGCATGAAGTCGGCGCGCACGATCCGGTGCAGCATGTGTTCGGAGATGGGCGCAATGAACTTGACGCCGACACGGCTGCCATTGCGATAGACCTCTGCGCATCCGATGCGGTCGGCAAGGCCGATGATCTGCAGGTAATAGTGGGAGGAAAGCCCGATGGCCGTGGTCAGTTCGATCGCAGCACCGCCGCGCGAGATGTCCAGAACTTGGCAGCTGCGAATGGTGATGCCGCTGAGGCCGGGGCTGACCGACATGACACGGGCTGGGCGCTGAACGTAGAAGCGTTCCCACTTGCGCTCGTACATTTCCGAGCTGACGCCGGCCAGATGTGTTGCATTCTCCATCGCCATTTCAAACGCTCCTCATCGTATCACCGCCTCACTCTGTCCCCAATTATTTTCAGTAGGTTCAACAAGTTCGCTCAAATTTTAACAAGCTCTAAAATTTCAATGTCACGAATTGTGCTCCCGGATTGCCGGGGACAAGCAAAGATCGGCCGGATCGAATTGCGATCCGGCCGATGAGAACGGGGGAGGAGAGTTGAAAGGTGTCAGTGGCTGAGTTCGAAGGACAGGCGCACGACGTGATGCAGGAATTCCGCGTCGATCAGCATGTTGAAGCCGACCGTCAGCTTCTCGGCCTCGCGACGGATGACGGTGCATCCGATCTCGTCGTGAATGCCGAGGATCTCAAGGAAGAAATTGCTGGGCACGGCCACATGCGGAGAGACCTCGAGATCGGCGCCATAAAGCGAAATGTTGCGGATCAGGCAGCGCAGGCTGCTCTTGGTGGTCAGGTGAT
The DNA here is from genome assembly GCF_003610655.1 of Rhizobium sp. AG855. Taxonomy (NCBI): domain Bacteria; kingdom Pseudomonadati; phylum Pseudomonadota; class Alphaproteobacteria; order Hyphomicrobiales; family Rhizobiaceae; genus Rhizobium; species Rhizobium sp. AG855. The sequence continues at coordinate 2,250,250 of NZ_RAQG01000003.1, read as the reverse complement.
GGCCGACGAAAATGATCTTGCCCGGGCGATCGACCTGGAAACGCTCGAAAGCCTGGTCACGAGGGACGTCCGTTCTGGCGTCTGGAATATGCAGCAAGGGCATTTCACCCTCCCTCGACCGATTGTCATGGTCCCAAATTAAACCAACTTCGTCGACATAGTCTGAACGCGGTCGATAAAATACGCAGAACAGGCGTGTTTGCGCTTTTTGAGCGCGTTCGAATGCAAATTTGCCGCGCCTTGCAGCGTCTGTGCCGACCTTGACCGGCCGCAGCGACGAAGCTAGGCCTTGAAATATAGGCGGCCGCGCTTCGGATGAAGCTGCGGATCATGAAAATGGCAAGAGGCGTGGACAGTGGCAGGCAGGCTGGTAATTGTCGGAGCAGGGCAGGCGGGCTTCGCGCTTGCTGCCAAGTTGAGGGCGCTGAAAGACGAGCGTCCGATCACGATCATCGGCTCCGAGCCGTGTTTGCCGTATCAGCGCCCCCCGCTGTCGAAAAAATACCTGCTCGGTGAGATGACGTTCGACCGGTTGCTGTTCAGGCCGGAGAGCTGGTTTGCGGACAACAATGTGGAGATCCGCCTGTCGACACCGGTAGAGGCCATCGACCGCGAGCAGAAGATCGTGCGCCTCTTCGATGGCAGTGCTGTTGCTTACCACCAGCTGGCGCTTGCCACCGGTGCGACGCCGCGTCGGTTGCCGACGGCAATCGGCGGGGATCTCGGCGGCGTCTTCACCGTGCGCGACAAAGCCGATGCCGATGCCCTGGCCGATGAGATGAAGGCGGGCCGCCGGCTTTTGATTATCGGGGGCGGCTACATCGGGCTCGAGGCGGCGGCGGTTGCGCGCAAGCTCGGCCTTGAGGTGACGCTGATCGAGATGGCCGAGCGGATCCTTGCCCGCGTCGCGGCTCCGGCGACGGCCGGGGCCATGCGCGCGATCCACGAGGCGGAAGGCGTGGTGATCCGGGAAAACACCGGGCTTGTCAGGCTGATCGGGCTGGACGGCCGCGTCAAAGGTGCTGAGCTGTCGGATGGCACGGTTCTGGATGTCGACATGGTCATCGCCGGCATCGGGGTGTTGCCCAACGACCAGCTGGCCTCGGCAGCAGGCCTGGAGACGATGAACGGCATCATCGTTGACGCGCATGGCCGCACCTCGGATGCGGACGTCTTTGCCATGGGCGACTGCGCAGTCCAGGATTGGAACGGCGAGCGGGTGCGGCTCGAATCCGTGCAGAATGCCGTCGACCAGGCCGAAGCCGTGGCGGCGGTGCTCGCGGGCGGCAACGAACCCTATCGGCCCAAACCCTGGTTCTGGTCCGACCAGTATGAGGTCAAGCTGCAGATCGCCGGTTTCAACCTCGGTTATGATGAGACCTTGACGCGGTCCGGAGCCCGCGAGGGCAGCCTGTCTGTCTGGTATTTCCGTCAGGGAAACCTGATCGCCGTCGATGCGATCAACGACGCCAAGGCCTATGTCACGGGCAAGAAGCTTCTGGAGACGGGGCGGCAACCCGAGCGCGCCGTGCTTTTGGATCCGGCCGCCGATCTCAAGCAGTTGCTCGGTTGAGCCGTTGGGGGCGACCGCCTGCGCGTCCCCCCGTCATTTCCGAACCTTGACGTAAAAAACGAGGCCCGGCGCAAGCCGGGCCTTCAAGGATCGATCCGATTTCAATGCTGGGTCAAAATAGTCGATGTTTTTCAAAGTGATTTGATCGGTCTTGAGATGACTCTCGAGAGAGGTCGTTTCAGCATGCGGCCCGTTCGAGAACGGGAACGCACATATCGAGATCATGCGACGCCAGATGAGCGTAGCGCATGGTCATGGTCAGGGTCTGGTGACCGAGCCACATCTGGACGCGGCGGATATCAATGCCGCCCTGGACGAGGCGCGATGCGCAGGTATGGCGCAGCACGTGCGGCACGACATCCTTGTCGTCGGCAAAGCCGACCGCATCCTTGGCAATGTGCCAGGCGATGCGGAACTTTTGCTGGTCGATCTCGGCAAAGGGGCCGGCATGACGCCGATCCGATGCCGCGATGGCAGCCACCGCTCTTTGGGTGAGCGGAACCGAACGCGAGCGGCCGGACTTCGTCACCCAAAAGGTCACGCGGTCCTTGTGCATGTCACCCCAGCGCAAGTTGAGACCTTCGCTCAAGCGGGCACCGGTATCGACGAGGAAGAGACAGAAACGGTAATAAAGTTCGGAATGCGCCCGGATTTCCGAGAACAGCAGGTCCTCTTCATCCCGGTCGAGAAAACGGATTCGTCCCGCTTTCTCCTTCTGTCGCTTGAATTCAGGCAGACTGTGAACGTCTCCCATTTTATACGCCTTTCGCAGCAGTTTGCTTAAGGCCGCCATCTTTCGATTGATGGTGGCGTTGCTGTTACCGCGTTTGCGCAATTTGCCAATCACTTGGTCGAGCATCTCGTCGGAAAATGTCGAGAAACCCGGAATATCGAGGAGATCATGAAGTTCTCCGATGAAATTTGTTACGTTATATTTGTGGCTGCCATTCATCCATAACAGGTCGCCATATTTGGCGAAGAGTTCGCGGAGCGTCGTCTCGCGCACCTCGTGCAGGATCGATCCCTGCCTGTATTGATAATGAACCGAATAATCGGGCACGCCTGTAAAGACGTCAAAACCCTGCACGGCCGGCATTTCCACCTGCATATATCCCCCAAATTTCCCTTTGGCGAGCACGCGAACGAGCTCACCGCCCGTCCCCACGGGCGTACATATCGTTATATCTTATAAAAAGTATAGTGCAAAACAGCACAAACTTTCCGAAGTGGCTCGCCTCGAGCCTCGTCATGCTTTCGATCGCATCTCCTTTTTCAACAGTCCCGACGGAGCCGGGGAGGGGGAATTCTCTTGAATTTCAGCGCTCAAATTGCCTGATCGCTGATTGCGGAAAAGGGTCCGGCTTGAAAAAGCCGGACCCCAAACCTTTTCGCTAATCCGTTGTGGATTAGAACGAACGGGTCAGACGAACGAAGCCGTCCCAGTTGCTGTCGACGTTGTCGAGATCGCGGTAACGAACGTCAGCCGATGCCTTCAGGCCTTCAGCCAGAGCGTATTCGACGAGCAGGTCTGCACCCCAAGCGTCGTTGTCGCTGAAGCCGTAGTTGCCCCAGTAAACAGCCTGCGGAGTGATGGAGAGCTTTTCGGTCGCCTTGAAGGTGTAAGCGGCGCCAACAGTCCATTCAGACGTGAAGTTGTAGCCAACCGACTGACCAGAAGCCCATGCGCCAGCAAGAGCGAAGGTGCCCGGACCTACGTCAGCCGAGAGAACGCCAGCGATAGCGCCTTCTTCAGAGCCGAAGTCGTAAACGCCGTTGATGACGACGGTTGCCATGCCGAGCGAAGCGGAGGCAACAGCTTCGAGACCAACTTCGTTGCCGGCGAACTCGTCAGAGAGATCGTCGATGCCGAGGCCGACCGTGAAGGCGTCTGCGGTGTAGGTGTAGGAAGCGGTGTTGAAGCGGGTGTTACCGAAGAAGTCGTCGGTTTCGCCAGCCAGACCCCAGTCGTCAGCCCAGGTCAGAGCGCGACCAACCTTGAAGCCACCAACGGTGATGTAAGCCTGCTCGAGCGAGATGCCGACGTTCGAAGTCGATGCGCCCTGGCTGTCAGCCTGGATGCGGACGTAAGAACCGATCGTGCCGAGTTCCGAGTCGTTCTTGGCTTCGAAAGCCAGACGTGCACGAACAGCGCTGTCCCAATCGTCAGCCGTAGCGGAGCCGAACGGAGCATTGCCTTCGTTTGCCGAGACGGTCACGCGAACTTCGCCGCCGATCTTGAGGCAGGTTTCGGTGCCGGGGATGTAGAAGTAGCCGGTGCCGAAGGCGTCGCAAACGCGAACGTATTCCATGGGCTCGGGCTCGGCAGCAACGATGGCGTCGGCAGCCTGAGCGCCGGAAACTACTGCGAGAGCAGCAGCGGAGCCGAGAAGAAGGCTCTTGATGTTCATTATTGACCTCCAGTCAAGTTTCGTATGGGTCTGGGTAATTTGGCTGAAGGACAGCATTCCCTGCCCCATCCCCGTCGGTTTCAGAAGACGGACGATCCACCGCCTCGCTTCCGAGGTTGAAAATACAAAACGTGGTCCGTCATGCAATCACCAATCCAGAGAAAGGGGTGAAAGCCGATACCCTTACCCCGGGCCTGTTGCTGAAAGGCCACAAAACCACCCCCGGAGCGCCGCAATCTTTACCTTCCGTTAAGAAAGCCCTTTAGAAACCGCTGGTTATCCGGGCTCCGACCAGGACGCGCTCGCGCCTTTTTCGTTCGCCAGTCTCGTTTTGATACAGGAATAGGTGGCTTTTGTGGCCTGACGGTGCGTTTGGCGGCGGGCGCCCTGCATCGCATTATAGTGTCACGCTGCAGCTCAGGGAGGCAATCCGCAGCCCCGCTGACGCCATGATGGTGGAATCGGTGGGAGAATCGGCCGCTCGATTCGGAATCGCTGCAGAATCGGCATGCCTGGTAGGGACGGTGGGGCAGCTGCGGATTGGGTGCTTAAAATGTGCAGGGCGGAGAAAAGGCCTTGCATTCATTGAATCAAGCAAATAATCAGGCGGCACCGGAGAGGTGGCCGAGTGGTCGAAGGCGCTCCCCTGCTAAGGGAGTATACGTCAAAAGCGTATCGTGGGTTCGAATCCCATCCTCTCCGCCATCACCGCAGATGCGGCTCCCCCCTTATTTTCTGAATCCACTCCACCCATTGGCTGGTCTCCAGGCCGGTTCTGCGCGTGGGTTTGCGCGCCCAAAATCAGGCCGGCAGGAATGACTAGACATCGCATCTGTCACGAGAACGCCGGGACGTTGGCTGGATGAAATCTCCTAAGTCTTTGTAAAGGCGGGTATATGTTCCCTCCGGGTGCCCCCTCCGGTCTATAATTGACTGGAGGTCAATAATGAACATCAAGAGCCTTCTTCTCGGCTCCGCTGCTGCTCTCGCAGTAGTTTCCGGCGCTCAGGCTGCCGACGCCATCGTTGCTGCCGAGCCCGAGCCCATGGAATACGTTCGCGTTTGCGACGCCTTCGGCACCGGCTACTTCTACATCCCCGGCACCGAAACCTGCCTCAAGATCGGCGGCGAAGTTCGTTTTGCTTACGATTGGTCCAAGTCTGACGGCACCGATTTCGACGGCAACTTCGAAACCCGCGCTCGTCTGGTTTTCGAAGCCATGAACGACTCGGAAATCGGCACGATCGGTTCCTACATCCGCATCCAGGCCAATTCGGACGACTCTGACGTCGTTCTCGACAAGGCTTACCTGACGGTTGGCGGCTTCAAGGCTGGTTACACCACCACCTTCGCTGACGACATCGGCATCGCTGGCGAAAACGACGCCTTCATCGACGCTGCAAAGTTCGACATGGTGTCCTACACCTACTCGACCGACGCCTTCACGATCGGCCTCGGCGTTGACGAACTGTCCAACACCGGCTTCGACGACCTCGGCGTAGAAGCCATGGCTTCCGCTTCGCTCGGCGCTGCAACCGTTGCTCTGTACGGTGGCTACGACTTCGACGCCGAAGAAGGCTTCGTAGTTGCTCAGCTGTCTGCTGACATCGGCCCGGGCTCGCTTGGCGTTTACGGCGGTTGGGCTTCGGATCCGTCGACCTACGTCACCACCTACGAGTGGACCGTTGGTGCGGCCTACACCCTCAAGGCAACCGAGAAGCTCTCGATCACCCCGTCGGTTAACTACTTCTCCGAATTCGGTGGCGACGACTACTTCGGCGCTGGCGTCCTGGCTTCGTACCAGATCGCTTCGGGTCTCTCGACGGAAGTTACCGTCGACTACAAGGACACCGCCACCAACGACTGGACCGGCTTCGTTCGCCTCATCCGTTCGTTCTAATTCGATCTTTCGATCGGATAAGGGAAAGCCCGGTTTCGCGCCGGGCTTTTTCCGTTTGTCGGGTTGTCGGAGACGGATGTCCAGCTGCCGCTGGCCGCGTCAGCTCTCCAGGAAGCGTCGAATCGCCGCCGGCAGCGTGCCGAGATGCAGCAGCGGCGCATGTCCCTGGCCCTTCGCCTCCACAGCCACGAGACCGACATGCCGTCGGGCCATGTCGTCCACCGTCTCTTTCGACAAGAGCCGCGAATGCTCCCCCCGCACCACCATGACCGGCTTCTCCGCCAGCAGATCGAACTGTGGCCACAGGTCCGGCAGAGACTGGCTGAAATCGGCCGAGCGGAACTGGTCGGCAATGGCGGGGTCGTAATCGGCTGAAATGTGCCCGTCTGTCTGGCGGTAAAGCGCTTGCGCCATGTCCGTCCAGTCGCGGTCATCGAGTGCCGGGAAGTCTTGTCCGTGGATGTCGCGCAGGATCGCCGCCGCCTCGTCAAAATCGCGCGGTGTCGCCCGCCCTCCGAGATAGGCCTGGATCTGCTGCAAGCCTTCCAGCTCCAGCACCGGTCCGACGTCGTTCAGCACCACACGCTCGATCCGCCCCGCATGCGTTATCGCCAGCACATGCAGGATGAGCCCGCCGCGCGATGTGCCGATGAATGCTGCCCGGTCGATCTCCAACCGGTCCAGCACCGCAATGACATCCGCAGCCTCGACGGGGATCGTGTAGCGGGAGGGATCGGGGTCGTGGTCGGACAGCCCGCGTCCGCGCGAGGACAGGGAAATGACCCGGCGCGCGCCGGGCCCCTCGGAAAGCAACAGCGCGAGCGCCTCGAAATCCAGCAAATTGCGGGTCAGTCCCGGCAGGCAGACGACCGGTATGCCGCCATTGTCCGCGCCATATTCCCGCGCATGCAGCGCCAATCCATCCGCATTGGTAATGAAATGGTCGATCCTCGCCACGATATCCTCCCGTCCCGGTTCGAGAGGAACCTAGCGGAGACAGGCGCCGCAGTCATTATGCAACAAGGCAGGGGAATGTGAGAGGCTATCGCCCGAAGCGCAGGTCGTGCACGATATCGGTCTTCTGGCCGAGCCGGCTCTTGTAGACCTGATAATTCTCCATCACCCGCTGCACATAATTGCGCGTTTCGGGGAAGGGGATGCGCTCGATCCAGTCGACCACCTCGTCGATGGATTTGCCGCGCGGGTCGCCGTAGCGCGCGATCCAGTCGGGCACTTTGCGGGGGCCCGCATTGTAGGCGATGAAGGTCAAGATGTAGGAGCCGCCAAAAGCGTCGATCTGCTCGCCAAGATAATGCGCCCCGAGCGTCGCGTTGAAGCCGGGATCGCGGGTGAGTTTGTCCGGCTGATAGGCGATGCCGTGGCGCTGGGCGACGCCCTTGGCGGTCGACGGCAACAGCTGCAGCAGCCCGCGCGCATTGGCGGGCGAGACGGCGGCCGGGTTGAAGGCGCTTTCCTGCCGGGCAATCGCGTAAGCCAGCGCCTTGCCGGAGCCGGAGATATTGGCGCTGTCGGGAATGACGCCGACCGGGAAGGCGAGTGCGGGAACGTCGATTCCCCGCGCGTAAGCGGCCTTGCCGATCTGCAGCGACAGCTGATGCCCGCCATCCGATTTTTCCGCCCGGGCGCAAAGCAGCGCCAGTTCGCCGGGGCTGTCGATCTGGTCGGCCAGCGCCCGGTAAAGGCTCTGCGCCCGCCAGCCATGGCCGGCTGCCTCGTAGCGCGCGATCGCCTGCACCGCTTCGCGGCCTAGAAAACTCGCCCGCTCGGCCTCGGAAGGGCGGGGGTAGGGGATCTGGATGCCCGGCTTGTCGACGCGGGCCGCCGCCAGCTGACCGTAAAACGTGCTCGAATGCCGGGCTGCCTTGGCGAAATAGTCGTGAGCCTTGCCGTCCTTCTCCACTTCCGCCGCCCGGCCGAGCCAGTACCAGGCGCGAGAGGCCGACAGCGGCCGGTTCGACACCTCAAGAATCCGGGCAAAATGCCGGCTTGCCGTCTTCGGATCGTTCAACCCGCGCAGCGCATACCAGCCGGCATGGAATTCGGCATCCGCCACATCGGTCGCGTCTGACGCCACATGCTGGGCGGCGATCCGGTAGGCGGCTTTATAATCGCCGAGATCGGCCAAGCCCCGCGCGATGATCCGTTGCTCGTTCCACCAGTCGCGTGTGCTGACCAGCCGCTCCTTATCCCTGGGCATCTTGTTAAGCAGGGCCGCCGCCGCCTCGTAATCCTGGTCGCGGCGCAGCTTTTCGATCTGGATGAAGAGGAAGGCCGGGTCCTTGCGCCATTTGGCGTCGACCGCAGCCAAAACAGAATCGAGATTGCCCGAGCGCGCGATCAGCGCCGCCCAGGCCTTGTAGAGCGATTGCGCCTCGCCGAGCGTGGAAAACCGTTTCGCCTGGGCTGCGCGGTCGCGGTAAAGCAGCATGTCCATGCGCGCCCGGTGATCGGCCACGCCGAGCAGGCCCGAGAATTCACCGAGGATCTTGTCTTCGGTCGCGGTATCCAGCGCCTCCGAGCGCCAGAGTTTTTTGAGCCGGTTGGCGGCTTTGGCCTGCTGCCCTGCAGCCAGTTCGGCGCGGGCGAGCAGCATCAGCCCTTCCGTCGTCTCCGGAGCCGTATCGCCAAAGGCGGCAATCACGTCCCGCGCGGGCGGATTTTCCCGGTAGAGCGCCTTTTCCGAATTGGCGCGGAAGGATTTGAGCCCCGGCCAGCCGGTGAGTTGTCGTTGCGCGGCTGCGATTTCGGCGGCGGGCACATCTTTCAGCCCCGACATCGCGATCGACCAGGTCAACATATGCCGGTCGAGCCCGTCGGCCATCCGGTTGCGGATGGCAATCGCCGCCGCACCATCCTTGTCGGAGAGCGCATCGAGCCCCGCCTTCAGCTGCGGATTGACAGCGACAAGGTTGCCTGCGCGCGGAATGGCGCCGGTGGTTTCAAAGGAGGGGGGCGTTTTCTGGATCGGCGCAAAACCCAGAGGTTTCACCGCCGGCACCGGCACATCGGACGCAAACATGCTCCCCGCCGGCGCGAGCGCCGCGAGACACAGACCGAAGACGGAGCCGAAGAGACGCGATTTTTGCATCCGCACACCAGAACCCAGAAACTTGTCCTCCACTATAAGCCCGCCGCTTGGTTAACGAAACCTTGCGAGCCCCGATCACATTTCCCTGAGCGGGGCCTTCAAGCCGGCGCCGACCAGAGGCCTGAAAAGCGTCACAAAACCATCGCTTATGCGCTTGTGGGGCTTGAGGCTGCGCAGTAATGTGCCCCCGATTTAACCAAGGAATGCGGCCGAAGCGTGGATCTCGGCCATGAGGAGTTTGACTGCATGTTCCAGGGATCCATTCCCGCACTCGTCACGCCGTTCACGGAAACCGGTAGCGTTGACGAAGCAAGCTTTGCCGCCCATGTCGAATGGCAGATATCAGAAGGCTCGAGCGGCCTCGTGCCCGTCGGCACCACGGGCGAATCGCCGACCCTCTCCCATGCCGAACACAAGCGCGTGGTCGAACTCTGTGTCGAAGTGGCAAAAAAGCGCGTGCCCGTCATTGCCGGCGCAGGCTCCAACAACACGCTGGAGGCCATCGAGCTTGCCCAGCATGCCGAGGCCGTCGGCGCCGATGCGCTGCTGGTCGTCACCCCCTATTACAACAAGCCGACCCAGAAGGGCCTGATCGCCCATTACGAGGCGATCGCCAAGGCGACCGCGCTGCCGATCATCATCTACAACATCCCTGGCCGCTCGGTGATCGACATGTCGCCGGAGACCATGGGCGCGCTCGCCAAGGCGCACAAGAACATCGTCGGCGTGAAGGATGCGACCGGCAAGATCGAGCGCGTCTCCGAACAGCGCATCACCTGTGGGCCGGATTTCGTCCAGCTCTCGGGCGAAGATGCAACGGCCCTCGGCTTCAACGCCCATGGCGGCACCGGCTGCATTTCCGTCACCGCCAATGTCGCCCCGCGCCTCTGTGCCGAATTCCAGGCAGCGACCTTGGCCGGTGACTATGCCAAGGCACTCGCCTACCAGGACCGCCTGATGCCTCTGCACAAGGCGATCTTCCTGGAGCCCGGCCTCTGCGGCGCGAAATATGCGCTGAACCGCACCCGCGGCATGAACCGCACCGTCCGCCTGCCGCTCTTGGGCACGCTGGAGGCTTCGACGGAAGCCGCGATCGACGCGGCGCTGAAGCATGCGGGACTGGTGAATTGAGGGGATGGGAGGCCGGCGGAGACGCCGGCTTTTTTTGTTTGCGGGGGGAGCTTGCGCGCATCTAGCTTCCGTCGATCACATAAAGTCTAACTCGCCCAGCGAAGCTACCCGGTCTTGATGGCGACCTCTTTCTGGTCATCGCCATCGCGTCTGTTTAGCGACTTAACGCAAGGCGTTAAGTTCTATTGACGGAACAGATCGACTCGACTACTCTTGATGTATGGATATCGAGTTTCCTAATCGGCATTTGGCCCTTATCGAGACAGAGAGTGCTGCGCAGACGAGGCTCCCCGTTGCGGTAATTCAATCCGCGCGATTACGCCTCAGTATGATACGCGCCGCACCTGATGTTCGAACTTTAAAGAATTGGCGAAGCTTAGGCTTGAGTCAGGGTGTCCCTGGCTCGTCAGAATACTTCGTTTCAGTGGCTCCGGACTGGGTCTTGAGTCTACGGATTGAGGAAGTCAATAACGCTATGGCTGTGATTGTGAAATCGATTGAAGAGAAAGCTAGGGGGGCTGCCTGATGGCCAACCTCAATATGGTCGCGGTCGAGCCTCCTGGAGTGTTCATCAAGCTTGAGTTGGAAGCTCGGGGCTGGTCCCAGCGTGACCTTGCATTCATCCTCGGACAGACCGAGCAGCAATTGAATCCGCTTCTGTCCGGAAAGCGAGCGGTTACGCCCGATATGGCACGCTTACTGGGGGACGCCTTTGGTGCGTCTCCACAGTTCTTCCTCAATCTCCAGAGCCAGTTTGATCTCCAGAGTGCGAAGCAACCTGACCCGGCGGTAAGGACGCGGGCTGGGCTGCAGGCGGCCTACCCTGTGCGCGAAATGATACGCCGTGGCTGGATCCATGATGGGGAGGCATCGCTGCTCCAGCTTCAGATGGATAGGTTCTTCGAAGTCGCGAACGATCAAGAAGCCAGTCGGGTCGCGTTCGCCGCGAAGCGGACGCACTACGGTGAAACTCCGCCGAATCAGCTGGCCTGGGTGTTTCGAGTTCGGCAGCTTGCAAGTTTTCAGTCTGTTTCGCCTTTCTCCTCGGAAAGACTCCGGACTGCTTTGGCTAAACTCAGAGGACTGATGGTTGATCCTGAAGCGGTTAAGCACGTTCCTGAAATTCTATCGGATTGCGGTGTGCGGTTTGTTGTCGTCGAGGTTTTGCCTAACGCTAAGATCGATGGAGTGTGTACCTGGCTTGATGAGAATTCGCCCGTTATTGGGATGTCTACTTTGTACGATCGCCTCGATAACTTCTGGTTTGTGTTGCGCCATGAGATTGAGCACGTTCTAGAGGGACACGGAAAATCGTCGATTGGTATTGTTGATCACTTATCGGGTGAAAACGCCTCTGATAGTCTTTCGGATAACGAAGAAGAACGTGCAGCCAACTTAGCTGCTGCTGATTTTTGTGTTCCGACGCAGAAGATGGAATCTTTCTATGCGAGAAAGCATCCTTACTTCTCGGAGCGAGACGTAATTGGGTTCGCATCTTTGATGGGTGTCCATCCGGCTATTGTGGTTGGCCAGTTGCAAAAGCGAATGAAGCGATATGATTACCTTCGCAAGTATCAAGTGGCGGTAAGGAAGCATCTACCTGCCACAGCCGTGTGTGACGGATGGGGCCATGTGGCCGAAGCGCAACTCTGATTTCTAACGGTGGTTATGAATGGCAAAGTTCTCTGAACAGATGCAGTCAATATTTGACCGCTATACGGAAGAGGTTGATTCTGGCCCAGTGTCACTGGACGACGTCGCCACTTGGGCAATCTCGGAAGGCCTGTTTAAACCTCAGCCGCGTGACGTAGTGAAAATCTGCCGTGAAGCGCTGGCCGAGAGTTTGCGACAAGAAAAGCGTGTAGACTCCAACGGTAGGCGATATCGCGCCAAGCATTCAGTACGGACGAACATTGGAGGCGTGCAATTGAGTTTGTGGGCGGACATAGACACTGCCCCGCGCTCTTTTATGGAGAAATCTTTCAGCCAGCGTCGCAAGGCGATTGCCGACGATTGTTTCCAAATCAAACAAGACGTTGATCATTTTAATGAAGTTAATCCAACCGAGCTACCTCTTTTGGTAGTTCTGGATTTCACGGATGATGTTGCAGAGATGGAAGCTGCTGGTCGCGTCGGTCGAGACGAGGACGGTGAGGCTGCGTAAGCAAATTTCTGGTATCGCTACAGCCTAGAGAATTGCTCTGGTGCCCGTTGGATTTTGACGTGCTATCAGCTAGTGGATGCTACCCGCTGTGCTCGTTCATATGGCGTGCGTTGGTCGAGTTACCACTCGGCAATTCCTCCACCCACCCATACCCCACCTTTATTTCCCCCCCATCCTCCATTACATATCCATGACAACAGCCGCGCTCCGCCCGGGCACGGTCGAATGACGAGAAAGCTACGGGCGAAACGGAAGATTTGACCATGGCCCCCAAAGGCTCGCAGCGCACCGTCAACAAGATCGTCGCGGAAAACCGCAAGGCGCGCTTCAATTACGAGATTGTCGACACCTACGAGGCGGGTCTGGTTCTGACCGGCACGGAGGTCAAGTCGCTGCGCGAGGGCAAGGCCAATATCGCCGAATCCTATGCCTCCGATGAGGGCGAGGAGATCTGGCTGATCAATTCGCATCTGCCGGAATATCTGCAGGCGAACCGCTTTAACCACGAGCCGCGCCGTCGCCGCAAGCTGCTTCTGTCCAAGCGCGAGATCAACCGCCTGCGCGTCTCGATCAACCGCGAGGGCATGACGCTGGTGCCCTTGAAAATCTATTTCAACGAGAAGGGCAGGGCGAAGCTGGAGCTGGCGCTCGCCAAGGGCAAGAAGCTGCATGACAAGCGCGAGACCGAGAAGGAACGCGACTGGAACCGCCAGAAGCAGCGTTTGATGAAGACGGGCTGAGGCTGATGGCGCTGGAGTTTCTGAAGGTCACCGTCGGCCCCTTCGTCTTCGAGGCCAGGCTGGAGCGCGAAAAGGCGCCGGAGACCTGCCGCATCTTTGAGAGTTTCCTGCCCTTCCGTAACCAGGCGATCCATTCGCGCTGGTCGGGCGAGGCGGTTTGGGTGCCCTTGGGCGATTTCCAGTTCGGCGCGGGCTTCGAGAACCACACCTGCCATCCCTCGCGCGGTGATATCCTGCTTTATCCCGGCGGCTTCAGCGAAACGGAACTGCTGTTTGCCTATGGCTCCTCGCAGTTTGCCAGCAAGATGGGGATGCTCGCGGGCAATCACTTTCTGACGGTGGTGAAGGGTGCGGAGCAGCTGGAGGCCATGGGGAAAATGGTGCTTTGGCAGGGCGCGCAGGATATCGCTTTCGAGGCGATGTAAGTTCATAAAAAAGCTTCCAGGGGAGGGGCGCGAGAATACCCCCTCTGCCCTGCCGGGCATCTCCCCCACAAGGGGGGAGAGCGGCTGAGCCGCCGGGCTGTCACCCGCCGCCTTTGGAACCAGAAACGGAGCGGCAAACGCGACGCCCCACTCTCCCCCCTTGTGGGGGAGATGTCACGAAGTGACAGAGGGGGGTACCGTGCAGCGAAACACTATAGGTGGGGCAGGGTGCTCCCAATCCCTCAATGCTCTTCTTCGTGGCTCGATACCGGCTCGGCGACACGCGGCGCGCCGCGCTCGGAGGGGTCGCGGCCGATTTCGGCTTTGAGCGTCATCAGGTCGATGAAATGGTCCGACTGGCGGCGGAGATCATCGGCGATCATCGGCGGTTGCGTCGCCATGGTCGAGACGACGGAGACCTTGCGACCCTTGCGCTGCAGCGCTTCGACCAGCGTGGTGAAATCGCCGTCGCCGGAGAAGAGCACGAGATGGTCGACGGTTTCGGACTGTTCCATCGCGTCGATGGCAAGCTCGATATCCATGTTGCCCTTGACCTTGCGGCGGCCCATGGAGTCGGTGAATTCCTTCGCCGGCTTGGTCACGACCTTGTAGCCGTTATAGTCCAGCCAGTCGATCAGCGGGCGGATCGAGGAATATTCCTGATCCTCGATGAGGGCGGTGTAATAATAGGCGCGCAACAGGTAACCGCGCTTCTGGAACGCCTTCAGAAGCTTGCGATAATCGATATCGAAGCCGAGGCTCTTGGAAGCTGCGTAGAGATTGGCGCCATCGATGAACAGGGCGATTTTTTCGCGCGGATCGAACATCTTCATTATTCCTCAGGTGCAATATGAACTAACGCGGCAATCGGAAATCAAAACAATACCTTGCCCCTCCACATATGACCAGAGCGTTAAATTATGATCTGATCATATATAAAAGTATTTAGGATACGGAATTCGATAATCCAAGCACCTCTGGGTTGCATGTAAGCGGAAATCATGGCTTTTCAGATTGTCTTTTGTCGCGGGTCGGGCTCTTGGTGACGAAAAACTTGAAATTGCCGTCCATTGCCTGTATCGCACCCGTCAATCCCTCGCATTCATGACCGTAAAGGACAGGCAATGGCCCGCGTCACCGTTGAAGATTGCATCGACAAAGTCGAGAACCGCTTTGAGCTCGTTTTGCTCGCGAGCCACCGCGCCCGCCAGATCTCCCAGGGCGCGCCGATCACCATCGATCGCGACAAGGACAAGAACCCGGTCGTGGCGCTTCGCGAAATCGCCGACGAGACGCTGTCGCCCGACGACCTCAAGGAAGACCTGATCCACTCGCTGCAGAAGCATGTCGAAGTCGACGAGCCGGAGCAGGATCCGAGCTCGATGCTCGCCAATGTCGGCACCGCAGGCAAGGGCGACGAAGAAGACGAGCTGCCGGAAACCCTCACCTTCGACCAGATGTCGGAAGAGGAACTGCTGGCCGGTATCGAAGGTCTCGTTCCCCCGGAAAAGAGCGACGATTACTAATCGTCAATTAGTCGGAATTTAGTCTGTTTCTGACAGTTGGATAATGTGCGCCAGTCATGTCGGCTGGCGCGCTTTTTCGTTTCTAGGAGACGTCTGAATGATGCGGCAATACGAGCTCGTGGAGCGGGTGCAGAAATACAAGCCCGACGCCAACGAAGCTCTTCTGAACAAGGCCTATGTCTATGCCATGCAGAAGCACGGCAAGCAGACGCGCGCCAGCGGAGATCCCTATATCTCCCATCCGCTCGAGGTCGCCGCCATTCTGACCGAAATGCGCCTGGACGAATCGACCATCGCGGTCGCCCTCCTGCACGACACGATCGAAGACACCTCGGCCACCCGCGCCGAGATCGACGAATTGTTCGGCGAAGACATCGGCCGGCTCGTCGAGGGTCTCACCAAGATCAAGAAGCTCGACCTCGTCACCAAGAAGGCGAAGCAGGCGGAAAACCTGCGCAAGCTCTTGCTCGCCATTTCCGACGACGTGCGTGTTCTCCTCGTCAAGCTCGCCGACCGCCTGCACAACATGCGCACGCTCGAGCACATGCGCGACGACAAGCGCGCCCGCATTTCCGAAGAGACGATGGAAATCTATGCGCCGCTCGCCGGCCGCATGGGTATGCAGGACATGCGCGACGAGCTGGAGGACCTGTCCTTCCGCTACATGAATCCGGAAGCCTATGAGACGGTGACCAACCGTCTGGCGGAGCTATCGACCCGCAACGAGGGCCTGATCACCAAGATCGAGGACGAGCTGCGCGATCTCCTGGTGGCGAACGGCCTCTTGAACGCCGGCGTCAAGGGGCGCCAGAAGCGGCCTTACTCCGTCTTCCGCAAGATGCAGTCGAAATCGCTGTCCTTCGAGCAGCTCTCCGACGTCTACGGCTTCCGCATCCTGGTTGACGACGTTCAGGGCTGCTACCGGGCGCTCGGCATCGTGCACACCCGCTGGCGCGTGGTGCCGGGCCGCTTCAAGGATTATATCTCGACGCCGAAGCAGAACGATTACCGCTCGATCCACACCACGATCGTCGGTCCGTCCCGCCAGCGCATCGAACTGCAGATCCGCACGCGCCGCATGCACGAGATCGCCGAATACGGCATCGCCGCCCACAGCCTCTACAAGGATGGCGAAAACGGCGATCCGAACGAGCCGCTGAAGCGCGAAAGCAATGCCTATTCCTGGCTGCGCCACACAATCGAGGCTTTGGCGGAAGGCGACAATCCGGAAGAATTCCTGGAGCATACCAAGCTCGAACTCTTCCAGGACCAGGTCTTCTGCTTCACGCCCAAGGGCAAGCTGATCGCGCTGCCGCGTGGTGCGACCCCGATCGACTTCGCCTATGCCGTCCACACCAATGTCGGCGATACCTGCGTCGGCGCCAAGATCAACGGCTCGATCATGCCGCTGGTCACACGCCTGTCGAATGGCGATGAAGTCGAGATCATCCGCTCCGGCGTGCAGGTGCCGCCGGCGGCCTGGGAAGAGATCGTCGTCACCGGCAAGGCGCGCGCCGCCATCCGCCGCGCCACCCGCATGGCGATCCGCAAGCAATATGCCGGCCTTGGCCAGCGCATTCTGGAGCGCACCTTCGAGCGCGCCGGCAAGGTCTTTTCGCGCGATACGCTGCGCCCGGTTCTGCACCGGCTCGGCCAGCGCGATGTCGAAGACGCGATCGCCTCGGTCGGCCGCGGCGAAACCTCGTCGCTCGACGTGCTGCGCGCCGTCTATCCCGACTATCAGGACGAGCGCGTCACGACAAAACCGGCGGAAGACGGCTGGTTCGCGATGAACAGCGCCAATGGCATGGTCTTCAAGATCCCTGGTGCTGCCCATCCCAAGGGGGATGTGCCGACGGCAGGTGACGGCCCCGAGCCGCTGCCGATCCGCGGCCTCTCCGGCAATGCCGAGGTGCATTTCGGCCCGGCAGGTGCCGTCCCCGGCGACCGCATCGTCGGCATCATGGAAGACGACAAGGGCATCACCATCTATCCGATCCAGGCCTCGGCCCTGCAGCGCTTCGAGAACGAGCCGGAGCGCTGGATCGATGTGCGCTGGGATCTCGACGAGGCGAACAAGTCGCGCTTCGTCGCCCGTATCCTGATCAATGCGCTCAACGAGCCGGGCACGCTGGCGACCGTTGCCCAGTGTGTCGCCCGCCTCGATATCAATATCCGCGTCTTGAACATGATTCGCATTGCCACCGACTTCACCGAAATGGCGATCGATCTCGAAGTCTGGGACCTGCGTCAGCTCAGCCAGTTGCTCGGCGAGCTGAAGGAGCTCGACTGCATCTCGACGGTGAAGCGTGTCTACGATTGATCCGCTTGCGGGGCAGGTTACGGACCAGCCCCGCAAGTCTGCTTCTCTTGCGGCGAACTGCTTATCTTTTGCCCATCTTCTGCCCAAAACGTAAACCTCGACCCCTTCGATATGCGTTTGGTGCATATCTGGCGTCGCCAATCGGCTCTGGTGGTTTGTGCGGCGCAACATTATCTTCGGATCAACAGATGAAGACAAAGAACCGAGGATAAAACGATGTTTACTCCGATCCGCAAACTGGCCCGTGCACTCCGCGTTCCCACGGCTGCTGAACGTGAAATGAGCTACCTGAACGGTGCTCGCGATCTCGTCGACCTGGAATACCGCCAGCGCGAAATCGACCGTGGCGTGTTCCGTCGCGGTTTCTGATAACCGGCAGCCCACTTCGGCTGCAGATCATGTCTGATCCGTAGGCGGCCAGAACGGCCGCCTTTGGCAGCCGCCAGGTTCGGCGCCGGTCCTTTCCGGCGCCTCGTGTATTAAGGCGTTCCGTCGACGGGTAACCCTTGCGGGAAGCGCAGCGGATAAACTACATGTTGTCCATGCTGTTTCGACGTCGCCAACCGCTTTCCTATTCGACGAGGCTGCGCGAGCTGGTATGGCCGCGAAAAGGCTTCTCCCGCCCGTTTCAGTACTTCGGCAAACGTGTCCTGCGTCTGTCGGCGACGCCGCATGCGGTGGCCGCTGGTCTTGTCGCGGGTATCGTGTCGTCACTGACGCCGTTCATCGGCTTCCACTTCCTGATTGCCTTTGCGCTCGCCTATCTGGTCTCGGGCAACATGCTTGCGGCAGCGCTTGGAACGGCGGTCGGCAATCCGCTGACGTTCCCGTTCATATGGGCAGCGACCTGGGAAGTTGGCCGCTATCTGCTCGGCCAGGATGGCCCCTCCGGTCCCGCCGTCGATCTGCACCATCTTTGGCACGAATTCGGGATTGCCCATATCTGGGAGCCGGTCCTGAAGCCCATGCTTGTCGGTGCCATTCCGCTTGCCGTCATCAGCACGATCGTCGTCTATGCCTGCACCTATGTCGCCGTCGATCGGTTCCAGCGCCGGCGGCGCGAACGGCTGTCAGAACGGGCAAGGGCGCGCCTGGCCGATGCCTTGGAAGGGACGAGTGTCTGAGATGATCATCGGTATCGGCAGCGACCTCATCGACATCCGCCGGATCGAGAAGTCGATCGAGCGCTTCGGCGAAAAATTCACGGCGCGTTGCTTCACCGACGAGGAGCAGGCGCGCTCGAATGGCCGCAAGGATTCGGCCGCGTCGTATGCCAAGCGTTTCGCCGCTAAGGAGGCCATGTCCAAGGCGCTTGGCACGGGGATCGCCGAGGGCGTGTTCTGGAAGGAAATGGGCGTCGTTAATCTGCCGAACGGCAAGCCCGGCCTGGAACTCACCGGCGGCGCGCGCAAATTCCTCGATCGCCTGGTGCCGGAAGGGTACCGACCCGTCGTGCATCTCACCATCACAGACGAGTTTCCCTATGCCCAGGCCTTCGTCGTCATCGAGGCCCTGCCGCTGAATGTCTGATACATCCGGTCGCACCGGTTTGGCGGCTTCGCCGCTTGCCGGGCCGGCTGACAGCCTTCCATTTGACAATGAATAGCTCTAGAGAGAGCAGGATTTTCGCAAGAAGGAACAGACCCGCGTGAGCGAAGCCAAGAAGCAAAGTGCCCTTTGGGAAAACATCAAGGTCATCATCCAGGCCCTCCTGCTGGCCATGGTGATCCGGACCGTGTTGTTCCAGCCTTTCACGATCCCGTCGGGCTCGATGATGCCGACCCTGCTGGTCGGCGACTATATCTTCGTCAACAAGTTCTCCTACGGCTACTCGAAATACTCGCTGCCCTTCTCGCCGGACCTCTTCGAGGGTCGCATCCTGGCAAGCGAGCCGAAGCGCGGCGACATCGTCGTCTTCCGCTTCCCGCCGAATCCGAGCATCGATTACATCAAGCGCCTCGTCGGCCTGCCGGGTGACCGCATCCAGGTCATCAATGGCGTGCTGAACATCAATGGCCAGCCGGTGCCGAAGGTCGAGGACGGGGTTTTCACCTCGGACTATCGCATGGATCCGGGCACCGACGTGCCGGTCTTCCGCGAAACCATGGACAACGGCGTGACCTATGACACGCTCGACCAGGCGCCGGATACGCGGGGCGACAACACCCGCGAGTTCATCGTGCCGGAAGGCCATTATTTCATGATGGGCGACAACCGCGACAACTCGCTCGACAGCCGCTTCGATGTCGGCTTCGTGCCGGCCGAAAACCTGATCGGCAAGGCCTCGCTGATCTTCTTCTCGCTTGGCAACGACACCTCGTTCCGCGAAGTCTGGAAGTGGCCGTCCAACATGCGTTGGGATCGCCTGTTCAAGGTTGTCGAATGAACAGGAAGAAGGGCGTCGCAGAGGAGCATTGGGCGGAGATCGAAACTCTGGTCGGGCATCGTTTTGCCGATCGGGATCGCCTGTCCCGCGCGCTCACGCATTCGAGCGCCCAGCCGTCGAAGGGGGAGGGCGACTATGAGCGCCTCGAATTCCTCGGCGACCGCGTGCTCGGCCTGTGTGTGGCCGAGCTCCTCTTCAGCACCTTCCGCAAGGCGGCGGAGGGAGAACTCTCCGTCCGCTTCAACCAGCTCGTCAGCGCAGAGACCTGCGCTGCCGTCGCCGACGAAATGGAGCTCCATCGCTTCATCCGCACCGGCGCAGACGTGAAAAAGATCACCGCGAAGAACATGCTCAATGTTCGCGCCGACGTGGTCGAAGCCCTGATTGCTGCCATCTATCTGGATGCCGGTTTGGAAGCCGCGCGCGGCTTCATCCTGAAATACTGGACGGCCCGTGCTGCCCGCGCCGATGGCGCCCGCCGCGACGCCAAGACCGAATTGCAGGAATGGACGCATGCCCGGTATGGCGCGCCGCCGACATACAAGGTTGCGGATCGCTCCGGACCGGATCATGATCCCCGCTTCACGGTGATTGTCGAGATCCCGGGCCTGAAGCCCGAGGTGGGCATCGACCGTTCAAAGCGCGCCGCCGAGCAGGTGGCCGCGACCAAGATTCTCGAACGCGAAGGCGTCTGGGCCAAGGCCTCTGACGCAAACTGATTGGACACCATGACCGAAACAGAAAGCCATGACGGCGGCGAAGCCACCGTCGCCACCCCGACCCGATCCGGCTTCGTCGCCCTTATCGGCCCGACCAATGCCGGCAAGTCGACGCTGGTCAACCGCTTCGTCGGCGCCAAGGTCTCGATCGTCAGCCACAAGGTGCAGACGACCCGCGCCGTGATGCGCGGTATCGCGATCCACAAGAACGCGCAGATCGTCTTCATGGACACGCCCGGCATCTTCAAGCCGCGCCGCAAGCTCGACCGCGCCATGGTGACCTCGGCCTGGGGCGGTGCAAAGGATGCAGACATCATCCTGCTCCTGATCGACAGCGAACGCGGTCTGCGCGGCGACGCCGAGGCGATCCTGGAAGCCCTGAAGGATGTGCCGCAGCCGAAGATCCTGGTCCTGAACAAGATCGACCGGGTGCGTCATGAGGACCTGTTCAAGCTCGCCGAAACGGCGAACGCAGCCGTCAAGTTCGACCGCACCTTCATGATTTCGGCCACGACCGGCTCCGGCTGCGACGACATCATGGACTATCTGGCCGAAACCTTCCCGGAAGGCCCGTGGTATTATCCGGAAGACCAGATTTCCGATCTGCCGATGCGTCAGCTGGCCGCCGAGATCACCCGCGAAAAGCTCTTCCTGCGCCTGCACCAGGAACTTCCCTATTCGTCGCATGTCGAGACGGAAAAGTGGGAAGAGCGCAAGGATGGCTCCGTTCGCATCGAACAGGTGATCTATGTCGAGCGCGACAGCCAGAAGAAGATCGTGCTCGGCAAGAACGGTGATGCCATCAAGGCGATCTCGACGGCCTCGCGCAAGGAGATGTCGGAAATCCTCGAGCAGCCCGTGCACCTCTTCCTGTTCGTCAAGGTGCGGGAAAACTGGGGCAACGACCCCGAGCGCTTCCGCGAAATGGGTCTCGAATTCCCCCGCGACTGACGGTCTTTCTTCTGCTTTTTATCCTTTCGCCCCGGCGGGCTTGATCCGCCGGGCGACGAAAGAGGCGATCTGCGGACCGAGCAGGATGATCAGGATCAGCCGCATGGTCTGCAAGGCCATCACGAAGGACATGTCGACGGGCGTCGACGCGGCGATGATGGCGATCGAATCGAGGCCGCCAGGGCTGGTTGCCAGATAGGCGGTCAGCGGGTCGATCCCCATGAGCCACCAGAGCAAAAAGGCGAGCCCGCCGCAAAACGCCATAAGGACGAGGATCGAACCGACCACCTGGGGAAGGGCGCTGGCCGCATGCCGGAGGATCCGGCGGGTGAAGGTCAGCCCGACCCGCCAGCCGATCACGCCATAGGCGAGTGCCAGCAACCATTGCGGCAGGTGCAGCGAGATCAATCCGGACACATGCAGGATCGTGGTGACCACCAGAGGCAGCAGCATGGTGCCGGCGGGGATCTTGAGGCGAGCACCAACGGAGGCCGCGGTAAGAGCAGCAGCAAGCGTCAGGCCCAGGTCGAGCCAGTCCGTTTGCGGAAACCACACGGTCTGTGGCGCGGTGCCTCCGCTGATCCGGAAGACCAGTGCAGCCACGATCGAGGCACCGGTCGCCACGAACACCACCCGCAGATACTGCATGAAGGCGACCAGCCGTGCGTCAGCGCCATGCGCTTCGGCCATCAGCACCATGGCGGATGCCGCCCCGGCCGACGTGCCCCATACGGCCGTTGTCCCCGGCAGGATGTCGGCTTTGGCGATCAGATAACCGAGAAGGCTGCTCGCCGAGATGACCGCCATGACGATCGCCAGAAAGATCGGCCAGTCGAGCGCGACCGCTTTCAGCGTTTCCAGATCGAGCGAGCGCGCGATGATGCAGCCGAGCAGCGAATGGGCGAAGATATAGGGATAGCGATGGACGGAGAGACGCGCCCCGTTCGTGGCGACCAGAATGGCGGCCGCCATCGGCCCGAGCAGCAGGGCGCCTGGAATATGCGTGGCGAAAAGGATGGTCGAGAGCGTCAGAGAGATCGCAAACAGGATGGCCCAGCGGACGGTGACGGGCAGGGGCGTCAGCATGCCCGGCGGTGGAGCAGGGCCAGTTGCCGCGATCACCGCTGCCGCTTCGGACGCCTTGTCGGGCAGGTCTGCCTGATCACCCATGGGCATCTCCTGATTTCGCCGCGCCGCTGAGTGGGAAAGCACTGGACGAAAGCGCAAATTCGTAAAATAAATGAGGTGAACCTCACAAACGAGTTTTATGAGAATGTCCTCGCAAAAGTCAAGTTTGTCGATTCCGACGAAAGCCGCAGACGTGGCGGATGTCTCTACGATTCCGGCGTCATCCGCACGGCCGAAGGTGACCGCCATTCCCGTGGCCAAGGAACCGAAGCGCCAGCGTGGCATTGCGCGCGTCGCCCGCCTGCTTGATGCCGGCGCCAGCGTCTTTGCCGAGCAGGGTTACAAGGCAGCGACCATGACCGAGATCGCGGCCCGCGCCGGTGCGCCGATCGGTTCACTGTACCAGTTCTTTCCCAACAAGGATGTCCTGGCAGATGCTCTGGTTGCCCGTTATGGCGAACATGTGACGGCGGCGCTCGACAGGATCTGCGAACAGGCCCCTGAGCTTGACGGCGCCGACCTCGCCGATCGTCTTCTTGACGTGATGGTCGCCCATGCATCCGAGCGCAGCCTGGCGCTGAGCCTTCTCGATGCACGCTGGGAACAGCCGGGCGTGCGCCCCGGCGTGCTGCGCGAAAGCCTGCGACGCCACATTGCAGACTGCCTTGCCGCCTGGCGGCCTCAACTTGGCGACGACGAGCGCCAGGCCATGGCGGTGGTGCTGCTGCAGGCGATGAAGTCGTTGGCGCAACTGCATGAAGAGAAACGTTATACCGGCAAGTCCGAAGCGCTTGCCCAATGGCGCGGCTGGGTTCGACGTTACCTCTCGGATTTCTGAGAGCGGCAGTCGAATCGGTTGTCCCGGGGGAGCGGTCTAGGCTAGACTGTCTCCATGCAATGGACGGACGAGGCAATTCTGCTCGGTGTGCGCAGGCATGGCGAAACCAGCGTCATTGCCGAAATGATGACCCGCAGCCGTGGCCGGCATCTCGGCATGATCAGGTCCGGTCGCTCGCGCAGCATGCAGCCGGTCCTGCAGCCTGGAAACCGGCTGGAAGTCACCTGGCGGGCAAGGCTCGACGAACATCTCGGTGAATACAGGGTGGAGCCGCTGATCTTGCGGGCAGGGCGGCTGATGGAGAGTGCCACCGCCGTCTACGGCGTCCAGGCGCTTGGCTCCCTCTTGCGCCTTCTACCCGAACGCGATCCCCATCCGCATCTCTTCGAAGCCCTCGACGTCATTCTCGATCATCTGGAGGAGCCGGCAACCGCCGGCGAACTCTTCGTCCGCTTCGAGCTGGCACTGCTGAACGATCTCGGCTTCGGTCTGGATCTGGACGAATGCGCGGCGACAGGGCTGCGTGATGATCTTGCTTATGTCTCGCCGAAATCCGGCCGGGCTGTCAGCCGTGCGGCAGGCGCTCCCTGGGCGGACAAGATGTTGTCGCTTCCGGATTTCCTGTCGTCCGGAAGCCGGAAAAGGGCCGATCCCGAAAGCCTGGCAGCGGCCTTCCGGCTCACCGCATATTTCCTGGACCGCCACGTGTACGTGCCGCGCGGGCTTGAAGCGGGCGCGGCACGGGAGGGCTTTTGTCAGGCGGCGTTGAAGACCCTGCGGGCGCTCGAGGCAACCGGGGCATTGGCCGCACCGAGAAACTCGGCCTGATCCTCAGGCGCCGATTTGGCCATGTGATTGTGGATGGCGGCCTGAAGTTCGCTGATATTGCGATAGCTACCGCCATCCAGGTCGATGACCGGATATTTGACGGCGATGAACTTGACCCTGTCGCCGTCGGGAATGGTGATGCCAACCGGGATTCCGGCATATTCAATGACTTGCTTTTTCATAATGAATGTCCCCGCTCGTGCACTCTATGCACGGCGCTGTTTCAATAGTCGTTTGTGGTGATCAGTCTTTGCGCTGCGTCACATTCGACAGGAGCAGGCGTAATGGCGTTTCACCATCACGAGGCACGGGGTCGTCTGCCAGGATCGGATGGCATCAAGAAATACAACTTGCATTTCGCTGACCTCCTTCTTTGGCTGTGGCCTCCAAAGGGAGGCCAGTCATGGTTCGTCGTCAGTGTCCGAACCAGCTCGCACAAGGTAGGTGCTGGCTCCGAATCCGTCAACGGGCGACCTGAGAAAAATAAAATAATTTTCTGTGACGGTCCGCGTTAGGCGGAAACACGGGAATTTTGATCCGGCATGGATGAAATGCCGAAATATGATCTCACTTTGGGCAAAATTACGCCGCGACCATGGCGGGCCGGTCGACAGCTTTTTCGCGGATCGGCCAATGCACCACTGCCGCGAAGATCCCAAGCGCCACACCAAGCCACCAGACCTGGTCATAGGTGCCGAAGTGGTCGTAGAGATAACCGCCCATCCACACGCCAAGGAACGACCCGATCTGGTGCGACAGGAAGACCAGCCCGCCGAGCAGGCCGAGATGGCGTGTGCCGAACATGATGGCGACGAGGCCATTTGTCGGCGGCACGGTCGAGAGCCAGAGCAGCCCCATCACCGAGGCGAAGATCACCACGGAGGTCGGCGTCTGCGGCAGGAGCAGGAAAAGCGTCACGGTGATCGAGCGGCCGATATAGATGAAGGCGAGGAAATAGGGCTTCGAATAGCGTTGGCCGATCCAGCCGGCGGCGAGCGAGCCGATGATGTTGAAGAAGCCGATCAGCGCCATGGCAATCACCGCATAACGCGGCTCGATGCCGATATCGCCGAGATAGGCGGGGAAATGCGCGGTGATGAACGCCACCTGGAAGCCGCAGACGAAGAAGCCGGTGGTCAGCAGCAGGTAGCTCCTGTGCGCCAGCGCCTCTTTCAGCGCTTCCGCCACCGTCTGCTGATACTGCATGCCGGACTGGCTGCCCGACTGCGCATTGCCGCGGAGCGGAATGGCAAGCAGCGGCACGACCAGCATCATCACGGCGATGATCACGAGGCTGTCCGACCAGCCGAAGGCGGAGATGAAGCCCTGGCTCAAGGGGGCAAACAGGAACATGCCGGCAGAACCCGCCGCAGTCCCGATGCCGAACGCCATGGAGCGCTGCTCGGGCGTGACATTGCGGGCAAAGGCCGAGAGGATGACGCTAAAGGACCCCGCACCGATCGCCGTACCGATCAGCACGCCGCCGCCGATATGCAGCCAGATCGGTGCACTCGCATGGGCCATCATCAGAAGACCCGCAGCATAGAGCACGCCGGACATGACCAGCACGCGTCCGGTGCCGTATTTGTCCGCCAAGGCCCCGAAGAAGGGTTGGCTGACACCCCAGAACAGGTTCTGGAAGGCCATGGCGAGGCCGAAGGTCGAGCGGTCCCAACCCCGATCGGCGAGCATCGGCAACTGGAAGAAGCCCATGGCCGACCGCGGCCCGAAGGTCATGACCGCAATCAGCGATCCGGCAAGAATGATCAGCCAGGGCATCGGGTGGCGCGCAGTCGCGGTCATGGGGGATTCTCCTCTGTCGAGGACTGACTGTAGTTCAGCGGACCCATGACGGGAAACGCCTTTTGATGAATTGCTCATCAAGGGATTTGATGAAAGTCAGCTTTGGGTTGGGTGCGCAAGGCCGGATCCTTCGAGGCCCTCGCTTGGCGAGGGCACCTCAGGATGAGGACCAGAGGGTGGGCAGGGTCCTTCGAGGCCCTCGCTTGGCGAGGGCACCTCAGGATGAGGACCAGAGGGTGGGCAGAGACCTTCGAGGCCCCGCTTGGTGAGGGCGCCTCAGGATGACGGCCGGAGGGTGGGCAGGGGCCTTCGAGGCCCCCACTTGGTGAGGGCGCCTCAGGATGAGGTTGCGAAAACGATCAGCCCTCATCCTGAGGTGGGAGCGCAGCGACCCTCGAAGGACGAGGGCGGGTGGCCCCCGTAATCCGCGATCACCGCTGCTTGATCGCCCAGCCGTCACGCATGCCCAGAACGCTGACCGCGTCCCCAACCGAGACCAGACCTTCACCGCGCGGCACGGTGTTCCAGCCGAACAATGGCCCCGCCACGCGCCGATCGGCCGACATGCGCATCCGCCCCATGGCCGGCATCGGATTGGCGCCCTCGCGTGAGCCGGTCTGCTGATCCTGCGTGGTCATGATGCAGCGTGGGCAGGGTTTGGCGAAATCGAAGCGGATGCCCGAGATTTCGAGACCGGTCCAGGTGTCCTCGGCCCAGGGCTCGTCGCAATCGAGCACGATGTTCGGTCGGAAACGCTCCATGCCAACAAAGCCTTCGCCGTGTTTCTCCATGTCCTCGTTGAGCGCGCGCAGCGACCCCGTGGTGGTGACGAGGATCTGGTAGCCATCGGCAAAAGCCATCGGCGAATTCTCGCCTGCCCATTCGGCACTTGCCATGCGGCGGCTGTCGCCATCGATGAAAACAAGCTTCATCTCCCGTCCGAACCACGCCGACAGCTTCGCATTGACGCTGTCGTCGGCCACGGCGGCGCTGACGATGGATTTCCAGATCGCCACATCCATCCGATGCTCCGGGCGCGGCGGTGCGACCATGACCTCGCGTCCGTCGTCGAGCCGGAGCGTGAGGTAAGCGGCACCCGGAATGGCTGTGAGTCGGGCGAGGTCGGGCAATTCGCGCTGGGTGATGAAATGCCCTGACGGATCGACCAGCATCATCCGCCGATCGCCGGCAAGCCCCATGGCCTCGATCCGCGCCTGCGGCAGAGTTATGCCCCGAGCACTCTTGATTGGATAGATGAAAAGCCCGGTGATCTGCATGGCATAACCTTTAGATTTCGTCGCGGAAGAGGGTGAGAAACTGCTCGAGCCGCTGGTGCCGCTCCTCAGCCAGGACACGGCCTGTCGCCGTCTTGAAGCCGTCGGAGAGTTTCAAGAGCTTGGCCGGAAAATGGTCGATTGCATAACGCCGGTCATCGAGCGGCCGGTGATCTGCGCCGGGATCACCGGGATGATAAAGGCCGGAGCCCAAACGCCCGGCGATGTAGAAGCAGCGCGCCACGCCGACCATGCCGATCGCGTCCAGCCGGTCGGCATCCTGCAGGATTTTGGCTTCCAGCGTCTCGGGCGGAATGTTGGCGGAAAAACTGTGGGTCAGCACGGCATGGGCCACGCGGGCGATCCGGTCCTCAGGCCAGCCGAGGTCAGCCAGAATGCTCGACGCCTTCTCCGCCGCGAGCCGCGAGGCTTGCGATCTAAGCGGCGAGTTCTTCTCGACCGCCACGCAATCATGCAGGAGAACGGCTGCCGCCAGCACCTCTGCGTCCCCGCCTTCGCCGACCTGGATGCGCATGGCATTGCGAAACACCCGGTGGATATGGGCGAGGTCATGCGAGCCGTCATCGCCTTCGGTCGCATGTGCCAGAAGCTGCGCCGCAAGCGCCTGATGCGGGGCAAAGGCTTCGGCAGTGAGAAGATCTGTCACGTCAAAAAATCCCGGTGATTCCTGGCAGGCGCGGCATCCATCTATCCCGCCTGCCAGCATCGCCGCAATCCGCAAAAACTCAGATCCCTGTCGGTTCCTCCTCGGGCTCGACAGCCGGCGCCGGCTTCGTTTTGGAGGTGAGGATCTTCTGGTAGAACAGGCCGATACCGATCAGCACGAAGCCGAGGCCGATGAAGGACAGCGCGCGCAGCACACCTTCGAGGTTCGCCATGTCGACCAGAAAGACCTTGGCGACGGTCACGATGACGATGACCGCCGACGCGATGCGCAGGCTTCTGGCATCGAATCGCGAGCCGAGTGCAAGCAGTCCGACGCCGATCGCAAGCCAGGCGACCGAATAGCTATAGGTCTCCGCCTGCTCGAAACCCTTCCAATAGGCGATGAACTCGCCCTGCCAGAAGCGCCGGACCGAAAGCGTCACCCAGGCAAAGCCGAGCACCGCACCGGAGAGCGCGAGCAGCACCACATAGGGCAGGGGCCGCTTGTTACGCGCATAAAAGGCGAGGCCCGCATAGGCGATGCCGGGCAGCAGATAGCCGATCAGCAGCAGGTTGATCAGCGGCCAGCTGCCGGTGCTCTCGCCCGTGAAATAGGGATTGAGCGCACCGAGATGCAGGCTCACCGTCTGGGCGATGGCGACCCCGCCCGCGACCATCGAGCCATAGCGGAAGACAGGGCTCGGCGATTTGAGATCAAGCGTCATCAGGATGCCCGAGAGCCCGATCACCAGCAGCGTGTAGATCGACTGTTCGCCAAGCGTCGGCGTCGAGGAATCAAGCACACCGCCATTCATCGCGTGGCGGATTAGAACGGCGACGGTGAGCAGGCTCAGAAGGCTGGCGAAGCCCTGAAGAGCGTAGCGGGCGCGAAGGTCCGACCAGTTGCGCATCTCGTATGCCCCATAGATCGCCAAAAGGGCCGGGATGCCGTAGCCGGGCAGCAACTGGTTGAAGACCGGCGTGCGCCACAAGGCTTCCGCCCCGACCAGCGTCGGATCCCAGCCGATGAGGATCAGTATGCCCGCGAGGGATGCGACCGAGATCCATGGCAAGCTCAGCCAGGGGCGCTGATGTCGCGCCTCAAACCGGGAACCGACGACAAGAAGAGCGACGCCGATGGCCAGCCATGCAACCGGATAACTGTAGATTTCGGCCTGTCCGAAACCTTTCCAGTAGGAAATGAACTCGCCCTGCCAATAGCGCCGGACTGTGAGTGTCACCCAGGCGAAAGCGAGCGCCGCGCTCGAGAGCGCCAACAGCATCACATAGGGCCGGGGGCGCTTGTCTCTGGCGTAGTAGGCGAGCCCGCCATAACCGATGGCCGGCAGCAGATATCCAATGAGCAGCAGGTTGATGAACGGCCAGGAACCCGTGCTTTCGCCGCTGAAGTACGGATTGAGCGCACCGAGATGCAGGCTGACTGTCTGCAGGACCGCCAAACCACCCGCCACCATCGAGCCAAGACGGAAGGCCGCGCTGGGTGATTTTAGATCCAGCGTCATCAGGATGCCCGAGAGTCCGACAACCAGCAGCGTGTAGATCGACTGCTCGCCAAGTGTCGGCACAGTGGAATCCAGGACGCCGCCATTCATTGCGTGCCGCACCAGGATTGCGACAGTGAGCAGGCCGAGTAGGCTGGCCAGACCCTGCAGGGCATTGCGGACCCGCGCACCCGGCCAGCTGCGCATCTCATAGGCCCCATAGACGGCAAGCAGGGCCGGGATGCCGTAGCCCGGCAGCAACTGGTTGAAGACAGGCGTGCGCCAGAGGGCGTCCGGTCCGACCAGCGTCGGATCCCAGCCGATCCGGAACAGCACGCCGGCAAGCGAAATGACAAGGATCCAGGGGAGGCCGCTCCAACTCCGCTTGCGTGTTGCCATGAGATAGGCAAAGCCGAGGAGAGCGAGCAGGATCGTGGTCACCACGCCGTCGGTTAATGCGTGCAGGGCAAGCGCAAAGGCGGCAAAACTTCCTGTTAGAAGCACGTCGACGCCACGTCGGAAGCGGGGCAAGGCACCTTTGCGCTCGAATATTTCGCAAGCCGCGAGAAGGACGGCGCCCAGCGCGATAGCGAAGAATGCATGCAGCCAGTCGCGGGCATAGACCCCGTAGAAGACGAAGCTGATCGTGGTGAGTGCGATTGGAAGCATGGCCGCAATGATCGCCCAGACCGTCGAGAACAACGGATCGTCGGCAAAGCGTCGGCGAATCTGGGCAAG
Source organism: Rhizobium sp. AG855 (assembly GCF_003610655.1). Taxonomy (NCBI): domain Bacteria; kingdom Pseudomonadati; phylum Pseudomonadota; class Alphaproteobacteria; order Hyphomicrobiales; family Rhizobiaceae; genus Rhizobium; species Rhizobium sp. AG855. The sequence continues at coordinate 2,220,118 of NZ_RAQG01000003.1, read as the reverse complement.
GCCGATGAACAGGAAGACGGCCGCAAGCCCGAGAAGCAGGTACATCACATTGATGTCGATCGGCGGCAGACTGGTCGCATCGCTCTCCCAGCCGAGTACGAGGGTCTGGGCCTGCCCGATCATGCCGGTTGCGATAGTGGCTCCTAGGAGCGCACCCGCACTTGCGATCGCTGTCGGCCAGAAAGTGCCGAAACGCGCGCTGCCTGCGGCGGCCAGTGCTGTGATCAGTGCTGCGAAGGCGAAGAGCGGGAAGAGATCCGTCAGGTTCCGGTTTAGCATGGCGATCGCTGGCAGCATGACGGCGAGAGATAGCGTGACGTCGAGCCCGATCTGACCGGATTCCATACGCCGTCCGAGACTTTCGAGCGACAGCGGTGCGTCAGGATCTGCCGGATCATCACCCGTGGCGCCCGGCCAGATCAGCATCCAGGCTGCGATCATGGCCATCAGCGACAAGGCGACGGGTGTGATGTCGTTGAAATCGATGAGGGCCACCAGCGCCCAGACCCCGAGCAAAGCCTGTGCCAGGGCGGGTACGATGAGCCAGCCCTTGAGGCGCGCGGCCATGGATGTCGTGACCTGTGCGACAGTTAGGTAGATGAACAGCGTCCATAGGTTCGGTGACGTCGTCGAGATGAGCAATGGCGTTACCATCGATCCTGCGAGGCCGAGCCCTGCCAGTGTCTGGCCATGCAAAAGGGAGAGGCCGAGTACGCCAAAGGCGGTAAGCGCGAGCAGAACGAAGGCAAGTGTCGGCCCGATGTAGTCGTAAACTCCATGGGCGGCATAGATCGCGCCGAATAGCGTGACCGCGCCAGCTGCCGTCAGGATGCCTGGCACCATGGCGTTGGAGTAAAGCGCCTCGGCTTTCGGCAGTGCCTTTCGGCGGATCAGTTCTCCGGTGGCGATCAGGGCGAGCCCGAACAGGGCGGCGAGTGTCAGCCGCACGCCGGGGCCGAGTAGGCCACTCTCGATCGAATACCGCACCAGGAAGACACCGCCGAGCGCCAGCGCCAGACCACCGGCCCACACCGCCCAGCGAGCCCCGAGCAGATTCTCCAAGTTTTCAGAGGGAGGAGCAGCTTTGTCTGAGATGCGCGGCACGACTGTTTCGGTCGGCTTTGCCGCTTCGGGCGGGTTTGCTGCAATTGACGATCCTGTCGGGATTGTCGCATCGGCCAGGTAGTTCGGTTCGGCGGGGCTTCCCCCTTCTTCAGGCGTGTCCGGCACTGGTTGAGCGAGAAGCTGAGCGTTGTTCCGCTCTTCGATCTTGGCTTCGAGCGCCTCCACCTTGCCCCAGGCAGGGGTGGGTGGCGCCGGTTCCATCGGAGCGGCTGCGGCTTCGTCGAGCTTTTGGGTTTCGCTCGCGGCTCGCATGGATGGAGACGGCTGGCCCAGTCGGAGGAGCTTTTCCCGGACGCTCCGCAGCTCGTTTTCAAGCCGATCCATTCTGTCGGCTGATCCCCTTTGCATAAAGAAGAGCACGCCGATCAAGATCAACAGTAGCAGTTCGAACATGCGCGCCCCCGATGCATCTTGCAAAATCAAGGACAACCTAAACCATTTATCGTTTTGGGGAAGCTTCCTGCATCACGTAACGTGACCCTGCCGATCTGTGGCGCAGCGCGTGATATCCGCCCCTTGCATTCGCCCCCGAAACTTTCTAAATCCGATTCACCGGCAACAGCCGGTTTTCTTTGGCTCTTGTTATGCTCATTGTGAGCATAAATACGGGAGGAGGTCGCCATGGAAGCGCAAGCCGAGCGGAACACAGGCAAATCGGCGGCAACGGCGGCCGAGCGTTTCGGCGTCTGGGAGCGCCCGGATCTGAGCTACACGCCCGCAGTCGCCAAGGAGACGGCGCATCTTTACGAGCGCGTCCGCGACTTCATTCCGGAAATCGAATGGCCGGTCTTCGCGCCTTACATTCACGCGATCAACCGCGTGAAAAAGGAGCGTGGCGCCGTCATACTCGCGCACAATTATCAGACGCCGGAGATCTTTCACTGCGTCGCCGACATCAAGGGCGATTCGCTGCAGCTTGCCCGTGATGCCGTCAGCGTCGATGCCGAGATCATCGTGCAATGCGGCGTGCATTTCATGGCCGAGACCTCGAAACTGCTAAATCCGCAAAAGACCGTGTTGATCCCCGACGGCCGTGCCGGCTGCTCGTTGTCGGAATCGATCACCGGCGCGGATGTCCGCCTGCTGCGCGAGCGGTACCCCGGTGTGCCCGTCGTCGCCTATGTGAACACGTCGGCCGACGTGAAGGCCGAGACGGATATCTGCTGCACCTCGGCCAATGCCGTCGACGTGGTCAACAGCTTCGACAGCGACACGGTTCTCTGCATCCCCGATGAATATCTGGCGATGAACGTCGCCAACCAGACCTCGAAAAAGATCCTCACCTGGAAGGGCCATTGCGAGGTGCATGAGCGCTTCACGGCCGACGAACTCCTGGAATACAAGCGCGCCGATCCACGCATCGAAATTGTCGCCCATCCCGAATGCCATCCGAGCGTGCTCGCTGTTTCCGATTATGCTGGTTCGACCAAGGGCATGATCGACTACGTCAAGACGAAGCGGCCGCAGCGCGTGCTGCTCGTCACCGAATGCTCGATGGCCTCCAACATCCAGGTCGAAGTGCCCGACGTCGATTTCGTCAAGCCCTGCAATCTCTGTCCGCACATGAAGCGCATCACCCTGCCGAAGATCCTCGACAGCCTGTTGTTCATGACGGAGGAAGTGACGGTTGATCCCACGATTGCCGGCCGCGCACGGCTGGCCGTCGAACGGATGATCAATCTGAAGAATTGAGGCAGTGCTGCCGGCCGGGAGGGCTGAATGCCGACCAATCTTGAATCCATGCGGCCGCAATCCTGGCAGGGCATCGACGATATCGTCATCGTCGGTGGCGGCCTTGCGGGTCTCTTCTGCGCGCTGAAACTCGCGCCACGCCCGGTGACGGTGCTGGCCGCCGCCCCGATCGGGCAGGGCGCGTCTTCGGCCTGGGCGCAAGGCGGCATTGCCGCCGCCATGAGCCCAGGCGACAGTTTTGACAAACACCTCGCCGATACGGTCGCAGCCGGTGCCGGTCTGGTCGAGGAGAAGATCGCCCGGCTGATGATCTCGGAAGGTCCGGATCGCATCCATGATCTGCTCGCCTATGGCGTGCCCTTCGACCGTGATCTCGAAGGCCATCTGCTGCTGTCGCGCGAGGCGGCCCATTCCGAGCGCCGCATCGTGCGGGTCGCAGGCGACCGGGCCGGCGGGGCCATCATGGAGGCTCTGATTGCGGCGGTGCGCCGCACGCCGTCGATCCGTGTCATGGAAGGTTATGTCGTCGAGGAGCTGATTGCCGAGGGCCGCTTCGTCTCCGGCGTGATTGCCCGTCCCGATGCGGGCCAGTCGACGGCACGGGTCGCCTTTCCCGCGCGCGCCGTCGTGCTCTGCTCCGGTGGCGTCGGCCACCTCTATGCCGTCACCACCAATCCGGCCGAGGCGCGGGGAACCGGCGTCGGCATGGCGGCCAAGGCCGGTGCCGTCATTGCCGATCCGGAATTCGTCCAGTTCCACCCGACCGCCATCGACATCGGCCAGGATCCTGCGCCACTCGCGACGGAAGCCCTGCGCGGCGATGGCGCTGTTCTCGTCAACCGGGCCGGGCACCGCTTCATGACCGATCTGCATGCCGATGCCGAGCTTGCCCCGCGTGACATCGTCGCCCGCGGCGTCTTCGCCGAGGTCGCTGCCGGTCGCGGCGCCTTCCTCGATTGCACCAAGGCCATCGGCAAACAGTTCGCCGAGCATTTCCCGACCGTCTACGCGTCCTGCACCGCGGCCGGCATCGATCCGGCGGTCCAACCGATCCCGGTCGTCCCCGCCGTGCATTACCACATGGGCGGCATTGCCGTGGATGCCGATGGGCGCAGCTCGCTCGACGGTCTGTGGGCGGCCGGCGAAGTCACCTCGAGCGGGGTGCATGGCGCCAACCGGCTCGCCTCGAATTCGCTTCTGGAAGCCGTCGTCTTTGCCGGCCGCATTGCAGACAGCATCAAGGGCATGCTGCCGGAATCCACGCTTTACGAATGGCCGAAGGCCGCCGGCGAGAACGATGATCTCGTCACCCTCGAAGACAGTGCTGAACTCAAGGAATTGCGCCGCCTGATGAGCACGCATGCCGGCGTGATCCGCAACGAGGAAGGGCTGAAGACGTTGATCCGCGAACTCGCCCGGCTCGATCAGGAGCGCCCGCGTGTGCGTTTTTCCAACATCGCGGCCACTGCAAAGCTGATTGCCGTCGGCGCCCTGCAGCGCACGGAAAGTCGGGGAGCACAAATGCGCTCGGACTATCCTGATACCAGCGATGCCTGGCATCGCCGCACCTATCTGACGCTTCGTGAGGCGGATCGTATCGCCGCCGAGATCGTCGGCTGATTGGAAAGGACAAGGTCATGCCCCCATCGATGCCACAGAGCTTCCGCCCGCAATTGTCGCCGCTGATGGTCGAAGACCTCGTGCGCAATGCCCTCCTCGAAGATCTTGGCCGGGCGGGCGATATCACCACCTATGCCACGATCGGCCCCGAAAAGACCGCCCGCATGACCATCAATGGTCGCGATCCGGGTGTGGTCGCAGGCCTTGTGCTGGCGGAAACCGCCTTCCGGCTGATCGATCCTGCCGTGCGTTTCGAGGCACTGGTGACGGACGGCGACCGTGTCGCGCCCGGCCAGCCGCTTGCCAGGGTCGAAGGAACCGCCCGATCGGTGCTCTCGGCGGAGCGTGTCGCGCTCAATTTTCTTATGCATCTCTCCGGCGTCGCGAGCTACACGGCCCGTTTTGCCGATGCGATTGCCCATACGAAGGCCCGAGTCACCTGTACGCGGAAGACGTTGCCGGGTCTGCGGGCGGTCGAGAAATACGCGGTCCGGCTCGGCGGTGGCTCGAACCATCGCTACGGCCTTGATGACGCGATCCTGATCAAGGACAACCACATCGCGGTATCAGGCGGCGTCGGCCCGGCGATTGCCGCCGCCCGCGCCTATGCCGGCCATCTGGTCAAGGTGGAAGTGGAGGTGGACAGCCTCGAGCAGATGCGTCAGGCGCTGGAGGCCGGCCCTGATGTGATCCTGCTCGACAACATGACGCCGGAACGTCTGGCTGAGGCGGTTGAGATCAACCGTATCCATCACGGCCAGACGCCGGCCGTTTATGCCTTTGCCCAAGCACGCGTGATTCTCGAAGCATCGGGCAATGTGACGCTGGAGACCATCCGCGCCATTGCCGAGACCGGGGTCGATTACGTCTCGACCTCCAAGATTACCATGGCAGCACCAACAATGGATATCGGATTGGACTCAAGTTTGGTCTGAAGAGAACGGATATTCTGCTTGCAGCATCGATTGCCGAAACTCGCCGCATGACGCGCGATTCCGAACTTGTTCAGACATCTCAGGCGCTTGACTTTATATAAGCCAAGCCTTCGATAGTTATCGTCTACAATTAATAGTTTTGACCGTTTTTTGAGAATCCCATACCCCAGAAAAGGTGGGCCCGGCACAGTTGAGCGTAAGCAGAATGGGCGTTCGCACGATCTTCGGGGATTTTCATGACGGGCATCATTTCATCAAGCGAGAGCGGCGCAGCAGGCCGCGTTTCCATTTCCAGCCTGGACACCAATGGTGACGGCATCATCAGCGACAAGGAACTGGAGGCCGCAAAATCGGGCCGCACCCAGGACCCGACCGTGTCGAGCGAAAACGCCGCGACCGGCAGCGAGTCGCAGGTTCGCGGCAGCATGATTTCCATGCTCCTGCAGATATCCTCCATGGATGCAGAGAGCGAACCCGCGCTCGACGCCCGTGATCTCTTCAGCGCCATCGATGCCGATGGCGATGGCCGGATTACCCAGGACGAGTATGTTGCCGCGCGGCCGGAAGACGTCAGCGAGGAAGAGGCGACCGCCGACTTCGCCGAACTCGACACCGAACAGACCGGCTTTCTGACCGAAGAGGCGTTTACCGCCGGGTTCGCGGATGCTCCTCAGTCGCTGGATGATGCCACATACGATGCATCGGCGGAGGATACGGTCAGCATCTTCGACATCCTTGCCGAGATGGAGCGTGTCATTAACGCCTATCGCGAGAATGGCGGCGACGCGCAACAGGCTTGACCCTGCGGATCGAAGAGCGATCTGTCAGTGTCCCGGACGCAGGCTGTGGCGGCAGCCTGCGTCTTTCGCTTTTGGGTTGCTCACCTTCGAGCAACCGGGTCATGGAAGTGACGCTAGGTCTGTGCGACCTCAGGCAGGCGCTCGGGTAATCCCGTTGCGATCCAGCGTCGTCTTCACGGCCTTCATCAGGTCCTGTGAGGTTCTTCCGAACTCACTGCTCCGGGTCCAGTACCAGAGCGTCAGCACCACCCCACTTCCGGCCAGTTGCTCGACATGCGTCGAGACGCCGAGCTCAGTGAGAACACGGGGATCGGCTTCAGCCTGCGCGCGCAGAATGGCTTCGGCCTCATCGATCTTGTCGGAATTGTCGATGTTGACCTTGAGTTCGGCCCGTCGCGTCTGGTGGCGGCTGAAATTGGTGATCGGCACATTCCACAGAATGGAGTTCGGAGCCAGCCGGTAGAGCCCATCGGGCGTGCGGAGTTCTGTGGCGAATAGACCGATCTCGACCACCGTACCGGTGATGGCACCCGTCTCGATATATTCGCCGACCCGGAAGGGCCGCAGCACCAGGAGCATGATGCCCGCCGCGATATTCTGCAGCGTGCCTTGCAAGGCAAGGCCGATGGCGAGGCCTGCGGCACCAAGTGCTGCGATGATCGAGGCCGTCTGAACACCGAACTGGCCAAGCACTGTGACGAAGACGAGAATGAGGGCCGCATAACGCACGACATTGGCAAAGAAGCGGGCGAGCGTTTCGTCAAAGCCGCGCAGCCGAAGAAGGCCCGCATGCGTCCATCGGCTCACCAGCGCAGACAACCACCAGCCGAGCCCGAGCAACAGCAGGGCGCCGAGGATGGAAAAGGAATAATCGACCGCCAGGCGGCTTGCCTGGGTCAGTGCCGCCTGGGATGCCAGAATGACTTCGCTTGCCTGTTGCTCCATGCCGTCTTGTGTCCCGCTTTGATGATCTCACGGGCTAAATGGGGCGCAAGTTCCAAGGGTCAACCGGCGGAGCGACCGCCGAGTTTCAGACCGGGCGCAGGGCGCTCTTCGAGGATCTGCCGGCGGAAGCGGAAGAGCGCTGCCGGTCTCCCACCCGTCGCAGCCTCTGTCGACCCGGTCGCCTCGACGAGTTCGGCCCCTTCCACCAGCCGGCGAAAATTCTGCTTGTGCAGATGCCGACCCGAGATCGCCTCAACGGTCGACTGCAATGCCGTCAGCGTAAATTGCGGTGGCATCAGTTCGAAGACGACCGGGCGGTATTTGATCTTGCTGCGCAGCCGCGCCAGCGCCGTGGCCGCGATCCGCCGGTGATCATGCCGCATCGGCCGCCCGAGCGGAACGGTGACCCTTCGGCGGGCAAGACGGCCGTCCGACACGGCTTCATCCAGCAGGCCGGCCTCGTAGAGAAGTTCGTAGCGCTCCAGCACACGTTCCTCGTCGAACGGGAAATCGTCGAGACCGAAGGCGAGCTTCAGCCGCGAGCGTCGCGAGATCGCAGGTCCGCCCGTCGACTCGTCCAGCGGTTCCTCGGCCCAGTCCCGCAAGGCCGGCAGGATTGACTGATCAATCAGGCCAGGTCGCCCCTGGCGCCAGTCCTCCCAGGGCAGGAAGCCATACCAGTCGCGCCAGGCCGCCCCGGATGTCTCCAGTCGGGCCACCCCCTCGGCCTCAAGCCGGGTCAGCGCCAGATAACCGACCGAAACGACATGCGGCCCGCTGTCACCGGGCATGGTGTGGCGGCCGCGATCGCCGAAGGTGTAGAGCTGCTCGATATAGCCAAGCTGCAGGGCCGTCTGCGCCTCCACGGTCTGGCGCAGCGACATTTCCATGGTCCGGTGCCGGGTCGGGTCGAAGGGGCCGAAGGGCAGGGCGTCGAGCGCGCCTGACCCTGCAGGCACGACCAGCAGGCGCGGTTGCCCCTCGGCGATCGCCACGATCGCGGCATTGAGGCCGATCTCGATATCGGCCGCCGCACTCATGGCGCGACCGGCTCGCGCGCCGGAAGTGGCAGCACGAAGGGCTGGTTGCCGTCGGTATCCGCGCCCCGGCCAAGCGCCTTCACGGCACGGGCGAAACGTCCTTCCCGCCCGAGCATGGCGTCGCCGATTTCAACGAGGCGCATATTGGGGGTCGCATAGGGCGAGGCCTCCCGCAGACGCCGTGCCAGGGCATCGTCGTCATCTTCGGGATGCACCGCAAGGCTCGCGATCATCGCGGCCGCCGGCGAACGAGAGACTCCCATCCAGCAATGCACGATGAGCGGTGCCGACTGGTCCCAGCTGCGGGCGAACGCGATGATCTCAGCCACATGCGCCTCCTGCGGCGCGATCAGGTCGCCGGTGCCGGCAAAGGTGATGTCGTTCATGCCGAGCTTCAGGTGTCGCTCCGCCCGGATCACGGCGGGCCGGTGAAAATCCTGGTTGGCAGCGAGCAGGCTGATCATCTCTGACGCCTTGTGGCGCACGGCCATTTCCGCGATCCGGGCGAGCGGGGCAACCACGATGACGCTCATCGGAGCCCCCTGGTGGCGGCCTGCCGCTCCGCCTCGATCGCCTCGAAACGCTCGAGAAATTTCGCCTGGGCCTGATAGGCCGGCAGCGGATCGATCAGGATCGTGTCACGGGTGAAGCCCTTCGGCTGGCCGAAGAATTTCCGCGCTTCGGCTTCCGCAAATCCGGCAAGCACGGTGGCCTCGAAATAGGCGGAGATCATGTCGGCCTTCTTGATCTGGTCCTTGAGCGCCGCTTTCGGATGGGCCGGCAGCCCGAAGCGCAGGTGAATGGCGGCTTCCAGCCGCTTCTCCACCACCTTGTAGCCGCCGCCGACAACGGCCTTGAAGGGCGAGATCATGTCGCCGATGACATATTCCGGCCCGTCATGCAAAAGCGCCACCAAAAGATCGTCGGCGGTCGCCTTGGGACAGGACCGACGAAAGATATCCTCGACGATCAGGCTGTGCTGGGCAACGGAAAAGGCGTGATCACCCGACGTCTGCCCATTCCAGCGGGCAACACGGGCGAGGCCATGGGCGATGTCGGAGATTTCGACGTCGAGCGGCGAGGGATCGAGCAGGTCGAGACGGCGGCCAGACAGCATGCGCTGCCAGGCCCGTCCCGGGATCTTGGCGGTCTCGATCATGCCTCAGGCGTCCTCAGCCGTAGCCGAAGGGAAGGCGAGGCCGGTCCAGACGGGCAAGGTGAGGCTGAGCGGCACATCGGCCGCAAGCACGGCGGTGCCTTTGCTCATCGCCTCGCCGGCCTTGTCGATGCGCACGATCGCAAGCGCACGTGTCCCGGCAACCGTGCCAAGCGCGCCGATCGGCTTGCCGTCGGCGGTGATCTCTGTGCCGGTCGCGGGCAACGGCTGCTCTGCCGAGACAATGACCACGCGCCGGCGTGCCGTGGAGCGGTGCTGCATGCGCGAGACCACCTCCTGGCCGACATAACACCCCTTGCGGAAGGAAACGCCACCGGACTTGTCGAAAAGGATGTCGTGCGGGAAGGCGTCTTGCAGGGCAAAATCGGAACCCGATTCGACGACACCATTGAGGATCCGCAATGCGGCATAGCCGGATACATCGCCGGGTTCTCCGACCTTGCCGACGATCCGCCGCACAGGTGTTCCGGCGAGTGCGAAGCGAAGGTCGGCAACGCCGCTTTCGTCATCGCTGCCCCAGATGGCCGTGGCACCTGTTTGCGTGCCGGCCGATAGTGTGACGGCTGCGCGCAGCTTGTACATGGTCAGCCGACGGATCAGCGCGTCCTGCTGCTCTAGAGCGGTGTCCAGCACAAAACCGTCCCCGTCGCGCCAGATCAGAAAGTCGAAGAGGATCTTGCCCTGGGGAGTGAGCAATGCACCGGGGCGTGCCTCGCCGGCGGCCAGGCTGCCGAGATCGGTCGTGATCAGGTTTTGCAGGAAATGGTCTGCATCTGCACCGCCAACATGGACGAAGGCCCGGTCGGGCAGGAAGGCTGAAGGCATGAGAGTCACCGTGATGTTGCGCTGGCGGCAGACTTAAGAGCCCCAAGTCTAACCGACAAGCGCGTGACGTCACAGCCCACAGTTTGGCGAGCGCGGATGTTTGAGCGTCAGTCGCCGACGTTGAAGAATTTCCACCGGCCGTCAGGGCTGATTCCGACGCGGAAGAAATTGTAATTGCCCTGTTCCTGCATCTCCGCCACATCGCCGGCGGTCACGATCCTGAGCAGTTCGACCTTCTCGCGCGGGGTCAAAAGGGCGAGCGACTTGCCGGCGAAATAGGGCCAGACATAGGCTTCGTCAGGCGTGCCCTTGTCGAGTTGCACGAAGCCGGTCGACAGCACATCAAGCAGGATTGCCAAGATCTCCTGTCCCTCGTCATCGCCAGACAGGCCCTTGAGCGCGGCAATCGGATCCTGCTCCGGCGTCTGCAGAGGGATCTGAGTCTGATTCGGTCCGACATCGAACAGCGGCTTCAACGCCTGGATATCACCGCTGGCGGCTGCATCCATGATCAGCTTGCGCATGCGGCGCACCGGCTCGGGCGCCTTTTCGATGTCGTAGATCACTTCCGGTGCCGGCTCCTCCGACGTTGCCGGGTCCGCCTGTTCCGTTTCCGGGTTTTTGATCAGTGGGTCCGGATCGGGAATGACCGGAAAGGCGTCGTCGGCGGGGCTCTCATCCTCGCCGGGCACGGGGCCTGGAGCCGAAGGTGTCTGTTCCTCCGGCGGGTGCGGTGTGATGTCCTTGATGTCGGAGAGCGCGTAGGCCGGCATCGGCCAAGAGAGGGGTAGGCTGGTGACCGATAGTGCCAGCGCGCCTGTCAAGCAGATGAGCCTGACCCGCGAAGAAATCGTCATTATGAGCCTCTGCCGTCGTGTTTTACTGAACCCGGCGCTCGGGCGAGAATTCGCCGGCCAAGAGACGGGTCTTGAGGGCGTCGAGGATGGCCTCGGCGCCGTGTTCGCCATGGATGCGGATGGTTTCGCGCATCGCCAGTGCAAAGGCTGCATCGGCGATGATCTCGGGTTCGATTCCGTCGGCCATGCCGTCGGCCCAGGCCTCGTTCTGATATTCGAGCGCAGCCTGCATCTTCTCGTGAACGATCATGTCGTCGATCTCGTTGCGGCGCGGTTCCATGGGCATTCCTCGAAGCACTCTTACTCAGGTCTTAACGACCGTATCAGCCTTTTGCCAAAACGACACGGGGTGAGGCCAAAAGAGGTGAATTAATCGTTAATTTCCATAGCGGGCGGTAATTTCTGTGGCGAGTGTTGCGCCTTCGATACGGTAATTCTCCTCTGCACGAACTGCGGCCTGGGTGCAAGAGGTATAGACTGCGGCAAATGACCGGTACCCGCGGTTGTAGGCCGCTGTCAGCTTTGCCCGGCGTTTTGGCTCGTCTTTCGTCTCGGTTTCCAGCAGAGCCTGGAGCGATTGCCGCCATTCCGGTTCTCCGGATGCATTGCAGAGGTTGCGCAGGTAATGCACCGCCCCGACGATCTCCGATAGCCGCCCGAGTCGGTCGTCATAGGGTGTCGGCTTCTCCGTTTCGACCGGTGGAGGGGGGCTAACAATCGTGGCGTCCTGCGCAGCCGCACTGATTGCGGTGAGCATGGCGGCTGCCAGAAAGATGGAAGACCGTTTGGTGAAATGCGCCATGTCAGCCTCTCCCCTCGGCGGCGGATGATGCGACGAGCTTCTGGACGCAGTCGCGCACGCTGGGTGGCACTGGCAGATCCTCGATCTCCTCCGGAAGGAACCAGCCGGCATCGGCGGCGTCGCTGCGCGCCACGGCCACGCTGTCGCTGTCCGCATCCACCCGAAAGACCGAGAGCAGATAATGGCTGCCGGCCACGCCGACTTCGGGCAGGAGTTCATAGGTTTCGAACAGGCGCGGATTTCGCCCGACGACGCCTGTCTCTTCCTCCAGTTCGCGCAGTGCCGTTTCGGCCGGTGTTTCGCCGGGCTCTGCCCGTCCGCCGGGAAAGGCATAGAGATCGGCTGCCGGCGGATTGCTCCGGCGCACGAGGAGAAAGCGCCCGGCCCGTTCGACGATGGCAGAGGAGGCGAGGCGGGGTTGGTTCATGCGGGACGGCTCCAGTCATTGGCGCTGCCCGGAAACGAAGCAGCGACGCGGGCGAATATCGCGGCTTTTCGCCAAGCCCGCAAGCGCGACCGGCGCTTGACCCTCGGGAGATCGGCTGCCATGAAAATCGGATGTGCGGACGTTTTGCTCTGACCGCGAGCCCGGAAGAGGTGCGCGAAATTCTCGGCCTGATGGAACTGGAAGGTTTTCCGGCGCGCTACAACATCGCCCCGACGCAGCCGATCCTCGTGGTGGTGGCGGGGCCACCGACCGAACCGGGCAGCAACCGGCCAGACCGCCTTGCGGTCCTTGTACGCTGGGGCCTGATCCCGTCCTGGGTGAAAGATCCTGCCGAATTCACACTGCTGATCAATGCACGCTCCGAGACGGCCATCGAAAAGGCTTCGTTCCGGGCCGCCATGCGTCATCGCCGCATCCTTGTGCCGACGTCAGGCTTTTACGAATGGCACCGCCCGTCGAAGGAAAGCGGCGAAAAGCCCCAGGCCTACTGGATCCGCCCGCGTCAGGGCGGGGTGGTGTGTTTTGCCGGATTGATGGAAACCTACATGTCGAAGGATGGGGCCGAACTCGATACCGGCTGCATCCTCACGGTCGGGGCCAACAAGACGATTGGCGCGATCCATGACCGCATGCCCGTGGTCATCGCGCCGGAGGATTTCACCCGCTGGCTGGACTGCCGCAACGGCGAGCCCCGCGACGTCGTCGATCTGATGAAACCGGCCCAGGAAGACCTGTTTGAGGCCATTCCAGTGTCCGATCTCGTCAACAAGGTCGCCAATGTCGGCCCGGAACTACAGATGCCGGTCGTTCCGCGCGCACAGCTCCAGAAGCCCGTCGCGGCAAAGCCTGACGACGGACAGATGAACCTGTTTTAGCGACGAGAGGCGAAGCGCCTCAGGCGACCTTGGGGGTCGGCTTGCGCTTCAGCATCAGAGCCGCGGCGACAACGGCCTTGAGGGCCAGCGGTCGGTAGTTGGCGGCGAGATTCTGATTTGCCGGCTTCTGCTGCTCGGCTTCGTTTGCGTTCGACATTGTCATTGTCCTCTGGATGATTCCTGACCCGGCATTTTGTTGTGCGGCTCTCTCTGTGGAGAACATGACAAAAGCGTGACCGAGTCTGTGACTCAAGTCAAATTTCGACAAAAGCGAAACAAAACGAGAGCCCCGCGCAAGCTTTTTGGCTTGGCGGGGCTCGGTTTGTAAATTTTTCGTTAAGTTTTCGGGGTTTTCACACGCCGCGATCTATTTCCGAGAGCCCCTTTTCGGCGCTTTCTTCCCCGATCGTCAGCGTCCCGTAGCGCTTGTGCCAGTTGCGTGCGCCGATCGGCAGCGAGCAGAGATAAAGCACCACCGTCACCACCAGAACTTCCCAGGTGAAGCTCATCAGCAGGGCAACGTAAAGCACGACACCGAGAATCATCGGGAAGACGAGATCGCGGCGGATATGGCTGGTCTCGGACTTGCCCGACCAGACCGGCAACCGGCTGACCAGGAGATAGGCGATCACGATCGTATAGACCGCGCTCGCATAGGCAAACGGCAGGGTCAGCTCGAACTGGAGGAAGCCGATATAGACAGGCAGCAGCACCAGGGCCGCTCCAGCCGGCGCTGGAACGCCGACGAAGAACTCCGATTGCCAGGGCGCCTTCGTCTCGCGATCGGCCATGACGTTGAAGCGAGCAAGCCGCAGACCGGCAGCGATCGTGTAGATGAGCGCCGCGATCCAGCCCAGAGAGCGGGCCTGATCGAGAACATAGACATAGAGCACGAGAGCGGGCGCCACGCCGAAATTGATGATGTCGGCGAGCGAATCCATCTGCGCGCCGAATTTCGACGTTGCCTTCATCATGCGCGCGATCCGGCCGTCGATGCCATCCAGAAAGGCAGCCAGCAGCACCATGGAGACCGCAAGCTCGTAGCGGTTTTCGAAGGCAAGCCGGATCCCTGTGAGGCCTGCGCAGATCGCAAGCACCGTAATCAGGTTGGGGATGACGAGGCGAAGCGGAATTTCACGCAGTCGTGGGCCGCGCGCATTCGGAGCCGCAGCCGGTGGGGTGCGTTCGTCGAGCGTGCTGTTCGGTGCGTCCATCTCGCCCTCCATCAAGCGCGGCGGCTTATGACCGGACCCTTGGTCGAGCCGAATTCGGCAAGCACGGTCTCACCGGCGATCGCCGTCTGGCCGACGGAGACGCGCGGCTCGGCGCCGGCCGGCAGGAAGACGTCAAGCCGCGAGCCGAAGCGGATCAGGCCGAAGCGCTCACCGGCATCCAGCGGTTCGTTGGGATTGGTCCAGCAAATGATGCGGCGCGCGACAAGGCCGGCGATCTGCACGACGCCGATGGCGCCGTGGCGGGTTTCGATGACGAGGCCGTTGCGCTCGTTGTCGGTGCTCGCCTTGTCGAGTTCGGCATTCAGGAACTCGCCTTCCTTGTAGGCGATGGTCGTCACCCGGCCGCGCATCGGGGCGCGGTTCACATGGCAGTTGAACACGTTCATGAACACGGTGATGCGCAGCATCGGTTCGTGGCCGAGCTGCAGTTCTTCCGGCGGTAGGCTCATCTGCACGGAGGAGACGCGACCATCGGCCGGGCTGATCACCAGATCGTCGTCCTGCGGCGTCACACGTTCCGGGTCGCGGAAGAAATAGGCACACCAGAGCGTCAGGATGAGACCGACCCAGAACAAGGGGTCCCAGAGCCAGCCGAGCACCAGCGACGCGACGAAGAAGGCAGCGACGAAAGGATAGCCTTCCTTGTGCACCGGCACGATCGTCTTGCGTATGGTTTCCAGCAGATCCATGAGTTCCTCAATCTTTGAAAAAGGGGTTGCCCGTGACTACCCCGAAAGATCGGCAGGGGCAATGCCGGGACGCAAATCAACTCTCGCCAGCGACGGATTGGCTGCCTTATCCGACGGTCTCGGAAAAAAATGGTGGAAAGAGAGATTGTCGAGACTCTGTCAATAATTACCCCCTAAAAAAAGGGTGACTGCATAAGCGAATTCTGTCGCTGCCGCCCAAGGAATCCAACTTGCGAACTGCTTTGAAGAGCAAAGAACTGACGGACCCAGGTTCCGCTGATGACTTGTGCTGGTTCTGTCTGAAAGGACGACCCGCGCCAGGGATCCTTGAGCCTTTGCGCGCCGTCTTCATCTCCAATCCTGCCGACATTGCGCCAGGTGCCGTCTGTTTCGTTTCGATTGGCACAGGCTCGCGCGGCCACGAACTTGCTCGTCTTCGAGCCATGCACCAGGACACCGTCTATCTGGTTGCGCTGACTGTCCAGGAGGCGGATGCGGCATTGCAGGCCGATCTCTTCGGAGCCGGCGCCGACGACATCCTTTGTGAGATGGACCCGCGACAACTCGTCTCCTGCCTGCTGCGCGCCAGGCGGCATCTGCAACTGCGCCAGCGTGAAGAACGCTGGCGTCAGGACATGCAGGCAAAACTGGACATCTGGCAGCATGGGCTCGACCAATTGCCGACCCCGATCTACGTGAAGGATGTGGAGGGACGATATCTCGTCTGCAATGCGGCCTTCGGGAATTTCCTCGGCTTGAGCAGCGACCGGGTCCTCGGACAGCGGCTGCAGGATTTCGTCCCGCCCGAGATGGCCGAGGCCTATCACGCCTCCGACCTGCAGCTGTTGCGCCAGGGCGGCGTCATGCGCACGGAAACGGATGTCTGCCTGCCCGAGACCGGCATGCGCCACATCATGGTGCACAAGGCTCGTCTCGATTCGGAAAGAGGCGAGATCCGCGGCGTCACCGGCGTCATCATCGACATTACGGAGCGCAAGGAACTGGAATCCCGGCTGATCGAAGCCGCCGAGCGGGATCCACTCACCAATGCCGCCAACCGCCGCAAGTTCTTCCAGGTGGCGTCCGAACAGATCGCGGCTGCGAAGCGTGAAACGATCCTCGCGGTTGCCGTGATCGATATCGACCATTTCAAGTCGATCAACGATGAGCTGGGTCACGCGGAAGGAGACGTAACTCTCTGCTCGATCGTCGACACCCTGCGGTCACAGGAGGCAGAGGGCATGCTGGTCGCCCGTGCGGGCGGCGAGGAGTTCTTCGCCTTCTTCCCGGAGCAGGCTGTTCCGACCGCATACGACATGCTGGAAACGGCCCGCCAGGACATTGCCCGCTATTGCCAGGTTCAGACCGGCGCCGGTGCCGCCGGCACGATCAGTGCCGGTCTCGCATACTTCAATCCGTCGGAGGAGACGATCGACCAGGCGCTGCGCCGCGCCGACATCGCGCTCTATCAGGCCAAGCGCGACGGCCGCAATCGGCTCTACCTCGCCGAGTGACGCCGACTGGTCCTTGTCAGACGGCAGGCGGGCGGCGGACCACCACACCGAGTTCGTCGCTTTCGCGGACCTGACGGAGCCGCTCTTCGGCCTGCGTCGCTTCCCGCTGGCGGTTCCACATCGAGGCGTAAAGCCCGTTCTGTTCGAGGAGCACGGCATGGCTGCCGCGCTCGGCAATCTCGCCGCCCTTCAGCACGATGATCTCGTCGGCATTGACGACGGTGGACAGGCGATGGGCAATCACCAGCGTCGTGCGGTTCTTGGAGACCACGTCGAGTGCTGACTGGATCTCGTGTTCCGTCGTCGTGTCAAGCGCCGAGGTTGCCTCGTCGAGGATCAGGATCGGCGGGGCCTTCAGAACGGTGCGGGCAATCGCTACGCGCTGCTTTTCACCGCCGGAGAGTTTCAGGCCCCGCTCTCCGACCTTGGTATTGTAGCCCTCGGGCAGTTCCTTGATGAAACGGGCGATCTGCGCCACTTCGGTCGCCTGCTCGATCTCGGCATCCGATGCGGCAGGGCGTCCGTAGCGGATATTGTAGGCGATGGTATCGTTGAACAGCACGGTATCCTGCGGCACCATGCCGATCACGGAGCGCAGCGATTTCTGCGTCACATCGCGCACATCCTGGCCGTCGATGGTGATCGAGCCCTCCTGCACATCATAGAAGCGGTAGAGGAGGCGGGAGATCGTCGATTTGCCAGCACCCGACGGACCGACCACGGCAACGGTCTTTCCGGCCGGTACCTCGAAGGACACGCCTTTCAGGATCGGCCGGTCGGGATCGTAATGGAAGTGCACGTCCTTGAAGGCAATCGCGCCCTTGTCGATGGAAAGGGCCGCAGCACCTGGTCTGTCGACCACTTCGGCTTCGACCTCAAGCAGGTCGAACATCTGCTCGATATCGGTGAGGCCCTGGCGGATTTCGCGATAGACGAAGCCGATGAAGTTGAGCGGCACCGAGAGCTGCATCAGCAGAGCATTCACGAAGACGAAGTCGCCGATCGTCTGGTCACCGCGCTGCACGGCGAGTGCCGACATGACCATGATCACCGCCGTGCCGATGCCGAAGATGACGCCTTGGCCGAAGTTCAGCCAGCCGAGCGAAGTCCAGACCTGGGTCGCCGACTTCTCGTAACGTGCCATCGACGCATCGAAGCGCTTGGCTTCCATCTCCTCGTTGCCGAAATACTTGACGGTCTCGAAGTTCAAGAGCGAGTCGATCGCCTTCGTGTTGGCGTCCGTGTCGCTGTCGTTCATCGCGCGACGAATGCCGATGCGCCAGTCCGACGCCCGGATGGTGAACCAGATATAGGCCCAGACGGTGAAGGCGGTGACGGCGAGGTAGGAGAAGCCGTAAGTCCACCAGAAGATCGCAGCCGTCAGCAGGAATTCGATGAGCGTGGGGATCGAGTTGAGGATCGTGAAGCGCACGATCGTTTCGATGCCCTTGGTGCCGCGCTCGATGATGCGCGACAGACCGCCGGTCTTGCGCTCCAGGTGAAAGCGCAGCGACAGCTGGTGCATATGCACGAAGGTCTTGTAGGCGAGCTGGCGGACCGCATGCTGGCCGACACTGGCAAACAGCGCGTCGCGCAGCTGGTTGAGGCCGACCTGGGCGATGCGGGTGACGTTGTAGAACACGACGAGGGCGACGGCACCGAGCAGGAAGGCGGGGAGAATGCCCGCCATGTCGAGCCTGCCGTTCAGCGCATCGGTCGCCCATTTGAAGAAATAGGGGACGAGGATCAGCACGAACTTGGACACGATCAGGAAGACCGTCGCCCAGACCACGCGCATCTTCAGGTCCATCCGGTCCGCCGGCCACATATAGGGCCACAGGTTGACCAGCGTTTCCGTCGGATTGCCGGAGTCGGCCGATACGGTCTTCTTCTTCTTGTCCGCCATTCCAGTCCCCGTCAGTCCGCTGTCCAGATAGATAAAAAGCGGCGACCCTGTGGGATCGCCGCTTCCGTCAATTAGGGTTTTGTCTGCCCCAATACAATGACCGGATCGTGAATGCTCAGTTCACCGGCTCACCGCGCAGGCGTTTGCGGTGGATTTCCTCTGCGTTCGGCAATGCATCCTTCGGCACCGTGAAGATCTGGCCCGGCGCGATCCGGTCCGGATTGCGGATCTGGTTCTCGTTGGCGAGGTAGATCGTCGTGTAGCGAACGCCCTGGCCATAGACGCGGCGCGAAATCTGCCACAGCGTATCGCCACGACGGATGATGACGCTGTTGTCGCTCTTGGCGAGAGGCGCCTGCTGGATCGTCTTCGGCGCAGCCGCGGTGTCGGCGCCAGTGGACGGGGCTGCGGCAGTTGCGGCAGGTGCCGCCGGGGTCGACGTCTCCGTTGCGGATGAATCGGCAGGCGGCGTCGGCTGATCGAGCAGGTCGCGGATCAGGGCGGTGAGCTTGGGCAGGATGGCACCAAGCCCATCGACGTCACCCGTGTTTACCGACTGCAACAGCGCAAGCGCTTCCTTCGCCTTTGCGCCATGGGCGGCGACGGAGGCCGTGAAATCGGCCGAAGCTGTCGAACCGGCGCGGAAACCGATGATCGACTGCAGGCCGAATTCGGTGGCGGAGCGCGCCGCAGCCAACTGCTCGAGGGCCGGCTTCTGCCCATTGGCATAAAGGCCTTCCAGGATGGTCAGCGCCTTGGTGAGCGAGATGCGCAGGCGTTCGAACTCGGCCTGTTCGGGGGTGGTTTGGGCAGCAGCGGCGTCCGGGGCCGGTGCCACGACGGAAACCTGCTCGCCTTCCGGCCGCTCGAACGGCACGGATGCGCGCACCACGACCTTGCCGGACGCATCCAGCAGCTCGACTTCGATGATATGACTACCAACCGAGAGAGCCATCGTCCCATCGATCACGAAATGGCCGCTGGCATCGGTCTTGCTCTCGCCGATCGTTGCCTTGTCGGCAAAACCGCGCACGGTCGATCCGATCGGAGCCTTGCCGGCCACGAAGATCCGGTCGCCTTCGATTTCGACGGCCGTCACCTGAATTTCGGCACTGATTACCGCCGGAGACGTGGTTGCAGCGGGCGTCTCGCTCGCCGATGGCGCGGCCGCTGCCGCCGCCACGTCGCCACCGCCAGCGGGGATCGTCGGAGCGGAACCGGCGAGCTGGCTCGACGCGGCGGGCAGGTCGGGCAGACCGCTTGCCGAAGGGGCGGCGGTCTCGGCCGTCGGAGTTGCCGCAGCCGCACTGGCTGGCGGCACTGAGGTCGATGCGGCGGGGGCAGCTGACGGGGCAGGGGCGGCAGCATCAGCCGCGCCCGGCAGGGTGATCAGGCGGCTTGCCTTGCCCGGCGTGGAGACCATGGCGAGAAGTTCACCCTTGCCACCCTCCGGAACGGAAATGGTGGCCACTTCCTCCGAGGTCACGGTCTTGCCATCGGCGCCGGTGGCACGGATCTGCAGCGAATGGTCGCCAGGCGGCAGAGGATTGTCGAGGACGGCGGCGAAGTCGCCCGTGCCGTCAACCGTCTGGGACGAGATGACGTCATTGCCGTTGATGATCTCGACCTTTGCTCCCGGCGCAGCATTGCCGGCAATCACGGTGGAGCCATCGGGTTCGACACGCAGCACGTCGAAGCGCGGAAGATCCGATGCGGCGGCGTCGGCAGCCGGTGCCGCGGCAGTCTCGACCGGCTTGCCGAGCAATGCGTCCTTGATCGAGGCGACGAGGCCCGCGGCCTTGGCCGGATCGTCCGGCAACTGCTGGATCATCGAGAGCGCCTTGGCGGCATCGGCCTGCAGGGCCTTGATCGTTTCGGCAAGCTTGGCGTCGAGCCCTTCCGGCACGTCGATGGCGGCGAGCGCCGAAACAGCACCCTGTGCCAGCGTCTTGGCCGCGCTATAGGCTTCCACGCCCGGCGTGCGGCCATCGGCGAAGAGTGCGTTGATGCCATCCACGGCCTTGACGGCCTCAGCCTTCAGGCGGTCCATCTTCTGGGCGGCCGCATCGGCGATGTTGGCGGTAGCTGTCTCGGCGGTCGCTGCGGCCTGATCGGCGGCAGACTTGACAGCGTCAGTCGCCGCGCTGATGGCAGGTGCCGTCTCGCTCGACGGGTTCAGCCGTGGCATGATGACAAAGACCATCAGCAGGCTGACGATGGCAAGTACAAGCAGGACCACCCAGAGGGCACGGTTCTTCATATCTCAAGTCTCCCGGCGGAACAGCCGCCATATCCCTTCGAATTGCTAGCCTTAACCGCTTGTTTCGACAAGCGTCGGGACCTGATTCCGCCCCGCTTGCCTCGGGTTTTCAGCCAATTTTGTTGACCTTGCTGCCGCCAGACTGTTTTTTGGCCCGCATGAGCGAAGAAAACACCCCGATTCGATCCGTCTGCGTCTATTGCGGCTCCCAGCCCGGACGCGATCCTGCTTTCATGGATGCAGGCCGTGCCTTCGGCCGGTCGCTCGCCGAAAACGGGCTGCGGCTGGTCTATGGCGGCGGCACCAAGGGCATCATGGGGGCGGTCGCCTCGGGCGTTCTGTCTGCCGGCGGTCATGTCACCGGCATCATCCCGGAATTCCTCGTCGACATGGAAGCGACGCGCCATTCGCTGGGACAGCTCAACGAGCTGATCATCACCAGGGATATGCACGAGCGCAAGCATGCGATGTTCGAACGTTCGGATGCGTTCGTGACCTTGCCCGGCGGCATAGGTACGCTCGAGGAGATCGTCGAGATCATGACCTGGGGCCAGCTCGGCCGTCATGAAAAGCCGATGGTCTTCGCCAATGTGAATGATTTCTGGAAGCCGATGCTGGAGCTGATCGACCACATGTCGACTTCGGGCTTCATCCATACCGCGCATCGCGTGCGGCCGATGGTGATCGACCGCATCGAGGATATCGTCCCGGCGATTGAGGGTCGATGGGCCGAGGCTGGAGCGCCCGAAGGCGATCCGGCAACCATTGCGAGGCTTTGAGGCCGCAGACGCGCGCCTCAGCGGCGCTTCAGCATCGGCAATGTGTAGATGATCAGCGCCACCCAGATCAGCGGGAAGGCGATTGCCTTGGCCGGGCTGAAGGGTTCCTTGAACACGAAGACGGCGGTGATGAAGATCATCGACGGCGCGATGTATTGCATGATGCCGATGGTCGAGAGGCGGAGAAGCTTCGCGCCGTTGGCATAGAGGATCAGCGGCACCGCGGTGACGAAACCGGCCGACGCGAGCAGCACGGTGTCCATCGTGTTGCCCGTCATGAAATGCCCGCCGCCCTGAATGTTCAGGTAGACCAGATAACCGAGGGCAAAGGGCGAAAGCAGCAGCACCTCCAGAAGGAAGCCCTGGTTGGGGCCTATCGGCAGGGTCTTGCGGAAGAAGGCGTAGAAGCCCCAGGAGAAGGTCAGCGCGAGCGCCACGATCGGAAGGCGGCCGGCTTCGACCGTCAGGATGACCACCGCCAGAACGACCAGCGCAAGGGCCGCGATCTGGGCGCGCTGCAGCTTCTCCTTGAGGAGGATCGCACCGAGCAGGATCGAGAACAGCGGGTTGATGAAATAACCGATGGCCGTGTCAAGCGCATGGCCCGCGCCGATCGCCCAGACATAGATCCCCCAGTTGACGCTGATCAGCGTCGCCGTCACCGCCGCCATGCCGAGCATCCGGGGATTGCGGATCGCCCGCTTCAGGTCGTCGGTGCGTTTAAGGACGATCAGCAACAGCCCAGCGACGGGGATCGACCACAGGATTCGATGCGCGATGACCTCGGCCGGCGAGATATGCGCCAGAGCCTTCATGTAGATCGGCAGGAAGCCCCACAGCAGATAGGCGGAGAGGGCGAACAGGAAGCCGTTCAGGCTGTCCTTGTTCTCTGCAGGGAGGGAGGCGTCGGCCATGGTGTTTCCTGACTTTTGTTATGCTTGGAAACGGAATTACGCCTCAAGGGTTGCAGGCACCAATTCATTTCTGTGAAGAATCGTTCAGGCAGGCCGATCATTTGAGCCCTAGCAAATCGCTAAAGCTGACGCTGTCAGTCGGTGCCACGCGACTTTGACCGGTTTCCAGCGGCGACGGCTTGATGGTCAGGACACCCGGCCATGCTCGGCAAGATAGTCGAGCATGGTGCGGATCCGGGCAGGCAGGTGTCCACCCTGGCCCACATAAACGGCATGAAATGGTTCCTTGCGTCGAGTGAGAGCGCTGTCGAGAACGGTGACCAGCCGACCTGCCTCAAGATCCTCCGCCACCGTGAAATGCGCCAGTTGTGCAAGTCCCGCGCCACCGATTGCGAAGTGACGCAAAGCCTCGCCGTCACTTGCGCTGAGCCGGCCGGCAACCGGGACCTCCACGATCGCATCGCCTTCCGCCACTGGCCACTCCCTGACAGCGCGGACGTAGCCGAAGCCCAGCCGACAATGCTGCTCCAGATCAGCGGCAGTTTTCGGGACACCGTGTTTCTCGAGATAAGTGGGTGAGGCGACAATCACCAGCGGAGTCTCGCCAAGTTTGCGAGCCCTGAGGCTGGAACTCGGCATGGCGCCCGCGCGCACCGCGATATCCGCCTTCTCGGCCAAGAGATCAACGACGAGGTCCGTTTGAATAACCTCGACCGAGATGCCGGGATATGTTTCGAGGAAACGGCCGAGGATCCGGGCAAGCACGTGGGTGCCGTAGGCGGCGCTGGTATTGATGCGGATCACACCCCGCGGATCGTCGTGTGACGAGGCGCGGCGTTCGGCCTCATCCATGTCTGCAAGTATGCGTACCGAATGCTCGTAGAACGTCTGGCCTTCCGGGGTGAGAAGCAGTTTGCGCGTGGTACGGTTCACCAACCGCGTCCCGAGACGTCCTTCAAGACGCGCGACCAGCTTGCTGATGGCGGACGGCGTCATGCGCAACTGGCGCGCCGCGGCGGAAAAACCGCCACGCTCGACAACCTGTACGAACACCTCCATTTCGCCCGATCTGTTGATGTCTGCTCTGGCCATTGTGAATTCATTTCATGAATGTTGTGAGATTTCGCATACTATTTCATCGAGGGCTTGCCGTCTATCTGAAGTGCATCCAACCACCACAGGGATGTTCTCAATGCCTCTCGCACTCTATGCTCTCACCGTCGGTGCCTTCGGCATCGGCGTCACAGAATTTGTCATCATGGGTCTGCTGATCGAAGTGGGCGCTGATCTCGGCGTATCGATCGCCGCGGCCGGGCTCTTGATCTCTGGTTACGCACTCGGCGTCGTGTTCGGCGCTCCGATCCTCACTGCCATTTCCAGCCGCTGGCGACGCAAGACTGTTTTGATCGCGCTCATGGTCATTTTCACCATCGGCAATGCGGCCTGTGCGCTGGCTCCCACTTACGAGACCTTGATGCTCGCACGACTCGTTGCCGCACTCGCCCATGGCACCTTCTTCGGCGTTGGGTCGGTCGTTGCGACAAGCCTCGTCGCTCCTGAACGACGCGCATCGGCGATCGCCGTCATGTTCACCGGTCTCACCGTCGCCAACATCGCGGGCGTCCCCTTCGGAACCTGGCTTGGACAGGAATACGGCTGGCGCATGACCTTCTGGGCGGTTGCCGTCGTAGGGCTCATCGCCCTTGCCGTGCTTGCAATCTTCGTCCCACGAGACGAACAGAACCCCGAGCCGCAGGACTGGCGCTCCGATCTGGCGACCATGGGGCGCCCGCAGGTGCTCATCGGTCTCGCCGTCACGGTCCTCGGCTATGCTGGTGTCTTCACGGTCTTTACCTACATCGCCCCTGTCCTGACGCAAGTGACGGGATTCTCCGACGCGGCCGTCTCGCCCATCCTTCTGGTCTTCGGAGGTGGGCTTATCCTTGGCAACCTCGTGGGCGGAAGGCTCGCTGATCACAATCTCGACCGTTCGATCCTGCTCACGCTTCTGGCTCTCGGCTTTTCGCTGGTCCTCATGTTTTTCCTGCTCGGCGACAAGTCTCTCACCGTAGCCTTGGTCGGACTGGTGGGCGCGGCAGGCTTCGCCACAGTTGCGCCCCTGCAGATGCGTGTCCTGGAAAAGGCGGAAGGCGCGGGGCAGGCCCTGGCGTCGAGCTTCAACATCGCGGCCTTCAACCTGGGCAATGCCGTCGGCGCCTGGATCGGCGGGGTCGCCATCGATCGTGGACCGGGCCTGGCGGCCCTGCCGCTGGTGGCGGCAGTCTTCCCGCTGGCTGCACTTGCGCTCAGCGTGGTCGCACAGCGCCGCGAACGCAAGGCCCTGGCCCACGCCGGTGCCTGCTGAGCCCCAGAGCATGTCCGGCGAAAACGGAGTCGCCTTCAATGCTCTATGTCTTTGTTTTCACGCAATTCCGGCCGCAAAACCGCTTCGCACTTTTGCTGGAATTGCCCAAAGTCTGCTCGACTGGCAGGCAGATCGCGCCGGGAGGTCTTACTCCGCCGCGATCTGGCCGGCCAGTTCGCGGTTCTTCATCAGCTTGTAGACGATCGAATCCATCAGCGCCTGGAAGGAGGCGTCGATGATGTTTTCCGACACGCCGACCGTCCACCAGCGGGCGCCTGACGCATCGGTCGATTCGATCAGGACGCGGGTGATGGCTTCGGTGCCGCCGTTCAGGATACGAACCTTGTAGTCCGCCAGTTCGAGATCGACGATCTCGCTCTGGTACTTGCCGAGATCCTTTCGGAGCGCGATGTCGAGTGCGTTGACCGGGCCGTCGCCTTCGGCAACCGACATCACCATTTCGCCATCGACAAGCACTTTGACCACGGCCTCGGAGACGGTCTTCAGCTGGCCATGGCTGTCGAAGCGGCGCTCGACCATCACGCGGAAGCTTTCGACCGCAAAAAACTCGGGCACGCTGCCCAGCGTCTTCAGTGCCAGTAGTTCAAAACTCGCATCGGCCCCCTCATAGGCATAACCCGAGGCTTCGCGCTCCTTGACGACCGAGATCAGCGTGTCGAGCTTCGGATCGTCCTTGGCAACCGTGATGCCGCGACGCTTCAACTCGTTGAGAAAATTGGCCTTGCCGCCCTGGTCCGACACCATGACCTTGCGGAAATTGCCGACACTTTCCGGCTCGACATGTTCGTAGGTCTTCGGATCCTTCAATAGCGCCGAGGCATGGATGCCGGCCTTGGTGGCAAAGGCCGAGCCGCCGACATAAGGCGACTGGTGGTTCGGTGATCGGTTGAGCAGCTCGTCGAAGGCGCGCGACAGCCGGGTCAGCCCCACGAGCTTTTCCCGGTCGATCGAGGTCTCGAAGCGCGACGCATAGGTTTCCTTCAGACAGAGCGTCGGGATGATCGTGACGAGATCGGCATTGCCGCACCGCTCGCCGATGCCGTTCAGCGTGCCCTGAATCTGGCGCACGCCGGCTTCCACGGCGGCGAGCGAATTGGCGACCGCCTGGCCGGTATCGTTATGGGCATGAATGCCGAGCGAGGAGCCGGGGATGCCGGCTGCAATGACGGCAGAGACGATCTCGCGGATCTCCGGCGGTTGCGTGCCGCCATTGGTGTCGCAGAGCACCACCCAGCGCGCCCCGGCGTCATAGGCTTGCTTGGCGCAGGCGAGGGCGTATTCGGGATTGGCCTTGTAGCCGTCGAAGAAATGTTCGCAATCGACCATGGAAAGTTTGCCCGCTTCGACCACGGCCTTGACGCTCTCGCGGATGCTTTCGAGGTTTTCCTCGTTGGTGCAGCCGAGCGCGACCTTGACGTGATAGTCCCAGCTCTTGGCGACGAGGCAGATCGCATCCGCCTTGGCCTGCAAGAGCTGGGTCAGACCCGGATCGTTAGAGGCCGACACACCGGCGCGTTTGGTCATTCCGAAGGCAACGAAACCCGCCTGTTTCGTCCGCTTCTTTGCAAAGAAACTCGTATCCGTCGGGTTCGCACCGGGATAGCCGCCCTCGACATAGTCGAAGCCGAACTCGTCCAGCATGGCCGCAATCGCGATCTTGTCTTCGACCGAAAAATCGACGCCCGGCGTCTGCTGGCCGTCGCGCAGTGTCGTGTCGAACAGGGTGATCTTTTCGCGTGTCATGCTGTTTTCCTCAGGCAACTTGGTAATGCTAGCCCCTCATCCGGCTGCCGCCACCTTCTCCCCGCAGGCGGGGAGAAGGACGATGCGGCACCGCTTGCGCCCCCTCTCCCCGCTTGCGGGGAGAGGGTAGGGTGAGGGGCAATTCTCAAATTTAACTCTTCCCCGCAAACCGATCCGTCGCCCGGATCAGCTGGTCGAGGATGCCGGGTTCGAGATAGGCATGCCCCGCCCCCTCGATCAGGTGGAAATCCGCCTTCGGCCAGGCCTTGTGCAACTGCCACGCATATTTCGCCGGGCAGGGCATGTCGTAGCGGCCGTGGATGATCACGCCGGGAATGTCGGCGAGCTTGTAGGCATCGCGCAGCAATTGTCCGTCTTCCATCCAGCCGTCATGGACGAAGAAATGGTTCTCGATGCGGGCGAAGGCGAGGGCGAATTCGGCTTCGCCGAAATGCGCCGAATAGTCGGGATTGGGCAGCAGCGTGATCGTCTCACCTTCCCAGTTGCTCCAGGCAATCGCGCAACGCAACTGCTCCTCTCGATCGGTGCCGGTGAGCCGGCGGCGATAGGCGGCCATCATCTCGTGGCGCTCATTTTCCGGGATCGGGGCAATGAAGCGCTCCCACTTGTCGGGGAACATTTCGGACACGCCGAACTGGTAGTACCAGTCGAGCTCGGGCCGGGTCAGCGTATATATGCCGCGGAGCACGAGTTCTGACACCCGCTCCGGATGCGTCTCGGCATAGGCAAGCGCCAGCGTCGAGCCCCAGGAACCGCCGAAGACCAGCCATTGCTCGACGCCCATCATCTCACGCAGCCGCTCGATGTCGGCAACGAGATGCCAGGTGGTGTTGGCTTCGATCGAGGCATGCGGGATAGACTTGCCACAGCCACGCTGGTCGAACATCAGAACGTCATAGAGAGCGGGGTCGAACAGGCGGCGATTGCCGGGGCCCGTCGCACCGCCCGGTCCGCCATGCAGGAAGACAGCGGGCTTGGCGCCCCGGGTACCGACACGTTCCCAATAGACCGTGTGGCCGTCGCCGACATCGAGCATGCCGGTCTCATAGGGCTCGATCTCGGGATAAAAGCCGCGCAATTCTGTCGTCATGTCAAATGTCCTTCTTCGGCGGCCAGGCCACCGTATCGTGATCGGGATGCTGGCGCGAGGTCGCCGCAATCCCGGCCGTGCCCGCCGGCAGGTCCGAGCGGTCGGTTTCGTTTTGCGGAAGTTGGAAGAGGTTGTCGAAATAGGAAACGCGGCTCTCGACCCCGTCCTGCGAGACGGGCTCGACGAGATCAGGCTTGTCGAGGCTGCCGATCGTCACGCTGATGTACGGCGAGCCCTTGGTGCGGAAGAAGAGCGGCGTGCCGCAATCCCGGCAGAAACCGCGCCCGCACGGGTCCGATGACTGGAACCAGCTGGGTTCGCCGCGCATCAGGAGGAAATCCTCCTGTCGCGAGCCGGCCAGCGCCATGAAGAAATTGCCGCTCGCCTTCTGGCACATGCGGCAGTGACAGATATGCGGATAGCCGAGCTCGCCCGCTATTCTGTAGCGGATCGCGCCGCACTGGCAGCCACCCGAATGCACTTGGCGGGTCATTGATCATCCTCCGGTGGCCATTGGGCCGTGTCGTGGTCCGGGTGCTGGAAGCTTTCGATCGAGGCGAAGAAGGCCTCATACTCGGGGCTGGTATAGACAGGCTTCTCGAAGAGCTGATCGATCCAGGGCAGGCGCAGGTGATGGTTCACCTGGATCTGCGGCTCGAAATGCTCCGGGTGGTCGAAGGCGCCGATCGCGAGTTCGACGCCGCCGGGATGCTGATAGGTGAGCGGCGTGCCGCATTTGGCGCAGAAGCCACGCTTCACCTTGGCCGAGGAACGGAAAAGCATCGGCTGTCCGCGCGTCCAGGTCAGGTGTGCCTGGTCGGCGGTGACGAAGGCGCCGAAGAAGGAGCCGAACTGCTTCTGGCACATGCGGCAATGGCAGATCGACGGCCGGCCCAGCTTCGACGCCTGGAACCGCACCGCACCGCACTGACAGCCGCCGGAATGAACGTCGCTCATGCCTACTCTCCTTATCGCATCGTCATGTAAAGGGTGACGCCGATGATGACGGCGGCAATCAGCACGCCCTTGGCGATCAGCCCGTAGAGCAGCCATTTTGGCATCTTCGTATTGGGATTCGGCTGGGTCATGGCGTGGGCTCCGGCCACTGCTCCGTGTCCCGGTCCGGATGCTGGTAGGACACGACGTCGGCCAGAAAGGGCGCGTCTTCGAGATCGTCGAGCGTCGAGCGCTGCGGCAGAGTGGGGATGGTATCCACGAAGGACAGCTTGCACTCGACCCCGAACTGAATGGTCGGCGGCAGCTGCGAGGGATCGTCGAAGGCGCCGGCCGCCAGCGACAGGCCATCGGGCGCCTCATAGGTAAGCGGCGTGCCGCAGTTCTCGCAAAAGCCGCGTTTCACGAAGTTGGACGAGGCGAAGCGCTTCGGCGCGCCCCGCGTCCAGGTGACCTCGGCGTCGCCGACGGCAACGAGCGGCGCGTAATAGGCACCGAACGCCTTCTGGCACATGCGGCAGTGACAGACGGAGACATCCTTCGGCGCCCCCTGCATGCGGAAGCGCACGGCGCCACACTGGCAGCCGCCGGAGAGGGTGAGAGGGGAGGTCATGGGGATGGCCTCCTCGGATGGTGGGTGCAGTTACCCCCCTCTGTCACTTCGTGACATCTCCCCCACAAGGGGGGAGAGTGGGGCCGCTGGCGCTTTGCCACCCTTACATCTAAGCACCATAAACGGATCGCCACGGCCGCAGCAACCGGCTCTCCCCCCTTGTGGGGGAGATGCCCGGCAGGGCAGAGGGGGGTAACGCACGCGCCAAGCGAAGCCATCACGCCCCCTTGCCCGCAACGATCACGATATGCTGACAGACATTGTCGATATCCCGCAACACGTCGTCGTTCCAGAACCGCAGCACCGTCCACCCGTCCTGCTCCAGCCGTCGCGTCCGCATCGCATCGTAGGCGATATCAGCATCGTTCCCGTGCTGAGACCCGTCTACCTCCACAATCAGCTTATGATCGGAGCAGGCAAAATCGACGATAAAACCTGCGATCGGCACCTGTCGGCGAAAGCTGAGGCCCATCAGGCGATGGGCGCGCAGGCAGCCCCAGAGTTTGCGCTCGGCATCTGTCATTTCGCTGCGCATGCGCTTTGCATGGGCGCGGCGCTGTGGCGGGACGGGTGCGTGCGGCATGACGGCTTCCATCACCGATTTTAACTGGTGGGAAGACTGTCTTTGGTTGCGCGTTCTGGCAAGGGGCGTGGTCGGCGTTGTGTGTGGGCTACCCCCCTCTGTCCTGCCGGACATCTCCCCCACAAGGGGGGAGAGCGGGACCCCGCCGACCTCGGAACCAGCGGTAAGCCGCAGAAAGATCGAACAAGATCTGTGTTTCCGAAGCTGTCGGGTTGAGGTCGTGTGCCGCAGCGCATGCGTCCCCACTCTCCCCCCTTGTGGGGGAGATGTCACGAAGTGACAGAGGGGGGTAACACGCACCGCAGCCGAAACCATCCTACCGCTTGACCTCCCAGCTCGTCACCCGCTCGCCGGTCTCCTTGTCCTTGCCATCCTTGAGCTGAATGCCCTTCTCGGCCAGCTCGTCGCGAACGCGGTCTGCCTCGGTAAAGTTCTTCGCCTTCAGCATTTCCAGACGCAGATCGACCAGCGCCTGGACGGCGGTGGAGAGGTCGTCGCTGACTTCGGTACGCTTCTCGACCTTAAAGCCAAGTAGTCCCGCTGATCCAACCAGCAAAGCTTGCAAATCTCGGATATCAGCTTCGAGCGATGTGCCATCGTCGTTTCTTTGCTCATGGCGCAAAACATTAATTCGGCTAGCCAGATTCGAAATTGACTGCAATGCTTTGGGTGACATCAGATCATTGGCGAGGGACTCCAGTACTTCGCCATCGATCTTAGCTGCCGAGGGTTGTGCTCCCTCAGCAGCTGTCCTCCATTTGTCGATGATGTTGGACGCCTCGACGAGCTTGTTCACCGAAAAATCAATCGGTTCGCGGTAATGCGTCATCAGCATGGCAAGCCGCAGCACTTCGCCCGGCCAAATCCGTCCACCGAATGTCTCCGTCGCGAGCAACTCGTTGATCGTGACAAAGTTGCCTTCCGACTTCGACATCTTGCGGCCTTCGACCTGCAGGAAGCCGTTATGCATCCACACGGTTGCCATCAGGTCGTTGTCGAAGGCGCAGCAGGACTGGGCGATCTCGTTTTCGTGGTGCGGGAAGATCAGGTCGAGGCCACCGCCATGAATGTCGAACTGGTGCGGCTTGGCCTTGGCTTTCGGCGACAGCCGGTCCTTGATCTCTTCCCAGAGATAGCGGTCGGACATGGCAGAGCATTCGATATGCCAGCCGGGGCGCCCGTAGATCGCATGGGTCTTGCCCTCGAAGCTGTAGCTTGCCGGCCAGCCGGGTTCAGTGTCTTCGGACTGTTTCCACAGCACGAAATCGGCGGGGTTCATCTTGTGGTTTTCGACGGCCACGCGCGCGCCCGCCTGCTGGTCTTCCAGCTTGCGCTTCGACAGCATGCCGTAATCCGCCATGGAGGCGGTCGAAAACAGCACTTCATGCCCTTCCGAACCGGTCGCCACATAGGCATGGCCCATGTCGAGCAACCGCTGGATGATGATGATCATCTGGGCAATGTTGTCGGTCGCGCGCGGCTCCACGGTGGGCTTCAGGCAGCCGAGAGCGGCAACGTCCTCGTGGAACTGGCTCTCCGTCTTGCCGGTGACGGCCCGGATCGCCTCGTTGAGGCTCATCGAGCCATCGGCGATCTGCGATCCGAAATCGCGCAGGGCGCGCGCGTTGATCTTGTCGTCGACGTCCGTGATGTTGCGCACATAGGTAACCTTGTCCGCGCCATAGGTGTGGCGCAGCAGCCGGAAGAGCACATCGAAGACGATGACGGGCCGCGCATTGCCGATATGGGCAAAGTCATAGACGGTCGGCCCGCAGACATACAGGCGCACATTATCGGGGTCGATCGGTTCGAAATCGACCTTGTCGCGTGTGAGCGTGTTGTAAAGCTTGAGGCCGCCGGCCATGTGAAACTCCCAGAACGAATGATACCCGGCTGGACCGGGTCGTTTGTCATCTGGGTCTATGCAGGAGACGAAAACGGCCAGGCCAGCGAAGCGCTAGCGAATAATGGTCCCGCAAATGATGCAGAGGCGCGTTTTCATGGGCGCTGTTATGGCGCGGGTCCGGGTTTTGGTCAAGGGCGGTTGCGCGCTCAAGGCGAAGCGGCAAGAGGGGCTGTCCACATTAACACCATATGCGGGTAAGCCTTTGTCAATCATGCAGCTCTTATGGTGTGAGGGATATATCACCTGCGGAGATGACCTTCGACATGGAACTGACCCTGCACCTGCCGACGATCCTCGTCGTCCATGGAATGGCGACGCTGATCTCGACGCTTTTGTGCGCCTATATGTGGGCGCGCGAGCGTCCCAATGTGGTGCTTGCCATGCTCGTCCTGGCAGGGGCGTCCACCTGTGCCGGCATGGCCTTGCACGGGTGCCGCACGATCCTGCCATTGCCGCTCGCCTCCGGCGTCGGCCTGGG
The DNA here is from genome assembly GCF_003610655.1 of Rhizobium sp. AG855. NCBI lineage: Bacteria > Pseudomonadati > Pseudomonadota > Alphaproteobacteria > Hyphomicrobiales > Rhizobiaceae > Rhizobium > Rhizobium sp. AG855. The sequence continues at coordinate 2,187,906 of NZ_RAQG01000003.1, read as the reverse complement.
ACTGGCTATCCTGGGGGCGGGCCTCTATTGGCAGGCCGTTGCGGCCTTCGAGGGCAGGGACCTGTCCAAGCTCAAGTCTGGCGCGGGTGGGGTCATCTGGCTCTTCTGCTGGCTTGTGCCGGCATTCCAGGACTCGGTTGCGCTGCGCGGAGCCGTTCTGGGTCTGCTGATCGCACCCTACTGTCTACTCACAGCCCGTGACATCTGGCGGGGACGCATCGCCGAGCCTCTGCCGTCTCGCACGCTTGCGGTGGTCGCCAATGCGATGCGGGGTCTGGTCTGGTTCCTTGTTCTGCCGCTTTCCCTGTTGATTGCGCCGCCTTATGCGGCGGACGGTGGCAATGCCCACTGGTTCGCGCTCGTTGCGCTGATCAACTCGCTGCTCATCGTCCTGTCCCTGATCTCGCTGCTGATTCTTGCCAAGGAGCGCGACGAGCGGCGCTACCGGCTGGCTTCGGAGCGCGATCCACTGACCAATCTCGCCAACCGGCGCACTTTCGTCATGACAGCGCAGTCCATTCTGGCGCGCGAAGAGGGCAAGGCCGCCCTCCTGTTATTCGATCTCGACCACTTCAAGCATATCAATGATACCCATGGTCATGCCACCGGCGATCAGGTGCTTCGGGCCTTCTCGCGCGCCATCGAGAAGCGCATGCCCAAGAGCTGGATCTTTGCACGGATCGGCGGCGAGGAGTTTGCCTGTCTGCTGCCGAGGGCCAACGGCGCGCAAGGCTTGGCCATTGCCGAGAATTTCAGGCAAGCGATTGCCGGCATGCATGAAGGCGGCGCGACCCATATCCCGATCACCGTCAGCATCGGCGTCTCGACCTCCTCCGATCCGAGCGTTCAGCTGGACACGCTGCTCGCCGAAGCCGATGCCGCACTTTACAAGGCCAAGGCGGATGGCCGAAACTGTGTGCGCCTGCATGATCCTGTCGTCATGGTCGAAAGGGCGAGCCTTCAGCTCGAACCGTTCAAGGTCGCGATGCACGGCCACCCTGTGGCCCGCACGCGGCGCCGCGGCTCAGTGTGATCAGCGCGCGGACTGCGGACGGCGAAACAGCCCGAGAACGAGCGCGCAGCCGATGATGATCACGACCCCGCCGCAGAGCTGCATCAGCGTAAGCGGCTCGTCGAGCACCAGTGCACCCACCAGAACTGCCACGACCGTCACGACGAATTCCACGCTGATCGCAGCCGTGGCCCCGATGCTTTTGACGAGGCCGAAGTAGAGCACGTAGGTGAGTGCGCTCATCAGCGCCGCCAAGGCGACAAGGTAGAGATAATCGATGGCGGCCGGAGTTCCCGGCACGGGTACGAACCACAGGAGCGGCAGCGTCAGCAGGCCGCCCGCAATGAACGAGCCGATCGTCACCTCCCACGGTCCTGTGCCGGTGAGATACCGGCTGGCATAATTGCTGCCGAACGCGGCGGAAAAGGTCGAGCCGACCATGGCCGCGCAGCCCAGCAGGAAGGCCCCCGTGACGGGGACCGCCGGAAAGCCGACGAGCATGACGATGCCGATCGTCCCGAGGGCCAGCCCGACAATTCGCGCCGGCGTTATCCGCTCCAGTCCCCACAGCTGCGCAATGACCATGGAGAAGAGCGGGATGGAGGCGACAAAGATGGCAGCCATGGCCGTGCCGATGAGCGGGGTCGCATAGGAGAGGCCAATCAGCTGCCCGGCAACCGTCGTGGCACCCACCATGGCAAAGGGCAGCCAGCCGGCGCTGAAATCCAGCCGGCGACGCATCAGCCGCGCGATCACATAGAGAAGTGCGCCGGCAATGAAGCAGCGAAACGTCACCGCCCCGATCCAGCCGAAGGCATCCACGACATGCAGCAGCAAAAGGAAGGAAAGTCCCCACGCCAGAGACAGATAGGCATAGGCGGCAAAATCTCTGGGGGTCATGGGAGGCAATCGATGACTATGGGGGCTGGGCTGGAGTCTTAACGACAGAATCTCCCACCACAAAGCGATCAGTCAGGCTGGCCGAGTTCCATCCACTGTTGCATGGCATCCGAGAAAGGTCACACAGAAGGCGATCGCTTGGAGAAGAGGGGAGTAGTCGTCGTCGAACGGGCAGTTGATGAACACCGAGCGTTCGAACATGGCAGCGTCCGTCAGCCCTTGGGGGGAAGCGGATCGTTTCCAAAACTGCTTCGTTCGCGAATGCGACCGTCTTTCCCATGGATGTAGAGTTCGGTGCGATTGGATCGCGCGATTTTCAGCGCCGTCTCGATGGCTTCGCCCTGCGTCGGGTGAAGGCTAGTGGCGCGGGTCGCCCCTGCGCTCAGAACGCCCCACTTGCCCGATCTCGGCACCACATGCTGCGCTTTTGTCTTGGCCATGGTCTTCACTCGTTCCAACACGCGTCAAGATAGTCCAAGCGCGTTGCAGCTGCCAGTGGCCTATTCCGGCATGCGGTAGTCGACGATCTTGCCTTCGCGCACCACGTAGAGCTTGCCTGTTTCCGTCTGCTCCGGGCCAACCAGCGGCAGCAGCTTGGCGGCAACTTCGGAGGGATGCGGCAGCGTGTCCGGATCTTCGCCCGGCATGGCCTGGGCGCGCATGGCCGTGCGGGTCGCGCCCGGATCGACCGAGAGGATGCGCAATGGCAGGCGCTGGGTTTCGGCAGCCCAGGTGCGGGCGAGCGCCTCGACGGCAGCCTTGGAGGCGGAGTAGGGCCCCCAGAAGGGTTTGCACTTGTGGGCCGCACCCGAAGACAGGATCAGCACACGACCCTGGTCGGATTTGACGAGCAGCGGCTCCAGCGAGCGGATCAGGCGCCAGGTGGCGTTGACATTGATCGTCATGACCTTGTCGAAGACTTTCGCCTCCACATGGCCGATCGGCGAGATGACGCCGAGCACGCCGGCGTTCAGCACGGCGATATCAAGCTTGCCCCAGCGCTCGAAGATATGACCGCCGAGCTGGTCGATAGCCGCCATATCGGCGAGGTCGAAGGGGACCAGTGTCGCCGACCCGCCGACGGCCTTGATGGCATCGTCAAGATCTTCCAGGCCACCGACGGTGCGGGCGCAGGCAATGACATGCGCGCCGGCTTTGGCCAGTTCGATCGCGGTGAAATAGCCGATGCCGCGCGAGGCGCCGGTGACGAGCGCGATCCGGCCCTTGAGGTCGATGGTCATGGAAATTCCTGTCGTATGCTCTTTGGTCGTGTGGCTCAGCCGTTGGCGGCGAGCATGGATTCCTTGCGGCCCGGCTTCTCGCTTTCCTTGTCGAGCAGGCGGGTCGGATAGTCGCCGGTGAAATAGTGGTCGGTGAACTGCGGGTTGGCCGGATCACGCGGCTTGCCGCCGACCGCCTTGTAGAGCCCGTCGATCGACAGGAAGGCGAGGGAGTCCGCGCCAATGTATTTCGCCATGGCCTCGATGCCGAGATACTGGTTGGCGAGCAGCTTTTCCGCATCCGGCGTGTCGATGCCGTAGAAATCCGGATGGAAGATCATCGGGCTGGCAACGCGAATATGCACTTCCTTGGCGCCGGCATCGCGGATCATCTGCACGATCTTGAGCGAGGTCGTGCCGCGCACGATGGAATCGTCGACCAGGACCACCCGCTTGCCCTCGATCATTGCCCGGTTGGCGGAATGCTTGAGCTTGACGCCGAAGGCGCGGATCTGCTGGGTCGGTTCGATGAAGGTACGGCCGACATAATGGTTGCGGATGATGCCGTATTCGAAGGGAATGCCGCTCTGCTGCGCATAACCGAGTGCTGCCGGCGTGCCGCCATCTGGAACCGGCACCACGACATCAGCTTCGACAGGCGCTTCGAGCGCCAGGTTCATGCCGGCATTCTTGCGGGTCGTGTAGACGTTGCGGCCGGCGACGACCGAATCGGGACGCGCGAAATAGACATATTCGAACAGGCAGACGCGCTCCGGCTGCGGACGCGCCGGCATGCGGGATTCGATGGTGACAGAGCCATCAGGCTGCGTTTCGCAGATGATCACTTCGCCGTTCTTCACGTCGCGCACGAACTTGGCGCCGATGATGTCGAGCGCACAGGTCTCCGAACAGAAGATCGGCTTGCCGTCGAGATCACCCATCACCAGCGGTCGGATGCCGATCGGGTCGCGGGCGGCGATCAGCTTGGTGCGCGTCAGCGCGATCATCGCATAGCCGCCTTCCATCTGCCGGATAGCATCGATGAAACGGTCGGTGGTCGAGGCATGGCGCGAGCGGGCGATGAGATGCAGGACGACTTCGGTATCGGATGTCGACTGGCAGATCGCGCCGGTGGCGATGATCTGGCGACGCAGCGTCAGGCCGTTGGTGAAGTTGCCGTTATGGGCAATGGCGATGCCGCCTTCTTCGAGTTCGGCAAACAGCGGCTGCACGTTGCGCAGCGCCACTTCGCCTGTCGTCGAATAGCGGGTGTGGCCGATCGCCTGCGGGCCGGGCAGCTTCGCCAGCGTCACCGGATTGGTGTAGTGGTCGCCGACCAGGCCCATGTGCTTTTCGGTGTAGAACTGGCGCCCGTCGAAGGAGACGATACCGGCCGCTTCCTGGCCGCGATGCTGGAGCGCGTGAAGTCCAAGCGCCGTCAGCGTCGAGGCATCCGGATGCCCGAGGATCCCGAAGACCCCGCATTCCTCGTGATACTTGTCGTCATGACTGCCATACACGACATAAGAAGGGCTGAACTGCTTCATGGCGAGGGCCTTTGCTCCGGGGACAGATGCAAGGATGCTGGGCTTCTAACGGCTAAGCCGCCGGTCTGTCCCGATCCGGCGGCGTTGATATGGGAGCTGGTTCGCGCGGCGCCAAGGCCGCGCGCCCATCAGTATTCGTCTCAGGGTGTCGCCGGCTGGGCCGGGGTGTCGTCGGACGGCGTCTGTTCCGCAGGCGCCTGTTCGGCCGGTGCATTGTCGCCCGTGCCGTCGGCCTGCGGTGCTTCGCGTCCCAGAATGCGTTCGCGGATCTGCGGTTCGATGTCCTGCGGAAGAACGGCTTCCAACTTCAGCACGAGCGAATCCAGGAAGGGCTTCGACTTGGCATTGTTCACCCAGTCAGGGCGCTGGCGCACGTCGATCAGCCAGTTCCAGAAAGCGACCGCAACGACCAGCAGCAGCAGGCCGCGCGCCGCGCCGAACAGGAAGCCGAGGGTGCGGTCGAGCGCGCCGATGCGGCTGTCGATGATGAAATCGGCGATGCGCGACGTGATGAAGGAGATCACGATCAGCGCGACGATGAAGATGATGCCGGCGGAACCTGCAAGTGCGATGCGGTCATCGCTGGTATAGTTCTTCACGTAAGGCACGAGCATCGGATAGAGGTAATAGGCAGCGGCAACGGATCCGGCCCAGCTCGCAATGGACAGCACCTCGCGCGAAAAGCCGCGCACCATCGCCAGCACCGCCGAAAACAGCACGACGCCGATGACGATACCGTCGAAAATCGTAATGGGCATAGACACCAACTCCAAGACTTAGCCGATCGGAACCGGCCTGATTGTCACCGCGATTCCGCCGGAACGCGTGCGTGTCACGCGTCGGACCGGATCAACCATCCTCCTGATCAACAGGCGCTTTCAGCCGGGAGCCGGCGATGCGCGCCACGAGATCGGGCAGGCTGTCCACTTCCCTCCATTTGCCCTTCGAACCCTTGGGAAGGTCCGGTGAGGCAGCCGGCAGGACCGCAGCGGAGAAACCGAGCTTTTCCGCCTCTTTCAGCCTCTGGGCCGTATGCGACACCGGCCGCACCGCCCCTGACAGGCTGACTTCGCCGAAATAGACGCAATCGGCGGGAAGGGCAAGACCGGCAAGCGACGAAACCAAAGCCGAGACAATGGCCATATCCGCTGCAGGTTCGCTGATCCGGTAACCACCGGCGACGTTGAGGTAGACGTCATGCTGCCCCAGCCGCACCCCGCAATGCGCCTCCAATACCGCCAAAATCATGGCGAGCCGTGACGAATCCCAGCCGACCACCGCGCGCCGCGGTGTTCCGAGCGAGGTCGCGGCGACCAACGCCTGCACTTCGACGAGCACGGGGCGGGTGCCTTCCATGCCGGCAAAGACGGCAGCGCCCGGCGCCTTTTCATTGCGCTCGCCGAGGAAAAGCTCTGAAGGGTTGGCAACCTCGCGCAGACCCTTGTCGGACATTTCGAAGACGCCGATCTCGTCTGTCGGCCCAAAGCGGTTCTTGACGGTGCGCAGGATGCGATAGTGATGGCCACGATCGCCTTCGAAATAGAGGACCGCATCGACCATGTGTTCGACGACGCGAGGACCGGCAATCTGGCCCTCCTTGGTGACATGGCCGACCAGCACCATGGTCGCGCCCGTCTGCTTGGCATAGCGGATCATCGCCTGCACCCCGGTGCGCACCTGGGTGACGGTACCAGGCGCGCTGTCGGCCGTATCGCTCCACAGCGTCTGGATGGAATCGATGATCACGAGATCCGGCCGTTTGCCCTCGGAAATGGTGGCGAGAATGTCCTCGACATTGGTTTCGGCGGCGAGCAGCACATCGGTATCGGCAGCCCCCAGCCGCTGCGCCCGCAGCCTGACCTGCGCGACCGCTTCTTCGCCGGAGACATAGATGACACGGTGACCTCGGCGCGCGAGCGCTGCCGCCGCCTGCATCAGCAGAGTCGACTTGCCAATGCCCGGGTCACCGCCGATCAACACCGCCGAGCCGCGCACGAAACCGCCGCCGGTGGCGCGATCCAGTTCGCCCATGCCGGTCGGAATGCGCGGTGCTTCCTCGATCTCGCCGGAGAGCGATGTCAGCGTGACGGGACGCCCCTTCTTCGGCACCTTGCCGGGGCCGGAGCCAATCCCGCCCATCGGGTCTTCCTCGACGATGGTGTTCCACTCGCCACAGCCATCGCATTTGCCCGCCCAGCGGGAGTGAACCGTGCCACAGTTCTGGCAGATGAATTGGGTCTTGGCTTTGGCCATGAATTACGGATCGCTTTCGGGGAAGTCGTTGGGAGATATGTCTTGGCGGCCGTGCATGACGCGCAGCACGATCAGCATGTCGTCGGCAATGCGGAAATAGATGCATCGGTGCCGGTAGGGAAATGCGCGCAATCCGGTTTTCACCCAATCACGAGAGACGCCAGGATTTCGGGATCCGGCCAGCTCTCGAATTTTTTGCTCGAGATCGCTCGTCAAACGCTCGGCCGCAATCGGGTTTCGCGTCTGCAGATAGTTATAGATCTGGATGAGATCCTCGATGGCCTGGGGCGACAGCCGAAATCGTCTGCCGAAACTGCTGCTCACCGTCGTGCTTTCGCTTCGGCGACGATGAAGGTCGTGAGGTCGCCGGTCCCGGAGAATTCCTTGAACTGCCCCACTTCAACGGCCTCATCTGCCTCATCGATCATCAGACGCAGTTCCGCGATGCGCTGGCTTCTCTCGGATTGAACAAGAAGTCGAAGGCCGGCGCGCAGCATCTCTTGCGCCGACGCGTACACGCCGTCGCCGATCTGGCGCTCGATGAAAGCTGATTCATCGGGTTCCAGCGCAATTTGCACCGTAGACTGAGCGGATTGCTCTTCCGTCATTTGATACTCCATTGCTAGAACAATAGCAGAACAAATCCGTCTGCGCCAGTCCTCAGTCGTCGCCCTCAAGATAGAGCCGTTCGTAGCGCAGGCCGAGCCCGGTCAGCATTTCATAGCCGATGGTGCCGCCCGCCCGTGCCACCTCGTCGAGCGGCATGGATGGGCCGATCAGCTCGATATAGTCGCCGCCGCGCACGGCATTCGGGGCAAGATCGGTCACGTCAAAAATCGTCTGGTCCATCGTCACACGGCCGACGACGGGCACCGTCTTGCCGCCGATCACGCCGTGCGCGCCGGCAAGGCCGGTCTGCCGAAGCGGGATGCCGGAGCTGGACAGATTGCGCAGATAGCCGTCCGCATAGCCGACGGAGGCGATCGCCAGACGGCTGTCGCGGGAAAGCCTATGGCTGGCGCCATAGCTCACCGTTTGCCCGGCCTTGGCCTCGCGCACCTGCAGGATGCGCGCTTCCGCCTTGATGACGCTGCGCATCGGGTTCTTCGTCCCATTGACCGCCTCGCCGCCATAAAGAGCGATGCCGGGACGGGTGAGATCGAAGTGGTAGTCCGAACCGAGGAAGGTGCCGGCAGACGCTGCAAGGCTTGAATCAACGCCTTCGAAAGCCGCGCTAACCTGCCGGAAAGACTCAAGCTGCTGCCGGTTCATCGGCGACGATGGATCATCCGCACAGGCGAGGTGGCTCATGACCAGGACAGGATCGAGGCTCGCCGGGCGCGAGACGTCGTCGGTCAGCGCAATCGCTTCCGCCATGGGAAGGCCGAGCCGGTTGAAGCCGGTATCGACATGCAGCGCGCAAGGATAGGGGCCGCGCTCCGACAGAAGCGCCATCCAGAAGGCCAGCTGCTCCTCCGATGCGATGACCGGCACGAGATCGTTGTCGAAGAACACCTCTTCCTGGCCCGGCCAGATGCCGGAGAGAACGAAGATCCGCGCCTCGGGGGCATAGGGCCTGAGTGTTACGCCCTCGGCCGGCACGGCGACGAAGAAGTCCCGCGCGCCGGCATGGTAGAGCACCTGTCCGACATCCTCGATCCCGAGGCCATAGGCATCGGCCTTGACCACGGCCGCCGTCCGCGCCTTGCCCGAGCGCTTTGCCATGTCGCGCCAGTTGTCGGCGATGGCGGAAAGGTCCACCGTCAGGCGGAGCGGAGCGGCCAGGAAATCGTCCGGCGCGTCGATGATGTCAAATCTGTCGGTCATGATAACTTTGCGTCTTTAGGGCGGGATCGAGCGACCGTAGCACTTTTCTTCAAGACGAAAATGTGGCCGCCGGATATTATGCTGCTATGCACAGTGTTTCGCAGCAGCAGGCGGCCGAAGCCTATCCGGTCTCTAGGATCGAGCGGACGCGCTTCTGGCGTGACGGGCGTTTCCGCGCGATGGAATGCCTGACGGCCTCTTTCATTACCCACGAATTCTCGCCCCATTCGCACGACACCTTTTCGATCGGCGCGATCGAGAAGGGCTGCCAGGTGGCGAGCATCCGGGGTACCCGCGAGTTTACCGGGCCAGGTGCTCTCTACCTGATCAATCCCGGCGAAGTGCATGACGGCCAGCCGGGCGAGCCTGATGGATACCGGTACCGGATGATCTATCCGGATACGGAACTGCTGGTGGAGATCATCGAGGACGTCACCGGCAAGGCCTTTCACGGCAGCCCCAGTTTCGGGCGGCAGTTGCTCACCGATCCGGAACTGGCCCGCGCCTTCAACGTGGCGCACCGACGGTTGGAGGATGGGGATACGAGCGCGCTGGAGGGCGAGGAGAGCATGTACTGCGTGCTCGCCACCATGTTTGCCCGCCACGGCAGCGAAATCATTCGCGCGCCCGATTACGGCGAGCCGCTCGCCATGCGCCGCGTGCGCGATTACATCGCCGAACATTTCGCCGAAGAACTGGGCCTGGAAACCCTGGCCAGGGTCGCCGGTCTCAGCCGCGCCCACATGATCCGCGCCTTCCGCAAGCACTATTTCATCACGCCGCATGCCTTCCAGACGGACCTGCGCATCCGTCATGCGCGCCATCTCCTGCGTTGCGGCGCAACGCCGTCCGACACCGCCCAGGCCTGCGGCTTTGCCGATCAGGCGCATCTGACGCGTCAGTTCAAGGCGCGCACGGGCCTAACGCCCGCCGTCTTCCGCGCCGGCTGACATCGGTCACTTTCGTTCAAGACCACGCCGCCCAAGCCGGCTAGATCCTCCGCCAACAGGAGGTCCCATGACAGAACATGCATTCCGCCGCGAAGCCATCGACGGCTTTCGCGCCATTCTTCCCTTGATCATCGCTGCGGCCCCCATCGGCTTCGTCTTCGGCGCGGTGGCGACCGGCAATGGCTTGTCGCCGCTGGAGACCGTGCTGATGAGCGCGCTCGTCTTTGCCGGCGGTTCGCAATTCGTTGCCATGGATCTGTGGACCCACCCGGCCTCCTGGACGGCGCTCGGCTTCGCAGCCCTGCTGGTCAATCTCCGCCACATCCTGATGGGCGCCTCGCTGGAGCGCAGCCTCGACCTCTTCCGCCCCTGGCAGAAACTGCCGACCCTCTTCGTCATGGCCGATGAGAACTGGGCCTTGGCGGAGGCGCGGGCGCGGACGACGGTCTTGACCCCCGCCTTTTACCTGGGGCTTGCCTTGCCCTTCTATCTCGGCTGGGTGGCCTCGAGCCTGGCCGGCGCGCTCTTCGGAGCGCTGATCGGCGACATCGCCGTCTATGGCCTGGATTTCGCCTTCCCGGCGGTCTTCATCGTGCTGCTGACCGGTTTCTGGAAGGGCAGGGAGACCGGGCTGGTGCTGGCCGCAAGCGGTGTGGCGGCGCTCACCGTCCACGCACTGGTGCCCGGCGCCTGGTATATTGCAGCGGGCGCATTGGCCGGCCTCGGCGCCGCCTTCATTCCGGTTGCGCAGAAGGAGCAGGTGGCATGAGCCTCGATCCAGCAACCCTCGCCACCATCCTCGCCATGATGGCGGCCACCGTCTTCACCCGCTTCTCCGGCGCGTTCCTCGTGCGTCGCCTCAAACCCGGTGCGGGCGCCGAAAAGGCCCTCGCCACCGTACCGCCCGCCGTGCTGATGGCCGTCGTCGCACCAACGGCCTTCGCTACCGGCTGGCCGGAAACCATCGGCTGCCTCGTGGTGGTCGTGGCGGCTCTGCGTATGTCGCTGTTGCCAGCAGCAGCGCTCGGCGTCGTCTCGGTGGCGCTCCTGCGTGCAGCAGGCCTCTGACGCAGATGCAAAGAGGGCGCCTTGCGGCGCCCTTGATCTCACGGCTCTTCGTACTGGATGAAGCTCGGATCGGCGAGGTCCGCAAAGCGGGTGAATTCCGACTGGAAGGCGAGCTTGACGGTGCCGGTCGGTCCGTGACGCTGCTTGGCGATGATGACGTCGGCTGTGCCCTTCACCTTGTCCATCAGCGCTTCCCATTCCGGATATTTCGGATCGGCCAGATCGCGCGGTTCGAGGTTCTTCACGTAATATTCTTCGCGGAACACGAAGAGCACGACGTCGGCGTCCTGCTCGATCGAGCCCGATTCGCGAAGGTCGGAAAGCTGGGGGCGCTTGTCTTCGCGGCTTTCCACCTGACGCGACAGCTGCGACAGCGCAATGATCGGCACGGCCAGTTCCTTGCCGAGCGATTTTAGGCCCGTGGTGATCTGGGTGATTTCCTGCACGCGGTTTTCACCCGCCTTGCCGGCACCCGTCATCAGCTGGATATAGTCCACCACCAGGCAGTCGAGGCCGCGCTGGCGCTTCAGGCGGCGCGCACGGGCCGAGAGCTGGGCAATCGAGATACCACCGGTCTGGTCGATGAACAGCGGCACTTTCTGCATGGTCTGGGAAAAGCCGACCAGCTTTTCGAATTCGTGTTCGGTGATCTCACCACGGCGGATTTTGGACGAGGAGACTTCCGTCTGCTCGGACATGATACGGGTGGCGAGCTGTTCGGACGACATTTCGAGCGAGTAGAAGCCGACGACGCCGCCGTTCTTCGCCTTGAACGATCCGTCGGGCAGAACTTCCGGCTCGTAAGCCGCGGCGATGTTCCAGGCGATGTTCGTGGCAAGCGAGGTCTTACCCATACCCGGACGTCCGGCAAGCACGATCAAGTCGGAGCGCTGCAACCCGCCCATCTTCGAATCGAGCGAGCTGATGCCGGTCGAGATACCCGAGAGGTTGCCGTCGCGCTCGAAGGCGGCACCCGCCATGTCGACGGCCTGGGCAACGGCATCTGAGAAGGACTGGAAGCCGCCGTCGTAGCGGCCGTTTTCGGCGAGTGCGAAGAGCCGGCGCTCGGTGTCTTCGATCTGCGCCTGGGGCGGCATGTCAAGCGGCGCATCATAGGCGATGTTGACGACGTCCTCGCCAATCTGGATCAGCGAGCGGCGCAGCGCCAGGTCATAGATAGCGCGACCATAATCTTCCGCATTGATGATTGTGACGGCTTCGGACGCCAGCCGCGCAAGATATTGCGCAACCGTGAGGTCGCCGACTTTCTGGTCAGCCGGCAGGAAGGTCTTGATGGTGACGGGGTTTGCCGTCTTGCCCATGCGGATGATTTCGGACGCGACCTCGAAGATCTTCCGGTGCAGCGGCTCGTAAAGATGTTCGGCTTTCAGAAAGTCCGAGACCCGGTAATAGGCATCGTTGTTGACCAGCAGCGCACCGAGCAGCGCCTGCTCGGCTTCGATATTGTTCGGCGCTTCCCGGTAGAGCGGTTCGGGGGCCTGAGGCGCCTGCGGGCGCGCAATGTTGCGAACGGCATCGATCATGGTGTCACAAATTTCTTCGTCGTTGGGAGCGTGGCATCAGGGTTTGGCGACCCGCGCCGCCACAGTCAACAAGCGTCTCCCGCCCACTCACGTTTTTCGGGTTGTCCCCAGTTATCAACAGGTGGTTCGGGCGGCACTTGTCGAACGTCCCGGCGAAGCACTTGACGGCTCGCCGACGAATCGCTGCGGCACCCATGATTGTACGACATGGCTGCCATGGCTTCAAAAGACTTGAAAAAACTGGGCAGGCTATTAATTAGGGTGAATATAGATAGCAGCCTAATTAAATTGAGGTACATTCGATGTCCCGTGCATCCCAGAACGAGCAGCTCTTTGACGAGATGTCGGCCTTCAATCGCAAGCTTCGCGCCTTCTTTGATGCGGTCGTGCGCGAGGAGGGGCTGACCTTGGCGCGGGCGCGCACCTTGTTCGCGATCAGCCGCAGAGGCCCCCTGACGCAGAAAGAACTCGCCGAGGAGCTGGAAATCGAAACGCCGACACTCGCGCGTGTGCTGGATGGCATGGAAAAGCAGGGTCTCATCGTGCGCAGCGAGGACGCCAGCGACCGGCGCGCCAAGCGCATCGACATGACCCCCGGCGGACGTGAGACGTCGAAAGGCATGCATGCGCTGGCCAGCGATCTGCGCGGACAAATCGCCGAAGACATTTCCGCAGAAGACATCGAGATCGCCCTGTCTGTCGTTCGCCGCCTCGTCCGCAACCTCCAGCGACTGGATGTCGGAAAGGTCCGGTCATGAGCACGGCTGTCGAGCAATCGGGCGATACAGCCCCCACCGAAGCGGAGCAGGCTCCCGCATCGCCACCGGCGCCGCCACCAGCCAAGCCTCTGTGGCTTGCCGCAATCTACGTCGCTTCCGGGCTCTTGATGTTCATCACCCAGGGCCTGGGTATGAACATCGTCAATGCCAATCTCTATCAGCTGCAGGGTCAGTTCTCCGCAACGGCGGCGGAGGCTGCCTGGTTGTCGGCGGCCTATGTGGCGCCCTATGCAACCCTGTCGCTGGCTCTGTTCAAGGTGAGGGCGCAGTACGGACTGCGGCCATTCGCCGAATGGAGCATCCTGATCTTCGTGCTGGCCTCGCTGCTCAACCTGTTTGTCAGCGATCTCCATTCCGCCCTTGTCGTGCGCTTCATCAGCGGCTGTGCCGGAGCCCCGATCTCCTCGCTCGGCTTTCTCTACGTCCTTGAGGCCTTCCCGGCGCATCGCAAGCTTAGCCAGGGTCTGAACGCCGCCCTGATGGGCACGCTCCTGGCCGCGCCGATCGCAAGGATGATTTCGCCTGGTCTGCTTGAAATCGACGGCTGGCATGCCCTCTACACGCTGGAAGTCGGTCTGGCTCTCGTCTCCATGGCAATCATCTTCGCCCTTCCGGTGACAGCACCGCCGCGCGCGAAGGTGATCGAGCGGATGGACATCGTCTCCTACTTGCTGATGGCCGTGGGCATCGGCTGCCTTGCGGTATTTCTCACTCTCGGTCGTCTGTATTGGTGGTTTGAAACCTGGTGGCTGGGCGTGCTTCTCATCTGCGCCATCGGCTTCATCGCCGTCACCGCCCTGATCGAGTCTCGCCGCACCAATCCCATGCTCGATTTCCGCTGGATCTTCTCGCGTGACAATCTGCATATGGCCGCCGTGCTCCTGGTCTTCCGAGCCGTGTCCTCGGAGCAGTCCTCGACCGCCGTCAGCTTCTTCCAGCAGATCGGCTTGCTGAATGATCAGCAATTCGTCCTCTGGTCGCTGGTCCTTCTTGCCTCCATTGGCGGTGCGCTCTTTTGCATGGCGCTGATGTCGTCGCGTTATGTCGAGACGGCCCATGTCATCGCGCTCGCGCTGATCGCCGGCGGCGCCTATCTCGACAGCCAGGCAACCAACCTCACGCGGCCGGAACAGATGTATCTGAGCCAGGGCATGATTGCCTTCGGAGCCGCGATGTTCCTGCCGCCGGTCATGGCCAAGGGGTTCGGCAGCGCGATGCAGAAGGGCTTGCCCTATGTCGTCAACTTCATCGCCATCTTCCTGTTCACCCAGATCACCGGCTCTATGCTGATGACATCGCTGCTCGGCAGCTTCGTCTCCATCCGCGAGAAGTTTCACTCGAACGTTCTGGTGGAGAACATCCTTCTGACCCGGCCGGAAGTGGCCCAGCGTGTCAGCCAGCTTGCTGCGGCCTATCGCAAGGTGATCACCGATCCGGCCATCCTCAATGCAGAAGGCCTGACGCTCCTGTCCCGGCAGGTGACGCGTGAAGCCTATGTCCTCGCCTATACAGACACCTTTCTGTTGATCTCCGTCGTCACGACCGCAGCGCTCGCCGTGCTGCTCGTGCATCTCGCCTGGCGCTGGTTGCGGACATCCCGCCGCGCCGCGGGCGAGCTTTCCCCCCAATCCTGATGCCGAACGGACCCTCCGCCATGTTGAAGAAGATATTCACCCCCGCCACCATCCTGATCATCCTTGGCGCCGTGCTTGGCACCTCTCTGGTGCTGTATGCCTGGCGCCTGCCGCCCTTTGCGAGTTCGGTCGAGATGACCGACAATGCCTATGTTCGCGGCTATGTCACCATGCTCAGCCCTCAGGTGAGCGGTTATGTCGTGGAGGTCCCGGTCAAGGATTATGAGACCGTCGACAAGGGACAGCTGCTCGCCCGGATCGACGACCGTACCTATCGCCAGAAGCTCGCCCAGGCCGAAGCGGCGCTCGCCACGCAGAAAGCATCCCTCGACAATTCCCGCCAACAGGAGATGGCAGCCAAGGCTCGCATCGCCTCCAGCGAAGCCGCTGTCGACGCGGTCAATGCTGATCTCCAGCAGGCGCAACAGCAGTCGGAGCGGCAGGACAGCCTGATCCGCAGCGGAGTTGTGGCCACGAGCGCGCAGGAACAGGCCCATGCGGCACTCGACCGGGCACGTGCCGGAATGGCGCAGGCCAAGGCTGCGGTCGAGGTAAGCCGTCAGGACCTGCAGACGATCATCGTCAACCGCAGTTCGCTGGAGGCCGCCGTGGCCAATGCCGAAGCCGCAGTGGAATTGGCCAGGATCGACCTCTCCAACACAGAAATTCGCGCACCGCGCGAAGGCAAGCTGGGTGAAGTCGGCGTGCGTGTCGGCCAGTATGTGGCTGCCGGCACGCAATTGATGGCGGTCGTTCCGCCCGATGTCTGGATCATTGCCAACTTCAAGGAAACACAGCTCGCCGGCATGAAGGTTGGCCAGCCTGTGGAGATCACGGTCGATGCGCTCGAGCGCCAGGTGCTGCAGGGCAAGGTCGAGCGCTTCTCACCAGCGACCGGCTCGGAGTTTTCGGTGATCAAGGCCGACAATGCCAGCGGCAACTTCGTCAAGATCGCCCAACGGGTCGGCGTGCGGGTGGCGATCGACAACAGCCAGGGTGCGGCTGCGAGCCTGACGCCTGGCATGTCGGTGGTCGTTCGGATCGACAAGAGCCTCGATCCGGCCTGACTTCAGCGAACAGGTGAGCAAAGAAAAAGCCCGGTCCTGCGCGAGCAGGGCCGGGCTTCTTTCGTCCGCCTTTGAGGGCGGAAAATATTAGCGGTCGTCGTCGCCGTCGATGTCGGCTTCCGGATCGAAGAAGTCTTCCGGACGCAGCGCATCTTCGTCGATGCCGTAGATGGCGTCGGCCGAGGTCAGGCTTTCGCCCTTCAGCTGGCGCTCGGCTTCTTCAGCCGAACGGGCAACGTTCAGCTCGACCGAGATTTCGACTTCGGCATGCAGGTGGATGACAACCTGATGCAGGCCGATGGCCTTGATCGGGGTGTTCAGCTCGACCTGGTTGCGGCCGATGTTGAAGCCTTCGGCAGAAAGGATCTCGACGACGTCACGGGCAGCAACCGAACCGTAGAGCTGGCCGGTTTCGCCAGCCGAACGGACGACGATGAAGGACTTGCCGTTGAGAACATCGGCAACCTTCTGGGCTTCCGACTTGCGCTCGAGGTTGCGGGCTTCGAGCGTGGCGCGCTCGGATTCGAAACGAGCCTTGTTGGCAGCGTTGGCGCGCAGCGCCTTGCCCTGCGGCAGCAGGAAGTTACGAGCGAAGCCGTCGCGAACCTTGACGGTTTCGCCCATCTGGCCGAGCTTGGCGATGCGTTCAAGCAGAATGACGTCCATGATTTTGGTCCTTTCAGTGGTCAATCAGTGTTGTCTGGAGTGTCGGTTTTGGCCTTGGCGGCCGGGGTCAGGGCAACGGTCCGGCGGGTATCCGACAGGCCGATGATGAGCGGAATGATCAACGGCAGCAGCATGACCGTCGACAGATAAGCGAGCACGAGGGCCGGCAGGCGCCAGTCCTTGCCGCGCGTGCGAAGATGCATGGAGGCGAAACCTGCCATGAGGAAGCCGGCGCCGAAGGTGCCGCAGACGGTGGCGCCAATCATCGCGGGAACGCCGCCGATGAAGCAGCCGATGATGCCGGCGAGGAAGAGGAAGACGGCATTGCGGTTCATGCGCAGCGAAGAGGGGATGTCTTCGCGCGGGCGCTTGCCCCGGCCTGATGCGGAAACAATGCGCTGCGCCACGTAATACATCAGGAACAGCAGCATCACCCAGGTGCCGCCCTGGATGATCGGCAAAAGCACGACCATGGTGCGTTTCAGCTGCTCGAGCGCGGCCGGATCGGGCAGCATGGCCGGATCCTGGCTGTTCATCGCCTGGGTCATCGCTTCGACCAGCTGGTCGGTGAATTCAGGGCCGAAGCCGATGATCACGCCGAGCGCGATGACGGCAAAGGTGACGAAGGCGCAGAGCTGCAGCAGGATGTCCGACAGCGGATACCAGGCCATCAGGTGGTCGGGTCCGCCGATTTCGGATGCCGGACGCGCCAGGCTCGACAGATGGGCAAGCCAGCCGGCGGGCGCCAGCGTGAAGATCGCCATGCCGAAGGCAAACATCGGCGACATGCTGATCGTGCCGAGGAAGGCAGCCGTCAGGATGGCGGTGATCGAGGCGAGGTTGCCCCAGCCGAGGCCGACGATGAGAACGGGAATGGCGGATGCGGGATAGAGGATGGAGGCGAGCGTCGGCTGCGCCGCAGCACCCAGCACGAGCAGGGCGGCGGTAATACCGGCAAGAAGGCCGGTCATCAGCAATTTCGCATCCAGTTTTTGCAACGTCGCTGTCCTGCTGGTTGAAGCAGTTAGGGGAAGCTCTTCATGCCGTCTGGCAGGATTTCCCCAACATGGGTTTTTGCCTGAAGTCGCCGGACATAAGTCAGCGCCTAAAGGCTGTTTGTTCCGATCCGCGCCCAACGCGGAAGGGATAACGGCCCGCTGACTCTTAATCAGCGGGCCGTCGGATCAGATTACGCTACGACGTAGGGCAGCAGGCCGAGGAAACGGGCGCGCTTGATGGCCTGGGCCAGTTCGCGCTGCTTCTTCTGGGAAACTGCGGTGATACGGGACGGAACGATCTTGCCGCGCTCGGAAATGTAGCGCTGCAGGAGACGGACGTCCTTGTAGTCGATCTTCGGAGCATTGGCGCCCGAGAAGGGGCAGGTCTTGCGACGACGATGGAAGGGACGACGTGCCTGAGAAGAGGATGCATCAGCCATTGTAATTTCTCCTATTGCTCAGATTAAGCGCGGTCTTCGCGCGGACGACGCTCGAAGCCGCCTTCACGCGGGCCACGGTCCGGACGCGGACCACGGTCGCCGAAGCCACCTTCGCGGCGCGGGCCACGGTCGTCGCCATCACGACGCGGACGGTCGTCACGGTCGCGCTTCTGCATCATGGCAGACGGGCCTTCTTCGTGGGCTTCCACGGCGATGGTCATGTAACGAAGAACGTCTTCGTTGATGCGCATCTGGCGTTCCATTTCGTGGATCGCGGCACCCGGAGCTTCGATGTCCATCAGGGCGTAGTGCGCCTTGCGGTTCTTCTTGATGCGGTAGGTCAGGGACTTGAGGCCCCAGTTTTCTACGCGCCCGACCTTGCCACCGTTAGCTTCGATGACACCCTTGTACTGTTCGACGAGGGCATCAACCTGCTGGGCGGACATATCCTGCCGGGCAAGGAATACATGTTCGTAAAGAGCCATGACAGCTTTGCCTTTCTTGCGGTTGTCGTCACCCGGATCCGGCGCTAAGCCTCACAGACTGCTCCTGTGCGGCATGCGCCGCGGCAAGAAAAGCGTTGTGTTCGAGACGGTCGAGAGCGGAGACACGGGAGACCGGAAACCCTTGTGGTTCCTGCTGCAAGCCTTGCGGCCTGCCAGCCCTCCGTTCAGCCACCAGCCAGAGGACCGGGTGTTGTGAACGGCGCGCTTATACGCGTATTCAGGCGAAAAGCAAGGGCAGGGGCGGATTTTCCGCTCTTTGGGCCTCGAATGGCACAGCACCGAGAATGCCCGCCGTCTTCTTTACCGGATGCTTACCGCGTTCGACAGACCTGTTTCCCGTGCCGAAACGGCTCCTGTAAGCTTTTCTCAATGGGCGAATGTTAGCTTCGTGTGGAATTCAGCCGCATACGCGGCTTTGAGGGCGAGACCTGATGACGGTCATCAACAGTTTCTATCGCAATCCGAACGCGCTCGTTTACGCGACGCAGCTCTTCTCTGCGACCTCCACTGCCCAAGGGCGGTCTGATGCAGCACCCACATGGTCCCGAAAGGACGACGACATTCCCGTCAGTGAGTCGGCGGGACAGAAGGCGCTCGCCCGCATCGCCGAGATTCTTGCCTTGCGTGATGCACCATCGGGAGAGGAAGCCTCGGTCGATGAAACGCTCGGTTATATCACGGGCGGGCAGGGAACGGAGGGCGACGACAAGCTCACCTTCGACGCCAAGGCCGTCTACAACATCGACTCGGGCGGTGGCGACGACACGGTGACTGCAAAAGCCGCAGCGCTGGTCTCCGTATCCACGGGCGTCGGCAAGGACAGCCTGTTCGCCAGTGCCCGCTATATCGGCGAGATCGATACAGGCGAGGGCGATGACACCCTGAAACTCTCCGGTCAGCTTGTGATGGACGTGACGGGCGGTGACGGTAACGACACGCTCACCGTGGCCGGCGAGGCGCTGATCGGCATCGACGGCGGTGCCGGCGACGATACCATGACGCTGGAAGGCACCCGCATCTTTGCCGCCGGCGGCACCGGTAATGACACGGTCAGCATCAAGCGCACGGATATGAAGGCCGACAATGCCATTGCCGAATACGGCTTCGCCCGTGGAGACGGTCAGGACACGATCAACACGAATGGCAGCCTGGTCCTGCGCTTCAGCGGATATGATGAGAAGGACGTGAGCATCAGCGTGGATGGAAACACGGTGACCGCGACATTCGCCGGGACGGCGGATCGCATCACGGTGACGCTCGACGGGCCCGCCATGTCCGGTCAGGGCCTGACCTATGGCTTTTCCTTCGATCATGGCCGTACCGTGCTGACGATCGGCTGATGCGGCGTGAAAGGCCGGCACCGTGTTGCGCCGGCTCTTTCGAATTGAGCGGAGGACGATCTCAGATCGGCATCGGGTACTCGCGGTGGATTTTGGCAATCTCCTTGAGGATCTCCTCCGACAGTGTGAGGTCAGCTGCATCGATATTCACCTTCAACTGCGCCATCGTGGTCGCGCCGATGATGGCGGATGCCATGAACGGACGCGTCAGGCAAAAGGCGACCGCGAGCGTCGAGGGGGCGATGCCGTGCGTCTTGGCAAGCTCGACATAAGCCCGCGTCGGCGCCTCCTGCTGCGGCACCAGCCGGCCGCCGATATCGCCATTGATCGCGCCGCGTGAGCCGGCAGGCTTCTGTCCGCCGAGATATTTGCCCGAGAGAATGCCACCTGCGAGCGGCGAATAGGCGAGCAATCCGACATCCTCGTGATGCGACAGTTCCGCGAGATCCAGATCATAATGGCGGTAGAGCAGATTATACTCATTCTGGATCGACGCGACGCGCGGCAGGCCCTTCTGCTCGGCCAGAGTCAGAAAAGTCTGCGTGCCCCAGGTCGTCTCGTTCGACAGTCCGATCGCCCGGATCTTGCCGGCCTTGACGCAGTCGCTGATCGCCTCAAGGATTTCGGCGATGTCGTGCTGCGCCTGAGCGCGGTCCTGCTTGTAAGGATTGTAGCTCCAGGCGCCACGGAAGTGGAAATGCCCGCGGTTCGGCCAGTGGATCTGGTAGAGATCGACATAGTCGGTCTTCAGTCGCGACAGGCTGGCATCAAGCGCTTCGCGCAATGACGCGCCGGTGATCGGGCCGCCTTCGCGGATATAGGGGCGGCCGGGGCCGGCAACCTTGGTGGCGAGCACCACCTGGTCACGCTTGCCCGTCGACTTCAGCCAGTTGCCGATGATCTCCTCGGTATTGCCGTAGGTTTCCTTCGACAGCGGCGTCGTCGGATAGAGTTCGGCCGTGTCGAAGAAATTGACGCCACGCTCCAGCGCATAGTCCATCTGTTGAAAGGCTTCGGCTTCCGAATTCTGCGAGCCCCAGGTCATGGTGCCCAGGCAGATTTCGGAAACATGGATATCGGTTCGGCCGAGCCGGTTCATCTTCATGGGGGAATGCCTCAAATAGGAAATGGCCCGGGACGGGCTGGGGGAGATGCTGGAACAAAATAAGGGGAAATTGCCGCACTGCAAGATGGCGAAGCGGTCGAACAGTCTGTGACTTGCCGGGCTGCCGGCAGGGCTCAGGGGCCTGAAAGGCTTGACTCGCATGAGCGTATTGTGAATTGGAGGGTAAAAACCCAAGGGAGAAACGCCCATGACAGTCGCATTCACCTTCCCCGGCCAGGGCAGCCAGGCCGTCGGCATGGGCAAGGACCTTGCCGACAATTTCGCCGAAGCCCGCGCCGTCTTCCAGGAAGTCGATGATGCGCTCGGCCAGAAACTGTCCGACATCATGTGGAATGGCCCCGAGGAAACGTTGACGCTCACCGCCAATGCCCAGCCGGCCCTGATGGCCGTTTCCGTGGCTGTCATCCGTGTTCTCGAAGCCAAGGGCCTGGATCTGAAGTCGAAGGTCTCCTTCGTTGCCGGCCATTCGCTCGGCGAATATTCTGCGCTCGCCGCTGCCGGCACCTTCTCGATTGCCGACACCGCGCGCCTTCTGCGCATTCGCGGCAATGCCATGCAGGCCGCAGTGCCCGTCGGTGCCGGTGCCATGGCCGCGATCATCGGTCTGGAGCATGGCGACGTGCAGGCGATCTGCGAGGCCGCAGCCGCTGAAGGTCCCTGCCAGATCGCCAATGACAATGGCGGCGGACAGCTGGTCATCTCCGGCGGCAAGGCCGCCGTGGAGAAGGCCGCAGCGCTCGCCACCGAAAAGGGCGCCAAGCGCGCCATCATGCTGCCGGTCTCCGCACCCTTCCATTCGGCATTGATGGCTCCCGCCGCCGACGCCATGCGCGAAGCGCTGTCGACCGTCGAGAAGCGCGATCCCTCTGTCCCGCTCATCGCCAACGTGCTCGCCGCTCCGGTGACATCCGCCACGGAGATCGCCGATCTGCTCGTGCAGCAGGTGACCGGCCAGGTTCGCTGGCGCGAGACGGTCGAATGGTTCGGCGCCAATGGCGTCACCACGCTCTATGAAATCGGCGCCGGCAAAGTCCTGACGGGTCTCGCTCGCCGTATCGACAAGAACATCAACGGCATTGCCGTCAACGGCCCGGCCGACATCGATGCGGCGCTTGCCGCGCTCAACGGCTGACCGACCCCAAACGATCAACAAGGAACGCGATCATGTTTGACCTGACCGGCCGCAAGGCCCTCGTCACCGGCGCAACCGGTGGCATCGGCGAAGAAATCGCCCGCATGCTGCATGCTCAAGGCGCCATCGTCGGCCTGCACGGCACCCGCGTCGAAAAGCTGGAAGCGCTGGCTGCCGAACTCGGCGACCGGGTCAAGATCTTCCCGGCCAACCTGTCGGACCGCGACGAGGTGAAGGCGCTTGGCGAAAAGGCCGAAGCCGAGCTCGAAGGTGTGGACATCCTGGTCAACAATGCCGGCATCACCAAGGACGGCCTGTTCGTGCGCATGTCCGATGCCGATTGGGACGCAGTGCTCGAAGTCAACCTGACGGCCGTCTTCCGCCTGACGCGGGAGCTCACCCATCCGATGATGCGCCGCCGTTATGGCCGCATCATCAACATCACCTCGATCGTCGGCGTGACCGGCAATCCGGGCCAGGCCAATTACTGCGCCTCTAAGGCCGGTATGATCGGCTTTTCGAAGTCGCTCGCCCAGGAAATCGCCACCCGCAACGTCACCGTCAACTGCGTGGCGCCGGGCTTTATCGAAAGCGCGATGACCGGCAAGTTGAACGACAAGCAGAAAGACGCCATCATGGGCGCCATTCCGATGAAGCGCATGGGCACCGGCGCGGAAGTCGCCTCCGCAGTGCTTTACCTGGCATCTTCGGAAGCGGCCTACATGACCGGCCAGACATTGCACGTCAACGGCGGCATGGCGATGATCTGAGCAGGAAGCCCGGTTCGCCCTTTCCGCCAAAGGCTGTTGACCAAGGTGAGGGGGCGAATTTCTGGCTTTGCGGCGCGCTGAAACCATGTTAAGCGGGCCATGACTGTGAGCAGTCGCTCCGTCTCATGAGCCGAAGTTTATGCTTTTATTTGCATAAACCGCTCTGGGTCAGGGCCGAACGGGTTTGCTGGTGACGCCATGCGCGCTTCACCAGTTGAAGACAGGGCAGGGTGGCCACTACGGCTCCCTCTGATATTAAGAAGGTCGAGGAAACCGACATGAGCGATATCGCAGAACGCGTGAAGAAAATTGTAATTGATCATCTCGGCGTTGACGCTGAAAAGGTTGTCGAAGGCGCCAGCTTCATCGACGATCTGGGCGCTGACTCGCTCGACACGGTCGAACTCGTCATGGCCTTCGAAGAAGAATTCGGCGTTGAAATTCCTGACGACGCTGCTGACTCGATCCTGACGGTCGGCGATGCCGTCAAGTTCATCGAGAAGGCTCAGGCCTGATCGATCACGAGACTGCGGAAGGCGGGTGTTACAGCCCGGACTATCCGCTTGGGCCCGCGTGAAGCGGGCCTTGTTGTATCAAGAGCTTTGTTCAGACTGACTTCGGTCATAACCGTAGGGTGGGCTTGGGACGATGAGACGTGTCGTTATCACCGGTACCGGCATGGTATCTCCTCTGGGATGTGGAACGGAATTGACCTGGCAGCGCCTCCTGGCCAGCCAGAGCGGTGCGCGCCTCGTCACGGAATTCGAGGTCGAGGATCTTCCGGCCAAGATCGCCTGCCGTATCCCCACCGAAGGTGAAGGCGCCTGGAACCCCGACGACTGGATGGAGGTCAAGGAGCAGCGCAAGGTTGATCATTTCATCATCTATGCGATTGCCGCGGCTGACATGGCCCTCAAGGATGCCGGCTGGGAGCCGGAAACCTATGAAGACCAGTGCCAGACGGGCGTTCTGATCGGTTCCGGCATCGGCGGCCTCGAAGGCATCGTCGAAGCCGGCCATATCCTGCGTGACAAGGGCCCGCGCCGCCTCTCGCCCTTCTTCATCCCGGGCCGCCTGATCAATCTCGCCTCCGGCCAGGTCTCGATCCGCCACAAGCTGCGTGGCCCCAACCACTCCGTCGTCACCGCCTGCTCGACCGGCGCACATGCGATCGGCGACGCCGCCCGTCTCGTGGCGCTGGGCGATGCCGACGTCATGGTCGCCGGTGGCACGGAATCGCCGATCAGCCGTATTTCGCTGGCCGGCTTTGCCGCTTGCAGGGCACTGTCGACGGCGCGCAACGATGACCCGACCGCTGCCTCGCGCCCTTACGACAAGGATCGTGATGGTTTCGTCATGGGCGAGGGCGCTGGCATCGTGGTTCTCGAAGAACTCGAACACGCCAAGGCACGCGGCGCCAAGATCTATGCGGAAGTGGTCGGCTATGGTCTCTCGGGCGACGCTTTCCACATTACCGCCCCGTCGGAAGATGGCGACGGTGCCTTCCGCTGCATGACCATGGCGCTGAAGCGCGCTGGCCTCACCGCAGCCGATATCGACTACATCAACGCCCACGGCACGTCGACCATGGCCGATACGATCGAACTCGGCGCTGTCGAGCGCCTGGTTGGCGAACATGCCGAGAAGATCTCGATGTCTTCCACCAAGTCGGCGATCGGCCACCTCCTGGGGGCTGCCGGCGCCGTCGAGGCGATCTTCTCGGCGCTTGCCATCCGCGACAATATCGCGCCGCCGACGCTCAACCTCGACAATCCCGATGTCGAGACCAAGATCGACCTCGTTCCCCACAAGGCGAGGAAGCGTGAGATCAACGTTGCCCTGTCGAACTCCTTCGGTTTCGGCGGCACGAACGCCTCGCTGGTGCTCAAGCGCTACGAGGCCTGATGATGCCGGTGCCGGGACGCGCTCTGCGGCCCGGTGCGCATCAGGTGGATGACGGTGTGGGCGCTCTTGCCCGCAGTGATGTTCTACGGATAGAAATCATGGTGCACGCCCGGCGCTTCGCGTAGGGCGATGACACGGATTTTTGCCGCATTGCTGGCTGAAACAGCCGCGACAGAAAACAAAGAAGGATTGCCGGTGACCGACAACAGCCAGAATGGCGGTAGCCAGAACAACGGTGTTCCCTTTGGTCGCGATGCCGACACGAGCACCGGCAAGGGACCTTTCATTCCGAAGTCCCCGAATGACGCACTGCGCCCGGAGCGCGTGCCGCAGCCGCCGCGCCGTTCGCGCAAGGCACGCAGTCAGCTGGTGATCTTTCTGAACTTCCTGATGACCATGGTGGTCTTTGTCGGCGTGGTCGCCGTCGCCGGCTTCTACTACGTCATGGACGCCTACCAGAAGCCGGGGCCGCTGTCCGCCAACACCAATTTCGTCGTGCGCAGCGGCGCCGGCCTTGCCGAGATCGCCAATAATCTCGAGCGCAATGGCGTCGTCACCGATGCCCGGATCTATCGCTACGTCACCGCCACCTATCTCGACGAAGGCCAGACGCTGAAGGCCGGCGAATACGAGATCAAGGCGGGCTCCTCGATGAAGGACGTCACCGAATTGCTCGAATCCGGCAAGTCGATCCTCTATTCGGTGTCGATGCCGGAAGGCCTGACCGTCAAGCAGATGTTCCAGCGCTTGGCCGACGACACGGTTCTGGAAGGCGATCTGCCCTCCGATCTGCCGCCCGAGGGTTCGCTGCGCCCTGATACCTACAAGTTCACCCGCGGCACCAAGCGCGCCGAGATCGTCACCCAGATGGCAGCGGCGCAAGAAAAGCTGATCGACCAGATCTGGGAACGCCGCGATCCCGACCTACCGGTCAAGACCCGCGACGAATTCGTCACGCTCGCCTCGATCGTCGAAAAGGAAACCGGCAAGGACGACGAGCGCGCCCATGTCGCCTCCGTCTTCATCAACCGTCTCGCCAAGGGCATGCGCCTGCAGTCCGACCCGACGATCATCTACGGCCTCTTCGGTGGCGACGGAAAACCGGCCGACCGGCCGATCTTCCAGTCCGACATCAAGAAGGAAACGCCGTACAATACTTATGTCATCAAGGGCCTGCCGCCGGGTCCGATCGCCAATCCCGGTCGCGCTGCCCTTGAAGCCGTCGCCCATCCGTGGAAGACAGACGATCTCTACTTCGTGGCCGACGGATCAGGCGGCCATGTCTTCGCCGCGACGCTCGCAGAGCACAACGCGAACGTGAAGCGCTGGCGCAAGATGGAAGCCGAGCGCGCCCAGACGCCGCCCGCCACACTCGACGCGGCGCCGGAAGTTGATCCGGGCGCCGGCAATTGATAAAGGCCGAGGGGGCCGGGTTATGACACTGCAATCCATGACGGGCTTCGCCCGGGTCGAAGGCACGTCCGGGCGCTACCGATGGGCCTGGGAACTGCGCTCCGTGAACGGCAAGGGCCTCGACATCCGCTCGCGTCTGCCCCAGGGCCAGGAATACCTGGAAACCGACCTCAGGCGCCTCGTCGGCGAGCGCCTGGCGCGCGGCAACCTCCAGGTCGGCCTGTCCCTCTCCGTCAGCGAGAACCGGGTCGAGGCGGTGCTCAACCACGATGCCCTGAATGCCGTGCTGGCGCTGCGCGACCAGCTCGGTCCCGATGTGCTCGACCCGGCGCCGCTCAGGCTCGATACGCTGCTCTCGATCCGTGGTCTCGTCGACATGCGCGAGGCGGTGGACGACGAAGATGCGGTGACCCGACGCGACGCCGATATCCTGGCTGGCCTCGGCGAGGCCGTAACGGCGCTTGCGACCATGCGCGAGACGGAAGGGGCGGCGTTGCGCGCCATTCTCGAAGATCAGATTACCCGCATCGAGACGCTGGCCCTGCAGATCGAGGCCGACCCCTCCCGCTCGCCGGAAGAGATCGCCCGCCGGCTGGAAGCGCAGCTCGCCGGCCTGATGGACACGACGTCAGGCCTCGACCGCGACCGCTTGCATCAGGAGATCGCGTTGATCGCCACCAAGGCGGACCTGCGCGAGGAAATCGACCGGCTGAAGGCCCATGTGACGGCCGCCCGCGAATTGTTGTCGGTCGGCGGTCCCGTCGGCCGCAAACTCGATTTCCTGGCGCAGGAATTTAACCGCGAATCAAATACTATCTGTTCCAAATCCAATGCCGTCGCGGTCACCGCCGCCGGCATCGAGTTGAAGGTCGTCATCGACCAGTTCCGCGAACAGGTACAGAATCTGGAGTAGTCCATGGCCCCTTCGGCACCCGCACAGGTAAAGATCCCGAGGCGTGGCCTGATGCTGGTGATTTCCTCACCCTCCGGCGCAGGCAAGTCGACGATCGCCCGCACCCTGATGGACAAGGACCAGCAGATCGGTCTGTCGGTCAGCGTCACGACGCGTCCGCGTCGCCAGAGCGAGATCGAAGGTGTGCACTACAAATTCGTCTCGCAGCGCGAATTCGAGCGCCTGCGCGACAGCGATAGCCTGCTCGAATGGGCGCAGGTGCATGGCAACTACTACGGCACCCCGCGTGAGGCGGTCGAGACCGCCATGGGCGAGGGCCGCGACATGCTCTTCGACATCGACTGGCAGGGCGCCCAGCAGCTGCAGGAAAAGATGTCGGCCGATGTCGTGTCGATCTTCATCCTGCCGCCGACCATGGCGGAGCTTCAGTCGCGCCTGCATCGCCGTGCGGAAGACTCCGAAGAGGTCATCCAGACGCGCCTCAACAATTCCCGTGCCGAGATCGCCCATTGGCGCGAATATGACTATGTCATCGTCAACGACGACCTGAACGCCGCCTTCGATGCGGTTCAGTCGATCGTCAAGGCCGAGCGCCTGCGCCGCGACCGTCGCCACGGGCTGTTCGATTTCGTTGAGGGGCTGATCGCCTAATTCTTACGCGCCCGGGAAAGCAATTTATTGGCGAGTAAGCTTTAGCTAAAATTAACGACAACCTTTTAGGGTGTTGCGTTGAAAAGTGTTTTTTCGCGCGAGCTGAAAGGTTGGACATGCGGGTCATCGATGTTTCAATAAAGTGGCGTCTTCTGGCCGCACTGGCGGTTCCCCTTGTCGCAACTGCGTCATTGGCAGGCGTTGAGGTCCTCAGTGCCATCAGGGATTACTCCCAGGCCGACAATATGGTGTCCGTCGCTGCAGAGATTGGCCACATCGGTGATCTCGTCCATGATCTCCAGGTCGAGCGAGGGCTGACGGCGGGTTTCCTTGGCTCCAAGGGCACCAAGAACAAGGATGCGTTGCAGGCTGCGCGGACCAATACCACGCAGGAAACGCAGGCAGTCGTGGATGTGCTGGCTCAGATCAGCTTGACGGATACCGTGCTTGCGGTTGAGGCCGAGGCGGTGTCTGCCGATCTGGAAAAGCTGGCGCAGAACCGCGCCGGCATCGACGGTCTGGCGCTGACCGGTCCGGAAGCCTTTGCCTACTACACCGCATCGATTGCCGATCTCATGACGCTGGCACAGGATTATTCGCTCCTGCATTCGCCAGAGGGGACCGCCAATGCATTGGTCGCGCATGGCCTGATCATGAATGCCAAGGAACTGGCCGGCCAGGAGCGCGGCATGGGCAATGGCTTCATCACGGCCGGCGCATTCGACCCGAAGCGCTTCATGGCGTTTGTCGGTCTGGGCGGAGCCCAGCGTGAGCTCATCGCCAAGTTCCTGAAACTCATGCCGCCCGAACAGCGCGACAGCTACCAGAAGACACTGGCAGGAGATGGGCTTTCACAGCTCGAAGAATTCCGCCAGCAACTCATCGCAGGCGGAATTTCCAGTTCTTTGTCCGGTCTGGATGCCGGCGCCTGGTTCGCTCTCGCAACCAAGCAGATCGACCTGATGAAGCAGGTGGAGACGGCGGTTGTTGAGGCGATCGCGGCCGATGCTGCAACACGGGCTGATGCAGCCTGGTGGCGTCTGATGATAGTCGGCGGGTCGGTTCTTGCCGGTTTCGTCCTGACGATCTCGTTTGCCAGCTCCTTGTCCTACACGGTCATCCGGCCGATCGGTATGCTCACCGAAGCGGTCGAGCGCCTGTCGCGCGACGAGATCGATGTCCATCTGATCCACAGCGAAGGCAATGATGAGGTCGGGCGCATGGGGCAAGCCATCCGTCATTGCGTGGCCAACAGCAAGGCGAAGGCTGAGCGGGAGCGTGATGAACAGGAAAAGATCGAGGCGGATAAGCGTGCCCGCGAACGGGCCGCAGAACAGGAACGCGCCGAGCGAGCGGCGGAAATTGCCTATGCGGTTGGCGAACTGGCGGCCGGTTTGGCAGCCTTGGCGCGCGGCGAGACTAACTACCGTGCCCAGCATCCTTTCGCAGGCGAACTGGAGCGTCTGAGGACCGATTTCAACAACTCGATGAGCACGCTGCACTCGGTCGTTGAAACGATTGCCCAGAGTTCCGATACCATCAAGAGCGGATCGGATGAACTGCGTAGCTCTGCGGATGAACTCGCTCAACGTACAGAGCGTCAGGCCGCAGCTCTGGAGCAGGCCTCAGCGTCTCTGAGCGAGGTGACGTCGAACTTGGCCCAATCGAGCAAGAGAGCCGAATCGGTTGGCAATCTGGTGCAGACCACAGCGGCCGATGCCATGCAGTCGGGCACGGTCGTCGCCAACACGGTGGAGGCCATTTCTCAGATCGAACAGTCTTCGGGGCAGATCGGGCAGATCATCAGCGTCATCGACGAGATCGCTTTCCAGACCAACCTTCTGGCACTCAATGCGGGTGTTGAGGCGGCCCGGGCCGGAGAGGCCGGAAAGGGCTTCGCCGTCGTCGCCCAGGAAGTCCGCGAACTCGCGCAAAGGTCGGCGACAGCTGCGAGGGAGATCAAGGCATTGATCCAGAGATCGAGCAAGGAAGTGCAGCTCGGCGTCGAACTGGTTGGTGAAACGGGTCGGGCCCTGCGGCAGATCGAGGCGAATGTCTCGCGGATCAATCAGGATGTCGTGGAAATAGTCCGTGCATCGCGTGAACAGTCGGCCTCGATCACTGAAATCAATGCCGCGATGAACCAGATGGATCAGGTGACGCAGCAAAATGCGGCAATGGTCGAGGAGGCGACCGCTGCCACCCATTCGCTCGGAACGGAAGCCCATCGTCTCAGTGAACAGGTCGACATTTTCCGCAGTGGCGGCCGTAAAGAGCACGGCCGGCGGGCGGCCTGAGGGCCGCCGCAGCCTCTACATCGGCTCACCGTATCTGGCGCTCGCGACCGACTGCCAGATACGGTGACCTTCACTCCCCCCTCGGAAAACGCTGACTCTCTTCCAGGATGTTGAGATCCATATGGTTGCGCATATAGCGCTCGGACGCCTTCTGCAGCGGCTGGTAGTCCCAGGGGAAATAGGCACCGTTGCGCAGCGCCTGATAAACCACATGCCGGCGCGCCTGGCTTTCGCGCACGGCCGCGTCGAATTTCGTCAGATCCCAGCGTGACCGCGCCTCGTCGGCAAGCCGATTGAACACCGATTGGGCGGCAGGCGCGTCGGCCAGGTTTTCGAGTTCATAAGGGTCAGCCTCCAGATCAACCAGGATCGGCGCATCGGCCTGGCATAACGTCAGCTTGTAGCGGGCGTCTCGCAGGCCGACCATGGGGCTGACCGTGCCCTCGGCCGCATATTCCATCGGCACCATCCCGCGACTGCCAGTCCCCTTGGCCAGCGGCATCAGATCTTCGCCATCGGTCCAGGGGGCAAGCGTCGAGATGTCGATGCCGGCCAGCCCCGCGACCGTTGGCGTCACGTCGAGCGTCGAGACCGGCGTCGTCACCAGCCGCCCTTCAAGGCCGGGAACCGAGATCATCAGCGGCACGCGGGCCGATCCCTCGAAGAAATTCATCTTGAACCACAGACCGCGCTCGCCCAGCATGTCGCCATGGTCGGAGACGAAGAGGATGACGGTATTCTCCGCCATGCGCGTCCGCTCCAGCACATCGAGGATCTCGCCGATCTTGTCGTCGACATAGGAGATATTGGCGAAATAGCCCTGCCTTGCCCGGCGGATCTGGTCGTCGGTGATGTCGAAGGCCAGGTGGTCGCAGGCATCCATCAGCCGTTGCGAATGGCTGTCTTGCTGGTCATAGGGAATGGCCGGCACCGTCGGATCAAGCGCCGGGCAGTCTTCATAGAGATCCCAGTATTTGCGCCGCGCCACGTAAGGGTCGTGCGGATGGGTGAAACTCACCGTCAGGCACCAGGGCCGTTCGTCATGGCCGCGTGACAGGTCGTAGAGCCGGCGGGTGGCGTTGTAGGCAACCTCGTCGTCATACTCCATCTGGTTGGTGATCTCGGCGACACCGGCGCCGGTCACGGAGCCAAGATTGTGATACCACCAGCCGATCCGCTCGCCGGGTTTGCGATAGTCCGGCGTCCAGCCGAAATCGGCGGGGTAGATGTCCGTCGTCAACCGTTCCTCGAAGCCGTGCAACTGGTCTGGCCCGACGAAATGCATTTTGCCGGACAGGCTGGTCTGATAGCCCGCCGCGCGCAGATGGTGCGCAAAAGTCGGGATATCCGAGGCGAATTCCGCCGCATTGTCATAGACCCGCGTGCGGCTCGGCAATTGCCCCGACATGAAGGAGGCGCGCGCCGGCGCGCAGAGCGGGCTCGCCGTATAGGCATTGGCAAAGCGCACCGACCGGTCAGCCAGCGATTTCAGATGCGGTGCATGGAGAAAATCCGCCGGTCCGTCGGGAAAGAAGGTGCCGTTGAACTGGTCCACCATCAGGATCAGGATGTTCGGGCGTTCAGTCATGGATTTCCCCTTTGCCATGATATTGTCTGGGCTTATTGAAGAGGGAGAGCCACTGGCTGTGTAGTCGTAGTTTTTTGATGCGTGGTATAAGGAATTTGGATGGCTGAGGCGCCGGTGGATCTGGGCTGGATGAGACTTCTGGTCGAAGTCGCACGACGAGGTTCCCTCTCGGCCGCAGCCGATGCCATGGGGCTGAGCCAGCCGGCAGTCAGCTATCAGGTCCGCTTGCTTGAACAGCGCTTCGGTGTTCCCTTGCTCAAGCGTCTGCATCGGGGTGTGAGCCTCACGGACGAGGGGCGCCGGCTGCTCCAGATTGCCGAGCGGACGGTGCGTGATGTCGACACGCTCAAGCGTGACATCCGCCGGGGCCGCCGTCGCCCGGTGATCCGTCTTGTCACCGACTATGCCTTTTCGAGCCTCTGGCTGATCCCCAGAATGCCAGGCTTTCGCCAGGCGCATCCGCAGATCGACCTGCAGATTGTTGCCTCCCAACGCCTCGCATCCGACTGGCAGGAAGAAGGTGATCTCGCGGTGGCCTTTGGCGCTCGTGCAGATTTCGCCGGCGATGCCATGCTGCTCATGCCGGAACGCGTCGTGCCTGTCTGCGCACCGGCGCTGCTGGCCCGATGGACGCAGGACGACGGCTCTGCCATGGCCGATACCCCCCGCATTCATCTCGAAGCGGAGCCAGGGTCGCCCTGGCTGGATTGGAGATCCTATGCCGCCGCCGCTGGAACCTCTCTGGAGCCGGGAAGCGTACCCGGCGACCTGCGCTTCAACACCTATGCCATGGTCGTGCAGGCCGCTCTGGGTGGGCAGGGCATGGCGCTGGGCTGGCTCGGCGTCATCGATCAATTCCTGGAGGCAGGTCTGCTCGTCCCGGCCGGTGAATGCGTCGAGGTTCCGGACAGAGGTTACTGGTTGCTGGGCGGATCGGAGCAAGGCGCCGTCATGCAGCTCCGCGCGTGGCTGCAGGATGAGACGGGTGCCGCAGAACGTCAGCCGTCCTGACACGGGTGAATGGCTGAAATTTAGCATTGTATAAGTTGCATAAGTTATTCGTAGCTAATATTTAACCGCTTCTGTCTCATTCTCCAGCTGCCGTTAAAGTTGCGTGTCGCACCGACATGCACAGGCTGATCTGGAGACAGAAATGCGCTTGACCGACATCTCGGTAACCTGGCGTCTTGCTTTCGCCCTCGCCGTTCCACTGCTCGCCTTGGCAGGCCTTGCCTATGTCGAGATCAACAGCACCTATCTTGCCTACATGAACGCCCGCGAACTGGGCGTGGTGAGCGAAGATCTCGGAATTCTCGGGGATCTGGTCCACTCGCTCCAGTCCGAACGCGCCGAAGCTGTCGGCGTGCTGGCGACCAAGGGAACGCAGCATCGCACCGAGCTGGCAAATGCGCGCACTGCCGTTGATGCGGGCGTGGGCCATGTGGCGAAGATCAGGTCGGACATTCTCGCAGAGGGCGATCCAACGTTGACGCGCCACGAGCAGGGGCTGGAGCAGATACTCGCCGAGCTCACCGCGATCCGCTCGAAGGTCGATACCCTCGGCATCTCCCAGACAGAAACGTTCACCTACTACACCGTGCTCGTGCGCAACCTGATGAAGGTCTCCCAGGAGTTTTCGCTTGAAGCCGGCGCCAAGGGCGTCGTGGGCAAGATGATGGCCTACAGCCTGCTGATGAATGCCAAGGAAGTGGCGGGGCAGGAGCGCAATCTCGGCCACAGCTTCCTTGCCGAGGGCAGGTTCGACGAAGCCCACTACCTCGATTTCATCGGCATGTTCGGGTCGCAGAAGACCCTTATCGACCAGTATCTCGATCTCATCCCAGACGGCGACCGCGAGCACTATGCCGCGTCGCTGCATACCCCTGATGCCGATGCGGTTGAAAAGATCCGTTCTGCGATGATGAAGGCAGGCCTGACAGCGGATTTGACCGGCTTCAACGATCAGGAATGGCTCGAACGTTCGGCCAGACGGATCGAGCGCCTGAAGGAGCTGGAAAACGAGACCCTGGCGGCAATCGTTGCAGACAGCCAGGCGATCGCCGACGGTGAATACCATCATCTGCTCAAGGTTGGCGGCATCACCGGTGGTGTCCTCGCAATCGCCTGCTTCTTCGCGATTTCGCTCTCGCTGACCGTCGTGCGCCCTTTGCGTCTGCTCACCCGGACCATGCACAAACTGGCGGCAGGCGAGATCGAGGTGGATCTCATTCGCTCCGACAGCAAGGACGAGATTGGCCAGATGGGGTCGGCTGTCGGCCGGTACATTGCCCTTGCCAGGGAACGGATGCTGAAGGACATTGCCGAACAGGAGGAGGCGGCAAGGATCAAGCGTCTGGCCGAAATGGCAGCCGAGCAGGAGCGCGCTGAGCGTGCCGCGGAGATCGCTTATGCCGTCGAACAGCTCGCAGAGGGTCTGGACGCGCTCTCGAGCGGCGAAATCGGCTTCCGTCTCGAACGCCCGTTTGCCGAGAGCCTGGATGCCCTCAGAACCAATTTCAATGGTTCCATGGAGCGGCTCTGCGGAATCATGGCGACCATTCGCCAGAGCACCGGTCATCTGCATGGAGGCTCGCAAGAGCTGCAACTGGCTGCAGATGATCTCGCGCGCCGGACCGAGCGTCAGGCGGCGGCGCTTGAGGAGGCGGCCGCCTCCATCAACGAAATCACCACCGCAATCGGCAGCGCTGCCCAACGGGCCGACGAGGCCGGCACCCTGGTGCGCGAGGCGACACAGACGGCACAGCGTTCCGGTGCCGTTGTCAGCGACACGGTGAAGGCCATGCATCATATCGAGCACTCGTCGGGTCAGATCGGCCAGATCATCGGTGTCATCGACGAGATTGCCTTCCAGACCAACCTTCTCGCCCTGAATGCCGGCGTCGAGGCGGCAAGGGCAGGGGAAAGCGGTCGAGGTTTTGCGGTCGTCGCGCAGGAGGTTCGCGAACTCGCCCAGCGTTCCGCCACGGCAGCACGCGAGATCAAGGCGCTGATCTCCCGTTCCGCGCAGGAAGTGGAGGCGGGCGTCCGTCTCGTTCGGGAAACCGGCGAGACACTGCGGGGTATCGAGGACCACGTGCTGAAGATCAACGATCGCGTGGCGGCCATCGTCTCGTCCGCGCACCAGCAGAAGGCAGCGCTTGAGGAGATCAGTCAGGCGGTGAGCCAGATGGACCAGGTGACGCAACAGAATGCCGCCATGGTCGAGGAGGCGAGCGCGGCAACCTCAAGCGTCGCGACCGAAGCTGACCGGCTCAACGCCCAGATTGCATTGTTCCGGCTGCCGAACGAAAAAGCGGGCGGCAGAGCTGCCCGTCAGGCAGCCTGAACGGCTTCTCACAGCAGGTTGGCGAGCCGGCAGAATTCCTCGACGCTGAGCGTTTCGGCGCGGCGTTGAGGGTCGATATCGGCCCGGGCGAGCAGAGCCTCGCCGCCGATCGACTTGACGCTCTGCCGCAGCATCTTGCGCCTCTGGCCGAAGGCTGCGGTCGTCACGCGCTCGAGTTTCGCTGGATCGCAGGGGAGCGGCGTTAGACGCGGTTCGAGATGAACGACTGTTGAGGTGACTTTCGGTGGCGGCGTAAATGCCTGCGGCGGAATGTCGAAGGCCATATGCGCTTCCGTGCGCCAGCCACACAACACTCCGAGCCGGCCGTAATGGTTGTCGTCCTCCTGGGCGACGATCCGCTGGCCGACCTCTTTCTGGAACATCAGAGTGAGCGACGACCAGAAGGGGGGCCATTGACGTGGCAAGAGCCAGTTCACCAGCAGTTGCGTGCCGACGTTGTAGGGCAGGTTGGCGATGATCTTGACCGGCTTGCCATCGGCAAGCGCTTCGAAATCGGTCTTCAGCGCGTCGCCTTCGATCACCTCGAGTCGGCCCGGATAATGCGCCTGGACCTCCGCCAGAGCGGCAAGGCAGCGGGCGTCGCGTTCCACGGCGACAACCTTGGCTGCACCAAGCGCCAGGATCGCCCGCGTCAGGCCGCCAGGCCCCGGCCCGATCTCGAACACCGTGGCGCCTTCCAGTGACCCGGCAGTGCGGGCGACCTTCTGGGTCAGGTTGAGGTCGAGAATGAAATTCTGGCCGAGCGATTTCTTCGCATCCAGCCCATGCCGCGCGATCACGTCCCGCAGCGGCGGCAATCCGTCAAGGGCAGCCATCAGGTTCTGTCTTTCGAGAAACGGCTCATGGCGTCCGCCATTTTGAGTGCCGCCACGAGGCTCTGCTCGCGGGCAAGCCCGGTGCCGGCCAGGCCGAAGGCCGTGCCGTGGTCGGGCGACGTGCGGATGAAGGGGAGGCCGAGCGTGACATTCACGCTATCGTCGAACCCAAGCGCCTTGGCGGGGATCAGGGCCTGATCATGATACATGCAGATCGCCACATCATAGCGTGTTCGCGCTTCGTTATGGAACATGGTATCGGCCGGCAAAGGGCCGAAAGCATCGATCCCGGCATCGCGCAGGCGACGGATCGCCGGCCGGATGAGATCCTCGTCCTCGGTGCCGATCGCGCCACCTTCGCCCGCATGCGGATTGAGACCGGCCACGGCCAGGCGCGGATGTGCGAGGCCGAAACGGCTGGCCAGATCCGCAGCGACGATCCGGCAGGTCTCGACGATCAAGTCTTCCGTCAGCGCCTCCGGCACGTCCTTGATCGGGATGTGAATGGTCACAGGTACGGCGCGGAGCTTGGGTCCGGCCAGCATCATGACAGGAACAACCGGCTGTCCCGTTGCCCTTGTCGCAAGATCGGCCAGAAATTCGGTGTGACCGGGAAAGCCGAAACCCGCTTCGTAGAGCACGGACTTGGCAATCGGATTGGTAACGACGGCACGCGTCCTACCGGCGAGGGTGAGTTGCACCGCCGTCTCGATCGCGGCGATCGTGCCGCGCGCATTCGCGACATGCGGCTTGCCGGCGAGAACGTCGCTCCCGGTCGGCAAAGGGAGGACGGGCAGCGCGTCCGCGAACAGGGCGGTCGCGCCCTCGCAATCGGTTTCAGCGATGGAGACGCTCATGTCGAGCTGACGGGCGCGAACCTTCAGGACCTCCGGATCGCCGATATAGAGAAAGGCCGGCAGATCAAGCGCCGCCCGATGCGCAAACGCTTGCAAGGCAATATCGGGACCAATACCCGAGGGATCGCCCTGGCTCAGCGCAAGCGGAAGAACGGCATCGGTCATGTCTCGGCCTTCCGCCGTCACTGCATTACGATCTGGGCCTTGGAGCGCAGTTCTTCCAGATACTTGGCGGAGTTCGGGTTTTCGCCTTCCTTCTTTTCCTTGCCGAGATCTTCGGCGCGGAACACGATTTCGGCTGCAACGTCATCCGACACCTGGCGCTGGTTGCAGATCGCCAGATATTCGACGCCACGGTCGGTCACGCGGGTCGCCGTCGTTCCGCCCTTCGCCTTCTCGATCAGGGGCTTCCATTCGGGCGGAAGCTCAGGCTCCATCACGCGGCCGAGATTGCGGACGGAAACGTCGAGATAGTTCTTGGCAAACTGCATCGCCTGATCGCAACCCGGGAAGGACGCACGGGACTTCTCGGCTTCTGCCTTGCGCTTGCCAACGATCCCCTTCTTCGAGGCGGGCACGACGAAGATCACCTGCTTCAGCATGTATTCGGTGGTCACCGGCTTTTGCTTGTTCTCGAGCAGACGTGTGACCAGTTCCTGGTTCGACAGCCTGCTGCTGGCACCGCCCGCATAACGGGCGTTGACGAGGCGAGGCCAGCTCATGGAAACGGCAATGAATGCCTTGAAATGCGCAGCGGTAACGCCGGCGCGATCAAGGATCGAGTTGAGCTGTTCGACCGACATCTTGTTGGATGCGGCAAAGCGGGCAAACGAAGCATCCACGTCGGCCGTGCTGACCGACATGCCGACGCGCGCGATTTCCTCACGCTTCAGGGCCTCTTCGATCAACTCTTCCTTGGCGAGCTTCTGCAGATTACCGCTCTTGCGCTGCAGGCGCAGGAAGGCCGCGCGACGAGACACGTCGCCGCTCGTGATCGCGGTCTTGTTGACCACCGCGACGACCGATGTCGCTGCGATCGCCTGGTCGCCGACGAACGGCGCCGGGGACACGCTCAGCGACAGCGCAATAACGCCGGCGAGCAGAAGCCTGATGCCGTTTTTCGCTGTAGCCATCTCATATCCTTTCTCCGGACAAACAAGGATTTGCCGGACGTTCTTCGTCATGCGGATCTTAAAACTGCCGCATGGTTTGTACAATCCATGCGGCAAAACAAAGGCTCAGAACGCGGCCTTCGACCTCACTAGAGCGAAACGTCGCTAAGCTTGACTTCACCCAGCGTACGGAACACCAGCCTGCCGCCGATGGTCCAGTCGTTCGCTGTCGAATCGTCGGGGTCCGTCTTGTCCGCATAATAGACGGAGAAGGTCGTGCATTCGTCAGCGTAAGAGACGCCGACGCTGCGCCGGTTGAACGCATTCGAGTCGATGTCGTAGTTGGCGGAGCCGAAGACAGACCACGACTCGTTCACCTTAACCGAGGCGTTGGCAGAAACCGTCTGGTTGTCTTCCTTGAAGCTGTACTCCGGGCGCGCGGCCACCTGCGAGAAGGTCACGCTCGTCGACAGCCGGTCGTTGGCATAGGTTGCGTTCACGTCCGTACGCCGCAGCTCAAGCGTCTTCTCGTCAAGTCGGACGCCCGTGCTCACCGAGAGGCCCATGGGCAATTCGATACCGGCCGAAGCAACGAAGTCCGATACGTCCGTTTCCAGGCCCGAATCGGAGCCTACCGCGAGCAGATCATCCGTCGCATAGGAGTTCAGGCCGGCGAGGTGATAGGACTGGCCCATGACGGCACGCAGTCCGATGCCATTGTCGAGGCTGCCGGTATACCGAAGGCCGACATTGGCGCGTGTGCCGCCCTCGACCCGGTCAAAGCCGGAGAACTTGTTGCGCGAGAACAGGTTGCTGGCATCGAAGACCAGGCTCTGCGAGTCTTCATTCGGAAGGGCGCCGGCCAGTTGCTCGTCATTGCGGGCATAGATCTGCGCAATCGGCTCGATGATATGGGTGCTATTGCCCATCGTGACCAGCCACGGATAACGCAGCTCCACCCCGGCCGTCACCATCAAGCGTGTCGGCGCATCTTCCGACGTGTAGCCGGCGTAGTCTGCCGGCTCGTCCATGGCGAGCCCGTAAGCGTCGCCACGTGCTGCCAGAAGCGGCGTGATCTGCAGACCGCCCGGCCCGTCGAATGTCCGTTCCCATTCGAGGTCGCCCGACAGGCGGTTCATATTGCCCTTCAGGCCGCGATACAGATCGTTGCCGGGCAGACCGTCGATGTTGGCAGCCTCTTCCGAGAAGCGGGACAGGGACGTGAAGTTCATCGTTCCCGACAATTGGCCACCCGCGACGAGTTCCGGCGCATAATAGCTGTAGTCGAGTGTCGGCAGGACGGTTGCCTGCTTCTTCTCCGCCGTATTGTTGATGTCGGCGTCCTGCACGTCGAAATAGTAGCCGCGCATGTCGAAGAAATTCCGGTCACCTTGGCCGGTCAGATAGACCGTATTGGTGTTGGTGGAGTTGTTGAGTCCCTGGACGGAATAGGTGCGCGCAAAATTGTTGTCCGATTGGAACATGACATCCCAACCGAAGCTCCAGCGTGGGTTGATCTTGAAATCACCCTTGGAGGCCACGAGGCCGCGCAAGTCGTGCGCTGCGTCGCTGGTATTGGCAGAAAAGCTCTCGCTGTCCATCTGGCTGATGCCGGCAATCCGCAGATTGGCTTGCCCCTTTTCGAAGCGCTGACGGATCTCGCCTTCGATGAGGACACCCTGCTTGGTAAAGCCGGTCGTCGTGATCGTCGCGTCGCGATCCGGAGCAATCGCGATATAGTAGGGGACCGAGATGCCGAAGCCGACATTTTCGCCAGAGCGGAATTCCGGGAACAAGAAGCCGGACTTGCGCTTGACGGTATTGTCAGGGACTTCGATGAACGGAAGCGTCGCAAGCGAATGGCCGAAGAGTTCGAAGCGGGCTCTTTCAAGCCGAACCGTATGCTTCTTCCCGTCCTGAATGACGCGTTCCGCCTTCACCTGCCAGATCGGCGGGCGAGTGGGGTTTTCGGCACAGGGCAGGCAGGCCGTGTAGACACCCTTGTGAAGGATCATCTGCGTGCCGCCGACGCGTTCCGCAGTCTCGGCAACCAGACGGGTGTTGTCGCTCGTTTCGACGCGCAGCGTGCGAAGGAAGCCGTCGGCGAAGTTGTCGGTGACGTCGAGGGATTCCGCGTAGACGCGGTTACCGGTCGGCTCCACCAGTTCGATGTTGCCGGCCGCCGTGACCCGTCCCGTCTTCTGGTCATAGACCACCTGACGAGCGACCATCTGGTAGCCGTTGTAATTGATCTGCACCGCACCGCTTGCCACGACGCGCTCGGCGTCACGGTCATAAAGCAGTTCATTGGCTGCGAGGAGGAGTTTCGCGTCTTCAGGCATTGCTGCGGAACCGGAGGCCGGTGCCGAGAGGCTTTGTGCATGCACGACAGGCGCGGGGAGCGACAAAGCGCACACAGCGACACCGGTCAGCAGGGCTACAGTGAGCCTCCTGATATTCGCGCGGTCTTTTACCGCCACTAACCATCCTCCTTATGAAGCAGAATCGTTGCCCCCAATGCCATCGCTACGACAACTGGTACCCAGGCCGCAACATACGGCGGCATGACGCCGCTGCTTCCAAATGCCCTGACGAGCACTGTCACAACATAAAGCACGAAGCCTGACAAGATTCCACCGAGAATCACCGATCTCGATTGGTTGATCCGGCTGAATTTGAGCGACACGGTTGCAGCAATCAACGTCATTGCAATCATGAGAAACGGCAATGACAGAAGCGAGTGAAACTGGGTTTCCAGGGCATGGGGGGAGATGCCAAACGACTTGGTGACCTCAATTTTTCTAAAAAGATCATAAAAAGCAACGCTATCCGGTTGGACGAGGCGCTGCTGCACAAATTCCGCATTCAGGTTCGTCGGAACCCGAGCCTCTGCCAGTCGCTTCTGGATCTCGCCGGGACGGGTCTCCGTCACGTCGGTAAGGATCCAGTAACCATCTTGCAACTTCGCTGTGCGGGAATCCTGCCGAAGGACGATCCGCCCGTCCTTGTCGAAGTGCAGAAGCACGGCATCGATCAGCAGCGTTCCGTCCTCAAGCACGGTCTGTGCACCGATTGCGACGTCGGAATTGCCGCTGCTCTGGCGAAGCCACGGAACCGGCTGAGGCTTGGCCTGTGCAGCCGACTCGCGCCAGTCGGATTGGATCTGCGTGCCCTGTCGCTGGCCCCAGGCTGCGAGCGGATTGATCACCAGCGTCGTGGCCAACCCGATGAGAGCGGCTCCGATCAGGAACGGCGCCATGAACTGCCAGACCGAGATCCCGGCCGCGCGGGCGACAACGAGCTCAGACTTCCGATTGAAGCTGATCAGGGTCGCCATCCCAACGAAGAGGCCGATAAACGGGACGGTCTGCTGCAGGATAAGCGGCAGGCGCAGCGCCGTAAGGTATAGCACGCCGGCGACCGAATAGCCCGGGAGGTTGTCGAACCGGCCGGACGTCTCGGTGAAGTCGATGAGGAATGTGATGCTGATGACGCCGAGGAAGAACCAAAGCGTCGTCATCATATAGCGGCGGAAGAAATAGAGGCCGAGGGTCCGGATCATGCCGCACTCCCCGCATCCTGGCCCAGGCGTCGGCGCGCCGATGCCACCGCCAGGCCAATCAGCCTGGAGGCGAAACGCGGCAGTTTCGGCCGTGTGTCGGTCATGAGGTAGATCAGGGAAAGGCCGCCAGCAAGGAGCGGAATGGCGTAGAGAAGAATGGCAAATCCGCCATCCTGCTCGGTGAGTGACGTTGCATAACTGTGCATCCAGAACACCGTCAGAGCCGCAATCAGCGCGGACACCATGGGATGCAGGTGTGCCTCGCGATGCGAGCGGGCATCGCCGCACAGCATCAGGGAAATCAGCGTGAACGCAATCGGGAAGAGGGCGGAGCTGATGCGGCGATGCAGTTCCGCAACGTAGTCGCCGGGATTGCGCTGGTATGACGGGTCCATCGGGTCGGGATCGAACAGCTCCGTAAGCGACTTGTCTTTTGCCCCCAGTCGCGTCTGGCCGCGTTCCTGGGACAGATCGGAGAGGTCGAAGGCATAACGATCGAAGCGGATCACGGTCACGTCGCCCGTTGGTGCTTTCCGCTGCACTTCGCCGTCCTGCATGATCAAGGTCTTCCCGCTCTCGTCAACGGCACCTTCCCGGGCGTAGTAGATCATCTGCGAGGCCGGGTCGCGGGAATCGGCGATCAGCAGGCCCTTGAGGCCACGCCCGGCCTGCCGTTGTGAAACCTGGACATACAGGCCTTCCTCGATCTTGCGGAAGGTCTTCTCTTCGATGACGGAAGACAGGAGATCGGCATAAGCCGTCGAAATCATCGTGCGCACATTCACCCGCATCGCCGGCTCGACAAAGCTGACCATCACCAGCGAGAACAGGCTCAGTGCGACACCGAGCAGCACGAGCGGTCGCCGGATCGTCGAACGCGATGCGCCGGCGGCGTCGACCACGGCCAGTTCGGAATCATTGTTCATCGTGGTCAGCGTCTGCGTAATGCCGATGACGAGGGCAAAGGGCAGGACCGTGGAGATGAGCGTCGGCAGGATCATCGTCGCCAGCTTCATGAAGGAGCCGACCGACTGCCCGCTGTCCGTCACGAGATTGATACGCTGCAATACCTGGGTGGTCCAGATGATCGCCAGCACCGGCAAAAGGGCCGTGAGGAACATCAGGACGACGCGTCGCAGGATATATTGTTCGAGTATCTTCATGCGGTTCCCTGACGCCCCTGCGAAAAAGCACGAAGGGCCGATGTCGAGCCTTCTCTACGATGCTTGCGGCGATTTGGCGACCGATGTGGCAAATTTTCCCCGGCTTCATGTTCCGCTTTTTTGCCCGACCGCGACAAAACGGACACGCTTCGCCAGATGGGCGGCATACGCGGCCGGGAGATGGGATGAACGAGGGCCAGGACGGCGACGCATTCGGGGGACTGCGTCAACAAAGACGCGCCCGCGTCTTGCCATCGCGAGCGAAAAGACCATGATCGGCGCACCATTTGATCAAAGACGCCAGGATTTAAATTTCATGTCGACCAAACTCGCCATCTCTTTCGCCAAGTCGCATGCCGTGACTTCGGGCCTTGCCATCGTTTTGAAGACAACCGAGGCGGAAACGCCTTCGGGACTGGCCGAGGCGGATCCGGCTGGCGTCTACGCGCGGGCGGCCAAAGTGGCCAAGTTTTCCGGCAAATCGTCCTCGGTGCTCGACATCGTCGCGCCGCATGGTTCCGAAGCAGACCGCTTGGTGGTGCTGGGTCTCGGCAAGGCGGAGCAACTGACGGCGCATGACTGGCTGAAAGCCGGCGGCAGCGCGACGGCCAACCTGAAGGGCGCTGAATCGGCGACCGTATTCCTGGACGTGCCCAATCTTGACGTCTCGCCCAAAGCCGCTGCCGACTTTGCGCTGGGCATGCTGCTGCGCGCCTACAAGTTCGATGCCTACAAGACGAAGAAGAAGGGCGACGACGACGAAGCGAAGGCCGACAAGACAGTGAAGGTCACCATCGTCACCGCTGACGCATCCGGCGCCAAGAAGGCCTTCGCCGAGGCCCGCGCCATCGCCGACGGTGTCGTGCTTGCGCGCGATCTCGTCAACGAACCGGCCAATGTGCTAGGCCCGCTCGAATTCGCAGCCAAGGCCAAGGAGCTGGAAGACCTCGGTGTCGAGATCGAGATCCTGACCGAAAAGGACATGAAGAAGCTCGGAATGGGCGCTCTCCTGGGGGTTGCCCAGGGTTCGGTGCGTCCGCCCCGTCTCGTGGTCATGCAGTGGAAAGGCGGCAAGGCCAAGGACAAGCCGATCGCCTTTATCGGCAAGGGCGTCGTCTTCGATACCGGCGGTATCTCGATCAAGCCCGCCGGTGGCATGGAGGAGATGAAGGGCGACATGGGCGGGGCCGCCGCCGTGACAGGGCTCATGCATGTGCTCGCCGCCCGCAAGGCCAAAGCCAATGTCGTCGGCATCATCGGCCTCGTGGAAAACATGCCTGATGGCAATGCCCAGCGCCCCGGCGACATCGTCACCTCCATGTCCGGTCAGACGATCGAGGTCATCAACACCGATGCCGAAGGCCGCCTGGTGCTCTGCGATGCGCTTTGGTATTGCAACGAGCGCTTTGAACCCGCCTTTATGATCAATCTCGCGACCCTGACCGGCGCCATTCTCGTTGCGCTCGGCAACCTGCATGCCGGCCTGTTCTCCAACGACGATGCGTTGTCAGAGAAGCTGCTGGCCGCAGGCCTCAGCACCAATGAGCGCCTGTGGCGCATGCCGCTCGGCAAGGACTACGACAAGATGATCGATTCGAAGTTCGCCGACATGAAGAACACCGGCGGTCGGCATGCGGGATCGATCACGGCGGCCCAGTTCCTCAAGCGCTTCGTCAAGGATACGCCTTGGGCGCATCTCGACATCGCTGGTACAGCCATGGGCTCGCCGAGCGACGAGATCAACCAGTCCTGGGGCTCCGGATACGGCGTGCGCCTGCTCGATGAACTGGTCCGGGCGAACTACGAAGCCTGACCGGGGCCAAGGAAACACGTGTGGCAGAAGTCCTTT
Organism: Rhizobium sp. AG855; assembly: GCF_003610655.1. Classification (NCBI taxonomy): domain Bacteria; kingdom Pseudomonadati; phylum Pseudomonadota; class Alphaproteobacteria; order Hyphomicrobiales; family Rhizobiaceae; genus Rhizobium; species Rhizobium sp. AG855. Next base: position 2,143,635 of record NZ_RAQG01000003.1, on the reverse strand, counting down.
TCTACCATCTGACCGAATCGAAACTGGAAGACGCGCTCCCACCGCTCCTCGAAAAGAGCGTGGAGCGCGGCTGGACAGTTGCGGTTCAGACCCGTGATCCCGAGCGGCGCGATGCCCTCGATGCGCATTTATGGGTTTACCGGGACGACAGTTTCTTGCCGCATGGAACGGATGAGGGAGCAACGCCTGCGCGCCAGCCCGTGCTTTTGACCGTGCGGCCGGACAACTTGAACGAGGCCAGCGTGCGTTTCCTGGTCGACGGCGCTGAGCCGCCTGAGACGCTTGACTATGACCGCGTGGTCTTCGTTTTCGATGGTTACGACGCGACCCAGCTGGAGGCCGCCCGCGGGCAGTGGAAGAAGCTGAAGGCTGAAGGCCACAGTCTGACATACTGGCAGCAGACGCCGGAAGGGCGCTGGGAAAAGAAGGCCTGAGCCAGACGCCGTCTCCTTCGGCGTCCCACCCGGCTGTCAGCCTTTCATGATTGTCTGGCGCAAGAAGCTGTAGCCGAGGGCGGTGCGGCGCGCCATTTCGCCCGAATTCCCAGCTCCGCCGTGACCTCCGGAGCCGAATTCGTGGAACAGCGGCGTGTGGCCGGCCTCTTCCAGCCTCAGGGCAAACCGTCGTGCATGGGATGGATGAACCCGGTCGTCATTGGTCGAGCTTTCGATATAGACCGGCGGATACGTCTTGTCGGAAGACTGTGCGATCTGGTGCAGCGGCGAATAGCTGAGGAGATAGGCGCGGTCGGCCTCATCGTCCGGATTGCCATATTCGTCCATCCAGGCCCGCCCGGCCGGGAAGAGGTGGAAGCGGGTCATGTCGAGTACGGGCACGCGGCACCAGACGGCGCCGAAATCATCCGGATAGCGCGTCAGCATCACGCCGGTCAGCAGGCCGCCATTGCTGGCGCCCGTGCAGGCGATGCGCGATGGCTTCGAGTAGCCACGCGTAACCAGATCGCGGGCGATCGCGACGAAATCCTCGTAAGCCTTGTGGCGCCCGTGACGCTTGACGGGGCTATGCCATTGCGGCCCGAGCTCCGCGCCGCCGCGGATATAGGCCTGAACATAGGCACCGCCCTGTTCGACAAAGCGGCCTGTGGTGCCGGAGTAATGCGGCGCGAGCGATGCGGCAAAGCCGCCATAGCCATAGATCAGAACCGGCAATTCACCCATCCTCCACGCCTTCGGCAGCACCAGATGGTAAGGCACCTTGGTGCCATCTGCCGATGTCGCTTCCAGAAGTTGGCTCGTCATGCTGTCCGCATCGAAGTAAGCCGGTGACGTTTCCTGCGGCTTGAGTGCCAGCCTATGGGTGACTGGCCGACGATACTCGTCGGAAAGGGAGAGCGTGTATCGGGTGGGCGGCACCAGAAAGCCGGAGCCGATGACCGACAGCGTGTCGTCGCCCAGATGCAGGTCGGCATAAAGCGGCGTGAAGTAAAGCGCTTCGATGCCGTCGGGCAGCACGATCCGCTGCGGTTCCGCATCTTCGCGTGTGAGATCCAGCGCATAAAGGGATGGGGAAAGGTTTTCGTCGACGGAATAGACCGCCCAGTGGCGCAGCAGGGTGAAGTGATGGACGGCACGTCCCGGTGCCGGCTCGACCAGAATGCGGCGCCGAGATGCCAGCGGCTCTTCGCCGAACGGTGTCAACGCCTGCAGGACGAGACTGCCGCTCGGCACCTGCTCATCGTTCTTGGCAAGCCAGAGGACGTGGCTGTGGTTGATATCGAAGCCGATTTCCTGGGGCAGCGGCAGGCGGCGGGAAACGCCCTTGGCATCTTCCACATGGAGGCTGAGCTTGCCGATCTCATGGTTCGCCATGAATACGCGGATCTGCTGTGTGTCCGGCCCGTCGTGGCCGCCGAGCTTGGGATCAATGACGAAGCCATAGGCTGTGACGTCGCTCGGGGCAGCTTCAAAGAGGATCTCGGCCTCTGCCGGGGACTGGTCGCGCCGCAGCCGCCGTCCAACCCTTGGCCAACCGGACTCGGTGGCGGAAAACGCATCGATCGAGCCGAAATATGCGATTTCATCACCGCTCAGCCACGTAGCCTGCGCCCGGACAGCCGGCGTATCGAAGCCGCCGTCGACAACCTGTTTGGTTTCAAGATCGAACTCCAGGAAACGTGTGAGGTCCGAGCCGCCGTCGGAAAGGCGAAACAAGACGCGTGTCGGTTCGAAGGGGCAGGTGACACAGCCGCCGAAGATCCAGCGTTTGCCCTCCCGCGCGCAGAACGCGTCGACATCGAACACCGTTTCCCAGGGGGCATCGGCAGAGGGCGCAAGTTCCGCCGGAAGCCGGCGCAGCACGCCGAGCGGGTTGTCGCGCGAGCGGTTGAAATCAAAGAGCCAGCCGCCGCGCCGGGCGGGAACGATGAGCCTGTCCTGTCGCTCCATCATCGCCTGAAGTGCGGCCGCATCGGCCCCCATCTCCGGCGTCGTCAACGCCTCTTCTGAGCGGGTGTTCCGGGCGGCGACGAAGGCCAGTGTCTGCGGATCACCGTCTTTTTCGAGAAAGAGATCCATGACACTGCTCCTCTGTATCTGTCGTGTGGTTATGTCAGGCGAGATCGGTGCGACGGAAGTCTTCGCCCACATAGAGGAGGGCAGCACCCGATGCCTTGGCGCCTGCATAGGAAAAACAGTCGCCGAAATTGAGGCGGGCCGGATGGCGTCCCTTGCCGTAACGGGAGAACGCATCAAGGGCAGCAAGCGCCGTGTCGCGGGTGGCTGGCAGGATTTCGGCGTTCAGTTCGGTGAGAAAATCAAGGACCAGCTTTGTCGCGTCATCGACTTCAATCCGGCGCTTGCCGGCCAAGACCGTTGTCGCCTCGAACACGACCGTAGGAGAGACGAAAAACTGGGAGCCAGTCGCCAAGGCGGCCGAGATCCGCTCGTATTCCGGTCCCTCCAGAAAATATTCGATGATCGCCGAGGTATCGAGAAACATCAGATGTCGCCCCACATCTCGTCGAGAAATGCCTTCTCATCGAAATTGGGATCGACGGTGCCCATACCCTGATAGCGCTTTTTGATCGTCTCCAGCCGCTCGGCAAGCGGCGGGCGCTGTTCGTCCTCCTGCACCACGCGTTCCAGCGCCTGGCGGATGGCATCCGTCTTGGTCGGGGCTTTCAGGATCTTCTGCGCCTGCTCGGCGAGCTGGTTCACTTTTTCATCGCGCACGTAAAGCGGCATGGCGTCACCTCTGAATATACGCCATCAAGATAATGTATATTCAGGGTTACAACAAGGAAGGAGCCGATCAGCCGGCCATGCCCTCTTCATATTCGGCGGAAAGCTCCAGCCATTGCTCTTCGGCATCCGAAAGCTTTGCCGCCGCTTCGCCACGCTGCTTGGCTTTCTCCGCTGCCTTGGCGGGTGCTTTCTCATAGAGAGCGGGGTCGGCCAGCTCCTTGTCCAGCGTCTGAATCAAAGTCTCCAGCTTCTTCGTCAAAGCCTCGACTTCGTTGATCTTTTTCTTCAGCGGCGCAAGGCTCGCCCGTCGGTCGGCGGCAGCCTTGCGCTGTTCCGCCTTGTTGACCTGGTCGCCGGTTGAAATGTCCGCCTTGTCCTTCTCTGCGGGCTTCTTGCCCGAGGCGATAATCAGGCCGCGATACTCCTCCATGTCGCCGTCGAAACTGGTCACGGTACCGTTGTTGACCAGCCACAGCCGGTCAACAGTCGCATCGATCAGGTGGCGATCGTGGCTGATCAGGATGACGGCACCTTCATAGTCGTTCAGCGCCTCGATCAGCGCCTTGCGGCTGTCGATGTCGAGGTGGTTGGTCGGCTCGTCGAGGATCAACAGGTTCGGCGCGTGGAAGGCGGCAAGGCCCATCAGAAGGCGCGCCTTTTCGCCACCGGAGAGATCCTTGGCGGCCGTGTCCATCTTCTCGGTGGCAAGCCCCATCTGCGCGACGCGCGCGCGCACCTTGGCTTCCGGCTCGAGCGGCATCAGCCGGCGCACATGCGCGACGGGGCTTTCGTTTGGAATGAGGTCGTCCAGCTGGTGCTGGGCGAAGAAGCCGATTTTCAGGCTCGATGCCGTCTTCAACTGACCGCCCTGGGCTTCCAGCCGGCCGGAGATGAACTTGGCGAAGGTCGACTTGCCGTTGCCGTTCGAGCCGAGCAGCGCGATGCGGTCATCATTGTCGATCCGAAGGTTCAGGTTTTTCAGGATCGGCCTGCCCGGTTCATATCCGACCACGCCACCGGAAATGGCGACGATCGGCGATGCCGGCTGTTTCTCCGGCTTCGGGAAGGTGATCGGGTGGACATGATCCTCGATCACGGCCGCCACCGTGCCCATGCGCTCAAGTGCCTTGATGCGGCTCTGCGCCTGCTTGGCCTTGGTCGCCTTGGCGCGGAAACGATCGATGAAGCTCTGCAAATGTTTGCGCGCGGCGTCGTTTTTCGCCTTGGCCTTCATCTGCAATTCGTCGTTTTCGGCCTTCTGCCGCTCGAAGCTGTCATAGCCGCCGCGATAGAAGGTCAGCTTCTTCTGGTCGAGATGGATGATCGAGTTGACGGCCGTGTTGAGAAGGTCGCGGTCGTGGCTGATGATGATGACCGTATGCGGATAACGCCGCACATAGTCTTCGAGCCAAAGCGTGCCTTCGAGGTCGAGATAGTTGGTCGGCTCGTCGAGCAGCAAAAGGTCCGGCTCGGCAAAAAGCACGGCCGCCAGCGCCACGCGCATGCGCCAGCCGCCGGAGAAAGATGATGCCGGGCGCAGCTGTGCCTCATGGTCGAAGCCGAGACCGGACAGGATCGTCGCGGCGCGGGCTTCCGCCGAATGCGCACCGATATCGGCAAGCCGGGTCTGGATTTCGGCGATCCGGTGCGGATCGGTCGCTGTCTCCGCTTCGAGCAGAAGGGCAGCACGTTCCTTGTCGGCAGACAGCACGATCGAGATCAGCGACTCTTCCGTGCCAGGCGCTTCCTGCGCCACCTGACCGATCTTGGCATTCTTCGGGATCGAGATATTGCCGGTTTCGGCCGAGAGGTCGCCCGTGATGATCCGGAACAGGGTCGACTTGCCGGCGCCGTTCTTGCCAACGAGGCCGGCTTTGGTGCCGGCCGGCAATGCGACGGTTGCGTGGTCGATGAGAAGCCTGCCGGCGATCCGGGCGGAAATGTCGTTGATCGTGATCATGTCTGGCTTTTGGCCGATCTGCCGGTCAAAGGCAAGCTGTCCGCGCGGTCGTTTTCCGGCTCGGCAAGGGGCTCAGGCGACCTGACGTTGCCCCGGCTTGTGCCCGATGATCGGCTGGCGCGGATTGAGGCGGGCGAGCTGAGTGGCGGTCTTGGCGAGCGAAAGCCAGTGCAGCGCATCGGTCGCCTCCTGGCCCATGACATGGCCGAGCGCCAGCGGCAATCCGCCGACCTCATGACCGGAATCGCTGGCGAAGATCAGATTGTTCTCCGCCGTGATGAAGAGCCGTTCGGCGATGATATGCGCCGCATTCGCGTCGATGTCGTCGAAGATGAAGGCAAAGGTGTCGGCTTCGATCCGGGCGATATAATCGTGTTTCTTGATTGCCTTACGGAAGATGCCCGCCAATCCCTTGATCAGTTTGGCCGTCGCCTCGTCTCCATACTGCTGGTGCAGGTGCGGAAGGTCGCAGATCTCGATCAGCACCAGGGCGCTCGTATGCGCGGCGGTGGTGCTCGCATGGGCCTCCTCCAGTTTTTGCAGAAATGCCGCCCGGTTCGGCAGCCCGGTCAACCGGTCGCGCAGTGTCATGATCTTGGCAGCCTGCATGGCACGGTCGGCCGTTTCCAGCGTTTGCAAGCCCTGAGTGACCTCATGCGCCAACAGCGTTTCCGCCTGGACCATTTCCCGCGCGATGGAGGCCAGAAGATCGAGTTCGCCAAGAAGTTGGTCTATCCCCACATCGGCGTCCGCGCGGACCGAGGCTGCTGCCGTTTCGACGGAGCGGGCAAAACTGCGCTTTTGGCTGAGCCCCAGCGCCAGTTTTTCCCTGATCGAAGAAAGCGCTGTCAGCGCCTCCGTCTGCAGCCTCTCGGCCGTCGCGCCGCAATGGCCGGGCAGCCTGTGTTTCAGCCCGAGCTGGTCGAGCGCTTGCTGGCTGGGGCGGGCACCGAGTGCGGCGAGTTCATGGGTGAGATCCGGATGGCCACCGCTCAGTGCTTCACAGACCAGTTCGAAATTGCGGGGCAGGGGAGCTATCTGATGCCGCGTCATCACGGCCGTGATCTTCTGCAGGGCATCCGTGCCCGGCTTCTCTGCACGATGCGACCCGCCCGTGATGTTGTCCTGCATGGGAGCCCCTCTTGCCCGTCCTGGTTCCGATGTTCAGGCGAAAAGGTCGGACAGAACCTTTGGCAAAAGGTTTATGCGCCCGCAGGAGCAACAAATGCGGTTAATCGATCGTGTCCGTCGTCACATCCAGGCCCGCCCTTGCGAGCGCAGGAAATAGATGAGGTCGATGGCAAGCGATGGCTTGCCCATCCCGGTCAATCCCGCGTGAACCTGTCCACGGTGATGGGTCTGGTGGTTGAACATATGGACGAGGGCGGGCGAGAGCCGATGCTGGATCAGACCCTGTGCCGAAAGCGGCGAATAGGAGATCTGGGCGTCCAGCTGCTCCGCCGTCAGGTTTTCCACATAGGTGATGATCCGTTCATCCTCGTTTCTGCGGGCCTCCTGCAACTCAACGAAGGTGGTGCACGGGTGCTCGTTGAGGGCGGACGGCCGGGGGCCTTCGCCGGTGAACCGGTTCAGCCAGACACGATCTGCGGTCAGCAGGTGGCTGAGCGTGCCGAAGATCGATCCAAAGAAGGCACCGGTATCGCGATGCAACTCGTCGTCGGACAGTTCTGCTGCGGCGTCATAGACGAGCGCGTTTGCCCATCGGTTGTAAGCCGCCATCATCTTCAGGCTGTCCATATTGCGCTCCTCTTCCGTGTCTCGCACATCGCGCGTTTTGCGTGATGTTATCAGCGCCGCGTGTAAAGGGGGCTGATGGATCCCATGAAATTTCCTGATTTGCTTCGTGGGCCCAATTGGTCTCCTCTGAAGCGAATTCAAACGAGGTCCTTCATGTCCCTGACGCTTTATTCCCTCTGCGGAACCGATCCCAACCGCCCCTTTTCCCCGCATTGCTGGAAGATCGTGATGGCGTTGCATCACAAGGGGCTGTCCTTCGAGGAGAGGCCGCTTCCCTTCACCGAGATCCCGAAGGCGGAGCAAGGGTTTTCGAAGACGGTACCGATCCTGCGGGACGGAGATCAGTTGATTTCCGACAGTTTCAAGATCGCGCTCTATCTGGAGGACGCCTATCCCGACCATCCAAGCCTGTTCGGTGGCGAGGGCGGCAAGGCCGCCGCTCGCCTGGTCGAAGGCTATTCGCAAACGATGGTTCACCCGGCCATTACCCGAATTGCCGTCTACGATATCCACCAGATGCTCGGCCCGGTCGACCAGGACTACTTCCGCACCACGCGCGAGGTGTATCTTGGCAAATCGCTGGAGGCGATGCATGCCGAACGGGAGGCGGCCATCGCTGCCCTTCCGGCACAGCTCAAGCCGCTCCGCCATATGCTCGGCTTCCAGCCCTTCATCGGTGGCCAGTCGCCGCTTTTTGCCGATTATATCCTTTTCGGCGCGCTGCAATGGCTGCGTATAACCACCGGCTCCATCCATCTCCCGGATGGCGATCCGGTTCTCGGCTGGTTCGAGCGCTGCCTGGAACTCCATGACGGTGCCGGTCGACTGGTCGCTTGATCAAAACGGAATCCCTAGCGACCGTAGCGCACCGAGATCGAGGCCTTGGCCAGAGCATGGGCATTGGTCATGAAACCGATCAACGCCCCGCTGGCTGACGAATCGAGATCGAGTTTGTCCGTGTCGAGCGCTGTCACGGTGAACACGTAGCTGTGGGTCTGCCCTTCGGGCGGGCAGGCGCCGAGGAAGCCCGGATAGCCGGTATCGGCGCGGCTCTGGACGGCACTTCCGGGCGCGCCGCTCTCAGGCGAAATGCCGGCCGGCAGCGCGGTGACATCTGCGGGAATATTGAACATCACCCAATGCCAGAAGCCGGAGCCTGTCGGGGCATCGGGATCGTAGAGCGAGACGGCAAAGCTCTTGGTTCCCTCCGGCACGTTGCTCCATTGGAGCGCGGGCGAGATGTTCTGGCCGCTACAGCCGAAGCTGTTGGCGACCTGTGCCTCGGCAAGCGTCCCGCCATCGCGGATGTCGGGACTGGACAGGCTGAACTCGGCCGCCTGCGCCTGGCTGGCGAGAATGGTCAGGGTCAGAAGGGCGGTTGTGAATGCAGGTCTGGTCATGATGGGCTCCTTCGATGTCTGGAGACCCAATCTAGCCGCTTCGCTATTCGGCTGCGGCTCCGATCCGATCAAGCTCGGCCCCGGTTCGTGCAATCTCCGCTGCCGGAATGCGGATGTCGCGGGGCGCCATGCCAAAACGTTCGCGAAAGCGGGCCGCGAATTTTGAGGCCGATTCGTAGCCCACTTCCAGCGCCACCTGGTTGATCGGCAACTCGGTTGCCTGGAGCAGGCCGACGGCACGCGTCATGCGGATATCGACAAGGATATCTGTGAGGCTTGTGCCTGATGATGCGAGTTTGCGGCGCAGCGTCGCCTCGCTGACGCCGAGCGCCGAGGTCACGCGGTTTGCCGTCCATTCCGCCGCGACATCGCTGCCAACAAGCGCACGGATCCGGTCCTGCAGGCTTTCACCTTCGCCGGGGCGCAGGTTCATGCCCAGCGCATCCAGCCGCACGATGATCTCGCCGAGAAGATGGCGTCGGATCGTGTCGGGCTGGTCAGCCTCCGTCAACGCGCGGCCAGCCCGTTCGAGGGCGCCCTCGAAGTCGGCATCCGGCCGAAAGGTCGCGGCTTCGCGCAGAGGCGCACGGTTAGAATCGGCATAAGCCGCAACGAGTTCGGGCGAGAACACGAACGCGTCGGCCTGGTAGTCGCCACCCGCTGCAATCTCGTTGACGACAGTCCATTCTCCATTCATCGGCAGAACGATGGCAGCTCCCGGGCCTTCCTCCAAGTCGATCCGGTCGGAGGAAATACGCTTGCACCCCCGCCGCACGACGATCAGCCCCGGCTGGTCGGCGCGCAGGCGTCGGAAGGTGCCGGAGGTCGCCTGCATGATGAAGCAATGGGCGCCGATGGCCGGCACGATATGCGTGAAACGCGCGATCCGACCCGATATTCTCTCGATCACTGCGAAATCCCCTTGCGCGTCTATGCGTCCTGCCATTCGCTGCCGACAATTATGACGTCGGCGTGAAATTCGTCCATCCCTCTTGTCTTCGTGATTCGGGCCTTGTAGATACCGCCCACTTTCCCTTCAGACACCAACAAGGATGAGACAGATGGCGATTGAACGCACCTTCTCGATGATCAAGCCGGACGCAACCAAGCGCAACCTCACGGGCGCCATCACCAAGATGCTGGAAGACGCAGGCCTGCGCGTCGTCGCCTCCAAGCGCGTCTGGATGAGCAAGCGCGAAGCTGAAGGCTTCTACGCCGTTCACAAGGAACGCCCCTTCTTCGGCGAACTGGTTGACGGCATGACCTCCGGCCCGACCGTCGTTCAGGTTCTCGAAGGCGAAAACGCCATCCTGAAGAACCGCGAAATCATGGGCGCCACCAACCCGGCCAACGCCGACGAAGGCACCATCCGCAAGACCCACGCTCTCTCCATCGGCGAGAACTCGGTTCACGGTTCGGACGCTCCGGAAACCGCTGCCCAGGAAATCAAGTACTGGTTCTCGGACACCGAAATCGTCGGCTGAATCAGGCTTTGAGGTTTTGGCCTCAGCCCATTGATGCGATTCATGAAACCGGGACGGAAACGTCCCGGTTTTTTCGTGCCCGCAATAGGCAAATGCCTGCAGACTTTGGTCAGGCATCGACCATCCGGTCTCGCTAGAGTGATGCCTCCATCGCTCATGACCGAGGTTCTCTGCCGTGCTTTCCATTCGCGCCTTTTGCCTTCTCGTTTCGCTCGCGTTTTCAACGGCACCCGGCATTGCCCTGGCCGATGCGATCGGCCTTGCCACCGTGTTCACCGGGCAGGGGCAGCGGCTGGAGATCGTCAATGGCGGGCCATTCCAGGACCTGGCCATCATGGTCGACACAAACGAGGAATCGACGGGCCAACGCTGGCAGGTCATGTCCGAGGGCCAATGGGTGCGCATCCGCAACGAAGCCATGGACAACACGATGTGCCTTGATGTCGTCAATGGCGGCAGTCCGGCCTACATGGTTCAGATGCGCCCATGCGGAAACTATTCCGGGCAGCTCTGGCAGATCTCCACTTCGGGTGAGCATATGCGTTTCACCACCCAGTTCCTCGGCAACCGCTACTGCCTCGATATCGTCAATGGTGGCATGCTGGACCGTTACGCGCAGATGCGGCCCTGCGAAAACGTCTCCGGTCAGCTCTGGACGCTCGTCAATTGACCACAGCCTGGCCTGGCGGTGTCGCCGGACAGTCGCCCTCCTGGGCATAGTCCCGTGTGCCATCGGCGTGAAAGACGTCCGGATTGGGCGTATAGATCGGCCCGACCACCAGCGGTTTTCCCGGCATGATCGTCTGATCGCGCGTCGAGGTCAGCGTCGTGTCGATCGCCTGGAGGAGACGGCCGTCCTTGTCGACCACCTGGATCGAGATCGCGTAAGGCTTGCCCTTGACGATGCAATGGACCGGCGGACTTTCGAGAGCCACCTTCTGCCAGAACGGAAAGATCTTTGTGCGCGTCTCGATCGGTTCGCCGCCGGCCGGGTTTTCGAACTTTGTCACGGCAAAACTCTCGTCCGGCAGCGGGCCGTTGCGGGCAAGGGTGATCACATAGGTTGCCTGCGCCACGCGGTAGTTGAAAATGAAGACCTTTCCGCTGATTTTCAGGGGCTCCTTCACGTCCTCGCGCTGGCAGGCCGGGAGGATCGACATGGCAACTGAGGCTGCGAGGCTCAGCAGTTTGCGTCGTGCCATCATGGCAACGTCTCCGTCTTCTTGCGTTTGTAGTGGCGGCTGGCTTTGACCCGGTTTCCGCAGACCGTCATATCGCACCAGGTTCGACTGCGGTTCTTGCTGCGATCGAGAAACAGCCAGCCGCAATTCCCGCAGATTTTCATGCGTTCGGGGTCGGGTTCGCAGACCAGCCGCAAGGCCGAGCGGGCCGTTGCCTGGTCAAGGCATCGCGCATCGGGTGCCGTCCTCAGCGTCATGGCGATCCGTTCCAGTAGGTCGGCGAGAGCCAGCCTGTCCTCGCTTCCCAGCGCCCGGCCACGAAAATAGCGATCGATCGCCTCGCGCAATTCGAGGAACTGCTCGCGTCGGTCGTCGGGAACGCGTTGCAAATCCGCAAAATCCTCCCGCTCAGCCGACAGGCGCGCCGCAGCCTCCGGGAAGGCCTGCAACTGTTCCTCCACCGCGAAACGATCGCGTCGCGCCTCGCCGTCGTGCCGAAGGATGACGCTGTTGGCGACGTCAAGCGCCAGCGCGCCGCCGACGAAACGATGGGGTGTCCAGGAAAAGGTCATAACACGAATATAACTGGTAAAGTGGTTTTTACCAGTTATAAATGTACGGGGAGGAGCGATGGCCTATTTGCTGCAACAGCTTCTGAACGCGGTGCCGGTGGCGAGCCTCTATGCCTGCCTCGCCTTCGGCTATGCGATTGCCTTCGGTGTCACCCGTCGGCCCGATATCTCTTTCGGCGCGCTGGTTGCGCTCGCCGGCCAGATCTGCCTGCTGTTTGTCGACTATGGCTGGGGGCGTCTCTACCTCATCCTGCCGGCCGCTCTTCTGCTCGGCGTGCTTGCCGGCTTCGTCTATGCGCTGATGGTCGGTTGGACGAGCGCCCGTTACGTCATGCTGCCGCTGCACCGGCGTTCGGCCAACAGCGTCATCGTCGCCTCGCTCGGTCTGGTGATTCTGATCTCGGAAGGCGCACGGCTGGCACTCGATACCCGCAGCCTCTGGCTGCCGCCGCTCTGGCAGGGGCAGATCGTTTTGGCTGAGATGGACGGCTTCACTATCGGCTTTTCCGCGATCCAACTCATCCATTCGGCGCTGTTGGTCGCGCTGGTGCTGGCCGGCCAGCTCATCCTAACACGAAGTCGCGCCGGCCGCCTCTGGCAGTCCGTCTGCCAGGATGCCTTCGCTGCCCGGCTTTTGGGAGTGGACGCCGATCGCGTCTTCGTGGTGTCGCTCCTGGCTTCGGCCACGCTCGCGGCCCTTGCTGGCCTCTCGGCAACGCTTCTCTACGGCACCATGGATTTCGGCATGGGCCTGATGCTCGGGTTCAAGGTCGTGCTGATCGCCGCAGCGGGCGGCTATTTCCGACCCGTGCATTCCGCCATTGGCGCTGCCGGAATTGGCTTCGCCGAAACGCTGTGCAGCGCCTATGGCCCGATGATCTGGCGTGATGCGGTGATCATGGCCGCACTCGTCTTCCTGCTGGTGCTCAGCCGGCGCGAGCGGATCATTCCCTGATCGGGTTCTGCCAGCGCGCCTGCGCGGCATCGTCCGCATCCTTCGCCGCCACCCAGTCCCCGGCCTGACCGTCCTTGCCGTGCTCCTTCTTCCAGAAGGGGGCGGAGGTCTTCAGAAAATCCATGACGAAATTCGCCCCGTCGAAAGCCGCCTGGCGATGCGCAGCAGCGGCGACGACAAGCACGATCTGCCCGCCGGCGTCGATCCGTCCGTGACGATGGATTGCCGTGAGGCCGAGCAGCGCAAATCGCTCGATCGCAAGCGACGCGATCCGCGTCATCTCCGCCTCGGCCATTCCGGGGTAATGTTCGAGCTCGAGGGCCGCGAGCGTGCCGGCCTCATCACGGCACAGGCCGACGAACGACACAACCGCGCCGATATCGGCACGACCGGCCGTGATCAGGGCGCTTTCCGCAGCAGGATCGAAATCCGCACGCTGGACCCGGATCGTCGGGGTAGGGATCTTCATCGTCGGCATCCTCCAGCCGGCAGAGGGCGAGGTAGCGTCAGCCGCCGGTCATCGGCGGAAAGATGCCGATCTCGCGGGCGCCGGCGATCGATTCGTCATGCTCCACATGCTCCTGGTTCACCGCGACGCGGATCGCCTTGGGAAAGCGCAGGGCCTCGGCATACTCGTCGCCAAGGGTGGCGAGGTGGGCCACCAGATCGCCCGCCGTCTTCACCGTCGCCGGCAGGTCGAGGTCTTCCTCACCCTTGCCGATCCGCTCCCGGACCCAGGCGAAATAGACGAGCGTGACCATCTCAGTCCACCATGTGCTTGGCGCCGGCGCGGAAGTAGTCATAGCCGGTATAGATGGTCAGGATCGCGGCGATCCAAAGCAGGGTGATGCCCATTTCAGTCGTGTAAGGCAGCACCTTGTCGCCGGCCGGGCCGGCCAGCAGGAAGGCGAGCGCAAACATCTGCGCCGTCGTCTTCCACTTGGCGATCCGTGTCACCGGTACGCTGACCTTCAGGGCCGCAAGATATTCGCGAAGACCGGAAACCAGGATTTCGCGGCAGAGTATCGTGATCGCCGCCCACAGCGACCAGCCCGCGATCGTGCCGTCGGCTGCCATCAGAAGCAGCACCGAGGCGATCAGCAGCTTGTCGGCGATCGGGTCGAGCATTTTGCCGATGTTCGAGGTCTGGTTCCAGATGCGCGCCAGATAGCCGTCGAGATAGTCGGTGATCGAGGCGACGATGAAGATCGCGAGGGCCGCCCAGCGGGCGAAGTCGGAGCTTTGCAGCCGCCCTTCGATGAAGAAGAAGAGGACGATCAGCGGCACGGCCAGAATACGGGCGTAGGTCAGGAGATTGGGAATGTTGTATGCGCGCGAAGCCATGATGCCCTGTCTTTGGATGGAATTGCGTCGACAGTTGAGGGGTTTCAACGGGAGCCGTCAACTCAAGATTTCTGAACGTCTTTTATCATGAACGCGCCCCAGGGCACGTCGTTTCCACTCAATCCCCGCTGCTTTCGTGAAAATGATTGTAGACCAGCCGCGCCACCGTCTCGGAAATGCCCTCGACCGCCATCAGGTCGCTGATCGCGGCACGCGATACCGCCTTGGCGGTGCCGAAATGCTGAAGCAGCGCCCGCTTGCGGGTCGGACCGATGCCACCGATCTCGTCCAGCGGGTTCTTGACCATTTCCTTCTTGCGCCGCGCCCGGTGCGAGCCGATGGCAAAGCGGTGGGCTTCGTCGCGCATGCGCTGGATGAAGTAGAGCACAGGATCGCGCGGCGGCAGTGTGAAGTCCGGCTTGTCCTTGACGAAGAAGCGTTCGCGCCCCGCATCGCGGTCGACACCCTTGGCAACGCCGATGGCAATGACGCTCTCGGTAATGTCGAGATCCTCAAGAATCTTGCGCACCGCCGTCATCTGCCCCTGGCCGCCGTCGATCAGGATCACATCCGGCCAGGCGGGGAAGGGGGTGTCTCCGCTCTCTTCGGAGGACACGCTCCGGTCAGGTTTTCCCTCTTCCTTGAGCAGGCGGGAGAAGCGGCGGGTCATCACTTCGCGCATCATGCCAAAATCGTCGCCGGGGGTGATATCGGTCGATTTGATGTTGAACTTGCGATACTGGCCCTTCACGAAGCCTTCCGGCCCAGCCACCACCATGCCGCCCACGGCATTGGTGCCCATGATGTGGGAGTTGTCGTAGATCTCGATGCGGCGCGGCACGTAAGGCAGCTGGAAGGTCTCGGCGAGACCGGCGAGCAGCCGCGATTGAGACGCAGTCTCCGCCAGTTTGCGGCCATGCGCCTCGCGCGCATTGGCGCTCACATGGTCGAGCAGGTCCTTCTTCTCGCCCCGCTGCGGGATAGAGATCGCCACCTTGTGGCCTGCCCGCTCGGACAGGGCGGCCGCGAGCAGGTCCTGTTCCTCGATCGTCTCCGACAGGAGCACGAGACGCGGACAGGGCCGATCGTCATAGAACTGTGCCAGGAAGGAATTGAGCACTTCGGCGCTGGTGAGTTGCGGGTCGGCTTTGGGGAAATAGGCCTGGTTGCCCCAGTTCTGCCCGGCGCGGAAGAAGAACACCTGGATACAGGACAGCCCGCCTTCGTGATGAATGGCGAAGATGTCGGCCTCTTCCACGCCCGCCGGGTTGATGCCTTGGTGGCTCTGCACATGCGACAGGCCTGCGAGGCGATCGCGAAACACGGCGGCGCGCTCGAAGTCGAGATCTTCGGCCGCTTCGTTCATCGCCCGCGCGATTGATTCCTTGACGTTCTGGCTGCGCCCGGAGAGGAAATCCTTGGCCTCGCGCACGAGTTCGGCATAGCCCGTATCACTGATCTCATGGGTACACGGCCCCGAACAGCGCTTGATTTGATAAAGCAGGCAGGGCCGCGTGCGGCTTTCGAACACGCTGTCGGTGCAGGTGCGCAGAAGAAAGGCCCGCTGCAGCGAATTGATCGTCCGCCCGACGGCGCTTGCCGAAGCAAAGGGGCCGAAATAGTCGCCCTTGCGGGCCCGCGCGCCGCGATGTTTGTAGAGCGCCGGTGCCCGGCTGTCGCCGGTGATGAGAATATAGGGGAAGCTCTTGTCGTCGCGCAGCAACACGTTGAAGCGTGGCCGCAAGCGCTTGATAAGGTTGGCTTCGAGCAGAAGCGCCTCGACCTCGGTGCGGGTCGTGACGAACTCCATATGCACGGTTTCACGCACCATGCGGGTCAGCCGGTTGGAATGCAGGCGGCCTTGCGCATAATTGCTGACGCGCTTCTTCAGACTGCGCGCCTTGCCGACATACATGACCTCCCCGTCCTTGTTCAGCATGCGGTAGACGCCGGGAGAATTGGGCAGGCGCTTGACGAATTCGCCGATCAGATCGGCGCCGGTCAGCCCCGTCTCGTCCAGCCCGTCGACATGCCAGTCGATCTCGATCCCGGCGCGCGCAGGTTCCGCTTCGACAACGATGTCCTCGTCGTCGTCTTCCGTTCCGTCATAGAGAACGCCGCCGTCCGGCAGCTTTCCTCCATTCATTCATTGATCTCCGTGCCGTGCCAAATCAGATGTTGGCCTCCATCCAGGGCGATCATTTGGCCGGTGATCGATGGCGTGTCAAAAAGAAAGCGGATGGTGCGGCCGAATTCCTCAAGCGAAGGGCCTTTCCTCAGCGGCAGGCTATCCACCTGCGCCTGAAAATCCTCCGGCTTCTGCCGCTCCGAGATCAGGGTGGGGCCAGGGCCTATGGCGTTGACACGGACCCTCGGGGCAAAGGCCTGCGCCAGGGTCTGCGTCGCCGTCCAGAGCGTCGCCTTCGACAGCGTATAAGAGAAGAAGGTGGGCTTCAGCGCCAACACCCGCTGGTCGATGATATTGACGACGAGCCCGCTCAGGTGCTCGGGCAGCGCCTTGACCATGGCGCCGCTCAGGATGGCCGGTGCGCGGACATGGATATCGAAATGCATGTCAAAGATCTGGGCGTCGAAGTCGGTGGCGCTGTCATCCTCGAAGACGGACGCGTTGTTGACGAGAACCCCGACTGGCCCAAATTCGGCTTCCGCCCGGCTGATCAGGCTGCCGATCTCGGAAATGTTACCGAGATCGGCTTTTAGCGCGATCGCCTGTTTTCCTTCGGCGCGAAGGGATGCGGCCACGGCCTCCGCTTCGGCCAGCGAACCGTTGGCATGCAAAGCGACGGCAAAGCCGTGGGCCGCCAAGTCTTCCGCAATCGCCCGGCCAAGTCGTTTGGCCGATCCGGTCACGAGAGCAGTCTTCGGGATGCCCGTTTGCATGGGTCTAACCTTGTTCGTTCAGGAGTTCGCGCTGCATATATGGCGTCATTGCGATATTTAAACCGTCCAACGCGGATTCATTGCGGTTAGTATTCTGGCGTCGATTTCAGTAAAGTTTCGATGTGAATTTAGTTATACTATGCCGTATGCGTAAACTATTTGTTAGGGTTAACGAAACGTTTGTGTCATTCAAGCAACATCCTATTTATGCCGTCGCGATGCCACAATGAATTCACATTTCGGCTCTTTCTATTCCTCAATTGACCGCCATTTGTACATTCGGAACGGGCAGGGAATACCCAATAACGTTCAGGCCGCCGTTGGTTCTGAGTGAAGTGCGGCCCGGAACTGTAAAGGAGATTAGTATGCGTAACCTCAAGATTATCCTTCTGGCATCCGCCACCACCTTCGGTGCTTTCCAGGCCGCCCAGGCCGCCGATGCGATCTACCAGGCACCGGAAGCTCCGCCGATGGCAAACGATGTTGCCGCTCCGACGGGCAACTGGTCGGGCGCTTACCTCGGTGGCGCTGCAACTTACGACTTCGGTAAGTTCTCCAGCTCGACCAACGGCCGCGATGCCAAGGGCCTCGGCGGTTCGATCTACGGCGGCTACAACATGCAGAGCGGCTCGATCGTTTACGGTGCAGAAGCCGACCTCAGCTACGCCGGTGAAGACGGTTCTGCTGGCAGCCAGGCTCCGGTCGGCACGCTCAAGGGCACCCAGGGCGTCAACGGCTCTGTTCGTGGCCGCGTCGGTTACGACCTGAACCCCTTCATGGTCTATGGTACGGCCGGTGTGGCTGTCGCCAACCACGAACTCAAGGGCGGCGGCAACAGCGACGAGAAGCTGGCAGCTGGTTACACGGTCGGCGCCGGTGTCGAAACCTTCGTCACCGACAACATCACGGCTCGCGTCGAATACCGCTACAGCGACTACCAGAAGCGCGACTTCGATCTGGGTGGCTCGACCGTTTCGCGCGGCTTCGACGATCACTCCGTCAAGGTCGGCATGGGCGTGAAGTTCTGATCCACCGATCAGTAGAGACAAGAAAAGCCGGGCTTGCCCGGCTTTTTTTATTGTGCCGCTTTGACGCGAAAAATCAGGCCTTGGGGCGCAGCGCCGGGTAGGGCTCGAAGTGTTTGGCGAAAATGGCCGGCCATTCGGCCAGCGCCGCACGTCCATTTTCCCATTCGCCCGGGAAGCGCAGCATCAGATAGCCGAGCATCGCTGCCAGCGCGAAATGCCCACCATGCAGCTTCTTGCCGGTCTTTGGCAGGCTCTTGTCCAGATGGTCAAGGCTCCGGTTGATCTTGGCCCATTGCCGGTCGATCACGTCCTGGCTCACCAGTTCCGGCGGCCGATAGCGCCGCTCATAGACGATCGCCAGCAGGCAGTCACTGATCCCGTCGCAGAGCGCTTCCAGCACTTCAGCCTCCGTCCGCTTCTCCTTGTCCTTGGGATAAAGCCGCTTGTCGGCGGACCGGTGCAGGAAATGCATGATGGCACGGCTGTCGAAAACCGCGTCACCCTTGTCGGTGATCAAAGTCGGGATCTTGCCGAGCGGATTGTTGTCGACGAGTTCGGCTGGATTGTCCGCCGTGTTCACCCTCACGTCTTCGAGTGCGATGCCGAGATAGCGGGCTGCCATGCGGACCTTGGAGGAATAGGGCGAGGCGGGCGCGAAGAGCAGCTTCATGACGGTTTCCTGTGGCTCTTGTTGCGGGTCAGGGCTGGGGCGGGAGGACGAGATCGGATCGCTTGCACGATCGTTGGTCCACCTCGGAGCAGGTGCGGAACGCCAGCGACGTGTCGAGGCAGATCCGCACTTCATCGACTCTCTGACTATCACAGGTCACCGCCACTGCCGAGCGGGTCAGTCCGGGATTGCTGCGGATAAATGCCTGCTCGATCGTCGCAGGAGACGTCTGTAGCGGTTCGCGAACCGATGAAAACTGCGGCGGGATACGGATCCTGTCATGGGCCTGGCGGACCAGCGCAAAATAGTCCGCCATGGGAAGCCCCGAGCAGCTGCCATGCTTGCGCCACTGATGGCCGATCAGGCCGATGCCGGGCATGATGTCGATAATCCCGCGCGCCATCGCATCCGGCACACGGCTGCCTTCGGCGCTCTCGCAGTCCTGCGGATAGCCGCGTTCGTACTGCGGCCAGAGGCCGTGCACGACCCAGCCGAAACGTTTCCCGGTGCCGCATTGCGCACGGTTGTTGCGACCGGCATCGCTGCCGCAATAGGTCGGCGACCAGGAAAGGGAGAGAACGTAAAAGTCGAATCCCTTGCCTGCCATGGGGCTGGAAGCCTGGATGGCCAGCTTGGTGGCCGGCGTCACCGGCTCATCCGTGCTGCCGCTCGGCGTGCCAGCCTCAAGGCTGCGCGACGGCGAACCCTGTCCGTCCATGAACCAGGCGCCGATCGCTATGGCGAGCGGGACCAGAACCGCGATGAGAGGAGCCAGCCTCCCCATCTCAGGCGCGAAATCTCGGTCGCCGGATTGGCGGAGGTGCCGACCGCGACATGGAACCGGATCGTCTTGACGCGAATTTGATCATCATCGCTTCCTTGAGCATCGCTTAAGGCTCACACTGGCGATAATCCTGTCGGGCAGTCAAGACGGGTTAACGCCTATCCGGCATCCTATGTCGGTCGACACGGTGATGCGCCGCGCGCATCGGAAACGGGAGGGGAAGCGACCGGGATATGGCGCTATGAAATTGAAAAGACTTATCTGGCCGCTCGTCGGTCTGACCACGATTGCATTTTCCATTTGGTTGTTGCTCGGCGAAGTGCGCGGGCTTTCCTTTGACGAGATCGGCGACAGCCTGTCGCGGATCGGTCCCATCAGTTGGCTGCTGGCCGTGCTGTCCACGCTGCTCGCCTATGCCGCCCTTGCCGGTTACGACCGAATTGCGCTGCAAAACATTGGCCGGTCCGTCAGCTGGCTGTTTATCACCGTCACCTCGTTTACCGCCTATGCGCTCTCCCACAATGTCGGGGCTTCGGTGTTTTCGGGCGCCGTGGTGCGCTACCGCGCCTATTCCTCGCGCGGCTTGACCGGTGCGGAGGTCGGCAGTCTCGTCGCGATCTGCTCGTTCACATTCATGCTCGGCACGGTCTTCCTGATGGGGATGGTGCTAGTCCTGCAGCCCGACATCACCGAACGTTTTGTCGATGTCCTGCCGGTGGCCGCGTCGAGGACGACGGGCGTGGTGCTTCTGGCGCTGGTCGGTCTCTACGCACTCGGAAGCCTGTTGCGGCTGCGGCCGCTGAGGATCCGATCCTTCGTGCTCGCTTACCCTCGGCCCGTTCTGGTGATCCAGCAGCTGATCATCGGGCCACTGGAGCTGATCGGCGCCGCCGGCATCATTTATTTCGCCCTGCCTGATGTCGGCAATCCGGGCTTCCTGGTTGTGCTCGGCATCTTCCTGGTGTCATTCTCCGCAGCGCTGATTTCCCATGCTCCGGGCGGGCTGGGGGTCCTGGAACTGCTCTTCGTCACGAGCATGCCGGATGTCGATCCGGCTGATGTTATCGCCGCACTCCTGGTGTTCCGCCTCTTTTACCTGATCATACCCTTCGCGCTGGCACTGGTGGTGATCCTGCTGTTCGAGCGGTCCCAGCTGTCACAGGCGGATCCGCCAGCGGCCTGAGGATCGCCTTCCGTCGGAGGCGGTGTGGCGTCACTCTTCGCCGCGCAGCCAGAAGCAGCGATGCGAGGCATAGCGATCCTGCGCCATCAGCCTCTTGAGTTCGGGCAGTGCCAGATGCATCTCGTCCTTCAGCGTGAAGGGCGGGTTGACGATCACAAGCCCGGTGCCGGACAAGCCCGTCTGGTCGCGGTCGCTCTTCACATGCAGTTCGGCGCACAGCATCTTGGGGATTTCAAGCGCCTGCAGGGCCTCGTGGAATTCCTTGATCGGCGCGCCCTTCTTGATCGGATACCAGAGACAATAGACGCCATTTGCAAACCGTCGATGCGCCTTGGCGAGACCGTCCACAAGCCGCTCGTATTCGCCCTCCTTCTCGAAGGGCGGATCGACCAGCACGATGCCGCGTTTTTCCTTCGGCGGGAGATGGGCATTCAGCGTCAGCCAACCGTCGAGCTCGGTTACGCGCACCTGGAAATCGCCTTCGAACAGGCGCGACAGCGTGCGGCAATCGTCTGGATGCAATTCCATCGCCGAGAGGCGATCCTGCGGGCGGAAGAGGTCTCGCGCGAGCTTTGGCGATCCCGGATATTTCTGCAGCGGACCGCCGGTTTCACGGCCCGGATTGAGCGCTTTCACCGCATCGAGATAGGGCGCCATGATCTCGGCCACCTTCTCCGGCAGCTCGGCGTCGATCACCTTGCCGATGCCTTCCAGCCATTCGCCGGTCTTCTGCGCCTCCTCGGAGGAGAGGTCGTAAAGCCCGATCCCGGCATGGGTGTCGAGCACGCGGAACGCCTTGTCCTTCTGCTGCAGGTAGACGATCAGCCGCGACAGCACGAGATGCTTCAAGACATCGGCAAAATTGCCCGCGTGATAGATGTGGCGATAATTCATTGATGGTTCCGATGGGAGCGATGATTTGTTCGAATGGGGCTTTTGAGCATTCCGGCCATGGCCTATAACCGGCCCATGAACATTCAGAGCCCCATCCGAAACCGGTCGCTCGGTCATACGGCCTGTCCGCATGACTGTCCATCCACCTGCGCGCTTGACGTCGAACTGACGGAGGACGGCCGCATCGGCCGCATGCGTGGGGCGACCGAGAACAGCTACACCGCCGGCGTCATCTGCGCCAAGGTCGCGCGTTATGCCGAGCGGCTCTATCATCCCGATCGCCTGATGAAGCCGGTGCGCAGGGCAGGGGCAAAGGGCGCCGGCCAGTGGCAGGATGTCACCTGGGAAGCGGCCCTCGACGAGATTGCCGATACCTTCGTCAAGGCCGAGCAGCGCCACGGCTCGGAAGCCGTCTGGCCTTATTTCTACGCCGGCACCATGGGCCTCGTGCAGCGCGATTCCATCGAGCGCCTGCGTCACGCGAAGAAATATTCCGGCTTCTTCGGCACGATCTGCACCAACATGGCCTGGACCGGCTATGTCATGGGCACGGGCATGCTGCGCGGCCCTGATCCACGCGAAATGGCCGTCTCCGATTGCGTTGTCATCTGGGGCACCAATGCGGTCGCGACCCAGGTCAACGTCATGACCCACGCGATCAAGGCGCGCAAAGACCGTGGCGCCAAGATCGTCGTCGTCGACATCTATGACAATCCGACGATGAAGCAGGCCGACATGGCCCTCATCCTGAAGCCCGGCACCGATGCAGCGCTTGCCTGCGCCGCCATGCATATCGCCTTCCGTGACGGTTATGCGGACAGCGCCTATATGGCGAAATTCGCCGATGATCCGGCAGGACTGGAAGCGCATCTCAAAAACAAGACGCCGGAATGGGCCTCTGATATCACCGGCCTTTCCGTCGAGGAAATCGAAGCCTTCGCCCGCCTCGTCGGCCAGACGAGAAAGAGTTTCTTCCGCCTCGGTTACGGCTTCACCCGCAGCCGCAATGGTGCGGTCTCCATGCATGCGGCTCTGTCGCTCGCAACCGTGCTCGGCTCCTGGCAATACGAGGGTGGTGGCGCCTTCCACTCGAACAGCGACATCTTCCAGCTGAACAAGGCTGAGCTGATGGGCACGGCCATGGTCGATCCAGACATCCGCATGCTCGACCAGTCGCAGATCGGCCGCGTGCTGACGGGGGATGCGGAAGCGCTCCGTCATCGCGGTCCAGTCGACGCGCTGATCATCCAGAACACCAATCCGGTGAATGTCGCGCCCGAACAGCGGCTGGTGAAACAGGGCTTCCTGCGCAACGACCTTTTCGTCGCGGTGCACGAGCAGTTCATGACCGAAACTGCGGAACTCGCCGACATCGTGCTCCCCGCCACCATGTTCGTCGAACACGACGACATCTATCGCGGCGGCGGCCAGAGCCATATCCTGCTCGGACCGAAGCTGGTCGATGCGCCGCCCATGGTGCGCACCAATCTCTTTGTCATCGAGGAATTGGCCAAACGCCTTGGCGTGGCGGATCGCCCCGGTTTCGGCAAGACCGAGCGGGAGCATATCGAGCGCATGCTCTATGTCAGCGGCAAGCCGGATTTCGACACGCTGATCGAAGACAAGTGGCTCGACTGCCAGCCGGCTTTCGATGAAGCACATTATCTGAACGGCTTTGCCCATCCGGACGGCAAGTTCCGCTTCAAGCCGGACTGGGAAAATACGCCAGCCCCGAACAAGCCGCCGGCAAAACTCGGTTCGCTCGGTCCCGTCAAGTCGCTGCCCGTCTACCCCGACCAGGTGGACCTGATCGAAGTGGCCGATGCTGAACATCCCTTCCGGCTCGCCACGTCTCCCGCGCGCAACTTCCTGAACTCCACCTTCGCCGAGACGAAAACCTCGCGCGACAAGGAAGGCCGTCCTGAGGTCATGGTCAATCCGACCGACGCCGCAGCACTTGGCGTCATGGATGGCGATGTCGTTCGCCTCGGCAATGCCAGGGGCGAACTTCGCATCCACGCCAAGATCACCGAGGCCGTGAAATCGGGCGTGCTGGTGGCGGAAGGCCTGTGGCCGAACAAGGCCCATCTCGACGGTGAAGGCATCAATGTCCTGACCGGCGGCGATCCGGCAGCCCCCCATGGTGGTGCCGCTTTCCACGACAACAAGGTCTGGATGAGAAAAGCATAAATATGAGCATATTTGACAGGGCCCGGATCGCCATCCTGGAAGACAAGACGCTATGGAAGGGCTGGAGCCACCTGCGTGGCATCACCTTCGATTTCTTCCGCGAGGGAAGGGCGCCGCATCGCCTTTCCTGGGAAGTCTTCGAGCGCCGCAATGCCTCGGCCATACTCCTGCACAATGTCGAGCGCGACACGGTGACCCTGGTGCGCCAGCTGCGGATTGCCGCCCATCTCAGCGGCGACCATGCCTATCTGCTCGAAGTGCCGGCCGGCTTCATCGATGAAGGCGAGACGGCAATGCAGGCGGCTTTGCGGGAGGCGCTTGAAGAAACCGGCTACAAGATCGCCAAGGCGACACCCGCCTTCGCCGCTTATATGTCTCCGGGGTCTGTCACCGAAAAGCTCCATGGGTTCTACGCCGCAGTGACGGACAGTGACCGTGTCGCCGAAGGCGGCGGCCTGCTGGACGAGCAGGAAGATCTCGAAGTGAACGAGCTTGCTTTCGCCGAAGCGCTCGACATGGTCGAGGCCGGCGAGATCGTCGACGCGAAGACGATCATGCTGCTGCAATGGGCGGCGCTCAGGCGGAGCGGCAAGAGCGCCTAGAATGTGCCTTTGACGCCGGTCGATATCGTCAGCGACTGATAGGATGCGGATGCCGAATCATCGAAGCTGGACGTTGCACCGGTAACGGTGTTGCGCTGGTCCATGTCACCGCGGGTATTGAAGATTTTCTGGAAATCGCCGGCAACATAGATCGCTGCGGATGGCAGGAACTGATAGTTCGCGCTGATGGCTGCGCCCAGCATTGGTGCGAAGCCCATCTCTTCCTTGAAACGAAGATCCCGCATCCAGTGATCGTCGACATCCTTGTAGTCGAAGCTTCCGCCGCCGCGAACGGTGCCGGACAGCTTGAACTTTCCGATCTGCTGTTCGGCATTGGCGCTGAGGAAAAGGGTCGGAATGCGCTGTTCGTAGGTGATGCCTTTTTCACCGTCGGTAAAATTGCCAACAGTGTCGTGGAGCGTCACGTTGGAATAGATGTAGCTGCCGCCCCGCGAAGTCCACTTGACATTGGCATAGCCGAAGCCGCCGCCCAGCCCGACGCGGGTCGTTCCGGTGTCGATCACCGCCCGGTCAGCTTCGATCAGCAGGTTGATGTAGCGATCCAGCTTGGTGTCGGGGTGGATAGACTGGTCCGTCCAGCCCGAATAGCTCGGAACGACCCAGTCACGGTCCTCCATGTGTCCGTCGCCGCCAAGCCCGACATCGATCTGCCCCTTGATCCGCCAGTTGTCGCCAAGCTCCATCTGGGCGCCAATTGTGCCGGTCTTGACGCCCTTGCTTTCCCAGTCGAGCTGGCTGAGTTTGTGGTCGCCATCATAGACATATTCGCCGGCCTTGATGTTGGCGATGCCGACACCGGCGAAATAGGTGATATCGCCAGATCCGCCGGAGACGAAACCATCCTGGGCGGACAGGGGCACCGCGGAAATCAGAATTCCGCCGAGGGAGAGGCTGAAAAATTTCTTTGAGATAAGCATGAGACCAACCGTGACGCTGAAGTAAGTCAAGGTTGCATGTTTATGGTTAAGAGAATGCTAGCGGTTGGCCTCGAGGAGACGAATTTGCCTGCGTCTCAGGCGCTGATCAGCGTCGCCGATGCATCCGTTTCAGAGCCGAGCCGCTCGACTGTGCCATCGGCGCGCATGGAAACATTGCCTGAAGCGACCAGTTTCAACGCCGCCGCATAGGTCTTGTGCTCGACGGTGAGCACCCGTGCTGCAAGCGTATCTGCTGTGTCGTCGATCAGCACAGGCACCACGGATTGCGCGATCACAGGACCCTCGTCCATGCCTTCGGTCACGAAGTGCACGGTGCAGCCCGCGACCTTCATGCCGGCATCAAGCGCACGCTGATGGGTGTGAAGACCCGGAAAAAGGGGCAGGAGGGAAGGGTGGATGTTGAGAATTCGGCCCTCATAGGCGCGGATGAATTCGCCTGACAGCAGGCGCATGTAGCCGGCGAGGCAGATGAGATCCGGCCCGATCTCGGCGAGCGCGGCAAGGATAGCCGCCTCATGCTCGGCCTTCGAGCCATAGGCCTTGCGCTCGAACACGCGTGTCGGAATGCCGAGCGCTTGCGCCTTCGCAAGTCCGCCGGCTTCCGGCTTGTCGGAGAACACGGCGACGATCTCGGCCGGGTATTCGCCGGCTTCACAGGCTTTCGCCAGCGCCAGCATGTTCGACCCGCCGCCGGAGATGAAGGCGACAACGCGTTTGCGGGGTCCGCTCATAGGGCGAGCGCACCCTTGTAGGTCACGCCATGGGCACCATCTTCGCGGGCGATCATGCGGCCGAGGCGGGCGGCGGTCTCACCTTCGGCTTCCAGCACCTTGGTCACCTCATCCACCTTGTCGGCGGAGACGACGACGATCATGCCGATGCCGCAGTTGAAGGTGCGCAGCATTTCGTTCTGGGCAACACCGCCGGTCTTGGCGAGCCAGGAGAAGACGGCGGGAACCTGGAAGGACGTGAGGTCGATCTCGGCGGCCAGATGTTTCGGCAGTACGCGCGGAATGTTTTCCGGGAAACCGCCGCCGGTGATGTGGGCAAGCGCCTTCAGCGCCTTGGTTTCCTTAATCGCCTTCAAAAGCGGCTTCACATAGATGCGGGTCGGGGTGAGAAGGGCCGCACCCAGCGACTGTCCCTCGGCGAAGGGCGACGGTGCATCCCAGGCAAGGCCCGAGAGTTCGACGATCTTGCGCACCAGCGAAAAGCCGTTGGAATGCACGCCGGAGGAGGAGAGGCCGAGGATCACGTCGCCTTCGGCAATGTCGCCCGCCGGCAGCAGCTCGCCACGCTCGGCAGCGCCGACGGCAAAGCCCGCGAGGTCGTAGTCCCCCTTGGAATACATGCCGGGCATTTCAGCAGTCTCGCCGCCGATCAGCGCGCAGCCGGCCTCGCGGCAGCCGGCTGCAATGCCCTGAACGATCGCCGCACCCTGGTCCGGGTCCAGCTTGCCGGTGGCGAAATAGTCGAGGAAGAGCAGGGGTTCGGCGCCCTGGACGACGAGATCGTTGACGCACATGGCGACGAGGTCGATGCCGACGGTGCCGTGAATATTGGCGTCGATCGCAATCTTCAGCTTGGTACCGACGCCGTCGTTTGCGGCGACCAGGATCGGATCCTTGAAGCCGGCAGCCTTGAGGTCGAAGAGCCCGCCGAAGCCGCCAATTTCGCCGTCCGCGCCGGGACGACGGGTCGACTTGACCGCCGGCTTGATCTTCTCGACCATCAGGTTGCCCGCGTCGATATCGACCCCTGCATCGCTATAGGTCAACCCGTTCTTGCCAGCCTGGCTCATGCCTGCCTCCGATCCTGCGAGAATTTGGGCTGGCCATGGCATGAAGAGGCCCGATATGCAAGCCGGGAGCCGGACAAGTGCACGATTTCCCGGCCAAACTGGCCGCAGGGTTGCGGATATGGAACTTGCCCCTGCGCGAGTTCTTGACCTTTGGTTCGGGGGTGACCTATCTCCTAGGGACGAATTGCCTGGCATGCGCAGCATGGAGGCCGACCACGAATTCCAGACGGAGACAGGATATGGCTCGCAACATCAGCGCAATCGGCCTCCGCCGCCAGGCCCTGTTCTGGCTGCTGGCGCTGGCCGTCTTCGTCGTCTTCCTGATGATGTTCTCCTCGATCCTGCTGCCCTTCATCGCCGGCATGGCGCTCGCCTATTTCCTTGATCCGGTGGCCGACCGCCTGGAGCGGATCGGGCTCAGCCGGTTGATGGCGACGGTCGTCATCCTGATCTCCTTCGTCATCGTCTTCGTGCTGTCGCTGATGATCATCATCCCGGTGCTGGCGAGCCAGCTGAACGATTTCATCCAGCGCGTGCCCGAATATGTCTCGCAGCTCCAGAGCTTCATCGCGACCTCCAACGCCTCCTGGCTGCCCGACTGGGTGGATGGCCAGATGGAGACGATCCGCCAGAACTTCTCCCGCTATCTGAGCGAGGGCGTCGGCTTCATCGGCACTCTGATCGAGCAGATCTGGAATTCCGGCAAGGCTTTGCTCGACATCGTCTCCCTGCTCGTCGTGACCCCGGTCGTCGCCTTTTACCTGCTGCTCGACTGGGACCGCATGATTGCCAAGGTCGACAGCTGGGTGCCGCGCAATCAGCTCGCCACGGTGCGCCAGCTGGCGACCGAGCTCGACAACACCATCGCCGGATTCGTGCGCGGTCAGGGCTCGCTCTGCCTCATTCTCGGCATTTTTTATGCCGTCGGCCTGTCGCTCGCCGGGCTCAACTTCGGCCTCCTCATCGGCTTTTTCACCGGTCTGATCAGCTTCATCCCCTATGTCGGCTCCACCGTCGGGCTATTGCTGGCAGTCGGCGTCGCGCTGGTCCAGTTCTGGCCGGACTTCATCTGGATCGGGGTCATCGCCGGCATCTTCTTCCTCGGCCAGTTCATTGAGGGTAATATTCTGCAGCCCAAGCTGGTGGGCAAAAGCGTCGGCCTGCACCCGGTCTGGCTGATGTTTGCCCTCTTTGCCTTTGGCGCGCTGTTCGGTTTTGTCGGCGTGCTCGTGGCGGTCCCGGCGGCTGCCGCCATCGGCGTGCTTGTCCGCTTTGCAATCTCGCGATATCTTGACAGCGATCTCTATTATGGTTCGGCGCTCGATCTTTCGCTCGCTGCAACCCCCACCGTCAGTGAAATCGGCGGCGAGAGCGCGTCCCAGGCCACAGAGAAGTGAATGACTGACGTCAAACGGGCTCCCGAGCGGCCCGGCGAACAGCTGCCGCTCGTCTTCGATCATGGATCCGCCACGGGGCGTGACGACCTTCTGGTGTCCGAGCGTCTGGCGGCCGCTGTGTCGCTGGTCGATGCCTGGCCGGCCTGGCCGTCGCCGGTAGTGATCCTCCAGGGACCGGAAGGCTCCGGCAAATCGCATCTGGCGCAGATTTTTCGCGATGTCAGCGGCGCTGCCGATATCCAGGCGAAAGCCGGGCAGGGGGCATCAAGCCTCGCGGCCGCCGGACCCGTGGTGCTGGAGGATGCCGATCGCAACGGCTTCGACGAGGTCGAGCTTTTCCATGTCATCAATGCCGTGCGCCAGCATGGCACCTCGCTGCTGATCACCTCACGCAGCTTCCCGCCCTCGTGGAATGTCGCCCTGCCGGACCTTGCGTCACGATTGAAGGCGGCCACCGTGGTCGAGATCGGCGCCCCGGATGAAGAGCTTCTGGGCCAGTTGATCATGAAGCTGTTTGCCGATCGCCAGCTTTACATTGATGACAAGATCGTTGGGTATATCGTGAAGCGGATGGAACGATCCTTCACCGCCGCCCAGCAGGTCGTCGACCGCCTGGACAAGGTGGCGCTCTCGCGCCGCACCCGCATCAGCCGCAGCCTTGCCGCAGAAGTGCTGGAGACGCTCGAACAGCCGGTGGGTGGGGACTAGGCGTCACAGAACTGTCGTCATACTGTAATACGTGGCCCAAGGGTCAATAGAGGGACGAAGACATGGACAGCGCGGTAAACGAGACGGTTGGGACAAACGGCGAGGATGCGGCCGCAGCGGAAGATATCCGAACCAGCCCGCTACGCTTCGTCAACCGCGAGTTTTCCTGGCTGCAGTTCAATCGCCGCGTCCTCGAGGAAACGTTGAACACCGCCCATCCGCTTCTCGAGCGGGTCCGCTTCCTGTCGATCTCTGCGGCCAACCTCGATGAGTTCTTCATGGTCCGCGTCGCCGGACTCGAAGGTCAGGTGCGCCAGGGCATCGTGGTGCGCAGCCCCGATGGCAAGACGCCGGCCGAGCAGCTGGACGACATCCTGAAGGAAATCGACAACCTGCAGATGGAGCAGCAGGCGTCGCTGGCCGTTCTGCAGCAGTATCTCGCCAATGAGGAGATCCTGATCGTCCGTCCGGCAGCCCTCTCCGACGACGACCGCCGCTGGCTGGAAAACACCTTCGAGGATTCGATCTTCCCGGTCCTGACGCCGCTGTCCATCGATCCGGCCCATCCGTTCCCCTTCATTCCCAATCTCGGCTTCTCCATGGGCCTGCAGCTCTGCTCCAGCCGGACCGGCGAGCCGATGACGGCGCTGCTGCGTCTGCCGCCGACGCTCGACCGCTTCATCCGCCTGCAGGATATCGGCCAGACCATCCGCTACATCACGCTGGAGGATGTCGTCGGCCTGTTCATCAACCGGCTTTATCCCGGTTACGAGGTCAAGGGCTTCGGCACATTCCGCATCATCCGAGACAGCGATATCGAAGTCGAAGAAGAGGCAGAAGATCTGGTCCGCTTCTTCGAGACGGCGCTCAAGCGCCGCCGTCGCGGCTCGGTCATCCGCATCGAGGTGGATTCCGAAATGCCGGTGGCGCTCCGCCAGTTCGTCGTTCACGAACTGAACGTCCCGGACAACCGCGTCGCCGTCCTGCCGGGCCTGCTCGCTCTCAATACCATCTCCGAGATTTGCAAGGCCCCGCGCGACGACCTGCGCTTCGAGCCCTACAATGCCCGTTTCCCCGAGCGTGTGCGCGAACATGCCGGCGACTGCCTGGCCGCGATCCGCGAAAAGGACATGATCGTCCACCACCCCTATGAAAGCTTCGACGTCGTCGTGCAGTTCCTGCTGCAGGCCGCGCGCGATCCTGATGTGCTGGCGATCAAGCAGACGCTCTACCGCACCTCGAACGACAGCCCGATCGTGCGCGCCCTGATCGATGCCGCCGAAGCCGGCAAGTCGGTAACGGCGCTTGTCGAACTGAAGGCCCGCTTCGACGAAGAGGCGAACATCCGCTGGGCCCGCGACCTGGAGCGCGCGGGCGTGCAGGTCGTCTTCGGCTTCATCGAACTCAAGACCCATGCCAAGATGTCGATGGTCGTACGTCGTGAAGACGGCAAGCTGCGCACTTACTGCCATCTGGGCACCGGCAACTACCATCCGGTGACGGCGAAGATCTACACGGACCTGTCCTTCTTCACCTGCAACCCGAAGATCGCCCACGACATGGCGAATGTCTTCAACTTCATCACCGGCTACGGCGAACCGGAAGAGGGCATGAAGCTCGCGGTCTCGCCCTACACGCTGCGCCCGCGCATCCTCAAGCACATCAACGAAGAGATCGAGCACGCCAAGGCCGGGCGCCCGGCGCAGATCTGGATGAAGATGAATTCGCTGGTCGACCCCGAGATCATCGATGCGCTCTATGCCGCAAGCCAGGCCGGTGTCGAGATCGACCTTGTCATCCGCGGCATCTGCTGCCTGCGCCCCCGTGTTGCCGGCCTCTCGGACAATATCCGGGTGAAGTCCATCGTCGGCCGTTTCCTTGAACACAGCCGCATCTTCTGCTTCGGCAACGGCCATCGCCTGCCGTCGGAAAAGGCGCTCGTCTATATCGGCTCGGCCGACATGATGCCGCGCAATCTCGACCGCCGCGTCGAAACGCTGGTGCCGCTGATCAACCCGACGGTGCATGAGCAGGTGCTGTCCCAGATCATGCTGGGCAACCTGATTGACAACCAGCAGAGCTACGAGATATTGGCCGACGGAACGTCACGCCGTATCGAGGTGCGACAGGGTGAGGAACCTTTCAACGCCCAGCACTATTTCATGACCAATCCCAGCCTGTCGGGCCGGGGCGAAGCCTTGAAATCGAGTGCACC
Organism: Rhizobium sp. AG855; assembly: GCF_003610655.1. Taxonomy (NCBI): domain Bacteria; kingdom Pseudomonadati; phylum Pseudomonadota; class Alphaproteobacteria; order Hyphomicrobiales; family Rhizobiaceae; genus Rhizobium; species Rhizobium sp. AG855. The sequence goes on along the minus strand of NZ_RAQG01000003.1, from coordinate 2,112,446 downwards.
GAAACTGATCGCCGGCCTGATTTCCGGCAGGAAACGCTAACACTGGTACCTCATGACAAGATCTGAAGCGCAGGGGCGTCTTCCCGGGATTGCCCCTGTCTCCGTCGTTGACATCGGCTCGAACTCGATCCGTCTGGTGATCTATGAGGGGCTGTCGCGCGCGCCGACGGTCTTGTTCAACGAGAAGGTTCTGTGCGGTCTCGGCAAGGGGGTCGCAACGACCGGTCGCATGGACGAGCAGGGCGTCGAGCGGGCGCTTGCGGCTCTCAGGCGCTTCCGGGCCTTGTCCGAACAGGCGCAGGCGACCCGGATGTATGTGCTGGCAACCGCCGCCGCCCGCGAGGCCTCGAACGGTCCTGATTTCATCGCCCGCGCCGAAGAGATCCTGGGCCACGAGATCGTCGTGCTGACAGGCGAGGAAGAGGCAAAATATTCGGCGCTCGGCATCATCAGCGGCTTCCATGACGCCGATGGCATCGCCGGAGACCTCGGCGGCGGCTCGCTGGAACTGATCGACATCAGCGGCAAGACCTTCGGCAAGGGCATCACCCTGCCACTCGGCGGTCTGCGTCTTTCGGAGGCCGTGGACGGATCGCTGCCCAAGGCGCGCGCCATGGCGAAAAAACTGATTTCAGGTGCCAATTTTCTGTCCAAGGGCATGGGCCGCACCTTCTATGCGGTCGGCGGCACATGGCGTAACATCGCCAAGCTGCACATGGAGATCCGCAAATATCCGCTGCACATGATGCAAGGTTATGAGCTGCCCTATGACGAGATCGCCTTCTTTCTCGACGAGATCATTTCCGGCGCCAACAGCCGCGATCCGGCCTGGGCTTCGATCTCCAAGAACCGCCGCAATCTGATCCCCTTCGGCGCAATTGCGCTGCGGGAAGTGATCGAGGTGATGAAGCCGCGCACCGTCTGCTTCTCCGCCCAGGGTGTGCGCGAAGGCTATCTGTATTCACTGCTGCTGGATGAAGAGCAGGCGCTCGACCCGCTCCTGGAAGCGGCCGACGAGCTGGCGATCCTGCGCGCCCGCTCGCCGGAACACGCCCGCGAACTTGCGGACTGGACCGGTCGCATGATGCCTTTCTTCGACATCGAGGAAACGGAAGAGGAAAGCCGCTACCGCCAGGCCGCCTGCCTGCTGGCCGACATCAGCTGGCGCGCCCATCCTGATTATCGCGGCCTGCAGGCCCTGAACGTGATTGCCCACTCCTCCTTCGTCGGCATCACCCATCCTGGCCGCGCCTTCATCGCGCTCACCAACTACTACCGCTTCGAAGGCCTGCATGACGATGGTCAGACCGGTCCCTTGGCGGCGATCGCCACGGAACGCCTTCTCGACAGGGCAAAGCTCGTCGGCGGCATGCTGCGCGTGGTCTATCTGTTTTCAGCCTCGATGCCCGGCATCGTCCACGACCTGACCTTCCGCCGCTCCGACAATCCCGAGCTCGATCTCGAATTCGTCGTGCCGAAGGCTTACGAGGTCTTTTCCGGCGAACGGCTGGATGGCCGCCTGACGCAGCTCGCCAAGCTCACCGGCAAGCGGCTGGCGTTTGTGTTTGAATAAGCAGAAACGCCAGGTGCCGCGGACAGAAGACCGAGCGGGCTCGAAGTAGCCATCGGCTTTGCCTCCGCATGGGTATCATGCCTCGTCTCCCTTGCCTGACATCTCAGCGTGCAACAATTTGTCCTCTCGCCTTTTGCGGGTTTGGTCTGTTTTGGTGGTTGAGAGTTGAAATGCAAATTGTCGCGTCGTTCGGCGAGGCGACGAAGGTAGAAGAGCGTGGCGGTTCCGCAAAACAAAGACGAGTTGTTGGCAGCAATCGAATCGAGCTTCGACAAACTTGATAAAGAGCTGCGCGGCGTTCCGGTTTCCTTGGTCCATGAACAAAGCCTGGAGGGTCACAGGAAGGGAACGCAGATGAGCGTTGCCAATCTTGCAGCATATCTGGTGGGGTGGAACGAGCTGGTTCTGAAATGGCTTGACCGGGACGCGGCAGGTCAGCCGGTCGATTTTCCAGAAACAGGATTCAAGTGGAACGAGTTGGGGCAGCTCGCTCAAAAATTCTACGAAGATTACGAGGGCATCCCATATCCGCAGGTTCTTGAGCGCTTGGCACAGGCGAAGGGGCGGATTGTTTCCGAGATCGACGCGCGCAGCAACGAGGAGCTCTATGGCAGTCCCTGGTATGAGAAGTGGCCGATGGGGCGTATGATCCAGTTCAACACCTCGTCACCTTACGAGAATGCGCGCGTTCGAGTGCGGACGTGGCTCAAGTCAAAGAGAGGGGCGCCCGGTGCTTGAGGCACACAAAGATCACCATGGTCCACGAAACACGTGGTCGTGTTCGAACTCTCGGTCTCCGTAATGGAGCGCCGCCACGCAAGAGGAAAGATATCTGCCGCAAACTCAGCCGATGAGGCTCAGTTGTGCGGCAGAACGTTATTGAATTACCGGGGACGGCTTTAGGCCGCACAATCCCCGGCGTCGCGCTTACTTCGCCGCGAGGAAATCGCCGACTTCCAGCAGGACGAACTCGCTGTCATCTGCCTTGTCCAGCGCACGGCCGGCCGAAAACGGCAGGTTGTTGTCGTTGCCGACGATGATATGGGTCGGATCGACCACATCGACATTCTCGATGGTGACGAAGGGCATGTCGTAGAAGCCTTCGCCGCCGCCCTGACGCTTCTTGTTGTCGGGGTCTTCGATCTTCATCAGATCGATATAGCCGATCTTGCGCACGGCCTTGCCGGCATTCTCTTCCGTCATCTCGATCTTGTAGATGCGCTTGTGCTTGGCCGGGACGGCAAAGCAATCGGCAGCCGGTGCCTTCGGATCAGCGCAGGCCTTGTCCGCCACACCCGCACCATTGTCGCGCTCGATGACGAGGGCCGTCGTTTCGTCGATCATGTTGAAATCGCCGATCGCTTCGCCACCTTCGGACAGGGGATAGAGCCAGGTCTTGCCGGTCCAGGCCTTGGAGGCGGCGTCGAGTTCGATGATGCGCAGGGCCGTGAGGCCATCGGCCTTTTCAACCGAGCCGTCTTCGAGATAAAGCGGGCCTTCGAGCAGGCCGTAGAGCTTCGTGCCGTCCTTCGACATGGCAAGGCCCTCATAGCCGCCGGAGCGCTTCAGGTTGAAGGCCGGCATCTTGGCGGCCGGGTTGGCCGGGACGGCGATGGTCGGATTGTCGGGCGACTTCACGTCGATCTCGCCGGCCTTTGTCGCGATGACGTCGGTCAGCACGCCCTCGGTCGAGAACTTCAGGATGTAGGGACCGAGTTCTTCGCCGACCCAGAAACCATCCGCCACCGGCTGGATGGATTCGACGTCGAAATCCGCCCCGGTCAGATAACGCTTGTCAGACCCTTCCATGGTGATCGGGAAGGGGGCCTTCTTGTCGGGATCGGTGAGAAACAGGGTCTTTTCGACCTTTACTGCGCCGGCATCCCAGTCGAAGGTCAGGTGATGCAGCATCAGCATGGCATCGGTGGAATTCGTCTTCGAACCGAAGCCGTTGTCCGACAGGCTCCAGAAGCTGCCGTCGGGCATGGCCTTGATGCCGGAAAAACCCTGCACGGGCTGGCCGTCGAAGGGAAGCGACAGGCCGGTCGGACGCACGCCATCCTTGCCGGGAACGGAGCCGATGGCCTCGGCGCGCTTGCGGTCGGCGGTCGAGAACTTGCCGGATGTCTTGAGATAGGCAGGCGCATCAGCCGGGGCGGCAATGATGGTGTTGGCCGGCAGGATCGCCTGGTTCACCAGCTTGGCGGGGAAGGCCTTCTCCTCGGCCGAAGCCTGGGAGACGAAGAGAATGAAGAGAGCAGCAGACGTCAGAAGAGCTTTGGTCATGGCGTCACCTTGTTGGAAGGGAGGAAACGCCAAAGTGCTAGAGAGGCTTCATGTCGCACCGATTGCGATCAGGTGAAGTTTCGGTGACGTAAGCACTTACCCACAGGCGCACCAAGCCATGCAGGCAAAACGCCGCGATCTTCACCCGTCACGGCGGCCTCCACGCAGGCGGCTAGACTGCCAAACCGCATGGTCCGCCCGGTGAGGCCCGGGCCGTAATGGGCATATTTGCCGGAATTGGTCATGATGACCTTGGCATCGACGGGAATGACAGGCTCGGTCACCATGCACCAGCAGGTATCATTGACGAGGGTGACGCCGAAGGCGGAAAGTTCCGCCACGACACCTGCCGCTTCCGCCTTCGCCATTTCGGCCCGCCCGCAGGTGACGACCAGGGGTACGTGCGGATGACGGGTCTTCCCTCGACAGAGCGTGGCAAGGGCTGCAAGCTCCGTCGCGGAGAAATGTGGATTGCCGAGCGAGACCAATTGCACGGAACCAGCCTCTGCGCCGTTCAGTTCGTGCCAGGCGCGAAGCAGGTCTTCGTCGGTGAGGGAGATGGTCGGAAGGTCGAGCCCCGCGAAGGTCTCGGCATCGGCGGCCTCCGGCGTCACACCTGAGATATGAAACATCGGCGCGGCAGATGTCGTGGCAAAGGCGGCCCCGAAGGCCTTCAGCGCATCCGTATCCGGGCGGTGCCCGGACACTCCCTCGACCAGCGGTATCTGATCGGGCGAAACGGTCCCAATGAGATATCCAAGCAACGGCCAGAGACTGTCGTCCACATCCTCAAGCGGTGGCACGGTGATACGGACCTGCGGCGAGCGCTCCTCCGGCAGATGACAGCCCGCCTTGGGGGCCCGGCCCGTCAGCGCGATCGCGATGTCGAGATAGTCAGGATATTTCATCGTCCGGGCGCCAAGCACGCTGTTGGCATAGACGACGGCATTCGATTCCGCCCAGACGATCTGTTCGTCCCGCGCGGGCCGGTCGTCGAGCAGATAGGGCGCGCAGGTGAAGGTGGCTTGTGCCCCCATCGCCACATAGGCATCGGCCACATCAGTTGCCGGGCGCCCGAGTGCCTCCGAGACACCCTGCGCCTGCCAGCGGCGATGATCGACCGAAATCGCATTGAGCGTCGTCGGCACCACGACGCGACCGCCGAGATCGCGCAGCTTCTCGGCAAAGGCGAGGCCGCCAGGACCGGTATAGATGCAGCCGTCGATATGGGCGCGCGTGATGTCGATCAGATCTTTGGCGCCTTCAAGCGCCGCCATCCGCAGCACGATCCGCATCGCAACGGCAGCCGCTTCGCCCCGCTCTCCACAGAGAATGGCCTGGTCCTGATCCGTGAGCGCGATGTCCGAACCGATGCCTGCAACGGCATTGCTGATCCGGATGCGCCTAGCTGTCTTCAATGTGGCAAACTTCTCCTTGCCGACCGCAATCACCGGAATGGACCGCCCGAACACCTCTTCGGCAACAATGACGCCGAGCGTGATGATCGCTTCGGGATGTTCGAGCACGATCGCCGCCGGACCGTGTCCGTTGAGGATCAGTTCGAGGATCACGCCGCTGCCGGTGCAGGAGCCACGGCTGGTGGGCAGCGCCAAGACGCGTCCCGTCAGCCGCTCGCCGCTCAGCGGGTGATGCCGGTCGATGATCTCGCCGGTCACAGCGTCCGCACCACCCCAGAAGCTGAGCGCCATATCGGTAAACAACACCTCGCCCTCGGCGGAGCCTGAGACAAGAACGCGGCCCGAGATGTCGATGGTGTCATGGAGGCTGATCATCATTCCGTTTCCGTAAGCGCCAGGACCGCGAAACTCGCCAGCCAGTGTTCACCCATATAGTCGCCAGCCACATGCGCGATCCCTGCTGTGAGATGCCGATGCACGGCATCGCGCATCACGGGTCGGCGCGGATCCGTGTCCGTCAGCGTGTTCGTCAGAGACGACCAGCACCAGCCGCGACTGATGTTCAAACCATCGAGATGGGCAATCTTGCCGTCAGAGCGATCGGACACAGAGGCGGGCGCAAAAAGGGTGCGCGGCTGGCCGGCTGCGATCTCAGGCAGGAAACCATCGAACCAATGGGCAAACTCGGTGGCGGGCAGGAGCCGGCGCATGCATTCCGCCTCTATCAGCGCTGGCGACAGGAAGTCGTCGCCCGAGGGCTCGCCCCAGGCGGGACAGGCAGTGTCGGGGCCGTACCAGCGTTGCGCCGTGGCACGCAGCATTTCGAAGAGGGCCTCGTCTCCGACAGTGTCGGCGAAGTCGGCAGCGAGCCTCAGCGCAAAGGCGGTGTTGTAGTGTGTGCCTGTGCGGACAGGATAGGTGGCGAGCGGCAGAAAATCCCGGAAACGCTGGACGATCCGCTCTGTCAGAGGCGACAACGCCTCGGCCCAGGCAGGATCTTCGTGGCCGTGCAATTCGGCGGCAAGCTTCAGCAACCAGCCCCAGCCATAGGGACGCTCGTAACCACGTGCCATCGGCCGATCGAAATAGGCGCATTCGCCGGCCATCTTCTCGGGCACCAGCATTGTGCTGAACAGTCCCCGGATCGCCTCTGCCTCCGGCATCTCCGGAAAAAGCCGGAGCAGGCGCGCCAGCATCCAGTAGCCATGCACGCAGGAATGCCAGTCATAGCTGCCGTAGAAGACCGGATGCAGCGCGGATGGCGTCTGCGCATCCTGAGGTCCTTCGAGCCCATGCAAGATATGATTGGGATATTCGCGAGTGACATGGCCGAGCGCGATCTTCGCGAGACGAGAGGCAAACTCGGATGTCAGCCGCGAAGTCATCCCTTATTCCCCAGTTCTAGCCGGTCGCCCCAGTCGGCCCGGCGGATTTCCTTGAAGGCGTCGCCATCGCGCTTGCTGAGCGTCACTTCGGCGGTCGTGCCATCGGTACGACAGAGCTTGACCCGCCCGACACCGCCATTGACGCGCGGGGGAGCCAGCACCCGGTCGCCACTGATCGCGACCGGTTCGCGAGAGGCGGCGATGAAGATGTATTTCTCGTCCTCCCACGGCACCTCGGCGCCTTTGGCGAGCCGATGCACACGCGAACGGGCCACGCGGCGTGAGAAGTGGCACCAGTCGGGCGCCACGATCGGACAGGTTTCAGAATGCATGCAGGGGGCGACGAGATGGGCGCCCGCACCCCGCAGCGTCTCGCGGGCGGCAAGGATGCGCTGCCATCCGGCCGGCGTGCCGGGCTCGATGATCACGAGCATGCCCGTGGTCAGCGACCAGAGTTTTTGCGTGACGCTGGCGATGGTGGTCGGCGGCAATTCGTCGAGTACATAGGCGAGCGTCACAAGATCCGCCGGGGCAAGTGTCGGGATCTTTGCTGTGACATCCCCCGCCTGCCAGCGGCTGGCGACCTGCGAACTGCGGGAAAGCTTTTCTCCGACACCACGAATGGCCCCGGATGCCTCGACCATTTCGGCGGCCTGAATCGTCGACCAGGTGTCGGCGGCCGCCCAAAGCGCGGTGCCCGGCCCACAGCCGAGATCGATCAGCGAGGTCGGCGCAAAATCCGGCGCGACCTCTTCGATCATCCCGAACGCTGCCCGCACGGCGGCGAAGGTGGCGGGCAGGCGGGTGGCAAGATAGGCCTTGGCGGCGAGCGCGTCGTCGATGTGGAAACGCCCGTCGCGCACCTCGCGGCGATAGCGATCGGAGAGGATGGCGCTGGCCTTGGCGAGTTTCTCCAGCGGCTCGCCAGAGAGCATCTGGTCGACGGCGGAGCGCAGGGCGGCGGGCAGTTCCATAAGGGCTCCTCAGCCGCGGCGCGATGCCCATTCCGGGCGGAGTAGGGAGAGATTGACGAGGTCGAAGCGGCTTCCGTCGGGGCGAAGGCCAGCTTCCCGCTCGATGCCTTCGTGCAGGAAACCAAACCGCGCGTAAAGCTTAGCAGCCTTGGTGTTTTCCTTGACGTGGTGCAGCCACAGCCGATGGGTAGCGGTCTCCTCGAATACGTGGCTGAGGACCAATGGCAGCAAGGCGCTTCCATACCCGCTCGACGTCTTCGTCACGATGAAGCGCCGAAGACAGAGATTGCCGTCACGGCTGCCGATGCCGTGCAGCAACGCCAGCCCCATCTCCGGATGGACGAGGTAGCGCCATGTCGGATCGGCGAGATGGGCGCGGTGTTCGTCTTCCTCGAAGCGTCCGACCGTTCGTTCATAACCCGGCAGACGCTCCGTCTCCATGATGAAGGCGATGTCGTCTTCCGTCGCACGGCGCAGGGTCGGCGCCGGCACGGCTCAGAACTCCACGGCTTCGACGCGCTTGTCGACGAAGCGCAGGCCGACGCCGCCGGAAATCAGCTTCAAAGCCAGATCGCCGAACAGTTCGCGGCGCCAGCCCTGCAGGGCGGCGACGTCTGCCTTTTCGCCTTCGGCCGCAATCTTTTCCAGATCGTCGCTGTTGGCGATCACCTTGGAGGCGACCCCGTGTTTTTCCGAAGTCAGGCGCAGCAGAACCTTGAGCAGTTCGACGGCCGATTGTGTGCCTTCTGGCGCATGCGTGTGGCGCTGCAGGTGCGGCATTTCAGACTTCGGCAGGGCGAGTGCGATGTTCACCTGTTCGATGATGGCTGCCCCCGAGGTCGAGCGCTCCCAGCCCTTGGGGATGGTCCGCAGCCGCCCGAGCGCTTCCACATCCTTCGGCTGCTGTTGGGCGATTTCGTAGATCGCATCGTCCTTCAGGACGCGCGAGCGCGGCACGTTGCGCGACCGCGCCTCGCGTTCGCGCCAGGCCGTTACATATTGCATAACGGCGAGTTCCGTCGGCTTGCGCAGCCGCATCTTCAGCCGCTGCCAGGCCTGGTCCGGATGCAGGTCATAGGTGTCGCGCGATTCGAGGATCGCCATTTCTTCGGTCAGCCATTCGGCGCGGCCTTCCGCTTCCAGCTGCCCCTTCAGCTTGAGATAGACATCACGCAGGTGAGTGACATCAGCCAGCGCGTAATCGAGCTGCTTTTCCGACAGCGGCCGCCGGCTCCAGTCGGTGAAGCGCGAGGTCTTGTCGATGTGGACGTTCTTCACCTTCTGCACGAGCTGGTCGTAGGAGACCGAATCGCCGAAGCCGCAGACCATCGCCGCGACCTGCGTGTCGAAGATCGGATGCGGGATCAGATTGCCGAGGTGGAAGATGATTTCGATGTCCTGGCGCGCGGCGTGAAAGACCTTCACGACGGCGGAATTGGCCATCAGTTCGAAGAAGGGGGCCAGGTCCAGGCCCTTGGCCATCGGGTCGACGATATATTCGTGATCCGGACTCGCCATCTGGATCAGGCAGAGTTCGGGCCAGAAGGTCGTTTCGCGGAGGAATTCCGTGTCGATCGTGATGAAATCGGATTGGGCAAGGAGACGGCAGGCCTCCTCGAGCGCGGCAGTGGTATCGATCATTTCGGCTCGGTCATGGAAAACTACAGGATCAACCTTAGTTTCCCTTCTGGACTTGGATGTCAATATGAACGGCCGGCAAAGGGCTGTGAACGGCCCGATTGCGCCCGTCGTCCAGCACTATTCGTCGACGGGCGCGCCGCGCAGCACCGCGATGTTCTGAAGATGGACCTCTTCATAGGGTGCGAAATAGAGCGCCGAACCATTGGCGAGTTCCGGTGCGAGGAAGGTTTCCAGGCTTTCGGCATCGAGCGCGGGATCGTCGATGCGCGCCGTCAGCCGCGTGAGATAGTCGCGGTTCGAGGTGATCAGCGACGGCGGATAGCCGCCGGCGGCGATCACCTCTTCTGCGCCGTGATTGGGCAGGATACGGCGGATCGGCAGCGTTGCCAGCCGGTCGAGTTCGACGATGTGGCGAGCCACATTATCCGGCTCTGAAATATAGGTAACGCTGTCTTCCAGCGTGTCGCCGGCAAACAGCAGGCCGAGCGAGGGCAGGAAAAGCACGGTGCCATCGGCGCTGTGGATATCGAACTGCATCAGCCGCACCTCGATCTCGCCGACATGCAAAACCGTCTCACCTTCGAAGGTTTCTGTCGGCATGACGACCGGATTGATCGGCGGGTTCTTGGCGGCAAGAACCTTGCGCTTGTCGATCAGCGTGTCTTTCGTCAGCCTGTTGGACAGGATCGGACAGTCGAGGAACCCGGCATTTCCGGCGACGTGATCGGTGTGCCAGTGGCTCATGACGACTTGAATGGCAGTCACGCCAAGCGATTTGAGATGCGCTCGGATCGCCGCTGCATGGTCGAAGGAGATATGTGTGTCATAGACCAGCGCCTGTGCGCCCGAGACGATCGCGAAGCTCGCCACGCCGAGGGTGTAGGCGCCGTCATCGAGCCAGTTCGGTTCCGGCGAATGCAGCCGTTTGCCCGCAATCCGCCCGTCGTAATAGGCGAAGATGCCAGGATAGGGCTCGTGGATGCGCATCGTCTCGGCAAGGCTCATGTCATGTCACTCTGAAATAGCCGGTCATGCCGGTCTTCTGATGTTCGATGATGTGGCAATGGAAGACCCAGTCCCCCGGATTGTCGGCCACGAGCGCAAGCTGGACCTTCTCATCCGGCAAGACGAGATAGGTGTCGGACACCTGCTGCTGAACCGCTTGCTTGCTCGAACTGATCGCCTTGAAATTCATGCCATGCAGATGGATGGGATGCGCATGCGGCGTGACATTCTCGACATTGAGGATGTAGCTCTGTCCAAGCTTCAGTTCCGCGATCGGCGCCGTCGGATCGGCCGTATCGCCAGGATAAGGAACCTTGTTGATCGCCCAGAAGGAGTAGCCGAGTGTTCCGCAAATGGAATCTTTTGCGGCATTCTCCGCTGTGGCGCTCAGCAAAAGCGGGATCGGCGTGGCATTCGCCAGATCGGCCTCGACGCCGGCGTTTTCGGAAAGCGGCCCGAGATCGCCGAGATTGCGCTTCAGCGACGCACCGACCGCGCGGAACTGCGCAATCACTTTCGGCGTCGAGGGACGGATGTCTGCCAGCGAGACCATGGCACCTTCGCTGTCGGGCACCCGGAGCGCGAGGTCGAGCCGCTGGCCGGGCGAGACGACCGCCATATCGAGGGCCGCGCGGACCGGCACCGGATGGCCGTCGATCGCGATGATCATGGCGTCCGCCCCGTCGAGCCGCAGATTGTAGATGCGGGTCACATCCGAGGCGAGGATGCGAAGCCGCACCAGTCCGCCGGCCGGCACGTCATAAACAGGCTCCGGCTGCCAGTTGGCCGTGCGCACGGTGCCGAAGGTGCCGGTCTTCGCCGCATCGCGCGGCTTGAACTGCGCGATGAACTGGCTGTCGCTGCCGAGCCGGAAGTCGCGCAGGTTGAGTGCCACTTCGCCATCAAAGACAGGGTCACGATCATCTTCGACAACCAGCATGCCGGTCAGGCCGCGGCCCATCTGGGTCAGCGTGTTGCAATGCGGATGATACCAATAGGTACCGGCATCGGGCGGCGTGAAGGCGTAGTCGAAGCTATCGCCGGTGTAGACGTAGGGCTGGGTGACGAACGGCACGCCGTCCTGAGCGTTTGGAATGCGCAGGCCGTGCCAGTGGATGGTGGTCGGTTCATCGAGCCGATTGGTCAGCCGCGCCGCAAACGGCTTTCCCCGCTGCATGCGCAGGACTGGCGGCGCGGGATCCGGTAACTGTGCGCCGGCAAGGCCGTAGCTCATGACATTGCGCGTCGACGTCTTTCCGTCGAGGACTGCCTCGATCACATGCGCCTCGATCTCGGCGGGTGAGGGGGCGGCGAGTGCCTGCGACAGGCGCGGCAGGACGGCAACACCGGCGCCATAGGCACCGGCGACGGCTGCGGATTTGAGAAGGGTGCGGCGGGACAGGTGAAACACGCGAAGGGCTCCGTTGGATAACCCGTTTTAAAGTTGACGATTGAATTCAGCAATAGCGCCGCCCCAACCATCCTGTCGCAGGCAGGCTCTGTCCTCGCTCAGCCGCCATCCTTTTCCGAAGGGGGTGTCGCAAGCTTGCTGAAGAAGGTCGAGGTGCGCAGCAGGCTGCGGAACCGCATGCGCCGCCGCTCCGTCGGGACCGCGCCGCGCGCAAAGATGCGGGCAACCGTATAGGCGACGAAGAAGGTCAGCACGACGATCATGTAGGCGAAGAGCGCATGCGGCCCGAAAACATCGATGAGGAAGGAGGCGAAGAGCGGACCGATAACCGCGCCGACCGACCAGAAGAACAGTGTTCCGGCTGAAATCAGCGCATGCTGGCCGGGTGCCGCGTGGTCGTTGGCATGGGCCGAACACAGCGAATAGAGCGGCATGGCGAAGGCGCCGAAGGCGAAGATGCCGATGAAGTTGGCGAGCTCTCCGTTGCCGGCGAAAAAGGCGAGATAGGTGCAGGCGAGCAGTGCCCCGATGCCGGAGACGAGAATGATGACGCGGCGGTCGAGTTTGTCGGAATAGTGCCCAAGCGGATATTGCAGCACGATGCCGGCAAAGATGCCGACGCTCATGAAGGTGGCGATCGAGGTCACCGACATGCCGATGCCGTCGGCATAGATCGGTCCGAGCGAACGGAAGCTGGAATTGGTGAGCCCGATCACGATGCAGCCGACGGTCGCGAGCGGCGAAACCGACCACAGCACCTTGATGTCGAACTTCACATCTTCAGGCGGGGCGGGGCTCGATCGGTCGGCAAAGGAAATCGGCACGAGCGAGAGCGTCAGCGCCATGGAGATGATGGCGAAGAGATCGAAACCGCTGACGCCAAAAAGGGGGATGAGATACTGCGCCGCCGTCACCGATCCGAGGTCGACGAAACGGTAGACGGACAGTGTCCGGGCGCGGGTGGCATTGGTGACGCGGGCATTCAGCCAGCTTTCCACCACGGCGAACAGCCCTGCAAAACAGATGCCCTGCACAAGGCGCATCAGGAACCACGAGATGGGATCGATGACGAGGACCATCATGATCGAGGCGGCCGAGGCGATCGCCGCGAGCGCCGAGAAGGCGCGGATATGGCCAATGGCCCGCATGACCTTGGTCACGTAGACGCAGCCGATCACGAAGCCGATGAAATAGCCGGTGCCGACCATGCCGACCACCGAGGCGCTGAAGCCTTCTTCGATGCCGCGCAGCGAGATGAAGGTTCCCTGCAGCCCGTTGCCGCCGATCAGGATGCCGGCGGTCGCGAGAAGAGGAATGAGGGGGCGGATATCATGCATGGGTGGCCTGCAGGCCGCGACGGAGGGGGCGAGTCGGTGTCGTGGCAGGGCAGAATTACTAGACCCGTTTTGCCGATGGCGACAGGTCAAAAAGTGGGACCGTCGCCACCGACAGGATTTTTGTCAGAGGAAGGGCTGTCCCAACACGGCCTGTGCGAAGGTGGCGACGACCACGGCGAGCGAGACGAAGGCGCCGATGAGGATGCCGGCCCGGGCAAGGCGTGGCGCGAGGCGATCGAGCAGCAGGCCGAGGATCGGCAGCGCCTGCATGATATGGGTGGCGAAGAAATGCGGCACGCGCAGATCGCCGCCGGTCCGTGACCAGCCGAACAGCGGCAGGCCGCCAAGATCGGTCCTCACACCGCCCACCCAGTGGCCGGGGCCGCCGATCTCGCCACTTCCGAGCGCAAACGCGGTGAAAAGCGTGGCCATGCTGCCGAGCACCAGCCCCCAGCCACCACCGAGGCGCAAGCCCTGTGGGGCATCGGCGCGGGGCCGCAGCAAGATAACAAAGCCGATCGCCAGGCTCGACAGCACCAGCAGCGCCGCTCCGACGCCCATCACGCTATAGGCAATCGCTTCCACAGGCGTGTCCGAGTTGAAGTGCGAGGCCCGTCCACGGGCGGCTTGCAGCGTGATGTAGAGGATTTCGCCGGTGGCCGTGATCACGGCGATAAGGCAGGCCAGCCACACAGCTCGGCCCGCCCGTGTCCGCGCTTCGATCACCGGCAGGAGCAGGAGAATGGTGGCAAGCATCATCAACAGCGACGCCTGAAATTTGATCGGCTTGATCCACACGCTGACGTCGTTCAGCAGGCGGTCGTCGATCCCGAGCGCGATGAGGCTCGGGATGGCGAGCGCCGCCTGCAGCCCCATGCCGACGACCAGCAGTCGCCGGGCCCTTTGCTCGGTTGCCAAGGGGCCCTCTTGTGCCGGGGCTGAAACGAAACGGTCATCGAAGAACAGGGTCATCGGTCAGGCCTTTCTGATCGCGAACGTGGTTTCGGTCGCGCGGGTGACAAGGAAGATCAGGAGGCCAAGCGGCCCGAACATGAAAGTCGCGGCCAGCATGGGCACCTGCAGCAACCGGTCATAGCCGCGCTTGTCGGCCTCCATGGCAATCCAGGTGCCGATGAAGAGATCAAAGGCCAGGTAGTGGATCCAGCCCGCAACAAGCACCGGGTCGCTCACGAAGAGCGCGCGCACCTCGGCGATCGAGCCGAAACCTCCGCCCTCGACGCGGAAGAAGGAGACGAAGATCAACACGGCATAGGTGAGCGACAGCGCCCCGATCAGCCCCAGGCGCAAGCCCTGGATGACGAGAGGGCGGCGCGGGGCAAGCATCAGCACCAGCCATCCCAGCATGGCCGCAGAGCTTGCGAGCGAAAAAACCTGCGCGTAATCCATCTCATCCTCTTGATCTTGGCAATGACAAGATAGAGATGTCGGATTAACCTGTCACTGTCAAGATGGCTTTGACAGAGACCCGCAGGCGGGGTTAGACAGGGGGCATGGCACGGCAAAAATCCTATCACCACGGCGACCTGCGCCAGGCATTGATCGACACGGGGCTGACGATGCTGGAGGAGGCGGGCCTGGAGGGCCTGACGCTCCGCAAGCTCGCCGCCCGCGTCGGCGTCTCCCATGCCGCCCCCGAACATCACTTTCCGACCCTGAAGCACCTGATGACCGCCTTTGCCGTCGAGGGCTTCAGGCTGTTTGCCGCCTCGATGCGCAGCGCCATGGCGACGGCACCGGATGACCCGGCCGAACAACTGCGCGCGGCGTCCCGCGGCTATCTCGCCTTTGCGACCAGCCGCCCGCATCTCTTCCGCCTGATGTTCACGGCCAACCGCCTCGACTGGGACGACCCGGCCCTCGGGCCCCCGGCAAGCGCGGCCCACGCAGTGCTCGAGGAAATTTCGGCTCCGGTGGCAAAACGCATGAAACTCGACACGCCGGAGGGCAGGGCGGCCGTCGAACAGCTCGTCTGGTCCCAGATCCACGGCCACGCCCATCTGATGATCGACGGCAAGCTGCAGCAGGAGGGGGGCACGGGGTGTGAGCCGTTTGTGGCGCCGCTGGATTTGGCACGTGTGCTTTTGCCGGAGTGAGGGGGGGCACAAGCGGTCATTTCCGGAAAGCTGTAGCAAAACGGAAAACGGGGCTGAAGCGGCGCTGACCCCCTAGCTTCTAGTACCAACAAAAGGCCTACGTATTACCGCCAGGCCGCTGCGTAAGCGTATTCTTCCTCTGCACGCCATGGCGCCCATCGGTGTCGCCGTTCAGTGGGGCGAACAAATCGAGCGGGCTGGCTCTACAACCGCTAACATCCTGATGCCGTATGAGAAGCATAGATAGCTGACACCTGCGGTAGTTTTCGCTTGGTTGACAATCGCACAGGTTTATATCTGAATGCAACATATAGGGGAGACGCGTTCTTAAATAACTCTGGGGGCGGGTATGACGAAGAGTCGATCATTCTCAATTTACCTTCTTAAGGTAGGTTACAGCGCAGCCAATGCGCTGCGCGACGATCACATCCTAGATGACACCGTCGGCGCTCAGGGCTTGCCCGAGGGCGCAACGCTATTTGTGCTCGACAGCGAACCACGACCGCCTTGGTGGAGGTCCTATTTCGGTGTCGAAAAGAACCTAACGCAGGTAACCAAGGGTGCCCTCGTTTTCCTGCCGATCAGTGGGCGATGTTTTGCGCTCTCTTTCGGTCATGTTGCCCACAGCCTGATCGACACCAGCTATGAGTATGATTTTGGTTTGCGGGTAACGCTGAATAGTCTCGATCCGCAAAAGCTCAAGAGTACCGACACACTCGATCCCGGAGCTACCAAACGCCGGAGGACCCAGATTCCCATCGAGTCCGAACTAACATTGTTCGATTTCGACCGCGACAGCACTATTTTGCGTAGTCTAACTGGCAAGGTCCGGGACAAGCACAAGGAATTGTTCAGACACGCTACAGGGAGCAGCAATTTACGCATTAGCACCGACATTGATTCTAAAGGCTTGCTGGGTCTATGCGAGCAACTGCTCGGTCTTTATCAGAGTGACCAGTATAAGACAGCATTCCCAGAAATTCAAAACATCGTGCCGGTCAGTGACCCAGCGCAGATCGAAATGCTGAACCGGCAACTTCTCGAAGCGTTCCATGCGCGCAATCCCGATCTCAACATCACAGTCCCCGAGATCGTAAACTACAATGACAATCTTTTCGTTACCTTTTCTGGCGCCGGACGCAGACTAATTTACGACGACGTATATATCGGTCGGTACTATGAATATCTCGATGAGCACGAAATTTATATACTAGTCATGAAAATTGAGGACTTGCGCCGCCACGCGCTTGTTCTGACTGACGAGGACGGTAACGCCCGACACCGCTACAGTTTGTTTAAGAGCCTCGTCTTCGATACTAGATTGGAAGGCGAGAAAGGCGAAACTTTTCATCTTTCTGAGGGGCATTGGTATCGGATAGACGACGATTACATCGTGCGTCTTGCCGCCTATCTTGACCCACTATGCGTTGACAGCGACCTGCCGCCTTACGAGCATTCGAGCGAAGGCGAATACAATGAAGCTGCTGCTGTCGGTAATCCGGAGATCGTCTGCCTTGACAGGAAGAATATAAGCCCCGACGGACAAAGAGCAGTGGAGCCGTGTGATCTACTGGCAATTCGCGATGGCGAAGCCGCATTCTACCATGTGAAGGTCTCAACCCTTTCGACGCAGTTGAGCCACCTGTTCAATCAAGGCGTAAACGCTATCGAATTAATACGGTTGGAATCGCAGGCGGTCGACAAACTGGAGACACTCATCCGGGAGGCGCTTCCCAGCGCCAATGCGGACACCCTAATCGCGTTGATTCAGGATCGGAGTTACCGCATAATATTCGGTATCGTCACGCGCAAGGACCCAACGGCGAAGTCGCTTAACCTGCCGTTGTTCTCCCGCATCAGTCTTATGCGGAGCATGAAATCCTTGAGGCTTATGGATGTTCAGGCAAACGTGATCTTTATCGCAGACCACGTTGCTGTTGCTGAAGGCCGAAAGAAAAAGCGGAAAAACAGAGAACCCACCCCCGAGCCTCAGACGGCCTAGGCCGAAGAGCAGTCGCGCTCCCGGCAATAAGAGTGAATATCGTGTTCACTGAGGTATGCCGCATAGAGCGTCGAGAGGTTGGGTGCCAAGTATAGGGCGCTTCTTTTGCTGTAAATGGTGGTGTTCGGCGTCGTAAAACAGAGCAGTTTGGGGAGAGCCTGTGCGGATCTGAATGACCGCAATTGAACGCTAAATCCTCCTAACTCCTGGCACGGCAATGTCCGCTTCGGGTTTCTCCCGTCTTTACGCTGCGACCGCCTCCAATCCGCCGACACTCTGCCGTTGGACTAGACCCTGTACCTAACCTGAGAAACAGCCTCGGCTCTGTGAACTGCCACCAGCCTTGACAAATCAGCCACACCATGCGCTTTTCCGCCCGATTTTCTATCGGTCGCGCGCCTCCCATGAGGGCGCCCTTACGACCGTCACATTCGGGAAACTTGACCATGCATCCTTACCGCAGCCACACCTGTGCCGCCCTTCGCAAGTCCGATGTCGGGCAGACTGTCCGTCTTTCCGGCTGGGTTCACCGTGTCCGCGACCATGGCGGCGTGCTCTTCATCGACCTGCGCGACCACTACGGCATCACCCAGGTCGTCGCCGACCCGGATAGCCCGGCCTTCAAGCTGGCCGAAACCGTGCGTGGCGAATGGGTCATCCGCATCGATGGCCTCGTCAAGGCCCGTTCGGAAGAGACCACCAACAAGGCCATGGCAACCGGCGAGATCGAGCTTTACGCCCAGGAAATCGAGGTTCTCTCGGCCGCCAAGGAACTGCCGCTGCCGGTCTTCGGCGAGCCTGACTATCCGGAAGACGTGCGCCTGAAATACCGCTTCCTCGATCTGCGCCGCGACACGCTGCACAAGAACATCGTCAAGCGCACCCAGATCATCTCTGCGATGCGCAATGGCATGGCCGCTGCCGGTTTTGCCGAATATTCGACCCCGATCCTGACAGCCTCTTCGCCCGAAGGTGCGCGCGACTTCCTGGTGCCGAGCCGTATCCACGAAGGCAAGTTCTTCGCGCTGCCCCAGGCGCCGCAGCAGTACAAGCAGCTTTTGATGGTCGCGGGCTTCGACCGTTATTTCCAGATCGCGCCCTGCTTCCGCGACGAAGACCCGCGCGCCGACCGTCTGCCGGGCGAATTCTACCAGCTCGACGTCGAGATGAGCTTCGTCACCCAGGAAGATGTCTGGGGCACGATGGAGCCGATGATGACCTCGGTCTTCGAGCAGTTCGCCGAAGGCAAGCCCGTGACCAAGCAGTGGCCACGCATTCCCTATGATGTCGCGATCCGCAAATATGGTTCCGACAAGCCGGACCTGCGCAACCCGATCGAGATGCAGGCCGTCACCGATCATTTCCGCGATTCCGGCTTCAAGGTCTTCGCCGGCATGATCGCGTCGAACCCGAAGGTCGAGATCTGGGCGATCCCGGCTAAAACAGGTGGTTCGCGCGCTTTCTGTGACCGCATGAACGCCTGGGCGCAAGGCCAGGGCCAGCCGGGCCTCGGCTATATCTTCTGGAAGGAAGAGGACGGCAAGATCGCCGGCTCCGGCCCGCTTGCCAAGAATATCGGCGAGGAGCGCACGGAAGCGATCCGCACCCAGCTCGGCCTCGAAGCGGGCGACGCCGCCTTCTTCGTCGCTGGTGACCCGGCAAAATTCTACAAGTTTGCCGGCGAAGCCCGCACCCGCGCCGGCGAGGAGTTGAACCTCGTCGATCGCGACCGTTTCGAAATGTGCTGGATCGTCGACTTCCCCTTCTACGAATGGAGCGAGGAAGAAAAGAAGATCGACTTCGCCCACAACCCCTTCTCGATGCCGCAGGGTGGTCTGGAAGCGCTCGAAAGCCAGGACCCGCTCTCGCTCAAGGCCTATCAGTATGACGCCGTCTGCAACGGCTTCGAAATCGCCTCGGGTTCGATCCGCAACCAGTCGCCGGAACTGATGGTCAAGGCCTTCGAAAAGGTCGGTCTGTCCCAGGCGGATGTCGAAGAACGCTTCGGCGGCATGTACCGCGCCTTCCAGTATGGCGCGCCTCCGCATGGCGGCTGTGCTTTCGGCATCGACCGTGTGGTCATGCTGCTCGTCGGTGCAAAGAATCTGCGCGAGATCACTCTCTTCCCGATGAACCAGCAGGCCCAGGATCTTCTGATGAATGCGCCGTCGCCGGCCACCCCGCAGCAGCTCCGGGAACTTGCGCTGCGCGTCGTGCCGCAGCCCAAGAAGGACTGAGTGCGTTCATCCGAAAATGCTTTAAAATCAAGGCGCTGCGGCAACGCGGCGCCTTTTTGTTGTGGCTTTCCGGTCGCGTTCACACGGCATTTCGCAGCTTGCGGACAGCCGAGGGCTGATTTCATTGTAGTGTCATATAACTTTTAGCTTCTGTTAAGATTCCGCCGCCCATCAAGATCGCACCTGCGTGTTTTGAGGGGTTTTCAATGTATCTCATTCAACGATTGCATATTGCGCACCGCGTCTTCGTATTGGGGCTCCTGGCTTTGACGGGAATGGTCGTCATGGGATGCCTCTATGTCGGCCAGATGCGGGCTGATCAGGTTTTCCGCAACAACGAGGCGCAGTACCGGGACCTGCGCCGTGCGATCGACGACGTCGATGTCGAGATCCAGCATGCGGCGATCTCCGTCGAGCGGTTCCTCGCATCGCCGTCCGACGAAAATGCCAGGTCCTTCCGGATGGCGATCGGTGCCGCATCCGATGGACTGCAGGCGATCGACCCGTCTCTGGCGAACGGTGCCCTGCAGGGCCATGACGCGCTCGCGGGACGTATAGCGACTTATTCCGCAGCGTTCGACGCGATGTTCGCGGCGAGCCAGGAGCTTGGTTTTACGCCGGACCAGGGGCTCAGAGGCGCCATGCAGTCTGCGGTCGACAAGGTGGAGAAACTCACCCTCGACGTCGAAAATGCCGACCTGAAGGTCAGCATGCTCACGCTGCGCAAATACGAGAAGGATTACATGCTGTGGGGCGACCCGGCGGTGCTGGAGGCGTTCCGGACTGAGCTTCCGACATTCAAGGCGAGCCTGAAAAAGCTCTATCCGCCGGGGGCGGCGCGCATGAAGGTCGCCGAGGCGCTGGACATGTATGTCGCCGCCTTCCGTCTCTTCGCCGAGGGAAATCTGCAGGATGTGAAAGCACGCGGGCAGCTCGCCGCTGCGTCCGGCGAAGTCGATGCCGGTTTGCGCCAGATGACGATGCAGGTGAACGGAGCCCTGGAGGCGGCGCAGGCCGACATGGAGCGGGTTCGGACAGGCAACGAACAATTGGCGATCGCAGTCGCGGCGATCGTGGCAACGGGTATCCTCTTGACCGTCTGGCTCGTGGGCCGCTCGATCAGTCGTCCCATTTCGGCGATCACCGCGGCCATGCGCCGTCTGGCAGAGGGCGATACGGAGCATTCCATTGCCCATCTGGATCAGCCGAACGAGATCGGCTCCATGGTTCAGGCCATGGAAGTTTTTCGCCAGTCGGCAGTCGACCGTCTCCGTCTTGAAGCCGAGGCTGAAGCAAGCCGCTCAGCCGCCGCGGCCGAGCGCAGCCGCTTGCAGCAGCAGGCAGAAGACCAGGCGCGTGAGCGTCTGGAACAGGCAACGGCAGGCCTGGCAGAGGGTCTGCGGCGCCTGGCCGATGGTGATCTGACCGTGTCACTGGATGCCGCCTTTGCGGTCGAGTTCGAGGGGCTGCGGGAAGATCTCAACCTGACCGTGGCAGGCCTGCGTGACCTGATGAGCGGGATCGACGCGGTCAGCCGTGCCATCGACCAGGGCAGCCGCGACATCAATGCCGAGGCGGTCGAACTGGCCGAGCGCAGCACGGCCCAGGCGGCGTCGCTGGAGGAATCGGCTGCCGCACTCGACCAGATCGCGCAGAATGTCCGGCATTCGGCCGAGCTGAGCCTTGAGGCCCGAACCGCAGTCCGTTCCGTCAACGACCGGATGGCGAAGACCGGCGAACTCGTGGCAAAGGCTGTCGAAGCCATGGCGCGCATCGAACTCTCGTCCACCAGCATTGCCAGCATCATCGGCGTGATCGACGAGATTGCCTTCCAGACCAACCTCCTGGCGCTGAACGCCGGCGTCGAGGCGGCCCGCGCGGGAGAAGCGGGCAAGGGCTTCGCCGTCGTTGCCCACGAGGTGCGCGAATTGGCGCAGCGTTCAGCCAATGCCGCCAAGGAAATCAAGGGCCTCATCAAAAGCTCCGGTGACGAAGTGGCGGGCGGCGCCCGCTTTGTCCGCGAGACGGGTGCAGCCCTCGGAGACATCGACCGGGAGGTTCAGACCATCCGGCAGCACATGGAGGCCATCGCCTCTGCCGCCAGCGAGCAGCGGGCAGCCATTGGCAGCGTCAATGACGCCGTGGCGTCCATGGATCGCGTCACCCAGCAGAATGCCGCGCTTGTCGACCGGAACCAGATCGCGGTCGCCGGTCTGGAAGACCAGGCCTCGCGCCTGCGCGGGCTGGTTGGCATGTTCCATCTGGGGGATGCGAATGGTTCGGTGGGTGAGGGCGGGTATCGCGACCGCGCCGCCTGATAATGGCGTTAAGGCAATGCAGAATTGAAAAGGCCGCCCGGAGGCGGCCTTTCCGTATGGGGATCAGTCGTTCGCCGTCACCTTGACGCCGATCAGCGCCGGGATGGTTTCCGGGGCGCCCATGGCGGCACCCATGATCATCGGGAAAGCGACCGGATTGGCAGGGGCGGCAACGATCGTCAGGGCTTTCGGATTGTCGATATAGGTGTTGACCGCCGTCGACACCTCGTTCTGCAGGGCGCCGAGCTTGGCCTGGGCCAGCAGCAGCGGCACCATGCCCTTCACCATCTGGCCCATCTGTGCGCCATCGGTGCCCTGGCTCTTGCCGGCATAGTCGAGGCCGCGCTTGGTGATGCCGGCATCCTCGAAACGGATCTTGGCATCGATCAGCGAAAGCTGCTGCACCAGCCCGAGCATTGCAAGGCCGGCGGCCTGCTGCGCCTGCTGGTTCTCCGGCTGCGCCTGCATGGTGCGGGCCTGCTCCTGCATCTGCTTGACGAGATCGAGCGTGTAGCCGGAAATGCCGAAGGACATGGACAGCTTGCCGATATTGGCGAAATCGATCGAGTAGTCCTCGACATCGATCGTGCCCGTCTCCACTTCCCAGCTGCCCGACATGTTGAGATTGCCGTCGAGCGTCTTGAGGCCAAGCGCCTCGATCGCTTCCTTGCTCTTCGGGTCTTCGACGGTCGAGAGGTCGGCATTGACGCCGGTGGCCGATCCTTCGAACGAAATCGTCTTCTCGTCGTCCGACAGGCTCATGGTGCCGGTCGCCTCACCCATCGAGAACACCGGCTTGCCGTCGACCGTGACCTTCACCGGACCGCTATGGGCTTCTTCATAGAACATCAGGGAATTGATGCCCTCGGCCTTTTCACTGCCGGGAACATAGATGCCGGCGAGATAGAGATCACTGACGGAGAAGGTCGACTTTTCCTCGGTGACGTTCACTTCCGGAAAGTCGACGCGCTCGATGTAATAAGCGCCACCGTCTTCCTCCGTCACGCCCTGCAGCGTCAGTTCATCGAGCTTGAGCGGCGTTTCCGCCTCCTTCGCCATGCCGAACTTGACGCCCTTCAGCACGACGTCTTCGCCGTTCACCTCGATCGTGTCGGCGGTGATCGCAGCGCCGCCGGCAGCGTAGGAAGCGTTGATCTTCTTCAGCAAATCCGCGCCATCAAGCGCAAAGGCCTGGGCGGAAAGGCCGCAAAGGGCCGCCCCTGCGAGAAGGATCCGGGTGGAGTGATGCAAGCTCATGACGTCGTCCTTTGTGGCTGGTCCGCGCATATCGACGCGGGTCCTCGAATGGCAGTTACATATAAGGGGGATTGAAACCGGCTTCCACCGCTTTTCGACGTTCAGGCGCGCATGTATTTTCATTGGTGATGGCGGTCACAACCGCATAATCCACAGGCTGAATCCCCGGATTCCTTGCCGTTCCGATCCATCTCCGATAGGCAGGGTCGCATGGGGACAAATCAGCTTCCGCCCGATGAGGGTGGCGACAATATTCTGCCGGTCGATCTGAAGGCGGCGCTCGAAGAGCGCTATCTCGCCTATGCGCTCTCGACCATCATGCATCGCGCATTGCCGGACGTCCGTGACGGACTGAAGCCGGTGCATCGTCGCATCATCCATGCGATGAGCGAAATGGGCATCCGGCCGAATTCGGCCTTCAAGAAATGCGCCCGTATCGTCGGTGACGTCATCGGTAAGTTCCACCCGCATGGCGACCAGTCGGTCTATGATGCGCTGGTGCGCCTCGCGCAGGATTTCTCCCAGCGTTATCCGGTCGTGGACGGGCAGGGGAACTTCGGCAATATCGACGGCGACAGCGCTGCCGCCTACCGTTACACCGAAGCGCGCATGACCGATGTCGCGGCGCTTCTTCTCGAAGGCATCGACCAGGACGCGGTCGACTTCCGTCCCACCTATAACGAGGAAGACGACGAACCGACGGTTCTGCCAGGTGCTTTCCCGAACCTGCTCGCCAATGGTGCATCGGGTATCGCAGTCGGCATGGCGACCTCGATTCCGCCGCACAATGCGCATGAACTCTGCGACGCGGCGCTGTATCTGATCAAGAACCCGGGCGCACCCGTCGAGGATCTGCTGGCCGATCCTGCCCATCCGGAGCGCGGCGGCATTGAGGGTCCTGACTTCCCCACCGGCGGCGTGATCGTCGAGAGCCGTGCCTCGATGCTCGAGACCTACCGGACGGGTCGTGGCGGCTTCAAGGTTCGCGCCAAGTGGGAAACCGAAGACCTCGGCCGCGGTGGATACCAGATCATCGTCACGCAGATTCCGTTCCAGGTGCAGAAGTCGCGCCTGATCGAGAAGATTGCCGAACTGCTGATCGCCCGTCGCCTGCCTCTGCTGGAAGATGTGCGCGACGAGAGCGCCGAGGACATCCGCCTCGTGCTGGTCCCGAAGAGCCGTACGGTCGATGCGACGCTGTTGATGGAATCGCTGTTCAAGCTCACCGAGCTCGAAAGCCGCATCCCGCTCAACATGAACGTCCTCTCGCAGGGCAAGGTGCCGAAGGTCATGGCCCTCAACGAGGTGCTGACCGAATGGCTGGAGCATCGCAAGGACGTGCTCGTCCGCCGTTCGAAGTTCCGTCTCGCCGCCATTGACCGGCGTCTGGAGATCCTGGGCGGCCTGCTGATTGCCTATCTCAACCTCGACGAGGTAATCCGCATCATCCGCGAAGAGGATGAGCCGAAGCCGGTGATGATCGCCAAATGGGATCTGACCGACATCCAGGCGGAAGCCATCCTCAACATGCGCCTGAGAAATCTGCGCAAGCTCGAGGAATTCGAAATCCGCAAGGAGCATGATGAGCTCTCGGCCGAGAAGGCCGAGATCGAATCGCTGCTCGCCTCCGATGACAAGCAGTGGCAGACCGTCGCCTGGGAAATCGGCGAGGTGAAGAAGAAATATGCCAAGGCGACCGAACTCGGCCGCCGTCGGACTGTCTTCTCAGATGCGCCGGAAGCCGATGTCGAGGCGATCCAGCAGGCGATGATCGAGAAGGAACCGATCACCGTCGTCATCTCGGACAAGGGCTGGATCCGCGCGTTGAAGGGCCACATCTCCGACACCTCCTCGCTGACCTTCAAGGAAGGCGACGGGCTGAAGGTGGCCTTCCCGGCGCAGACGACGGACAAGATCCTGCTCGTGACGACAGGCGGCAAGGTCTACACGCTGGGCGGCGACAAGCTGCCGGGCGGCCGTGGCCATGGCGAGCCGTTGCGCATCATCGTCGACATGGAAAACGACCAGGATGTGCTGACCGCCTTCGTGCATGACGCGACCCGCAAACTGCTTCTCGTCTCGACCGCCGGCAACGGCTTCGTCGTGCCGGAAGGGGAGGTGGTCGCCAACACCCGCAAGGGCAAGCAGGTGATGAATGTCGGCATGCCGGATGAGGCAAAGCTGGTGGTGCCCGTCAGCGGCGACCATGTCGCAGTCGTCGGCGAAAACCGCAAGATGCTGGCCTTCCCGCTTGCCCAGATCCCCGAAATGACCCGTGGCAAGGGCGTGCGTCTGCAGCGTTACAAGGACGGCGGCATTTCCGACGTGAAGTGCTTTGCGATCGCCGATGGTCTGACCTGGGCCGATTCGGCCGGCCGCACCTTTACGAAGACCAAGGAAGAGCTGATCGAGTGGCTCGGTGACCGCGCGACCGCAGGCCGCGCAGTCCCGAAGGGGTTCCCCCGCAGCGGTAAATTTGCCGGCTGAGCAAGGATCGACGAATCGATAGGAAGAGCCGGCTGCATCTGCTGCCGGCTTTTTCGTGCGCGGTTCAGCCGCCTTGCCAGATCGCCCAGATGCCCATCAGCGTCGCGGCATTGCCCAGGATGAAATGTGAGACAACAGGGCCTGCGAGGTTTCGATAGGCGAGGAAGAGCGCGCCCCAGACGATGCCGGTCACCAGAGCGACGACAGCAAGCGACGACGAGTAGTGCAGGTGAAGCGTCGAGAAGACCAGCGACGAAATCACAACGGCAGCAGCCGGTCGCATGCGGCCCGGCATCAGCTTGGCGATTGAGGTGAGGAACACGCCCCGGCAGATCCACTCCTGCAGCGCCGCAACGAGAATATAGGTGTAAACGCTGAGCGTAAGCTGTGCCGGATCGACAAGCGGTGTTCCCGCCAACTGCGGATAAAGCTGCGTGCGAAAATGGGCCATGGCCGCCAGCGCCGGAAGGCTGATCAGCACACCCATTGCAATGGATCGGCCGAGATTGGCCCGGCGGATGCCCATGTCGTGGCGTGTGAGACCGCAGCGTACCGTGAGCCCCCACAGGATGAACCCGCCCCAAAGCTCCATCGCCCGCGAGGTCCAGAAGATCATCGCATCCTGGTGGTTGGCCTTGAGGCTGCCGAGGATCATCCCGTTCACCAGGGCATAGACGTTGACCATCAGGACGATCGTCACGAACATGAAGGCGAGCGCGTGGTAGCGCCGGTCCGCGTCCTCCAGCGCGACATACTGCTCCCTGAGCTTTCCGTAGCTGGCCGACAGCTGCGCATAGATCTTGCGGAAGAAGAGCGTGGCAAGTTCCGGACGATCGCTGAGGAACTCCCGGTAGTCGCTCCGTTCGATGACCCAGCCACGCACCGGCGAGAGCGCACGGGCCGACGCACTACGCGGATCGCCGCTGATCATGCCGAGTTCGCCGATCAGCGCCCCGTCTCCGGCAACAGCCAGCGTGTCGCCGCTGTCAGGCGCAAACACCTCGATCTCGCCGGAGGCGATGAGCACAGCGAAACTGCTGTCATCGCCTTGGTTGAAGATGGTCTCGCCAGCACTGTAGTGCACGGTGCCGACATGTTGGCGGAAGTCTTCGAGATAGGTTTTGCTGACGCGGATGGTGGTGTGCTTGAGCAGCTTTTCCGAGAACTCCTGGCTTTCCCGCAGGAGATCGGTTTGCGCGATGGTCATGTATGGCCCCCGAACCAGTATCGATGCCGATATCATATCGGCTTCGGCATTGGAGAGGGGGCTGGCCCATCGGCCAAGTTTGGCAGCGTTTCAGGCGCGCTCAGCGCTTAGAGGCTGACGACAGTCGCAAGCCGCGGCACGGCCTTGATCCGCACTTCCTCGATCGGAACCGGCCGGCCGAGATAATAGCCCTGGCCGAGTTCGATGCCGAGTTCGTGCATCAGGTCGACATGGTCTGCCGTTTCCAGGCCCTCGATCAGGATCTTGAGGCCACGGTTGCGGATCAGCCGGATGATGTCTTCGAGCATCGCGCGACCGGCGGGACGACGGGCGTCCTGCAGGAAGGAGCGGTCGATCTTGACCGTGTCGAAGGGGAAGAGGCGGAGCCAGGAGAGGCCGGCAAAGCCGGTGCCGAAATCGTCGAGCCAGATGCGGATACCGAGCGCCTGCAGGTCGGTGATGCAACGGATGACGTCGGACTGGCCTTCCATGTCGATGCCTTCGGTGATTTCGAAGGCAAGCTGCGAGCCGGGAACGCCGGTCTCTTCCAGGATGGTCGAGACGGCGAGCGCGAAACCGCGCGACTTGAGCTGAATGGCGGAGACGTTGACGCTGGCAAGCGGTGCAAGACCCGGAGCGAGCACTTCCGTGCAGGCGCGGCGGATCGCCCACAGGCCGAGTTCCAGGATGGCGCCGGTGCGCTCGGCAACAGGGATGAACTGCGCCGGCGACAGCGGCGTTCCATCCACCATCTTGAGGCGCATCAGGGATTCCACGCCCTCGACACGGCCGGTGCGCATGTTCTGGATCGGTTGATAGACGAGATGCACGAGATCGTTTCGCACGGCCATGCGCAGCGTCGCGGCGATGTTTTCGTTGTCGTCGCTGCTTAAGGGGTCGTTCGGGTCGAACAGACGGACGCAGTTGCGGCCATTGGCCTTGGCGGAATAGAGCGCGCGGTCGGCTTCGTTGATGATGCGTTCCAGCTTCGGGCCGGTTTGCGCGCGCGTATAGGCGGCGCCCACACTGACGGTGACGACGGCCTGGCCGTCGCGACGCTGGTCGTGCACGATGGCAAGATCCTCGACGGTGGCCCGGATCACCTCGGCCAGCGCCATGACCTGTTCGCGCCCGGTGACACGCGACAGCACGATGAACTCTTCGCCGCCATAGCGCCCAACCGTTGCGTGAAGCGGCTTCAGCATGTCGCTCAGTGCAGAGGCCACCATCACGAGGCATCGGTCCCCGGCCTGGTGCCCGTAGAAGTCGTTGTACTTCTTGAAGAAGTCCACATCGACAAGCATCACGGCAAAGCTCGTGCCGGCATCCTGCCAATTGCTCCAGTATTCCCGTAAGCGTTTGTCGACCGCGCGACGGTTGTCGACGCCGGTCAGGTAGTCGGTGTTGGACAGACGTTCGAGTGCCGCGCCGCGCTTTTCCGATTCCTCGTGCTGATGTGCGGCCTCGCGGGCGTTGAGGAAGACATTGTAGCGTTCTTCGTTCAGCTTCCAGTTTACATAGGACGTGAAAGCAAAGCAGGAAATGTAGAACAGGATCAGCACCAGACGCTGGTTCTGTTCCAAAGCCGGGACAAAGGCCAGGCTGGTGAAGAAGATCATCAGGATTGTCGCGGAAGTCGCGACAGACAGCCGGAAAAAGAGATTGAAGAACAGATTGGCACTCATCATGAAGATCGTGCCGAACAGCATGTAGAAGCGGAATGTCTCGACAGCGGTCGTTTCCATCGCCGGGATCAGCCAGCCGATGTAACCTGCCACGACGGTGACGGCGCAGGTGATATCGGACCATTTCGACGGCGCGCGGGTGGCGACGAGGATTTCCATCACCGTCATGACCGATATGGCGACGACGAAACGTGCCGCGATGGCTTGCATGGCCACATCGGGGATGAGGATCGCGTCGGAGATCCCGAACAGCAGATACACGATCACCGCAAGCCAGAGGCCGCGCCGGGTCTCGCGGACCTGCGCCTCGCCGCGCTCGCTCATGTAAAGGCGCTTGAGAGCCGATGCGGAAAGGGACCCGCCGACTGTGCCCGAAGCATTCGGAGTGCGCGTCTCGGCGGTGTCGGCGGCGAAGGTCGCCGCGCGGTCGGCATGTGGCGAGCCAGCCCGAGCCCGTGCAGGGTAGTCATTGCCCTGTTGCATCATCTGCTCCCAACTTCCGCGCAATACACACCGGCGCGCGGACTGATCTTAACTGGGACAGGCGTTAACTACGTTTTAAGATCTGGAGAAAATTGGGGTGTACGTCGGTGAAATTCCCACTATGGTTTACCAAGTATTAATATCAAGATTGACTAAAATGGAGCGCAAGATGAGCGAGTTGGACATTGCATTCGATGGCGAAAGCCTCATCACCCCAGACTCTATTGCATCCCAGGTCTTTTCTTCCACAAACCCCGTTCGTGATGGTGAATTTGAAGAGGCACGGGCGGAGCTGGCGCTGCATCTGCGGGTGGCCGAACAGCAGTTCCAAAGTGAAACAGATGTCGGGCAGATCATGCTGCGCCTGCTCACGGGCTTGCACCATGTCCGCAATCGCTTTTCCCCCAAGGTCTGGGAGCAGCTGATCCCGATCGCTCAGAACCATGCGATCGCCCGTCATTTCCACGAGGACCCGTTCACGCGCTGGTCGTTCGAGAAGCCGCGCGGCTATTCCGGCGATGCGGGCCTGCTTGATTTCATCTACCGGCACCCGAGCAAGCAGGCGATGCTCGATGCTGCGAGCCCGATGGGCAAGGCCGTCAACGCCTTCACGAGCGAATCCCCGGCCTGCGTCGCGGTGCGCGAACGGCGCGACCTTCTCGCCCAATATGTCGATGACGTCGCATCGTCGCGCGGCGGCGAGGCGGAGATCCTGACGATCGCTGCCGGCCATCTGCGTGAAGGCAAGATGTCCCAGGAATTGAAGAACGGCAACATCAAGCGTTGGCTCGCCCTCGATCAGGACCCCTTGAGCGTCGGTGCGGTCGCCAGCGAGTATGAAGGCACGGCGGTGGAGGCCGTCGACGGTTCGGTCCGTACGGTTCTGATGCGCTCGCAGACGCTCGGCAAGTTCGACTTCGTCTATGCCGCCGGCCTCTACGACTATCTGGCCGACGAAGTCGCCATCAAGCTGTCACAGCGCTGCCTGCAGATGCTGAAGCCGCATGGCACCTTCCTCTTCGCCAATTTTGCCGACGAGATCCCGGATGACGGCTACATGGAAACCTTCATGAACTGGGCACTGCTGCTCCGCTCGGAAGAAGACATGTGGCGGATCATGCGTGCGACGACCGAAGGGCTCGATGTCGAATGCAGCCTTCGCTACGGCGCCAACAAGAACATCGTCTACGGCATCATCCGCAAGCTGTCGTAACAGCAGTCAGCTCTTCCCGCCTTCATCCGGAGGCGGGGAGGGGGCAGCACCATTTTTTGGCTGAAGGTGACGCGACGTCGGTCGCGTCATTCGTCCATATCGGGCGTAAACCGCATCCACCCCTGGTTCATCAGGTGTTCCTGCGGCTGGAAGCGGGTCTTGTAGCCCATCTTTTGCGAACCACGCACCCAATAACCGAGATAGACGTGCGGCAGGCCGAGCGCCTGCGCCCGGCGGATATGGTCGAGCACCATCATGGTGCCGAGCGAGCGTCTTTCCATGTCCGGATTGTAGAACGAATAGACCATCGAGAGCCCGTCGCTCATCAGGTCCGAAAGCGCTACCGCAACGAGGTCTCCGCGTGGCTGCTGCAAGACGCCATCGCCGGGAACTCTGAGCCGGTATTCGATGATCCGTGTCTGCACATGGCTGTCCTCGACCATGATCGCATAATCGAGTGCCGACATATCCGACATGCCGCCCTGCTGATGCCGGGCATCGAGATAGCGCCGGAAGAGGGAAAACTGCTCGGTGGACGGCTGCGCCGGAAAGACGGTCGAAACGAGATCGCGATTGCTCGCTTCCACCCTTCGGAATGCGCGACTGGCTTCAAACTCTTTGGTCAGCACCCGGACGGAGACACAGGCACGGCAGGATTCACAGGCCGGCCGATAGGCAATGTTCTGCGAGCGGCGAAACCCGCCCTGGGTGAGGAGATCGTTCATCTCCGTCGCCCGCGGGCCGACCATGTGGGTAAAGACCTTCCGTTCCAATTCGTTCGGCAGATAGGGACACGGCGCGGCGGCCGTCAGGTAGAACTGGGGGGAGGGAGAGGTCTGGGTATTCATCTGTCGCTGAAGAGAATCCTCTGTCACGTCATCTCATCGACTAGGATGGCGCAAGAATGCGAAACGTCAACACTCCGGGACGTCCCCGGAGTGCTTTCTTCATGTCTCGCAGCGGAGAACGGTTTCAATATGTCCGGACGGTGGCCGTGCCGACGAGCAGGTCATGCACGAGGCGCGAGCGCTCGATGAACAGGCCGGCCAGCAGGACAAGCGGTGTCAGCACCGAGTTCAGGATCCAGAACAGTGCGAGATGGGCGATCGCGGTAATGAAGTCGAGCTTGCGGCCATCGAGGCGGACCATGGCGATCCCCATCATGCGCATGCCGGGCGTTGCCTGGGAAGGGCCGGCGAGCGACATGCCGAAATAGAGACCGGCGACGACGAAGAACAGGATGGGATAAAGCAGCCAGCCCAGCCCCAGCGTCAGGATGCCGAGGAACAACACGACGACCGCTGCCGGGATCCACAAAAGCCCGATGAACAGATAGTCGACGATGAAGGCAAAGACCCGGCGCGACAGCACGCCGCTATAGGCGCGCCAGTCTTCGGGGGCGGCATAGGACGGATTGCTGTCGAGGCTCATGGGCGAAACTCCTGTGGTTGTTTCTCAGATATGGGAACTCGCCGCACGAATACAATAATCCGTGAGGCGTCATCCCTTGCGCGCGAGGTGGCGGGCCACCTCGACGGCAAAATAGGTCAGAATGCCATCGCAGCCGGCGCGCTTGAACGAGAGGAGCGTCTCCAGCATCGCCCGTTCGCCATCGATCCAGCCATTGGCGGCAGCCGCCTTGATCTGGCTGTATTCGCCGGAAACCTGGTAGGCGAAGACCGGAAGCCCGAACGCTTCCTTCATGCGCCAGCAGATGTCGAGATAGGGCAGGCCCGGCTTGACCATCAGCATATCGGCGCCTTCCTCGACATCGAGCGCCGCGTCACGGATCGCCTCGGTGCCGTTGGCAGGGTCGATGTAATAGGTCTTCTTGTCGCCCTTCAGCAGCCCGCTGGTGGAAATCGCCTCGCGATAGGGACCGTAGTAGCAGGATGCGAACTTGGTGGCATAGGCCATGATGCCGACACTCTGGTGTCCGGCGGCGTCGAGGCCGCGGCGGATGGCGCCGATCCGGCCGTCCATCATGTCCGAGGGTGCGATGATGTCGGCGCCGGCATCGGCCTGGGCGACGGCTGCCCGCACCAGCTGGTCGACCGTCTCGTCGTTGACGATTTCGCCCTCGCGCAGGATCCCATCATGCCCATGGCTGGTGAAGGGATCGAGCGCCACATCGGTGATGATGCCGATATTGGGCACGGCCTTCTTGATGGCAGCGGTCGTCTGGTTGATCAGGTTGTCGGCCACGAGAATATGCGAACCCGTTTCGTCGCGCAGGCCCATGTCGACATTCGGGAAGGTGGCAATGGCGGGGATGCCGAGATCGGCTGCTTCCTTCGCGGCTTCCACGGCCTTGTCCACGCTCATCCGGAAGACGCCGGGCATGGCGGCGATCGGGTCGAGGATGCCGGTGCCGGGCACGACGAAGATCGGCCAGATCAGGTCGTCCACGGTCAGCCGGTTTTCCAGCACCATGCGCCGCTGCCAGTCCGCCTTGCGCAGGCGCCGCATGCGCCGATGGCCGGTCACGTCATCCACGGAATGGGTCTTGTCCGTCATCGTCT
Source organism: Rhizobium sp. AG855 (assembly GCF_003610655.1). Lineage (NCBI taxonomy): Bacteria > Pseudomonadati > Pseudomonadota > Alphaproteobacteria > Hyphomicrobiales > Rhizobiaceae > Rhizobium > Rhizobium sp. AG855. The sequence goes on along the minus strand of NZ_RAQG01000003.1, from coordinate 2,079,891 downwards.
CGTCCTTGTTCTCGTCTGCGTCTTTTGCCGTCTTTGGTCGCTGCTGATACCATGCCGCCTGCCGCTTGCAAAACGACGCTATGTCGCAAGCGGTCAGGGGAGGGCGGGTTGCCACTGCTGGCGGTCGCCAGAGCGAGGCCCTATCGTGGATACCATGGAAGCTGATTCGCCGACCACGCCGCTCCGCAGTCTGACGGAGTTCATCTATGTGCTGTTCCTGCGTCTGGTTGCGCTCGGCTGCCTGTGGTTTGGGCTGCAATACTGGGCCATGCTCGTCGGCTACAGCCATGGTGGCCTCGGCCGTTTCGATCTTCTGTCTCTGCCTTGGCGAGTTGCCGCAGCCGGGCTTGCCGTCGTCTTTCCGGTGGCGGCCCTCGGCCTGTGGCTCGCCGGCTCCTGGGGGCCGGTGATGTGGATGATCGCAGCCGGCGGCCAGGTTCTCATGTTCTCCGTCTGGCCCGAGATCTTCGGCCACAACATGCTGGCCATCATCATGCATGTCACCGTCGCGGTGCTGTATCTGGTGTTCCGCCTGGCGTTGTGGCTCGAAAGCAGACACAAGCGGGAGACGATAACCGTTGATTTACCCTGATCGCAGGACGGGCTTTGGTAAGCCTCTGTTAAGCCTGCGTTTTAAATAGAATTTTATGCGCATTGGATACTGTCCTCATCAAGGCGGGAGAAAAAACCAACACCGCCAAACAAAACAGTGAGGCAGATCGATATGAACACGAAGCTCAAGCCGCAGTCGGCCCCCCTTGATCCGCAGGAAGAAGCAATCCGCTCGCTCTACCTGGAATCCCTGCACCTGGTGGAACGTCTCCACCGCCGCCTTCTCGATGTGATCAAGGACGAGTTCGACCGCAAGGGTCGCTCGGATGTCAACGCCATCCAGGCGCTGCTCCTCTTCAACATCGGCAATGCCGAACTGACCGCCGGCGAACTGCGCTCGCGCGGCTATTACCTGGGCTCGAACGTCTCCTACAACGTCAAGAAGCTCGTCGACCTCGGCTTCATCAATCACCAGCGCTCGCGCGTCGACCGTCGCTCGGTCCGCATCAGCCTGACGGATGCCGGCCAGGAGATCGCCGAAACCGTTGCCAAGCTCTATGAGCGTCACATCGGCTCGATCCAGAAGGTCGGCGGCATCGGCACCGACGAGTTCACCCAGATGAACAAGCTCCTGCAGCGTCTCGACCGCTTCTGGAACGACCAGATCCTCTACCGCCTCTGAGCCTAACCGCTCGCCGACCTCCAGACAGCGATCCACCGCACCGAACCGGACGCTTCCTCGTGAAGCGGCCGGTTCTGTCGTTTCGCGGTCACAAGCGTTTGGCTCCTGGACACGCTCTCGTGACACAGCCCCTTGGTGACACGAATTGGCCATATTGATATGGGACCGCCGGGACGAGCGGAGCGCGTGATTTGACCGCCTCCCGAACACCCAACAACGAGCTGGCACGCCCTTTTTGGCGGCGCTTTGTTAACCATGAGGCAGTATGCGTCTGGTTCTGGTTCAGGATGAAACGGTAGGGAATATGTCCAAGAAAACGGGAATCGTTGATCTTTCACGGCGGTCGCTGCTGCGCGGTGCGGCTGCAATGGGTGTCGCAGCCGTCGCCGGTCAGGCCGCTGCCCAGACGGCAGTGGACGAGTTGATCAATGCACCGCGTCGCGGCAACTGGGACGACCAGTTCGATGCCCAGGCATCACGCACGACCACCACCGTCGTCTCCAACACCGCGATGCTGAGCCCGTCGAGCCTGATCAACATCCAGCAGGCCATTGGCCAGTACCAGATGATCGTCTCGAATGGCGGCTGGCCGCAGGTCAACCCCTCCGTCAAGCTGCAGCTCGGCGTCACCGATCCGTCCGTCCAGGCTTTGCGCCAGCGCCTGATGGTGGCCGGCGATCTGCCGCAGGAAGCCGGCATGTCGAATTCGTTCGACAGCTATGTCGACGGTGCCGTCAAGCGTTTCCAGGCCCGCCACGGCCTGCCGGAAGACGGCGTGCTCGGCGAATTCACGCTGAAGGCGCTCAATATCTCGGCCGACGTTCGTCTGAACCAGCTCAACGTCAACTATCAGCGCCTGCAGGACACGCTCGCGAAGCCGCTGGAAAACCGCTACATCGTGGTCAACATCCCTGCGGCCTATGTGGAAGCCGTGGAAAATGACGAAGTGGCCCTGCGCAATACGGCCATCGTCGGCCGCATCAGCCGCCCGTCGCCGCTGGTCAGCTCCAAGGTCTCGGACATCATCCTCAATCCTTACTGGACGGCACCGCGTTCGATCGTCGAAAAGGACATCGTTCCGTTGATGCAGAAGGATCCGACCTATCTGTCGCGCAATGCCATTCGCCTGATCGACGGCAAGGGCAACGAAGTCGCGCCTGAGAGCGTCGACTGGTTCGCGCCGAAGGCCCCGAACCTGACCTTCCGCCAGGACCCTGGCAAGATCAACGCGATGTCGTCGACGAAGATCAACTTCCCCAGCCCCGACGGTGTGTACATGCACGACACGCCGACGCAGGGCCTGTTCAACAAGCTGATGCGTTTCGAATCCTCGGGCTGTGTGCGTATTCAGAACGTCCGCGACGTTGTCGTCTGGGTGCTGAAAAACACGCCCGGCTGGAACCGCCAGGAAATCGAGCGTGTCATCGCCAGCCGCGTCAACACGCCGATCAAGGTTGCCGACGAGATCGGTGTGCACTGGGTCTACATCACGGCATGGTCGCCCAAGCAGGGTGTCGTCCAGTTCCGTGACGACATCTATGAGAAGGACGGCGATCAGCAGCTGGCGCTTCAGGCAAATATTGGCCAGGAACAGGTCAGCGGCTCCGTCGATGACGACATTCTGCCGCAATAAGCAGAGAATAAATCGCTGTTAGCCTCAAAGCCGCGTCCCCCGACGCGGCTTTTTTCGTGGTCTTGCGCTCTAAAATGCGACTGCCTACTCATGAATGCCGGTAAGGAACACGACTCAACTGAACCGGCGGGGGTATGGATGAGAAAGCTGACGAGACGGGCCTTGTTGTTTGCAGCGGGTGCGGCAGCCGGGGGATATGCGGCCTACAGGCTTGGACACGAGAGCATTGGCTTCGGAGAGGCCTTTCCCGGAGGCACACCAAGCGCCGATGCGATGCTCAACGACGCAAGCCTTCTGTCCCCCACCCGTGTCGCGCGCCATATCCTGCTCAGCGACGACCGACGAGACGCTCTCGTAGAGGCGGTCCGCCGCGAATTGTTGGAGGCTGAGAATGCCGGTCGCGCCGTCGTTGCGAGTGCAGCCCGCCACTCCATGGGGGCACAAAGCCTCCAGGCAGACGGCACAGTGCTTACGCTCGACAAAGGCTGGCTTGATGCCGATACGGCGGCCGGTACGTGCCGCGTTTCGGCCGGGATGCGGTGGAGCGAACTGATCGAACGGCTCGATGCCATCGGCTTTTCGCCGAAGGTCATGCAGTCCAATCATGATTTCGGTGTCGCCAGCACCTTCTCGGTCAATGCCCATGGTTGGCCCGTGCCGTGGAGTGCCTTTGGAACCACGGTGCGTTCAATCGAGATGCTGCTCGCCGATGGCACCTTGCTCACCTGCTCACGCACGGAAAATGCAGAGCTTTTCAAACTTGCCATGGGTGGTTACGGCCTTTTCGGCGTGATCGTCGAACTTGAGATCGAGATCGTGCCGAACCGCAATCTCGCGCCTACATTCGAGCATGTCGCCGGAGAGGAACTCGGCAAGCGTTTCATCGAGACCTTGAAAGCCGACCCGACGGTCGAGATGGCTTATGGCCGGCTGGATGTCGCCATCGACCGGTTTTTCGAGAGCGGCCTCTTGATCTCCTACCGCCCGACGGCGGATCAGGCCGTCATCCCGCCGGCGAGCGGATCGGGTTTCGTCAGTCACGTCGCCGCCAAGGTCTTTCGCGAACAGGTCGGCTCCGACCGCGTCAAGCATGTTCGCTGGATGCTGGAATCGTCCATCAGCCCGGCGCTGACCTCGGGCATCGCCACCCGCAACAGCCTGATGAACGAGCCCGTCGCCACCCTTGATGACGGCGACCCCGACCGCACCGACATCCTGCACGAATATTTCGTGGCGCCCGAGCGCTTCGCCGATTTCGTCCGCATCTGCCGCGAGGTCATTCCCTCCTCCTATCAGGAGTTGCTGAACATCACCTTGCGTTTCGTCGACACGGATCATGACAGCGTGCTGGCTTACGCGACCGTGCCGCGCATTGCCGCCGTTATGCTGTTCTCACAGGAAATGTCGGTGAGGGGCGAAGAGGACATGGCACGCATGACCCGCGCATTGATCGACCGCGTCACGGAGATTGGCGGCAGCTATTATCTGCCCTATCGTCCACATCCGACCCTTGATCAACTGCGCCGCGCCTATCCGCGTGTTGGTGAGTTTGCCGAGGCCAAGCGCCGCCTTGATCCGGATTTGCGCTTCCAGAACGGCTTCTGGACGAATTATATCTCAAAGATCTGAAGAGGATAACGCATGACGACCGTTCGCAAGATCGCCTTTGCCTATGCCGCCATCCTGCTCGTCGTCGCGGGGTTGAACTACATTCCCGGCCTCACCGATGCCGAAGGGCGTGCGTTCGGGATCTTCGCGCTCGACATCTATGATGACCTTCTGCACCTGGCCTCTGCGCTGTGGGCTGGCATCGCTGCTTTCGCCTCTGGGCGTGCCGCACGCAGTTTCCTCCTCTATTTCGGCATTCTCTACCTGGCCGACGGTCTTCTGGGGCTGGCGACCGGTTCGGGTTATCTCGATCTCGGCATTATCACCTACGGTATTCAAGACCTGCCTTTGGGCTTCAAGATCCTCGCCAACCTGCCGCACATCACGTTGGGCGGTCTCGCGGTCGTGTCCGCATTCGTCTTCCGCAGGGAGGCGTAAATGCGCAAGGTCCTGCGCCTGGGGAAGTGGTTGGCGCTCTCGCTCGTTCTGCTCATAATCCTCCTGCTGATACCCGTCGGCTATGTCGAGACCTTCTGTACTGCGGAGCCGCAGCAGGAGGCTTTCACACCGAAGATGACCGATCCCGCCTTCCTGAGGGCGGAGGCGAACAGCTATCTGACCTATCCCGAATGGCACATCGTCTATGCCTATGAAGGCCTCGCCAATATCCTGAAGACGGGCGACGAACATGACTTCGGCTATACAAGAAGCGTGGTCGGCTTCTGGGCATCCTTCTGTGCCCTCAATCGCGAAGCGGACCGCCACGGCGGTGCCGACGTCGCCACCCGCCGCACAATCCATGTCATCGGGGTGAGCTTCACGCTCGAAATGGGCATGAAGGCGCTCTACGAGGAAACGGTGGGTCGCCTCTTTGCCCTTCTGCGCGGGGCGGACAAGGCGCCCCAGGATCGCTATGCGGCCGAAATGGCCGAAGATTATGGTCAGTTCCTGCACCAGACCCCTTGGTACAAATATGATTTCGACGGTTCGGTCACGAAGCTTTGGGCCGAGCCCGTCACGTCGCTCCGCAGTTGGGAGCGCAGGCTGGCCCTTGGTGGCGAATGGAAGGCCAAGGCCGCTTACGCCCGCGTGATCGCAGGCGCGGTCGCAGCGACCGGCCAGGCGCAGCTGACGATCCGGTCCTTGATCGCCGGTGTCCCGGCGGCGGATTTGCAGTCCATCGCCGACGTCACCGTTGTTGAAGATCGGGGCGCCGATGGCATCCTCATCGAAACACCGCGCTACCGCGCGTTTACCGTCATCCTGCAGCAGATCGCGGCGCGAAACGGCCGCATCCTCGAAATCGCCGGCAATGACGACATCATGGTCTCGGCGCTCGGTGCTTCCGTGCCCAGCCAGCTCGGTTTCGCAACCCGGATCGTCGATGTAAACCGCGACGGGTTCACAGGGCGCCGGATGCTGCTGCAGGCCAAGGTTCGTGATCTGCCGGCACTTTTCAGCGAACTCGGTGCTGCCGGCCTCGAGCTGGAACACGTCTATGACTACTGAGCGAGTCACGGTCCGGGGAGGGGTGGCGAAGCTGCTGAAAAGGGGCGCCATCCTGCTCGCTATCGTGGCCGGCTGGGTTGGCGTTCTCGCGGTGGCGACTGCGGCTCTCGGTCCCGTCGGATCCACAGTCCTGGTGCTCGGACCCCATGTCCCGCCCCGTCTGCCGGAAGGCGCCGGCATCCTGCGTGCAGGCACCGGCCGCACGGTCGTCACGGCTCCGGATGCCGCGTCCGTCCGCAATCTCTACGCCCATGGCGCCTGGCTCGTCCTGCCCGCACTCCGCAACGGCTGCATGGACCTGCGCCCCGCATGAGCGACAGGCTGCGGCCTTTTGTGCGTGAACGCCAATTGATCCGCAAATGTCGTTCTCCGTATTGCTCTCGTGACTGCGGAACGTTAAGACCCCACAGCATCAAACGCTTTTGAGGAGCCAGCGATCATGTCGAACAACGATGCCTTCTTTTCTCGTTCTCTCGCCGATACGGACCCGGACATTTTCGGTGCGATCGAGAAGGAACTCGGTCGTCAGCGTCACGAGATCGAGCTGATCGCTTCTGAAAACATCGTCTCCCGCGCCGTGCTCGAAGCCCAGGGCTCGATCATGACGAACAAGTACGCGGAAGGTTATCCGGGCAAGCGCTATTACGGCGGCTGCCAGTTCGTCGATATCGCCGAAGAACTCGCGATCGAACGCGCCAAGAAGCTCTTCGGCGTCAACTTCGCCAACGTTCAGCCGAACTCCGGCAGCCAGATGAACCAGGCCGTCTTCCTCGCGCTGCTGCAGCCGGGCGACACCTTCATGGGCCTCGACCTGAACTCGGGCGGTCACCTGACACATGGTTCGCCGGTCAACATGTCCGGCAAGTGGTTCAACGTCGTCTCCTACGGCGTTCGCGAAGACGACCACCAGCTCGACATGGATGACGTCGCTGAAAAGGCGCGCACCCACAAGCCGAAGCTGATCATTGCCGGCGGTACCGCTTACTCCCGCATCTGGGACTGGAAGCGCTTCCGCGAAATCGCTGACGAAGTCGGCGCTTACCTGATGGTCGACATGGCCCATATCGCCGGCCTCGTCGCCGGTGGCCAGCATCCGTCGCCGTTCCCGCACTGCCATGTCGCGACCTCGACGACCCACAAGTCGCTGCGCGGTCCGCGCGGTGGCATGATCCTGACGAACGACGAGGATCTGGCGAAGAAGTTCAACTCGGCCGTCTTCCCAGGCCTCCAGGGCGGTCCGCTGATGCATGTCATCGCCGCCAAGGCGGTTGCCTTCGGCGAAGCGCTGAAGCCGGAGTTCAAGGATTACGCCGCTCAGGTCGTGAAGAACGCCAAGGTGCTGGCCGAAACCCTGATCAGCCACAATCTCGATATCGTCTCGGGCGGCACCGACAACCACCTGATGCTGGTCGACCTGCGCAAGAAAAATGCCACCGGCAAGCGTGCGGAAGCCGGTCTCGGCCGCGCCTACATCACCTGCAACAAGAACGGCATCCCGTTCGACCCCGAAAAGCCCTTCGTCACCTCGGGCATCCGTCTCGGCACGCCTGCCGGCACGACCCGCGGCTTCAAGGAAGCCGAGTTCAAGGAAATCGGCAACCTGATCGTCGAAGTGCTCGACGGCCTGAAGGTCGCCAATTCGGACGAGGGCAATGCTTCGGTTGAAGCGGCCGTGCGTGAGAAGGTTGTGGCCCTGACGGACCGCTTCCCGATGTACCCCTACATGTGAGGCTGACGGCTGATGCGCTGCCCCTTTTGTGGATCGGATGAGACCCAGGTCAAGGATTCGCGGCCGGCGGAGGACAATACCTCCATTCGCCGGCGGAGGATCTGTCCCGATTGCGGCGGTCGCTTCACCACGTTTGAACGGGTCCAGCTGCGTGAGCTGATGGTCCTGAAGAAGACGGGCCGCAAGGCCCCCTTCGCCCGCGACAAGCTGGTGCGTTCCTTCCAGATCGCCTTGCGCAAGCGGCCGGTCGACAATGAGCGCATCGAGCGCGCGGTGTCGGGCATCGTGCGGCGTCTGGAAAGCTCGGGCGAGACGGAAATTTCCTCGGAAGAAATCGGCCTGCAGGTGCTCGAAGCCCTGAAGACGCTCGATGACGTTGCCTTCGTGCGCTACGCCTCGGTCTATCGCGACTTCTCCCATGCGGAGGATTTCGAGAACGTCATTGCCGAGATCAACGCCAAGATCTCGCGCGACAGCGTGGCGGATTAGCCCCGTGTCGATCACGGCGATCGACGAAGCATTCATGCGCGAAGCCATCGCGCTGTCTCTCAGTCACGTCGGCCAGACCGGCTCCAACCCCTCGGTCGGCTGTGTGATCGTCAAGGATGGACGCGTTCTTGGTCGTGGCGTCACGGCCAAGGGCGGTCGGCCGCATGCCGAGCCGCAGGCGCTCGCAGAAGCCGGCGACGAGGCGAAGGGCGCGACGGCCTATGTCACGCTCGAACCCTGTTCCCATCACGGCAAGACGCCGCCTTGTGCCAATGCCATGGTGGCAGCCGGCATCGCGCGGGTGGTGGTTGCGGTCGCCGATCCAGATCCGCGCGTGTCCGGGCAGGGCCTGAAGATCCTCGCCGATGCCGACATCGAGGTGACCATCGGTATTCTCCAAAAGGAAGCCCGCCGCGCCATGGGCGGCTACCTGACGCGCCAGACGAAGGGCCGGCCGCAAGTGACTCTGAAGCTTGCGGTTTCTGCAGATGGCATGCTCGGAAAACTGGGTGAGGGGCAGGTGGCGATCACGGGGCCCGAAGCGCGGACCGAGGTTCATAGGCTGCGGGCGGCGAGTGACGCGATCTTGGTCGGGATCGGCACGGCCAATGCCGACGATCCTGAACTCACCGTGCGGCTTCCCGGACAGGAAAACGCATCTCCCTTGAGGATCGTTCTTGATCGTCGCGCCGAACTGTCAACCGGCTCCAAGCTTGCCAAGACGGCGCGCGACGTGCCGGTGATCCTGGCTGTCGCACCGTCTGCCACGGGGCACCGGAATGAACTGGAAACAATGGGCGTTGAAATACTGGAAACGACGGGGTTGGAGCCTCTGCTCCAGACGCTTGGCGCGCGCGGCATATCATCGCTGATGGTCGAGGGGGGCGCCCGCGTTGCGGCCGACCTCTTGGCGCAGGGCCTCGTTGATCGGATTCATCTCTATACGGGGGAAGCTGCCATCGGGGAGGGCGGTATCGGATCGCCCATCACCCGTGACTATCGCCCGGCCGGTTTCATCCTCTTGCAGGAGGACACTTTCGGGCGGGACCACCGGCAGATCCTTGAGCGCCTGCCGGTCTCTGCCTGGCTTTAACGCCAGAACAAGAGAATGAGAATGATGATCGGGATCGGCACGCCGACCAGCCACATAAGAATACCACGACCCATGGGAGACTCCTTTTTCCGGTGAGTGAAAGAGCGCCGGGGCCTCCTTCGTGAATCGGAAACACCCACCACCCGCCAATTGTTCCGGAGGCTTTTTCAGCGCCAAAATCCCCGTGCCGGGGAGGCACAGGGATTTCGGCGGGCGGGGAGGGAGAAGGTCGATAGAGAGTGTGGTTCAGCGGAGGTAGAAGGTAACGCTTCCGTCAGCGGCCTGCTGGGCGCCGACGATGTTTTCAAGCTCCACCTTGTCGGCCTGCAGCTTGCGGGCGAGCGCCGGGTTTGCAATCACCGAGGCCTGGACGAGACGGGCCTCCTGGGATGTCGGCTTGACATTGCCGAACTGCTCCTTGGCTGCGTCATGGGTTTTCAGAGAGTCGAGCCAGATGACGTTGTAGGCGCTCGGCGAGAGCTTCGTGATCGTGTTTTCGATCTGCTGTGGCGATGCCATGGCTGTGGCGGGCATGGCGGCATAGGCGTCCGCACCAAAGGCAATGGCAGTCAGGGCGGTGGCACTGAACATGGTTGCAAAGCGATTCATGGTCCTGTTCCTTTCAAGGATGTTTGCGATGGCGGGGGATTCCGTCGCTCGCTTGCAGAACTGAAACTGGTGTCGGATTGTGGCCGTTTCCAGCCCTTAAGTGACTGAATTCGATTAAACATTCTTCATTTTTGCCGCCTGAATTCGGCCTTGTTTAGCGAGGCCGGAACAACATCTCGGGTCCGATGGGCTAGCCGATCGGCCCAGCCTTGCACCGAAGCCGCAGCTGCCCTGATCTAAAAATGCTTGCCTTCCGGGGGACAGCGTGGTTTGACCGCGTTTCTGGCGGCCAAAGCGCCGCAATCACATTCAGGATCAGGATCTGACCATGGTAAACAAGACGGCTTCGCCGCATTTGCTGATCGTCGAAGCGCGCTTCTATGACGACATGTCGGACGCTCTGCTGGACGGTGCAAAATATGCTCTGGAAGAGGCCGGCGCCACCTATGACGTCATCACCGTGCCGGGCGCGCTCGAAATTCCGCCGGCCATCGCCATGGCGCTTGATGCCGCCGATGACGAAGGCACGCAATATGACGGCTTCGTCGCCCTTGGTATGGTCATTCGTGGCGAGACCTACCATTTCGACATCGTCGCCAACGAATCCTCGCGCGCATTGATGGACCTCGCCGTCTCGGAATCGCTGGCGATCGGCAATGGCATCATGACCGTCGAAAACGACGATCAGGCCTGGGCCCGCGTGCGCCGGTCCGACAAGGACAAGGGTGGCTTTGCCGCCCGCGCCGCCCTGTCGATGATCGCACTGAAGAAGAAGCTGGGTGGCTGAGTGATGTCGGACGAAGGCAAGCATCCGGTAAAACCGGCGAACCAGCGCGGTGCAGCGCGTCTTGCAGCTGTACAGGCGCTCTATCAGATGGATATCGCCGGTTCCGGCGTCCTGGAGGTCGTGGCCGAATATGAGAGCCACAGGCTCGGCCAGGAGGTCGATGGCGAAACATACCTGAAGGCGGATGCCTCGTGGTTCCGCTCGATCGTCGCTGGCGTCGTACGCGACCAGACCAAGATCGACCCGTTGATCCGCCAGGCGCTGCAGGATGACTGGTCGCTGTCGCGGATGGACAGCACGGTTCGTGCAATTCTGCGTGCCGGCGCGTTCGAATTGATCGAGCGCAAGGATGTTCCCATCGCGGTCATCGTAACGGAATATGTCGAGATCGCGCAGGCCTTCTTCCCGGACGACGAGCCGAGACTGGTCAACGCCGTTCTCGACCGCATTGCAAAGCAGGTACGCGCTCCGGCGCAGAAATAAGGTGAACGACATGAGCGGAGCGACGCTGGCAGGCCTGGACGAACATTTGTCGACGGCCAAGCGAAATGTCGGTCTGCTCGCGGTCGCCCAGGCGATCCTGGGTTCGGCGCCCCCGCTCGCCTTTTCGGTCGGCGGGCTCGCCGGCTTCCAGATGCTCGGCGCCGACAAGTCGCTCGCAACCGCCCCGCTCACCGGCTTCAACATCGGCGTTGCCGTCGGCGCCATCGCGGTCGCGACCGCCTCGCGCTTTCTGGGGCGGCGTGAAAGCTTCATGCTGGGCGCGCTTGCCGGAGCACTCGGCAGTGCGCTCGCCGCCTTTGCCCTCATCCGCTCCGATTTTTGGCTTTTTGCCTTCTCGCTCGTCTTGATGGGCCTGTCCGGCGGCTTCACCCAGAAGATCCGCTTTGCCGCCGCCGATGCCTCGCCGAGTTTCTACAAGGGCAAGGCGATTTCCTGGATCCTGGCGGCAGGCATCGTCTCGGCGATCGCCGGGCCACAAATCGCCATCTGGCTGAAGGATGCGCTGGCGCCCGTCACCTTTGCCGGTGCCTTTCTCGGCCTTGTGCCGCTCCTGCTCTGCGCCATCGGCGTGCTTTTTTTCCTGAAGCTGCCGCCACTCGCCAGCAAGGCCGGCACGGCGAGCGAACCGACACGTCCCTTGCGCGAAATCGTCATGACGCAGCGCTTCATGACCGGCATGGTCTGCGGCATCGGCACCTATGCCCTGATGACCTTCATGATGACGGGCGCGCCGCTCGCCATGGTCGTCGGTTGCGGCTTCTCTACGGATCTCGCCACTCTCGGCATCCAGTGGCACGTCATTGCCATGTTCGCCCCGAGCTTCTTCACCGGCGTGCTGATCAGCCGTTTCGGGCCGGAAAAGATCGTCGCGACCGGATTGGTCATCCTGATGGCCTGCGCCGTCGTGGCGCATTGGGGCATCGAACTCTGGAATTTCTGGGGAGCGCTGGTGCTGCTCGGCATCGGCTGGAACTTCGGCTTCATCGGCGCCACCGCCATTGTTGCCTCCAGTTACCGCCCTTCCGAGGCCGACAAGGTGCAGGGCTTTCACGACATCATCCTGTTCTCGACCGTGGCGCTCTCCTCCTTCTCGTCGGGCAAGGTCTTCACGGCCTATGGCTGGTCGGTCATGAACCTGCTGATCTGGCCGGTGACGCTCATCTGCCTCGTGCTCATCCTGCTGCAGTTGCGCGCTGTCTCCCGCAAGCCCGCCTGAGTTCCCTCCGCAACGCAAAATATGCGCTCTTGACGCCACGAAAAGGGCGACGCAATCTCGCCTCGCGTCGACGGGTCTCGGAGGAGGGGGCCCGAGTCTGCGTGACACCGCCCGCGATGAGTGAGGCGCGGGCAATACGGGAGGGTATTGCGAATGACGGTTCTTCTAGGCGTAATTTTATGCGGGCTTTTGTCGGTGGTTTACGCGATCTGGGCGACACGCTCGGTATTGGCGGCTGACCAGGGCAATGCCCGAATGCAGGAAATTGCAGGCTATATTCGCGAGGGTGCTCAGGCTTACCTCACTCGGCAATACCTGAACATTGCAATCGTCGGCGCCGTCGTTTTCGTCGGCACATGGTTTCTCCTGTCCGGCACGGCGGCCATCGGCTTCCTGATCGGCGCGGTGCTCTCCGGAGCTGCCGGCTTCATCGGCATGCATGTCTCTGTCCGTGCCAATGTGCGCACAGCACAGGCCGCATCCCACAGCCTGGCGGCTGGCCTCGACATCGCCTTCAAGTCGGGCGCCATCACCGGCATGCTGGTGGCGGGCCTGGCCCTTCTCGGCGTCTCCATCTATTTCTACGTTCTGACCGTGTTTCTGGGGCATGAAAGCGGTTCGCGCGAAGTCATCGATGCGCTCGTTGCGCTCGGCTTCGGCGCCTCGCTGATCTCGATCTTCGCGCGCCTGGGCGGCGGTATCTTCACCAAGGGGGCGGACGTCGGTGGCGACCTGGTGGGCAAGGTCGAGGCTGGCATTCCGGAAGACGACCCGCGCAATCCGGCAACCATCGCCGACAACGTCGGTGACAATGTCGGCGACTGCGCCGGCATGGCGGCCGACCTCTTCGAAACCTATGCCGTCTCGGTCGTCGCGACCATGGTGCTGGCCGCGATCTTCTTTGCGGGCTCGGCAGCTCTCGACATCACGATGGTCTACCCGCTCGCCATCTGCGGCGCCTGCATCATCACCTCGATTGTTGGGACCTTCTTCGTCAAGCTCGGCACCAATGGTTCGATCATGGGCGCGCTCTACAAGGGCCTGATCGTGACGGGTCTGCTGTCGATTGCGGGGCTCGCCTTTGCGACGTCGCTGACAGTCGGCTGGGGCACGCTCGGCACGGTGGCCGGCACTGACATCACCGGCATCAACCTGTTCTTCTGCGGCATTCTCGGCCTGGTCGTGACCGCCTTGATCGTCGTCATCACCGAATACTACACCGGCACCAACAAGCGCCCGGTCAATTCCATCGCCCAGGCATCGGTCACCGGCCACGGCACCAATGTCATCCAGGGCCTCGCAGTCTCGCTGGAATCGACGGCATTGCCGGCGATTGTCATCGTTGGTGGCATCATCTCCACCTATCAGCTTGCCGGCCTCTTCGGCACGGCGATCGCCGTCACCACCATGCTTGGCCTGGCCGGCATGATCGTGGCACTCGATGCGTTCGGCCCTGTCACCGACAATGCCGGCGGCATTGCCGAAATGGCGCATCTGCCACCCGAAGTTCGCAAGTCCACGGATGCGTTGGATGCAGTCGGCAACACCACCAAGGCCGTCACCAAGGGCTACGCGATCGGCTCGGCCGGCCTTGGTGCCCTGGTGCTGTTCGCCGCCTATTCCAACGACCTGGCCTATTTCGCCGCCAACAGTGCGCAGTATCCCTACTTCGCCGACATGGGGGCGATCTCCTTCGATCTCTCCAATCCCTACGTCGTCGCCGGCCTGATCTTCGGCGGCCTCATCCCCTATCTCTTCGGCGGGATCGCCATGACCGCCGTCGGCCGTGCGGCCGGATCGATCGTGGAAGAGGTTCGCCAGCAGTTCCGCGACAAGCCGGGCATCATGCAGGGCACGGAGAAGCCGGACTATGGCCGGGCGGTCGATATCCTGACCCGCGCTGCCATTCGCGAGATGATCATCCCCTCGCTACTGCCGGTGCTGGCCCCGCTCGTCGTCTATTTCGGCGTGCTGCTGATATCGGGCTCCAAGGCCTCGGCCTTCGCGGCGCTTGGCGCCTCGCTGCTCGGCGTCATCGTCAACGGCCTCTTCGTCGCCATCTCCATGACTTCAGGTGGCGGGGCCTGGGACAATGCGAAGAAGAGCTTCGAGGATGGCTTCATCGACAAGGACGGCGTCAAGCACCTGAAGGGTTCGGATGCCCACAAGGCCTCCGTCACGGGTGACACCGTCGGTGATCCCTACAAGGATACCGCAGGACCGGCCGTGAACCCGGCGATCAAGATCACCAACATCGTGGCGCTCCTGCTTCTCGCCGTGCTGGCCCACTAAGCCGCCACGGATTTGGGACAAAAAGAAACCGCGGAAGGTAACTTCCGCGGTTTCTTCGTGTCCGAGCCTGGCAGGGAGGCTTAGTTGCCCATGCCGCCCAGGATGTTCTTGACGCTGTTGGCCGCGCCACCGCCGCCCGAGAGCAGCTGCTGCAGGAAGGTGAGGTCGCGGCCGCCTGTCGGGGTCGTGCGCGAGATCGTGTCGAAGACCTTGCCATCCTGAAGCGTGTAGTTCGCCTCCTGGGTGACGATGCCGTTCTTGTCGAAATAGATCGCCAAGATCTGCTGTTCGACCAGCTTCTGCTTCATGAAGGCGACGGAGCGGACGCGCTTCTGGGAAATATAGTAGAAGACCTCGCCGTCGAAGGTGGCGGTGGTCGACGGCGTGCCGAGCGACAGCAGCACCTGCTCGCGGCTGGAGCCCACCGGAACCAGATCCAGCGCGGCCTGGTCGACCACATAGCCATTGTGAAACACTTCGGAGGTCGTGCAGCCAGAAAGCCCGGCCAGGGCAAGAGCGAGAGCCACGGCCGTGGTGTTCATCACCTTCCTGTCCGCTTTAAAAATCCGAATGTCCACGCATACGTCTCCCATGACTGTCGACGGCAACCGGAAGGATGCCGGGTCGCTTCTGCGCACAGCATTGTGGCCTTTCCGGGGAAGGGCCGTCCAATTGCGGGCGCTGCCTTCTTTCCCGTCACTTTGCCGATGGAAGCGGCAGGGCGAGGGGATAACGGCATTGCAATTCACGTCTGCTTCGGTAAACCAGCTTTCGCAATCATGCAACATGAGCACGACCGGGCCTGGGCCATCGGCCGACTCTTTTTGGTGGAATTGGATGGTATTCGGTTTCTTCCGTCAGAAAAGAAACAATCAGGCGATCGTCGAGCGGCAGTATGCCATCCTGACATCGGCCGCGCGGACACCTGCCTTTTATCTCGACATGAATGCGCCCGACACCGTCATGGGTCGGTTCGAGATGCTGACAATCATGCTGATTCTCTATTTTCGCCGCACTGCGCGGTCGGATCGGAGTGGCCAGGAGATCGCGCAAAACATCATCGACGCCTTCTTCGAGGATGTCGATCATTCGATCCGCGAACTCGGAGTTGGCGACCCCGGTGTTCCGAAGCGCATGAAGAAGCTCGCCGGCATGTATTACGGTCGGCTCGAATCCTATGCCGCCGCGCTCGACAAGGGAGATCGGGATGCGCTGGCCGCAGCCCTCGCTCGCAACATTCACCCTGAGGTCGCGCCGGCTCCGGACATGCAAAGCCTGGCCGGCTGGATGTTTTCCGCAGAGGAAGCGCTTGGCTCCGTCGCCGAAGCCGAGATCGAGACCGGCACGGCCCGGATCGCCGTTCCCACCACGTGATACCTCGGAGGGCCATGCCGGCGGGCGACCGCGGCGAGCCGCCGGTAACGGACAGAGGAAGATCCAATGATCACCAGAATTCCCGATGAAACTGCCGAATTCAGCTATCGCGTGAAGGTCGGTCACGTATCGGCAAACCCCGTACAGGTCCATGTCGAGGCAGACGAGCGCGAACGCGTGGGGCTGGCAAGCCTTTGGGAAGTGGAGGCCGTCAATCGCCTTGCGGCCGATCTGCAGATTGCCCGCTGGAAGAAGGACGGAGTGCGCATCAAGGGCCACGTCTCCGGCGAGATCGTCCAGGCCTGCGTCGTGACGCTTGAGCCTGTTGTCTCCACGATCGAACAGGATATCGACCAGATCTTCGTGCCCGAGGGCTCGAAGCTGGCTCGCATCGTGCTCGATGGCGCCGGTGAAATGGTGCTGGATCCGGACGGTCCGGACCTGCCGGAACCCTTTGTCGGCGACACGGTCGACGCGGGCGCCCTGATCGCGGAATTCGCCGCGCTCGGCATCGATCCCTATCCGAAAAAGCCCGGCGTCCAGTTTTCCGGGCATATCGAAAATGAAGTCGAGGAAGAAAAGAAACCCTCTCCCTTCGCCGTGCTCAAAGACTGGAAAAAGGATCAATGATCCCCCATCTGCGCCCGCAGGTGGGTTGTGCCGCCATCGAAAAGCGGTATTTTGACCGAAATTTCGCTGGCCAGCGATCAAGAAGGGTCAGGTTTAAGTGATCAGAATTTCTCTCGACGTTATGGGCGGCGACTTCGGTCCCGAAGTCACGATTCCCGGAGCCGCCAAGGCTTTGGAACGTCACCCGGAAGTCACCTTCCTCCTCTTCGGCCAACAGGAGCGCTGCCTGCCGATTCTGGCGCAGTTTCCCAGGCTCAAGGAAAAGGCCGTCTTCCACCACTGTGAAGTTTCCGTCGGCATGGACGAGAAACCGAGCCAGGCGCTTCGCCGCGGACGTTATGTCTCGAGCATGTGGCGCTCGATCGAGGCGGTCAAGACCGGCCAGGCCGACGTCGCCGTCTCCGCCGGCAATACCGGTGCGCTGATGGCCATGGCCAAGTTCTGCCTGCGCACCATGGCCACCATCGAGCGTCCGGCGATCGCCGCCATCTGGCCGACGCTGTCGGGTGAGAGCATCGTGCTCGACGTCGGCGCCGGGATCGGTGCCGATGCCCAGCAACTGCTGGACTTCGCCGTCATGGGCGGCGCCATGGCGCGTGCTCTGTTCGAAATCGAGAAGCCGCTGGTTGGTCTCCTCAACGTCGGCGTCGAAGAGATCAAGGGGCAGGAAGAGGTCAAGGAAGCCGGCCGTCTGATCCGCGAGGCCGGCCTCGATACCATCGACTACTACGGCTTCGTCGAAGGAGACGATCTCGGCAAGGGCACGGTTGACGTTGTTGTCACCGAAGGCTTTACCGGCAACATCGCCTTGAAGACCGCGGAAGGCACCGCAAAACAGATCGCCGAATATCTGCGCGCAGCGATGTCGCGCACCTGGATGGCCAAACTTGGCTACATCCTTGCCAAGGGTGCCTTCGACCGCGTTCGCGAGAAGTTGGATCCGCGCAAGGTCAATGGCGGCGTGTTCCTCGGGCTGAACGGCATCGTCATCAAGAGCCATGGCGGGACGGATGCCGAAGGTTTTGCAGCGGCCGTCGACGTCGGCTACGACATGGCCCGCAACGGGCTCACTCAGAAGATCGAAAACGACTTGAAAAAATATCACGCGCGGCAGCCCTCTCCGGCAGGCCCCGAAGCAGCGTGACGACAAGGCAGGAAACACGATGATCCGTTCAGTAGTTCGCGGTTTCGGAGCGTCGCTCCCGAAACGGGTGGTGACCAATCGCGATCTTGAAGACATGGTCGAAACCTCTGACGAGTGGATCGTCCAGCGCACCGGCATCCGCCAGCGTTACATCGCGGGCGAGGGGGAAACCACGGCGTCGCTCGGAACCGCTGCCGCCGAACAGGCGCTTCAGCGCGCAGGCCTGACCGCGCAGGATATCGATCTCATCATCTGTGCCACCTCGACGCCGGATAACACCTTCCCGGCAACCGCCGTCAACATCCAGAACCGCCTGGGGATGACGCACGGTTTCGCCTTCGACGTGCAGGCCGTTTGCACCGGCTTCGTCTATGCGATGGCGACGGCCGATCTCTATATCAAGGGTGGTATGGCCAAACGCGTGCTGGTCATCGGCGCCGAAACGTTCTCCCGCATCCTCGACTGGACCGACCGCACCACCTGTGTGCTCTTCGGCGATGGCGCAGGCGCGATCGTGCTGGAAGGGCAGGAGGGTGAAGGCAGCGTGGCCGATCGTGGCATCCTGACGTCGAACCTTCGCTCCGACGGCACCCACCGCGAAAAGCTCTACGTCGACGGTGGCCCCTCCACGACCGGTACGGTCGGCCATCTGCGCATGGAGGGCCGCGAGGTCTTCAAACATGCGGTCGGCATGATCACCGACGTGATCGAGGCGGCCTTTGATGCCACCGGCACGACGGCCGCTGACGTCGACTGGCTGGTTCCGCACCAGGCGAACAAGCGGATCATCGATGCGTCTGCGAAGAAGCTCGGCATTCCCGACGAACGGGTCGTGATCACCGTCGACCAGCACGGAAACACCTCTGCTGCCTCGATCCCGCTGGCGCTGGCGGTCGCGGCTGGCGATGGCCGCATCAAGCCTGGCGATCTCGTGATGCTGGAAGCGATGGGCGGTGGTTTCACCTGGGGAGCGGTCCTCCTGCGCTGGTAGTCCAAAAAAGAGTAAAAATTGCGCACCAACAAGAGCTTGACCGTCGCAGTTAAGGACAATAGGTTCTTCCGAATTCAACAAGATCATTGATTTAGGCGGGCGAGAACTATGGCCGGGAAGACAGTGACACGTGCGGATCTGGCAGAATCAGTCTTTCGCAAGGTCGGTCTTTCGCGAACGGAGTCCGCGGAGCTGGTCGAAACGGTGATCGACGAGATCTGCAACGCCATTGTGCGTGGCGAATCGGTGAAGCTTTCGTCCTTTGCCACCTTCCAGGTGCGCAGCAAGAACGAACGCATCGGCCGCAATCCGAAGACCGGCGAGGAAGTGCCGATCTCGCCGCGTCGGGTCATGACCTTCAAGGCATCCAACGTCTTGAAGCAGCGCATCCTGCGCGCCCACATCGCGCGCAAGGCCAAGCAGAAGCCGGCCAATCCGGCGGCTTGATCCGACCAAAAACGGTGGAGTGTCGCTCCTGCCGTCACGGATCGCTTGAAAAATCCGTTCCAAACCGTTGAAATGACGGGCGAGTCGCGCAAGCCTTGGCGCATCGCACGTGGAGCATGGTCATGCAGTTGGACAAGAGCCCGGATGCCTTCCGCACCATCAGCGAAGTTGCGGATGATCTCGATCTGCCACAGCATGTCCTGCGTTTCTGGGAAACCCGCTTTCCGCAGATCAAGCCGCTGAAGCGCGGCGGCGGGCGACGTTACTATCGGCCCGATGACGTCGAATTGCTGAAGGGCATCCGCCATCTGCTCTATGATCAGGGCTATACGATCAAGGGCGTGCAGAAGCTTCTGAAGACGAACGGCAACAAGTTCGTAATGGCGGTCGCCACGGGCGATGTCGCGACCATGGAAGCGCTTGTCGCGGCGAGTTCTGCCAAGACCGAAGATCCGCGCGTGGCACTTGAGGATGACCAGGTCGTCGGTCGGCCGAAGGTGCGGGCCAGCGGCCGCTTCTTCGGCTTTGGCGGATCGGCCGATGATGCCTCTGAAATCTCGCTCGGCAAGGGCTCGATCGCCAAGGAGGACCGCGCCCTGCTGCAGGAAGCGCTGTTCGATCTACTGGAGTGCAAGCGCCTGCTGGACCAGGTCCGCTGACGGCAATTCCAAGGCATCGGCAGAGCGTCAGTCCTTTCAGTTCCCCGGAGGGAACCCCTACTCTTTGAAGACGTTGAGGGAACATCACGAACCCTGTGAGGTCCCATGAAACGTTTGTTTGCCGCCGCCCTTCTGATCGCCACCCCCGCCTTGGCCCAGACGCCGTCGCCAGCACCCCGCGCTGCTGCAGAGGCAGGAACACGGCCACAGACGGTGGAGGATGCCTGCATTTTCGTGGCCAAGAGCATGTTGATGGCCAGGGATCTCAAGGTGGGCGTCGTCCAGGCCTTTCCCGAATTGACGCCGCCCGGCGCCCGCCTCACCTATTCGACGCGAATGGACGCCGAAGAAGGCGATATCACCGACGAAATCGAATGCCAGTTCGATGCCGGCACGAGCCCGACCAAGGTCACGCGCTTCTGCATGGATTCCACCTGCTACGCCTCTGACAGCGAAGATCACGAAGACCGCCGCCGGTTCGAAGAGGTTCAGGCGCTGATGCAGCGGCTGAAATGACCAGAGGAAATTTTTGCGGTCAGCGACTTTCCCCTTGCACGGGCTGGGCTGACTGTCTAAAGGGAACGTGCCGTTTAGGCAGGTCGGGGCGTAGCGCAGCCCGGTAGCGCACTTGACTGGGGGTCAAGGGGTCGTGGGTTCAAATCCCGCCGCCCCGACCAATCTCTTCCTTGATATCCCAGCAAATTTCTTTCTTGATGAAAGGGCATACCGGTTAATCGCCGGCGTGTCCTAGTATTGCTGCAATGCAGCATTACATTCGATCTTCACGCCTGCCGAAAGAGATCGCCCCCCATGCGCTTCAAAAACCCCCTGTCTCCGCTGTCCGCGCTCCTCAAGGGGCAGCGCCGCTGGCGCAAGATGGTGAAGGACGCCTTTCCAGTCTTTGGCCTGGGTGATCTGCCGAAGGCGGCGCCGAAAGCCAAGAAGCGCGTAGCCACATCCAAGGCAGCCACTGCGCGGGCGTCCCTGGTCGAGGTCCATGCCTTTGGCAGCAATCCCGGCCGGTTGCGCATGCTCGAATTCGTGCCGGCGCTCAGGCGCGATCCGCCGACACTGGTTGTCGTGCTGCATGGTTGCCTCCAGACAGCCGCCCAGTTCGACAAGGGCAGCGGCTGGAGCCGCATGGCCCGGGAAAAGGGATTCGTGCTCCTTTATCCGGAGCAGACCCGGCAAAACAACCAGAACCTCTGTTTCAACTGGTTCCGTCCGAGTTCGGTCGCGCGTGATCGCGGGGAACTGATGTCGATCCGCCAGATGGTGGATCATTGCGCCACCCGTCACAACATCCCGAAAGATCGCATCTTCCTGCAGGGATTGTCTGCCGGCGCAGCCATGGCCGGCGCCTTGCTCGCAAACTATCCGGACGTCTTTGTCGCCGGCCAGATCGTGGCCGGGCTCCCCTTCGGCGCGGCCCGCGATGCCATGTCGGCGCTGCATGTGATGAAATCAGGGGCTCGCCGCAGCGCCCGTGAATGGGGTGACCTCGTGCGTGCGGCCCGCGACGGGTCAGAGACGCGCAGACCTGCGGTTTCGATCTGGCATGGCCGCGCCGACAGCGTGGTTGCAATTGCCAATGCCGAAGCAACGCTGGCCCAATGGCTTGACGTCTATGGTCTCGATTTCGAAGCTGGCGTCACGCGGCCCGCGACCGATGGAACCTCGATGGTCTGGAAGGACGAAAAGGTCAGGGTGCTGGTCGAATATCGCATCATTGATGCTCTCGACCATGGGCTCCCGGTCCCTGTGCGCAGGGGAACGGCGGGTCGCCAGCCTTACATGCTTGAGGGCGCCAACAGCGCCCCCAAACAATTCTACCAAACCTTTATCCGACCCGCCTGAAGCGGGAGGTCGATCAGTTCTCCTCGACGGAAACGCCGCTTTCGCCGATGCGCAATTCGACGCCCTTCGGCTTGCTCTCTTCCTGATAGACGTAGATGCCCAGTCCGATGACGGCAACGACGAGGGCGCCGATGATCAAGTAGAGGCCATTGTTTCGGCTCATGAAAGTCTCCTGTCTGGTTTTGTCAGGCAGGTAAGCTTTCAAGCGGGATATTGTTCCAACGAGGTATCAGAAACTTTCAATCATTGTTGGCAGAGTTCAGCTCTTCCGGTCGCATGCCTTCCTGGTGATCTGCTGCGACGAGGCGCAATCCCGCGCCGCCGGGACCTGCCTGGCCGGAGTCCAGAAAGAGGATGCCCAGCCGCTCCAGGGCCTGCTTCAGCACGGCATGATCCCCTGGCGTCGCCTCATAGCCGTTGCCGGATTCGATCTGCAGGATGAGCAGGGCGTTGATGCCACTTTCCTGGGAGAGCCGATCGATGGTGAGGTCGAGCATTGCGCGTGCAGCGCGGATCTGTGCTGGCGTGATCATATATTGAATATGGCACAGCAGAGCAAAGGTTCAAGGCTTGGGATCCACGCCTTATCGACGACGGATCAGGCAGGCTCCACGGTGGAAATCCGGCGCCGCACCATCTTTTGATGGCGATGTTCAAGCGCACAGCAGCCCCAGACGATGCCGAGCACGAGATAGAAATGCCGCCAGTGGTCGGTGTCGATGACATTGCCGATCAGCATGTGCCCGACGAGCACGATCCAAGCGATCATCAGATAGGGTTGCCAGGGCCGGTCCCGCAGCAGGTAGCGGAAACCCATGGCGAAGGTGCAGGCGATCAGCGAGATATAGGAGATGAAGCCGACCCAGCCATAGGTCATCAGCGATTTCAGCCAGATATTGTGTTCGTCCTCGG
Source organism: Rhizobium sp. AG855 (assembly GCF_003610655.1). Taxonomy (NCBI): domain Bacteria; kingdom Pseudomonadati; phylum Pseudomonadota; class Alphaproteobacteria; order Hyphomicrobiales; family Rhizobiaceae; genus Rhizobium; species Rhizobium sp. AG855. Next base: position 2,057,174 of record NZ_RAQG01000003.1, on the reverse strand, counting down.
GGAAGATCTTGCCGAACATCATCGGACCGATGCCAAGCGGCCTCTCCATCGCCATCTGAAAGCCGAGGCGGTGCCGTTCGAAGCGGCCGAGATGGCCGCCATCGTAGTCCTGCACGAGCTGGGTGCGGGCCAGAAACAGGTCGCGCACCTTTTCGAACTGCAGAGCCACGACAAGGGCCAGAACCATCACGCCAACGGCTGCGACCGACAGCATCAGGATCTTCAGCCGAAACGCATTGCTGCGCTCCTTCAGCAGCATGATGAAGACCAGCGCCAGAGCAGAGAAGAGAAAGAGGCCCCAGGCGGCTCGGGAAAACGAGAGAAAGACGGCAAAGGCGATGATCAGTATGCCGATCAGTCGCAGCGGCGCTTCGGACAGTTTGCCCTTCAAGAGGCCGTAGAGCAGATAGAGCATCGGCGCGACGAGGAAGGGGCCGAAGACATTCGGGTCCTGGAACGCGCCCATGGCGCGGTCGTACCGTGTGAAGACCTCCGCGCCCGGAAACGCATGAAAATAGCCGAGAATGCCGAGCATGCCGGTCAGGATGGCGGCCGCCACCCAGGCCCGGAAGATCAGCACCAGCCGCTGGTGGCGATCTTCGATCACGGCCGCGTAGAAGACGGCCGTCAGCGCCAGGAAGATCGAGACGAAGACATAGAGAAATTGCTCGGTCAGGATCTCGGTCATGACCGTCAGCGCCAGCATCCCCCCGATATTGAATGCGAGAAGCAGAGCAAGCAATGGCGCGACGGTGCGGGAGATGCGCAGTCCGAAGAGGAACCAGAGCGCCACCTGACCGACCATCAGCAGCTCATAGGGTGCCGGTTCCGAAATGACGAAGCCCGACAGGAAGACGCCGAACCCGAGCACCCAGGACACGAGCATCTGCAGGGCGGCAACCTGCATCCGGGGAAGGGCAGGGCTCTGGTGGGTGAGCGCGCTCAATAGGCGTTTTCCGTGTTGAGCAGCTTGATCGGCGTGAGGAACAGGATCTTCAGGTCGAACAGCAGCGACCAGTTCTCGATGTAATAGAGGTCGAAGGCCGTGCGGAACTTGATCTTCTCGTCCGTGTCGATCTCGCCGCGCCAGCCATTGATCTGCGCCCAGCCGGTGACGCCGGGTTTTACGCGGTGGCGGGCGAAATACCCCTCGACAATTTCGCCATAGGTCTTGTCACGCGTCTGGCCCAGCACGGCATGCGGACGCGGGCCGACCAGCGAGAGATCGCCCCGCAGCACGTTGAAGATCTGCGGCAGTTCGTCGATCGAGGTCTTGCGGATGAAGCGGCCCACCTTCGTCACCCGCGGGTCGCCCCGGGTGACGGCGTTCTTCGCGGTCGGATCGCTCATCTCGGTATACATCGAGCGGAATTTCAGGACATTGATGACTTCGTTGTTGAAGCCATGTCGCTTCTGCACGAAGAAAACGGGTCCCTTGGAAGTCGCCTTGACGGCAATTGCGGTCGCTATGAAGACGGGCCACAAAAGCACCAGCGCCAAGAGGCTGAAGAAGATATCGAAGGCGCGCTTGGCGACCGAATCCCAGTCGCGGATCGGTTTGTCGAGAATGTCGAGCAAGGGGACGGCGCCGACATGCGAATAGGAGCGGGGACGGAAGCGCAGATTGTTCGAATGGGCCGCGAGCCGCACATCGACCGGCAACACCCAGAGCATGCGCAGAAGCTCCATGATCCGCGCTTCGGCGCTGAGCGGCAGCGAGATGATCAGCATGTCGATATGGGCAAGCCGCGCAAACTCCACCAGCTCCGCCACATTGCCGAGCTTCGGATAACCGGCGACGACGTCGGGAGAGCGCTGCGAATTGCGATCGTCAAAGATGCCGCAAATGCGGATATCGTTTTCCGGCTGCTGTTCGAGCGCCCGGATCAGGTCTTTGGCGGGCTTGCCGCCGCCGACGATCACGGCACGCCGTTCCATCACGCCATTTCGACCCCAGCGACGGATGGCAAAGCCGATCAGATTGCGCTCGATGACGAGGAAGGCCCCGCCGACGGCAAACCATACCGCAAGCGTGCTCGGGTATTTGACGTCGAAATCGCCGAATAGCAGTGTGGCGAGCGAAGCAAGTGCAACGGCCACGGTCCAGCTGACGAGCACACGGGCGATGGAGCGCATCGGCGTGCGCAGAATGGAGACGTGGTAGCAGTCGCTTCCCTGCATCAGGAAAAGGGCGAGCAGGGCGCCCCCTGCGCCGCTCACGGCACTGAGAAGAAAATGTGCGCCCGGTTCCAGCGCCATGAAATAATTGGCGGCGAGCGAAATCGCAAAGAGGCTGAAGAATTCCAGGAAGCGCAACTGGCCGATCACGATGGAGGGCGAGTAATTGGCGACGGCATATTGCCCGGCGATCTGGCGCGCGAGCGCGCTCACTTCGGCTCTGGGCTCGCTGCCCGGTGCCTGTGTCGTGCCATCGGCATTCATTGCCGGTCTGCGGCGGAGCGCTTCAAGATCGAAAGCGTCCGGTTTGTCGACCTTGTTCATCGGGATCCCTCGCACATGGGTGCACAAGGACTATCAACAAGGTCCTAAGAAACGCTTTAGCGTCACCTCTTATATGGGGTGAAATTGTGCCGTTAGGGCACAGTGCGACGTTTTCAGATCCGGGTGCGGTGCCGGTAATAAAGCGCCTCGACCTGAGCCGCCATCACGGAGGCTGAAAAGCGGGACTGGAAGCTGTCCTTGGCCGGCATGGTGCGGGAAGCCCAGTCCGGGGAAGTCAATGCCGTGACCATCACCCCGGCAAGTGCCGTCGCGTCGCCGGGTTCGACCAGGGCTGCGCTGTCGAACCCGAGCACTTCCGGAATGCCGCCGACCCGCGAAGCGATGACGGGCTTTTCGGCGGCGAGCGCCTCGAGAACGATATAGGGCATGGCTTCCGCCCGGGACGGAATGACGACGATATTGCCGGTGGTGAAAGCTTCGCGAACGGGCATGGCCGGCGCCATTGTGACGCGCTCCGATAGCCCCCTTTGCTCCAGCATCCGCCTGTATTTCTCCTCATCGGGACCGTCACCGATGATGCGGCCGGTGAGCGGACGCCCCAGCCGCCGTTCGACCTCGGCAAAGGCATTGATGAAGACATCCGGCCCCTTCATGTCGCGCAACATGCCGATATAGACGAAGTCGGCACCATTGGCGGATGCGGGCACGGCGCCGAAGTCGCGGTCGCTGATGCCATTGTAGATTCTGACGGCATCGCAGCTCGGTTTGCCGACCTTGGCTTCATACGTTGCGCGCTCATAGTCGCAGACGAAGGAGATCGCTTCGGTGGCGCGCTCCAGAACGCGTTCAGCCATGAAGACCGTTTCGCCCGACAGCGTGCGCGGGCGAAAATGCAGGCTTCCGCCATGCGGGGAATAGAGGCGGGCCACGCGATACCTTTGAACCCGCAGGATCGAGCCGATGACCCGCGCGACCACGCCGCCTTTGGCGCCGTGTCCGTGCAAGATGTCAGGCTGCAATGCCTTGATGTGATTGTAGCTGCGTTTCAGCGCCACGAGATCGTCGAGACCGACGGAGCGACGGATCGGCAGGCGCTCGAGACCGAGCGCGAGATGCGGCATGATCTGCGCAAACAGCTTGTCTTCGTGTTCGCTGCCTGTCGAACTGTCGCAGACGATGCCGACCTGGTGGCCGGCAAGGCTGTGATGCTCGGCCAGATCCCGCACATGGCGGAAGATTCCGCCGACAGGAGACCGGAAACAGTGCACGATGCGCAGAGGCTGCTTTTCTGACATCGATCAGAAAAGCCGTTCGCGCACATAGACGGTGTCGCCTGCGAGGATCGGATCGGTGATCGGCACGCGACCAGTGATGATCTGGCCATTGATCTTGCGCGTGACATCGACGTCCCGCTGGTTCGAACGGCCGGTAAAGCCGCCGGAGACGGCGATCGCATTGAGGATGGTCATGCCAGGCACATAGGCATACTGACCCGGTTGACCGACTTCGCCCATGACGAAGATCGAGCGGTAGCGGTCGATTTCGATGGTGACGTCAGGATCGCGCAGATAGCCCTGCTTCAGCTTCTGGGCAATGACGCCTTCGAGCTGGGTGAGGGTGGCCCCACGGGCGGCGACCTGGCCGACCAGGGGGAAGGCGATATAGCCGGCCTGGTCCACCGTATATGTGTTTGTCAGGCTGGGCTGTTCGAACACGGTGACGCGCAGCCGGTCGCCGCTGTCGAGGCGGTAGGGCTGGATTGTCGCTTCGTGAAAGACCTTCGGGGCCGGACGATAACCGGCGCATCCCGCCAGCCCGGCGGACAGAAGTGCGCCGGCGAGCAGAAGTATCGCGTGTTTCCCGACCATGGCCATGCGCAATCGCGCTCCCAATCAATCCATTTCTTATGGTTCGTTATCGAACAATTAGGGTTAATGCCCGGTAAACGGAGAATGCTTCTTCTGGCGCAGAACAAGTAGAGGGGGAGGAGGGGAGCCGCACAGGCAGAGATTAACCCTTGAGTTACCATGATCCTTTACGTTTGCCCGGACAAAGCCCCGGGAGTGTGAGTGATGCCGAGTTTGGACCGAGACCAGCAGGACGTGGATATCGATCTCGCGCAGTTTTTCCGTGCCGTTTGGCAACGGAAAGGGACCATCCTTGCGACGACCGCTCTCGTCGGTGTGCTTGCTTTTGTCGGCGCCCATGCGATTTCGCCGACCTACAAGAGCGACGCCATGCTGCTGATCGAGCCGCGTGAACCGAGCTTCTCCGCCTCCGGCCCGAATGCATCGACCGTCGAGCCGATGCCGGACGAGCTCAATGTGGCAAGCCAGGTGCAACTGATGCAGTCCGTCGACCTGATGAAGCAGGTGGCGCGTGACCTCAAGCTGCACGAGCGTGCCGAATTCGATCCTGAATCCAGCCCGTCTGCGCTCACCGATTTCCTTGTCCTGTTCGGTCTGAAGAAGAACCCGCTCGAACTTCCGCCGGAAGAGCGTGTGCTGAAGGCGTTCAAGGAAAAGCTGTCCGTCTACCAGGTCGAGAAATCGCGCGTCATCGGCATCGAATTCTCCTCCAAGGATCCGCAACTGGCCGCCGATGTGCCCAACGCCATCGCCGACGTCTATCGCTCACTGCAAAGCGGTGCCAAGCTCGACAGCAATTCCGAGGCCGTGCGCTGGCTGGAAACGGAAATTGCCAATCTGCGCGAAAAGGTCCGGGAGGCCGAGCAGAAGGTGGCGGAATACCGGTCCCAGGCAGGACTGATGTCGCTCGGGACCGACCAGTCCTTCAGCAGCAAGCAGCTCTCCGACATCTCGACCGAACTCGCCCGCGTTCGCGGCGAACGGGCCAATGCGGAGGCGACCGCTGAAAACCTGAAGGCAGCGATCAAGGCGGGCAAATCGACCGACACGATCGATGCGATCAGCCGGTCGGAATCCGTCCAGCGCCTTCGGACCGCCGAATCCCAGGTTCAGGCGCAGATCTCGGACCTGTCGACGACACTGCTCGACGGCCACCCGCAGATGAAGTCGCTGCGTGCCCAGTTGGCGGGGCTGCGCGAGCAGATCCGCGCAGAAGCGTTGAAGGTCGCCGCCGGCCTCGAAAACCAGGCATCTGTAGCTCGCGAGCGTGAAACACAGCTCATTGCCCAGATGAACTCCGTCAAGGCCGATACCGCGCGTGCCGGAGAGGATGAAGTGGGCCTGAAGTCCCTTGAGCGGGAAGCTGCGGCCCAACGCCAGCTTCTGGAAACGTATCTCGCCCGCTACCGCGAAGCCTCCTCGCGCCTCGACAAGGGGTCGAGCCCGGCCGATGCCCGCGTCATATCGCGCGCCGTACCGCCGCAGGAGCCGAGCTTCCCCAAGGTTCTGCCGATGACCATCGTCTCGGCGCTCGCAACCTTCATCATTTCCTGCGTGATCGTGATGCTGATGGAACTCTTCAGCGGCCGCGCCCTGCGCCCGGCTGCCGGCTCTTCTGCGCGCGAATACGAGCGTGACGAAGAGATTCTCCCAGAAGATGACGAAATGCAGGCGGCTGCCGCTGAAGATCTGGCAGACGATGTCGCACCGGCCGCCGTCCTTGCTCCGGCACGGGACAAGCCAGCAAGCCTTCTCGATCTCCCCGAGGAAACCGACGAGCGCCCGATCGATGCGGACGCTTTGGTCGACGGCGAGGAAGACGAGGTGATGGACCTCGAAGCCGAGGACGAACAGGACGAATTCTCCGCAGCCTCCGTTGCCAATTTCCTTTTGGAGCAGGGCACCCGCGCCGCCTTCGCAATTTCGCCTTCGGGCGATGACGGCTCTGCCGGCACGGTGGCGCTTGCCCGCGACGTGGCCGGACGTGGTCGTCGCGTGGTGCTGATCGACATGACCGGTTCGGCCTGGCCGAGCCAGATGATGACCGCCTGGGCGGATCTGCCCGGCATCACCGACCTCCTGACCGGCGAAGCCGCCTTCGCTGACTGCATCCATCCGGACCGCAGCTCGACGGCCGACATCATCCCGCAAGGCAATGCGGACATCCGCCAGGCCATGCGCGGTGCCGACCGCCTGTCGATGATCGTCGATGCCCTGGCCGATGCCTATGACCTGGTATTGGTGGAGTGCGGTCCGGCCCAGGCCGAGGGCCTTGCCCGTCTGACCCGCAATGGCAAGCACGAGATCATTCTCTCGGCGCCCGACCCGGACACCGGCGAGCTGGCCGATATCATGAAGGCCTTCCAGGATGTCGGCTACGATGATCTGGTGCTGATGTCCGTGCGCCCCAAAGCCCACGGGCCGCGTCGACACGCGGCCTGAGCCGACCGGTATGGGCCGAAGGGTCAGTCGCCTTCGGAAACGGTCTCCATGGGAGCAGATGTCTTGCTACCCATCGCCCTGATCCGCTGGATCAGGGAATAGAGCCTGGCATTGTTCTTGATCGCCGCCTTGGTTCGCGTCAGCACCCTGAGGAGCTGTTCTGCAATCTGCCCACGGGGCGATATAGCCACCATCAGGTCGTGATGCAGCGTTTCGCTGCGACACCAGCGGCGCTTGTAATCCTGGTCTCCAATACCGAAATCGAACAGGCCGGCACCGGTGAGGGCCGCCCGCTCGATCATCAGCCAGAACAGCAGTTCGCCGGGACTTGCTTCGCGCATCAGTGTGTCGTCGATTGAACCGAACTGACAGATGACGTGATCGCCCTTGCGCGACAGTCCGGCAATGGCCGCTATCTTGCCGGCATATTCGCCCTTCAGCCGCAATGCATGCAGTTCAAGCGGGACATCGCTGCCGCCGCGATCCATCTCCAGCACCATGTGGAAGAAAGCTTGTGTCTCGGCCGGCTGGAAAACGTTCGGCAAACCCTGCGCCTCGAAACGCGCGGCCTTCTGCCGGAAAAACGTCTCGAGCAGCATGCTCTTGTCGGCAGGACTCGTCGCTCGGATATGGTCGAAGCCACCCACGGCCTCAAGTTTTCTCACCTGAGAGCGGAATTTTTTCCGTCGGGCCTTGGCATTGAGCGGCGCGATCGTCGCGTCCATATCGGCGCCGAGCGCCAGCTGAAAGGCGGGGTTGGGGTTGAGGACCTTCGGCAGATCGGCAAAGGGATGAGGCTCGCCGCGCCAGTCGAGGGGCACATGGGCGAGGTGGACCAGATCGGCCCGGTTTGCCAGAGCGGCTGCGAGCGCACGGGTGATTGCGCTGGCCGGAAAGTGCTCGGCCTTGTGACGAAAATCGGCGGAGAAGAGACCGCTGTTGAAATTGGTGAAGGCGCTGCCGATGAACTGGGCGGTGCGCACCGTGGCACGGCTTTCGATCTCCAGCGGCAGCACGAAGGCAAGTGCGCCGTCGAGCCGGCCTTCGACAATTGCAAGCGGATTGCCATGGGTCTGTGCCCAGGCATAACACCAGTCGAAAGCCTGATGCATCGAATTCCACGGATCGGCTTCCAGCTGTCGCCACGCACGCTCGACGGCGCGCATATCCGAATGCACGGTGATGGCGAGGCCGAGGTCTTCATCTATGGCGGTTGCCGTCGGAGTGACGGTAGACGTCGGCAGAATGGCCGTGTCGCTTGTCATCCGCCCCGCAAAGACTGTCATGGTCTTCAATGTCAGCTCCCGCATGCGGGTCTCCCGTCCATTTGCCTGCGTGCGGGGCAGAGACTAACGGCCCTTCTGCAAGAAACGGTTATCGGCGTATCGCGCCTGGAGCATCGATCCCGAACGCGGTAAACAGGGGGTAAAGCCTGGACCGCGCTACTTTTTGACGGGGCCGGCCATCCACTTGATGATCAGCATGGCGGGCACGATCCACAAGAGGCCGGTGAGGACGAAATAGAGGAGGTGCGCCCACCAGGGCGCCGTCGCCAGGGTCGCAGATGCGATGGTCGTCGCCAAAAGCGCATAGAGCAACACGATGACGATGATGGCGATCGTTCCGATGAAGGAGCGCAGGGAAGGCCGCATGGCACGTCTCTCTTTTAGGACAGGTCCGCCATCTTCCGACGCGACCGCTTGCCGCAAACCGGCGGGCTTGTTTTGCACACCGGAGTGATGCAAATCAACGGGCGAAAAGAGGATTGACTGATGACAGCTGCGACGATCGGTACCGAAACCCAAATCCGCACCCAGATTGCCAAGGTGGATAGCGACCGGCGTGCCATCCGCATCTGGCTCGGCGTCGTCGTCTTCACGCTGTTCTGTCTCGTGCTGGTGGGCGGCGCGACGCGTCTCACCGATTCCGGCCTGTCGATCACGCAGTGGAAGCCGATCCACGGCGTCATCCCGCCGCTCTCCGTCGCGGAATGGGAAGAAGAGCTGCAGCTCTATCGCCAGATCCCGCAATACCAGCAGATCAACAAGGGTATGAGCCTTGATGAGTTCAAGACGATCTTCTGGTGGGAATGGGCGCATCGCCTGCTCGCCCGAATGATCGGCATGATCTTCGCTCTGCCGCTTCTCTATTTCTGGATCAAGGGTCGTGTCGGGCCGGGTCTGCGCCTGCCGCTGGTCGGCGTGCTGGCGCTCGGTGGCCTGCAGGGCTTCATCGGCTGGTGGATGGTGTCGTCCGGCCTTAGCGAACGCGTCGATGTCAGCCAGTATCGTCTCGCGACCCATCTGATGATGGCCTGTTTCATCTTTGCCAGCTGTGTCTGGATCATGCGCAGTCTTGCCCCGCACAGCGAGGATGCGTCACCGACACCACGAGCGCGGCTGGTCGCCGGCATTCTGCTCGCCATGATTTTCTTCCAGATCTATCTGGGCGCGCTTGTCGCCGGTCTCGATGCCGGTTTCACCTACAACACCTGGCCGCTGATGGACGGCGCCATCGTTCCGCAGGGTCTGTTCGTGCAGGCGCCGGCCTGGATCAATCTGTTCGAAAACCCGAAGACGGTTCAGTTTGTCCACCGCTTGGGCGCCTATGTGCTCTTCGCCATTGCGCTGTTCCACATGATCCAGTGTCTGCGCGCAGCGCCGCAATCGACCCATGCCCGCCGCAGCGTGTTGATGTTCGCTCTGGTCTTTCTGCAGGCCACAGTCGGCATCGTCACGCTGGTGACCCAGGTTCCGCTGCATGCGGGCCTGACGCATCAGGGCATGGCCCTGATCGTGCTTGCCTTCGCGGTTGCTCATCTCCGGGGCTTCTACGGCGAGCGTCCGCGTCCGATCGCCATGGAAGTGCGCGACTGACCTAGCCGAAGCGGAAGCCCGAATAGGGTTTACCGAGGAAATGCCCCTGAAAAACCTGCCGTCCGGCATCAACGCCGGCGGCACCCGCTGCGACGAAGAGCGGCACCAGATGGTCATGGTCGGGCACGTGGCAGGCCTGCGCATCCGAGTTCTGCTCCCAGGTGGAAAGCTTTGCCGCCCGTTCGTCGACATCGTTGATTTTGACGGCGTCCGCGAGCCATGTGTCGAAGCGCACCGCTTGCTGGACATGACCGGGCTCCGCCTGCCGGAACATCCGCATGTTGTGATAGCTCATGCCGGATGCGATGATCAGCACCTCCTCGTCGCGCAGCGGTTCCAGCGCCTTGCCGATCGCGACATGGCTTTCAACGTCAAGCGTATTCTTGAGCGACATGACAGTGATCGGCACATCCGCATCCGGATAGGCGAGCATCAGCGGAATGAAGACGCCGTGGTCATAACCACGCTCGGCATCTTCGGCGCTGTCGATTCCAGCCGCAGAGAGCAGGGCGCGGACGCGCGCCGCGAGAACTGGCGAGCCGGGTGCCGGATAGGAAAGCTCATAGGTATGGGGCGGGAAGTTGTAATAGTCGAACAGCATGCCCGGCTGCGGAGCGCTGCTCACCGTCGGCACGGGTTCCTTTTCCCAATGCCCTGAGACTACCAGGATCGCCTTCGGCTTGTGCCCCACCTCGTTGGCAAATCCGCGCAGGAAGGTGCCGAGATCATCCCAGGGCCCTTTGCCCTGTTCATCCTTCGGGAACTCCAGGAACGGCCACGGACCGCCCCCATGGGGAATGAAATAGACGGGAAACCGTATCGGTTTGCTCATGGCACCTCGCTTTCGGTGCACTATAGCGGTCGCGTTTGACGGAGACGATAGCGCGTCCACCTGACGAAGCGTTCAGCCGCCGGAGACAGTCCCGCTGAGGCAGCCGTCAGGCCTGCTTGTGGCAGACCGCCTCGATATTGTGGCCGTCGGGATCGAGCACGAAGGCGCCGTAGTAATTCGGATGGTAGTGCGCACGGATGCCGGGCGGTCCGTTATCCGTCGCGCCAGCCGCCATCGCCGCAGCGTAAAACGCGTCCACTGCGGCGCGGCTCTCGGCAACGAAGGCGATGTGCATCGACCCTTGCGTGCGCCCGCCGGTGCCGATCCAGAAGGACGGCTTGCCGTTGAGCCCGTAGCCGGCGCCCTCATAGGTCCCGCCGGTATCAGCGGCGGTCACCCCCATGCAGCAGTCCGCGCCCAGCATCGGCATCACGACATCGTAAAATGCCTTGGACTTCGGATAGTCGGTAACGGAGAGGCCAATATGATCGAGCATGTGAATGTCCTCCCGTTGTGGTTTCAATCAAGCAGACAGCATCAGGTCCATGTTTTGGACGGCCGCACCAGACGCACCCTTGCCCAGATTGTCGAGCGTGGCGACGAGATTGACATGCGGTCCGCCTTCCGTGCCGAAGACATAGAGCTTCATTGTATCCTGCCCGACCAGCTCCTCGGCATCGACGCGCGGCAACTTGGCGCTTTCAGCGAGCGGCACCACCGTAACGATGTTCTGGCCGGCATAATGCGCCACGAGGGCCGCATGTATGCTGCTGATCGTCGTGCCCGAGGCAAGGTCATCAAGGAACAGCGGCACCTGCACGATCATGCCCTGGGCAAAGCGGCCGACGGAAGGCGAGAAGAGGGGCGCCCGGTCGAGCTTCCCATGGATCGTCATCTCCGGCACATGCTTGTGCTTGAGCGGCAGGCCGTAGAGGAAGTTGTTGGCGGCCAGATGCTCGGGATGAGCGGTGTCTTCCATCTGGGCGATCAGCTGCTTGCCGCCACCGGTATAACCGGAGACCGCATTGACGCTGACCGGATAAGCATCCGGCAGGATGCCGGCGTCACGCAGCGGCCGGATGAGGCCGATCGCACCGGTCGGGTAGCAGCCGGGATTGGCGACGTGGCGCGCCGAACGGATCTTGTCGCCCTGCGCCTTGTCCATTTCGGCAAAGCCATAGGCCCAGTCTTCCGCAACCCGAAAGGCGGTCGAGGTGTCGATGATCCGGACCTTGTTGTTGCCCGAGAGCATGGTGACGGCCTCTTTCGAGGCTTCGTCCGGCAGGCACAAGATGGCGATATCGGCGCTGTTGAGCAGATCCTCGCGCATGGCGGCATTGCGCCGTTCCGCTTCCGGGATCGACAGGAGCTCGACGTCGCGGCGGCCGGCCATGCGGGTGCGGATCTGCAGCCCCGTGGTTCCGTGTTCGCCATCGATGAAGATTTTCGCGCTCATGTCTTTGTCCACAAATTCAGAAGGTTAGGAGTGCTGGCGGACTCACTTTATCCGCCATGTGATTCAGTTTGTTAACGGGGAGCGGCGAGGCGTTCAGCCCGCAGACCCAGCATATACATCGCGACCGTTGCACCGGCAATGGCGGTGATATCGGCATGGTCGTAGGCCGGTGCCACCTCGACGATGTCGGAACCCCGGATATCGAGGGGGCCGAGCTTGCGCAGAACCGAGAGCATCTTGGCCGATGACGGGCCACCTGCGACCGGCGTGCCTGTGCCCGGTGCAAAGGCCGGATCGAGGCAGTCGATGTCGAAGGTGAGGTAGCAGGCGCGGTCGCCGATATGGGCAATAATCTGGTCGGCAATCGCCTGCGCACTCAAATCCTCGACCTCATAGCCGGGGATGATCCTGATGCCGAAATTCTCAGGTGCCTCGGTCCGAATGCCGATCTGGATCGAGGCAGCAGGGTCGATGACGCCCTCGCGCACGGCCCGGCAGACGAAGGAGCCGTGGTCGATCCGCTGGCCGTCATCGTCCCAGGTGTCCTGATGCGCGTCGAAATGTACCAGCGCCAGCGGTCCATGTTTGGCGGCATGCGCTTTCAGAAGTGGCCATGTGACGAAATGGTCGCCGCCGAGCCCGAGCAGATAGGCGCCCGACGCCAGGATTTCGGCTGCCTGCGCTTCGATCCGCGCGGGAGTTTCCTGATGATTGCCGTAGTCGAGCAACACGTCGCCATAGTCGATGACGGCCATCTGCTCGAACAGGTCACGGGCAAAGGGATATTGCGGATCATTGTCGAAGATCGCCGAGGCGCGCCGGATCGCCTGCGGTCCGAAACGGGCGCCGGGACGGTTGGAGACGGCGGCATCGAAGGGAATGCCGAGTACGACCGCATCGACGTCGTCCAGCACCTTGGAATATTTGCGGCGCATGAAGGAAAGCACGCCCGCATAGGTCGGGTCGGTCGCCGCTCCGCGCAGGGCCTTTGCGGTGAAGGCGTTGTCGATCGATTTACTCGCCATGATGGTCCCTCAGTCTTCTCTCTTGATGTCGTAGGCCCGTTCGACCTTGGCGACAATGACTCGGTAATCTTCATACCACCGTTCGCGTCCGAGTCTCTGGGCCGCGGCATGGGAAACCACGGCTTTCCAGGCCAGAATGCTCGCTTCGTCCACCCAGTAGGAATTGGTGATACCGAAGCCATCAGGCCCGCGCACACTCTCCATGCCGAGATAACCCGGCTGCTGCTCGGCAAGCGCAACCATCGTGTCGGCCATCGCACCATAGCCGTGATCGCCGGCCGTGCGCTGGGAGGAGAAGCAGACGACGTAATAGGGTGGTTTCGGAAGCTTTGCGATCTGGGAGACCATGCCAATGCCGCTCTGAGTGGGAATGAGGATGGTAGACAACAAAAAAGGCGGAGCCGAAGCCCCGCCTTGATTTCCGTGTCCGGTAATCCAGCTGTTAACGCTTGGAGAACTGGAACGAACGACGGGCCTTGGCCTTGCCGTACTTCTTACGCTCGACAACGCGGCTGTCGCGGGTCAGGAAGCCACCCTTCTTCAGGACCGAGCGCAGGCCCGGTTCGAAGTAGGTGAGGGCCTTCGAGAGACCGTGACGAACTGCACCGGCCTGGCCGGAGAGGCCGCCGCCGTGAACGGTCGCGATGATGTCGAACTGGCCGTCACGGGCAGCTGCGACGATCGGCTGCTGCAGGATCATCTGCAGGACCGGACGGGCGAAGTAGGTGCGGAATTCGCGGCCGTTGATCGTGATCTTGCCGGTGCCCGGCTTGACCCAGACGCGGGCAACGGCGTTCTTGCGCTTGCCGGTGGCGTAGGAGCGACCCAGGGAGTCGACCTTGCGGACGTGAGCCGGAGCTGCGTCCTGTGCCGGGGCAAGGTCCTTCAGGGAAGAAAGATCGGCCATACTTAGGCGCTCCTTGTGTTCTTGCTGTTCAGCTTGGCGACGTCGAGAACGACGGGCTGCTGAGCTTCATGCGGATGGTTCGAGCCGGCATAGACGCGCAGGTTCTTCATCTGGCGACGGCCGAGCGGGCCGCGCGGGATCATGCGCTCGACAGCCTTCTCGAGAACGCGCTCCGGGAAGCGGCCTTCGATGATCTGGCGGGCAGTACGTTCCTTGATGCCACCCGGATAACCGGTGTGCCAGTAGTAGGTCTTGTCCGAATACTTCTTGCCGGTAAGAACAACCTTCTCGGCGTTGATCACGATGACATTGTCGCCATCATCAACGTGAGGGGTGTAGGTGGCCTTGTGCTTGCCACGAAGATGCGTGGCGATAATGGTGGCGAGGCGGCCGACAACGAGCCCTTCGGCATCGATGACGATCCACTTCTTCTCCACCTCTGCAGGCTTCTGAACGAAGGTAGACATTGAGGTCTCTTTCCGTGTGATCCTGGTTGACCCAAGAGGGCCAGCAGGCGTTTTTTGTTGCTTGGTGCGTGCCGTCGCCGGCACAAATAAGAAAGCGGTCCCGAGGGGCCGCCGTCTTGCCGGGTGTATAATCCGGGGCAGGCGGAGCGTCAAGGCGGCCCTGGTGTAGGTGTCCTTGCAAGGGTCAAGCAAAATCAATGAGTTAGGTGTGTGGTATTATTTTACCGCAATCGCAACCGCCGAGTTTGCCTGGAATGGGCTCTGAGATCGTCAGTTTTCAGAATGCCAAAGGGGTCAATTCTGCCAACGATGGCCGGCGAAAAGGCGCAATATTGAGTCATTCTTGAAGGATTGCAGCAAAACATGAGCGCAACTCATGATGCTAATATTCGCATGAACATAATGAAAACATAAACCGAACGTAACGGCAGGCGCCCAAGATGGAGGTCAAATATGTCCCTGGAGCGTCGAATTTCTCTGATCACGCTCGGTGTTGCCGATGTCGGGCGCAGCACCGAATTCTATGAGCGGCTTGGTTGGAGCAGGTCGTCTGCGTCGAATGAGAACATTACATTCATTCAGCTCAAGGGCATCGTGCTCGGCCTCTTTTCCCGGAGCCATCTGGCGCAGGATGCCCAGGTTGAAAATACGCCGCCCGGCTTTTCCGGTGTCACGCTCGCCTACAACGTGCCGAGCGAAATCGGTGTCGATGCCGTGGTCAAGTTCGTCGTTTCCTGCGGCGCGACGCTGGTCAAGGCGCCGGAAAAGGTGTTCTGGGGCGGCTATTCCGGCTATGTTGCCGATCCCGACGGCCACCTCTGGGAAATCGCGCACAATCCGTTCTTCCCGTTGGACGAGCACGGGCACGTCGTGCTGCCGGAATGATGCACGGCATTTGAATGGATGCGAAGCGCGACCGTTAACGGATTCGGCGTATAACAGGGTTGGGGAATATAGGACGGTTTGCTCAGCGGCCCGCGCGGCCAGGAGGAAGTCCATGAACCACGACACCTATCTCAACGATTATCTCGCCGAGATCCTCAAGAGTGCGCACAATGTCGCGGTGGTCGGCGCCTCGACCAACGACCACCGTCCCAGCCATTGGATATCAGGTTTTCTGCTCGGCAAGGGGTATCGGGTTTTTCCCGTCAACCCGGCCCATGCAGGGGGCACGATCCTTGGCCAGCGCGTATACGCCTCGCTGTCCGACATCCCGGAACCCATCGATCTCGTCGACGTGTTTCGCCGGTCCGATCAACTGGACCAGATCGTCGAAGAGGTCCTGACCATGACCCCGCATCCGAAAGCCATCTGGTGCCAGCTTGGCGTCAGGGACGATGCCGCAGCAGCCCGGGCCGAAGCAGCCGGTATCAAGATGGTGATGAACCGGGCCCTGGTTTCGGAATATCCGCTCGTCTACGAACTGACCCATGCGCCGCATCACGGCCCGGCCCACGCCGCCTAGTGAAACCGCTCAGAACCGGATGATCGGCTTGCCGAATCGTCCGGGCAGGGGATCGTAAGACTGGCAGTTGAGGACGGGGCAACGCGGCTCGTCCCGTGTCGGCACATAGGCGCGCTCGGCATATTCGTGGGGCGCGCACAGCGCATTGCGTGTGACGTAGCGGTCGTAAAGCGTCATGCCGCGCACGCGTGTCGACGGATAGCGCAGGATCACGGCCCCCTCGTTGAGGACCCGCTGGCGCGCCTGGTCGCAGGTCAGGCTTTGCGAATTGTAGCGTGAGATGGCGTCGGCCGGCGATGCCGCCCCGAGTGCGGCGACCATGATGACGATATGGTTCAGGCGCATGACGATCCTCCTTCGGCTGCATCTCAACGTCCGGCCCGTCTCACGGTTCCAGCCGTCGCCGTATCGTGACGGGATCCACGACGGGGCCGATGGCCTTGTTGTCGAAGATCTCACACCCATCTAAGTCTCTGCAAGCTTTGACGAGATGCGAAGGAGAACCGGATGGCCGAACACACCCATTATTCCAACGAGTATCTGAAGGGCATTCTGACGGAGGTAAAGACCATCGCGCTCCTCGGCGCCTCTCCGAAGCCCGATCGTCCCAGTTTCGGCGTGATGCGGTATCTGATGTCGAAGGGTTATCGCGTCTTTCCCGTCAATCCCGGTCAGGCGGGAAAGGAGATTCTCGGCCAGAAGGTCTATGCGACCATGGCCGATATCCCCGAAGCCATCGACATGATCGACGTGTTCCGCGCGCCGGAATATCTCGGCGAAGTCGTCTCCGAGGCGCTTGCTTTGCCGACGCGGCCTCAGGTCATCTGGGGACAGCTGACCGTGCGGGACGACGAGGCTGTCAAACCGGCCGAAGAGGCCGGCATCAAGGTGGTGATGAACCGCTGCCCGGCGATAGAGATGCCGCGATTGGGGCTTTGAGGCTCAACGATCGAGCAGCATTTCAGGATTTGCCCTGAGCGCGTTCAGGCTCTCGGCATTGTTGCAGTAGTCGACAAACGCCTTTCCGATCGCGCCGCTCTTCAGGTCGCGACGGCATTGGTCCTTCGACGCGCATTCGGCACAGGCGATCTGCATGCCGCGAAATGTCTGGCGCATCTGAAAGTCGACTTCGGCCGGATCGATGTTGAGCGCGCGCATGACCTCCGGCATTTCGTCGGCCGCATGCGGCCCCGCCTTGACGAGCGCCAGCAACTGGTGCGGGCTCAAGCCACAGTCTTCGGCCAGAGCATTGATCTGTGTCTGGTCGAGTGTGGCCAGCATGTCGGCTTCGGTCGAGGATTCGAAACTTTGGGCAAACCAGGAGAGAATCTGCTGCATCGTGTGGCGCACGGGGTCGGTAAGGCTCAGGGTCATGACTACCTCCATCAAGGACCCAGAGCATGCCACCAGACCCACGCCGCGCATTGACCTCGATCAAGGATGTTTATGCTCACCAGACCGTTGAGATTGGAATATTGCGGGCTGACAAGCGGCTGCGACTGACTATGATCCGCCGCAGTCCAGCTTAAGGGAGGATCTATCAGATGTCGGACACGAATCCGGGTTTTGCAACGCTTGCCGTCCACGCCGGCGCTCAGCCTGACCCCACCACCGGCGCGCGGATCACGCCGATCTACCAGACCACCGCCTTCGTCTTCAACGATTCGGACCATGCGGCGGCTCTCTTCGGCCTGAAGCAGTTCGGCAATATCTACACCCGTATCATGAATCCGACACAGGCCGTGCTCGAAGAGCGCGTCGCCGCCCTCGAAGGCGGTACCGCAGCACTCGCCGTCGCCTCGGGTCATGCGGCCCAGCTTCTCGTGTTCCACACGCTGATGCAGCCGGGCGACAATTTCGTCGCGGCCAAGAAGCTCTATGGCGGTTCGATCAACCAGTTCGGTCATGCCTTCAAGAATTTCGACTGGCACGTCCGCTGGGCGGATCCCGCCGATGTGACAAGCTTCGAGGCGCAGATCGATGACCGCACCAAGGCCGTGTATATCGAAAGCCTCGCCAATCCGGGCGGTACCTTCGTCGATATCGAGGCGATCGCCGAGGTCGCCCATCGCCATGGCCTGCCGCTGATCGTCGACAACACCATGGCCAGCCCCTACCTGATCCGCCCGCTGCAGCACGGCGCCGACATCATCGTCCACTCGGCCACCAAGTTCCTCGGCGGCCACGGCAATTCGATGGGTGGCGTCATCGTCGATGGCGGCACCTTCGATTGGTCGGCCAAGGAGGGCAAGTACCCGATGCTTTCAGCCCCGCGCCCGGAATACTCAGGCGTGGTCCTGCACCAGACCTTCGGCAATTTCGCCTTTGCCATCGCCTGCCGTGTCCTCGGCCTGCGTGACCTCGGTCCGGCGATTGCCCCGATGAACGCCTTCCTGCTTCTGACCGGCATTGAAACGCTGCCGCTGCGCATGCAGCGCCATTGCGACAATGCGATGAAGGTGGCGACCTGGTTGAAAAACCACCCGAAGATCGCCTGGGTCAACTATGCCGGCCTGCCGGATGATCCGAACAATGCCCTGCAGAAGCGCTACGCGCCAAAGGGCGCCGGTTCCGTCTTCACCTTCGGCATCAAGGGTGGTCTGGAGGCCGGCAAGGCGCTCGTCGGCGGTTTGCAGCTCTTCTCGCATCTGGCCAATATCGGCGACACGCGCTCGCTGATCATTCACCCGGCGTCGACAACCCACGCCCAGCTCTCCGAGGCGCAGCAGATCGCCGCCGGTGCCGGCCCTGACGTGGTGCGCCTGTCGATCGGCATCGAGGATCCGGCCGATATCATCGCCGATCTTGAACAGTCGCTGGCGAAAGTCTGAGATCATCAAGGTGGCGGCCGGAAGGCCGCCACCGTTCATCCGGGAGCCACCATGTCCGCTGTCCTAGCCTTCGAACCTTCCACCATCACGCCGGAAGAGGGCGCGCCCGCGCCGGACCGCCTGATATCCGGTGATCCGCGCTTCACCACCTGGAATATCGAAGAGGCCGACGGCGGCCTCTATGCCGGCATCTGGCAGTCGACACCCGGCAAGTGGCGGATCCTCTACGACGAATGGGAATATTTCCACATTCTCGAAGGCCACTCGGTCGTGACGGAGGATGGCGGTGAGCCGATCCATCTGAAGGCCGGCGACCGCCTGATCCTCAGACCCGGCTTCAAGGGAACCTGGGAAGTCCTTGAAACGACTCGCAAGGATTATGTCATCCGGGTCTAGCGAACTTCCATAGTTCGAACACACAGCGATTTTGGGCAGGCTAGACAGCGCATGCCAAGCGCTCAGGCCCGCGTTGTCCAAACGCACGCCTGCGCCGCGATAGGCACACGCGCCTGATCGGATGCGAAGAAGATGGCCGACCCGGCGGAGGCCGGCCATCTTCTTCGCAATCAGCTGGCTTTCAGCCGGGCGGCCGCGGCTTCATGTTCGGCGGCCATGGCCGCATCTTCGGCGGAGACCTTCTGCACGCTTGCACGGTTGCCGATGCGTTCCATGTAAGCCTGGAAAGCCGGGCGGGCTTCGACCAGTCCGAACATTGTCGTCCACTGCAGAGCGACACCCCACAAAAGGTCCGCAGCCGTGAAACGTTCGCCGAGCAGATAGGGCCCGGTCTTCAAGGCCTCCTCCAGCATGTCGATCAGCGACTCATAACTCGCATAGGGCGTCTCGTTCAGCGAACCCGGCTCGCGTTTCATGTAGCGATCGACGACAGCCGGCTCGAAGCAGCTCCCATAGATGAAGAGCCAGCGAAGATAAGCGCCACGGTCCGGATCGGTGAGAGCGGGGGCAAGGCCCGCCTCCGGGAAGAGATCGGCGAGGTAGAGATAGATGGCGCCCTGTTCGGTGACCAGCGTTTCGCCGACACGAACCGCGGGGACCTTCCCGAGCGGATTGATGGCGAGATAAGCCGGCTGCCGCTGTTCGCCGGCTTTCATGTTCAGCACATGCAGATGATAGGGGACCCCAAGCTCTTCCAGCAGAATGTGTGCGCCTGTCGCGCGGGTCTGTGGCGAATAATAGAGGGTAATTGATTGGTTCCGGGTCATGGATGTCTCCCTTTGAAATGATCTCGCCTCGAGGCGATGTAAGGAGAATGCGCCCGCATACCTGTCAGGATGTGTCAGGTTGATTTAGGGTATTCGTCGAAGAAGGAGAATTTCCTGATGCGAGCAAGCCGGCTGATCAACATTCTGACCACCCTCCAGGCAAAGGGACTGGTGACGGCCGAGGTGCTTGCAGCGGAGAATGACGTCTCCGTTCGCACCATCTACCGCGATATCGACGCCCTCTCGCTTGCCGGCATCCCGGTCTACAGCGAGCGAGGATCGGATGGCGGCTACCGGCTTCTGGACGGCTACCGCGTTCGCCTGAACGGTCTGACGCCCGCCGAAGCCGAGGCCATGTTCCTGACGGGGATACCGGGTGCCGCAGCCGATCTCGGCCTCGGCTCGCTGATGGCTGGCGCCCAGAAGAAGCTGACGGCGGCCTTGCCCGAAGATCTTCGTGAGAACGCCAGGCGCATCCAGTCGAAATTCCATCTCGACGCGCCAGCCTGGCTGGCGGAAGGGGAGCAGCCTCTCCACCTCCAGGCCATCGCCGACGCGGTCTGGCATTCCAAGCGCATCCGGATGCGGTATCGATCCTGGAAAGCGGAAAAGAACCGCGTGGCAGAGCCGCTCGGCATCGTCATGAAGGGCGGCGCCTGGTATCTCGTTGCGCGCGTCGACGGGACACCCCGGACATACCGCATTTCCCGCGTGCTCGATCTGATCGTCACCGATGAGCGCTTCGAATGGCCGAGGGACTTCGATCTTGCCGGCTATTGGGATGCAAACACGCGGCGCCTGGAGCTCGAGCTTTATCCGAACTGGGCCACCGTTCGCCTGTCACCCTGGGGGCTGAAGGAAATCGAGCACATGGCGCCGCCTTACGTCCGGGCCAATCTCCAGTTCATCGGCGAGCCGGACGAGCAGGGCTGGCGCACTGTCCGCCTGCCGGTGGCGCAGGAGCGCATGGCCGTATCCGAAATGCTGAAATTGGCGTCGGAAGCAGAAGTTCTCGATCCGCCGGCTCTGCGCCTCGCCATGCGTCGGGCCGTCGAAACCCTGACGGCGCGTTACGTTGAGACGGCCGACCTCACCAGCGAAGGTCGAGGCGTTCCAGCCCATGGAAGTGATAGACATCCTTCACAACAGGCGTCTCGGCGATCCTCAGTCCCGACAGGCGCTTGAAGAGCAGCGGCAGCACGATATTGAGCTCGAGCCGTGCAAGCGGCGCACCGATGCAGAAGTGGATGCCGGCACCAAAAGACAGATTGGCCCCTTCGTCGCGCGCGGGTTTGAAGGTTAGCGGATCGGGGAACTTGTGCGGATCGAGATTGGCCGCCGCGAGAATGAGGCTCACCTTGTCGCCGCGCTGGAACGACACACCGTCGATCTCGCAGGGCTCCAGGCACCAGCGCTGGAAGATATGCACCGGCGCGCAGATCCGCAGCGTCTCCTCGACTGTCCTCTCCGTTGTCTTGTCGTCGGTAAACAGCGTTGCCGGATCACTGCCGCTTTCGAGGATGACCCGAACCGAATTGCCGATCTGGTGCACAGTCGCCTCGTGTCCGGCATTCAGGAGCACGATCGTCGTCGAGATCAGCTCGTCCTCGGTGAGGAACTGGCCCTTGTGCTCCGTATGGATCATGTGGCTGAGCAGATCGTCGCGCGGCGCTGCCCGCCGCTCGGCGATGACCTGCCGCACATAGTCGGCGAACTCCTTGGCCGATCGATCGGCAGCCTCTTCGTCGGCGCGGCTCCGCTTGAACATGTACATGCCGACATAGTCGTGGCTCCATTTGAGGAGCTGCGGTCCCATCTCCTCGGGGATGCCGATCATCCGGGCGATCATCGTGACGGGGATGATATCGGCAAATGTCGACAGGAGCTCCGTCTTGCCATCCTTCTCGAAACTGTCGATCAGCCGGTTCGCCAGTTGCTCGATCTCCGGCGTCATTTTTTCGACGTGACGCGAAACGAAGGCCCGGTTGACGAGCGTGCGCAGGCGCGTGTGCTCTGGCGGTTCGATTTCCAGCAGTGAGTGCTCCTCTGCCTTGTCGAAATGCCGCGTATGCGCGGCAGGCTCGGGCATGCTGAGCTCCTCGCGCGTTGCGATGTGCAGGATCTGACGGCCGAAACGCCGGTCGCGCAGCAGCGCATTCACGTGATCGTATCCGGTAAAGAACCACTGCCTCTGCTCTTCCCAGTAAAAGGTGGGACAGGTGGCATGCAAGGCCGCGTAGGCGCGGTTCGGATCGCTGTAGAAGGCTGGATCGCGAGCATCGAGCGAGACGCGGCGGGTGGCCGGGTCGATGGAGAGGAAGGAAAGGTCGGTCATGGCACCCTGTTTATGCAATGATATTGGTTACGCAAGAGCGCGCACCGAGATTCACTCGTCGAGCGATGTGGCAACGGCGGCGATGCGTTTGAGGATCGCCACCTGACGGTCCACGCGCCCGTCGACATCGCGATCGGCTTTGCCGGACCCGGTCGGTGGAACGGTCATGATCCGCGAGCCTGATTTGACCGAGGTCCGATTGCGGCCCCGCTCTTTCGAGGCATAGAGGGCGGCATCCGCATCGGTCATCAACTGTTCGAGCCCGGCACGAGAGAGCGGGCTCACAGCGATACCGACGCTCGTTGTGATGCGCAGATCCTGTGCCTCGGTCGAAATAACCCGTTCGGCAAGTGCAAGCCTGACAGTCTCCGCAAACAGCGCCGCATCCCGAGGCTCCGAAATGGCGAGAACCGCCGCGAATTCCTCGCCGCCGGTCCGGGCAAAGGCTGCCCTCTGGGGCAGGAGCGATCGGCACAGGTTTGAAAACTCCTGCAGCACCATATCGCCGACCTGATGGCCGTGATCGTCATTCACCTGCTTGAAGTGGTCCAGGTCGAAGATCAACAGACCGATGCCGGGCAAGGGCGCGGCGTCCTGCAGTCGCTGATAAGCTTCCGTGAAGCCGCGACGATTGAGCACGCCGGTCAGGGGATCGGTGCGCACCAGGGCTTGCAGCCGCTCCTCGGATCGATCCATCAGCATCTTGGCCAAGATGATGATCGCCGTGATGAAGCCGATCAGGGCGACCGTTCCCATCCAGAGGCCGATGATGTCTGCCTGAAAATTGCGCGGCTTGTCGAAGAGGACGAAGACGCAGAAGCTGATCGAGGACAGAGCCTGGATGCTCCAGACGACGGCAAGCATCTGGCGATAGCGCGGGGAACTGAAGCTGGCCCTCATGATGAGAAAGGCCAGAAACATAAATCCCACGGTGGCGCCAAGGTTGTGGGTTGCGACCCGCAGGTAAAAGGTGTCGCGCACCTCTGGCACGAGATTGCAGCCGATCCAGACCAGCGGCGGAAGCCAGGCAAGAAGAGGCGGCTGTCTCCGGTCGAGTGCCGAAATTGCCCCGGCCCAGCAGCCGAAGGCAAGCAGCGAGGTGACATTGGCAACGTGGATGGACACGAAATCCGGAATGTCTCCGCGCCCGCCCACCAGCCCCAGGCCGGTCGCGTGCGCGGCAAAACCGATGCCGAACCAGAGGAAATGCCGCTGCTCGCGCCCATGCAGCCAAATGGCGATGAGGAGAATCGCGAGCGTGCCCGCCTGGATCACCCAGAGCAGAAACCCCGTCTTCACGTCGATCACGATCAATATCCCAAAAATTCACGTCTGGATCGAATTGCCCCACAATGGCCCAGCCGGGTTAAGCACTTCCTACGGAAATTTGGCAGATTGCAGCAAAGCCGCGCGATTCCCTGGCCACGCGATGACAGAATTTTCACCATGTTAGGGCATTCTTGTGTATCGCTCTTCAGACGAGGGCCTGGCATTGGCATGGGTGAGAAAAACCCGTTAGGTCGAGGCTGTTCGTCCGGTGGCAGGCATTAAGGATATCCCTTGCACGCGTCTTGAATGTCAGGGTGCGGACACTCTATGTAGGGGTTGACAGATTTTACGTGATTCCCGGCACCGGACGTTGCGGGGAGAGGCTGAAAAAGGACCGATATGAGAAATCCCGTTGATACCGCTCTCGCTCTGGTGCCGATGGTCGTCGAGCAGACCAATCGTGGCGAGCGCTCCTACGATATCTTCTCCCGACTGCTGAAGGAGCGGATCATCTTCCTGACGGGCCCGGTCGAGGACACCATGGCCTCGCTGGTCTGCGCCCAGCTTCTCTTCCTCGAAGCCGAAAACCCGAAGAAGGAAATCGCCATCTACATCAATTCGCCGGGTGGCGTCGTCACCTCCGGCATGGCGATCTACGACACCATGCAGTTCATCCGTCCGGCCGTGTCGACGCTCTGCATCGGCCAGGCAGCCTCGATGGGGTCGCTGCTGTTGGCGGCCGGCGAAAAGGGCATGCGTTTTGCCACCCCGAACGCCCGCATCATGGTCCATCAGCCCTCGGGCGGCTTCCAGGGCCAGGCATCCGACATCGAGCGCCATGCTCGTGACATTATTAAGATGAAGCGTCGTTTGAACGAGGTCTATGTCAAGCACACGGGCCGGACCTACGACGAAGTGGAAAACACGCTGGACCGCGACCACTTCATGGAATCGAGCGAAGCCAAGGAATGGGGTCTGATCGACCGTATCCTGACCTCGCGCGCCGAAATGGAAGGTGCAGCACCATCTGCTTGATGGCACCCGGCCGGTGCGGCGCCAATGTGGCGCCGCAGTATGTGAAGGCGCCGGGGGTTTAAAGTCGCTGCGAAAGCGCTAATAGTATGGATTAAGGCTATGTTGATCGTTTCTGACATAGTCTGCCGAGACCGGGAGTTTTCGTTGCCGCCGATCTGCCCTCAGTGGATCGGCTAGTAGCTCCGGATCGGAAGAGGTTTCAGCCAAAGGCGGCGGCTGAAGCCGGACAGTGAGAGTGATCGCCCTGCCGCAACCAGGCGGTGGCGCGGCGTGCTGGAAGGATAAAGACATGAGCAAGGTCAGCGGAAGCAACGGCGGTGACTCCAAGAATACCCTTTATTGTTCCTTCTGCGGCAAGAGCCAGCACGAGGTCCGCAAGCTGATTGCCGGACCGACGGTGTTCATCTGTGATGAATGCGTCGAACTCTGCATGGATATCATCCGCGAAGAGAACAAGTCTTCGATGGTCAAGTCCCGTGATGGCGTTCCCACGCCGCAGGACATCATCAAGATCCTCGACGAATACGTGATCGGCCAGAAGCAGGCCAAGAAGATCCTTTCGGTCGCGGTGCACAACCATTACAAGCGCCTCTCGCACGCCTCCAAGGGCGGCGATGTGGAGCTGGCCAAGTCGAACATCCTGCTCGTCGGCCCGACCGGCTGCGGCAAGACCTATCTTGCCCAGACGCTCGCCCGAATCATCGATGTGCCCTTCACCATGGCCGATGCAACGACGCTGACCGAAGCCGGTTACGTCGGTGAAGATGTCGAGAACATCATTCTGAAGCTCTTGCAGGCTGCCGATTACAACGTGGAACGCGCCCAGCGCGGCATCGTCTATATTGACGAAGTCGACAAGATCTCGCGCAAGTCGGACAACCCTTCGATCACCCGCGACGTATCGGGCGAGGGCGTCCAGCAGGCACTGCTGAAGATCATGGAAGGCACGGTTGCCTCGGTGCCGCCGCAGGGTGGCCGCAAGCATCCGCAGCAGGAATTCCTGCAGGTCGACACGACGAACATCCTGTTCATCTGCGGCGGTGCCTTTGCCGGCCTCGACAAGATCATCTCTGCCCGTGGCGAAAAGACCTCGATCGGCTTCGGCGCGACGGTGACGTCTCCGGAAGATCGCCGCGTCGGTGAAGTCCTGCGCGAGCTGGAGCCGGAAGATCTCGTCAAGTTCGGCCTCATCCCGGAATTCATCGGTCGTCTGCCGGTTCTGGCAACGCTCGAAGACCTGGATGAAGACGCCCTGATCCAGATTCTCTCGGAACCGAAGAACGCGCTCGTCAAGCAGTACCAGCGCCTGTTCGAGATGGAAGACGTCGAGCTGTCCTTCCACGAGGATGCCCTGCGTGAAATCGCCCGCAAGGCGATCACCCGCAAGACCGGTGCCCGCGGCCTGCGCTCGATCATGGAAAAGATCCTGCTCGACACGATGTTCGAACTGCCGGAACTCGATGGCGTTCGCGAAGTCGTCATCTCCGACGACGTCGTCAACGGCAATTCCCGCCCGCTCTACATCTATGCGGACAGGCAGGAAGAAAAAGCCAACGCTTCGGCCTGATCTCGACACCCATAGACTGCAAAGAGCCCGCCTTTGGCGGGCTCTTTCGTTTTGCGGCCATCCCCAGTGAACTTCGGCTAATTTACTGTGTCTGCTGTTGTCTCTGCGGGGGATTGGGGTAGAACAGGAGGGGTGACATGCCGCCTGGATTCTGTTGCGTATCCGTATCTGCGTATCGTCTTTCCTGCCATGCGAGAGCCGTGAGGGTCTGTTTCGCCTCGTGCGCCGCGCATGCCTCGCTTCAGGTCCGCACTCTAGGATGCGGGCGGGGAAAGAGCGTCATCTGACCGTCACAGTTTCGCGACGGACCGGCCAGGCAGGCTTGAATTGAGGATATCGCCACTCCACTTGTTGGGGGAGCAAGAACATGGCCGATGCCTTTGGGTCGGTCATCTGGTCCCGGCAGCCCGGGACGTTGGAAAGGAATTGAAATGACGAATACGTCAGCGACAAACGAGGTGAACACCTATCCGGTGCTTCCTCTGCGCGACATCGTGGTGTTCCCGCACATGATTGTCCCCTTGTTTGTGGGCCGCGAGAAATCCATCCGCGCTCTTGAAGAGGTGATGGGCTCGGACAAGCAGATCATGCTGGCCACGCAGATCAATGCGAGCGATGATGATCCGGCCGCGACCGCCATCTACGAAGTCGGTACCGTTGCCAATGTGCTGCAGCTCCTGAAGCTGCCGGACGGCACCGTGAAGGTCCTGATCGAAGGCCGCGCCCGCGCCAAGATCGAAGGCTATACGGGCCGCGAAGATTACTACGAAGCGACCGCTCGCATTCTCGCCGAGCCGGATGAAGACGCCGTCGAGATCGAGGCGCTGTCCCGCTCCGTGGTTTCGGAATTCGAAAACTACGTCAAGCTGAACAAGAAGATCTCTCCCGAGGTTGTCGGCGCCGCGAGCCAGATCGAGGATTACTCGAAGCTGGCGGATACGGTTGCCTCGCATCTCTCGATCAAGATCACCGAAAAGCAGGAAATGCTGGAAACGGTCAGCGTGAAGACGCGTCTCGAAAAGGCGCTCGGCTTCATGGAAGGCGAGATCTCGGTTCTCCAGGTCGAAAAGCGCATCCGCTCGCGCGTCAAGCGCCAGATGGAGAAGACCCAGCGCGAGTACTACCTCAACGAACAGATGAAGGCGATCCAGAAGGAACTCGGCGATGGCGAAGACGGCCGTGACGAGATGGCCGAACTGGAAGAGCGCATCGCCAAGACCAAGCTTTCCAAGGAAGCCAAGGAAAAGGCCGATGCCGAGCTGAAGAAGCTGCGCCACATGAGCCCGATGTCGGCGGAAGCCACCGTCGTGCGCAACTATCTCGACTGGCTGCTCGGTCTGCCCTGGAACAAGAAGTCCAAGGTCAAGATCGACCTCAACGCGGCCGAGAAGATCCTCGACGAGGACCATTTCGGCCTCGACAAGGTCAAGGAGCGCATCGTCGAGTATCTGGCGGTCCAGGCCCGTGCGACCAAGATCAAGGGGCCGATCCTGTGCCTCGTCGGACCTCCGGGCGTCGGCAAGACCTCGCTCGCCAAGTCGATCGCCAAGGCGACCGGGCGCGAATACGTGCGCATGGCGCTCGGTGGCGTTCGTGACGAAGCCGAGATCCGCGGTCACCGCCGCACCTATATTGGCTCGATGCCCGGCAAGATCGTGCAGTCGATGAAGAAGGCCAAGAAGTCCAACCCGCTCTTCCTGCTCGATGAGATCGACAAGATGGGCATGGACTTCCGGGGTGATCCGTCTTCGGCTCTGCTTGAGGTGCTGGATCCCGAACAGAACTCGACCTTCATGGACCACTATCTCGAAGTGGAATATGACCTGTCGAACGTCATGTTCGTGACGACCGCGAATACGCTGAACATCCCGGGTCCTTTGATGGACCGCATGGAGATCATCCGCATCGCCGGTTACACGGAAGACGAAAAGCTGGAGATCGCCAAGCGGCACCTGCTGCCGAAGTCGATCAAGGAACATGCCCTGCGTCCGGAAGAGTTTTCCGTGACGGATGGTGCGATCCTGACGATCATTCAGCAATACACCCGCGAAGCCGGTGTTCGTTCCTTCGAGCGCGAGCTGATGAAGCTCGCCCGCAAGGCCGTGACCGAAATCATCAAGGGTAAGGTCAAGTCGGTGGCCGTCACGGCCGAGAACATCAACGACTATCTCGGCGTCCCGCGCTTCCGCCACGGCGAAGCCGAGGGCGAAGACCAGGTCGGCGTTGTCACGGGTCTCGCCTGGACGGAGGTCGGTGGCGAGCTGCTGACGATCGAAGGCGTCATGATGCCCGGCAAGGGCCGCATGACGGTGACGGGCAACCTGAAGGAAGTGATGAAGGAGTCGATTTCGGCTGCGGCATCTTACGTCCGCTCCCGCGCTGTCGATTTCGGCGTCGAGCCGCCCCGCTTCGACAAGTCGGACATCCATGTTCACGTGCCGGAAGGGGCAACCCCGAAGGACGGTCCGTCTGCCGGTATCGCCATGGCAACCGCCATCGTCTCCATCATGACCGGCATTCCGGTCTCGAAGGATATCGCGATGACCGGCGAAGTGACCTTGCGTGGTCGCGTCCTGCCGATCGGTGGCCTCAAGGAGAAGCTGCTTGCAGCACTCCGTGGCGGCATCAAGAAGGTTCTGATCCCGGAAGAGAATGCCAAGGATCTGGCGGACATTCCGGACAATGTGAAGAACAACATGGAGATCGTTCCGGTGTCGCGTATGGGTGAGGTTATCCGCCACGCCCTGATCCGCGTCCCCGAGCCGATTGAGTGGGATGGAACGGTCGAAACGCCCGCGATCGGCACCGTCGAGACCACCGACGAAACCGGCGCGACCGTCGCTCATTGATGCCATTTTGCCATGGTTGAGCCATAAAGCTCCAAATCCGCGAAAAAGGCTGGCAATTTTGCCAGCCTTTTTTGTGAAAACACGCTTAAACGGCTTGTTTTCCGGGCCTTTCGGGTGCTTTTGAGTTGCGAAGGGCAGAAGCATTCGTATTCTCCGCCCGACTTAATCTTTTGAGTCGTTTCATACCAATCAGAAAGGGTGGAAACATGAACAAGAACGAACTCGTATCCGCGGTCGCCGAGAAGGCTGGCCTCACCAAGGCTGACGCAGCCTCTGCCGTTGATGCCGTTTTTGAAACGGTCCAGGCCGAGCTGAAGAACGGCGGCGACATTCGTCTCGCTGGCTTCGGCGCCTTCACCGTCGCCCGTCGCGAAGCCTCCAAGGGCCGCAACCCGTCCACCGGCGCTGAAGTCGATATCCCGGCTCGCAACGTTCCGAAGTTCACGGCCGGCAAGGGCCTGAAGGACGCTGTCAACAGCTGATCCGTCATGACCGTCGCCACCCTACGGCGCGATGGTCAGCTGACGCCTATGAAGCCCGGCCTCGTGCCGGGCTTTTTTTGTTGCCTTGCACCGCATGAGAACCTGTCTTATCTCTGTCGTGCCGGATCTTCCGGCATTCGTTCTCAGGGCGGGGTGCAATTCCCCACCGGCGGTAAGGGGGTATCCCCAAGCCCGCGAGCGCCTGCCCATCTCCCGGTAACGGGAAGGGGAGGGTCAGCAGATCCGGTGTGATTCCGGAGCCGACGGTTATAGTCCGGATGAAAGAGAATGAGGTCAGGTGGTGATGCCAGAACCGGGCGACCGGTGAGGCGTCCCTGCTGCGTTTCGCTTCCCGTCCGGGGAGGGGTTCCGTCGTCCTCGTCTGTCCTGGTTTGTGTTGGTCCTTTTGGAAAAAGGAAAAATGACATGAATCAGAGCTCCGTGTCGCTCTTGCGTTCCCGCGCCGTCCTTGGTGCAGGTTTCATGGTTCTTGCTGGCATTGCCTTTGCCGCGCTCAATGTCGTGACCCAATGGCTGGCCATGACGCTTCACTTCCCGCCGGCCTCGACCGCCTTCTGGCAATATGGCTTTGCCCTCGTCCTCTCGCTGCCGCTGCTCTTCCGCCTTGGCTTCAAGGCCATGAAGACCGCTTATCCTGTCCGGCACATCCTGCGCGTGGTGCTGGCAGCCTTCGGTGTCCAGGCCTGGGTGACGGGCCTCGCGACCGTGCCGATCTGGCAGGCAATCGCACTGGTCATGACCTCGCCTTTCTTCATCATCATCGGCGCCCGTCTCTTCCTCGGCGAAACGGTCGGTCGCGACCGCTGGCTGGCGACGCTGGCGGGCTTCACGGGCGCCATGATCATTCTGCAGCCCTGGTCGGACACCTTCACTCTCGCCGCACTCCTCCCTGTGCTTTCCGCGCTGCTCTGGGGCGGCTCTTCGCTGATCATGAAGAACCTCACCCATTACGAGGCGCCTGAGACGGTGACCGTCTGGCTGCTCGTGCTTCTGACGCCGATCAATTTCGGGCTTGCTGCCGCCTCGGGCTTCGTCGTTCCAGAGGGGCTGGCGCTCTGGCTCCTCCTCGCGGCGGGTTTGCTCACGGCGGTTGGCCAGTACCTGCTGACGCTTGCCTACAACGCCGCGGATGCGGCTTACGTCCAGCCCTTCGACGACCTGAAGCTGCCGCTCAATGTCTTTGCCGGCTGGCTGGTCTTCGGTTACGCGCCGAGCGGTTATCTCTGGCTCGGCGCCGTGCTGATCCTCGGCGCGTCACTCTTCCTCATGCTTCGGGAAGCCCGTCGCGAAACAAGCCAGGGGTGATTTAGTCGCCTGTCATGCGCCTGTAATCCGAGTGACGCAAAAGCCTCCTGTTCCATTCTTCGGCAACAGGAGGTTTTCCATGACATCAGGTCTTACTCGCGCGGCTCTGACCGCCGCACTTCTGGCCTCGGTCACCATGCCGGCGGCAGCCGAGCAGGTCTTCAACCGCATCGCCGCCTTCCCGGTCGCGACCAATCTTCCGGCCGACAAGGACAAGCTCGCGGCGACGTCAGCCGAGATCGTCACAGCCACGGAAGACGGCAACATGCTGATCTATTCCGACAGCCCGCTCGGTGCGATCGGCTTCGTTGACATCACCGACGCCAAGGCCCCGAAGGCCGCCGGCGCCCTGATGATGGGTGGTGAGCCGACGTCTGTTGCCGTTGCCGGATCGAAGGTCCTCGCTGGCGTCAATACCTCTGAGAGCAAGGCCAATCCGTCCGGCAAGCTTGTCGTCGTCGACATCGCCACCAAGGCGGTTGAATCGAGCTGTGACCTTGGCGGCCAGCCGGACTCGGTCGCTGTCTCCAAGGACAAGAGCTTTGTCGCTGTTGCCATCGAGAACGAGCGCGACGAGGACGTCAATGATGGTGACCTGCCGCAGATGCCGGCCGGCGATCTCGTCATCGCATCGCTGAAGGACGGCATCGTCGATTGCGCCTCGATCAAGCACGTTGCCCTGACCGGCCTGGCCGAGATCGCGCCTGATGATCCGGAACCGGAATTCGTCTCGATCAACAGCCTCGGCGAGATCGCCGTCACGCTTCAGGAAAACAACCACATCGCCATCGTCGACGGCAAGACCGGCGAGGTGAAGGCCCACTTCTCCGCCGGCAAGGTGGATCTCGCCGGTATCGACACCAAGTCGGACGGCGCGCTGAAGTTCACCGGCAGCAAGGAAGGCGTTCTTCGCGAGCCGGATGCCGTGAAGTGGCTTGATGACAACCGTATTGTCATCGCCAATGAGGGCGACTGGAAGGGTGGCTCGCGCAGCTTCACCATCTTCGACAAGACCGGCAAGGAACTTTACGAATCCGGTCCGTCGCTCGAACTCGCCATTGCCCAGATCGGCCATTTCCCCGACAAGCGCGCCAAGTCCAAGGGCGTTGAACTCGAAGGCCTGGAAACCGCAACCTTCGGCGATCAGAAGTATTTCTTCGTGCTCTCCGAGCGTGGCTCGATCGCCGCCGTCTACAAGGATACCGGCGCCGATCCGGAACTCGTCCAGCTGCTGCCGTCCGGCATCTCGCCGGAAGGCGCTGTCGCCGTCCCGGGCCGCAACCTGCTCGCGACCGCCAACGAACTCGACCTCGGCGAAGACGGCGGCGTGCGCTCGCATGTGATGCTCTATGAACTGGCGGACGGCACGCCCGCTTATCCGATGCTCCGTTCCGAGATCGTCGACGGCGCGCCGATCGGCTGGGGTGCGCTCTCGGGTCTCGTCGGCGATGCCGAAAAGGCCGGCCAGCTCTACGCCGTCAATGACAGCTTCTATTCGGCCCAGCCGACGATCTTCAAGATCGACGCCAGCCAAAAGCCGGCGGTCATCACCAAGGCCCTGCCAATTCTGCGCGGCGGCCAGCCGGCCCAGAAGCTCGACATCGAAGGCATCACGCTGGACGGCAAGGGCGGCTTCTGGCTGGCCTCCGAAGGCGATGCCGCAAAGCTCGTCGGCCACGGCATCTACAATGTCGACGACAAGGGTGAGATCAAGGCCGAGATCGGTTTCCCGACCGAACTTTTGGCCGGCCAGACCCGCTTCGGCCTCGAAGGCATCACGAGCGTCGGCGAGGGCGACGACATGACGCTCTGGATGGCCGTGCAGCGCGAATGGGGTGACGACGACAAGGGCATGGTCAAGCTCCTGTCCTACAATCCGAAGTCCAAGGAATGGGGCGCTGTCCATTATCCGCTGGAAAAGGCTGGCGAAGGCTGGGTCGGCCTGTCCGAAATCACCGCTCATGACGGCAAGCTCTACATCGTCGAGCGTGACAATCAGGTTGGCGACAATGCCAAGCTGAAGAAGCTCTACTCGGTCGATATCGCTGATCTGAAGCCCGCCAAGATCGGCGAAGCGCTGCCTGTCGTCACCAAGCAGGAAGTCCACGACTTCCTGCCCGACCTGAAGGCTGCGACCAATGGCTATGTCGTCGACAAGCTCGAAGGTTTTGCCTTCGACGCCAGCGGCAAGGCTTTCGCCGTCACCGACAACGACGGTGTGGATGACTCCTCGGGCGAAACGCTGTTCTGGGAAGTGAACCTGCAGGGCACCAACTGATCGTCAGTTCATAGCTTTCAACGAAAGAGGCCGGGTGATCGCTCACCCGGCCTCCTCTCGTTTGAGACTGTTGCTGTGCGCCGCTTACCAGCGGTGATGCACATGCGGCGCGATCAGCCGGTCATAGGTGTCCTTGGCAGCCGCCATCACATCCGCCGAGATCGCGGGAAGATCGGAAGCCGCCGCATTGGCTTTGGCTTGCTCGCCATTGCGGGCGCCGGGGATCACCACGGTGACTGCCTCATGCATCAGGATCCAGCGCAGCGCAAACTGCGCCATGGAAGCGCCCGCCGGCACCAGCTTGCGGATTTCCTCGACGGCAGCAAGACCCGTCTCGAACGGCACGCCGGCGAAGGTCTCACCGACGTCAAAAGCCTCGCCATTGCGGTTGAAGTTGCGGTGGTCTTCGGCGGCAAACTGCGTGGCAGCCGTGATCTTGCCGGAGAGCAGGCCGCTTGCCAGCGGCACGCGCGCGATGACGGCGACGTTACGGCGCTTGGCTTCCTGGAAGAACAGCCCGGCCGCGCGCTGGCGGAACATGTTGAAGATGATCTGGACCGAGACGACACCCGGATATTCGATCGCCTTCAGCGCTTCCTCGACCTTTTCGACCGACACACCGTAATGCTTGATCTTGCCGGCCTTGCGGATCTCTTCCAGACCTTCGAACATCTCCGGGCGATAGTAGACCTCGGTCGGCGGGCAGTGCAGCTGGACGAGGTCGAGCGTCTCGACGCCTAGGTTCTGCAGCGACCGGTCGATGAAACCTTCGATATTCGCCTTGGTATAGCCATCCGCCACATGCGGATTGAGCCGGCGGCCGGCCTTGGAGGCGACCATCGGACGTTTGCCACCGCGTGCCTTCAAGACCTCCGCGATGATCTTCTCCGAACGTCCATCGCCGTAAACGTCCGCCGTGTCGATGAACGTCATGCCCGCGTCCAGCGCGGCATTCAGCGCCGCCCGGCCGTCGGCTTCGGACACCTCGCCCCAGGAACCTCCGATCTGCCAGGCACCAAAGCCGATATCGCTGACGGTGAAGTCCGTGCGGCCGAAGGAATGCTGTCTCATGTAATGGTCTCTCCCATGTTGTCGCTGTGAGCTAGCAAGTGGGGCAGGGGGTGGCAAGCTTCAACAGGCGTGATGTGATCCGATCGGCGGTGCAGCGCGAAGTGGAGAGGAGAAACCGGACGAAGCCTCGATGCCGAAGATGATCCGCAAGGGTGACCTGCCCACCAAGACCTGCCCCGTCTGCAATCGGCCCTTTGCCTGGCGCCGGAAGTGGGAACGGGATTGGGATCGGGTGGTCTATTGCTCCGACCGCTGCCGTCGGAGTGGAAAACCTTCGACGAATGCCGCCTCCTGACCACGGTGCTTGCCCTTGAGGCCGACGCCGAACCGCAGAGACGAACGGAACCATGCATGACAAATCATGACGAACCGGCCAATGGCCGCCTCGCGCTCTACGCCCTGCCGGCTTTGCCACTCGCGGCCATCGCACTGCCTTTCTACATCGTCGTGCCAACCTTCTACGCGGACAACTTTGGCATTTCGCTTGCCGCAATCGGCGCGCTGCTGCTGGCGATCCGGATGATCGATGCCGTGACCGACCCGATCTTCGGCTGGCTCTCCGACCGGGTGCGCTCGCGCTTCGGAAGGCGCCGGTTCTTCTTCGCGATCTCGACGCCACTGACGGCACTCTCCGCCTTCATGCTGTTCTGGCCGCCCGCCGACGCTGGCATCGTCTATCTCGGCCTCTGGGGCGTGGCTCTCTCGATTGGCGCCACCTGGTCGCTTTTGCCCTACACGGCCTGGGGGGCGGAACTCGCGACCGGTTATCAGGCGCGGGTGCGGCTTTCCGGCTGGCGTGAAAGCGCGACGTTGATCGGCTCTCTGCTCGCGATCACGCTGCCCTTCCTCGGCGGCCTCGACAGCACCACCGGTTTCCATGGCCTCGCCTGGCTGGCGGTTTTCATCGCGATTGCGCTGCCGCTGGCGTCCGCCATCTCCGTCACAACGGTGCCGGAACCCACTGACCTGTCGACGCGCCGGCTGTCGCTGAAGGAAGGTGCCCTGCACCTGCGCCGCAACGGTCCCTTCCTGCGCCTCGCTTCGGCCTTCCTGCTGAACAGCTTTGCCAATGCGGTGCCGGCCTCGCTCTTCATCTATTTCGTTGGACAGCGATTGGGTGCGCCGGAATTGCAAGGCCCTTTGCTATTTACCTATTTTCTGTGCGCCATCGCCGGGGTGCCTCTGTCTGTTGCCATTGCCAGGCGGCTCGGCAAACATCGCGCCTGGTGCCTGGCCATGCTCGCCGCCTGTGCCATCTTCTCGGTCGCCGGTTTCCTGGGGGAGGGGGACGTGATCCCCTTTGCGGTGGTCTGTGTCACCACCGGCCTGCTGCTCGGCTTCGATCTCACTTTGCCGCCGGCAATCCAGGCGGATGTCATCGACAACGATACCTTCGCGTCGGGCGAGCAGCGCTCCGGTCTCTATTTTGCCGCCTGGAGCTTCATCACCAAATTTTCCGTGGCGCTTTCGGCCGGCGTGGTTTTCCCGCTGCTGGGTCTTGCCGGCTTCGTCGGCGATCAAGCGGCAACGCAGACGCCGACAGCGCTCTCGACCCTCGGCGCCCTCTACGCGTTCCTGCCCATCCTGCCCAAGCTCGCGGCCATTGCGATCATGTGGAACTTCTCGCTCGACGAGGCCGCACACACACAGTTGCGCAAGAGCCTGAGAGCGTCAGCGGACAAGCCTTAATTCATCGCCAGATTCCCTTCCAACGCGGTCCGGGTGGCTGTTTGTCATCGGGACGTCGCGTATTTCGGCAAATGTGACGGCGTTGGGTCGTAGGTCGATTCTCTGCTGGAAGGGTCACGGATGCGCATTGTGATGATCGGTTCGGGATATGTTGGGCTTGTATCCGGTGCCTGTTTGGCGGCACTGGGTCACGACGTGGTCTGTGTCGACAAGAGCCGCGACAAGATTGAAGCCCTGCAGGCCGGCAAGGTTCCGATCTATGAACCAGGCCTGGAAATGATCATCGCTGACAACTGCGCCGCCGGTCGCCTGCGCTTTTCGGGCGATCTGGTGGGGCCCGTTGCCGCAGCCGATGCCGTCTTCATCGCCGTGGGGACACCGTCCCGGCTGGTCGACGGTCACGCCGACCTCAGCCATGTCTATGCCGCCGCGCGCGAGATTGCGGCCGCTGCCACCGGTTTCACCGTTGTCGTGACCAAGTCGACCGTTCCTGTCGGCACGGGCGACGAGCTGGAGCGGATTTTCAGGGAAGAATTCCCGCAAAAGGACATTGCCGTCGTCTCCAATCCGGAATTCCTCAGGGAAGGGGCGGCCATTTCCGATTTCAGACGTCCGGATCGCATTGTGGTGGGATCGGACGACGAGCGGTCCACCGACGTCATGCGCAACGTCTACGAGGCACTGAACCTCAAGGAGACGCCGCTTTATTTCTGCGAGCGCCGCACGGCCGAACTGATCAAATATGCCTCCAACGCCTTTCTTGCGATGAAGATCACCTTCATCAACGAGATGGCCGACCTCTGCGAAGAGCTCGGCGCCGACGTGCAGAAGGTTGCCAAGGGCATGGGCATGGACCGCCGCATTGGCGACAAGTTCCTGCAGGCCGGTCCCGGCTTCGGGGGATCCTGTTTCCCCAAGGATACGCTCGCCCTGGTCAAGACCGCGCAGGATTACGACCGGCCGCTGAAGCTGATCGAAACCACGGTCGCGATCAATGAAAACCGCAAACGCGCCATGGGGCGACGGGTCATTGCTGCCTGTGAGGGCAGCGTGCGCGGCAAGCGCATCGGCGTTCTCGGCCTGACCTTCAAGCCCAACACGGACGACATGCGGGAGGCGCCTTCGATCGCCATTGTCCGCACCCTGCTTGACGGCGGTGCTGATGTGCATGTCTACGATCCCGCCGGCATGGAGGCTGCAAAAGCGGTCCTGGGCGCTGTCAAATATCGGCGCAATGCCTACGAAGTCGCAGAAGGGGCCGAGGCGCTTGTGCTTGTGACTGAATGGGACCAGTTCAAGTCGCTTGATCTCGCCCGCCTGAAGCAGGTGATGAAGTCTCCTGTCGTCATAGATCTGCGCAATGTCTTTGACGAAGATGAGATGACCCGTCACGGCTTCTCGCTGGTGCCGATGGGGAAGCGTCCGCGCTCTGCCGATCCCGCCCGCACACTGTTTCATGCGGTCCCGCCGGAACTTGCGTGGAATCCCCTCCTGTGGAGCGACGATGCGCCGACGGGCCACCTGGCCTGAGGCTTTCGGCTGAACCCGGACAGTCTTCTATCGTGACGCTTGACTTTCGCTGCCGTTCATCGCTGTGCTTTCTCCCTATCGAGACGGTGCATGGATTGACGGATGGGAATGAACGAGGCGGACTTAGCAGACACCGAGAACGCCAGGGGCGATGGGCCGCGCACACGCGGTTCCGGCACGGAAAGCGTCTATCAGGCGCTGCGCCACGAGATCCTGTCGATGGAACGTGCCCCCGGCAGCCCGCTCGATGAAACCCGGCTGTCCGAACGATTCGGCATGTCGCGCACGCCGATCCGTGAGGCCCTGCTGCGCCTGACCGCAGATGGCCTCGTGACCACGCTGCCCAATCGCAACACCATCGTCGCCACCATCGATTTTTCCAGCCTGCCGACCTATTTCGAAGCGCTCTGCCTAATGTACCGCGTCACCACGCGCGGCGCAGCCTTAAGGCAGGGTGACGCCTGGATGCAGGTGATCAGCGAGCGTCAGCGGGAATTCGCCGCCGCCGTCGAGGCCCAGGACGCCTTTGCCATGATCGAGGCGAACCGCGAATTCCACGTCGCCATCGCCGAGCGGGCCGGCAATTCCTACTACACGACCTTCTTCGCCCGCCTGCTGGACGAAGGGCGGCGTATCCTCAGGCTTTACTACTCGACCTTCGATGACCGTCTTCCCAAACGGTATGTCGAGGAACACGAGGCAATGATCGCGGCCATCCGTGCCGGCGACGCCGAGGAGGCCGATCGGCTGGCAATCGCCCA
This sequence comes from Rhizobium sp. AG855, assembly GCF_003610655.1. Classification (NCBI taxonomy): domain Bacteria; kingdom Pseudomonadati; phylum Pseudomonadota; class Alphaproteobacteria; order Hyphomicrobiales; family Rhizobiaceae; genus Rhizobium; species Rhizobium sp. AG855. The sequence continues at coordinate 2,019,127 of NZ_RAQG01000003.1, read as the reverse complement.
TGGCGAGCAGATCGTCCGGCAGATCCAGGACTATGTTGCCCGCGACTTCGCCAAGGCAACCGCCATCACCGGCCTCTGACCGGTCCGCCATCCATGAATAACAATCTGCCGGCCCCATGGTCGGAGTATCGAATGCATTTCTAAGGACACATCATGACGACCCAAACCCGCCCGCCGCTGATCTCCGATACCGAACGTCTGCAGCGCCTTTCCGCGCTCCGCCTGGCGATGGCAAAGGCCCGTGTCGAGGCCGTGCTTCTCGGCTCCACCGAGAGCCTGCGGTATTTCACCGGTCTTGTCTGGCACCAGAGCGAGCGCTTGGTCGGCGCCGTCGTCTTGCCGGAAAGGCTTGTCTATATCGTCCCGGGCTTCGAGCAGAGCCGCGTCGAGACGCTGCCGCGCCTGGAAGGCGAGATTGCCGTCTGGCAGGAGGACGAGGATAGTGCAGCCCTGGTCGCATCGCTTCTCCCGCATGGCGGAAAGCTTGCCCTTGACGATGCGCTGCCGCTCTTCGTCTATCACGCGCTGGCCCGCGCGCTTGGATCGGAGCGGCTGGTGGACGGCACGCGCATGCTGCGCGACATCAGGCTGTGCAAGTCACCTTCCGAAATTGCCCTGATTGAGTATGCCATGGGTCTGACGCTCGAAGTCCATCGGCGCGCCCATGCCTTCATCCGTCCGGGCATGGCCGCATCGGAGGTCGTGCGTTTCATCGATGCCGAGCACAAGGCGCTGGGTGCTGCCGGCGGGTCGAGCTTCTGCATCGTCTCCTTCGGTGTCGCCACCTCGCTCCCACACGGGGCTGACGGCGAGCAGCACTATACGCCCGGTGACGTGATCCTCGTCGACACCGGCTGCCGCATCGATGGCTACCATTCCGATCTCACCCGCACCTATGTGCTCGACGACCCGACCCCCGACTTCGCCCGCCACTGGGCGATCGAGCGGCAGGCCCAGCAGGCTGTCTTCGATGCAGCGGCCCTCGGCGCCACCTGCGGCAGCCTCGATGATGCCGCCCGTGCCGAGATCGCCCGCCATGGTCTGGGCCCGGATTATCATCTGCCGGGTCTGCCGCACCGCGCCGGTCATGGCCTGGGCCTCGAGATCCACGAGGAGCCCTATATCGTGCGCGCCAACTCCACCCGCCTGAGGCCGGGCATGTGCTTCTCCAACGAGCCGATGATCGTTTTCCCCGATCGCTATGGCATCCGCCTGGAGGATCACATCCATATGACGCAGGAGGGGCCTCAGTGGTTTACCCAGCCGGCGAGCGGACCGGCGGAACCGTTTGCCTGATCCAGTCTTGCCTGTCGAAGCGGCGGGCGTTCTCGTCCGGCAGACGATGCTGAAACACGCCCCTTGCGTCTTGTCGACAATTTGTATATTGAGAATGCACCCACTCAAGAGGAGCTTCCCATGACCACCGGCTGGCACGGCGTTTTCCCCGCCGCAACGACTCAATTCCATGAAGACCTGTCCGTCGATATCGACGCGACGCAGCGCGTGCTGGATGCCCTCGTCAACGACGGCGTCAACGGCCTGATCGTCATGGGTACCTGCGGCGAGAACAACTCGCTCGACCCGGAAGAAAAGCGCACCATCCTGAAGGCAGCCGTCGAAGTCGTGAACGGCCGCGTGCCGGTCGTGACAGGCGTTTCGGAATTCGATACCCGCCGCGCAGCCGCTTACGCCCGTGATGCGGAAAAGATCGGTGCCGATGGCCTGATGGTCCTGCCGGCCATGGTCTATGTGCCGAAGCCCCAGGAACTCGTCGCCCATTTCAAGACGGTGGCCGAAGCGACCGGCCTGCCGATCATGCTCTACAACAACCCGCCGGCCTACCGCGTCAACATCGGTTCGGAAGTGCTCGAAGCCCTTGATGGCGTGAAGAACATCAAGGCCGTCAAGGAAAGTGCGCCGGATCCACGCCGTTTCACCGACCTTCTCAACGCCTTTGGTGATCGCTACGACATCTTCGCCGGCTTGGATGACGTCGCCCTCGAAGGCCTGATGCTCGGCGCAAAGGGCTGGGTCTCCGGTCTCACCAGCGCCTTCCCGGCCGAATCCGTGGCGCTTGTCGCCGCTGCTGACCGTGGCGACTGGATGGAAGCTCGCCGCATCTACCGCTGGTTCATGCCGCTTCTGCATCTCGATGCCGAACACGACCTCGTGCAGTCGATCAAGCTGTCCGAGCAGATCATGGGCCGAGGCTCTGAGCGTGTGCGCATGCCGCGTTTACCGCTTGAAGGTGCCCGCCGTGCCGAAGTCACGGCCATGGTCGAAAAGGCCGCTGCGACCCGTCCGATCGGCGGCAAGTAAGCTCTGCGACAAAGTCTGAAATCTGGCCCGCGTCCTCTCGGTCGCGGGCTTTTTTCGTCTTCCGAACCGAGGGGAGGGGCGGGCAAGGGGCGCGCATTGGGCCGCAGCCTGCGTCTCTGCGACTTTTATAGGGGCAACCCGAATCGGCCGCTTGCATTTCCGTTGAATGTTAACGGAAGCCTTGCCATTGCAGGACCAATGTTCCCCATTCTTCTATCGTTTCTTCGAAGGCACATTCATGACGACTAAAAACACCTGGCGGGCGCGGCTGCGCTACGAGTTCGACAAGAGCATGGCGGGCGGTGCGATCGCCCTGATCGGCTGGCTGGCCCTGATTTCCCTGGTGGTGATCAGCCTGGCCGGCGCCTTCCTCGCGGTGACCGGCATTGCGCCTGAAGGCGGCGAGCCGGTGAGCTTCATCGAAGGCACCTGGGAATCGCTGATGCGGACCTTCGACGCCGGCACGATGGGCGGCGACCAGGGCTGGGGCTTCCGCCTCGTTGCCCTCGTGGTCACGCTTGCCGGTATCTTCGTCTTCTCGGCCTTGATCGGTGTCATCAGCTCGGGTCTCGAAAACAAGCTCGACGAATTGCGCAAAGGTCGCTCGCGCGTTCTTGAAAGCGACCACACCATCATCCTCAACTGGTCGTCGTCGATCTTCGACGTCATCTCGGAGCTTGTCATCGCCAACCAGAGCCGCAGGCGTCCGCGAATCGTCATCATGGCGAACAAGGACAAGGTGGAGATGGAAGACGAGATCGCCACCAAGGTGGGGGATCTCAAGAACACCAAGATCATCTGCCGCAGCGGCGATCCGACCGATCTTTACGATCTCTCCATCGTCAACCCGCACACCTCCCGCTCGATCATCGTTCTGTCGCCCGAAGACGAGGATCCCGACTCGCAGGTAATCAAGTCGGTGCTGGCACTGGTCAACGATCCCGGCCGTCGGCCGGAGCCCTACATGATTGCGGCGGAAATCCGCGAAGCGCAGAACACCGAAGTCGCCCGCATCGTCGGCGGCAAGGAAATGCAGCTCGTGCTCGCCGACGACCTGATCTCGCGAATCGTCGTCCACACCAGCCGTCAGTCGGGCCTTTCGGCCGTTTATACCGAACTGCTCGATTTCGACGGCTGCGAGATCTACACGCTTGCCCAGCCGCAGCTCGAGGGCAAGCCCTTCGGCACGGCCGTCATGTCCTATGAAAACAGCACGCTCATCGGCGTCTGTGACGTGGAGGGCCACATCCACCTCAACCCGTCGCCGAATCGCATCATCGGCCCCGGCGAGCGCCTGGTGATTATTGCGGAAGACGACGCCTCGATCCAGGTCTGGTCCGGCGCCCCACAGATCGCGCAGAGCGCGGTGCGCCCGCCCATCCGCCGCGAAATCCAGCCCGAGCGCACGCTGATCCTCGGCTGGAACCGTCGTGGTCCCGTCATCGCCACCGAGCTTGGCCGATACGTCGCCCCCGGTTCCGTGCTGACGATCGCGGCGAACACGCCGGAATTCGAAGCCGATATCGCCGGCCTGGCGCTGCCCAACGGCAATATGACGGTCCAGCATCACGTCATCGACACCAGCAGCAAGGCGGCACTCGAAGCGCTGGACATCCCTTCCTACGACCACGTGCTGGTGCTGGGTTATAGCGACCACATGGCCATGCAATCGGCCGACACGCGCACCCTGATCACCCTACTGCATCTGCGAAAGATCGCTGAGAGCGCCGGTCTCCACATCAATGTGGTGAGCGAGATGACCGATGTCCGCAACCGCGAGCTCGCCGAGGTCACGCGGGCCGACGATTTCGTCGTCAGCAACAAGCTGGTCAGCTTGATGCTGGCCCAGGCCTCCGAAAACGAGTTCATGGCGGCGATCTTCGATGAACTGCTCGATGTCGAGGGCTCGGAGATCTACATGCGTCCGATGAGCGATTATGTGGATATCGGCCAGCCGGTAAACTTCTTCACAGTCGCGCTCGCAGCACTCCGCCGCGGCGAAATCGCCATCGGCCACCGCCGCCAGCGGGCAGGGGATGCAGATGAGCGCAATCTCGGAGGTGTGACCGTCAACCCGAGCCGCTCGGAGCTGATCGCGTACGCGCCCGATGACATGGTGATTGTGCTGGCGCAGGATTGAGGGGAGGCAGACCTCCTCCATGCCCTTGCAAAACGCGTGTCGATTGGTTGTGATGCAACCAGTCGACGAGGCGCTGGATTGTCCGGCCCTCCTTGAGGGGAGGCGGATATGGCATCCAAAGATAAAACCGACAGGCTGGCCGTCCTGATCGATGCCGAAAATACGTCCAGCAAGATTGCGGGCAGTCTCTTTGCGGAGATTGCCCGCCTTGGTGAGGCGAGCGTGCGCCGAATCTATGGGGACTTCTCCGCCCCTGGCCTCAAGGGCTGGACCGAGACGCTCACCCGATACGCGATTGTCCCACAACAGCAATTTGCTTATACGGCCGGGAAAAATGCGTCCGACATCACGCTTGTGATCGACGCCATGGACCTTCTGCAGAGCAACCGATTCGACGGTTTCTGCCTCGTTTCCTCCGATAGCGACTTCACCAGGCTTGCTTCGCGGATTCGCGAGCAAGGTGCCGATGTCTACGGATTCGGAGACCAAAAGACGTCCGAGAGTTTCCGTCAGGCCTGCAGCCGGTTCATCTATACCGAACTTCTTCCTTCCGAGCCCTCTGCCGATGTCAGCCCAAAGCCGGTTCTCCCGGGAAGTCCTCCCAGCGCGGCCATTCCCATCATAAAGCGGGTTCTGGCTGACATAGACGGCGATGACGGCTGGGTAGCACTGTCTACCCTAGGCGCGCTGCTATCCAATCTGAAATCGGACTTCGATCTCCGCACCTACGGTTCGTCCAAACTGAGCGATCTGGTGAAAAAGACCGGCGCATTCGAGGTGGAGGCAGTGGAGGGCAAAGGCATCCGCGTCAGAACACGAAAACTCAAGCCAAAAAACAAAACTGACAGCTGAGGGAGAAGAAATGGTGGGCGATGAGAGACTCGAACTCCCGACATCCTCGGTGTAAACGAGGCGCTCTACCAACTGAGCTAATCGCCCGTGCGCTGATCGGATCATGTCCGCCGCGTCGGTGGCCGTGATCTATGCGGATCGCGGAAATTCCGCAAGAGTTTTTCTCGGAAATTTTTCTTTTTTTGTGTTCGGGCGTTGAACGAGGTGTGGAAAACGTTTGAGAATCCCGCAAATGCGCCTGCGGCCTGGTGTCGCGAGAAGAGGGGTGTCGGATGGGGCGGGTAAGGGGCTGAGGATTAATTTCGGCCGGTCATGGTTTTGTCTTGAAACCTGCTTGACACCTCCAGATGAACCCCGTAGAGAGCCGCTCAACGACAGGGCAAGCCCGGTCGCCGGGGTTCACTTGGTCCCCTTTTTGGAAATGCGCGGGTGTAGCTCAGTTGGTTAGAGTGCCGGCCTGTCACGCCGGAGGTCGCGGGTTCGAGCCCCGTCACTCGCGCCATTCCAGGAATATCAGGTTTGGACCGTATCTTGCGGTCTTCGTGGGTTATCCCACGGCAATGCGCGGGTGTAGCTCAGTCGGTTAGAGTGCCGGCCTGTCACGCCGGAGGTCGCGGGTTCGAGCCCCGTCACTCGCGCCATTTCTTTCTCCGAGTAAGACGATATATGTGTCTTTGTGCGCTGCGATGCGGTTTGCACAAGACAGGGTTTTTACCCGCTGGTAAGGTGCCCTTCGGTATCGAGTGAAAAGCCTTCCGTTGGACTTGCGCTGGCTGTCCGCCTGCGCTAACCACGGCTCGTTGCAACTCTCTTTCGGCTTGTCGGCTTCGCGCTAAATGCTTTCATGGCATTCGAGACAAGCAGGGTGATATGATGACTGAACTGCTCAGTTCCTACCTTCCGATCGCCATCTTTATCGGTATTTCCCTCGTCATCGGCATCGCGCTTCTCGTGGCGCCCTTTGCCGTGGCCTACAAGGCGCCCGATTCGGAAAAGCTCTCGGCCTATGAGTGCGGCTTCAACGCGTTCGACGATGCACGCATGAAGTTCGACATCCGCTTCTATCTGGTGTCGATTCTCTTCATCATCTTCGATCTCGAAGTCGCCTTCCTGTTTCCCTGGGCCGTGTCCTTCAGTGCGGTTGGCTGGTTCGGTTTCTGGTCGATGATGGTTTTCCTTGGTGTTCTCACCATCGGCTTTATCTATGAATGGAAGAAGGGGGCGCTCGAATGGGAGTGATCCAGTCCGATACGACGATGATCGCGCCGCAGGCGAAGGGCATCATCGATCCCAATACCGGCAAGCCCATCGGCGCCGACGACCGCTTCTTCGGTGAGATCAACAATGAGCTCGCCGACAAGGGCTTTCTGGTCACCTCGACCGACGAGCTGATCAACTGGGCTCGCACCGGTTCGCTGATGTGGATGACCTTTGGTCTGGCCTGCTGCGCCGTCGAGATGATGCAGCTGTCGATGCCGCGTTACGACGCCGAGCGCTTCGGCTTTGCGCCGCGCGCGAGCCCGCGTCAGTCCGACGTGATGATCGTCGCCGGCACGCTGACCAACAAGATGGCGCCTGCACTCCGCAAGGTCTATGACCAGATGCCGGAGCCGCGTTACGTCATCTCGATGGGCTCCTGTGCGAATGGCGGCGGCTACTACCATTATTCCTATTCCGTCGTGCGTGGCTGTGACCGCGTCGTGCCGGTCGATATCTACGTGCCGGGCTGTCCCCCCACGGCAGAAGCTCTGCTTTACGGCGTGATGCTCCTGCAGAAGAAGATCCGGCGCACGGGTACGATCGAGCGGTAAGGCGAAGGGACGAAAAACAATGAGTGAAGCCCTGAACGAGCTCGCTTCCTACCTCGCAGAGGTTCGCGGTGCGCTGATTGCGTCGAGCGAGATCCGCTTCGGCGAGCTGACGCTGACGGCGAAGTCGGAAAACCTGATTTCGCTCCTGACCTTCCTGCGCGACGACGTCCAGTGCGGCTTCGTCAATCTGATCGACATCTGCGGCGCCGACTATCCGACGCGGGAAGATCGCTTTGACGTGGTGTATCACCTGCTGTCGCCCCGCCAGAACCTGCGCATCCGCATCAAGGTCGCAACGGGCGAGTTCAAGCCGGTTCCTTCGGCCTGCTCGGTTTATCCGGGCGCGGACTGGTTCGAGCGCGAAACCTGGGACATGTACGGCATCCTGTTTACCGATCACCCGGACCTGCGCCGCATCCTCACCGACTACGGTTTCGAGGGTCATCCGCTGCGCAAGGACTTCCCCACGACCGGTTTCGTCGAAGTTCGTTATGACGATAGTGCCAAGCGCGTCGTCTACGAGCCGGTCGAGCTCAAGCAGGAATTCCGCAATTTCGACTTCCTCTCGCCCTGGGAAGGCACGGATTACGTGCTGCCCGGCGATGAAAAAGCGAAGTAGTGACGAAGCGAATAGCGAGTAGTGAGTAGCGAATAGAGTGGGAGCGGCAGACGATAAACTCTTACCGTGATTTGAAGGTCTGGCAGGCGGCAATCGAACTCGCTGTCGAATGCTACACGCTGACTGGAAAATTTCCGAAAGAAGAGATTTATGGCCTGACTTCCCAAATCCGAAGAGCGGCGACATCCATCGCTGCAAACATCGCAGAAGGGCATGGTCGCGAGTTGACCGGAAGCTTCCTGCAGTTTCTTCGGATTTCTCAGGGTTCGTCGAAAGAATTGGAAACGCATATGCTCATAGCGCAACGAATCGGCTTGATTGGTGAGTATGAGTTCGGGCAGATGGCCGCACGGTGTGACGAGATCGGACGAATGATCAGAGCACTCATTCGGTCTCTCCAGGAGAAGCAATGAAACGGAACGCAACTATTCGCTATTCGCTATTCGCTATTCGCTGTGATGGCCGAGCGTTTGGTCTGGAGCACCGAGCATGAACGAACACAACGTCCGCAACTTCAACATCAACTTCGGCCCGCAGCATCCGGCGGCGCACGGCGTTCTGCGCCTCGTGCTCGAACTCGACGGTGAAATCGTCGAGCGCGTCGATCCGCATATCGGCCTGCTCCATCGCGGCACCGAGAAGCTGATCGAGACCAAGACCTATCTGCAGGCGCTGCCCTATTTCGATCGTCTCGACTATGTCGCGCCGATGAACCAGGAACATGCCTATTCGCTGGCCGTCGAAAAGCTCCTCGACATCCAGATCCCGATCCGTGGTCAGTTGATCCGCGTTCTCTACTCGGAAATCGGCCGTATTCTCTCGCATCTCTTGAACGTCACCACGCAGGCCATGGACGTCGGTGCGCTGACGCCGCCGCTCTGGGGCTTTGAAGAGCGCGAGAAGCTGATGGTCTTCTATGAGCGCGCCTGCGGGGCGCGCATGCATGCCGCCTATGTTCGTCCGGGCGGTGTTCACCAGGATCTGCCGCACCAGCTGGTCGAGGATATCGGCAAGTGGTGCGACCAGTTCCCGGAAAAGCTCGATGATATCGACGCACTTCTGACCGGCAACCGCATCTTCAAGCAGCGTAACGTCGATATTGGCGTCGTCAGCCTGGATGATTGCTGGGCCTGGGGTTTCTCGGGCGTGATGGTCCGCGGTTCGGGCGCTGCCTGGGACCTGCGCAAGTCGCAACCCTATGAGTGCTACGCCGATCTCGACTTCGACATCATGGTCGGCAAGAACGGCGACTGCTACGATCGTTATCTGATCCGCATGTTCGAAATGCGGGAATCGGTGAAGATCATGAAGCAGTGCGTCAACCGCTTGCTCGGCGACGCCAAGACCGGCCCGGTCTCGTCGCTCGACGGCAAGGTCGTTCCGCCGAAGCGCGGCGAGATGAAGCGCTCGATGGAAGGTCTGATCCACCACTTCAAGCTCTACACCGAAGGCTATCACGTGCCCGCCGGTGAGGTTTATGCCGCTGTCGAAGCCCCGAAGGGCGAGTTCGGCGTCTACCTCGTCTCCGATGGCACCAACAAGCCGTATCGCTGCAAGATCCGCGCTCCGGGTTATGCCCATCTCCAGGCCATGGACTTCATCTGCCGCGGTCATCAGCTTGCAGACGTGTCGGCAATCCTCGGTTCGCTCGACATCGTGTTCGGGGAAGTTGACCGCTGATGCTGAGAGCTTTCGCCGCCATCGTCCTCTGTCTCGCCGCTGCCACATCCGTGGTGGCGCAGGAGAGCGACGCCGTGGCGACGAAGGCAACCGTATCGATGGCCAATCTCATCGAGCAGGGGTATGAGATCAAGAGTTCGTCCTGGACCGGGGCGAAACTCTTCGTATTCCTGCAGAAAGACAATTCGGCCTATGCCTGCGAATTCGCCAATGTGACGAATACGCGGTGTGGTTCCATAAACTGAGACAAGGCGTGAGGAAGTATGTCCGTTCGTCGACTAGCCGAAGAGCAATTCCAGCCCGCAGCATTCTCCTTCAATGCGGAGAATGCCACCTGGGCTGAGGCCACCATCCGCAAATATCCGGCGGGCCGCCAGCAATCGGCGGTCATTCCGCTGTTGATGCGGGCGCAGGAGCAGGAAGGCTGGGTCACCAAGGCGGCGATCGAATATGTCGGCCAGATGCTCGACATGCCTTTCATCCGCGTCCTCGAAGTCGCGACCTTCTACACCCAGTTCCAGCTGAAGCCGATCGGCACGCGCGCCCATATCCAGGTCTGCGGCACGACGCCCTGCATGCTGCGCGGTGCGGAAGACCTGATCCACGTCTGCAAGTCAAAGATCCATCCGGAACCCTTCGAGCGCAATGCGGAAGGCACGCTCTCCTGGGAAGAGGTCGAGTGTCAGGGCGCCTGCGTCAACGCGCCGATGGTCATGATCTTCAAGGATGCCTATGAAGACCTGACGCCGACCCAGCTCGAGCACATCATCGATCGTTTTGCCGCAGGCCGTGGTTCCGACATCAAGCCAGGCCCGCAGGTCGATCGCATTTATTCGGCCCCGGTCGGTGGCCCGACGACGCTCACCGACGACATTCAGCCGATCCGTTTCAACGATGCGCCGGCACCGGCCAAGGCCGAAGAGACCTCCGTTCCGCCGGCGAATGCTGCAAAGCCCGTCACGGATGCGCCGGAAACCGACAAGTCGCTGAAGACGCCGGCGACCGCGAAGAAGGCCGCAGCCGAGAACGTCAAGCAGAAGGGCGACAACGCCGATACCGCACGGCCGGTGGAAAAGGCTGCCGCTGAGGCACCGGCCCCGGTCATGGACGAGAAGAATCGCCCCGCCGGCATCGAGCGTCCGGAAACGCCCGACGATTTGAAGATGATCTCCGGCGTTGGTCCGAAGATCGAAGCGACGTTGAACGGTCTTGGCATCTACAAGTTCGAGCAGGTCGCCAAGTGGAAGAAGGCGGAGCGCGAGTGGGTCGACACCTACCTCAAGTTCTCCGGCCGCATCGAGCGGGACGACTGGGTCAAGCAGGCCAAGGCGCTCGCCAAGGGCGGCGAAGCGGAATACATCAAGGTCTTCGGCAAGAAGCCGCGCTGAGAGGTTAGGTTATGTTGAGAGATCAAGATCGCATCTTCACCAATATTTACGGCCTCAAGGACAAGTCCCTGAAGGGCGCGATGTCGCGCGGCCATTGGGATGGCACCAAGCAGATCCTCGAAAAGGGTCGTGACTGGATCATCAACGAGATGAAGGCCTCCGGCCTTCGTGGTCGCGGCGGCGCAGGCTTCCCCACCGGTCTCAAGTGGTCCTTCATGCCGAAGGAATCGGATGGCCGTCCGCACTACCTCGTCGTCAATGCCGATGAGTCCGAGCCCGGCACCTGCAAGGACCGCGAGATCATGCGTCATGATCCGCACACCCTGATCGAAGGCTGCGTCATCGCCTCCTTCGCCATGGGTGCGCATCATGCCTTCATCTATGTCCGTGGCGAGTTCATGCGCGAGCGCGAAGCCCTGCAGGCCGCGATCGACGAGTGCTACGACTACGGTCTGCTCGGCAAGAACAACAAGCTCGGCTACGACATCGACATCGTCGTGCATCACGGCGCCGGCGCTTATATCTGCGGCGAAGAAACCGCCCTTCTGGAAAGCCTTGAAGGCAAAAAGGGCCAGCCGCGCCTGAAGCCGCCGTTCCCGGCCAATATGGGCCTCTATGGCTGCCCGACCACGGTCAACAACGTCGAATCGATTGCCGTTGCCCCGACCATCCTGCGTCGCGGTGCATCCTGGTATTCGAGCTTCGGTCGCCCGAACAATGCCGGCACCAAGCTGTTTTCGATCTCGGGTCACGTCAACAAGCCGTGCACGGTCGAAGACGCCATGTCGATCACCTTCCAGGAGCTGATTGAAAAGCACTGTGGCGGCATTCGTGGCGGCTGGGACAACCTGCTCGCCGTCATCCCAGGCGGTTCTTCGGTCCCTTGCGTACCGGGCGCCCAAATGAAGGACGCCATCATGGACTATGACGGTCTGCGCGAGCTGGGCTCCGGCCTCGGCACCGCCGCTGTCATCGTCATGGACAAGTCGACCGATATCGTGAAGGCGATCTGGCGCCTCTCGGCTTTCTACAAGCATGAGAGCTGCGGCCAGTGCACGCCGTGCCGCGAAGGCACGGGCTGGATGATGCGCGTGATGGAACGCATGGTGAAGGGCAATGCCCAGAAGCGTGAAATCGACATGCTCTTCCAGGTGACGAAACAGGTCGAAGGCCACACGATCTGTGCGCTCGGTGATGCGGCCGCATGGCCGATCCAGGGCCTGATCAAGCATTTCCGTCCGGAGATGGAAAAGCGCATCGACCAGTACACCCGCAACGCGATCGCCCACGGGGTGGTCATGGAAGCGGCAGAGTAAGGGACAAAAGGCAATGACAAGCTCTTCGGACAAGGGCGGGAAAAAGGGGCCGGACGACGCGGCATCCGAATCTCGTGCGTCCGAAGGTCTGGAAGGCCTGATGACCAATCCGGCGGCCGCCATGGCCGCCGCCACCGCTTTCGGCTTCGGCATGGCGGCGCAGATGAGCAAGCTCTTCCTCGGCTCTATTCAAGGGGCCATGGATTTGACCGGCCAGATTGCGCGGCAGCTGGAGGAGGAACGCAAGGCGGCGGAAGCGAAGCCGGCAACTGAGCCTGAGACCAAGGTCGAGGCGCCGGTTATGAAGGTTGAGCCAGCGCCAGTTCCGGCGAAGGTGAAGGCGGAAAAGCCTGTCGCGCCGAAGGTGAAGGCCAAGGTGGAAGCGCCGGTAAAACCGGTTGCCGCCAAGGTTGAAAAGCCGAAGCCGGCACCGAAGGCAAAGGTGGTCGCGAAACCTGCGGCCGCACCGAAGGGCAAGGCGAAGCCCGCGCCGAAGGTCGAGGTCGCCGCGCCGGCACCGAAGCCGAAAAGGGCCTCCGGCAAGGCCGACGATCTGAAGAAGATCGACGGCATCGGGCCGAAGGTCGAACAGATGCTGAAGGGCAGGGGGATCACCCGCTTCCAGGCTCTGGCTGATATGGACGAGAAGGCGCTGTCCGCGCTGGACACGGAATTGGGTCTCGACGGCCGGGTGCTGCGGGACGACTGGGCAGGCCAAGCGCGCCGGTTGGCGGGCGGCAAGGCTCGGTCAGGCAGTTGAGTTTATGGTCCGGCCGCGCGGGGGCGATGCGTCGGACTTGAGGGATAAAACCGGCGGCTTTCATCCGGTGCGGACGAAGGCTGTCAGTCGGGGCAGAGATGCCACGGCAGGATGCGCGGAAGCGTGAGGCAGGAAGGCGAATATGGCTAAGCTGAAGATCGACGGCAAAGAGATCGAGGTTCCGGATCATTTCACGCTGTTGCAGGCGTGTGAGGAAGCAGGGGCCGAGGTTCCGCGCTTTTGTTTCCATGAACGGCTGTCGGTCGCCGGCAATTGCCGCATGTGCCTTGTCGAGGTGAAGGGCGGCCCGCCGAAGCCGGCAGCCTCCTGTGCCATGGGCGTGCGCGACATCCGTGGCGGCCCGAACGGCGAACTGCCGGAAGTCTACACCAACACGCCGATGGTCAAGAAGGCCCGCGAAGGCGTGATGGAATTCCTGCTGATCAACCACCCGCTGGATTGCCCGATCTGCGACCAGGGCGGCGAATGCGACCTGCAGGACCAGGCCATGGCCTTCGGGATCGATAGCTCGCGCTACACCGAAAACAAGCGCGCCGTCGAAGACAAGTATATCGGCCCGCTGGTCAAGACCGTGATGAACCGCTGCATCCACTGCACGCGTTGCGTCCGCTTCACCACCGAAGTCGCCGGCATTGCCGAACTCGGCCTGATCGGCCGCGGCGAGGATGCCGAGATCACGACCTATCTCGAGCAGGCGATGACGTCGGAGCTTCAGGGCAATGTCGTCGACCTCTGCCCGGTTGGCGCGCTGACCTCCAAGCCCTTCGCCTTCACCGCCCGTCCGTGGGAACTGAACAAGACCGAATCGGTTGACGTCATGGACGCGCTGGGTTCGGCCATCCGCGTCGACACGCGCGGTCGTGAAGTCATGCGCATCATGCCGCGCGTCAACGAGCAGATCAACGAAGAGTGGATCTCCGACAAGAGCCGCTTCGTCTGGGATGGCCTGAAGACGCAGCGCCTCGACCGCCCCTACGTCAAGAAGGATGGTCACCTGCAGCCTGCGACCTGGGCCGAAGCCTTTGCCGCGATCAAGTCGGCTGTTGCCTCGACCTCGGCCGACAAGATCGGCGCCGTCGCCGGTGACCTCGCGTCGGTTGAAGAAATCTTCGCGCTGAAGTCGCTCGTCAATGCGCTGGGGTCTGGCAATACCGACTGTCGCCAGGATGGGACGGCACTTGATCCGTCGCTCGGTCGCTCGACCTACCTCTTCAACACCTCCATCGAAGGCATCGAAGCCGCCGATGCGATCCTCATCGTCGGCGCCAACCCGCGTTACGAAGCGGCCGTCCTGAATGCCCGCATCCGCAAGCGCTGGCGCCGTGGCGGCCTGCCGATCGCGGTGATCGGCGAAGGCGGCGAACTGCGCTATCCCTATGAGTATCTGGGTGCCGGCACCGAGACGCTGGCCGACCTCGTTTCCGGCAAGAACAGCTTCGCCGAAACGCTGAAGGCTGCGAAGAACCCGCTTGTGATCATCGGCCAGGGTGCCCTCGCGGGCGCCGACGGCAAGGCTGTACTCGCGAACGCCGCAAAGCTCGCCCAGGACGTCGGTGCGCTGACCGACGAATGGAATGGTTTCTCGGTTCTGCACACGGCGGCAGGTCGCGTCGGTGCGCTCGACCTCGGCTTCGTTCCGGGCGAGGGTGCCGTAAGCGCCGTCCAGATGCTATCGTCGCTGGACGTGGTCTTCTTGCTCGGTGCAGACGAACTCGACTTTACCGCGAAGACCTCCAAGTGCGTCGTCTATATCGGCAGCCACGGTGACAACGGCGCCCATCATGCCGACGTCATCCTGCCGGGCGCGACCTACACCGAGAAGTCCGGTACCTGGGTCAACACCGAAGGCCGCGTCCAGATGGGCAACCGCGCCGGTTTCGCGCCGGGCGAGGCCCGCGAAGACTGGGCGATCCTGCGTGCACTTTCCGACGTGCTCGGCAAGAAACTGCCGTTTGATTCGCTGTCGCAACTGCGTGCCAAGCTCTATGAAGCCTACCCGCATTTTGCCGATCTCGATGAGGTTGCACCGGGCTCTGTGGCCGATATTGCTGCACTGGCGAAAAAACCCGGTAAGATGGGTAAGTCTCTGTTTGCGTCGCCGGTCAAAGACTTCTATTTGACGAACCCGATCGCGCGCGCTTCGGCCGTCATGGCCGAGTGCTCCGCATTGGCCCGCAACAATTTCAAGGCAGCGGCAGAGTAAGGGCAGGGGACCATGGACAATTTCGTTTCCACCTATGTGTGGCCGGCGGCCATCATGATCGGGCAGTCGCTGCTTCTGCTCGTCTGCCTGCTCGTCTTCATCGCTTACATCCTGCTGGCCGACCGCAAGATCTGGGCAGCCGTCCAGCTGCGCCGCGGTCCGAACGTCGTCGGCCCCTGGGGTCTGTTCCAGTCATTCGCCGACCTTTTGAAGTTCGTCTTCAAGGAGCCGGTCATCCCGGCTGGCGCCAACAAGGGTGTCTTCCTGCTCGCCCCTCTGGTCGCCGTGACGCTGGCGCTCGCAACCTGGGCCGTCATTCCGGTCAGCTCCGGATGGGTGATTGCCAACATCAATGTCGGCATCCTCTTCGTCTTTGCGGTGTCCTCGCTCGAAGTCTACGGCATCATCATGGGTGGCTGGGCTTCGAACTCGAAATACCCCTTCCTGGGAGCCCTTCGTTCTGCAGCGCAGATGGTGTCTTACGAAGTCTCGATGGGCTTCATCATCGTCACCGTGCTGCTCTGCGTCGGTTCGCTGAACCTGTCCGACATCGTCATGGCGCAGACCGATGGTCTCGGCACGCGTCTCGGCCTTCCGGCCTCTTTCCTCGACTGGCACTGGCTGGCGCTCTTCCCGATGTTCGTGATCTTTTTCATCTCGGCATTGGCTGAAACCAACCGTCCGCCCTTCGATCTTCCGGAAGCGGAATCCGAACTGGTTGCCGGCTTCATGGTCGAATACGGCTCCACGCCCTACATGATGTTCATGCTCGGCGAGTATGCGGCGATCGTTCTGATGTGCTCGCTGACCACCATCCTCTTCCTTGGAGGCTGGCTGCCGCCGGTCGATATCGCGATCCTCAACTGGGTCCCGGGTATCATCTGGTTCATCCTCAAGGCGTGCTTGGTCTTCTTCATGTTCGCCATGGTGAAAGCCTTCGTACCGCGCTACCGCTACGATCAGTTGATGCGTCTCGGCTGGAAGGTCTTCCTTCCGCTCTCGCTTGCCATGGTCGTCATTACCGCATTCGTGCTGAAGCTGATGGGTTGGGCATGATCATGCCCGCCCGGATGTTTCGCTGATTAGGAGAACAAGATGGCTGCTTTCACCCAGGCTATCAATTCGCTCTTCCTGAAGGAGTTCGTCGGCGCGTTTTTCCTGTCGATGCGCTATTTCTTCAAGCAGAAGGCCACGATCAACTACCCGTTCGAAAAGGGCCCGGTGTCGCCGCGTTTCCGCGGCGAGCACGCGCTGCGCCGCTATCCGAACGGCGAAGAGCGCTGCATTGCCTGCAAGCTCTGCGAGGCGATCTGTCCTGCCCAGGCCATCACCATCGAGGCCGGCCCGCGCCGCAACGACGGCACCCGCCGCACGGTGCGTTACGACATCGACATGGTGAAGTGCATCTATTGCGGCTTCTGCCAGGAAGCCTGCCCGGTTGACGCGATCGTTGAGGGGCCGAACTTCGAGTTCGCCACCGAGACCCGCGAAGAGCTCTATTTCGACAAGGCTCGCCTGCTCGACAATGGCGACCGCTGGGAACGCGAAATCGCGCGCAACATCGCGATGGACGCACCCTACCGCTGATCCGTCCGGATCACGTCCTGGCGGGCATTCGGCTTCGCCAGGGCAATTGAAGTTTTGTAACGGGCATGCCGGTGGGGATACCGGCCATGCCTTATCGGGCGACGGGGCAGGGCCCACGTCCGGGGGAAGATGAAAAGGCACCACCATGGGTCTTCAGGCTCTCTTTTTCTATCTCTTCGCCTTTATCGCCGTGGCTTCGGCCTTCATGGTGATCTCGGCACGGAACCCGGTCCATTCGGTCCTGTTCCTGATTTTGACCTTTATCAACGCATCCGGCCTTCTGCTTCTCACCGGAGCTGAATTCCTGGCGATGATCCTTCTCGTCGTCTATGTCGGCGCCGTGGCGGTTCTCTTCCTCTTCGTCGTGATGATGCTCGACATCGACTTCACCGAACTTCGGGCAGGGGCGGCCAAGCATGCGCCGATCGCCGCGCTGATCGGTCTGGTGGTGGCGATTGAGCTGATCGTCGTCATCGGCGGCAGCGCGATCAGCCCGGAGGCCAAGCTGGCGATCACCCAGCCGATCCCGGCTGTGGTCGAGCGCCAGAACACCCAGGCGCTGGGTGACGTGCTCTACACGGATTATGTCTTCTTCTTCCAGATCGCGGGCCTCGTCCTGTTCGTCGCCATGATCGGCGCGATCGTGCTGACGCTGCGTCACCGCACCAACATCAAGCGCCAGGATATTTCGGCCCAGGTCGCCCGCACGCCCGAGACTGCCGTTAAGGTGGTCAAGGTCAAGTCGGGCCAGGGCATCTGAAGCGAGCACGAGGTCAAGGAACGTAAATTATGGAAATCGGTCTTTCCCACTACCTGACGGTCAGTGCACTGCTCTTCACCCTGGGCGTCTTCGGCATCTTCCTGAACCGCAAGAACGTCATCGTCATCCTGATGTCGGTGGAACTGATCCTGCTCGCGGTCAACATCAACATGATCGCCTTCTCGCACTTCCTCGGCGACCTTGTCGGCCAGGTCTTCGCTCTGTTCATCCTGACGGTGGCTGCAGCGGAAGCCGCGATCGGCCTCGCCATCCTGGTGGTCTTCTATCGTAATCGCGGCTCGATCGCCGTCGAAGACGTCAACATGATGAAGGGCTGACACGGCTATGCTCATCTACAAGGCTATTGTCTTTCTTCCTCTGATTGGCGCGTTGATCGCTGGTCTCGCCGGACGCCAGATCGGCGCCAAGGCATCGGAATACGTGACCACCGGTCTGATGATCGTCGTGGCGCTTCTCTCCTGGGTCGTGTTCTTCCAGGTGGCGCTCAGCCATGAAGCGCATGAAGTCATCAAGGTTCCGGTCCTGCGCTGGATCCAGTCCGGCGGCATCGACGTCGAATGGGCGCTGCGCGTCGATACGCTGACGGCCGTCATGCTGATCGTCGTGAACTCGGTCTCGTGCCTCGTTCACCTCTATTCGATCGGCTACATGCACCACGATCCGCATCGGCCGCGCTTCTTCGCCTATCTCTCGCTCTTCACCTTCGCCATGCTGATGCTGGTGACCTCCGACAACCTGCTGCAGATGTTCTTCGGCTGGGAAGGCGTCGGTCTGGCCTCGTACCTGCTGATCGGTTTCTGGTTCAAGAAGCCGTCCGCATCGGCCGCCGCCATGAAGGCCTTCATCGTCAACCGCGTTGGCGACTTCGGCTTCATCCTCGGCATCGGTGCCGTCTTCGTGATGTTCGGCTCGATCAACTTTGAGACGATCTTCGCCTCGGCCCAGTCCTATCTGCCGGCTGAAGGCGCAGGCTCGCCGGAAGTTGTGCTGAACCTCTTCGGCATGCAGCTCGATCGCAGCCATGCGCTGACCGGCGCCTGCCTGCTGCTGTTCATGGGCGCCATGGGAAAGTCGGCACAGTTCCTGCTGCACACCTGGCTGCCGGACGCCATGGAAGGCCCGACCCCGGTCTCGGCCCTCATTCATGCCGCAACCATGGTCACCGCCGGCGTCTTCCTCGTCGCCCGCATGTCGCCGCTCTTCGAACTGTCGCATGATGCCCTGACGGTCGTCACCGTCGTAGGTGCGATCACCGCCTTCTTCGCCGCGACCGTCGGTCTGGTGCAGAACGACATCAAGCGCGTCATCGCGTATTCGACCTGCTCGCAGCTCGGCTACATGTTCGTGGCGCTTGGCGTCGGCGCTTATGGTGCCGCGATCTTCCACCTCTTCACACATGCCTTCTTCAAGGCGCTGCTGTTCTTGTGCGCCGGCTCGGTCATCCATGCCGTCGACGGCGAGCAGGACATGCGCCACATGGGCGGCCTGCGTCCGCACATCAAGTGGACCTTCCGCATGATGTTGCTCGGCACGCTCGCCATCACCGGCGTCGGCATCCCGTTCACCTCTTTCGGCTTTGCCGGCTTCTTCTCCAAGGACGTGATCATCGAGGCGACCTATGCATCGCACTCGGCCGTATCCGGCTTCGCCTTCTCGATGCTGGTCATCGCCGCGCTGTTCACCAGCTTCTACTCGTGGCGCCTGATGTTCCTCACCTTCTTCGGCAAGCCGCGCGCCTCGGCCGACGTCATGCATCACGTGCATGAATCGCCGATGGTCATGCTGCTGCCGCTCTTCCTGCTCGCCATCGGCGCCGTCTTTGCCGGTGTCGTCTTCGAGGGCTTCTTCTACGGCCACGAATACATGGAGTTCTGGAAGGGCGCGCTCTTCACGCTGCCGGAAAACGAACTGCTGGAAGAATTCCACCACGTGCCGGCCTGGGTCGCGCTCAGCCCCTTCGTCGCCATGGTCGTTGGTTTCGTCACCGCCTGGTACATGTATATCAAGAACCCGTCGGCGCCGAAGAAGCTCGCCGAGAGCCAGTGGCTGCTCTACCAGTTCCTGCTCAACAAGTGGTACTTCGACGAAATGTACGACTTCCTCTTCGTCCGCTCGGCCAAGGCGCTTGGTCGCTTCCTGTGGAAGAAGGGTGACGTTGCCACCATCGACGCCTACGGCCCGAACGGGGTTGCCGCAGCCGTCGGCGGCTTGACCCAGAAGGTCGTCCGCCTGCAGTCGGGTTACCTTTATCACTATGCCTTCGCGATGCTGATCGGCATTGCGGCCCTCATTACCTGGATGATGCTCGGGAGCTCCCTCTGATGACCGACTGGCCCATTCTCTCGACGGTCACCTTCCTTCCTCTGGTCGGCGTGGCTCTGCTTCTGCTGACCCGGGGTGACACGGTGCAGGGTCGCCGCAACATCCTCAATGTCTCGCTGCTGACGACGGTCTTCACCTTCGTCGTGTCGCTCTTCGTCTGGATGAACTTCGACAATTCCAATGTCGGCTTCCAGATGGTGGAAGAGCACGCCTGGCTCGGCACCGGCATTTCCTACCGCGTCGGCGTCGACGGCATTTCGGTGCTCTTCGTCGTCCTGACCACGCTGCTCATGCCCTTCTGTATTCTCGCCAGCTGGAACTCGGTCGAGAAGCGCCTGAAGGAATACATGATCGCCTTCCTCGTCCTCGAGACCCTGATGCTCGGCGTGTTCGTCTCGCTCGACATCGTGCTCTTCTACGTCTTCTTCGAGGCGGGCCTGATCCCGATGTTCATCATCATCGGTGTCTGGGGCGGCAAGGATCGCGTCTACGCGTCTTACAAGTTCTTCCTCTACACGCTGCTCGGCTCGGTGCTGATGCTGCTCGCGATCATGGCCATGTACTGGGAAGCCGGCACGACCGACATCTCGGCTCTGCTGCAGTACGACTTCCCGCCGCAGATGCAGACTTGGCTATGGCTCGCCTTCTTCGCCTCCTTTGCGGTGAAGATGCCGATGTGGCCGGTTCACACCTGGCTTCCTGACGCGCACGTTCAGGCACCGACGGCAGGGTCTGTGATTCTGGCGGGTATCCTCCTGAAGCTCGGCGGCTACGGCTTCCTGCGCTTCTCGCTGCCGATGTTCCCGCTGGCCTCCGACTATTTCGCGCCTTTCGTCTTCTCGCTGTCCGTCATTGCCATCATCTACACCTCGCTGGTCGCGATGATGCAGGAAGACATCAAGAAGCTGATCGCCTATTCGTCGATCGCCCACATGGGTTATGTCACGATGGGTATCTTCGCCGCCAATACGCAGGGCGTGCAGGGTGCGATCTTCCAGATGATCAGCCACGGCTTCGTCTCCGGTGCGCTCTTCCTCTGCGTCGGCGTGATCTATGACCGCCTCCATACCCGTGACATCGCGGCCTATGGCGGTCTGGTCAACAACATGCCGAAATATGCGCTCGCCTTCATGGTCTTCACGATGGCCAATGTCGGCCTGCCGGGCACCTCTGGCTTCATCGGCGAATTCCTCACCCTGATCGGCGTCTTCCGCGCCAATACCTGGGTGGCTCTCTTCGCTGCGACGGGCGTCATCCTCTCGGCGGCCTATGCGCTGTGGCTCTATCGCCGCGTTGTCTTCGGCGCGCTGGAGAAGGAGAGCCTGAAGAGCCTGCTCGATCTTTCCGCCCGCGAAAAGCTCGTGCTCTACCCGCTTATTGCCCTCACCATCTTCTTCGGTGTCTACCCGGCGCCGATCCTCGACGCGACTGCGGCTTCCGTCGATCACCTGGTGAACAACTATTCCGCAGCCTTGCAAGCAGCCCAGTCTCTGGCGCTGACTGCGAACTGACGACAGGATCCTTTGGACATGACCGTTGAAACTCTCATTGCAAGCCTGCATCTGGTCACGCCGGAATTGATCCTGGCCGTGGGTGCCATGGTGCTGCTCATGATCGGTGTGTTTTCCGGCGATCGGTCGACCAACGTCGTCACGGGGCTGGCTGTTGCACTCCTCGTCTTCTCGGGTGCCTGGTTGATCGTCTCGGATCCCTCGGGCCAGGCCTTCAACGGCGCCTATATCGCCGATGGCTATTCCCGCTTCATGAAGATCCTCGCGCTGATCGGTTCGATCACCGCGATGATCATGGCGGTTGGCCATGCCCGCTACGACCACCTCGACAAGTTCGAGTTCCCGGTCCTGCTGGTTCTGGCAACCCTCGGCGTCATGCTGATGATCTCGGCCAACAACCTGATCACGCTCTACATGGCGCTGGAACTGCAGTCGCTGGCCCTCTATGTCGTCGCCGCCATCAATCGCGACAGCCTGCGCTCGACTGAAGCTGGCCTCAAGTACTTCGTCCTCGGCGCGCTCTCTTCGGGCATGCTGCTCTACGGTATGTCGCTGGTCTACGGCTTCACCGGCAACACCGGCTTCGAGCAGATCGCCGCTGTCCTGTCGCAGGGCGAGCCGGGTCTTGGCCTGATCTTCGGCCTCGTCTTCGTGCTGGCTGGCCTGGCCTTCAAGATTTCCGCTGTTCCGTTCCACATGTGGACGCCGGACGTCTACGAAGGCGCCCCGACCCCGGTTACCGCTTTCCTGGCGGCTGCGCCGAAGATCGGCGCCATGGCCATCCTGGTCCGTATCGTCATTGATGCCTTCCTGCCGATCTTCGCCGAATGGCAGCAGATCGTCGTGTTCATCTCGATCGCCTCTATGGTGCTCGGCTCTGTCGCGGCCATCGGTCAGAAGAACATCAAGCGACTGATGGCCTATTCCTCCATCGGTCACATGGGTTACGCGCTGGTTGGTCTTGCAGCCGGCAACGACACCGGCGTCGCCGGCGTGCTGCTCTACATGATGATCTATCTGGTCATGACGCTTGGCACCTTCGCCTGCATCATGGCGATGCGCCGCAAGGAAGGTGGCAATGTCGAGAGCATCGACGACCTCGCTGGCCTCTCGACCACGCGTCCTTTCATGGCCTTTGTCCTGACCGCGCTGATGTTCTCGCTTGCCGGCATTCCGCCGCTGGCCGGCTTCTTCGCCAAGTACTTCGTCTTTGTCGCGGCCATCGAAGCCAAGCTCTATGCGCTCGCCATCATTGGCGTCGTCGCCTCGGTCATCGGTGCCTACTACTATCTCCGCATCGTCAAGGTGATGTGGTTCGACGAAGCCAAGGGTGAATTCGACCGCACGGCCATCGAACTACGCCTCGTCTTCGGTCTTTCGGGCCTGTTTGTCGTCGGCTACGTCCTGTTCGGTGGACCGCTCGGCACCGCTGCAGAAGCGGCTGCAAAGACGCTGTTTAATTGAGCGGCGTCGGCAAGGCCCGCCGGATATCGATCGACGATTTCCGGCATGTCGCATTGGACGAGGTATCGTCCACCAATACGGAAGCACTCGCCCGCGCTCGCGCGGGCGATTCCGGTTTTCTCTGGGTAACGGCGGAGCGCCAGACCGGCGGTAGAGGCCGTCGCGGCCGCCAATGGGTGTCCGAGCGGGGCAATCTTTATTCCTCGCTGCTGCTGGTGGATTTTGCTCCCCCTGAGGAATTGGGCTCGCTGCCGCTCGCGGTGGCGCTGGCGGTCCATCA
This sequence comes from Rhizobium sp. AG855, assembly GCF_003610655.1. NCBI lineage: Bacteria > Pseudomonadati > Pseudomonadota > Alphaproteobacteria > Hyphomicrobiales > Rhizobiaceae > Rhizobium > Rhizobium sp. AG855. Next base: position 1,996,073 of record NZ_RAQG01000003.1, on the reverse strand, counting down.
GACTATCATCTCCGTGATGCCGCTCGGTGGCGCAACCGTCGATATCAAATGGCCGAACGATGTGCTCATTGATCGCCGCAAGACGTCGGGCATTCTGCTTGAGGCGGAGCGACTGCCCGATGGCAGAATGGCTCTCGTCATCGGCATAGGTATCAACATCCTGGCGCGGCCTGATCTTGCGCAATACCCGGTGACCTCGCTCGCAGATCAGGGCGTATCGATTTCGCCCGATGAGCTTTTTGCCCGGCTCTTCGTCAACATGGCGGATGCGCTGTCGGTCTGGGACGAGGGCAGGGGCATCGGCGAAATCGTTGCGCGCTGGCGCCAGGTTGCCTGCGGCATCGGCGAGAAAATCACGGTGAACCTGCCGGATCGGTCGATTTCAGGTATCTTTTCTGGAATTGATGATAAGGGACTTTTATTGCTCGACAGCGCGGCTGGAACTCTGTCCATCGCCGCCGGTGACGTGTTTTTCGGGTAAGACTGGATCGGAAAGAAAGAATGGCCAAGAACGACGAACTGGTTTTCCTCCCGCTGGGCGGTGTAGGGGAAATCGGGATGAACCTCGCATTGTACGGTTATGGTCCGCCGTCCAATCGCCAATGGATCATGGTCGATTGTGGCGTGACTTTTGCCGGCCCGGATCTGCCGGGCGTAGACCTCGTCCTTCCCGACCTGCGATTCCTGAAGTCGCAGAAGAAGAACCTCAAAGGCATCATCATCACCCATGCCCACGAGGACCATTATGGTGCGCTGAACGATCTTTGGCCGGGCCTCAACGTGCCCGTCTATGCCTCGGGCTTTACCGCCGGCATGCTGGAAGCCAAGCGCGATTATGAAGGCTCGCGCGCCGAAATTCCGATCACGCCTTTCAAGCAGGGCGACCGGATCAATGTCGGGCCTTTCGAAATCGAGGCAATCGGCGTCAACCACTCGATCCCCGAGCCGATGTCGCTGGTCATCCGTACGCCGCTCGGCAATGTTGTGCATACCGGTGACTGGAAGATCGACCACAATCCGTCGCTCGGCCCGATGACCGATGAAGCCCGATTCCGCGCCGTCGGCGACGAAGGCGTACTGGCACTTCTCTGCGACAGCACCAATGCCATGCGTGACGGCGTATCGCCCTCGGAAGAAGCCGTCTCCGAAGGCCTGCGCAAGATCATTGAGGCGGCCGAGGGCCGTGTCGCGATCACCACCTTTTCCTCCAATGTCGGCCGTATCCGCTCGATTGCCCAGGCGGCCGAAGCCGCCGGCCGCGAAGTGCTGCTGCTTGGCAGCTCGCTGAAGCGCGTCACGGCAGTGGCCGAGGATATCGGCATCATGCAGGGCCTTCGTCCCTTCATCGCCGAAGACGAATACGGTTTCATTCCGCGCGACAAGGTCGTCGTGATCCTGACCGGCAGCCAGGGCGAGCCGCGCGCGGCTCTCGCCAAGCTCTCGCGGGACGAAATGCGCAATGTCGCACTGACGTCGGGCGATACGGTCGTCTTTTCCTCGCGCGCCATTCCCGGCAATGAAAAGGCAATCCAGGACATCAAGAATGGCCTGGTCGAACAGGGCGTGCATATTGTGACCGACGCGGAAGCGCTGGTGCACGTCTCTGGCCATCCGCGCCGCAATGAACTTTTGAAGATGTACGAGTGGACCCGTCCGGAAATTCTGGTTCCCGTGCATGGCGAAGCCGCCCATCTTGTCGCCCAGGCCGAGCTTGGTCTGCAGGCCGGCATCAAGACGGTGCCGCGCGTGCGCAATGGCGACATTTTGCGACTGGCGCCGGGCCCTGCCGAAGTCATCGATCAGGCGCCGTTCGGCCGCGTCTACAAGGATGGCCGTCTGCTCGGCGACATGGAAGAGATGGGCATCGGTGATCGCAAGAAGCTGTCCTATGTCGGCCATGTCGCAGTGAACGTCGTGCTCGACAGTCGTTTCGACTTCCTCGGCGACCCCGATGTCGTGCCGATCGGCCTGCCCGAATATGATTTCGAGGGCGAGGCCATGGAAGACACGCTCTACGACGCCGTCCTGGGTGCCGTCGAAAGCATTCCGCGCAGCCGTCGCAAGGATCTGGGCACAGTGCGCGAGGCCATCCGGCGTGCGGTTCGTTCCACCGCCAACGAGGTCTGGGGCAAGAAGCCTGTCGTCACCGTGTTCCTGACCAAAGTCTGACAGACGGCAACGGGTGCTTCGCATAATCTGGCGCCACGTTTGTCCTGAAGACTTGTCGGAGGTTGCTCATGCTGGGCCGCGTCAATCACATCGCCATCGCCGTCCCCGATCTCGCCGCAGCTACGGCGAGCTATCGGGATACGCTGGGTGCCCATGTCTCCCAGGCCCAGGCGTTGCCGGAGCATGGCGTGACGGTGGTATTTGTCGAGCTTGAGAATACCAAGGTCGAACTGCTGGAGCCGCTCGGTGCCGAGTCTCCCATCGCCGCTTTCCTGGACAAGAACCCTTCCGGCGGCATGCATCACATCTGCTATGAGGTTGAGGATATCCTCGCTGCCCGCGACCAGTTGTCGGCAACGGGCGCCCGTGTTCTCGGCTCTGGCGAGCCGAAGATCGGCGCGCATGGCAAGCCGGTTCTCTTTCTGCACCCGAAGGATTTCTTCGGCACGCTGATCGAACTCGAACAGGTCTGATCAACCCGGACCCTGCAGTTTTCCCCGCATGCGACGCTTTGACCTTTGTCTGGTATGGTCTGTGCGCTTATAGGAAGTCCGTGCCGCCGGTCATGACATCGCGCGGCCTGAACGTGGAGCAAGTACCATGGCATTCCTTTCGGGCCTGGCCGTCTATTTCGTCATCTGGTGGCTGACTTTGTTTGCCATCCTGCCGATCGGCATGCGCACGCAGGAAGAGGACCAGTCCGTGGTGCCGGGCACCGTTGCAAGCGCTCCGAGCCGCTTCCGCGGCGGCCGCGTTATGCTGCTGACCACGCTTGTATCCGGCGCCATTTATGGCGCCTGGTATGTGGCGGAGACTTACTTCGGATGGGGTTTCAAGGATCTGCCGGTTTTTGTGCCGGGCCTTGTCCAGCAATAAGCCAAACACGTCGAAGGGTAGCTAGGAAGAGTGTGTCGGCTCGCCGGTCCTCAGACTGAAGGCGAATGCCTGTCGGAAGGGCAAAAAAAAACAAGGTCAAAAGACCTTGTTCCAAGTATCGCGTGATCCTTCACCAATTAAGGGGCTGCGACAAAGCGCGCCTAAGATCTGATCCTCCCAAGACTTGACCGCGAGAATGGCAAAGATTTGAACTCCTTGCCTCTTTTGTGGGCTGAACCTAGCCCAAACTATGGACGTTGTCACCCCCAAATCTTGCAGAATTGTAACAGTAAACGGAAAAATTTTGGGCGTGCAAATCTGTCGCATCTCCGTCATGAATTGCCAGTCTGCGCTGTGCTTGCGGGTCGTTGAGGGTGCGCACGCCGCCTGCCTGTGGGCGATTGGACTGTCTCCGGCTTGCGGGTTTTCTTCTGGAGTCCAACCGGCTATGAACGCATCCTGATATCCGTCTTCAATCGCTGATTCCGCGCGGCCGCGCGGCATCGTCAACTGTCTGGAATTCGTTATGCGTCTGTCGCGCTACTTCATGCCGATCCTCAAGGAAAACCCCAAGGAAGCGGAGATCGTGTCCCACCGCCTGATGTTGCGGACGGGCATGATCCGCCAGCAGAGCCAGGGCATCTATTCCTGGCTGCCGCTCGGCAAGCGCGTGCTCGACAAGGTGAACGCGATCATCCGCGAAGAGCAGAACCGCGCCGGCGCCATCGAGCTCTCCATGCCGACCCTCCAGTCGGCCGAGCTCTGGCAGGAAAGCGGTCGCTACGAGGACTACGGCAAGGAAATGCTGCGCATCAAGGACCGCCAGGACCGTCCGATGCTCTACGGCCCGACCAATGAGGAAATGATCACCGACATCTTCCGCTCGTCGGTGAAGTCCTACAAGAGCCTGCCGCTCAATCTCTACCACATCCAGCTGAAGTTCCGCGACGAGATCCGCCCGCGCTTCGGCACCATGCGCTCGCGCGAATTCCTGATGAAGGATGCCTATTCCTTCGACCTGACCCAGGCCGATGCGATCCATTCCTACAACAAGATGTTCGTCGCTTACCTGCGCACCTTCGATCGCCTTGGCCTGCGCGCGATCCCGATGCGCGCCGATACCGGCCCGATCGGCGGCAATCACAGCCACGAATTCATCATTCTCGCCGACACGGGTGAATCGGAGGTCTTCTGCCACAAGAGCTTCGTCGATTTCGACATTCCGTCTGTTGATACTGAATTCGACGATGTCGCCGGTCTGCAGAAGATCTTCGACAAGTGGACCTCGGTCTATGCGGCGACGTCGGAAATGCATGACGAAGCGGCCTTCGGCGCCATCGGCGAAAACGATCGTCTGTCGGCCCGCGGCATCGAGGTCGGCCATATCTTCTATTTCGGCACGAAATATTCCGAGCCGATGGGTGCCAAGGTCCAAGGTCCTGACGGCAAGGAGCACCTTGTCCACATGGGATCATACGGCATTGGCCCGACACGCCTTGTTCCCGCCATCATCGAAGCCTCGCATGACGACAACGGAATCATCTGGCCGGCCTCCGTCGCGCCCTTCGATGCCGTGGTGATCAACATGAAGGCCGGCGACGAGGCCTGCGACAAGGCCTGCGAAACGCTCTATGCAGCGCTGCAGGCTGCCGGAAAGGACGTGCTCTATGATGACACGGACGACCGGGCAGGGACCAAGTTCGCGACCGCCGATCTCATCGGCGTTCCCGTCCAGATCATCGCCGGGCCGCGCTCCGTGGCATCAGGCGAAATCGAACTCAAGGACCGCCAGACCGGCGCCCGCGAGACGATGACGATCGAGGCGGCGATCAACAAGCTGACCGCCTGACCTTGACGGCTTGACGCTGTCGGACTGACCTGAGGGCAAGGAGTGACCATGGCGAGCAAGGCTGCTGGCAACGACACGGCAGGATCCGACAAGGGTTTGCCTGCGCGTGCCTTTTCCGGTTTCGAACGCATGGTGGCCTGGCGCTACCTGCGCGCCCGGCGAAAGGAAGCCTTCATCTCGGTGATCGCCGGTTTCTCCTTCATCGGCATCATGCTGGGCGTCGCGACGCTGATCATCGTCATGGCTGTCATGAACGGCTTCCGGACGGAGCTTGTCTCGCGCATCCTCGGCATCAACGGCCACATGATCGTCCAGCCGGTCGATCAGCCGCTGTCCGATTATGCCGAACTGGCCACGCGCTTCAGCGCTGTCGAGGGCGTCAAGATGGCGCTGCCGCTCGTTGAGGGCCAGACACTCGCCTCCGGCCGCGAAGGGGCGGGCAGCGGCGCTCTGGTCCGGGGCATTCGACCCGATGACCTCACCAAGCTCTCCGTTGTCTCCTCGAACATACGCCAAGGTGACATGGTCGGCTTTGCCGCAGGGCAGGGCGTGTTGATCGGCTCGCGCATGGCAGCACAGCTCGGCCTGTCGGCTGGCGATACGATCACGCTTGTTTCCCCGGAAGGCGATATCACGCCGCTTGGCGTCAATCCGCGGGTCAAATCCTATCCCGTCTCCGGCATCTTCGAGATCGGCATGTCGGAATATGATGCCTCGATCATCTACATGCCGCTTGAAGAGGCGCAGCTCTATTTCAACGTCGAAGGCATCGTTCAGTCGATCGAACTGTTCATCGACAACCCCGACGACGTCGACCGGCTGCGGCCGCTGATCGAACAGGCCGCTGGCCGGCAGATCTTCGTCACGGACTGGCGCCAGCGCAACCAGACCTTCTTCTCGGCCCTGCAGGTCGAGCGCAACGTCATGTTCATGATCCTGACACTGATCGTGCTCGTCGCCGCTCTCAACATCATCTCCGGCCTGATCATGCTGGTGAAGGACAAGGCGAGCGACATCGCGATCCTGCGTACCATGGGGGCGACCTCGGGCGCCATCATGCGCATCTTCTTCATGACGGGCGCTGCCATCGGCACAGCGGGCACATTTGCAGGCGTCGCGCTCGGCATCATCGTCTGTCTGAACATCGAGAGCATCCGCCAGTTCTTCTCCTGGATCTCGGGCACCGTTCTGTTCGACCCCGAACTCTATTTCCTCAGCCAGCTGCCCGCCGACATGAATGTCAGCGAGACGGTCTCTGTCGTGGTCATGGCGCTCAGCCTGTCCTTCATGGCGACCATCTTCCCGGCCTGGCGGGCCTCGCGCCTGGATCCTGTCCAGGCCCTGCGTTACGAATAAGGATGCCGATCCCGATGGCCAACGACATCGTTCTGTCTCTCACCGGCATCGACCGCCATTACGGTCAGGGCGAAACCGTGCTCTCGATCCTGAAGGGGGCTGATTTTACCCTGCGCACCGGTGAGACGGTGGCGCTGGTCGCTCCCTCGGGCACGGGCAAGTCGACACTTCTGCATGTCGCGGGTCTCCTGGAGCATCCGGATGCCGGCGAAGTGACACTGGGGGGCGTTGCCTGCCAGGAGCTGCCCGACGAACAGCGGACCGCAATGCGCCGCAACTCCGTCGGCTTCGTCTATCAGTTCCACCACCTGCTGCCGGAATTCTCAGCGCTTGAGAATGTGATGATGCCGCAGTTGATCGCCGGCCTGACCCGCAAGGAAGCGGCCGAGCGCGCCAAGCAGTTGCTCGACTATATGCGCGTCGGCCACCGTGCCGATCATCGTCCGGCCGAACTTTCCGGCGGCGAGCAGCAGCGCGTGGCGATTGCCCGCGCCGTTGCCAACGCACCGCTTGTCCTGCTCGCGGATGAGCCGACCGGCAATCTCGATCCCGAGACGGCGTCCTATGTCTTCTCCGCCCTCGAAGCGCTTGTGCGCCAGTCGGGCCTGTCGGCGATGATCGCGACCCACAATCACGAGATTGCGCGGCGCATGGATCGTTGCGTGACGCTCATCGACGGCAAGGTCGTCGAAATCCAGGCCTGATCCACTCTACATCCTTGGTTTCGTTGCGCGAGTGGGAATTTTGTTCCCGTGCGTGCCTTGGCTTTTTTAGGGTTGACAGAAGAACAAGAAGGGAACAAAATACAAACATAGAGGAAATAGGAGACAGACATGACCGAAATTATTCGTGACGTTGCTGCATTCACCTCCATGGCCGTATTCGTTGCCAGCATGACCCTCCTGATGCTCGCTCTGTGAGCGGGCATCGACGAAACCTGTAGACACCTGCCGATCGCCACAAACGTGACTGGACTTCGCAGACGCGAACATCGAAAATCTCGGTGATTCAATGTAATGCGAGGAATGGACGGTATGGGCGAGAGCACAAGCGGGATCGACGCACCTTCCGGATCGCTGACGGGACCGGGCTTCGTGCATCTTCGGGTGCATTCGGCCTATTCTCTACTCGAAGGTGCGCTCCCGCTGAAAAAAATCCTTGGCAAGGCCGTCTCCGACGACCAGCCGGCGATTGCGATTACCGACACCAATAATCTCTTTGTCGCGCTCGAATTCTCCCAGAAGGCGATCGGTGATGGCGTACAGCCCATTATCGGCTGCCAGCTGTCGATCGATATGGAAGACTCGACCGGTGAGAAGCGGGGCGGCAATGGCCATATGCCGGATCTGCCGGCCATCGTCGTGCTTGCCTCGGATGCTGCGGGTTATGAGCGTCTTGTCGATCTGGTCAGTCGCGCCTATCTCGGCGGCGATGCCGGCCAGCCGGTGCATGTCAAGGTCTCCTGGCTGAGGGAAAGCGGCACCGAGGGCCTGATTGCATTGACCGGTGCAGGCGGTGGGCCTGTTGATCGCCCGCTGCGCGATGGGCATGCAACGCAGGCACAAACGCGCCTTTTGACCCTGAAGGATCTCTTCGGTGATCGCCTCTATGTCGAATTGCAGCGCCATGGCAACTACGACCGCAGCCACGAGCGCCGCATGGTGCAACTTGCTTACGACCATGACCTGCCGCTGGTGGCAACGAACGAAGCCTTCTTCCCGGCGCGCGATGATTACGATGCCCATGACGCGTTGATGGCGGTCGCCCATAACGCCATCGTGTCGAATGATGATCGCTTCCGCCTGACACCGGACCATTACCTCAAGAGCCGTGCCGAAATGCAGGCCTTGTTTTCCGACCTGCCGGAAGCCCTGGACAATACGGTCGAAATCGCCCGGCGCTGCTCCTTCGTACTCTCCACCCGTAAGCCGATCCTGCCGCGATTCACCGGCGGGAGCGACGATCCGGAAGAGGCGGAACGCGAGGAAGCGCTGGAGCTTCGCCGCCAGGCAATCGAGGGTCTCGACAATCGTCTCGCCGCCTTGGGCATGGCGCCGGGTTACGAGGAGAAGGACTATCGCGAACGGCTGGAATTCGAGCTCTCGGTCATCGAGCGCATGAAGTTCCCAGGCTACTTCCTCATCGTTTCGGACTTCATCAAGTGGGCCAAGCAGCATGATATTCCGGTCGGTCCGGGCCGCGGTTCGGGTGCGGGTTCGTTGGTCGCCTACGCGCTGACCATCACCGACGTCGACCCCTTGCGCTTCTCGCTGCTGTTCGAACGCTTCCTCAATCCGGAACGCGTCTCGATGCCTGACTTCGATATCGACTTCTGCCAGGAGCGCCGCGAAGAGGTCATTCGTTATGTGCAGCGGAAATACGGCCGCGAGCAGGTGGGACAGATCATCACCTTCGGATCGCTGCAGGCGCGTGCCGCTCTGCGCGACGTCGGCCGCGTGTTGGAAATGTCCTATGGGCAGGTCGACAAGATCTGCAAGCTCGTGCCGAACAATCCCGCCAACCCGACGCCACTCTCCAAGGCGATCGAGGAGGAACCCAAGCTCCAGGAAGCGGCCGCCGAAGAGCCTGTTGTCGCGCGTCTGCTCGAAATCGCCCAGAAGATCGAAGGTCTCTACCGCCACGCCTCGACGCACGCCGCCGGTATCGTCATCGGGGACCGCCCGCTGTCGAAGCTGGTGCCGATGTATCGCGATCCGCGCTCCGATATGCCGGTCACCCAGTTCAACATGAAATGGGTCGAGCAGGCCGGCCTGGTCAAATTCGACTTCCTCGGCCTGAAGACGCTGACGGTGCTCAAAACCGCCGTCGATTTCGTCGTCGAGCAGCGCGGCCACAAGGTGGATCTGGCGGCGATCCCGCTCGATGACACGCTCACCTACGAGATGCTCTCGCGCGGCGAAACCGTCGGCGTGTTCCAGGTGGAAAGCGCCGGCATGCGCAAGGCCCTCATCGGCATGCGCCCCGACTGCATCGAGGACATCATCGCGCTTGTGGCGCTCTATCGCCCGGGTCCGATGGAGAACATCCCCGTCTACAATGCCCGCAAACACGGCGAGGAGGAACTGGCCTCCGTCCACCCCAAGATCGACTATCTCCTGAAGGAAACGCAGGGCGTTATCGTCTACCAGGAGCAGGTCATGCAGATCGCCCAGGTGCTCTCAGGCTATTCGCTCGGCGAAGCCGACCTTCTGCGCCGCGCCATGGGTAAGAAGATCAAGGCCGAGATGGACCAGCAGTCGGCCCGTTTCGTCGACGGTGCGATGAAGAATGGCGTCTCCAAGCCGCAGGCCAACAATATCTTCGAACTGCTCGCCAAGTTTGCAAACTACGGCTTCAACAAGTCGCATGCCGCCGCCTACGCCATCGTCTCCTACCAGACCGCCTATATGAAGGCGCATTACCCGGTCGAGTTCTTGGCAGCGTCGATGACGCTCGATATGGCCAACACCGAAAAGCTGGTCGACTTCCGCCAGGATGCCGGCCGCCTTGGCATCGAGGTGGTGCCGCCGTCGGTCCAGACCTCGTACCGCCATTTCCAGACCGGCCCGAACCGCATCTATTACGCGCTGGCGGCCATCAAGGGCGTCGGCGAAAATGCCGTCGAACACATCGTCGAGGTGCGCGGCGATACGCCGTTCGCAAGCCTCGAGGATTTCTGCTTGCGCATCGACCCCAAGCAGATCAACCGCCGCGTCTTCGAAAGCCTGATCGCCGCGGGTGCCTTCGACTGCTTCGGCCGTGACCGCGCCGAACTGATCGGCAGCCTCGACCGCATCATGGGTTATGCTCAGCGTGCCCAGGAAAATGCCGTGAGCGGCCAGTCCGACATGTTCGGTTCAGGCGGCGCCAGCGGTCCGGAGCAGATCGCCTTTGCGCCCTATACGCCCTGGCTCTCCTCGGAAAAGCTGATGCGCGAGTTCCAGGTGCTCGGATTTTATCTCTCGGCCCACCCGCTGGATGCCTATCGCAGCCTGCTCGACAAGCTGCGCGTCCAGAACTTTGCCGATTTTTCGGTCGCGGTAAAACAGGGGGCGACAGCTGGGCGTCTGGCCGGAACCGTGATCTCGAAGCAGGAGCGGAAAACGCGCACCGGCAACAAGATGGGCATCGTCACCTTCTCGGATGCCTCCGGCCAGTATGAAGCGGTGCTCTTCTCAGAAGGGCTTAACCAGTATCGCGACCTGCTCGAATCCGGCAAGTCGCTGGTCATCACGGTCGCCGCCGAAGAGCGTCCGGAAGGTGTCGGTCTGCGCATTCAGACGGCACAGTCGCTGGAGGAGCAGTCGATCCGCATGCAGAAGGCGATGCGTGTCTATGTACGCGATTCCGGCCCCTTGCGCGCGGTCGCTGCCCACCTCAATGCCCGCGGCGATGGCCTGGTGTCCTTCATCGTCATCAAGGACGAGGGCAAGCGCGAGATCGAGGTCGAACTCACCGAGCGCTTCCGCATCTCCCCGGAAATCGCCGCTGCCATGCGCTCGACGCCGGGCGTGCTGGATGTCGAACTGGTGTGAGGGCGCTCACCCCTTCTTGCGCGTCACGGTGATGAAATCGGTCCCGTCGCCGGTCTCCGGGCCGATCCCGCTGTCGGAGATCGTGATGGATGAGCCTTCGCTCAGCATGGTCTCGATCTTCGCTCTGACATCGCCCGGGATGTCGAGCCGGGCGAGAGCGTCTTCTGCCGTCACGCGGTTGACGTCATCGGCAGGCTCGGTAATGCCCAGGCGCTTCAGCGTTGGGGCGGGCAGATGGTTCTCGATACTGACGCTGCGCCATTCCACCTTGCCCTTGAAACGGTCGACGTGGCTCGCTTCGATGAAATGCGTGCCCAGGCCCTTTTCGGGCTCGCGGATGCCGATCGCCGCCTCGTAGATCGGCTTGAACTTCTGCCGGACCATGATCAGTCCGTCGAGCGGTTTGCCGCGGCCGGCCGATGCCGTGAGCGCCGTGATGAAGCGGGGCGAGAGGATTTCGCCGTCCTTTTCGATCGACTTCCAGCGCTTGTAGCCGCGGATCGCAGCCAGCGTCTGGCTGCCGAGCACGCCGTCCGTGGCCCCGGCGTCGAAGCCAAGTTCGGTCAACATTTCCTGCACGTCGCGCACCTGTTCGCGCTGGCTGCGCCGGGTGATGAGAATACGGAGCGGCGGCTCATCGTCGAGCACCAGCTGGGCGGCGGCGCCGGCCTTGGGCAAGACCTCGTTCATCGCGACTTCGACGGGCTTGAGCGACGCCTCGATCTTGGTCGGGCGCAATTCGGCATCCGACAGCAATCCGCCTTCGGGGACGGGTTGACGCGGAACGAACAGGTTGGCGGCAAAGATCGGCTGCGGTGTCACCGGCTCGTCGGTAATGATCACATGGGCGCCGCGTTCGGTCATCGAAAACAGCGTCTTGGCAAAGCCGTTTGGCAGTCGCACGCAGCCATGCGAGGCCGGATAATTGGGAACCTTGCCCTCGTGCAACGCAATGCCCGACCAGGTTAGCCGCTGCATGAAGGGCATCGGCGCGTTCGAATAGATGTTGGATTCGTGATATTTGCGCTTCTCGAGGATCGAGAAGATTCCGGAGGGCGTCGTATGGCCGGGTTTGCCGGTCGACACCTTCGATGTCATCAGAAGCTCGTCGCCATCATAGACGGTCAGCGTCTGCATCGCCTTGGAGACGTAGATCTGCAAGGGGCCACGATCGGCGGCAAGAACGGAGTTGGTAAGGGCGCTGCTGGCCATGAGGCCAAGGCTGAAGGCGAGGGCGAAACGCTTGAACATGATACGACCGGGAATACGCAAAACAGGATGGCGCGATAGTATCCGGCGAAGTTTAAGAAAAGTTTCGCAATCGCTGGACGACGTGTCCGGTACACGGATGTTTGATCGGCTGTCCCCAGGCTTTTTCCGTCAGCCGCCGGCCGTTTGTGCCCGCCGTCGTCCCTGCAATTGCGGCGAGGCGACGGCCAGCAGGAGTGCCGCGATCGGCAGCGCGAAGGCATGGCCGAGATGCTTGAAGCCCAGTGCGCCCACCAGTCCGCCGAAGAAGAACATCGAGACGATCGGAAGCAGGATCGAGAGCTTTCGACCATCGACGGGGATGGGCGGATGCGACAGCAGGCGGGCGATCCCGAGATAGGCGAACTTGCCGAGCTCGATCCCGATATCGGTCACCATGCCGGTCAGATGCGTGGTGCGGATGCGGGCACCGGAAATCTTGGTGATCGTCGCATTTTGCAGTCCCATCACGAAGCACAGGAGCACGGCAGTGGCCGGCGCGACGGCAGCGTCATGGAGCGTGCCGAGACCGGCAAAGGCGATCAGCAGGCCGGATTCGAGTGCCAGCGGATAGGCATATTGCTGACGCCTTGCATGCCGCCGCGCCCAGTTGATCAGGATTGCCGAGCAGGCGGCGCCGGACAGGAAGGAAAAAAGCAGTGCCAGCCCCGCGCCAACCAGACCAAACAAGCCGAGCGCCAGATCGTCGGCGATGGAGGAGACGACACCGGTCATGTGCGAGGTGTAGCGCCCGACAGCCAGGAAGCCGCCGGCATTCATGGCCCCCGCGATGAAGGCGAGAATGATGCCGAGCAGAAGGTCATTGCCACGCCGGCGGCGATAGGAGGCCGCGATCCGCAAATGGCGCCATCGCCGATCTGCTCGGTGGGGGCGCAAAGCCGGCTGAGGCCTCGGTTCGTGGGCGTGGGGTAGGGCCATGTCAGACTCAAGACCGCTTTCCGGGAAAGGTGTAACCGGTCTGTACCGTACCCTTGCCGAACTTGTCGCGCAATTTGTCCATCGCCGCTTCCGCCGCCGCCCGCCGTGTGGCCTGCGCATCGACCAGATCCGGCGGATCGGCCGTGGCCGCATCCCTCAGATCGCTGACCCCGATCCCGATCAGGCGAAAACGCGTTCCGTCGGCCTCCTTCTCCAGAAGCGCCATGCCCGTGCGAAAGATTCGGTCCGCCAATTGCGTCGGATCGTCCAGCCGCCGGTTGCGGGTCCGCGACTTGAAGTCGGCAGTCTTCAGTTTCAGCACGACAGTCTGGCCGGCGATCCCATGCCGCTTCAGCCGCCAGGCAACCTTTTCGGAGAGTTCCCGCAGATGTACGATCAGGTCTTCCGGCTTGCTGATATCGTCGAAGAACGTCGTCTCGGCCGAGACGCTCTTGGCCGGATCGTTGGGATGCACGCTGCGGTCGTCGATGCCGCGCGACAACCGCGCCAGCCGCTGTCCCATGACGCCGTAGCGCCGCATCAGGGCCGCTTCCTCCATCACCTGCAACTGTCCGATCGTGCGGATGCCGTCGGCCTGCAGTGTGGCGGCCAGCGCCTTGCCCACGCCCCAGATCAGCGTCACCGGCTTGTCGGCGAGAAATGAGATCGCCTCCGAAGCCCCGATCACAGAAAAGCCGCGTGGCTTCTGCAGGTCGGAAGCAACCTTGGCGAGGAACTTGCAGTAGGACAGGCCAACCGAGATCGTGATCCCGATTTCCTGTTCGACCCGACGGGCAAAGCGCGCCAGCACCCGCGCCGGCGGATCGTGATGCAGAAGCTCCGTGCCACGCAGTTCGAGAAAGGCCTCATCGATCGAGATCGGCTGCACCAGCGGCGTCAACTCCTCCATCAGCGCCCGCACCTCGCGTCCGACGCGCACATATTTCTCCATGTCCGGCTTGATCACGACAGCCTGCGGACAGGCCTCCCGCGCCTTGAACATCGGCATGGCCGAACGCACCCCATGGATGCGCGCCACATAGCAGGCGGTCGAGACAACGCCACGTTTGCCGCCGCCGATGATCACGGGCTTGTCGACGAGTTCGGGATTGTCGCGTTTCTCCACCGCCGCGTAGAAGGCATCGCAATCGACATGCGCGAGTGTCAGGTCATAGAGTTCCGGATGATAGACCAGCCGGGGACTGCCGCAGGCGCGACAGCGCCGCAGTCCATCGGGCTGCCCTTTCAGGCAGTCACGGCAGAAGCCGGGGTGAAGATGGTCGGTCGTTGACATCGCGGGAACAAAGGTTGAACATGCCAACCCTATGCCGCGCCCCGACGCATGACAAGAGCCACGCTCGGCGCAGTCAGCCTGTCCCCACGTCCTTTGTCGAAACCTCCACTCAATTGCGGAAATGCGTCTCGATCAGACCCCGTGCCTCGGCCCAGTCTTGTGCCCGCAGCACATGCGGCTCCGGATCCGGCGCAAAGCGGAAAATCGCGACATCCGGCGGCAGATAGACCAGCGCGCAGTCCGGCACATGTTCGCCGACCGAGCGCAGATTGCCGACCATATCGTCGACAAAGGCAAGGGGCAGGGCGCGCTTGCCATGCAGCGCCGCAACGATCGGTCCCTTCGGCTCCTCGCTTGATATCATCGGGTAGGAGAGCGTCAGCCGGTCGAGCAGCCGGCGCCGCACTTCCGCGTGTCGCGGCGGCATGGCGGTGAGAAAGACGAGATCGGCCTCTTCCGCCAGCGCATGCAGGCTGTCCACGGCTTCGGCGAAAGGCGTCTGCCAGCGGTCCTGCTCGATGAAGAAGTCGTGGATCAAAGCCTTGACCGCCACATCATTCAGCGCCGTCTCTGCGGCGTCGACGATATTGCCGGTCAGCTTGAACGAGCGCGGCAGCAGGCTGTAGCCGCGCTCCAGCAGGAAGGCTTCGAAAGGCGTGGCAAACTGCAGCACCACGTCGTCGACGTCGCAGACGATAAGCGGCCGGTCGGCAAGCTTGATGTGGTCGAGATCGGTGAGCATCAGAACTCGCCCGAATCGAGCCCGGGTCGCACATAGTGGTGATAGGCCGCAACGACCACCTCGGGTTTGGTGTCCGTTGCCTGGCAGAATTCCATGAGGGTCGGTTCGTGCTGCATCAGGAATTCCAGCATGCCGGCGAGAAAGCCGGGGTCGTTGACAGCATCCCGCATCTGCCCCGGCTGCACGCCGGACAGGGCGAGGAACCGCGAGAGCATGTCCGGCTCGTTGGCCAGCCAGCCAAGGACAGCGACTGCTGTGTCTTCGGCGCTCGCAGGTATATCTCTGTTTTTCATAAAGTCTTTTCCTGTTTCCCTGGCAAATTACCGATTTCGAAACCAAATAGCACTAGCATGTAGGGTGACGGAAGATGCGAACTCGCGCCTGGGTCTGGCAACGGAACCCTGAAGATGCGGGACAAAGGACCGGGTGGATGCCGAAAAAGGTAATGATTGTCGAAGACAATGAGCTGAACATGAAGCTCTTCCGCGATCTTATCGAGGCCTCCGGCTATGAGACGGTGCAGACCCGCAATGGCATGGAGGCGATGGATCTGGCGCGCCGCCACAAGCCCGATCTGATTCTCATGGACATCCAGCTGCCGGAGGTCTCCGGACTTGAAGTGACCAAGTGGCTGAAGGACGATCCCGATCTGCACGTGATCCCGGTGATTGCGGTAACCGCCTTCGCCATGAAGGGTGACGAGGAGCGTATCCGCCAGGGCGGATGCGAAGCCTATGTCTCCAAGCCGATTTCGGTTCCCAAATTCATCGAGACCATCAAGACCTATCTCGGGGATGCGTGAGGAGCCGATGTCATGACAGCGCGTATTCTGGTCGTTGACGATATTCCTGCCAATGTGAAGCTGCTCGAAGCGCGGCTGATGGCGGAGTATTTCGACGTCCTGACCGCGAGCAATGGCTTCGACGCTCTCGATATCTGCGACCGCACCCAGGTCGATGTGATCCTGCTCGACATCATGATGCCGGAAATGGATGGCTTCGAGGTTTGCGAGCGGTTGAAGTCCAATCCGCGCACAGCCCATATTCCTGTCGTCATGGTCACGGCCCTCGACCAGCCATCCGACCGCGTGCGTGGTCTGAAAGCCGGTGCCGACGATTTTCTGACCAAGCCGGTCAATGATCTGCAACTGATTTCCCGCGTAAAGAGCCTCGTGCGCCTGAAGACGTTGAGCGATGAGTTGCGCATCCGTCACGACGGCACGCGCCACGCTGGCATCGACGATGCCCTCCGCCTGACGGACGGCCGTCTGGAAGAGCAGGCTCAGGTGCTGCTCGTCGACAGCCGCGGCGCGTCTCAGGAGCGTATCGTCAAGACGCTGAAGCCGATTGCTGAAGTGAGTGCGCTGTCGGATCCCCAGGCTGCGGTTTTTGAAGCTGCCGAAAACGGCTATGATCTGGTCATCGTCAACAGCAACCTGGCCGACTACGATCCCCTGCGCTTCTGCTCGCAGCTTCGCTCGCTGGAGCGCACGCGCTTCATCCCGATCCTGCTGATCACAGAGCAGGGCGACGAGCAGATGATCATCCGTGCCCTCGACCTCGGCGTGAACGATTACATCGTGCGTCCGCTCGATCCGAACGAACTCGTGGCGCGTGCCCTGACCCAGGTGCGCCGCAAGCGCTACAATGACCGCCTGCGCAACAGTGTGCGCCAGACGATCGAACTGGCCGTGACCGATGGCCTCACGGGCCTCCACAATCGTCGTTATCTCGACACACAGTTGCGCACGCTCTTTGCCCGCGCGAAGGTGCGCGGTCGCCCGCTCACCATCTGCATCACGGATATCGACCGCTTCAAACTGGTGAATGACCAGTTCGGCCACGATGCCGGTGACGAGGTTCTGAAAGAGTTCTCGGGCCGGATTCGGTCCACCGTGCGGGGCGCCGATCTTGCTTGCCGCTACGGCGGTGAAGAGTTTGTGCTCGTCATGCCGGATACGACAGCGGATGTTGCAGCCAATGTCGCAGAGCGTCTGCGGTTGATGATCGAGGCCCGTCCTTTCCAGCTCCGCTCGGGCGAGGTGCCCTTGATGCTGACGGCGTCCATGGGGATTGCGACACTGGGACCGGGTATCGACACGCCGGAGCAATTGCTGAAGCAGGCCGACCGCGCGCTCTACGAAGCGAAGAATTCCGGACGAAATCGAGTTGTTGCGGCCGCCGCCTGAACAACCATTCACAGCTTTTTGCGCTGCCGTGAAAAAGGGCGATTGTGACGCCGTTGCACTGTTTTTCAGCGGTTACAGTTGTATCGTTTTCATTTCACCAATATTTCCGGCGCAATGAACGCCATTGCTTGACCAGACTGCATGCATTCTTTTGCATATCATAAAGACTTACCTTTATATTAGATATTTCTTTTGCGATCTGATCTGCGATCAATCCTTCGGACTTTACCCGTGCTTGCCGCTAAGCTTGTTGTTGAGACGGCGGACTATACAATTGCTCCGGGAATAAACGTTCGGGCGCGATCAGCAAGTGCGGCCACTCAAGTCTTTCTGTCCCGAATTTAACCATATCAAGAGCATGCAACGTGCGGCAGTTAATAAACTGTTGATTTTTTTCTCTACTTAAGAGAGTTTGACCTCATCGAAAAAGACCTCTCCGAGAGGTTTTGGATACCCCATGATGTCAGGTCCGCCGCATCTCCTGGGTCGTGGGGTCGGTCGGTTGGTGTGCAACGTCAAAGCGGTTCCTCGTGCCGTGTTTGTATGCTGACCGACCCCCTTTCTAAAAGAACACCGGTTCCCCAACGGGAGCCGGTGTTTTTGTTTGTTCCCTGCCGGGAAGGGCGCGTCGGGCATCAACACATGCCAAAGAAAAAGGCGCGTCACAGAGTGACACGCCTTTTTGTGGAGCCAGTCCGATCAAGAGATTACTTGATCTTGGTTTCCTTGAACTCGACATGCTTCTTAGCAACCGGGTCGTACTTGGTCTTCGTCATCTTGTCCGTCATCGTACGGCTGTTCTTCGTGGTCACGTAGAAGAAACCCGTGTCGGCCGTCGACAGAAGCTTGATCTTGATGGTTGTAGCCTTGGCCATGGTCGTCCTGCCTCTAATAAACGAAGCCGTGGACGACCGAACGAGGTCCACGGCAAATCTGGCGCGAAACTACAAATCGCGCCCGAAAAGTCAAGTGCGTTTCCGGGTAAAAAGCAGGCGACCCAAGGAAAGCACGACATAGAGGGCGAAGAAGCCCGCGATTGCCCAGGCAAAACCGTCGTTTCCTGTGAGATCGATGGCGGCGCCAATCGCCTGCGGGCCGGCAACCGTGCCGACCGCGTAGCAGAAGATGAAGGCCGCATTGGCGGCCGCCAAGTCTGCTCCGGTGAGTCGCGAGCCGAGATGGCTGAGTCCGATCGTATAAAGACCGGATACGCAGCCGCCCCAGAACAGCAGCACGACCGCCATCAGTTGCCAGTGGTCGGACAGGAGAGGCAGCGCCATCGAGCCACACAGCCCGATGAAGGCGAGAACCGAGAGCAGCAGCCGGCGGTCCTTCATGCGGTCGGAGAGCAGCCCCAGCGGGATCTGGAACACCATGTTGCCGATGCCCATGACGGTGAGCAGCAGGGCGGCCTGCGTCTCTGTAAAGCCCGTACGGGTGGCATAGATCGGAAAGAGCGACAGCCCGCCCGCTTCGACCGCGCCGAAGACGAAGACGGCAACAGTCGCGGTCGGAACGAGGAAGATGTAGCGGAAGAAATGCATCTCCGGCTTCTCGTTCAGCAGCGGACTTTCGAAACGGGCGATATAGATGGGAATGGCGGCCGCAAGGATGGCCGCAGCACCGACGGCAAACGGCAGCAGCCCGTCACTGCCGATGGCGGAGAAGATCAGCGGCCCGGAGGCGAAGCCGACCGCGAGCATGGTGGCATAGATGCCCATGACCAGACCGCGCTTGCGTGAGGGTGCTGCGGCATTGATCCAGAATTCCGACAGGATGAAGAGGGTGGTCGTCGCACCATGAAAGACGATGCGCAGCGGAAACCACATCCAGAACTGCGTCGCATAATAGAAGCCGACGGCACTGATGGCAGAGAGAAGCACGGCCCAGAGCATGGTGGGAACCACGCCGAGCTTGTGGGCAATCTTGGTTGTCACCGGCGCTGCCGCCATCGCGGCTATGCCGGCCATGGCGGAGTTGAGGCCGATCAGGGTGGACGAGATGCCACGCTTTTCGAGGATGATGCTGAGCAGCGGAAGGCCGAGCCCTATGGCAATGCCGACGGCCGAGATGGCGGAGATGGCCGCGACCAGGGATGGCCAGTGGATCTCTTCCCGGTCGCCGTTCAGGCAGTCCTTCGGCTCAGCCATCATGCACCATCCCAAAATGACCACGCGCCGGGGCCGGGAAGGGCCACAGCAAACAAATATTCGGCATCTTGAATGGCATGGAAATGTACGAGCTCCCGACCGTGTTATGTGGGCGCGGCATGTTCACACCGGAATTCGCCTGGCTGTCAACCTGTCCAACGGAGTTCACCGCGAATCACGAGTAACAGGAAGAGTGATAGTTAAGCGTAAAGGGGCACGCCCGCGTGACGGTGACCGTCATCGCCGGGACGCCACTCAGTGATCTTCGACTTCGTCCTTTGCGCCGCCGAAGCCATGCATGCGAAGCGCCCATTGCAGGCCCACCACACCGCCCTTGATCGGCTGCAGGCTGAGCAGCGATGCCACGACGCCGATCGGTGCCCAGATGGCGAAATGCACCCACCCGGGCAGCACGAAGACGAGGTCGGTGGCCATGAAGCCCCCGACGAGCACGTGGCCGAGCACGAGAATCACGAGATAGGCGGGCAGGTCGTCGGCGCGGTGGTGATGATATTCCTCGCCACAGGCTGCACATGTGTCGACGACCTTGAGATAGCGGCCGAACAGTCTGCCCTGGCCACAGTTCGGGCAGCGGCACAGCATGCCGCGCTTGATCGAACGCCCCAGCGGACGCTCGACCTCGCTTGCACCACCGAATTGCGCTGTCAGATTCGTCTGGTTGGCCGTCATCATCTCTCTCCGGGGCGTAACTGCATCACCGTCTCGAACGCGGAGGCCGCGTGCCGGGCTGTTTCCTGCCCCGCCCGCCGGCCTTGTGGAAGGAGCGCGCGCCTGCCGGCATCTTGCGCCCTTCGCTCAGCATTTCGAAGCGCAGCGCACCGGCAAGCGGCACGGCTTCGACAAGCCGCACCTCGACGGTGTCGCCGAGCTGATAACCCAGTCCAGACTTCTCGCCCGTCAAGGCCTGGTGAGCTTCGTCGTAGATATAGTAGTCCCGCCCAAGAGTTGAAACCGGGATAAAGCCATCTGCGCCAAATTGCGGCAGGCTGATGAAAAGCCCCGACTTGGTGACACCGCCGATCTGGCCTTCAAAATCCTCGCCGATGCGGCCCGCCAGATGGTGTGCGACCAGCCGGTTGACGGTGTCGCGCTCCGCCGCCATCGCTCTACGTTCGAAGGTCGAGATTTCGGCGGCGATATCCTCGAGGCTTGCCTCTTCCTCCTGCGTGATCCCGCCTTCGCCGAGCCCCAGAGCCGCGACGAGGGCGCGATGCACGATCAGGTCGGCATAACGCCGGATCGGCGAGGTGAAATGCGCGTATTTCATCAGGTTCAGGCCGAAGTGGCCAATATTGTCTGGGCTGTAGATTGCCTGGCTCTGGCTGCGCAGTACCATCTCGTTGACGATGATCTGGTGTGGCGTGTCCTGCGCCTTCGCCAGAATACCGTTGAACGAGTTGGAGCGCAGATTGCCGCCCTTGACCAGCGAGAAGCCGATCGTCGCCAGGAACTCGCGCAACACTTCCTGCTTCGACAGCGTCGGCGCATCATGGATGCGGTAGACGAGCTTCTGACGCTTGGACTCCAGTGTCTCGGCCGCAGACACGTTCGCCTGGATCATCATCTCTTCGATCAGCTTGTGCGCGTCGAGGCGTTCCGGCACGTGCACGCGGTCGACAGTGCCGTCGGGTTTCAGGATGATCTTGCGCTCCGGCATGTCGAGCTCAAGTGGCTGGCGGCGATCGCGCCCGCGCTTGAGGATCGCGTAGGCGGCCCATAGCGGCTTCAGGATCGGCTCGAGCAGCGGCCCGGCCTTGTCGTCCGGCTGGCCATCGATCGCGGCCTGCGCCTGCTGGTATGAGAGCTTGGCCGCACTCTTCATCATGATGCGGTGGAAGGTGTGCCGCACCTTGCGTCCTTCGGCCGAGAACACCATGCGCACGGCCAGTGCAGGACGGTCGACGCCTTCGCGCAACGAGCAGAGATCGTTGGAAATCCGCTCCGGCAACATCGGCACGACACGGTCGGGGAAATAGACCGAATTGCCGCGTTTCAATGCCTCGCGATCGAGCGCCGATTTCGGCCGGATGTAATAAGAGACGTCGGCGATGGCGACGGTCACGACCACGCCGCCCGGATTGTCTTCCGAGGTGTCGGGTTCGGCATAGACGGCGTCGTCATGGTCCTTGGCGTCATGCGGGTCGATCGTGATCAGGGGCACATGACGCCAGTCCTCGCGGTGGGACATGCTGGCCGGTTTCGCCGCCTCCGCCTCGTCGATGACGGACTGCGGGAAGATATAGGGAATTCCATGCGCATGAATGGCGATCATCGAGATCGCCTTTTCCGAGGCAACCGAGCCGACGATATTCAGCACCCGTGCGCGGGTGAGCCCCAGACGCGTCGCACGCGACACTTCGACCTCGACGAGATCGCCATCCTTGGCCTCGCCGATGTCGGCTGCGTCGATCTGCATCTCTTCGCCACGCCGCTCGATCGGCATCAGGCGTGCGCCTTCACCCATCATCCTGACGACGCCGAGCACGGCGCCGCGCTGGCGGTCGATCACCTTGATGACGCGGGCGGTATAGGCAGGCCCTGCGCGATCCTTGTTGGTGAAGATCTTGGCGAGCACCCGGTCGCCGATGCCGCCAACGGCGGTCTTGCCTTTGGCGCGGTCGGCGCTCGACTGGCGGATCAGCACGGCCGGTGCCGCTCCGGCGTCCTCAGGCCATTCGGCCGGTCGACCGATCAGCTCGCCGTCCTTGTCGCGCGTCGTGATGTCGAGAACGGTGACCGGGGGCAGGGCGCCAGGGCGCGCCAGCGACTTGCGGGTCTTGTTAACAAGCCCGTCATTCTCCAGATCGCGCAGCGCCTGTTTCAGCTCCACCCGCGTGTCGCCCTTCAAGCCAAAGGCCTTGGCGATCTCGCGCTTCGAGGCGCGGTCGGGATTGTCGGTGATGAACTGCAGCAGCACCTCGCGCGACGGCACCTCGCCATGAATGATGGCGTTGGTGTTGTCTGCCTTCGCCTTGGCCGCGCCTTCCGCACGCCGGCTCTTGCGGTTGCCGGAGCCGGGGATCTCGGAGGGGTCGCGGAATTTTCTGCTCAAGTCGCACTCTTCTTCGTTGTTGTCTTTGCCTTCGCAGGCGCCTTTGCCGTGGCCTTGGCAGCCGTCTTGGCCTTCGGCTTGGCCGCAGCCTTCTTCGGCTTTGAATCCGTCGCATCGCCGGCCTTCGCCTTGGCGGTCTTGGCCGAAGCCTTCTTCGCCTTGACCTTGCCGCCGTCCTTGGCCGCACGCTCGGCGATCAGCACCAGAGCTTCCTCGACGCTGACCGACTGCGGATCCTTGCCCTTCGGCAGGGTGGCATTCACCTTGCCCCAGTTGACATAGGGACCAAAACGGCCGTCGCGGACCGTCATCGCGCCACCGTCAGGATGCTCGCCGAGTTCCTTCAGCGCAACCGCTGCGGTTCGGCCACGCCCGCCCGGATTGGCTTTCTTCTCAGCCAGCACGGTCACAGCACGGTTGATGCCGATCGACAGCACGTCCTCAATGCCTTCAAGATTGGCATAGGTCCCGTCATGCAGCACAAAGGGTCCGTAGCGGCCGAGACCGGCCGAAATCATCTTGCCGGTTTCCGGATGCGGGCCGACATCGCGTGGCAGCGACAGAAGCGACAGTGCCTTCTCGAAATCGATATCGCCGGGCGCCCAGCCCTTCGGCAGCGAGGAACGCTTCGCTTCCTTGCCGTCGCCGCGCTGCACGTAAGGCCCGAACCGGCCCGAACGCAGGGTGATTTCCTCTTCCGTCACCGGATCCTTGCCGAGCGCCTTCGGCTCGTTGCCGCCGGCATCGGCCTCGGCATTGCCGTCATTGGTCAGCTGGCGGGTGTAATTGCATTCCGGATAATTCGAACAGCCGACGAATGCGCCGTATTTGCCGAGCTTCAGCGACAGATTGCCCGTGCCGCAGACCTGGCAGATGCGCGGGTCAGATCCGTCTTCGCGCTTCGGGAACACCAGCGGTGCAAGCGCTTCGTTCAGCGCATCAAGCACATTGGTGACGCGCAGCTCCTTGGTGTCTTCAATCTGCGAGAAGAAGTCGTTCCAGAAGTCGCGCAACACGTCCTTCCAGTTGAGTTCACCGGCTGAGATCTTGTCGAGCTTTTCTTCCAGATCGGCGGTGAAATCGTATTCGACATACTTCGTGAAGAAGTTTTCGAGGAAGGCCGTGACCAGTCGCCCCTTGGAATGGGGAACGAGCTTGCGCTTGTCCATGATGACATATTCGCGGTCGCTCAAGGTCTTCAGCGTCGCGGCATAGGTGGACGGACGGCCGATGCCGAGCTCTTCCATCTTCTTGATCAGCGAGGCTTCCGAATAGCGCGGCGGCGGCTCGGTGAAATGCTGGCTGGAATTGATCTTGCTCTTGGCGAGCGCCTCGCGCGCATTGATCTCCGGCAGGCGGCCATCCTCGTCGTCACCGTCCTCCGCCGGTTCGCCATCTTCTTTCTGGTCGGTATAGGCGGCGATGAAGCCGTCGAAACGGATGACGGAGCCGACGGCGCGCAGGCCCGCCTTGTCGCCCTTGTTGTCGGCGAGGATTTCGACCGTGGTACGTTCGATTTCGGCCGACGCCATCTGGCTCGCAATGCCGCGCTTCCAGATCAGGTCGTAAAGACGCAATTGGTCGGCATCGAGGAAACGACGCACCTTGTCCGGCGAGCGGTTGAAGTCGGTGGGGCGGATCGCTTCGTGCGCTTCCTGGGCGTTCTTCGCCTTGGTCGAATAGATGCGTGCCTTTTCCGGCACGTAGCGCAGGCCGAACTGTTCGGCAACGGCGGAGCGGGCAGCCTCGATGGCTTCGGGTGCCATCTGCACACCGTCGGTACGCATATAGGTAATGAGACCAACGGTCTCGCCGCCGATGTCGATGCCTTCATAAAGCTTCTGCGCCACCTGCATGGTCCGCGAAGCCGAGAAGCCGAGCTTCGAGGAGGCCGCCTGCTGCAGCGTGGAGGTGGTAAACGGAGGGCCCGGATTGCGCTTGACCGGCTTGGCCTCGACGCTGTCGACCGCAAAGGCCGCCCCTTCGAGCAGCGCCTTGATGCCAGCGGCCTGCTCGCTATTGGTCACCGAGTTGCGCTGCATGCGCTTGCCTTGGTGCGAGACGAGCTTCGCCTCGAACTCGTCGCCACGCGGCGTCTTCAAAAGCGCCGAGATGTTCCAGTATTCTTCGGCAACGAAGCGTTCGATCTCGGTTTCGCGGTCGCAGACGAGGCGGAGCGCCACCGACTGCACGCGGCCAGCCGAGCGGGCGCCGGGCAGCTTGCGCCACAGAACCGGCGAGAGATTGAAGCCGACGAGATAGTCGAGCGCCCGGCGCGCGAGATAGGCGTCGACCAGCGGCGTATCGATATCGCGCGGATTGGCCATGGCATCGAGCACGGCCTTCTTGGTGATGGCGTTGAAGACGACGCGCTTGACCGGCTTGTCGCCGATGACGCGCTTCTTCTTCAAAAGATCGAGCACGTGCCAGGAAATCGCTTCACCCTCGCGATCCGGGTCGGTCGCGAGAAACAGGCCGTCGGAGGATTTCACCGCATCGGCGATGTCCTTCATCCGCTTCTGCGAGGCGGTATCCACCTCCCAGAGCATCTCGAAATCCTGGTCGGGAAGCACAGAACCGTCCTTGGCCGGAAGATCGCGCACATGGCCGAACGAGGCGAGCACCTTGTATCCGGAACCCAGATACTTGTTGATCGTCTTGGCCTTGGCCGGGGACTCTACGACTACGACATTCATGCTTCACTGCACCTTCATCAGCACTCACAACCGGTGGCACCGTACCACCGCCTTGGAAAACCGACGTTTCGACATGGAGGGCGAAACGGCTGCGGTCAAGAGGTATGACCCATTTTCCGAAATTGCAACGCGCCACAACCAAAAGGAGATATTGCATAGATTGCAATCTATAATAAATGATGTATCGTATTTTACGAAGAAACTGTGAGGCCGGGAAACGCGGTCTTCCGCAGCGACGGGCATTGAAGATGGCACGAGAAAACGGCGAGACGAACGGTCGCGGTAACCGCACGATGGAGAACATCGCCTACATCCGCCAGATGCTGGGGGAGTTGCGCGCAGTTGCGGAAAACGAGGGTGCGGACATGCTCTGCTACCTGATCGAAATGGCCTATGTCGAAGCCGGCGACGTGCATTCCGGCCGACGCGCGCTCACCTTATCCCATGGAGAGCGACACAAATCCCCCCGCATGCCGTTCTAACCGGCCGGCAAGATCCAGTTCCAGCAGAACGAGATAGACGGTCGATGCGGCAAAGCCGGTATGGCGAATGATGTCATCGATCTCCACCGGCGTCGGCCCTAGGGCCTGAACGATGGTCAGCCGTTCGTCGTCGTTGGGCGGCGGCGCCAGCATGCGTGTCTGCCCGTCTTCGCCCGGTTCCTCCGCTTCCGGCTGGCTGAACAGGTCGACCTCGGAAATCGGTGCCAAGGCCTGCAGCACGTCGAGCGCCCGTGTCGTCACCGTCGCCCCATCCTTCAGCAACCCGTTGGTGCCCTCGCAGCGCGGATCGAGCGGCGATCCGGGGACGGCAAAGACCAACCGACCAAACTCGCCGGCCAGCCGCGCGGTGATCAGCGAGCCGGATCGTGCCGCAGCTTCAATGACAACCACGCCAAGCGCGATGCCGGCGATCAGCCGGTTGCGGCGGGGAAAATCCCGTGCCCGCGGCTCCCAGCCGAACGGCATTTCGGAAACCGCGAGGCCACGCCCGTCGCAGATGGCGCGCAGCAGGTCGATATTCTCGGGCGGATAAGGCTGGTCGAGCCCGCCAGCCATGGCAGCAATCGTGCCGGTCTCAAGGCTTGCACGATGCGCCGCGGCATCAATGCCGCGCGCAAGTCCGGAGACGATGCCATAGCCGGCATTGCCGATTTCACGTGCCATCATGGCGGCAAACTTGGCGCCGCTGATCGAGGCATTGCGTGAGCCGACAATACCGACGGCGGGCAGGCTGGCGGCAGCAAGATCACCCTTGGCAGCAAGAAGGGGAGGGGCGCCATCGATCTGGCGCAGGGCCGGCGGATAGTCCGGCTCGCCGATGCCGACGAACTGGGCCCCGAAGCGCCGGGCGATATCGATCTCGCGCTCGGCATCCTCGACGGTGGCGATGCGGATCGCGCGGGCGGAGCCGCCGCGCCGCGACAGTTCCGGCAGGGCGGCGAGGGCGGCTTCTGCCGTGCCGAAATGATTGATCAGATCCCGGAAGGTGGCAGGGCCGACATTGTCGCTGCGGATCAGCCGCAGCCAGGCGATCCTTTGTCGGTCCGTCAGCGCAATTCCTTTTCGTCCTGCGCCGACTGAACCCATGGCTCTCCTCTAGCCCTTCTGGCCGATCTTGCCCTCGGTACCCGCGATCAGACGCTCGATATTCGCCTTGTGGCGCCAATAAGTGATGACAGTCATGATGGCGGTGACGAGGGCAGCCTCTTCAACCCCGAGTATCCACAATACAACCGGAATGACAAGTGTGGCGACGAGTGCCGACAACGAAGAGTAGCGTGTGATGAAGGCGACCGAGAGCCAGGCGACCGCAAAGACCAGCACCATCCACGGCGCGACACCGAGCAGCGTACCGATATAGGTCGCAACGCCCTTGCCGCCCTTGAAGCCGAGCCAGATGGGGAAGAGGTGGCCGATGAAGGCGGCGAAACCGGCAAAGAGCCCGGCATTGTGCCCGAAGACCGCATGCGCAATGAGGGCAGCGGCCGTGGCCTTGAGAGCATCGAGAAGCAGTGTGGCGGCCGCAAGCTTCTTGTTGCCGGTGCGCAGCACATTGGTCGCACCGATATTGCCCGAGCCGATCGAGCGCAGGTCGCCAAGGCCGGCCATCTTGGTCAGCACAAGACCGAAGGGGATGGAGCCCAGCAGGTAGCCGAAGGCCAGAACGATGGCGAGATTGCCCCAGCCGAGGGCGGAAAAGTCGATCATGGTATCCCCCTGTCCTTGTTTCCTAGAGCGTATGCACGCACTGGCCGGCGACATAGGTCGCAACGGCCCGGCCCGAGAAACGCGCGTCTTCGAACGGCGTGTTTTTCGAGCGGGCGAGCAGGCTGTCGCGCGAGACGAGCCACGGCTCGTCCAGATCGATGAGCGCAATGTCTCCCGGCGCACCCGGCTTCAGCGTACCGCCGGGCAGGCCGAAAATGTGCGCAGGCCGCGTCGACATGGCATCGATCAGCCGCATCAGGGAGACGTGGCCGGCATGATGCAGCCGAAGCGCTGCCGACAGCATGGTCTCGAGCCCGATCGCGCCATCGGCCGCCTCACCGAAGGGCAGGCGCTTGGTGTCGACATCCTGCGGATCATGCGAGGAGACGATGATGTCGATCTGCCCCTTGGCCAAAGCCTCGACCATGGCCATCCGGTCGTCTTCGGAGCGCAGCGGCGGATAGAGCTTGAAGAAGGTCCGGTATTCGCCGATGTCGTTTTCGTTGAGGCTTAAGTGATTGATCGAGATGCCACAGGTCACCTTGGCGCCGCGCTTGCGGGCAACCTCGATCGCTTCGACTGATTCCGGCACGGAGATCTGCGATGCATGATACTTGGCGCGGGTGAGGCCGGCGATGCGCAGATCCCGCTCCAGCGGAATGATCTCGGTTTCGCGCGGGATGCCGCCGAGCCCGAGCCAGCTGGCGAGCAGCCCCTCGTTCATCACGCCATTGGCCGCGAGATATTTTTCCCGGGTTTCGAGCGCGATCACGGCGTCGAATTCGCGCGCATAGGTCATCGCGCGTCGCAGCACCTGTGTGTCGTTCAGTCCGTACCGACCATTGGTGAAGGCAACGGCACCGGCAAGCTGCAAAAGCCCCATCTCGGTCATTTCACCGCTGGTCATGCCCTTGGTCAGCGCCGCTGCCGGATAGACATGGACGCTGGCCGTATCGCGGGCGGTCTTCTTGACGAATTCGACCAGTGCGATGTCGTCGATAACGGGATCGGTTTCCGGCATCATGATGAAGGAGGTGATGCCCCCGGCCGCTGCCGCACGGCTGGCCGATGCGATCGTCTCGCGATGCTCGGACCCCGGCTCTCCGACAAAGACGCGGGCATCGACGAGGCCGGGAACGGCCACGAGACCTTGTGCATCGCGGATCTCGGCACCCTCGGGCGCGCCCTGATTCTGCGCATCGGCACCGGCCGCCAGGATCAAACCGTCATGGCCGACAATGATCGTCCCGACCTCGTCGAGGTTGCGCGACGGGTCGACGATGCGGGCATTCTTGAGGACAAGCGGTTTCATCATGCGCCAAATCCTTCCGAACGCGGCCCCTGGTTCTGCGAGACAAGCAGCGTTTCCATCACCGCCATGCGCACGGCAACGCCCATTTCGACCTGGCTCTCGATCACGCTCTGCGGACCATCGGCCACTTCAGACGCAATCTCGACGCCCCGGTTCATCGGGCCGGGATGCATCACGAGTGCATCTTCCTTCGCAGCCTTCAGCTTTTCGGCATCAAGGCCGTAGAAGTGGAAATATTCGCGCACCGAAGGCACGAAAGAGCCAGACATGCGCTCGCGCTGCAGGCGCAACATCATGACGACGTCGGCGCCTTTCAGCCCTTCCTTCATGTCGTGGAACACCTCGCAGCCCATGTCGGCAATGCCGGCGGGCAGGAGGGTAGCCGGGGCGACGACCCGCACACGGGCGCCCATGGCATTGAGCAGCAGGATGTTGGAGCGCGCGACACGCGAATGCAGCACGTCGCCGCAGATGGCGACGATGATGCGGGACAGCTTGCCCCGTGCGCGGCGGATCGTCAGCGCATCGAGCAGCGCCTGGGTCGGATGTTCATGCTGACCATCACCGGCATTGACCACCGAGCAGGCGACCTTTTGCGCGAGAAGGGCAGCAGCACCCGCCGAGGAGTGGCGAACCACCAGCACATCCGGCCGCATGGCGTTCAGCGTCATCGCCGTGTCGATCAGCGTTTCGCCCTTCTTCACGGACGAATTGCCGACCGACATGTTCATCACGTCGGCGCCAAGGCGTTTGCCCGCAAGCTCGAACGAGGATTGCGTCCGCGTCGAGGCTTCGAAGAACAGATTGATCTGGGTGAGACCGCGGAGCGTGGAAGTCTTCTTCTCCCGCTGGCGGCTGATTTTGACGGCTTCGTCCGCCTTGTCGAGCAGGAACGTGATGTCCTGTTCGGTAAGGCCCTTGATGCCGATGAGATGGCGATGGGGAAAGAAGACCATGGAGACGTCCTCCTGAGATGTCACGCGGTCTATAATGATTGCCATGCAGGGGAGCAAGCATATGCTATGTGGATTGCGGCGCGGTCCCCATGTAATAGGAGCCGACTGCGGCTATGCAGGGGCCCGGATGCAGCCGCATGCGTTGGACCGGCATGCTCTATGGAAATTCGAGGCGAACCGCTCAAAGACAAGCGGGCGCTGATTACGAGATCGGCTTTTGTTGAATGAACCGGACTGAAGAAAAACTCGCCGCCCTGAACCAGCCCAAGCCTTGGTCCGGCATCAATGCCTATCGCGCCGATCCACTTCTCGTCGATCTCTCGTCCTCCCTGTCGCGCCCGCTGCGCGAGGAATACGACGTCATCGGCAAATATGTGACCTCTCCGGAAGCCCAGGAACTGGCCCGCATGGCCAATGCCAGCCCACCGCAACTGCGCACCCATGGCGTGCGCGGCGAACGGTTGGACGTCGTCGAGTTCCATCCGGCCTGGCATGCGCTGATGCGCCGCTCCATGGCGTCGGGCCTGCATTCCTCCGTCTGGGAGGATCAGTCCGAGGCAAGAGGCCATGAACACAAGGCGCGCGCTATCAGGTTCTTCCTGACAGCCCAGCTGGAATCAGGGCATCTCTGCCCGCTCACCATGACCAGCGCCTCGGTCGCGGCTTTGGTTGCCTCGCCGGCCGTCCAGAAGGAATGGACCCCAAAGATCCTGTCGCGCAAATACGACAGCGGCAACAAGCCTCCGATGCAGAAGACCGCCGTCACCATCGGCATGGGCATGACGGAAAAGCAGGGCGGCACCGATGTGCGCGCCAACACCACGACCGGCGAGCGGGTGGGCGAGGGCATCTACCGCCTCTCCGGCCACAAGTGGTTCATGTCCGCTCCGATGAGCGACGCCTTCGTCATGCTCGCCCAGACCAAGGACGGCATGGGCTGTTTCCTCGTGCCCCGCCTGCTGGAAGACGGCTCCGCCAATGGTCTCGAGTTCCAGCGTCTGAAGGACAAGGTCGGCAACCGCTCGAATGCCTCGTCCGAGGTCGAATTCTCCGAGACCTTCGGCTTCCTGCTCGGCTCGCCCGGAGATGGCGTTCGCACCATTCTCGACATGGTGACGCTGACGCGCCTCGACTGTGCGCTGTCTTCGGCCGCCATGATGCGCGCCTCGATGGCAGAAGCCGTCCACCACGTGCGTGGCCGTGCCGTCTTCGGCAAGAACCTGATCGACCAGCCGCTGATGACCCGCGTGCTGGCCGACATGGCACTCGACGTGGCTGCCGCGACCGCACTTGCCTTCCGCCTGGCCGACAGTTTCGACAAGGCGCGCGAAAACCCTGTCGATGCCGCTTACGCCCGCGTCATGACGCCGGTTGCGAAATACTGGATCTGCAAGATCGCGCCTGGCTTGATCTACGAGGCGATGGAATGCATCGGCGGCAGCGGCTATGTCGAGGAGCGCCCGATTGCCCGTCACTACCGTGAAGCCCCGGTCAATGCGATCTGGGAAGGCTCCGGCAATGTCATGGCGCTCGATGTGCTCAGAGTTCTGAGCCGTGGCAAGGACCTGTTCGAAACGCTGTTTGCCGGTCTGGAGCGTGATCTCGGCCCCTCGGGCAAGAAGACGGTCGAAGTCCTGCGCGCAGCGACCGCTCTCGCCGACCGCGACGAAGGGGCAGGGCGCCTCTTGATCGAGCAACTGGCGCTTGCCGCCGGTGCCGCCGAACTCTATCGCTTGGGCGCCGGCAAGATCGCCGATGCCTTCCTCGAATCGCGGCTCGCCGGCGGCTGGCGCCATACCTATGGCGTGCTCGATGCCCGCTTCGATTCGCGTTACGTGCTCGACCTGCTTTATCCGCCGGCGAGCTGAGCGACGACGTAAAGCACGACCGGAATGGTGAAGAAGGCGGCGACCGTCTGTATGGTGGCCGCTGCCGCATAGAGCTCGTCATCGCCACCCATCTGCCGGGCCAGCACATAGCCGTTCATCGCCGTCGGTACGGCGGCTCCAAGCGCGATCATCACCACCGTCTGGCCGGTCAAGCCGGCGGCAAGCGCAATGGACACAGACACCACCGGAAAGAGCAGCAGCTTCAGCGCAACCGACAACAGCACCGCGCCGCTCGGCCTCAGCGCATCTGCGATCCTGAGGCCTGCGCCGACATTGACCAATCCGAGCGGCAGGGACGCGGCGGCGAGCAATCCGATCGTCGTCAGAACCGGGTCATATACGGGAATGCCTGCGAGGTTCAGCACAACGCCCAACCCTGAGCCAAGGATGATCGGGTTGGTCAAGATGCGAATGGCAAAGGTCTTGAAGCTGCGGCTCTGGCCGGAAAACCAGACCATGACCCCGACATTGACAAGGTTGAGCGGAATGATGATCGCCGCCATGATGACCGCAATGACGGCAAGCCCCTCATGGCCCGCGAGCTTCTCGCCGATCGCAAGCGCCATGAAGCCGTTCCACCGCGTCGCGGTCTGAAAGACCGACGTGTAGGATGCAGCCGGCATGCCAGCTTTGCGCAGCACGGGCCAGAGCGCCAAGGAAACGCCGGTCATGATCCCGACGGCAATCAGCGACACAAGGCTGACACGCCCACCGTCGAGGGCGGCGAAATCGATCTTCACCATGGTGTGAAAGAGAAGTGCAGGAAACAGCACGTAGTAGCCGAACTGCTCGAGCCCGCTCCAGAAACTTTCCTGGATGACAGGCGCACGGCGCAAGCCAACCCCGATCACGACGAGCAGGAAGATCGGCAGGGTGCTTTCGAAGATGATCAGCATGGGAGGTCCGCGGGAGGAGGCGAGGGATCGATCGTTAACGGCCAAGCCTCGGTCAGGCAACGGGAAACCGGGCTTCACCGTGCTGTCGCCGCAAATGCTTGATCTGGCTTATCCCCAGCCGTCGTTAACCTTAACAAAGGGTTTACGTTGCGCCGGGCGCGCGAACAGGACAACTTTTCCCTGGGACAGGCGTTGAAAGGCGTAAGCAGTGCGAGTCGTGGCTCCGGCAAGGCCGGTGATAACCATCATGATGATGGTCTTCTTTGCGGGGCTGGCGCTCGATATCGCCGTGCCGGCCCTCGTGTTGACCACGATGGCTGGACTGAGATGGCTGGTGGACCACTGGCCGGTAGCGAATGATTCGCTGCTGATGCGAAAGGCAGAGACGGCATGAAGACATTTCTGCTCTTGTGGGCCACGCCCATTGCGCTTCTCGGCGCCTGGTACAGCCTGTCCTATTACGACATGAGCTTCGGCATCTTTATGCTCACGCGCCAGGCCCATGATCTGGTGTTCCAGATCTATGGCAATGTGCTCGGCCTTCCGCCCGAAACCATTCCGCCGCTCGTCATGCGCGCGGTGGTCGTCGATAGCCTGGTTCTTTTCGCTTTCATGGCCTTCCGCCGCCGCAAGCCGATCAAGGCCTGGTGGGCTGCCCGTCAGGAAGCGTCGTCTGAGGTCGCGGAAACCCGCGCCAGCCCGGAAAGCCTGTCCAGCGCCCCCTGAAGGATGAAGCTGGCGGCGGCCGAGTCGATGCGCTCGCTGCGTTTTGCCCGCGACACATCCATTTCCAGCAGTGCCCGTTCGGCGGCAACGGTCGACAGCCTCTCGTCCCAGAAGACGAAGGGAATATCGGTCTTGTCGGCCATGGCCCGCACGAAAGCCCGCGTCGCCTGGACGCGCGGCCCGGACGAGCCGTCCATATTGACGGGGAGGCCGATGACGAAGGCAACGATCCGCTCCTTGGTGGCAAAGGCCAGAAGCAGCTCGGCATCCTGCGTGAACTTGATCCGTTTTAGCACCGGGCGAGGGGTCGAGAAGCGGCGCCCGAGATCCGATACGGAAAGCCCGATCGTCTTCGTGCCCAGATCGAGGCCGGCAATCGCCTGGTTCGGCTGAAGCCGTTCGGCCAGTTCCTCGATGGTCAGTGTCGCCACGTCTCTTACCCCTCCAATGCCTCAGCGCTTGCGAACGAACTCGGTGCGCAGCACCAGTCCCTTGATCGCGTCGTGCCGGCAGTCGATTTCTTCCGGATTGTCGGTGAGGCGGATCGAACGGATCACGGTGCCCTGTTTCAGGGTCTGCCCTGCACCCTTGACCTTCAGGTCCTTCACCAGCACGACGGAATCACCGTCTGCCAGAACGTTGCCGGACGCGTCGCGGGCTTCCGGCTTTGCGCTTTTTGCTGCAGCCTCCGCTGCAGACAGCCACTCGCCAGTGGCCTCATCATATACATAATCATCGTCGGCCATGGTCGGTCCTTCCTGAACTGCAGCAATACGGCTGCCATCATGGTCGCATAGACCACAGGTGTCCTGTGTGCAACTGACGCAGTTTTCCAGCAGTTGCCGGGCTTGGCATTTGCCATATATTGCCCCGCAACACAGCAAACCGGAGAGATACCATGAAGATCACCTGGCTCGGCCATTCCGCCTTCCGCCTCGACAGCGCCACCGCTTCGATCCTGATCGATCCTTTCCTCTCGTATAACCCGAGCTTTGCCGGTCTCGACCTGAAGGACCAGACCAAGGGTGTGACCCATATTCTGCTCACCCATGGCCATGGCGACCATGTCGGCGATACGGTTCAACTCGCCAAGGAGACTGGCGCGACCGTTCTTGCCAATGCCGATCTCGCTGCCTGGCTGGGCTCCAAGGGCGTGGACAAGATCGAAATGGGCAATACCGGTGGCACCATCGGTTTCGAAGGCTTCTCCGTCACCTTCACCAACGCGCTGCATTCCTCGGCCCAGATCACCGAAGACGGCGTCTCCCACGCGCTCGGCAATGCCAATGGCTTGATGCTGCATTTCGACGACGAGGCCTCGCTCCTGCACATGGGCGACACCGACATCTTTTCCGACATGCAGCTGATCAAGGAACTGCACCAGCCGGATATCGGCCTGGTGCCGATCGGCGACCGGTTCACCATGGGGGGAGCCGTGGCCGCGCTCGCCTGCCAGCGCTATTTCGACTTCAAGACGGCGATCCCCTGCCACTACGGCACCTTCCCGATCATCGACCAGACGCCGGAGAAATTCGTCGCCGGTCTCGACGGCACACGCACCCGCGTACTCACCCCGCGACCGGGGTCTGCGGTCGAGGTCTGACGAAACCCCGTTGCTTCAGCGCTTGACGGCTATTATAGCGAAGAAAACAGTCCATCCGGAGAATGCCCATGTCTGTCGATCTCGCAACCGTCAAGCGCGTTGCCCGTCTTGCCCGTCTCGCCGTCAGCGAGGAGCAGGCCGAGCGCATGACCGGTGAACTGAACGGCATCCTCGGCTTCGTCGAGCAGCTCGACGAGGTCGACGTCACTGGCGTTGAGCCGATGACCTCGGTGACCCCCATGGCGATGAAGAAGCGCGCCGACGTGGTCACCGACGGCAACAAGGCCGATGCCATCGTCGCCAATGCACCGGCGACCGACCGCAATTTCTTCCAGGTGCCGAAGGTCGTCGAGTAAGATCCGGCCGCCGATTTCCTGCCGAGCCTCCCGAATTTCCCGCCCCTAGGGGCGCAGACAGTCTGAAGTGAACCTGCCATGAGCGAACTGACCAGCCTCACCATCGCCGAAGCCCGCGCGAAACTCGCCGCCAAGGAGATCAAGGCCGTCGAACTGACGGATGCTTATCTCTCCGCGATCGATGCCGCCAATGGTGCGCTGAACGCCTATGTTGCCGTCACCCCTGACATTGCCCGCGACATGGCCAAGGCTTCGGATGCCCGCATCGCGGACGGCAAGGCCGGCGTGCTCGAAGGCATCCCGCTCGGCGTCAAGGACCTCTTCGCCACCAAGGGCGTGCACACCCAGGCCTGCAGCCACATCCTCGACGGCTTCAAGCCGGAATATGAATCGACCGTCACCACCAACCTGTGGAATGCCGGTGCCGTCATGCTCGGCAAGCTCAACATGGACGAATTCGCCATGGGCTCGTCGAACGAGAGCTCGTACTATGGCCCGGCCGTCAACCCGTGGAAGGCCACGGGCTCTGACGAGAAGCTGGTTCCCGGCGGCTCCTCCGGCGGTTCTGCAGCCGCCGTTGCCGCCCATCTCTGCGCAGGCGCCACCGCCACCGACACCGGTGGCTCGATCCGCCAGCCGGCCGCCTTCACCGGCACCGTCGGCATCAAGCCCACCTATGGCCGCTGCTCGCGCTGGGGCATCGTGGCGTTTGCCTCGTCGCTTGATCAGGCCGGCCCGATCGCTCGCGACGTGCGCGATGCTGCGATCCTCTTGAAATCCATGGCCAGCACCGACGCGAAGGACACGACCTCCGTCGATCTGCCGGTGCCGGATTACGAAAAGGCCATCGGCGGCTCCGTGAAGGGCATGAAGATCGGTATCCCCCGGGAATACCGCGTCGACGGCATGTCGGAGGAAATCCTGGCGCTCTGGCAACAGGGCATCGCCTGGCTGAAGGAGGCCGGTGCCGAGATCGTCGACATTTCCCTGCCGCACACCAAATACGCGCTTCCGGCCTATTACATCGTCGCGCCCGCCGAAGCCTCGTCGAACCTCGCCCGCTATGACGGCGTCCGCTACGGCCTACGGGTCGACGGCAAGGACATTGCCGACATGTATGAAAAGACCCGTGCGGAAGGTTTTGGCAAGGAAGTCCAGCGCCGCATCATGATCGGCACCTATGTGCTCTCGGCCGGTTACTACGACGCCTACTACCTGAAGGCCCAGAAGGTCCGCACCCTGATCAAGCGCGACTTCGAACTCGCGTTTGAGGCCGGCGTCGATGCGATCCTTGCCCCGATCACCCCGACGTCTGCTTTCGCGATCGGCGACAAGGAACTGGCCGCCGATCCGGTCAAGATGTACCTGCAGGACGTCTTTACGATCACGCTGAACATGGCCGGGCTGCCGGGCATCTCGGTGCCTGCCGGCATCGACAGCAAGGGCCTGCCGCTCGGCCTGCAGATCATCGGCAAGCCCTTCGAGGAGGAAACCCTCTTCAAGACAGCCCATGTCATCGAGCAGGCCGCCGGCACGTTCACGCCGGCCAAGTGGTGGTAAGCGACTTTATCATTCGTGACATGAGCGCGGCCGATGCTGACAGCGTCGGCCGTGTCGGTTTTGAGGCCTGGGCATCCAATCCGGTGCTGAATGCCTACGGCGCGGACATGGTGGTCCGCATCCGCTCGAGCTTCCACGGCTTCGCCAGGGACCACTTCAATCTGATCACGGTTGGCGAACTGGGCGGCGAGATCGCCGGCTGGACGGCTCGGGAGGGGGAGCGCGACTATATCTCTGATCTCTGGGTCAGCCCAACCCATCAGGGGCTCGGCATCGGCTCGGCGCTTCTGTCGGCCACGCTGCGGGCCATGCGCGCGGAAGGCCTCAAACGGGCGCGGATCGATACCCACGCCGCCAATGAAGGTGCGATCCGGCTCTATCAGGAGCTCGGCTTTGCCGTGGTCTGGCACGGCATGCAGCATTCTCCGGCCATGGGCATGATGGTTGAGAAGGTGAAAATGCAGCAGGAGCTGTGAGGCGCTCAGTGCGTCCTTGCCAAGAGTTCAATCCCCGGATGGCGGATACAGTTTGCGCTGGTGAAGGATGGTCACGATGTCGAGTTCTGCGGTCGAGACCACCCGATAGATCACAGTATATGGGAGACCATGGACCGCAAACTCGCGGGTGCCATTAACAGATCCGGGCCGCCCCAGAAGCGGAAACTGGCCCAGCGTTTCAGTGACCTGCCGCAACCGTGACAGGATCCGCCCGGCGGCGGATGGATCCTGGTCGGCGATATAGGTGTGAATGGCAGTGAGGTCGGCGGTCGCTTGTGGAGAGAACTTAACGTTCAAAGCCAAAGCGCTCCCAGACATCAGCAGCCGGGATCATCGCATCACGATCCTCGCACTGCTTGAGCGCCTTGGTGACTTTCTCGATCTTCCAGGCTTCATACTCTGCCGGCGACAAATCCGCAGACGGCGGCGCAAAGTCGATCTCTTCGGAAGGTTTTGATCTCGGTCCAACCATGACGATAGAATAACCCATAGTCGCGTCGACGCCAACAGCGTGATTGGGTAGCCAGCACCGCCGTGGGCGGTACTGTCTTCAGCCTACCGGTTATCCAGCTCCGCCCTGACGAGCCTCAAGCCCCGTTCGGTGATCCGGTAAGGCTTGCCCTGCCTCGAACTGATCGCCTTCAGCCGTTTGAGCCTGCGGAAGAGTTCGACATCGAAGCCGGGATAGAGCCAGCCGTCGCGGGAAAAGCACAGGGCCTTCTCGATCTTGCGGCGTTCGTCGCGGTGAATTTCGATCCAGCCACCCTGGGCCATGAGGTGAAGGATACGCTGATCGCTGCGTGAAATGTCCATGAGATGTTGTCCGGAGAAACGCGCCTGGAGGCGCGCATGAAAACGGGTCCGGCGCCGCTGGGCGTCGGGGCTTCGTTTTCTGGCCCTGGCCGCATGATCCGTGAGGGATCGCGGGGCAGGGCCTTTACCGGGTCTCGGACGAACCGAACATCAAAACTCCTATAGACCTTTCTCACCTATCAGATCGGGGCAGAACCGTCCATATCGCGGGGCGAGCTGCTCTGGCCACGAATCGCTGCAGGTGTTTTACTGCCGGCAACGACGAGGTGTGAATGATCACAATCCGCAAGGCGCGACAGGAGGAAGCCGAAATCCTGGCCGAGATCGGGGTGAGTGCCTGGCAAAAGGCGATGATCCCGGTCGGCGAGACGCTGGACATGGTCGGCAATGCCCGCAATGCCTTCCTGCGGTTTACCCGCGAAGGCTGGATCACCATCACCGTGATCGAGAAGTCCGGACAGCCTGTTGGCTGGGCGGCCCGCGAAGATCTGGATGAGGCCATCACCGACTTCTGGATCGACCCTGAATGTGAAGGGCATGGGTTCGGCGCCGAATTGCTCGCCGCCGTCGAAAGCGAAATCATCGACAAGGGGTTTTCCAAGGCGAGTCTTCAGACGCACGCCATGAACAGCCAGGCCCTGCGCTTCTTCGAAAAGCATGGCTATGCGGTGAACTGGCTGACCGTCACCTATAATCCCAAGCTCGACCGGGATGTCCAGTCCGTCGGACTGTCGAAGCAGCTCGCCCAGCAGGAAAACCCTGGCTACGGTCAGGAGTTCTGACGGCGTTTGTCCACGCCAGCATCACCGCTTTGCGTCAGTCTCATAGCATCCGCAGA
This sequence comes from Rhizobium sp. AG855, assembly GCF_003610655.1. Lineage (NCBI taxonomy): Bacteria > Pseudomonadati > Pseudomonadota > Alphaproteobacteria > Hyphomicrobiales > Rhizobiaceae > Rhizobium > Rhizobium sp. AG855. The sequence goes on along the minus strand of NZ_RAQG01000003.1, from coordinate 1,957,302 downwards.
ATCTGGAAAGCGCAGAAGCCACCGGCAGCGACAAGCTGCAGCACCGCCATAGCCGGCAGCAGAAACGGGAATGGCGCCTTCCGGGTCTTGTGCCGCATCCAGCGCTGGCAGGCGAACGCACCCATGCCGCCGCCGGCGACAGCCAGCAATATGAGCGTGTCCTCGCGCACGCGCCAGGCGCCTTCGCGCGCCGCCAGTTTGTCATAGGCGTAGACGCAGAACACGACGACATTCCAGAGCGTAAAGATCGCAAACAGGGTGAGAAGGGTTTCAAATGGCATGCCCGGCAGAATAGCCCGCTTTGCTTAAGCCTTCACACTGCCCTTCTTGGCGGCAGTTGCCCCCTCGGTCCGCCCTCAAGCCTTGCACCAAGGGCGCAATTGCTCTACCTCACGACACGAAACGTCCACGCATGACACGAGCATCCGATGACCCTGGTAGATACGCGCACGCCCGATCCGAAACGCTTCATTCCCGGCGCCACCGGCGATTGGGAAGTCATCATCGGCATGGAAGTCCATGCCCAGGTGCTGTCGAAGTCCAAGCTGTTTTCCGGCGCCTCGACCGTCTTCGGCAATGCGCCCAATGCCAACGTCTCGCTCGTTGATGCCGCCATGCCCGGCATGCTGCCCGTCATCAACGAGGAATGCGTGGCCCAGGCCGTGCGCACCGGTCTTGGCCTGAAAGCCCAGATCAACAAGCGCTCGATCTTCGACCGCAAGAACTACTTCTATCCGGACCTGCCGCAGGGCTACCAGATCTCGCAGTTCAAGGATCCGATCGTCGGCGAAGGCAAGATCGTGATCTCGCTCGGCCCGGATCGCCAGGGCAATTTCGAGGATATCGAGATCGGCATCGAGCGCCTGCATCTCGAACAGGACGCGGGCAAGTCGATGCACGACCAGCATCCGACCATGTCTTATGTCGATCTCAATCGCTCGGGCGTCGCCCTGATGGAAATCGTGTCGAAGCCTGACATGCGCTCGTCTGACGAAGCCAAGGCCTACATGACCAAGCTGCGTTCGATCGTGCGTTACCTCGGCACCTGCGACGGCAACATGGACGAAGGCTCCATGCGCGCCGACGTCAATGTCTCCGTGCGCAAGCCCGGCGGTGAATTCGGCACGCGCTGCGAAATCAAGAACGTCAACTCGATCCGCTTCATCGGCCAGGCCATCGAATACGAAGCCCGTCGCCAGATCGCGATCATCGAGGATGGCGGCACAATCGATCAGGAAACCCGTCTTTTCGATCCGGGCAAGGGCGAGACCCGTTCCATGCGCTCGAAGGAAGATGCGCATGACTATCGCTACTTCCCCGATCCGGACCTGCTGCCGCTTGAGTTCGATGATGCCTTTATCGAGCAGATGAAGAAGGACCTGCCGGAACTGCCCGACGACAAGAAGGCCCGCTTCGTCGCCGAACTTGGCCTCTCCGTCTACGACGCCTCCGTGCTCGTCTCGGAAAAGGCAATCGCCGATTATTTCGAGGCCGTGGCCGAAGGCCGCGACGGCAAGACTGCTGCCAACTGGGTCATCAACGACTTGCTCGGCGCCTTGAACAAAGCCGGCAAAGCCATTGAAGAGACTCCGGTTTCGCCCGCCCAGCTCGGCGGCATCATCGATTTGATCAAGGCCGAAACCATCTCCGGCAAGATCGCCAAGGACCTCTTCGAGATCGTCTGGAACGAAGGGGGCGACCCGGCTGAAATTGTCGAAAGCCGCGGCATGAAGCAGGTGACCGACACCGGTGCCATCGAGCGTGCCGTCGACGAGATCATCGCCGCCAACCCTGATCAGGTCGCCAAGGTGCTGGCCAAGCCCACGCTTGCCGGCTGGTTCGTCGGCCAGGTGATGAAGTCGACGGGCGGCAAGGCCAACCCGCAGGCCGTCCAGGCTCTGGTCAAGGCCAAGCTCGGCATCGTCGAGGAGTAAGGGCTTGTTCTTCGTCCGCACGGCCACCGATCGGGATGTCGAACCGCTGCGCGCCCTGCTGACGCAGAGTTTCCACGCGACCTATGACCGGTTCTACGGGCCGGCCAAGGTCGCCGAGCTGATCGCGGCCTGGCATTCGACGGCCGAGATCAAGCGGCGCATTCATGTCAAAGGCGGCGAATATCTCGTCGCCGACGACGGCAAGCGGATCGGCGGCATGGCCTTCGCGGCCATGTCGGAAAAACTGACCAAGACCGCTGTCCTGCACCAGCTCTATGTCCACCCCGACCACCAGCGCCAGGGCATTGGCCGCGATCTCTTCGCCGAGATCGAGACCTGCTTTCCCGATGCCGAGATCCTGCGCCTCGAAGTCGAGCCACAGAATGCCGGTGCCATCGCCTTTTACGAGGCCCATGATTTCGTCGAGGTCGACCGCACCAAGAATTGCGGCGGTCCCGACAGCGGCATCGAAGCCCTCGTCATGGAAAAGCCGCTCCGCTGAGCGGCTTTTTTTGTTTGGGGGCGTCAGTTGAATGGCGGTTCGGTCACCTTGCCGTCCTCGTCGATCAGCTGCACCGTTGAGCATTCGACAAGGCCGTTCTCGGCCGCCGTGCTGCAGGCGAGATCGGCGGCCTTGATGGCGAGTTCTTTCGTCTGCCAGCCGCAGGAGAACTGGTGCCAGTGCGGTCCACCATCGGCCATCATGAAGATGTCGACGCTCCAGTTGCCGGGATAGCAGGTGGCGTTGACCTGGCAATCCTCCTCGGTGCCGCCGCCATCGATGCACTGCTTCATGGCACAGTCGATCGCGCTCGCCGTGTCCTTGGCGGCGCATTGCCCCGAACTCATCTCCGGTGCCTGCACATAGGCGATTGCCTTGCGGCCGTCTTCCTGGGCGTGAGCTGCCATTGTCGAGCAGGTTATGAACAGAAGTGTGAGAAGCCTGAAACTGGCTGTCATGAAGAAGTCTCCCGGAATGTGTATCGGACGCAGACTAACTCAGAGGCAGGTAAGGCATGCAAGTCCAATCCCTTCAGATACGCGCTGCAACCGAAAATGATCTGGAAGCGATCGTCTCCCTGTTTGCCGATGATCCGCTTGGCGGCCACGGCGACACGACCGATCCGGAAGCGCTGCCCGATTACCGCGCGGCCTTTGCCCGTATAACGGCCTCGGCCAATGAAACTCTCTATGTGGCGGAGCTGGACGGCGAGGTCGTCGGCACGTTTCAGACCTTGATCACCACGACACTGACCGGTCGCGGCGCCTCGAATATGATCGTCGAGGCCGTCCAGACCCGCGCCGACGTCAGGGGCAGGGGCGTCGGTGCGGCCATGATCGCACATGCGATCGACAAGGCCCGCAAGGACGGCATGCGCTTTGTCCAGCTGACGTCGAATGCTGTCCGCCGCGATGCCCACCGCTTCTACGAGCGCCTCGGCTTCACGCCGTCCCATATCGGCTTCAAGTTGAAGCTGAAATGAGAGGGGTGCGACGGGGAATCACTGGACAAGCGACAGGTGAGGCGGCATAAGCGAACGGAATGGACAAGGCCTTTCGCATGGCCTGCGGCAAAGCCCAAGGATACGACATGAAGCAGTTTCTGTTGCAGATCTTCACCTGGTGGAACGGTCAGACCATGGGCACCCGATTCTTCACCTGGCGCCAAGGCAAGCGCGTCGGCGAAGACGAAGCCGGCAATGTCTATTACGAAGGCCCGATGACGAGCTGGGGTCAACCGAAGCGCTGGGTGATCTACAACGGTTATGCCGAAGCCTCGAAGATTTCCGCAGGCTGGCACGGCTGGATGCATTACCGCACCGACACGCCGCCGTCGAATGAAGACTACAAGGCGCGCGACTGGGAAAAGGCGCACCGCCCGAACCCGACGGGCACGGCAGCCGCCTACCGCCCGCAGGGCTCGATTGCCGCTGCCGGCGAGCGTCCGCGCGTCACGGGCGACTACGATGCCTGGACGCCGGGCAACTGATACCCGATTTGGCCATAATCCGGCATTAGGGCCTCTATCGTGAGGCCCTTCTTGTATCTGGCCTCCGGCCGATGGGGCCAAGTTGATCCACGAAAGCGAGCGGGACGATGAAGTTGAGTGCATGGGCATGGGCCATTCCGGTTGTCGGGCTTGCCGCTGCGGCTTCGCTTGGACTTGCCGGCAAGGCCGATGCCGCCCGCCTCGAAAATCCCGTCGCCGAATTCGCCGGCATCGACAAGATCACCGGCCGTATCACCACCTTCGACGTCTATGTCAACGAGACCGTGCAGTTCGGCGCCCTCCAGGTGACGCCGAAGGTCTGCTACTCGCGCGACGAGACCGAAGCCCAGAAGATCGACGCCTTCATCGAGGTTGACGAAATCACCCTCGACCGCAAGATCAGGCGCATCTTTTCCGGCTGGATGTTTGCCGACAGCCCGGCACTGAATGCTGTCGAGCACCCGATCTATGACGTGTGGCTGACTGGCTGCAAGGTGAAGTCCGATGTGCCGGCTCCGCCCGGCGTGGAAGCCGCCGCGAAACTCGCCCCCGAACCGGCGAAGCCCGACGCGACACCGGCCGCCGCGACCACAGCGCCGCCAGCTGATCCGAACGCCGCCCCCGCCGTCGACCCCAACACAGTACCGGCCACCGATCCCAACGCGGCACCTCAGGCCGGCACAGCGCCACCCGGTACCGTCCCGCCGCTCGACGCACCGCAGCAGGTGCCCAACGAGACATTCGGCGGCAGCCTGCCGCCTCCGACGGACTATCCCGTCGATGGCGACCCGGCGCTGCAGGGCCAGCCGCAGCCGGTTACGCCCCCGCCCACCCCGCTAGGTGGCGTCGGCCTCTACTGAGGCGATCATCCGCTTCCGAGGAGAGGGTTTCCCTTCGATGCGCCGAGGTGTGCTGAGAGGAGCTTGTGTCCTGAGGGCGCTTATCGATTGACATCCCCGGCAATTGGGAACATTGAGAGAACAAATAGGAGTTCTCCCATGTCGCTCGCCGAAAAATTTATCGTGCTGCCCTTCAAGAAGAACCGCGGCAATGTCGTGCCCGGCGAGATGCGGCAGGCCTCGAGTGCGGCAGCCGCCGAAAAGATCGCCACCGCCATGTCCGCCCGCCATCTCGGCGTCGCGGCCTATTCCATCCAGGTCGACGAGGAGAGCGGCGACATGACCAGCCCGAGGCTAATCATTGCCTTCGGCGAGACAGCCGATCTGATGGCGAGTTGATAAAAGCTAAATTTCATAGACCTGAAATGACGTTTCTTATTGCCGATTCTCGTATTTCGTAGCAAAGATCGGGGCGTAAATACCCCTTATCATACGGACCCTTATCTGAGATGACTGTCTCTGCCACGCAGTCCAGCGGGACCTCAGCGACCCCTGTCGAAAGCATGAACAGCGAGCTGGCGGCGGCTGATCCGCAGCTGGTGGGAAATGACGCCTTGCTCGCCGCAGTTTTGGGCGGTTGCGGCGATTGCATCAAGGTGCTCGACCTCGAGGGTCGGTTGCAGTTCATGAGCGAAGGCGGCAAGCGCGTGATGGAAGTGGACGATTTCGCGCCGCTCAAGGGCTGCCCCTGGCCGGATTTCTGGGAAGGCCAGGGCAATATCGCCGCCCGGCAGGCGGTCGAAGCCGCGGTTGCCGGAAAGCCGACGCGCTTCTTCGGTGAGGCCAGCACGGTCAAGGGCAACAACAGGTTCTGGGACGTCCAGGTTTTCCCGATTATCAAGCCGGATGGCACCCCGTCCCATATCCTGTCGATCTCCAAGGATATTTCGGAGACGGTCGAGGCCCGGCAGCGACCGGAGCTCCTGAATGGCGAGCTGCAGCACCGCATCAAGAACACGCTTGCCATGGTCACGGCCATCGCTCGCCAGACGCTGAAAGGCGATGACATCGCCGACAGGCGCGAAGCCTTTACCGGCCGTTTGCAGGCGCTTGCCAATGCCAATGACCTGATCACGTCGAAGACTCTGCAGGATGCGCCGATCCGCGCCGTGATCGAAAATGCGCTGCGCCCGCATCTGCAGAGCGAGGAGCGTTTCTCGCTTTCCGGCGACGATCTCGATCTGCCGGCCAAACACGCCGTGTCGATGGCGCTCGCCATGCACGAGCTTGCCACCAACGCGACGAAATATGGCGCGCTCGCGAGCACTGGTGGCAGGGTCGATATCCGCTGGCAGGTCGATCGCGAGGCTGAAAATGCGGAAGAGGCGTTTGAGTTCGTCTGGCAGGAAAGCGGGGGGCCGCCCGTCGAAGCGCCGACGATGGAAGGCTTCGGTTCCAAGCTGATTTCGCGCGTGCTCGCGGCCGATTTCGGCGGCCATGTCAGCGTCGACTTTCATCCGACCGGCCTCGTCTGCACCATGAAAGCGCCGCTGCCGCAGCAGGTGGGATGATTGCGGTCGCTTTGCATCCGCTCTGTCCGCAGATCCTGACCACCGAACGGAGCGACGATATAGGCATCGGGCGGGAGAACGACGGTAGGCGAGACATCAGCGCCGGTCGCATGCCTCACGCCATTCCCCTTGACGCCTGACCCACACAGGCGTGCAATGCCTCCCAGTTTTGAACTCTGGGAGGAGAAACCATGGAAATGTCGAAAAACACCATTTGCCTCTGGTACGACCGCAACGCCGAGGACGCCGCGCGCTTCTACGCGCAAACCTTCCCCGATAGCGAGGTCAAAGCCGTCCACCGTGCACCCTCGGATTATCCCTCCGGCAAGGCGGGCGATGTCCTGACCGTCGATTTCACCGTTGCCGGCATTCCCTGCATGGGCCTCAACGGTGGCCCCGCCTTCAAGCACTCGGAGGCCTTTTCCTTCCAGATCGCAACCGACGACCAGGAGGAGACCGACCGCTATTGGAACGCCATCGTCGCCAATGGCGGGCAGGAAAGTGCCTGCGGCTGGTGCAAGGACAGATGGGGTATCAACTGGCAGATCACGCCGCGCACGCTGACCGAGGCGATGGCGGCCGGGGGAGAGGAGGCAAAGCGCGCGTTTGAAGCGATGATGACGATGCGGAAGATTGATGTGGCAGCGATTGAGGCGGCGCGGCGGGGCTGAGGGGATCGCGCACGTCGTGGGCGACTTCGGCCAATCAGCATGCCTGATCGCAAGACGAGAATAATTCGCGCCTTTCGAATTTTTCTTGTGCCGTAAGGCGCCTCTCCGCGTTGTATGCCGGTGCGAAGCGGCGATCGTGAAGACGGGACGAGAAGCAGCAGTTGCGCTGGCCGATTTGGGCGACCCGGTATCTGGAGTATTTGATGGCGCTTCCCACGATTTTCTCGCCTTCCGAGAACTGTTGGCGGACCGAAAGAGCGGACGATTTCTCGATCCTCATCGATGCCAATGACTATTTTTCCTCGATCCGCGCCTCGATGATGGCGGCCAAACGGTCGATCTTCTTTGTCGGTTGGGATTTCGATGCATCGATCACGCTTGGCCATCCCAAGGTCGATGATGGAGCACCGCGCGGGGTCGGCGACTTTCTCCTGTGGCTGGCGCGTCGCACACCGGGCCTGGAAATCAGGATCCTGCTGTGGAGTCCGGCGCCGCTCGCCAGTTGGGCGAGGCTTTCGAACCTGCCTTATCTGCTGCGATGGAAGTGGAACCGCCAGATTTCCGTTCGCCTGGACGGCAAACATCCCTTTGGTAGCTCACATCATCAGAAAATGCTCGTGATCGATGATGCCGTCGCCTATTGCGGCGGCATCGACGTGACGCTCGATCGCTGGGACACGCGGCAGCATCTGGACGACGACCCCGACAGGCGGCGCCCCAATGGCGCACCCTATGGCCCCTGGCATGACATATCCAGCCGGTTCACAGGCCCTGCGGCGCGTGCGCTCGGCGAGCTTTGCCGCAATCGCTGGACACGGGCAGGGGGCGAGGAGGTGCCGCTTGTTGCTGCGGTCCCGCCCTTGTTGGACACCACGCCCAGCTTTTCCTTCGGGACGGTTGATCTCGCCATCGCGCGTACCAGTCCGGCCTATCAGGAAGAGAACCTCGTCACGGAGATCGAGCAGCTCTACATCGACATGATCAATGCCGCTCGTCACACGGTCTATGCGGAAAGCCAATATTTCGCGTCGCGTGTGGTGGCGCAAGCGATCGCGCGCCGGCTGGCGGAGCCCGATGGCCCGGAATTTGTTCTGATCAACCCGACCGCTTCGGACAATTGGCTGGGCCAGATCGCCATGGACACGGCGCGCGCCCGTCTCGTCGAGGCGCTCCGCCGGCACGACATCCATGGGCGTTTCAGAGTGTATCACCCGGTCACGGCGAGCGGCCAGGCAATCTACGTGCATGCCAAGCTGATGATCATCGACGAGACCTGTCTCCGGGTCGGATCGTCGAACATGAACAACCGATCCATGCGCTTCGACCGGGAATGTGACGTGGCCCTGGAGGCGGGCGGCTCGGAGCCAGTTTCGCTCCGGATCGCAGCCTTCAGAAACGATCTTTTGGCGGAGCATCTGGACACGACGCCAAAAGCTGTCGAAGAGGCGATTCGAGAGCGCGGCTCGCTGCTTGCCGCAATCGAGATGGTGCGCGCCAAGAACGCCGAATCGGGCCGTGCGACCCTCAAACCCTATGAAACACCGGATATATCGGACATCGAAAAATGGCTTGCCGACAACGAGATCCTCGATCCCGAAGGGGCCGACGCGGTTTTCGAGCCGATTGAGAAGAGGGGGCTGTTCCGGGGGAGGTTGAAGCGGCCGCGGAGGCGGAGGGTGCGGGGGTAGGGGCGAGGCGGCTACGAAATCGCCTCAATTCCCTTGCGGCGAATGATGTTCAAAAGGGCCAGAGCCGGTCCGGTTGGGCGTTTTGCTCCACGCTCAAGCTGGGAAACATAGCCAGGAGTGAGGTTGAGATAGCGGGCAAAAACCGCCTGACTGAGATGGGCTTCTTCACGGAGCTTGCGGATGTCTTCCGGAGACATCTCCTCATGCAAAGGCTCAAGATCCCGCCCCAGATGCCGGATGGTGATCTTTGCGTGCGCCTCGGAACTTAAAATCCCGCTTTTGTTCATGTCCGCAGCCGTTTCCAGCAACGCCTCGGTCAAGCGGCTCACCTGCTTACGTCCTGTCATTCACCGACCTCCTGAACAATTCCATCACGCAACGCTTTCACCAACATCGCCTCACCTGCGGCAAGCAAACCTGCCCCGATTTTTCGCAATGTCAGTAATTCGTCCGGGAAGTCCTAATTTTATCGAGAATAATATAGCTTCGTTGCATCAGCTCTCTCGATAAAGCGTAGCTCGTGTTCCTGTTTTTTGGTAAGAATACGCAGGTCGATGGGCAAACCGAGCGAGAAATCCTCCGCAGCAGCTCTCAATTGTGCAAAATTAGAGTTGTCCGCACAAACGCAGAGAACGTCTATGTCAGACGGATTGGCTGAATTTCTCTGCGCTGACCCAAAAACATACCATTCGGAGCTTTGATCAATATTTCGGCATATCTCGATCATCGAAAATACATTGGCTAGTTGCAGTATTTCGTGAAGTTTCAAAACTTACCTCGGGCAAGGTATCCTAGGGTATCTCCTATTTCAAAAACCTTGGCCTCTAGTCTCTCGGATACCTCGCGTGCTTCAGGCAAGATGACGCCATTCGGATTTGTTTTTAGGAGAATATCAAACTGTCCAAGTTTGTCCCATGCATTTCGAACGTCATCTCCGGTCAGGTCGTATTCATATACAAGCGCTACGCGAAGCCTCTCTCCATTCTTATGGTGGACAAGCAAGAGGTGGTCCGACAAGAAATTTACGGCCAAAACTCGGCTATGTTGCCTAAGTGCTCGAATGCTAAACGCAATTTCGGGGTTCTCAGTTGTCTCCGGTGAGTCCGAGTTTATAGCTCTCATAAGAACTCCCCACTGGCCCCAAGCTTTCCCATGGCTTTCGCACAGTTCAATCGCTGCACCTGTCCATCTTCCAGCTTTTGGGAAGTTGACGATCAAGGAGACTTCAGAGTTTAGATACGGAGCAATATGCTCGGTCTCTACCAGTTTGACCTTTAGAATGGCAGCCTGGAAGGGGGCGTACTTCTTTCTCGCGATTTCTACGACATTTTCACTCAGCCAGCTTACTGATTTAACCTCACTATGTTCGTGCAGGATTTTTTCTATAAATTTGTCTGCCATGTTCAGACCGCTATGTTTTCCATTTCAGCTGGGAAGCGAGAATTCGGTACCTCTTGACCCTCCAAATGTCTCATCAATAGTCCTTGAACGTGAAATCGGAAACGCTCGCGCGTTTGAACTTCAGGTTCTGTCAACAACGAAGAGTTGGCGTCGAGCCAATCGATTATTCTTAAGCTGTTCGGGATAATCGTTGATTTTAATCGCTTCTTCCATGCTGTTGCTTCGGCTGCTTCAGGATTAAAGCGGTATTCGTTGTCAGGGCCGATCTCGCGATGCACCATCGCATTTTCAAGAAGCAAAGGTTGAATTTTTGCACGGAGTTCACCCCGGATGTTCAGAGAATGGACGCCAAATGCTCGTTCACGCTTTTTTTTGTGCTCCTCCTTCCACTTTTGCATCAGTTCCGCAGTGTAGTGTTCGGGCACCTTATCTGCCATGGTATGGCAATTGGCGCATAACAAGATGATGTTGTCGTAGGCTCCACGATCAGCTTCGCTGAGGTCGTGATCTGTTCGAGGGCCGCCATCAACTGCCGCGAAGATATGGGCCATCTCCGCTAGGTGGGGGTAGTCTTCAAACCCCTCAGGGAACAGTTGTCTGTTGCAAGCAGGATTTTGGCAAAAGCCAGCAGAATCAGTGAACAGCTTTAGCTTCGTGGCCGCGTTGGGCGCCGCTTTCCCCCGGCTACATGCCATTGTAAATCCTTCGATATTAAACCAATGCAACTGTCTGTAGTCTGCGCACCTTAGGGCTGCAATCCGTCTGTGTCCACTGGATTGGCGCTACCCTATTGCTACGTCAAAATGGTTGCGCCGAGGTTGCATGGCCATCAGCCTTCATTGACTGTCTATTCGTGCGACTTAGTTTTCTGTGGGAGGACATGTAGTTTTCGGGCACTCCACCACCACCCCACACCCCACTAAAACCTCACCGTATCCCCCTCCATCGCCTTCTCCAGCAACACCCCATAAGCCTCTTTCGGAATATCCACCGCCCCAAACGTCTTCAGATGCTCGGTGGTGAACTGCGTGTCGAGCAGCGTAAACCCGCGCTCCCGCAACCGCTCCACCAGATGCACGAGACAGATCTTCGACGCATTCGTGCGCCGTGAAAACATGCTCTCGCCAAAAAACGCCGAGCCCAGCGACACCCCGTAGAGGCCGCCGACCAGCTCCTCGCCCTCGAAGGCCTCGACGCTGTGCGCATGGCCGAGGCAGTGCAGCGCGCCGTAGAGCTCGCGGATGGTCTGGTTGATCCAGGTGCTCGGCCGGTCGGGGGCGGCTTCGGCGCATTTGTCGACCACGGCGTCGAAGGCGGTGTCGAAGCGGATGTCGAAGGGGCGTTTGCGGATCGCCTTTGAAAGGCTCGCGGAGACGTGGAATTCGTCGAGGGGGATGATCCCCCGGATCTCCGGCTCGACCCAGAACAGTTCGGGGTCGTCGGCTGAATCTGACATCGGGAAAAGCCCGATGGAATAGGCGCGCAGCAGGAGCTCCGGTGTAATCCCCTGGTCCCTGCCGCGTCGCCCAGCCATGTGTGTATCAGGCCGAGGTTTCGGCCAGATAGTGTTCCAGCCAATGGATGTCGTAGTCGCCGTTGGCGATGTCCTGGTTGGCCACGAGATCTTGGAACAGCGGCAGCGTCGTCTTGATGCCGTCGACGACGAATTCGTCGAGCACGCGGCGCAGGCGCATCATGCATTCGACGCGGGTGCGTCCATGCACGATCAGCTTGCCGATCAGGCTGTCATAATAAGGCGGGATCTTGTAGCCGGCATAGACGCCGGAATCGACGCGAACGCCGAGACCACCCGGGGCATGGAAATGCGTGATCGTGCCGGGCGACGGCACGAAGGTGCGCGGGTCCTCGGCATTGATGCGGCATTCGATGGCGTGTCCCGAGAAGACGATCTGGTCCTGCGTGACCGAGAGGCCGGCGCCGGAGGCGACACGGATCTGCTCATGCACGAGGTCGATGCCGGTGATGGCTTCGGTGATCGGATGCTCGACCTGCAGGCGGGTGTTCATCTCGATGAAGAAGAACTCGCCGTTTTCGTAGAGGAATTCGATCGTGCCGGCGCCCCGGTACTTCATCTTCTTCATCGCGTCAGCGCAGATCTGGCCGATCTTCATGCGCTGCTCGACGTTGAGGGCAGGGGAATTGGCTTCTTCCCAGACCTTCTGGTGGCGGCGCTGCAAAGAGCAGTCGCGTTCGCCGAGATGGATGGCATTGCCGGCGCCATCGCCGACCACCTGCACCTCGATATGGCGCGGCTTGCCGAGATATTTTTCCATGTAGACGGCGTCGTTGCCGAAAGCGGCGAGCGCTTCGGAGCGGGCGGTCGACACGGCTTCTTCCAGTTCGGCCTCGTTCTTCGCCACCTTCATGCCACGACCACCGCCACCGGCGGTCGCCTTGATCAGCACGGGGAAGCCGATCTCGCGGGCGATCTTCATCGCGTTTTCCGGCAGCACTTCGCCGTCAGAACCGGGAACGACGGGAATGCCGAGTTCGACTGCGGTCTTCTTCGCCGTGATCTTGTCGCCCATCAGGCGGATATGCTCCGCCGTCGGTCCGATGAAGGTGATGCCATGGGCGTCGAGGATATCGGCGAACTTGGCGTTTTCAGACAGGAAGCCGTAGCCCGGATGCACGGCGTCGGCGCCGGTGATCTCGCAGGCAGCGACGATCTGGTGGATGTTGAGATAGCTGTCGCGCGACGGCGGCGGGCCGATGCACACGCTTTCGTCGGCGAGCCGCACATGCATGGCGTCCGCATCGGCCGTCGAATGGACGGCGACGGTCGCAATGCCGAGTTCCTTGCAGGCGCGCAGAACGCGGAGCGCAATTTCGCCTCGGTTGGCGATGAGGATCTTCGAGATGGCTGTCATCCGGCTTACTCGATGATCACGAGGGGCTCGCCGTATTCGACCGGGCTTGCGTCGTTGACGATGATTTCAACGACCTTGCCGGACTTGGGCGAGGGGATCTGGTTCATGGTCTTCATGGCTTCGATGATCAGGATGGTCTGACCTTCCTTGACCGTGGCGCCGACTTCGACGAAGGCGCGGGCACCCGGGGCCGGAGACAGGTAGACGGTGCCGACCATCGGTGCGGTCACGGCCTTGGAGAGGTCGCGGCCGGCAGGAGCGGCCGGTGCTGCGGCGGCAGCGGGCGCTGCGGCGGCGGCCGGGGCGGCAGGAGCCTGGTAGGCATAGCCCTGCATCTGCTGCGGCATCATGACAGGGGTGCCGTTGCGCGAAACGCGGATGCGCAGATCGTCCTGCTCCACTTCGATCTCGGTCAGGTCCGTGTCGTTGAGGATGTTTGCGAGATCGCGGATCAGCGCCTGGTCGATTCCCGTCTTCTTGTCAGCCATGGATGGATGTCCTGTATTCTTGTTATTGCGTGAGGGTCTTGAGCGCCTGCAGCGCCAGAATGTAGCTATGGGGGCCGAAACCGCAGATGACGCCCTTTGCGGCGGGCGCTATCATCGATTTGTGGCGGAATTCCTCGCGTGCATGCACGTTGGAAATATGCACCTCGATCACCGGCAGCGGCGAGATCGCGCGAATGGCGTCATGCAGGGCGACCGAAGTGTGGGTATAGGCGCCGGCATTGAAGGCCACGCCTGCGGCTTTTTCGCCAGCTTCATGCAGCCAGTCGACGAGCATGCCCTCGTGGTTCGACTGGCGGAAATCGACGGTCAGGCCCAGGTCTGCGCCTGCTTTTTGGCAATCGGCCTCGATATCGGCGAGCGTCTTGCCGCCATAAATCCCCGGTTCCCGCTTGCCCAGCATGTTGAGATTGGGGCCGTTCAGCACGAAAATGGTTTTGCTCATCTACGCTTCCGTCGACTTTCAACCGCCTCCTATAGACCGTGAGGCCCTGTAGGGAAAGCCCTTAGGCCGGATCGAGCCTGCCCATCCCCGGAAATCGGGGATAAGGTTAAGCCGACGGGCGGTGGAAGGGGCGTGGAATCAGCAGGTCGCCTTGCCGCAGGAGCGGACATTCCCGACCTTGTCCTCGATCGCAGCGGAACCCACGGCGCCGGGAACCATCTCGTTGCCGATCACATAGGACGGCGTACCGGTGATGCCGAGGCTGGTGGCCAGCGCATAGGTTTCCTGCACGGACTGCTCGTTCGGGCTCTCTGCCATCTTCGCCCGGATCGCCTCTTCGGTCATGCCGAGGACGGCCGCAATTGCAATCGCGCTCGCCTCGTCCGCCCGTTCGCCCGATGTCATCATGGCGCGGAAGAAGTCGCCGTATTTCTCAGGTGCCAGCTTGCGCACGGCATCCGACACCTTGTGGGCGGCGAGCGAATCCGGACCCAGGATCGGGAATTCCTTCAGCACGTAGCGGATGTTCTTGTCCTTCTCGAGCACGGCTTCCATGTCGGGATGGGCACGACGGCAATAGCCGCAATTGTAGTCGAAGAACTCGACGACGGTGACGTCACCCTTGGGATTGCCGATGGCAAGGTCGTGGCTGGATTGGAAAATTGTGTCCTTGTTGGTCGTGACGGCAGCCGCCGATTTTTCGAGCCGGGCGGCATCCTGCTTCTGCTGCAGCGCGTCCTGCACCTCCAGCATGATCTCCGGGTTCTCCATCAGGTATTCCCGGATGAAGTCGCCCATTTCCTTCTTCTGCGCATCATCTAGAGCTGAGGCGGGAAGCGGCATCAGGGCCGGCAGGAGAGCCACGGCGGTCGCGGCGATCATCTTGAAGTTCAGGCCCATGTCGTTCTCGTCCTCGTTTCTGCACGTTGCGTATCGGCCGGCGTTCCCGGCGCGGCTCGCATGCCTAGCCTAACGATAAGCCTTGGCAAGGGAAATCGCATTTTTGGCCAGATGTGTCCCAAGCCTCCATTGTGATGCCGCGCGCTTTGCGGCAAATGTCTGGCAGTCCGCATTCAGGAGCCGATTTCTTGATCTCGATTTCAAAACGCAGTGCCGTCGAACCCTTCCACGCCATGGATATCCTGGCAGAGGCCACCCGCCGCAAGGCCGAAGGCCGCCCGGTCATCTCCATGGCCGTCGGCCAGCCCGGCCATCCGGCACCGCAGGCAGCGCTCTCCGCAGCCCGCACGGCACTCGAAGGCGGTCGCATCGGCTATACCGACGCGCTCGGCATGACGGCGCTCAGACAGGCGCTGGCGGAAGAATATCGACGCCGCCACGGCGTTGCCGTCGACTGGAACCGCATCGTGGTCACCACAGGCTCTTCCGCCGGCTTCAACCTCGCCTTCCTCTCGCTCTTCGATGTCGGTGATGCCGTGGCGATCGCAAGGCCCGGTTATCCCGCCTATCGCAGCATCCTGGCCGCGCTTGGCCTCAAGGTCATCGAAGTCGCCGTCGGCGCCGAGACCGGCTACACGCTGACGCCTGAGAGCCTGGAGCGTGCGCAAACGGAAGCCGGTATGCGCCTCAAGGGCGTGCTGTTGGCAAGCCCGGCGAACCCGACCGGCACCGTCACGACGCGCGCCCAGCTCACTGACGTCTACAACTACTGTCAGGGGCAGGGGATCACGCTGATTTCAGACGAGATCTATCACGGCCTGACCTATGGCGCGGAAGAGACGACGGCGCTGGAGATCGGCAATGAGGCGGTCATCATCAACTCCTTCTCCAAGTATTACTGCATGACCGGCTGGCGCATCGGCTGGATGGTGCTGCCGGACGAGCTCGTCCGGCCGGTCGAATGCGTCGCTCAGAGCCTCTACATCTCGGCGCCAGAGCTCTCGCAGATCGCAGCCCTTGCGGCGCTCGGCGCGACCGAGGAACTCGACGGCTACAAGGCCGCCTGCCGCGCCAACCGCGATTTCCTCGCCAAGCGCTTGCCCGAACTCGGTTTGCCGCTGCTCTCGCCGATGGACGGCGCCTTCTACGCCTATGTGGATGCAAGCCGCTTCACCAATGACAGCATGGCCTTCGCCAAACGCATTCTCGCCGAGACCGATGTCGCCGTCACCCCCGGCCGCGACTTCGACCCGCTCGACGGTCATCTGGCGCTGCGTCTCTCCTATGCGGGCACGATGCAGGAAATGGTCGAGGCGACGAACCGGCTCGAAAAATGGCTGGTCTAATCATTTCGGCAATTCGCGAAATGGATTCTTCGTCAATCGCTTGGCGGCGTTTTCCGACTCAATCTCGCAAGGTCTTGAATCATCCTGTGAAGGCGCCGAGGACTGAAAGGCAGAGCATGTAATGACTGTGGCATCTTCTTCTCCCCTGAATACCGCTCCCGAAATCCTCACCGCCCGCACCCGGATGCGCGCCCACCGGATCGAGGATTTCGACGCCATGGTGGACATGTGGCGCGACGACATCGTCACACGCTACATCCTCGGACGACCGTCGACGGCAAGCGAAACCTGGAGCCGGCTGTTGCGCTATATCGGCCATTGGCAGGCGCTCGGTTTCGGCTACTGGGCGATCGAGGACCGCGACACCGGCCGTTTCATCGGGGAGGTTGGCTTTGCCGACTACAAGCGCGAGATCGAGCCGTCGCTCGGGGATCTGCCGGAAGCCGGCTGGGTGCTGGCGCCGGCGGTTCATGGCAAGGGGATCGCCACCGAAGTGATGACGGCGGCCCTCGACTGGGCCGATCGAAACTTCTCCGATCCGCAGACCGTCTGCATCTTCGATCCCGAGCACCAGGGTTCGATGCGGGTGGCGGCAAAACTCGGCTATCGGCCGAGCCATCTTGCCACCTTCATGGACAAGCCCACCCAGGTCATGACGCGGCTGCGTCCGGGCGGCTGACATCTGATCCTGATCGGCGAGGGGATAGGAAGCCCCGGCCGACAACTCACCTGTGCTGAAATGCAAAAGGCCCTGCGCGAGCAGGGCCTTTGACGTTTTAGGATCGTTGAGGCGGGTCTCAGAAGAAACCGCGCTTCTGCCACCATCCGCCCTTCTTGGGCTTGGAGGCATCGGCCGTCTCTTCGGCCGACTTGGCCGAGGTGACCACCGGTTCCGAGACGGTTACGGTCGATTCGCGATTGGCGCGAACCGGCTTGTCTTCTGCAGCGACTGCTTCGTCCTTCACCGCTTCGGCAGCCGGTTCAGCTGCCGCAACCTCCACAGGCGCGGCGACCGGTGCAGGCTGCGCGGCCGGTGCTGCGTCTTCAACAACCACGGCTTCGACCGGCTCGACAACGGCCTTGGCTTTGCGCGTCCGGCGCGGCTTCGGTGCGTCTGCAACGACAGCCGCCTCTTCCTCGACCGCAGCCATGACCGGCGTCACTTCGACCACGCGTTCGTGAGCGGCCTCTTCGGCGGTTTCGTCATCGCCGTTCGCGTCGTTGTCGTCGCCTTCCTCGCCATTGCCCTCGATCGAGCCTTCTTCGCCCGGACGGTTG
This sequence comes from Rhizobium sp. AG855, assembly GCF_003610655.1. Lineage (NCBI taxonomy): Bacteria > Pseudomonadati > Pseudomonadota > Alphaproteobacteria > Hyphomicrobiales > Rhizobiaceae > Rhizobium > Rhizobium sp. AG855. The sequence continues at coordinate 1,939,842 of NZ_RAQG01000003.1, read as the reverse complement.
CGACGACCACCACGTTTGCCGCGACGGCGGCGCTTGCGCTTCTGGCCATCCTCACCAATCGTGTCGCCGTCGGCATCGACGCGCGCCTCGCCATTGGTTTCGGCGATATCGTCCTCGCCCTCGTCACCATCCTCGTCATCGGCATCACTGCCATTGTCGCCGGATGCATGACCGTCGCCATTGCCGTTCTGGCCGTTCTTGCCACGGCGGCGACGACGACGCTTGCGCTTGCGATTGCCCTGTTCGTCGCTGGAGGCCCCGGCAGCAGACGGCGCGCGCGCGGCAGGTTCCGAAGCGACGATGACTTCGTCCTCTTCGTCCTCGTCCTCGGGCTCCGGAACGTAATCGTCCTCTTCCTCGATCTCGGGCAGAAGCGACAGCAGGCTTTCGATCTTCACCGGGTTTTCGACGGCTTCACCGCGCTCGATGGTGAAGTGCTGCGAGCCACCATGCTGGGCCGGCATGCCGCCGTCGATGACGATCGAGACGCCGAAGCGGCCTTCGTAGTCGACGATGGTGTCGCGCTTCTGGTTCAAGAGGTAGAGCGCCGTCTCCGGCGTGGTGTGCACGATGATATCGTGCGTGGTGCTCTTCAGCAGGAATTCCTCGATGCCGCGCAGGACGTGCAGGGCAACGGACGACTGCGAGCGGATGAGGCCGGTGCCTGCGCAATGCGGGCAGACCTGCGTGGTCGATTCCAGCACCGAGGCGCGGATGCGCTGACGCGACATTTCGAGCAGGCCGAAATGCGAGATGCGGCCGACCTGAATGCGGGCGCGGTCGTTCTTCAGGCAATCCTTCAGCTTCTTCTCGACGGCGCGGTTGTTGCGCTTCTCTTCCATGTCGATGAAGTCGATGACGATGAGGCCGGCCAAGTCGCGCAGACGCAGCTGACGGGCAACTTCTTCAGCGGCCTCCAGGTTTGTCTGGAGCGCGGTGTCCTCGATCGAGTATTCGCGGGTCGAACGACCGGAGTTCACGTCGATCGAAACCAGCGCTTCCGTCTGGTTGATGATGATGTAGCCACCGGACTTCAGCGTCACCTGTGGCTGCAGCATCTTGTCGAGCTGGGCTTCGATGCCCGAGCGCGCGAAGATCGGATGCAGGTCGCGATAGGGCTGAACCACCTTGGCATGGCTCGGCATCAGCATCTTCATGAAGTCTTTCGCTTCACGATAGCCTTCTTCGCCCGAGACGATGATCTCGGAAATGTCCTTGTTGTAGAGGTCGCGGATCGAGCGCTTGATCAGCGATCCCTCTTCGTAAACCAGGCACGGCGCGGTCGAAGCAAGCGTCAGCGTGCGGACGTTCTCCCACAGGCGCATCAGATATTCGAAGTCGCGCTTGATCTCGACCTTGGTGCGGTTGGCACCGGCCGTGCGCAGGATCACGCCCATGCCCTGCGGCACTTCGAGGCCGCGGGCGATTTCCTTCAGGCGCTTGCGGTCGGTCGGCTGGGTGATCTTGCGGGAAATGCCGCCGCCACGCGCCGTGTTCGGCATCAGGACCGAGTAACGGCCGGCGAGCGACAGATAGGTGGTGAGAGCCGCACCCTTGTTGCCGCGCTCTTCCTTGGCGACCTGCACGAGCAGGATCTGCCGGCGCTTGATCACTTCCTGGATGCGATACTGCTTGCGCGGCTTGCGCTGGACGCGGTCCGGAACCTCTTCCATGGCGTCTTCGGCGCCAACGGATTCGATTTCTTCCTTTTCCTCGATGTGGCCATCGTCATCATCGTCGTCGTCGTCATTGCGACCACGGCGACCGCCGGCATCTTCGGAAATTTCGTCCATGTCGACCATGGCAGCGATCGTGCCACCGGATGCATCGTCGTCAGAGGCCTCCTCGGAGGCAGCTTCTTCGGCCGCAACCTTCTTGGCGCGCGGCTTGCGAACCCGCTTCGGCTTGGCCTTCGGCGCAACCTCTTCTTCGGAGACAGCGACCACTTCGGCTTCGGCTTCGACAGCTTCGGCAACGGCCTCCGGCTCTGCAGCCGTCTCGTTTTCTTCGGAAGCGGCAGCAGCCTGGGCAACGATGCCGATGTCGGGCTGGTCCTGCTGGGCGGGATCGTTGAAGACTTCGTCGCCTTCGACGTCATTTTCCTTGCGGTGCTCTTCGGCTTCGGCACGAAGCAGCGCCTGACGGTCGGCGAGGGGGATCTGGTAGTAGTCGGGATGGATTTCGGCGAAAGCCAGGAAGCCGTGGCGGTTGCCGCCGTAATCGACGAAGGCGGCCTGCAGCGAGGGCTCGACCCTCGTTACCTTCGCAAGGTAGATATTGCCTCGAATTTGCTTCTTATGTTGGGACTCGAAGTCGAATTCTTCAATACGGTTACCGCGAACAACGACAACGCGCGTCTCTTCCTCGTGAGACGCGTCGATCAGCATTTTGTCTGCCATTTAAGCTGTGCTCCTCGGCGCCCTCGGTCGGTGGTCCACCCGCGCGCTGTACAAAGAAGCGGCTGGAACCTAGCGGACTGTGCGCCGGATATAGATGTGGACGCACGGAGGACCGGGTTTGCAACATCCGGACGGTCCTCGGGAAATCTTCAGATCCCGGTCCGTTCGTGGTCATGTGAACCTGTTGCAAAGACATCAAAAACCGTACGTCAACGACAATGATATGGACCCCTCGGGATCCGATGAATGCTCGGTGAAGAGCGTTGGTGGAGAGCCACCGTTGATGGGCCGGCCATGCCGGCATGTTGAACCAGTTTCAGGCAAAAGTGCCGAGACGGCAGATGAGTATTCCGGCTAAACAGGCGCCAAATCCAAAGGTCTGAGGTTGGCAGCCGTGGCGGAAACTCTATCCCGTTTGCACTTTTATCCCTCTCTTGCCTTGTATGTTTTCTCCGTCACAATAGCAAGAGCAAACGGATTTATGCCATAATGGCAGTCGATTAGAGCGATTGCTTCAATCGCAGTGATTCAGTCGCAAAACAGGTCACAGTCCGTGTTTTTTCGTCATGATTTGGTCATCGGGGCGACGCAAGCGGCATGCAATCGAACGAAACGACGCAAGGGGCGCAGCTGTGATCTTGGTCACAGCCGATTGTTCCGCGCCATGGGGGCGGCATTTGAACAGCGGATTTAAGCACGAAGTCGGTGGAAGGGCCGCTGTGATTGGCCGAATCGTCGTGGCGGCCGTCTGGCTGGTTTTCGGCGTGCTGGCAGGGCAGGGTGCAGCGCTTGCATCCTCTCCCGATGCGCCGAGCGACAAACTGCTTGCCTATGCCGCCCGCATTGCCGGCGACGATGCCCGCACCCGCATCGTCATCGATTTCGACCAGAAGCCCGACTTTGAGGTGCGTTACATCGCGAGTCCCGACCGCATCGTGGTCGACCTGCCGGCAACGGCCTTCGGTTTCGCCGCCGACACGCTGGCGCCGACGGGCCTGTTCAGCGATATCCGGTTCGGCTCGATGGACGACACCTCGGCCCGCCTCGTTCTGACTGCCGCCCGTCCGGCGCGGCTGGTCACGGCGGAGGCGGTCGAAAACGAAGACGGCAAGGGGTTTCGTCTCGTTCTTGATGCCGAACTTGTTCCACAGCAGGATTTCGCCGCCCTTGTGGCTGCCCAGGCCTGGACCCCGGCTGCCGCCCCGCCGCCGATCGATCCGGCGGCTGCGCCGGTCGATCCGGCCGCATCCGAATTCGTCATCGCGATCGATGCTGGCCATGGCGGCATCGATGCGGGCGCAACCGGCGCCACCAGCAAGACGGCCGAAAAGGATATCACGCTCGCCTTTGCCAAGGTGCTGCATGACAAGCTCGCCAAGCAGCCGGGCATCCGCGCCGTGCTCACCCGCGACACCGACCGTTTCCTGTCCCTGTCCGAGCGCGTCGTCGTTGCCCGCCAGAAGGGCGCGCAGCTGCTGATTTCCCTGCATGCCGATACGCTTCGCCAGGGCGACATCCGCGGTGCCACCGTCTACACGATCTCCGACAAGGCCTCCGACCATATGGCGGCCCAGCTGGCTGAGCGCGAGAATTTCTCCGACACCCTGGGGGGCGTGGAACTGCCGGCCGAGACCGCGGAGGTCAACGACATCCTGCTCGATCTCACGCGCCGCGAAACGCAAGCCTTCTCGATTTCGCTCGCCCAGGCCGTTGTCGGTTCCTTCGAGGGCCAGATATCGCTGATCAACAATCCGCATCGCCACGCCGGCTTCCGCGTGCTCCAGGCCCCGGACATGCCGTCCATCCTGCTGGAGCTCGGTTTCCTGTCGAACAAGGACGACGAGGCGTTGTTGCTCGATCCGGCCTGGCGCGAGAAGGTGGCCGACCTGCTGGTCGAGGCCGTCAGGCGCTACAGGGCGCCGCTGGTCGCCAATGGCGGATAGGTCACACTGACGTGTAAGCTGTTGACCTGCGAGGCAGAAGCGCGGCGCGGCCCTATTTTCCTCACAATGTGCCCGTTACTCGGACCCTCGTATCGCATGGTCTTCCGCGTCTCGAATCGCTTTGACCGTGGGAGTGCCTCGCATGTCTTGCCATCCATCGCATGACGTGCAAAACGCCACGGGGTGTGCGAAGCTTTTCGCGGCGCGCTGACCCTGAAGCCATAGCCGGTAGCGGAACATGATCAGACTGATTGGATATCTCTTCGGATTGGCGTCCGTGCTGGCGCTCGGCGTGGCCGTCGTGGTGGCCGTCTATCTGAACGGGATGACCAAGGACCTGCCGAACTACGAGGTTCTGGCCAGCTACGCGCCGCCGGTCACCACCCGCATCCATGCCGGCAACGGCGCGCTGATGGCCGAATATGCCCGCGAGCGCCGTCTCTTCCTGCCGATCCAGGCCATTCCGGATCGCGTCAAGGCGGCCTTCCTCTCGGCGGAAGACAAGAATTTCTATAACCATCCCGGCGTCGACATCTACGGTCTCGGTCGCGCGATCCTGGTCAACCTGCAGAACTTCGGCTCCGGCCGTCGCCCCGTCGGCGCCTCGACGATTACCCAGCAGGTGGCGAAGAACTTCCTGCTCAGCGCCGACCAGACGATGGACCGCAAGATTAAGGAAGCGATTCTCTCCTTCCGCATCGAGCAGACCTATTCCAAGGACAAGATCCTCGAACTCTATCTGAACGAGATCTTCTTCGGCATGAATGCCTATGGCATCGCCGGTGCGGCCCTTACCTATTTCGACAAGTCTGTCACTGAACTGACGGTCGCCGAGACCGCCTATCTCGCGGCTCTCCCCAAGGGTCCGAACAACTACCATCCCTTCCGCCGCGAAGCGGCCGCCATCGAGCGCCGCAACTGGGTTATCGATCGCATGGTCGAAAACGGCTTCGTCACGCAGGAAGAGGGCAGTGCCGCCAAGCAGCAGCCGCTCGGCGTCAAGATCCGCCGCACCGGCTCCTATCTTTTCGCATCCGACTATTTCTCCGAGGAAGTCCGCCGTCAGATCATCGAGAAGTATGGCGACAAGGCTCTTTACGAAGGTGGCCTGTCGGTCCGCACCTCGCTTGATCCCGACATGCAGATCGCAGCCCGCAAGGCATTGCAGTCGACGCTCCTGACCTATGACCAGCGTCGCGGCTTCCGTGGCCCGATCAAGCAGATCCCGACAACGCCCGATTGGGGCGTGCCCTTGGCCGACATCCCCGCACTCGCTGATGTGCCGGAATGGAAGGTTGCCGTGGTGCTCGACGTCTCGGCCGACGGTGTTGACATTGGCCTGCAGCCAGCGAAGGAGGGCGGCGGCAAGGTCGCCGCCGAGCGCCTGCGCGGTCGCATCGAGCCCGACAATATGGAATGGGCCTATCGCTCGGCCAGTGGCGATCGCAAATCGGCAAAGTCGCCCCAGGGCGTTCTGGCGCCGGGTGACGTCATCTATGTCGAGCCTCTTGAGCCGAAGGGCAATTCCTATCGCCTGCGCCAGTTGCCCAAGGTTCAGGGTGGTCTCGTCGCCATGGATCCGCATACCGGCCGCGTTCTCGCCATTTCCGGCGGGTTCTCCTATTCGCAGTCGGAGTTCAACCGCGCCACCCAGGCCATGCGCCAGCCTGGTTCCTCCTTCAAGCCCTTCGTCTACGCGGCAGCCCTCGATACCGGCTACACACCGGCATCCGTCATCATGGACGCGCCGATCGAATTCGTCTCCGGTGGTCAGGTCTGGCGTCCGCAGAACTACGGTGGCGGTTCGGCCGGCCCTCAGACGCTGCGCATGGGCATCGAAAAATCGCGTAACCTGATGACGGTGCGGCTCGCCAACGACATGGGCATGAACCTGGTTGCCGAATATGCCGAACGCTTCGGAGTCTATGACAAGATGAACCCGGTTCTCGCCATGTCGCTCGGCTCTGGCGAAACCACGGTTCTGCGCATGGTCTCGGCCTATGCCGTGTTTGCCAATGGCGGCAAGCAGATCAAGCCGACGCTGATCGACCGTATCCAGGACCGCCACGGCAAGACCATCTTCCGCCACGAGGACCGCATCTGCGAGGGCTGCAATGCTGAACAGTTCAGCGGCCAGGAAGAACCCACTGTCGTCGACAATCGTCAGCAGGTCCTCGATCCGATGACCGCCTACCAGATCACGTCGATGATGGAAGGTGTCATCAAACGGGGTACGGCGGCCGGCAAGATCAAGCTCGACCGTCCGGTCGCCGGCAAGACAGGAACCTCGAACGACGAGAAGGACGCCTGGTTCGTCGGCTACACGCCCGACCTCGTCGCCGGCGTCTATATCGGCTTCGACAATCCGGCACCGCTCGGTCGCGGTTCCACCGGCGGCGCTTTGGCCGCACCGGTCTTCAACGACTTCATGCAGATGGCCACCCGCAATACGCCGCCCGGCAAGTTCTTCGTGCCCGAGGGCATGAGCTTCGTCCCGGTCAATCGCACCACCGGCATGTTCGCACTGGAAGGTGAACCGGACACCATCATCGAAGCCTTCAAGCCGGGCACTGGCCCTGCCGACTCTCTCTCGATCATCGGCATGGACGGCTATGCACCGCCGGAGGAAATCCTCAAGGCTTCGCCGCAGGCGAACCAGGCCGTGACCTCGGGTGCCGGCGGCCTGTTCTGACCTGACCCTTTCACCTCCCTTTGCGCCGGCCCTTTACATCAGGGGCCGGCGCAACTATTCGAGGGGCCAGTTTTTTACCCTGTCTCTCATCGAGGCGCATTTTATCGAGGTTGAGAACCAGACTTATGCGGAATGAAATCGAGAACGTAGTCGACGAAATCAAGCAGGCCATAACCCTGCTGAGGAGGCATCTTTGACTGGGACCAGGCGATAAGGCGACTGGACTGGTTGAACAACAAGGCCGAAGACCCGAACCTCTGGAACGATGCTCAGGAAGCCCAGAAGCTGATGCGCGAGCGCCAGCAGCTGGATGACAGCATTGCCGGCGTGAAGCGTCTCGAACAGGCGATGAAGGACAACATCGAACTGATCGAGATGGGCGAGGAAGAGGGCGACGAAAGCGTCGTCAAGGACGCCGAAGACCAGCTGAAGGCCTTGAAGACCGAAGCGGCCCGCCGTCAGGTCGAGGCCATGCTGTCCGGCGAAGCCGACGGCAACGACACCTATATCGAAGTGCATTCCGGCGCCGGCGGTACGGAAAGCCAGGACTGGGCGAACATGCTGTTGCGCATGTATACCCGCTGGGCCGAGCGCTCCGGCTTCAAGGTGGAAGTGCTGGAAGTGCATGACGGTGAAGAAGCCGGCATCAAGTCCGCGACCATTCTGGTCAAGGGTCACAATGCCTATGGCTGGATGAAGACGGAATCGGGCGTGCATCGTCTCGTCCGCATCTCGCCCTATGATTCGAACGCCCGTCGCCACACCTCCTTCTCGTCGATCTGGGTCTACCCGGTCGTCGACGACTCGATCAACATCGAGATCAACGAAAGCGATTGCCGCATCGACACCTATCGCTCGTCGGGTGCGGGTGGTCAGCACGTCAACACGACCGACTCGGCCGTGCGCATCACGCATATCCCGACCGGCATCGTGGTCGCCTGCCAGCAGGAGCGGTCGCAGCACAAGAACAAGGCCAAGGCCTGGGAAATGCTGCGCGCCCGCATGTACGAGGCGGAACTGATGAAGCGGGAAGCCGCTGCCAACGCCGAAGCCGCCTCCAAGACGGATATCGGCTGGGGCCACCAGATCCGTTCCTACGTTCTGCAGCCCTACCAGCTGGTCAAGGACCTGCGTACGGGCGTTGAAAGCACCGATCCGGACAGCGTGCTGAACGGTGAGCTGAACCCGTTCATGGAAGCAGCCCTTGCCCACCGCATCAGCGGCAAGGCGTCGGAAGTGTCGGATATCGACTGAGAGATCGAGGTCAATCGAAGTTTAGACGGCGGGGCTATGCCCCGCCGTTTCTGTTTTGTGACGCAAGCGAGCCGCCAGGCTCGCAGAGGCCCGTCCAGCGGCGGACGGGGTCATGCTGTCGCCGGATTTCTGGGTCTATGTCTGTCCTGGGTGCGTCTGACATCGGAAGCGGAGGGAGGCGTCCATGCGGATCACGTTTCGGCTTCTGTCGCACGACGACCTGTGTCAGCTGCGCTCCTGGTTTCAGGATGAGGAGTTGTCGCGGCGGCTGTCTTTCCCGACGGACGAATGGTTCGCCTATGTGACGAACGAGGCGGCGGTCCGGTGTTGGCTTGCGTTGGAGGCCGGCGAGATCGTTGCCCTGCTTCAGGTTGATAGCGACGACGCCGCGCGAGGCTATCTCGACCTTGCTGTTCGGCCTCAACTGAGACGGCAAGGATATGGCACAGCCATTCTGGCTTCCTTCCTCTCAGGGCCTGGAACCAGTTACGCGCTGCTGGAAGGCAGAATTGCACCCGATAATCTGGCAAGCCTTGCCTGCTGCCGAGGATGTGGTTTCGAGATATCGCCCGAGCCGGATGCCGACGGCTTCCTTCGCGCTCTCTATCGTTCGCCTTAGAAATCCTGGATCAGTTGCTCGCCCGCTCGACCCTGATGTCGCCGAGTTCGTCGATCAGCACGGTCCATTCCTCGACCGGGTCGCGCGCGGGATCGGTGCGCAGATAGACGGTCGCCATGAAGCCGGGCGTGCCCGAAACGCCGCTGGTGCTTTCCGGCTGGATGCCGGTGACATAGGGCTTGATCGCGGAAAACTCTTCCAGCTCGACGCTCTCGACCAGTCGAGGGCCGCTCTCTTCCGCCGCGATCATCTGCAGATAGACCCGTGCCGTGCGGTCCGGCTGCCGGATTGCCACCAGTTTGTAATAGCCACGGCCATTCGCGGAGGCCGTTGCCGCAGCGCCGGTCGTTGTACCCGGAGCACCGTCGACGCCGCCTTCCCAGTAGCCGCCGCTGACGACGAAGGTGGCCGTGACAGGCAAGTGGTCGATATCCTCGGCCTGCGCCAGCGGGGCCGCGGCAAGGAAGACAAACAGGCTGGCGGCAACAATCTTCATCGAACCCTCAATCGGAAAACTGTTCGGCGAGGATCCGGTCGGACCACGACCGGTCGGGATCCGACAGGATATGTGCCGTTGTATCCTCGGATTGCCGGATCTCCACTCTCAGAACCGATTTCACCTCGGAATGATCCGCGACCGCATTGACCGGCCGCTTTTCCGGCTCCAGCACTTCCAGCACCACGGTTACCTTGTCGGGCAGCAAGGCCCCGCGCCAGCGGCGTGGCCGGAAGGCGCTGACCGGCGTCAGTGCCAGAAGCGGCGCCTCGAGCGGCAGGATCGGCCCATGAGCGGACAGGTTATACGCGGTCGACCCTACTGGCGTCGCGACCATCAATCCGTCGCAGATCAGCTCTTCCAGCCGCACCTGGCCGTCGATCAATACCCTGATCTTCGCCGCCTGATAGGATTGCCTGAGCAACGAAACCTCGTTGATCGCAAGCGCAAACGACGTTGAACCATCGGCATTCTCGGTTCCCATCTGCAGCGGATGGAAATCGTTCTCGACCGCATCGGCGATCCGCTCCGGCAGCCCCTCGATGGCAAAGTCGTTCATCAGGAAACCGACCGAGCCGCGATTCATCCCGTAGATCAGCTTGCCGCTGTTCATTGTGTCATGCAGCGTCTGCAACATGAACCCATCGCCGCCAAGCGCGACGATCACATCGGCCTCGTGCGGATCGGTGTCGCCATAGGTGCGAATCAGCTCCTGGCGGGAAGCTTGCGCTTCTTCCGTGTTGGAAGCGATGAAGGACAGCGACCGGAACGTACGCGACATGGCAGGCCCTTATGGATCAGGCGCCTGTGGTACATGACAAACGCCTGTAACCACAAGCCATTTGCAGGCGCAAACAGTTCGCCCCTTTGCCTTCAGGCGATCAGGAGCTTGTGATCGCCGTTCACCATAGACGCTAACCGTGAGCCGATTTTTTGCTTTACGGCAAACCCGTTTCCGCCTAAAGACGCCTCACTGCCCTTGTAGCTCAGTTGGTAGAGCACCTGATTTGTAATCAGGGGGTCGCGGGTTCGAACCCTGCCGGGGGCACCATTTCTCTTTATATGTAATAACTTTTGCCATTGTCCTCCCGGGGCATTCTTTGGCATGGTCGGCGCGGAGCCGATGGAGACCCGATGCGCAAGACGTTTATTGCCGGCCTGGCCTTGGCCGCCTCTGCCGTTCTGATCCTGCCCGGGCAAAGTCGGGCAGCCGCGATCAAATACACCTGTGATGGTGGCGACGTCCTGACGGTCGCCTTCAGCGAATCGAGCGCGGAGCTCACCTTGCCGGACGGCGTGAAGGTGTCTCTGCCGCAGCAGCAGGCCGCGAGCGGTTTCTGGTATTCGAACGGCGGCTATGAATTGCGCGGGAAGGGCGAGGAACTGCAGTTTGCCATCGGCCGCATGGCGCCGGTCACCTGCCGCAATGCCGGCGAGGTGACCGGTCAATTCGACCGGGCGACACGGGCAGAGGTCGAGCTTGCCGAGAAGGACACCGGTTTTGACCAAAAGGGCAAGCTGACCTGCCTGCGCTATCCCAATTTCGCGCTGAAGCAGCTCGATCTCGGGGAGAAGGGGGCTGCCGGCCTTTATATCGCCTCGTCGGAAGGCCCGTGCCAGCTCAATCCGACGCTCGATCGCAAGATTAACGACGACATTGCCGGTTATCTCTGGGGCGCCGTTGGCCCTTACGCCTTCTTCCGCGGTGCCGATGGCTGGAATGGCGGCATGCCTTTCGTGGTCTACGACGCCCGCTCGGGTGCCCGCCTGACGGAGGATGTCGTGGCCGGCGAATTCTCGGCGCTGACGCTGGTGGGCGATGAGCTCACGCTGCGTTATCGTCGCACCTTTGGTGCCGAATGCTCGCTGCTCGCCGACCCGGAAGGCTGTGGCAAGAAGATCCGCCAGGCTCTCGGCCTCGCGCCGGATCGGGCCATGCCAGATTGCCAGGCCGCCTACAAGCCGGCGATCGATGCCGATCCGAATGCCGCCAAGGATATCCAAGCCTGGCCGAGCGTCGTCGACTACCCTGTGGAGCGCAAGCTGTCCGCGACGGGCACGTCTTTCGTGGCCGTCGAGGGTGAACTGACCTGCCGGCCGGCGATGTAGATCTGCATCCCAGGGTTTCGAAGTTCATGCCGATAAACCTCGGCAGTAGACATATGTCAAAAACGCGCGCCTAATCCCCCTGTGCAACCGCACCGGGGGACAATGCCATGGTCTTTGGTCTGACGCCGTTTACCCTTTTTCATGTCGTCTTGAGCCTGGTCGGCATCGTCGCCGGCTTTGTCGCCCTCCGGGGCTGGCTGGAGAGCAGCCTGAGGCCGGCCTGGACCGCCGTCTTTCTCGTCACAACCATCGCCACCACGCTGACCGGCTTTCTTTTTCCCTTTGCCGGTTTCACGCCGGCAATTGGCGTCGGGCTGATCTCTGCCATTCTGCTGGCCTTGGCTGTCTTTGCACTCTACCGCCGGCATCTGCTGGCGCGTTGGCGTCCGATCTTCATCGTGACGGCGATCGCGGCCCTCTATCTCAACAGCTTCGTCCTGATCGCCCAGGCCTTTCTCAAGGTTCCCACGCTCCACGCGCTGGCGCCGACCGGGACCGAGCCAGCCTTTGCCGTGGCGCAGGGACTATTGCTCCTCGCCTTCCTCGCACTCGGTTATCGGGCGACAACCCGCTTTCGTTCTCTCGACGCCTGATGTGATCTCCCGGCTTGAACCCGTTGGTCAGCCCTCGGCATCGAGCCTTGCCGCCTCCTGGATGTCGCGCAGCAAGTCGGGCAGCGCGCTCTGCACCCGGTTCCAGCTCGGCATGAACGGCGTCGCGTTCGGATTGTCGAGATAGACCTGGCCGGCCTCGATCAGGTTGGCGGCAAAGAGTTCGACCGCCTGCTCCTCGCGGTGCCGGTCTGTGGTCAGGCCGTTCATCCGTGCGTCGTGATAATAGGTCTCCACGAGGTCGAGCGCGGTCCGGTAATAGGTCGCCTTCAGCGTCCGGAAGGCGTCCTGGCTGAACACCACGCCGTCGGTCGCGAGCTTGCGGTAGAGCGCCTTGGTGATGTCAACAGACATGCGCGACAGCCCCTTGGCGGCATCTTCCGGCGAAAGCGGCTGGTGCTTGTGGTCATAGGCGTCGGCGATGTCCACCTGGCAGATCGTCTGTGTCGACTGGTTGCGCCACAGTTCCGACAGGACACCGATTTCCAGCCCCCAGTCGGAGGGAATGCGGATGTCGGGCAGGATCTGTGTCTGCATGGCGAATTCGCCGGCCAGCGGATAACGGAATGCCTTCAGATAATCGATATAGGGATGGTGTCCGATGACCTTTTCGAGACTGAGCAGCAGCGGCGTGACCAGCAGGCGCGTCACGCGCCCATTCAGCGCGCGGTCTGCAATGCGCGGGTAATAGCCCTTGGAAAAGACATAGGGAAAACGCGGATTGGCGACGGGGTAGACCAGCCGTGCCAGCATGTCACGCGAATAGGTGACGATATCGCAGTCGTGCAGGGCAACGACACCCGCCTGACGGGCGGCGAGCACATATCCCATGCAGAACCACACATTGCGCCCCTTGCCCGGCTGGTCGGGAGAGAGGTCTTCCGCAGCGAGTTTCGCATCGACCGCCCGCATCCGCGGCCCGTCATGCCAGAGGATGGTGTGTTTCTGCGGCAGCCGGGAAAAATACTGTTTCGCATGGCGGAACTGGGATTCGTCCGCCTGATCAAGCCCGATGACGATTTCCGAGAGATAGGGAGCTTGGGCGAGTTCCGAGACGATATGCTCGAGGGCAGGGGCTTCGAGCTCGGAATAGAGCGATGGCAGGATGAGGGTGATCGGCCGTGAGGAGGAAAAGACCGTCAGCTCCTTTTCCATCCTTTCCAGCGAGCGCTCCCTGAGATTGTGCAGGGTGGCAACCACGCCATTCTGGTGAAAATCCGCCATGTCCAAATCCTTTCGTGATGAAGCCGGTTGCGGCCGGCTCAGAGAAACCCCGTGGCAACGAGTTGATGGATCATGATGTTCCAGCCTTCTGGGCCGGTTTGCAGCGAGCGCAGGATAAAACCCTGCCGTTCCCGTGGCGTGACAGGCAGCGGCGCATGCGCGGGATTGGCGATGATGATGCCGCAATCGGCCGCTTCCAGCATGGCGAGATCGTTCGGCGCATCCCCGAGCGCCACGGTCCGGACTGGTTCGCTGGTCTCTTGCCGATAATGCGCAATGACTTGCCCCATGCGTTCCGCCTTGGAGGTCTTCGGCATCAGCGTGAAGAAGCGTCCGCCCTGGACTGCAGTATAACCTTGCGCATCGAGCAGTCCGATGAAGGCCTCCCTCTGCGCCTCGGTGCCAGTAAAGCGCCCCGGCTCGGAAAAGTGCCGCTGGCGTGCACGTTCGGCTGCGGGGAGCGGCAGTCCGGTCTCCTGGGAAACCCGCGCCACGTCCAAGTCGCCAAAGCCTTCGAAACAGGCGCCAAGCTCCTTAGGTAATTCCCTAAGAAATGATCGCAGGTGGCTGTAAGGACTCGACGAATGCAGATCGGTGGATCCGCTGCCTGCGCCTAGACCGACAACGCCTGCGCCGTTCTCCACGATCATCGGGTGGGATATCCCGATCGCGTCTGCAATCGGCCGCATCTCGGCTTCCGTCTTGCTGCTCGCCAGAATGAGCGGAATGCCGCGTGCCTTCAGCAGGTCCAGTGCCGGCCTTGCCGCCTCGAAGGAATAGCTGTCATGGTCGAGCAGCGTTCCGTCGAGGTCGGAAAAGACGAGCTTCATCAGCCCTTGACCGCCAGATGCTGCCGCGAGGCATAGAGGGCGATGGCGGCGGCGTTCGACACGTTGAGCGACTTGATCGCGCCCGGCATGTCGAGGCGGGCGAGCGCCGATACGGTTTCCCGTGTCTTCTGCCTCAGACCCTTGCCCTCGGAGCCGAGCACCAGCGCAATGCGGTCGCCGACAAGCGTGCCTTCCATCGGTGCCGGCCCTTCCGAATCAAGACCGACCGAGAAGAAGCCGAGCTTGTGCAATTCGCCGAGCGCATCGGCGAGATTGGTCACCTGGATATAGGGGATGAGTTCCAGTGCACCGGAGGCTGATTTCGCCAGCACGCCCGATTCCGTCGGGCTGTGGCGCTGTGTGGTGATGACGGCACCTGCATCGAAGGCAACCGCCGAACGCATGATCGCGCCGACATTGTGCGGATCGGTCACCTGATCGAGCACCAGGATCAGCGGGCTGTCCTTGAGCGCCTCCAGCCGGCGCACGGGCAGGGGCCGCGTTTCCAGCATCACGCCCTGGTGGATCGCTTCCGGCCCGAGGATCTTGTCGAGATCCTGCGGTGTGACCGTCTCGAACGGAATTCCGAGGTTTTCCACAGATGAGATTTCGAGCCTGACGAGCGCATTCTGCGTCGCCGAAAGCTTGATCAGCTGGCGCTCGGGATTGTCGAGCGCGGCACGCACGGTGTGCAGTCCATAGAGCAGCACCTGTTCCGGCGCGAGCTTCGGCGGCGTCCAGTCGGCATTGCTCTTGCGCGGCTTCTGCGGTCCGGGCGTGGGGATCTCGCCCCGCTCACGCTTGGCATCGCGCACCTGTCGGCGCAGCGTCGCATAATGGGTGTCACGGGCGGTTTTGTCTGTTTTGGGATCTTTGGCCATGCGCTCTTATAACGACGCCCAGGGGGCGGGCATAGACCCGGGCGCAAATTCCCGCACATGTCGGGCCTATGAAACTTTTCGGAATTTTTCGTCAAACTTCGTGTTGACATGAGCCGGTTGGGCCGTCATATACCCGCCGCAGATCAGGGGGCGACGCGCTCTGGTCGAGACTGAAAAGCTTGGTCGCCAGATCCGGACGAAAGAATGGAGAGATGCCCGAGTGGTTAAAGGGGACGGACTGTAAATCCGTTGGCTCAGCCTACGTTGGTTCAAATCCAACTCTCTCCACCATTCGTCCTCGGATCTGAATATGCGGGTATAGCTCAATGGTAGAGCAGCAGCCTTCCAAGCTGAATACACGGGTTCGATTCCCGTTACCCGCTCCAGATCACTTTCTCATGTAACAGTCTGATCTTTCTGGCTTTCTATCTTCGGTCTCGTGCATGGCATGCCGCTTTCCGTAAGGTCAGCCGAGAGCCTTCGACCACCTCCGGTTCCGGCCCAGAGCGGCCCCGCATTTAAGGCTTGCGCATTGCGAGTGAAAGCCTTAAACGGCGGGACCAAACCGGTTCGCCGGGGTAACCCCGTTTCGTTCACAGGAAGCATTCAAATGGCAAAGAGTAAGTTTGAGCGCACAAAGCCGCACGTCAACATTGGGACGATCGGCCACGTCGACCACGGCAAGACGTCTCTGACGGCAGCGATCACCAAGTACTTCGGTGAGTTCAAGGCCTATGACCAGATCGACGCTGCTCCGGAAGAAAAGGCACGCGGCATCACCATCTCGACGGCCCACGTCGAGTATGAGACGGCAAACCGCCACTACGCGCACGTCGACTGCCCCGGCCACGCCGACTACGTCAAGAACATGATCACCGGTGCAGCGCAGATGGACGGCGCGATCCTGGTTTGCTCGGCCGCCGACGGCCCGATGCCGCAGACCCGCGAGCACATCCTGCTCGCCCGTCAGGTTGGCGTTCCGGCGATCGTTGTGTTCCTCAACAAGGTTGACCAGGTTGACGACGCAGAACTTCTGGAACTCGTCGAACTCGAAGTTCGCGAACTCCTGTCGTCCTACGACTTCCCCGGCGACGACATCCCGTTCGTCAAGGGTTCGGCTCTGGCTGCCCTCAACGACAGCGACAAGAAGATCGGCGAAGACGCCGTTCGCGAGCTGATGGCGGCCGTTGACGCCTACATCCCGACGCCTGAGCGTCCGGTTGACCAGCCCTTCCTGATGCCGATCGAAGACGTGTTCTCGATCTCGGGTCGTGGTACGGTTGTCACGGGCCGCGTTGAGCGTGGTATCGTCAAGGTTGGCGAAGAAGTCGAATTCGTCGGCATCCGCGACACCAAGAAGACCACTGTTACCGGCGTTGAAATGTTCCGCAAGCTGCTCGACCAGGGCCAGGCCGGCGACAACATCGGTGCGCTCGTCCGTGGTATCCAGCGCGACGACGTCGAGCGTGGCCAGGTTCTCTGCAAGCCGGGTTCGGTCAAGCCGCACAAGAAGTTCATGGCAGAAGCCTACATCCTGACGAAGGAAGAAGGCGGCCGTCATACGCCGTTCTTCACCAACTACCGTCCGCAGTTCTACTTCCGCACCACGGACGTGACCGGCATCGTGTCGCTTCCGGAAGGCACGGAAATGGTTATGCCGGGCGACAACGTCACGGTTCAGGTTGAGCTGATCGTGCCGATCGCGATGGAAGAAAAGCTGCGCTTCGCGATCCGCGAAGGCGGCCGCACCGTCGGCGCCGGCATCGTCGCCTCGATCATCGAGTAATGATCGAGAGGTCGATGGCGTAAGCTGCCGACGGCGCTCAGAACGTTCAGATGGCGCGCAAGCGCGATCTGAACCCGGCGCCGGCATCGTCGCCTCGATCATCGAGTAATCGATTTTCCCGCAAGGGAAGACCAAGAGCCCCGCTGGCAACAGCGGGGCTTTTTTGTGTTTTGGAGTTCTGCAATTGCCGTCCACTGTCGCGACCTTGAGCAACAGCCGGAATGGGCCTGCCAACAGACCCAGCCAACGCTGTAGCAGCGGCTAGGACTGCGATTGAGGCATCGCGAGCTGAGGGGCGGGACCTGCGCTCTCATGCCCTGTCGAGCAAATGCTCTTCCGCCAGCCGCAGAAGGTCTGTCACGAGATAGCCGTTGATCGTCATGCCGTTGAGATCGCATTCCGCGATCGAGACATCCGCGAGGCTGCCGAAGCGGATCGTGCTGCCGTTGAAATCCACATGCGTGAGGCTGGAGGCATGCATCAGCACGTTCTCGACCAGCGCGCCACTCATCGCGACGTTGCGGATCGCCAGTTGTTCGGCATTCGCGTCCGTGATCAGCGCCTTGCCGAGGTCGACATTGCTGAACACCGCTTCCTTGAGCGAGATGTCGGTGAAGCGCGATTCGGACAGATCCGTATCGTCGAATTCGGAACCGGGCAGGGCGGCATTGCTGATCCGGATCATCGCAGTCCTCCGCAGGAATATGACAGACTATCGGAGAAGTGCAGCCGTCTGGCAAGTCGGACCTTGTGCGGCGCCCGGCATTGCCGCGCGCCGGCAAATCAGCGGCAGGCGCCAGAACGGAAGATCCCTGTCAGGGATTTCCTGACGCGACCAGTGCATGGCTTGCATGCGCAAATCGTTCTTCGGCGCGCACCTTAGCTCGGTTACTATTGCAACCATGGTCGACCGCAGGCCGAGCTTCAATGCGTCAACACGAATTCGGGGGCAGGCGAGATGCAGCAACGACGTTTGTCCCGACGGAGGGCGAGGAGCCCCGTCATTACCATCGCGGCGCTCACTGCGGGCCTTCTGTCCGCCACGATGCAGGCCGAAGCCGGTGACGGACCCTTTGTCTGGAATGCGACAAAGACAGGCGACACGCTCAAGGTCCGCCCCGGTGTCGCACTGACCGTTCCGGGAAACCTGCGCCTCGGCCTCGAATCGGCGCTGATTGCGGCAGACCCGTCCGGCGCGCGCACCAAGACCGCGCCTCTGGCGGTCTGGAGCGAAATGGATCTGCCGGGCCGTCAGGCGGCCTCGACGCTTGGAATGAGATTGGACCCGCACAGCGGCGCGGGCAGGGCGGTGCTGCGCCAGGCGCGCAACGTCAGTGCCGGCACGAATGTGGATCTGTCGCTGGTGAATGCGTTTGAAGCGGGCCAGCGCATCAATGGTCGCAGCGCCTTCGTCGCTCGCCAGGAGTTGAGGCTCGAGTTCTCCGATATCGGTGCGGCGCTTGCCGGCACGGCGGTACTCGACAACGCAGCGCCCGCCCATGCGAGCATCAAGGTTGAGCAGCAGCTGCCGCTGGGAATCAATCTGTCGGCCACGGTCAGCGATTTGCGCACGCGGCCGAACGCCGTCTTCCGGGCGGGGCTGTCCGGCCGCTGGTGATGCGCAGGCCCTGGGAATGAAGCCCATTGGGGGCTTTGGGAAAAAGGCGGAAAAAGTCTCTTGCCATTCGCGCGTTGCCGTCTTAAAGGGAGCGCCATGCTTCGAGCGAAACGAGTTTCGCCTGAAGTCTAGGCTTAGGGGTATAGCTCAGTTGGTAGAGCGGCGGTCTCCAAAACCGCAGGTCGTCGGTTCAAGCCCGGCTGCCCCTGCCATTTCCCGCCCGGCGCGCTTGAGAGTGCAGACGGGCAAGACGATCTGGCAAAGCCGAAAAGTTGCAGAAGACCTTTTCCCCCTTGTGAAATGGGGAATCGGTCGTTATGTAGGGTTCAAACAGACACGCGGTGCGTGGGGCTGACCAAGGTCGGCTTTACGCGCCGTAAATGCGTGGGCATTAAATGGCATCCAAGAGTAATCCATTCGCGTTTCTGCAGCAGGTACGCTCCGAGACGTCCAAGGTTACGTGGCCCTCGCGTCGCGAAACCACGATTTCGACGCTCATGGTTCTGGCGATGGTGTTTTTCGCGGCGCTGTTTTTCTTCGGCGCGGACCAGCTCATCAGCTGGCTGCTCAGCCTCGTGCTGAGCGTCGGTAATTAATCGGGCGGGAAAAATCATGGCTGCACGTTGGTACATCGTCCACGCATATTCGAATTTTGAAAAGAAGGTCGCCGAGGACATCGAGCACAAGGCCAAGCAGAAGGGGCTCGATCACCTCTTCGAAAAGATCCTGGTGCCGACCGAGAAGGTCGTCGAAGTCCGTCGCGGCCGCAAGGTTGATAGCGAACGCAAGTTCTTCCCCGGTTACGTCATGGTTCGTGCGAACCTGACCGACGAGGCCTATCACCTGATCAAGAATACCCCGAAGGTCACGGGCTTCCTCGGTTCCGACAACAAGCCGGTTCCGATCCCCGATTTCGAGGCTGAGCGCATCCTGGGCCAGGTCCAGGAAGGTGTCGAGCGTCCGAAGTCGACCGTGTCTTACGAAATCGGCGAGCAGGTTCGCGTCTCCGACGGTCCCTTCGCTTCGTTCAACGGCGTTGTCCAGGATGTGGACGAAGAGCGCTCGCGCCTCAAGGTCGAAGTCTCGATCTTCGGTCGCGCCACGCCGGTCGAGCTTGAATACAGTCAGGTCGAGAAGGTCTGATTGCAGAAAGGGAAGGCGACTTCCCGATCCGCGTGGGAGGATGGGGGCCTTTAGCCGGGCCCGTCAGACGCACCACGCAACCGCAGCCGCCGGACATGTCCGGCATGTTATGGCCGGGAAACCGGTCTGAATGAAAGGCAGAGAGTAATGGCTAAGAAAGTTGCAGGCCAGCTCAAGCTCCAGGTCAAGGCAGGATCGGCGAACCCGTCCCCGCCGATCGGCCCGGCTCTTGGTCAGCGTGGCATTAACATCATGGAATTCTGCAAGGCGTTCAATGCCGCCACGCAGGAAATGGAAAAGGGTATGCCGATCCCGGTCGTCATCACCTATTACCAGGACAAGTCCTTCACCTTCGCAATGAAGCAGCCGCCGGTCACCTACTGGCTGAAGAAGGAAGCAAAGATCACCTCTGGCTCGAAGACTCCGGGCAAGGGTGCGAAGGTCGGTACGATCACCAAGGCGCAGGTCCGCGCAATTGCCGAAGGCAAGATGAAGGATCTGAACGCCGCCGACATCGAAGGCGCAATGCTGATGGTTGAGGGCTCTGCCCGCTCCATGGGCCTGGAAGTGGTAGGTTGATCATGGCCAAGGTAGCAAAGCGTATTCAGAAGATCCGCGAAGGTGTTGACCCGACGAAGCTCGTCGCTCTCTCCGACGCCATCTCGATGGTCAAGGAACGTGCCGTCGCCAAGTTCGACGAAACGATCGAAATCGCCATGAACCTCGGCGTCGACCCGCGTCACGCAGACCAGATGGTCCGCGGCGTGGTCAACCTGCCGAACGGAACCGGCCGTGACGTTCGCGTCGCCGTCTTCGCACGTGGCGCCAAGGCTGATGAAGCCAAGGCTGCTGGTGCAGACATCGTCGGCGCAGAAGACCTGCTCGAAATCGTCCAGAGCGGCAAGATCGACTTCGATCGCTGCATCGCCACCCCGGACATGATGCCGCTCGTCGGTCGCCTCGGTAAGGTTCTTGGCCCCCGTGGCATGATGCCGAACCCGAAGGTCGGAACGGTCACTATGGACGTCACGGGCGCCGTCAAGGCTTCCAAGGGCGGTGCCGTCGAGTTCCGCGTCGAGAAGGCTGGTATCATCCACGCCGGCATCGGCAAGGCTTCCTTCGACGCCAAGGCGCTCGAAGAAAACATCAAGGCCTTCGCTGACGCCGTCATCAAGGCCAAGCCGGCTGGTGCCAAGGGCAACTACGTCAAGCGCGTAGCGATCTCTTCGACCATGGGCCCGGGCGTCAAGATCGACCCCTCGTCGGTCACGGCGTAATTGAAATTCGACCGGAGCCTGTTGCTCCGGTCCATCAAGTTTCCGGCCTTTCGGGGCCGGAAATGCCTGGTGTCAAAACCAGGCACTCCTGTCCGAGATTGTGGGCGGCTGAAAGGCCTTAATATTCGCCTGCATGAGACGGGTAAGATCCGTTTTTAAACGTCTGATGACGTCTTGAAGTTCGGTTCGAGCCTTATTCGCCTTATGGCCGGTCATACCGGTTCAGAGGGGACAGGATCCTCAAGCGTCGCTTGGGATCTGACATGTTTGGATCCCCTGAGGCAAAAGGCAAACCCGGTGGGGCCTGCAGGATTGCGGTCCCATCAACTGGAGACAGACAGTGGAAAGAGCGGAAAAACGCGAATTCGTCACAGAACTGAACGAAGTCTTCAAGGCTTCCGGTTCGGTTGTTGTGGCCCACTATGCTGGTGTCACGGTTGCGCAGATGAACGACTTCCGTTCGAAGATGCGCGCTGCTGGCGGCACCGTCAAAGTCGCGAAGAACCGCCTGGCCAAGATCGCTCTTCAGGGCACGGAGTCGGAAGGGATGTCTAACCTGTTCAAGGGTCAGACACTCATTGCTTACAGCAATGACCCGATCACCGCTCCGAAAGTCGTCATGGATTTCGCCAAGACCAACGACAAGATCGTTGTGCTCGGCGGCGCCATGGGAACAACCACGCTCACCGCCGATGCAGTCAAGTCGCTTGCGACCCTGCCGTCGCTGGACGAGCTGCGTGCGAAGCTGCTGGGCATGATCCAGACTCCGGCTACCCGCATCGCAGGCGTGGTTCAGGCACCGGCAGCTCAGCTTGCTCGCGTGTTTGCGGCCTATGCCAAGAAGGACGAAGCCGCGTAAGGCGGTTTTTCGCTGTTCATACCCTAACCCGTTCGTTTCGAACCGAACATCTATTAAGGAACTTGTATCATGGCTGATCTCGCAAAGATCGTTGAAGACCTCTCCTCGCTGACCGTTCTGGAAGCTGCTGAGCTTTCCAAGCTGCTCGAAGAAAAGTGGGGCGTTTCGGCTGCTGCTCCGGTAGCCGTTGCTGCTGCTGGTGGCGCTGCTGGTGCCGCTGCTCCGGCTGAAGAAGAAAAGACCGAGTTCGACGTCATCCTGACGGATGCCGGCGCCAACAAGATCAACGTCATCAAGGAAGTCCGCGCCATCACCGGTCTCGGCCTCAAGGAAGCCAAGGACCTCGTCGAAGGCGCTCCGAAGGCTGTCAAGGAAGGCGTTTCCAAGGCTGAAGCCGCTGACCTCAAGAAGAAGCTTGAGGACGCCGGCGCTAAGGTCGACGTTAAGTAATATCGGAATGCGGCGGGAGAGGGTTTCCCTTTCCCGCCGGTTTCCTCCGAACATATTACCCAGGGCCCGTATGAAAACGGTCCCTGGGTAATGGGTTCTCAAGAGGATGGTCTTGACCCGCGCGCCCGGCAAACCGGCCGGCCGTCCGGATCTCGAGACGAGATTGAGCGATCCATTTTTTGACGGAGCCGCCTGGCCAGCGGTCACCGTCTGTTGCAGGCCCGGGTGCAAACTGACAAGGAGCGACGATGGCTCAGACCCTTACCTTTAACGGTCGCAGGCGCGTACGCAAGTTTTTCGGAAAAATTCCAGAAGTCGCAGAAATGCCGAACCTCATCGAGGTTCAGAAGGCATCTTATGACCAGTTCCTCATGGTCGACGAGCCGGTTGGCGGCCGTCCCGACGAGGGGCTCAATGCCGTTTTCAAGTCCGTCTTCCCGATCACCGATTTTTCCGGTGCCTCGATGCTGGAATTCGTGTCCTATGAATTCGAGCCGCCGAAGTTCGACGTTGACGAATGCCGTCAGCGCGACCTGACCTATGCCGCACCGCTGAAGGTCACGCTGCGCCTGATCGTGTTCGATATTGACGAGGATACGGGCGCCAAGTCCATCAAGGACATCAAGGAACAGTCGGTTTACATGGGCGACATGCCGCTCATGACCAACAACGGTACCTTCATCGTCAACGGCACCGAGCGCGTCATCGTCTCGCAGATGCACCGTTCGCCGGGCGTCTTCTTCGACCACGACAAGGGCAAGAGCCACTCGTCCGGCAAGCTGCTGTTTGCTGCGCGCGTCATCCCCTATCGCGGTTCCTGGCTCGATATCGAATTCGACGCCAAGGACATCGTGCATGCCCGTATCGACCGTCGCCGCAAGATCCCCGTGACTTCGCTGCTGATGGCACTCGGCATGGACGGCGAAGAGATCCTGTCGACCTTCTACTCGAAGTCGGTCTATCAGCGCGACGGCAAGGGCTGGCGCTATCCGTTCAACGCCGAAACGTTGAAGGGCGCGAAGACCATTTCCGACATGATCGACGCCGACACCGGCGAAGTCGTCGTCGAAGGTGGCAAGAAGCTCACCCCGCGTCTGCTGCGTCAGCTGTCGGACAAGGGCCTGAAGTTCCTGAAGGCCTCCGACGAAGACATGTTCGGCAACTATCTCGCCGAAGACCTGGTCAACATGTCGACCGGTGAAATCTACATGGAAGCGGGTGCGGAAATCGACGAGAAGTCGCTTCCGCAGATCCTCGAATCCGGCTTTGACGAAATCCCGGTTCTCGGTATCGACCACATCAATGTCGGAGCCTACATCCGCAACACGCTCGCAGCCGACAAGAACGAGAACCGTCAGGACGCTCTGTTCGACATCTACCGCGTCATGCGTCCGGGTGAACCGCCGACCATGGATTCGGCCGAAGCCATGTTCCAGTCGCTGTTCTTCGACAGCGAACGCTATGATCTGTCGGCCGTTGGTCGCGTCAAGATGAACATGCGTCTCGACCTCGACTGCCCGGATACCGTCCGCGTACTGCGCAAGGACGACATCCTGGCCGTGGTCAAGATGCTGGTCGAACTGCGTGACGGCAAGGGCGAGATCGACGATATCGATAACCTCGGTAACCGTCGTGTTCGCTCCGTCGGCGAGCTCATGGAGAACCAGTACCGTCTCGGCCTGCTCCGCATGGAGCGCGCGATCAAGGAACGCATGTCGTCGATCGAAATCGACACTGTCATGCCGCAGGACCTGATCAACGCCAAGCCGGCAGCAGCTGCCGTCCGCGAATTCTTCGGCTCCTCGCAGCTGTCGCAGTTCATGGACCAGGTGAACCCGCTTTCGGAAATCACCCACAAGCGCCGTCTGTCGGCTCTTGGACCGGGTGGTCTGACCCGCGAGCGCGCAGGCTTCGAAGTCCGCGACGTTCACCCGACCCACTACGGCCGTATTTGCCCGATCGAGACGCCGGAAGGCCCGAACATCGGTCTGATCAACTCGCTCGCCACCTTCGCACGGGTCAACAAGTACGGCTTTATCGAAAGCCCGTACCGCAAGATCATCGACGGCAAGGTGACGATGGACGTCGTCTATCTCTCGGCGATGGAAGAAGCCAAGTACTACGTGGCCCAGGCCAACTCCGAGCTGACGGCCGATGGCCAGTTCGTCGAAGAGTTCGTCGTCTGCCGTCACGCTGGCGAAGTCATGCTGTCCCCGCGCGACACCATCAACCTGATGGACGTTTCGCCGAAGCAGCTGGTTTCGGTTGCGGCCGCTCTCATTCCGTTCCTGGAAAACGACGACGCCAACCGCGCTCTCATGGGCTCGAACATGCAGCGTCAGGCCGTGCCGCTTCTGCGTGCCGAAGCCCCGTTTGTCGGTACTGGCATGGAGCCGATCGTGGCCCGTGACTCCGGTGCGGCCATCGGTGCCCGTCGTGGCGGCGTGGTCGACCAGGTCGATGCGACCCGTATCGTTATCCGCGCCACGGAAGATCTCGATCCGTCCAAGTCGGGCGTCGACATTTACCGTCTGCAGAAGTTCCAGCGTTCGAACCAGAACACCTGCGTCAACCAGCGTCCGCTGGTCACCGTCGGTGACATTCTGAACAAGGGCGACATCATCGCGGACGGTCCGTCGACCGACCTCGGCGATCTGGCCCTCGGCCGCAACGCGCTCGTCGCGTTCATGCCGTGGAACGGCTACAACTATGAGGACTCGATCCTCATGTCGGAGCGCATCGTCTCGGAAGACGTCTTCACCTCGATCCATATCGAGGAATTCGAAGTCATGGCCCGCGACACCAAGCTTGGTCCGGAAGAAATCACGCGCGACATTCCGAACGTTTCGGAAGAAGCGCTGAAGAACCTCGACGAAGCCGGTATCGTCTACATCGGTGCCGAAGTGGCTCCGGGCGACATCCTGGTCGGCAAGATCACCCCGAAGGGCGAAAGCCCGATGACGCCGGAAGAAAAGCTCCTGCGCGCCATCTTCGGTGAAAAGGCCTCCGACGTTCGCGACACCTCGATGCGCATGCCTCCGGGCACGTTCGGCACCGTCGTCGAAGTTCGTGTTTTCAACCGCCACGGCGTTGAAAAGGACGAGCGCGCGATGGCGATCGAGCGCGAGGAAATCGAACGCCTCGCCAAGGACCGTGACGACGAGCAGGCGATCCTCGACCGTAACGTCTACGGCCGTCTGATCGACATGCTGCGTGGCCAGGTCTCGATTGCCGGTCCGAAGGGTTTCAAGAAGGGCGTCGAACTTTCGAATGCCATCGTCTCCGAATACCCCCGCTCGCAGTGGTGGATGTTCGCGGTCGAGGACGAGAAGGTCCAGGGCGAACTCGAAGCGCTCCGCGGTCAGTACGACGAATCCAAGTCGCGCCTTGAACAGCGTTTCATGGACAAGGTCGAGAAGGTCCAGCGCGGCGACGAAATGCCTCCGGGCGTCATGAAGATGGTCAAGGTCTTTGTCGCTGTGAAGCGCAAGATCCAGCCAGGCGACAAGATGGCCGGCCGTCACGGCAACAAGGGCGTTGTCTCGCGCATCGTACCGGTCGAGGACATGCCGTTCCTCGAAGACGGCACGCATGTCGATATCGTTCTGAACCCGCTCGGCGTTCCCTCGCGTATGAACGTCGGTCAGATCCTCGAAACCCATCTTGCCTGGGCTTGCGCCGGCATGGGCAAGAAGATCGGCCAGATGCTTGAGGACTATCGCAAGCACCTCGACATCACGGATCTGCGTAAGGAACTGACGGAGATCTACGAGTCGGAAGCCCATGACGAAGTGAAGCACTTCGACGACGACGCGCTCGTCAAGCTCGCCGAAGAAGCCAAGCGTGGCGTCTCCATCGCCACCCCGGTTTTCGACGGTGCGCATGAAAGCGACGTTTCCTCGATGCTCACGCGTGCGGGTCTCGATCCGTCGGGTCAGTCGGTCCTGTACGATGGTCGTACCGGTGAAGCCTTCGACCGCAAGGTCACCGTCGGCTACATGTACATGATCAAGCTGAACCACCTGGTCGACGACAAGATCCACGCTCGTTCGATCGGTCCTTACTCGCTCGTCACCCAGCAGCCGCTCGGTGGTAAGGCGCAGTTCGGCGGTCAGCGCTTCGGGGAAATGGAAGTCTGGGCTCTGGAAGCCTACGGCGCCGCCTATACCCTGCAGGAAATGCTGACGGTGAAGTCGGACGACGTGGCCGGCCGTACCAAGGTCTACGAGGCGATCGTCCGTGGCGACGATACCTTCGAGGCCGGTATTCCGGAAAGCTTCAACGTTCTCGTCAAGGAAATGCGCTCGCTCGGCCTCTCGGTCGAGCTGGAGAATTCCAAGCTCGATGACGTTGGTTCGGGTCAGCTGCCCGACGCAGCCGAATAACGGTTTGACAAAGGCGTGCGTGGTCCAGGCCGCGCACGCCATCCCCTGATCCACCGGCGGCCAAAATCGGGCGGGTGAGGGGAGTTTCGCCGCATTTCGCGGTTATTGTCATTTCAAGGGTCTGGTGCGGCATCCCGGGAATTCGCCGCAACCGAGACCCAATCGAGGGCTTTTAGCCCCATAAGGAGACAGGCATGAACCAAGAGGTCATGAACCTTTTCAACCCGTCGGTGCCGGCCCAGCACTTCGACAGCATCCGGATCTCGATCGCGAGCCCGGAAAAGATCCTTTCCTGGTCTTACGGTGAGATCAAGAAGCCGGAGACCATCAACTATCGTACGTTCAAGCCGGAACGCGACGGTCTCTTCTGCGCGCGTATTTTCGGACCGATCAAGGACTACGAGTGCCTGTGCGGCAAGTACAAGCGCATGAAGTACAAGGGTATCATCTGCGAAAAGTGCGGCGTCGAAGTCACGCTGTCGCGCGTTCGCCGCGAGCGCATGGGCCATATCGAGCTCGCAGCGCCCGTTGCCCATATCTGGTTCCTGAAGTCGCTTCCGTCGCGCATCTCCACGCTCCTGGACATGACGCTGAAGGATGTCGAGCGCGTTCTCTACTTCGAGAACTACATCGTGACCGAGCCGGGCCTGACCTCGCTCAAGGAAAACCAGCTGCTCTCTGAAGAAGAGTACATGATCGCCGTCGACGAGTTCGGCGAGGACCAGTTCACCGCCATGATCGGCGCTGAAGCCATCTACGAGATGCTGGCCTCGATGAACCTCGAGAAGATCGCTGGCGACCTGCGCACCGAGCTTGCCGAGACCACCTCGGACCTCAAGCAGAAGAAGCTCATGAAGCGCCTGAAGATCGTCGAGAACTTCATGGAATCTGGCAACCGTCCGGAATGGATGATCATGAAGGTCGTTCCGGTCATCCCGCCGGACCTGCGCCCGCTTGTTCCGCTGGATGGCGGCCGTTTCGCGACGTCTGACCTGAACGATCTCTATCGTCGCGTCATCAACCGTAACAACCGTCTGAAGCGCCTGATCGAACTGCGCGCTCCGGGCATCATCATCCGCAATGAAAAGCGCATGCTGCAGGAATCTGTGGACGCGCTCTTCGACAACGGCCGCCGTGGCCGCGTCATCACCGGCGCCAACAAGCGTCCGCTGAAGTCGCTGTCCGACATGCTCAAGGGCAAGCAGGGCCGCTTCCGCCAGAACCTGCTCGGCAAGCGCGTCGACTATTCCGGCCGTTCGGTTATCGTGACGGGTCCGGAACTGAAGCTGCACCAGTGCGGCCTGCCGAAGAAGATGGCGCTCGAACTGTTCAAGCCGTTCATCTATGCCCGCCTCGACGCCAAGGGTTACTCCTCGACCGTCAAGCAGGCCAAGAAGCTGGTTGAAAAGGAAAAGCCTGAGGTCTGGGATATCCTCGACGAGGTCATCCGCGAGCATCCGGTTCTCCTGAACCGCGCACCGACGCTGCACCGCCTGGGCATCCAGGCCTTCGAACCCACGCTGGTCGAAGGCAAGGCCATCCAGCTGCACCCGCTCGTCTGCACGGCCTTCAACGCCGACTTCGACGGCGACCAGATGGCCGTTCACGTGCCGCTGTCGCTCGAAGCTCAGCTCGAAGCCCGCGTGCTCATGATGTCGACGAACAACATCCTGCACCCGGCCAACGGTGCACCGATCATCGTTCCGTCTCAGGACATGGTTCTCGGCCTCTACTACCTGTCGATCCTGAACCAGAACGAGCCGGGCGAAGGCATGGTCTTCTCGGACATGGGCGAACTGCACCATGCCCTGGAAAACAAGGTCGTCACCCTGCACGCCAAGATCCGTGGCCGCTTCAAGACCGTCGATGCCGAAGGCAAGCCAGTTTCGAAGATCTATGAAACCACGCCTGGCCGTATGATCATCGGCGAACTTCTGCCGAAGAACGTCAACGTGCCGTTCGACATCTGCAACCAGGAAATGACCAAGAAGAACATCTCCAAGATGATCGACACGGTCTACCGTCACTGCGGCCAGAAGGACACGGTCATCTTCTGCGACCGGATCATGCAGCTCGGCTTCACGCATGCGTGCAAGGCCGGCATCTCGTTCGGCAAGGACGACATGATCATTCCGGAAACCAAGGCGAAGATCGTCGGTGACACCGAAACCCTGGTCAAGGAATACGAGCAGCAGTACAATGACGGCCTGATCACGCAGGGCGAAAAGTACAACAAGGTCGTTGACGCCTGGGGCAAGGCCACGGAAAAGGTCGCCGAAGACATGATGGCCCGCATTAAGGCCGTCGAGTTCGACAAGGAGACCGGTCGTCAGAAGCCGATGAACGCCATCTACATGATGTCGCACTCAGGCGCCCGTGGTTCACCGAACCAGATGCGTCAGCTGGGCGGCATGCGTGGCCTCATGGCCAAGCCGTCGGGCGAAATCATCGAGACGCCGATCATCTCGAACTTCAAGGAAGGCCTGACCGTTAACGAGTACTTCAACTCGACCCACGGTGCCCGTAAGGGTCTCGCAGACACCGCCTTGAAGACCGCGAACTCGGGTTACCTGACCCGTCGTCTCGTCGACGTCGCGCAGGATTGCATCGTCAACCTCGTGGATTGCGGCACCGACAAGGGCCTCACCATGACCGCCATCGTCGATGCCGGTCAGGTCGTTGCCTCGATCGGCGCCCGCGTTCTCGGCCGTACCGCACTCGACGATATCGATCATCCGGTCACGGGTGAACGCATCGTCGATGCTGGCAAGATGATCCTCGAGCCCGATGTCATCGAGATCGAAAAGGCCGGTATCCAGTCGATCCGCATCCGCTCTGCCCTGACCTGCGAAGTTCAGACGGGCGTTTGCTCGGTCTGCTACGGCCGAGATCTGGCCCGTGGTACGCCTGTCAACATGGGTGAGGCCGTCGGCGTTATCGCTGCACAGTCCATCGGTGAACCGGGCACCCAGCTCACCATGCGTACTTTCCACTTGGGTGGTACGGCGACCGTGGTCGACCAGTCGTTCCTGGAAGCCTCGTACGAAGGTACGGTGCAGATCAAGAACCGCAACATGCTGCGCAACTCCGAAGGCACGCTGATTGCCATGGGCCGCAGCATGGCCGTCACCCTGCTCGACGAACGCGGTGTCGAACGGTCCTCGCAGCGCGTGGCCTATGGTTCGAAGGTCTTCGTCGATGACGGTGACAAGGTGAAGCGCGGCCAGCGTCTGGCCGAGTGGGACCCCTACACCCGTCCGATCATGACAGAAGTCGAGGGTATCGTGCATTTCGAGGACGTCGTCGACGGTCTCTCCGTGCTCGAAGCCACCGACGAGTCGACCGGCATCACCAAGCGTCAGGTCATCGACTGGCGTTCGACCCCGCGTGGTTCGGACCTCAAGCCGGCGATCGTCATCAAGGATGCAAGCGGCAACGTCTTGAAGGTCGCCCGTGGTGGCGAAGCTCGCTTCCACCTGTCGGTCGACGCGATCCTGTCGGTCGAACCCGGTCAGAAGGTCTCCCAGGGTGACGTTCTTGCCCGTTCGCCGCTGGAAAGCGCCAAGACCAAGGACATCACCGGTGGTCTGCCGCGCGTTGCCGAACTGTTCGAAGCCCGTCGTCCGAAGGACCACGCCATCATCGCTGAGATCGATGGTACGATCCGCCTCGGCCGCGACTACAAGAACAAGCGTCGCGTCATCATCGAGCCGGCGGAAGACGGTGTCGAGCCTGTCGAATACCTGATCCCGAAGGGCAAGCCCTTCCACCTTCAGGAAGGCGACTACATCGAAAAGGGTGATTACATCCTCGACGGTAACCCGGCTCCGCACGACATCCTGGCGATCAAGGGCGTCGAGGCACTCGCCTCGTACCTGGTCAATGAAATCCAGGAAGTCTACCGACTGCAGGGCGTTGTGATCAACGACAAGCACATTGAGGTGATCGTTCGCCAGATGCTGCAGAAGGTCGAGATCACGGACTCGGGCGACAGCCAGTACATCGTGGGCGACAATGTCGACCGCATCGAACTGGACGACGCCAACGAGCGCCTGATCGAGGAAGGCAAGAAGCCGGCATTCGGCGAACCGGTCCTCCTCGGCATCACCAAGGCCTCGCTGCAGACGCCGTCGTTCATCTCAGCCGCATCCTTCCAGGAAACCACCAAGGTTCTGACGGAAGCTGCGATCGCCGGCAAGACCGACACGCTGCAGGGTCTCAAGGAAAACGTCATCGTCGGCCGCCTCATCCCGGCTGGTACCGGCGGTACCATGACGCAGATCCGCCGCATCGCCACGTCTCGCGACGACCTCATCCTCGAGGAACGCAAGAAGGGCTCGGGCGCCGACCTGGCAACCCCGATGCTGCAGAACCTTGCAGGCGAAAGCGCACCGGCTGCCGAGTAATCGGACGTCGAACCGTTCTGAATGAACAAGGACCGCCCGGAACAATCCGGGCGGTCTTTTCATGTTTGGCGGAGGGTGAGGGGTTTGCGCCGGCGGACAGAGGCAGGGAATGCCTTTGCCCGCCGTGATGATCCAGGGGGGCGCACAACGAAAAAGGCCGGTCGCAAGACCGGCCTGAGCTCTCAGACTGTAAAGGTATCGTCTCACGCGAAGCGGATGATCGCCACTTCGCCTTCAAGCGCACCCTGATAGGCCGAAGCATGCGGCTCTTCGTCGGGCTGCCCGTTGATCATGCCGATCTGGTCGAGATCGGCTTCGATGAAACCTTCCTCGGAAAGCGCATTGAGCGTCAGCCGCACGGCGCTGTCGTCGTCCGGTGCGGTCAGCAGCACATGCAGATCGATCGGCTCGCCGCCTTCGGTCTCATAGGCCTTGGCGATCACGATGAAGACCATCGGTTCGTCGCGCGTGTTGTCGTTGTCGGGGCTGGTGATCATGGCGTCCGCTCTTCTTGCTGGAGGAAACGATTCTCTGGTTCCGGCCGATTCGACCAGACGGGCAGGGCGGTTGACCCTTCTTCTCCTCTTATCTAGAAGTTTCCCTCGTCAAGCCAAGCCAAAACATGGCCGGGCCGGCATTTTCCCGCGTCAAATGGGCGGGCGCCCTGTCTGAGCAGGGCCTGAATCCATTAATTCTCGTTTGAGACTTGACGCAAAGAGGGGAAAACAGTAGTACCCCGGCCATCGGAGCCTATGTGAGGCCGGGTTTTTCGGGACGCCATGTCCTGAAGTTCGTCTCAAACAAGTCTCCAAACGCACGTTGACGACAAGAATGCTGCACGCACGACGCGTCTGACCGGATGCGTCCTCTGTCTTTTGTGGTCCATCCGCGAAAAACGGGTCGGGCCACATTTTGCGCATGAAGAAAACTGTGCGGCCGCCGCCGGAAACGGCAAACCAAAGGGCCTGAGAGGGCTTGAGACTAGATTTTGCAAGGGATGGGTATATGCCTACCGTAAACCAGCTGATCCGCAAGCCGCGTCAGGCACAGGTAAAGCGCAACAAGGTTCCTGCTCTGCAGGAAAATCCGCAGAAGCGCGGCGTTTGCACCCGCGTGTACACGACGACCCCGAAGAAGCCGAACTCGGCTCTGCGTAAGGTCGCCAAGATCCGCCTGACGAATGGCTTCGAAGTCATCGGCTACATTCCGGGCGAAGGCCACAACCTGCAGGAACACTCTGTCGTCATGATCCGTGGCGGCCGCGTAAAGGACTTGCCGGGCGTGCGTTACCACATCATCCGCGGCGTTCTCGATACCCAGGGTGTCAAGAACCGCAAGCAGCGCCGCTCCAAGTACGGTGCGAAGCGTCCGAAGTAATTCGGCCATTACCCGATATCCGGCGCTGCGCGAGGTTCTCCGCGTGATAAAGCGTCCCTAACCGTTGAGAGACAAATAGTATGTCCCGTCGCCATAGTGCAGAAAAGCGCGAAATCAATCCGGACCCGAAGTTCGGCGATCTCGTCGTCACCAAGTTCATGAACGCCATCATGCTTCACGGCAAGAAGTCCGTCGCTGAAAGCATCGTCTACGGTGCGTTCGATGTGGTCCAGGCCAAGGCCAAGGCTGAGCCGATCGCGATCTTCCATCAGGCGCTCGACAACGTCGCGCCGCATGTCGAAGTCCGTTCGCGCCGCGTTGGTGGTGCAACCTACCAGGTCCCGGTCGACGTTCGTCCGGAGCGCCGCCAGGCCCTCGCCATCCGTTGGCTGATCACTGCTGCGCGCAAGCGCAACGAAACCACTATGGTTGACCGTCTGTCCGGCGAGCTGCTCGATGCCGCCAACAACCGCGGTAGCGCCGTCAAGAAGCGCGAAGACACCCACAAGATGGCCGATGCAAACCGCGCCTTCTCGCATTACCGCTGGTAATCCACCGATCGAATATTGAAAGGCAGTCCGTTATGGCTCGCGAATATAAAATCGAAGACTACCGCAACTTCGGTATCATGGCGCACATCGACGCCGGCAAGACCACGACCACCGAACGCATCCTCTACTACACCGGTAAGTCTCATAAGATCGGCGAAGTCCATGACGGCGCTGCAACCATGGACTGGATGGAGCAGGAGCAGGAACGCGGCATCACCATCACCTCTGCTGCGACCACGACCTTCTGGAAGGGTCGCGACGGCAAGATGCGCCGCTTCAACATCATCGACACCCCCGGCCACGTCGACTTCACCATCGAAGTCGAGCGTTCGCTGCGCGTTCTCGACGGTGCCGTTGCTCTCCTCGACGCCAATGCCGGCGTAGAGCCGCAGACCGAAACCGTATGGCGTCAGGCTGAAAAGTACCACGTCCCGCGGATGATCTTCTGCAACAAGATGGACAAGACCGGTGCTGACTTCTACCGCTCGGTAGAAATGATCAAGACCCGTCTCGGCGCCACCGCTGTTGTCATGCAGCTCCCGATCGGTGCAGAAACCGAATTCAAGGGCGTTGTCGACCTGATCGAGATGAACGCGCTCGTTTGGCGCGACGAGTCCCTCGGCGCTGCCTGGGACGTTGTCGAGATCCCGGACGACCTGAAGGACAAGGCCGAAGAATATCGCGAAAAGCTGATCGAGACCGTTGTCGAGATCGACGAACAGGCGATGGAAGACTACCTGAACGGCATCATGCCGGACAATGAAAAGATCCGTGCCCTGGTTCGCCGCGGCACCATCGACGTCAAGTTCCACCCGATGTTCTGCGGCACCGCCTTCAAGAACAAGGGCGTTCAGCCGCTGCTCGACGCCGTCGTCGACTATCTGCCGTCGCCGCTCGACATCCCGGCGATCAAGGGCATCGACTTCAAGACCGAAGCCGAAATCGAGCGTCACGCTGACGACGCCGAGCCGCTCGCCATGCTCGCGTTCAAGATCATGAACGACCCCTTCGTCGGTTCGCTCACCTTCGCACGCATCTATTCGGGCAAGCTCGAAAAGGGCGTGTCGGTTCTGAACACCGTCAAGGACAAGCGCGAGCGCGTCGGCCGCATGCTGCAGATGCACTCGAACAGCCGTGAAGACATCGAAGAAGCCTTCGCCGGCGACATCGTTGCTCTGGCCGGTCTCAAGGAAACCACCACGGGTGACACGCTCTGCGATCCCCTGAAGCCGGTTATCCTCGAGCGCATGGAATTCCCCGAGCCGGTCATCCAGATCGCGATCGAGCCGAAGTCCAAGGGCGACCAGGAAAAGATGGGCCTCGCGCTCAATCGCCTCGCTGCCGAAGACCCGTCCTTCCGCGTCAAGACCGACCAGG
Source organism: Rhizobium sp. AG855 (assembly GCF_003610655.1). Taxonomy (NCBI): domain Bacteria; kingdom Pseudomonadati; phylum Pseudomonadota; class Alphaproteobacteria; order Hyphomicrobiales; family Rhizobiaceae; genus Rhizobium; species Rhizobium sp. AG855. The sequence continues at coordinate 1,905,555 of NZ_RAQG01000003.1, read as the reverse complement.
AATCTGGCCAGACCATCATCGCTGGCATGGGCGAACTTCACCTGGACATTCTCGTCGACCGCATGCGTCGCGAGTTCAAGGTTGAAGCCACCGTCGGTGCTCCGCAGGTTGCTTATCGCGAAACCATCACGCGTCAGCACGAAGAAGACTACACGCACAAGAAGCAGTCCGGCGGTACCGGTCAGTTCGCCCGCGTCAAGCTCATCTTCGAACCGAACCCGGAAGGCGACGACTTCAAGTTCGAATCCAAGATCGTCGGCGGTGCTGTTCCCAAGGAATACATCCCGGGCGTTCAGAAGGGTATCGAAAGCGTTCTGTCGTCTGGTCCGCTGGCTGGCTTCCCGATGCTGGGCGTCAAGGCGACCCTCGTTGACGGTGCCTTCCACGATGTCGACTCGTCGGTTCTCGCCTTCGAAATCGCCTCGCGTGCCTGCTTCCGTGAAGCAGCCAAGAAGGCTGGCGCACAGCTGCTCGAGCCGATGATGAAGGTCGAAGTCGTAACGCCGGAAGACTATGTCGGCGACGTTATCGGCGACCTGAACTCGCGTCGTGGCCAGATCCAGGGCCAGGAACAGCGCGGCATTGCGATCGTGATCAACGCTCACGTCCCGCTCGCCAACATGTTCAAGTACGTCGACAACCTGCGCTCGATGTCGCAGGGCCGTGCACAGTACTCGATGACCTTCGATCACTACGCACCGGTCCCGTCGAACGTTGCTGCAGAAATCCAGGCAAAGTATTCCGGTCAGAAGTGACCGGGATACCCCGCCCATCCTGTTGAAGATTGAATTTCCCCGGACGGGGACCAGAAAATGGAGAGCCGAAAATGGCAAAGAGTAAGTTTGAGCGCACAAAGCCGCACGTCAACATTGGGACGATCGGCCACGTCGACCACGGCAAGACGTCTCTGACGGCAGCGATCACCAAGTATTTCGGTGAGTTCAAGGCCTATGACCAGATCGACGCTGCTCCGGAAGAAAAGGCACGCGGCATCACCATCTCGACGGCCCACGTCGAGTATGAGACGGCAAACCGCCACTACGCGCACGTCGACTGCCCCGGCCACGCCGACTACGTCAAGAACATGATCACCGGTGCAGCGCAGATGGACGGCGCGATCCTGGTTTGCTCGGCTGCCGACGGCCCGATGCCGCAGACCCGCGAGCACATCCTGCTCGCCCGTCAGGTTGGCGTTCCCGCGATCGTCGTGTTCCTCAACAAGGTTGACCAGGTCGACGACGCAGAACTTCTGGAACTCGTCGAACTCGAAGTTCGCGAACTCCTGTCGTCCTACGACTTCCCCGGCGACGACATCCCGTTCGTCAAGGGTTCGGCTCTGGCTGCCCTCAACGACAGCGACAAGAAGATCGGCGAAGACGCCGTTCGCGAGCTGATGGCGGCCGTTGACGCCTACATCCCGACGCCTGAGCGTCCGGTTGACCAGCCCTTCCTGATGCCGATCGAAGACGTGTTCTCGATCTCGGGTCGTGGTACGGTTGTCACGGGCCGCGTTGAGCGTGGTATCGTCAAGGTTGGCGAAGAAGTCGAATTCGTCGGCATCCGCGACACCAAGAAGACCACTGTTACCGGCGTTGAAATGTTCCGCAAGCTGCTCGACCAGGGCCAGGCCGGCGACAACATCGGTGCGCTCGTCCGTGGTATCCAGCGCGACGACGTCGAGCGTGGCCAGGTTCTCTGCAAGCCGGGTTCGGTCAAGCCGCACAAGAAGTTCATGGCAGAAGCCTACATCCTGACGAAGGAAGAAGGCGGCCGTCATACGCCGTTCTTCACCAACTATCGTCCGCAGTTCTACTTCCGCACCACGGACGTGACCGGCATCGTGTCGCTTCCGGAAGGCACGGAAATGGTTATGCCGGGCGACAACGTCACGGTTCAGGTTGAGCTGATCGTGCCGATCGCGATGGAAGAAAAGCTGCGCTTCGCGATCCGCGAAGGCGGCCGCACCGTCGGCGCCGGCATCGTCGCCTCGATCATCGAGTAATC